>NZ_WQDY01000020.1 GCF_013033355.1 Ruegeria lacuscaerulensis
GGTTGATAAGGGCAATCATGACAAGGCTATCAAGATTGCGATGTTTCTCATTCCATTTGGGCATGCCAAAGCTTTGCCGCGGAAACAGGATGGTGATGAGGTGGGTGCCGACCGCCTTATAGTCAACTTCACGTTGGACTGAAAAATCCGAGACATCCGATGCATTAGATTCTTTAGTTTCGAGCGGCTCATCCATCACAAATCAAATGGGGGACTATTTGGGGGACTGGGGGAGTCAAAATATCCCAGTGGATTGATTATATGAAATTATTTGGGAAAAAGTGGTGCCCAGGAGAGGACTCGAACCTCCACGTCCATACGGACACTAGCACCTGAAGCTAGCGCGTCTACCAATTCCGCCACCTGGGCAGGTGTCGTGGGGGGGCGTTTAAGCCCACTGGCGAGGAGGGTCAACCGGATTCGGGAAGTTTTTTGAAAGTTTTTTGACCCCATCCAAAACGCACCCGAAAAAGGCAGGGTTTTTCCCCTACACGCGGCGTTATTGCGCCTTGTTCCGCGCCTCTTTGGGCGGT
The DNA here is from genome assembly GCF_013033355.1 of Ruegeria lacuscaerulensis. Taxonomy (GTDB): domain Bacteria; phylum Pseudomonadota; class Alphaproteobacteria; order Rhodobacterales; family Rhodobacteraceae; genus Ruegeria; species Ruegeria lacuscaerulensis_A. The sequence continues at coordinate 534 of NZ_WQDY01000020.1, forward strand.
AGATCGGATCAGGAGCCAAAAGCAGGAGCCCTTCTATGTCAAAACTGGTCACGATTTATGGCGGATCCGGGTTTGTCGGCAGGTACGTCGCGCGACGTATGGCGAACGAAGGGTGGCGTGTTCGGGTCGCTGTCAGGCGCCCGAATGAAGCGATGTTCGTCAAACCTTACGGCGTGGTTGGACAGGTTGAACCCATCCTGTGCAACATTCGCGACGATGCGTCGGTTGCGGCGGCGATGCACGGCGCGGATGCGGTGGTGAACTGCGTGGGTGTGCTGAACGAGCTGGGCAAGAACGCGTTTGACGCCGTACAGGCCGACGGGGCCGAACGGATCGCGCGGATCGCATCCGAACAAGGGATCACGCGGATGGCCCATATTTCTGCCATTGGTGCAGACGCGGATTCGGACAGTGAGTATTCGCAAACCAAGGCACAGGGTGAGGCCGGAGTGCTTGCTCATATGCCCAATGCCGTGATCCTGCGCCCCTCGGTTATTTTCGGGACCGAGGATCAATTCTTCAACCGCTTTGCCGGGATGACCCGGATGGGGCCGTTCCTGCCGCTGGTCGGGGCCGAAACGAAGTTTCAGCCGGTCTATGTCGATGATGTTGCCAAAGCTGCTGTTCAGGGCGTTCTGGGGCAGGCTGCGGCCGGCACGTATGAACTGGGCGGCCCTGAGGTCAAGACATTCCGTGCGCTCATGCAGCAGATGCTTGACGTGATCCACCGCCGCCGCGTGATTATCGGGATGCCTTTTTTTGCCGCGCGGATCATGGCCGGGGTTCTTGACATCGTTAAGTTCGTCAGTTTCCAACTGTTCCCGAATAGCATTCTGACACGGGATCAGCTGAAAAACCTTCGCCGCGACAACGTCGTGTCGGATGGGGCGAAAAGCTTTGCCGATCTTGGGATCGAGCCGGCCACGCTGGAGTCGGTTCTGCCGGACTATCTTTGGAAGTTCCGCCCCTCGGGTCAGTATGACGAAATTCAAAGATCCGCTGACAACCTGCGGACCTGATCAACTGTAGGCAATGGCCAGCAGAATTACGCCCAGAACAACGCGATAAATTACGTATGGCGTAAAGCTGACGCTGCGCAGCAAGCGCATCATGAAAGACAGCGCCAGAAGGGCCGCAACAAAGGCAAAAAGCGCGGCGATTGCTCCGTCAATAGCCAGTTGAGCGTCGGCTTCTTTGATCACATCGACTGAAAGCAATATGCCCGATGCCAAGATAGTCGGGATCGACATCAACATCGCGATCCGCGCGCCGTCTTCTCGGGTGTACCCCAAGTGCCGGGCGCCCGTAATCGTGATGCCGGACCGGGATGTGCCGGGGATCAGGGCCAGCATTTGCCACAAACCCATAATGGCCGCATCTTTCAGACCCCAGTCATTTGCCTTTTTTCTTTGCTGTCCTTTCTGGTCCATCCAATAGAGCAGCAGACCAAATCCCAACATGGTCCATCCAATCACCGCCATCGAGCGCAAAGACTGGCTGAGCCCGGTTTGATAAAGAATGGCGCCAAGGATAACTGTCGGAATCGTCGCAATGATCAGACCAAGCGCAAGCCGTGCCTGTGGCGTGTCTGTTTGACCCCGCAGCGCGTCTGGCAAACCTGCTGCGGCTGATTTTACGTCAGACCAAAAATAAAGAACCACCGCGCCTAGGGTGCCCACATGAACCGCCACATCAATGGCAAGGCCTTGATCCGCCAGACCGGTCAGGTTGGGCAGCAGAATCAGGTGCCCGGATGACGAAATCGGCAGAAATTCGGTGATACCCTGAATGATCGCCGCAAGAATCAGTTGAAATAGACTCATTAACCTGCCCGTGCCATCGTCACCTGTTCTTTGCGGTTCATGGGTATAAGCGTGATGAAGAAAAGGAAAGAACGCATATAGGTCCGATTCGGATCTAAATTTTTGCTTTTTTCCATGCGACCCTAGGATTTTTGATCGTAAATTCACTAATTAGGTCAGCATAATTGACTTTTCATCCTACCTTGCATCACTTAAAGAAACTCGACCAAGCCAATTCATGGAGTCTGACCCGTGGCCAAGCAACCGATGCTGAAATTTGTGCAAGTCGATCGCGCCATGCCTGAAAAGCGTGCCGCTGACACGCGCAAGGAAGACTTTGACGAAATCTATGCCGAATACGCCTCGGCCAAAGCAGAAGAGCAAGCCAGCCGTTGCAGCCAATGCGGTGTGCCCTATTGTCAGTCGCATTGCCCGTTGCACAACAATATCCCCGACTGGTTGCACCTGACCGCCACTGGCCGTCTGGAAGAGGCCTATCAGACCAGCCAGGCGACCAATACGTTCCCCGAGATCTGTGGCCGCATCTGCCCGCAAGATCGTCTGTGTGAAGGCAATTGCGTGATTGAACAGTCCGGTCACGGGACAGTAACCATCGGCACAATCGAGAAATACATCACCGATACCGCGTGGGACAAAGGCTGGGTCAAACCAACCACCCCCACAGTCGAGCGCAGCGAAAGCGTTGGTATCATCGGTGCGGGCCCCGGCGGTCTGGCGGCCGCTGACATGCTGCGCCGCGCAGGTATTCAGGTGACGGTCTATGACCGCTATAACCGCGCCGGAGGCCTGTTGATGTACGGTATTCCGGGCTTCAAACTGGAAAAGGACATCGTGCAGCGCCGCAACGACCTGCTGGCCGATGGCGGCGTGACATTCGAGTTGAATTGTGACGTCGACGCCGCGAAATTCGAAGACATTCGTGGCAAGCATGACGCGGTTATCATTGCCACTGGCGTTTACAAATCGCGTGACCTGTCTATGCCGGGCAGTGGTCTGGCCGGGATCGAAAAAGCGATCGACTTCCTGACCGCCTCGAACCGCAAAAGCTTTGGCGATGCGGTCGAAGACTTTGACAATGGCCGCTTGAACGCCTCTGGTAAAAAGGTCGTCGTGATCGGTGGCGGGGATACTGCGATGGATTGCGTGCGCACCTCGATCCGTCAAGGTGCGACCTCGGTCAAATGCCTGTACCGTCGCGACCGCGCGAATATGCCTGGCTCGCAGCGTGAGACTCAGAACGCCGAAGAAGAAGGCGTGGTGTTTGAATGGCTCAGCGCGCCCAAGGGCTTTACCGGCGACGACAAGGTGCAGGGTGTGATGGTGCAGAAGATGCGTCTGGGCCAGCCCGACGCGACAGGCCGTCAGGCACCTGAGGTGATCGAAGGTGCGGATTATGTCGAAGACGCCGATCTGGTGATCAAGGCGCTGGGGTTTGAGCCCGAAGACCTACCCACCCTGTTCGGTCAGCCCGACCTGCCCGTGACACGTTGGGGCACCGTCAAGGCCGCCTTCCAGACCGGCGAGACCGAAATGGACGGTGTTTACGCCATCGGTGACATCGTGCGCGGGGCCTCTCTGGTCGTGTGGGCGATCCGTGACGGGCGCGACTGTGCCGATGCGATCATCGACCGTTTCAACGCCAAGGCTGCGGTTGCAGCCGAATAACCCAGCAATCAGGAGCGCCGGAATGCCCGAGTTGCAAGGCCAATGCATGTGTGGCGCGGTCACCGTGACCGCGACTCCCGCGCGCGACGCGCTGGGCGCGTGCCATTGCGACCAGTGCCGCCGCTGGACCAGCTCGATGCTTGTGACGTTTGAGGCCGAAGAGGGCTATGCCGCGTTAGGCCCCGTGAAAACCTTCACCTCGTCCGATTGGGCCGAGCGCGCCTTCTGCGCTGACTGCGGCTCGGCGCTGTGGTACCGGATCACGCTTCCAGGTGAAATGCACGGACACACGCAAATCGCGGCAGGCCTGTTTCAGGATACAGGCCACACGCTGAAACTTGAACTTTACTTCGACAAAAAGCCCGAAGGATACGCGTTCGCAGGTGAACGCAAGCAAATGACCAAAGCCGAGGTTGAGGCCATGTATGCCTCCTCGGAAGAAGGAGACAGCCAATGACTAAATACGATGCCGATTGGGTGCGCGCCGAAGAAGCCAAACGTCAGTGGATGGCCGAAAACGGTCTCTATTCCAAAGAGGAAGAGCATTCTTCCTGCGGTGTGGGCCTTGTCGTTTCCGTCGACGGCAAGCCGTCGCGCAAGGTTGTAGATGCGGGGATCGACGCGCTCAAGGCGATCTGGCATCGGGGCGCTGTGGATGCCGATGGCAAAACCGGCGACGGCGCGGGCATCCACGTGCAGATTCCGGTCCCCTTCTTCTATGATCAGATCCGTCGCACCGGTCACGAGCCCAATCTGGATGAGCTGATCGCAGTCGGTCAGGTCTTCCTGCCCCGGACCGATTTCGGTGCGCAGGAAAGCTGCCGGACCATAGTGGAAACCGAAGTGCTGCGCATGGGTTACTACATCTATGGCTGGCGCCACGTGCCGGTCGATGTGACCTGCCTGGGGGAAAAGGCCAACGCGACCCGCCCCGAGATTGAGCAGATCCTGATCTCGAACTCCAAAGGTGTGGACGAAGAAACCTTTGAGCGTGAGCTGTATGTGATCCGTCGCCGGATCGAAAAAGCGGCGGCAGCGGCTGGGATTTCGGGAATGTATCTGGCGTCGCTGTCGTGCCGCTCGATCATCTACAAGGGCATGATGCTGGCTGAACAAGTGGCCGTCTTCTACCCCGACCTGATGGATGAGCGTTTCGAATCCGCCTTTGCGATCTATCACCAGCGTTATTCCACCAACACCTTCCCGCAATGGTGGTTGGCGCAGCCCTTCCGCATGTTGGCCCACAACGGCGAGATCAACACGCTGAAAGGCAACGTCAACTGGATGAAAAGCCATGAGATCCGCATGGCATCCTCGACCTTTGGGGACTATGCCGAGGACATCAAGCCGATTATCGCGGGCGGATCGTCGGATTCCGCCGCATTAGACTCGGTTTTCGAGGTTCTGGTACGTGCAGGCCGGTCTGCTCCAATGGCGAAAACCATGCTGGTGCCGGAAAGCTGGTCCAAACAGGCGGTTGAGCTGCCGCAGGCGTGGCGCGACATGTATTCCTACTGCAACTCGGTGATGGAGCCATGGGATGGCCCTGCCGCTCTGGCCATGACCGATGGTCGCTGGGTCTGCGCTGGGCTCGACCGGAATGGCCTGCGTCCGATGCGCTATGTCGTGACAGGGGATGGTCTGGTCATCGCCGGATCTGAGGCTGGGATGGTGCCGATTGATGAGGCGTCGGTAACGGAAAAAGGCGCGCTGGGTCCAGGTCAGATGCTGGCCGTGGATATGAAGCGCGGCAAGCTGTACCGCGACACGCAGATCAAGGATAAACTGGCCCGTGCTCTGCCGTTTGGTGAGTGGGTTGGCAAGATCAATGATCTGAATGAAAGCCTGTCAGGCGTGACAGAGACCGCGAAGTTCAGCGGAGAGGAACTGCGCAAGCGCCAGATCGCGGCTGGTTATTCTGTTGAAGAATTGGAGCAAATCCTTGCCCCCATGGCTGAAGACGGCAAGGAATCACTGGCCTCGATGGGCGATGACACCCCGTCGGCAGTTTTGTCCAAGCAATACCGCCCGCTCAGCCATTTCTTCCGCCAGAACTTTAGCCAGGTGACCAACCCGCCGATCGACAGCCTGCGCGAATACCGCGTCATGTCGCTGAAAACACGGTTCGGAAACCTGAAAAACGTGCTGGACGAAGACAGCAGCCAGACCGAGATCATCACGCTGGACAGCCCCTTTGTCGGCAATACCCAATGGGACCGTCTGGTGGAAAATCTCGGTTCGCCGCTGGCGGAAATCGACTGTAGCTTTGAACCCGGTCGGGGCGCGCTGAGCGCTGCTTTGGTCCGTGTTAGAGCCGAAGCAGAAGAGGCCGTGCGCTCGGGCGCGGGGCATCTGGTGCTATCCGATATGAACTCGGGCGAGGGCCGCGTGGCGATGCCGATGATCCTGGCGACCAGCGCCGTTCATTCGCATCTGACCCGTCAGGGACTGCGGACTTTCTGTTCGCTGAACGTGCGTTCGGCGGAATGTGTTGATCCGCATTACTTTGCCGTTCTGATCGGCTGTGGCGCGACCGTTGTGAACGCTTATCTGGCAGAAGACTCGCTGGCTGACCGCATTGATCGCGGCTTGCTGGATGGCACTTTGACCGAGAATGTCGCGCGCTACCGCGAGGCGATTGATCAGGGCCTGCTGAAGATCATGGCCAAGATGGGGATTTCGGTGATCTCCTCGTACCGCGGTGGTCTGAACTTTGAGGCCGTGGGCCTGAGCCGCGCCATGGTGGCCGAGTTTTTCCCGGGCATGACCAGCCGGATTTCCGGCATCGGTGTCACCGGTATTCAGGCCAAGGCCGAGGAAATCCACGCCAAAGGTTGGGACAGCGGTCTGGACGTGCTTCCCATCGGTGGTTTCTACAAAGCGCGCAAATCGGGTGAGACCCACGCTTGGGAAGCGAGCTCGATGCATATGATGCAAATGGCGTGTAACCGCGCATCCTATGAGCTGTGGAAACAGTATTCGGCCAAGATGCAGTCAAACCCGCCGATCCACCTGCGTGACCTGATGGATTTCAAACCGCTGGGCAAACCGGTGCCGATTGAAGAGGTCGAATCGATCACCTCGATCCGCAAACGCTTTGTCACGCCGGGCATGTCGCTGGGTGCTCTGAGCCCCGAGGCGCATAAGACGCTGAACGTGGCGATGAACCGGATCGGAGCTAAGTCTGACTCTGGTGAAGGCGGCGAAGATCCGGCACATTTCGTGCCGGAGCCGAATGGCGACAACCCGTCGGCCAAGATCAAACAGGTGGCTTCGGGCCGCTTTGGCGTGACCGCCGAATACCTGAACCAGTGTGAAGAGCTTGAGATCAAGGTCGCCCAGGGTGCGAAACCGGGTGAAGGTGGTCAGTTGCCGGGCATGAAGGTCACCGACCTGATCGCGCGCCTGCGTCACTCGACCAAGGGCGTGACGCTGATCTCACCGCCGCCGCACCACGATATCTACTCGATCGAGGATCTGGCGCAGCTGATCTATGACCTCAAGCAGATCAACCCGCGCTGTAAGGTGACCGTGAAGCTGGTGGCGTCCTCGGGCGTTGGCACGATTGCTGCCGGTGTGGCCAAGGCGAAAGCGGATATCATCCTTATTTCGGGCCACAACGGTGGCACGGGTGCGTCGCCTGCGACGTCGATCAAATACGCCGGTCTGCCGTGGGAAATGGGCCTTACTGAGGCGCATCAGGTTCTGGCGATGAACAACCTGCGCGACCGCGTGACTCTGCGGACCGATGGCGGCCTGCGCACCGGGCGTGACATCGTGATGGCCGCGATGATGGGGGCCGAGGAATACGGCATCGGCACCGCTGCTCTGATCGCGATGGGCTGTATCATGGTACGTCAGTGCCAGTCGAACACCTGCCCGGTTGGCGTGTGTACACAGGACGAATCCCTGCGCGCCAAATTCACCGGCAATGCCGACAAGGTCGTCAACCTAATCACCTTCTACGCGCAGGAAGTGCGCGAGCTGCTGGCCAGCCTTGGTGCGCGCTCGATTGACGAGATCATCGGACGGGCCGATCTGCTGGCGCAGGTCAGCCGTGGCTCGGCGCATCTGGACGATCTGGACCTGAACCCGCTGCTGATCACCGTCGATGGCGCACATGACATCGTCTACAACCGCGACAAGGATCGCAACGCAGTGCCCGATACGCTGGACGCCGAGATTGTGCGCGATGCGGCGCGGTTCCTGAAAGACGGTGAGAAGATGCAGCTGTCCTACGCGATCCAGAACACGCATCGGACCGTGGGGACCCGCGTGTCCAGCCATATCGTGCGGAATTTCGGGATGCGGAACACGTTCCAGGACGACCATCTGCATGTGAAGCTGCAGGGCTCGGCCGGTCAGTCGCTGGGGGCTTTTGCGGCGCCGGGTCTAAAACTGGAAGTGTCGGGTGATGCCAATGACTATGTCGGCAAAGGTCTGTCGGGCGGCATGATCGTCGTGCGCCCACCGCAGGTCAGCCCGCTTAAGGCAGACGACAACACGATTATCGGCAACACGGTTCTATACGGCGCCACCGACGGCCACCTGTTCGCAGCAGGTCGCGCAGGTGAACGGTTCGCGGTCCGGAACTCGGGTGCCAAAGTGGTGATCGAGGGCTGCGGCTCGAACGGGTGCGAATACATGACCGGCGGTGTGGCCGTGATTCTGGGCGACATTGGTGCCAACTTTGGCGCGGGCATGACCGGCGGCATGGCGTACCTGTACGATCCCGAAGGCAAGGCGCAGGCGCTGATGAACATGGAAACACTGGTGACCTGCCCGGTGACGGTGGATCACTGGATGGATCAGATGAAAACGCTGATTGAACGCCATGCTTTGGAAACCAACAGTCGCAAAGCTGCAGATATCCTGCAGCATTGGGATGTGGAAAAGGCAAACTTCCTTCAGGTCTGCCCAAAGGAGATGCTGAACAAGCTCAGCCATCCTCTGACCAACGAAGTTGAAGCAGTTCCGGCGGAATAAGACCCCGTCCGATCGTTAATCGAGAAACCCGCGTGTCTCCTGAAACACGCGGGTTTTTCTATTTTTTGGCATTTTTGACGGTTTTCTTGCGTTTTTAATCGTTTCACGCCTAGCTAACGAAAACGTTATCTCGGCGCTCTGGTCGCCAGCCCATTTAACGCGTCGCAGGGAGCAGGCACATGCCAACAACCTACACAGATCAGTTTTTTGTCATCGACCCGGCCAATCCCGGAGCGAACGGTACGACACCTGGCTCGACCCTGACGGTTCAGAAATTCGACATCGTCGACCAGAATGACAACGGCCTGATCAACCGGCTGAACAACGACTCGGTCGACGGATCAGACATCACGGCGTCCTATTTCAATGACATGGTGACCATTGAATTGGATGACGGCACTCAGATCACCTACACGGGTGTGACCTTCTATCTTGCCGATGGGCGCGAGGTGTTTACACCCACCGACGGACAAGTTTTGGAAAGCGGGACGTTCGTCAGCTCATCTGCGACTGATTTCAGCGACACAGGAGGTTCATTTGGTTCGGTCGATATCGGAGCCGGCGATCTGGGCCCACCTTGTTTCACGCCCGGCACAATGATCGAGACGGCATCCGGCCCTCGCCGGGTCGAGGACTTGCGTCCCGGTGATCTGGTTCTGACCTCTGACAACGGGGCACAGCCTTTGCTTTGGGTCGGCAGAACAACGGTGAAAGCCCAGGGAAAACTTGCCCCGGTACGCTTTGAAGCCGGTGTTTTGGGGACGAACAAACCGCTGATCGTCTCTCCGCAACACCGTATTCTGATCGAGGACTGGCGCGCGCCCTATCTATTTGGGCATTCCGAAGTTCTGATTGCGGCGCATTGTCTTGTGAACGGCAAGACGGTCACGCGCGTCGAAGGTGGCGAGGTCGAATATCTGCATCTGCTGTTTTCACGACATGAGATCGTGACGGCAAATGGCGCAAAAAGCGAAAGTTTTTATCCGGGTCATGCCGTATCAATGGCCGACGGCCAAACGCAGGCCGAGATTTTGACCCTGTTTCCCGAGCTTGGTCGCGAAAACCCTGTTTTGCCGGATACCGCCCGTCCGGTAGTACGCCCACGCGAAGCCCGCGTAATCGCGATTTAACCCGTTCCATACCCGTCTTCGGCGTCGTATAGCAACAACATGGCAAAAAAAGCAGCGCGCAAATCGAGCAGCAAGAAACGCAAGGCCGCTAAAAGAAAAACACCGATTATTCCAAGAATCCGCCGCTGGGTAGGGCGTGGGTTTTTGGTGGTGATCGCATGTGTTGTTGGGCTGGTGGTTTTGTATTCGGTGGTGAATCCACCGGTGACCCACACGATCTGGTCCGAGTGGCGGCGCCTAGGCAAAGTCGAACGGGATTGGGTTCCGATAGAACATATTTCTCCGGTCATGGCGCGCTCGGCTGTGGCGGCGGAAGACGCCAATTTCTGTCTGCACTGGGGCTTTGATGTCGAAGCCATTCGCGATGCACTTGAGGACGGAGGGTCAAGGGGTGCGTCAACGATTACACAGCAGGTGGTGAAGAATGTGTTCCTGTGGCAAGGACGCAGCTGGGTACGCAAAGCGCTTGAAACCTCGATCACTCCGGTTGTCGAAATCTTTTGGAGCAAACAACGTATCCTTGAGGTGTATCTGAACGTGGCCGAGACCGGGAATGGCGTTTTTGGAGTCGAAGCAGCGGCTCAGCGTAACTTCAATGTACCCGCCTCCAAGCTGTCGCCGGTTCAGGCCGCGCGGATCGCTGCAATCCTGCCCTCCCCCCGAAACAGATCAGTCACTGATCCATCAGTGCGCACACGTAGGCGGGCGGCCTCGATCCTGGATGGGGCGGCCACCATCCGCGCAGATGGTCGCGCAGATTGTTTCGAGGATTGAAATACTAACCCTCTCGGCGCTAAAGCTGGATTGTATTCACTGGTTCGATTGGAAGCTCATGGCGCGTCTGTTTCACGTTCCCCTGTCCCCGTATTGCCGCAAGGTCCGTCTGTCGCTAGCGGAAAAGAAGATCGAGGTTGAGCTGGTCGAAGAGAAGTATTGGGAGCAAGACCCGGATTTCCTGCGCCGCAATCCGGCGGGTAAAGTTCCCGTTCTGCGTTTGGACGGGCAGGTGATGTCGGAAAGCGCGGCGATTTGTGAATACATTGAGGAAACGCGCCCCGAGCCATCTTTGATGCCGAAAACCCCCGAAGCTCGGTATGAGGTGCGACGATTGGTGGGTTGGTTCGATGACAAGTTTCATCACGAGGTGACGTCGAAACTGTTGTATGAGCGGGTCAACAAGAAGATGACCGGTCAGGGATACCCGGACAGCAAGAACGTGAAAGAGGGTGCCAAGGCCATTAAATATCATCTGGATTATATGGCATGGTTGCTGGATCATCGGCGTTGGTTGGCCGGCGATCAGATGACGCTGGCGGATTTTGCGGCGGCTGCGCATTTGTCGGCGTTGGATTATATTTCGGATGTGGATTGGAACCGGTCGGCGGCGGTGAAGGATTGGTATGCCAAGATCAAGTCCCGGCCTGCGTTCCGGTCGATACTGGCGGATCAGGTGCCGGGGTTCCGGCCTCCGCCGCATTACGCGGATCTGGATTTCTGATAGGGTGGAAGGGGGGCTGTCTGCCCCCCATCGCGCCGGGGCGCGATTCCCCCCGAAGGTATTTTTAGCCAGATGAAGAGCGGATCGGATTTAAAGCGCAAGGTGGTCGCTCGGGCATTGAGCGAGGGGTTTGTGTCCTGTCGGATTTGTCGGCCGTGGGATGTGCCCGAGGTGGCCGCGCGGTTGCAGGCGTTTTTGGATGCTGGGTATCACGGGCAGATGGGGTGGATGGCAGAGCGGACCCATTGGCGGGGCGATCCGTCGGCTTTGTGGCCCGAGGCGCAGTCAGTGATCATGTTGGCCGAGAGCTATGCGCCTGAACATGATCCTACCGAGGTTTTGAGCCATCCAGACCTGGCTGCGATTTCGGTTTATGCGCAGAACAAGGATTACCATGATCTGGTGAAAAAACGCCTGAAGCGGTTGGCGCGGTGGTTGATTGCCGAAGGTGGCGGCGAGGTGAAGGTGTTTGTTGATACAGCGCCGGTGCCTGAGAAGGCCCTGGGCCATGCGGCGGGGCTGGGATGGCAGGGGAAGCATACGAATCTGGTCAGCCGTGATTGGGGAAATTGGGCCTTTATAGGCTCTGTTTTCACCACATTGGACCTGCCTGCGGATATGGCCGAGGTGGATCATTGCGGATCGTGTCGCGCTTGTTTGGATGCCTGTCCAACGAATGCGTTTCCTGCGCCCTATCAATTGGATGCGCGGCGCTGCATCTCTTATCTGACTATCGAACATAAGGGCCCGGTGGACGAAGAACTGCGCGGCAAGTTGGGCAATCGGATTTACGGATGCGATGATTGTCTCGCAGCCTGTCCGTGGAACAAGTTTGCCGTTGCGGCCAGCGATATTCGCTATGCTGCGCGGGATGATTTGGTGGCTCCGCCTCTGGCTGAGTTGGCGGGGTTGGATGATGCGGCGTTTCGGGTCAAGTTCTCGGGCTCGCCAATCAAGCGGATCGGACGGGATCGGTTTGTGCGCAATGTGCTTTATGCGATTGGCAATTCCGGTTTGCCCGCGCTGAAGCCGGTGGCGCAGGGGTTGGTGGAAGATCCGGATGCATCCGTGGCTGATGCCGCGCGCTGGGCGGTGCAACAACTGCCATAAGTGCCGCAAACAGGCTGGACGTGTCGGTCCAAACCGCTACACCCAATTCAGCGAACAGGAAGGAGAACCCGATGGCGCTGGCTTTGGGGGTGGATACGGGCGGAACCTATACGGATGCGGTGCTGATCCGGGATGAAGCTGAGGTGATCGCCTCGGCCAAGTCGTTGACCACGCGGGCAGACTTGGCAATCGGCGTGGGCAAAGCGATTTCGGCTGTATTGGAACAGGCGGCAGTTGGCCCTGAGCAAATCTCCATGGTATCTTTGTCGACCACTTTGGCCACCAATGCTCTGGTCGAGGGGCAGGGCGGGCGTGTGGCGCTGGTCTATATCGGGTTCAAGGAAGGCGATTTGGATCGGCACGGGTTGCGCGACGCGCTGAAGGGTGATCCGGCCTTGGTTATTGCTGGGGGTCACAGTCATGCGGGGGGCGAAGCCACGCCGTTGGATGTGGCCGCGTTGGAGGCCTTTTTAGACACTCATAAAGGCATTTCCGGCTTTGCTGTGGCCGCGCAATTTGCCACGCGCAACCCCGCGCATGAGTTGGCAGCGGCGCGGATTATTACCGAGCGGACGGGGGCTCCGGTCACCTGCTCGCACCATCTGTCGGCCAAGTTGAACGGCCCGAAACGGGCGGTGACGGCTGTATTGAACGCGCGGCTCATTGGGATGATCGACCGGTTGATCGGACGGGCGCAGGATCAGTTGCTGGCGCTGGGCATCACCGCGCCGATGATGGTGGTACGCGGTGACGGCGCGTTGATGAGCGCCGAGCAGGCGCGGGAGCGCCCGATCGAAACGATCCTCAGCGGGCCTGCGGCCTCGATCGTGGGGGCCAGTTGGTTGACCGGGGCTGAGAACGCCTTGGTATCGGATATTGGCGGGACAACCACGGATATTGCGCTGATCCGCGACGGTAAGCCCGCGATTGATCCCAATGGTGCGCAGGTTGGCGGTTTCCGCACCATGGTCGAGGCGGTGGCGATGCGCACCCATGGTTTGGGCGGCGACAGTCAGGTCCATGTGGTGACCGAGGGGCTGGGAGGCGGCGTGGTCCTTGGGCCGCGTAGGGTATTGCCAGTGTCGCTGATCGCGGCCGAGGCCCCGGATGTGGTGCATGCTGAGTTGGACAAACAACTGCGCGCGACCACAGTAGGTGAACATGACACGCGTTTTGCCCGTCGCGTGCCCGGTATCCATGCCGAGGGGCTGGGTGCGCGGGAAGAGGTGTTGTTGGACCGTCTTGGCGATCAGGTTTTGCCGCTGAGCGATCTGTTGCGCACACGGATGGAGAATGGGGCTCTGACGCGGTTGGTGGATCGCGGGATCGTTCAGGTCTCGGGCGTGACGCCGTCGGATGCCAGCCACGTTTTGGGGCGGCTGGACGCCTGGGATGCCGACGCCGCGCGCAAGGCGTTGGAACTGGTGTCACGCAAACGGGTCGGGTCGGGTGATGTGCTGGCGAAAACGCCCGAGGCTTTGGCGCAGATGATCGTGGATCAGTTGACCGAGCAGACCTCATTGATCTTATTAGAGACTGCTTTTGCCGAAGAAGCCGGGGATTTTGGTATCCCTTCCGCCGATCTGGCGCGGCATGTTCTGACCCGCAAGGGGTTGGCCGGGCATCGGGGCCTGCTGGCGTTGGATGCGGCGCTGAACGTGGATGTGATCGGGTTGGGTGCGTCGGCCCCTAGCTATTACCCGGCGGTCGGGGAGCGTTTGCATTGCAAGATGATCTTGCCCGAACATACCGGCGTGGCCAATGCCATCGGTGCGGTCGTCGGTCGCCTGACTTTGCGCCGGGCGGGGACAGTCACGTCGCCGTCCGAGGGCAAGTTCCGAGTGCATCTTGAGGACGGGCCGCAAGATTTCAACGATTCAGAGGCGGCGCTAACCCTGCTGGAATCCGTGCTAAGATCCGAGGCCGAAGGCGCGGTGCGTGACGCCGGGGCCGAGGATATCCGCGTGATCGTTGACCGCGACATCCGCACTGCCCGCGTCGAGGCGCAGGAGGTGTTTGTCGAAGCCATGATCATGGTTGAAGCCAGCGGCCGCCCAAGGGTTGCCGCCGGCTGATCGCTTATTCCGCCGCGTCGCGTTTGGGCAGAACCCAGTCGGGGCGCGGGAAGTGGCAGGTATAGCCGTTGGGGATACGCTCTAGATAGTCCTGATGCTCGGGCTCGGCGTCCCAGAAATCACCGACGGGCTCCAGCTCGGTCACGACTTTGCCGGGCCAGATACCGCTGGCGTTCACATCGGCAATCGTGTCCAACGCCACCTGTTTCTGATCGTCATCCACATAGTAGATGGCCGAGCGATAGCTCATCCCGCGGTCATTGCCCTGACGGTTTACCGTGGTCGGATCGTGGATCTGGAAAAAGAACTCCAGCAAGTCACGATAGCTGATCTGCGCGGGATCAAAGAAAATCTCGATCCCTTCGGCATGGGTTCCGTGGTTGCGATAGGTGGCGTTGGGGACATCGCCGCCGGTATAGCCGACGCTGGTGCGAGACACGCCCGGCAGCTTGCGGATCAGGTCCTGCATTCCCCAGAAACAACCTCCGGCCAGGACAGCGCGTTCTTCGGTCATCAGATTTCCTCCACATGAATCAGGTAGTCGGCATAGCCTTCTGCCTCCATGTCATCGCGGTGGACAAACCGCAAGGAGGCTGAGTTGATGCAATAGCGCAGCCCGCCATGTTCCCGCGGGCCGTCGGGGAAGACGTGGCCCAGATGGCTGTCGCCGTATTTCGAGCGCACCTCGGTGCGGATCATGCCGTGGGTGGCGTCGTGAAATTCTTCGACATGTTCATGCACGATGGGTTTGGTGAAGCTGGGCCAGCCACAGCCGGATTCGTATTTATGGGTCGAGGCGAACAGCGGCTCGCCCGAGACGATATCCACATAGATCCCCGGTTCCTTGTTGTTCAGCAGCTTGCCGGTGCCCGGACGTTCGGTCCCGCTGTTCTGCGTGACATGGTATTCTTCAGGTGAGAGGGCGGCGATGGCCTCGGGGGATTTGGTAAATTGGGTCATGGATCCTCCGGTCGGTTGGGTTGCACCATTATTTGGGGGTTGAGGCGCAGAAATCAAAGCCTGATTCACGCACCTCGCGTGCTAGTGCGTTGATCCGGTAGGCGATTTGGCGCGTATACTGAGGCAGAGGAGAGTTCACCATGTTCCGCATCTTGCTGTTGACCGCTTTGATTCTGACCGGGCGCACCGTGCAGGCCGCGCCGCTGACCGGAGAGTTTCCGTCCATCGACGGCGGCACCCTGTCGATCGCGGATTGGCGGGGGCAGCCGGTTTTGGTGGTCAACACGGCCTCGCATTGTGGCTTTACCGGTCAATATAGCGCGCTGCAGCAAGTCCACGAAGACTATGGTCCGCGTGGTCTGGTCGTGCTGGCGGTACCGTCGGATTCCTTCAATCAGGAATTGGGATCGGCGGAAGAGGTCAAGGAGTTCTGCGATTTCAACTACAACCTGACCCTGCCGATGACGGAAATTACCCCAGTTCGGGGCGCTGAGGCGCATCCTTTCTACCAACAGGTCGCGGCGCTGACCGGGTTTGAGCCCAGTTGGAACTTCAACAAAATCCTTCTGGACACTGAAGGCGAAGTTGTAGCGACCTATGGCGCGACCACGCGCCCCGATTCCCGGCAAGTTCTGTCTCAGGTCGAGGCTTTGCTGCCCTGAGCAGGTTGCCGCGATAACTGAACGGCCAAAATCCCGGCTGTGGTGATCAGTACGCCAACGGCATCCAGTGGGCCGAGATTCTCCCCCAGAAGCAACGCAGCAATCGTCACACCGAAAACAGGGTTTAGGAAGTGGAAGGTGGCTGCGCGGGTCGCTCCGATCCGGTCTAGCAACAGGAACCAGATCAGAGTGGCCAACAAGCCGGGGAACAGGGTTGTGTAGGTGAAAGCCAGCGCCAGCGGAACGGTGAGGTGGATATGGATCACCTCGAACAGCGGTGCCGCGACAAACAAAACGGCCGAGCCCACCAGCATCTGCAACCCCACGACCATCATGAAATTCCCGCCCGAGGTCGCCCCGCGCACCGCCAAGGTGGCGAAGGTCAGCGCCAAGGCTCCAACACCACAGAGCATCACGCCGAACATATCAACGCCCGCGCTGATGCGGCTGCTCATGATCAGGGCGACGCCTGCAAACCCTGCCAGGAGGCCGATCACGCCCATGGGCCGCAGACGATCACCCAGAAACAGCCTGCTTGCCAGCGCCACTAGCAGCGGCATGGTCGAGGCGATAATGGCGGCAACCGACGCCTCAATCGTTTGCATTGCGTAGAAATTCAGACCCAAATAAAGGGCATTTTGGCAGATTCCAAACAGGATGGTCGCGTACCATTGTTGCTGTGTCAGCCGCCAACTTTGCCCCATTGCGCGCGCAATGGCGACGCCGATCAACCCGGAAATCAAAAAGCGCAATGCCAGCGAAAACAGCGGTGATGCGTCCATCACGATGATCCGCGCCGAAGTAAAGGCCGACGACCAGATCAGTGCAAATGTTAGCCCCATGGCCATGGCGCGCAGATCCATCGCCCATCCCCTTTGTTGGTTTCGCGCACTGTTCCTTAAATCAGTAAGGGTCGCAAGATGTACCGTCTGGCCGTAGTAACTAGGAATCTCATAAGGGCACCACACGCGGGGCGCACAATTTAATTCTTACCGGAGTTGGAGTTACTTTTCGGCCCGCTAGATCATAAGTGACCACAACAAAGGCGAAGCCCGTTATGTTGCAAGAGAAGCGAAAAGACCTGGATTCGGAGCGGCAGAAAAAGCTGCTGTTTCGGCTTTTGGATGAACTCAGTCAATCTTCGCCTGATCTGTACTATCGCCCAACCAGTGAGATCGCGACGTACCTTGAAACGTATATTCGTAAGGAAGCAAAACTATCCGCAGACGATCGGGTCTTGATGAACCGGCTCAGCCGTCGTGATCTGGAAGTGCTGTTAAGTTTGCACTGATCCCAAAGAAAAAGGGCCCCCAACCGGCGGCCCTTGATCGTATCATTGCGACAGCTGAGATCAGCCGTTCACGCTGTCCTTCAGTGCCTTCGCAATGGTCATTTTAACCACCTTGTCGGCCTCTTTCTTGAACTGCTCGCCGGTGGCGGGGTTGCGCACCATGCGCTCGGGACGTTCGCGGCAGTAGATTTTGCCAACGCCGGGCAGGGTCACTGCGCCGCCGGCCGAAACTTCGCGTGTGATCAGGCCGGTCATGGCCTCCAGCGCGGCGTTCGCGGCTTTTTTGTCGGTCCCCATTTCCTCAGCGAGAGCAGCAACCAGCTGAGTCTTTGTCATAGGCTTTGCCATTTCTTGGTCTCCTTAACGTGCCCGATGTCTTGGGCCTCACCGCGTAACTGTAACGGGATATTGTGGCCGAACACAACGAATAGTAGCGCGAAAAACCCTAAAAATAGGGGGAAAACGTTGCTTTTTTGCTTCAGAGAAAGGCTGTTTCGTCAAAAGAACGCAATTTCCGGCTGTGCAGACGCTCAAGCGGCATGCCTCGCAGGTGTTCCATCGCGCGAATTCCGATCGCCAAATGGCGGCTGACCTGTGTGGTATAGAAGTCCGAGGCCATGCCCGGAAGCTTCAATTCCCCGTGCAGCGGTTTGTCCGAGACACAGAGCAAAGTGCCATAGGGCACCCGGAACCGATATCCATTGGCGGCGATCGTGGCGCTTTCCATATCCAGCGCAATCGCGCGAGACTGGCTGAGGCGCTGCACCGGGCCGGACTGATCGCGCAGTTCCCAGTTGCGGTTGTCGACCGAGGCGACAGTGCCGGTGCGCATGACGCGCTTCAGCTCGTAGCCGTCCAGTTCCGTGACTTCGGCCACGGCGCGTTCCAGCGCCACCTGCACTTCGGCCAGGGGCGGGATCGGGACCCAGACGGGCAGGTCATCGTCCAGCACCTTGTCTTCGCGCAGATAGGCATGGGCCAGCACGAAATCCCCCAGCGCCTGCGTGTTGCGCAAGCCGGCGCAGTGGCCAACCATCAGCCACGCATGTGGTCGCAGAACTGCGATATGGTCGGTCGCGGTTTTTGCGTTGGATGGCCCCACCCCGATATTGACCAGTGTAATCCCCGACCCATCGGCGCGTTTCAGGTGGTAGGTCGGCATCTGAGGCAGCTTCAGAGGCTGCTCCAACACGCCATCGGCCGAGGTGATCTGCGCATTCCCGGTCGACACAAAGCTGGTATATCCGCTTTCGGGGTCGGCCAGTTGTTCGCGGGCGTAGTTCTCGAACTCAGACACGTAGAACTGGTAGTTGGTGAACAGCACATGGTTTTGGAAATGGCTGGGATCGGTGGCAGTGTAATGCGCCAGACGGGCCAGCGAATAATCCACGCGCTGGGCGGTGAACAACGCCAGCGGGCCAATCTCGGTTTCGTGGTCATGCACTCCGTTGACGATATCGTCATTGGTTGTCGTCAGGTCCGGCACATCGAACACATCGCGCAAGGTGAACCCCGCCGCGCCCTGATGCGGCACCACGAGGTCGGGGTTATTGGCCACGGCGAAATGCACCGGGATGGGTGTATCCGAGGCACCAATCATCACAGGTTGGTCATGGTTCTTGATCAGCAGGGCAATTTGTTGGGTCAGATAGGCCCGGAACAGATCGGGCCGTGTGACCGTTGTGGCGTGGGTGCCAGGTTCGGCGACGTGACCAAAGCTCAGACGGCTGTCCACATGAGCGTACGAGGTCGTTTTAATGCGAATTTCTGGGTAATAGGCTCTGAATCGTTCGGACGGAGTGCCTGCCTCCATCGCTTTGGCGAAGTTTTCGCACAGAAAACTTGTGGCCTTTTCGTACAGCTCTTCCAGACGCGCTACAGCGGCGGCAGGATCGGTGAACTTCTCAGGGTTTGGGACGTCGGGTGTTTTTATTATTGTCATGCGAGGGGTTCCAAAAGGTCGATCTTTTCAAATGTCCGCACATCCACCAGCCCAAGGTCGGAAATCCGCAGTTCGGGGATCACGACGAGGGCCAGCAGTGAGTGCTGCATATAGGCGTTGTTCAACTGACAGCCGCAGTCCTGCATCGCCTGAACCAACCGGTCCGCCTTGGCGGCCACATCGGCGGCGGGACTGTCGGACATCAGGCCCGCGATGGGCAGTTCTACCAGTGCCAGTTCTTCTCCGTCGCGGAACAGGGTGATGCCGCCGCCCACCTCGGCCAGACGGTTCGCCGCCAGTGCCATCTGTTCGCGGTCGGTCCCAACAACGATCATATGGTGGCTGTCATGCGCCACGGTCGAGGCCATGGCCATGCGCCCCTGATACCCAAAGCCCGAGACAAAAGCGTTCGTGACCCCGCCGGTCGCGCGGTGACGTTCGACCAGCGCGATCTGGCAAACGTCGCCTTCGCCCTCGACCAGCCCGCCGTTGATGGGCAATTCCGCCTTCAGCGCCTTGGTCGGGGCCTGATTCTCCACCACACCGATCACGTTGGCCCGCACACGGTTGGCGCCCTCGGGGGCTTTGATCTCAAAATCCTTATCGGTCAGGGTATGGCCCAGATGCACCGTATTGCGCGCACTGTCCGGCCAGTTCAGATGCGGGCAGTCTACTGAAATCGCGCCATTTTCCGCAACGATCTGGCCGCGGGCGATCGCCACCTCAATTGGAAGCTCGCGCAAATCAGAACTGAGGATAACATCCGCCCGCCTGCCCGGTGTGATCGACCCGATCTCGCGTTCCAGCCCGAAATGGGTGGCTGTATTGATCGTCGCCATTTGCAGTGCGATCAGCGGGTCACATCCGCAGGCAATCGCGTGGCGCACCACGCGGTTCATATGCCCCTCATTCACCAATGTGCCCGAGTGGCAATCATCCGTGCACAGAATAAAGCCGCGCGGGTCTAACCCTTTCTCGGTCACCGCCGTGATCTGTCTTTCCACGTCATACCAGGCCGAGCCCAGCCGCATCATAGACCGCATCCCCTGCCGCACCCGCGCAATGGCGTCAGCCTCGCAGGTACCTTCGTGATCGTCGGCGGGCCCACCGGCAACATAAGCCGCAAAATCAGGCCCTAAATCGGGTGATGCATAGTGTCCTCCCACGGTTTTGCCTGCATTCTGAGTCGCCGCGATCTCGGCCAGCATCTTGCGGTCGCCGTGGATCACGCCAGGGAAGTTCATCATCTCACCCAACCCGATGATGCCGGGCCAGTTCATCGCCTCGGCCACGTCCTCGGGGGTGATTTCATATCCTGTCGCCTCCAACCCGGGGGCCGACGGCGCGCAGGAGGGCATCTGGGTGAAGATGTTCACCGGTTGCATCAGCGCCTCGTCATGCATCATGCGCACGCCATCCAGTCCCAGCACATTGGCAATCTCATGCGGGTCGGTGAACATTGACGTCGTACCATGAGGGATCACCGCGCGGGCAAACTCGGCCGGGGTCAGCATCCCCGATTCGATATGCATATGCGCGTCGCACAGACCGGGCAGCATATAGCGCCCATTGGCCTCGATGATCTGCGTATTTGGACCGATGCAATGCGTGGCATCCCGCCCCACAAAGGCAATGCGCCCTACGGCGATGGCAATGTCGTGATCAGGCAGTGCCTCGCGGGTATGGACATTCACCCAAGTTCCTCCGCGCACGACCATGTCGGCTGGATCACGTCCAGCGGCAACAGCGATCAATCGAGGGGCGGTATCGGGCCAACTTGGGAAAGGCGTATATTCCATGGCTCAACTTTTCTGAATGTGTCCGAAGGTGCAACCCCTGCCGAACATCTATCATCAAACCGTCATGCAGCGCGTCAGCGCTGCCCGGCCCAACCAAAGGAGGGGGCGCGCAAGCGCCCCTGACGATGGGCGGGAGCGCCTACCCCGCCAGATCGCGGGCAATTTCCTGCCTTACCCAATCGGCGAACAGGACGGCACCCGGCGTTTCCTCGGCCTGAGGCGACAGCAGCAGGTAATAAGCCTCGGGCATCTGCGCGCGGTACTCAAACGGGGCCACCAGTTGTCCGCGCTCGATCAGGTCGCGAGCTATGGTGTCATGGGTCAGGCAATACCCACCCCCGGCCATCGCAACAGACAGGCTAACCAGATAGGTTGTTGAATAGGTTATGGGCGAATTTTCCCAATTTAGACCCTGTTCACTGATCCAGTTCTGCCAGTTCGACAGCAGGTTCGAGCAGTCAAACAGGGGTTGTTCCTGAATATCTTCCAGCCGCACTTCATAGCCCGGCGCGCAGACCGGGTAATAGTGATCGGTGCGCAGTAACTCGGTGCGCACCGTGTCGGACGGGCGCAGGGAATAGCGGATTTCGACCGCCGCGCCCTCGGCCATTTCGCGCGGCTCCCAGAGTTCGGTGAAGATGTTCAATTGCACATCCGGGTGCGCAGCCCGGAACCGGGGCAGGCGCGGTCCCAACCAGTTCACGGCAAAAGTGATGTTGCTTTGAACCTGAACCGCGTTCTGCTGCGCGCCGGTGACGGCCTGCGTGCCACGCACCAGCGTGCGAAACGCCTCACGCACCACGGGCAGATAGGTGATTCCGGCCTCGGTCAGCTCTAGCGCGCGAGGACGGCGCAGAAACAGAGGTTGGCCCAGATAACCCTCAAGCGATTTTATCTGCTGACTGACCGCGCTTTGCGTCATGTTCAGATCACGCGCCGCACCGGTGAACGACAAGTGTCGCGCGGCGGCCTCGAACGTACGCAGCCAACCCAGCGGAGGAAGCGATGTCTGCATTGGCATAACCTCATCATTAGTTCAGCTAATGGAATAGGTTCGATTTTTTCGTTGGTCAAATCCGCCTCGCGTCGCCACCTTCTTGAGAAACCAGATGGAGGAGCCCGCCATGACCGTCACCGAATTGCGTCCTAATATCGACCACTGGCCCGAGAGGGTCGACCTGGCTGCCACCTTCCGCTGGACCGAACGCCTGAACATGCACGAGTCCGTGGCCAACCACTTCAGTTTAGCCGTCAACGAGGACGGAACGCAGTTCCTGATGAACGCCAATCAGATGCATTTCGCACGGATCAAGGCATCGAACCTGTTGCTGCTAGATGCCAATGATCCCGACGTGATGGATCAGCCCGGCGCGCCCGACCCGACCGCTTGGGGTCTGCATGGCTCGATTCACCGCCATTGCCCGCATGCGCGCTGTGTGATGCATGTGCATTCGATCTTTGCAACCGTTCTGGCCTCGTTGGCCGATAGCACCCTACCGCCGATCGACCAGAACACTGCCACCTTCTACAACCGCTATGTGGTGGACCAGGAATTCGGCGGGCTGGCCTTCGAAAGCGAAGGTGAGCGTTGCGCCGCGATGCTGTCGGACCCGAAGAAGAAGGTCATGATCATGGGCAACCATGGCGTGTTGGTGACGGGCAGCGATCCGGCGGATACGTTCAACCGCCTCTATTATTTCGAACGTGCGGCCGAGACATATATCCGCGCGCTGCAGACCGGCCAGCCCCTGCGTGTCTTGTCCGATGAGATTGCGGAAAAGACCGCGCGGGAACTTGACGACTACCCCGATCAGGCCGAGGCGCATCTGCGGGAAATCAAGGCTCTGCTGGATGCAGAGGGTTCGGACTACGCCAGCTAAAGGGATTTCCATGACTGATACTGCACAAGACCCCGAAGCCGCCCGCTGGCACTATCACCCCGAAGGCCCTGTGGGTTTGAACCCGCTGTTCGCGTGGCCTCCGCGCCCCGCCTCTGTGCTGAAGTGGTACAGTGGAGCTTGGTTGCAGATTACCTCACTGACCCTGTGTATGGGGCTGGCGGTCATTGCCTATGTCGTATTTTTCCCTGGGTTAGAGTCGACGAAGAGCTTTGCTCCGGGGTGGATGTTCCGCATTTGGCTGCTGAACATGGTGCCTCAGATCTTGGTGGCGGGCGGGCTGCATTGGTGGCTTTACATGCGCAAGGGGCAGGGCATGTACAAAAAGTTCGACCGTCGCGACCTGACCAGAGACAACGGCAATTTCACCTTCCGCAATCAGGTCTGGGACAATATCTGGTGGACGCTGGGCAGCGCCATGACCGTGGCGACCGTGTATCAATGGGTGATCTATTGGGCGATGGCCAACGGATATGTGCCGACAGTCACTTGGGCCAGTGCGCCGATTTGGTTTGTCGTCTGGATGTTGTTCATCCCGATGTGGTCTGGCCTGCATTTCTATTGGGTGCATCGGCTGGAGCATCACCCTAAGCTTTATAAACATGTCCATGCCGTGCATCACCGCAACGTCAATATCGGCCCGTGGTCGGGGATATCGAACCATTGGTATGAAAACCTGCTGTATTTCACGACCTATTTCATCCATCTGATCGTGCCGTCTCACCCTCTGCATCTGCTGTTTCACACGTATTTCCAGCAGATCAGCCCGGTTCTGTCTCATTCAGGGTTTGAAAAGCTGAAAGCCGGAGAAACTGAAGCGGCCCGTGCGGGGGACTTTTTCCACCAGCTTCATCACCGGTATTTCGAGTGCAACTATGGCACCTCAGAAATCCCTTTCGACAAGTGGTTTGGCACCTATCACGATGGGTCTGCCGAGGCGACGACGCGGACGCGGGCCTATAAAAAGCAGATGTATACCTAGCCGGATCGCATTGCGCGCGGGGTGGTCCCGAACTCGGTCCGAAAAGCGCGGGTCAGGGCGCTGGGGTCGTCATAGCCTGCGCGCAGGGCGATCTCGGCGATGGTCAGGTCGGTCTCGGCTGCCAGCTTCCGGGCCAGGTTCAGGCGCAGGCGGCGATAGACCTGTGCGGGGCCTGCGCCCAGTTCGGTTTGCATTCGGGCCGCCAGCGCCTTTTGCGATCGTCCAACCCGGCGGGCGATCTCGGGGATAGGCAAGGGCGTTTCCAAATGTTCCTGCATCAGCGCCAGCGCTTTGTTCACATAGCTGCTGGTCGCACCTGCCCCGCCGGAATGAGACCTTGCGGAATCGCGTGTCATAAAAAGCTGCGCTACCTCCAGCGCCAAAGCCTGCCCGTGGTCTCGCCCAATCAGGTGCAGCACCAGATCAAACGCCGCCATCGCGCCAGAACAGGTAATGCGGTCGCCGTCGATCACGTAGCGTTCGCGCTGTGCGTCAATCTCGGGGAACCGCTCGGTAAAGCTGCCCAATTCTTCCCAGTGGATCGTCGCACGGTGCCCGTCCAGTAATCCGGCCAGCGCCAACAACCAGCTTCCTGTGTCCAGCCCGGCCAGCGCACTGTAACGCCCCGCTGCGGATCGCAACCCCGCTAGCGTCCGCCACCCGCCATGGGCGCGAAACCCGTAAGAGGGCATGACGAGCAACGTATCGCCCCGTGCATTCTGCAAGATGTCATGTGGTGCGACTTGCAGCCCCGAAGATGACGTGACGGGCGCACGATCTAGTGACAGAAATTGCCAGTCATACAGTTTGCGCCCAGCGATGGAATTCGCAGCCCGCAAGGGTTCGACCGTATTCGCCAGGCAGTGGTTGGAAAAGCCGTCGAACAGAAGCACTCCGAATTGCTGCGGCGCAGCGGGGAATTTGATCCATCTTTGCATGATTTAGGTATATTTCTGCATGTTCAGCTTGGCAAGCCACGTCAGGATACCCGCAACCCCAGATGTGGAGACCCCAGATGCAATATGGCCTGTCCGACGAACAAGAGATGATCGCCGCGACCGTTCGCAGCTTTGTCGAAAACGAAATCTACCCGCATGAAGAGCTGGTCGAGCGCACCGGCGAGGTTCCGCACGAGATCGCCGCCGAGATCAAACGCAAGACGATCGAGTTGGGCTTTTATGCCTGCAACTTCCCCGAAAGCGTCGGCTGTGCCGGGCTAAACCATCTGGAGTTCGCACTGGTCGAACGCGAGTTGGGCCGGGGATCAATGGCGCTGAACCATTTCTTCGGGCGGCCTCAGAACATTCTAATGGCGTGTGAGGGGGATCAGGTCGACCGTTACCTGATGCCTGCCGTACGAGGTGAAAAAATGGACGCGCTGGCGATGACTGAACCCGGTGCGGGCTCGGACGTGCGGGGGATGAAATGCGCTGCCGTGCGCGATGGGGGCGACTGGGTGGTCAATGGCACCAAGCACTTCATCTCGGGCGCGGAACATGCAGACTTTATCATCGTCTTCATCGCAACCGGTGAAGATCAGACACCGAAAGGCCCCAAGAAACGCATCACTGCCTTTCTGGTCGATCGCGGCACCCCCGGCTTCACAATCCGAGATGGGTACAAGTCGGTCAGCCATCGCGGCTACAAGAACATGGTGCTGGACTTCGACGATTGCCGATTGCCGGATGCACAGGTTCTGGGCGAGGTCGATGGCGGGTTCGAGGTGATGAACACCTGGCTTTACGCCACCCGGATCACCGTTGCCGCAATGTCGGTTGGGCGCGCGCGGCGGGCGTTCGACTATGCGCTGGACTATGCCGCCACGCGTGAGCAATTCGGCCAGAAGATCGGCAAGTTTCAGGGCGTCTCATTCCAGATTGCAGACATGATCACCGAGATTGATGCCGCCGATCTGCTGACCCTTGCCGCCGCCGATCGTCTGGACAAGGGGCTGCCCGCCAACCGTGAGATCGCCTCGGCCAAATTGTACGCCTCGGAAATGCTGGCCCGGGTGACAGATGCGGCGATTCAGGTGCATGGCGGGATGGGTCTGATGGACGACTACCCGCTGGAGCGATTCTGGCGTGACGCGCGTGTCGAACGCATCTGGGACGGAACCAGCGAGATTCAGCGCCACATCATCAGCCGCGATCTGCTGCGGGCGCTGGGCGCATGACGACAGCGCTGGCCCGAGCGCTGAACCCTAAAACCATCGCCGTGATCGGCGGAGGCGCGTGGTGTGCGGCGGTCATCGAGCAGGCCCGCAAATTCGGGTTCAAGGGCGAGATTTGGCCGGTCCATCCCAAAGCGGTCGAAGTTGCTGGGGAGCGGGCGTTCGCAACGCTCGAAAATTTACCCTCTGCACCTGACATGGCATTTATCGGGATCAACCGCCACGCGACCGTCGAGGCGGTTGCGGTTCTGTCCGCGATGGGTGCAGGCGGCGCGGTCTGTTTTGCCTCGGGCTTTACCGAGGCTCAGGCCGAAGACCAATCAGGCGCGGGCTTGCAGGATCAACTGATCGCCGCCGCTGGTGAGATGCCGATATTGGGTCCGAATTGTTATGGCTTCATTAACGGTTTGGATCGCGTGGCCGTATGGCCCGATCAGCACGGCATGCGACCTGTGGACCGCGGAGTCGCGATCCTGACGCAAAGCTCGAACATTGCCATCAACATGACCATGCAGCGCCGCGCTTTGCCGTTGGCCTTCATGCTGACCTGTGGGAATCAGGCGCAGACGCATCAAGCCCAGATTGCCTCGGCGTTGTTGGATGACGACCGCATTACGGCCATCGGCGTGCATATCGAAGGGTTTGGCGATCTGCGCAAATGGGAGGCGCTGGCTAAAAAGGCTCGTCAGTGCGGTGTCCCGATTGTCGCGCTGAAGATGGGTCGGTCGGTCCATGCCCAGGCGGCAACGATTTCGCATACGGCCTCGCTGGCGGGTCAAGACGCGGGTGCGCAGGCGTTTCTGGATCGGTTGGGGATTGCCCGCTTGGATGACATCCCCAGCTTTCTGGAATGCCTCAAGCTGTTGCATGTAACCGGGCGTCTGGACAGCAACGGGCTTGGTACGATCAGCTGCTCGGGGGGCGAGGCCAGTTTGGCCGCGGATATGGCCGAGGGGCGCGATCTGCACTTTCCGCCTTTGACGGATACGCAACGCACCGATCTGCGCGCGGCATTGGGGCCGATGGTGGCGCTGGCGAACCCGCTGGACTACCACACCTATATCTGGCGCGACACGCAGGCGATGACGCGCGCCTGGTCGGCGATGATGGGGCCAGAACAGGCACTGACTATGGCCATTGTGGACTATCCGCACACTGATCAAACCGATTGGACCTGTGCGACGCAGGCCGCGTTGAATTGCGTGGCACAAACCGGGCGGCCCTTTGCAGTAACGGCGACTCTGCCCGAGTTGATGCCCGAGCACGTCGCGCAGCGACTGATGGATGGCGGCGTTATTCCCTTCGCCGGGCTGCATGAGGCACTGTCGGCCGTCGAAGCGGCGGCGCGCCCTGCAGGTCAGGACTCTGATCCGGTGGTCCTTCCCAGTACTGCCAATCCAAACCTTACGCTGACCGAGGCGGAGGCCAAGGACCAGCTTGCAGCCTTCGGTGTGTCCACTCCAAAAAGGTTGGTGATTCAGGCCGATGCCGCCAGCGCGGGTGACCTGACCGGTCCTTTCGCCGTCAAGGGCGTTGGACTGGCCCATAAGTCAGACCACGGGGCGGTTCAGTTAGGGGTCAGCGTGGGCGATTTGCCGGCGGTCGCGGCCCAGATCGGCACCCATAAAGTTCTGATCGAGGAAATGGCGCCCGAAGGCGTTGCCGAGTTGCTAATCGGTGTCACCTGCGATCCGGCCCATGGTTATGTTCTGACCTTAGGCGCTGGCGGGGTGTTGACGGAAATCCTACGGGACTCGGTGTCTCTGCTGATCCCGTCGCCTCGGAATGTAGTTGAAAAGGCGCTGGGCGAGCTGGCCTGTGCGCCGTTGTTGGCTGGCTATCGCGGCAAGCCCGCCGCAGATATGGGCGCGATCCTGGATACGGTCGAGGCCGTGCAGGCCTATGTCATTGCCAACGCAACCCATGTCAGCGAAGTTGAAATCAATCCGCTTATCTGCGGGCCTAAAGGGGCCGTGGCGGTGGATGCACTGATCCGAAAGGCACGCACATGAACCCGGTCAAAACCCAGCGCGACGGCGCTATATTGCAGGTCACTCTGGACCGTCCCAAAGCGAATGCGATTGATCTGGCCACCAGCCGCGTTATGGGCGAGGTGTTTCGGGATTTCCGCGATGACCCGGACCTGCGCGTGGCGATCATCACCGGCGGCGGCGACAAGTTCTTTTGCCCCGGCTGGGATCTGAAGGCTGCGGCGGATGGCGACGCAGTGGATGGCGATTATGGTGTGGGCGGGTTCGGCGGGTTGCAAGAGCTGCGCGATATGAACAAGCCGGTGATTGCCGCCGTGAACGGTATTGCCTGCGGTGGCGGGCTGGAATTGGCGCTGAGCGCGGACATGATCATCGCCGCAGATCACGCCAGCTTCGCCCTGCCCGAAATCCGATCCGGCACCGTTGCGGATGCGGCCAGTGTCAAACTGCCCAAGCGCATCCCCTATCACATCGCGATGGAATTATTACTGACGGGCCGCTGGTTCACCCCGGATGAGGCCAAGACCTGGGGCCTCGTCAACGAGATCGTGCCCGGCGATCAGCTGATGGACCGCGCATGGGAACTGGCGCGTTTGCTGGCCAGCGGGCCGCCTCTGGTCTATGCCGCGATCAAAGAGATTGTGCGCGAGGCTGAAGACTCCAAGTTTCAGGACGCCATGAACCGGATCACACGGCGGCAGTTGCCGACCGTGGATACTCTGTACGGGTCCGAGGACAATCTGGAAGGTGCTCGCGCCTTTGCTGAAAAACGCGATCCGGTCTGGAAGGGGCGCTAAACTCGTTCGAACAGGGCGATCAAAGCCGTATCGTCCTTGTTTGGGCCGTTGGCAAGTTCGCCGTAGATTCGAACCTCGGGTAGGGCGAGATTCCTAATCTGGCCCTGTGCCAGTTTGTGCAGAGCTTCGGCAAACCCCAGTTTTTCATAGTGCTGCGCGTTGATCGACAGGGCGAATTGCGCTCCGGGGCGGGCGACGCGCAGCAGGGGCATCAAAGCCTCGGGGCCCAGATGGCCATGGGTGAAGGTGCCTGACGACACGACGCCCGAGTAGTTTTCGCGCGGAACCGGGATACCCTCGTTCAGGTCAGCTTCTATCGCGTCGCGGTAGATATCCTTGCGCATGGCCTGATCCAGCATCTCGGCGCTGATATCGGTGGCGTCGATAGGTCCGACACCCAAACCTGCAAGAACGGCTCCGCACAATCCTGTTCCGGCTCCGACATCCAGCACCGGACCCTGACCTCCTGCGCCGACAAACGCGCGGGCGGTGCGGATATGGAGCTGGTAATCCTCTCGGGTGGCAAAGCCTTCGTCATAGTCCCCGGCCCATTCGGCATATAGCCGTCGGTTATCTTCGGGTGTTTCTAGCGCATAAGCCGTGTGCAGATCGGAGGTTTTGTCACTCATGCCTAAAAGAAAGGCGCATTGAGAGATTCGAATCAAGTATCCCGTTGACCCCGCTTGCATCCGGTGGATTTGCGGATCATCAATGGCGGCATGACAGGTACTCTATTTTCGTTTGGTCATGGCTATTCCGCGCAGGAGTTGACGCGACTGCTGGCGCCCAATGGATGGCGGGCTATCGGAACCACGCGGGATCCGGCGCAATCACCGGCTTTACGGGCATCTGGGGCGGAACCAGTTGTCTGGCCGGGACAACAGGTCAATCTGGACGGGGTGACGCATCTGCTGATCTCAACGGCACCCAATGCTGATGGCGATCCGGTTCTGGCAGCGCTGCAAGACGAAATCACGGCACGGGCTGCACAGTTCAAGTGGGTTGGATACTTGTCCACAACCGCCGTTTACGGTGATCATCAAGGTGCGTGGGTGGATGAATCCACGCCTGCGACGCCCACGGCCCAACGCGGCAAATGGCGGGTTCAAGCCGAGCAACAATGGTTGAGTATTCCGAACCTGCCGACCCATATCTTTCGGTTGGCCGGGATTTACGGCCCCGGACGCGGTCCATTTTCCAAACTGAAACGCGTTGGGATGCGGCGGATCATCAAGCCGGGTCAAGTATTCTCTCGCATTCATGTGGCCGACATTGCGCAGGTTCTTGCTGCGTCCATGTCTGCGCCCAATCCGGGGGCCATATATAACGTCTGCGATGATGAGCCGGTCCCTCCACAAGACGTAATTGCCTATGCGGCGGAATTGCAGGGGCTGCCTCTACCACCCGCGGTCCCGTTTGATGAGGCGGAACTAACCCCCATGGCGCGTAGCTTCTACAATGAGAACAAGCGCGTCAGGAACGACCGGATCAAGGATGAACTGGGCGTGAAGCTTCTGTATCCTGATTACCGGGTTGGCTTGGACTCATTAACGCGAGACGGATGATCTATTTGCGATAATTTTTAGTTATCATAATCATCCGAAAACAAAACTTTTTAGCATAGCTTGAATTTGCTAGGAGTGGCGTCGACAAGACCCGAGAGTCGCTGTTGCCCGCCCTGCTGCCTGCGCGAATTTTCGCGGCGCCTATAGGAT
Source organism: Ruegeria lacuscaerulensis (assembly GCF_013033355.1). GTDB lineage: Bacteria > Pseudomonadota > Alphaproteobacteria > Rhodobacterales > Rhodobacteraceae > Ruegeria > Ruegeria lacuscaerulensis_A. Next base: position 31,031 of record NZ_WQDY01000020.1, read on the forward strand.
GGATAAAAGTGTCATCTATATGTGTTCTTGACCGACCGAGTTTTTAGCGGCGCCACAGCGCCGGAATTTTGCCAGGAATGGAGATCGACATGGACGGAAGTGATAACCCCAAAGCAGGCGGATGCCCTGTCATGCACGGCGCAGGAACCCGGTCTAACCGGGACTGGTGGCCGAACCAGCTGAACCTGTCGATCCTGCATCAGCACGGACCGGCCTCGAATCCGATGGATGCGGATTTCGATTACGCCGAAGCGTTCAAGGCTCTGGACATGAAGGCGCTGAAGGAAGACCTCTATGCGCTGATGACGGATTCGCAGGACTGGTGGCCTGCGGACTATGGCCATTACGGCGGGTTCTTCATCCGTATGGCGTGGCACAGCGCGGGCACCTACCGGACGGCAGATGGCCGTGGCGGTGCTTCGACCGGTAACCAGCGGTTTGCGCCGCTCAACAGCTGGCCGGACAACGGCAACCTGGATAAAGCGCGCCGTTTGCTGTGGCCGATCAAGCAGAAATACGGCAACCAGATTTCCTGGGCCGACCTGATGATCCTGGCGGGCAACTGTGCCATCGAATCCATGGGTGGCAAAACCTTTGGTTTCGCCGGTGGCCGCGAAGATATCTGGGCCCCAGAGGAGGACATCTATTGGGGTTCGGAAACCGAATGGCTGGCCCCGACGGACAACCCGCATAGCCGTTACTCGGGCGAGCGGGATCTGGAAAACCCACTGGCCGCCGTGCAGATGGGTCTGATCTACGTGAACCCAGAAGGTCCGGACGGACAGCCCGACGCACTGGCCTCGGGCCGTGATATCCGCGACACCTTCGGTCGTATGGCGATGAATGACGAGGAAACTGTCGCTCTGGTCGCAGGTGGCCACACCTTTGGTAAGGCCCATGGTGCGGGTGATCCCGATCTGGTCGGTCCCGATCCAGAGGCCGCTCCGATTGAAGAGATGGGCTTTGGCTGGATTAACAAGTTTGGCTCGGGCAAGGGTGACGACACCACCACCTCGGGGATCGAGGGCGCGTGGACGGCCAACCCCACTAAGTGGGACAACGGCTATTTCGACCTGCTGTTCGGCTATGACTGGAACCTGACCAAAAGCCCCTCGGGCGCGTGGATCTGGGAGCCGGTGAACGTCAAAGAAGAAGACATGGCCCCGCAAGCGCATGATCCGTCGAAAAAGGTCAAAACCATGATGACCACCGCCGATATGGCGATGCGCATGGACCCGATCTATGGCCCGATCTCGAAACGCTTCCACGAAAACCCGGAAGAGTTCGCCGATGCCTTTGCTCGAGCATGGTTCAAGCTGACCCACCGCGATATGGGCCCCCGCTCGGCCTATATCGGTGAAGAGGCCCCGACCGAAGAGCTGATCTGGCAGGACAACGTCCCCGCTGTGGATCACGATCTGGTGGATGACGCGGACGTAGCCGACCTGAAAGCCAAGATCGCGGCAACCGGCCTGTCGGTGCCGGAACTGGTATCGACCGCTTGGGCTTCGGCCTCGACCTTCCGCGGGTCGGACAAGCGCGGTGGTGCCAATGGTGCCCGTATCCGCCTTGCCCCCCAGAAAGACTGGGATGTGAACGAGCCGATGAAATTGTCCAAGGCGCTGTCCGCGCTCGAGGGTGTTCAGGCCGCGTTCAACGATGCGCAGTCGGGCGGCAAAAAGGTCTCGCTGGCGGATGTGATCGTTCTGGCCGGTGCCGTAGGTATCGAACAGGCGGCCAAGGCTGGCGGTCAGGATGTCGAGGTTCCGTTTACTCCGGGCCGCACTGATGCGTCGCAGGACCAGACGGATGTCGATAGCTTTGCTGTGATGGAGCCCATCGCTGATGGTTTCCGCAATTACCAGAAAGGTGACTATACCGTTTCACCCGAAGAGCTGCTGGTCGACAAAGCCCAGCTGCTGACCCTGTCCGCGCCCGAGATGACAGCACTTGTCGGTGGCCTGCGTGTGATGGGTGCCAATTTCGGCGATACCAAGCACGGCGTGTTCACGGATCGGGTTGGGACGCTCAGCACCGACTTCTTCACCAACCTGCTGGACATGAGCACCGAATGGAAACCCGCAGGCAAGGGTGTCTATGAGGGCCGCGACCGCGCCAGCGGTGAAGTCAAGTGGACCGGTACTCGCGTCGATCTGGTCTTTGGCTCGAACTCGCAACTGCGGGCGCTGGCCGAGGTCTATGGCCAGTCCGGGGCCGAAGCCAAGTTCACCGCCGACTTTGTGTCCGCTTGGACCAAGGTGATGAACGCAGACCGGTTCGACCTGAAATAATTAAGACTACCACCACTCACAAAACGACGCCGCGCGGGGGAACTCGGGCGGCGTTTCTTTTGGCTGGATCCAGCAGGCGTACCAAGCATTGGGTACGATTCCACAGAAAGTGATCGTACTTCAGGATTAAGACGCGTCCATGGTCGGGTATTTGATCCTGTTTGTGAATGTAACTTATTGTTTTTATTAAGGTCAGGGAGTTTCTTCTGAGAAATGTAAAGTTTTTTCAAAATGGGGGTTGCAGGTCCCAGACCTAATCCGTAAATACCCCTTCACCGGCGCTGCTGAGGCGGTGCTGGGGCGCTGGAGACGGTGCTGACGG
>NZ_WQDY01000021.1 GCF_013033355.1 Ruegeria lacuscaerulensis
TTGGGTAGTTGTCCATACTAGATTTTTCTCCAGATCTATCCGTCTGGTCAAACCTCCAATTGATGGTCAATTGGTACTCCTGCTTACTCTGTATGGGCAGACAGGTGTGGTGATCCTGCGGCCCCAACAAATAAACGCTGCAATGGCGTCAATGTCAGCTTTGCGGCCGCGGCCGTAGTGTCAATAACGAACGTTGGCCGTTTGAGAGACGCTGAGTGGGGACCTCAAACGTCAGGTTTGCAGCCTAATGCAAACGTGAAGCCACGATCCTGTATTCCCGGCTTAGTATCTCCCAAGGGATTTCCCTTCGAAGGAACTAATATGCTTCGCCATCTGTTCGCTATTGCCGTCGTACTCTGTTTCGCTTTCGACATGCTTTGGGCGCAGACCGTTGGGCCGTCGCGGGACTATGTGACGGCTGAGTTTGGGGCACCACCGACGATCCAGGAAGGATCTCTGGATGCTTCTGTAAAAGAGGCCTTGGAAGAGATTTTATTGATCGCAGTAGCGCAGGCCGCATGGGACCCTGCAAATGCTGCGGCCTTTGATACAATCGCGCAAACGTATGATCCTCGACTAGTTTGGATCATCACTGACATGCAGCGTTTTGCTTGGAGGCCAGAATTCTACGCTGCGCTGACACGGGCCGCGGCGACGATCCTCGACATTCCTTTAAATACCGGACTTCGGCGCCCGGAGATTATCAACAAGATGATCGCGTGGGACATTCCCGCCTATCCAGGCTACCTCGCCCACAAGCGCCATGTCTTCACTAACTATGTTTCCGGTTGGGACAAAATCTTTGTCGAGGGCGATATCGCATGGCAACTCGTGGATTGGGGCGGGGTTTACATCGATGCGCGTCCCTATGACTCGACTGATGATGTCTGCCATTGCATCCCTGCCGTCGATAATCCCGAGATCAGTACCGCAGCCGAGGCGACTTGGTTGGAAGATGATGATGTCATCTTCGGCATCGTGGTGAACGGTCAAGCGCGTGCCTATCCTCGCAGGATAATGGAAGTACGTGAAATGGTGAATGACACACTCGGGGGGCGTGATCTTGGCATTCCCTACTGCACGCTCTGCGGAGCCGCGCAAGCCTACTTTACTGATCGATTACCGGCAGGCGTGAAGCGGCCCATTTTACGAACGTCTGGCCTGCTTATCCGCTCGAACAAAGTCATGTATGACACCGAAACACATTCTGTTTTTGACACATTCCTTGGCAAGGCCGTGACGGGCCCATTGGCGGATATCGGGCTCCAATTGGAACAAGCAACGGTTATCACGACTGATTGGGGTGCTTGGCGCGAGGCTTATCCGAACACAACGGTCCTGGTTGAAGCTTTGGCCCTAGGTCGCGACTTCAACCTGCGCGAAACACGCGACGCGAATGGCCCAATATTCCCGATAGGGGACGTCGATCCGCGGCTGCCTGTGCACGAAGACATCATCGGCACAATCACGGCCAACGGAACTCCAGTCGCCTTTCCCCGTGCAACAGCCGTGGCTGCATTGGTTGCAGGGCAAGACGTCGCGTTTGAAGACGTGAGACTGGAACTATTTGCAGGGGGCGTAAGGGCCATCGGATTAAACGGCGACGAACGTTTGAGCCATCAGGCCTTTTGGTTTGCTTGGTCCCAGTTTTACTCGGAGACCGTTTTATGGACCGAATAGAGTGAACGTTTGCTTCGTGAGAGCTGCACAGCATCGGCAAGCGCATCGGTCAAGGTCCGGAACGGGCCGCAAGTGGCAACTTGCTGATTATCTGAAAGATGGGGCCAAATTCGAGATCCAGAGAACTGCGTGGGGCGTAATGTACGTATAGAGGCAATTAAGAGGTCGCGATTTTTCGTTCATACTTGCTGGCAACGGCCATTAGCTTTCTTTCGACCGGAGCGCTCCATGCTGGACTTGAGGTGCGCTTTGTCGAGGGTGCGATCTGGGTTCCTCAACCTTGAAAGTAGACCTTTCGCCATCTTCCGGCCGTCTGATTTTTGATGTGTCAGAGGCTGGCGCAGGGGTTGAGGTGTTCCAGCCTCTTGAAGTTATCGATGGCGCAGAAGCTTTGCTCGATGTGCCTTCGGTTGTGGACGGACAGGACTTCATTGACCTCCAGATCGGATCCAGTATTTCCTTTACCATCGACGTCGATGACACCATCGGTCAGAGGGAGATCACTGTCAGCGGTTCAGAGATTGCCGGCGCCAAAGTGACATATGCGAAAGAAGGTGAAAGCAGTAACGCGGTTTTCTCTTCTGACGCGCAAACCTTGCTGTCGATCCCAGATTGCTGATGGCCGTTCGTGTGGTTAAGTCATACGAATGAGGTTTCAAAGATGACAAAACTGTTGATACGGGTTGGCTTCTTAGTCCTCGTGTTGGGTGGTGGCATCCTGATAGGAGCACTGACTGCACCAGGTGCATGGTACGCGAACCTATCCAAACCCGTGTTCAACCCGCCCAACTGGATCTTTGCTCCGGTTTGGTCGCTGCTCTATGTACTGATCGCCTGGGTGGGATGGCGTCAGTTCGAGGCGGATAAAAGCTCTGTCAAAATGAAGCTATGGTGGGCGCAAATGGGCTTGAACTTCCTATGGTCGCCAGTCTTCTTCGTGTTGCATCTGCCTTGGTTCGCCTTCGTTGTCATTCTATCGCTGTTGATCGTGATTGTCGCCTTCATTCAACAGGTGCGCAGATCAGATCCGATCGCAATGTTGGCCTTTCTACCGTATCTGGCCTGGGTAGCCTTAGCTTCGGCATTGAACCTATTGATCGCGATTTTGAATTGAACACAAGCAGAGTGCGTACCACCACCTACGTCTGACTGCTTCACGGAAGCCGGAACCCGTTCACTTGGACAGGTACTTGGTGCGGGCTAGTTATATCTGCATCACGCAATAAGTGAGTGAGGGCATGGCAAGTGCAAGTGGTGTGGTTCAAACGGGACTTGCGTGTGGAAGATCATCGGGCACTGGCACGAGCCGCTCAGCTTGGACCAACTTTGCCAATATACGTTGTCGAACCAGAGCTTTGGAAACAACCGGATGCCTCCGCAAGGCACTGGAGTTTTGTTTCTGAAACACTCGCAGAATTAAGGGCAGATCTTGCTCGGTTAGGCCAGCCTTTGGCTCTGCGGTTCGGTCCAATTGTAGACATTTTGGATGAGTTAAAGCAGGCCGGGCTGTTGCACGCTCTTTGGTCTCACGAAGAGACCGGAAACGATTGGACCTATCAGCGAGATCTGAAAGTTGCCGCATGGTGCCGTGAACAGGGGGTGCCCTGGACCGAAGTACAAAACCATGGCGTCTGGCGAAAACTCAGATCGCGGGATGGGTGGGCGACCCGCTGGGACAGGCTTATGGCTGAGCCAATCACACCTGTGCCCGCATTGCCGCCAATTGACCTTGAACTCGGGCACATACCGACGGCACGCGATCTGGGCTTGGCTAGCGATCCTTGCCCCCAACGTCAGGCCGGGGGTAGACGTGCCGGTTTGGAGCGCCTTGCTAGCTTTCTGGCCAGTCGCGGTGAGAACTATCAGTGCGAGATGTCCAGCCCGGTGTCGGGTGCAGAGGCGTGCTCCCGGCTTTCTCCGTATCTCGCATGGGGTGCTCATTCGATGCGCGAGGTTACGCAAGCCTGCGACGCGCGTCGTCGGAGCCTTCCGCAAGGGACGCGAAACTGGCAAAAATCTTTGCGCTCTTTCTCTGGTCGGCTGCACTGGCATTGTCACTTTATCCAAAAGCTTGAAGGCGACCCCCTGATCGAATTTGAGAACTTGCACTCGGTTTACGACGGTCTGCGTCCGCAAACCCCAAGCACCGAGCTTCTGGGAGCATGGAGTGCGGGGGAAACCGGATATCCGTTTTTGGATGCATGTATGCGATCTCTACAGGCGACGGGATGGCTTAACTTTCGGATGCGCGCGATGGTAATGGCGGTGGCAAGTTTTCATCTATGGCTGGATTGGCGTGCACCTGGACTGCATCTGGCGCGTATGTTCACCGACTATGAACCTGGCATACATTGGAGCCAGGTCCAGATGCAATCGGGCACTACGGGCATCAATACAGTGCGCATCTACAACCCGGTCAAACAAGGATATGATCAGGACCCGGCTGGGATATTCATCCGAAGATGGCTGCCTGAACTTGCTGAAATTCCCGATAGATACATTCATGAGCCTTGGAAGTATGAGGCTTCAACCCAAGTGATCGGGCGGCGCTATCCTGTTCGTATTTTTGACCACCTTGCGGCGGCAAAAGCCGCACGCGAACGAGTTTGGGCAGTGCGACGTGGCCCCGAGTTTCGCTCGGAGGCCCAAGCGATTGTTGCCAAACACGCCAGCCGAAAGACAAACCGCAAACAACGCTCGAAAAAGGACACTGCAACCCAATTGAGCCTGCCCTTCGGAGATGCTCTATGAAAATGCGTAAGAAATCTGATCTGCCCCAGAAAACCTGCACCAGATGCGGTCGTCCGTTCACATGGCGCAAGAAATGGGCGAAGGTTTGGAATGAAGTCCGCTATTGCTCGGCCCGGTGTCGGCGAGCGCCATGAGCGGAGTGCTTCCGGGACTAGCCTTTAGCGACGAACCGATCGCGTTCACCCCAACACGTGCAGCCGGGTTGCAACGTCTTGAGCGCTTTGCGGCGCGCACCGGTCGCCATTACGCAAGCACGCGAAACTACGACTTCGGCGCTGAACGGCGCACGAATGTTTCGGCTTTGTCACCTTGGATACGGCATCGGCTCATAACTGAAGAAGAAGTGCTGATACGTGTACTAGCCTCGCATCGCCTCGGGCAGGCTGAGAAATTCGTGCAAGAGGTATTTTGGCGCACATATTTTAAGGGCTTTCTGGAACAACGACCCAGTGTCTGGTCCATGTACCAATCCGAATTGGTCAAAAGCTATCAAGCGTTGGAATCTGATCCAAGCCTGCAGTTGACCTACAGCCAGGCCGTGTCCGGCGCGACCGGAATCGACTGTTTTGATCACTGGGTGACAGAGCTGATCCGAACGGGATACTTGCACAACTATGCGCGCATGTGGATGGCGTCGATCTGGGTTTTTACGCTTCGCTTGCCATGGGAACTGGGTGCGGATTTCTTTCTCAGGCATTTGCTCGATGGTGATCCGGCGTCGAATACACTCAGTTGGCGATGGGTCGCTGGGTTGCACACGAAAGGCAAAACCTACCTGGCCCGCGCCGAGAACATAGAGAAGTATACCAACGGTCGCTTTAGTCCGACAGGTCTTGCACGAGTGGCTGATCCTTTGACTGAAACTGCCGATCACCCAAGGCGACCAATCGCGCCATGCAACGCGCCACCTTCGGGACCTTATTTGCTTTTGCTGACCGAAGAAGATCTAAGTAGTGCCGATATTATGCCGCACGAACCGGCAGGTGTGTTGGGTCTGCTGGCGACTCATGGTCGGTCTCCGCAGCCAATTGGCGAGGCGGCGCAAAGATTTACGAAGGACGCATTGCGCGGCATTCTGGCGAGCACTGACGTGCAGCCTCAATCCGCCGATGACTGGAGTGTCCCAATCCTCGCGGCCGCCCAGCGGATCGGGGTCAGAACCGTCGCCACCGCCTACCCTCCCATTGGTCCCGTACGGGCGCGTCTGGACCGAGCCGAATCCAAATTGGCCGAAGCGGGCGTGCTACTGCATCGGGTAATACGCAACCACGATAGTATCGCTTGGCCCTACGCCAATGCGGGCTTCTTCAAGTTGAAAACGAAAATCCCCACCATTCTGGCAAGTCTTAACTTGTTGCGATGAAGCGGCGCGCGCCGCATAGCCGACGATCGCCGACCCGACAAATGAACAACCATTTGCCAAAGGAGCCACGCGGCATAGTTCGTTGGTAAATGCAGCGCGCCGGAACGACTATGCCCATTGCCACGATCCTTCTGCCCAACCAGCTTTTTGCCGATCATCCGGGCTTTTCAGAGCCCCCGGATCAGGTGATTCTGTTCGAGGATCCGCTCTTCTTTGACGATGCGAGATATCCTGCGCGGATGCATAAGCAAAAGCTCTGGCTCCATCGCGCCAGCATGGCACGCTATCATCAGGATTTGATCGCCAAAGGCTTGAACGCCAATATCTACCTTTATGAGAAGCGAACAGATGCGTGCTTGGGTCTGTTGCAACAGCTGGCCAGGGACGGTGTCGATCGCGTGGTGATGGCCGACCCAGTGGACTTCATCGCTCAAAGCCGCTTGAAAAAGGCTGCAGAGGCCGTGGGCATCTGTCTGGAAATACGCCCATCACCCGGCTTTCTGAACACACCAGCAGATAACGCAGAGTGGATCAACGGCCGCAAACGTTGGTTTATGGCCGAGTTCTACAAAAGCCAGCGCCGTCGTCTGGATGTATTGATGGACGGTGATCAACCTTTGGGTGGCCATTGGAGCTTTGACGAAGACAATCGCAAAAAGGTTCCCAAAGCGATGCTCGGGAGTCTGCCCTGGATTGATTGGCCAGCACATGACGCCATTGATAACGCTGCAAAGAATAGTGTGATCGCAGATTTTCCGGATGCGCTCGGATCGTTGGACACGCTCTACTACCCGACATCCCACAGAGCAGCTGCGGATTGGTTGAAACAATTCCTGGAACGTCGATTTGATCGGTTTGGGGACTTCGAAGACGCCATCGTCGAAGGGGAAAGCTGGTTGTGGCACGCCGTTCTGACCCCCGCGCTGAACATCGGGCTGCTGACGCCCAGACAAGTACTGGACGCTACGCTTCAACACGCGCAGACACGGGATATCCCCCTCAACTCGGTCGAGGGGTTTGTCCGACAGATCATAGGCTGGCGAGAGTTCATGCGCGCCACCTATGAAGACCTCGGCGTCGACATGCGGACCACAAATCATTGGGGCCACAGCCGTAAGATGCCCGCCTCGTTTTACGATGGCACCACCGGCATCGACCCGATTGACGACACAATCAGGCGCATTCTGCAGACCGGCTATTGCCATCACATCGAACGTCTGATGGTGCTGGGTGGTTTCATGTTCCTTTGCGAGATCGACCCTGATGAGGTCTATCGCTGGTTCATGGAGATGTTCGTAGACAGCTATGACTGGGTCATGGTCCCAAACGCCTATGCCATGAGCCAGCATGCAGATGGCGGACTTATCACCACCAAACCCTATTTTTCGGGTTCAAACTACATCCGAAAGATGAGTCATTGGAGCAAAGGACCTTGGGCAGAGGTCTGGGATGGCCTGTATTGGCGTTTTATCTTCAAACATCTGGATAAACTTGCACACAATCCGCGCTGGTCAATGATGTGTCGAGCAGCAAGGCGGATGAATGCGGAGATCAAAGAAAAGCATCTAAGCGTTGCGGATGCTTTCCTGAATCAGCAGCCCTGAAAGAGCTATCGGGCATCGATCTATGAATTACCCGGTTCTACTAGGAAATCCATCCTAGGAAAGATAGACATCCGACCATCTGAGCCATAGGCGACCGAACGAAGACGCTGCCTTCTCCCTCGGGCAACCCTATTTGACAATACCTTGTGCTCAGCTGCGCCTGAGGGCTGCACAAATATTGTCGAATAGCATTGCCTCGCCCCCATCCGCGTTCGCCACGTGACAGATCAGCAGTAACAGGCGCCTTCGGCGTCTGATCTGCAAATCAGCCCTTAATTTGCCCAAAAGGAAGTCAGGATCAACGCAAACAGATCCTTCTCCAACACTGGACGCCACCCGCATTGCCGCAACACTTCGTTATTCGATATCAAATGCGATTCAATTGCATTTTCTTTCGCGTCAGGCAGGAGATGTGGGCTGCTGGCGGACTACGGACGCTTCTCTTTTCCGTTGCGCATCCCTGACCAGGGCGGCAAGCCGATAGAAACCGTGAGCCATTTTTGTGTAGGGCGTAAGGAAGAAGAGCGCCAGGACTGATCCAAGATGGACAGCAAGCAACACGGGCATAATTGCCGACCAACCGAAAGCGTAGAGAACAAGCCCGCTTAACGCTACAAAGCCAAGCAGTAAGATGAATCCGATATCTCCACCCCAAGCTGAGACGTCGCCAAGATTGCGGTCCGACTTCTGTTTCAACAGGACCATCGCGCAGCAACCGAGAGTGAGCAAAACGCCCCCTAGTACGCCAAACAGCTTTGGCAATGACCAGAACCCGTAAGGTGCGTGATGGTCGAACCCGTAGTGCATGATCGTAGCTACTGAGGTTGAGGCAAAACACAGCAAAAACCCGTACATGATTGCATGATGCACGTGGCGGCGGGCGTGGCTAAATCGGTCTTCGTCCTCGAAATTGCAACCCTCGCCGTGGCCTGCGGCCAAGTCCTGCATCTTGCCAGCGCGTTTGAACGCAGCTGTCAGATCAGACATTTGGATAGGTTTGCCACCAACCTCCGTCCAATAGCGCCTCAGGCTGATAGCCAAGCTAAAGAGTGGCAACAAGAATGCAGGCGCAAAGATGGCGACCATCGCATTGTGGGACAGGACAGCATAGAACCCCTCTCCTCCGCTTGATCCAATGGCGCGAATTGCCCAGAACAACAGGGCAAATCCAATCACCAGAGCCAAGGCAATAGCCCCGCCGTGAGTGTGAAACCGGCGCGCCAGAGGCTGCGGCCAGGCGAAGCTTTCCCAGCTGTCCCGCCGCACTTCGGCCAGAGCTTTCGGCAGGTTCAGGTCAAACTCGTGCGGAGCTGTGTACTGACAGGCGTAGTGGCACCCCCTGCAGTTGTGACACAGGTTGGCCAATTGCGTGATGTCCCCATCCGAGAACGCGCGTTCCGCGTGCAGCGACGGGAAGACCGAACAATAGCCCTCGCAGTAGCGGCAGGCGTTGCAGACCTCGGCCTGACGGCGGGCTTCTTGAATAAGATCAGTTTGCATAAGCGGCTGCCTCACGTCCTGCAATGCGTCCAAAAACGGTTCCAATGGTCATGCCGAAACCGGCCAGATACCCCTGCCCCAGGATCGAACCCGCCATCGTCTCGCCCGCGGCCCATAGGTTTTTTATCTTGCCGCTGGGCGTCGAACACTGAGCCGTATCGTCGACCTTCAGCCCCAGATAGGTAAAGGTAACGCCAGTGCGCAGCGAGTAACCATAGAATGGCGGTTCGGAGATCGGGCGGGCCCAGTTGGTCTTGGGTGGGGTCAGACCGGAGGTCGTTACTCCGTCCAACTCGGTTGGATGAAATCCACTGGTGTCGCCGCATGCTTCGTTGAATTCAGCAACGGTTGCCTTCAGCTTGTCGGCAGGCAGGTCCATCATTCCAGCCAGGTCTTCCAAGGTATCCGCCTTTAGCGGCGGAAAGACCGAGGGCATGAACAGGTTCAGCGACTTGGCATCGATGATCACGTAGCCAACTTGACTCGGCTGCGCCGCCACCAGACGTCCCCAGATCGCATAGCGCTTGGGCCAAACGTCTTCGCCCTCGTCATAGAACCGCTCGGCATTCTTGTTCACGACGATTGAAAACGGAACGCAGTCCAAACGGGTAACGATGCCTCCGTCGAACTTCGGCGCACGCCCGTCAATGGCGACAGCGTGGCATTGGGTTGGATCGCCGACACTCTCGACGCCTTGATCCAAAAGATCAGCCAGCACAACCCCCCGGTTATATGGAGTACCCCGGATCAGGAAGTTCTTTGCAGGTTCACCCCATGCACGGGTCAGCCAATCGGTGTCGGCCTGAAACCCGCCCGAGGCAACGATGACCGCTTTGGGCGTGATGCGATGAGACCGGCCTGCATAGGTGTAGTCGACCCACTCGATCCGATCACCATTCAACTCCAGATGCGTGACAGCAGCTTCGTACAGAACATCGACACCCAAACCCGCGGCAGTTCGGTAATAGGCGTTCACCAGAGACTTCCCACCCCCCATAAAAAACGCGTTGGTCCGCGCCAGCGACAGTGTCCCAGACAGAGAGGGTTGGAAGCGCACGCCGTGTTCTTCCATCCACGGCAGGCATTCCTCGGAGGTTCGGATCGCGAGGCGAGCAAGATGTTCGTCGGTTTTGCCGCCAGTGACCTTGAGCAGATCTTCAAGATACTCATCTTCACTATATTCTTCGATCAGAGGGCCCAGAGGAGCACCATGCATACAACGAAAATTGCGCGTATGGCGTGAGTTCCCCCCACGATAGGGTTTTGGTGCCGTCTCGAGGATCAGAACACGGGCGCCTGCCTCGGCAGCAGTCATCGCCGCGCAAAGGGCTGCATTCCCACCGCCGATCACAGCGATATCATAAGCTTCCTTTTGGGTTGCCATATCCTGTCTACCTATTGATTTTCATCGGTTGTCCGGTCGCGTTCTTGCAACGCCCGAATACGCATCCGTTGTGCGGCCTGAATATGCGCGCGCATCTCTGTTTCAGCCGCTGCACCATCGCGGGCCTTTAAGGCAGCCATGACACGCTTATGCTCTGCCACTGCTGTCTCGGCCCGATCACCGTCCAGCAATTGAGATGGCCCAAGGATCAACAGCGCTTTTTGCAAAGACAACATAGACTTGGCAAGAAACCGATTCTTTGCCGCATCCAAAAGTGTGGCGTGAAAAATCCGGTTGATCCGAGCCGCCTCCGAGCCGGTGCCTGCCTCGGCCAAGCGATCGTTCAAAACGCCCAACTCGTCCAATTCGACATCCGACGCAGCACGCGCTGCTAAACGGGCCGCAGTACCCTCGAGCACCGCGCGCATCTCATAGAGTTCCATTACTTCGGCGTAATCGAGGCTGCGTACGGTTGCGCCCTGCCGGGGCACATGAGTGACTAGCCCGTCGGCCTCCAACTGACGGATAGCCTCCCGCACCGGAGTGCGGCTGACCCCTAATCGTTCTGACAGCTCAATCTCACGCAGGCGTTCGCCAGGCAGCAGTGTGCCCTCGCGAATCTCGTCCAGTAAGCGCTGATACGCAGAATTGCCTTGTGGGCCAGGCTGTAAGGGGTCGTCTTGAATGGTCATCGAGCGCTCACTTGTCTTCTTGCGTCCAATTGTATACATTTGGATACATAGTGAGTCAATATTGTTGGAAGCCGCGCCTTGCCCACCCAAGACAAAACACCCTCTCTCCTGACAAAGCGGGCCGTGACACTGGCCCTTGCACTACTGGGCACCGGAGTATTTTGGGCGTTGAATCTGCCGCTGCCCTTTCTGTTCGGCCCAATGAGCGCGTGTCTCATAGCCGCCCTGGCGCATGCCCCAATGGAAGGTTTTGGTCAGGTCTCGGTTGCAGCGCGCACCATACTCGGCGTTGCAGTTGGGGCTTCGATAACCCCTGCCCTGTTTGTTGAATTGCCAAAGATGGCGGCGTCTATCGCACTGGTCCCGTTCTTCATCCTGCTGATCGCGTTGGTCGGAGTGCCTTTCTTTCGCAAGTTCTGGGGGTTTGACTCCACGACCGCGTTTTACGCTGCCATGCCAGGCGGACTGCAGGACATGATCATCTTTGGCGCCGAAGCAGGCGCCAACCCGCGAACACTTTCCCTGATCCACGGAACGCGCGTGCTGATCATTGTAACGCTGGCCCCCCTGTTGCTGACAGTGTTCTACGATGCCCAGCTCACCAACCCAATCGGAGAGCCCGCGCGCGACCTGCCGATGCATGAGTTGGCACTGATGGTACTGGCGGCAGTTATAGGCTGGAAAGGCGGTGAGCGGATCGGCTTGTTCGGGGCATCTATTCTCGGCCCAATGATCCTGACAGCAGCCCTATCACTGGGGGATTTCATTCATACCCGACCACCGCGCGAGGCCATCCTTGCAGCGCAATTCTTTATTGGCTGTGGGATAGGCGTGAAGTTCGTGGGCGTCACTTGGGTCGAACTCCGCCGGGTGGTTGCAGCGGGCGTCGCCTATGTCATCGTCCTTGCGATCCTCGCAGCCGCTTTCACTGCTGTTGTCACCACGCTGGGCTTCGGTCAACCGGTCGAGGCTTTCTTGGCCTTTGCCCCCGGCGGACAGGCCGAGATGACAGTGCTGGCCATCGTTTCGGGTGCGGATCTGGGCTTTGTAATCACCCACCATCTGACAAGGATCGTGCTGGTTATCATCGGCGCGCCTATAGCGGCCAATCTTATCCTGCGCTGCTCCAAACCTCGGGGTTGATCATGTGAATAGGGGCACCTTCAGCATAGGCGTTCACCTGATCGAAAATATCTGCGAATTGCAGGTCGAATTCGTCCTCAGTCACAAAACCTATATGCGGTGTCGCAATCAGGTTCGGGTGCGATAGCAAAGGGTCATTCGGGTCGGTGAGCGGCTCGGTATCGAAGACATCAATTGCGGCCTTCCCCGGGCGACCGGCGTTCAGCGCATCCAACAAAGCACCCGGAGCGATCAGCCCGGCCCGGGAGGTGTTCACAAACATCGCGCCCGGTTGCATCTGCGAAAAATCTGACGCTGTGATGATACCGTTCGTGTTGGGCTTCAGGCGGACGTGGACCGAGACAACATCGCTGTTGGCAAAGAACGCTTCGCGGCTTGTGGCAATCTGCACGCCGTCGGCCTGCGCGCGTGCCCGGCCTTCATCCGAAGACCACCAGACAACATTCATCCCGAATGCCTCGGCATAGCCAGCAACAGCGCGGGCGATACGGCCATATCCATACAGCCCCAACTGCCGCCCTCTCAGGGTCTTGCCAACTCCGGCCTGCCAATGCCCCGCTTTGACAGAGGCCATCTGCGCAGGCAAGTCTCGCATCCCGGCCATGATCAGTGCCCAAGTGAGTTCGGCTGCGGCGTAGGACGGCGTCCCACCATGCATGTTCGAACACAACAACACACCCTGATCTGTACAGGCTTCGACATCGACATGAGGATAAACGCTGCGCTGACTGATAAGTTTCAGGTTCGGTAATTTCTCCAGCAAGGCGCGGGTGACTTTGGTACGTTCACGGAACAGGACAAGCACCTCCGCGTCCTGCAGTCGCTCGGCCAGAGTGTCAGTGTCTTCGACATGATCCGTCCATACCGTCACCTCATGACCGGTGAGTTTATCAAAGCAAGGCACGCCGCGCAGCGTGTCAAACCAATCATCAAGAATGTGGACCTTCATCGGCTTTCTATACCCTGCTCGGTGTTGAGTTTTCTTGGCGTCGGGACAAAATGACATGCGTCGAGAGCAGCAAGTGCATTGCGGACCCGTTCGCTTTGATCCAGCAGATGGTTGAACTGCTCATCGCAGCCAGCAATCGGTGTCGGGTAGTCCGCAATGTCCCGCCGAAGAGCCGACTGCGCCAACCTGAGTTCCTGACGCGCGATAGCGAGGCATTCCGAATAGTTGTCCATCGCGTCCTCCCATTATGTATACCAAAGTATACCATTTGGATGACACCTGATCAACTCCCGTTCCAAACCGACTTAGGCACATAAACATGCCCGTCCGCCAGCTTGCGCGCGGTCCGCACTAGGCCTGCCGCGTCCACCGAGAACCCGTCGGCGGTGGAGAAGTCCACCAGCACGTCGATCTTGCCCGAAGCGTGTTCCAGAATGACTTCAGCCGGGCTGTTAGTCGGACGATCCAGCAAACCGTCCGCAACAGTCCCGGGCGTTAAAGCGCAAGAAGCCATGCACTGTGCCCCGGTAACAGCCATAGTCGGGTGGGTCTTCCACGGCATGAAATATCGCACTGCAAGCGTTCCGCCGTCTCTGGCAGGCGCGACTAGGCCGAATTTGGGTGTCACTGACTTGGACACATCTCCCATGCCCATCTGTTGCCCGGCCTCAATCCGAACAGCCTCCATTCGGTCAAAAAAATTTCTGTCGGCGTCCAACTCTTCAGCGCTTTCATAACCCGTCAACCCGAAGTCGGTGGCGCGGGCGATGGCCATCGGCATGGCTACATCCATGCAAGTCAGTTCGATGCCCTGAACAGTATCGCGCAGGTTGCCCGTAGGCAGGAACGCTCCGGTGGCCGAGCCGACCACGCCCATGAAGCTCAGCTGCACCGGCGCTGAATGACCGGGAACGCCAGCAATCTCCGCATCGCCCTCATAGGTCAATTCGCCCCCGGGTGTATTCACCTTGGCCACGACCCGAGCCCCAGTGTTGACGGCCCGAATGCGAATTTCGGTTTCATCGCCTTGCGGATTGAACAGCCCCATCTCGATAGCCGCAGGGGCAACGCCGGACAGGATATTGCCACAGGTGGGTTTGAAATCGACCAGCTTGTCCTCGACCGAGACCTGCGCGAAGAAATAGTCGATATCGGCCCAGTCATCCTCGCTGACCGATAGCATCGCGACCTTCGTAGTCACCGCCGCGCCGCCGCCGATGCCGTCGATGTTCAGCGACTGCCCGGAACCAAGGGCGGCGATCAGCACTTCGGCCAACGTGTCCAGATCCTCGGGCAAATCTGAGCGGCGAAAATACGGACCTTTTGACGTACCACCACGCATGAAGATGTAAGGGATTGCGGTTTGAGTCATTTTGAATCCCTCACTTCAACGGCCAGGGTAGGCTGACCATGTCTTGCAACAGACCCGGCGGGAAATCGCGGTTCAGCGCGCCCGCCATCAGGCACATGAAACCGATGCCGCAGGCGGTCAGGATCAGTGTCATCTGCCAGCTTGCCCCGGCGCGGATGCGGAAGAACGCTATCAGGAAGCCCAGCAGAGCGAGGATGAAGCCCACCACCCAGGTTGCTGCGATCAGGCTGGCGAACCACCCCAGCGTTGACCACAGACCATGGGGGGCGCTGGCGTCCTCACCGGCGATTTCCTTGTCGGCAAAGATCGCGTCACCTTCGGGACGTCGCATCATCTGGATCAGAAGGATCACGCAACAGAATAGCGAGACGCTGCCGATCACCAGCGGGATGATCTTGTCGGTCATGTTGTAGTCGGGGATCATGTTGGCGTTGACCAAAGCGACGATCAGATAGGCCATGATCACCAGCAGAAAGATAAGCGGCGCGCGTTTGGTACCTGCGTGAACGTCTCCTTCGGACATGATCATCTTGGCTTGTCGGATGCCCAGAATGACTGAGACCACGGTGACCACGATCAGGACGATCACGATCGGGCTGAAGACGTATTCCATGCCTTCGCCAATGCTCTTACGGAACCGGAACGAAGCGATCTGGAATGCCTGGTTGGTGAACTTCTCAACCGGGTTCGACAGAACGAAACCGATCAGGAAGGCCGGGCGCGACCAGTCGAAACGGCGTAAAAAGATGCCGATCAGGCCGATCACGAACAGGGCCAGCAAGTCTTCGAAGTTTTGGCCGGACTGGAACGCTGCAAAGCTGATCAACATGAACAGGAACGGCGCCAGATAGGTGAAACGGATAGTGGTCAGCTTGGCGATCCCGCCCGAGGCCGCGATGCACAGGATGGTCCCGACGACGTTGGCCAACGCCAGCAGCCAGACGATAGAATACGTGATGTCGAGATTGTCCTTGAGCATGCTCGGACCGACCTCGATATCGCCCGACCCCAGCAAAGCCACCGCGCCAATGAAAATCGCCATCGAGCCTGAACCAGGGATGCCAAACAGCAGAGTTGGCACCAGTCCTCCGCCCTCTTTGGCGTTGTTCGAGCTTTCCGGGCCGATGACGCCGCGCACTTCGCCTTTGCCGAAATTGCTCTTGTCCTTGGTGGATTGCACCGAGTGACCGTAGGCAATCCAGTCGACAACCGAGCCACCGAGGCCCGGAATGACCCCAACAACCACACCGATTATCGAACAACGAACCGACAGCCAGATATTGGCGAACCAGTCTTTGACCCCGTCCAACCAACCGGCGCCCAGCGAGGCTCCTTTGGCAATTGACCGATCCTGCCGCAGCAGTGAAACGATCTCGGGCACGGCAAAGATACCCAATCCCACGATGACCAGTTTCAGACCGTCCGTCAGGTAGGGAATGTCATAGGTCGCCATGCGCAGTGAGCCGCCCGCGTCGGCCTCACCAATCGTGCCAACCATCAGGCCCAGACCGGCGGCAGCGACGCCTTTCAGTGGGATGCGTCCTGCCAAAATGGCAACCATCGACAAGCCCAGAATGGTGATCATCAGCATCTCGGGCAGACCAAAGGCCAGAACGATGGGCCGCGCGACCAGGATGAACATGGTCAGAAAAGTTGCGCCGACCAAACCGCCGAAAAGTGATGAAGCAAAGGCCGCTGACAGGGCCCGCGCAGCCTCGCCCTTTTTCGCCATAGGGAAGCCGTCCAGCACGGTTGCCTGCGAGGCTGAGCTACCGGGGATACCCATAAGAACTGATGCAAAGGTGTCAGAGGTCGGAACCACCGCCACCATCCCGATCATCAGGGCCAGACCCAGGATGGGATCCATGCCGAACATGAAAGGCAGCAGCAGCGAAAGGCCGGCGATGCCACCGAGGCCCGGAAAGACGCCCACGGCCAGCCCCATAACGACGCCGAGAATGAGATACCCCAGAACGATGGGTTGCAGGATCAGACCCCACGCGTCGCTGAGCGCGGGTAGAGCGGTGGCGAAAACCTCCATAGCGGCCGCCTTTCATAAATTGTCTTGTATTTAGAAAAGCGCGCGCCCTTCGTTGGGCACGCGACGACGTGTCGGCTTAATTCAGTTCGACGCCGTAGGCCTCTTTCAGCCAGTTCAGGACGTATTGCTTGGCATTGTCATCCACTTTTGTCGCAGTCTGCAGTGCCGCTTTCGAACCGTCACCTACAAACACCGGATACTTGCCAACGCGCTTCGAGGAGATATCGGCAAAATCGCCCCGCTCGGTCACAGCTTGGAACGCTGCGGTATAGGCGTCGACGACCTCTTGCGGCGTGTCACCGGGCAGGAAGGCCAGCTTCTGAACCGGGAAACCTGCCACAAAGAAGGCTTTCCATGCGTCCCATGCTTCGCCGCTGGTTTCGCAGCCATCGGTGGCCTCGCAGACCTCCTTGAAAGTCGGAATGTCCGGGAAGGTCGGATCGCGCACGATGTCGCCATCGGCGTCCAGCGCACCCCAGGTCATCATCGGCACAGCTTGACCAGCCTCAACCAGCGGGGCCGAGCCGCCCAGATAGCCCGAGGATGTCTGGTAGTCGATATTGGCTTCACCACGTTCGAACATCAGGCGACCGTCACCGCGGCCCTTAATGCCAAAGACCGGCTCAACATTCATGCCCAGCATCTGCCAGGCCAGCAGCGGTACAAGATCTAAACGGGTCGCGCCCTGCGAGCCGTAGATGAAATTG
Organism: Ruegeria lacuscaerulensis; assembly: GCF_013033355.1. GTDB lineage: Bacteria > Pseudomonadota > Alphaproteobacteria > Rhodobacterales > Rhodobacteraceae > Ruegeria > Ruegeria lacuscaerulensis_A. Next base: position 17,187 of record NZ_WQDY01000021.1, read on the forward strand.
GTGTCTTTCAGCGCATTGGCGGAACCATCAAACTTGGCCCCATCTTCGGCGTTCAGATAGGCGACACCGCCGGTGCCCGACGCCATAACCGGAATCCAATCGTTGTATTCATAGCGCACACGCGGGTCGCTCAGCAGGTACGGGAACTGTGTCGAGCCAGAGGTGCCGAACAGCAGAGTGCCGTCGTCATGGCTCTGCTCCTGAAACCAGTTAGCACCCTTGGTCGATCCTGCACCGGGCATGAATTTAACCACAACGGTTGGCTGACCGGGCAGCGCCTCGGACAGAAGCGGGGCAAAGAAGTTGGCCCATTTGGCCGACCCACCCGTTTCCGAGAACGGAATGACCCATTCGACGGTCTTGCCCGAGAAATCGACCTCGGCAGCGGCAGGCGCGGCGAGTCCGGCGGCGGCGATCAGCCCCACGACGGCGCGACGAGTGAAGTTGGAAATGGCCATTGGTTCCTCCCTGTTGACCAGACAACCACGTTGACGCCCTCCGCGCCACCGTGATCGCAAATAGAACTGTGGGGTTGATTCCCCCTCCCATCTGGCAATCATGGAGCGCCAACCTTGCGCGAAACTTGCAGGAGCCCGAATGCGGATCGTAATCGTCGAGGACAATGAGACCCTTGCTAACGCCATTGCCTATCGCCTGCGGGATCGGGGCCATGCTGCTGACGTGCTGACAGATGGCGATGCCGCCGATCTGTATCTGGAACAGGAAGGTGCAGATCTGATCGTTCTGGACATCAACCTGCCGGGTCGGTCAGGTCTTGAGATCTTGCGGTCGCTGCGCCATCGGGGCGACAGTGCGCCTGTTATCCTGCTGACCGCGCGCACCGAGACCAGCGATCGCGTATCAGGCCTGGATATGGGCGCTGATGACTACCTAGTGAAGCCCTTCGAGATGGACGAACTTGAGGCCCGTATCCGCGCCCTGTCCCGCCGCAAACAACTGGAATACGGCACGCGTGAGACCATCGGAGACCTGGAATTCGACCGCACCGCCCGGCAGGTCAGCGCAAAGGGCCAAGTGCTCGATGTGCCGCGTCGGGAAATGGCAGTGCTTGAATGCCTGTTGGAACGACGTGGCCGGATCGTCCCCAAAAGTCAGTTGACCGACAACGTCTACGGCGTGGGCGCCGATGTTGACGATTCAGCCGTCGAGCCGCATGTGTCACGACTGCGAAAGCGCCTTCAGAATTTTGGCATCCAGATCAAGACGGCCCGTGGCCTTGGATATCTGCTTGAGGTGAAAAAGTGATCCGGCACGGTTCGCTCAGGCTTAGGCTTTTCATTCTGATCCTGACGCCATTAGTGCTGCTCGCAATCCTGCTTGGGTACTGGCGCTACACGGTTGCTCAACAAACGGCACAGGAGCTTTTTGACGACAGCCTGTTGTCCGCCGGTCTGGCCATTTCACGCGATGTGGCGGTGTCAGAAGGCGATGCCTTGTCGCCCACCACGCGAAGCTTGATCCGCGACGCGTCAGGCGGAGAGATTTTTTATCACGTGACCGGACCCGGCGGTATTTATGTGACCGGGTATGCGTATCCCCCGGCCACAGCAAAACCGTCGGAGCAAGACATTTACCAACCCCATTTTTTCGAAGCTGTTTACCGCAGCGAGCCGGTGCGTGTGCTGAAAATGACCGAACGGGTTGCGCTGGGTAATCTGGCGGGCGATGCGACGGTCACGGCATGGCAACGTCTCGCGGATCGCAACAACTTTGCCAACGAACTGTCGATCCGCGCCGCGATTCTGATGGGGATCCTTCTGGCCACGCTTGCCGTTGTCGTCTGGTTCGGTGTCGCGCGCGGCTTGCGGCCGTTGCTGGATCTACAGGACGCCATTGATATTCGCTCACCCGACGACCTCAGCCAGATCAAACGCCCGGTCCCTGTCGAAGTGCATGGAATTGTCCGAACACTGAACCGACTGTTTGGGCAGGTCGAACACAGCATTAACGCCCATCAAGTGTTTATCTCTGAAGCCGCGCATCAACTTCGAAATCCGGCAGCCGCAGTCCAATCCATGGCCGAGGCACTGCGCGATGCAAAAACGGATGACGACAGGGCCAAACGCATTGTTGAGCTTGTGGCAGCCGCAAAGAATTCGGCCACAGTCGCGGATCAGTTATTGTCATTGGAACGACTACGGCAACCTACGCATCAAGATCAGATGGAGAAGATTGATTTCCGCTTGGTCGTCGAAGAGGCTTGCGCGGAAATGGGGGTGCACATCCTCGCAAAAGGGATCGATTTTGAGGTGTCGATGCCGGGCTCGGCAATTATGGCTTCAGGAGATCAGGTCTTTTTGACTGAGGCCATAAAAAACCTGCTGGATAACTCAGTTAAGCACGGTGGTACTCAGTTGAGCCGAATTTCTGTCACGCTGCGCTGTGATGGCGGGCACGTCAAGCTAACGGTGGCCGATGACGGAACAGGTCTTTCGCCAGACCAAAGCGAAGCGGCATTCAGTCGGTTTTCGCAGCTGGAGTATTCCCAAGGCAGCGGTTTAGGGTTGTCAATTGTTTCAGCGGTGGCGGAGCGCCATCGAGGAACGGTCGCAATCAATCAAGTCGAAAAAGGAGCGAGCATTACACTTGAGCTCCCAATAGTCCTGTAAGTCGTTTCGGTTTTTAGGAGCCCGAAACACTTCATGATCAAAGCGCATTCTTTACTAATGCAACTAAGTACCTCTCCGTTACGCATTGCAATTGTCGTCGCACAGCGCCCTGAATGGCCGGATTCGCAACCATTGGATGATTGGCCAGATCGTAACGAACCGCGAACACCGTTGAAGCGGTTTTATGTGAAGCGATCTCTTGTTGCGTAGTGGTCATTCAGTAAAACGAGTACGAAAGGCTGCCTCGTGGAAAAAACGGTCTTTCGATCATTCGTCGCGAACTTCCCTTGTTGCGGTGTGTAGAGACATTGATGCGACGGCAGGTTGAACTTTCCTGCCAGTCCTATCGTATGTTAAACAACTATGTTCCATGTACATTCGCCAATGCCGTCGAAAGCTGGTCTATTCGGGATCGGCCAGCGATCGAAAGCCGCCAACCCAATACGCCAGCGGTTTTGCCTCAGAGCTTTCGGCGCGTTCGACCTTGCCGATCAGAATGCGGTGCGTGCCGAAGGAAACCGTTTGGATGTGCAGGCAAGTAAAAATTGCTGTGGCGCCAGATAGAACCGGCAGGCCTGTATGTTGATCAACCTTCCAACGCACAGATGCGAAATTACGCTAACCCACGAATGCGGGAGCACCGGCAAAGGCAAGCGCCAGCTTGTCATACTGCTGCGCGATGTGGTTGACGCAATAAACACCGTGTTCCTAAATAATCCCCAGAATGCGGCTTTTCTTGTTGATACAAATCAACACTGCTGGTGGCGCCGCCGTTAGGGAACAAACCGCGCTGACGGTGGCGCCATAGGGACGGTTTTCGCCGCTTTGCGCATTGCGTTTGTGAATTCGGTCAGGGCCAGCATTTCGCCCCTTTCTGTTTCGAACCCTTCTGCCGGTGCGACCGCCTTGATCACAGGAACGAATTACTTAAGCTTTGCCCAACGAAAACTTATGCAGGGATGTGATGCGACATCCCCTTTAAAACAAACTGGAACTTCTTCGGACCGGTGTATTGTCAAGACTTGAACCGGTTGGCTTTGACAGCAACCGAATGCGGCGTCCGCTGCCGCCGTTGCAGACTTTGATCGCCTTTGAGGCCTCCGCACGAGCAGTCGTGCCATAGGTCATGACCGCCTGAAAAGCTTCAACTTGGCGAATGTCCATGGCTGCCCCATTCCTTTTTGGCATACGTTAATCCAAATTTTCTGTTAATGGAATTGCCTGATGCAGCGGTTGCAGGCTCCAAATGTTTAGGAACTCTTCAGACCGCCAGGCTTGATCCAGATGCTTTGATCAGTGCTATAAGCACATAACCGGACAATTGTTCGACGTATGCGTCGGTTCAGGATCGGAGGCGCTCCAAGTGCTCAACCAAAACGCTTCATTTTGGGGCCCTAACGGTCTTCTGTGCACTTTCCGGGGGTGTTTGATCCGGTTTTCGAGTCTGACCCTATTGGTCATCGGCGCATTTCTGGCGGCAATTTCGCACCCTCACTCTGCGCGCGCCTGCCCGGTTTGCGTCACGTTGCCAAACGCATCGCTTGCTGATCATTTGATCGGGGCCGAGATCATCGTATTGGCTGCTCCGTCCGCCGAAAATCCATTTAGTTTTGCCCCGGTGAAGCTGATCAAAGGGACCCAACAGCGCCTCGAACGAGCGCCCGAGATTCCGTTTCTCATCGACAGCACAACCCGGGCGGCCTTTCGCACTGATCCGCAAATGCGCATTCTCTTTACCTACGGAGCTGTCAACAAAGATGCCGCGGGCCGCAGTTTTTCGCGCAGTTGGAAGAGAATTTTCACACTGACCCCCGAAAGGGAGAAATTTCTGGAAAACCTTGAAGCTGCTGCAAAAATTTGGAAACCTGGTGACGTAAGTTCTCCAGAGCGTGCCGCGTTTTTTGTTCATCACATAACCTCCGATGACCCCGTATTGCGCGACACTGCGTTGATTGAGATGGATCGAGCGCCATATTCTGTAGTCCAGTCACTTCGCCCAAGGGTGCCAAAAGATCAGCTGCTGAACGAGTTTCGCAATATTTACCGTATCAGTTTTGTTCCTGTCTCGATTCGACTGTTGGGTCTGCAGACAGGAGATGCCGAGGCGGTTTCAGTCGTTAGGTCTCGGTACCCACGCGCATTGCGTTCCAGTGGAGGTTACGTATACGAATGGGCGCTGGCCGGAATTGAAGTCGATCGATCGCAAGCAGTGGAAGCCATCGATAATGCGCTGAAAATGAAGAACCGGAATTTGGAAAGCAAGCGCGGTCTTATTCGGGCATTAGCGGATGGCGGCACGGCTCTCCCAAGCCTTCGAGGCCAAATTGTTAAAGTCTTTTCCACTGAGTTGAATAGCAGCGGCGACTTGGCGTTGGATATCGCTATCGTCGCTCGTAACTGGAATATCGCAGAATTGGATGATCAGCTTTTGGCGATGCTGGAGAACGAAGACACCGATCCAGTGACCCGATTTGTTATTGAAACCAATATCTCTTCAAACCAGTGAACCCCGAGGCTTTGGGGTGGCCAGAGAACCAGCAGCATCGCTTAAGCCTTACGGCTTAGCCAGTCCAAGACCCTCTGCGCCGTCGCCTGCCATGTGTGGTCAGACTGAGGGCAATGGCGGCCACAAAGCACGTTTTCGACGATCCCAGGGTCATGGGCGGGATCTGTTGCGAAGTCTCTGACTGAACGAAGATTTTATACCTAAACTGCCACTTGTACTGTCAGTTATGCAAATTGAGCAATCGGACAGATGCCTGACTCAAGTTGAGCTTTGTAAACCAAGTGCATCACTTCAATGTCGCCCACTGTAGCAGGCGCTGAAGCATAGGCCTTGATCGGAACGTCCGATTACTTGGAAACGACGATCCATTTGCCAAGCGCAGAGAAGGTTAGCTTTCCGCCCGATTAACTAGAATAGCAACGCGTCCTGGCGCAAAAAATACCGGCGAGGTCTGCACCGCCGCGATTGTTTTTGGGGCTGCATGATTTGGACAAGCCACCCCCCCTGGCCATCAGGGATAAGACGCTGCCTTCCCCCTCGGGCAGCCGCAGGCGTTTTTGTGCTGTCTGGTGCATACAGTGTACCCGGCCTGTCCTCATGCATCGTCAAAGACTTGATCGACGGTCTGGATGAGATCGACCTGATCGACATTGCAATTCTGCCGGGCATGGCCTATTCCGCACTCCACCTGCTCTCTAAGGCGCTCTATCCCTTCGGAAGCGATCGCTGCGGCATGGAGGTGAGTGTTTCCGGGAAGCTCGATGGGCATCTTATAACCCACACATGGAAGTTGATCGCGGAGAAAGGGCACGGACCGTTTGTGCCTGGCGTTATGTGTCGCGCAATCTTGCGGGAGCATGCCAACATCAATGTCGGTGCGCGCCCTTGCCTGGCAGAGCTGCCAAGGCCGATAGTTGAACGCGCGATGGGAGATATGGAGATTCGAACCGGGTTGGTTGAATTGCCTGATCAACACGCTTTTGTTCCGCGACGCGCTGACAAGGCGGGCAGATACCTTGGGCAGCCAGATAAATCTGGAGATAAAATCTAGTATGGATAACTACCCAG
>NZ_WQDY01000022.1 GCF_013033355.1 Ruegeria lacuscaerulensis
TCGCTCTAGCAGCAACCGTGCTATTCTGGCTGTAAATCAATGAGGCCAGAACATAGTGGCTCTGAGCCAAGATGACCTTCTAGTTCTTTAGCGGTCTGAAGTCTCTTTGCCTCCTCAGCCGCAAAGCGATCCTTGTTCTCCGTCACACTACGCCTTGCTCCACACTCGTCACGCGATTGTTCATCACCTAATCAGTCATTCAGGTTTTGCGCCCTGAGTTGCACATCTGGACATCATGAGTTGATTGCTTGCGCGAAGCTACCATTCTTCTATGAGTTTCTACCAAGGTCAGCCCGTCTGAGGAGTGCATACCCGTGTACAACTTTTACGGCTGAAAATCCAAATCCTCAGTGATCACAAATCTTTAATTATTTCAATCAGTTCGAGAATTTCCAGATCCCACCAAAAGCCGCCTCGCCAGCCTCATTAATTTCTTGACTTAGATGAGCTTCTGACGTTCAAACCGCCACATCGGACCATACGCCGCCACACCCAACCACAGAGGTTCGTGTCCCCCAAACCCCTTGCCCGGAGCGTCTGACCGTTCCCGCGCTCGCTTTCCTTGAAATCATCCCCGAATAGCTGCCCAACCAACGTAAGCGCCTCCATGGGGTTCGAAACCCGATCTTTCGAAGTCTACGGCTTCAAAATCGACGTGCATGCCGGTGGGCGTCGTGTTTGGCCACCTAGCTTCAAACGCTTCATAAACGAAAAGATGGACTGTGGTAAACTGAGCGTCCGCGAGATCATGAAAACATTCAACGTCTCGCAATCGCAGGTTTACAAGTGGCGAAGTGACGTTCAACACGCAGGACGTATGACAACCGACCTCTGGGAGGAAAGGGTATTTTCCGAGATCGTCGTTCAAGAGAATCCGGTCGAGCCTGATGTTCCTTCCGAGATCGTTCTGCGTAGTAACAAACTCAAGATTACCGTGCCAGCATACCATCCAGTATCAAACCTTATCTCTTTGATCCAAGCGCTCTCATGATCTCGCCATCCGGAAACTTCAAATTCTACACTTGAAGCGCTGTTTGAAGGTCTCGATTGGCAACGAGTTGCTACTCGTCATGTGCGAAAGCCAGTTGCTGTCTGATACCGCAACGCGGACCTTGTGGCAGAATTGATGGAATCCCCGTAGAAGACTGGCGGCTCTTCGCTGTCTGCCAAGTTGGCGAATTGCTGAAACTGTGGGCAGACGTGAATTGACTTTTTTGGATCACGTTGAACAGTTGAATCCCATCCCAAAGAAGATGGTGCCGCAGTAAATGACGTGAGATCCATCGTTGGTCTTCTTTCTTTTCCAGAGAAAGAAGCAATCAAACCGAGGGATCAAACACCTTGCCTTTAATTGTTGCTTCAGGCATCCGCTCCTATTAAATCGCTGGCTCTTTCGCCGATCATGATGGCTGGCGCATTGGTGTTACCACTCACGATTTCCGGCATGATCGAGCAGTCGGCTACTCGTAAGTTCGTTATTCCGTGTACTTTTAGCTTTGCATCTACGACCGATGCTTCGGTGCTTCCCATCGCGCATGTGCCGGTGGGATGATAGATTGATGCGGTGTTTGATCTTACCCACTCCAGTGTGCCTTCATAGTCGTCGCAACTCAGCTGAGCTGTTGGCCGAAATTCCTCTGAAATCTTCGAGGCCAAGGGATTGTGCTTGGCTATTTCGCGCGCGATGTTCACTCCGTCGACAATGGTACGGCAATCCGTTTCAGTGGACAGATAGTTCGGTATTATTTTTAGGTGTTTAGACGGATCCGGGCCGTCCAAACGTAGCTCTCCCCGGCTTTCCGGGCGCAGCTGGCAAACCGACATGGTGAAGGCTGAAAACGGATGTACGCCCTCGCCGGGGCTGTCGGCGGACCAGGGTTGAACGTGGAATTGAATGTCGGGCGTCTCTACATCCGGGCGGGTTTTCATGAATCCGGTAGCAAGGCTGGCGGCCATGGTCATAGGGCCTGCACGGAACAGCGCGTATTTCAGGGCGATGCGCATCTGATTGAACAGGCTGCGGACTTCGTCATTCAGCGTAGGCTCATTGCATTTGTATACTAGCCGGGCCTGCAAGTGGTCCTGTAAACCTTTGCCGACACCTGGTAGGGCGTGCAGCGGCTCGATGCCATTTTCCTTTAGGTGTTCTGGGTCCCCGATTCCTGAAAGCATCAGGATTTGTGGTGAGTTTATGGCCCCGCCGGACAGGATGATTTCGCGTCGGACTGTCAGGTTCTTCTCAGCGCCGGAACGATCTCGGTAGACCAAACCGGTAGCCTTTTTCCCTTCCAGAACCACGCGCGTGACCAGAGCGTTCGTGATGATGTTCAGGTTTTGTCGATCCCGGATGGGTTTCAGATAGGCAACTGCAGCGCTGCACCGGCGGCCATTGCGGGTGGTCAGTTGGAAGTACCCCACCCCCTCTTGTTCTGCACCATTGTAGTCCGGGTTGAACGGATATCCCGCCGCCTGCGCTGCGGCCACCCATGCGTCGCAGATCGGGCGCTGAATACGCATATTGGACACGGACAAAGGCCCGCCAACGCCATGAAATTCATCTTCACCCCGCTCCTGATCCTCGCAGCGCTTGAACAGGGGCAGGACATCGTCCCAACCCCAGCCTTCATTGCCCATTTGTCGCCAGCGGTCGTAGTCCTCTTTCTGTCCACGGACATAGAGCAACCCGTTCAGTGAAGACGAGCCGCCCAGCACCTTGCCGCGCGGCCAATCGATGGATCGCCCGTTCAGCCCTGGGTCAGGTTCGGTGCGATAGCACCAGTCGACCGAGGGGTTATGCATGGTTTTGAAATAACCGACAGGGATGTGAATCCACGGGTTGGTATCGCGGCCACCAGCCTCGAGCAGTGCAACAGTCGCGTTAGGATTGGCGCTGAGCCGGTTGGCAATGACGCAGCCCGAAGACCCAGCGCCCACAACCGCATAATCCACTTCCATGACTGCCTCCTCCTCGTGCCGTTGAAAAAACTCTATGCAAGATGCAAGAATTACACTAGCATTTTTTGATACAAAACGTCTCAATAATTGCAATCAGGGAGGTAAGCAATGGAGATCGGTAAAAAACTAAGTGGGATTTCGCGGCGGGATTTCTTCCGCGTGGCTGGCCGTTATGGAATGAGTTCCACGTTGCTGGCAGCAGGTGGGTTCGGGGGGGCGATGAGTCTGGCGAATCTGGCTCAAGCCGCAGAATCAACTTATGAAAAGCGTTTTTCGAAAGAGCCTAAACACACCCTGAAATTCGGTGCTTCGGGCTTCAACACCCGCAACCTTCTGATCGAACGTGCCGGGGCCATCGAGTTCGCGCGCGATCTGGAAGAACGCACAGACGGTGAGATTCGGATCGAGTTCATCGGTGACAACCAGATCTGTGGTCAGCTCAGCTGTGTTGAAAAAACCCAGCAGGGAATCGTCGATATCTACGCCGCTTCGACTCAGAACTCGGCTGGTGGCGCGCCTTATCTGAACGTACTGGACTACGCCTATATGTTCCCAAGCCGTGCGGCGCAGTACCATTTCTTCTACAGCCCTGCGAGCCAGCGCATTCTCCGCGACCCCCTGGAGAAACGGCATGGGTTGAAGTTTCTGTTTACCCATTGTGAGTTGCGTGGCCTGCAAATGGGCTCGTCGTTTGCCGACAAGCCTACAGTGACCAAACTGGAAGAGCTGTTCGGCACCAAGAACCGCGTGACAGGCACGCAGCTGGGTCGGATAGCGATGCAGCTGCTGAACCTGAACCCGGTACCGGTCGCGTGGGAAGAAACGCTGGACGCCCTGAAAACCGGTCTGATCGACGGGGCCGAAACCTGGGCTTCGGCAGTGGCTTACGCCAATATGGCACCAGTGGTTTCGCAATCGGTGAACCTGAAGTTCTTCTGTGGCACCGAGCATACCTCGATGTCAGCCAAGGTCTTCGACGGTCTCAGCGGCGAGTTGCAGGACGCGGTGATGGAATCCTCGTATTTCACACAGGCTTTGATTCAGGGCGCGAATGAGGCGGCGCTGCTGAACACCGTAGGATTCTCGGACCCGCAACTGCCCAACACGATCTTTGCCGAAAACGGCGTGCGTCCCGCTTTCCTGCCCGACGATCAGATCAAACTGGCCGAAGAGATGTGCGCCCCGAACTATAACCCTGAGCCTTGGGCACAGTGGCGTGAACGTCTGAACAAATGGGCTGGCGGCATCGATACGTATCAGGAAATTTACGATATCGCGCGTGAAATTCCGGCTGACACCCTGCCGGAAAACGTCGAACCGCGCCGTTGGTGGATGGGCCAAGCCTGATAAGCTGATGTGAACTGGCCCCAATCGGGCCGGTTCCAAAAACACACCGACTGGGAGGACGGGGTACATGTCGTTATGGGCAGACATAGGCGCGATCTTCAGCGCCTTTCTCAGCCAGGATTCGTTCGAGATTCAATCCGCTCTGGAATCTGACGCTGCTTGGGTTCTGGGTGCAGTGGTTACTGCATTTGGCGGGCTTCTGGTCATGCTGGTCTATCGAAAGGTGCCCTTTATAGAGCGCCATCTGGAACGATCCGTGATGGTCTATTCGTATCTTACCATTGCGCTAATCATTTTCTGGGGTGTGATCGACCGCTTTGTGTTTAATGATCAAGAGCCATGGTCAACGACCATTCCGCCACTTTTGTTCATGGTAATGGCTTGGTTCGGGGCGTCTTACAACGTACGCCTGCGTACGCACTTGAGCTTTAGCGAATTCCGCACTGCGATGCCGAGGGCAGGTCAGCTGGCTTGCCTGATCCTTGATGCGGTTCTGTGGTTTATTTTCGCGATGATCGTCATCGTCACCACGACCCGGCTGGTGGCGCTTTCTGCATCTAATTTCCAGATCGTACTGGGTACTGACAATGTCATGCAGTGGTGGTTTCTTCTGGCCGCGCCGCTGTCTTTCTTTCTGATGGTCGGACGCGTATTTCAGAACCTCGCTGACGATCTGCATAACTGGACAACAGGCAAGCCGCTGATTCAGCAGGCTGTGATCGGAGCAGACTGATGACAGACGGAACTATGGTCACACTGATCTCGCTTGGGGTTACGTTTCTATTCATGCTGGGCGTGCCAGTTCTGTTGGTGATCGGCTATTGGGTCATCGGCTGTTCCTTTGTCCTCGGTCTGACACTGGACAATATGGGCGCCGAACTGCTGAACGTTTTCAACAAAGGATTTGCCCTGCTGGCGATGCCATTGTTCATCCTGACTGGAGACCTGATCAACAAATCAGGAATTGCGCGGCGCCTCAGCGATTTTGCCTATGCCTGTCTGGGCTGGATACGCGGCGGCTTGGCAATGGCCTCGTTGGGGGCCTGCGGGCTGTTCGCGGCAATTTCGGGGTCCAACTCGGCAACAACAGCAACCATCGGGTCGATGCTGCACCCTGAGATGGTAAAAGGTGGCTATGATGAACGCTTCAGCGCTGCCACCGCAGCTGCGGGTGGAACTGTAGGGATCATCATTCCTCCGTCTATTATCTTTATCGTCTACGGATTCTTGATGAACCTGCCGATATCTGAGCTGTTTGTGGCCGGCATAATTCCTGGTGCGCTGATGGTCATAGGGATGCAGTTCGCCTGCTGGATCATCTGCCGCATGAATGGCTGGGGGCATCTGATCCCGCTGCAATTGAACCGAGTGTTGAAAACCGCGTTCGGTGCTTGGCTTGGCTTCTTTGCCATTGGTTTGGTTCTGTGGGGCATCTACACCGGTAAATTCTCACCCACCGAAGCGGCCGGTGTGACAGTCGGTTTTTGCGTGATCGCAGGCTTGGTCAGCTATCCGATCAACCGCCTTATGGGCGCGCGCAGCAACGTTTCACCGACCGAAAAAAGCTATGCTGAGATGTTCGTGGTCGAAGGTTTCACGATCCCCGAGATCCCGTCAATTGTGATCCGGTCAGCTCAGATCACGGGTATCCTTGCGCCGTTGATTGCGATTTCCGTAGTGATGCAGCAGATTCTGTCCCTTTTGGGTGCGCAAGAAACCATTGGGAGCTTTGTAACCTCAATGGGCGGCTACCACGCGGTTTTGTTCACCTCGATGGTGATCGTGTTTTTCTCGGGCATGGTGCTGGAAAGCTTGCCAGTCACGATCATTCTGGCCCCGATCCTTGCGCCGATTGCGGCCTCGGTCGGCGTTGATCCGATCCACTTCTCGGTGATCTTTCTTGTTGGCGCGTCCATTGGCTTTATCACCCCGCCATACGGCTTGAATCTCTACGTCGCCTCCGGCGTGACCGGCGTGCCGTATTTCCGGTTGCTGCGCTACACGGTGCCGTATCTGGCGGCGCTGCTGTCGGTGTGGATTTTGGTGTCTCTGGTGCCCGATCTGGCCTTGATACTGCTGCCAAATAACTAGAATGTTGCGGGATGCCTGAGACGGAAACACAAGACAAAGAAACTCAGATCCCGACCAACCTGCGCCTTCTTCTTATCCTCGAGGAGGTGGCGCGGCGTGGGGTCGCCGTCAAACCAGCAGACCTGATCGAGACATTGGGACTGGCGAAGCCCACAATCCACCGTCTGTTGCAAACCGCAGAGGCCGAAGGTTTCCTGCAGCGAGATATAGATGGTCGCTCGTATGGCCCTGGGTACCGGCTGCGGTTGCTTTCGGTCAATACCATGTCTTCCGAACACCTTCGTACGGCGCGTTTGGCTATCTTGCGCAGCGTCGCTGAAGACGTCGGTGAGACGTGTAACTTAGCCATCCCAGACCGGGAAGGAATGATCTACCTCGACCGGGTTGAAACGAAATGGCCGCTTCGCATCCAATTGCCGATCGGTACCCAGGTGCCCTTCCATTGCACAGCTAGTGGCAAGATGTACCTGTCTACTCTACGACAGAAGACGTTGGATGGGTTTCTCTCTGCTGGCAATTTACAACCGCAAACCGAACGATCCCTGACGAACCCTAAAGCACTACGCGAGGAAATCCGTAGAGTCGCTGAGAATGGTTACGCGGCGGATGATGAGGAATTCATGGCCGGAATGACGGCCATCGCTGTGCCCATTCGTGATGGACAAGCCAGATTGGTAGGCACACTTTCGGTACATGCTCCAACCCAACGTCACGACGTCAACAGCCTGCTGTCCTTTCTGAACATCCTGCAAAAAGGCGCAGGTGAGCTCTCGGAGATGTTAACGGACTGATCTTTTCAAGCCGCCTGAAGAACCAAACTGTCTGCGCAGTATCATTCGCCGCGTCGGGTCAACCCGTCGTAGGCGGGGATGCCGACGAGAGGCTGCGCGGCGGCTTCCCGCATACTTAGCGTCTTGGGTTTGTGTGCAACCAGACAAACATCTGCTTTAAAGTTCTCTGCCAATGAGCCCGATAAGTCCATCAAATCACCTGCACGGCCGTACACCTCATCACCTACGGCAAAACCTTTCACACCGTCGCCAATCGTAACGACCGGGTCTGGTATTTCAGCAAGCCCGAATAGCGCATCTGGTCCTTAAGAGTTGAGAACAATAGCTTTCGTTGAGGTTTTCCTTTTGTAAAATGGTGTCAGGCCCACGTGGAAACCGCGCACGCCTGACCAGATCATTGTCTTGTGGGCGGTCAGTTGATGTCTTGCACCTGCATCACCAGATCGCCCCATTTGCGCTGGTTCTCGATGTCGTGTTCCAAACCTTGTTCATCCGCGATCATGAAGCGTTTTACGGCCGGAGTTTTGCTGGTCGCCTGATACAACCAATAGGCTTCGGCCTTCAGAGCCTCATCGATGGGCTTGTCGATGGACTCGTAGACCATCTGCTTGCAGGCATTGATCGACTCTGCAGGGAATTGAGCGATCCGTTCGGCCAGCGCGGTCACATACGGGCCGATTTCATCCGCTTCCAAAGCCTTGTTGATAGTGCCCAAACGCTCGGCATCATCTGCGTCGTAGTCTTGTGCACTCAGAATGATCTCAAGCGCTTTGCCAAGGCCGGTTTGACGGGCCATGCGCGAGGCGCCACCGCCGCAGGGAAGGATGCCCATTCCGACCTCCATCTGCATGAACTTGTATTTTCCCCGCGCGGCAAATCGCATATCCAACGCCAAGGCCAATTCGTGCCCGCCACCGCGCGCAAACCCTTCCAGTTTTGCGATGGTCGCCTGTGGCACCTTGCTGATCCGCTCGCAAACTGATTGTAGGTCCAAAAGCTGAGCGTCCCCGCGAGAAACAGCTTCGGTCGACATGTCCTTCAATAACTCGGTATCGTAGTGGCAAACCCAGATTTCCGGGTTGGCCGACTGAAAGATCACGACCTTGGTTTCGCGGTCCCGCTCTAACCGCATGGCCAGACTGTTTAGGTCGGCCAGCATTTCCTGGCCCTGCACGTTCACAGAGCCAAAGTTGAAGGTAACCGTGGCAATGCCGTTTTCAACATTTACGTCAAAGGTTTGAAAGTTCTCGTATTTCATCAGGCCGTCCTTTCTTGGGCCTCGACGCGGCACGCGCGAGGGGTAAGGGAATTTTAAAGGTGGAAGTTCGTGGCGTTTTAGCGCCCAGATGATCAGCCCGTTTGGCTGATCAAGTCTTTGATGGTGTTCATGACGTCGGTAGCGTGGTTTTCGTCGAGTGCTGCGGCATGCGGATCAGCGAAAGCCCCACTGTCATTGTCGAAATAGGCTCCTGACGCGTCAGCAAACCGCACACCCAAGGCTGCGTCAATCAAGATATCAGCGCCAATGTTCATATCGTTGCCAGCCAGGCCAAAGCCTTCTTTCACCATCTTTGAGGCCAAAAGTGATCCGGGATTTACGGCAACCATCACAGGTGCATTGGGCAGCGATTTGGCCCATTCGCGGGTCCAGATGGTGATCGCCAACTTGCTCTGGGCATAGGCTTCCATATCCGCCAGTTGCACATTGCCCTGCATGGCCCGGATGTTCACCGGGGCCTGCGCCGCAGATGACAGGTTCACGACACGCCCGTCGGCAGGAATGACCGGCAGCAGCAGTTTGGTCAGAAGATACGGTGCAAGCGTGTTCACTACAAAGCGGATGTCCTGACCATTTTCCAGCACGGCTTGAGGGGCTTTCAACACACCAGCATTGTTGATCAACACATCCAGTTTGTCATGTCTGGCCTGTACGCTTTCGGCGAGTTTTCGAACCGCGAAGAGATCGCTGAGATCAGCGGCATAGGTTTCGACATCGCCTCCGACGGAAGCAGCCGCGCTCTCCAATTTGGATGCACTGCGGCCATGGAGGAGCACTTTGTGCCCATCAGCGGCCAGTTTCTTGGCCGTAAGCAGGCCAATGCCATCGGTCGAACCTGTAATGAGAATAGTCTTGGTCATCAGTCTGATCCTTCAGGAAAAGTCAGGCAGCACAGTGTCCGCCAGATGTTCGAGGGTTGTATCGATTGGCGCTTGATTGAACCTTAGGTTCAGCGCGACGTGATTGACCCCGAGCGTTTCAATCTCGCACAGATAGTTGCGTAGGAAATCAGTCCCAGACTGAAACCCGAGATGGATTGGGCGCGGAGGTGCAGCAGGGTCGGCAACGACATCGACATAGAGCGATTGCATGACCGGCTTGTCCGGTTGACCTGCCGCCTTCACACGCCTGCGGTAATCCGTGATGACTTGACCCTGAGCCGCCGCATTGCGCGGATATGTCATCCAACCATCTCCGTTCTGCGCTACCCAATCAGGTGTTTGTTGGCTACCACCCGTAATGAGCATCGGCAGGCGCGTTCCATGCGGCTTTGGCAATAGATCAATCCCGCCATTCAGTTTGCCCTGTGCATTTTCATGCGTGGGGTAAGCCGATCCAACCGCGCGGATGTACCCAAAACTATCGCGGAACCGTGCCCCCCGGTCGTCAAAGCCCTGGTTCATCGCCGGGTACTCCTCGGGCCGATCACCGGACGCGATACCCAAAAGCAACCGCCCGCCCGAGAGCACATCTGCTGTCGCTGCTGCCTTGGCGACATGAGCGGGGTGACGCAATGGCAGGATCACACTCGACGTTCCAAGCGCAATCCGATCCGTCGCCGTTGCCAAAGCTCCCAAATAGACAAATGGATCGAAAACTTGCCCGGGGTCACCGAAGCTTGGAACATTAAAGGGCACGTCCCGTAGCCAAAGTGCCGCAAACCCAAGTTCCTCGGCTTTCTGAGCCGCTTCTAGGTGCTCCCGTAGAGTCGGCTCTGCGCCGACGGCATAAGCTTCGAGAGGCAGCACAAGGCCAATGCTCAGTCGTCCGGGACGGAACACTTGGTTGTAGGCCAAATTTATTTGCTCAAACCCAGACAGCTGCGTTTCATCCAACATGTCTGCCCCTCCTCTAATAGCGCACCAAAGTACGGCTTTCGATGCTTTTGCGAACGGTATTGATGTTTGGATCCTCGACCATGTCGAGGGCGCTATGAGCAACCGAAGCCCGGCCTTGATTGTCATAGATGTTGAAGACCGCGACCTCATTCGGCGTCATCTTGGATTGATAGATCCACTCATGTTTGGGGTTGCCCACCAGCCCCATGATTTGTCCCGTGCGGTCGGGATAGATCAGGTCCAATAAAATCCAGTCCGATGGGTCAATTGAAGAGGGGCGAACGAACCCAAGTGGTGCTGAATTGATCGGATGCTCTATCGGACGCCATACATTGACAAAGGCAAAATGACCTTGCGCCCACTCCGTTGCGGCCTCGGCGCCCAGCAAGTCGACAAGCCGCTGTTCGGCTCCGTCCTTGCTGTAGTCGCTATGAACATTGCGCGCCGGTTTACGTATTGCTTCAGGATCGTCCACCCGAACAGTGTGATCAAAAACCACGACCTCTCTCGCACCCAGCCTGTTCTGCAGCATGGCCTTGAGCTCCGCATCGTAAATCGGCTCCCAGCTGTCGCCTGCAAAGTCTCGGACCTGCGTTTCGAGCGGCATGATTTCAACGGCATCGCACGCAAATGAAACCGACGAGGTCGTTGTGCGGTTGTCTGCTAGCACGACAGATGTCGCGAGCAGTTCAGGGCAAATCAGGTTGCCAGCGATCCCGCCAGCATCAAGCTCAAAGGCTTGCCGGTAGGATTTGTGAACATGGTAGTTAACCGTGGCCGTCCGTGTCATTTGCGCCTCGTGCCTAAGCTTTATTGCATCTGTGAAAGAGATTTAACCTCGATCAAATTGCAGATAAACTGCCCAATAATGTATTTATAATTCGGAAAGTGAATATAATGGGTTTGGACACAGACGCTCTTCGATTGTTTATTAGGGCAGCAGACATACTTAACATCAGCGCGGCGGGGCGTGACCTGGGCATGGCCCCAGCGGTCTCCAGCGCAAGGCTTGCCAAGTTGGAGCAGAACCTCGGTATTGAGCTTTTGCACCGCACGACTCGCAAAGTTTCGTTGTCGGTGGAAGGAGCGAATTTCCTGCCTTTCGCACGTGAGATCATTGCGCAGGAGGAGGCGGCACTTGCTGCATTGGGTAGGCAAATGGCAACGATCAAGGGAACATTGCGTTTTACGGCGCCAAGCAGTTTCGCACAGCTCTACATCGCGCCAATCCTGCCTAAGTTTCTTGAACAGCACCCTGATCTCATGCTCGATCTGCGCCTGTCGGATGTGCAGTTCGACCTGATCGAAGGAAGCTATGATCTAGCCCTTAGGAACGCGCCACTTGTCGACACCAGTCTGAAGGGTCGCAAACTGGCTGATGACCAGCGCATTCTATGTGCTGCACCGCAGTACCTCGATACGCATGGCGTTCCCGATACACCAGCCGATTTGACAAGCCACCGTCTGATCGCTTTCCAAAACCTCCAACCTCGGCCACTGACAGGGCCAGCAGGCGAAAACGCCTTTTTTGATCCCGCATCAGCCAAAGGCCAATTGACTATCGATGACGGTCAAAGCCAAGTCCGCGCCACATTAGCGGGGGCCGGTATTTCCTTAAATGCTAGATGGAGCGTGCATGAACAACTGAAGTCAGGCCGTTTGGTGCGTGTTCTTCCAAACTTTGAAGCCAGCGAAGACAGTGTTTTGTGGCTGATCTATCCCAAGTCCAACGTATTATCCCCAAAAGTGCGGGTGTTCATGGACTTTCTGGTTGCAGAGATTGGCGCAAAGCCTCCTTGGGAAACACAAGTGTAATTTAGGTCAATCTCGCTATCGTAATTCCTGTCTCAAATGTCGGAGACAGGCTTTGAGTGGACATGCCTTGTCCTCGTAGGGGACAGATATAGAATATCTCACACATCAATCTCTCTCCTCAATTATTCAAAAAAAGGTCGCGGACAACTCTAAAACCAAATGCTGTAGACCTCGCGTTTTCCGCTCCCCGACCTCTAAATGCCACACGGGAAAAATCCATAGCGGCCCAATACGCACCGCCCCGTATCACTCGAAGCTCACAATTTGGCAAAAGTGACATTTTCAAATATGCACTAGAGCTATCCCAACCCTCGTAAGTATTCGTCCAACAGGACAGAGTATGCTCAGAGACATTGCCTGACATATGTCTCAAGCCCCATAGGTTCTCTGCTTCAAGTTGATTGACTGGAACAGGCTTACCTCTATGAACAAGACCAAGGTTCGGGTCCCCCAACATTATTTGGGTCGCCTTTCCATTAAAGTTTGCCTGCTCGGTAGTTATTTCATCGCCGTGCGCAAAGGCCGTCATGGTTCCAGATCGAGCGGCGTACTCCCATTCAGCTTCCGTCGGCAGTCTATATGAGTTTTTTTCCGACGCTTCCATTCCACCAATGCGTGTAGGCCATTGCATCTGCGTGTGAAACATCCACAACAGGATGGGAACCAGTTAGATTTGCACAAGGAGTATCTTTCTGTAGAGTGCATTTCTGTGGTATGTGCCCTCCGCATCCTCCATCATCTACACAGGTCATCCACTCTTCGTAAGTGACTTCGTTACGACCTATTGCGATAGGGATGTCGATCTTGGCCGTGTGTATTGGCCCTTCTTGATATGCGATATAAGGGTCTTCAGGGGTAGCCATCCGCATAGGGTTCGCGTTTAAGTGAACATTCAGCTTAGATTCTCCCGGCGGCCCTCCCATCATGAATTCCCCAAGTGGTAAGACGATCATTTCGGGGCAAACGTCGCATTCCTGGAACATCTCAAGCGGGGCAACGGTCGTGCCGTCCTCCAGCTGATATTCCGCAGAAGTCGCCGCTGTTGGGAGTGTCAGTAGCGCAGCGAAAGGTAGTATTTTCCGCCACAACCCTAAAGAGTATAGAGTTTCTTGGCCAGTTTTATCGGGGCACGTTCCCAAAAGAGGATTAGACCATCCAAGCATTTTCGCCACTCAAAACTATTAGTCTCAACCAAAATATTCGTTCAATTTCAATTCACTGATCAAACACCGACGAATTGGCAAAGCTCACAAAAAATTTATCAATAGTGAAACTGTTAACGAGTGATGAGCAGTCCATCAGCTTAAGGGCGATCAAAATTTAGGATTTCAATTTTTTTCTTGATGTATTTCTTTTATCTGAACCACACAGGTAATAGATTTTTCCCTTACGTTTCAAACTGGGTAGAGAATCATGAGCCCTGAAGTGACGTGGTGTTACGGCGTTGCTAGAGCGCGAGTTCGCTCCTGTTGCTTCCACAGTGCTTCCAGAGAGATTGACGCGCTACGGCGAGGTCACTTAATCTAGCCCCTAACGCCTTTCTTTCGTATAGAAATTTTGGTTTCGGGAGCAGGATTTGGCCTTTGCCGAACGTCCTCAAAATTGACGTCCTAACGATTCTGTTGTGCGCAATTCTTAACTTAGCCATGATAAGTAGAAAAGTTTGGACGTATGCACTACCGGCATTATTGGGACCGGCGAATTAATCCT
Organism: Ruegeria lacuscaerulensis; assembly: GCF_013033355.1. GTDB lineage: Bacteria > Pseudomonadota > Alphaproteobacteria > Rhodobacterales > Rhodobacteraceae > Ruegeria > Ruegeria lacuscaerulensis_A. The sequence continues at coordinate 13,827 of NZ_WQDY01000022.1, forward strand.
CGCGAAACGCACGCTGAAAATACACAGCGAGCGGTTGCGTCAGATAACTTAGCGGAGTCCGGTTCTCGGTCTTGAGGAAGGCTTCGGCCGGCATGCCTGGAACAAGTGAGACATTTTCCAGAGCCTCGAGCGCTGCCACGTCTGGCATGAGGATCGCCTCGTAAAACGTTTCACCTGTGGCTTCATCTCACGCAGCATCAGCGGCAACGCGGACGACTTTACCTGCAACTTCCGGAGTCGTGCGTCGATTGAACGTGGTAAACATCAGCGATACATCCTGACCGGTGTAGACCTGCTCGATATCTGTCGGTGATATCCGTGCGGACACGTGAAGCGGTTGATCTCCGGGCACGATATACATCATTGGATCGGCTGCACGGACTACAGACTGTTCTGCAAAGACGTTTGATCCAAAAGTAATGCCGGCGACAGGCGCTCGACATCGAGTCGGGACAGCCTTTCGATAAGCCCAAGACGCTGCTCTACCAATTCGAGTTCGTTGAAACCTAAGTTCCGTAATCGGCTTATTGCTTCTTCGCGGCGTTGTTCAAAAAGATTAAGTCTCTGGATTTCCGAGCCTGATATCTGTGCGCGTGCTTCTGCAACGCGCGCCGTCAGACTGCCGATTTCTCCTTCGAGCCTAGCTTGGGCGCGTTGCAATTCAAGAAGGCGCGACGCTTTCGTCAGCCCCTGATCAAAGAGGTTTTGTACATCAGCCAGTTCCTGCTCGATGAGCTTGAGTTGGCGATCAAGTGCCCTGCGCTGCGCCTCTACGCCTTCAATTTGCTGTGCAACTTGAGCTTTCTGTTCAGAAATTTGCTGGGCGTTCTGCGCGAGTGATATGCGACGCGCTTCAAAAAGACGTTTCTCCCCTTCCAGTTGCTCTGTGATCTTGCCCTCAGGCACTAACATCAGGTCTGGAGGAGTGTCGAGTGTCACGCTCTCAGTGTCGTCACGCTCGGCTTCGAAGCGCGCCATGCGCGCGAAAATTTCCAAGAGCTGACCTTCGACGATCTAGAGTTCATTTTTTGAGAAATGTATCGTCGAACCGCACAAGCACATCGCCGGCAGCCACTAGATCGCCTTCGCGCGCGAAAATAGCCCAACCACCCCACCGTCTGGATGCTGGATCGCCTGCCGCTCGCTTTCAACCTCGATCACCCCGGAGGCCACCACGGCACCGGCAATCTGCGTCTTGACGCTCCAAACCCCAAGGACACCCAACATCACGATGATCGCCGTTGCACCAATTGTGGTTGGCACGACGGCACTCCAGCTCTCCTTATGTTCTGACATCAGCTTGTCTTTCCGCTGGCGACGCTTTGAACCTAGTTGGCATTCTTCAACGTCGACTTAAAAACTTCGGTCGCGGGCCCTGCGCCGCGACTTTACCCTAGTCCAGAATAACCATGTTGTTACACTCTGAGATCGCCGTCGATCGATGGGTCATAATAACAACAGCTCTGTTGTCCGCCTTCATTTCCCGCACGACCGAGTTTAGGGCCTCAGATCCATCAGCATCCAGTGCCGAGTTCGGCTCGTCGAGAACCAAAAGCACAGGATCGCGATAAAGCGCGCGAGCCAATGCAAGCCGTTGCTTTTGTCCACCCGACAATTGCGCATCGTGGGTTCCGATCCGAGTATTGTACCCGTCGGGGAGTCTCTGAATAATGTCGTGCACTCGCGCTTTTTTGGCGGCCTTGATGACAAGTTCAGAATCCGGGTTTAGGTCCACTAGCGCTATGTTTTCGGCGACACTACCTTCAAAAGCACAACGTCCTGTGGAAGATAGCCAATGTGCCGACCCAATTGATCCGGGCCATAATGTTCCAGCTTAGCCCCATTTAGACGCACCTCACCGGCGACGGGCGTCAAAAGACCTACGATCACGCGGGCAAGAGTGGTTTTGCCGGAACCGCTCTTTCCGATTACACCGAGCGATTCTCCTGGCGAAACCTCGACCTTCACGTATTTCAGGATCGGTTCATCGCCTCGGCGGACAACAAAAGACACATTATTGACAGGGAGTTTGGCCTCGGGTTGCGATAACTCAAGAGGTGGCTCACGCTCGCAGTTGTCGGCAAGAAAGGTATTCAGGCGCTTCCCGCTGGATAGCGCATTCTGCACGATTTACCAGCTTCCAAGACTCTGCTCGACCGGTGCGAGAGCACGGCCCATCAGAATAGAGGCCGCAATCATGGCTCCTGCGCTGATTTCATTTTGTAAAACGAGCCAGGCGCCAACCGCCAGATTTGCAGATTGAAGGAAGAGCCTGAATGCTTTGCTACTGGCGGTGAAAGAGCCCGTCCAATCGGTGGCAGCGATCGTACGTTTAACACCTTCCGCTCGCATGTCTCGCCAGCGCTTTACCATTGCTTGCGACATGCCCTGTGCCCAGATGAGTTCGCCCCCTTCTTCGGCTTGAGCCGCGAAGCGATCTGCCCGGTGTGAGAGCCCGTTGGCCTCGGTAAGCCTTTGTAAGTTACGAATTGGTTAATGAAAGCGACAGCGATCAGAGTCATGCCGCCTGTGCCGGCCATCCATCCCAGATAGGGATGGAAGATAAAAATGCAGCCGATAAAAATGGGGGTTCATGGAAGATCAAGTAGCGACAAGAGAACTGGAGCTGTGAAGAAAGTTCGAATTGAGGCCAGCGCGTCGAGCGGGGCGGTCTGCTTATGTTGTCCACCATGTACGGCGGTGTCTTCAAGTACGGCTCGGAAAACGGACTCGTCGAAAGCCGTCTGAAACCGGGCACCGGCACGCGCAGCGATGAGCCCGTAAAACAGGTAAAGAATCGCGACAAGACCGAACAAAACAACCAGGGTTTCCTCTGACCGAGAGGCAAGCACCCGGTCATAGACCTGAAGCATGAAGAGAGGCCCTGTCAGCATCAAAAGGTTGGTGAAAACGATGACCGTTGCGACAAGCCGACGAATATGCGGTCGGATCTTCTTAGGTTTGTCGCCACCGTAGTCGAAACCACGAGAGATGCCCGCCAATACATTCTGTAAACGACAGCGGTTTTAAAACCGGCTCCATCCCGGCACAAAATAGGTAGGGTTCTCAAGGAAATTTCCCTAAAGGAGTCGCGAGGGTGTCATTGCAAACTTGTCTGCTTTGCCCTGAAGTTGGCAGCCTCCTAATATCGGTCTCAATTATCCCGATTATTCTGCAGAAGTTTTACCAACCAAAGCCCTCCCTCGTCTCAAACCTGTTCATTCCGACAGAGCCAACGGCGCTTACTGTGCTAAAATTGCAGATTAGGCGACCCCGAAGACTACATCGTCACTTGTCAGGTACAGAACATTATCAAGATGGATTGAGCCACCGGAATACTCTACCAAAACCCCAGAATCCTGCGTCGTGACTGTCAGGTCGTCGATCGACGTCTCTGGACCGCTGAATGCAAGTACATCTTGTCCGTTCGTGAAATCAGAAATCTGGTCATTTCCGTTGGAGCCGTAGAAGTCGAAATAGTCATCTCCGTCACCGCCGAACAAGACATCATTTCCGCCGCCCCCGAAAATGTAATTGTCGCCATCATTGCCAACTATCGTATCATCGAAAGAAGAGCCAATAGCGTCTTCGATCTCTGTCCCGTGAGCGATAGCAATGTTGTTGCTACCTGACTGGCTAACGGTACTAAATGAACCCTCGCGCAAATCGATTTCAACGCCATGCGTTGAAGCTGAGAGGTCGATGGCATCACGCCCACCCGCATCCCAGATAATTTCAACAGTCTCGGACAACGCATCGAAGTCATATACGTCGTCGGTTGTTCTAGTGGTCTCGTTGGCTCCATATAAATATTGGATAGCCGCGACGTCATACAATAGCATCGAACTTGCCTCGCCGTCGAAGGACGGATGCACATAATCCGACATCACAGTATATTGCCGATTCAACTCATCAAGCGGCAGGTTTTCTGGGTGCTGAAGCCCCAATACATGCCCGATTTCATGAACCAGCGTTTTGTATTCCTCAGTCCCAGGCTCAAAAGAAAGTCCTGACAATGATGAATCGATCCAGACATCTCCGGCAGGTGCGCCAACGGTATAGGCATTCGGGTAATAGGCTAACCCTCGGGCGGACCCGCCGATATCCGCGATCCCGAATACAATGCTGGCTTCTTCAAGTGGGGCTTCGACGAACGTAATGTCCGCGAACTCCGAAATACTGGAAAGCGCGCTACGCGTAATCGCCTGCATTTCTGCCGTGAAAGCTTCGAAGTCCGTCCAGGCAAAATGGCCGTCGTGGTAGTAATCTGGTGTCGCAGTAGCGAACGAATAAGTTACAGTGACGCTTGTCCCGACCGGATCGTTGGGGTTCAGCCGATACTCGTCTCCAGCAATCAGCCCTGTAACATAATAAGGGACATCCGGCTCTGAGGCACCCTCGACTTCTATTGTCACAACTGCGGAAGAACTACCTCCGTGACCGTCTTCAACTGTATAGCTGAAAGTGTCAGCTCCGGTGAAACCCATGGCCGCAGTATAGCTGAACGTCCCGTCGGCGTTCACAACGACTGATCCATTGTTAGCGCTAACCGCATCGTATTTCGTAATGGTCAGCGTATCACCATCGCCGTCGCTGTCATTTTCTAGAATACTGGCCGAACTCTCGAGAGTTTCACCCTCAACGGCCATAACAGTATCGTTGACAGCGACTGGGGCCGAGTTGTCGTCAACAATCTCCATCGTCACCTGCGCAGTCGAGGTGCGCCCTCGGTCGTCAACAACGGTATAGCTGAAAGTGTCCGCGCCAGAGACCCCTTCATAAGGAACATAAGTGAGGGTCCCGTCTTCGTTGATTGTTACTGCACCGGACACACCTTCCGTTACAGAAGCTATTCGCAATCCCGCGCCAAGGTCATTCGTTAGAACAGCCAGGATCACCACACCATCCCTCTGCACCGTCCCATAGTCGTCAAGCGCTTGCGGCGAATCAGCGTTTGGATCGTCGGGCGTTTCCAAGTCTACGACCAACAATTCTATGTCAGAAAAGGACAGCACCTCGACATCTATCAGGTGGTCCCGCTCGCCAGAAGAAGAGGTGACATAAATACTTTCACCCACTATTTCGAAAGAGTAGTCTTCCAACTTCCCTTCAAAGCGAACGGTGTCATACCCCTCGCCACCGTCGATCAGGTCAAATCCCTCACCGCCCAGCAAAGTATCGTCGCCGGCAAAACCCAGGATCGTGTCGTCGCCATCCAAGCCAGAAAAAATGTTGTCCCCGTCGTTGCCTTCGAGAACATTGTCAAGCTCATTGCCGGTTCCATTGAGATCGTCGACGCCATCCAGGAAAAGGTTTTCCACATTATCATCAAGCGCATAGTCCACGCTCGAGACAACGGTATCTATGCCGCCATTCTTTCTTTCGCTAATGGAAATTCCAGATGAATGAACGAAATAGGTATCGTCTCCGCGCCCACCTTTTAGCACGGTATTGCCGCCGTGACCGGCGCTGCCCTTGCCCTTAGCCATCTCTTGCCCTCAAACTTCCCGCTTTTGTAAATTTTGCGGTTGGATTGTTGATAAATGTCGAACAATGGTGGTCGCAAGAGCTGCCGAAATTTGGGCGTTTTTTGGGCAAGACTTCGCTCGGAAAGCAGGCAAAAAGTCACCTGGTGGCACCTACCTTTACGCGAACCATTTTCGGCGCGCTCGCCTGACCTTTTGAAAACGTTGAGAAATTTGGAACACTGTGGTAGCGTGCTACCACAGTTTGAAGGAGAACCTGTTTTCTGGCATGGGGGTGCCAATGTCGTGGTTCACATCTCTTAAAGTCAAAAAATCGAAATTATAGAAACCTTAGCTGTGCGAATCCGTTTCAGCGGTGCACGGCCTTATTGTGACTTTATCTGGCTCATCATCTGCCCCCCAACAAAGCCGTCTCCTTCTGAGCACATTATTGCGTCTGGATTGACTGCTGGAATCTGAAGTTATCCGAGACATAAAATTTGAGCGGTGCATCTCGGTGTCTTCATTGCTTCCAGTGTAAACCATTGGGGGAAGTGTTATGGCACTTACGATTAATATTGACGGCATTACTGGTATTGATGAATCCCTTGGTGACCAACAGCAAGACATTGTTGGAACCCCTGCCGTTTTCCCGACTGATGTAGAGTCGGTTTTCAACACCGCGTTGGCGGCCTATAGCGCAACGGTCACAGGCTATAGCGTGGCAGTCGGTGATGCGATTGAGATCGCGGGCGATCCCACTGACGGGACCGGCGGCAATGATGTACAGATCACCGCTGATCCCCCGATCACTGGGCTGAGTCTGACTGACGATAGCGGGTTCTTATTCGATGGGGCATTTGATTCCGGCCTCGACTCGCTTGCGGGAAACAACATCAATCTCTTGTCGGCTGCGAACGACAATGTCGTTTTGGGAATTGATGCGGTTACCCAGGAAGTCATCTTTGCGATTTACCTGGAAGAAGTCACTGATCCGGTCAGCGGCAATATCATCGGCGGCGATTTCTGGATCGCCTTGTTCGAGCCGATAAAACATCCGAATGGGAGCAACCCCGACGATGTTGTGGATTTAGCCAACAAGGTCTTTGTCTCGGCCGAGCAGGTCATCGACTTCTCATTCGAGGGCGCTCCGTCCGGCCAGAACGAGTTCATGGCCTTCAGTTCGGGGAATGTCACGATTGTGGCCTCAGGCGAGACCAACGGCGATTCAGTGAACAGTGGCCAGGGTGCCAATCTGGGCGACGGTTCAGATAAAACCGCGCTTGGTACCAACTCACAGGACATTGGCGCTGGAGAGATTTTGAACTTCAATTTCACCACTGGGTTTGACACCGAATATATCGTACCCGGGCTGACCCCCACCGAGGCCAGTGACCAGAACAACATTCTATTCACGGACGTGTTCCAGACGACCGGTGCGGCGTTCAATGTTGTGAAGGTCACTGGAGGTGGCCCAACCACAAACCCCTTGGTCCATCTGTCTGCGTGGAATACCGAAGGCGCGGGCATCAATCTTGAGACCGGAACAGATTTCATATCCGGCCATAGCGATGATGATCAGGTGAACATTACCGCAGTCTTCGTGAATGGTGTCGACGTCACCGGCGACCCAACGATGGTTCAGGATAACGGTGACGGCACATTTACCGTAATCGGCGCGGTTGAAAATGACCGCATCAGTATCGTGGCTCCGTCCTTCAACCGGATAGCAATCAAAAACGACGGCGATGATCAGGTCGCGTTCAGTATTCAGGCCTTCAGCCTGGAAAGCACCTCCTCCGAACGGGCCGAGGCGGGATCCAAGCTCGATTTTTACGACGATGGTCCCTCCCAAGGCGCGCAGGATGTCAATCTGACGGTTTATGAGGACGCCTTGACCGGCGGCAACCTTGACGGCACGGGTGACGTGCTGGTCGCGACTGACAACCTGAGCGGCATATTCCAATCCGGCCAGGACGCACCGGGCCTGGGTTTTGGCGCAGATTCGACGAAAGACGGAACGACGCTGAACAGTGACGACGGTCAAACGTTTGACGTTGAGGTGAATAAAGGTGTTAACGTCGACGTGGGCGGCACGACCTATAACGACGAAGTCATCCTGTCGATCAGCGGCACCGATCATCTCCGGATTCTCGTGAATACCGACGGAGATATCCGGCTGGAACTGCTCGCCGCTGTCGAGCACGGCGCGGTAACGACGGGCAACCCCGACGACGACATCCTTGGGATTGGCCTTGGGGAACTCTTCGAAGCCTTTGACGAGGATGGTGACAAGCAGAATTTCTCAGCGAATGATGTCCGCGGCCTCATTGAGGACGACGCACCCCTCTTTGACATTGAGCTTGGTACAGGTGGATTGCAGACAGACGACGCAGATCTGGCAGGCGGTCCGGACACCGACACCAAGGGCGTCGACGAATTGTTTACGGTCGAAACCAATTCACCGGGTGCCGACGGCAATGGTGGCCTTGTCTACTCGTTGGCATTGAGCGCTGCCTCAGTTACAACAACTTTGAAGGACACCGCCACCGGCAACACCGTGTACCTGTTTGACGAACTCGGCGACATCGTCGGTCGTGAAGGTACGGATGCCTCTAACGCCGCAACCGGCGACGTCGTGTTCTCGGTCTCGGTCAACAGCAGCACCGGCGCCGTGACGCTGACCCAGGAACGGGCGGTCGAGCACAGTTCGGCTGACACTGAAGCGCCATATAACGGCGACACTGTCGGGCTGGGTCTTGGCGCCGGGGATTACATTAACCTGGTCGGCACTCTCAGCGATACTGAGACACCACCGGACCAAGCCACCGATGCCGTCAACATTGCGCCTGCCATATCGTTCACCGATGACGGGCCAGCCTTCGCAATGGAGTTGGCAGGCCAAGCCCTGCAGACGGATGATGCTGCTCTGA
>NZ_WQDY01000023.1 GCF_013033355.1 Ruegeria lacuscaerulensis
GCCCCAAGTGCCTGCTGTCGTTCCATGTTCTGAAGGACTGGCTGGGGTGGTAGGAATCCTTGCTGTCCGATGATTGTTATCGGCTTTTCAGCGAAGCCCGAGAAACTGGGGCGGTTTCGGGGGCATTTTGGCTGCTAGAGAGGCTGCCAACTAGACCGCTAGAGGGCCGTCCACTGGCGCGGACGACCCACTGACGAGTCGTTCCGGGTGCTGAAGACTGGTTGCTGGTGCTGGCGGGTTGGGGCGGAGCGGATGTTCAATCCTAATGCAGCGAACTGCCGCTTCGAGCCCAAAGCAGTCAATCGTTCAACTTTTTTAAGCACGCCAAAAGACTCACGGTGTATCACATTTGGGTGTACTCTCGCCGATGGAATAAGAGGAGAAAGGTGATGGAAACAAAGAGCTCGGCACCGACGGCACAACATGCTCAGCGTTCAGTTTTCATTAATTCAACACTGGGAGCCTTGGCTTTTGTGCTGGTGACGGACGACGCGCAAGCTCAAAGCTCGCAAGCCTGCGTAGAATTGGGTTCTCCTCGGATAGAGTACTCTTCTGGATCTGAAAGCACTCGCGTCAATCAAACAATCTCAACGACGGAACGCACGTGTCTTCCGATCCCAAACGGGCCCATTACAGGACTAACAATTGGAAACTCCTCAATCACGTCCTCAGGTGAAATTGAGTTGTACGTTCCTGGCCAAAATACCGTTCCAAGCAATGCTTCAGTTTTAACTCTTCTGAATGTTGATGTCGCGGCGGGCAGCGGAGACTTTGTTTCCCGAGAAGCCTTGGCGACAAACATCAACGGGAAGCTCCGAGTGAACCTCATTGGAACGTCGATCGGTTCCGGCAGATCAATGACATTCGCTCCATTCAACGGGGCTAATATCGACCCCACTGAAGTCTACTTCCAGTCTGACCGACCGTTAACCTATGACAACCTGACTGTTATGGGGGCGACCGAGGTGGTTTTCGGGGCGTATTTTATCCAAACCCGGATTGCAGAGGCTTCTGACTTCACGCTGACGAATAGTTCGATTTCTTCGACCAGCGATATGGCGATAGCCGCAGGTACAACCGTTCGGCTTGATGCGGCAAGCAGTTTGAACACCGTAAATTTTGAGAACTTTGGCACGCTGGCCGGAACGGGAACCGTGAACGCATTCAACTTCACAGTTAAAAACGGCGGGGTGCTTTCGCCAGGCTTTTCAATTGGTACACTCAACAACAGTGGCGGAATCGCGTTTGAAACTGGGTCACGGCTCTTAACTGAAGTCGATCCGACGGCCGGGCAGAAAGCTGACTTGGTGTCATCCAGCGGGCCAGTTACAGGAATTAACCGCGCCACAATTCAAGTAGAGGCTGCCCAACCTGGTCTGACTGCACAAGATTATGCTGCTGGCAACAATTACACTGTTTTTCGGGCTTCCAGGTTCGATGGAGACTCACCGACGCTTGTTGCTGGAGGTTCTCTTCCTGCGTTGTCTAATTTGACGATAGCCAACACGCCGACCACAGATGGTCAGATTGATATAGCATTCACGGCACAACCGGTCGCAAGCTTACCTCAGAACCCAGCAGTTACCAATTCGCCAAATGCCAGCAATCTGGCTGGCGCGGTGGCCAACACCACAAACATGTCACCCGGAACCAATCTGACCAATGGGTCAACCTTGGGTAATGCCGTAAACACGCTTACCAATTCAGGTCTGGCAGGGTTTAACCGTGTGCACGCGGAGCCTTATTCCTCCAACTTGACCATTGGGCTTGAGCAATTAGACCTGATAACCAACACAGTTTTGAGCCACGCTGACTGCCGCAAGTATCAAGCGGTCGGCTTCAGCAACAAGGATCAACCCGTTGCAGCAGGCGACATCGACACGGCCCATAGCCCGAGTGGCGCAATCGACTGTTCTGATCGGCGCTGGTGGATCGACACGGCCTATGTGAACGGGGACGTTGAGGGAAATAACGGCCTTGGCACATTCGACTATTCGCTGGGCACCATTTTGGTCGGAGCGGATGTTGCAAGTACCGATAGAGGTGTGGTCGGAGTGTATGCAGGCTTCGGGACGTCCTCCATGGATGAGCACGATCAAGTCGATCAGGACTTTTCGACCGACAGCTATCACGTGGGTGTCTATGGGCGTACAACAACCGGAACGTGGGAGTTCTCTGGGCTGATCGGTTACATGTTCGGCGAAACGGACGCCAACCGGAATAACCCTTCTGTTGATGCTTTTACGGGAGGCGAGGCAAAGTCTGATTTGGACCAAGAAGGAATTCACGCCGGTATCCAGGCACGGAAGTTGTTTAACCTGGACAGCGGTGCAAGGGTCTCTACGGTTTTTGGATTGAACTACGGGCGTATTCAACAAGGTTCAGGCACAGAGACTGGCGGTGGTGATTTCAACTACTCAATTGAAAAAGCGAACGCAGAGTCCCTGGTCGCTTCCATTGGAGTTGATTATCAACGCGACTTCTTGACAGAGAGTGGTTTGCTAACCCCAATCGCCTTTGCCCGGTATGAATATGACTTCTTTGCAAACAAAGACAGTGAGCACGAAATCACTGTAACGAGCCCGATATTTGGCACGTTCACACAAGTCGGACAAAACCGAGGGGCAAATGGCTTCGTGCTTGGTCTGGGGCTAGGGTATCAGATTTCTGATCTGGCCAGACTAACGGCAGGATATGGCTATTCAGTTCGCTCCAACGGCCAAGAGCATGGCCTCGGTGCAAACTTAAGCGTTCGGTTCTGATAAGGCAGTACGGTTGTTTTTCCTTTAGGCAGGAAACTGGTCGACCCTTCGTCTGCAAACCTGCCATCCGCGCGGAAAACCTGAACGTCCACCTCCGTCAAAACTGAGCAACCTCCTGCATCTAAATAAAGAAGCAACTGCAGGAGTTTGATCCATGAAGTACCTGTCTGCCCTCGGCGTTCTCGTCGGGGGTTTTCTTTTACACCCACCGCCCAAGGCCGTCCTGACGACGATGCTCTGGGTGGTCTCTCGGTCCCATCCCGCTGTCTCCGCGCTGGTTTTGCTGGCGGTTCTCTGGACGTGGAGGTCCGACGATGGCTGAGCTGGAGCTAAACCCCGGTGACGTCGTGGTTGTCCGCGCCTTCGATGACGTCCCTGAACATCTGTTCCGCGTGGAAGAGGTGTTTGAAGACTGCGTGACCGGCTTTGCTGTCACCGGCCCTCTGGCTGGATCCTACGGTGAACCGGCACTCGAGATGATCGTCAGACTCGTCTCAACCAACTGAACTCATCCCAATTCTAAACCTGAAAGGAGGAGACTCATGTCTGCTCACATTCGCTATGCCTATCTGAAGGGCCATACGTGGCTCTATAGACGTAACTATCCCGTTGACGTGGCTCTCGCGCTGGGCGCTCAGGCGCTGAAGCAGAGCCTCAAGACCAGTGACCGCAACACCGCCCGCGTCCGAGCCGCTGAAGTCAATGCCCGGTTCGAGACACTGGTGGACCAGGTTCGGTCGCAAGCTGAAGATGCCCTGTCTGCCCCAGAGAGCACCGCTGACGTTCCTGATTGGGTCGACCAGCCAGAGTCGTCTCTCGTCCGTCTCCGGGCCACTCTGGAGGACTCTGGATGCACTCTGGAGCGGTCCAGCTTCGCCAGACCGTCAGCGCCGGTGAAAGTGCCCGTTCGTGACCTGAGCCGAGCCTATCTGAACAAGCGGAGTAACGAGCTACGACCCAGCGGATTTAAATCGGTCCGATACTCTGTTGGGTTATTCGCCAGTCGATACGGCGACCAGTCGGTTTGCAGCCTGACCAGAGCAGATGGAAGAGAGTTTCTGTCCGCAATAGCCCAACTGTCTCCAATGATCGGCAAGTCAGAGCGAACCCGTGGGCTGACCCTGGAACAACTGGTTGAGTTCTCGTCTCGGGGATCGGTGACTATTTCAGCCAGAACCCAGCGGCGTATCTGGTCTCAGGTCAATCACTTCCTCGACTGGGTGGTCTATGAGGGGCATCTGGAACAGAACCCCTTCAGAACTGTTCTCTTCGACCGGAAAGTACGTCCTCAACCCTATGCAGTTCCGACTGACGATGAAGTCGTGCGCTTGCTGGGAGCCAAAGACCGAGAGTTACATCCGGTTCTGCTGACCTGTCTACTGTCAGGAATGCGAGCGGGGGAAGCGGTTGGGTTACTCCGGGAAGACCTCGTAGCCAAGGGCAATCTCGGTTGCTTCGTTCATGTTCAGCCCAATGAGTTAAGACTGCTGAAGATCGACGCGGCGGAGAGACTGGTTCCGGTTCATCCGGTGCTAGACGATACGTTCCGACAGCTGCCTAGCCATGGTCCTCTGTTCCCTGACTTGACGGTGGCGCACGTCACAAAGGGGTTTGCGAGACTACGACGTCGGTTGGGACTGGAGCGACCGGGACTGGTGTTTCACTCGACCCGCAAGTGGTTCATTACTCAGTGCGAGCGAACGGGTGTTCCTGAGCACTTCACGGCTTCTCTGGTCGGTCACCAATCGGCGCGGTCGGAGAACGGGATCACCTACGGGATTTACTCGGCTGGCATCAGTGACGAGCAGCGCCGGTCGATCGTCGATCAGATAAGACTTCCAGCATGAGTTTCCCTGACATTGATGCGTTCGAGGAGCGAGCTGCTATCGCCGAGTTCGATGGCGGGTGCACCCGTAAGGCAGCGGAAGATCTGGCTGCTCAAGCTCAGGGGTTCTGTAATGCTGAAGCCTACTGGCAATGGCTGGCTGACTATGTCGTCAACCGAAGACCACCCTGACACCTAACCCTCGGCGGCCCTTAGCGGGTTGCCGGGGGCGCTCACTTTGTTTTCTTTTTGTTGAAGTGGACGTTGGTTGAAGGCTGGCTGAATGAACGTACTGCGGACTTTCCAGTCGATCGACCAGCGTAGAGCGATTGGCGCACCCGCCGAAAGAAGAGCTGGAGTAGGATACAAAGTGCTCAGCCAGCAACCCGCATTGCTGTCACTAGCAGCAATTGCTGAGCTCTAAATACAGCTAACATCAGGATGCTCGCAATCCTATCGCCGAAGACTGCAAAGTTTCCGCTTGTTGAGCACTTACTGCTGTCGCGTAATTGCTTGTTGCAGGGCGGTAGTCTGAACGCCTTCCCACGCTCGCCACAATATGATCTATCATGCAGCGTCCATTGCCAAAGGATGTTGAAGGGAAGCGTTATGACAGCGATAAGTTTTGCTGATTGGGGAGCTATCGCTGACCGGCCAGACAGCTCTCGCGAAGAAAGGCTTCAACACCGTTTTTTGATCGCTACGGGTCTCGTCATGTCTGGAGGTGGCCTTCTTTGGGGAGCGGTGGCGTCGGGAATGGGTCTGTATCTGCAAAGCCTCGTTCCTTTCGGGTATGTGGTTTTGACAGCGATCAACTTTGGCGCATTGCGGCGCACCAAGAACTTCAAATTCGCACGGGCCTTTCAGATTTTCATCAGCATCCTGTTGCCGTTTGTATTTCAATGGTCGTTGGGAGGTTTGGTGGCTTCTGGTGGCACAATGCTTTGGTCAATGCTCTGTCTCACAGCAGCTCAATCTTTTGGCGGACGCATTATGTCCCGTTTATGGTTGGGTTTTTTCGTTTTATTGGTTTTTGTGTCTCTGATTATTGAGGTCAACAACCCGCCGCCTCTGCACCTTTTCCAGGACGCTGAACTTATAAAGATCCCTTTATACTTGTTCACAATGAACTTTCTTGCAGTATCGCTTGCCATATTCGTGCTTGTTAGCTTTTTCATGCGTCTAAGGAGGCAAATGGGGCAAGCTCTGGAAAGACGAAACACGGCTTTGGCGCAATCGCGGGAGGCTTTGGTTCAAAGCGAAAAAATGGCTGCGGTGGGCGAGTTGGTTGCAGGCGTCGCGCATGAGCTCAACACACCACTAGGAGCAATTCGGGCATCGAATGACAATCTGAGCCGAGCTATCAAAAACATCCTAACGGGTTGGCCCGAACTGAATGATGCAAGTAACAAGCAGGAACTCGCAGGCGTTACGAGCTTGATGAGGGTCATCGAAACAAGTGAAGGCGAGCTGACGACCAGAGAAGAAAGGCAAGTACGAAAGAGCTTGGCGGTCAAATTGGCTGATCTTGGATTTCAGGATGCAACCCAGAAAAGTTCTGAGTTGGTTGAGATTGGTCTACGCGATATCGACCTTGATCAAGCAAGTGTCTTGCGCAGCAATCGTTGGCCCTTGGTCTTTGCCCAGCTGCGGTCTTTTGCGAGCCTTAATCGGAACTGCAACACAATCAAAATGGCCGCTGAACGGTCATCCAAAATCGTCTTTGCGCTCAAGAATTACGCGCATCCCGGCACCAAGGGCGAGTTCACTAATGGGTCTGTCGCAGAGAACCTAAATACCGTTCTTACGCTTTATCAAAATCTAATCAAACGCGGCGTTCGTGTTGTTACAAGATACGATGTAGACACCGTTATTTCGGCAGATCATGACGCCCTAAACCAAGTATGGACAAACCTTATCCACAACGCGCTGCAGGCCATGGATTATGACGGCACATTGACTTTGGAAGCCCGGATGAATTCCGAAGAGCTCATCGTAAGTGTTGAAGATACCGGGTTTGGAATCTCGCCTGATCGGATCGATAGAATATACGAACCATTCTATACGACCAAAGAGATCGGCGAAGGTACGGGCCTTGGTTTGTCCATCAGCATTGATATTGTACGTCGCCATGGCGGCACGATGACGGTGAACAGCACACCCGGCCAAACAGAGTTTACAGTGCGGATTCCAAGGGTGCAAAAACAAGAGCAGGAAGAATTGACGGATGGATGAATTAGTACGCTTGGGCGAGCACTTGAAGGGCCGCCCTACATTGCTATGCGTCGACGATGAACGGATCGTTCTGACCAGCCTGCAAGAGCAACTGCGAAACTCGTTGCCTCAAGTGACCATTGAAATCGCCGAGTCAGGAGAAGAGGGCCTCGAAGTATTGGAAGATTTGATGACAGACGGCGTTGCTGTACCCGTTGTTGTCTCGGATCAGCTTATGCCTGGTATGCGAGGAGAAGAGTTTCTGGCTAAGGTTCACGAGCGTTCGCCAAGTACTCTCAATATACTTCTCACCGGACAAGCCACAGCGGACGCAGTTGGTGCTGCGGTCAATCAGGCGCGTCTGTATCGGTACATTGGCAAACCCTGGGCAGAAAATGATCTGACCCTGACTGTAAGCGAGGCCATCCGCTCCTGGGCCAGCTCAGTTGCACTCAAACTGAAAGACGAGGAGTTGCGCGACACGCATGAAGCGAGTTTGCGATTTGTGCCACAGGAGTTTCTGAATGTTCTGGGTAAAGATCGACTGATGGACGTGCGCGAAGGATTGTCTGTCGAAAGCTCAATGCAAGTAGTTTTCGCAGACATGCGCTCCTATTCTACGATTGCATCAAGTCTGGGCCCGAAGCCCGCTTTCGATCTCTTGAATGAGTTCGTGAACATCCTTGAACAGGAGTTTCGCGCTACAGGCGGGTTTATTAGCGGCCTCGAAGGAGATGGTGTGCTGGCCCTTTTTTCAAGCAACGCCGACGATGCCGTGCTAGCGAGCATCAATGCTCACAAAAAGCTCATTGAACGCGGCCAAAACGGCAAGAACGAACCACTGTTTGAGATGGGGTCGGCTGTTCACTCTGGTACACTCATTATGGGGACCGTAGGAAACAGCGAACGCTTAAAATGCGATGTCGTCGGTGATCCTGTTAACTTTTGCGCCCGTTTGGAGAGTGCGACGCGAACCCTGGAAACACCCATGCTGATCTCTGACCGTGTCGCGTCAGAGTTGGCTGGAGACATGCAGCTTCGCCGGATTCCTGGTTTGAAGATCAAAGGGCGATCGGAAACGGCAACGGTTTTTGAAGTCTTAGATGCATTGCCCGAAGAATTGACTGCGGCACGCATACGGACGCTCGAAAAATTCAATGAAGCGATGGCGCATTTTGAGAATGGCGATGCCCCAATGGGACGTCTTTGTCTTTCTCAGGTTGCGGAACGTGATCCGAGCGACAAAACGGCACAAAATCTTCGTGGTTTGTTTCAGTAAAGTTTTGCAGCACCTCGCTTGGAAACTTCACTGCTATGAGCGGGCCCTAGCCCCAGCCAGCCAAACCCCCAACCGCCAGCACCAGCGACCAGTCTTCAGCCCCCGGAACGACTCGTCAGCGGTCGTCCGCGCCAGTGGACGGCCCTCTAGCGGTCTAGTTGGCACCCGCTAACGACCTCTCTAGCAGCCAAAATGCCCCCGAAACCGCCCCAGTTTCTCGGGCTTCGCTGAAAAGCCGATAACAATCATCGGACAGCAAGGATTCCTACCACCCCAGCCAATTTCCCGTAAGTATTTGATTTTACTAAATAAAAATGTTGCGGGATCCCGCAACAATCCCGCAACAATTTTGATGGCTCCGTTACACGAATTCCAACGTGTCCACCCGTCAGGCGACTCGCAGACGTGAGGTTGAAAACTACAATCGAATTCTGTGGATCAGATCAGAAGAACGGCTCATCGTTGATTGAAGATGGCCTAATATCGAATTCAAAACCAAACTTCGCAATAGTGCTGTTCAGCACGTCAACGAACCAAGACGGAGCGAACGGAGAGATGACAATGCCGTCGATGAGATTCCTCAATTCACATTTAAGGACCTGTCCGTTGCTTGGTTCGTTTCGATCATTCTGTAAGACAATTCTAATCTCTCGCTCATGGCTTAGTGATTGGCGCTTACAAAAAATCCGCTCGGACTGAATGGACGCGTAGCGTTTGCGAAAATCTAAGTAATGAACACGACCCACAATCGCTTGGTCGCTGTTAGATGCCGCCTCCCAAAGGTTTCCAACAGTGCTTTGGATTGCAAGGCCAGTTTCCGACGGCGGAGAATAGAGTTGCCAAAGTACTTCGGACTCGTCGTCGTTTTCATGCCAGCAATTCACCAACGATTTACGAACATGGGTCGAGGTCGCTTTGATCGACTTCAATAGGCGATGAGCCTCCGCTTCGACTTCCTGATCTGACAATTTCGGCGGTGTGTATCCCGGAGGTGCGGTTGTTACAGCTTGTCTAAAAAAATCTAAGTAGTAATTATCCCAGATTGTCTCGCGATCAGCCAGTCCAATGGCGCCCTCAAATGGGTCGCTAAAATTCTCAGCGGTGGTGAAATAAAGT
This sequence comes from Ruegeria lacuscaerulensis, assembly GCF_013033355.1. Classification (GTDB taxonomy): domain Bacteria; phylum Pseudomonadota; class Alphaproteobacteria; order Rhodobacterales; family Rhodobacteraceae; genus Ruegeria; species Ruegeria lacuscaerulensis_A. Next base: position 9,197 of record NZ_WQDY01000023.1, read on the forward strand.
CCCTGTTGCATTAGCATCGCAACGAACTTTGTGAAATCCATGTAGCGCCAGACTTTCGAACTGTCGGGCGCTGATAAGTTCAAAGTGCCCGTCCAATAGACTGGGGTAGCAAGGTGAGCGAGTCGATCTGAGCAGCAAGCGCCGACGAGAAGCTCTTTTTTGTTTTCGTCGTAGCCAGCAAAGACAGGTCTGCCTTGAGGCGTATTTCGACCACAAGATACGCATGTGTTCCATTGCTGCGTCATCATGCGGCGAAGTCGATGTGTGATCCTCCCATCAGATTTTAGCCGGTCAAATACCGCTTGGTCTTCTGGTTGAATATTGATGTCGGACAATGAACCGGCCTCGATCTCTATAATTGTGAATGCTTAGAACCTCACTCTGGAGAAATGAAATGTCTAGCGCTGTTCACCCGCATCCAACCAATTTTCCCATTCGAAGAGCTACAATTGATCCCGCAACAAATCCCGCAACATTTTCTTGCAAAATATCCACTAACTCATTGTTTTAATTTAGCTTTAAAAAACCTTAAATCCTACCACCCCAGCCAGTTCATTCATGCATGGAATGACGACAGGCTCTTGGGGCTAAACCCTCCGAGAAATGCCCCCGTTTATGCCCCAGTTGTTTCGGGTGTTACGGGTGGTGAGGGTGGGCCCTCAGAGGTCGTTGAAGGCCCATGCCACGGGTTATAGTCGATCGCGATCGACCCCGTTCGCCCAGTAGTCCCAATCGTCGCGCTTGTTATCTGCCGCCGACCCCTCAATCAGGTCCTCAGGACGGACGCAGCGCTCGTTATGACAGCGATGGCGAACCACCGTCGCCTGATCGATCACCGCCCGGTTAACCACGCAGCAAACGAACCGCGCAGAGGCCACTTTATGGCTGGTTCAATACCAGCGAATATATTTCTACTAACTCTTCTCTTCCGCGAAGTTTATGCGCGCCAACGCGCTCAAATTCTATTGGGTCGACCAATGCGCTTCGCACTGAACTGGAAACAAGAATATTCACTTCGCCGTTTGCATTGCCCAGAACTCTTCCGGCTTCCTCTAGCCGTTGGGCGACATTCACCGCGTCTCCAACTACGGTATAGCTGAGCCTCCCTTCGCTACCGATATTTCCGACGACCACGCGACCGATGTGGATACCTATGCGCAGCCTAACTGAATATGCTAAGCCCACATCTACTCGCCTATGTTGATTGTAGTCCGCAATCCACTTCCCGATATCAATCGCCGCGTTGCAAGCCAAGTCGGCCGCATCGTCTTGATGTTCCAGAGCACCCCAGATCGCCATCACAGAGTCTCCAATAAATTTGTCGATGGTACCACGGTTATTTTGGATACAGCTGGCCAACCCTGCAAAATGATCATTCAGAAACGATGCCGTTTGAGGAGCTGTGAGATGTTCCGACAATGTCGTAAACTCAACAATATCTGTGAACATAATAACCACGTCTCGGTGGGAAGACTTTGTCTGCTTCCCTGCGTTTTGACGCATTAATTGTCTTACCAACCGTTTTGGCACATAGAGTTCAAACCAGCGCAGACCCTCGAGCATGAAATTGTACGAGCGTGCCGCCTCATCCAATTCCCGGAAAAAGGATCCTTCGATCTCATCGACATTCGAAATGTCGAGATCATGCACTCGCTTCGCACTGTCCGACAAGCGGCGCACGGGTTTGGCAATTTCCTGACCAATTAAAGCCGCCACTCCGGCCGATATAACCGCCATGACAAGGCAGAATATGATGGCCCATTTCAAACGAGCCGCTTCCGCAATAATGTCGTGGGTTTCAAAGTAAGTAGCTACGGTAAGTGGCTGAACACCATAGTCAGATAACTCTTCAAAGAATATGACAAACTCCCAATCAGCGTAGGCAACAAAACGAGTATTCGCTCCGGTTAGAAAATACTTCGCGACACTAAATCGGTCATTCGGCTGCCACATTGCTGAAACAATTGGATCGGCAAAACGGTCTTGTTGTGGAAGTGGTACAGCACGGTTCAAACCGGCATAACCAAACGCCATAAGTGGGTGGGCTAAAACAGCGTCCCTACTGTACAGAATGAAGACGTTTGCACCGAATTCCATTTCCTGATCAGCCAAAAATTCAGATAATTTTATGACTGAAACCCAAACTGACAGGACACCGACTATCGTACCTTTCTGAATGACTGGCCTTTGGTAACTCAGTACAGATTGGCCGTATTCTTCACGCCAGAGAATTTTGCCCCAATGAGCTTTTCCTGAATCAATTGAATCGTCAATAAGGTGTCGCAGGTCGATATCGTCTCCAAGTTTCGAGAATATGGGAAGCGTCTCGTCTTCGGTACGTTCAACACCTGTCAGGACTTGCCGTCTGTCTATGAATTGTATCCGAAGAATTTGAGGGGTCGCTGAAACGGCACCAAGCAATAGGCTAACGAATTCTTCAGAACCGTCCGGTTCAACTTCCCCCGAAGAAATCTTGCTCGCGATAAAATCGATCTGATCTGAAGCTGCGGTTAGATAACGCTCCACTTGTTGACGTTGCGTACCAATTATGAGCTGAGCCTTTTGTGTGAGCAACTCTGAGGTGTTGCGATAGCCAACGACTAACCCCACGCCCAGTACACCAGCTACTGAAGTGAGAACAAAGAAACCCAGCCCAAGCGCCAAAGCGACTGACATCGAGGCATGCCATTCGCTGCCATTCCCTTGGGATGTATTTCCTTTTAGATCCCCCATGACATGCCCCGTGAACGAGACTATCTATTGGTGTAATTCGTCAGATTATATGCAAATTCTTATTTTTTGAAAGTTCTGCTTGTAAGATTGAGCCGTGGCATGGGCCTTCAACGACCTCTGGGGGCCCACCCTCAACAACCGTAACACCCGAAACCATTGGGGCATAAACGGGGGCATTTCTCGGAGGGTTTAGCCCCAAGAGCCTGTCGTCATTCCATGCATGAATGAACTGGCTGGGGTGGTAGGAATCCTTGCCGCCCGATGATTGTTATAAGCTTTTTAGCGAAGCCAGAGAAACTGGGGCGGTTTCGGGGGCATTTTGGCTGCTAGAGAGGCTGCTAACTAGACCGCTAGAGACCCGTCCACTGGCGCTGAGACGACCGCTGACGATCGGTTCCGTGTGCTGAAGACTGGTCGCTGGTACTGGCGGTTGGGTGGGGCCGGCCGGACGTTCATGTCTAGTGCAGCGAAGGATTGCTCTGAGCCCGATGCAGGCATGATTGTTGTTTGAGTAAAATTTCCAACTAAGATGAGCGCACTGTATCTTTTTCTCGATCAGGGGGAGCCAATGACAACAACGCACACAGGTTATTTGCTGATTGCAGATGTCACCGGCTACACACAATTCCTGACATCTACGGAAATGGATCATGCCAATCCCATCTTGCAATCTCTGCTGGGAGCATTGCTTGAGCAAGTTGGAGACCCACTGCACTTTTGGAAAACTGAAGGCGACGCCGTTTTGGCCTATTCGACGCGACAGGATTTCCCATCAGGAGAGACGTTTCTCACTATCTGCGAAAATCTTTACAACGCATTTGCGCTCCGGCGACAGGACATAATCGCCAACACGACATGTCCATGCCGTGCTTGCGCCAATGTCGGCAATCTGGATCTCAAAATAATCGTTCATCACGGTCAATTCGATGAAATGCAATTGGGTCCGACCAAAGACATATCCGGGGCCGATGTTATTCTTGTCCACAGGATGACCAAGACTGATGTAACCCAACGTACTGGTATTCGCAGCTATGCCTTGTTCAGCGATGCGGCCGCAAATGCCATGGACGTCGGCGATGTTATGGAGCCTTTTTCGCAGGATTTTGAACATTTCGGCGAAGTCGATATGAAGGTCTATGATTTGGCTAAATCATGGGAAAAACTACGAGCTACTCGCGATCGCTATTTCCTCAACGAAGAAGATGGTGTGTGGACGTTCCGATACCATTTTAATGCCCCTATTGCAGTAGTTTGGGAGGCTCTCGTTGCTCCCGAGCACAAGCAAAATTGGATGGACCGGATCAAGACTGTAACAGTCGATAACCCGAATAGACGTCTTGGCCCAGGGTCCGACTATCATTGCGCTCATGAACTAGCGGACTTTTTTTACCGAGTTACAGATTGGGAACCGTTTGACTATTTTTCAACGCGTATTCAAGATCCTGCTCGTCCGAGTATAAGTCTACCTGAGACGTACCACCTGACGGAAACAGAAGATGGAACTAACCTGCGTTATACGATGGGAGTGGCAACGGATACCGACGGGACTCGTTCGGAAATCTCCGAACAAGAGGCTTCAGCGTTTTTGGCGGATTTCTGGGCCGCGTCATTTCCTGAGATGGACAGGCAAGTCAGTCAGTCAAAATAACTACAAAATGCCCACAACTCGAAGTGGCTGAATTTTGTAATTTCAGGGTCGGCTTCGTCCGCAACTCGATCATTCAGTCCCCTTGGACCAACGTCCGCTTCAACAAAAAGAAAGCAAAGTGAGCACCCCCGGCAACCCGCTAAGGGCCGCCGAGGGTTCTATTTATGAGGGTGGTCTGCGGTTAACGACATAGTCAGCCAGCCATTGCCAGTACGCTTCAGCGTCACGGAACCCTTGAGCCCGAGCAGCCAGATCTTCCGCTGCCTGACGGGTGCACCCTCCATCGAACTCAGCGATAGCAGCTCGTTCCTCGAACGCGTCAATGTCCGGGAAGCTCATGCCGGAAGTCTTATCTGGTCAACGATGGACCGACGCTGCTCATCACTAATGCCCGCCGAGTAAATCCCGTAGGTGATCCCGTTCTCGGACCTTGCCGATTGGTGACCAACCAGAGATGCCCTGAAGTGCTCAGGGACACCCGTTCGTTCGCACTGGGTGATGAACCACTTGCGGGTCGAGTGAAAAACTAGTCCCGGTCGTTCCAGACCCAGCCGCCGTCTCAGCCTCGCAAACCCCTTGGTGACATGCGCCACGGTCAGGTTAGGGAACAGAGGACCATGGCTAGGCAGTTGCCGGAAGGTCTCAACAAGCACCGGGTGAACCGGGACTAACCTCTCCGCTACGTCAGCCTTCAGCAGTCGTAGTTGGTTAGGTCGAACATGAACGAAGAAACCGAGATTGCCCTTGGTCACGAGGTCTTCCCGGAGCAGCCCAACCGCTTCCCCCGCTCGCATGCCTGACAGTAGACAGGTCAGCAGAACCGGATGTAACTCTCGGTCTTTGGCTCCCAGCAATCGCACGACTTCATTGTCGGTCGGGACGGCATAAGGCGCTGGGCGCACCTTTCGGTCGAAGAGAACAGTCCGGAATGGGTTTTGTTCCAGATGCCCCTCGTAGACCACCCAGTCGAGGAAGAGATTGACCTGAGACCAGATGCGCCGCTGAGTTCTGACTGTAATAGTCACCGATCCCCGAGACGAGAACGCGACCAGTTGGTCCAGGGTCAGCCCACGGGTCCGTTCCGACTTGCCGATCATCGGAGACAGTTGGGCTATTGCGGACAGGAACTCTCGCCCATCCACTCTGGTCAGGCTGCAAACCGGCTGGTCACCAAATCGACTGGCGAACAACCCGACAGAGTATCGGACCGAATTGAACCCGCTGGGCCGTAGCTCGTTACTGCGCTTGTTCAGATAGGCCCGGCTTAGCTCACGAACCGGCACCTTCACCGGCGCTGATGGCCTGATGAACTTAGACCGCTCCAGATTGCATCCAGAGTCCTCCAGAGTGGCCCGGAGACGGACGAGAGACGACTCTGGCTGATCAACCCATTCAGGAACGTCAGCGGTGCTCTCTGGATTAGACAGTGACTCCTCTGCCTGCGACCGAACCTGTTCCACCAGCGTTTCGAACCGCGCATTGACTTCAGCGGCTCGGACGCGGGCGGTGTTACGGTCACTGGTTTTGAGGCTCCGCTTCAGCGCTTGAGCGCCTAGCGCGAGAGCAACGTCAACGGGATAGTTACGTCTATAGAGCCACGTATGGCCCTTCAGATAGGCATAGCGAATGTGAGCAGACATAGGTCTCCTCCTTTTCTGCTTTGAGTTTTGGGATGGGTTCAGTTGGTTGAGACGAGTCGAACGATCATCTCGAGTGCCGGTTCGCCGTAGGTTCCAGCCAGTGGACCGGTGACCGCAAAGCCGGTCACGCAGTCTTCGAACACCTCTTCCACTCGGAACAGATGCTCAGGGACGTCATCGAAGGCCCGAACGACCACAACGTCACCGGGGTTCAGTTCCAGCTCAGTCATCGTCGGACTTCCACGTCCAGAGAACCGCAAGCAGAACCAACGCAGAGACAGCGGGATGGGACCGAGAAACCACCCACAGCATCGTCGTCAGGACGGCCTTGGGCGGTGGGTGCAAAAGAAAACCCCCGACGAGAACGCCGAGGGCAGACAGGTACTTCATGGATCAAACTCCTGCAGTTTCTTCTTTATTTAGATGCAGAAGGTTGCTCGGTTTTGGCGGGAGCGGACGTTCAGGCTTTCCGCGCGTATGACCGGGTTGTGGGCCGAAGCGGACCTTGATGGTCACAGACTGAACGTCGGCTTCTGGCAGTATTGCGTGAGCTGTTTCTACAGGGCAATTAAAAATTGTCTGTCCGTTTCGAGCAAACTTACAATGCCGGGCAACTTTCTTGTTCTATCTTCTACTTTCCCACAAGAATTGCGTGTTCCCGTTCTATAACCTTTTCCCAATCGCCTTGCGTTTTCAGACCGGTCGAAGAGTCTCCCATTAGCGAAGTGACCATCAGTCTTCCGCGCGCTTTCGCTTCTTCTTTCGAAAACCCGGCCTGTTCAAACATCCAGGCGGCGAAGTGGAACCGTTTGCCGATGGTTCTTTGATACGATTCTTTCACCTTCTCATCGGTGTTCGCCCACACTGAGACAGCGTGATCCGGCAAGGCGGCGTCCTCTTCTATGACCTTTTTCATAAGAAGAAGAATGCGGTCTTCCGGGGGACCGCCAAATGTCTTTGCCTGTGCGATCACTTTGTCAGTCAGTTCCTGCTCCCAATATCTGAGAACCTCATCCAAAAGCTCTCGGACGTTCTTGAAATGCCAGTAAAAGCTACCGCTTGTCAGGTTCAGTCGCTTTGCCATTGGCACAACCTTTATCGCGGAAACGCCGCCCTCATTGAGTACTTTGTAGGCCAGCAATATCCAGTCTTCCTTGGTCGCGGCGTTTCTTGGTGAGTTTCGAGTGATAGATTCTGACATTCAGATTATAGCATTCTTTATTTGACATAGAGCAGTCTATGGACTTACCGTAGAGATGTCTATGGTGAACAGGAGGTTCACGGTTTCGTGTTCTCTTACGAGGCTTCGCTTTGAAGGGGGGATCAATGAATAACTTAATGAAAACCGCAGCCGGCACATTGATGGCATTAGGCATGACGCTGGCTGGCACAGCCACGGCGCAAAACGCCTTGCCGACGGGTCGGAGTGCCACTGAAATCGAAAACGGTGTATACCCCGCGTCTTACTTTCCCAACACTGAAATCCTCGGCGAGGATGAGATGCGTATCACGGCATTGGGTACGGGGATGCCAAACCAAACCAAGGCAGCCGTTTCGATTTCGTTTTATGTGGAACTTGGGAATGGGGACGTCTTTCTGTTTGACGTAGGAACTGGCGCAACGGGAAACCTGTTCTCGCTGCGACCGGACTTCGCAAAGATCGACAAGGTCTTCTTCAGCCATTTGCATGTTGATCACGTTGGAGACTTCATGGGCCTCCACGTTGGGGGTTGGCTTTCAGGTAGATATACCCCGCTCCGCATCTTCGGCCCTTCCGGATCAGAAGATGAACTGGGCACTAAAGCCTATGTTGATGGCATGTCTAAAGCCTATGCTTGGGACTTGGCCACACGTACGGGGGCGCTGCCGGATGATGGCGCCAAGCTCGAAGTCACTGAATTCGATTACATGCAGGAAAACGAGATTGTTTATCAGGAGAACGACGTAACTATCCGTTCCTGGCCTGCTATCCACAGCTTAGATGGCTCGGTAAGTTATTCTCTGGAATGGAATGGGCTGAAATACGTCTTTGGTGGCGATACATACCCTAACAAATGGTATGTAGAATATGCCAAAGGGGCGGACCTCGCTTCTCACGAGGCGTTTCTACCACCGGATGCGCTAGCCCCTTATTTTGGCTGGGACATGAAACAGGCGACTTATGTAGCTACGCGCGTTCACACGGAACCTGCGGCTTTCGGTAAAGTTATGTCCGCTGTCGAGCCACGAATGGCCCTAGGGTATCACTCTGTTCTTTCGCCCGAAAACTATCAGGCAATCCTGGAAGGTGTCCGTTCGACATACGATGGACCGCTCACGCTGGCGCGAGATCTACAGGTGATAAACGTAACTAAGGATCAGATCGTTGTTCGGGAAGCGAGTGTTGACGAATATGCTCTACCACCAGCTGTCAGCGACGAATACATCAATGCACCGCGTTCAAAAGAAAAAGAGCCTTCTGAAAAGGTTCAAGCCGGCAAATGGGATGGTTACACGCCACCGCCAATGCCGGAAAACTAAAGTTCAGGGGTGAACAAAATTCCAATTTGGCGGTATCTGTGCCGATTATTCCTGATGCTGAGCGTGATGGTCTCAAGTGCACTGGCCGTTTCAGCAGATGTCGTTTTGACAAACGGTTCGGAAGTCGCACCCAATGTTGCTGTCCTTCATGTCAAAGATGATGGGGTTTACGTCGACCTTGAGGTCTATGTCGAAGATATTCCGTTCTTTGCGGATATGCTTCCAATCGGTTTGTCATCCGGTTTCGTCGAGGGTGGGCCGGGGGTTGAACAAGAGTCCGATCAAGGTTCTGCCCAAGCCAAAAGTTGGGCGCTGTCTATTGTTGCAAGGGACGGACAGGCCCTACACGCTGAAATCAGAAAGTTAGAATACCGAACGCGCATAGACCGGGCCTCACCGCTTGCAGGTCAGCGCGATCCATTCTCGGGCAAAACTGTCCCCAGCCCGCCAAAAGACCCGCGTGTTCTGTTCGTCGAAGTGTTCTTTCCGTTTCAAAATTCACTTCCCGAAGAGCTGACTATAATGCCTCCAATGCGGGATGGCGAACCTCTGGTGACAATCGGGATGCAGGTTTTTGACCGAGAGGTTCCGGTCACGGATTTCCGCTTTCTGTCAAAGCCAGCAGAGTTAAAGATTCACTTGCCTGACCCTTGGGAAACCCGATTTTCCGCAGCAAGTCTGAATCGAAAAGCGCAGGACGGGACTTCAACCTTTCTTTATATCGAACCCCGAGAAGTTCGACACGAGACGCTGATCCGCCTGCGTGAACTGGCGCCTTGGATTGGTGAAAGCACGGAAGTGGGGCAAACACTTTCGCCACAGCGCAGCGCCTTGATCGTAAACCAGGCGGCGTCCTTCCTGGCTTCACGTAACCCGGTGACAATTGACGGCAAATCAGTGCAACCGTCAAACGTAACCGCAAAGCTCCTCGAACTAACATCGCAGGGATTTCAGGTTGTCGAGCCTGGAAAGGAAGTGTCCGTGAACAATGCGTTTATCGGAGCTATCCTGTCTTTCTCATCGGCAGAAATTCCCGAACAGGTGACAGTAACATGGGATATGTTTGACGAGGAAATTACCCGCGTCGCGACCATTTCAAACGATATCGCCGGGCCGTTCTTTGGGGCTGTGACACCAGCGGATCCACAGTTCCACTGGCGGAACCACTTGCTCCAATACGAAAAAGCATCTGTTATTCAGGTTCCAGTTGAGCGGCAGACGCAGCAGTACCCGGTAGTCGCTTTGATCACTGGGATTGTCAGTGCAGTCTCACTTGGTTTTTTCCTACTGTGCAGAGGCAGAGTTGCAAAGCACGCCAGTTGCGCAACCATGATTGTCGCGGCTTCAGCAACCGTCGCGTTTTCGGGATATTTGCCAGAACTACCTTGGAAGAAGCCTACCCCCCCTGAGCCACAGGTTGCGGAAGATATACTGCGCTCGATGGTCGAAAACTTGAACACGGTGACCCTGGAAACTTCGTCGGCAGCAAGAAAGGCAGAGCTGGCCCACATTGTAACGGCAGCGTCTCTGGGCGACATCGCAACAGAGGTAGAACGTGGTCTCTTAATCCGAACGCCAGGAGGCAGTCTTGCTACAGTTACAGATATTAGGGCCCTGAAAGTAGAGCGCGTTGACCCGACCCTTAAACCGGGTGGATTTAGCACTCTGGCAAAATGGACAGTGAAAGCCCAAGGCGGTCATTGGGGACACGCCCATATACGCGCGGTTACGTTCCGGGTGCTAGCCGAGGTCGTACCTGAGTCAGGGGAGTGGAAGCTGGATGGATTAACTGTAATCGAGGCCCGAGATCCAAATGCATGAGCGTTTAAGACCAAAGATTTTTGCTTTAGGCGCTCTGTTTGTCGGAGTGCTTTTGTCACTGACGCTGTCAGCCTCGGCGCATTTTTTGCTCAACCTCAACGTTCGAATTTCGCATGTCGAGCATTCCGAAGGCGGTCTGCGTGTCTACATCCGTACGCCCATGCCTTATCTGGTTGCGGACAAGGTCGGTGATCAGGATGGTGACGCCTTGCCGAAAGCTGCACCATTCACGACCAATGCCATGAGCGACGGTCAATTGGTCCACTTTGTCGACTTGCAGTCTGCCATGAGCGATCCCAATGGGCTGGGGCAACTCGCCGAAGGTGGGTTGCATCTGTTGGTCGACAATCAGCGCTTAAGAGGAACAGTTAAGTCCGTTCGCTTGCATCGAGTTGGAAATGAGCCCGGATTTGCAACTTTGGCCGAAGCTCAACAGGCCGTGGAAACCGAAACGGCCCTCATGCCACCGCTTTTTGTTGGTGACACAATTGTCGATCTCGTCCTGTATTATGACACAATCGGCCCGGTGCAATCGTACAGCATTGCCAACGTGCTGGACCCCGGCTTGCCGGATCAAGACCAAACGGCCAACCTCATTCTCGACTACGCGTCAGACACACCTCAGATTTTCCGATCTCGGGGTCTGATGACTGAACCATTCGTGATTCAGAAGAAGGGGTATGGAGGATTCCTCAGTTTCGTCTGGGAAGGCATACGACATATCCTCGAAGGTTTGGATCATGTTTTGTTTGTTGTGTGTTTGGTCATTGGGGCGCAAACTCTCCGGGCGCTACTACTGCGTGCAACCGGTTTTACCGTGGGGCATAGCGTAACGCTGTCGCTGGGGTTTTTTGGGTTTGTCCCATCGGGCGCTTGGTTTGTTCCTGCCGTTGAAACCGGGATCGCGCTTTCTATCATTTTTGCAGCCGCAGCGGCGTTTATGACTTCCAAGGACAACGCGCGTTCTGAGGTCACGATGGTGCTTCTGACAACGCTGATTGGTCTCTTGCATGGGCTTGGGTTTAGCTTTGTGTTGCACAAGATCTTGCAGGTCACCTCCCCAAACATCTGGCAAAGCCTACTTGCCTTCAATCTTGGCGTCGAGCTTGGCCAAGTCGCCATTATTCTTGCGCTCTGGCCTGCCTTGATAATGTGTCGACGCGTGAACTCCAGCTTGTGGATGTACCTACGTGTGGGCTTGGCCGGTGGATGTGCGGCTATCGCTTGCTTTTGGACCTTTCAGCGAGTTGCCGAGGTTTATTCCTCGTTGGCTTAAGGTCATTGCGATGGCGCGTGCCGTGATGGTCGCCTGGGAGAAAAGCGGACTTTCGGCTGTTCCGCAGCATAAGACAGATTGGGCTCCAACCGGTCGTTCGCTGCCCTACGCCTTAACGTCCGCCGCCCCAACCCTCCAGCACCAGCGACCAGTCTTCAACCCCCGGAATCGATCGTCAGCGGGTCGTCAGCGCCAGTGGGCGGGTCTCTAGCGGTCTCATCAGCACCCGTCGGCACTAGGAAACGGGTATGCCAGCGGTCGAGAATGCCCCCGAAACCGCCCCAGTTTCTCGGGCTGGTGGGAAAAGCCCAAAACAATCATCGGACTGCAAGGATTCCTACCACCCCAGCCAGATCATCAGAACATGGAACGACAGTAGGCTCTTGGGGCTAGACCCTCCGAGAAATGCCCCCGTTTATGCCCCAGTGGTTTCGGGTGTCACGGGTGCCGAGGGTGGGCCCTCAGAGGTCGTTGAAGGCCCATGCCACGGGTTATAGTCGATCGCGA
>NZ_WQDY01000024.1 GCF_013033355.1 Ruegeria lacuscaerulensis
AAGCCAGAGTACCCCCCAGAAGCGGGTCCTCAACATCCACATCCGTCAGCGTCACATTGCCCGTGTTGGTGACCGTGATGCTGTAATTGATCTGATCACCCGCGTCGACAAGGCCGTTGCCATTCAGGTCGTCAACGCTTGTAATCTCTTTCTCGATCTCTATCCCAGGCTGGTAGGCGATCGGCTGCTGCGCGGAATCCGACACTTCCTCCGTCTCAGCACTGTCGGCAGTCGCCGTGTTGTCGATGTTGCCATCGTCGTCGTCACCGCCAAGATCATCGGGCTCAAGATCGCCCTGGCTGTCCACATCGGCCTGCGTGATCGTGTAAGACCCCGTATAGGTCTCCTCACCCCCAACAGCGATCGTCTCGCCAGAGGCCAGAGTACCCCCCAGAAGCGGGTCCTCAACATCCACATCCGTCAGCGTCACATTGCCCGTGTTGGTGACCGTGATGCTGTAATTGATCTGATCACCCGCGTCGACAAGGCCGTTGCCATTCAGGTCGTCAACGCTTGTAATCTCTTTCTCGATCTCTATCCCAGGCTGGTAGGCCAAAGGAGCGTCAGCATCATCGCTGTCTGTCACTTCCTCTTCTTCATAGAATCCACTTACGCTGGCGGTGTTCTCTATGTTGCCATCGTCGTCGTCACTGACATCGCCAAACTCTGCATCGCCTCTGCTGTCCAGATCCTCCTGCGTTACTTGGTAGGTTAGATCTACTGTTCCACCCAATCCATCACTGTCGCCGTCATCGATTGTGACGACTTCACCTACCTCCAGATCACCGACCAAAATGTTTACCCCAGTCAAGGGGTCAGTCACAGTAACGCCAGCCAGAGCCAGATTGCCCGTGTTTTCGATCACCAATTGATAAGTAATTTCATCCCCGGCATCTTCAGCTATTCCCTCAGAGCCTTCACCGTCCACATCGACAACCGTTTTGGTAATCATTATCTGTGGATTTGGAACCAAGTTTCCGATCTGGACAAAATCTGTATCTCCGGCCTCGGAAAGGTTCGCGACCCAGAAATAGGGATCATCGCCTTGACCATCCAAGGTGCCGTTGGTTGGCTCGGAGCCCGCCTCTAAACTAGAAATATCCTCACGAATAATTATATCGTCAGAACTGGTCGCGACTCCGAAGAAAGTGAAGTTACCATTTTCATCCGTGACAGTTGCGCGTTCAGTGTCTGCATCAAATATGCCATTATTGTTGCTGTCTATGTATACAACAACACCTTCCAGCCCGCTTTCTCCATCTTCTGGTTCGTAAACACCGTCGCCATCAAGATCCCCGAACTTGAAGCCATTAATCGTCCCAGCGCTTTGGATGTTCCACTCATCAAAGCCTGCCTCTTCGTCATATTCACCAGGGCGGCCCATTTCCGAATAAAGGTAGAAATAGTAATCTTCAAAAGACTCACTGGGGTTTGCTAGAAAATACGCATCGATGACGCTTTTTTCGATCAATACCGTGTAGTCGTCAGTGCCACTGCCTGTAGATGTTTCGGCCAAAAACAGAGTAGTTGGTTCAATTGCATCAATATCGTAGACCAAATTTCCATTCGAAGTCAGGTCATTGTAGGTTCCGATCGTGCCATCGTCGGACAAGTAAATTTGAAATGTTTCTAGTGTTATGAGATCGTCGCTATTGCTCTCATTCAAATCCAAGCGAATTTCATAATATTCGACTCCGTCAATAACGGTGACGGGAATATCAGTCAGCTTAACTTCTCTCGTCTTTTGTTTGTCTAACTCGTTGTTACCAAAGGCATTATTTATTGCAGAATTTGAATCGTTTACGGTATTGAATCCAGCGGCAACACCATCTGATGTGCTCGCTTCGTCGCTTGTAGCCAAAAAAGGTTCGAAATTTCCTGTACCGGATCCCTGATTTGGAGAGTTGATAAATGTCACTCCACCAATGGTTTCTCTGGAACCTTCCGCTTCGAGATTAAAGTCAGCCATAATGCCCCCCGGCAAACTATGAAAAAATCTCTACTCTGGGGCTTCAAACCATATTCTTATCTGCACTCATTAAGTTTTTTGACCTTTAGCCGAGGTACGCACTTTGGCACTAAACAGTAAAAAGCTCACGCTAAAGGTATCGGGACGATATAAACTCGATAAAATTGAGTCAACAAACTAACGGATTTGTACGTGCAAAACACGTCAATCGAACAGCGACTGGACGCGACGGCGTCGAATAAAGTCCAGTGCCGGCTAGTCCGCTAACGTCGCTACGAATGTCTGTTTCCGGCTCTTAAAGGATACGGAAAACAACGACTTAATTTTCCCTTAGAGCGCGTCGAAAATAGTTGGCCAAAGGCTGAACGAGGTATGAAATCGGTGCACGTGCATCAGTTTTGATAAATGCCTCCACAGGCATTCCCGGAACGAGCAAAACATCACCTGTCGCAGTCAGAGACTTTGTGTCGGGTTGCAACACCGCTTCATAATAAGGCACCTCCTGCGCATCATCTGTAAATGTATCAGCTGATATCCTGACTACGACACCAAGAACTTCAGGCGTTGTACGTTGGTCAAAGGTAGTAAAACGAAGTGAAACAGGCTGACCTTCGTAAACTTGGTCAATATGCACGGGGTCAATTCGCGCTGATACTTGAAGTGGTCTATCCTTTGGGACGATGTACATAATCGGATCAGCAGGTTTGATAACAGCCTGTTCCGCGAAAACGGATGACCCAAAAACAACGCCTTCGGACGGTGACCTAACTTCCAACCTCGAGAGTCGTTTCTTCAAACTTTGACGATTTTCCACCAAAGGGATCTCGCTGAAACGTAAATCACGCAATTCTGTAATGGCGCCTTCCCGGCGCCTATTTTCCAAGTTTATGATTTCGATTGAAACGCCCGTTTGCCGCCCTTTCGCCTCGGCTTTTGCAGCTTCTAGCTGGCCTATCTCTCCCTTCAGCCTCGCCTGCTCTCTCCTGAGTGCCAAAACCCGAGACGCTTGAACCAACCCTTGCTCCAACAGGGCCTCAAGATCCTTGATTTCGGTCTCGACCAGATCCAATTGATCTTTTAGCGCGCTCACTTGAGCCTCTATACCTCGGACTTGATCCTCGATTTGAAATGACTGTTGTTTCAGTTGATCGATTTCGTTCTTGTGTGAAGCCAGTTTCGCGTTGAAAAGGTTTCTTTGACCCTGAAGCTGTGAGGTCATCCATTCGTTGTCCAGCGTTGAAAATTCTCCTAAAGCGATATCCTGAAGATTTGAAAGCTGGTCTCTCTCAGCCTCCAACCTGAAACGTCTCACGAGAATTTCCATCAGTTGTCGTTCCACGACTTGCAACTCAGATCTTAGAAATGTGCCGTCAAGTTTGACTAATACGTCGCCCGCCTCCACTGAATCTCCATCGCGAGCTAAAATCGCTGAAACAACGCCTCCGTCTGGATGCTGAGCGACTTGTCTTTCGGTTTCTACTTTCACAGTACCGCTGGCAACAACAGCACCGGAAATCCTAGTAAACAAACTCCAGTAGCCAATCCCAAAAATCAAAACCGCTATTGAGGTCACGCCAATGTAAATAGGAACTAAGGCGCTCCAATCAGCTACTTCTTCAATGTCCGTGTTTTTTCCTGACTGACTTAAAGCCTTGTGCTTTCTGTTTACCCAACTTTCTTTTACGGATTGAACGAAACTCTTTACTTGCTTTCGAAACTTTTCGATGCGCCCCGGCAGATCTAAATTCTTCGTTTTCATTGGCTTGAATTTGCCTCTTTATCGACATCACGTTCTTGAGCGAGGAACCAAGTACTTGGTCGCGAGGACCATAATCTTTTGTTTGACCGCCTTGGAGAATAAGTAACTTATCACATTCTGAAATAGCGACTGGGCGATGAGTCATAATCAGAACTGATTTGTTCGCGGCTTTCAACTCTGAAACGACTGCATTCAACGCATCAGACCCCTCTTTGTCCAATGCGGAATTGGGTTCATCCAGCACAAGGATCTTAGGATCACCATAGAGAGCGCGAGCAAGGGCAAGTCTTTGCTTTTGACCTCCTGACAACTTATCATCAAGTGGTTCAATAACTGTGTTGTATCCTTCATCAAGATTTAAAATGATACTGTGAACCTTAGCCCTTTTGGCAGCTATCACCACTCTTTCAGGAGAAACTTCGAGTGACATCTGAGCTATGTTTTCTGCAATCGTTCCAGCAAAAAAATGAACGTCCTGCGGCAAGTAACCAATCTGCTTACCCATTTCTTCCGGACCGTATTGCTTAAGCGTAGCGCCACCTAAACGTACTTCTCCGTTATGTGGACTAACCAATCCCATAACAACCCTAGCTAAAGTGCTTTTTCCTGAACCACTTTTCCCCAAAATCCCCAACGCTTCGCCAGGTGCTAGATGGAATGAGACATTTCCCAGAACAGGGTGTTCGCGCCCTCGCGCAAAGACCGTGACGCCATCGACTGTTAACGACGCTTCAGGTTTCGGCAATGTAGTCACTTCGTCATCGAGCTTTAATTCTTGCAACAGCTCATCTAGCCGACGCCAACCTCGTCTCGCCTTTTGCGCCAGCGACCATTGTGGAATACACTGTTCGATTGGAGCCAGTGCCCTGCCTAGTAATATTGAAGACGCGATCATCGCGCCTGCAGTCAGTTCATTTTGCAAAACTAACCAAGCGCCAAGCCCAAGCATCGCCGCTTGGAGAAAAAACCGAAAAGCTTTGGAAAAAGACGCAAAACCACCCGTCCAGTCATTTGCTAGAATTGAAGAATGAAGCGCTGCATCTTGAAGCTTTTTCCAACGCTTTTCCAAGTCTGAAGCCATTCCTTGCGACCAGGCCAAATCGCTCATTTCTTGGACTTGACCGGCAAATCGGTTTGCTGACTGAGAGATTGATTGGGCTTGTAGCGTTTTATTAACGGTTAAAATCTGGTTTATCAAAGCTGCCGAAACGAGCACACAACCCCCAGCAAGCGCGAGCCAGCCGAGATAAGGATGAAAGATAAAAACTGCGACTAAAAAAATGGGCGTCCAAGGTAGGTCAAAGATAGCCAACAATAACGGGGACGAGAAGAATGCCTTAAGCGCTTCAATGTCCTGCAACCCGTGGCTTTCGATTCCCGAGCTTCTTTTGAGCGCCGAACGTTCCAGAAGCGCTTTGAACGCAAGCGGCCCGAAGGTGCTCTGAATTCGGGCACCTATCCTCGCAGAA
The DNA here is from genome assembly GCF_013033355.1 of Ruegeria lacuscaerulensis. Taxonomy (GTDB): domain Bacteria; phylum Pseudomonadota; class Alphaproteobacteria; order Rhodobacterales; family Rhodobacteraceae; genus Ruegeria; species Ruegeria lacuscaerulensis_A. Next base: position 5,198 of record NZ_WQDY01000024.1, read on the forward strand.
ACGCGTCCACGTGCGTATTCTAGAAACCCATAAATTGTGAATAACAGCGTCACCAAGCCGAATAGAACCAGTAAGGTTTCTTCTGAACGAGAGCTTAAAACTCTGTCGTAAATCTGAAGCATGAATACCGGGCCTGTAAGCATAAGCAGGTTAGTAAAAATGCTAAAAGCCATTGCAATCAACAACAAGTCGCGACTTTTTGCGGCCGCAAGAGAAATTGATACGCGATGAGAATCGGCTTCTTCCAAACGGGTACTCGCTACAGTAAACACTGGAAACACAATCATTGTATACAAGAGCCACATGTTTCAACAGTGTTGTGATAAGTTATAAAGGTGATCTACGAGCCCGATAGGCCGCCCAGGCGCGTTAAGTTTACCTAAAGCGAACTGACTAAGATACAGGTTGGGCTCCGAGCAGCACTCAGATAGGATGAACGTCAATTTCCACCTAAATGGAAACCAAGTACAAAACTCGTCAATTGTTACCCAAGTTGTCACCCAAACCCTTGTTAAAAAACAAAAACCAATGCTCAGATAAACTGCAACGAATAACAAAAACGCGCCAAAAAAACGGCATAGATAATTAGCGAAGCATTCGTCGCTCATGGTAGGAAACTGACGTTCTCCGCGGGTGAAAATTGGAGGTTTTTGGGAGCGTTCATTTGGCTTCCCAACGGTTCATAAACTTAACGGCCTCTCCACAAATTGCTACGGATAATACCCAATATGGAAAGCTTAGGACAAGACATGAGCCACGAGGCTCAGAAAATGCCACCCAAATCTTAAACCTTGGAATTCCACTATCCGCCTACAGAAATCCTCACGACGGATTCTGGCTGGACTTTTTGGAATCTAAATGCGGTTGTGAAAGCGACTGACATGCGGGCATGTGCGCTAAACCGGCCATTGAGCGGCGTTGCCGCTAACAGCAGGTACGCAGACGAAGCTGACATTTCGGACAACTGCGTGTACCCTAGCTGCATCGATTAGAGAGGCTGCGTAATGACTAATCCCAATGAAGTCGCGCACCATTACCATTCCGGTCACCTGCTACAGCAGATTTCTGCTGGTTGCGCAGCGATGAACCTAACCCCACCGTTTTCTCAAGACGCCTTGGCTCCAGTTGACGAGTTTCACATTGGTGGGCGCCTCGCAACCGAACCGTTTGTGAAGGCTCTTGGCCTTACGCCCGAAAGCCGGGTTATCGATTTTGGATGCGGTCTCGGCGGTCCGGCACGCTATGTTGCGGCAGCTACCGGAGCGCAAGTAACTGGCGTTGATTTGACCGCTGAGTTTGTGGAAACCGGAAGGACACTTACCGAATGGACCGGGTTATCGGATCGGGTTCAACTTATCGAAGGCAGCGTGCTCGATTTGCCGCTAGAAGCTGGTTGCATGGACGCCGCTTACATGATCCACGTTGGAATGAACATCGCGGAAAAAGTAGGCATAGCGCGCGAGGCGAAACGGGTCCTCAAGCCAGGAGGAATCTTTGCAATTTACGATGTGATGCAAGTCGGAGAGGGACAAATGGACTATCCGGCGCCTTGGGCTTCTTCCTCAGATCAAAGTGCACTCGCACCACCGGAGACGTATGAGGCTGCTTTGAAGTCCGTTGGTTTCGAGGTGAGTGACCGGATCGACCGCACTGAATTTGCCAAACAGTTCTTCGCCGATCTGGCTGCCGCGCAAAACCGTGCAGATGGCCCTCCACCACTGGGTCTTCATCTTATCATGGGCGATGATACGGCGCTTAAGGTTCAACACATGGTTCGGAACATCGCCGGCGGATTGATTGCTCCGATTGAACTCCACGCTTGCCTCCCAGAGTAACAAAACACTCTATACGATCGGCGAATACCAGAAAGTTAGGGTGATGGCTGCAGACAATTTCCGACTGACCAAAGAAGCTGCTCTCAAATACGACAGCCATAGTGTACCCGCCATGTTTGGACCACTGGCGCAAGCGACGATGGAGAACGTTAACCTCCGCAATGACGCGCGCATCGTAGATATAGCCTGCGGCACAGGCGCTTTGACACGTGAGATCGCCAAGACTTTGTCTGGCAAAGGACGCATTGTCGGCGTGGACTTAAACGAAACGATGATAGAGGTTGCGCGGGCTAACCAACCAGAATCTGATCATACTATTGAATGGCACGCTGCGGATGTATGCAACATGCCCTGTAAAGACGGCTCGTTTGACTATGCTTTCATTCAACAGGGCCTGCAGTTCTTCCCAGACAAACCGGCAGCCTTGACAGAAGTTCACCGCATACTGCGTGATCAAGGGCAGCTCATTCTGACGTGTTGGCGCGCTGTGTCACCATTTAATGGGGCGCTTGCAGACGCCCTCGAAAGACATGTTGGCCCCGACGCAGCGACCAAGGCGAAGGCGCCGTTTTCGTTCCGCGATGGAGACTTAATTTCGAACCTTCTGACGGACGCAGGCTTCCAAATCAGCCGTCATGACGCCTTGGTGCTTGAACGCCGTTTTGAAGACCTGCGGGCACAAATCATGGCTCTGCCGATTGAGGTGTACCTCAGAAAGGCGGGAGAAAGTATTGCTGAAGCGGTTGTGGCAGAAGTGGCCGCTAAGCTGGCCCGGTACGATAGATCCGGTGTATTGCACGTTCCACAAGAAGCGCATCTTTTCGTCGCGGAAACGTGAGCGGGCATTCGTTGCGGGCTGAACCAAGGACAGCAGTGCGGACAATGCAAACCTCCGGTTTTTACCTGATTTTTACAATCTTAAATGACGCACGTTGCGCTCAACCAAAGAGATCATTGATCGACAGGCAAATCGAACTTCAATATGATCATGCGCTGGCTCCGTCGGAACCACATTGAAAACACGGCGGAGTATTGGCCATAGAACGACTGGGAGGGGCGCATGACTGCCAGTGTGGAGACCCTATTCACCGAAAGCGACGGGCTGTCCATCGCCTATCAAGTTTGGGGCGATGGGCCGCGCAATCTTGTGTTGGTCCCCGGAATGATTTCGCATCTGGAAGCGTCCATGGAAAATCCGGGCTACCTGCAGTGGATGACAGCTCTCAGCTCGGTAGGAAGATTGGTGACCTTCGACAAACGCGGCAACGGCATGTCAGACCGCATTCAGGGGACACCAACCCTTGAAGAGCGCGTCATGGATATAGAGGCTATAATGGATGTCACTGAAATGACCTCAGCCACGGTCATTGCTTTCTCCGAGGGGGCTTCACTTGCCTGTGTCTATGCCGCGATGCGCCCCGAGCGCGTCGAACGTCTGGCTTTGTGCGGCGGGTACGCTCAAGGCCGTCTTACTCGCGGTTACCTGACCCCTGAAAGCCTTAAAATCGCGTTGAAGCAGTTTCGCGAGAACTGGGGGAAGCTCTATAAACCTCACCCTTTCTCGGCTTTTGGCCCAAGTGAGGACGATGCTGAAGCTCAGGAAGCATGGGCGCATTTCCAAAGGATGAGCGCGACCCCTATTACAGTCGCCAGCCTGTTCGAATTGGCTGCCCGGATAGATATCCGGGAATTGCTGCCTTCTATTTCACAACCCACTTTGGTCATACATCGCGAATTTGAAGAACCCAACGGGGCTGATTGCGCCAAGGATTTTCTGTGTTTGATGCCATCCACTAAATACAAAACCATACCCGGCCACGAGCATGTGCCATGGGAAGGCGACGTGGACAGTTATGCGGCTGCAATCGTCGAGTTTGTCACCGGCGAAGCATCGGCGACGATCCAACCCAAGCGCACCCTTGCTACCGTTCTGTTCTCAGATCTCGTCGCATCCACCTCACAACAAGCACGTATCGGTGATGAGAATTGGCGAGACCTTATGAACCGCCACGATGACGTTTGCACAAACCAGATCTCTCGACACGGTGGTCATCTGGTGAAATTCACCGGCGACGGCGTTCTGGCGACGTTCAGTTCTCCTACAAGTGCGCTGGCCTGCGCTGGTTCTTTACGTGAAGCATTGTCTGCAATCGACCTTAACGCACGCTTCGGCGCTCACACAGGTGAGATTGAAATTCGCGGCGAGGATATCAGCGGCCTTGGCGTGGTCATAGCCGCTCGGGTGATGGGCCAAGCCCAGGAAGGACAGGTTTTGGCCTCCGATCTCACGCGGCAACTGATGCTTGGTGCGCCGTTCGAGTTTCAAGACTGCGGAAAGCACGAGTTGAAGGGCGTTCCAAATTCTTGGAGACTGCACGCGGTCAGCCCTACGAACTAAACAACTCGGAACGCTGGCCCTGCCTACTGGTCTTTACCACGGAATCCGATTGTCGGTTTTGGGCTCGGTTCGGTCATTCGTGAAATGAGTGCGCAGCGGACAAAGCGGGCGCTAAAGTGCCTTAGGATAAGGAACTAAATCATCCATGCTCAATTGCAGAACCACTCGGCTTTTCGCCGTTTTTGATTGTTAATCCGAGATCGATCTCGGGGGCTATTCCAAATGCTCAAGCATTGGTTTCAAGCTACGAAGATAGAAAAAGTACGGCTTACTGGTAGCGAACATCGGCGTTTGCCGCCCTACAGTCAGTGATGGAGTTTACCTACCTTGAATGGGGCTAAGCTCTCTTGGAACTGCTCAATGAACTCTAGCGTCACCAATGACGGTTGCTTCAAAATCGGACGCACAAGGGAAAGCGTATGTGACAAGAGCGGTTTGAATGGTCGGTAGCTCAACCCGTTGTCTGCGTATTGGACGGCGTCCAACTCGCTGACCACGGAAATCCCAACACCTTTTACAGCCAATTCACAAGCTGCCGTGAACTGCCTGACTTCGATGTGAGAGTTGAGTTTGACGTTGGCGCTTTGAAACGCTTTTGAAAGTTGTCCAAAAAAATCGCTGTCGCGCCTCGTGTGAATAATCTTGGCATTCGCAAGATCCGCAGGTGACACCTCGGAGAGTTCTTCCAGTTCATGTCCGGTAGGAAACACGCAAACTGTACGGACATCGATGTCTCTGCTTTCGACGGCCGGATGCCCGTTAAAGCTGTCTGTGATTCCGAAATCATATTGCTCACCGATCATCCACTCGAGAATGCGTTCTGGTCTGTCAGGCTCGATCGTCATTGTTACACCTGGCCGATGTTCTAAAAACTCGGCGATGACGTTGGGAAGGTGACTGGTGGCGAACCCAGGCAAACATGCGATGCGGATGTGTCCCGCTTTGCGCTTCGTTATATCCTGACTGACATCCGAGATTTGCTTCATCAATTCCAAAACACGCTCTACGCTGGGTTGCAAATAACGCACTTCCTGCGAAGGCACTAAGCGACCTTCACGGCGATCAAAAAGTTGAAAGCCAAGCGATTTTTCCAGATCAGAAAGCAGTCGGCTAACCGCAGGCTGGCTTATCCCAAGATCCGTAGCTGCAGCAGTGACCGACCCATTTGTAGAAACTGCCATGAGTGCTTCCAATTGGCGGATCCTCAAAGTTTGACTCATGCTTTGAACCTAGTTCGTTGTTTGTTTTGCAAGTTTATAATGTAATGTTATTCTTTTATCAAAAATTAAATGCTTGAATTATACAATTGTGACGTTAACGTCGGGAAATCGTCATGTGTGCTGATTACGCGTTGCGGTCGGTATTCAACGAAGCATCAACACTGATGCATGGGAGGAATCATGAATAAGCAATTTCTCGGCGCTCTCGCCGTAACTACTGCGTTGTCCCCCGTGGCGGCGATGGCCCAAACTGAAGTTCAGTTCTGGCACGCCTTCACCGGCCGACTGGGTGAGCTCGTTAAAGCGCAGGTCGAAGAGTTCAACGCCAGCCAGGATGAGTTCGTCGTGGTCGAAAGCCACAAAGGCAACTACTCAGAAACTCTGAACGCAGGAATTGCGGCCTTCCGCGCCGGTGAGCAGCCCCACATTCTAATGGTTTTCGAAGTGGGCACTGCAACGATGATGTCGGCCGAAGGTGCAATCAAACCCGTCTATGAAGTGATGGCTGAAAGCGGTGCATCGTTTGATCCTGACGCGTACATTGGCGCTGTCAAAGGGTACTATACTACAACGGACGGAGAAATGCTCTCACTGCCTTTCAACTCGTCCACACCGGTTCTGTGGGTCAATCGCGATGCCTTCGAAGCGGCGGGTGTTGATCCGGACACAGACCTATCGACCTGGGAAAAGGTTGGCGACGCGCTTGAGCAGCTTAAGGCTGGCGGCGAGGACTGCCCGCTGGTGACAGCATGGCAAAGCTGGATTCACCTCGAGAACCTGTCGGCCTATCACGACGTTCCGTTCGCATCGCAGGACAACGGTTTTGCCGGTCTGGATACCGAGCTGATGTTGAACGGTCCGGCGCAGGTCGCACACCTGACAGCAATGGGTGACTGGGCCAAGGATGGCAAGTTCATCTATACAGGACGCAGAAATGAAGGTGGTGCAAACTTCCGGGCCGGCGAATGCGCATTGTTTACCGAAAGTTCGGCCGGTTACGCTGGCATCAGCTCCGAAGCCGAGTTCGAATTCGATGTGCGCCCGCTACCCTATTGGGAAGCCTTGGTAAGCGAGCCGCAGAACACCATTATCGGTGGCGCTTCGCTTTGGGTGATGGAAGGCCACGATCCTGAAGCATACAAGGGCGTGGGTGAATTCCTCAGCTTCCTATCCTCGTCGGGCGTACAGGCTTCGTGGCACCAGAATACTGGTTATCTGCCGATCACGGCGGACGCAGGCGATGTTACGCGAGCTGCCGGTTTCTATGAGCAAAACCCCGGTACTGATATCGCTGTGATTCAGATGACGGCGAAAGAGCCTACTGCAAATTCGAAAGGTCTGCGTTTGGGATCGTTTGATCAGATTCGCGGCATCATCGACGAAGAGCTCGAGGCCGTTTGGTCCGGCGAAAAAACCGCTCAGGAAGCGATGGACAGCGCGAAAGAGCGCGGTGACGCGCTGCTACGCCGGTTCGAATCCGCCAATCAATAAGTCCTAACTCAATGCGGGCCTGTTTCAGGCCCGCATTTTCTTTATTCGGTGGTTTATCGGGATGGAAAAACGCGTCACCTTTCGCGGCTGGCTGTTGCCACTGGCGCTAATCGCTCCGCAGGTCATCATTTCCGCTGTATTCTTTTTCTATCCGGCGGGGCAGGCTGTTTGGCAATCTCTGTTCATACCTGACCCCTTTGGGCTGTCGTCCCAGTTCGTGGGACTCGGCAACTTTGAATTCCTGCTGAGCGATAAATTCTACCGAGCCTCTTTCGTAACGACGGCAGTGTTTTCAACGCTCGTCACATTGTGCTCGATGATACCGGCGTTGTTTCTGGCGGTCATCGCGGACCGCTTGATCAAAGGATCGGGCGTTTACCGGACGTTGCTGATCTGGCCCTATGCCGTTGCCCCTGCGGTCGCAGGCGTGCTGTGGCTGTTCATGTTCAACACACGCGTTGGCGTCGTCTCGTGGTACCTCGGCCGACTCGGTTATGACTGGAACCATGTCCTTAACGGAACCGAGGCCATGGGGCTGGTTGTTGTAGCATCGGCTTGGGGGCGCATCAGCTATAACTTCCTGTTCTTTTTCGCAGCCCTGCAATCGGTTCCGCGGTCGGTGATCGAGGCTGCCGCGATCGACGGAGCGCGCTTCTGGCGCCGGTTCTTCACAGTTGTACTGCCGCTGCTATCTCCGACGGCATTTTTCCTGCTGGTGGTGAATGTCGTTTACGCTTTCTTTGAAACCTTTGGCGTTATCCACACCATCACAGGCGGAGGCCCACAACAGGCGACGACCATTCTGGTCTACAAAGTCTTCTCAGACGGGTTCGTCGGGCAGGATCTTGGTTCATCTTCGGCGCAGTCAGTCATTCTGCTAATCGTGGTCGGCCTATTGACCGTCATCCAGTTCAAATATGTGGAAAAAAGGGTGCACTACTGATGGCCGCCCAACAACACGGTATGGTCGAAAAACGCGGGATGGGGATCTGGTTGACCCATGCGCTAATGATCCTCGGCGTTCTGATCATCTTCTTTCCGATCTGGTTGGCATTTGTGGCCTCGACCGTTACCCAGCCGGAAATCGTGTCACCGCCGATGCCCTTGGTGCCGGGTGATCAGTTCTGGGAAAACTACAAGGCTGCATTGTTTTCTGGCGTGAATGTGCCTGTCGCCACGATGTTGTTCAACAGCCTCGTGATGGCCATTGGTATTGCGGTGGGTAAGATCATCATTTCATTGCTGTCAGCCTTTGCGATTGTCTATTTTCGATTTCCCGGTCGAACGACGTTCTTTTGGCTAATTTTCCTGACGCTGATGCTACCGGTCGAGGTTCGCATTGTTCCAACTTTTGAAGTTGTCGCCGGGTTCGGCATGCTCAACAGCTACTATGGGTTGATCTTCCCACTTATCGCCTCGGCCACGGCAACGTTCCTGTTCCGGCAGTTTTTTCTGACAATCCCAGACGAACTGGCCGAAGCAGCTCGAGTCGACGGTGCCCGCCCGATGCGGTTCTTCATTGATATCGTTGTGCCAATGAGCAGGACCAATATCGCGGCGCTGTTTGTGATCCTGTTCATCTATGGCTGGAACCAATACCTTTGGCCGCTGCTCATCACCACCGACCCTGAAATGAACACCATTGTGATGGGCATCAAACAGATGTTCCCGTCCGGCGATGATGTAGCCGAATGGCCGATCATCATGGCCACATCAATACTGGCAATGATCCCACCGGTCATAGTGGTGGTGTCGATGCAAAAGCTCTTTGTCCGCGGCCTTGTCGATAGCGAGAAGTAAGAAATGGCAACAGTAACCCTAGAGAACGTCAAAAAGAGCTTTGGCCCAACGGACGTCATCCACGGCATCGACATCGATATTGCTGATGGTGAGTTCATCGTGATCGTCGGACCCTCGGGTTGCGGCAAGTCCACGCTGTTGCGGATGGTTGCGGGTCTCGAAACCGTGACCGATGGCGAAGTCCGAATTGGAGCGGAACGAGCCAACGACAAAGAGCCGATGGATCGCGACATCGCGATGGTGTTCCAGAACTATGCACTCTATCCACACATGTCTGTGCGCCAGAATATGGGGTACGGCCTTAAGATCGCCGGTCTGCCCAAGAGCCAGATCGACGAGAAGGTGACTGAGGCTGCCAAGCTGTTGCAACTGGAACCCTTACTGGATCGCAAACCAAGACAACTTTCCGGCGGCCAACGTCAGAGGGTGGCAATGGGTCGGGCTATTGTCCGCGAGCCAGCAGTTTTCCTGTTTGATGAGCCGCTCTCAAACCTTGATGCCAAGCTGCGGGTCCAGATGCGTCTGGAAATTCGCGAACTCCAAGAAAAGCTGGGGATCACGGCGCTTTACGTAACCCACGATCAGGTCGAGGCGATGACGATGGCAGACAGGATGATCGTCATGAACGGCGGTATTGCCGAACAGATTGGAACTCCGCTGGAGGTGTACGAAACACCGAGAACACTGTTCGCGGCACAGTTCATTGGCAGCCCGGCGATGAATGTGTTTGATGCCCGGCGTGAGAACGGGACAGTCAAGATCGGTGAAATAGAAGTTGGCCCATCTGCGGGTCCCGATAACGCGTTGAAGCTGGGGATCCGCCCAGAGCACCTGCTGTTGGATGATAATGGTCCGCTGGAAGCAGCGATTCAGATGGCAGAACCGTTAGGGGCCAACACTCTGTTGCACGGTCAACTCGCGGGCGTCGGCGGAGCGATCACGATAAGCCTTCCAGGCGTCCATCCGATCGAAGGCAGGCATCCGCACATGCGGTTTTCGGTCGACCCAGAACACTTGCATCTGTTTGACCAATCAACCGGCGAAAGGCTGGACGGCTAATGGCGTTTCCTCAAGTCGAAGCCTTCCGTGGTGGAGAAAACCTGATCCGGGTCGTGGGCCATCGAGGGGCAAGAGGCGTTTTGCCGGAAAACAGCATGATTGGTTTTGATTTCTCGCTGTCTATCGGTGTCCCGCTTCTTGAGTTTGATGTTGTCCTTACGGCGGATGACGTGCCGGTCATAACCCATAATCATCGTCTGCACGCCCCCAGCTTTCGCGACACCAATGGCCTGTTTCTGACCGGTGAAGAGCCGAAAGTCTCATCTCTGACTTTCGAGCAAATCCAGCAATTCGACATTGGACGGTTAGACGGGCATTCTGACTATGGCCAACGTTTCCCGGATCAGGCGCAACTGGACGGCGTTCGTGTTCCAAGGCTGATAGACTTGCTCGATTTGGTAGCCGAACCAAAATACGGCGATGCCTATCTGATGCTCGAACTGAAGTCGGATCCTGACCTGGCTCATGATGCGATTTATCGAGAGAACTTTGTTGGGCGAATTCTTCAGGAGGTTCGCGCCAAAGGTCTATCTACGCGCGCGGTTTTACACAGTTTTGACTGGAACCTTTTAGAAGAATGCCAGCGACAGGCGCCGGATATGCCGTCTTCTTACCTTACGCAGCTTCCGGAAAATGAGGACGATGTGGGCGAGGATTCCTCGAAAGCGGTTTGCCCAGATTTTCGCGGTCGCCGCGACGAAATCCCACTTTTGGTGAAGCAAGCCGGTGGTTCGCTTTGGTGCCCATATTATGCGGATGTGACAGCAGAAAATGTGACCCTTGCAAAAGAGCTGGGCTTATGTGTCGCCGTTTGGACGGTCAATGAGCACGAAGCGATAAGCAGGATGATCGACCTGCGCGTGGATGCAATTGTATCTGACTACCCTGGGCGGGTTCAAAGGCATCTGTCGGATTTAGGTATGGGGTGGCATATCGACAACCAGTGAATTCTTCGTCGCTCATTCGTGACGTTTTTTGTGTTTCTACCAGTCACAATCGGAAAGGATCAGTCACATCATCACTTCAACCTGCTGTGGAGGGCGAGAAGCATAGTGGCTCAGCGTACTAAAAAAGTTGCAGCACTGCCTCTGCAATTGTTCGGCGACCGCCTCAAGGTGCTCCTTATCACGTCGCGTGACACAGGGCGCTGGATCATGCCCAAGGGCTGGCCGATGGTCGGCGAGCAAGACTGGCGCGCGGCAGAAATTGAAGCGTTGGAGGAGGCTGGGGTGGAAGGTACAATTTCCCGCAAGCCGATCGGTGAGTTTGAGTACGCCAAGATTTCTAACGACGGTACCAGTGTCCTAGTGAAGGCCACCGTCTACCCGCTCTACGTCGATAAGGTGAAGCGCCGTTGGAAGGAAAGGCACGAAAGAAAAAGGCACTGGTTTTCACCGAAGGGAGCTGCGAAAGCACTCAATCAGCCAGAGCTGGAAGACTTGCTCTTAGACCTAAAAAACGACCCTAAAAAGAATAAATCAATTCGCGGATTGCTACCTTGAACCGATGCGTTGCAGTTTCTTCAGACTTATATCGATAGCTACTTGGCTTTGAACAAAACGACTTAACCCTTTCATTCAGAAATTATTTTCTAGGCTTGAAGCCAGCGGAAATCCAATGTCATGGGATTAAGTGCCAAACATCGACACCTCAGTGCTCTACGAATGTTGATTGTCCGCATCGCAACTCGATGAAACCATCTTGAGGTTCATTCAATTCAAAAACTTCTTCTGGGGACAAGTTCAAATAGATCCCTCGAAACACGCGCAGGGTTAAGCCGTGGCCAACAACTATGACAGCCCCCTCAAACGACTTGCCGGAATACCAAGCAAAAACCCGATTATGTACGTCAGCATAGGATTCTCCGCCCGGCACAGGATAGTTCCAACGGTCAGAACAGCGCGCGTCCCATTCCAGGGGAAACCGCCTTATGATCTCGTTTTCCGTCAAGCCCTCCCATTGTCCAAAACTGCATTCCATCAAACTGGATTCATACTCGATGGTTTCCGGGGTTAGGCCAAGTTCCTCGACGACTATGGAAGCCGTCTGTGCCGCTCGACCAAGTGGGCTTGAAATTACCTTCAGTGGGTGACGGCTGGATAGGCGGTGCTTTAGTCTTTTTGCACTCGCCACTGCCTGAGCGACGCCTCGCTTGGTCAAGGGCGAATTCTGCCGACCTTGACGTCGTTTTTGAAAATTCCATTCGGTTTCACCATGGCGAAGCAAGAGAATTGTAGGGCTGAGTTTTTGGTTCAAAACGTATCGAAGCCTTCCTGTACTGGAGCAAACCGAATTACCTGATTTCTCTTCCACGCAGTACCAGTTTACACGAAGGCCCAGAATTCAATAGAAGCTTCAGACTTGTGCGATTAAGTCTGTGGCGTAAGACAACGTGTTCATGTAACCCTCACGTCCAGTGCTTTATCGCTGCACTTGGTCCGCTTTGGGCTCAGTGCAGTCATGCGGTGTGTTGGGTTCAATGTCTGCTCTAGCGGCAAAGCGACCGGTCACTCGGCAGGCGCATGTATCCACTACAGTGCGGTGTGCGGTCTCTTACCGAAATAGCGTTAAAGCCGCATTGGACGATCAAGCATTAGCTGGAGCACAAGCTGTTCTCTTCCTGTTCCTTTGTTTGTGTGCAACCTTTGAAGGGGTCACCTCGTCTCAACCAGCGCTTTCTGAGCATACAGAACTGCCTTGATGCACATCAGCTTTTGGACATGCGACCAGACCCTAGAGTGTGCCAAACGGAGAATAACATGAGCGCCAACTTGGACGGTGGTCTGAAGGATAATCGCGACGTTGAATATGATGAGGGTGACTATTCCGTCTATCCGAATATGGATGGGATCAAGTGCTCGATGACATGGAAGCTCGGCAGTTATGGCGAACGCGGCGTTCTTACCGAGGGCATGATCGGGAACTTGTGTGAACACTATGGCCTGCCAGCACGACTCGTACGCGACTTGTCCACCATACTGGGTCACTGCCTCAATAACGATGACGACATTGCAATCAATCTGACCGAGGTTCGGCGCTCGCAAGCGATTGATCGAGGTCGAAAGCACCTCAATCAACTTTTTCGGAAAGCCAAACAGAGTTCCATTGCCCCACAAGAACTCCGGTACGCATTGGGCTCGCTTTCGATTTATTTCGTATCGACGCCAGAAGATGCAGACCTTCTTCCTCAAGCCTTCACCGGTGCGACTGCACCCGAACCTGTCCGAACTCTATCGCTCCAAGGTCGCAGATCTGGCACAGGCTTTATTGGATCCGTCGATCCGTACAGGGGCCTTGGAGATTATCCGGGGCTTGTTTGACAACGAGTTCGACCCAAGTGGTCTTTGGAGTATGCTTTGGCCCACTTTCTTTGAGGTTGTGAGCCTGGCGCGGTGAAGACGTTAAGCAATTGATCCGGGGGATCAATTGTAGTCTGACCGGGCTGTGTAGGGGATTTCTGACGCTGGTTGCGGGAGCAGGATTTGAACCTGCGACCTTCAGGTTATGAGCCTGACGAGC
>NZ_WQDY01000025.1 GCF_013033355.1 Ruegeria lacuscaerulensis
AGCGCTGGCCTGAAAGCATCTCAAAAGGCGCTGAGTTCACTATGCCCGTCGCGCGTTGAGATCGGAGCACTGACACATGGAAACCTTTGACTATATCATCGTGGGGGCCGGCACTGCCGGCTGCCTGCTGGCCAATCGTCTCAGTAAGGATACGTCGAAACGTGTCCTGCTGCTGGAAGCTGGTAAGAAAGACAATTACCCGTGGATTCACATCCCCGTCGGGTATCTGTACTGCATTGGCAACCCCCGCACCGACTGGTTGTACCAGACCGAGCCCGACAAGGGCCTGAACGGTCGAACGCTGCGCTATCCACGTGGAAAGACGCTGGGAGGCTGCTCGTCGATCAACGGCATGATCTACATGCGCGGGCAGGCGCGTGACTTTGACAATTGGGCAAGTTTGAGCGGCGAAGAGGATTGGAGCTGGCAGAACTCTCTGCCCGACTTCAAGGCGCATGAGAACCACTACAAGCTGGATGGCGGGGCGGACCCGGCGACCGGCGACAACAGCCGCTTTTCCGACCTGCATGGCCATGGCGGCGAGTGGCGCGTTGAAAAGCAGCGCCTGCAATGGGACGTGCTGGATTCCTTTGCCAAGGCCGCAAACGAGGCGGGCATTGAATCGACCGACGATTTCAACTCGGGCGACAATGCCGGGGTCGGTTACTTTGACGTCAACCAGAAGTCGGGCTGGCGCTGGAACACCTCCAAAGGGTTCCTGCGTCCGGCGAAAGACCGTCAGAACCTGACCATCTGGACCGAGGCACAGGTCGAGCGTCTGACCTTTGACACGACCGATGATGGCGCGACCCGCTGTTCCGGTGCGGTTGTCCGCCGTGCGGGCCAGCCGGTGACCGTCAAGGCGCAGGCCGAGGTCATTCTGTCAGCCGGGGCCATCAACTCGCCGCAGATTCTGCAGCTGTCGGGCATCGGGGATGGTGAATTCCTGAAATCGCAGGGTATCGACGTGGTGCTGGACGCGCCCGCCGTGGGTGAGAACCTGCAGGATCACCTGCAGATCCGCGCCGTGTTCAAAGTGGACGGGGCTAAGACCCTGAACACGCTGGCCAACAGCCTGGTGGGCAAGGCCAAGATCGGCCTGCAATATGCGCTGCACCGCTCGGGACCGATGAGCATGTCGCCCAGCCAGCTGGGTGCCTTCACCCGGTCGGACCCCGGCCGTACCCATGCCAATCTGGAATATCACGTCCAGCCGCTGAGCCTTGAAGCCTTTGGCGAAGACCTGCATGATTTCCCGGCTATTACGGTCAGTGTGTGCAACCTGAACCCCACCAGCCGTGGCCATGTGCGTATCCGGTCGGGCAAATATACCGACGCGCCGATGATCGCGCCAAACTATCTGGACACCGAGGATGACCGCAAGGTCGCCGCTGACAGCCTGCGTCAGGTGCGTGAAATTATGGCGAAACCGGCCATGAAGCGCTATAACCCGCAGGAATGGAAACCGGGGACCCAGTACCAGTCCGATGAGGAACTGGCCAAGCTGGCGGGCGATATCGCCAACACGATCTTCCACCCCGTCGGCACCGCCAAGATGGGCAGCGCGGATGATCCGACGGCCGTGGTTGACCCTCAGCTCAAGGTCAAGGGGATCAAGGGATTGCGCGTGGTCGATGCCTCGATCATGCCCGAGATCACCAGCGGCAACACTAACGCTCCGACTCTGATGATCGCGGAAAAGGCAGCGCGGTGGATTCAGGCGGGCCGGTAAAACCGCACCCAGAAACATCTGGCCTCGGGTTCATGGGCGGACCCGGGGCTTTTCACGTCATATCGGGCTGCGGGTCCGACATTTTGCAGGGATAATGCACATGACACGTCACACGTCCACGGAGCTGCCGCTTGCCGGTGTCAAGGTGATCGATTTTGGTCAATATATCGCTGGCCCGGCCGTTGCCATGGTGCTGGCCGATTTCGGCGCGACCGTGATCCGGGTGGAAATCCCCGGTGGTCCGCTGTGGGAGAGCCCGGCCAATGCGACGCTGAACCGCAACAAACAGATTGTGACGCTGGACCTGAAAACCGACGAAGGTATGGATCAGGTCCGCCAGTTGATCGCCGAGGCTGATATTTTGGTCGAAAGCTTCCGTCCTGGCACCATGACCCGCATGGGTCTGGATTTCGCCGAGATGCGCAATGCCCGCCCTGAACTGATCACTCTGTCGATCCCCGGTTTTGCCTCGAATGACGAGCTGCGCCGCGAATGGCGGGCCTATGAAAGCGTCATCGCTGCGTCTTCGGGCGTGTTCACCGATATGGGCCTGAACCGGGTGCTGATGGGGATCAACCCGTCCTTTTCGCCGCTGCCGCTGGCCTCGGCCTATGGCACGATGCTGGCCGCGTCTTCGGTCGTGCTGGCGCTGCAATCGCGCGAGCGTACCGGGTATGGCGACCAGATCGAGGTGCCGCTGGCCTCGGCCGTGATGGAAGGGCTGAGCTATAACTCGATCAAGATCGAGGACTACCCCGACCGCTATAAGACCCAGCGCGAGCTTGAGATCGAACGGCGCCGAGTCGAAGGCCTGCCGATGAATGTCAGCTACGAAGACCTGCAGGAATTGCTGGACCCGTTCTACCGGTCCTACAAGTGTAAAGACGGGCGGATGTTCTATGTGGTCTGCCCTAGCCACAAGGACCACGCCAAGCGCTGCCTCAAGAAGCTTGGCATCTATGATGAGCTGGTCGAGGAAGGGCTGACCGAGGAAGAAGACACCTATCTGCCCATGTCCGAGTGGAAGAACGACGTGTCGCTGGGCGTCTATCCGCTGCCAAAGGAATGGGCCGACAAGATCGCCGAGCGGATGAAGGAGGTGTTCCTGACACGGACCTCAAAGGAATGGGAGCGGATTTTCGGCCGCGGCAAATTCCCCGGCGCGCCCCAGCGCTGGTTGCAGGAGTGGATTCACGATGACCACGCCGAAACCGCCGGTCTGATGGTCGAGGTCGAAGACCCCGAGTTTGGCACCATGATCCAGCCCGGCCCGATGGTCTGGCTTGAGGAAAGCGGCGAAGAAATGCTCGAACCGCGCGGCCGGGAATGGGTGGATTTCGACACGGCTCTGGCCTCGCTGCGCGCGCATGAAACCGCGGTGCCCGACCCGGTGCCCGAAGAAGAGAAAACCGGCTGGCTGGACGGCGTCCGCATTTTGGACCTGTGCAACGTGATTGCCGGGCCGCATTCCGTGTCCTATCTGGCCCGTTTCGGGGCCGAGGTGATCAAGCTGGACCCGGCCAAGCCGTTTTATGACTGCTGGAACACGGTGATTTTCAGCCTGACACATGGTTCGGGCAAACGCTCGGTTCTGGCGGATATGAAATCGCCCGAAGGTCGCGCGATCTTTGAGAAACTGGTGAAATCCGTCGATGTCATCGTTTGGAATGCGACCGACGCGCAGGTGCAGTCGATGGGTCTGGACCGCGAAAACCTGGCCAGACTGAACCCCGATGCGATCTTCTGCAAGATGGATTGCTTTGGCGGCGTCCGCCGGGGGCCGCGGTCGAACTATCTGGGCTATGACGATCTGGTGCAGGCCACCACAGGCATCATGCTGCGCTTTGGCGGCTCGATGGAGACGCCCGAGGAACACGCGCATGTGGGCACCATTGACGTCATGTGCGGCTTTGGCGGCTCGCTTGGCGTGGCGACGGCGCTGTACCAAAAGCTTAAAACCGGTCAGGTCGGGCGTCCGCGCACCTCGCTGGCGGCGCTCAGCGGTCTGGCGCAGATCCCCTATTGCTATGACCATGAACGCCGGGGGCTGTTTGACGAACCGGCGGGCCGTGAGTTCAACGGCTATGACGCGCTGACCCGCTTTTACTATACCTCGTCCGACCGTTTCATCCTGCTGAGCGCCTATGAACACGATGTGCCCCGTCTGGCTTCGGTCGAGGGTCTGGAAGGGTTCGAAGAGGTCGCCCCCGAGGACCGCGACGCCTTTCTGGCCAACGCCTTTTATCAGGCTCGCGCCAGCGACTGGGCGGAACGTCTGCAGGCGGCGGATGTGGGTGGAACGATCTGCGAAAACATCGAGTCGCTGCGCTATTACAACGCGCGGCCTGCGGATGGCACGCCGGGGATCGACCGGGGCAGCTATTCCTTCTCGGTGCGCGAAGATCACCCCAGCGGCCACACGGTCACGCAGCTGGACCCCTTTGCCATCCGCCCTGTGCGCGGAACGGTCTATGCGCTGGACCCGGCCGAGAAATTCGGCGCGTCCACGCGGGCGGTTCTGCAGGAGCTGGGCTATGACGACGCAGCCATTGACGGAATGTTAAACGATGGCACGGTCAGCGAGAGCTGGAGCAGGGAATACCTGCCCAGTTAATAAAAAGACCTAAGCGGTATCTTGATCCCAAGGTGCCGCTTACTTTCGCGCGCCTATGTTCGGTTATTCCTTAGCGTCACAAATTCCTTGGGTTGACCGGTGATCGTCTATCGAACGAAAACCATAACCCAAACCATGGATGCTGGAGGTTCCGTTCATGTCTGGGACTGCTCTTGTTTTTGGAGGAACCGGACTTGTCGGCAGAGCACTGGTCGACTTGCTAATACGTGACGAACGCTGTGAAGGCGTTGTTTGTGTCGATCGCAAACCAATTAGGTACGAAGGACATAAGGTTGTCCAGGTTCTGGCGGACAAGGGTTCTATCGAAGCGGTCGCCGCGCGCCTTTGTGCGGACACAGTGTTTTCTTGCCTTGGAACAACTCAGAAAGTGGCCGGGGTCGTGAGGCATTCCGCGAGATCGACCATGACTATGTACTGCATTGCGCCCAAATTGCGTATCGAAAGGGGGCCACGCGGTTTCTTTTAGTGTCTTCAATGGGAGCAAGGATCGGGTCTACCAGTTACTATGTAAATGTCAAAGGCGAGACAGAACGTGACCTCGCCAGGATTGGGTATCCTTCTGTCGATATACTTAGACCATCTTTGTTGCTGGGTGATCGCTTGGACCATCGATTCAAAGAAAAATGGGCCGGTCGCATTATGCCTCACTTTAATTTTCTTCTATGTGGTCCACTCAAAAAATATCGACCCATCAAGGCCAGCCAGGTCGCGCGGGCAGTGGGCACAATCGCCCATACCGCCGCGAACGGAGTCACCGTGTACACCAGCGACAAGCTAGAAATTATCTGAGGCCTGTGTCAGCTCGCAGCCATTTTCAACATCTGCCGCGTGTTTATCAGCGCCGCGTCGAAGGCGTCTTGCTCGCGTGAGATTTTGACCATGATGCTCGCGCCGACCCAAAGAGCGTACAGATTGGCGGCGGCATCTTCACTGGACGATGGAGGCCGCAGCGAACCATCTTCCCTTCCAGTTTCGATTACATTTGCAAGGCGCGAGATAATGCCGTCCGTTCCTTGCTTTAACGCATGACGCATGGTCTCTGAGAAGTCTGAAACCTCTGCTCCCAATTTGACGGCCAGGCATCTGCCCTGACAGTCGTTAAGCCTCTGGTGTTCGCGCCAGTTGGCAAAATACAGCATGAGTTTTTCGCCCGGTGTGAGCCCTTGCATGCCAAACATCTCGTCCATTTCGGCATGATAGGCATCAAAGTAATCGTCTAATACGGCGGCGCCGAATGCGTCCTTAGACGCAAAGAAATGATAGAATGACCCCTTGGGAACGCCGGCTGACTTCAGGATTTCGGCAAGCCCTACGGCGCTGAAACCTTTTTGGCCGATCAAGGTCTGGCCCGCTGTAACGATATTAGACCGTGTGTTCATGTGTTTACTTCAGGCGAATTTGATTTCACTAGACGAACAGTCTAATAACAATCTTCTCTGTTCGCAATATCTCAGTTGGCTACAAAATATTCTATGCCAGTATGGTGGGGGCCAGAAAGTTATCACTAGACGACCGGTCTAATAAAGGATAGTGGAAGTGCTCACCGCCTTACCCTGTTGCGACTCACTCCTCTCGTTGCTGCAGGCCAAGGAAGGGCGGACACACATATAAGCAACATTTATGGATCATAATCATGAAAATCCTGATGGTTCTCACTTCGCATGACAAACTCGGTGATACCGGGATGAAAACCGGGTTTTGGCTCGAAGAGCTGGCGGCTCCTTATTACGTTTTCAAAAACGCAGGAGCTCAGATCACATTGGCGTCTCCCAAGGGCGGATTGCCGCCTCTTGACCCCAAAAGCGCAGATGAAGGTTTCCAGACAGATGCCACACGGGCATTTGAGGCAGATGCAGAGGCAATGGCTCAATTGGCGACGACTGAAAAGCTGGCGGACGTCAATGCAGAAGACTATGACGCGCTCTTCTATCCTGGCGGCCACGGTCCATTGTGGGATCTCGCCGAAGACGCGAAGTCGATTGCCCTGATCGAAGCCTTCCATGGTGCTGGTAAACCTGTGTCGTTGGTTTGCCATGCCCCCGGCGTCTTGAAAAACGTCAAAGGCCCTGATGGCCTGTCGCTGGTGGCGGGCAAGACTGTGACGGGCTTCACAAATTCTGAAGAAGCTGCTGTGGAATTGACTGAAATCGTACCCTTTTTAGTTGAAGATATGCTCAAGGAAAACGGCGCTGAATTTTCTTCTGGGGAGGATTGGATGCCGCACGTCGTCGAAGATGGGTTGTTGATCACTGGCCAAAATCCT
Source organism: Ruegeria lacuscaerulensis (assembly GCF_013033355.1). Taxonomy (GTDB): domain Bacteria; phylum Pseudomonadota; class Alphaproteobacteria; order Rhodobacterales; family Rhodobacteraceae; genus Ruegeria; species Ruegeria lacuscaerulensis_A. The sequence continues at coordinate 6,631 of NZ_WQDY01000025.1, forward strand.
GCGTCATCGGAAGATGCGGCAGCAATTTTGTTGGCTGCTGTAAGCTGACCATTTCTTCAGGGCCGCCTTCGGACGGCCCTGATACTTTTGTTCCGTCTGACTGTTTCTTAAGTCATTCTATGACGCCCGGACTTTCGCCAGATTGTCACCTGTTCACCAATCTCGTTTTCGTCAGTTGCATGGGTTCTCCCATTCACTTACCGTGAAGCGTAAGTGTCTTTTCAGAATTGTATTTTATCCAAGCCGCAGTAATCGATAGAAACTGCGTTGTAAAAACTCAGAGCCACCTTTCGCAGCGCTCTGCAGTGAGGAGAAACACATGCCCTCGACGATCATTTTGAACACTGAAAATGGTACCTTGAACGGGGACGCCACGGGCGCGGGTGATGATCTGGATTTGCTGGATGGTTCTGTTGAAGAGCCTGGTGGTGATCCGTCTATTGGTTCCGCGTTTTACAATCAGCAGATTTCCTTGAACGAAGATTTTACGTTCACATTGAATGCTACTTTAACGGGTGCAGACGGGTTTGCTGTTGTGCTTCATAACGACGCTGACGGTGCGAACGCATTGGGTGGGGTTGGTCGGCAAATCGGCACTGGGGGAATTGACGATGGTATTGGGATCGAATTCGACACGTTTTTAAATAACGCCGCAACCGGGGGTGACGAAACTTCGGACAACCATAGCCATATCGTCGACACAGACGGAAACATTTTTCAATCCTCCAGTGGTATTTCGGCGCCGAACAATGCGCTGCCGGTCGATTTGAATGATGGCAACGAACACTCATACGTCATCAGCTGGGATGCCAGTTCGCGGACAATGACATGGTCAATTGAAGGGACACAGGTCGGTTCACGAACATTCACTGAGGCGGAGCTAGACAGCTTTCTTACGGATGACCGTTCGGTTTTCATCGGGCTGACTTCCGGTAATTTTCTTGATGGCGATACTCAGATTTCGGATGCGACGCTCACGGCTACTTTTGTCTTCATTCAAGGCGACGCGATGATTGCGACGGACCAAGGCCAGGTAGCGATAAAGGACCTTTCAGTAGGGGATCGGGTCCTGACCGACTCGGGTGAATACGAAGCGATCCGGTGGATAGGTTCACGTGTCGTGAAACTGGAAGAGCTTTTGGCCAATCCCAAGCTGTTGCCGGTCCGTATCCAGGCTGGTGCTCTTGGTCGAGCCTTGCCTGCAAAAGACCTTTTGGTATCGCGACAGCATCGGATGAAGGTCTCATCGAAGATTGCACAGCGGGTAACTGAGAGTCAGGATGTCTTGATTCCGGCGTTCCGACTGACAGAATTGCCCGGTATCGAAGTGGCCGACGACGTAAAAGAGGTCAGCTATTTCCATATCCTTTGCGATCGGCATGAGGTGATATTTGCCGAAAGCGCACCGACCGAGACGATGTTGCCGGGCGCACAAGCAATGCTTTCACTGACCGCCGCTCAACGTGAGGAAATCTTGACGATCTTTCCGGAACTGTGCCTCGAGATTGGTCATTGGAAGCCTGCGTTTCCTATTCCATCGGCTCAGCATCAAAAGCGCATTGTCGAGCGGCATGGTAGGAACGAAAAACCTATTTTGACGCTCTGATACCTAGGGATTTTGGCCGTCCGTCGGTGCGATCCGATTGTCTTGCCAGTGTCTCAGGCCTGAACTGTGCAAAGATGCGACTAAGGGGCTGTTAAACGAAAATAGTCGAGGTGTGGCACACCGTGTACTGAGGCCGCGGAAGACGTGGATGCCTTATTTCCCACAATCGTCTGGCGCGGGTCTTAATGGTGACTTTGTCCCGAGCGGACAACAATCTGTCCAGCCGAACTCTTAACGATTTACGATGTTTGCCTAATATTTGCGGGGCCAAACTCAATAGATGATCTCGGCAATGTTAACGGAGGACGAAGCTCATGTCTGTTCAAAACGTCGTTGAAATCGAACCGGTCGGACCTGCTCTTTCTGTGGTACTCGGCAAGCTGCAGGCAGCTTACCGAGCCGATCCTGCACCAAGCTACGAGCAGCGGGTAGACCGACTGAGCCGGCTGCACGCCGGTTTGATGGAATTCAAAGACAAGATCATCGACGCGGTCGATCAGGACTTCGATGGCCGCGCCCATGCCGAGACGATGCTGGCTGAAATCCTGCCAATTCTGGAAGGCATCAGATATTACCGCAAGAACCTGCGCAAGCTGATGGGTCAGTCCAAGCGCCATCTGCCGCTGATGCTGATGGGGGCGCATGCCAAGGTCCACTATCAACCGTTGGGAGTGGTCGGCATCGTGGTGCCGTGGAATTTCCCCGTTTTCCTCGGACTGTCGCCGCTGGTGGGTGCGCTGGCCGCGGGCAACCGGGCGATGATCAAGACGTCGGAATTTGCGCCCAATACCGCTGACTTACTAACCGAGATGATTTCTAAGCATTTCACCGACGAAGAGGTCGTGGTGATCAATGGCGATGTCAGCGTTGCCACGGAATTTACCAAGTTGCCTTTTGACCACTTGGTCTTTACCGGCTCGACCCCAGTTGGGCGCATCGTAATGCGCGCCGCAGCCGAGAACTTGACGCCGGTTACTCTGGAGTTGGGGGGCAAGTCTCCGGTCATCATTCATGATGACTTTGAAATCGAAGAAGCCGCCAAGCGGGTCGTGTTTGGCAAGGGTTTGAACGCAGGTCAGATCTGTGTGTCACCCGACTATGTGATGGTCCCGCGTGGCAAGGTGGACGCCTTTGTTGCAGCGTTCGTCAAAGCGTTTTCACACCGTTATCCGACGCTTGCGGCGAACAAGGACTATACCTCGATCATCACCGAGCGTCAGCGCGACCGGCTGGTAGAGAATATTGAGGACGCCAAGGCCAAAGGGGCCACAGTCACAGCGATCAATCCGTCGAATGACAGCTTTGAAGGTACGCGCAAACTGCCGATGCATCTGGTAACAGATGTGACTGAAGACATGCGCGTGATGCAGGAAGAGATATTTGGTCCGATCCTGCCGGTCATTCCCTATGACACGTTGGACGATGCAATCGCCTATGTGAACGACCGCGACCGCCCGCTGGCGCTGTACTACTTTGATTGGGACAAGGCCCGCGGCGAGAAGATTCTGAACGAAACCCACTCGGGCGGTGTCTGCATCAACGAGGTTGTCACCCATGTGGCCGTTGATGACATGCCCTTTGGCGGCGTTGGCCCGTCGGGGATGGGGCATTACCACGGCAAGGAAGGATTCCTGAACTTCTCGAAAGCCAAGGGCGTTGTGCGCAAGGGTAAGCTGGACGGCAACCAGTGCGTCGGAGCGCCATGGGACAACAAGATGTTCAAATTGCTGGTCAATTTCCAGCTGCGCCGCTTCAGAAAGCCCTGAACGCGCCGCTCAGAACCGGACCATCTGCACTGGTTTTCTCCCTCAGCCAAAGGTGCAGATGATTCGAGTTGTCTGGTAACGGCAGGAACCGGGCCCCAGCGACATGGCAGCGGCGCTCCGCCGCGCCTTTGACAAAACGCAATGTTTTGGAGGAGCACACAACATGGCTGTATTCAGCGATCAACCCGTTCGAACCCTTGATGATATCAAACGGCTGGAAACCGATCTGACCCTGGATCAACGCCTACCCGAACGCAGTATTCTTGAGGTCTTCGAGGCCAGCGCCGTCGCCTATCCCGACAAGACCGCCCTGACTATGCTGATGACCGGCGCCGAAGACGAACAGGCGCGCCGGGTCACCTATGGTCAGTTGCTGGGGTTGATCCGGGGCGCGGCCAATATGTTTGCCGATCTTGGCGGCCCCGCGCCCGGCGTTGCCTATATGCTGCCCTCGCTGATCGAGACCTACGTGACCCTGTGGGGCGCCGAAACGGCCGGTTACGCGGTGCCGATCAACTTTTTGCTGCAGGTCGAGAGCATCGTTGACCTGCTGCGCGCCTCCGAGGCGAAAATTCTTGTGACGCTCGGACCGCATCCGCAGCTGGATATCTGGGAAAAGTCGCTGGAAATTCGGGATCAGAATCCCGGCCTGATCCTGGTGCGCATCGCGCCTCCGGGGACGCCGCCGGTCGAAGGTGTGGTGGACTTCGCCGAAGCCATCCAAGGCCAGCCCATAGGTCACCTGACCTTTGGCGCGGCGCGCTCGGGCGATGATGTGGCGGCCTATTTCCATACGGGTGGCACGACGGGCGTGCCCAAGCTGGTGGCCCATACCCATCGCGGGCAATTGGTGGCGGCGTTTGGCGGCGCAACCATGTGCGGATACCGCCCCGACGACGTGTTGACCGCGACATTGCCGCTGTTCCACGTGGCCGGAACAATTGCCGCAGGGCTCAGCGCGTTCATGCGTGGGGTCGAGCTGGTCGTTATGTCGCCCGGTGGCTTGCGCACTCCGGCGATTGTGTCCGGGTTTTGGCGTTTGGTGGAGCAGTACAAAGTAACTCTGGTCGGCGGTGTTCCGACTGCGCTGGGTGCGGTGCTGCAGGTTCCGGCCGACGGTTATGATCTGAGCCGCGTGCGCGCCGGTCTGACCGGGGCGGCCTTGCTGCCCCCTGCGGTCGGGGCGCATTTCCGCGAGGTGACAGGCGCGACCCTGTTTGAACTTCTGGGAATGACCGAGGCTTCGGGGCTGGTCAGTATTGATCCGCTGTCGGGCGCCGGGGCCGTCAGTTCGGTCGGCTGGCCGCTGCCTTATTCTCAGGTTGATATTCTGTGCCTGACGGCAGAGGGCGCGTTGGGCGATACCTGCGACGTGGGCGAGATCGGTGTGATCGCCATCAAGGGCGCGCATGTCTCGCCCGGCTATCGTGACGCGAGCCAGAATGCGGGCGTATTCGAGGGCGGATACCTGAACTCGGGCGATCTGGGATACAAAGACGCGGATGGGCGGATTTACATCGCGGGCCGGTCTAAGGATCTGATCATTCGTAGCGGCCACAACATCGACCCGGCCATGATCGAAAATGTCCTGACCGATCACCCGGCCGTGGCCATCGCCGCCGCCGTGGGCAAACCCGACGCCTATGCCGGAGAGCTGCCGGTATGTTTCGTGCAGCTGATCGACGGTGCCGAGGTCACAATGGATGAGTTGCAGGAACACGCGCACGCGCATATTGACGAACGCCCGGCCTGGCCGAAACAGATTTTCATCGTGGATGAGGTCCCGCTGACGACGGTGGGCAAAATCTACAAGCCAAGCCTGCGCCTTGAGGCGGCAAAACGCGCCGTGGCCGATCTGATTCAGAACGAACACAAGTTGCCAGAGGCGCAGATCGAGGTCGTCGATGGCGGCGCACGCGGTATGCATGTGATTGTAACGTTGCCTGAAGAAAACCGCTCGGATGTCACAAGGGTACAGGATGCGTTGGCCGAGTATCTGTTCTCGGCGACGGTCGAAATCTAGTAACCCAAGTCAATGGAAAAAGGCATCCCATGGTGCCTTTCCCTTTTCAAAACTCGGCCTGTTCCAGATCGTAACAGATGCCGAAATCCACCAAACCCATGTCGATCCTATTCTCGACGCAACGTTCATCTGTCAGGCGCTTTTATTGTGTGCAGCGACATGTTCTCTCGCACTCAAACCGAAACCAGCGCCAGAATCATCACGGAGGCTGCGGCCATGAAAACCGAAATCACCGAACTCTTTGGCATCGAACGCCCGATCCTTCAGGGTGGGATGCATTATGTGGGCTTTGCCGAACTGGCTGCCGCTGTCTCGAATGCGGGCGGGCTGGGCACGATCACTGGGCTGACACAGAAAACACCCGCCGATCTGGCCAAAGAGATCGCGCGCTGCAAGGACATGACCGACAAGCCCATCGCGGTGAACGTGACCTTTTTGCCCACCGTCAATGCGCCGGACTATCCGGCCATCATCAAGACGATCATCGAAGGTGGCGTCACCGTCGTTGAAACTGCAGGGCGCAACCCGTCGCAGGTGATGCCGTATCTCAAGGATGCCGGGATCAAGGTGATCCACAAATGTACCTCGGTCCGCCATGCGCTGAAAGCGCAGGAAATCGGCTGCGATGCCGTCTCGGTTGACGGGTTCGAGTGCGGCGGACATCCGGGTGAGGATGACGTGCCGAACATGATCCTGCTGCCCCGCGCTGCAGATGAGCTGGAAATCCCATTTGTCGCGTCCGGCGGTCAGGCGGATGGTCGTTCGCTGGTGGCCTCGCTGGCGATGGGCGCGTCGGGTATCAATCTGGGCACCCGCTTTGTGGCCACCAAAGAAGCCCCCGTGCACCAGAACGTCAAAGATGCCATCGTCGCCGCGACCGAGTTGGACACACGCCTGGTCATGCGTCCGCTGCGCAACACGGAACGGGTTCTGACCAACCCGGCGGTCGAACGTATACTGGCCACTGAAAAGGCAAAGGGCGATGCCATCCAATTCGAGGACATCATTGATGAAGTGGCTGGTGTCTACCCGCGTGTCATGCAGGACGGAGACATGGATATTGGCGCCTGGTCCTGTGGCATGGTTGTGGGCCTGATCAATGACATCCCATCCTGTCAGGAGCTGCTGGATCGGATTATGTCCGAGGCTGATCAGATCATCGCCAATCGCCTCGCCGGGTATAACAACGCCTAATAGACCCGACATAAGAAACCAACCAGCGGTAGGAGCGCAGAATGACCGACGAAAACGCAACCCAGCCAGGTGTAATTACGGAAAAACTGGGATCAGCCCTTCGCATTACCATGTCGAATCCGGGCAAGAAAAACGCGATCGACCGTGCGATGTATCTTGGCTTGGCCGACGCGCTGACCAACGCGGCGAATGACCCGGACATCCGGGTGGTCTGGCTGCGGGGCGCGGATGGGGATTTTACCAGCGGCAACATGGTGAGCGATTTCCACAATTCTGCGTCCGGCGATCATCCTCCGGTCGTTGCTTTTCTGGAAGCGCTGATAAAGTTTCCCAAGCCGATCGTTGCTCAGGTTGAGGGTGTCGCCATCGGTGTCGGGACCACAATGTTGATGCATTGTGACCTGATCTACGTGGCCGAAGAAACTCTGTTTCGTATGCCCTTCGTCAACCTCGGGTTGGTGCCCGAAGCTGGTTCCAGCTATATCGTGCCGCGATTGATGGGGCAGGCTAAGGCCGCCGAGTTGCTTTTGCTCGGCCGGATGTTCTCGGCGCAGGAAGCGTTGGAAACAGGACTGGTTAGCCGGGTCGTCAGCCCGGAAGATCTGGAAACAACCGTGGCCGCGGCTGTTGCTGAACTCGGCGAGCTGCCACCCAATGCGGTTATGAAAACCAAAGCACTGTTGCGTCGCCCTCTGACCGGCGACCTTTGGAGCCGGGTGACGGAAGAGTTGGTAGACTTCGGAGAAGCGCTGCAAAACGATGAATTCAGCGAAGCTTTCTCGGCGTTCGTAGAAAAGCGCAAACCGGTCTTCAAATAAGCCAAAAGCTGCCGGGGAGCTGGCGACGTATCCCCCGCGATTCGGGCGTGTGCGGCCGCATGGATATCTTTATCTGTGGCTGCACATGTCGTCGCGTAATCGTGAAGATGCAGCGGTCAGCTCCAGGTCGAGTCAAGGGCGTCGAAAGCCGCTTCGACATTCGGGTCCTTTTTCTTGGCGGACAATGTCACAAACCGCAGACAGGTTTCGATTCTCACGCGATCTGAGACGGCCAGCCCTCGGTTTTGCATTTCTTCCAGTGCAATGGATTCTCGGCACAGGCTGAGGCCAATGCCGGACCGAACCATTGCCAGCATCGAAGGCTCCTGATCGACAAGGCAAACCGGTTCGGGTTGAGTGTCGAGATCACCGTAAATTCTGGTAAGCAGCCGTTGATGTACGGAATTTTGGGGTGTCCCAATCCAAGGCATTGTGGCCAATTCGGACCAGTCTTTTCCCTGAATACGGTTTCGCCATCCAGCGGGCGCGATGACGCGATAAGTGAACTTGGTCAGTTCTCGCTGATAAAAAAGCGCGCCGGTCTGGTCTTCGGTCTTGGGCTCAAAGTCTTCCAATTCCCCAAGAAAAAAGCCGACATCCAGTTGATCGTTGATTAGCCGATTGATCACGTCACCGCTTATCCCGTGAACCAGTTTGGTCTGCAGATCAGGATACCCATCCACCAGCGCAGCCAGAAACGTACCCAAGCGAATGAAATCGGGGTCGACGATTGTTCCCAGGCGCAAGGACCCACGTACGTTGCCATTGATCCGCCGCGCTGTCTGGCCAAATTCGGATATCGCATTCTGAACCTTCTCGGCCTTGGCCACAAGCGCTTCGCCGTCGCGTGTCAGTTCGACACCCTTGGAGGTTCGGTGAAATAATTCCAACCCGGTGTCTTCGGCCAGTCTTTTAAGCTGAAGGCTGACGGCTGGTTGGGTCAGGTGCAGGCGCTTTGCCGCGCGCGAGATGTTGCCTTCCTGCGCAACAGCGACAAAGGCGTTCAAAATGCGGATGTCGGTAATTGGTCTCATATTAACGCTGCTTATATCACTTGGTGTGATTAGTCATTGGATTTGTTTTGTTTGGATTTGGCAGATTGAGGTCGACCCAAG
>NZ_WQDY01000026.1 GCF_013033355.1 Ruegeria lacuscaerulensis
GCTTGAATCACGCAGCAAAGTCGACGGCAACCAAATTAATAGGTCCAGAACCTAGGGACCACGAGATTGGTGAGCGGCAGTGAGCCGCCTGTTTGGTTTCTTCGCCAAAAGACCACGCAGAGCACTCGGTTACCTCCTGCGGGCAAAAGGTACTATTGCTCCGATGGACCAGAACCCAATCATGCGGTAACAATTAAACTTGGCCAGTCAAATTGGGCCTACCACTCGAGCTACGGGCTAGGACACTCTCCAGTTCCTCACTCTCAAAGACATTCAGCCTCGTGCGTCTGGAACAATTGACAATGCGTACACCCAATTTTTCCGCTTCCGAGCGGGCTTTTGCATAGGAAACCTCCAGAACATGCAAATTTGGTGAGTGCCATTTTTCCCCCGGAAGGCGATAAAGCGGGTGAAAGTGGTTCTGCTCTCCGTCGCTGACCATAACACCCTTTTCGCCCTCAGAGACTTTACCGTCGGTATATTGGTGGTCCAGACCCAGCAGGCAGATTTCTGTGAAACCCATGGCTATCGCTAATTGTATCTCGGTGTAAACGATTGTTGACCCCCACGCGATCCCGCTGGTCAGGTCTGGATTGAACTCAGGGAATTCAGAATCTTCCAGCGGGTTATCCCAGTTTTTGGGTGGTATCAAAGGAAAACACACCGCATCTTCGAATCTCTTAGTGTCAGAAAAAAAATTGGCCGGAAACAGTTTTTTGCATCCAGACAGTTTTTGTATTTCATCAAGGCACTGAGTAAAAACCAGCTTATCTTCAACACAATAGAAATTGGGACGCCAGGATGTTTGATCGTAAATCAGAAAAATTTTATTGGAAGCAAACGATATCTCATCCTTTATCTTTTCAAGGTCCGAAGCGGTAAGGCTTGGACCATTCCCAATGATAAAACATCTATTTCCTGCGTATTTTTTGGTCAATCCGTTTAGGTAGTTTTTATCCTGCTTGCTGACATTTGAATAAATTCTGGTGCGATACCCGGGTACAAAAGCACGCTGCAACTCTCTTTTGATTTTCCATAGTGGAACCATGATAAATTACCGAGCTCCAAACTTGATAACCTTTTGAGCGGCCAATAGTTCTAGTGACAACGAGGCAGTTTGAGCAAAACTCAAAGTTCCACTCACCGCGTAACCCTAAGCAACCCATACAGGGTTGTCCAGAAGACAGCGCGACCAGGGTTCGTGTTGGAAATGAGTTCGTAATAATACTCAAGTCGTCACAAGAGAACTAGGATCTACTTCCGTGGCAGCTCCCCGTTGGAGCGAAAGCAAAAGACAGGCCTTGCTCATGGATCGTCTTCGGTGACTGCTCATTTCTAGCTTTTCAGCTGCCTAAAAGGGTGCGCCGGGAAGACGGGCGATTGTTGTTTCTGATGGATTCTTGTGCAGATTCTTGCCTCTAAACCATACTGTTTAGCTGCGTCGCCTTCGCGGCCTTGGGGCACCGGGCAGATCCCACAAGTGTGATTGCGTAAAGACAGGTACTCTATTAACACTTGCGCTGATAAGACCATATGGTTGGGCAGGGCATGACAAAAAAATATCTGATGGTGGGGACCGAGCTTTCAGGTGCCGTAACCGGGCGCCATTTAGCCGAAGCTGGGCATGATATAACTATAGTCGACAGCAGCAATCACATCGGTGGGAACTGTCATACTGCCCGCGATCCTGACTCCGGCATAATGCTCCATGTGTACGGCCCACACATTTTCCACACAGATGATGACGAAGTGTGGGGCTACGTCAATCGGTTTGAGGAATTCCTGCCCTTTAATAATCGGGTTAAGACGACCTGTCGTGATCCAAGTGGCAAGCGAAGCGTTTTTTCGCTTCCAATCAATTTGCACACCATCAACCAGTTATTCGGCAAAACAATGCGGCCGGACGAGGCAAAGAGATTTATCGCCGAAGAACAGGCGGACAGCAGCATTGTTGTTCCAAAGACTTTTGAAGACAGGCGCTGCGTTTTGTTGGTAAAGATCTGTATGAAGCCTTTTTCAAGGGTTATACGATCAAACAATGGGGCATGCACCCGTCTGAGCTGCCTGCTTCCATCCTGAAATGGCTACCAGTGCGATTCAATTATGACGACAATTATTTCTTTCATAAATTCCAGTGCATGCCCAAAAACGGCTATAGTGCGATGATACGGGCGATATTGGACCACCCCGGAATCACGATTCACCTGAACAAAAGCTTCGCTCGCGCGATGGGAGAGGGTTATGATCATGTGTTCTATTCCGGCCCGCTCGACGAGTATTTTGATTGTGAGTTGGAGCGGCTGGGATATCGAACGCTTGATTTCAAACGGTTTGACTATGACGGGGATTATCAGGGATGCGCAGTAATGAATTACGGCGAAGAGACCGTACCTTACACGCGCATTACAGAGCACAAGCATTTTGCACCTTGGGAGGAACACGAAAGCTCTGTCTGTTATCGTGAGTTCTCGCGCTCGGCAGAGTTCGGAGATATTCCCTATTACCCAATTCGCCAAGTCAAAGAAAAAGAACTGCTGAGCGCATATGTTGATCTTGCCAATGCCACTCGCGGCGTAACGTTTGTAGGCCGACTTGGTACATACCGCTATCTGGATATGGACGTGACGATTCGAGAGGCTCTTGATACCGCCCGTGGGTTCGAGGCTAAAGTGACCGACGGCGAAGAAGCACCAGCATTTTTTGTCAGACCCGTATAGTAATTGCCGAGCAATTGCGATCTAACGTATTGCGCCGCCGGCCCGATCAGAAAGAACTTTCAATGCAAAAATCTTTCGGTAACGAGAATTTTCGAGATGTCTAAAAACGCAATTGTTTTTACAGCCAACACCATGCATGTGGCGCAAGCCAATTTGATGATAGAGTCCCTGTTCGACCCGGAAAAAGGTAATTTCAATGGGGATTTGTGGGTCATCTCTACCCATCTGAGCGCAGGGTGCCAGGAATACCTCGAAAGCCGTGGAATCCGCTTTCTGATCAATCCACTTACCAGCTTCCAGAACTGGAAATACCGTCGTGACATAGCTCGATCTCAACCTGAATTCCTGCGTGGAAAACTGGAAGAAGACGACGCTTTTCTTCTGTACCGCAACAAGAGAATGAGCAAGCTGATCATCAATGATTGGGTGGAAAAGTTCGGTCGAAACTATGACGCTGTGGCGTTGTGCGACAACGATCTTTACTTTCAGCGTGATATAAATGACCTGTTTCATCGTACTGCTCAGTCTGATCCAGATGCGTTATGGTATTGGCAGGAAGAAAACAGAAATTTGCCGGGCACCAACCTGTGGATGAAAAATGCCCACTATTCCCGACTTCACGCAAGCGACGGGTTGGATTTTGGCCAGCATGAAATAAACATCGGGTTTGTGATCTCTTCCCCCAGGACAATGCGTTCGATATTCCGGCGGGTCGAAGCGCTTTTCTCAAGCTGTCACATCGAACTGTTCCGGGACTGCCTCTGGCACGATCAGGATCTGGTGCGGTTGATCCGGGCCCAGGATCCCAAGCTGTTCCGCTTGTTTGAGGAAGGGGATGTCCTGCATCTGTGCAACGGCGGGGAAAATCTGCTGGACGAGCGTAGCCCGCAAGAGTTCTTTCACAAAAAAACAAAAGAAAAACCGTATGTTGTGCACTTCGCGGGTGGCGCTTGGAGGGGCTATCGTTCAATCGCACCATCCTATTTGGTCGACGAAAATGCATATTTCTTTGTGGAAGAGCAAACGGAACGGTTTGATGAAATCCGCCAGTTAACCGATTACGACCCGTTTGACGCCCCGTCGCCGTTTTTCACCGAGCACAACATAGAGACCAAAGCTGCAGCCCGCGAAGAATGGATGAAGTTGACGGCCGACAGCCAAAAGAAGCGGATGCTGTTCTTTTCTTGGCTCGACACCGGTAGTCATCGCCCACTGCGCGGCACATTGGCGGATTTCCTCGACAACAACGAATTTGACCTAGCGGTTATCGATGGAAACGTAAACGCCAATGGCAATGACGGGCTGATCGCCGAGGATTTGCCTGACCTGTTGGCTCATGTGACACGCACGGTTTTCAATAATCGTTTTGGCCGCCAGTTCGGACTTAGACGAAGCGATATTCCCGAAGAGGCAATTTCGGATGCGATCGCCGCTTTGGTCAAGGAATATGGATGTTCGCAAAGAAATGCCCGCGCAGTGGCAAATGCGGCATATATTTATTTAAGTAAAGCAATATCTTACTACAGACCGGATGTCGTTGTTGGCTGGGGTGCCTATTTGTTGTGCTCGCGAATCCTTAGGCAAATTTGCAAGCAACGCGGCATCCCGTTTCTAACCATGGAGCTCGGTGTTCTTCCAGAAACACTGGCCTTTGACTGCCTTGGTCACATGGGCGAAAGCTGGGTCGCCCAGAATTTTGACGCCTTTAACGCATTGCCGTTGGCGGATGCCGACAGGTTAGCCGCCAAAAATTATCTCGAGAAGACCCGGCGCGATCGGCCAACGCGGAACGTCAAAATCGATGTTTCGCCATCCGATTCGAACCAGCTTTTGAGGCTAAAAAGTTCAGGGAAAAAGATTGTCGCCTATATCGGCAGCAATTGTGCCTTTTCCGGCCATGTGCCCTACGACGACAACGCCCGGACCTATCATTCACCTTTTTTTAGCGATAATGACGATGTTGTTCGCAACTTGTCCGAGGCATTTGCGGGCGATCTGGGCACCCACCTAGTCTACAAGCCCCATCCCATTTCGATCACGCGCGGACTGGACCTTGAAGACGAGTACCCCAATGTAACGGTTTTGAAGGACGTTAACCTTGATGACTGCCTGCAGATTGCCGACCTTGCGCTGGTCAAGGTTTCGCAAAGCAACTACGAAGCGTTATTGCGGGACACTCCTGTCCTGATGCTTGGGCGCAATCAGTTGAACGGGTCTGGCGCGGTTTATGAACTGAGCGGCAGGGACGCTCTCAGAGACGATATTTTGAATGCCCTTCAGTTAGGCTTAACATCGGCGCAAAAGACGTCATTCGAAGATCATGTCGCGCGGCTTTTGAAGTATTACGTATATTCCGTTTCGGGTGCAGAATTTGGCCGCCCGCAGTTACAAGTCACGGAAGACATAGAGACGTTGCTCAACGCATCTGGGCCTAAGCGTCTGGAAGCCGAACAAATTGCACTGAACGCGCATAACAAGTCTGCGCAACCTGCTGAGGGAACGCCTGCTCTCTCGATCATTATGCCGGTCTTTAACGGCGAGCAATATCTGGCCGATTGTATCGGATCGATATTGTCACAGAGTTTTGGTGATTTTGAACTTCTCTGCGTAAACAACGGATCCACTGACGGGTCGCAGGAAATCCTGGATTATTTCGCCCGCCGAGACACGCGCGTGAAGCCGCTTTATCAGGAAGAATCCAACCAACGCTCCGCTCGTAACCTTGGGGTAAAACAAGCTAAAGGCACATACTTGCACTTCTTTGACTGCGACGACCTGCTGGTCCCTAATGCGTATGAAAAGCTACTGTCAGCGATGCAGAAAACGAAAGCAGATGTGTTGTATTTCTTTTTCGGCGAGCTTTACAACGTTTCCAAAACAGGCCGGCCTCGGCATCGAGAATTTCAGAACTATTTGCCGCAGCAGGGGCTTTTTGAGATGGAAGAGCAGCATAAGCGCCTGTTCGCGCAATATCCCTTTCCTTGGGCAAAAGTGTTCAAGGCCGATTTCTTTCGCGACAAGGACCTCTATTTCGATCTCGATTGCGCCAATTTCGATGACAACCCACAGAACTTGCGCACCTTGCTTTCCAGCCAGAACATATTTGTGCTCAACAAGCCGTTTTACAAGTTTCGAATAAACCAAAACTCAATGACCCAATCGGTCAATCCGCGTGTGATCGGAATGCTGGACGCTGTCCGGCTGATGAATGAAATTTTTACCAAATTCGGTCGCTACGACGAGTTCCAAAAATACTACGTTCCCTACAAAATCCACCTTCTGCACTTTGCCTGGACCCGATTGCCGGAGGATTTGAAAGAGGCATATCTGGCTGGTATCCCGAACCTGTTCCTTTCCGGGGACGATGAGTACTTTGAACGCGACGACCTCGCGTCTATGTTCTCTTACATGTCGCCGGAAAAAGTGGGATTTATTCGATCCGCTTTGCGCGGTGAGATTCCGAAAGCTGTTTCGGGGTCGCGCGATACTCAATTGGATGGCGGTTCACGGAACACCGGTTGGATGCGCCCAAAGGCAGACAAGTCAAAGAAGCATAAACGTATATTTAGGTCTTCGAAACGATATGCACGTGGCTTGGCTCGTTCCTTGAAGCGCGCCTCTCGCACTTTGCGCGGCCGTCGTAAATAGGAACTGTGGAGGTGCCCGTCGTCAAGGGTTTTGAGACAGATGGCCGCGCTCCGAAGTAGGCGTCAGCCGGTATGAGGTTTTGCAGGCTCTCGTGACAGCCCCGGTGGCGGTAGTAATCGACAAAGGCGTCGATCTGCTGCCTGAGATCACTGGGCAGGTAGAAGTTGTCCAGCAAGAGGCGGTTCTTGACAATCTGATGCCAGCGCTCGATCTTTCTCTGAGTTTACGGATGGTATGGCGCCCCTTGAACATGATCGATTTCCTGCTCTTCCAGCCATTCAGCAAGTTGGCCAGAGATCAAGCGGGTCCCGCTGTCGCTGAGCAGCCGCGGCTTGTGGCAGACGGTCGCCTGGGCACAGCCCGACGCCTGCAAAGCCGGGTCCAGCGTATCGGTAACATCACGGGCTGTCATCGTTGTGCAGAGCTTCCAGGCGATGATGGATCGGCTGTTATCGACTATGATCGTGCCGACGTAAAACCAGCCCCAGCGGATCACCTTCAGATAGATAAAGCCGGTCTGTCATAGCTTGTTCGGCCGTGTTGTCTTGTCCTGGAACTCGTCTGCGGTTGACAAAACCACATAGGCCGGGCTGATGATCAGATCGTAGAACTTGAGGATGCGATAGACAGAAGCTTCCGACGGAAAGCACTTTTCTGTGCCGGTGAAGCGAAAAGCCGATTCACTTGGAGAAAGCTCACTTTCATAAATATCCAGATCCTTGATCTTTTCGCCGTGGCGGTGCTTAGTTCCGGGTTTGTTTCTCATCTCCACACCTTGGCGGTTACGATGAGCCAGAAACCCCCTCTTATCAAGTCGACTTAAACTGTCCCGTTGGCGTTGAGTTGACGTTATTCAGACAGCCTATCGCCTCTCTCGGCAGTGCAGCGAACCTGCGACAGCCATATCGACCGTATTGATGCGTCGGTTCGATCACGTCGGCTACTATTCTGTCTTCGTCTGCGGGGTTTTGTGAAGGTCATGGATGCGACTAAGTGTATCTAAAAAGCCTATTTGATCCACTTGGTATAAGATGGGCGTCTGTCTGCCTAAGACAACAAACTGTTGGCAGAGTTCGTGGACCATTCGGTTTTCGCACAGTAGCGGCTGCCTCTTTTGAGATCCGGCCCAACATCTCTGAGCGTTCGCACCGAAAATGGGCTCAAATCGCCCGCAGAATAGGTTAGCACAAAGTCAGGTTACCACATCGTTATTTGAGAATAACGCGCGGTTCAGCACAGCCACGAACATCCAAATGAACAAGAAACGTGTTTCCGGCATGTTCAAGCCACTTCGAACGATTTTCGGGTACCTTCTGGCGCGCCGTCGTCACAAAGAGATGCTGAAAATCCTGACCCCCAAACGCAGGGCAAGACGTGTGGCCGGTTGGGAGATCAATCGCGGACAGGAAAGCTCCTTCGGGGCTGTAGCGCGCGACGCGGGCCGAACCCCATTGAGCGCTCCACAGGCATCCTTCTGCATCCACCACAGCACCGTCTGGTTTGCGTTCAGGATGGTCATCTGTAGCGCGCAAATCGACAAAAATCGCCGCCTCATCCAATGGCCAACCGTTTTTGGGGTCAACCCGGATACGCCAGATGATACGGGTTTTGGTGTCGGAATAATACGCGCAGTCCCGGCTATGGTCGAAGCAGATGGAGTTGGGAGTGCTCATATCGCGCTTCAAAACCTGCAATTCACCGCCCCCATGGTGATCCGGACGCCAGCGATAGAGCGTTCCCATGCCTGTATCTCCGGATTTGCTCATGGTGCCGACCCAAAAGCCACCCCAGGGATCGGCTCGACCGTCGTTGGAGCGCGTCAACGGGTTGTCGGATTCGATGTCGCAGAGCATTTCTTCGGACCCTGACACGAGGTTGAAGCGGCTCAACCCGGTTTCGCTGGCAATCAGCAGATGGTCCCGGTCAATCCAACCCGCAGCGCTGACATTACGGTCGAATTGCCAATTAAAGGACTGGGTTCCGACGCGCGACAGGAGTTTCGAATTGACGATATCAAACCAGAAAAGCTGCTGGCGCTCCGGATGCCAGATGGGGCCTTCGCCAAGGGTACAGGGGCGATCATCAAAAATCTTCGCTTGATGGGTCATAAAAAATCCAAACAACAATGCGCCTCAGACGTATTCCTAGACAGCCTGATACCCGTCACATGAAGTCGGCCACCAAATTCACCTCTCTCTGTCGATCCCGCTTGCATAGCGCCCCGTACGATCACAACCCCAGGTGCCGGTACAAATTATTCAACGTGTTTTCATGCACATATTCGATAGCCTGCACGGTACTGTTGGCATTGTGGCTTGAAACGGCGACGTTTTCGAACTGCAGCAGCGGATGATCGGTGGGCAAAGGTTCCTGTTCAAAAACATCCAGCGCTGCGGCTGCGACTTTGCCACTTTGCAGCGCGGCAATCAGCGCCGCTTCATCCACAAGCCCGCCGCGCGCCACGTTGCACAGGATCACCTGATCACGGGCTTTTTCCAGCGTATCCGCGTTAATCTGATGATAGTTTTCAGGCGTTTGGTTGCAGCACAAACAGATCACATCGGCTTGATCCAGCAGGTCATCAAACGAAACGATCTGCGTGCCGTCCGGAGCTGAATCCATATGGGGATCATGCGCAATCACATTCATGCCCAGACCGCGCGCCCTTTGGCCCACCCCTTGACCGATGGCGCCATAGCCTACAACACCCATGGTCTTTCCTGTCATTCCGGGAAAGCGCCCCTTCGGCCATTCACCCGCGCGGATCATCCGGTCGGTGCGCGCTAGGCGGCGTGTCGCGGCAAGCAACAGGCCAATGGCATATTCGCTGACCGCATCCCGGAACGCGCCCGGCGAATTGCAGACTGGCACGTTCAGGCGCTGCGCTGCTTTAAGGTCAATGCTGTCGATACCGGTACCCCATTTCGAGATCACTTTGAGCCGCGGCAAATAAGACTCAAGAACGGTTTTCGTGATCTGATCATCACCGGCGAGCCAACCATCCACGCCTTGGGCATATTCCAGACACTGATGTTCAGCCATGAACTGGTTCACTTCGGGCCAGATAGGCATCAACCCTTTTTCCCGCAAAACCGCGTCAAAACGATCTTTTTCGTTTATCATCATGATGTTGGAAACAAGCACATGCATGACTGAACCCTTATGCGTTTTTGCGTTTTGCCAGAACGCCCAAAAGAGCTTCGGCGATATCAAGGTCTTCCTGTGTTTTTATCACGTGGCCCGAGATCGCACTCACTGGGTAAAAGGCGATCTTGCCATTGTAAGTGCCGATGGTGCCAGCTTCTACTGCCTCAATATAGGACTTTGCACGCCAACCGGTGATAGACCAGGTGACGCGTTGGGTGGGCTCCAGATCTTGTGAGTTGGTTTTCTCTTTGAACGTGAAGTTGACAGGCTGATCTCTATACGCCACTTCAATCCGGTCTTGGATGCAAGACAGCATCACATCCGCGTCCGATGCGATAAACGCCTCGGCAAAGTTCTTTACTTCTTCAGCTGTCAGTAAAGGTGCGATCGAATGCACCTGAATAAGAAGGTCGCAATCGACGTTTTTCAGGAAGTCATAAACAAACTGCTCTGATGTTGCGACCGAATTGCCCAACTCCTCGGGGCGCTTGTAAAAGTTGATACCGCAATGATCAGCAATGGATCCGAACTCTGCATTTTCCGAATTAACGTAGACCTCGTCAAAGCAGCCTGAGGTCTTGCATTTCTCGATCGCGTGGGTAATCAGCGGTTGCCCTGCTAGCGGGGCAAGATTTTTCTTCTTCAGTCGCTGGCTACCCATACGAGCGGGTATCATTGCTATTGTTTTCATGTCTTCCTTCTCATCGATAGCCAGCTTAGGCGCAACTGCGGGCAAATAGCGGCTTTTGCTTCTCAAAAATTTCCCGAGGCGCACAAAGGCTTTTTTGATCGTTGTCTAGTCTGACCGGCGCGTCACCGAGATCATAGCTGGCATAGCGCAGCCCGGCCTCCTGCGCGATCAGGGCGCCTGCCATGTCATCCCAGCCTTTTGCTTCCCGGCTAGCGACAAGGCTGACGCGTCCTGCTGCAGCGTAACACAAATGCAATGCCTGGCTGCCAAAATTGCGCAGTTTAAACATGGTCAGCAGCTGTGCAAGCGCGTCAGGCGCGACAATTGCAAAATCCTTGAGCAACCCAGAGGACACAATTGCCAAATTTGATTGTCTGGGCTCGGGAAGCAAGGGTTCTTCGTTCAGGCGGGCACCGCCGCCCTTCTGCGCCGAATAAAGATCGTTTTGTACGATATCATACACAGCGGACAGCGTCGGTTCGCCGTCGATCATCAAAACCACAGCAACACTGTAAACGGGTAACCCGGCAACAAAGTTCACGGTTCCGTCCAACGGATCAACCAGCCAGAGTGGACCTGAACCCTCGTGCGGGCGGTAGTCTTCCTCTCCTACTACTGAGGAACCGGGAAGCAATTCCTGCAGCCTAGCCTTGAGCAGCCTTTGCATGTTCAGGTCCACATTGGTGACCAAGTCCAAACCATCTGAGCCTTTGCTCCAGATTTCTGGCTGCTCGTTGAACACCTCCTTCACCCAACCTGGCAGTGCTGCGCACAACGCCGCACGTATCCCGTCTAGCGCTGGCTGACCAGACATGGTCAAAACTTACGTTCTGCAATAAGTGCTTCGTCCATATTTGACATACGCATATACTGGGTCAGAATATGAATGAATGACATGTGGATATCTTCGATGACGCCGTAGTTCGTGGCTTCAACATGCACGTTCACGTCCGCCATGTCCTTTGATCGCCCGCCTGAAAACCCGGTAAACGAAATGGATTTCATGCCAATGTCCTTTGAGACTTCAAGCGCCCTCACGACATTTTCGCTGTCTCCCGACGAGCTTACGGTCCATAGTAGATCACCGGGTCTGGCCATGGATTGCAGCTGGTAGGCAAAAACCTCGGCATATGAAATGTCATTTGCCAGCGCCGAGTTCATTTCGGTATGTGCGGAAAGAGACATGAAACGCGGTGTTAGCTCTGTGTCTGTACGTACGCACTTCAAAAAGTCACACAGTGAGTGGTTGGCAATACCGGCAGAGCCACCATTGCCGCAGATGTAGATGAAGTTGCTCGCCTGGATTGTTTCGATTAGCAACGCACTAACCTGGTCCAATGCACTCATATTGCTTAATGCTGCAGCCTTGGAGAGGGTGTCGAAGTACTGGCCAGCAAAGCTTTCACAACTCGAAAAACGTTTGTTTGGGAAAAAGTCTCTCATTTCCATTCATCCTTCGAAGATGGGTCGGTCACTCTTAGGTTTCCAAGACAAAGCGCAGAACCCCGGATCTCAGGCTGCGCTGTAGCAGGATTTGCAAGTCATGCAAACGGTTCTGGTCAGCCTCGCGAAAAAAACCAGACCAGAATGGGATATTTGAATTCTCAGTGGTCTTGAAGTAGCGATCCAGAATGACCGCGTCCAGCCGACCGGGCGTTGAAATTTCAAGAACCGAAAGCCTGACTTTTGCGCAAAGTGCCTCAAAGCCCTTGATCGAAAAAACGGTCAGCCGATCGAGCGGAATGAAACTTGGGGAATCCGCCCCCAGGATTTCATACTCCAAACCGTCCGCGCAGGAACTGGCTATGAAAATCACAGTTCCAGCGGGAACCGAGTGCTTGATTGTCCGAACCAGGGCCTCGGGGTCGGCGACCCTATCTAACTCTGTCGGCATCAAGACTGCCCGGGGTGCTATGTTCCTGAGACGTTCACCAATATTGTCAAATCCAGCGTTTTCGAGGCTGAGCGGCAAAAAATCCCAACTACGGTTGTGGCTTAACCGCCGCGTCGACTCGGGCCAGGCGGTCGCATGCGAGGCAAACCGGATGTCGACAACTTTATCAAGCGGGCGCTGCAGTCGCGCCTCGGTCAGGCTGATCCAATTCATGAGCGAGATGTATTCAAACTCGCGGGTATTGCCTGTATCTCCGGTTTCTTTCCGACTGATGATGTCAAGCCGCAGACGGTCCAGCGTTTGCTGGCTGGGAACACGCTGCGCATAAATGGTGTTGCAGTCTGAGCAGCGCTGAAATTCCAGCAGTGTCTGGGAAAAGTTCTTGCTCTTGGCACAATCTCCTCCGCAGGCCGGACAATTCCTACGCACCGTCCACGTCGTATCGCGATCCAGCATCAACTCTAACAATGCCTTGTTACGCGCAAGACGGTATCGAGCGGGTTTTTCCCCGGTGACGGTATTTACATCGGGAAGATGATCAAGGAAAACAGGTGTTTGCATTGTCAGATTGCCTGATCGGGAAGCGGGGTTTGGTCTTGCAGTATTCGATGCCACTCTGGATCAGCGGAGTAAATTCTCTCGACCAGTTCCATCACATCCAACGCTTGCTGAGAAGTGCCGCAGCGCAACGGTTCTTCCTTTACAACCGCGTCATAGAACTCGGCGACTTCCTTGTCCCAGGACTTGTCTTCCGTAAAACGCAATTCCTGACTTTCCGGGTTCGGGATTGGATTTCCGGTTGTATCCAACCTGTTTAACGCAACCGTCAGCACCTCCGTTCCATAGCTGCCCGAAGCCGAGAGGATGCCGTCCACCGAAACAAAACCATTGCGCAAGTAAAGCTCGAGCCGAAACGTGTGTTGCCACTGCGTTGCGGAAGAGTGGACCGAGGCAACGATGCCATCAGCGTTTTTCATCAGCGCGAAAGCGTTGTCTTCAACCGGAACATCTGTCCAAAAATTGCGCTGGACATAGCTTTGTACATCCTCAAAACGACCAGCAAACATCTGAAACAGATCTAGCATGTGAATGCCTTGATCAATCAAAATGCCACCACCAGATTGTGCCGGATCGTTGCGCCAACTCTGCGCATAGTCCGGGCCGCCCGCCTTGCCGTAAACGCCTCGCATGAAATAGAGCTCGCCCATTGTGCCAGCGTCGATCAGCTTCTTTGCCTCTTCTATCGCGTCATGGACCCGGTGATTGAAGCCAAACTTCAAAACCCGATCTTGTGCCGCGCGCTCAGCTGCTATCATGCGGCGCACATCATCCGAGCTACGACCGGGTGGTTTTTCCGAGAACACATGTTTTCCGCGTTCCAGCGCCGTGCAAACCACATCCGGGATCATCATGTTTGGGACGCTGCAAACAATGATGTCCGGATTGAAATCATAGACAGCCAAAGGGTCAGTAACCATAGCAAAATTTGCATCTGGATCCTGCGATGTGTCGCAGGCTACTACAACTTCGAACCCGCCGTGACGTTCCATGGCCTCGTGACGAATCCGTCCCATTTTACCATATCCTACAATGGCCACACGCAAGGTCATGAACAAGTCTCTCTTTATCGCGGCAAAGCACCAAGCAACGTTCTGAAACCGTGCAATAAAGTCTGAACGCCAAATCGTGCCGAATATATCAGGCTGCGAACCCTGAGCAAGTTGGAATTCCTTCCAAGGTGTGAGCACTCGCCAATTGAGAAAAACTTCGTTTGCACTGCGCTTATTCAGCGTTATGGATTACCCGACACAGGGGATTGCAGTAGAATTATGGATCAAAAACGCTCAAAATACCTCTGCGCAGCGCTCTCGCGGGCCCGAACAGCAGGGCGCCCCGCTCTGCTGGAAAAGTCAGACATACCGGAAAGCGTGTCCGACGCATATGCCATCAGCTTTGCGCAAATGGAAAAAACCGCGGCGTGGAAAGTCGGCGGGGCCAATCCATGGTCGCGGAAAGTCTTCCGGAATAAAGACATTTTCATTGGCCCGCTGCATCCAGAAGAGTTGTCCGTAAAAACTCCGTCCATTCCAGTTGCCCATCTCAATGCGCCACTGGCTGAACCGGAGATTATGCTCGAGCTTGTGCAAAGTAACAATGCTGGCGGCGATGTGCAGTTTTCCCGCATGTCGATCGGGTTCGAAATTCCCGCATCGGTTCTTCCCGAAACGTTGAAAACAAATCTGAACGGACAGATCGTGGACCGGGCCGGAGCTGGTGCGCTTTGGATCACCGGGATCACTCCATTTGATAAAACCATCTTGCAACAGGAGTTTTCATGCCGCACTTGGCGTAATGGAACAGAAACCCCATGCGGCAGTTCCACCAATCTGTCCAAGGGTCCGCTAGGAGCTGCTTTCGAGTTTCTTCAGGTTGCGAGCAATCTTGGCGCGCCGCTACTGCCAGGGCAATGGGTCGCAACGGGTGGTCTTAGCCCAGCTTTCCCAGTTAGAACTGGCGATACTCTGCGCGTTAAAGCCCTGGACTGGGATGAAAGCCTCAACCTGATCTGAGGCGCGACTTGAGTTCCGGTCTGGCGCCAAACATCCACACAAGCCCGTGGTCCGGTCGAACCAAGGTTCGTCTTTATGTTCTGGCCTCATTGATTTACAGCCAGAATAGCACGGTTGCTGCTAGAGCGA
>NZ_WQDY01000027.1 GCF_013033355.1 Ruegeria lacuscaerulensis
CAACGTAGTTTCGACGCGATGCTAAATCTTCGTACCGTTTCATACGGTTACGCTTGAGTTTGTCCCGCTTTGACATGCGAGGATTATAGCTATCCAACGCCTAATAGGAAAGAAACAATATTCGTTCTGACCGCAAAGCTGAAGTTCGCGGTAAGTGCAGCGAATGGCGGCTTCGAGCCCGAAGCGGACGGACGACGAGAAGATCCCCAGCTACCTCTTTAGCCAGATCTCGGCTCTTTCTGAGCCGCTTCTGCTGTCATCGATGAATGGGAAGGCGGTCAGAGTCAACCGACGAGACAGGAGACGAGGAAGCAATCCATCCGGTAAAATCGCTTGTGGCACGCCAGCGCAACCACATGAGTTCAAACAATGTCCTTACGAGAACCCAGTGTGCATAATCGCCAGGAAATCTCGGGAAAACCTTTGCGATGGGCCGCCATTTCCTTTCTACTCACGACACGACTAGCTTGGCTGTACGCAATCGGATGTCTCTTGGCTGGTTTGGTAATGGCAAGGAGAGCTATCCACCGATGTCCTTTTTCTGATTGCAATCCGCGAAAATACCTGTTCAGCTTTAATTATCAAAATTAAAAGGTTGGAAAGTTGGCAGACCCTGTTGATGACGTCGATCATGTTTTCACAAAACCGGAGTTGTTCAATCTTCCGTTACAAAAAAATGAAGATAGACGAAAAGTCGATGAAGATAGACGAAAAGTCGATGAAGATAGACGAAGAGTCTATTCCGATATTATCGTCCAGTACGCGAATGGTCGACAGATCGACATACTTGAAATCGGGGTTTACACGGGGAATGTGCTGAAGGGTCTACTGAATTATTCTCCCTCAACGATTAAAACCTACACGGGTGTCGACCCGTACATCGGCGATGAGACTGACCCATACTTCAGATCTTACTGGAAAAGCCAAACATCCGAGGCCGAACAGCAGTACAAGAGAACGCGGGCTTTTTTCAGGCAACACAACGCAGCACTCATCCGTAAAAAATCGGAAGATTTTTTCGAGGCGTCGCAATACATGTACGATGTGGTTATCATTGATGGCGATCATCGTTTGCAACCGACGATCAAGGACCTTCGGGCTGGATTGAACGCGTTGCGCCCTGGTGGTTTGCTTGTATGCGATGATTATGGCAACTCGGATACGCCCGAGGTCACACGCGCTGTTTGCAAGTTTGTCGATGAGGCAAGTGAAAGTTTTGACGCCTCCGGCTACAGACCGATTTGGTTCGTAAATGCGGGAAAGCCTGCGCCAATTCAGCTCACCGTGATATATTGGAGGAAGAAGGTGGACTGATCCTGTTGGAAGTGGTCAACGCACTTTCCACGAGGCGAAAGGCTTAGAAGTTCGCCTTTTCAGCCCCTTGCAGGATCAGCTTGCCGAACATTGTATCTGACACCAATCGTCGAAATTGCGGTTTTCTCCTGTGTTTAACGAGCGGTGTACACACCTATAGGAATACTACGACAAATCTTGGGATAACTTGCCTGTGGTCTCAGAAGTTGAGGTCCCCCTCCGAGCGGTTGGGGCGAATTTTGGTTTGTCCGCTATGAAGACATCCAGCACTGTTGAAGTCGAGCAGCTGAAGCGAATGGTGGCAAAGCGGGTCGCCGGTGCAGAGTCGATGGACCATGTTCAAGGTCGGCTCAGGGCCGTTTCCGCGCATCTCAACAACCTAACGGATCGGCGGCTTTGTCCGCATAGTGGTTATTCGTGAAAATTCGGCGAACGTCTGCACTGAGCCCGAAGCGGTCATTCAAGAAAAAAATTGCGTAAATTGTAATGCTCGATTCATAGCAGTCCCATCAGACTTCAGGCATTTCGCTGTCCGGAGATTTGCCGTTCTGCTGGGCCATGTCGTGGCGTCGGCGAGCGCATTTCGGGACTCCAAATGTCAAGGCGCGCAAAAGATTGTTTTTTGTGTTATTAAATGTTGATGTTTCAAATGCCGGGGGAACTCTATGGAACCGACTGAGCAAACTGTGGACAACGGCGTCAACGTTGGCGCACTTCTCGAAGCACGTGAAGCACTGACTGCCGCGCCGGAAGCCGCAAGGTTCCAGTGGCGCGCCAACTGCGAATGGAAGAATGGCACGCACAGCCACTCAAGCGTCGAAAGCTTCTTCGGCCTCGGCGAAGAGCAGCGGCACCGCAAGGTGTTTACATTCAATTCGGATCATCCGGAGCTGTTCGCCTCCGAGGACCATGGAGCGACACCGGTTGAGTACGTGCTGGTGGGACTTGCCAGTTGCCTGACTGCAGGCATAGCCGCGGTTGCGCAACACCGAGGAATCCAGCTGCGCTTGGTGAAGGCGACAATTGAAGGTGACATGGATGTGCAGGGTATTCTCGGGATCGATTCCGATGTCCGAAATGGCTTTGACGGCATCAATGTGAGTTATCAAATCGATGCCGACGCAAGCCGCGAGGATATCGAGGCGCTGGTGGCGCAATCGCAAAAACGCTCGGCAGTCTTCGACATCGTCACGAATCCGACGAATGTCTCGGTGACTGTGAAGTAGCGGGCCGGGCCTTAGAAGCTTTCGATGCCTGATCGCCTGACCACAGTCGTCGTGATCGGCGCCGGCCATGCCGGACTTGCCATGAGCCGATGCGTCGCCGAGCGCGGTATCGATCACGTTGTTCTTGAACGTGGCGAGGTGGCGAATTCCTGGCGCACCGAACGCTGGGATTCGCTTCGTCTGCTGACGCCGAACTGGTGCAGCCGGCTGCCCGGTTATGCATATGGCGGCGACGATCCCGACGGTTACATGAACATGGCTCAGGTGATCGACTTTATTGGCGAGTATGCCACTGCAATCTCGGCCCCGGTGGAGACGGGTACGACGGTAACCTCAGTTCGGGAGGCAGCCCCCGGCTTTCGGGTCGAGACCGATCGCGGGGCCTGGCACTGTCGCGCCATTGTTCTGGCTTCGGGCGCCTGTAACATTCCGGCTGTTCCGAAGCTGGCAGGTGACCTTCCCAATGATATCCTGTCGATCGACACCAAGACTTACCGCAAACCTTCAGACCTGCCGGACGGGGGTGTCATGGTGGTCGGCGGTTCGGCGACCGGCACACAGCTTGCCCGCGAGATTCACCGTTCCGGGCGACCCGTGGTCCTTTCAACTGGCGAACATGTACGGCTGCCACGGGTCTATCGAGGCCGCGATATTCTGTGGTGGATGGATGCCTGCGGGCTGCAGGACGAGACCTATTTCGAGGTCGAGGATCTCGAACGCGCGCGCACCGTGCCCTCGCTGCAATTGACGGGCACAGACACGCGCGAAACATTGGATCTGAATGCGCTGACGGATGAAGGGGTCAGGCTGGTTGGCAAGCTTGCAGGCCTGCGCGACGACTCAGCGCTGTTCTCTGGTTCGCTCAATAACGTCTGTGCGTTGGCCGATCTCAAGATGAACCGGCTTCTCACGACCGTCGATGAATGGGCCACCAAAGCAGGACTGGACAGCACGATGCCCGATCCGCACCGGTTTGAGACAACCCGCGTACCGAATCGTCCGCCGCTAACCATGAAACTGTGTGCCGAGGGGATCCGCTCGATCGTCTGGGCGACAGGCTACCGCCCCGACTATTCCTGGCTGCATGTCCCTGTCTTCGACCGCAAGGGCCGGGTCCGACACAACGGTGGCGTGGTTGATTGGCCGGGAATGTACCTGATGGGAATGCAGTTTCTGCGCCGGCGTAAGTCCTCGCTGATCGATGGGGCCGGGGAAGATGCGCGCGATCTGGCTGCCCATTTGGCAGATTGGCTGGACGGACGCGGGCAATCGGCCTGAGCGCTATTCCGGAAGACCAGCCAGTTGAAGGCTGTCAATCAACTCGTCGACGAGTTTCGGGTCAACGAACATAGGGTTCTTGCGAACGGCACTGAGCGAATAGCGGGGGATATCGGCCAGAAGTTGGTCGATGGCGCGCTTCGCCTCATCCATCCGGCCGAGGCGGGCGTTCGCGCAGGCCAGAGTGACCAGCGCACCGAATAAGCCGGGGTCGCTTTGCAGTCCCCGGTTCGAGAGATCTATGGCCTTTTCGTATTCGCCACGGAAGAAATAACCGTGACCAATCGCATCGAGCAACCAGCTACCCCGGAAGTCCCGTGGCGTGCTTTTGAGCGCCGTCTGACAAGCCTTGATGCCCTCTTCGAGTTCGCCGCACATGATCAACGAATGTCCGAGCACGGCGTGGCCCTCGGCATAGTAAGGATTAAGCTCGATCGCGCGCCGGGCAGAGGTCACGGCGTCCTTCGCCTTGCCGGTGTACATCAGAACACAGCCAAGCGCCTGGTTCGCTTCGGGGCTTGCCGGTGCCATCCGAATGGCCCTGTTGGCGAGGTTCAGTGCCCGGCGGAAACCCTCTCGCGCCGGCCGCGTCCAGCCATGAGTTGCCATCTGCCCATGGCAGAGTGCCAACAGTCCATGGGACATAACGAAATCCGGCTCCAGTTCGATCGCCTTGTCGAGGTGTGTGATCGCCTCCTCCAGCGCCGGCTTGGTCATTGTGAAATAGCCGCGCAGTGCCAGCAGATAGCGGTCCCATGCGGTGTGATCCTGGTTTTGCTTCAGCAAGACATTCGATACTTCAGCTTGCATTATTTCCGGTCCGAGCGTCGACGCGATGCGCGTAACGACATCGTCCTGAGCCTCGAACGGATCTGCCATGTCTGCATCCAGCATGTCGGCCCAAACGTGGCCCTGACGCTCTGTCTCGATCAACTGGACGTTCACCCGCGCCCTCTTGTCGGCCGAGCGAACGCTGCCTTCGAGCACATAGCGAACGCCAAGTTCGCGTCCGACGCGCTTAACGTCGACGGGCTGGCCCTGATATCGGAAGGCGGCATTGCGCGCAGCCACAAACAACCAGTCAAAACGTGACAGCCCGGTCGTCAGATCCTCGCTGACACCATCGCAAAAATATCGCTGATCGGAATCGCCCGACAGATTGTCTAATGGCAAGATTGCGATCGACGGTCGGACCGTCACGGCCGACGCCGCGGTGGCAAACGGCATCGTGACGCTTCCGGCTGGCTTCACCTGATAGACCCGGACCGGCTCGGCGATGTTTTTGACAGTCTGTTCACCGAGGTCTTCGAATTTGACGTCGACCTTGCTCTTGACCTGGTCGTAGACCGAACCGGCGATGCATATGCCGCCCGGATCTGCGATTGCCTCAAGCCGGGCCGCGATATTGACGCCGTCGCCGAAGATGTCGCCGCGATCGATGATGATGTCGCCCAGATTGATGCCGATGCGAACCAAGATGGCCTTGGCCTGGGGCAGATCGGCATTGCGTCTTGAAAATCCCGCCTGGATATCAATTCCACACTCAACGGCATCGACGACGCTTTGGAACTCGACGAGCGCGCCATCTCCCATCAGCTTGACAACGCGCCCACCGTGGCCTGACACCGAGGGATCCAGGATAGACTTCTGGCAGTCCAGCAGGGCGGCATATGTTCCAACTTCATCCGCCGCCATTAGTCGGCCGTAACCAACGACGTCGACCGCAAGAATCGCCGATAGCCTTCTTCGAACTCGTTCCTGAGACATCCAACCGCGCCATAGCTGTTCGAATCACAATAATCTGGAGATCGGCTGGATGCCAACCAATCATTCCAAGCCTGTCTGATGGTTCACTCCGGAAATTCGCAAGGAACATGCAGAACCTGCAAAGCCAATTGGTAACTTCCGAAGCCATCGCCGCCGTGCTCAATGTACGACGACGGCTTTGTCCGCATGGCAGTCGTTCGGGCCATGATCGTTATGCGGCTGCTTTTGCCCAAATCGGTCGATGCTGCTGCAAAAACTACAAAGCACCGACCAAGTGCGTTGTTGCCACTTATTGAAGTGCGGCGAGGCTTCTTGCTCTGTTTGGAGAAAGATCCAGCGTCGCCTGATAAGCGATCGCAGCTTCATTGGGTTTTCCAAGCTCCATCAGCATGTCCCCGAGAAGTTCTCGTGCCGGAAGGACGTGGCCGGGTGTGACCGGGCTTTTGCCAATCTTATCCTCGAGATCAGCCGCGGCTGCCTGCTTAGCAACTGCGGCCTCAGAGCCCCCACCCGCCAGTTCAATCCAGGCTTCCACCGACATGATCTGTGCTTCGGTCAACTGCGCCCAATAGCCCTGCCCACGCTCCTTCATCACAGCGTGCAAAGACTTGAGCTCGGCAAGCGCGCTCTGCGCTGTATCGACATCACTGCTACGGGCCGCGCCGATACCAATCGCGAACCACCGCATGGCTACAGTTTGTGGAAATTTCTCCCATGGAATGACCGGATGCATCTCAGGCGACAGTGCCGCCGCGACGTCCCACTGACCCTGCTCAAGAGGCAGCCGAACGGGGGCAGCCGCTAACGCATAAGCGCTTCCGAAACTGGCCTGATGATTTTGAATTGCGAGCATTTCGTCGACCAGCCCTGCAGCTTCGTCTGTATTCCCAAGTTGTAGGTGGCCGTAAACCATGTAGTCGATCGCATGCGCATAGTGGCTTTGTACCACGTCTTTTGATTGCTCAAGAGCCGCTTCAGCGGACCGGCTGTTCAGATCAATTGATTTTTCCCATTCTCCTGTTCGTGTAAAGATATGAGCGGGCATATGCAGCGCATGTGGAGCGCTTGGAGCCGTTTTATCGTAAATCTCGGCGTACGGCCTGCCTCGCTCCTTGAGTGGCGGATTGTCATAGGCGTGGATCGCGTAGTGAATGACGCCAGGATGTTCTGGTGCCTTTTGATGAAGCGCGTCGAGCGTATCTCCCACCTGCGACTTTACTTTGATTCCGTCGGCCCCTCGCGGCGCCGTTGCAAGTCGTGCCAGCGCCGCAAACGCCGCGGCGTCCAAGTCGTCTGCATGTTGGTCCGCTGCTGCCACCTGTTTCTCCGCCCACGATTTAAGCTGAGCGCGGTAGCCTTCCTGGCTTGAGGCGTAGAAAGCAACGGCGGCGTCGATCAATGCTTGTTCAACGGGGCTTTCGGAGGACATTGACGCGAGTCTTTCCGCTGCAGCAGACCCTCTCTCTGTTTCGGCTTCACTGGGAGTGCCCGGCCAAAGAGGGTGAAAGTTCGACATCGCGATACCCCACTGTGCAATGGCACAAGTTGGATCCGCAGACGCTGCTTGGTCGAACGCTTCTTCGGCTTGAATGTACATCATGTTGTGAATTAGATTCAGACCTTCGTTGAAAGCCTGGTCCGCTTTTGGGTTGCATGTCGTCTGGAAATTAGCCTCCGCTGAGACTGCGGGCACGAAAACAAAGAACGAGCTAATACAGGCGACAAAAGTATTGCGGGCTTTGGTATGCAAATGCTGCATCTATCGTCTCCACATTAAATTTTGTCCGAAATTTTTTGAGCGTATGGCTCGGCGGCATCATACACAAAATTGTACGATATGTCCGAACTGTCATCTGAGCGGCGATGCACTCTGTTCGATCGAATATTTTCTTACGCGGCGTGTCCGCGTTATCCGCTGAGCAGTCGTTCAAGCAAAGCAAACATGCCGCAGCGCAGCTAAGGGCAGCTTAGTCTGCAGAGCAGACGTTCGTTGCAGCCTGCTCCAATGTCCGCTTTGCGGACGAAGCGGTCAATCCTGTTGTTCCGCAAGGAATGGGCCAATTTCATGAAAGAATTCATCAAATCCTGCATGACCGCGGATCATGCAATGGTTAGCACCGGGAAGTTCAACGAACTCTGCGGTGGCTATTTCACGCGCTGTTTCACGACCTTCACTGATGGGAGCTGCCATGTCCCCCTGCACGTGTAGCACAAGTGTAGGCACATTTAACTTTCGGGCGTCTGCTCGCGCATCAACTTTTGAGTTCATGGCCATAATCCTTAAAGCAGTTTCCGGGCTCGCAGAAATTCGCTGCATTTCATCAAAGCTGGCACTCTCCGCTGGAGTTGCGTCTGGCATATAGCTGGACGTAAAGAACTGTCGATAAATAGGATTAGGCGACCCCCAGCCCGCTGAAACCATTGCACGGGACGCCTCATAAAACTGTTCAGCCTCAGGATTTCCTCGCATCATTCTTCCACGGACATATCCGCCTAGAAGGATCAGGAATTTGACCCTCTCTGGGTATCTCGCGGCAAATCGAACGCAGAACGCTGAGCCCTGACTTATTCCAAACAGACCAAAACGATCCAAGCCAGATGCATCAGCGACGGCAACCATATCATCTATCATTCTGTCCTCGGAGATGTCGTCGACGTCCCAGTCAGAAAGTCCGTTGCCGCGTTGATCGAACCGAACCAGCCGGCAGAGTTTGGAAAACTCAGATAAGAAATCCCCCCATACAGGACTGGTCCACTCATATTCGATGTGGTTCAGCCAGTTGGGAGCCTTAAGAACAGGTGTTCCGGTTCCCGTTGAAGCCCAAGCCAAATTAATCCCATCAGCGGATTTGCAGAATTTCACGCGCTGCTGATAGGAGATTTCCGGCGCTTTTCGTTCCTGCACCACATTAGGCGTCCATTGCCACACACGTATTGGTCGTGTGATGTTTTTCACGCGCTGCCCGCCCATGTCTCGAAATGGTTCATCGATCTTGTCCAGAACAGATTGATGCACAATGTCCGAAACACAGATGCCACCCGGTTCCGCCAGGCCCTCTAGTCGCGCGGCAACATTCACACCGTCGCCAAAGATATCGTCGTCGTCAAAGATTACATCGCCAAGGTTGATACCCACTCTGAATCGGATCCGCCGATCTTCGACCAAGTCCAACTCTTTCCGCCCCATCTCTTTCTGGATTTCCAACGCGCAGCGTACAGCGTTCTGAACAGAAGGAAATGTTGCCAATAGGCCATCTCCAGTCGTCTTTACAATTTTCCCTCGGTTTCGAGCGATTTCCGGGTCAATCAAGTCTTTTCGGTACGTCTTTTGACGCGACAAAACACCCAACTCATCCGCTTCCATCAATCGAGAATAGCCAACCATATCAGACGCAAGAATGGCTGAAAGTCGTTGTTCCATCGTAGTCTCCCAAAGAGCTTTCCCGGCAGCAAGGCACTTAATTGTGCACCCCAGAAGTCATATTCGTTAAGCCGTGTACTTCATCCGCATTGAGTTATTGCTCTCTCACCAGAATGAAGATGTAGTGATCTTTCGAGAGTAGTTCCCGAGTTTATAGTACTCCATCAAGCGTTCCTCCCCAGATGCAGAGGCAAACTACCAGAACCTTTCAAATTTGGATACCGACGCCACTAAGAGGCCCATACCTAGACATAAAGGCGCGTGTTGGTTGCGCAGCGACGCGTTCAATTCGGTTGAACAACCAATTGAAGTAGAAACGACTAGTATTGGTTCAAAGTCGCATGCTCATTTCGTGCCATGTCATTCCGCCGTGGTCGGAGGCCGACGGTTTCAGATAGCTATAGCCGAGCTTTTCGTAGAGCGGCACGTGATGTTCTTTGCACATCAGATAGATCATTTCTTTATCCATCCGTTGCATGCGTTTTACAAACTCGTCCATCAGCGACCTTGAATAGCCTTTTCTTTGTCTCTTGGGATCAACGACAACGGACATGATGACCACATTCGGGGCGTCAGGGTCGTGGCCAATAAGCACTTTGAAGTCCTCGTCAGACATCTCGACCTCATGAGCGCATCCGCAATTGATGAAGCCAACAACTTCACCGTCCACTTCAAGGATCAAAAATCCCTCGGGATGGGTCTCTATCCGTTTACAGATTTTAGCATGGGTTGCTGCTTCGTCTCCCTCATAAGCCGAGGTTTCAATTTCGAAGCAGCGTTCCGCATCGGAAAGTTGGGCATTTCTAAACTTTTTCATGCGATTTTCCCCCATGTCGCGGGGAAGACTAACCCAAAAGATCCAAGGCTGTCTCGTATCAGAATAACGAGCATCTTGCCGCAAGAATTGGTGTCCGCTTTGGGCTCGAAGCGGTCATTCGTCGCGACCAGCGCGAACGACCGCTCTGCGGACACAGCTGCCAATAGCCGTGGCGCAGTACTGCAAGACGACCGAAACATCTTTGTCCTGTACGCCAACGTTTGTTGCAGGCCAAACGGTCCCTAGTTGTCTTGCAGAAAGTATGAGTGTCGATGAGTTCTGGAAGTTGTTCCCTATTTCCAAAGAGCATCACGAGTCGCCGCACGCGAAACGTTTGCATAATACAACGTTCCTGGACGAATATTCTGCAGACCGGATGTGCAGCACAGGTATGGCCCGAAATCAAAATGGTTTTTGATTGACGCTCCACTCTGAGCAGGCATGGCCGTTAGAGTTGGTCCTGAGTGCGTACCTACTCGCTCCCCATCGACGTAAAACTCAAGACGCCCTTCATTTCCCTTGGACCAGCGCGCAAACACTTCAATACGTGTCCAGCGGCCCTTCACCGTATTGAGGTTGAGCAGACCTTTTTTAACCAATGGTTCGCAATCATTCGTTCCTGTCGTACGCATCAGTTGAAACGCAAGTTGCGTGGACTTCTGGTTACTGACCAGTGCGACATGCGGACAGTTGTTACCTTTCCACTGGACATAGTTATAAAGGCCTTTCGTCTGCGCTCCCCCGATTGGGAAGTCTTGAGGCATTAAGAAATCGAAGCCATACCAAGCACTTTCAGGTTGCTTGATACTTGGTTTATTCCAGCCGCGCTCCATCAGTTGTGAACGCACAGATTTATATGTGCAGTCACCAACGCTTTGCCCGCCATAATTGGGTACGACACAGTCCCCGCCGTAAATTCTGAACCTATGACCTCGACCACTTAAAGGGATCTGAGAAGAACGCACCGCGTCGTACGATCCAGGTAAATTGCTACGATTTTGCTCGAAAGATCTGAATTTAAGACTGTCGGCATTTACTGATGCACCCGCAATGACAAAGCTTAAAACAAGAAATACGTTTTTCATTTATTTCTAACCTAACATCTGAAAACTATCTCAACTGAAGTACTATTTACCGATAGGGGTTAACCAAGAAGAAGAGAATTTCTCTTCAGGCTTGGTTTTTGGTGGTGAACTGCAGTTCAACTAGAAACCTAGCAGTAAAACAAAATTTTGTGCTCAAGTCAGTCATCTGAGTCTGTCAGACAAATGACGACTTAGGAACAGAAAATACCGTACTAGCTCTTGAGATTGCGCTGAAATTGTTTCTACCAGTTTTCCACTGGGCTTCCTGTCGCCACCCGCGCCAAAATGGTCGAAACTTGCGAGATTCAAAACGACCGCTTCGGGTTCGAAGCGGTCATTGAACCTATTTTCCCGAATTTCCGTTTCTCTGCTCAAACCCGCCGTTCGCCCGCCATTTCGCACAACTTATGACAGCGAGAGCGCGAGCC
>NZ_WQDY01000028.1 GCF_013033355.1 Ruegeria lacuscaerulensis
TACAGTGATGGCGCGACAGCTGGTATCGAATTCCTGGGCGACGAAGGCGCATTGTAACCTGTTCGCTGTGTATCTCGAAAGCACCAGTCGTGATCAAACTCGAATATCGGCAAGCTCAGACATTCAAACCTCGTAATAGGATTGGGTTTTAACATTCTCAATCACGCAAAGGTTGTAGAAAATGCCTGTAACCAACTCGGTTGTACTTGCGATTATTTGCACTTTTGTGGCCATTGTTTCGGTTCCAAAATACAGCATTGCACAAACCTGGGACATAGCATCACAGCACTCTGTCAGCGGCGTAACAGTGTATGATACGGACGAGCTGCTAACTTTTGCCGGTCAGTTGGCCTTTGATCGGTCAGGGCGCATTACAGCGGTGGAAGTCGCATCAACGATCACTCAGATCTACCGAGAAGACGGCTACTTCTTGGCTGAGGCGTGGCCTGGTCCCGATGGGCAGAGCATAGTTGTTGATGAGGGGCGTATTCAAACCATCGAAATAGAAGGTGTAGATACGCGCACGTTCCAAACCCTAGAAAAGATCTTTCGCCCCCTCACCACCGCATACCCAATAACTCTCAAGCGATTTGAGCGGGCGGTTATGTTGGCCGAGGACATACCCGACTTGGACGTGTCGACCGAACTTGATTATCCGGATCAGGCTGGTGCTCGGCTGAGAGTATTGGGAGAAACACTGCGAAAACAAGCCGGTAGTGCGACACTCGACAACCCTCCGCGTGAGCTTGGAGAAGCGCTCAGCTTCTATGTCGTTCAAGAGTTTTATTCAACGCTGACCGTCGGGGATTTGCTGCGATTTGAGGGATCAGGCAATTACAATTTGGACAAAGACGATGAACACTCTTTATGGGGCGCTCTTACCTATCGCACGCCGCTGAACAGCAATGGTCTGTACGGTGAGATCTTCTACGGGAACATAAACGCAAAACGTGACCTCTCGGGGGACTTTGCGAGAACAGATATTGACGGCGAGAACTTCACAGTCGCGATGGGTTACCCCGTGATCCGCGATGTGGCCCGTTATGGGTATCTTCTGCTGGACTATCGCCTTTCAAAAGCGGAATCAGTCAGCGGTGGCGTTCCACTATCCAGTGACGCGAGTGTCGTTGGCCTTACATATCTTTACGGGCAAAACTATCCAAAGGGACAAGCTCTGGAAGCGGGGCTAACCTTATCTTTTGGTGACAATGACAACGACACGACAGACGCGGATTTTGACGACGGGGACTCTTCGTTCTGGCATCTACGAGGCGGCGTCGGATACGAAAGCCCGCTAACGGGCTTGTCTCCCAACACAGCTTGGCGAACCGAGATCTGGGGGCAGTACACAACAGACCGGCTGCCCTCAGTCGAAGAGTACTTCCTTGGTGATCGTTATGCTTTGCGCGGATATCGTTTTGACGAAGTGGATGGTGATTCCGGAATTTCCGCGATTTTCGAAGTGTCTCATTCCTACTTCCCCAGTTCCCAGAGCATACATCGCTTAACGCCCTTTGCCTTTTTCGACTTGGGTTACATCTCGAACAATGACCCTGCGAGTTTCGAAGTTGATAATGCTACACTGGCCTCGACAGGTCTGGGTTTGGACATTGAGTTTAAGCAAAATCTATTCCTGTCCGGATATGTCGGTGTCCCTTTGAGAGACGGCCCTTTGACCGACTCTGGCGATCCTGGCGCGTATCTTGCTCTGACAACAAGTTGGTGAGGATGTTATGAAACTGAACCGAATTGCTGTACTAACCGCAACTTGTCTAATTGCAGAACTGGCCGCTACTCAGGTCTTTGCCCGTGGAAATCACTACGGGTGGTGCCGAGGCGTAGGGAACCCACACCAGTCGAGCCAAGGGTGCGGGCAGGCTGGTGGGCAAGGGGCAGGTAATCAAGTTACTGGTCCAACTCAGCCGGTGGCAAATCAGTTGCCGCCTAAGGGAACGCAGCAAACGCCCACGTCCGTTACTGTTCCAGTCCTTGCGCCGGGCGCGGTCCCGAACGCAATTCCCGGTCAGGTTCCTATTGCGACACCGATAGCGGTTCCTGGTCAGGTTCCCACGCTGGTAGTAGCGCCGACCCTAACTCCGCCTCTGGCACCGAACGCGACACCAAACCGGGTTCCGACAGCTGTTCCAAATCAGGTTCCGCCTCAGCCCAATGTGCCGCCCTTGGTGCCAACAGCGACACCAAACCAAGTACCAGTCGCCGTTCCCGGTCAGGTCCCGTCTCAGCCCACCGGTCAAAATGCTGTGCCACCGCTCGCCCCGACTGCAACACCAAACCAGATTCCGGTCGCAGTGCCCGGCCGTGTTCCGCAACCCAGCGGTACTACAGCGACACCACCGCTTGTCCCAACCGCAACCCCCAATCAGGTTCCCACGGCGGTTCCTGGTCAGGTTCCACAGTTGACACCAAAACCTACGGCAACGCACGTGGCAGTCCCAGGACATCCGAAACCCCAAGGCGTCGTGACAATCATGCGCCCTAAGCCGAGGCCGACAACCGGTACTGTCCAGCAACCTGGCACAACACAAGTGACCCACCATTTAACCCACCAAAGCAATGCGAAGAAACACGATCACGTCGCAGCAACACCTGGACGACATGACCCGCACGACCTGCCGAGATTCCGCAACGCGGCGGCCAAGGAAGACTGGGAATGCGTTGCCAGCGGATTTGGACAGCGCCGGTATGATGCTGGGCGAGGCGTGTTGCTGAACAACGGAGCGTTGCGGCACCTCGGAAACGTGGACGCAATGGCCCGGGATGTACCTGCTCGGCATCCAAAACACTCTGGGTGCATTATTTCGGTTAAACGAAAGCAGCGCTGAAGCTCGCATGGTAGGTTTTGCTCGGACAATGAGATTAATCGACCAATAGTTCGTCAATTGTCATCAGGATATTTGGATTTCGTATTGCCCTTATTACCTGGCGTTTACGTTGGCTAACGTAGCCCAACAATGCTCTGTACCTAAATTTGCTTCAATTAGGCCAACAATCTAAAGTGCCGCACTTCCAAGAAGCCCCTCCGACCATCTGAGACGGTCGGATCGGGCAAGCGAGACTTTGAACGGCAACTTTGCAAAGTCGGCTTTCCGCGCACTACTTTCGTTTGCGCGGACTGCAGCACCTGGTAACTTTGGGCTCAGTGCGGTCGTACGCTGCGATCTGTCTGAATGACCGCTGTGCGGTCAAAGCGGATATTGCGAGAGTGTTAACTCATAGAGTTGGTGCTTGGTTGATCGGAAGGCGGCTATTCCAACTTCGCCGCCGTCCGATTGAAGCAAACCCGGCTACGCGGAAAGCTGGTAATACGCGGTGACCAACACTCCGATGATCATCAGTTCAGCGACCAAGGGTGGCACAACTGCCTTGTAAAACCCGTCCGCTAAAATTCCGACAATACGCCCGGCAGCTACAACCGCCATCAGGACCGCGACAGCCGCATAGCCCAGAGTCTGCCCGGTGGTCAGTGCGATCACTAGAGAAGTCACTGAGGCCAGAAACAGCCCGCCGATCACCGAACGGATTGTGCTCAGCCCGGCTGTGCCAACCGGCTCGATTGCAAAGTTAGCAACCATGCGCCGGGGTGCAAACATCGACATGATGCCAAGACCAGACATCATGAGGGTTGCGAGGATAACGAGGATGTTCAGTGTGGTTTCCATTTCATTACTCCTGTTTTCTAGGCGAATTGGCGCAATGCCTTGATCGCGTTGTCCTGGGTGGTGATGTCCGACAGAGCCCCATCGATGCCGGCTTGATCCACGACCGGCCCAGTGGGATAACCGGCTTGGCTGGCGTAGAAATGGCCGGTTTTGAACTCCGGGTCGAGCAACCCGTCCAGATACCGTTTTGCTCCGGCTTCAACGCTGTGCATCATGCCTAACAGAGGCATCAGCACACCGCCCACATGTTTGAAGACAATGCGTTTCATAAATGGCAGGTCATCAAAGCCAGCCGTTCCGGCCGTGCCGCCTGGGCTCATGGTTACAAAGCGAATATGAGGGTTTTGACGCGCCATCGCCCCCATCCAGAGGGTCGCGGTAAGCTTGGCATAGCCATAGGTCTGCATCGGATCACCGTCGGGGCCGAATTTGGTACCATCGGCGATTGACTTGAACTCGTCCACCGTCCCATCGGACAGGCTTGGGCCGTGCATACCCATTTTGGGAATACCACGAGCAGCCTCGGACCCGGCATATAGAATTGTAGACGTCACTAACTGGCGCTCTAACAATGCGTCGACCAACACCACATGACCCAGAACATTTGTTGCGAAGATATTTGTCACGCCATCGCTGGTAAGGCCGTTTGGGTTCCGCCCGCCCGTGCCTCCTGCATTCAGGATTACCGCGTCGATTGGGGTGGAAAGTGCGGCTACAGCGGCGCGAACCGAAGCCGGGCTGGTCACGTCCATCAGGACAACTTCAAAGATCTTGCGCCCGGTTTCACGTTCCAGCACTGATTTTGCGGCTTCCGCTTTGATTGGGTTACGACAAGCCAGATAGACTTTGGATATACCTTTCTGAAGCGCAAGCTGCCGGGCTGCCTCGCGACCCAATCCGGCATTTGCGCCGGTGATCAACACAGATTGTATATGGTTCATCGGTCATAGTCCTTGAGTTTGCGTTTGATTAGCCCAAGGTATTCCGCCCGAAAATTGATCTGTAGTTAGTTATTTCTGGACACGCTGTTTCAAAAATGAAACACAAGCTTCATGTCGATCAAGGAAAGCCACTCTCTCAACTGGGATGATCTGAAGTATTTTCTTGCTGTTGCAAGAACTGGGACATTGCGGGGCGCCGCCGATAGCATTCAGGTCAACCATACGACCCTGACCCGGAGGCTATCGGTTATGGAGGAACGTGTCGGAAGCCGCCTCTTTGATCGCTCAAAGCAAGGCTTGGCGCTGACCCAGCTTGGGGAAGACCTAATGCCTCACGCCGAACGCGTTGAGGCAGAAATGACAGCGGCTTCTCGAATGATTGTCGGTCGCGACACTCAACCTTCTGGCACGGTCTACATCACATTGCCCCATGGTCTGGCAATGACATCTCTGATGGACGATTTCGCCACTTTCGCCGATCTCTACCCAAACATCACCCTGAACATGAACTTCACAAATGACATTCGTGATTTGACGCGACGGGAAGCGGACGTATCGCTCCGAGTTGCAAATGAGGTGACGGATGATGTCGTGGGCCGAAAGCTCGTGCAAATGTCGCAAGCTGCCTATTGCACACGAGAATATGCTGAGCGGGTCACCGATAACGGTGGCGAGGGACTCCACCTAATTGGCTGGCAT
Organism: Ruegeria lacuscaerulensis; assembly: GCF_013033355.1. Lineage (GTDB taxonomy): Bacteria > Pseudomonadota > Alphaproteobacteria > Rhodobacterales > Rhodobacteraceae > Ruegeria > Ruegeria lacuscaerulensis_A. Next base: position 5,321 of record NZ_WQDY01000028.1, read on the forward strand.
GAGCCAGAAGAGACGACCACGGCGAACTGGGTTAAGAACAGCTACTACCCAAAAGCCACGCTTAAACACCGAGTATCTGAACTTGTCCCATTGATCACGCTGGCCGCATCCGGGCTTGGCATGGCTTACCTTGCGTGCAATCTGGGAGACCGGCACCCAAACCTTATCAGAGCACCGTTTCAGAAACCCATGCCCTACAGAAGCATCTGGTTACTGCTACATCGCGACTTGAAGAACACGGCCCGGGTCAGACTATTCGTAGATTTCTTGGCTGCAAGTGTCCAATCGAGGCGGAATGAGTTCTGGGTCGCCGGAACGAAACTGCGCCAATAGATGACAGTCACTGCACTCCAGTTCAATCGCTACCTGTCGTACAAAATATGCCGAAGTTAGGGAAACATCCTAACCGCTTCAATTTTGGTTCTTTTGACAAGACCTGGATATCTAAGGTGGCACCCTGCAAAGCCAAAATCATAGTTTTCGCAAATATGCCCAAGATACAAATCCCTTTAAACCACGCGCACGTTTCAAGGAGACCCGGCACCAACGGGTGCCGCCGGTCTGCTCGCAACTGTGAACTCGTAAAACGGTTCCATTTGGAAAACCCGCTATCACGTTGAACCCTATTCCCGGTCCTGCACGCAATTTCAGCATGTCTCCGTCTTCAACGCCAAAAACCTCGTATTGTCCGAGAGAAGCTGCCGATGCGGACTCAGAAACGACCATAGCGCCTAGGAAGAATGTAAATAAATGTAGGAAGATAGCACTGCGCATAACGTTAACCTGCCTGTTTGGTTAACTGCAATCTTAGCGTCTCTGATCATCAAGCGTAACTCCTCGACCAAAGTATGCGTGCGTCTAAACCGACAATTGAACAAAAAATTCTAAAATAAGCCGAAACTAAGGTTTGGGCTCGATGCGATTGTTCAGTGACTTGCACCCGATGCCTGTCTTGCATACCGATCCGTTCTTCAACCGCCGACCAGTGCCAGCGGTTGAAGTGTTTCACGCAATTCCTAAGCGGGCAGTTGAGCCTCGGCCAACTTTCGTGGGTAAGGATCTCCTTGTTTGTACGATCCCGCCGCGGTGAACAGAACGTCGGTCGATGAGTTCAAACCAGTCTCCGCAGAGTCTTGCAACACGCCGATAATGAAGCCGATGCTCACCACTTGCATGGCCGTTGCATTGTCGATGCCGAACAAGCTGGCGGCCATTGGGATCAGCAACAGTGATCCACCTGCTACGCCCGAAGCCCCGGTGGCAGCAATCGAGGCAATGATGCTGAGGAACACGGCCGAGATGAAATCAACCTGAATACCCATTGTATGAACGGTTGCCAGCGTCATGACAGTTATAGTGATCGCAGCGCCAGCCATGTTGATCGTAGCACCGATTGGAATCGTGACCGAGTAAGTCTCTTCATCCAAATCCATACGGCGGCAAAGTTCCATGTTCACAGGAATATTGGCCGCCGAACTGCGCATGAAGAACGCGGTAACACCGGACTCTTTCAGGCATGTGAAAACCAACGGATATGGGTTTTTGCGGATGCGCAGGAACACGATCAGCGGGTTGACAACCAGCGCCATGAAAATCATGCAGCCAAGCAGCAACGCCAGAAGTTGGCCATAACTTGCAAGTGTTTCAAAGCCGGTTTCAGCAATCGTCGAAGCCACGATACCGAAGATACCGATTGGAGCTAGCCGGATAATTGCTGCGACGATCTTGGTGATCGCGCCGTCCAGATCCGACATCAGGGTCTTAGTTGTATCACTGGCGTGGCGGAAAACAAGTCCTAGACCAACGGCCCAAGCTAGAATGCCGATGTAGTTTGCGGTTACCAGAGCATTTACTGGATTGTCCACGATTTTAAGCAAGATATTCTTAACTACCTCAGCAAGACCGCCCGGCGCATCCAAAAGCTCGGGCGTGCCGGTCAGATGCAAAGTAACCGGAAACATGTAGCTCGCTGCAACCGCAACCAGAGCAGCTGCGAAGGTTCCGATTAGGTATAAGAGTACCACGGGGCCCATACGGGCATCGCTGCCCTTTTTGTGGTTGGTGATCGCAGCGCAAACCAAGATCAACACCAGAACGGGTGCAACGGCTTTTAATGCGTCGACGAAGAAATCGCCGAGCAAGCCGACGGCTGACCCGGCAACGGGCCAAAAGGTGGAAAGCAGAACACCCGCGACTAGGCCGATGGTGATTTGGGTAACCAGGCTACCACGCAGAATAAAATTCATTGGGACCATCCTGTTTGAGTAGGGGCCATATGGACGAAGCTCACGCCCGCGCAGGCACGGTTGAAATTCAAAGGCTGGTGGCTATTTGGAGGTCTTGGCGCAAAATTAAACGTCTCTAGATGACCTAAGACTTTGTCGCACATTTCTGAAGTGGTTGTTTTCACGACCAAAAAGAGTTCAATTTGTTGATTTATTACAGGTACTTACCTTACGTCAATTTGCTCGCAAATTTCACTTAAACATAAATGTTTATTAATGTATTTCCCAAAGTTCGTTTTCTCCAAATCGGGTTCTAACTTGCCCTTCCCGCCAAACGATAAGCCCGTAACTGGAACGGCAAGGACAGTGTGCTGAAGGCTCTTACCGAACCACGCCAACCCTTCGTTGACTGCCATAAGCCTTGGCAAGGAAAGCGTGCCAAAACGTCTGCTTTAGGCGCAACGCGATCGTTCGACAGAATTCAACGAATGCCTACAGCGCGGACAAAGCAGCTGGTCTTCAAATTAGATTTACTACTTTGCCAACTTTCGAAATTTCAACAGAACTGCGCTTCCTACCGTATGGTGCTTTTTAGAAAATATATGTTCAAATTTTGGCCGAAGGCTATTCCCAGAGGCCACCGATTCCGCGCTTAGGGCTCCATTCTAGTGGCTTCAAGATTGCGCGACAATTAAACCCCTTTTGCTCAATAGTAGGCTTAGCGCCTGTTATTCGTTTCGCAACATAAGCAACTGAGAAACTAACTGCCTGCGAAGCGTCAAAAATTTAGGACCAAAATCATAAAGTCTGCCGAGTTCCGCGCTGTAGCCGCAACGATATCTTGGCAGAGGGTCAGCATCTTGCCTGGCCAGCATTCCGCCCACAAGAACTTCAGAGACAGTAAAAATTAGTGGCCTGACACCCCCTATGCGCGATCTCGTGTCGCGCAGCGTGCAGCGTCGCCCCTCGCGTCCCATAGAGGACAACATAATGAACAGGGCCTATTCTTGGGGCCTAGTGAAACTGTGTTTTCCCCGCCTCCATCGATACGGTTGTCCCTTTTTCACCGCGAACGGCTGCAGGAACATCTGCTAGGGCGCAAATGATGGCGCGACCGCCCGAGGATCGCACAAAGTCTTGTGCAGCCTGGACCTTGGGGCCCA
>NZ_WQDY01000029.1:2500-6034 GCF_013033355.1 Ruegeria lacuscaerulensis
CAGAGTTGTCCAAGTCTAATATACTAACCCGAGCGACCTGCGTTGATCAGCTGCACGGCTGAGAGACCATATGGGGTTGCTCATTTGTCCTCGTCCAAGTGGCGGGGGCGGGAAATGTATGTTTTTGGTTCAGAAGAATGACTGCCTTTAGTTACCAGCTGGGCGGTCTCGATCGACATAGTCGAACCCTGCAGGCCGAAGGCCGAAAGGGTTCACGCGCTCAAGTAGCCGAATAGGCGGTAGCGCAAAGTGTTATGTCTTTCTTTTTCTGGATCAAATCAAGCGCGAGAAGGGCGTTTGGTGAATGCCTTGGCAGCAAGAGGCGATGAAAGACGTGATACTCTGCGATAAGCCATGGGGAGCTGAGAATAAGCTTTGATCCATGGATCTCTGAATGGGGCAACCCACCTGAATGTTTGTTATTGTTAGCTCTGCTAATCAATAATGAGCATGAACAGGTACTTAAGACCTGAATACATAGGGTTTTAAGAGCAAACCCGGGGAACTGAAACATCTAAGTACCCGGAGGAAAGGAAATCAATTGATACTCCCCTAGTAGCGGCGAGCGAACGGGGATCAGCCGAGCCAGATAAGTGACTAGAACACGTTGGGAAGCGTGGCCATAGCGGGTGACAGCCCCGTATAGGAAGCTTTGATGGACGTATTAAGTAGGGCGGAACACGTGAAATTCTGTCTGAAGATCGGAGGACCACCTTCGAAGGCTAAGTACTCCTTGCTGACCGATAGCGAACCAGTACCGTGAGGGAAAGGTGAAAAGCACCCCGACGAGGGGAGTGAAACAGTACCTGAAACCGAACGCCTACAATCAGTCGGAGGATCCTCGAGATCTGACGGCGTACCTTTTGTATAATGGGTCATCGACTTGGTCTTACGAGCAAGCTTAAGCCGTTAGGTGTAGGCGTAGCGAAAGCGAGTCTTAATAGGGCGTATGAGTTCGTGGGATCAGACCCGAAACCGAGTGATCTAGGCATGGCCAGGTTGAAGGTAAGGTAACACTTACTGGAGGACCGAACCCACATCCGTTGAAAAGGATCGGGATGAGCTGTGCCTAGGGGTGAAAGGCCAATCAAACTCGGAGATAGCTGGTTCTCTGCGAAATCTATTTAGGTAGAGCGTCATCCGAATACCCCGGGGGGTAGAGCACTGGATGGGTAATGGGGCCCCACAGGCTTACTGATCCTAACCAAACTCCGAATACCCGGGAGTACTAGATGGCAGACACACTGCGGATGCTAACGTCCGTAGTGGAGAGGGAAACAACCCTGACCTACGACTAAGGCCCCCAATTCATGGCTAAGTGGGAAAGCAGGTGGGACGACCAAAACAACCAGGAGGTTGGCTTAGAAGCAGCCATCCTTTAAAGATAGCGTAACAGCTCACTGGTCTAAATAAGTTGTCCTGCGGCGAAGATGTAACGGGGCTCAAGCCATGAGCCGAAGTCTAGGGATGCGTAAGCATCGGTAGCAGAGCGTAGTGTGACATAGTCTCATTCCTCCTTCATGCCTTCGGGCAGATTGGAGGAGAGAGGCTTTCGATGAAGCGGGCGCGTGAGCGATCCCGTGGAGAGATCACTAGTGAGAATGATGACATGAGTAGCGACAAAGAGTGTGAGAGACACTCTCGCCGAAAGTCCAAGGGTTCCTGCTTAAAGCTAATCTGAGCAGGGTAAGCCGGCCCCTAAGCCGAGGCCGAAAGGCGTAGGCGATGGGAACTAGGTTAATATTCCTAGGCCAGGAGGATGTGACGGATCACAGGTGTAGTTCAATCTTATCGGATTGATTGGGCTGCTGAGTGGTTCCTGGAAATAGCCCTCCATCAGACCGTACCCTAAACCGACACAGGTGGACTGGTAGAGCATACCAAGGCGCTTGAGAGAACGATGTTGAAGGAACTCGGCAAAATACCTCCGTAAGTTCGCGAGAAGGAGGCCCGGTTCCTAGGCAACTAGGGGCTGGGGGCACAAACCAGGGGGTGGCGACTGTTTATTAAAAACACAGGGCTCTGCGAAGTCGCAAGACGACGTATAGGGTCTGACGCCTGCCCGGTGCCTGAAGGTTAAAAGGAGAGGTGAGAGCCTTGAATTGAAGCCCAGGTAAACGGCGGCCGTAACTATAACGGTCCTAAGGTAGCGAAATTCCTTGTCGGGTAAGTTCCGACCTGCACGAATGGCGTAACGACTTCCCCGCTGTCTCCAACATCGACTCAGCGAAATTGAATTGCCTGTCAAGATGCAGGCTTCCCGCGGTTAGACGGAAAGACCCCGTGCACCTTTACTACAGCTTCGCACTGGCATCAGGATTGTGATGTGCAGGATAGGTGGTAGGCTTTGAAGCAGGAACGCAAGTACCTGTGGAGCCTCCCTTGAGATACCACCCTTCGCACTCTTGATGTCTAACCGCGGTCCGTTATCCGGATCCGGGACCCTGCGTGGCGGGTAGTTTGACTGGGGCGGTCGCCTCCTAAAGCGTAACGGAGGCGCGCGAAGGTTGGCTCAGAGCGGTCGGAAATCGCTCGTTGAGTGCAATGGCAGAAGCCAGCCTGACTGCAAGACTGACAAGTCGAGCAGAGTCGAAAGACGGCCATAGTGATCCGGTGGTCCCGAGTGGAAGGGCCATCGCTCAACGGATAAAAGGTACGCCGGGGATAACAGGCTGATACTGCCCAAGAGTCCATATCGACGGCAGTGTTTGGCACCTCGATGTCGGCTCATCTCATCCTGGGGCTGGAGCAGGTCCCAAGGGTACGGCTGTTCGCCGTTTAAAGAGGTACGTGAGCTGGGTTTAGAACGTCGTGAGACAGTTCGGTCCCTATCTGCCGTGGGTGTAGGAGACTTGAGAGGAGTTGCCCCTAGTACGAGAGGACCGGGGTGAACGATCCACTGGTGGACCAGTTGTCGTGCCAACGGCAGTGCTGGGTAGCTATGATCGGACAGGATAACCGCTGAAGGCATCTAAGCGGGAAGCCCCCCTCAAAACAAGGTCTCCCTGAGGGCCGTGGAAGACCACCACGTCAATAGGCCGGAGATGTAAGCGCAGTAATGCGTTCAGTTGACCGGTACTAATCGCCCGATAGGCTTGATTTGATCCAGTAATGGAAAGACAAATCAAAAACATACACCTCAGTAAACATGGACAGCGCGTGCCAACGCAAACGGCACTGTTGATTGATAACTACAACCGAGTGGCAACGCGCATTCGCAAGCGAATACGCTGCCTGCCACCTCGTCGCTTTCTTGCACAGCAAGAAAGTCGACATGGGCTTTTCCTCGGTTTGGTGGTCATAGCGCAAGTGAAACACCCGGTCCCATCCCGAACCCGGAAGTTAAGCACTGCCGCGCCAATGGTACTTGGGCTTAAGCCCCGGGAGAGTAGGTCACCGCCAAACCTAGAAAAAGCCCACACATCTCTCTAAACGATGAAAACAAATCTGACTCTGACGCGGGATGGAGCAGCCCGGTAGCTCGTCAGGCTCATAACCTGAAGGTCGCAGGTTCAAATCCTGCTCCCGCAACCA
>NZ_WQDY01000003.1 GCF_013033355.1 Ruegeria lacuscaerulensis
AGAGACCGGACATTTCGGCCATCCACCACCCCAGTACCACAACACCATAGATCATGATGGCAAACGTAATCCCGAACAGGAGCAAGATGGTGGAACGGGTTCGAGTCAACTCTGGCAAAGCGTCATCGCCGGCCGACCCTTTGAGAAAATGTCTTCTGTTTTCCTCGGCTTGATCGGCAACCACAGATGCAGAAGGATCGGCCTTTACTCGCTTTGCGTATCTCATGACAAAAGCGATACCAGCTGCCAGACAGAGAATGAGGATAATGAACCTCAAAACGATGCCAGTCGTAAATGGAATACCAGCGCCTTGCGAAGCTACGACTGTTGCAAACGCGTTGAAGGTCGAGCCAAGAGTGCCGATTCCAGCACCTAGCATGATCACGGCAACACCGGTCAGTGAATCATATCCCGCGCGTATGAAAACCGGAATTATAAGAGCATAAAACGCCAGTGTTTCCTCAGCCATGCCGTAGCTTGTGCCGCCAAAGGCAAAGGCGATCATCAGAATCGGGATCATTAAAATCTCGCGGCCTTCAAGCCTATGCAGCAACCAACCAATGCCAGCATCGATAGCCCCTGTTTTGGTAACGACCATCAGGAAGCCACCGATAACCAAAACGAAGAGCGCAACGTCTATTGCTGCACTTGAAGAGCTTCCGAGAAGCCCAGGGTCATACATCCCAGCAATTGGTGCGAGAATTACCGAAGTTAGTCCCTGAGGGTTAGACTCGACTTCGTGATAGGTGCCCGGAACAGGAGCTTCGCTGCCCAGAGCTTCGTTCATCTGACGGTCATACTCACCGGCTGGAATAACCCAAGTTAGCACCGCGACAATAGCGATCAGAGCAAACAAGATTGTGAATGCAGTAGGAAACTTGAATTTGGACATAACTAACTCTCGCGTTGAAGGTACAGCGACGCAAAAAAACGAGCATGTATCTAGATTCGTTTCAATTTTTGGCGAGCCAAAATGGCTCAATGGAAAGTGAAAAATCGAGGGCAGGAAGTAGACTAGCAGTGATTCGCGCTGTGTTTGCGCGAAAATTTGCACCCACGTTGTAACGAAAGGGGCTTCTATGCAGCATGCTTTCCATGCCACGGATGACCGAAAAACACTTCCGACAGCTCCTTGGGTGATCGAGAAAACTGCGTTAACCGAAACACTAGCTGTAGATCCTAAACACGGTTTAAGCTCGGAAACCGCAAAGGAACGCCTCTCCCGGTACGGTCTGAACCGTCTATCCGAAACCGAGGCTGAACCGGCGTGGAAAATGCTGCTCGTTCAATTTAAGAGCCCACTCCTAATAATCCTTATGGTGGGTGCGGTTATTTCAGCTTTCACCGGACATTGGATCGACGCCGTGGCGATCTTCGTGATCGCGATCTTCAATGCCTTCATCTCGTTTTGGCAAGAGTTCAAGGCAGAACAATCACTCGCCGCACTTCGCGAGATGTCAGCACCTCAGGCTTTGGTAAGAAGGGATGGTGACCAGGTACAAATAGCCGCTTCTGATCTGGTCCCCGGCGACATATTGATAGTTAAAACAGGCGATATCCTTGCCGCTGACATTCGCTTTCTCCAAGCCAACAGAATGCAGGTTGATGAAGCTGCACTAACCGGAGAGTCCGAACCTGTGGACAAACATGATCGCAAGATCAACGACCAGGAGGTCGTTCTTGCCGACCGTCTCAACATGGGTTTCATGAGTACCCTTGTCACTGGTGGAACCGGCGAAGGCGTCGTGGTTGGAACTGGCATGAGAACCGAGGTTGGCCATATCGCGGATCTGATGTCAGCAGCTAAGGAACCAAAGACGCCGCTGCAGCTCAAAATCGAAGCACTTTCGAAGGTACTTATTATCGCGGCCCTTATCGTCGTGGCTATCGTCATTGGTATCGGCGTTATAAACGGCATGGACCTCGCTGAAATGCTAAATACCGCGATTTCTCTGTCAGTAGCAGCCATTCCAGAAGGCCTACCAACTGTCGTCACAATACTTTTGACGCTTGGGTCTCAGAACATGGCTTCGAATAACGCTCTAGCCCGAAAACTGTCTTCGGTGGAAACGTTGGGCGCCACTTCTGTTATCTGCTCGGACAAAACTGGAACTCTTACACAAAACCAAATGCAGGTGATGCGCATTTGGGCGGGGGGTGAAACCTGGGAGGTAAGTGGCGCTGGCTTTGATACGTCAGGAGAATTTCTAGACTCGAAAAACGAAGCCACAAAGGTCGAAGAGGGGACACCGCTATGGCCTGTGCTGATGATCTCAGCTTTTTGCAATGATGCCCGGCTGATTGGTGAAGGTGCTGAGACCTCAGTGCAAGGTAACCCGACTGAAGGTGCGCTTCTGGTCGCTGCGGCAAAGGCTGGAATTGATGTCGAAGAACTGAGGGCTCGTCGGAGCGAGGCTCTTCAATCCTTTCCATTTGATTCAACAAGAAAAATGATGTCCGTCTTCGCACAGCTTCCCGACGGGCGGACTGTTTTGGTCGCAAAAGGGGCGCCTGACGTGATTTTGTCGCGAGCGGTTAAGGTCCGTATCGGCGAGGAGGAGCGGCAAATAACGCCTGAACTACGAGCTGATATAGAAGATGTCATTGACAGCTTTGGTGAGCGGGCTCTCAGAACTTTGGCGGTGGCGTATCGCGAAGTTTCCCCAGACGAACTGGATCACGACAACCCCGAACAGGAAATCGTGCTCGCCGGTATCCATGGTATTATGGATCCCCCCCGGCAAGAAGTGCCGCATGCCGTAGCAGAAGCCACTGGTGCCGGAATCCGTACGGTTATGATTACTGGTGATCACGCCGTCACCGCCAAGGCTATAGCCGAGCAAATCGGTGTACTGTCGGGTTCACAGCAAGCCGTATTCACGGGTGCTGAGCTCGATCAAATGAAAGATGAAGATTTAAATAACGCTGTGAAGAACGCAGCTGTGTTTGCGCGCGTGACGCCTGAGCACAAACTTCGCATCGTCAAAGCACTTCAGACCAATGGTGAAGTGGCCGCGATGACTGGAGATGGCGTGAACGATGCGCCAGCGCTTCGCGCGGCTGACATCGGTGTCGCCATGGGGATTACCGGGACACAGGTTGCCAAGGACAGCGCCGCGTTGATTCTTCTGGATGATAACTTCACGACTATTGTCACGGCCGTTCGTGAGGGCCGTAGAATCTTTGACAACCTACTGAAATTCGTCCGGCAAGCTCTGACTGCCAACGTTGCGGAAGTTACCACTATACTTTTCGCTTTCCTGCTAATGGGCGCAGACCCCCTCCTTCCGATCACACCGCTTATGATCCTCTGGGTGAACTTGGTTTCAGATGGCTTACCCGCACTGGCGCTGGGATTTGAAAAAAGCGAGCCGGATCTAATGAGACGCCCGCCACGCCCGCGCGACGAGGACATGTTTGGCGGCGGAATGAAAGAGCGGATTCTGATTAGGGGCAGCGCATTGGGACTTCTGACCTACTACGTATTTCAAGAGTTTCTCGAACGCGGCGCCTCTCTGGAGCACGCGCAAACAGCAGCCTTCATGACCCTCATATTTGCCCAAATTTGGCATGTCTTTGACGCGCGAACTACAACGACGCTTTACCGTAAGTCGCCCCTTGGCAACACCATACTGCTGGGCGCAGTTGGCATTTCAATCGGTTTATCGTTGTTGGCAATTTATTCCGCTCCGGGCCATTTCGTTCTGGGCACGGTTCCGCTGCCTCTTTCACATCTGCTGGGAACGTTCTTTGTCGCGGCGCTTCCGACACTCGTGCTTTCTGGCTTAAAGGAAATGTTCAACCTTAAATTCGTTTAAGCGGAATGAGTGTGGTTAAAATGGCTAATCCAAAAATAGTGGTCACGTGTTTTACTTGGAAAGGAGGATCTTACTAAACTTGTAGACGGAGGGATTTAATCTTTTTGGCTTCTCGGATTAGTTTGCGGCGCGTTTTGAAGCGAACTCAGGAATAGTCATCGGCTTCTGCGGATTGCAAGTCGCGCCATAAACAGATCGAGGTTTCTTTTGTGGTTGGCCGTGTGGATTTCGGATTTTTTTCAACGGGGCTAGCGAGCCAGTCCTACGGGAAAAAAAGACATTTGGCGCTAGAGTGACGCTGAAAATCGTCGAGGTAAGCTCGGCTGAAATGAAACACTGATAGCATAGGATATTTCCGTTGGGGAGCAAGCGATGGTGGCGCAGAGAACGCCCGCTTGGCGTCCTGAAGTAGCAAAGAGGGGGAGGTGATAAATGGAACACAAGGATCCATTTGTAGAAAAACTTCAGGTCGTAATTCGGTTCGCCGTCCGTATTCTGGCCGTAATGATGGTTCTGGTTATACTACTTGGCGTCTTGGATGTGGCCTGGACCCTTTATCAGAAACTAATCAATCAGCCTGTCTTCATCCTGACAATCTCTGAAATATTAGCGACTTTTGGCGCCTTCATGGCGGTGCTAATCGCTATCGAAATATTCGTAAACATCACAATTTATCTTCGTGACGATGTAATCCATGTGAAGATAGTGGTTGCGACGGCGCTCATGGCCGTCGCGCGGAAGGTCATTATACTCGATACAGAAAAAACTAGCGGACTGGATTTGGTCGGCTTGGCTCTTCTAGTGATTGCTTGTTCACTCGCCTATTGGCTGGTTCACGATATGCCGTCCTTTAGCGTTCGGTTTGGGCGAACCAAAAGCGCTGAAGAAGCCAAGGAAGAACAATAGTGCCAGTACTTTTCTGTCCTCAGGGGGAAATTCACTCAAGATACTCATTTGTGTGGCGACGAGTGGGTGGACATCTATTACTACATTTTGACTAATTGAGGGTATGAAAGTACGTCTTCATATCGGCGTTGCGACGTTATTCACGTTCCTCACCTTAGCCGTAACAACATTGCTTGTTGCCATTCTCTATTTTGGCAACAAAGAACTCGCCATTCGTACCGCGAATGAGCGGATGACCGAGGCCAGAAATCAGTCAGTCGAAAAGATGCTAACCGTAATACGAGGAGCGGGAAATGTCGTATCTTCTGCGTCCGTCTTTCTTTCTAAGTTTACGGAGTATGCTGGCTCAAGTGCAGGTTTGGAAGTGCTCTATTCGCAGATGCAGGGTAATGAGCACTACTATGGTTTATATTTTGGAGAGGAAAAATCCGGCGACTTTTTCCAAAACATAAACTTGCCAAAATATTGGAAAACCTTTGGACCGAGCGCTTTGCCAGTGCCGAAAGGAGTAGACCGCGTCCAACGTATAATCGCCGATCAATCTGGCGAGCGTGTCGAAACTTACTTTTGGTCCAATGCCAGTTCGCTGCCCACACCATTTCTTAGTGGAACCACTGTCTACGATCCTCGAACGCGCCCTTGGTATCGCGGGGCGTTGGAGCAAAGCGATATTTATGTTTCACCGCTTTATCAGTTTGAGAGCACAGGACGTCTGGGTGCAACGTTCTCAAAAACCGTGGTCGACAACGAAGGTAAATTGCTTGGCGTCGTCGCGCTCGACATAACAATATCGGCACTTTCGCAAATCCTAGACGATATCAGGATTGGCGATCATGGTTTGGTTTTCATGCTAGATCGCGAAGGTCGCCTACTTTCGTACACCAGCACGCGATCCAAAGGTGGAGAGCCGCGCTTCGTGAGTTCCAATACGAATGGGTCAATTGAAGGCAGTAGCAAAATTATTGACAGTGTCATTGATGAATGGCGAGCAAACCAGCAGGATTTTTTTCGCATAGCTCCAGCATCCGATGGAAGAAGCTATATCGCATCTGTGATGCCAATCCCTGAAGTCTTCGGTGCCCAACCTACGCTCGGGCTTATAGTGCCGGAAGATGAGTTTATCGGAGACATAAAAAGAAATACGACCCGTGCTATGCAATTCGGCGTACTTGCTTTGACCCTGGCCGTCGCATTTACCTTTGTTGTCGCTCGTCTGTTGAGCAAAAATCTTGTGCGCGTGGCAGCTGAAGCAAGAAAAGTCAGTAACTTTGAACTAAGTGAGGACTTGAACCTGAAATCAAATATTCAGGAAGTTGCCGAACTCGAAACAGCGATTGCAAGTATGAAAGCTGGATTGTCGAGTTTCGGTGCGTTCGTACCAAAGGAGCTGGTGCGCTCTATCCTTTCAAAAGCAGAGAGAATTAGCGTTGGGGGAGAGTCGCGCGACGTTACCCTGATGTTCGCCGACCTTAAAGGGTTTACGCGCCAGACCGAGGGACTTGAACCAGAAGTTCTGATGCCTGCTTTGTCCGAGTATTTCGAAGCAATGGAAAAAGAGATATCTGGTAATCAGGGTACAGTGGATAAGTACATTGGAGATGCCATTATGGCTCTATGGAACGCTCCGCTCGATGATACTGATCACCCTGTTCACGCTTGCCGAGCAGCTTTGGCGTGTTTGCAGGCTGAGGCGAGTCTCAATTCTGATAATGGAGCGTTACCGTTGCGTCCGTTGCAAACACGTTTCGGCCTACACACAGGTCGCGTAGTTGTCGGCAACGTTGGGTCTCTTTCGAGATTGCAATACACAGCACTGGGTGCTGCCGTAAATTTTGCTTCCAGACTGGAGGGGTTGAACAAAGTTTACGGTACAAGGATTCTCGTGTCGTCAGATGTGGCCGTTCATGTCGAGAGCATGTTTTTGCTGCGCGAAGTTGACCATGTTGTGCCTGCCGGAACTAGTTTTCCTAGTCGTATCTTTGAACTAATCGCGGAAAAAGATGATGAGAGTGGCTTTCTGGCAAGCGTAGCCAAGAAACGCGAACTCGAAGAATGGCGTGTATGCTATGACTTGTATCAGTCTGGAAAATGGGCCGATGCATTAGAAGCCCTCCAGACGCATCGAGAAATTGCAACTAACAAGCTTGTTGTAGATGTCTTTATCGAACGTTGCAGCCGTTTCGCGTTTAAACCACCGGCCGCTTGGGATGGCGTTTACCGTTTCGAGAAGAAATGAATTTGCAGCGCATGAAACAACCATCCTGATGGGTCTCAGGCCAATGATGCGCTTACAATCAAAATGGGCCGGTCAAATCCGACTAACCAAAAAACGGACATTGCTTCAGGTAACGGCGTTCGTCGGTTGTGAGCTCAAAAAAGACATCGCATTTGGTGATGGATTCCGATGAAAAAAATCGCCTAAATGCTATAGATTTGGCGCCAATCAGTGCGGCATGCTAGCATTCGCAAGAGATCGAGGTTTGAGGTGAGCCAGACACGGGGGGCACCATGTCAAAGACGCTATATGAACGTCTGGGAGGAACGGATGGTATTCGGCGAATAGTCGACGTTCTGGTGGACAATCACTCTAAAAACCCAGTTGTCGCTGCACGATTTGCGGGAACTGATATGGAACACCTCAAACAAATGGCAGGAGACTTCTTCATAACTGGTTCTGGCGGGCCTGAGATATATACAGGCAAGGATATGGTTGCAGCGCATCAGCACATGAACATCAGCGGAGATGAATTTGTCGCTGTTCTGGACGACGCCATGAACGCCCTAAAGGCCAACAACGTCGGCCAACGGGAACAAGAAGAGGTCTTATACATTCTATATAGCTTCAAGGACCAAGTTGTAGGTATCTGAATTTCGCCACAACCGGGTAGAGTCGGCAATCTTCAAAATCTTCAATCAAAGCTTGTTTTCCCCGCATGGTGGTCGTTCGCGAAATTTAGACCAAAGTCTTCCTTGAGCCCAGTACTACCGCTTCGGTGATTTTGCGAGCACGGTAGATACGGTGCGCGTCTTTCTACTTCTTGTGATCGCGATCGCGCCCAGCACTAAGGCGCATGCCAAAGCTTGAGGTAAAGAGATGGCTTCGCCAAAAGCAAGATATCCCACGGCAAACATCGTGGGTAATTCGATGCTTCCGACGACCGCAGTTTGGGAAGCCCCAATAACAGGTGAGCATATTGTGTAGATAAGCTGGGGCACGAAAGCGGTAACCAGACCAATACCAACAATGAAAAGCCAATCGGACTGTTCCATTGGGAGAAGCTCTCCAACCTCAGCACCAAGGATGAGCGGTGCGAGGCCCAGTACAGACCCCAGAGAAACTGACGCGATACGTGCCAAGGGCGCGATACGTGACAACCTGTGTACCAGGATGCAAATTCCGAAACCAAACCCAAATGGGGCGGCAAGGGATAGCAGCAGCGTTGGTAGGTGTTCCGCAGCCACTGACGCAGGTGAGCCAGCAATGACAGCTGCTACCACAATCAGACCAGCGGCCAACATGGCGCGTCGCGTGGGTGCGTCGCCAAACACAGCCCAAGCAATAACTAAGGTGAACACCGGATAGGTCATGTAAAGCACACCCACTGTCGATGCGGGTAGCTTCTCCAGCGCCGTTACATATCCGATCCAACCAAGCCCCATTACGGCTCCGGCGGAGAGACCCCAAGTGATCTCTCGCCATTCTTTTCGGTGCACGATGAGAACGGGAAGCAGAAGAAGAGCCGCAACAATGTAGCGGTAGAATGCGACCGCATAGGGTGCTACACCCTGTTCGGTCAAGCTTCGGCTGAAGTAGGGAACCAGCCCGAAACAGATTGAAGCAAAAAGAACACCAACAACCGCAAAAGCGTAAGGGATGGGCGTTCGATTTCGCGCAGATGCTGTGGCCATAATCTGGAGCTATCACGCATTTGCATCTTCGTCTTTAGAGATTCTAAGAATGACTGCTTTGTTCGCACAGCGGTCACTAAAGCATGCATCTGCGATTGATCAGATTATATACTTCAATGTTCAAACCTATAAAGCTGGCTCGTTGCCTGATTGATCCCAAAGCTCGTGTCATACTAACGACTATTTTTTTTGAGGGCGTAGCTTTGTTCGAGGTCAAAATTGACTTCTAAATGGTGAATCGTCGTCGCAAGTACACTGCAAGTGCAGGCGAGGCAATTTTGCCACTGGGGGTACTATTCGGGGTATCGTATGGTATGTGTTTATGTTTTATACTTTAAAAATATATATTTACTTTGGTTTGTGTATTCCGTGTGGGGCACCACTTCCCTTGTCAACTCATTGATGCACATTGGCTTCTTAAGAAAGCTGTGCAGGCAACGGACATTTCAGTGCCCTTCTGTTTCAATAAGAACGGCACATACTATTCCGATCGAGGAGTGCCACAGGACCTCTCACACCACTGTGACTCACCGAAAACCACCTACTCTGTGGGAATCCGGTCGGCTTCAGTGGCAACCCAACGTGAAAGACGGGCTGCGGAACAACTGGACGAGTACGGGTCCCACTTGCGGGTTCAGAGTGAGGATCGGCCCAGGAAGCACCGTTTGAGGGTTGCCTTGGGCGGTTAAGCTGGGGAAAACCCACCGCCCGTGAGAGAGACTGTGAAGCTCTCGGGCACAGTGGGCATCTAAGGCTTGTTTTCAGTGCGTCGCCGACTGCGCCCTGATCAATGCCTCGTCTATGTTGCCATCCATGCATTGTGGGCGTGCTTAGTCCGTCGACCGAAGATCAGGTTTGTGGTCTTCGTAAGTCGAGTTTCATCTCTAAACCGAGATTCATTTGCCGAGATGGACAGCACAAAGGGCGTTAGCAAACGAAGAGAGCGGTCTATTCGAGTGCGCAACTTGAAATTCTTTGCCTAGTCAAATCGATTCAGATTGCGAGATGTTTGAAGCAATATTCTTGAGGTTGCGCCTTTTAACACTTCAGGTCGCCGAAAGCGCATTGTACTCATAGCCTTGTGGCCGTATTGAGATTTTCAGGACCGAGTTAGGCCCGACACGCTCGCCCGCGTGGTGGAATGGTAGACACAAGAGACTTAAAATCTCTGGGCCGGAAGGCCGTGCCGGTTCGAGTCCGGCCGCGGGTACCAACTTCTTAGGCGACAGTAAGATTTGCGCATGCCTCAGAATAGCCTGAGGCCTTTCGCCTCGCTGTCGTAAATCTGGGTGCCCGATGGATGGTCCTCGGCCAGCCGGTGCACTGTCGCCTGAGTGAGTTTCGTGGTCATCTTTGATCGCCGCTATAGGCCATGTTTCGATTGGATCCTGAGAGACCTCAGGACGTGCTATGAGGCGACCAGTTTTGTTTTCTTGACTGCGCAGACCATCAGCAGGTTCTATTAAGTCATAAAAGGTTCTAAAAACAGTGACTTAAAATACATTCCCCTAAGGCTTTCGGGCTCGATCCTAGCCATCCGCACCATTTGTCATACCGGAAAGCCAAGCTGCCCAATAAGTCGCCAGATATCGCGGTTGGCTTCGGATAATTGGGTGACAACTTTTTCAATTTCCCGCATAGCCTCGTCATCGACTGTGTCTTCACGTCCCAGTCTGATGTCGGTTTTTCGGTCAGCGATGCGCATAAGAATCGTTTTTGGATTCCCGCTGTCTGGATCGAAGGAATAGATGCAGTGATTATACCGATTCCGGATGCCAGACAGTTTAGACAGGCGGTGTGTGTGCTCGAGTATCGGGTCCCGTATTTCGGCAGGCCGCCCTTCCATTTTGGCCAGACGTTCTACAAGGTCGATGCGCGCCCTTGTTGTGTTCAAGGTTAAAAAAATGATGACGGCTGTGTCTTTGGGCGTGCCAGACAGGCCAGCGATCAAATGGATCAAAAGGCTTTCGGTGTTGGTCCACATATAATTCAGCCTGCCGACAAGCAGGATGAGACGATCGAAACGGGCTTCAAAATCTTCAGTCAATTGTCGTGTGCTGCGCCTCTTGCGGGGCGACCTCAAAAAAGAACTGTGCCGCCGCGGTTCGATTGCTTACACCGATTTTTCCCGCGACATTGTGTATATGCAACTTCACCGTATGTTCAGTGATCCCTAGATTTGATGCAATAATCTTGTTGCTTTGACCTTTTGAGACCAATCGCAACACCTGCTTTTCCCTTCGCGTCAGTTTGGAATAAAGCGGGTGCGGGTCTGTCGACTCAACCGAATGTTTCTGCGTTGGAGAGGTTGTGTTGCACACTGAGTTGGCGAGAAAACTGGGAAGATAAAGCTCTTCATGTAAGAGAAGGCGAAGGATCGACCGCCACGCGTCGGGTGCAATATTCATCGGAAGGTAACCTATGTCCCCATGTGCACCGGGATCCCAACGGTCAAATACAAACCGAGCCGCATCTTCCTTGCGATACGCAAATACGAGGCTACCTAGCCCTGCACTGTCCTTATAGTGTCGCGGGCGGGCTAGAAAATCTTCCGTCAACATCTGGTCAACAATCAGAATTCTTCCGGGACCATTGTTTTCCGCGCCGTAAATTGGCAGGGACGCAATCGATTCGAAGCGATGCGTAGAGACACCAAATTCAGATTGAACACTTTCGATGGTCTGCTCTGAATAAAACAGCTCCTTGCCGATGAAATTGATTGAGAACTCTTCCAATAAATATTGACTATTCAGGGTATTATCCTGAAGCGGAATGTTCATAACCTCCCCCTTATCACTACCACGCCACACAAGCGGCGAAATCATTAACTGAACATTAGATTAATATTAACTGAATATTAACGCACTTGAGTAGATGGCCATAGAAGAAAGTAGAATTTTTTTCCGTGTCCGGTCGTTCAATTGTGAAGAGTTCTAGAACTTTCGGATAGGCGTCATCGGTGCGATTTTCCAAATAAAATCTGGATAGTTGCGGGAAGTAACTTGCAGGTTTTAAACCAATTTTTTGTTTCGTCTCGACCACTCGCTAATGGCCGATCGAAATTTTTGCAATATAAAATATAGAGTTAACCGTTCTAGCGCTTACGGCTAGCTATCCAGATCACCTTACTGCTGCAACCATGATTGCACTCCAATTTGCGGAGTTGAAGTTCCTATTGCGTCTGCTCATCGCGCATTTTCGCGACGTTTTTCTTCAGACGTAGTTTCGGCTTGGCCGAGAAAGGAGGGTGGGAGAGGAATCACTGAAAAGACACGCACCCATGCGCGGTTTGCGCTTGCGTGCCTCATTGTTTCAACGCGCCAGTCACCGTTTTGGAGATGAATGACGGTCCGTGCGCTCAGTAAGTGGAATTATTGATATGAGTAAACGTCAACAACCGCATAACAGCATCACAGACATTGATGAAGTTAACATCGGTACGGCATATGTTCCCGTGGACGCAGATGTTCACGTTGATGACGCCTATATTGAAGCTGATCTGACTGATCAGGACACCAATGTCGAAAATGAACAGGGTCAAGGCCAGGATCAAATCCAGGGTCAGGCGACCGTGGTCGAGAATGGACAGGGTCAGGATCAGGGACAGGGCCAGGATCAGGGCCAAGGCCAAGACCAGGGTCAAGGTCAGGATCAGGGCCAGGGTCAAAGCCAGACCAATGGCAACAATGACAATTCGAACTGGGTCAACATCGACTTTGGCGATGCCGAGCCTTTGGGCCGTGACGACGACCTGGTCGACGTCGACGTATCCGGCGGGTCGTCGATTGATGATGTGATCACTGTTGGAAACGATTTCGACTACGATCCGGGCGACGATTTGAACCTGGATATTGACCTGAGTGGTGAGGGCAACGACATGTCCGCCATCAACCACCAGTACGCCAACCTCAGCGACGATGATCATCTGGGATCGGCTGCGGTAACCAATACCGGTAGCTTTGACCAGAACGGTAACGCGCGCGGCGGCTCAGCGACAGCCGATGAGGGCATCAGCACGCATTCCGACGGCGGCAATTCGGGCCAAGGTGGCAGCACCCATGCGGGGAATGCCTCGGGCAATACGACTGGCGGCGATGCATACGCACTGGGCGGTCACACCGGTGATGCCGATGGTACCGGTGTCGGTGGTGACGGTGGTAACGCGGGTGATGCGTCTAATGTCGGTTTGGGCGTGGGCTTGTCTGGTGCGGAGTCCAACGGCAGCAGCAGTGCAGGCGCAGGTGGTCAAGCTATCAGTGACTCGGCCGCGCATAACAGCGGCGCTTCGGTTTCCGATGGCACCAGCGTAGCCGGAGAAGGCGGTAATGCGGGATCCGTCGGCTTGGGCCTGGGCCTGGGTCTCTCGGGTGCCGAGAACGGCGGTCTGTCCAGCGGCGGAGATAACGTATCGCATGCTGGTGCGCTGGGTGCTGGTCAGGGGACCAATGACTCTGACGCAAACGGTGCAAATGGTGGCGACGGTTATGCCGACACCGATGGTGTCGCGATCAACGCCGGAAGCAGCGAGACCGAGGCCAATGACGCAGACGCCGGCAATCTGGGCCTTGGGCTTGCAGGAAGCCTGGCTGGCAGTGCGGCCGATGCGGATACCGGGAATGGCACAGGTGCAAGTGGCACCGGTGGCAACGGTAACGGCAGTGGCGGTACCGGCGGCAACGGCAACGGTGCAACCGGAACGGGCGGCAGCGGTAATGGTGCAGCTGGAACTGGCGGTGCCGGAACTGGCGGCGCGGGTACCGGTGGTGACTCGGGTCAGGTTGACGCAGCTCTGGCAGCTTTGAATCAGCAGAATGGTCTGATTGGACTGAATGCTGGTCATGCTGATGCCAGCAATGGTGGCGGAGACACAAATCACGGTAATCCGGGCACCGGTGGCGTTGGTTCGGGCGCAGTTGGCTCTGGCGGCGATGGCACAGGTGCCTTCGGTTCGGGTGGCGACGGAACTGGCGGTGGCGCTGGTGGCGGTGACGGGACCGGTGGCGTTGGTTCGGGCGGCGATGGCTCGGGCGGAATGGCAACCGGAGGTACCGCGGGTGCGACTTCTGGCGCGCAAGGCGTTGGCGATCAAACCACGACTGGCCCGAACGTCACCCAATCGCCCGGCGATGTGAACGGAACCGCGAGCCTGCCGCAGAACAACAGCGGTGATGGTGGCGCGGCCGGTAGCAACACCACCGACGGGTCGGCAACAGGTACCGGTACCGGAACCGCGACTGCCGATGGTTTCGGTGGCGGCGGCGGCGCGATCCAGCAGGATGCGATGTCCAGCGGCACAGGTGCGGGGTCTGCTGATGCAACCAACACCGCAGGCGAGGGCGGCGACTCTGGTCTGTTCTCGGTCGCGGATACGGACGGGTCTGCAGACAGTCTGGCAAGTGCCATTGCAGGGTATGGCGGTGACGCGATGTCCGACAATGACGCAACCTCGACGGGCGCGGGCAGCGCGACCGGGTCGGCCATGTCCGGCTTTGGTGGTGGCGGCGGCGCTGGTGCCGGTAACGGCGGAACCAGTGGCGACGCGATCGGCACTGCGACCTCGGGTGCGACGACCGGCGCAATGGTCAACGGCGGTGACGCTGCGGGTGCCTATTCGGGTGCTGGCGGGACCGGTGGCCATGCAGGCGAGTGGGGCTCTGGCAACGGCGGAGACGGCATTGTGAACGGCGAGTCCTATGCCTCGGCGGCTGCGGTGGTCGACACTTCGGCGTTCAACCAGTCGATTGTCATGGGCGCCAACGTTCTTGGCAACTCGGTCGACACAACCATGGTCGGTGGCTCGATGACCTCCAGCTTCGCCAGCGACGACGCCGACGCGTAACTTGCGTGGTGGCCGGGTCAGAGCTTGGGTTTCCAGGCTCTGACCACTTCTGAAAAACTGTCGGGGCCAAGGACAGATGGCCCCGACTCAACTTAACCCAAGGCAGTTGATTTTGAACGCCGCGGGAAAGGAAATTGAAATGTCGTTTGATAGTATCAGTGAGACGATTGCCCATTTCATCGGAACTTTTGATCTGACGACCGAGCAAGCTCGGTTGCGAGATCAATATCAGGAATTTACTGCTCTCAGGCGCAAGGCTGAGATGGAAGAGCTGGAAGAAGGTGCTGCCGTGAAAGTACGGGCAGACCTTAACCTTGACCCCGGAAAATACGACGCTTTGCCCTATGCGCCATCGGTTAGTCACACTGACATTCCGTTGGCTCCAAACCCTCAACCGTTGGGGCCGGTTCCCGATGGTCCATTGCAGACTGGCCCGGGTCCCGATCAAGTGCTTCCCGATGCGGCGATCGCGTCGACCTCGATACCGATCTTAGTCGCAAAACCGGTTTTGATCCCCGAACTGATCGGCTCGGCTGTCACCTATGCGATTCAGACATTGGACCTGAACGACAACGACACCATCGGTCAGGGGGATTTCCGCGATGTGGACTCATTGGTGCAGCAAGGTCAGGAACTGGCTGATGTTGCGCTTTCTCTACACGCGGTATCGTCCCCATCCTTTAGTATTTCCGATTATCAGTCGATCGAGCATCTCGAATCGATTGTTGCCGAGATGGAGGCCCCGTTCGAAGCCCCGTCTGAGGATGTGACTGTCCACCAGTTTCAAGGCGATGAAGCCATAGGAACGATTGTGAACGGTGAACATGTCGAGGAACTTCCGGATTTTCTGGAATTGGTGCCAAGTCACCATCTTCCTGATGAAGAAGATGACAGTGACCACCCTGATTTGTTGCCAACTGAGTGGGATCAGTCAGACGATGCAGATTTTGGCGATGGTCACACCGTTATCGCGGGGGGCAACCTAGCGATAAACGAGGTGGCCATTACCGTCGGTTGGGTCGATGCTCCGGTAATTGCGGTCGGTGGGCAGTCGGTCAACCTAACCGTTGTAAGCCAGGTGGCGATTGTCTCGGATGTCGACGAAGGGCCCGAGGATAGTCAAAGCGAAACCACGGTGGTTCAGTCGTCAAGTATTGCAGTGGAATCCGATGAGGCGTCCTGGCTTGATGATAATGTCTCGGAAGAGGGACAAGATCCTCTTGTCGCGATCACCTGGATTTCGGGTGATCTGTTCGTCACAAATTTCGTGAAACAAGAAATCAACGCCACTGATATCGACCATATTGAAACCCAGATCGACGCCACAACCAGCCTGTTTGTGTTGGGTGACAACGATCTGGTGAATGAGGTCAGCGTCGTTCAGCTCGGCAGCTATTACGATCTGGTTTTAATCGGCGGAGACATGGTTTCGGTGGATTTTGTCCATCAGACGATTGCGTTGGTCGATGACGATGTGGTCTCGGGGGTGGTCGCCGAGGAAGACAATGACAACCTTGTCATGAACCACGTGGAACTGACGACCATTGGGGAAGACACTCATGAAGAGTTGTCGGAAACGCTGGCCGAAGTTTTACCTCTGCAGGAGATGGATACTGACGCTTTGGAAGATGCACTGCTGAACGATCCTCAATTTGCGGGGATGGAGCAGGTGCGAGTTCTGAAAATCGAAGGTGATCTGGTGCAGGTCAACGCCATCGAACAGGTGACTACCCTGCAGGACCAGGATGATATTCACGTACAAGGAGGGAATGGTGCCATCGCTTCAGCGCTGGGTGCTGGAAATGCGGTGCTGAATGCGGCGAGTATCTCGACCATCGGAGTGGACTCGGTCGTTATGGCATCGGAAGGCGAATATTCGGACGTCGTTCTGCATCAGGCGAGCCTGATTGACACCCAAGACGAAGATCTGGGTACAGAGCTGGCCAATGAAGCCATAGCGATCCTGATGCAGGAAACATCTGGACCGGGGAAGTCAGACCTTGCCCCGGGGCACAACAAACTGACGCCCTCTGAAATGGCCAGCGTGGATGATGCGCTGTCCTCAATGTTAGCTTAATTTCCCAGTTTTTTTACGAGTGAACCGAAAGTCTGAGTATGTCGAGAACGTTTTCGTCGCGTCGCTCTCTCTTTGCCAGTCCTATGGACGGCGGGGGTGGGGCCAATCCAGTCAAATCAGTTGCCGCACGAACGGCGACGGCGTCCGGCATATTGCCCGAATTACGATTAAGCGAAGACATGCGTGTGCGGCCTTTGAAAAAAGGGCCCGAAAAACCGGAAGCAAACAAAATCAGATTGGACCCCGATCAAAGGTCCGAAACTGACGAAATTCAGAAACGCGCTGAATATTCCCTTCGGCGCGCTACGTCGCAGCCTGATCAAGGTCACGGTACTAAGGGCTGCGATGCTGGGGTGGCCGATGCTGAAGGGCTCGGTCCTGAAACCGCCAGAAAGGAGACCGCGCGGGTCCCCCCCCTGTCGCGCTCCAAAGGCGGTGCGAGTATTGGCACCACTATCGAGGCCAAGGCGAACCAACCTTTGCCGTTGAAGAAAAGCGGCGGCGGAGATGGTAATGGGCCACCCCAGACCTTTCACAAACGCACCCCGCCCGAGGATTTTCAGCGTACCCTGCAAGTCTCGCTGCGTGCTATTCTGCGCAACCTTGCCTTTGTGCTGGTCCTGACCTGTGCGACGAATATCCTTATTCTGGCGATCCCGATTTACCTGTTTCAGATCAGTGACCGCGTGCTTACCAGTCGATCGTTGGATACGTTGATCATGCTGACCGCGATCGTGGCTGGCGCTGTCATCTTTCAGTCGGCCTTCGATGCGGTGCGTCGCTTCATGCTGATGCGAACCGCGGTCGAGGTTAATGCACGGCTGGGTGCTCCGATCCTCAGCGCGGCCGCTCATGCTTCGTTGCATGGCACAGGGCGCGAATATCAGACATTGGGTGATCTTCAGCAGGTACGAGGTTTTCTAGTATCGGGGACTTTGATCTCGTTTCTGGACGTGCCATTTGCACCGTTGTTCATCCTTATGATCTTTCTGGTTCATCCCCAGCTGGGTATGATCGTGATCGTCACAGCGCTGTTGTTGATGGTCATTGCCCTTATCAACCAACGTATGACTGCCGGACCTTTTGCCGAGGCCAACCGGGCGCAATCCATGGCCAACCAGCATCTGGATTCGATGTCGCGCAACAGCCAGATTATAAATGCTCTGGCCATGATCCCCGAGGCCGTGCGTATTTGGGGCCGAGACACTGCGCAGTCACTGACGTGGCAAGTGCGGGCACAGGACCGGAACGTTATTTTCGCCGCTATTTCGCGAGCGGTGCGTTTGCTGACACAGATAGCCATTCTGGGGTGGGGGGCATTCCTGGCCCTGCAGGGCGAAATCACGGGCGGGATGGTGATCGCGGCGTCGATCATTGCCGGGCGGGCTTTTGCACCCATCGAAGGCTCCATCGAAGGGTGGAACGGTTTCCTGCTGACACGTGGGGCTTACGGGCGGATCAAGAACTTGCTGTCCAACTCGGCGCTTCAGTTCGAGAAACTGCGCTTGCCGCGGCCAGAAGGGCGGTTGGATGTGGAACGGCTGCTTTTTGTTCCCGGCGGCACCAAGCGCGTTGTATTGAATGGGATCAGCTTTGCGCTGAATCCGGGCGAGACTCTGGCGATCATTGGCAACTCCGGCGCGGGTAAGACCACGTTGGGCAAAACACTGGTCGGATCGATTTTGCCTACATCCGGCAGCGTGCGCCTGGACCTTATGGATATCCGCAACTGGGATCCGCGCCAATTCGGCGAAAGCATCGGCTATCTGCCGCAGGATGTGCAGCTGTTTCCGGGCACCATCAAGGACAACATTGGCCGTATGCGCGAAGATGCAACGGACGAACAGATCCACGATGCTGCCGTTCTAGCTGATGTCCACAACATGATCGCCACGTTGCCCCAAGGGTATGAGACTGTTGTGGCCGCCGATGGCTCGCCATTGTCCGGCGGGCAAAAGCAGCGGATTGCCCTTGCGCGTGCCTTCTTTGGAAATCCGCGGCTTGTGGTTCTGGATGAGCCGAACTCGAACCTTGATGTGGCCGGAGATCAGGCGCTGGCACGGGCCATCGCGCAGGCCAAGGAAAACAAGATTACGGTCGTGGTGATTACGCAGAAGCCAACGCTGTTGAACGTGGTCGACAAGATCATGCTGCTGACGGACGGACGTGTTGCTTTGTTCGGGCAGCGCGAACAGGTGTTGCAACAATTGAACGGCCCGCGCAAACAGGCTGGGATTGAAGGCCAGCAGAAAGGGGATGCGTAATGAATGATCTCGTGCCGGTCAATAATGACCCCAAAGACCCAACTGTCTGGTACGCTGAAGTACCGCGCTCGATCAACCGGTTGGTCGTAGTTGGTTTAGTTATGCTGGTCGTCTGCTTTGGCGGCTTTGGCGTCTGGTCTTTCAGCGCACCGCTAGCTGCTGCGGTGATTGCGCAGGGAAGTTTCGTGGCCACTGGTCGTAACAAGATCGTACAGCATCTTGAGGGCGGGATCATTGAAAACATCAAAGTGATTGAAGGTCAGTCGGTTCAGGCGGGGGAAGTGTTGATGACGCTGGACCAAACTTCGGCCGAGGCCAATGAACGAGAACTGTTCATTCGCAAAATCCGCTTGCAAGCCATGTCTGAACGTCTTGAGGCCGAACACAATGAGATGGATCAGTTGGAGTTTTCCGCCGAGTTGCTTTCGGCCACTGACGATGTCGAAGTCATGACCATTCTTGATGGCCAGAAGATCAGCTTCGAAGTATCCCGCAAAACCCTGCTGAATGATATCGCATTGTTGGAACGCAACATGGAGGCCCTCAGGATCCGGTCCAGCGGGTTCGAGGCGCAACTGGACAGTATGAAACGTCGCGCGGAAATCCTGCAGGAAGAATTTGAAACCAAAAAGGCATTGTTTGACAAAGGTTTGGTTCGAAAGGGAGATCTGAACACGATCCGTCGCGTGCAGGCTGAGGCGGAGGGACAGCAGGCGAGGCTGGCGGCTGAGACGGCGGAAATCAACCAGATGTTGCTGAAGTATGACGAACAGATCACGCGGACACGTTCGGCCTATCGCGAAGCCGCGTTGGATGAGTTGGGTGTGATTGCAGCCGATCTGGAAAGTGTCCGCGAAAAGGCGCGTCAGGCGCGCAGTGTTCTGGATCGTGCCGTTGTTCGCGCACCAGTCACGGGGACTGTAGTAAGGCTTCACTACCACACACCCGGGGGCGTGATCGAAACTGGCGAGCCTATTGCTGAAATCCTACCTGCCGATGCGCCCCTTATCATCGAGGCGCAAATTCCTCGAACCGAAATTGACAGTGTGGGCAAGGGCCAGAACGCTACAGTGCGTTTGGTGGCGCTGAACCAACGCACGACGCCAGTACTAAGCGGTGAGGTGTTCTATGTCTCGGCGGACGCTCTGGTCGAAGACTCGTCAGGAACGCCTCAAGAAGTATACTTGGCCCGGATTTCACTGGCCCCGGACGAGATTGACCGGGTACGGGGCTTTATCCCCACACCGGGTATGCCTGCCGAGATCATGATTCAAACCGAAGAACGCACTTTTGCGGCTTATATCGCCAAACCGGTGACGGACAGTATGTCGCGTGCCTTCCGCGAACATTGATCACGGGTGTAGGGTCTTCAACCTACACCTTCCAGTTTTCGCATGTTATCTTGTTGGGAACACCAACAGGAGAAACGCCTATGTCCTTAACCGTGAAAGAGATGATGGAAGCCGCGAACGCCGCTGTTGAACGGATAGATATGGCCCGCGCGGTCGAGGTTCTGGGGCAGGGTGGTTTACTACTGGACGTTCGTGATGGGGCTGAATTGCAGAAAACGGGTCGGGCTGCAGGCGCGCATCACATCTCAAGGGGGATGTTGGAGTTTCATGCCGACGATGAGTTGCAATCTCATGACCCCGAGCTGCGTAAGGATCGTCCCATTATTCTGTATTGCGCGGCCGGAGGGCGCGCGGCGCTGGCGGGCAAGTTGTTAAAGGATATGGGATACGCGCAGGTTTATAACCTGGGTGGATTCAAAGACTGGGTTGAAGGTGGCGGCGACGTCGCGGGCTCCTGAAGCGAATGACTTGAAGCTGAATGTCAAAGGATCGACGCGGTAACAGCCGCGCCGGTCGCTTTTGCGGACTTTCTCCTAGGCGTTCAGGAAGGCCCGAACCGAAGCCTCGAATTCACGCGGTTTTTCGGCGTGCAACCAATGTCCCGCACCGGGTATTTTGGCGAAGCGCGCAGTTGGAAACAGCGCCCGGATCGCGGGGCGGTATTCGGGCAGCACATAGTCAGATTCAGCCCCGGACAGAAACAGGGTCGGTTTGTCCCATGTGCCTGTCAACTCGGGAAAGCCCATGATTTTCGGCATCTCGGCAGACAGAGTATCCAGATTCAGCAACCACCGCTGACCCTTAATGTCCAGCGATTGGGTGAAAAAGCTCTGTAAGGCTTTCTCGACACCTTGTTCGGCCAGTTGCTGTTCGGCATCTGACCGACGCGTGACAGATGACAGGTCAACGGCGCGCATTGCCTCGATGAACTGGATCTGGCTATGCGTATAAGTAACGGGCGCGATGTCAGCGACCACCAGCTTGCGCAGCTTCTCGCCATGCAGCAAGGCCAGCGTCATGGCCGCCTTGCCGCCCATCGAATGACCGAGTACATCCGCCTGTCCACCAAAATGATCAATCACCTCTGCCAGGTCATCGGCCATGCTCGGGTAGTCATGTTGTGTCGTCCACTCACTGTCGGAGTGGTTTCTCATGTCGACGGCCACGACCTGTCGCTCATCAGACAGTCTGCGTGCAATTACACCCCAGTTTCGACCCGAGCCATATAGCCCATGGGCAATCAGCAAAGGCGGATTTGAAGTCGGTTCACCATGGATGATCGTGTTCAGCATGTCCGTGTGATACCTGTCGTGCCGACAAACAGCCAGCCCCATTGTGGCGCATGTCCGGCCCGGATACAGTGCCGCGGCAGGAGGCCCCGATATGGCGCAAAACCCCGACATCCAAACTCAAATCGCGCAGACCGTGCAGTTGTTGCGCGACAAGTTGGGTGTGCAGGACAAGACTCTGACGGCCTCGGTCAGAAAAGCCAAACGTCAATTGCCCCGGCGCATTTACAAACAGGCGCTGCTTTTGGCCGATGCCGAGCAGATGGCGGCCCATCCCAAGCTGAGGCTGGTGCTGGACACGCGCAAACTGGCCCGCGCGTCAGAAGAGGTGCAGGATCATCTGACCGGCATAAATCTGGCCGACCGCAGGCTGGGCTGGTTTCTGGGAATGCTGGGTGGGTTGGCTTTCAACTTGTTGGCCCTGTCGGTTCTGCTTCTTGTGTTTCTGCGGTGGCAGGGCTTCATATGAAAAACGGCGCCGCTGGGGCGCCGTTCAACTTTTTGATATCCTGACATTCTACAGGTTCGGATAGATCGGGAAGCGCGCGCACAGTTCGGCCACTTCGGCCTTGACCTTGGCTTCGACCGCGCCGTTACCTTCTTCGCCATTAGCGGCCAGACCGTCGACCACTTCGATGATCCAATCCGCGATCTGGCGGAACTCGACCTCACCAAACCCACGAGTGGTTCCTGCGGGCGAGCCCAGGCGAATGCCCGACGTGATGGTTGGCTTTTCGGGGTCGAACGGAACGCCGTTCTTGTTGCAGGTGATGTGCGCACGACCCAAGGCTTTCTCGGTCGCGTTGCCCTTAACGCCTTTGGGGCGCAGGTCGACCAGAACCACATGGGTGTCGGTGCCATGTGTAACCGTGTCCAGACCGCCTTTGATCAGCTGGTCCGACAGCGCCTGCGCGTTGGTCACGACCTGTTGGATGTAGGTTTTGAACTCGGGGCGCAGCGCCTCACCAAAGGCGACAGCTTTACCAGCGATGACGTGCATCAGCGGGCCGCCCTGAATGCCGGGGAAGATGGCCGAGTTCACTTTCTTGGCGATCGCCTCGTCATTGGTCAGGATCAGGCCACCGCGGGGACCGCGCAGGGTCTTGTGGGTGGTGGTGGTGGCCACATGCGCATGCGGGAAGGGACTCGGATGCTCGCCTGCTGCAACCAGACCGGCAAAGTGCGCCATATCCACGTGCAGGTAAGCGCCGACCATATCGGCAATCTCGCGCATGCGGGCAAAGTCGATCTGGCGCGGGATGGCCGAGCCACCTGCGATGATCAGCTTGGGCTGGTGCTCTTTCGCCAGCGCCTCGACCTGATCATAGTCCAGCATGTTGTCCTGCTGGCGCACGCCGTATTGAACAGCCTTGAACCACTTGCCGGACTGGTTGGGGGCTGCGCCATGGGTCAGGTGGCCACCTGCGTCCAGGCTCATGCCCAGAATGGTGTCGCCGGGCTGGATCAGCGCCTGGAACACACCCTGGTTGGCTTGGCTGCCCGAGTTCGGCTGAACGTTGGCAAATCCGCAGCCAAACAGTTCTTTGGCGCGATCGATGGCCAGATTTTCGGCGACATCAACGAACTGGCAACCGCCATAATAACGACGACCCGGATAGCCTTCGGCATATTTGTTGGTCATCACCGAACCCTGCGCTTCCATCACCGCGGCAGACACGATGTTCTCGGATGCGATCAGTTCGATCTCGTCGCGCTGACGTCCCAGCTCGGATGTAATCGAGCCGAACAGCTCGGGATCACGGTCAGCGAGGGATTGGGTGAAAAATCCGGTATCACGAAGATTGGCGTTCATGGGGGCTCCACATACTGGGGGGTAATTTGCGGATTTCCTATCGGAAACTGGCCAGCGGCAAAAGGCTTAAAGCGACGATTTGGCCAACTGCGGCGTCAAGACTGGCCTATCGGGGAAAGGTATGGTTGTTTCGGAACCAAATGTGCAGCACCGGAAACCGCAACAGATGATTCAGAGAATCGCTTTTCTTGCCAGCGACGCGAAAGTGGCGCAAACCGCGCGCGACACGCTGGTCAGGCGTTATGGTAACGCAGCGCCGCGTGA
Source organism: Ruegeria lacuscaerulensis (assembly GCF_013033355.1). Taxonomy (GTDB): domain Bacteria; phylum Pseudomonadota; class Alphaproteobacteria; order Rhodobacterales; family Rhodobacteraceae; genus Ruegeria; species Ruegeria lacuscaerulensis_A. The sequence goes on from NZ_WQDY01000003.1 coordinate 23,532, forward strand.
TGCCGATGTGGTCGTTGCGCTGGGCGGCGATGGCTTCATGCTGCACACGCTGCACAACATGCAGCATCTGGATACACCTGTTTACGGCATGAACCGTGGCACCATCGGATTTCTGATGAACGAGTTCCATGAGACTGACCTGATGGAACGCCTTGATGTAGCGATAGAAGAGGTCATCAATCCACTGGCTATGCGCGCGATGGACCAGTCCGGCAAGATGCATGAGGCGCTTGCGATCAACGAGGTATCGCTGCTGCGGGCCGGTCCGCAGGCCGCACGCCTCAAGATCAGTGTGGACGGACGGGTTCGCATGGACGAGTTGGTCTGTGACGGGGCGCTGTTGTCCACGCCTGCGGGGTCCACGGCCTATAATTACTCGGCCCATGGTCCGATTCTGCCGATTGGGTCCGATGTTCTGGCCCTGACCGCGATCGCCGCGTTTCGCCCGCGCAGGTGGCGGGGCGCTTTGTTGCCCAAGATCGCCAAGGTTCGGTTTGATGTGCTGGACGCGGATAAACGCCCGGTCATGGCGGACGCCGATTCTATCTCGTTCCCGGATATCGACTGGGTCGAGATCAGGTCCGAGCCTTCGATCCAGCATCGCATCCTTTTCGACCCCGGTCATGGGCTGGAAGAGCGGCTGATCTCGGAGCAATTCACCTGATTTTGCGTGCTGTTGGCAATTTTCTCACTCTTGTGTGAACCAGTTCACAGGAGATTGATTAACCATGGATTAATGTGAACTTGCCCGGAGACACATCAACGGCGGGAGTGAGTGGCCGCCAACGGTGTTTTCGAAATGAACGCGCAGTTTTCGCGCTGGCAAGGGTAGGTGGTGCTACGCTTGTTATCGGATCTCCGGGCATATTTTAGAAAGTGGGCCCCGGGTACAAAACCCCGGGGTCAATTTCTTTTGGCAGGGGTCAGTTGACCTGATCCATCCTTTCCCACAGCGGTAGGCACATCTGTCCCACACGTGCCTCTATCGCGGCGGCGGCATCTACGGCCATATCCTCGCGCCAGCGCGCTGCAGCAATCTGGACGTTTATCGGTTGTGGCCCGTTTGGTAGATCGGCCAGACGCGCTGGAACACTGGCGGCGGGAAGGCCAAGGAAATTCATCGCGTAGGAATAGACCGCGCAGCCCAGAACTTCGTGGACGCCTTCGGGGCCTTCGGTGTCACGGTCGGGGCCGAAAAAGGGTTGCGGCAGGAACGGCGACAGAATCAGCGGATAATCCAGCATGAATAGTGCCCATTCACGCGCGTACTGTGTTCGCTTGGCCAACATACCGATCAACTCGGTTCCGGTGATGGGCGGAAATTCCTGGAAGTATACTTCAAAGATATCGCGGATGGTTTGCGATCCGGCGGCCTCGATATCTGTTTTCAACAAGGTCAGAACTTCACCCATCAACGCGCGATACCCACCGCGCCCGCATTCGAACACGTCGGGTGTGTTCACCTCTTGCACGTCATACCCCGCGTCCATCAGCGCGTCACGGGCGGTGTCCAGCGCTTTGTCGACCTCGGGGTGTAAATCATAGCCGTAGGTGTTCTTGGTAAAGGCAACCTTGATGGGCCCGTCGGTCTTATCCCCGCGCCACGACACGGCAACATGAAACGGATCGCGGGGATCAGCCGCGATCAGGCTGGGCATCGACAGGTGCAAATCCGCAGCCGAACGGGTGATCAGCCCTTGCACTGACATGGATTGCGCCAGCAAGCCACGCTCAACCTTTTGACTTGGGTTAAACGCGGGTACGCGGCCCAGACCTGGCTTCACGGTCACCGCGCCGTTGGCGGCCGCTGGAAACCGCAGGCTGCCGCCGATATCATTGCCATGCGCCAAGGCCCCGATCCCCGCCATCACCGCCGCACCGGCACCACCCGAAGATCCACCCGGCGAGATATGCCGCCCCCACGGGTTATACGTGCGGCCGTGCAGGTCGTTATCCGTGTCGGCACGAAACGAGAATTCGGGTGTATTGGTACGGCCGATCACAATAGCACCTGCGTTTTGCAGATTTCTGACGACCGGGGCATCATCGGGTGCAATCACATCCTTTAAAGCAACGACGCCGTTCGTGGTTGCATGCCCTCTTTGATCGACGTTGATCTTTATGGTGACAGGCACGCCGTGCAGTGGGCCGGGTTCCGCGCCCCCGGCGACTGCATTGTCCAGTTCACGCGCATGGCTGACGGCCTCGGTACTAAGGTCTTCGACGACGGCATTGAGGTCGGGATTGACCTGATGCAACCTGTCGATCGAGGATTTTATAGCGTCTTCCGCGCTGATCTCGCCCTTGCGGGTCAGGTTCGTCAGGTCGGTGGCGTTCAGACGCCAAAAGTCACGTATTGTCATGGGGCCTCACTGTCTTAGTCAGACTGTAGAGGCCCCAAGGCGGGTTGCAAGGGCAGGGGTGCAGCAGCGCTGCACTGTGCTCTATTTCTGGGCGTAGCCGAGTGTTTTCAGGGCGTCTGTGATCTCGTCCAGAATGGCCGGATCGTCGATGGTTGCGGGCGTTTTGTAGTCCTTGCTGTCGGCAATCGACACCATCGTCCCGCGCAAGATCTTGCCCGACCGCGTCTTGGGCAGGCGATCCACCACAACAGCCTGTTTGAAGGCTGCGACTGGGCCGATCTTGTCGCGTACCAGCTTAACCACATCCTGCACGACCTCACCGTGGTCACGATCACAACCTGCATTCAGGCAAAGGAAGCCAACCGGCATCTGGCCCTTCAACTGATCGGTTACGCCGATCACGGCGCATTCCGCTACGTCGGGGTGAGAGGCCAGAACCTCTTCCATACCGCCAGTAGACAGGCGGTGACCCGCGACGTTGATCACGTCATCGGTGCGGGCCATGATGTATAGGTACCCGTCCTCATCGATCATGCCCGCGTCGCCGGTTTCATAGTAGCCGGGGAAATGCTCAAGATATGCGCTTTTGAACCGTTCTTCAGCATTCCACAGTGTTGGCAAAGTGCCGGGGGGAAGGGGAAGCTTTACTGCGATGGCGCCCAACTCTCCGGCTTTCATGGGGTGGCCGCCTTCGTCCAGGATCTGCACGTCATAACCAGGCATCGGCTTGGCGGGTGACCCAAGTTTGATCGGCAGTTCCTCGATCCCAAGCGGGTTTCCTGCGATGGGCCAGCCGGTTTCAGTTTGCCACCAATGATCGATCACCGGTACTTTCAGTGCATCCTGCGCCCAGACGATCGTGTCCGGGTCAGCCCGCTCACCGGCAAGGTAAAGCGCGCCCAAATGGGACATGTCGTAGTTGTTGATCAGTTCACCTTGCGGGTCCTCGCGTTTGACCGCACGGATCGCTGTTGGCGCGGTGAAAAAGCTTTTGACCTTGTGTTCGGAAATAACGCGCCAGAACGTACCGGCGTCGGGTGTGCCCACCGGCTTGCCTTCGAACACGATCGTGGTGTTTCCGTGGATCAACGGCGCGTAACAAATGTAAGAGTGACCCACGACCCACCCCACGTCGGATGCTGCCCAGAACACGTCACCGGGGTCCACATTGTAGATATTCTTCATCGTCCAGTTCAGCGCCACCAAATGGCCTGCGGTGGGGCGAACGACACCTTTGGGCGCACCTGTCGTACCCGAGGTGTAGAGGATATAGGCCGGGTCGTTGCCGGCGACCGGAACACACTCGGCCGGTTCGACACCGTATTGGAAGCCATGCCAGTTGAAGTCGCGACCTTCAATCAGTTGTGCAACCTCTTGCTCGCGTTGGAAAATAACGCAGAAATCGGGTTTGTGCTCGGCCAAATCGATGGCCCCGTCCAATAGGGGTTTGTAGTGGACAACGCGCCCGGGCTCCATCCCGCACGAGGCGGCGATGATTGCTTTGGGTTTCGCATCGTCGATCCGAACAGCCAACTCGTTGCTGGCAAAGCCTCCAAAGACCACCGAATGTACGGCCCCAAGACGGGCGCAGGCTAGCATGGCCTCCAACGCTTCGGGGATCATGGGCATGTAGATAATGACCCGGTCGCCTTTTTCCACGCCCTTGGCCCGCAATGCACCGGCCAGCATCGCGACGCGATTGCGCAGCTCGACATACGAGATCTCGCGCTTGGTGTGAGTGATAGGACTGTCGTAGATAATCGCGGTCTGCTCGGCGCGTCCGTTTTCCACGTGGCGATCCACTGCGTTCCAGCATGTGTTGACTTGGGCGTCCGAGAACCATTCGTAGAGCGGAGCATTGTCGTCGAACAGGGCTTTGGTCGGTGGACGCACCCAGTCGATGCTTTTGGCGGCCTCCATCCAAAATTCCTCTGGGTTGGATTTCCAGCTGTCGAAAACGTCCTGGTAAGCCACGATAATCTCCTCCGATAGTTCAGTGCGCTTTGTGTAAAGTGGCCGAAGGGTAACGGACAAGCGACGCTTAAGTCGGAGCGTCACTTTATCGCAAAATATTTGCATATCTTTGGAAGTAGAGGTGCAAATTTTTGCAAATGCACTTTTTGGGCGCAGTAAGGTGGGTATCGTGGGGAATTTTTGCAAAGTTGCAAAGAGGGCTGAGCAAACAAGTCTCAGAATCATACCGGGCGCCTTAGCTGGCGCCCGGTTCGAATTATTGACAGATCAGGTTACACGACTACCCGTAGTGGGTAACGGGCGTACCCGCTATTGCGGCCATGTTCAGCAACCCACGCGCGGTGATTGATGGCGTCACGATATGGGCCTTGTTGCCCATCCCCATCAGGATCGGCCCAACCTCCAGCCCGTCCGCTTTCATTTTCAGAATGTTTCGCACGCCGCTGGCCGCGTCGGAATGCGCGAAGATCAACACATTCGCGGCACCATCCATGCGGGAATTCGGGAAGATGCGCGAGCGCAGCTCGGGGTCTAGCGCAAGGTCAAGATTCATCTCGCCCTCATAGGTAAAGTCACGCGGTTCCGAGTCCAGAATATCCAGCGCTGCCCGCAGACGTTTGCCTGACCCTTCCGCCTGATTGCCAAACTGGGATTGCGAGCAAAAGGCGATTTTGGGTTCAAGCCCAAAGCGGCGCACGTGACGCGCTGCCCCGATTGTGCTTTCGGCCAGTTCCTCGGGTGAGGGCAGTTGCCGAACATGAGTGTCAGCAATAAACAACGGCCCGTCTTCCAGGATCATCAGCGACAGCGCGCCGTGGGGACGTAAGTCTCCGTCGCTCAAGATTTGTTGCACATAATTCAAGTGCCAGCGGTACTCCCCAAAGGTTCCGCAGATCATACTGTCTGCATCGCCCCGATGCACGGCAATCGAGGCAATCGCAGTGTTGTTGGTCCGCATGATCGCCTTGGCCAGATCAGGCGTAACGCCACGGCGCTGCATCAGTCCGTGATATGTATTCCAATAATCATAATAGCGCGGGTCGTCTTGCGGGTTTACGATCTGGAAATCCTCACCCGGCCGGACGGTCAGACCCAGCCTTTCGCATCGGGCATCGATTACATCGGGACGACCGATCAGAATCGGGGTCTCGGTAGTTTCTTCCAAAATAGCTTGGGCTGCGCGCAGGACGCGCTCGTCTTCGCCCTCGGCAAAGACGATCTTGCGGGACGCGGCCGAGGCGGCCTCGAACACCGGTCGCATGATCAGCGCCGATTTGAAAACGGTTTGGTTGAGCTGTTCTTTATACGCTTCGATATCGGCAATCGGGCGTTTGCCCACACCGCTCGCCATAGCGGCCTTGGCCACCGAGGATGACACCACGCCCACAAGGCGCGGGTCAAAGGGTTTGGGGATCAGATAGTCGGGACCGAAGGTCAGTTGTTCGCCCTTATAGGCGGCCGCGGCCTCGGCGCTGGTGGTGGCGCGGGCCATTTCGGCGATACCGTCGACACAGGCGATCTGCATCTCATCATTGATCTCGGTTGCGCCAACATCCAGCGCGCCGCGGAAGATGAAGGGAAAGCACAGGACGTTGTTCACCTGATTGGGAAAGTCGCTGCGGCCCGTGGCGATGATTGCATCCGGCGCAACTTCGCGCGCGGCATCGGGCAGAATTTCCGGGTTCGGGTTGGCCAGCGCAAAGATGATCGGGCGGCTGGCCATTTTCGCGACCATCTCGGGCTTGAGCACATTCGGCCCGCTTAGGCCAAGGAACAGGTCCGCATCCCCGATCACGTCATCCAGCGTGCGCAGATCGGATTTCTGTGCGAACTGGTCCTTGTGCGGATTCATATCCTCGGCGCGGCCTTCGTAGACCAGACCGTGAATATCGCACAGCCAGATATTCTCGCGCTTGACGCCTAGCTTGACCAACATGGACAGGCAGGCAATCCCCGCCGCCCCGCCGCCGGTCGAGACGACTTTGATGTCTTCGAACGATTTGCCGGCAACGTGCAGCGCGTTCTTGGCGGCCGCCCCCACAACGATGGCAGTGCCGTGCTGGTCGTCGTGAAAAACGGGGATATTCATCCGCTCGCGGCAGATTTTCTCGACGACGAAGCAGTCGGGGGCTTTGATGTCTTCTAGGTTGATCGCACCAAAAGTGGGCTCTAACGCGCAGACGATATCAGCCAGCTTTTCGGGATCGGGCTGATCGACCTCGATATCGAAACAGTCGATACCCGCGAATTTCTTGAACAGAACGGCCTTGCCTTCCATCACTGGTTTTGAGGCCAGCGCACCGATGTTGCCCAGTCCCAAAACCGCCGTCCCGTTTGAGACCACCGCCACAAGGTTGCCGCGCGCCGTATAAAGCTCGGCATTTTGGGGGTCGGCCTTAATTTCAAGGCTCGCTTCGGCCACGCCGGGTGAGTAGGCGCGCGCCAAGTCGCGACCGTTGGCCATCGGCTTAGTGGCTTTGATCTCTAGCTTTCCGGGCTTTGGGTGGGCGTGGTAGTCAAGCGCGGCCTGCCGCAGGCTGGGGGTGTCAGACATTGGCGATTTATCTCCGTTCCGAAATTTGATTGACCGTTAAACCATTTTTTCCGGCTTGGCTACGTTACGTCATTTTGCAGCATGTTTTCGGCGACATGAGCGCGTGAGTTGCATTTCAATTCAAAGTAACTAGTTTCGAGCATCTTCGAAAACCTGTCTTTCAGACGCAAGAACAAAGGCCAGACATGAGCTTTAATGAGGATCTCCGGACTGGTTCCAAAGGGCATATTTACTTTGGGCTTCCTGCTGCTCTGGCCGCAATGGCGCTTGTGTTGGTCGTTATCTCTATCTGGCCGGAACAGGCATCGCGTTTCAACCAAGAGGGCGGCTTGATCGAGACTGGCTCGGCTTTTGCTTTGCTGGCGGCGGGCTTTGCAGCGTTTTACCGCTTTCCCGGCGTCAAGCGCCTGTACATCGGCGTCGTGTGTCTTCTGTTGGCCGAGCGCGAGCTTGAAGCGGATGTCTACTCGGTTGGAACCTTTCCTCATACGATCCTCAGTGGTTTGGACGTGATGCTGGACATGACTGCCGTGCGCATAGTGCTGGCGGTGATCGTGTTGGGTGGGTTGATCTGGCACGGTGTCCCGACGGGTTGGCGTGCTTTGAAGACACGCGCGCCGTTTTTGCTGGTGTTTTTCCTTGCGGGCATGTCGGCAGTGGTCGCCCAACTGCTGGAAGAGGTGTCCGGGATGTTGGGCGCGGATATTTCGCAAACCATGATACTGCGCCTGTTTGTGCTGGAAGAAACGCTTGAGATGTTCTTTTCGGTTGGCATTCTGGCCGCTGTTCTGATCGGATGGCCGAAAGCCAAGACCGAAGAGACAGTGAATGACCAACAACCAGACCAAAGCTGAGATTCGTCTGCCCACGCAGGAGCTGCGCGACGATATCCCCTTTTTTACCAAGGTGCTGGGGATGCGGATGGATATGATCTATCCCGCCGATGACCCTCGGGTGGCGGTGTTTTCCGGCCATGGGCTGCGGTTGCGTGTCGAAAAGGACGCGCCGGAAAGTCCCGGAACTCTGCGCATACTGACCGATGACCCCGACAGCTTTGCCGACGGTCAGCGCAGCCTAGTGGCCCCGAACGGAACAAAGGTCGAGATTGATGAGCTGAATCCGCCCATGGTCATGCCCGAGACCGTTCATTCCTTCGTTGTGCGCAGGCTCAAGGATCAGGCCCCGTGGATCATTGGTCGCGCCGGCATGCACTATCGTGATCTGGTGCCTGACCGGCTGGGCGGATCGATCATCGCCAGCCATATCCGCATTCCTGATGGCGGGCCTGTGCCGGACATGGTGCATTTCCACAAGGTCGGGTTCCAACTGATCTTCTGCATCCACGGCTGGGTGGATGTGGTCTATGAAGATCAGGGCGACAAGATGCGCCTGACTGCTGGCGATTGCTTTATCCAACCGCCCGAAATCCGTCACCGCGTGCTTGAGGCCTCGGACAATGTGCAGGTGATCGAGATCGGCGTGCCTGCCGAGCACGTCACCGAGATTGATCACGATATGGACCTACCCACCCCGCACTACCGCCCGGATCGGGAATGGCAGGGGCAGAAGTTCGTCTTCAATCAGGCCGAGGGCTCGGATTGGGTGCCGTTCCGCCTGCCGGGCTATATCTGCCGCGACACCACGATTGCGGAAAACACCAAGGGCGTGGCCGGGGTGCAGGTGGTGCGCAAAGGGCAGGGTGATCCGCAATGGGCTGCCCATGACACAGATATCCATTTCACCTTTGTAATGAACGGCGCGGTCACGTTAGAGGGTGGAGGGCGCGAGCCATACCCGCTGGAACAGGGCGACGCGTTTGTGATCCCTCCGGGGATGCGGACGCGCCTGTCGGACCCGTCGGATGATGTGGAACTGCTTGAAGTAACGCTGCCCGGCACGTTCAACACACGGCTGGAGTAAGAATTGCGGCGCGCGGGGCTTCACCTTGGTGCCTCGTTTCACTAGAACAGTATTTTTCTGACCAGATGATCAAAAATTGGGGAATCGCCATGAGCCTGAAAGACGCAGCCCTCTTAGTCCGCGAAAACGCCTATGCACCCTATTCCAATTTCAAGGTCGGAGCGGCGATCCGATCTGCCTCGGGCGAGATTTATTCCGGATGCAATGTCGAAAACGTGGCCTATCCCGAAGGCACCTGCGCTGAAGCAGGGGCGATTGCCGCCATGGTTGCCGCAGGTGAGCAGGAACTGACCGAGGTTTATGTGGTTGCCTCATCGCCTCAGCCCGTACCGCCCTGTGGGGGGTGCCGTCAGAAACTGGTTGAGTTTGGCAAGCGCGAGGTCAAGGTGACGCTGGCCTCGGTCGAAGGGTCTGAGACGGAAACCACCATCGGCGATCTGCTGCCGGGGGCCTTTGGCGCCTCGCATATGGAGTGAGCTATGGACGCCCGTTCGATCAACGCCAAGCTGCGCCGCGGTCAGGTGCCCACGGCCGAGGAACTGCGCTGGTTCGCGCAAGGTCTGGCTGATGGTGGCGTCAGTGATGCGCAGGCTGGGGCTTTTGCGATGGCCGTCTGTATGGGCGGTCTGGGCGCGCAGGGCCGCGCTGACCTGACGGTTGCAATGCGCGACAGCGGCGACGTTCTGACATGGGACGTGGATGGCCCGGTGATCGACAAACACTCGACCGGAGGGGTGGGAGATAGTGTCAGTCTGGTGCTTGCGCCTGCACTGGCTGAGATGGGGGCCTATGTCCCGATGATCTCGGGTCGTGGGTTGGGCCATACCGGTGGGACGCTGGACAAGCTTGAGTCGATTCCGGGCGTGACCACTCAGATCAGCGAAGATCGTCTTGCGCAGATTTTGCGCGAAACCGGCGCGGCCATAGTTGGTGCAACGGGGCAGATCGCCCCTGCGGACAAGCGGCTCTATGCGATCCGCGATGTGACGGCGACCGTGGAAAGCCTGGACCTGATCACCGCTTCGATCCTGTCCAAGAAGCTGGCCGCCAGCCCTGATGCTCTGGTGCTGGATGTCAAGGTGGGCAGCGGCGCGTTTATGAAAACCCACGAAGATGCGCGCAATCTGGCACAGGCCCTGACCCAGACGGCGAATGCTGCAGGCTGCCGGACCTCGGCGGTGATCACGGATATGAACCAACCTCTGGCCCCGGCGCTGGGCAACGCGTTAGAGATCTGCGAGGTCATGAAAGCCATGACCGGCGGGCGCAATACGCCCTTGGCCGAAATCTCGGCCGAGTTGGGCGGCGTGCTGCTGGTGGATGCCGGGATGTGCGCAACCTTGGATGAGGGGCGCGAGAAACTGGCCGAAATTATCCGCTCTGGCCGCGCGGCCGAAAGGTTCGGGCGCATGATGGCCGCCGTCGGCGCGCCACTGCATTTCGTCGACAACTGGTCGCGGTACTTGCCCGAAGCCAGCGTGATTCTTGAAGTTCCTGCGCCAAGCACGGGCTATGTCACTGCGATGGATGGCGAAGCGTTGGGACTGGCCGTCGTTGCGCTGGGCGGCGGGCGGCAAGTTGAAAGCGACGTGATCGACCCCGCCGTGGGGATTTCCAATATCGTCCGACTGGGCGACAAGCTGGACAAAGGTACGCCGTTGGCCGTGATCCACGCCGCGCGCGAGGACGCGGCGCAACAGGCGGCGCAAGCCGTCTTGCAAGCAATCAGTCTCGGGCCGGACAGCCCCTCGCTGCCGGGGATCGTGCATGAAAGGATCACCGCATGACCCGCGCGTTTCTGGTCGTGATGGACTCGGTCGGTATCGGTGGCGCGCCGGATGCGGATCACTTTTTCAACGGCGATCGGCCCGATACCGGGGCCAACACGCTGGCACACATCGCGCAGGCCTGCGCCGAGGGGCGGGCCGAGGATGGGCGCTCGGGCCCGCTGCATTTGCCTCATCTGGATGCGTTGGGGCTGGGGGCGGCGACCCGTTTGGCCTCGGGCGCAGACACGCCGGGGCTGCGGGCGGAACCGACCGGCCTGTGGGGCTGCGCGCGGGAACATTCGCCGGGTAAGGACACGCCCTCGGGCCATTGGGAACTGGCCGGGCTGCCGGTGCCTTGGGACTGGCACTATTTCCCGGATACGCAGCCAGCCTTTCCCGCCGACCTCAGCCGGGCCGCCGCCGAGGCTGCAGGAACCGACGGCATATTGGGCAATTGCCACGCCTCGGGTACGGCTATCATTGCAGACCTGGGCGCCGAACATCTGCGCACCGGCTGGCCGATCTGCTATACCTCGGCTGACAGCGTGTTCCAGATCGCCGCGCATGAGGAGCATTTCGGCCTAGACCGATTGCTGGAAATGTGCCGAACTCTGGCCCCGCGCTTGCACGAGATGAAAGTGGGCCGGGTCATCGCGCGACCATTCGTGGGAACGCCGGAACAGGGCTTCACCCGCACCACCAACCGCAAGGATTTCGCCATCCTGCCGCCTGCGCCGGTTCTGACCAACTGGGCGCAGGATTCCGGGCGGCGCGTGCATGCGGTCGGCAAGATCGGTGATATCTTCTCGATGCAGGGGATCGACACGCTGCGCAAAGGCTCGGACGCCGAGCTAATGCGTCACCTCTCCGATCTGGTCGATGAGGCGGAAGAGGGCAGCCTGATCTTCGCCAATTTCGTGGAGTTCGACAGCCTGTACGGCCACCGCCGCGACATCAGCGGCTATGCCCGCGCGTTGGAATGGTTTGACCGTGAAATCGGCGCAATCATCGCCCGTCTGCGGCCTGGAGACTTGATGCTGCTGACCGCCGACCACGGCAATGACCCCAGCTGGATCGGCACCGACCATACGCGCGAACAGGTGCCCGTTCTGATCGCCGGGCGAGGCGCGGGCCAGGTCGGCGCAGTGAATTTCACCGATATTGCGGCTAGCATCGCACACCACCTGAACATCCCGGCGCAGGGGCCGGGGCGGAGTTTTCTATGAGCGTCGCAGACCTTCCCAAAATCGAATTGCACCTGCACCACGAAGGCGCGGCCCCGCCCGCCTTTATCCGGCAGTTGGCCCATGAAAAGCGCATCGACCTGAGCGGGATTTTCAAACCCGACGGCAGCTATGATTTCCGCGATTTCGCCCATTTCCTCAGCGTGTATGAGGCCGCCTGCGAAGTGCTGAAATCGCCCGAGGATTTCCGCCGCCTGACACTGGCCATCCTCGAAGAAAGCGCGGCGAACGGAGTGGTTTATTCGGAAACCTTCCTCAGCCCCGATTTCTGCGGCGGCGGAGACCTGCACGCCTGGCGCGACTACCTGACCGCCATTCAGGACGCGGCGGATGAGGCCGAGCGCAAATACGACATCACCCTGCGTGGGGTCGTGACCTGTGTGCGCCATTTCGGTCCTGAAAAAGCAAAGCTCAGCGCCCATTGTGCAGCGGAAACCGCTGGTGATTGGATCACCGGCTTTGGCATGGGCGGGAACGAGGCTATGGGAGCTCAGGGGGACTATAAGTGGTCCTTTGACTGCGCCCGCGAGGCTGGTCTGCGCCTGACCACGCATGCCGGAGAGTTTGGTGGCCCCGAAAGCGTGCGTGATGCTATTCGAGACTTGCGTGTGGAACGTGTGGGCCACGGCGTGCGCGCCGCCGAAGACCCAGACCTGATCCGCGAGATTGTGGACCGCGACATCACGCTTGAGGTCTGCCCCGGCTCGAACGTGGTGCTGGGGCTATACCCGGATTTCGCGGCGCATCCGATTGCCAAATTGCGCGATGCGGGTGTGAAGGTCACAATTTCCACGGACGATCCGCCGTTTTTCCACACCACAATGCGGCGTGAATATGAGATGTTGAGCAAGGCGTTCGGCTGGGATGTTGAAGTTTTTGCCGCGCTGAACGAAACCGCACTGAACGCGGCTTTTTGCGATGAAGAGACCCGCGCGCGGGTCAAGACAAGACTGGAGAGAACATGAGCGAACACCTGACCGTCGTTGACCACCCGCTGGTGCAGCACAAACTAACGCTCATGCGGGACAAGGGCACCTCGACCGCCAGCTTCAGGCAGTTGCTGCGCGAGATCACTCAGCTGCTTGCCTATGAGGTCACGCGTGAGATGCCGCTGACCACCCGCCATATCGAAACTCCGATGGAGGAGATGGACGCCCCCATCCTGGCTGGTAAGAAGCTGGCGCTGGTGTCGATCCTGCGGGCCGGAAACGGGATGCTGGATGGGGTGCTGGAGCTGGTGCCCTCGGCCCGCGTGGGTTTTGTCGGCCTCTACCGCGATGAGGAAACGCTGAAACCCGTTCAGTACTATTTCAAAGCGCCCGAGGGGCTGAAAGACCGTCTGGTCATCGCGGTTGATCCGATGCTGGCCACCGGTAACAGTTCGGCCGCGGCGATTGATCTGCTGAAAGAGGCGGGTGCCACCGATATCCGATTCCTGTGCCTGCTGGCTGCCCCCGAAGGCGTTGCGCGGATGAAAGAGGCGCATCCGGACGTGCACATCGTAACGGCGTCACTGGACCGAGAGCTGAATTCAAAAGGCTATATCATGCCCGGCCTCGGCGACGCGGGCGACCGTATGTTCGGCACCAAGTAAGTCGGATCATCCGCCGCAGATATTCTGCAGCCGGACCCAATCGCGGTCCGGCAGGACCTGCTGTTGGGGACGGCCTGCCATTGGGTCAGCCTCGATCAGGCCCAACACCGTCTCACCGGTTACATCCTTGGCATAGGCAAAAGGTGTCGAGGGCAGAGCGGCTTGGGCAAAGACCTCCAGCAGGTCATCATCCGGCAGGGAAGGGCGGGGCTCTGACAGGACCTCTTCGGTATAGGCATCCACGATGTCGGGCGTCAGTTCGCCGGTTGTCAGCAGTCTAAAGGCAGTGCCCGCTCCGGTGCGGTTCAGCAGATCCTCAAGCGGATCCTGTGCCTGCATTCGTGCGCGTTCTGCAATGATGTACCCGGCGGCAACCGAGGGGTCCTCGTGATCTTCGACTAGCGCCCGGTTTAACAACACGATCCCGCCCGGCAGGCTGAGACTGCTTTGCACGCCCGCCGGAAGGATGACGACTTCGCGTACACCTGTGCGTGCGGCCAGTTGATCTAACGCCTCTTGCGCATCTTCGGACGCGCAGGCCCGCCCGGATACGCGCTCGATCCGGTCAAGGATTGCACCACCGATATCTTGCCGTTTGATCTCGGGAACAACCGAGACCACGTGGTTCTGAAGCGCAAACGGAACCCAAAGCAAAAGCAAGGCCAGAACAGCGACAATGACACCCGCAACGCTGAGCCACCGCAAACGCCCGGGATGCGGGCGCGCGCGGTCGATGGCGCGTTGCAAACGGTCTATCGCCTCGATCATTGTGGTTTCGGTTTCTTCCAGCTCCAGCGTCTCGTCCGGGTCGCCATCGGGGTTGAAGACCGCCGGATAACCACCCGGATTCTGCCGTTCCAGCGCCGCCAGGGACCAATGTGTCAGCGCCTTGTCATTGAAATCCGAGATCGTCAGTGTGGCTTCGCCGATGGAAACCACGACCTCGCGCCGTTGAACGTCGGGCGAAGGACGCCACAGACCGGTGGCCTCGATCCGTTGGTACTGTTTCAGGGCCGTCATCACGGTGAGAACTGCTCATTATTGATTGAGGTCAGTTTAGCACGCAAAAATCCAGTGGCGCAAACCTGTTGCGCCTGGTTCTGTAAATGTGCTGGATGGTGCAGGGCCTTGGGGGCAAGGCTTTATTGGTTTAACAACAAGGCATACCATGTCGCCCGACACGCAGACCTCACCGATCTTGGCCTCGATCCTGATGATAAGCTCGATGGCGATCATTGGGGTGGTGGATAATGTTGTGATCTTGTTGGCCGAGACGATCGGCCTTTGGCAGTTCCACCTAAGCCGCGCCGCGTTGATGCTGCCGTTGATCGTAGGATTGTCGCTATTGGGTTTCGGGAAGTTGCGCCCAAATCGTCTGGGGCCTGTGATGTTGCGCAGTGTGCTGATCACGTTGGCGATGTTGTTCTATTTTGGCGCGTTGGCCCTGATGCCCATTGCACAGGCCTTGGCGGGGCTGTTTACCTCGCCGATCTTTGTGCTTCTGATATCGACGCTGGCGCTGGGGCAAAAGATCGGGCCCTGGCGTATTTTCGCTGTTTTTCTGGGGTTCACCGGCATTCTATGCGTGCTGCAACCGAACCCGTATGAGTTCGATGTAAAGACGCTGCTACCTGTCGCCGGGGGGCTGTTCTATGCGCTGAGCGCTGTCATCACGCGCAGTCACTGCGCAGGGGAAAGCACGGTCGCTCTTTTAGCGGCCATGGTCGTCACTTTGGGGTTGGCGGGGGCAACGGGTGTGATCGCCTTGACGGTGTTTCCGCTGGCATCGCCCGAGGGGCCGGATGGGTTCGTCACACGCGGATGGGTTTGGCAGATTCAACCGGCAATCCCCTGGATCGTCGTTCAGGCCGTTGGATCGACAATCGCCGTTTTCATGCTGATCAAAGCCTATCAGATCGGAGAGCCGTCCTATGTCGCGGTATTCGAATACTCGGTCATGATTTTTGGCCCCCTGTTCGCCTGGCTTGCCTTCGGCCAGTCGGTCGGCGTCATGCAGATCGCAGGGATTGTCCTGATCGCGACGGCGGGCGCCGTATTGGGCTGGAGAGCCGGGCGCACATCCCCCGAGAACGCCATCGCATGATCATTTCCAGGGGTCGGCGATACGTGTTTGTTCATATCCCCAAAAGCGGAGGGACATCGCTGTCTTTGGCTTTGGAAGACCGGGCTATGAAAGATGACATCCTTGTGGGCGATACACCCAAGGCGCTGCGACGCCGCAAGCGGTTAAAGGCGATGACGGGCGCAGAACGTCTCAGGAAACACGGCGTTTTGTCTGATATCGACGGGATAGTATCTGCGGACGAACTTCGGTCGATGTTCACCTTCACTCTGGTTCGGAATCCTTGGGACCGGATGGTCAGCTACTATCACTGGTTAAGGGATCAAACCTTCGAACACCCGGCAGTCGGCCTGGCCCGCAAACTGCCGTTCACAGAGTTCGTTCTGCACGCTGATACAGCGCAGTCTTGCGCAGCCAACCCGGCACGACGCTATATGACTCTGGCGAACGGCGTCGAGCACTGCAGCGCGTATATCCGTTTGGAACAGTTCGAGAAAGACGCCGAGCCTTTGTTCGAACATCTCGGGTTTAGGCTGTCGCTGCCACAATCGAACCGTTCAGACCGTGTGGCAGATTACCGAGGTTATTTCACGCCAAAGACGCGCGCCGCTGTTGCTGCGACGTGTGCCGAAGATATCGAAAGGTTCGGCTACGGCTTTGATGATTTCGGGATATGATCACGGGTTGATTTGACGTCAACATTGCGCCAACCCGCAGACAGGAAAACTGGCGCATGCAGAACATGCGCCAGTTTTTTAGTTCAGGCTGCTTTCGCTTCGGGGTCGAAGCGGCCGTAGAAGGTCTGGCCTTTCTCGGCCATCTCGCGCAGCAGCGGCGGGCAGGCGAACCGATCGCCATATTTCGCCGTCAGTTGGTCGCAACGCTCGGCCGCATAAGGTGCGCCGATGATGTCGACCCAGCTGAGCGGACCACCGGACCAGGGCGCAAAGCCCCAAGCCAGGATCGCGCCAACATCGGCCTCGCGGATGTCTTCCACTACGCCTTCTTCCAGCGCACGGACGGCTTCCAGAACCTGAGCGAACATCAGGCGTTCCTGAACTTCGATCAGATCGGGCTGGTCCTCGGCCAGCGGGAATTTGTCCTGCAGACCTTTCCAGTATCCCTGACGCTTGCCCTTTTCGTCATAGTCAAAGAAACCGGCCTTGGACTTGCGGCCCAGACGCCCCTGTTCTTCCATCCAGAAGATCAGATCGTCGGCGCTGCTTGCCGGATAGGCATTGCCCATCGCGGCCTTGGTGGCGCGGGCGATCTTGGCGCCCAGATCGATCGAGGTTTCATCGGTCAGGGTAATTGGTCCCACCGGGAAGCCCAGCTGACGTGCGGCGTTGTCGACCAGCACGGGGCTGACACCTTCGGTCACCATACGGGCGCCTTCGTTCAGGTAGGGGATGATGCAACGGTTGCAGTAGAAGAACCGCGCGTCGTTGACCACGATGGGCGTTTTGCGGATCTGGCGCACATAATCCAGCGCTTTGGCAACCGCACGATCACCAGTTTCCTTGCCCTTAATGATCTCGACCAGCAGCATCTTCTCGACCGGCGAAAAGAAGTGGATACCAATGAACTGATCAGGGCGCACGCTGGCCTTGGCCAGATCGGTGATCGGCAGGGTCGATGTGTTCGAGGCAAAGATGCAGTCGTCCGAGATAATCGCCTCGACCTTTTTGGTCATGTCGGCTTTGACGGCGGGGTCTTCGAACACGGCTTCGATGATCAGGTCACAGCCTTTCAACTTTTCCAGATCAGGTGTTGGAGTGATCAGGCCCAGCATGACGTCTTTCTTGTCTTCTGAGATCTTCCCCCGCTTGACCGACTTGTCCAGATAGGTCTCGGAATATGCTTTCCCTTTGTCCGCGGCGGCCTGATCGCGGTCAATCAGGACAACCTCCATACCGGCTTGGATCGAGACCAGCGCGATACCGGCCCCCATCATGCCTGCACCCAGAACACCGACTTTCCTAACCGACTGATCGGGGATTCCGGCAGGGCGCACGGCGCCTTTGTCCAGCGCCTCTTTGTTCAGGAACAGCGAGCGGATCATTGCACCTGATGACGGGTTCATCAGCACAGTGGTGAACCAGCGAGCCTCGATCCGCAGGGCGGTGTCGAAATCGACCAGCGCGCCTTCATAAACCGCGCTCAGCAAAGCCTTGGCTGCCGGGTAAGCACCCTGAGTTTTGCCGTGCACCATCGCAGATGCACCGACGAAGTTCATGAAACCGGCTGGGTGGTAGGGGGCACCACCGGGCATCTTGTACCCTTTGGCGTCCCAAGGTTTGACCAGATCAGTCTCCTTGGCGTTCAAAACCCACTCTTTCGCGGCGGCCATGGGGTCGGCGGCGATCTCGTCAATATAGCCAGCACCTTTGGCTTTTTTGACGTCCAGCATCTTGCCTTCCAGCAACAGCGGAGCTGCAGCAATCGTACCCATCTTGCGGATCATGCGCGTGGTGCCGCCCGCACCGGGGAAGATGCCGACCATGATTTCCGGCAGGCCGTATTTGGCTTTGGGATCTTCACCAGCAAAGATGCGGTGAGTCGACAGGGGCAGTTCCATGCCGATCCCGGCGGCGGTGCCGGGCAGAACGGCTGCAATCGGCTTGCCTCCCTTCTTGGTTTTGAAGTCCATGCCCGCCAATTCAATCTTACGCAGCAGGGCGTGAATTTTCATCGTGCCTTCGAACAGGCCCTTGGCGGGATCGTCACCGGCCTCTTCCTTCATGACGGCCAACAGGTTCAGGTCCATGCCGCCGGCAAAGGAACCCTTCTTGCCCGAGGTGATGATGATGCCTTTGATCTCGTCATCGGCCAGCGCCTGATCGATGCAGGCGTCCAGTTGCGTCAGTCCGTCAAAGGACATCACGTTCATTGATTTGCCGGGAACATCCCAGGTAATCGTGCCGACGCCGTCGGCGTCTTTGGTCAGGGTAAACTCGGTCATCCGTCGTCTCCAATCTGGTCAGCCGTCAGCGGGCTGCCGTCTTTCCGGGTGAAGGATTCGCCATCTGCGTCGTCCTTCACCATCATGTCGATATCGCTATAAAAGCCGGTCTCGGTCGGGGTCCGCGTGCCCACCACCAGAAAGGTCGCGGGCGCATCGGTTTTGTTTACAAGGTGGTGGCCGTTGGGCTCACCTGCGGGCCAGGCCGCACAATCACCGGGCTGCATCTCATGCTCACCATCGTCGTCGATCAGGGTGCAGATGCCGGAAAGCACAATGGCGAACTCGTCCTGCTCCATGTGGTAGTGCCGCAGCGAGGACATCCCCGCAGGCTCCAACCGCACGATGTTGACCCCATATTGGGTCAGACCGCCCGCATCCCCCAGCCGCTGAACGAAACGACCTGCGGTCGCCTCGGCCAGCTTGCCAGGATAGGACGATCCCCCAATAAACGGGATCTGAGAGAGATCCAGCTTGGGCATCAGACCCGCTCGATGATGGTCGCGGCACCCATGCCCGACGCAATGCAGAGCGTGGCCAGACCGGTTTCTTTGTCCTGCCGCTCCAGCTCGTCCAACAGAGTACCGATGATCATCGCGCCAGTTGCACCCAGCGGGTGACCCATCGCAATCGAGCCGCCATTGACGTTAACCAGCTCTGGGTCCACATCAAATGCTTGCTGGAACCGCAACACGACCGAAGCGAAGGCTTCGTTCACTTCGAACAGGTCTAAATCCGAAATCTGCATGCCGTTGTCGGCCAAGATTTTCTGGGTCACCGGAACCGGGCCAGTCAGCATGATGGTCGGGTCCAAACCGATCTTGGCAGTGGCCTTGATCCGTGCGCGCGGTTTGATGCCGTGCTTTTCACCGAATTCCTTGTTGCCGATCAGAACGGCCGCAGCCCCGTCCACGATGCCCGAGCTGTTGCCCGCGTGGTGGATGTGGTTGATCTTTTCCAGGTGCGGGTATTTCAGCAGGGCGACTTTGTCGAAGCCCGGCATCTGCTCGCCCATCATCTGGAAGGCGGGGTTCAGGCCGCCGAGGCTCTGCATGTCGGTGCCGGGGCGCATGTATTCGTCATGGTCCAGAATGGTCAGGCCGTTGCGGTCTTTGACGGGGACAATCGACTTGGCAAAGCGGCCTTCTTCCCACGCCTGCGCGGCGCGGCGCTGCGACTCCATCGCCAGCTGGTCTGCCTGATCGCGGCTGAAGCCGTATTCGGTCGCGATGATGTCCGAGGAAATCCCCTGCGGCACGAAATACGTGTCCATCGCCAGCGACGGATCAACGGCAATCGCCGCACCGTCCGACCCCATGGCCACGCGGCCCATCATCTCGACGCCGCCGGCGATGTAGCCGTCACCGGCACCGCCTTTGATCTGGTTGGCGGCCAGGTTCACAGCTTCCATGCCCGAGGCGCAGAAGCGGTTGATGGCCAGACCGGGGATCGATTCATCCAAATCCGATGCCAGAACTGCAGAACGGGCCAGACAGCCGCCCTGTTCCATCACCTGCGTGACGTTGCCCCAGATCACGTCTTCAACGGCGTGGCCTTCCAGGTTGTTACGCTCTTTCATTGCGTTAAGGGCGACGGCGGACAGTCGCACCGAGGTTACCTCGTGCAGGCTGCCATCCTTGCGGCCCTTTCCGCGCGGTGTGCGCAGGGCGTCATAGATGTAAGCTTCGGTCATGATGCTCTCCTTAAGCTCGATCCGGCACTTGGCCGGGCATCAGGTCGTAGGGGTGTTGCCAACCCGGCTGTTCAGACAGCCGCGTCAGCCATTTGTCGATATTGGGCCATTCGGAACGGTCAAAACCGAAGGGCTCGGGGTAATACAGGTATCCGCAGCAGCTGAGATCGGCGTTAGTCACGCCGTCGCCCACGATCCAGTCGCGGCCATCCAGATGTGCGTTCAGAATTTGATAGGCCGACTTCAAACGGCCCTGATTAAAGGCAATGACGTCAGCATTCCGATGCTCTGCGGGAAGGAAATTCATCAAAAATCGTGTCATTCCAGCTCCTGAGCTGAGCTTGTGATTGTCCCACAAAACCCAGCGCAGAACTTCGTACCGCTCAGCGTGAGAATTACCACCAAACTTTCCGGTCTTTTCGGTCACATACGCTTGAATGGCACCAGACTGGCTGGTGCTGAAATCACCGTCCACCAAGACGGGCGCTTCGCCCATCGCGTTGACATTCGCCCTGTATTCCGGTGTGCGGGTCTGGCCGTTAAAGAAATCAACTTCGATTGGCTCCCAGTCCAACCCGGACATCTCCAAAGCCAGCGCAGCCTTGTAAGAGTTTCCGCTGACGCTGAAACAGTGCAGTTTGATGGTCATCCTTAGCCTCCCTTGACGTATGCCCGACCGAGTGGTGCCGTTGGCTTTCGCCCGCCCTTTGTCGGGCGGTCGCGGTTCTTTAACGTTTGCGCGCTTCGAGTTCCGAATTGAAGATACGCAAGCGGTGCGTCAGGTTCTCCTCGTGAATGACGCTGTTGAAGTTTTCAAACAGGAAAGACAGTGCTTCGCCTTCGTCCAGACCGGCCTCGCGGGAAAAGGCCCTGAGGCGGCGATATCCATCTTCGGTCATGGCAACCGGGAAACGGCGGGTCAGTCGAAAACGTTTCGGCATGTCTATCCTTTCGAAAACCCGGCTGCGGGAACAGCCCCGCAGCCGGTTTCAGATCAGAAGCTTGCCGCCTCGAGCGCCATGACGGTGTCGGCACCGGTCTGAATGCGTGCAAGGTGCAGCGCAGTAGCCGGCAGGCGACGGGCCATGTAGAACTGACCGGTGGCAATCTTGGTCTCGTAGAACTCGGTATCCGAGGTGCCGCCGTCAAGGGCTGCATAAGCCGCTTTTGCCATTTGTGCCCACATCAGGCCCAGGCAGACATGGCCGAACATGTGCATGAAGTCGTTCGAACCGGCCAGCGCGTGGTTGGGGTTCTTGGCGCCGTTCTGCATGAAGTACATGCCAGCTGCCTGCAGATCCTTCGAGGCCGCCTTGAGCGGTTCGATGAACGCCTTGTCCAGCGCTTCGTTCTGGCCACCGTTTTCCTTGCAGAAATTCTTGACCATCTCGAAGAAGGCCATCACGTGCTTGCCGCCATCCGTGGCCAGCTTACGACCCACAAGGTCCAGCGCCTGAACGCCGTTTGCACCCTCATAGATCATCGCGATGCGGGCGTCGCGGGTATACTGCGACATGCCCCATTCCTCGATATAACCGTGGCCGCCGTAGACCTGCTGTGCCTTGACGGTCATGTCATAGCCTTCATCGGTCAGGAAACCCTTGATGACCGGCGTCAGCAGCGAGATCAGGCCGTCCGCATCCTTGTCATGCGAGCGATGCGCCTTGTCGATCATCGTGGCCCCCCACAGGGCAAACGCACGCGCGCCTTCGGTAAAGCTTTTCTGATCCATCAGGCTGCGACGGATGTCGGGGTGGACGATCAGCGGATCGGCCGGACCATCGGGGTTCTTGGCGCCGGTTACATCACGACCCTGCAGACGGTCCTTGGCATATTCTACCGCGTTCTGATAGGCAGCCTCGGCCTGTGCCAGGCCCTGCATACCTACACCCAGACGCGCTTCGTTCATCATTGTGAACATGGCACGCATACCTTTGTGCAGATCGCCCAGCAGGAAGCCGGTGGCTTCGTCATAGTTCATCACACAGGTCGAGTTGCCGTGGATGCCCATTTTCTCTTCGACCTTGCCGACCGAAACGCCGTTGCGTTCGCCCAGCGAGCCGTCTTCGTTGACGATGAACTTGGGCACGATGAACAGCGATACGCCCTTGATGCCCTCGGGGCCGCCGGGGATCTTGGCCAGAACCAGATGGATGATGTTGTCGGCCATGTCGTGGTCACCGGCCGAGATAAAGATCTTCTGACCCGACACCTTATAGCTGCCATCGTCCTGCGGTTCGGCCTTGGTGCGCATCAGGCCCAGATCGGTGCCGCAATGCGGCTCGGTCAGGTTCATGGTGCCGGTCCACTCGCAGCTGACCATGTTGGGCAGGTAGGTGGCTTTTTGCTCGTCGGTGCCGTGGGCCAGAATGGCCGAGGCCGCGCCATGGGTCAGGCCCTGATACATGGTGAACGCCTGGTTCGAGGATGAGAACATCTCACCCACCGCGCTGCCGATCACGTAGGGCATGTTCTGGCCGCCGAACTCTTCGGGCATGTCCAGACCGGTCCAGCCACCTTCTTTGACTTGCTCGAAAGCGTCTTTGAACCCTGTAGGGGTGTAAACGACACCATTTTCGTGGCGAACGCCTTCAGTATCGCCAACCACGTTCAGCGGATGCAGAACGTTTGATGAAATCTTGCCTGCTTCTTCCAGCACGGCAGCGGTGAAATCCGCGTCCAGTTCGTCGTAACCGGGAATGTCCGATCCCGATACGTTCAGCACTTCGTGCAGGATGAATTGCATGTCTTTGGTTGGCGCGTTGTAGACGGGCATTTGAAGCTCCCTTTAAAATTCGAATGTCCGGTGATTGGAACCGCCGGGAGTTACTCGGCGGCCTTTTTGTCGTTTTTCATCGAGGCGATCACTTTCTCGCCCCAACGCAACTGTTCTTTCAGATCGTCGATCGCCTGGGTCAGTTCTTCCCTGCGTGCTTCCATGTCGGCTAAGCGTTCACGGGCGATCTCAAATGTGCGGGTCATCTGGGTCATCTGCTGATCACCCACATGATAAAGGTCCAGCAACTGCCGGATTTCCTCGAGGCTGAACCCAAAACGCTTACCGCGCAGGATCAGTTTCAGACGGGCGCGGTCACGTTTGGTGAACAGACGTTTCTGTCCTTCACGGATCGGGAACAGCAGTTCCTTGGCCTCGTAAAACCGCAAAGTTCGCGGCGTGACATCATAAGTCTCGCACATTTCACGAATGGTCATCAGATCTTCGGTCATGGCTTCAGCACTCTTGTTCACTGGCGTTGATGTGGTTCAGTTGCGCAGTTTGTGCGCCACTTACAACACGGAGATGGCGTTCGCGTAATCCAAACGCTACGTCACAAATAAGTTGACGTAACTTCCGTTTGCGTCAAGTTGATTTGAGGTTGGACGGTCGTTACGTCACGTCACGAATAGTGTCGGAAACAACCAGATTGGGGCGTGGAGGCGCAACAAAAATAGCCCTGCCAGTCAACAGCGCGACAGCAGGGTCGAAAGGAATAGCACTATATCGAAGGGCTGGGTAGCCGCGATCAGTTCAGGGATTTCGCGGTCTGATCGCGCATCTGTTTCAGGGCGTCGATCGCATCGTCAAGCTGTTGTTTCTGTGAATTCAGCTCGATCAGTTGAAGGTCAGCCATCTCGACAAACGTCTTCATCTGCGCCTGATTCCCCTGATCTTCGTAGATCAGCAACCACTGCCGGATGTCTTCCAGAGGGAACCCGTATTTGCGCCCCCGCATGATCAACGTCATACGCGCACATTCGCGCGGACCGTAAAACCGCGAGCGGCCTTCACGATCGGGCTGCAAAAGCTCGATATATTCATAGTAACGCAGGGTGCGCGGGGTCACATCGAACTCGGCACACATCTCTTTGAATGACAAACGGTCGTCGGACATTCCTGATCTCCTCTGCGGCAGCCTATGACCTGTCGGCTTCAAGCGCAACAGGCGGGCTTGCTCTTTTGCGGGTCACACGCTCATAAAGGGATAAATCAAGAGGACACAAGCAGATGGTCGACAAAGCCGCTATCGCACGCCAGTTCATCGAAGCGATTCCGCATGCTCGCGCGTTGGGTATGAAGCTGAACAAAATCGGGAATGGCGAGGCTGAAATAACGATGCCGTATAATGCCGAACTGGTCGGCGATCCGCGCACTGGCGTCATTCACGGAGGTGCGGTTTTTGCAGTACTAGATACGTGCTGCGGAGCCGCCGTCATGAGCCATCCTGCCGCCCCCGGCGGTACGGCTACGATTGACCTGAGAATAGACTATATGAGGGCTGCGACGCCGGGTCAGAGCATCACGACCCACGCTATGTGCTACCACTTGACCCGCAATGTCGCCTTTGTGCGCGCGACCGCGATGGACGAGGATCAGGAGTTGCCTGTTGCCACAGCCTCGGGGTCTTTCACGGTGGAGGGTTTGTGATGGCGCGGCAACGTCCCGAACCCATGCAGGTGGTCAAGCACAGGCGCGATGCGGCACTGAACGCGATCGTCGATGGTGTCCCCTTTATTCGGTTCCTCAATATTGCCTTCGACCGGCGCGGGGACGAGCTGACCGGAGTGCTGAATTTTGACGAAAAGTTGATCGGAAATCCCCTGCTTCCAGCCCTGCACGGCGGGGTCACTGCCGCTTTTCTCGAAGTGACGGCCGTCATCACGCTGAGTTGGGAGTACTTCCTGCCCAGTATCGAAAGCGGTGAATTGGACGCCGATGCAATCGTCAAGGACGAGTCGATCCGGTTTCCAAAAACGGTCGACTTCACGGTCGACTATTTGCGATCGGGTTTGCCACGCGACGCCTATGCCCGTGCTTTTGTCAGCCGATCGGGGCGGCGTTATGCATCGGTTAGGGTCGAAGCGTGGCAGGACAACCACGCGCGTCCCTATGCGCAGGCATCGGGGCATTTCCTGATGCCGCAACCTAAGGCCAAGGATAGCTAGAACACCATGCAGGACGCTTCGGCACCTATAACGCATGGACGGGTGCTGAAGATTGCCCTTCCTATCGTGTTGTCAAACGCAACCGTTCCGATTTTGGGCGCGGTCGATACCGGCGTTGTGGGTCAGATGGGGCAGGCGGCACCCATCGGAGCCGTCGGCATGGGTGCTGTCATCCTGTCTGCGATCTATTGGATCTTCGGGTTTTTGCGCATGGGCACCACCGGTCTTGCAGCGCAGGCGCGCGGGGCGGGCGACACGGCCGAGACCGGAGCGCTGTTGATGCGCGGCCTGCTTCTGGGCGGTGCGGCGGGTCTTGTCTTTATCGTTACGCAAGTGTGGGTGTTCTGGGGGGCCTTCGCGCTGTCCCCGGCCAGTCCCGAGGTCGAGTCCCTGACTCGCGCATACCTTGAAATTCGGATCTGGGGGGCGCCGGCGACAATAGCGCTTTATGCCGTGACCGGCTGGTTGATTGCAATCGAACGCACGCGCGGCGTGTTCCTGCTTCAGATCTGGATGAACGGGTTGAACATCCTGTTGGACCTATGGTTCGTTCTGGGGTTGGGCTGGGGTGTCGAAGGTGTCGCCATCGCCACTTTGATCGCCGAGTGGACTGGTCTGGCGTTGGGTCTGTGGCTGTGTCGCACCGCGTTCGGTGGCAATCAGTGGCGCGACTGGCCCCGCATATTCAACGCCGCGCGTTTGCGTCGGATGGTGCAGGTGAATACCGATATCATGATCCGATCGGTCCTGTTGACGGGTTCTTTCACCACCTTTCTGTTCGTGGGCTCGGATCTGGGCGACGTCAATCTGGCGGCCAATCAGGTCCTTCTGCAGTTTCTTGAGATCACCGCCTTTGCGCTGGACGGATTCGCCTTTTCAGCCGAGGCGTTGGTGGGTGGCGCAGTGGGTGCGCGGGACCGGTATCAGGTGCGGCGGGCTTCGGTCATGGCGTCTCAGTGGGGGGTAGGGGGTGCTTTCGCGCTGGGCGCGGTATTCTACCTTGCCGGGCCTGCGCTGATCGACCTTATGTCTACCTCTCCCGAGGTCCGTCTGGCCGCGCGAGAATACCTGATCTGGGCGGCGCTGGCCCCGGTGATCGGAGTGGCTAGCTGGATGTTCGACGGCATCTATATCGGGGCAACCTGGACGCGGGATATGCGCAACGCGATGATCCAGTCGGTTGCAATCTACGTGGTTGCCCTGTTCGTACTGGTGCCGACTCTGGGCAATCACGGCCTTTGGGCCGCGTTGATGGTTCTGAACATCGCGCGGGGATTGACCTTGGGCTGGCGCTATCCCCGGCTTGAGGCGCAGATCGCTTAAAGCAGGTCCAGCAGGTTCTCGGGCGGGCGGCCGATGGCGGCCTTGTCGCCATTGATCGCCAGAGGACGCTCGATCAGGATCGGGTGTTTCGCCATGGCCGCGATCAATGCGTCCTCTGACGTGGTTTTGGTCAGCCCGAGTTCCTTGAACTGTTTCTCGCCCGTCCGCATCATGTCGATGGCGGGTACGTTCAAAAGGGCCAGTGTTGCGCGCAACTCATCCGCCGAGGGCGCGTCTTCAAGGTATTTCCGCACCTCGACCTGCGCGCCTTTTTCCTCAAGCAACGCCAGCCCTGCGCGGGATTTGGAACAGCGGGGGTTGTGCCAATATTCGATCATAGCCAGTTCTCACGTTTGCTGCCCATAGCCTGTGCGACCGTGTCGAACCCGTCGCGCGCCAGAAGTTTGTCCAACCCTTGCGCGATCTCAGCGGCCAGTGAAATGCCGCCATAAACCATCGCCGTGTAGAACTGCACGGCAGAGGCTCCGGCGCAAATCTTGGCATAGGCCTGTTCCGCCGTACTGATCCCGCCAACACCGATCAGGGGGATCTGGCCGTCGGTCAACTGGTTCAATCTCGCCAATACGCGGGTGGATTTGTCGAACAGAGGTGCTCCGGACAGACCTCCGGCTTGATCCTTGTGAACACTGCGCAGACCGTCGCGGGACAGGGTGGTATTGGTGGCGATCAACGCATCCACGCCGGTTTCGCGAGCGACCTCGGCGATATCCTGCAGCTCGTCTTCGGTCAGATCGGGGGCGATCTTCAGGAACACAGGCAGGATGCGCGGTAGAGCATCGCGGGTCTCGATCACTCCCGCCAGCAACGCGCTTAGCGCGGCCTTGCCCTGCAGGTCGCGCAGTTTCTCGGTATTGGGGGACGAAACATTGACCGTCGCGAAATCCAGATGCGCTGCGCAATGGGCCAGCACCTTGGCAAAATCGCCGGGGCGGTCGTCGCTGTCCTTGTTCGCACCCAGGTTCAGGCCGATCACCGCGTCTTTGGGACGATCCGCCAGACGTTGGGCCATGACCTCCATGCCTTCGTTGTTGAAGCCAAAGCGGTTGATGGCGGCCTTGTCTTCGCTCAGGCGAAACAGGCGGGGTTTGGGGTTGCCGGGCTGCGGGCGAGGGGTCACGGCGCCGACCTCGATAAACCCGAAGCCCACGCGAGACAGGGGTGTCAGAACCTCGCCGTTCTTGTCGAACCCAGCGGCCAGCCCGACCGGGTTGGGCAGGTCAAGCCCAGCCACCTGCGTGCGCAATCGGGACGAGGTCACAGGACCGGGCGCAGGGGCAAGGCCCGCTTTCAACGCCTTTATCGACATCCCATGCGCGGCTTCCGGATCCATCCGGTGCAGGGCGGCAAGGCCCAGTTTCTCGGTCAGTTTCATCCGAAGCTCTCTCTGCTTTGGGTCGGAGCGCAACGGATCAGGCGCGACGTGTCCACCGCCGCCTGACGATGCACGACCGCTTTTTGGTAGTCCGGGTCTGTGACCATTTCCATGAACGCATGGGCGGTGGGATAGCGGGCGATAAAGACTGCGTCCCAAACCTCGTCCTGCGGGCCGATCAGAGTTGTTTGAAACGCGCCGCTCCATAAAATATGCGCGCCGATTCGAGCGATGATCGGGGCCGTCTCGGCCCCGTAGTTGCGATAGGCCTGCGCGCCGGTCAGACCGGCATCGGCCAGATCATGGTCATCCGGGTACGCGGCCTTGAAGCGGAATTTCACCAGATTGAGCATCTCGATCGGATGATCACGGTCCAGATTCTTGAACGCCTCGAACTGAGCGCGCTCGGGGTCGATGTAGCGGGTCATTCCATCTCCTCGGGGAACTGGTGGGCCTGCCCGTCATAGGGCAAAGGTTCAGCCCAAAGCACATCTGTCATCCTGATCTGTCGGTAGAGATGCGGGAACAGCGCGCCCCCGCGCGAGACCTCCCACTTCAAGTCGTCCCCCAACGCCTCGGCGTCACAAGCCAGCAATGTCAAACCGTCGACCCCAGCGAAGTGCTTGGCGGCCGTCTCGGCCGCCTGTTCCGCTGTCGAGAAATGGACATACCCGTCGGAAACATCAATCGGAGCGCCATCTGTCGCCCCGTTGAATTGCAACGCGGCCCATTCGTCGGACCGGAAAATCTTGTAAATCAGCATAGGGCCGTGATGCCCCGCGCGGCAGGTAGAATCAAGCCGGATTTCCCCCTTTGACTCTTCCCGCAACACGGCGCACCATCACGGCAAATAACAATAGGGAGTTTGAATATGTTCACCCGTTTGCTGACATCGGCCGCCGTTCTGGGCCTGACCGCAGGCATGGCCGCGGCCGAGTACAAGCTGACCATTCTTCACACCAATGATATCCACAGTCGTATCGAATCGATCAACAAATACGATTCAACCTGTGACGCCGAGGACGAAGCCGAGGGTAAGTGCTTTGGTGGTATGGCGCGGTTGAAGACGGCAATTGACGGGCGCCGCGATGCGTTGAACGGACAAAACGTTCTGGTGCTGGATGCAGGCGATCCGTTTCAAGGCTCGCTTTTCTATACCACCTATAAAGGTGCGGCCGAGGCAGAGTTCATGGAGGCCATCGGTTACGACGCGATGGCGGTCGGCAACCACGAATTCGACGATGGCCCCGAAGGTCTGGCGGCTTTCATTGACGCGGTGAGTTTTCCCGTAATTTCCGGCAACCTTGATCTGTCATCTTCGGCAGATTTGAAAGATCGCGTACAACAGCATCTGGTTCTGGATGTCGGCGGGCAAAAGGTTGGTATCGTATCCGCTTTGGCAACCGATACCGTAGATACATCCAGCCCCGGCAAGGACGTTCTGTTCCAAGATGAAATCGATAGCCTGACAGCAGATGTAGAGGCGTTGCAGGCCGAAGGTGTCGACATTGTCATTGCACTGAACCATGTCGGTCTGGCCAAGGACATCGAAATTGCCGAGAAGGTCCCGGGGCTTGATTTGGTCATCGGCGGGCACTCGCATACGTTGCTGTCGAATACGCAAGAAGGGGCCGCCGGATCTTATCCTCTGATGGTAGGCGATGTGCCCGTGGTTCAGGCTTACGCTTATTCCAAGTATCTGGGTGAGGTCACTCTGACTTTTGACGATGATGGAAACCTGGTTTCGGCAGAAGGCGAACCGATCCTGTTGGATGCGTCTGTGACGCCGGATCCGGACATCGCTGCACAAGTCGCCGAGATGGGCGCACCGATTGAAGAGATGAAGAAACGAGTCGTCGCCAGCTCGGCTGCGTCGATCGAAGGCAATCGCGATGTATGCCGGGTTCAGGAATGTGAAATGGGCAACCTCGTTGCAGATGCAATGCTGGCGCGCGTCGCGGATCAGGGTGCCCAGATTGCGATTGCAAACTCAGGCGGCCTGCGCGCGTCAATCGACGAGGGTGAAGTGACCATGGGCGAAGTCCTGACTGTTCTTCCATTCCAGAACACTCTTTCGACTTTCGAGATCAGCGGTCAGGGTGTCATCGATGCGCTGGAAAATGGTGTGAGCCAGGTCGAAGAGGTCAAAGGTCGTTTCCCTCAGGTGGCCGGCATGACCTTTACGTGGGACCCATCGGTTGCGCCTAACGAGGGACGTATCACCGAAGTTATGGTGGCCAAGGATGGCGGCTATGTGCCGATTGATCCGGAAGCGACTTACCTTGTGGTGACCAACAACTATGTTCGCAATGGCGGCGACGGATACAAAATGTTCGAGGGTGACGACAAGAACGCCTATGATTTTGGCCCGGATCTGGCGGATGTAACTGCTGAATATCTTGCGGAAAACGCGCCTTACACGCCGTACGTGGACGGGCGCATCAAGCAGAAGTAACCCGTTATACTATTGGAAAAGGCCGCGCCATGCTGCGCGGCCTTTTTTGGTCAGTCAAAATCGTATTCTGGCCAAAGCTCGGGATCGAGGCCTTGCAACATCGGCTGAAGGTGGTCGGATACACTGCGCCAGCCGCCGATCGACTTAGTTGAAATCTTCTTACGCACCTGATCGATGCTAGCCGTCCTGACCTGCTTGGTGTTTTCCTCCGGATGCATCATCGTCTCGGTCCACTCGAGGTCACAGAACGCAGCAACCTGTTGGCTGTAAGTCTTTGGGTCTTCAACCAGTTTTTCGTATTGGACTGTCAGTATTCGGTCGCCAAACACCGTGTTCCAATGCGTCATGTAGCGTCGATACATATTCGCGGTATGCGCGATCGCCTTTTGGTTCGAGGCATACCGCATTCCACCCGCTGGAAAGCGCCTGATCCATTTTGACAAGCCGACGTCCCGCGGATCCCGAAGCATGTTAATGATCTTTGCGTTCGGAAAAGCTGCCAGCAAGAATCCAATTCGCTGGAAATTGTGTGGCATCTTGTCGACAAACGCGACCGATCCTTCTGGGATTGGGGGCATCAGGGCGCGAAAGTCGTGTGCGAACTCGCTTGCATTCTGCGAGCTGAAAGCATGAGACGCCTGCTCAAAATCACGCGAGAGATCGGCGGCCACTGTCAGCTCGCCACATCCTGCAACCCCGGGGGCAGAACTGAGCATCATCTCCATCAAGGTCGTACCCGAACGGGGCTGTCCCAGAACGAAGATTGGTACAGGGCTTTCGCTTATATCAGAGGATGGAAGATCGGTGTTTTCACGGAACTGCCCGGTGATCACTTCGAACTTTTGCTCTTCTGCCGCGAAATCGTACGGGATTGTTTCGTGTTGAATTGCGTTCGCGCGCTCGAATTGAGGCAGCGCAGCGCTAAGCCCCTGAGTTTTGGACAGCAAATGTGCCTTCGCAAATTCAAGCTCGGACAGCTTGTGTTCGCTATTTGCAATGGCTGTCTCAACCTTCTCGATTAAGTCGGGCGCACTGTCCTTGTTGGCCATTGTCGACAACTGAAGAAGTGAAAAAACGTGCTCGGGGTTTTGTGCCGTAATCTTACGCAGGATTTCACCGGCGGTTTCCTTGTCGCCGCTCTGGTGCAAATTGATTGCCTTTTGGAACGCGATGCTCTCGTTGTCCGGAGCAAGCTCGAAAGCTCGGGCAATGTCGCGCGTATTTTCTTCAACAAAGCCAATGCGCCCATAAGCTCTGGCGCGAGACGACAACAGGCTGGCATTGTCCGGGTCGCTCTCTAGCTTTTTGGTCGCGTTGTCGATGATGGCACGCCAGTTGCTACCCTTAAGCTCAATTTCGTCAATAACCCGGCTCAGCTCTTTGTTATTGGGAAATTTCTGCAGTTTTTGCTCGGCATACTCCAATGCTTTTGGAATTTGCCCGGTCTGCATCAAAGCGTTTGCAAGGTTTTCCGCAAACTGGGGATCGTTTGGCTTTCGTTTGGATGCCTCAACAAAATGTGGAATGGATTTTCGATACTGTTTCAACTCGGTCAGGACAAACCCGGAAATGGCGTGAAAATCCGTGTCAGCTGGAAATTTCTTCAGGCCCAACTGCGCCTTTTTCAGTGCCTGTTGAAGCTTGCCAGCCTCTAAAGCGGCCACAGCCTTGCCTTTTATGGTTTTCGCTGTTTGATTTTGCATGAGACCCCGTGAGAACCTTTGCCCGAACGAAACGAATATTGATGGTTCATCTCCTATGTGCGGACGGTTTGCAATAACTCTTCCAAACGACGCTATGGCGCAGCTGTTTTCAGCGCGGCCCGCGAATACGTTGCCCGCAGTGCCCAACTTTAACGTTTGCCCGACAAATCAAGTGCATGTGGTCCGCTCGGATCAGGACGGGCGCACCCTTGATCCCTTGCGCTGGGGTTTTATCCCGCACTGGTACAAAACTGAAACGGCCGGGCCGTTGCTAATCAATGCCCGGTCAGAAACCCTGGCTGAAAAACCTGCCTATCGCGCAGCCTGCCGTGAGAGGCGGTGTCTGATTGTAGCGACAGGGTTTTACGAATGGACGAAAACTCCAAACGGTGACCGCCTGCCATGGTATATCCATCGTCAGGATCAAGCGCCGATTGCTTTTGCGGGGGTCTGGCAGAATTGGGGCTCTGACGAGAACCGACAAGGGACATGCGCCATCGTGACCACGCCCGCCAACACGCGTCTTGGGGCCATTCATCACCGTATGCCATTGATCCTTGAACAACAGGACTGGCCAATGTGGCTGGGTGAGACCGGGAAAGGGGCCGCGCGACTTATGACGCCGGGTGCCGAAGATGTCCTGACATACCACCGCGTTGACCCGGTCGTGAATTCGAACCGGGCCAGCGGGTCGTCACTGATCGAGCCTCTGGTCGAATGACGGCCGTCCTTTTCAAGCCCGCTTGCGCAAGATAGATCGTTGGCATGGCTTTGACATTTAACAGTTTGCCCGATCTCTACGCGCACGAATTCGACACTGTGATTGACGTGCGCAGCCCCGCTGAATTCGCCGAGGATCACCTGCCGGGCGCCATCAGCCTTCCCGTTCTGGACAATGATGAGCGCGCGCGGGTCGGTACAATTTACGTGCAGCAAAGCCCATTTCTGGCGCGTAAACTGGGAGCTGCGCTGGTCTTCCGAAATGCCGCAAATCATATCGAAAACAGCCTGTCGCATCACGAAGGCGGTTGGAAGCCGCTGGTCTATTGCTGGCGCGGCGGTCAACGATCCGGGTCGTTTACTTGGATGTTGCAACAGATCGGTTGGCGGGCTGAGGTGGTTGAGGGCGGCTATCGGACATATCGCAGGCTGGTGAAGCGGTACCTCTATGATGATCCGTTGCCCCACTGCCTATATGCGTTGGATGGCTATACCGGAACTGCCAAGACGGAGCTACTTACGCTTCTCAAGGCCCAGGGCGTTCAAGTGCTGGACCTTGAAGGCTTGGCCAATCATCGAGGATCTTTGCTGGGCGAGATGCCCGGAGGACAACCCAGTCAAAAGGCCTTCGAATCCGCGCTGGCCTGTGCTCTGTGCAATCTGGATCCAAGCCGCCCGGTCGTTGTTGAGGCGGAATCGTCTAAAATCGGAACTCTGATCCTGCCGCCCTCGGTCTGGTCTGCTTTGCGCAACGCATCGCGCATACTTGTGCGGGCATCGATCGCGGCCCGGTCGGATTATCTTGTGTCCGCCTATGAGGATGTCCTGGCAGATACCGAACGGCTCAAGGATCGTCTGTCGCCATTGCGGTTCCACCGGGGCCATGACGTGGTCGATGGTTGGATCAAACTGATCGAGGCCGGAGACAAGCGTGCTTTGACCAGCGCTTTGATGCAGCAGCACTATGACCCGGCCTATACCAAGTCCAGCCGTACTCGGGTGTCGAACGTGATCGCAAGTATCGATGCTGCGTCATTGGACGCTGTAGGTCTGAGCGATGCAGCGGATCAGATCAAAGCGGTTTTGGACCAGCTATGAAAGCTGTAAGCCGGCCGTTTCCGTAATCTGTCCGATCACCACAGCTGGATACCCTGCCGCGCGCAGGCGCTCGCAAATTCCATGGGCGTGCTCGGCGCGGACGGCGGCCAATAAGCCTCCGGCGGTTTGCGGATCAAAAAGTAGGTCGGCCTTGCCGCCTTCGGGCAAATCCGGAGCCGTGACTCGGTTATCTGCAAACAGGGTCGAGCGCACTCCGGTCCGGGTCAGTTCCAGCGCGCCTTTCATCAAGGGAATTGCGTCCAAATCCAGTGTCGCGCCACACTCCGAGGCCTCGCACATACCTAGCAGATGCCCGGCCAGCCCAAACCCCGTCACATCGGTCATTGCATGGGCGTCGGCCAGAAGCCGGGCGGCCTCACCCTGCGGATGAACCATTTGGTCAAAGGCTTGCGCCACCCATTCACCTTTGGCCATCCCCGCCATTTCCGCGGCCATGATGACACCGCTGCCCAGTGGCTTGGTCAGGATCAAGGCGTCTTGCGTGCGGGCGCCGGACAGAGTGATCGGATCGCGCTCGCACAGCCCTGTCAACGTGAAGCCGATGGTCATTTCATCCCCCATCGAGCTGTGTCCGCCAACGATCTCGGCGCCGGCCTGTCGCATCACATCATCGGCGGTCGCCAGGATCTCGGCCATCGTGCGGTGCTGCAGGTCAGCAGACATACGAGGCAGAATAAGCGTTGCCGTCGCAGCCTGCGGCGCGGCCCCCATCGCCCAGATATCCCCCAACGCGTGAACCGCAGCTATACGGGTCATCATTGCCGGATCATCGGTCACAGCCCGCAGGTGATCCGAGGTCATCACCTGGCGCGTGCCACCGGTTGTTAGAACTGCGGCGTCGTCGCCGGGCAGCGATAAGACGTCTGGCCTTTCCGATCGGGGCAGCGCCGACAGGGCAGACCGCAATGCGCCACGGCCAACCTTGGCTCCACAACCACCGCACATGGGTTTGTTACCAGCGGTTTCGGCAAGTCCAGCCGCGTGCTGTGCCGGTAGAGCAGTCTGTGCCATTTCAGGCAGGTTGCGGAATTTGTTCATAAAAGACTGGTCGATGTGGTTTTTCCAACGCCACATCAACGGGCCGCTGAACGATGTTCCCAACCTCTCCCCCAGTGCGGATTTTCCGCCCAACGAGATTAGTTTCAAATAGTCTTTTTGGGGTGC
This sequence comes from Ruegeria lacuscaerulensis, assembly GCF_013033355.1. Taxonomy (GTDB): domain Bacteria; phylum Pseudomonadota; class Alphaproteobacteria; order Rhodobacterales; family Rhodobacteraceae; genus Ruegeria; species Ruegeria lacuscaerulensis_A. The sequence goes on from NZ_WQDY01000003.1 coordinate 58,509, forward strand.
ATAGCGGCGCATTTTTCCGGCCCCAAGCGCGGCTCGGAGGTTCTTGAACAGGATTGGCGCCTCGCGGACTGCATAAACACCTGCCTTGGGACGGGGGTTTTCGGACAGATGGGCGCAATCCCCGGCCGCAAAAATAGCCGGATCGCTGGATTGCAACTGGCCGTTTACGGAAATAAATCCGTCTTGCAGATCAAGCTCTGTGTCGGCGACCCAGCTGTAAGGGCGTGCGCCTGCTGCGCCGGTTACGAAACCTGCGGGAACTATGCGCCCATCTTTCAGTGCGACATGATCGTTTGTGATCCTGTCGATTTCGGCGCCTTCAATCACGTCGACGCCAAGCTCATCCATGGTACGGCGGATAGTGGCGGCGGCCTTTTCCCCAGTCGCGGTCAGAGCTTTCGCATTGTCGATCAGGGTGACCTGCGCCGTTCGACCTTTGGCCTTTAGGGCGTGGGCCATTGCCATGACCAGTTCTACCCCTGCGACGCCGCCTCCGATCACGGTAACAGCGGCAGGGCCAGTGCCGTCCAGATAGGCCGCCCATTGTGCAGCAAAGGGGCCAAGCGGTTTCGCGGGGATGGCGTGTTCGGCAAAACCGGGCAGTGTCGGCATGTCAGAGGTGATCCCCACATTCACCGACGCCACATCGAACGCGACCGGAGGACGTCCGGGGACATGGACGGTACGGTTTTTGCTGTCGATGCCCTGAACGGCCCCCAATATAACTCGCGCGCCTGCGAAACGGGCCAGTTTAACAAGATCGATATCCAGTTCCCAACGCTCATAGTGACCGGCGACAAACCCCGGCAGCATGCCGGAATATGGCGCAGTCGGGCCGGGGTTGATCACGGTGACGCGCGCGCCGGGCAGGGGGTTCATCCCCCACATGCGCAGTAGCAGCGCATGCGTGTGGCCTCCGCCAATGAGAACCAGATCACGGGTCAGGGGCAGCGGAGGCATGTGCATGGTTATCAGGTCTTGCTGTGGTCCGGGACGTCTTCGACCTGTTCGACCGCGTGGGTGGCCCAAAGCTCATCCTCGCCAGCATCCGGCAGATCGTCAGGCTTTTCATGGCGGTGAATATGCCATTTGGCAATGAACAGGGCCGTGATCGGGGCAGTCAGGAACAAAAACAGAGTGATCAGCAGTTCATGAAGGGACAGCTTGCCTTCCAGAAGTACCGAGTGGCAGATTGAGGCCAGCAAAACGCCGCCCACCCCCAAAGTGGTCGCCTTGGTCGGTGCGTGCAGGCGCGACATCGGGTCTTTTAACTTGATCATCCCAAACGAGCCGACAAATCCAAAGATGCCCGAGATAACCAGAAAGAAGGCGATCAACAGTTCGAAAATGAATGTCATTCCGCCCTCATTCAATAATGTTGCCGCGCAGCATAAAGCGTGCGTAGGCCACGGTTGAGACAAAGCCGAGCATGGCGATGATCATGGCGGCTTCGAAAAAGATCTCGGTGCCGAGATACAGGCCGTAAAGCACAATCAAAGCGATCGTATTGATCACCATCGTATCCAAGGCCAGAACCCGGGTACCCACGCCATCAGCAGTGATGATCCGCCAAAGACACATCATGATTGCGGCCCCGAAACAGACAAAGGCAAATTGTATCGCCAAGTCGATCATTCGAAAATCTCCTTCAGCCGCCGCTCGTAACGTTGTTTGATCTGGTCGCGAACCGCGTCCGGGTCTGGCGCATCCAGGCAATGAACCAGAAGACAGTGACCCTGAGCGGACAGGTCGCTGCTGACGGTTCCTGGGGTCATCGTGATGGTGCCGGCCAGCACAGTGATCGCTTCGGGTGTGCGCAACTCCAGCGGGACACTGATCCAGCACGGTTTCCGGTCCGCGTCACGTTTAAACAGGATGATCATGGCCACTGTGACGTTGGCAACAACGATATCCCACAGCACAATCAGCATATATTCTGCGATCATTGGCCAGTTGCGCAGTTTCGGGCGGTCGGGCCAATAAGGTTGCGTGATGAAGGGGATAATAATTCCCAACAGCAGGCCAAACACGACCGAGTTCAACGAACCCGTGTTGGCAAGTAACACCCAGACGACCGTCAGCAGAAACGTCAGGTGCGGGTGGGGGAAAATCCGGCGCAGAAGTCTGATCATTCTTCTCCTCCCAATACAGCTGAGATGTAGGCGTCAGGCGTGTAAAGCTGCTCGGCCGTTTTCGTGGCATAGGTCAGGGCAGGGCCGGCAAAAAGGGTAAGCAGAACCAAACCCAAAACCAGCCCGAAAACCGAGGTCAGAGCAAGAGCAGGATTGGGTTCGGGGGCTGGCTGCTCGGCCACGTCACCCTGGCTGCCATCGCCGATATGCTGCGCGTCGTGGCTTTTCCAGAAGATCAGCGTCCCGGCACGGGCCAGTCCGACAATCGTCACGAAGGACCCGATCAGCACGACGGCCCAGATGGCGTTTGCGTCCGGTGCGCCCCGTGCTGCGTCCAGTACCAGCAGCTTGCCGATAAACCCGGACAAGGGCGGCATGCCCGCCAACGCAATCGCACCGACGAAGAACAGGGCCGAGACCAGCCCGCTTTGCGGCATTGGGGCGGTCGGGGCGATCGCCCCGCCGCGACGTTCGACGACCAGATCGGCCACAAGGAACATCAGGGCGGTTGCCAGTGTCGAGTGATATACGTAGTAGAGAGCCGCGCCAGTAGCCGCTTCGGTGAACAACGAGATAGCGACCAGCAGCGTCCCCATTGAGGCGATGGCGCAGAAGGCCACCATCCGGGCGATGTGCTGCGCGCCAAGGATACCAATCGCTCCGATGGCCAGCGTCACCAGTGCGGCGGGTTGCAACCATGTCCCGACCAGGCCCTGCGTGGCTTCGACCTCGGGGCCAAAGCCAAGCGTATACATCCTCAGGATCGAATAGGCCCCGACTTTGGTCATGATCGCAAACAAGGCCGCGACCGGCAGTGGCGCGTTGGCATAGCTGGCGGGCAGCCAGAAATGCAGGGGCAGAACAGCGGCTTTGATACAGAAGACCAGCAACAGCAGCACCGCGCCCACACGCAGCAGAGCAGTATCCTCGGCAGGCAATTCCGCAACGCGCACCGCCATATCCGCCATGTTCAGCGTGCCTGTCACCGCATAAAGCGTGCCCAGCGCGAACAGGAACAGGGTCGAGCCCAGCAGGTTATAGGCGACGTATTGCACCCCCGCCTTAAGGCGAACCGCGCCGCCGCCATGGGTCATCAGGCCATAGGACGCGATCAGAAGGACCTCGAAGAACACGAAAAGGTTGAAAGCATCACCCGTCAGGAAAGCGCCACACACACCCATGAGCTGAAAGTGAAACAACGCGTGAAAATGCTTGCCCCTGTCGTCCCAACCTGAGGCGATGGCATATAGCACGATAGGCAAGGCCAGCAGCGCGGTCAGCAGGACCATCATGGCTGACAGCCTATCCAGCACAAGAACGATACCGAAGGGTGCAGGCCAATTGCCCAGTTCATAAACCTGGATATCACCGCCTGCAGCTTGCGCCGTGATGGTCAGAGCGATCCCCAGCAGGCCCACCACACCAGCGACCGAGAAGATGCGCTGCAGGTCAAGGTGGTAGCGCAGGACCATGATAATGAATGGGGCCAGGATCGCGGGCAGGACGATCGGCGCTACGATCCAGTGGTTCATGCGTCATCTCCTGCCGCGTCGGTATTGTCTTGCGCGTTCATGTCGATGTGGTCATTACGCGCCGACAGATAGGCGGATAACGAGATCATCACGATCACCGCTGTCATGCCAAAAGAAATGACGATTGCCGTCAACACCAGCGCTTGCGGCAGCGGATCGGTGTAAGGGACATCTTCGTATTTGTTCAGCACCGCAGGCGCGTTCAGCGCCAACCGACCAGTGGCAAACAGAAACACGTTCACTGCATAGGTGATCAGCGACAGGCCCAGAATAACCGGGAATGTACGACGGCGCAGGATCAGGAAAATCCCGGCAGTGGTCATGACGCCTACGGCAGAGGCAACCAGCGCTTCCATCAGACCTGCTCCTTCTCTTGTTCTTCTTCTGGCGGATCGTCACGCAGCGGGTTGATATCCATTGGGAATTCCTGCGCCATACCCGGCTGCCACGCAAAACGAGACAGGCTGTCCAGTGCCAGCATGACCGCACCCAAAACCGCCAGGAAAACGCCCGTATCGAACAGGATTGCTGTTGCCCATTCGAACTCTTCGAGCGGGGGCCAGTGAATATAGCCGAAGTCGCTGGTCAGGAACGGCCGTTCATTGAACCAGGCGCCGATGCCTGTTGCCGCAGCGATCAGAACACCCCAACCGATTGTGCCGTGGTAGTAGAACCGCTGACGCTCGATCGCCCAAGTATAGCCGCTGGCCATGTACTGCATCAGGAAGGCGATTGCCACGATCAGGCCGGCGATGAACCCTCCACCAGGCTGGTTGTGACCGCGGAAAAAGATGTAGGCACCCACCATCAGGGCAATGGGCATCATCATACGCGTCACCACCACCATCATCAAAGGATGTGAATCCCCGGATTGAGGCCAGTGCGGCTTGCGGTTCAGCAGATAGGCCCGAACGTTGGTCGCCAGAACGGATTCCGTCAGCGCAAAGATGATCAAAGCGGCAATGCCCAGCACGATGATCTCTCCGAACGTATCAAACCCTCGGAAGTCCACGAGGATCACGTTGACCACATTGGTTCCCCCGCCACCCTTGTAGGAATTGGCCAGATGGAACTCTGAGATCGCGGGAAAGGCAAAGTCCCTCAGCATCAGTGCATAGACCAGAGCGCCTGTACCGATCCCGGCCCCGACCGAGATTGCTGCATCGCGCCACCGCCGCGCCGCGCTGCTGTCCCATGGTGTGTCCGTGGGCAGGAAGTTCAGGGACAACAAAAGCAGGATCATTGTCACCACTTCAACCGAGATCTGAGTCAGCGCAAGGTCGGGTGCCGACAGATAGTTGAACGCCATCGAAACAATCAGGCCAACGACGCCGATCAGAACCAGCGACAGCAGGCGGTTGCGGTGGAACCACATGATAGCCAGTGTCGCGGCGACCAGACAGATCCAGCCGACGACCGGAATGATCTCAAGCTTCAGCGGTTCGCGGGTGACCGGACCGATCGTGCCTGTGGCATAGGCATAATATCCCAAACCCACTGTGAACACGATCAGGATCATGGCATAGCGACTGATCACGCCATTATGCAGCGAATCCGTGATCCGGCGGCTAAGCGCAGTCATCGCTGCGATCACAGCTTCAAAGATCACCTTGGCCTCGGGGCGGGGCAGGGCGTTCCAAAGGCTTTCCGCCCGGCGATGCTGCGACAGCAGGAACAAGCCGCCCAGCGTTGCGACGACTGACATGTAAAGCGCAGGCGTGAATCCGTGCCACAGCTTGAGCGAATAGTAAGGCAGTTTTTCGCCGCCAATCACCGCGCTGGAAACCACGGCGACCAGAGGGCCAACAATCGCTGCGGAATACAGGCCGATCAGAACGACCAAAACAATCAAAAACGCAGGGGCCAGCCAAAGACCTACAGGTGGATCATGCGGATGCGCAGGATAGTCGTCGCGTTTTGGACCCAGGAACACATGGCTGACAAAGCGGAAGGAGTAGGCTGCCGAAAACAGCGCCGCCAGAAGGGCCAGCCCAGGCACCAGGTAGTGCGAATGCAGCCAGGTGGTGTGGACGGTTTCCTCCAGCATCATTTCTTTCGACAGGAAACCGTTCAACGGTGGCAGACCGGCCATAGACAGGGCCGCTATGGTGCCAATCGTGAAAGTGATTGGCATCAGGTGACGCAACCCGCCCAGCCGCTTTACGTCGCGCGTACCAGTTTCATGATCGACGATCCCGGCGGTCATGAACAGCGCGGCTTTGAACGTGGCGTGGTTGATGATGTGGAATACGGCAGCCACGGCAGCAAATTTGGTGCCAAAGCCCAGTAGCATGGTGATCAGACCCAGATGCGACACGGTCGAAAAGGCCAGCAATGCCTTTAGGTCATCCTTGAACAGCGCAATCACCGCGCCCATCAGCATCGTCACCAGCCCGGTGGTGGCCACGATATAGAACCACGCATCGGTCCCGGCCAGAACCGGCCACATCCGCGCCATCAGGAACAGCCCCGCCTTAACCATCGTGGCCGAGTGCAGATAGGCCGAAACAGGCGTCGGGGCGGCCATCGCGTGGGGCAGCCAGAAATGGAACGGGAACTGCGCCGATTTGGTGAAACACCCCAGAAGGATCAGGATCAACGCCGGCAGGTAATAGGGTGAGGCTTGGATCAACTCTTTGTTCTGAAGGATCACGCTCAGGTCATACGACCCGACGATATTGCCCAAAATCAGCATCCCGGCGATCATCGCCAGACCGCCCGAACCGGTGACAGCTAATGCCATTCGTGCGCCCTGACGGCCTTCGGGCAGATGTTTCCAATAACCGATCAAAAGGAATGAGCTTAAAGATGTAAGCTCCCAGAAGATAAGCAAAAGAAGAATGTTGTCGGAGAGGACGATTCCGACCATCGCGCCCTGAAACAGCAGCAGATAGGTGTAGAACTGACCCATTGGGTCCTCACGCGAGAGATAGAACCGCGCATAGAGAATGATCAGCAGACCAATGCCAAGAATCAGCAGAGCAAACAGGAAACCAAGCCCATCCAGCATGAAATTCGCGTTCAGGCCCAGAAGGGGTATCCAATCGAACCGAGCGGTTACGACATCCCCGCGCATAACAGACGGAATGTGGATCAGCAGACCAGCAAGGGCCAGAAACGTGGTCAAACCCGCGGCCGAGGCTGCTGCATTTCGTCCTGCCCTGATCAGCAGGGCTGGAAACACAGCGCCGAGAAAGGGAAGGGCCGCGATGAGGAATAGGGACAAGTGCGATACTCCGGTCTTGGCGGTCAATGTATTACTGTTTTTGTAAGGGAAATTTTTCGACTGTCCAGCTATTGCAAGTTTTTCACTTCGTTCTAGGGGCGCAATCAAATGCATTTTTTGAAAAAATCTCTGACAAGAACTTGATCCCTACTCGCAAATTCTGCGCGGAATTGACTGTCTCTGTGTGATAGAACGTCGAAGACCGTTCAGGAGGGTCGGACGTGACAGACAAAACAGTCAAAAACCGCAGGTGGGTATTGGTTGGCGGTGGTGCGCTCGTCGCCACCGGTTTCGCAATCCGGGAATACCGGTTGATCCCGCCTAGCTATGCTGGCGGACATCTCAGTGTCGAAGCCGCGCACCAGCAAGCCCTGTCTGGCGACATTTTACTGCTGGATATCCGAACGCCGCGGGAATGGCAGGCGACGGGCGTGGGCGAAGGGGCCTATCCGCTTGACATGCGTCGTGACGATTTCGTTGTAGCGCTGGATCAATTGACCGACGGGAACAAGAACGCGCCGGTTGCGCTGATTTGCGCGCGCGGAGTGCGGTCTGCGCGGCTCAGCAACAGGCTCAGCGAGGCGGGGTTCACCAATATTATCGACGTGTCGGAAGGTATGTTGGGCTCCGCAGCCGGGCCGGGTTGGGTACGTACGGGGCTGCCCGTCGGCGCATATCACGAGGCAGGCCAATGATCCGCGCTGTCGCGATGGCGGTGGCCGCTGTATTTGCGGGGCAGGCCAGTTATGCCGCTTGCGCGGATCAGGATGGGGCGTGTCAGACCGACTCGGGTGCGTATCACATCGAACTGCCCAAAGCAGACAACCCACCTCTGGTCGTGTTTCTGCACGGGTACGGGGGCAGCGGTACTGGCACCATGAAGAACCGCAGCATGGTCGAGCCCCTGCTTGCACGGGGATATGCGGTGATGGCGCCCGAAGGGTTGGAACGACCAAGCCGCCCCGGAATCAAAAGCTGGAATTTCTATCCCGGTTTCGGTGACCGGGACGAGACCGCCTTTCTGACCGAAGTGGTAGATGACGCTGCCGAACGATTTGGTATCGACAGGGACCGCGTAATTTTGGGCGGATTCTCGGCTGGCGGGTTCATGGTCAATTATCTGGCTTGCGATGCACCCGAGACGTTTTCGGCCTACGTGCCCGTGTCAGGCGGGTTCTGGCGGCCGCATCCTGAAACTTGCGAAGGTCCGGTGCGCCTGTTCCATACCCATGGCTGGATTGACAATGTGGTGCCGCTGGAAGGGCGGCTGCTGGGTGGGGGCCGGTTCCATCAGGGCGATATCTTTGCTGGGCTGGAAATCTGGCGCTTGGCCAATGGCTGCGTTGATACCAAACCCAGCGGTTTTTCGACCACGGGCCCCTTTATGCGCCGCTATTGGAGCGGTTGTGCAGATGGCAGCGCGCTGGAATTTGCGTTGTTCCCAGGTGGACATACCGTACCTAAAGGCTGGGCCGATATGATGGTGGATTGGTACGAGGGCTTGCCCGGCGGATGATCACTCTGCCGGGGTCATCACGCCTTTGCCCTCGATCACGCGCTTCAACTCGTCTCTGTGACGGCGGGCAGACCGGGTGATCGCGGGTTCCTTGACGTCTTCTCTCATCCCGACCATGCGGCGCGCGGATGCAGAAGATACGCCGCTGAGCGCGGACAATGGGATCGCAAAGGCCAGGCTGATCGCAATCGGGGCCAGCCAGATGGAAACCAGGCCCGACAGAATGCCCACGCTCAACGCGATGCCACTTATCGTTTCCAGTGCGTGACACAGGACCAACGTGCGCAAGCCATAGCTGCCGCCATCGCGCGTTTGCGGAGACCACCCCTTTTGAACACCGAAGGCGGTGCGGAAGACGGCAATCATCTGCTGTACCATAAGGATGGGTGCATAAAGGATTGACAGCACAACTTCGGCAAGAAACGAGGTAATGAATTTCAAGCCACCACCGAACTCGGCATAGCGCACACCGCTTAGCGGCAAGGCAAGAACGCCCAGTACCTTGGGGGCCAGCAACATGGCATACATCACCAGAATGATAAGCACATGGCGGGTTTCCGACATCTCGGGCCATTGCGGGAACAGAGGGTTGTCGGGGCTAAAGTAATAAAGGACCGACGCGTCCTCACCCTGACCGATCAGCGCCCACATCACCAGCAGGGCAAACCACAGCGGCGACATCAGATAACCGACTGCGCCGTGGAACATGTGGAAGCGGGACACCGCGCGGAACCCGGTCGAGCCCAGCAATTTCAGGTGTTGCAGGTTGCCCTGACACCAGCGCCGATCCCTCAGTGCGTGGTCGATCAGCGTAGGGGGCGTCTCTTCATACGACCCACGAATACGGGGTAGAAAGCGCACGGCCCATCCGGCACGGCGCAGCAGGCCTGCTTCGACGAAATCGTGGCTCATGATCAGCTTTTCGTGACCATTAAAGGCGCGCAGTTTGGGCAGGCCCGCGCTTGAGGCAAAGGCGCGCGTGCGGATGATGGCGTTGTGGCCCCAATAATTGCCTTCTTGCCCGCACCAACGGGCCAGTCCTTCGGCAAAGGCGATGCCGTACACGCCGTTGGCAAATTGTTGCATCCGGGCAAAGACCGATTGCGCGCCGATCAGCTGCGGATAGCTCTGGATCAGACCGGCTCCGGGGTCGCGTGCCAAAGCGTCGGTCAGGCGGGTGATGGCACGACCGGTCATCAGACTGTCAGCATCCAGCACCAGCATGGCGTCCCAATCAGCCCCCCAGCGGCTGACCCAATCGGCGATATTGCCCACTTTGCGGTCAGTGTTTTCAGGACGACGGCGGTAATACAGCTCAAGACCCGGCGCTAGGGTCGTGCGCAGCGCCTCGACACTGGCCTGTTCCTGCGCCGCGATCTCGGGGTCGCGCGTGTCGGACAGGATGAACATGGCATAGTGATGCTGACCACCGCGCTTACTCAGATCCTCCAGCATGGTGCGGGCATTGCCCAGCACGTTCCACGGCACCTCGTTGTAGACGGGCATCAAGAGCGCCACGCGCAGGGGCTGAGGGCGGCCTTCGCGTTTGGGCTGTTCCTGCCGCGATAGGGACACCATGCCCAGCAGCACGGTGCAGACCGTGAAAGAAATCCAGAAGAAGTTAAACGAGATCAACGTCAGCAGGATGCCTTCGATCAGGTTGATCCCTTCGGCCCCGAACCAGTCGGACATCACCCAAAGCAGCCCCAGAGTGGCCGCCATCGCAGGCGAAAAGGCCAGCGCACGCCAGAACCCGGCCGAGGCGCGCTTGCCATTCGGCACTTGCGCATCCCGAAACCCGGCGCTGAAATCCTGCGCGGGCATCGCCAGAGGGGCCTCGGGCGGCATGATATGCAGATCGCGGCTCATGTGGTCCAACGGTAGAGCCAAACCTCAGAGGCGGGCTGTTTGTCCTTCAGAAGCTGCGCGCGCAGCTCTACGTGGTTCCGCTCGCCCGGCTGAAACGAGAAGGCCAGCCGCAAGCCGCCGGTATCGGGGTTGCGTTGCAGCACGCCGTCCGAGGTTTCGGCATGGGGCGAGTCAACAAAGATGGTCATCGCATCGGGGTCATCGAACAGGTCCGAGGCCTCAAAATCGATCACTGCCAGACGTCCTTCGCCGAAGGTATTGTCGCCCATCGCGGTGTTGATCACGCGTGGCATGGGCGTGCGCTGGGGTTCTTCGCCCCAGATCAAACGATAGGATATGTCGATCTGGCTGCCGGCGGCATAGGGCTCGGCCGGGCGCCAATAGGCGACAATGTTGTCATAGATCTCCTGATCCGCCGGAATCTCGACCAGCGTCACGGTGCCTTTACCCCAATCGCCCTTGGGTTCGACCCACAGGCCGGGGCGCTTGTGGTAATTCGCCTCAAGATCCGCATAGTCCGAGAACTTGCGTTTGCGCTGCATCAGGCCAAAGCCCCGTGGGTTCGTATCCACGAACGACGAAATCTGCAGGCGGGTGGGATTGGCCAAAGGCCGCCACAGCACCTCACCGGCGCCATTGCGAACCATCAAGCCATCGCTGTCATGAACGGCGGGGCGGAAGTCGTCAAACCGGCTGTGGTTGGTCTGGTCGAACAGGAACATCGAGGTGCCGGGCGCGATGCCCACATGGGGCAGCTCTTCGCGGGGGAAGAGCGTTGCTTCGACATCCATGATGCAGTCGGCCCCGGCGGTGACGTTGAACCGATAGGCCCCGGTCACGCTGGGGCTGTCCATCAGCGCATGCACGACCATGTTTCGCTGGCCGGGTTTGGGGCGTTCCAGCCAGAAGCGGATAAACTCCGGGAACTCCTCCCCATCCGGATCGCCGGTTTTCAGGGCCAGACCACGCGCGGACAGCCCGTAAACCTCGTGCAGACCAATGGCGCGGAAATAGCTGGCGCCTTGCCAGACGCAGAACTCATCGGTCTTACCGGGGCGGTGCATTTCGGTGCGCAGGCGCAGGCCCGAGAACCCCAGCGTGTCGTCGATGGGCAGGGTCGGCACATCTTCGGATTTGTCGAACATCGACAGATCGAACGTCACCGGGGTGGTCATACCGTCCTCGACCGTTGAAACCTTAACAGTGCGCGGGAAATACAGGCCTGGCGTAAAGAAATCTACGTTGAACGGCGTCTGGGTTTCATACCACAGCGCACGGTCCAGCCGGAACCGGATCGAGCGATACTGTTGATACGTCAAGTCCTGCCATTCCTGCGGAACCATTTCACGCTCGGCATAGGGTTGGCTGGCCAGTTCACGGGCCAGTGCGATCACGTCATTGCGGTCAAAGGGGACCTCGCCACCGGCAGCAAATGTGGTCGGAGCGAAAGCAAGCGCCGAAGTTGAGGCCAAAAAAGCGCGACGTGTGAAATTCATTTTTTTGACTTCCAGGGCTGTGACTTGAACCAACCGGCCAGATAGGCCACGCCGATGATCATGGCAAAGCCAATCATGTTGGCGATGAAGACGCTGGCAACATCCCGCCCACTCAGGTCCAACCCAACGCCGATCAGGCGCGCTGCTGCCATGGAAAAGACGAAGACCGCCAAGGATTGCTGCCCGACCTTGGTGATGACGGTCAGCAGGAACTCCCAAACTTTCGCGGCTGCACCCTGACCGGTTGCGATCAGGCGATGGCCATGCTCACCCGCGACGACCCAGCCCAGATAGGCCAGTGAGAGGAAGTGAACATAGCGCAGCAGGCCAAACTCGGTCTTGCCCCGCAGTTCCGAGGTCAAGGGCCAGCCCTTGCGCAGCACGGCACCCAATTCCGGCGCGGCATTGTTGATCCAGGTGAAGACCTTCCACGATCCAAACGGGGCCGACAGGATCAGGAACAGTACGGCAGCCCAGATCAGGGTTTTCGATACAGGGGGGGCAGGGATCCACCCGCGCATGAAGGCAAAGCCGGTAAAGAACAGCAACTGCCAGCCGAAGGGGTTGAAGAACCACTGACGGTCTGACCAAGGCTCGGCTGGCAGGGCCAGCGCACCGGTTTGTGCCACCAGCCAAATCGCAATCGACGTGGCGGCCACGGCCCAGAACCCGATGCGATACAGGCCCATGTAAACAGGCATCAGCGCCAGAACCACCAGATACATCGGTAGGATGTCAAAGTAGTTCGGCACATAGGTCAACGTGAACAGACCGACCATCTGTGGCGCAGGATCGTTGAAGAAGTGCTGGAGGTTCAGTGAGGAAATGTATGTTTTCTCGAAGAAACCTGTCTGGTCCAGCGCCGCCATCGACATGGCCACAAAGAAGAACAGGCAGATATGCGCCCAGTAGACCTGCCAGATGCGGAACGCCACGCGAGCCGTCCCCATCCACCAACCCTTGTGTGCAAAAGCCCCGCCGAACGCAATGGCCGAGGCCATGCCCGAGCAGAACACGAAAATCTCGGTTGCATCTGAATAACCGAACCGCGCCGGAATCCATCTGGCCCAAGGGTCGTTCGGGATGTGTGCGATCAGGATGATGAACATCGCGATGCCGCGATAGAAATCCAGCCGCGGGTCGCGCACGCGGGCAGGGGCGGCTGCTTGGGCCGCCACAGGCGCAAAATCAGAAGCGGGCGATGCTGTCGCCATACGTGTTCTGTCCTTCTTTGGTCTTTTTATTTTTGTTATTCAGCCGGAACGCTTTGTGCATCCCGGTCATCGCGTGCCGCGTCGATCAATGCGCGGCGCGCAAGGGCGTAATTGTCCTCGCCACCGGCCCGTTTTGCGCGGCGATCATCTAGGATGCGCTCGACCGCATCCAGACGCCCGGCGCGCAGGCCGGAATCAATTGTGATGCGCTCGAATACATCACGTTGCGCGTGACTGCCACCTGCCATCTGCATTCCGTCACGTGCCGTCGAAAGGAAATCAAAGGCTTGGCCGTATAGGCCGTCGCCAAAGGCTTCCAACCCCTTAGCTGCCGCGATGCCCGGATCGGACATTCGGATCGGGGTGTCGCCCTGATTGCGTTGGGCGTCTTTCTGGATGCGTTTCAGCATCTTTCCGGTTGCTTCGTCCCGGTTATCGCCAGTCAGAGCCAGCAAATAGTGCAGGTCGGCAAAGATCAGGCAGCCGTCTTCGGTGCGATTGGCGCTCAGGTCAGCCAGTTCTTCCCAGCGATTGCCGACGTTTACGCCCTCAAGTTCCAGACGGGACAACAACGAGGTCGCGTTCGAGATATCGCGGTAATCGTCGGTTTTGTCCTGACGGATGTAGTTGTCATACAACTCCATCACCTGATCGACCTGGCCCAGATCCAGGTGCATCAGCGCCTTGTGCCACCAGACGTGATAGCGGAAGTTGTTACAATGCGCCCAAGCGTCCTCGCGCCCGGCCAGCCAATCCAGACCCAGCTGTGCGTTGCCGGTCATTTCATGCACGTGGGCCACCGCGTGCAGGCCCCATGCGTCATCTGACACCATCCACAGCGCCTGACGGCCTGCAATCTCGGCTTTTTCATAGGCACCGGTTTCTTCCAGCGCGAAAGAATGGCAGCCCAACAGATATCCACGGCCCGCGTGATCAGGCTCATACGCCGGCATCACACGTTCGATCGAGCGACGCATGCCTTCGGCGTCGCCCAGAACAAAGCGGGTGGCATGGCTAAGCTTCATCGCCAGCGAGTCTTGCGGATGGGCGCGCAGGATTTCCTCGAACTTCTGAACGGCTTGCGTGGGCAGATCGGACAGATACAGCTCCAGCGCTTGTACATAAAGGCGTTCGCGTGCGGTTACCGGTTGACGCTCCATCGCGGCATTGGCGGCGGCCAGAGCTTCGACGGCGACTGGCATCATCTCGCGGCGGCCCAGCAGAACCATGAACAAACCTTTGATCGCATGGCCCAGGGCAAAATCCGGCTCAAGCTCCAAGACTTTTCCCAGATGCTGAGGCGTCACCGCCGCATGCGCCATGAACCCGAGCAGCACGCCATCCCATGCCTCGGCGCTTGCCGAATGGCTCAGGGTGTTCATCTGTCCGAAAACGTCTTGTTTCATGCTCGTGGTCCGATCCGTTGAGAATTAGTACATTATTCGACTTATCAGAGACTCTAGCGGGGTCGTATCAGTATCGACCGACCTCTCGAATTGGTGAAATGCTGTGTGTGCAAAACGTGAAAAAAACCGCCGATTCAACGGCATGTTTCAGCAACATGCCGCCGAATTAGGCATTGTGTTTCAGTCTTCAAACGGGTTTTCGGCGTTCAGAACGGCCTGAGTGTCCGCGCCAAAGGTCGGTGGAGCACTGCGATATGTTACAGGCGTTTTGGACAGTTTCAGTGGATTTCCGATCAGATTCACCTGTGCCGGGTCGGCTTGCATGGCGATCTGCATCTGCCTTGCGGCGACCTGATCGGTGGCAAAAACCTGATCCAACGTCTGCACCGGGCCCACAGGCACTTTACGCGCCTCAAGCTCGGTAATGACGGTTTCGGTGTCGTAGTTTTGTATGGCTGGGCGAAGAATCGCGTTCAACGCTTCTCGATGCGCCAGACGCGACGGGTTGGTCGCAAAACGAGGATCATCAGCCAAATCAGGCTGCCCGACGAAGTCGCAGAACCGTCTGAACTGGCTGTCATTCCCAACCGCCAGGATCACGTGCCCGTCTGCTGTCTGATACACGTCGTAGGGCACAATATTCGGGTGCCCGTTTCCGCGCCGTTGAGGGACGTTGCCAGAGGTCAGGTAATTTACGCCCTCATTGATCAGCCATGCAATTTGCGCGTCAACCAGCGCAAGGTCGATCTGCTGGCCCTCGCCTGTTTGATCCCGATGGCGTAGCGCCGCCAGAATCCCGACGGTCGCGTACATGCCGCACATCACGTCAGCGATGCCCACGCCCACTTTCATGGGCGCGCCTTCGGGGTCGCCGGTCAGAGACATGATCCCGCCGTAACCCTGTGCCATCAGGTCATATCCGGGCTTCGACGCGTTTGGTCCGTCCTGTCCGTAGCCTGAGATCGAGCAATAAACGAGGCTGGGAAACTCCTGCGACAGGGTTGCAAAATCCAGCCCGTATTTCGCCAGCCCGCCGGGTTTGAAATTCTCGATCAGGATATCGGCATGCGAGGCGAGACGTCGGATTTCCGCCTGACCCTCGGGCGTAGTTATGTCGAGCGCCACTGATTTCTTGTTGCGGTTCGCCGACATGAAATAAGCGCTCAGGTCCGATGCATTCCCGTCCGCGTCCGTCACATATGGGGGACCCCACTGGCGCGTATCATCGCCGCCGGTTGCCGGGTTTTCGATCTTGATCACGTTGGCGCCCAGATCGCCCAGCAATTGCGTGCAGGTCGGTCCTGCCAGAATGCGGGACAGGTCCAGAACCTTGATGCCCTTCAGCGGCCCCTCAGATCCGGCCATCATAGCCTCCACGGTCGATCTCGGCGGCGATGACGGTGAAACTGTCAGCCTTGACCGCCGCATCCAGCGCCGCGCGCAGTTCTTCGCGGTTGCGCACCGTGTGGCCGTTACCGCCGAACGCGCGGCCCATGGCGGCAAAGTCGTGGCGGTCGAAATCTACGCCCGTATTGCCCATCTGGCGCTGGCGCTGTTTCAGCTCGATCAGCGCAAGACTGGCATCGACAAAGACCAGAAAAATCGGATTACCTCCCATCTCGGCGGCGGTCGACAGCTCTCCGGCGACCATCAGGAACCCGGCATCACCCGAGAAGCTGATCACCGGGCGGTCGGGTTCGGCCAGCTTCAGACCAATCGCCATCGGGACCGCGCAGCCCATGGTGCACAGGGCCGAGGATTGGATCAGCCCGCGTTCCTCAGAGCAATCCCACATTTGGCTCAGCAGGATGCGATGCGCGCCGCTGTCGGCGGTCGCCAGAGTGTTGGCGGGCAGGGCAGCGCGGGTTTCGGCGATCACCGCCGCGGGCCCCCAGTCGTCATCCGTGGGAAACGCCTGCGCCAAAGCGGCTTTGACTTGCGCGGGTTCGCCACCCAGCCATGTCTTGCGCGACGGGGTGCCTTTGGCGATGGCCTCCAGCGTCTCGCCGGTATGTGCCACCAAATTCAGCCCCGCCTGATGCATGTAGTGGTCATTGGGCACAGCCGAGACGTCGATCACGCGCTTTTCCGCTGGGTCCCAGATCTCACGCCAGCCGGGGCGCATTTCGATCGGGTCATAGCCCAGACACAGCACCAAATCGGCCTGTTCGACCAGCGGAACCAGATGTTTGTCAGCCAGCGGGGAAAGGCCCGCGCCACCTAGGCACAGAGGGTGATCCTCGGGGACTACGCCCTTGGCCTTGTATGTCGTCACGAAGGGGATGTCGAAATGCTCCAGAAATGCCTGCACCACGTTGCGCGAGTCGTCATAGAGAACATCCAGCCCGACAATTGCGATGGGCCGTTCGGCCTGCGAAACCCAACGGCGGGCTTTCTCGACGCAGTCGCCCGCAGGGGATACAGAGGCAATCTTGGCGCGGCGGCGCGGTTTCACGCCCGACACGCGGGTATCCGCGACCGAGATCGGCACGTCGATATGCACGGGACCGGGGCGCGGCTGATTGGCCAACGTAACCGCCTTATCGGCAATAGTGTCTGCGCCTTTGGCGGTCAGTGTAAACGTCCCTTTGGTGATCGAGCGATAGACCTGCGCGTGATCCATCACCTGATGGGTATAGGTCAGCGCCTCATCCGCATCGACGCAGCCGGTCAGCACGATCATCGGCACCCGGTCTTGCAAGGCATTGGCGACCACGTTGATCCCGTTCATCGCACCGGGGCCAAGGGTGGCGACCAGAATGGCAGGCGCGCCATCGCGGTGATGCACGGCCTCGGCCATGAAACCGGCGGCGTTTTCATGCTTGGTCAGATGAAAGGTGATCCCGGCCTGTTCCAGCGCATCGACAAGGGTCAGAACCTCACCACCGGGCATTCCAAAGGCGTGGCGACATCCGGCCTCGTACAAACGTTGGGCCAGAAGGTCCGCTGCGCGGGGCGAGAGGTCTTGCATAAGTCATGCTCCGAAAAACTGTTTCACAGCAGATTGCGGAGGACGGCCCCAGACGCAAGGCGGATCACGCCAGTGTGACTATTTGACTGCTGTTTCAGCGACAGCTTGAAACTTGCCATCTAGTTCCTCGGCGATCTCACGTAGGGGGGCTCCGCCCTCAGAAACGTAGGGCGCGAAGACAAAACTGGGAGTCTTGTAGGACAGGGTGGCGGTGCCGTCCTCATTCTCGGTGACATAAAAGCGGATCGGTGCCTCGATCATCGCGTTCACCGAGGTTTCCAGCACGCGCACGGCGTAGTCGTTGTTGAAGGCCCCGATAACCCGATTGCCGGGGATGGTGATCCCGCGCGATGCGGCGGCCTTGGTCGGGCCTGCCTGCGTGACCACGATCAGACCATTGGCCTTGATGGCATCCTTGGTGTCGGCAACCAACGCGTCATAACTTTTGTCGGTTGCATAGCTGGCCCAGCCCGAAAGGGGCTCTTCTGCCAAAGCAGGGGTCGCTATCAGGGCTATCGCAGTCCAAAGGGCTTTCATCGGGGCCTCCTGTTACGGGGTTGAGACTGTGATGCCAGAAAGCGGGACAGGGCGCACTCACAATCTTGTGCGTTTTCCCGATTGCGCCTGTGGCCGGAAACCCCCAGAAACAGGCAAATGCCACCCGATGAGGTCCGAATTGGATCAGATGCGCCTGTTGATATGTTCGTCCTGTGCCGGTGCCCGCGATTGCGGGGCTGAGGTCAAAGCTGTCGAATTAGCCCTGACCCGCGCGGGGATTGAGGGAAGGGTTTCGGTCGATCAGCACGCCTGTTTCAGCGGATGCTCTGAACCCGTGGCCATCGCGCTGCAGGCCGATGGCGGTGCGTCATATGTGTTTTCAGGGGTCGATGTCGCTTCGGACGCCGATGATATCGTGGCGACCTGCCGGACCTATCTGGAAAGCCCCAAAGGCTGGATCGAAGACGCCCGGCCTTGCGGGCGGCTCCGGATGTGTTTGCGGGCGCGTATCCCGGCGCTTTAGTCGACCTGTAGTGTGACCGCCGCGCTGACGGGGATGTTGTCGACCATCAGCGGGCTGTGGCTGTTTGCGTTCAGAGAGACCGAGACTTCGACCTCGCCCTGCGGCAGATGGTCGATATGCATCCAGTTACCGTACAGCCGGGCCAGTTTCTCTCCATTTACGTAGACATGTGCATGCCCCTCGCCGTCGACATCGGTCTTTGAGGCATTTTGTGGTGAGAACCGAAAGTTCTGCGGCATGACATGCAGGTTCCAGCCCGCCATAGGATCGGGCGTAAGAGCGATCTCAAGCCCCGGAGCATCAGCGCCAGCAGGCAGGTTGATGGCAGTCGAATGATCGTGTGCGGCTGCCTCGGCGTGAGATGAACTGTGATGTGCAGGATCGCCATGGTCATGGCCGTCGAAAGTGACGCCATTTGCAGCCGCAACCACAAATCCTGCACCACTGCCAAAAACTATGCCGATTGCAAACAAGGCAAGTGAGCGTGCCATTTTATGTTCCTTGATGGTAGTAGATACACGCCGAGCTGGTCTCGGCATGTTCATAGGCGTGCTGGTCAGGCCGCGGCTTCGGCACGCTGGCTTTCATGTCGCCAGAAGTATCCGGCGAATGCCCCGACCAGAACCCAGGCTGCCAGTCCGATGCCAAAGGCGCGTGCGGCAAACAGCGCGCCGATCTCGGTCGGAACGGGGCCGGTGAACACGTCCGGCTCGGGCGCGCCGATCAGATGTGGGGCCAACAGCAAGGCGGCTGCGATCACATAGCTGATCAGGGTGCCGCCAAAGGCAATCAGCCACATGGCAACACCTGCTGCTGCGACCGTCGCAAACCACCAGATCTGACGCGCAGCGACATCGGCTGCTGCCACGCCGGGCACTTCTGGCGCGAGCGAGAATCCGGGTGCGAGGTGCACGGCAATGAACCCCGCAAGCCCCCACAAAACGCCGGTGCGCCCGTCAATCTTGTGGCCGTTGCCCTCAGCCACGGACATCAGCGCAATCATCATCAGTGCATAACCGGTATAGATAAGCATCGTGAAAATGACGCTCAGCGCATCGCGGAACAGGTCCGAGAACATTCCCGGCAGCTCGGGGTGAGCACTTACGACGTCACCGCCGAAATGGACCAATTCGCCTGATTCATACAGTTCCGCGTGCAGCAACACAGGTTGCACAAAGACCAACTGCAGCAAGGCGGCAATCAGCCCCGCTGCAGCACCAGCGAACAACGCGCTGGTCAGGATACGGCTTAACATGGGTTTAGTGGCAGGGGAAGCCGGTCGCGTGGCGCACATCGTGGGCTGCGTCATGCAGGGCCGCGGCCTGAACGTGGCCGGTCAGCGTGATGACGCCAAGGCCCAGAACCACAGCGAACATAACCGGCAGGATACCAACGCGTGAGGTCGAAGCGGTTGTTGCTTGAGTTGCCATTTTTAGTTCTCCTTTACCGTCGCACCCGACGGTTGGTGTTTTCATTCGTGCCTGGCAGGTCTCCTGGCTCGCGGGTCGATGCCTCTGTTCGCCTTCCCCCTGAAACTCAGGAGTGGCTGGTTGAACAGGGCTCACCGCTTACAGTCGCGGGGGCGGCTGTGGATTCGATCGCGCGCGGTCTCACCACATTCCCTCTTAGCTTGCCGGTATTGCCGACAGGACCAGACAGGTTCATTTAGCCGTTACATCTGCTGTCGCGCAATCGCCATTTGCGACGTTTTAGGTCAGATCACGCGCTTTTTGAGAAGATAAATATCCATGATCCACCCATGATCAGCGCGCGCAGTCGCTCGGATGTCCAGAATCGACTGTGCAACATCGATCAGAGGGCCGTTGATCAGGATTTCTTCAGTCATGCCCACATAAGCCCCCCACCAGATGTCATAATCTGCCATCTGAAGATGTTGGAACGAGCACTCACCATCCAACATGACCGCCACGTTTGATGCACCGTCCGGCCACCCTTCGTCGCGAATCCGCCGCCCCGTGGTCACGATGTAGGGGGCACCCAGATCGTTGATCGGAATCGCGTGGGCCGCCGTCAACGCCTGTAGCGCTGTAATGCCAGGGATCACCCGCGTCGTCGGTTGAGGGTCCAACCGCGCCGCGATTCGCAGTGAGCTGTCGTATAGCGACGGATCGCCCCAGATCAGCAGCGCCACGTGCTGTGCGCCGGGATGGGCGGCAATCGCCTCGCGCCAGCGCAGCGCAATAGTGTCGTGCCATTCGTCCACCCCGCGCAGATACCCGTCTTCCGAGCGGCGCTTGGGGATGTCGAAATAGGCGATCTGCGGCGGCGTGTCGGTCACCTGCGCAATGACCTTTTCGCGCAGCCCGGCCAGATCGGCCTTATTCTCGCCCTTGCGGGGGATCAGGATCAGGTCCGCCGAGCGGATCGCCTGCGCGCCCTGAAAGGTCACGTGGTCAGGGTTCCCGGTGCCGATGCCGATCAAGGTCAGGTCAAACATCGTCAAACTCTGCCAGCGGGCCATAAAGGATCAGCGCCGGGGCGGTGCCTATCTCGTCCGCCAGTTTTTCGGACAGCGCGCCTACAGTACTGCGATGCAGCTTTTGTTCGGGGGTCGAGACGGATTCGGCCATTAGTGCTGGCGTCTCCAGCGGCAGACCGTGGGCGTTCAGCGTTTCGACCAGCAGAGGAAAAGTCCGCTTGCCCATGAAGACGACGGTGGTCGCATCCGGGTCGGCCAAAGCGGGCAGGTTCAGGTCCTCGGGCAATTTGCCGCTGACATCATGACCAGTGACAAACTGTACTCGCCGCGCGGTCAGCCTGCGGGTCAGCGGGATGCCCGCCGCCGCCGCTGCCGCCACGGCCGAGGGGATGCCGGGTATGATCTCGTATTCGATCCCAGCCGCGCGCAGGGCCACCAGTTCTTCTTCCAGACGCCCGAACATGCCGCCATCGCCGGATTTCAACCGCACGACCCGCTGCCCGGTCAGGGCGTAATCCACCAGCAACCGGCTGACATGGTCCTGCTTGGGCGAGGGGCGGCCCGCCCGTTTGCCCACGCCTACCAGATCGGCATCGTCGCGCGCATGGGTCAGGATCGGCCCGCTGCTGAGGTCATCAAACAGCACCGCATCCGCCTTCTGCATCCGGTCCACAGCCTTCAGCGTCAACAGCTCCGGGTCGCCGGGGCCTGAGCCAATGAACGAAACAAACCCACTCATGCTGAGGCCTCCGCGATCAGGTGAAAGAACGTGCCGGTCACGTTGCCACGCACCGATCCGGTCTGCGGCCCTTCGGCCCCTTCTGCGTCAAACACACGGGCCAAAGGCGCGTCAGGTTGCTCGATGATCGAGGAATAGTGGAACTCATGTCCCCGCAGGCCCGTGCCTACGGCAAAGCCGGGCATCGGGGCCAGCAGTTCGGCGCGGCGATAGCCCAGATTGAACTTGCGCTTTTCATAGGACGTCACCAGCCCCAACAACCCCGCCATCTGATGCGAAATACCCTCTTTATCGATCAGAGCCTGTCCCAGCGCCATGTACCCCCCGCACTCTCCATGCACGGGCTTGGTCCGCGCATGTTTCCGTAGCCCCTCCTGAAAGACTGATGCAGCGGCCAGAGTGCCTGCATGCAACTCGGGATATCCACCCGGTAACCAAACCAGATCGGCATCCGCCGCAGGGGCTTCATTCGCCAACGGCGAGAACGGCAACACCTCGGCCCCTGCCGCGCGCCAGCCTTCCAACAAATGCGGATAGGTAAACGAAAACGCAGAATCACGGGCCAGCGCGATCCGTTGCGCCGGGGGCCGCGGCAGCGCGGCGGACGATGGCCCACTCGGGCCTGAGGACGCCGCCCGCTTGATCGCCTCAAGATCGACATGTTCGCGCAGAAACGCGGCATAGCCCACAATTGCGCTTTCCAGATCGGGATGTTCAACCGCCTGGATCAGGCCCAGATGCCGCTCGGGCAGGGCCAGGTCTCCACGACGGGGCAGCACGCCCAGAACCGGCAGGCCCGCGCGTTCCATTCCCAACCGCGTCAACCGCTCGTGCCGGGGGCTGGCGCAGCGGTTCAGAATCACGCCCGCAAAGGGCAGATCGGGGTTATACATCTTGAACCCCAAAGCCGTCGCCGCCGCCGATTGCGCCTGACCGCCCACATCCAGCACCAGCACCACCGGCCAGCCCATCCGTAACGCGGTTTCCGCACTGGACCCATGACCCAGTTCACCGGGCTTGGCGACGCCGTCGAACAACCCCATCGAACCCTCGGCGACCACAATATCCGCGCCCTCAGCCTGCGCTGAAATCGCGTCCAATAGAGGCTCACCCATGGCCCAGCTGTCCAGATTGAACGAGGCCCGCCCCGCCGCCGCCCGGTGAAAGGCTGGGTCGATATAATCCGGTCCGCTTTTGAAGGGTTGAACGGTCAGACCATCCTCGGCCAGCGCACGTAACAAGCCCAGCATGACCGTGGTCTTGCCCGTTCCCGAGGACGGCGCGGAAATCAAAAGGCCCGGAGGGTTAGTCATCGCGTCATTCATCCTCGGGGCTCCAACTGGACCACGGGCTGTCGGCGCTTTGCGGGCGATAGCGGCGGTCATAATCCTTGGCATACAGGCAGCTTTCGTCGAACCCTTCGCCTGCCAGCGCGGGGCCGACCATGATCAGGGCGGTGCGTGCGATGCTTTCATCCAACGCGTCTTTCAGGGTGTCCAAAGTGGCACGGATGATGCGCTCATCGGGCCAACTGGCGCGATAGACCACGGCCACCGGGCAATCAGCCCCATAGGCCGGGGTCAGGTCGGCAATGACCTTGTCCAAATTGCCGATGGACAGGTGAATGGCCAGCGTAGCGCCGGTGCGGGCGAAGTTCTCAAGCGTCTCACCCTCGGGCATCGAAGACGCGCGGCCCGGCGTGCGGGTCAGCACCACCGATTGCGCAAGGCCGGGCAGGGTCAGTTCGGTCCCCAGAGCGGCGGCCGCCGCAGCGAAAGAGGGAACGCCGGGCGTGACGCTGACCGGGATACCCATTTCTTTCAACCGGCGGATTTGCTCACCCATGGCGGACCAGACCGACAAATCGCCTGAATGCAGTCGGGCCACATCCTGTCCAGCCTTATGCGCGGCTTCGATCTCGGCCATGATCTGATCCAGATCCATCGGCGCGGTGTTGATGATCTTGGCCCCCTCGGGGCAGTGGTTCAGGATCTCTTCGGGAACCAGCGAACCCGCGTACAAACACACGGGGCAGGACGCGATGATATCGCGCCCGCGCAGGGTCAACAGGTCGGCAGCGCCCGGTCCGGCGCCGATGAAATGAACGGTCATGTCTGTCCTCCGATGGCGATGGCGCAGGTGGCCAGCCGGTCGTCTGATATCTGTCGGGGTGAAAGCAGCCGCGCGCCCAGTCCGGCGGCGGCAAGGGCGGACGCTTCGGCCACGCTGCCGGTGCCGTAACTGGCGCGGCTGCGGGGCGAGCAAGAGAGCGTGCGCTGCCCGGCCAAATCGGCGGGTGCGATGAAATGCAGGGGCAGGGCGGTTTCGGCGGCGAATTCTGCAAGCGCGGCGTGACCTTCCTTGTCCGCGACGGTCGCCAAGGCGCTGACGGGGTGGAGTGCGGCGGCAGCCGTAAAGGCCGCGCGCAGGCTGTCCGCGGTCGCGGCTGAGGAAAAGCCAAGGCCGGCGACGATCATAGCGTGACGCTCCACTGAACCACTGGATAGGCAGATTTCCAACCGCGTCGGGGGCCCAAAGGCGCAGCCTGAGCCAGTTCGATCCGCAGAAGGTCGCCGCCTAATGCGTCGTGCCATTGCGCCAGTAACGTTTCGCTTTCCAGCGTCACCGCATTAGCGACCAACCGCGTGCCTTCAGGCAGCGCATCGCGCAACCATGCCAGAAGGTTTGCGTTCAATCCGCCGCCGATAAACACCACATCGGGCAACGCAAGCCCGGTCAAGTCATCTGGGGCAGTGCCGTGGACTACACTCAGCCGATCCTGTCCCAGCGCATCCGCATTGCGGCGAATACGCTCGGCACGATCTGCGCGCGGCTCGATCGTGGTGGCCGTCAGTGTCGGATCACACATAAGCCATTCTATGCTGATCGAGCCGGTGCCACCGCCGATATCCCACAAATGCTCGCCGCGCTGTGGGGCCAGCGCAGACAGGGTCAGGGCGCGGATGGGGCGTTTGGTGATCTGTCCATCAGTCTCGAATATCTCATCCGGCTTGCCCGAAGATTTCGGCAGTGCGCGCCCATCACCCGCGACCTCTAGCGCGACGCAGACCGGGTGATCGAACCCGCCCAGCAGCGCCTCGGTCAGGGACACACTGCGGGAACGCTCACGAGGGCCGCCAAGCGCCTCCATCACATGCAGGCGGGTGTCAGCAAAACCGGTCTCGGTCAGGTAAGTCGCCAGTTCCGTCACCGCAGCCCCGTTGCGCAGCAGCAGGATAGCGCGCAGGCCCGGCGACAGGTGTGGGCGCAGCCGGGTCAGAGGGGCGGCGTGCAGGCCAAAAGTCAGTGTTGCCTCCAGCGGCCAGCCCAGCCGGGCGGCGGCCAGCGAAAACGTCGATTGGCCGGGCAGGGCAGTCCATTCCCCGGCTTCGAAATTGCGCGCGATGACAGACCCCGCGCCAAACCAGAACGGATCGCCCGAGGCCAGCACCACGGTGGGCCGCCCCCGGAACCCCGTCAGCACGGGCAGCCCGTCGGCAAAAGGCACCGGCCATTCGACCCGCTGGGCCTGGCTGTCGGGGATCAGCGACAGGTGGCGCGGCGGGCCCATGATGATTTCGGCGCGGTCCAGCACTTGACGGCTTGCAGGCGACAGGCCATCAAGCCCATCCTCACCCAGGCCCAGAACGGTCAGCCACGGAGCTTCATGCATGACACATCTCCTGATCCTTGGCGGCACCACCGAGGCCAACGCCTTGGCCAAAACCGTGGCCGAGTTGGGCATCCCAGCGACCTACTCTTATGCCGGTCGCGTCGGCAACCCGCGCCCGCAGCCGCTGCCGGTGCGCGTAGGCGGGTTCGGGGGCGTTGCCGGTCTGGCCGCCTATCTGCGCGACCATACTGTAACCCATGTGATCGACGCCACGCACCCCTTCGCCGCGCAGATGAGCGCCAACGCGGTGGCCGCCTGCCATCAAAGCGGGGTGCCGCTGGCCGCGCTGACCCGCCCGGCGTGGGTGGAAAAGGACGGAGACCATTGGCAGCACGTTCCGGATATCGACGGCGCGGTGGCCGCCCTGTCCGGTGCGCCGCAGCGGGTGTTTCTGGCCGTGGGCCGGATGCATCTTCAGGAGTTCGCCACACAGCCTCAGCATCGCTACTTGCTGAGGCTGGTCGATGAACCGGGTACTCTGCCGTTGCCTAATTGCGATGTGGTTGTTTCGCGCGGGCCGTTCACTCTGGCCGATGATCAGGCGTTGATGCAGCGTCATGAGATCCAGTTGGTCGTGTCCAAGAACGCAGGCGGCCTTGGCGCGCGCGCCAAGCTGGACGCGGCGCGGGCGCTGGGCCTGCCAGTGCTGATGATCGACCGTCCGGCCCTGCCGCAGCGGGTCGAACTGTCGAGCGTCGCTCAGGTTCTGGACTGGCTGGCTCATTCTGGCGTGAACCTCGGGGTGTAGACGATCGGCGCGCCGTCACGCTCGATCACGCGAGTGCGGGACGAGCCGACGATGACCACCGTCTGCATATCTGCCATCTCGGGTGTGGCGTCGGCCAGTGTCGAAATCCCAATGGCCTCATCCGCGCGCGATACGGCGCGGGCGAACAGGATCAGCCGTTCGGGCTCGCATTCCTCACGCAGGATTTCCAGCGTCTTTACAAAGCCTTCAGGGCGGGACTTCGAGCGCGGATTGTAAAACGCCATCGAGAAATCTGCCTGCGCGGCCAGCCGCAGGCGCTTTTCGATCAAGGACCACGGCTTGAGGTTGTCACTCAGGTTGATGGCGCAGAAATCATGCCCCATTGGCGCGCCCGCACGGGCCGACGCCGCCAACATCGCCGTAATCCCCGGCAGCACGTCAATCTGGATATTACGCCACTCGGACGGGCCATTCTCCAGCGCCTCAAACACTGCCGACGCCATTGCAAACACACCGGGATCGCCCGAGGACACAACGACCACGCGTTTGCCCTCCGCAGCCATCTGCAACGCGTGCTGCGAGCGGTCGATCTCAACCCGGTTGTCACTGGCGTGCGGCGTCAGTCCTTCGCGTTCGGCCACGCGTGCCACGTACGGAATATAGCCGACCACGTCCGTGGCCTCGGCCAAAGCAGCGGTCACCTCGGGCGTCACCAGCGCCTCATCCCCCGGTCCAAGACCGGCGATCTTGACCCAGCCGCTCATGGTCTGCGCCCCTGTCCATGCACGATGATGATCGAGAAATAGGGAGTGATGCCGTCGCAGTTTTCAGACAGCTTGCAGACGCGTTGATTGGGCATCTGGGCATATTCGACGATCCACGCCCGGTCATACAGCCCAGCCGTTTTCAGCGCGCGTTTCACTTTGTCAATATTGCGGCCGATCTTCATCACCACCAGCGCGTCGGTCTGCGCCATCTGTTGGGCCAGAACGTCTTCGGACAACGTGCCTGCCAGAACAGTCAGGATGTCATCGCCCCATGTGATCGGGTCACCTGTCGCTGTCCACGCGCCGGACATGCCAGTGATGGCAGGTACGACTTCAACATCAGTTTTATCTCGCAAGCGATTGTAAAGGTGCATGAAAGAGCCGTAGAAGAACGGATCGCCCTCGCACAGAACCACTACATCCTCGCCTTTATCAGACAGCGCCTTCAGATGCGCGGCGCAGTCTTCGTAGAACGCTGCAAGCAGTTCGTTATAGCGCGGATCGGTCAATGGGATTTCGGTCGTGACCGGGTATTCCATCGGGAATTCAACGGCGTTTTCGGGGATCATCCCATTGACGATTTTGCGCGCCTGCCCACTGCGACCGGGCTTGCGGAAAAACGCCACATGGCGCGCATTGCGCAGCAGGCGATCAGCCCGCACGCTCATCAGGTCGGGATCGCCGGGGCCGAGACCCACGCCATAGATGGTACCGCTCATTCCGCGCGGCTCGCGATGGCGTTGATGGCGGCGACGGTGATGGCGCTGCCGCCCAGACGACCCTTCACGATGCAGGACGGTACCGGCTGTGCCTCCCACAAGGCGTCTTTGGATTCGACCGCGCCGACAAAGCCCACGGGACAGCCGATGATCGCGGCGGGGCGTGGGCAGTCGGGGTCTTCCAGCATGTTCAGCAGATGGAACAGGGCAGTAGGTGCGTTTCCGATGGCGACAACGGCACCTTCAAGATGGGGACGCCACAGCTCCAGCGCGGCCGCCGAACGCGTGTTGCTCATCTCGGCGGCCAAGGGGCGCACGCGTTCGTCATGCAGTGTGCAGATAACCTCATTGTCGGCGGGCAGACGGAACCGGGTCACGCCCTCGCTGACCATGCGCGCGTCACATAGGATCGGTGCGCCGTTTTCCATTGCCGCGCGGGCGGCGGCCACAAACCCGGGCGAGAAATGCACGAACTCCTCCAGCCCCACCATGCCAGCGGCGTGGATCATGCGGACAGCGACCTGTTCTTCGTCGGCGTCGAACCGAGCCAGATCAGCCTCGGACCGGATGGTGGCAAAGCTCTCCTTATAGATCGCCGCGCCATCGGTTTCATAAGTATAGGGCATCAGGTGAAGTCCATATTCATAAGTGTTTCTTCGGTCAGGCCGGTCTGGCAGGGCTCATCCCCCGCGCGGCCTTGTTTGACAAGATCAAATCTTCCGGCATTGCCGATCAGGGTCACATCGGCCGGGCCTATGCGCGCGCATCCCTTGGCGCAGCCTGAGACATGCAGGCTGCCCGGTACGCGTGCCGCCAAAGCGCGCGCGATGTCGCGGGTTTCCACCTGTGCCTGCGGGCAATATGGCGCGCCGGGGCAGGCGTCGGTGATCATCAGCGGGTCGGTGCCATCTGTGACAAAGGCTGGGGCGGGTATCGCCGCCCCGCCCTCCAACAGGATCAACCGCCACGGGGTGACGCGTAAGGCAACGGCCCCGCTTTGCGCGATCAGGTCCTTCAGTGCGTGCGCAGGCAATTGCCCGAAGGCCGCACCATAGAGCTTTCCCGGATCGCAGGGGCCGGGTCGCAACGGAGGCCCAATAGATCCCGGAGCTGCGCCCTGCCACTCCGGTGGCAGAACCGAGACCACGCGTGACATGCGTCGCGTCTCGGGCGTGTAGGTTTGGGCGAACCATGCGGCCAGGGCGATCAGTTGGTCGATGGCCTCGGGTTCTTGGACCAAACGTCCGGTGTTTGCCCCATCGGCGCGCAAAATCAAACCCTCAGGGCGTGTTTCCAGCCGGATATCGGCTGAATTCCCAGCCAGCAGGCGCTCAGGTCCGGTGTCGATGGCAAATCCGAACTTGGCGGGCAGGGCGGGCAGTTCCGCCAGCCGGTCAATAAGCTCTTGCGCCAGCCGAGCGGTCAGGTCTCCGGCTTGGTACAGAGGTGAGACCAGAATGTTGCGGCGCACCTCGATCCCCGGCTCGGCGTCCAGCAGGTTCAGCGCGGCCAGTTCGGCCAGCAGGGATTGATGATCCGCCTCGGCCACGCCCCGCAGCTGCAGGTTGGCGCGGTTGGTCAGGTCGATGGTGCCATTGCCGAAGCGTTCCGCCAGATCACACAGACCCATGGTCTGCTCAGCTGTCAGACGGGCCAGCCGCGGCCGCACCCGGACCACCAGCCCATCGCCCGACATCATCGGACGGTGCGCGCCGGGGCACCAGCCCTGTACGACGGGAGCGCTCATCCCAGCCCCTCCAGATCCGCACGGATCGAGTTGCGGCGCGTGTTCCACAGTCCCGCCTCCAGCAAGGCGCGGAACCGGTCCTGCATGGCCTGATGGGCCTTTGGGTTGGCCTCGGCCAGAAAGGCGTCGACGTCTTCGTTGCCCAACGTGGCATCGTGGTAGAGGTCGAACAGATGCGGCGCGACTGTGCCAGATAGATGCGCGAATGAGGCCATATGATCCAGCGTCGCGGCGATCTCGGCTGCGCCCCGGAATCCGTGGCGTTGCATCCCGGCGATCCAACCCGGATTGGCGGCGCGGGCGTGGACCACGCGGCTGATCTCTTCGGGCAGGGTCCGCGCGCGCGGGGTGTCGGGGTTGGTGTTGTCCAGATGATACAGCTGCGCCGTGCCGCCTGTGATCTTTTTGGCGGCGGCAAATCCGGCTTCATGCGTGGCGTAATCATTGGCCAGTAGCAGGTCGGTCTCGGTCAAATCCTGTAGGTGGACGAAACTGTCGGCATTGGCGACGCGCTGGGTGATGCCGTCCTTGTCCTGCGCGACATGCTCGCCTTCCAACGCGTAAGAGCTGGCATCCAGCCATGCCTCGCCCGCCTGTGCGCGCGCCTCATCGGTATAGATTTCGGACAATTGCGTCATGTTCACGCCATAGCTGCCTGGGGCGGGGCCATAGACGCGGGCGGAGGGTTCCTGACCGGCATAGGGGTTCCAATCGGCCGCCTCACCGCGCGCCGACAAGGCCCGGATCGCCTGACCGTACAACGCCGAAAGCGTCGGGAACACGTCGCGGAACAGGCCCGAGACCCGCAGCGTCACGTCCAGACGCGGGCGGCTGAGGTCGGTGATCGGCAGAACCTCGATGCCCGACACCCGCTCGGACCCTTTGTCCCAGACCGGTTTCACGCCCAGCAGGTGCAGCGCCATGGCGAATTCCTCACCCGCCGTGCGCATGGTGGCCGAGCCCCAGAGGTCAACGATAAGCCCCTTGGGATAATCGCCTTCCTCTTGCAGGTGTCTCCGTACCAATTCCTCGGCCAGTTTCACCCCTTGGGTATAGGCCGCGCGCGTAGGCACGGATCGCGGGTCGGTGGTATAAAGGTTCCGCCCCGTCGGCAGCACGTCCGAGCGGCCACGATAAGGCGAGCCGGACGGTCCGGCCTCAATCCGTTTTCCGGCCAATGATTCGACTAGGGCGTTGCGTTCGGCATGAGCAGAAGGCGCGGGGTCGAAATTGCCGGTCACTTCGGGCACCCGGCCAAAGATGTGCAGACCGTCGCCGAACTGGCTCTCCTTGATGTCGCAGACAAAGCGGTCGATGCGAGTAATCGCCTCGGCGGTGCAGGTGGCCTGATCCAGCCCCAGATCGCTCTCCAGCCCGATGGCCTGTGCCTCGTCGCGGATATCCTCTTGCAGGCGGTCGCGGCGTTTGGGGTCTAGACCATCGGCGTTCGAGAACTCATCCAGTAGGGATTCCAGCCGGACCATCCGGTCGGGCGTGCCGCTTTCTTTCAGCGCGGGCGGGATGTGCCCCAGCGTGACGGCTCCGATCCGACGCTTGGCTTGCGCGGCCTCGCCGGGATCATTGACGATGAAGGGGTAGATCACGGGCAGGTCGCGGATCAGCGCCTCGGGCCAGCATGTGTTGGACAGGGCGACGGATTTTCCGGGCAGCCATTCCAGCGTGCCATGGGCTCCGATATGGATCAGCGCGTCGGCGTGCAGGCTTTTGCGCAACCACAGGTAGAAGGCGACATAGCTGTGGCGCGGGGTGCGTGACAGGTCGTGATAGTCGTCATCGCGCAGCTCGGGCGTGCCGCGCTCGGGTTGCAGTGCGACCAGAGCTTTGCCCCGGCGCAGCGCGGTGAAGTGGAAGGCACCATCCGCGAAAGCGGGATCACTCTCGGGCGCACCCCAGACGGTTTGCAGGTCGATGCGTAGCTGTTCGGGTAGGTCGGCCAGCGCGGCCTGATAGTCGGCAAGGGGCCATGCAATCCGCGCGTCCAACAGCGAGTCAGAAATTGGCTCGGCGGGGGCGGTGTCATAGCCCTCGGCCTGTAGGTCGGACAGCATTGCCTCGGCCGAGGCCAGCGCGTCCAGACCGACCGCATGGGCCATCTGCCAGTCCTTGCCGGGATAGGTGGATAGAACCAGCGCGGGCACCTGATCGGATTTGGGTTTGCCTTGCAAGTTCAGCCAGCCGGTCACACGGTCAAGGATGGCCTCGATCCGTTCCTCCTCGGCCCGGTGGGCAAAGCGGGAATATTCCAGATGCTGGTCGCGCTTGCCCGGCTCCTTGAACGAGGCGATGCCTGCTGAAATCCGCCCGTCCACCTCGGGCAGCACCACATGCATGGCGAGGTCGGCGGGCGAGAGACCGCGTTCCGCTTCGGCCCAGGCTTTGCGGCGCGAGGTGGCCAGTGCGACTTGGAAAACGGGTACATTGGCGGCGTCCAAGGGCGAGGTGCCAGATGCGCCTTTACCCGAGAAGGAGGTGGCGTTGATGATCGCGGATGGGGCCAGAGATACGATGGTGTCGCTCAGCCAGTCGGCGGCGGTGGGAGCTTTCAGCGAGGGAGCGAATAGGCCTACGGCGTCCAACCCGCGTGCGCGCAGACTGCGGATTAGGGCGGCCACGGGGGCGGTGTCGGCGGATGTCAGATAAGCGCGGTAGAAGGTGACGAGGATGCGTTTCGCATCCCCGGAAAACGCCTGTTCCGCCGGGATCACACCGCGGTCCGGGCACCATGCGCCGCATTCGGGCAAGGACTTGGCGCCCATCACCGGGCCCGCATACAGACCGGCTGCTAATGCCATCTGTGCCAAAGCGGCTTGTGCTGCAACCTCGCCACCGGTGTCGCAAAGATGCGCCAAGCGGCGCAGGGTGGAGACGGGCAGGGTCGAATAGTCATCCAGCCGCGTATCCTCGCGCCCGTCGGCGGGCAGCACGGCCACAGCAATCCCTTTGGTCTGCGCAAGCGATAGAACCTGCTGCAGTCCGTAGGACCAATAGGGCACCCCGCCAATCAGTCGGATCAGGATGCCCTTTGCGCCCTCCAACGTCTGCTCGACATAGGTGTCAACGGACAGAGGATGTTTCAGCGCCGTCAGATTGGCCAGCCGCAGGGTCGGCATCCGACCTTCGGGCCCGCCGCCACGATGCCAGCCTGCCGCGAAAGCGCCAAGGTCGCTGTCGGAAAACGACAGCACCACCAAATCCGCCGGGCTCTGGCCCAGATCGGTTGGGGTTTCGGATTCCTCTAACCCGTGGCTTTCGCGGAAGACGACGTGCATGGTTTACTCGGCAGCCTCGGTGACGCCCACGAGGATGTCGCGGATTTCAGCCTCTTTGATGTCGTCATGCTCGGCAATCACCACCAGACGCGAACGGCGCTCTTCGCCGGGCTGCCACGGACGGTCATACTGGTGACGCACCCGCGCGCCGACGGCCTGAACCAGCAGGCGCATTGGCTTGCCCTGAACAGCGGCATAGCCCTTGACGCGCAGGATGTTCAGCTCGGTGGCCAGACGTTCGATCTTGGCAACTAGGTCCAGCGGGTCGGTTTGTTCCGGCAGTTCGACGATGATGCTTTCGAAATCGTCATGTTCATGATCGTGATGACCGTCATGATGCGAAGGCCGCGCCTCCATGTCATCCTCGGCGGCAGCCTCAAGACCCAGCACGACGCGCACGTCCACAACGCCTTCGGCCACTTCGACGACCGGCAGAGGGCGCGGGGCCTCTGCGGCGATGATCTCTTTGGCTTTGGCGACACCTCCGGGGCCGGCCAGATCAGGCTTGGTCAGCAGGATGATGTCGGCGCAGGAGATCTGATCCTCGAACACCTCGGACAGAGGCGTTTCGTGGTCGATGGAATCGTCGGCCATGCGCTGGGCATCCACTGCCTCGACATTCGGCGCGAACCGGCCGGCGGCGACCGCCTCGGCATCGGCCAGCGCGATCACGCCGTCCACGGTGATTTTCGACCGAATATCGGGCCAGTCGAACGCTTTCAACAGCGGTTTCGGCAGCGCCAAACCAGATGTTTCGATCAGGATATGCTCGGGGCGCGGCTCCAGCGCCATCAGCGCCTCGATCGTGGGGATGAAATCATCGGCCACGGTGCAGCAAATGCAGCCATTGGCCAGTTCCATGATGTTTTCCGCCGGGCAATCGGGGATGGCGCAGGATTTCAGGATATCGCCGTCCACGCCGACATCGCCAAACTCGTTGACCACAACGGCCAGACGCTTGCCCTGCGGGTTCTGCATCAGGTGTCGCACCAGCGTGGTCTTGCCCGAACCCAAAAAGCCGGTGATCACAGTAACGGGGAGTTTTTCCAAAGTGGACATGTCAGGCTCCAATCGGGGGAATGCGCGAGGCGCAGTTTTTGCGGAAATGTTCGGGGCGCTCGCGCCATTTGACCAGACCGTCTTCGGTGGCCAGATACTTGGTGGCACCGTCTACGATCACGTCGACATGATCGACTTCGTTCAGGTTTTCATAAACAAAGGTCCAGCGTTCCGGCCCGCCGCGCAACACGATGGAACAGCCCTGATCGCAATTCGACAGGCATTCAACAGCCTTCAGCGCCACGCCCTCGGGCAGTTCAGCCTGTTCCAACGCCTTGTGCAGCAACGTGCCTGGGCGTTGGGCGTCATCTTCAATGGGTAGGCCGCGGCGGCAGGTGGTGCAAACCAGCAGCTCGACCGGAGCGGTTTCGGTCATGTCTCTCATCCCCCTAAATCCTCATCGTGGGGGACGGGGTTTCATGCGGGTCGTGCGTGACCCGGCACCGGAACACCCCGTCCGGTTTCAATCGCGGGTGCTGGCAGGTCTCCCGGCTTGCGGATTTCAGGGCGGTTGCCCTGTCGGATGACCCGCCTTCCCGGCCTTGCTGGCCAGTGGCTTGGGCACCCTCTCCGGTCACGGTCGCGGGGGCGGCTGCGTTTGACGGATGACCCGCTGACGCATTCCCTTTTCATCCATCTGCAGATGGACACCAACGGATCGGACATGCGGCACCGGGCAGGCCCTTGTCAAGCGAGTCGCAAACATCTTTCGCACCTCGGGTTAAAAGCGACCTGACAGCGTCGCTGGGCGGCATGACTTTGGGTGGGGCGGCATGGTGCCATGAACAAAACGACGCCAAAAAAGGAGGTGTATCGCATGAAGGTGGGCTTTATCGGCTTGGGCAATGTGGGCGGCAAACTGTCAGGGTCTTTGCTGCGCAACGGGATCGAACTGACGGTACATGATTTGAACTCTGACCTCGTCGACGGCTTCGTGTCACAGGGGGCCAAGGCCGCCGAAAGCCCGGCCCAGCTGATGCGCGATTGCGACGCGGTTATTACTTGCCTGCCATCGCCTGCCGCTTCGGACGCGGTGATGCAGGAGATGCTGCCTGAGGTCAGCCCCGGCAAAATCTGGATGGAGATGTCCACCACTGATGAAGCCGAAGTCAAGCGACTTGGCGCCCAGGTGATCGAACGCGGCGGCGCAGCGGTGGACTGTCCTGTATCGGGTGGCTGTCATCGCGCCGCGACGGGCAATATCTCGATCTTCGCGGGCTGCGACCGGGCCACATTCGAGCGCATACTGCCCTTTCTGACCACCATGGGCCGACGGGTTCTGCATACCGGTGACCTAGGGACCGCTTCGGTGTTGAAAGTGCTGACCAATTACCTCGCCACCGCCAACCTGATCACCTGCGCAGAAGCACTTGTGACCGCCAAAGCCGCCGGGATGGATCTGAACACCACATACGAGGCAATCAAGATCTCATCCGGGACATCCTTCGTGCATGAAACCGAAAGCCAAGTCATTCTGAACGGCTCGCGGGACATTTCGTTCACGATGGATTTGGTGAAAAAGGACATTGGCCTGTTTCAGGATGTGGCGGACCGGGCGGGGGTGCCGCTCGAGATCAACCCGGTGATGATGCGTATCTTTGACGACGGCATCGCCCGCTATGGCGACCGAGAGTTATCACCTAATATTATCAAGCGGTTGGAAGAGGCCACCGGGCTGGATATCACGGCCCCCGGCTTCCCGTCCGAAATGGAAGACTACGAGCCGGAAGCGTCCGGATACGAGGTTATTCCTCAGGGACGTCGGGCCGAATGACGCAATTGCACTGCGCGAAAACGCTTTGCCCGGCTTGGAAAAGAGGCGGCGAGTGTTGGGCTCGCTGCCATTTTTTTAGGCCACTGAACTACCTGAACCACCGGGGCAACAGTCAATTTATGTTCGGATAAACCTAAGTATCGTCAATAGACAAACCCTAGGAAAACCTGTTCAGATACCAAGTGCCAATCATGTCGCAAGTTACGAGCTTGCATTCCCGCGAGCCGCCCGTTTTCCGTAGATCCGGTACTGCCCGCTTCGTTCATGACTGCGCGTTCAGTAGGATTTCGCCTGTTTATTTCGCGACCACAAGGTCGTGCAAGAATGTATGCCAAGTTGCTTTTTTCCAGTCGCACATCGAAAAACGCTTGTGTCTTAGTGAAAGTCAGCGTCCTTTTTTCAGATCAAAGACCGTATTTGTAACTTTCGCTTGAAAGCGGTAAGCCTAACATCAATAGGCGCACGCCAACGCGCGCAGCGTTGCCCTGAGTTCAATGGCGCACTCGGCTATCCAGATTGTCACTTATGGTTTTTAATCCATCCCGGAGGGCGTGGGCGTTGCAGAGGGCAACCCAGTAGTATTCGCTAAAGCAGCGATATTCTTAAAGATGTTCGTTTTTGTTCTATGGACGGAGGGATTGGCCACCGGGAGTAATAAACGCCATGTCTTGAGAGGGTTAGATAGGATGACAATTTCATCGTAGGTGTGCCCCACTTTGTGTCACACCCGAGCACCACAGGGCTAAGTCAATGATTTAGAATAAAATGGAGGCGAGTACCGGAATCGAACCGGTGTAGACGGATTTGCAATCCGCTGCGTCACCACTCCGCCAACTCGCCTTTTCAAGTAAAATCAAATACTTGTCGTGGTGTGACCGGCGTTTTAGCAGCTTTCGTCTGGGGCGTCCAGAGGGGTGGGCGCAAATTTCAGTCTGCTTATTTGTCACAGCAGTGCTCTTGTCCTGAATTATTGCCTGATATCGTGAGTTTGAAGGCACTGAGGCGTTGCCGGTTTCTTCTGGATATGGCACAAGCCACGCACACTAGGGAACAGAACGAGCGATCCAATGACAGATTTCGCAGCCCGTCGCCGTACAATGGTTGACACGCAAATCCGACCCTCTGACGTCACGAAATTTCCTATCATCGACGCGATGCTTACCGTCCGGCGCGAGAATTTCGTCCCGGATTCGCAGCGCGAGGCGGCGTATGTCGAGGAGCTGATCGACCTCGGGAACGGTCGCTGTATGCTTGAACCCAGAACTCTGGCTAAGATGCTGGACGTGTTGAATATTTCTAATAATGAAGCCGTGTTGGATATTGCTCCGGCCATGGGGTACTCGACAGCAATTGCAGCGCGGATGGCCGAATTGGTCGTGGCCGTGGAAGACGACGAAGACCTGGCAGCAGAGGCTCAGACCATTCTTATGGACGCAGACGCCGACAATGCCATCGTCCATGTCGGGCCGCTCGAGCAAGGCGCGACCGAGCATGGGCCATACGACGTGATCATGGTGCAAGGAGGGGTCGAGCAGATTCCGGACAGGCTGATTGATCAGTTGAAAGACCACGGTCGAATTGCGTGCGTGTTCATGGAAGGTGCACTGGGCACCGTTCGGATCGGTCATAAGTCGAATGGCCGTGTGACCTGGCGTCATGCGTTCAACGCCAATGCACCGGTTTTGGCGGCATTTTCCACAGAAAGTGTATTTTCGCTATAATTCCGTGATAGTTTTTTCTGTCGCCTTGATTAGTTGAAAACAAACACGCAAACTGTCGACAGGGCAGCGTAATTTTTGATTTGAGAGGATTTCGTGATGAGTTCCAAAGCGGGAGGTAAACTGGTCAAGGCGATGGCGCTGACGGCCGGAATTGCGCTTAGTGTTTTACCCGGGCGGTTCGCTTGGGCGGATAATCTGACGGATGCGTTCATCGGGGCATACAATACGAGCGGGTTGCTCGAGCAGAACCGGGCTTTACTGCGTGCTGCTGACGAAGACGTTGCGATTGCGCTGGCAGCTTTGCGGCCGATCATCAACTGGACTGTGCAAATCAGTCAAGACTACACTCGCTCGACTGTTGATGACGTTGTGAACCGTCAGGAACCGACTAACTTCTTTACCGGCCTGACGTTGAGCCAATTGATCTATGATGGTGGTTTTTCAGTACTGGGCAAACAGTCTGCGCAAGAAATCGTTCTGTCCACGCGTCAAAATCTGATTGATATCGAACAAGCCGTTTTGTTCCGGGCTGTGAACGCTTATC
Source organism: Ruegeria lacuscaerulensis (assembly GCF_013033355.1). GTDB lineage: Bacteria > Pseudomonadota > Alphaproteobacteria > Rhodobacterales > Rhodobacteraceae > Ruegeria > Ruegeria lacuscaerulensis_A. Next base: position 96,074 of record NZ_WQDY01000003.1, read on the forward strand.
TGGATGTAGTTCTTCAAGAAGAAACCGTCCAAATTCAGTTAAACGATGTCGAAGTCTCGGCCGAAGAACTGCGTGCGTCGCAGGACCGATTTGACGTTGGTGAAGTAACTCGTACTGACGTGGCGCTGTCCGAAGCACAGCTTGCCAGTGCACAAGCAGAACTGGCGGTCGCGCGCGGTAACCTCAGCACCGCGCAGGCCGAATATGTAAACGCTGTTGGTAATGCCCCCGGCGCTACGGCGGGTCAGCCCAGTTTGCCGAGCCTTCCCAATTCAGAATCTGAGGCCATTGCTTTTGCGCAACGCAACCACCCGGCGATCCTGTCATCGCAGCACGAAGTGCGCGCTTTTGATCTGCTGGTTCAGCAGCAAAGGGCCAATTTGGGTCCGAACGTGTCGCTGAACGCCGATGCAGGTATCACCGAAAGCTTTGACAATGATGATGACCTCGAAGATGCAACGATCGCGTTGAACTTCAACCAACCTATTTACGCCGGCGGTGCGTTGGCCGCTCAGGTCCGTCGCGCTATGGCGACACGTGATGCATCCCGCGCCAACTTGCTAAACGTCCAAAAGGACATCACTCAGGGTGTTTCGGCATCTTATGCCAACTTTCAGGCTGCAGCGGCTAGTCTCCGGGCTTCGACAGAGCAGGTTCGGGCCTCGCAAGTTGCCTTTGATGGCATCCGCGAAGAAGCAACATTGGGTGCACGGACCACTCTGGACGTGCTCAATGCGCAGCAGGATCTGCTGGATGCGCAGTTGAACGAAGTTGCTTCGCGCACTGAACGGTCGCGCGCGGCATACCAGCTGCTGCAAGCGCAAGGCTTGCTTACCGCTGAACGCCTGGGTCTTGCGGTGCAGATTTATGATCCGACGCTTTACTACAATCTGGTGAAGAAAGCCCCAGCTCAGGTTAGCAGGCAGAGCAAGGATCTGGATCGCGTCCTCAAAGCATTGCGGCGTGATTAAACGCCGCGACTATCTGTTGTGAGGTTGAAAGTGTTTGGCTACACTCAATCCTGAGGAAAGAGTGGTATTCAAGAATGTCGGACAATGTCGCAAACGGGAATGTAGAGGACGTCCTGTCCTCTATTAAGCGGTTGGTAACCGAAGAAGGCCGCAAAATCCCGGATATCATGCAATCCACTCGTGCGCGTAAGCCTGGCCGGTTGGTTCTGACCGATTCCTTACGCGTAAGCGAATCCCAAGGTGATAAGGAAACTCCGTCTGATGCGAACGTATCAGGCTATGCGGCCGAGGTCTCTGTGAAGCCCATGGTTCTGCGGGCGTCCGACGCAGTGAAAGAAAACGAGCCACGCATTGAAAAGCCAACAGAACACGTAAACGATCCTGTTGAAAGCCTGAGCTCGAAGATCGAAGCGCTGGAGGCGGCGATCGCCAAGACAGAGGATCAGTGGGAACCCGACGGTGAAGGTCAAGATGCCTATGCCGGGACCTTGACTCAGTCGTTGAGTTGGCAGGCCGAGGCTGACGAAGACGAACCAGTTGCCGCTGAAGCACCGCTCGTCTCGGAAACCAAAGCCACTTTCATCCGCGATCCGAAGGTGACGGCGAAGGCTGACCCGGTGCAAGACGTTAAAACGGAGCACACACCGCTGGATGAAGACGCGCTCCGGGACTTGATCGCACAGGTGGTTCGCGAAGAACTGCAGGGCGTATTGGGTGAGCGGATCACGCGCAACGTTCGCAAACTGGTGCGGCGCGAAATCTACCGCGCGCTGGCGGAACACAAGTCCGACTAACGCTCACGCCCTGCGGGGTGTTTCGGCCAGCGAAAGCAGTCGGTCCAGGTCCATGTTCTGTTCCAAATGATCGGCCAGTGCGTCCAATGTCTTGTCGACACCGTCCTCATAGGACAGATCTGAAGTTACGCCTAGTTCCGACAAATACCGCGCGCGGAACGCATCCGATGAGAATATGCCGTGCAGGTAGCTGCCGCGGATGCGTCCGGTTGTATCAGTGGCACCTTCGGCGCGGCCTGCAACCTCGAGCCAGGCGCGCGCGCAATCGGGGCCATCCGTGCGACCCATGTGGATTTCGTATCCAGTTACCGGCTCGTGTCCCGGTAGGGCGCGCGCCGTTCGGAGTGTCACTTTTTTCTGTCCGACCATGACGGTCTCAACATTCAAAAGACCCAAACCTTCGACAGTACCGGGTCGCCCATCCACGCCCCCGGGGTCAGAGATGGTCTTGCCAAGCATCTGGTAGCCGCCGCACAGACCCAGCACATGCCCCCCGCGCCGCACATGGGCATAAAGGTCAACGTCCCAACCCTGTGCGCGGAAATAGGTCAGATCACCGATGGTGGATTTGCTGCCGGGCAAAAGCACGAGGTTCGCGTCACCGGGTAGGGGGCGACCAGCTGGAATGACCTCGACCGTGACGCCGGGCTCGGCAGACAGCGGGTCCAGATCGTCGAAGTTTGCCATGCGTTCTAGTTGCGGGACTACAACTTTGCATGCCCCACCGGTGTGAGAGCGGATGTCCATCATGTCTTCGGCGGGCAGCTTCCAGGCGTCTTGGAACCACGGCACGACGCCCAGGCATGGCCAGCCGGTACGTGCGGCGATGTCATCGCGCCCCTCGTCGAACAGGGACACATCGCCCTTGAATCGGTTCACTGCAAAGCCCTTGATCATCGTAAGGTCACCGGCATCCAGCACAGCCTGTGTACCCACAATCTGCGCGATCACGCCGCCGCGGTGAATGTCGCCGACCAGAACTACGGGTACGCCTGCAGCGCAAGCAAATCCCATATTGGCAATATCACCCTTGCGCAGGTTGGTTTCAGCCGGACTGCCTGCGCCCTCGACCAGGACAAGGTCGGCATCACCGCACAAACGGTCAAAACTTTCCAGCGCGGCGCTCAACAGCTTGGATTTGTCCTTGCGGTAGTCACCCGCCTTCATCGTGCCCGCCCTTTGACCCTGAACGATGATTTGAGCACCTGTATCGGTCTCGGGCTTCAGTAGGATCGGGTTCATGTCGGTGTGAGTTGGCCTGTTCGCAGCCCAGGCCTGCAGCGCCTGCGCACGCCCGATCTCACCTCCGTTTTCGGTTACGGCTGCGTTGTTCGACATGTTCTGCGGCTTGAACGGAGCCACTCTAAGCCCGCGCCGTGAATAAGCGCGTGCCAGGCCGGCCACGAGAACCGATTTGCCCACGTTGCTGCCAGTACCTTGAATCATGATGGCGCGAACCATGATTGATCTCCTATAACCTGACGGGCACATGACCCGATTTGACTGCAGAGGAAAAGACCGGATGAACACACCCGCCCATCTTTTGATCGGAGCCGCCCTCTTTGCCCGCCCGTCGCAAGGGCGCATTCTGCGCGCAGTGTTGATCGGATCAGTTTTGCCGGATTTGTCCCTTTACCTGATGGCTGGTGTGTCGCTGTTCGTTCTGGGTATCCCCGAGCAGGTGGTCTTCGGGCAACTGTACTATTCCGATGCATGGCAAACAGTATTCGCCATCGACAATTCGTTTCTGGTTTGGGGGTTGGCTTTAGTCGTGGCGCTGTGGGTGGGCGCGCGGCCTGTGGTCCTTGGGGCCTCGGCCGGGTTACTGCATTTGATAACCGACTTTGTATTGCATGCCGGGGATGGGCGGCCGCAGTTTTGGCCGATAAGCAACTGGGTTTTTCATAGCCCGGTCAGCTATTGGGACAGTGCCCATCATGCGCAATGGGTTGTTCCCGTCTCGATCACGGCGTGTGCGGCATCCTACGTGATACTCTGGCGGCGCGGGTTAGACGCTTCGACCAAGATGTTCTTTGGGGTGTTGCTTGGAGCGGAAATATGGGTCGCGCGGCAATGGCTGGTGTTTTTCTGAGATAGCCACTGGCCAAAAGAAAAGCGCGCTCTGCAATGCACGAGCGCGCTTTTTCTTGGAAACAGCGGCTTAGGTCAGGCGGCTTCGGCCTGCTGAGCAGCGTTACGGCGTTCGCTTTCTTCACGCGACAGTGCAACCGAGGTGCGCACACCACGGCCAACGAAATCCATTAAGCCGCTCACAACCCGTTCGTTCGGGTCGATACCGGCGCAGGACAGCACTTCGCGGCCGTCGCGCGAACGTGCCCAGCGGGCAATTTGTTCGGGGCCATTGCCATATTTCTTGTCATCGGCAATAGCATCATCCAGCGCAGCCAACACAACGGCTGCAAAAAGTTTGCGCGCACGGTTGCCTTGTTCGTTGTTAAAGGCGGTGCCGTCAACGAAATCTCTCATCTCGTTTTCCTTGTTGTTCTTGCTCTTGCATTTTCGGCGTGACGGTCCTTATGACCGATAAAGTGTGATTCGGATACAGCTAATATGCATAGTTGCGTTGCGTCATCTGCATGGCTCGCTGCACCTGCAACACAAGGTTTCGTTGTCTTGCCACGTGTTGTCCCGCCAGATATAGGAAGCGCAACTGACGCATCAACCGTTTGTGAAGGATTTATGTCATGCCCAAGATAAATGGGAACGAAATTCGCCCCGGCAATGTGCTTGAGCATAATGACGGTCTTTGGGCCGCTGTCAAAGTTGATCACGTAAAGCCCGGAAAAGGCGGCGCTTTTGCTCAGGTCGAACTGCGCAACCTGCGCAACGGGTCGAAACTGAACGAACGGTTCCGCTCGGCGGACAAGGTGGAGCGGGTGCGGCTGGAACAGAAGGATCAGCAGTTCCTCTACGAATCCGACGGGATGCTGGTGTTCATGGACTCCGAGACCTATGAGCAGATCGAACTGCCATCGGACCTGTTGGGTGAGCGTCGCCCTTTTCTGCAGGACGGCATGACAATTGTTGTCGAGTTCTACGAATCCGAGGCGCTGAACGCCTCGTTGCCCCAAAAGGTGACCTGCAAGATCGTTGAAACCGAACCGGTCGTAAAAGGTCAGACCGCGGCGAACTCGTTCAAGCCGGCCATTCTGGACAATGGCATCAAGGTCATGGTTCCCCCCTTTGTTGGTCAGGATGAGATGATCGTGGTGAACACTGAGACCATGGAATATTCCGAACGCGCCTGATCCGCGTTGAAATCACCAAGAGGCCGCGTCAGCAACGATACGCGGCCTTTTTTATGTGCGGCGCTTGATGCGGCGGTATTGCTCGGGGTTGGGGCCGAACAGTTCCAACATCAGCTCATACTTGATGCGGTTGGCGCTGACCTGTCGGTAGAAGGCGATCAGAAACGCGGTCGGTCCCTGTATCCGGGCCAACCCGCTTGTCGCAGCGACCACAGTGCCAACATCTGTGCGGCCTTCTAGGACCAGCCAGCCACCCAGCATCAATATGCCAACAGTACCTGCGCCATTGATGACGCTCAGCAGGAATTTGGCGGATAGTTTCCAGATGAACATTTTGCGCCGAGTTTCATAGATTGAATCGAATTCAGTCTCGATCTCGCGCGAGGTTTCCTCGATCTGCTCAGTGGTCAGTCGGTCGGTTGCATTGCGCAGGATGCGGACTCGTTCGGCGACAAAGACGTTCACCTTGCGCTGTGAAACCAGCACGATGACGATCTGCGGAACGATCATCGAGAACGCGATCAGCCCCAGCCCCGGTTGCGTCGATGAGATATAGCCGATCACGCTGATCAACGTCCCGATCTGCACGACGGGGTCAGAAAAGGCACCACCTGCGAATTTGCCAAGCTCTTCGGCCTCGGCGGAAATGGCGGTGGTCATGGTGCCCTTACGCACATCTTCGCCGGTTTCATTCAGATCGGCCGAACGCAACAACAGCCGTTGGCGGATCAGGCGGACCATGTCTTCGCCCAGTGTTCCGGCGCGGTAACCCAGAACCCATTTCAGGCCGAGGCTTAGCAGAATGACCGCCATCATACCGGCCCCTAGCCGTAACAGGCGGTCAGCCTTCACATCTTCGGTTGTAAGGTGATTGATAATGTCGCGCTGAAATTCAAGCGGTACAGCCGCCAAAGCGGCCACGGCGATCGAAAGAATGATAAGGATGATCTGCCGTCCGGCACTGGCACGCCAGATTGCCCTATATAGTTTGAACATGCCCGCACCCGTCTTGTGACCTGCCCGTATTGTGACAGGGCCAGGGTAGGGGGTGCAATCTATACGCGCTGTGCCGCAGTTCAGCCGTGCCGCTTGCGCAACAATTCAATCGCTTAGACCAACGTTGGCCAGATCGGCCTGCATATCCCCTGTGGCGCGATCCAGTCGCAGATAGGCAATTCCGGCGCCGCCAGATTGGGTGAACAAGGTTCCCACTGGCTTGCCGTTTGCAAAGATTTCAGTCCCGACCGGGGCGCTTCTATCTACCGTCACGCGGCGCAGTCCCTTGCGCAGCTCGGTTTTGTGCTTCATCCGAGCTGTAACCTCTTGCCCGACATAGCAGCCTTTCTTGAAATCGACACCGTTCAGCAGTTCGAACCCGGATTCAAGGATATAGCTGTCCGACGTCAGTTCGATTCCTGTTTCCGGGATGCAATGGCGAACGCGGATGTCATCCCAATCGGAGCCGTCATCACTTTCGGGAGCTGCGGTGTAGGCCCGCCAGCCCATGTCAACGTGACGCGGATCAGGTAAGGCACCTTGTGGTGCCGGGCCGGTGCCTCGCTGCAGGTTCAGCCCACTTTCCTTGATGGTGACGTCTGCACGCAGCTTGTACATCCCAAGACGTTTGACCAGCCCTTCGGCCAAAATCTCGGCCACATCCAGCAGAACAGCATCGTCCTCGCGTTTGAGGAAGAAATCGGCAAGATATTTGCCTTGCGGAGTCAAAAGCGCAGCATAGACCAGGCCATCCTCAAGCCCGCCGATGTCATTTGTCACCAGCCCTTGCAGAAAACTGTCAGTGTCTGCGCCGCTTAGGCGCAGGATGCGGCGATTGGGCATGGGGGTATCCTCGTGCTTTCCCTCGGTCCCGTGATATAGGAGTTCGCGCCGACAAGACCAGAGGGTAATCCACGTGCCAGCACCGATCTCGATTGTCATTCCGACTTTGAACGCGGCTGAGACCTTGCCTGCGACCCTTCAGGCATTGATGGAAGGACTGCACACCGGGCTGATCCGCGAATTGATCGTTACGGATGGCGGATCCACCGACCAAACTCTGGAGATTGCGGATGAGGCCGGGGCCGAGATCGTCACCGGCGCCGCGTCGCGTGGCGGGCAGTTGCGTCGCGGGTGCAAACAGGCGAGAGGCGAGTGGCTGCTGGTTCTGCATGCCGACACGGTTCTCGAGGATGGTTGGACCAAAGCTGTCGGCGATCACCTTCGATCAGGCAAGCCAGCGGTTTTCCGACTGGCGTTTCGCGCTGTGGGATTTGCGCCCGGTTGGGTTGCTGGATGGGCCAATCTGCGCAGCCGGGTGTTGGGGTTACCCTATGGGGATCAGGGGCTGCTGATCCCGCGACGGACTTATGAACAGGCCGGAGGGTTCCCGGATCAACCCCTCATGGAAGACGTTGCACTTATGCGCCGGGTGCGGGGCGTCGCGTTATTGCCTTCTCGTGCGTTTACGAGCGCGGATCGATACCAGAAGGCGGGGTGGATGCGCCGAGGGGCGCGGAATCTGTGGACTCTGTTGCGGTATTTTCTGGGGGCAGATCCTGCAAAACTGGCGCGGGCGTATCGGCGCTGAAGGCAGTGCGCAATTCTACGATCGACTTGCCCAATCGGAACGGGGCGGCGAAGCTGACAAGGCACAAAGCGATAATCTGCAGCACCAGGATATGTGCGTTGGCCTGCAGGTATTCCCATTCGTCCTTCAGCTTTCCGACTTGCGCAATCAGATCCTCATAGCTTCGGGCAAGGATCAGATAGTCACCGGCAATCGCAGGCACCTTGCGGCGCATATTGTCGATGGCAATCTGGGTCTTGTCGTCTACGGTCGTAAAAACCAGAAATTGGTCGATATCAAAAGCGTTGGCCTTTGCGGCCATCGCGCGTGCGTCGTCCATATCGTCTTTTGCCTGACGTCCGAATAGGAAGTGCAGGCCTTGCAGCGGCGCGACTTCGTTGGTCACGGCGATAAACAGGGGCAGGTCAGCGTTGCTGGCGGTTGAGGCCGATAGGAACTCCACCTTTTCGCACAGAACGCCAATGTCATCATCATAGGCTGGGTCGCAAAACCGCAGGCGAAAGCGGGCAGCGTCCCGGTCAAAGGCCAGGGTTGCGGCATAGGCTACGTCGATCTGCCGGTCCAACCGAGAACTGTCGGCGGTGTAAAGACCGGCCAAAACGGCAACCAACGCACCGATACCGCCCAACACGACCCAGACCAGATCGGCCAGTTTCCACGCCCGATGCCCCGCAGGTTTGCGGAACAGAAACCCGGTGCCCACGAGTCCGACCAGAAAGAACAGGATCAGAAGCGGCAGTTGGTTATCGGCGATAAAGCTCATGCCCATAAAGTGAACGCGCGGCCCCCAAGTGGCAACACTGATCACGGGCAGTTGTAAATTATAGCAATTTCAGATGTTAAGAACCCGAGCTTTGGCCGAATTTACGGAACAGCTTGGTGCGGTCAAAGGCGGCCTCAAGCTCGTCGGTGCGGTTCTTGACTGAGTCCCAAAGGCGTTCCTGAACCTCGGCGATGGCGCATTCCATCAGTGTCAGGATCGACGCCATCGAATCCCAAGCGGACGGCACCGCGATCCGTGCGGCAAAGGTATGTTTGGCCAGCCGGTGAATGGGGGAACGCCACTGGTCTGTGAACAGCACAATCTCGGCCCCGCGTTCCTGGCAGAGCTGACCGATCAACATGGTCGAGTTTTCATATCGTCGCACGTCCAGCGCGATCAGGACATCATCTTTGCGTACATCCAGCAGATCATGGGTCCACGACGCAGCCACCGGTAGCATTCGGACGTCGGGACGGATCATTTGCAAATGCAGGTACAGGTACTGCGCCATTGTACCCGTGATGCGCCCCCCAGTGATGAAAATGCGCCGATCGGGATCAGATAACAGGTTGCAAAAACTGTCGAATTCTTCCGGGTCAACCTCATCAATCGTGCGCTTTTGATTGGCGAGGGATTGCTGGGAGTAGCGGTTGAGTATGTGTTCCTCGGGCAAGTCGTTTTGCCAGACGTCGCGCTTGGCGATGGGCCCCGAGATCATCTCTTTCACTTCGCCCCGCAGGGCGGCCTGAAATTGCGGATAGCCGTCAAATCCGGTCTTTTGCAACATCCGCGCAACTGTGGTGGTCGAAACCGACGCGGTGCTGGCCAGTTCGGTAATGCTGCCCAGCCCGGCCATTGGATAGTCATCCAGCAGAACACTGACCAGTTGCCGTTCAGAAGGCGTCATCTTGTCCCGATGGGCCAGCAGCCTGTCCGTCACCCGCACTGAACGATCCTCCTGTATGCGACAAAGGCATAATGTGAATAATTTTTCATCAAGATCAAGTGTGGAGAAAATTATACAGGAAAATTATTGACAGGTGATCGGGCTGTGTGGAAATTTTTCCGCAATGAGGATTTTGGGAATCGCAGGGCAGTAGGTTGGATTTCGGAACAGTCGTTCACACGGATATGGCAGACGGTGCGCCAAAGGTCGTTCTTGTCTGCGAGCACGCGTCGAACCGGATCCCGGCGTTTCTGGGGGATATGGGGCTAAATGCTGAGGCACGTGAAAGCCACATCGCATGGGATCCCGGAGCTTTGGCGGTGGCCAAGCGGATGTCGGTGCAAATGGCCGCACCGCTGGTACATGGTGGTGTGTCGCGGTTGGTCTATGATTGCAACCGGCCGCCCGAGGCAAAAGGCGCTATGCCGTCGCGCAGTGAAGATATCGACATACCCGCAAATACTCGGATGACGCAGGATCAACGGCAGGCGCGGATTGAGGGCGTCTACGAACCATTTCGCCAAGCCCTCTCCAAGCTGATCTTGCAGCACCGGGGAACGCTTGAGCTGATGGTGACGGTCCATAGTTTCACTCCGGTCTATTTGGGCAAGCGCCGACAGGTCGAACTGGGTATCCTGCACGGCGCCGATGACCGGTTTGCAGCAGCGATGATGGCGCATAAGGCGGTTGAAAACCCTTATGTTACCATGTTGAACGAGCCATACTCGGCCGCTGATGGTGTTGCACACACTCTGGATGCGCAGGCTTTGCCGAATGGTTTGTTGAACGTGATGATCGAGGTTCGAAACGATCTGATCCGCACGTCCGAGCAGCAAAATGCGGTGGCGGGCTGCCTTGTTCCTTGGATATCGCGAACCCTTTCGGGGTTTGAAGAAAGGGCGGCAGAATGATCCGGGCCATGCGCGTATATGTCCGTGTTGTTGACGCCGTCAATTACAGGATCGGACGGGTGATGATGTGGGGTCTGTTCGTTATGATGGGCATCCTGCTGTGGTCGTCGGTCTCGAAAACCTTCTTCCTGCCATCGCTATGGACCTTGGAAATGGCGCAGTTTGCCATGGTGACCTATTACATCATGGGCGGGCCGTATTCGATCCAGCTGGGCTCGAACGTGCGGATGGACCTGTTCTATCACAACTGGAGCCACAAGAAAAAAGCGTGGTTCGACGCCTTCACCGTTCTGCTGTTGATCCTGTATTTGGGCGTGCTGTTTTACGGTGGGCTGGGGTCCACCGCCTATAGCCTTGGATATTGGGGGGATTCCCCGATCTCGTACTTCACTGGTTTGTTGACCGGCAGTGAAGAGATCGGGCGGCTAGAACGCTCGTCCACCGCATGGCGGCCTTACATCTGGCCGATCAAGGCGATCATGGTGCTGGGCTTCTTCCTGATGCTGCTGCAGGCAATTTCGGAATTTTTCAAAGACATTGCCCGGATCAACGGGCAGGAAATCGGGGTCGCTCGAGCATGAGCCAGGAATACATCGCCATTTTCATGTTCGCGTCGATGATGCTTATGCTGTTCACCGGTCAGCGCGTCTTTGGCGCGATCGGAGCGGTCGCCACCATAGCCGCGCTGGCCCTGTGGGGTACGGGCGGGCAGGACATCACATTCTCGGCCGCGATGAAGCTGATGAAGTGGTATCCGCTGCTGACGCTACCGATGTTCATTTTCATGGGCTACGTGCTGTCGGAAAGCCGTCTGGCCGATGACCTGTACCGGATGTTCCATGTCTGGATGGGTCCGGTGAATGGCGGGCTCGCGATTGGCACGATTGGCCTGATGGTGCTGGTATCGGCCATGAACGGGCTGAGCGTCGCGGGGATGGCCATTGGCGCGACCATTGCGCTGCCGGAACTGCTGCGGCGGGGCTATGACAAGACGATGGTCACGGGTGTCATTCAGGCGGGGTCCAGCCTGGGCATCCTTGTACCGCCCTCGGTCGTGCTGGTTCTCTATGCGATGATTGCGCGGCAACCGGTGGGGCAACTGTGGCTGGCGGGGATCGTGCCGGGGCTGCTGATGGCGGGTATGTTCATCCTCTATATCTGGATCCGTTGTCGCATTCAGCCCGAGCTTGGCCCCGCGATGAAAGACGCCCATGAAGTGCCACGCGCGGAAAAGCTGCGGCTGCTAGGCGCGGGCGCACTGCCGCTGATCATCTTTGCCGCTATGATGGTGCCCTTTGTGAATGGCTGGACCTCGCTGGTGGAAAGTTCGGCCATCGGGGCGCTGACGGCGCTGGTGGTGTCAGTCGTGAAACGCCGCATGACGTGGAAGATTTTCGAAGACTGCACCAAGCAGACACTGGCGATTTCGTGCATGTTTATGTGGATCATCCTTGCGGCTCTTGGCTTTGGCGCGGTGTTCGACGGGCTGGGTGCGGTGAAAGCCATCGACAACCTGTTCACCGAACAGCTTGGCCTGTCGCCCTGGGTGATCCTGATCCTGATGCAGCTCAGCTTTATCGTCATGGGTACGTTTCTGGACGACACAGCAATGCTGGTCATCGTGGCGCCGCTCTATGTGCCTTTGGTGGGCGTGCTCGGATTTGACCTGATCTGGTACGGGGTGCTTTATACGATCACCACCCAGATCGCCTATATGACGCCGCCCTTCGGCTATAACCTGTTCCTGATGCGCGCGATGGCCCCGCCCGAGATCACGCTGCGCGACATCTATCGCTCGATCTTCCCGTTCGTGGCGGTGATGGTGCTGGCGCTGACGATAATCATGATCTTCCCGGAACTGGCCCTGTGGCTGCCCGGATATGTCTACGGAAATTAACAAGAATGCCCGCTCAAGAGGCACGCAAACCTGCAACAGAGAGGAAATGACATGACAACAAGACGTAAGTTTCTGAAAACAGCCGGGGTCGGCGTTGCCGCTGCCCCTCTGGCCGCGCCGGCATTGGCGCAAAGCACGATCACATGGCGGATGCAGACCTATGCCGGTCCTGCGCTGGCTGCTCACGTGATCGACCCCGCGATCGAGATGTTCAACAAGATCGCTGGTGACCGGATGCAGATCGAGCTGTTCTATGCTGATCAGCTGGTTCCCACCGGAGAACTGTTCCGCGCCATGCAGAAGGGCACGATTGATGCGGTTCAGTCAGATGACGACTCGATGGCTTCGCCCACCGATGTGACCGTGTTCGGCGGCTATTTCCCATTTGCCTCGCGCTACTCGCTGGACGTGCCGGTGCTGTTCAACCAATACGGCTTGAACGAGATCTGGGATGAGGAATATTCCAAGGTCGGCGTCAAGCACATCAGCGCGGGTGCTTGGGATCCGTGCCACTTTGCCACCAAAGATCCGATCAACAGCCTGGCCGACCTGCAGGGCAAGCGCGTCTTCACCTTCCCGACAGCGGGCCGCTTCCTGTCGCAGTTCGGTGTTGTGCCAGTCACTCTGCCGTGGGAAGACATCGAGGTCGCAGTGCAAACCGGCGAGTTGGACGGCATCGCGTGGTCGGGCATCACCGAGGACTACACCGTGGGTTGGGCCGATGTGACCAACTATTTCCTGACGAACAATATCTCGGGTGCATGGGCCGGGTCGTTCTTTGCCAATATGGACCGCTGGAACGAGCTGCCCGAAGACCTGCAGACTCTGTTCCGCGTTTGCTGTGACCAGTCGCACTACTATCGTCAGTGGTGGTATTGGGGTGGCGAGGCCAGCCTGCGTGTCAATGGCGACAAGATGCAGCTGACCACGATCCCCGATGAAGAATGGGCGCAGGTCGAAGAGGCTGCCGTTGCCTTCTGGGATGAGATCGCGGCTGAATCTGAAACCAAGGCCAAGGTTGTCGAGATATTCAAGCAGTATAACGCCGACATGCTCAAGGCCGGACGGCCTTATCGCTACGGCTAAATTCCATACAATTTCGGCGCGCGGCCTCGGTCGCGTGCCGGTATTGGACCTCTGGACCCCCGATCCCTGATGCTACGCTTGCCTCTGAAACAGACAAGAACATTCTGGTCGCGCGTTGGCGTGAACCGGGCGAGGGGGGTATAGGCCAATGGCGATAGCTGGGTTCCTGATCGAGATTTTTGCGGCGACCATGTTGCTGCTGTTTGCGGTGCGGCTGGTCCGTACGGGCATCGAAAGACGTTTTGGCGCATTGTTCCAGTCGCTGCTGACGCGTCATTCCAACACGTTTGTTGCCGGTGGCGCCGGCATGGTTCTGGCAACGATCCTGCAAAGCTCGGCTGCGGTTACAGTTTTGCTGACCGGTTTTGCTGCGGCAGGCATGGTCAGCTTTGGCCTTGCATTGGCCGGGGTGCTGGGCGCGGATCTGGGTGCAGCGCTTGTCATTCAGGTTCTGTCTTATGATCTGGGCTGGCTGCAGCCCGTGCTGTTGGCGCTGGGCGGGTGGCTGTATCTCAAGTCCGACCGCGCCAATGTGCGGCTGATCGGGCGTATTGTTCTGGGCATCGCGTTCATTCTGGTTTCATTGCAGTTCTTGCGCGATGCGGTTGATCCGATCCGCGAGAGCGCCTTTTTGCCCGCCATCGCGGGCTATCTGGAAAGCGACTATTTCAGCGCCTTTATCGTGGGCGCGGTACTGGCCTTTGTCATGCACAGTTCGGTTGCGACGATCCTGATGTGCGTGACACTGGTTCAGATCGGAGCTATCCCTTTTGCTGCCGGGCTGTCGCTGGTTCTTGGGGCCAATCTGGGCTCGGCCTTTATTCCGATCTGGCTGACCCGTGACCTGACCGTTTCCGCGCGTCGTATTCCACTGGCCAACCTTCTGCTACGTGGCAGCGCGGCGCTGGTGATGCTGATTGTGGTCAACGTGACCGGCACGCATCAGACGTTGATGGTCGCGGGGGCAGGGCAGTCGTTGATCCTGGCTCATATCGGATTCAACCTCGCCGTTTTTGTGCTGGCCACAGGGTTCGTGAAGTGGATGGAGCGACCGATGGCGCTGCTGCTGCCCGAGCCCGAGGTTAAGGCGCACGCGATGGACCACTTCTCGGACGCGCTTAGCCCACTGAAAGATCCCAGCGCTTCGGGGGCGAATGTTGCGATGTCCTCGGTCCGGCATGAGCTGTTGCAGATGGTCACACAGGTTGAGCGCATGTTCCGCCCGGTTCTGGATATCTATGAGCAGGATGACAGCGATGCGATCTCGGCCCTGTGGCAGCAGGATGAGAGGGTGAACGCGCAGCTGACCGAAATCCGACGCTTTGTTGCCCGACTGCCGCGCCAGAACATGAACAAAGCGCAGATCAAGGCGGCGCGCGGCCTGGTCGAATACGCGATCCGGCTTGAGGCGGCGGGCGACGTGGTGTCGAACCGCATGACCCGAAGTGCGCAGATCAAACACACCGAACGCACCGATTTTTCGGCACAGGGCTGGAAGGAACTCAAGGATTTGCACGCGGCGGTGCTGGCCAGTTTCTCTCTGGCTCGTCATGTGCTGCTGGTGGATGACATGGATTGCGCCCGCCGTCTGGTGCTTGACAAAGCCGAGGTTAAGCGCCTGTCGCGGAACAGCCGAAAGGCGCATTTGAAGCGGCTTGAGAGGGGGCAGACCGAAAGCTTTGCCTCAAGTGATCTACATCTTGAGACGTTGCGCGCCATGCGCGACCTGCACGGGCATATCGCCGCCATCGCCTATCCGATCCTCTACCAAAGCGGGCAGGTGCTGGAGACACGCCTGGTGATGGAAATGGATAACGAAACGGTCGAGGACTAAGGCCTAGGGCAAGAGCTTGGGACAACAGTCCCGGAAAGTGACAAAGGATGAACGGGATGGGCAATGAAGCACGTTTGAACGACCTGAAAACCAAGGTCGAAGCCGGTGAGGTCGATACCGTGCTGGTCTGCATGGTCGACATGCAGGGGCGTCTGATGGGTAAGCGGTTCCACGCGGGGCATTTCGTGGCCGGTGCGTGGGAAGAAACCCATTGCTGCAACTACCTGCTGGCAACCGATCTCGAGATGGCGACGCCCGATGGCTATGCCGCAACCAGCTGGGAACGCGGATACGGCGACTATGTGATGAAGCCTGACCTAAGCACTCTGCGCCCGGTTCCGTGGCTTGAGGGCACCGCCATGGTGATGTGCGATGTGTTGGATCACCATACGCATGAGGAAGTGCCCCACGCACCTCGGTCCATCCTGAAAAAGCAGGTGAACCGGCTGAAGGCCATGGGCTATGACGCCATGTGCGCCACCGAGCTGGAGTTTTTCCTGTTCGAGAAGAGCTTTGACCAGATCCGCAAGGAAGGGTTTCGCGATCTGGAGCCGATCTCGGGCTATAACGAAGACTATCACATCCTGCAGACCACCAAGGAAGAGCATGTGATGCGCCCGATCCGCAACCATCTGTGGAACGCGGGGATTCCGGTCGAGAACTCGAAAGGTGAGGCTGAGACCGGGCAGGAAGAGCTAAACATCAAATACGCCCCCGCGATGGAGACGGCCGAGTATCACTCGATCGCCAAGAACGCGGTGAAAGAGATTGCCTGGCAGCACGGCCACGCGGCGACGTTCCTGCCGAAATGGCATCATGAGAAAGTCGGCAGCTCGTCCCACGTGCATCAGTCGCTTTGGGCGGACGGGGTGCCAGCCTTTTTTGATGAAAAAGATCCGCTGGGCATGTCCGGTATCATGAAAAGCTATATGGCGGGTTTGCTGAAATACGCCGCTGATTACACCTATTTTATGGCCCCCTATATCAACAGCTATAAGCGGTTCATGAAGGGTACTTTTGCGCCGACGCGGATCATCTGGTCGGTGGACAATCGCACGGCGGGGTTCCGTCTCTGCGGCGATGGCACCAAGGCGGTTCGGGTGGAGTGCCGGATTCCGGGTTCGGACATGAACCCCTATTTGGCGATGGCCGGGATGCTGGCTGCAGGGATTGCCGGGATCGAGGAAGCGCTGGAATTGCAGCCTCCGACACAGGGCGACGTCTACCAGGGGGAAACGGGCATGATCCCCGGCAATCTGGGTGCGGCGCGGGATGCGTTGCATGGGTCGGCCATGTTGCGCGCGGCTCTGGGGGATGACGTGGTCGATCACTACGCCCGCGCGGCAGAGGTCGAGATTGAAGAGTTCGAGCGTGTGGTGACCGATTGGGAAATTGCGCGCGGGTTTGAGCGGGCTTAGCGGTGGAAGCGAGGGGCCAGCCCCTCGCGCTCCCCGAGGTATTTTTGGCCAGATGAAGCAGGGATCCTGTTTCTTTCGGAAATGGAGTGAAGATGGGGCAGATGTTGAAATGTGTCTCGCCGATTGATGGATCGGTTTATGCAGAGCGTGAAGTGCTGTCGGCAGAAGCGGCTTTCAAGTCCGCCGCGCGGGCGCGTGCGGCGCAGGCGGAATGGGCGGCGCGCCCATTGCAGGAGCGGGTTGATCTTGTGATGGCAGGTGTGGCTGCTGTGGGTGCGATGAATGATGAGATCGTGCCCGAGCTTGCGCATATGATGGGTCGTCCGGTGCGCTATGGTGGTGAGTTCGGCGGGTTCAATGAGCGTGCCAGTTATATGGCCGAGATTGCCGCAGACGCTCTGGCCGATATCGCGGTGGGTGAGGACGAGACGTTCGAACGCTATATCAAGCGTATCCCGCATGGCGTCGTTTTTGTGGTGGCTCCGTGGAACTATCCTTACATGACGGCGATCAACACGGTCGCACCTGCGTTGATTGCGGGCAACGCGGTAGTGTTGAAACATGCCACACAGACTCTGTTGGTAGGCGAACGTATGGCGCAGGTGTTCCATGCGGCAGGAGTGCCCGAGGACGTGTTCCAGAACGTGTTCCTCAGCCATGACGTGACCAATGATCTGATCGCGGGCAAGGCGTTTGACTTTGTGAACTTCACCGGCTCGGTCGGTGGCGGGCAGGCGATGGAACGCGCGGCTGCGGGCACCTTTACCGGTGTCGGTACCGAGCTGGGCGGCAAGGATCCGGGCTATGTGATGGAGGATGCCGATCTGGATGCGGCGGTCGATACTCTGATCGACGGGGCCATGTTCAATTCGGGCCAGTGCTGCTGCGGGATCGAACGGATTTATGTGCATGAGAGCCTCTATGACGCCTTCGTCGCCAAGGCCGTTGAGGTGGTGAGAGGTTATAAGCTGGGCAACCCGCTGGACGCCGAGACGACGATTGGTCCGATGGCCAATATCCGCTTTGCCGATGAGGTGCGCGCGCAAATTTCTGAGGCGGTCGCGGCAGGTGCCGTCGCTCATATCGAGACCTCCGCCGAGGACGATGGCGGTGCCTACCTGACGCCGCAGATCCTGACCAATGTCAGCCATGACATGCGCGTGATGCGGGATGAGAGCTTTGGCCCGGTTGTGGGCATCATGAAAGTGTCCTCGGACGAAGAAGCCATCGCGCTGATGAATGACAGCGAATTTGGCCTGACTGCCAGCCTCTGGACTCGCGATGTGGATCGTGCGGCGCAGGTGGGCGATCAGATCGAGACCGGCACCGTGTTCATGAACCGTGCTGACTATTTGGACCCGGGCCTGTGCTGGACCGGCTGCAAGAATACCGGGCGCGGAGGCGGATTGTCGGTCATCGGCTACCACAACCTCACACGTCCCAAATCCTACCATCTGAAAAAGGTGACATCATGAGCCTTGTTGGAAACTGGTCTTACCCGACCGCGATCAAATTCGGCGCTGGCCGGATCAAGGAATTGCCCGAGGCCTGCGCGGCTGCTGGGATGAAACGCCCTCTGCTGGTGACCGACAAGGGGTTGGCCGATCTGCCGATCACCACGGCCACTCTGGATATCCTCGAGGCCGCAGGGCTGGGACGAGGGCTGTTCAGCGAAGTAGACCCGAACCCCAATGAAAAGAACCTCGAAGCCGGGGTTGCCGCCTATAATGTGGGTGACCATGACGGGGTGATTGCCTTTGGTGGCGGTTCGGGGCTGGATCTTGGCAAAATGGTTGCCTTTATGTGCGGCCAGACCCGCCCTGTTTGGGATTTTGAGGATATCGGCGACTGGTGGACTCGCGCGGATGCCGACGCCATCGCACCGATCATTGCCGTGCCGACCACCGCCGGGACGGGGTCCGAGGTGGGGCGCGCCAGCGTCATCACCAACTCGGAAACGCACGCGAAGAAGATCATCTTCCACCCCAAGGTGCTGCCAACGGTCGTGATCTGCGACCCCGAGCTGACCGCCGGGATGCCTAAGTTCATTACCGCCGGCACCGGTCTGGACGCGTTTGCGCATTGCGTCGAGGCGTTCAGCAGCCCGCATTATCACCCCATGTCGCAAGGCATCGCGCTGGAGGGGATGCGGCTGGTCAAGGACTACCTGCCGCGCGCCTATGCTGACGGCACCGATATCGAGGCCCGCGCCCAGATGATGAGCGCAGCGGCAATGGGGGCGACGGCGTTCCAAAAGGGCCTCGGCGCGATCCACGCGATGAGCCATCCGATTGGCGCGGTGTTCAACACCCATCACGGCACCACCAACGCGGTCTGCATGCCCGCCGTGCTGGACTTCAATGCGCCCGCCATCGCCGACCGGCTCCAGCAGGCCGCGGCCTATTTGGGCATAGAAGGCGGCTTTGACGGCTTCCGCGCTTTTGTGCAGGAGTTCAACGACAGCTTTGCCATCCCGCGCAAACTCTCTGATCTGGGCGTGACCGAAGCGTCGATCCCTGAACTGGTCAAAGGCGCGATCACCGACCCGTCCTGTGGCGGCAACCCGATTGAACTGACCGAAGACAACCTGACCGCGCTGTTCAAAGCCGCGCTGTAACAGGGTTGCAGACCCGCTCCCTCACCTCGCATACTGTGTGCAGGTGAGGGAGATTTTCATGACCAAAGAGATTGTTCTGATCCACGGGGCCTTTGCCGGGCCGTGGTGTATGGAGGATTACGCGGGCTTCTTCCGCGCGCGCGGCTGGACGGTTCACACCCCTGCGCTGCGCTACCATGGCGGCGACCCTAAGGCCGAGCCCGATCCCGGCCTGACCGACACCAGCGTCATGGACTACGCCGATGACATCGCCGCATTCGTGCAGGGGCTGGACAGCAAGCCAGTGCTGCTCGGCCACGCCATCGCGGGGGTTGTGGCGCAGCAGGTGGCGTCTCGCGGGCTGGCCAGTGCCATTGTTCTGATCAACCCGAACGCTGCCTGGGGGACGTTGCCTGAAACCGATGATGAGCGCGCCGTGCCGCGTGCGCTGATGGAGGGAGGGGCATTCTGGAAACAGCCCATGCGGGTTGATTTCGACCTGATGGCGCCCTTTGCGCTGAATAAAATGCCCGAAGCGCAGCAGCATGAGGTGTTCGACCAACTCGGCCCCGAAAGCGGGCGAGTGATGTTCGAGATGTTCTTTTGGATGTTCGACGACCACCACGCGATGAAGGTGGATATCGACAAGGTCGACTGTCCCGTCCTGATCGTTTCCGGCACCGAGGACCGGGCCGTGAACCCCAACACCTGCCGCGCGTTGGCGAAACTCTACGGCGACCGCGCAACCTTTCTACCCGCCGAGAACCACGCGCATTTTCTGTTTATGGAGCCCGGCTGGGAAGGACCGGCCGGACAGATCGCGGATTGGCTGGATCAGACGCCGGGTGTCACCGACTGATCTGAAAGCTGCTTTGGGGTTTCCAGCTGAGTGAGCCGTCGTCGTTCTTGACACAGCGCAGCAGGTGCTCTTCACGGGTACTGATCGTGTCGGTCACAGTATTGTCGCCGAAGATCACGACAAAAGCGTCCTGTGAATAGGCCATGCCTGCGTAATAGCAAAACCGGGTTTCAGCCCCGTCAGGGATCGGGGATGCGGTGGTCAGGGTTTGCTGCGCGGTCACTTGGCTGGCCAGCAGGGCCAGCGCCAGCCCAAGGGTTACTGTCTTCATGTCGTCCTCCCGTTGATAAATCAGTTGGTCAGATGGGTCGTGGACGCTCGGGAACCTCAAATGTCGTTCTTGAATGACGGGTTGAGAGTAAGTGTGAACGAGATCAACGGGTTAGGCAAGGGGGCGTATTACTATAGTATTGTTGGCTTGCACCCGACGCCCTACTCTTGTGAACTTTTAGAACTGCCGAGGGATTTTCTTGGAATGGAAAAAGCTGACGCTGCGCTTGAGTAAATCAATATCGGCTTCATCCTTTTGTTTGTGTATCATTCGATGACAAGTCGGACAAAGCACTAGGAAGTCCTCTGGAATTTGATACCTGCGCGTCTCACCTTCTGACAGCTCTCTGATGGGCTTTGTATGGTGCACATCCAGCGGAATGTTCTTAATTGGACCTTCGTAGCGATAATGCTCAATTGGCTCTAAACCGCATCCTTCGCATTTCAGCCCGCGACGCTCCAATACGCGCACTCTTACGTTTTTTGCGCGCTCAATTCGCCTTGAAAGAATGTATCTCCTAGTTTCAAGGATATCTGTAGTTCCAGCTTCCTCCATCATGGTGTCGACAGGCGTTCTGCCTCCTCGGTCTACAAGAGCCTTGTAAGCCGCTAACATCACTTCAAGATCTTCATAGAATTGCTGGGGATCAATTGCATCTGCCTGATAGACTTTTCCGAACGCATGCCCCGCAACATATCCTGTTGGAAGATTTTCGCTCGAACCGAGATCAATGGGTCAGCAGAAAATTTTTCGGAAAACTCAGGAACCCGCTCCGTCAAGTCGACAGCTCGACGAGCCAGAATTTTCCGCCCTTTATCGTTTTCTCCGAATTCTCGGTAAACCTCTGTTGTGCCCTGATTTAGCGAAAGAACGATCTCTTCAGTTTGTGCATTAATCAAGTAAACGACATAAAACCCACGTGTCGCAGTGTCCGTAATGAGTGGATCAAAGAATGCTAGCCAAGGTACCGCCGCCCAACGAGATTGGCCGACGCTCGCCTTTACCTCGACTTCGTATGGCAGAAACAAAAGTCGCTTTTTGGCTTCTATTGCAATGTCGTGTCGAACGAAGTTTCCGAATTCACTTCCTGAAAAATTTTTTGACCGTTCAAATACGTAGTCACGCGCAAGTCGCGACAAATACTCATGAAGCATTTAGGTTACTCAAACATCCAACTCCTCCACGAACCGCGCGTTCTCCTGAATATATTGGAACCGCAGTTCGGGTTTCTTACCCATCAGACGCTCGACCAGATCGCCGGTCTCGCCGGGTTCGTCCTCGTCAATCGTAACGCGGATCAGTTTGCGCGAGGCCGGGTCCATCGTAGTTTCTTTCAGGTCCTTGGCGTCCATTTCGCCCAGACCCTTGAAGCGTGAGACGTCGATTTTGCCCTTGCCGCCCAGGCCTTTTTCCAGCCACTCGTCACGCTCGGCCTCGTCCAGACAATAGACGCGTTTGGCGCCTTGGGTCAGGCGGTACAGAGGCGGGCAGGCCAGATACAGGTGGCCTGCGTCGATCATCGGCCGCATCTGGGTGAAAAAGAAGGTCATCAGCAGGGATGCGATATGCGCGCCGTCCACATCCGCGTCGGTCATGATGATGATCTTGTCATAGCGCAGGTCGTCGACGTTGAACTTGGTGCCAAGGCCGACACCCAGCGCCTGCGTCAGGTCGTTGATCTCGGCATTTGTGCCCAGCTTGGAACTGGCCGCGCCCAGAACGTTCAGGATCTTGCCGCGCAGGGGCAGCAGGGCCTGCGTTTTGCGGTCACGCCCCATTTTGGCCGAGCCACCGGCCGAGTCGCCCTCGACGATGAATAATTCGGTGCCGTCGCGTGTTGAACTACTACAGTCCACCAGCTTGCCGGGAAGACGAAGTTTTTTAGTGGCGGATTTACGTTGTGTCTCTTTCTCGGCTCGTCGGCGCAGACGCTCCTCGGCTCGGAGTATCACAAAGTCGAGGATCGCGCCGGCAGATTTCGTGTCCGCGGCCAGCCAGTTATCGAAATGGTCGCGGACCGAATTCTCAACCAGCCGCTGCGCCTCGACCGTGGCCAGACGGTCTTTGGTCTGACCCACAAACTCCGGTTCGCGGATAAAGCAGGACACCAGCGCGCAGCCGCCGGTGATCAGGTCTTCGCGGGTGATCTGCGCGGCTTTCTTGTTGTTGATCAGCTCACCATAAGCCTTGATCCCCTTGAGGATCGCGGCCCAGAATCCCGCCACGTGTGTGCCGCCTTCGGGGGTGGGGACGGTGTTACAGTAGGATTGGATGAACCCATCGCGCGAAGGTGTCCAGTTGATCGCCCATTCGACCTTGCCCGGTGTCCCGAACTTCTCGGTGAAGTCCACGGTGCCTGCAAAGGGCTGCTCGGCATAGGTGGATGAGCCATTCATCGTCTCTTTGAGGTAATCAGACAGGCCGCCGGGGAAGTGGAACGTGGCCTCGGTCGGGGTTTCGCCGTCGTCGATGGCGGATTTCCAGCGGATTTCCACGCCTGAGAACAGATAGGCCTTGGACCGGATGGACTTGAACAACCGCGCCGGTTTGAACTTGTGGTGGCCAAAGATTTCGGCATCGGCGTGGAATGTCACGGTGGTGCCGCGACGATTGGGGGCCGCACCGATTTTCTCGACCGGTCCCAAGGGGATACCGCGCGAGAACCGTTGTTCGAACAGCGTCTTGTCCCGCGCCACCTGCACGACCATCGAGTCCGACAGGGCGTTCACCACCGAGGCACCAACCCCATGCAGACCGCCCGAGGTCTGATAGGCCTTGCCCGAGAATTTACCACCCGCGTGCAGGGTACACAGAATGACTTCAAGCGCGGATTTGTCCGGGAATTTCGGATGTGGATCAATTGGGATACCGCGCCCGTTGTCGCGCACGGTCAGGGCGTAATCTGCGTGCAGCTCGACCTCGATCCGGTTGGCGTGACCGGCGACCGCCTCGTCCATCGAGTTGTCGAGGATTTCGGCCACCATGTGATGCAGCGCGCGCTCATCCGTGCCGCCGATATACATGCCGGGGCGTTTGCGAACGGGTTCCAGCCCTTCAAGCACCTCGATCGAGGAGGCGTCATAGGTGGAAGTCGCTTCAGGCGTCAACAGATCGTCGGGCATCGGTGCTGCTCTTGTTTTTGAGTTTTATCCATTATGGCAGGTGATGTGGTCCGGGGGAAGAGGGGCGCGAAGTGTTGTAGAAAAATGCGAGGATCACGCGGGTTTTCGCATATGGCCTGTTTTCGACTAAGATGGGGGCAGTTTGTATTTTTCATCAACTAGGGACAATTGGATGACCGCAAATTCCGCAGAGTTTATTGGTGACATTCCGACATATTATGACACTGGTCTTGGACCAAATATTTTCGTCGATTACGCACAACACTTGGTCGAGACATGTTGCAGCGAACCCGCTAGCGAAGTGGTCGAACTTGCAGCCGGAACCGGCATAGTCAGCAGAATGCTCCGAGATCAGTTGCCTGCAGCAGCAAACCTGCTGGTCACTGATTTGAACGCGCCGATGTTGGATGTTGCCAAGACTAAGTTTTCTAGCTCGGAAAACGTTCGTTTTGACGTTGTCAACGCGATGGAACTGCCATTCGAAACACCAAAGTTCGATTTGATGGTCTGTCAGTTTGGCGTGATGTTTTTTCCCGACAAAGTCGCCTCGTTCCGTGAGGCCGCGAGAGTGCTGAAACCCCGAGGGCGTTACGTTTTTAATGTCTGGAGTTCTATGGCTGAAAACCCGGTTTCGCAGATGGCTCAGGACGTTGTTGCGCAGGTCTTCCCGGACGACCCTCCGGGCTTTTACCAAGTTCCGTTTCACTACGGAGACCCGCAGGCCGTATTGGCTGACTTGTCCGCCGCCGGTTGGCACAATGTGACATTCCAGACGATACGGTTGAGTAAAAAGATCCTGGATCCCGCGGCATTCTCGCGCGCTTTGGTGTTCGGAAACCCTTTGGTGGACGAAATAAAAGAGCGCGGCGGTGCCGATCCCGAGGAGGTCGCGGTGGAAATGGCAAAGGCATTGGATCAGCGATTTGGTTCAGAGGACATGGTGATGCCCTTGTCGGCCACGACTTTTGTCGGACAAATGGATTAACCCCACCTTTGAAATCGAAGCTTGCCTCCTGGGGCGTCGCCGGTAACAACTCAATCTGTGATAGACGCGACCAAAATCGTAAGGAAGTGGAATGAGTTGGATCAAGACGGTGCCCTTCGAGCAGGCAACAGGTCGATTGAAGAAACTGTATGAACGGGTCACCGGGCCGGGGAACAACGTTGATAACATCATGACGGTGCATTCCCTGCGCCCGCATTCGATGGAAGGCCACATGGCGTTGTACAAAAACGTGTTGCACCATTCGGCCAACACCATTCCGAAATGGTTTCTCGAGGTTCTGGGCGTCTGGGTCAGTTCGTTGAATCGTTGTGGATACTGTGTCGAGCATCACTTCAGTGGTCTACAGCGTTTGCTGGACGATCCTGCACGCGCAGAAGCTATTCTTGCAGCGATTGAGGCCAAAGCGCCAGATACTGCCCCTTTGGATGCCGCGCAGGTCGCGGCGATGCATTATGCGCGCATGTTGACTCAGGCTCCGGCGGATATGACGGAAGCAGATATCGACGCGTTACGCGCGGCAGGGTGGGATGACGGCCAGATACTCGAGATTAATCAGGTCTGCGCCTATTTCTCGTATGCCAACCGCACTGTTCTGGGGCTGGGGTGCGACACCGATGGGGATGTTTTGGGACTATCGCCCAACAACTCCGAGGACCCGGCGGATTGGGGGCATCGCTAGGCCGTCAGGCACCGCTCCAGTCCACAATTGCCTGTGCCATTGCGTCAGGTCGTTGGTGATGCAGCCAGTGATCGGCACCGGGAATGTCGACACGCTTCAGGTCGGGTGCAAAGGTTTCGAGCCCAGAGGTCGCCTCTGGCAGCAGCGCTTTGTCTTCCGGTCCCCAAAGAAGCAGATGCGAGCATCGGACCATCAGGCGCTCTACCGGCAACTCGGGCAGGTCCGTCAAAGGCTCGCCCGGTTTGGCCACCACCAAAGGAGAAGCGCGATACCAGTTCAACATAGCGTTCAACCGACCGGGCCGGGCCCATTCGGTGCGATAGTCTTGCATCTGATGATCAGACAACCAATCCAACCCCATGCCGTATCTGAAGAAACGTTCAAGCAGGGCGAAGTTATTGGCTGAAAAACGATCGGCTGCGTCCTCGGCGCGCAGGTCATTGATATATTGCGAGGCTGCGGACTGCGCGCCTCCTGCCGCCATGGCGCGCTGAAACGGAACCGGATGAACTCCGTTCGCGATGATCAGGCGGTCGACCAGTTCGGGCCGAAACATAGCCAGACCATAAGCCACCGAAGCCCCCCAATCGTGACCCAGAACCGTTACGGGCCCGCCCTGCGTTTCGATCAGTGCGGCCATGTCCGTCACCAGGTTGGACAGGGTGTAGTGGCCAACGCTTTCCGGCACCCAGCTTTGCCCGTATCCGCGCTGATCGGGCGCAACACAATGGTAGTGCGGGGCGAGGTACGGTGCCAGATCGGCCCATGCGCCGCCATATTCTGGAAACCCGTGCAGCATCAGCAGCGTGGGCAAATTGGGATCACCCCAGCTGCGTAGAAAAAACGGCTGACCGTTGAGTGTGACAAACCTGCTGTTCATGGGACTAACCCTATGGTCTGAAATCGAAATACAGAGCACCTAAGATACAGTAATTTGACACCAATCAAAGCGCGAAGTGCCGGTCCCTGTTAGCCTTTCATGTAACAAGCTTAGCAAGGAGAAACTGAATGGAAACAGCGGCACAGATAGAAAAGACAGAAACGCCCGTTACTGTGGTGCCCGCCTCTGCAGCGCCCAGTCCCGAGAAAATTCGTCTGACCTTTGAAAGCGGCAAATACCCCTATGGTCGCAAAATGGCGCGCAGGACGTATGAGGCGCAAAAGGCCGAGTTGCAGGCCGAGTTGCTGAAGGTTCAGCTGTGGGCGCAAGAGACGGGTCAGCGGTTTGTGTTGTTGTTTGAAGGCCGCGACGCTGCTGGAAAGGGTGGTACGATCAAACGGTTCATGGAGCACCTGAACCCGCGTCAGGCCCGTGTGGTCGCGTTGAACAAACCCACCTGGGAAGAAAAGGGTCAGTGGTATTACCAGCGCTATATTCAGGAACTGCCGACCGTGGGCGAAATGGTGTTTTATGACCGCTCCTGGTACAACCGCGCGGGTGTTGAGCGGGTGATGGGCTTTTGTTCGCCCAATGAGTATCTGGAGTTCATGCGCCAGACCCCGGATTTTGAGAGGATGCTGGTGCGCTCGGGCATTCAGCTATACAAATACTGGTTCTCGGTCACGCAGGAAGAGCAACAGCGCCGGTTCAAAAGCCGTGAAACCGACCCGCTTAAACAGTGGAAATTGTCGCCGATCGACAAGGCGAGCCTTAGCAAGTGGGACGACTACACCGAGGCGAAAGAGGCGATGTTCTTCTACACCGACACGGCCGATGCGCCCTGGACGATCATCAAGTCCAACGACAAGAAACGTGCCCGTCTGAACACGATGCGCCACTTCCTGTCGACGCTGGACTATCCCGGTAAGAACCATGACATCGTAAGCGATCCGGATCCGCTGATCGTCGGGCAGGCACATCACGTGATCCATCGGTCCGAGCACATACTGGGTACGTCTCTGCATCCGGACGCTTGAAAGGGCCATTCGAAGCTGATTACCGGCTCTTGATTGAGAGTCTCACCTTGAAATTTCGTTGATCTGGTCTTGTCCCGGCTTCTGGCCGGGCATAAGGCTGGGGCAATGAATAAGGTGATGACATATCGCGGCCACTTCCGGGCCATCGCCGTGCTCGGCCTGCCGTTGGTGGGCGGGCATCTGGCGCAGTTCGCGATCGGCTTGACCGATACAATCATGCTGGGCTGGTACGGGGTCGAGGCTTTGGCTGCTGTAACCTTGGCCAGCAGCTACTATTTCGTGCTGTTTCTGTTCGGGGCCGGGTTCGGCTGGGCCGTTATGCCTATCGTCGCCACGGCCGCTGCGGAAGAGGACGAGACGAGTATTCGCCGCTCGACCCGCATGGGGTTGTGGCTGTCACTGATCTATGCGGCTCTTATGATGCCGTTGCTATGGTGGTCCTACCCGATCCTGATTGCTTTGGATCAAGACCCTGATGTTGCGCGAACGGCTTCCCAGTACCTGCGGGTCGCAGGGTGGGGCCTGTTCCCGGCGCTTATCGTGATGGTCTTGAAGTCTTATCTGGCCGCGTTGGAACGGACCCAGATCGTTCTTTGGATCACGGTAACAGCCGCCGTGGTCAACGGCCTAACTAACTATGCGCTGATCTTCGGGAACTGGGGCGCGCCCGAGATGGGCGTGATCGGCGCCGCCGTCGCCTCGGTGGTTACACAGATCGTTTCGCTGGTCTTTGTGGTGATCTATGCGGTGCGTGTCTTGCCCGAACACAGCCTGTTTCAGCGTTTCTGGCGCCCGGATTGGGAGTTCTTCTTCAGCGTCCTGCGTCTGGGCGTGCCCATCGGATTGACTACTCTGGCCGAGGTTAGCTTGTTTGCGATGTCCGCGATCATGATGGGGTGGCTGGGTCAGGTGCCGCTGGCGGCGCACGGGATCGCGCTGAATTTGGCCTCGGCCACGTTCATGGTGCATCTGGGCCTGTCGAACGCAGCCACGATCCGAGCGGGTAATGCGCTGGGCCGCAAGGACCGGGCGCATCTGGAAAAAGGCGCGATTGCCGTAACGGGCATGTCTTTGGTGATGTCGGTGCTGACGGTCATCCTGTTCCTGACCTGCGCCGAGCCGTTGATCTCGTTGTTTATGGAAACAGACGATCCGCAGCGGGGGGAAATCCTGTTGATTGGCACCGGGTTGCTGGCCATGGCGGCCCTGTTCCAACTGGTGGATGGCGCGCAGGTGATTGCGCTGGGCCTGTTGCGTGGTTTGCAGGACGCCAAAGTGCCGATGGTAATGGCAGGGCTTAGCTATTGGGTCGTGGGCATTCCAGCGTCGTATTACTTTGGCTTTGTCCGGGGGATGGACGGAATTGGAGTCTGGCTGGGTCTTGTTCTGGGGCTGGCTTGTGCGGCGGTGCTTCTGATGGCACGGTTCTGGATGCGATCGGTTCGGTCTGTGCCGGTGGCGGCTTAGCCCTTGCTGAGTCGATCCGCCTTTTTGCGCACGAGGACGCTGCGCAGGTCATGCATGGCCATCAACAATCTGTCGGTCACATCCTCAAGCTGATCATCGGTCGCCTTTGACTGTGCCCATTGAGTCGTCAGGTTCAGGTAATCCACGGCCCGGTGGATATCATCCATGTCGCGCTGGGCCAGCAAGGCCTTGCGCGCCTCCATCCAGCGCGCGATTTCGGCTTGGTCGGCTTCGGTCAGGGTGCGCTGGCCTTGCGGTTTGACCTCGCCATTTCGGATGTTGATGACGGCGATCTGGTCCATCTCGATCCGTTGCTGGCGGTTTTCCGTGTCGATCCGGAATACCGCAGCTCCATTCTCGCGGATACGGAAATAGTATTCGGGCAGTTCAGTCGCCATACGGCCTCCGGGCTCAGGTCAGTGCAGCGCAGAAATTTTGGATGCGGGTGCAAGCCTCGGTCAGCGCCTCATCCGATGTAGCATAGCTGACACGGAAATTCGGAGACAAGCCAAACGCGGCACCAAAAACAACGGCAACGTCAGCCTCTTCCAGCAACGCTGTGGCAAATGCCTCATCCGATGCGATCACGGTACCCGCCGGGGTTGTTTTTCCGATCAGCCCCGCGATCGAAGGATAGACGTAAAAAGCACCTTCGGGCGTGGGGCAGGTGATGCCGTCGATCTGGTTCAGCATCTTCACCACAAGATCGCGGCGTCGTTTGAATGTCTCGGCATTGGGGGCCAGAAAATCCTGCGTGCCGTTCAGCGCCTCGACCGCAGCCCATTGGCTGACCGAACATGGGTTCGAGGTCGATTGCGATTGGATCTTGCGCATCGCTGCGATCAACTCGGCCGGGCCTGCGGCATACCCGATCCGCCAGCCGGTCATGGCATAGGCTTTGGACACACCGTTACAGGTTAGTGTGCGCTCATACAGGCCGGGTTCGACCTCAGCCGGAGTGCAAAATTCGAACCCGTCATAGGCGAGATGTTCATACATATCATCAGACATGATCCAAACATGCGGATGGCGCATCAGGACATCGGTTAACGCCTTTAGCTCGGCCCGGCTGTAACCCGCACCAGTAGGGTTGGACGGAGAGTTGAAGATGAACCACTTGGTGTTCGGCGTGATCGCGGCCTCAAGCTGTTCGGCCGTCAGCTTGAACTGGTTTTCCAACGTTGTTTCCACCACGACCGGCGTACCGCCTGCCAGCAGAACCATATCTGGATAGCTGACCCAGTAGGGGGCGGGGATGATCACTTCATCTCCGTCGTTCATGGTGGCCATCAAGGCGTTATACAGCGTCTGCTTTCCGCCGGTACCTACCGAGATCTGGGCGGGCGAATAGTCCAACCCGTGATCACGTTTCATTTTGGCACAAGCCGCCTGTTTCAACTCGGGGATGCCATCGGGCGCGGTGTATTTCGTTTTCCCCGCGGCAATGGCGGCGACAGCCGCGTCCTTGATGTTCTGCGGCGTGTCGAAATCGGGTTCGCCCGCGCTCAGCCCGATGACGTCGCGCCCTGCGGCCTTCAATTCGGCGGCTTTCGCTGTCATTGCGATGGTCGGTGATGGTTTTACGCGTGACAGTGTCGCAGACAGGAAACTCATGATCGGCCTCGGTTTGTATGTTCAACCTGTCTGTCATAGGGTGCGCCCGAATGACGATCAAGCGATATGCACAGTGGAATTGGAGACGCGAATGAACGACGAAAGCGACTGGTACGGCCCGGAATCAGCAACTTTTGGCGACCGGCTGGCAGGCGCGCGTGAAGCGGCAGGTATGACGCAATCGCAGCTTGCGCGGCGGCTTGGCGTCAAGAAGGCCACGATCGTCGCTTGGGAAAACGACCTGTCTGAGCCGCGCGCCAACCGTTTGTCGATGATGGCTGGAATGATCAACGTCTCGATCATGTGGCTTTTGACTGGAGAGGGTGACGGTATGGATGCCCCGGTTGAAGTGGTGGAAAACGCGCCTGAGCTTGTTGAAGTCGTGACCGAGTTGCGCGCCATCCGTGGCGAGATGCGGGCCAGCGCCGAACGGGCCGCAAAGTTGGAGAAACGCGTGCGCCTGATGTTGGAGCGAAATCAATGACCGAGCCGCGTGACGTTCAGATCAAGCGATTGAAAATGCGCTCCATGCGCCGGGGGATTAAGGAAATGGACCTGATCCTGCAGGCGTATGCCGAACGCAATTTGGCGGCGATGGACAGTGCGGGGTTGGAAACCTATGACGCGCTGCTGCACGAAAATGATCAGGACCTGTATCAATGGGTGACCGGGCAGGTCGCCGCCCCAGAGCGGTTCGGGGATCTGATAACTGATATCGCGCAAACATTTCAAAAATAAAGAAAAAGACGGTTTAACCGAATTTTCGGTTTTTCGATTCATTCTGCCTGAAACAGCGCGAATGAATCGGAGGATCGGATGAGTATGGAAATGCAGGTCTCCGCGCACGGGGCCAAGGGCTTCATGACCAGTTATCTTGAGGCGCTGGCCCTTGTCGAACGGCTGCACCGTTTGCTTCTGGACGTCATCAAGGACGAGTTCGAACGTGTCGGCGTACTTGAAATCAACGCGGTTCAGGCATTGCTGCTTTTCAACATCGGCGATCATGAAGTCACGGCAGGTGAGCTGAAAAGCCGGGGATACTACCAGGGCAGTAATGTCAGCTATAACCTGAAAAAGCTGGTTGAGATGGGCTATATGCACCACCAGCGTTGCGAGATTGACCGCCGCTCGGTCCGTGTGCGTCTGACGCCGCGTGGACGTGAAATTCGTGACACTGTGTCCGAGCTGTTCGCGCGCCATGCCGATGGTTTGCAGTCACGTGGCGTCTTGGGGCTTGAGGGTATCGAGGACATCACCACCTCTCTCCGGCGGGTTGAGCGCTATTGGACGGACCAGATCCGCTACATTTACTGATCAGGGTCGAGTGTGTGGCCCGGCGTCGGACAGGACCAAGCCCTCAAGCTCGCGGATTAGCTTGCGGGCCATCGCATCCTCATAAGCTTCGCATCCGACGGCAACCTCGACAAAGGCGTCGGGGCCTAGAATAACCCAAGCATTGTAGTAAGCGGATAACTCACTAATCTGTACGTCGCGCTTGTCCCCGACATTGGCGTCATCGGGGCCGATCACTAAGCCGTTGATAGTGATTCCGCCCGCTTGCAGTGCTTGTTTCACCTCGCGGGGGTGAGGGCCAATGTTGTGCTTTCCGTCGCCAGAAAGGTCCAGCGTTTGCTTCCAGCACTCGGGCTGTTGGGACAGTAATTCAGCCCCAAACAGCATTGCCGATCCAACTGCTGTCCCCTGAGGCGCCGAGCTGCGCGTTACCGAGTTTAACAGGTTTGAAATGCCAGCTAGTTGTTCGTCGGATCGGATTTCTGTCCAGTCCAGCAGCATGCGCTGATGACTGGCCTCACTCCATTCGAATACGGCGAGCCGCACCGCAGGGCCAAGGCCCGAAAGAAGCAGTTGCTTGACCTTGGGTTGTTGCAGGGCAGCGGCCAGACCACCGAGTTGCAACCTGTATTCGGCGCTATCGACCGAGCCAGAGACATCCAGACCCAATGCAAGGGCCTGTCTGCACTCAGACAGGGCGGGTGTTCCCAAAAAGGCTGCGACAGCGGCAAGGTACCGGATCATTTTGGCGCATCACCGGACAAAGCGCCGATTTGCAGGCCCTGCAATTCCCTCTCAAGCTTCCGGCGCATGGCGCGTTCGAAGTCCTCAAACCCTTGCGCCACTTCAAGAAACGCGCCCGGGCCATGCAGGACATTGTTCTCGAAAAACGGGATAAGGAACAGCTCGCCTTCGAAATCAGCAGCGTTGATGACCAGCCCGTTTACCACGACGTCCTGAAACGGAAAGTGGCGGTAGGCCGAATCCGGCCCGTACCCGTCATTGTTCGACCCATCACCAGACAGATCAATGGTCTGGAAAAGGCAGGGCGGGGCTTGCTGCATCAGTGTCGCGCCAAAAGCCAACGCATATCCCATCGCCGTGGCCGATCCGCTGCCGGAACGAACTGATTGCTGGATCGTCTTGGCTGCAGCCAGCAAATCCGCCCGTGTACGGATCATCGACCAGTTCAGAATGACGCGCTGCGTGCTGCGCCCGCTCCATTCATAGACCGCAAGCGCAACGGGCATTGGCGATGAGAAAAACGCCTCGGTCACTTCAGGCGCGACAAGAGCCGCGGCCAGGCCCTGCCTTTGCAGTGTGTCTTCTGTGGCGTCTACCGAGGTCGATATGTCCATCGCCAAGGCTAGCGCCAGTCGGCAGGTCTCGGCCCGCAAGGGGCTGGCCAATACGGCCAAGCCCAAGGTTGCCAGCCAGCGGATCACCAATGACCGGTACTCTCCATGCTGGCCCAGGGTTCGGCGGGGTCCAGCGCGTCGCCATTTTGCAGCAGCTCGACCGAAATGTTGTCTGGCGAGCGCACAAACGCCATGCGCCCGTCACGCGGTGGCCGGTTGATCACGACGCCATTATCTTGAAGCAGTTGGCACATTTCGTAGATATTATCGACCCCGTAGGCCAAATGACCGAAATGGCGGCTATCGCCAGGTAATCCGTCGTCGCCATCCCAGTTATATGTCAGCTCGATCGGACGATCTTCTTGCCCCGGAGGCGCCATGAAGATCAGCGAAAACCGTCCCTGTTCACTGTCATACCGGCGGGTTTCTTGCAGCCCCAGCAGTTCGTAAAACGCCATGGATTTCTCAAGATCTTTCACACGGACCATGGTGTGGAGGTATGTCAGCCCCATTGCGGTTTCCTTTTTTGTTCAGGTGATGCCATGCACCTTAGCGCGCTAACGTAGTCTGTCGAGGGGCGCAGCGGACACAATTTAGAGTTTGCGCAAGTTAGCGCACATATCGCGGTTCCTGTCGTGGTTTTGCCGATATATAGTGGTCTGCGACTCATTCGCTGGAAAGGAAATTTCATGCCGCTGTCCTCTGACCAACTGACCGAGATCGAAGCGCAACGGGCGCAATCGTATCAAACGCGTCGTGTTGTTGCCCCGGGGATGGAGGATCACCTGTACACCGCGCATCAGGTTCTGGACCACGGTTTTGTGCGTGTGATCGACTATATGGGCGACGACGCGGCGATTTGTCAGGCTGCCCGTGTGTCCTATGGCAAGGGTACCAAATCCGTACAGAATGATGAGGGCCTGATCCGTTACCTGATGCGTCACTGGCACTCGACCCCTTTTGAAATGTGCGAGATCAAGCTGCATGTGAAACTGCCCGTCTTTGTGGCGCGGCAATGGATCCGGCATCGGACGGCGAATGTGAACGAATACTCGGCACGCTATTCTATCCTGGACCGCGAGTTCTATATCCCCGCGCCCGACCATGTGGCGGCGCAGTCCGAGGTGAACAACCAGGGCCGGGGCGACGCGCTGCAGGGGGAAGAAGCCGCGCGCGTTCTTGAGATGCTCAAGGCAGACAGTGCCCGGTGCTATGACAATTACGAGGCGATGATCAGTCAGGATGGTCAGCAGGGTCTGGCACGTGAACTGGCGCGGATGAACCTTCCGGCGAATATCTACACTCAATGGTACTGGAAGGTGGACCTGCACAATCTGTTCCACTTCCTGCGGCTGCGAGCGGACCCCCACGCGCAATATGAAATCCGGGTATATGCGGACACGATGTGCAAAATCGTCGCCGACTGGGTTCCTTTCGCTTACAAGGCGTTTGAAGATTACCGTCTGGGCGCGGTGAATCTGTCGGCGCAGATGGTCGACAGCCTGCGGCGGATGCTGGCCGGAGAGGCCGTGACGCAAGAAACTTCGGGCATGACCGCCCGCGAATGGCGCGAGTTCGAAGCGGTCATTCGCGAAAATTAAACGCATATCGTTTGTCTATACGTTTTGTCGTGAAGCTGTTACATTGGCTTCATGACATGTC
The DNA here is from genome assembly GCF_013033355.1 of Ruegeria lacuscaerulensis. Classification (GTDB taxonomy): domain Bacteria; phylum Pseudomonadota; class Alphaproteobacteria; order Rhodobacterales; family Rhodobacteraceae; genus Ruegeria; species Ruegeria lacuscaerulensis_A. Next base: position 130,394 of record NZ_WQDY01000003.1, read on the forward strand.
TTTCTTACATCCGATTTGCATGCCTCTTTTGCTTGCTTGGCGGCCCGGTTTTCGCCAAGTCTCCGATTGCCGAGGTATTGTGTGAACCGACATCCCGAATGCACGAAAAGCTTGAACGTCAGTTCGGCTCGCAGCGCGCGGCCACCGGGGTGCGCAGTCCCGAACAAATCATGGAAGTCTGGACTAGCGAGAAAGGTGATTGGACGATGGTTGTCACTTATTCGACCGGCACGTCCTGCATCGTTGCGATGGGTCAAGACTGGTTCACGCACGCCGACGCAGATCCGGCGCGCGGTTAACATTGGTCGAACCATAATTGGTCAACGGCCGGAAATTGGCCGTTGCCCTGCTTTGTCTTCCCGTCGGGAGGGGGCCTTACAACGGTTTCAAATCGGCGGCCATCTGGCGACCGTCGCGTCCGTCCTGCAATTCGTATGAGACTTTCTGATTGTCTGCGAGCCCGGTCAGACCTGACCGTTCAACAGCCGAGATATGTACAAATACGTCCTTGCCACCTTCATCGGGGGCAATAAACCCATAGCCTTTAGTGGTATTAAACCATTTCACGGTGCCAGTTGGCATTTCCCGTGTCTCCTTCTACTTACACGTTGTCCCACAAATTGGTGGGGGAAGTGATTGACGCCACCGCCTTTCATCACCGCCGCGCCCACACGCTTCGGCCCGAATTGCGCATTTCGTCTTTTTCAACATTGCACGGTGAAGTAAAAAATCAAGAATTACCGGAACACCTTGGCGAATTTGCCTAAAATTCACACAAGCACAGGAAGCCCCCTAAAATGCGCCTATATGGACTAAAGAACTGTGATACCTGCCGTAAGGCACTGAAATCATTGGGAGGTGTTGATTTTGTCGACGTGCGAGCGGATGGGGTGCCCGAAATAGTGCTGTCACAGGCATTTACACAATTCGGCGAGGCTTTGCTCAACACCCGGTCCACGACATGGCGGGGCCTAAGCGAAGACGAGCGCGCGCGGGCACCGTTGGAGCTGTTGCACGATCATCCGACCTTGATGAAACGTCCTTTGATCGAGCGTGACGGGCAGTTTTTTCTTGGTTGGACGGCGGCGACGAAGGCTGCTCTTGGCGTCGACTGAGCGGATGCTTATCTGCAAAGGCGCAAGCAAGAGGGCGAAAGATGCGTAACGCAGCGATGATTTTGGGTGTGATTGCCGGGCTAATCGGCATGTTGGTCGGTTTTGTCGGCTATGGATATGTCGAACTGATCGACCGGTTCGGAGAGATCGACGGCCTTGCCGAGCAGGTCGACAACGCGCAGCTTATCCAGGCTATGTCGATCCTGGCACCTTTGCTGGCGATTGCCGGAGGGGCTATGGCCAAGGCGAGGGCATTGATTGGCGGGGCATTGTTGCTAATTTCAGCCGGCGGCATGTATTACGCGTTTGGGTTCAATGCCTTTACCATGTTCCCGGTTGCATTTGCCGGGGTGGCAGGGGCCCTTGGGCTGGCCGCAGGTAAACCGGACGAGCCCAAGGCGCATTTCTAAATCACTTTAGACGCAAGATGCGGTCTATTGAAATGGGGCCTGCACCGTTGATCACGATGACCAGGAACAGGAAAGTCCACATGACGCGTTGGTCCATCAAGGTGATGGCATTGTCGAACAGCCCACCCAGTTTCACACCGTGACCGGCGACATCAACGATGGTTTGAACCCATACGAAGCCGATCATGGCCAGGGCTGCGACGCGGGTGAGTAGACCGACCAGCAGCAATGCCGGCAGAACAAACTCGGCCACGGTGCCTAAAAAGATCACGATACGCTGGAAGAAGGTCATCTGGGTGACGTCATACAAAACGGCTTCAGCCGCTTTGGGGAAGATCTGGCCAAAGGCACCGGCTGACGCCGAGAAGATCGACCCGTCAATCTTCAGAGTGGCCGAATTCCAGTAGTAAACAAGCAATACAGCAACAAAAACAAGCCGTGCCAGGGTCGGTGTCAGCCAGTTGGCCGAGCTGTCCAGCCGTCCCAGGACATTGTTGTGAAGAGAGATCAGGGCAGTCATTGTGCCAGCCTTTCGATAGTCACAGAAGTAATGACGCCACCTTGAAGCAGAGGCGCCAGAGTGGCCCCAAGGTCAAACTCGGGGGTGGTAGCGGATACGCTTTCGAATGCTTGACCGATCGTATGACCAGTCTGCATCTTAGATATCCAATCTGCGCCGCCTGCAGGCAGCAGATGCGGCGCGGGATCAAATTCGGGGCGGGTAACCAGCACGTCTTCAGCACCGGGCTGGGGTTTGGGGGCGTCGTCTATGGTGTTGAACCGCCACAAAGAGAATATTGGCCACTCAGAGCGGACCACCTGCATTGATGGTGCGAATTCCAGCTTGGCCCGCATGACCTGTTCTGGGTCCACAGCCAGTGCATCACCCGGTGCAGGCGTGCTGTCCGCCGCGTGGTAGGAGCGACGCAGGGCCAGTTCCAACCGGGCAACGTCGGGCAAATATCCCAGGTGCGAAAGCTGCTCCATTCCCGCTAGAAATTCAGGGAACGCTTCGCCGTAGAACATCATCATCGGCGTCGTCGGGGGATGCTGGCGTAGGAAAATTCCCGACAGACCATCCATGTTCTGAGCGCCTAACAGCTTCGCGATTACCGGGAAGGCCTGATGCATTGCTTCGGTCAGGGACACCGCAACATTGTTGCGATAAACGCTGAACCGTCGGCCTGCCGGTTGGGCGCTTGCATCCACCAACCCCTCTGGAACCGCCTCAGACGGGTTCAAAAGGGCAGTGTGAAAGGTGGATTGAGACACGCTCATGCCGGGATGCGGTCCAATGCCGCTTGTGCCCGGTCAGCCTCGGCTCGAAGAACAGGCCAGTCGGGAACATCTGTATCCCATTCGATCAGGACCGGTTTCGGGCCCGATCTTTCCAGCACGTAGTCCAGCAAGGCCCAGACGGGGTCCACGACCTCGCGCCCGTGGCTGTCGATCAGCAGGGGGCGACCGTGGTCGTCCTCGTCTTCGTCGTGGCCGCCTAGATGAATTTCGCCAACTTTTTCCAGTGGATAGGCGTCAACATAGCTCTGTGGTGAAAAGTCCAGATTGGTGGCCGAGACGAAAACGTTGTTCACGTCTAGCAAAAGGCCGCAGCCAGTGCGGCGCGAGATTTCGCGCAGGAAGTCAGGCTCGGACCACGTACTTTCCTCAAACGCCAGATAACTGGAAGGGTTTTCCAGTAGCATCTGCCGCCCGACAACCTCTTGCACCTGATCGATGTGCTCGCAAATCCGGGCAAGTGTTGCGTCAGTATAGGGCAGAGGCAACAGGTCGTTCAGGAAGTGGCTGTCATGGGTTGACCACGCCAGATGCTCGGAGAAACTGGCTGGGTTCAGCCAGCCGACCAGATGTTTCAGACGGGCCAGATGATCGGGGTCCAATGGGCCTTCGCCGCCAATGGACAGGCCGACACCGTGCACAGAAACAGGAAACTGTTCCGACAGGTGGCGCAGCTGCGCCAGCGGGCGTCCGCCATCGCCCATGTAATTCTCGGCATGGATTTCCAGCCATGCCACCGGATGCGCGTGATCCAGAATCTGTTGAAAATGCTGGGGTTTGTATCCGACACCCGGCGCTGCGGGCAGTCTGTTTGATCGAATAGCGTGGTCCAGCATTACAATAGTCTCCGGTTCGCGACAAAGAGGCGGGCGACAAGGCCCGCCCCTTCGGTTTTCCTAAGCGCGGGCTTATGCCGGCAGGTCGCGGTCCAGCGGCTCGAGCGAGCCTTTGCGGTCCGAACCGTCTGCGGTCTGGGGCAGCTCGATATCGGCGCAGGTGCCTGCGTCGACCAGCGTCCATGCGTTACCCTGATAATCAACGGTCGAAGTACCGGCGCAGGTGGTGCCGGGGCCTGCTGCGCAATCGTTTTCACCTGCCAGCGAAACGCCATAGCACTTTTCTTTGGCTTGGGCGGTTGCGGTGGTGGCGGCACCGGATACGGCGGCTGCGACTGCGGTTGCGATAACCAGGGATTTAGCGGTGTTCGACATCTCGGTAATCCTTTTGATGACTGCGTATGTCCGTGTTTGACACCAACAAAGGTAGTAGCTTGCGGGGCAGAGTTGAATTCACGAGCCCGTGTCTCACAACCCCGTCAGGCACTGTCATGCCCTATTGCAAGTTAACACATTGTTTTTGAAATCTAAAAAGGAAAATATTTCAACCCGGCCCCTATCTTGGGGCCGGATCAGCGGCGAATTTTCACCGAATGTTACAGCAGATCGGGCGGAGTTGCCGACTTGGAAAGTTCAATTGTTACAGCCTCAAGTGATTGAACCTGTGTTTGTTTCTCACCCAGACGGCGAACGCTGACGGTGCGTTCCTCAACTTCACGGTGTCCGATGGCCAGAATGACAGGCACTTTGCCGACTGAATGCTCGCGAACCTTGTAGTTGATTTTCTCGTTGCGAATGTCGGCCTCGGCCCGGACACCAGCGGCGCGCAGGGTTTCGACCACTTCATTGACGTAGTCATCCGCCTCGGAGGTGATCGAGGCGACAACCACCTGACGCGGGGCGAGCCAGAAGGGCAGTTTGCCTGCGTGCTCTTCGATCAGAATGCCGATGAAACGCTCGAACGATCCCAGTGTTGCCCGGTGCAGCATGAAGGGGAGATGTTTTGCGCCATCTGCGCCGATAAAGCTGGCATCCAGACGCTCGGGCAGGTTGGGGTCAACCTGCAGCGTGCCGCATTGCCACGTCCGCCCGATCGCGTCGGTCAGGGTGAATTCCAGTTTGGGTCCGTAAAACGCGCCTTCGCCTTCGAGGATCTCATAGTCGTACCCGGCCGCCTTGCAGGCATCACCAAGGGCCTTTTCCACCAGATCCCAGCTTTCATCCGACCCGATGCGCTTTTCCGGGCGGGTGGATAGTTTAATCGTCCAGTCGTGGAAGCCCAGATCGGCATAGACCTTGGATAGGAAGGCAATGAACTTTGCGGTCTCGGATTCGATCTGATCCTCGGCACAGAAGATATGGCCGTCATCCTGCGTAAAGCCGCGCACCCGCATGATCCCGTGCAGCGCGCCCGAGGGTTCATAACGTGCGCAAGACCCGAACTCGGCCATGCGTAGCGGCAGGTCGCGATAGGATTTCAGACCCTGATTGAACACCTGCACGTGGCAGGGGCAGTTCATCGGCTTCAGCGCGTTGATCGCCTTTTCGCGGGCGTGATCTTCGTCAACCTCGACGATGAACATGTTTTCCTGGTATTTGTCCCAGTGGCCCGAGGCCTCCCACAGTTTGCGGTCAACAACCTGAGGCGTGTTCACCTCGACATAGCCGTCCCGTTCCTGCATCCGGCGCATATAGTCCTGAAGGGTGGTGTAGATTTTCCAGCCATTCGGATGCCAGAAGATCTGGCCGGGGGCCTCTTCCTGCATGTGGAACAGGTTCATCTCGCGACCCAGCTTGCGGTGGTCGCGCTTGGCGGCCTCTTCCAGCATATGCAGGTGCGCTTTCAGCTTTTCCTTGCCGGTGAAAGCCACGCCATAGATGCGTTGCAACATCGCGCGGTCGCTGTCGCCGCGCCAGTAAGCACCAGCGATGGACATCAGTTTGAACGCATCGCCGGGCAGCTGGCCGGTGTGCTGCAGGTGTGGGCCACGGCACAGGTCCTGCCAGTGGCCGTGCCAATACATGCGCAGCGGCTCATCGCCCGGAATGGATTCGATCAGCTCGACCTTATAGGGCTCGTTATTGGCTTTGTAGAATTCGATCGCGCGGTCGCGGTCCCAGACCTCGGTGGTGACGGGGTCGCGCTTGTTGATGATCTCTTTCATCTTTTTCTCGATGAGGCCGAGATCTTCGGGCGTGAACGGCTCTTCACGGTCAAAGTCATAATACCAGCCATTGTCGATGACGGGGCCGATGGTGACTTTGGTGGCGGGCCAGATTTCTTGCACGGCACGCGCCATCACATGCGCCAGATCGTGGCGGATCAGCTCATTGGCCTGTTCCTCATCCTTCATAGTATGGATGGCGATTTGTGCGTCGGCCTCAATAGGCCATTGCAAATCCCAATGCTTGCCGTCGACCGTGGCCGAGATTGCCTTTTTGGCCAGCGAGGTCGAGATATCGGCTGCCACCTGCGCAGGTGTGATGCCTGCGTCATAGGATCGTGCATTGCCATCGGGGAAGGTGAGTGAGACGGATTTTGAATCCAAGGCCATGTTGGCTCTCCTCGTCGGTTTGGCGCCCACTGAACGCCCGGTTGCGGGTTATTTGCGTTTGGCTGCTTTGGCAGGTGGGTGCGCGTGTGTCAAGTGTTGGAGCGAGGGGCGCTGCCCCTCGCGCTCCCCGGGATATTTTTAGCCAGATGAAGGGCGGATCGGGGAATTGCACTTGGGGGTGCGGCGTGCATGATGCAGGGAAGGCAAAGAGGGTTTTATGGCAGTGGCTGAATTTCTGGACACCGCGCAGGGGCGGCGGTTGGCGTATCACAAAAGCGAGGGGGCGGGGCCTACGGTCGTTTTTCTGGGTGGGCTCAAGTCGGATATGGAGGGCACCAAGGCGGTGTATCTTGAGGCTTGGGCGCAGGCGCGCGGGCAGGCGTTTTTACGGTTCGATTACTCTGGGCACGGGGAAAGTTCCGGCACGTTTGAAGAGGGCTGCATTGGGGACTGGCATGAGGATACAGTTGCAGCGATTGAGGCGCTGACCGAAGGGTCCTTGGTCGTTGTGGGATCGTCGATGGGCGGATGGCAGGCGTTACTGTTGGCAAAAGCGATGCCGGAACGGATCGCCGGGATGGTCACAATCGCTGCTGCGCCGGATTTTACCGAGGAAGGGTATTGGGCCTCGTTCAGTGATGAGCAGAAGGCAGCGCTGGAGACGGTGGGGCACGTGGAACTGCCTTCGGACTACATGGAGCCTTACGTCATTACCAAGCGGATGATTGAGGACGGACGGCAAAGGCTGGTCTTGCGCGCAGCGCTGAATTTGCCCTTCCCAGTTCGGTTTTTGCAAGGCACTGCCGATACTGCCGTGTCCACTGAAACTGCAGTTCGTCTGCTGGAGCACGCCGACGGGCCGGATATGAGGCTATTGCTGGTCAAAGACGCCGACCATCGATTTTCGGATGGCCCTTGTCTTGAGCTGATCGAACAGGCGGTACTTGACGTGATGCCATCACAATGAAGCGCGCATTGGTTTGGACTGGTCTGCTATTAGTCGCAGTAGGTGTTGGGACCTATTGGTTTGGTCCACGCGAACCGGTGGAACTCAACCCCACATTCGAGTCACGCAAGTTCGGGGAAGGTGTTCAGGTCTATTTCGAAAGCACAGAATCGGCATATGACGATATCGTACCCGGCGTCGAAAAGCGCGTGATCTGGCAGGACGGTTTCAAAGAGCAGCGCACACCTGTTTCCATTTTGTATCTCCATGGGTTTTCAGCTTCATCCGAGGAAATCCGCCCGGTCCCTGATATGGTGGCCGATGCGCTTGGGGCCAATCTGGTTTTCACGCGGCTTCAAGGTCATGGCCGCAGTGGCGAGGCTATGGCTGAGGGCACGGCCTCGGGTTGGATGCAGGATGTCGCCGAAGCATTGGCCGCAGCCCGCGCCGTTGGGGATAAGGTTGTAGTGATCTCAACCTCAACCGGCGGGACACTTGCAGCAGCAGCAGCGGTAAACCCTGAGTTAAGCCAGGATGTAGCGGGGATGGTATTCGTGTCACCGAATTTCGGTGTGAATGCGCCCGGGGCTTGGATTCCTGGTTTGCCATGGGCGCGAAGCTGGTTGCCTCTGTTGATGGGTGAAACCCGTGATGTCTCGGGGCCGGACGAAGAAAAGAACACTTATTGGTCAGCGTCCTATCCTTGGGAAGCAGTGGTTCCCATGACTGTATTGGTGGATGTGGTCTATGCGCTTGATTTTTCGGATGCGCAGGTGCCGGCATTATTCTGGTTCTCGGATGACGATCAGGTGGTGCGCCCTGATCTAACCCACAAAGTTGCGCAAGCCTGGGGCGGACCCGCTGTGGTCGAACTGGTGACTATGGGCCCCGAGGATGATCCCGCATCGCATGTCATAGCCGGACGCCTGATGTCGCCGGGGCAAACCGATGCGACCGTATCGGGTATTCTGGTATGGCTTAAAACTTTGGGGGTCGAATAACCATGCGAACACCGGGCAGCATGTGGAGCCTTGAGGCGTTGGGCCGCGTGCGACTGTCCAAACATTTCTACATGCGCGATTTCCTGTATTCCGAGATCGGGAATTTCCATGAAAAACAAAACCTTCCCGATAACCCCAACCTTGCCATAGAAACAGGTCAAGCCCTGTGCCAAACCTTGCTGGATCCTTTAGAGGAAACCTTTGGGCGTGTCGCCGTACGCTCGGGCTATCGGTCGCCGTCGCTGAACCGGTTCGGCAATGAAAACCGGCTGAATTGCGCGCGCAACGACAATCCATTGGAGTGCCACATCTGGGATCGGGGCGAAGGGGACACGCGCATAGCGGGGGCTTCGATCGTGATTCCTTGGTTTGCTGATCAGTATGACGCAGGCCGGGACTGGCGGGATCTGGCGTGGTGGATGCACGATCATCTGGACTATTCCGAGATATGGTTTTTTCCCAAACTCTGCGCGTTTAATTTGGTCTGGAGGCCGATGCCCCACAAGCGGATCGACAGTTATATTGCGCCGCGCGGATGCCTGTTGCGACCCGGCGCCGAGCCTGCAGAAAATCAGCATCGACGGCGCGCACGCTATGCAGATTTTCCGCCGTTCAAAGGGATCGCTTATCCCTGAACTTTTGCTTGCCCAGTTCAACAAAACTACGCATCTTACGGAAAACGTAACACAAAGTGGTCGATTTCAAGGAGGCCCTGTGTGATTGAACCGTTGGTATTTCTGCCCGGGTTTATGTGTGATGCAAGGTTGTTCGGCGCCCAGATTTTGCAGATTTCTGGTGCTCGTGCTGTGACGGTTGCCCCGGTATCGGGCGGCGAGCGGATCGAGGAAATAGCCTCGGGGTTGTTGGACCAGTTGCCACATCGCTTTGCGCTCTGCGGGTTTAACATGGGCGGGGTCGTTGCTTTGGAACTTGTCCGTAGGGCTCCTGACCGGGTGACGCGTTTGTGTCTGATGTCTACCGACGCACAGGCCGATACACCCCAGATTGCTGCTGACCGAGAGGAGTTGATCGTAGGGGCCAAATCAGGCCGGTTCGAAGAGGTCATGCAGCGCTTGATTGGAACGGAGACGCTTGCTCCGGGGCCGGGGCGCGTACCGATTTTGAACGAGGTTATGGCCATGGCAAAGGATCAGGGGCCAGAGCTGTTTGAACGGCAGATGCGGGCGCTGCAGAGGCGCACGGATCAGCAACCTGCGCTTAGGCATATAAACGTGCCGACACTGATCATTTGCGGGGCACATGATCAGCTTACGCCAGTCAAGCGGCACCGGTTTATGGCCGAGATGATCCCTAGCGCCGAACTGAAGATTATGGAAGACGCAGGGCACTTGCCCCCTCTAGAGACGCCCGCAGAAGTCACGCAAGCGCTGGAAGAATGGCTGAATATTAGAGTCGGGTTGCCTTACTTATAAAGTGCTGAACGTTCAGCCTTGGTTAGGATAACAGGGGTTCTGATCGGATCACCCGTGCCGATGTCAAAAAACGGAGTGTGCTTCCAGCTTCCTGTCAAAAGAGACTTGAGTACCCGTGAGACAAGCCCGAAAGCCGCGTATCCCAGCTTTTCATGCTCTTGTTTGCCGCCGGGATTGGGAACAAAGCCACGTGTGGTGATAGGGCCGAGGGCGGATGTATCCAACATGCGCGCGACAATGAATCCTGCGAATGGGAATTTCGCTGTGCGTGACGTGGTGGCCAATGGGGCATCACAACAACTGGCGTACCAGCGCAGCATTCCTTTTGGGCTGAGTTGCATCAATGCCAATTGTTCGGCACCGGTTTCGATACGAACTTCTTCGGGCAACATCTGCAGAACTTCGACCGGCCCGGGCGCTGGATCGGGTTGGTTGAAATAGAGCTGGGCCGCGCGGCAGTCGTTGCAATAGCAAACGACATGTGTCGAAGACCTTATACCTGCCGCGGTAATATGACCGCGCAGACAACCACACGAACAGGCAAAGGCTGTATCCACTGCCTTTGCCTTACGCATCTTGGTCAGGCGACTTTGTTTTTATTTGCCGGGCGACGTTGAGGCTTGCGCGTGTTGGCGTTCATGAAATCGATAACCAACGGACGAATATTGTCGCGCCAGCTTCGCCCTGCGAAGATGCCGTAGTGGCCAGCGCCGGGCTCGACGTGGCTGGCTTTTTTCGAAGCGGGCAGGCCGGTGCAAAGTTCAAGCGCTGCGATACACTGGCCAGGCGCAGAGATATCGTCATTCGCGCCTTCAACCGTTTTAACTGCTACGTCAGTGATCTTGCCGATATCTACTTTGTGTCCCGCTACAATGAATTCGTTCTTTGCAATTTCACGGTTCTTAAAGATGCGCTCCACGGTGGACAGGTAGAACTCGGCCGTCATGTCCATCACTGCAAGGTACTCATCGTAAAAGCGGTTATGTGCGTCATGGTCCGACGCCTCACCGCGCATGACGCGCTGAATTTGGTCCGAGAACGCCTTGGAGTGGCGATCCCCATTCATCGACATGAATGAGGCAAGCTGCAGCAGGCCGGGATAGACCATACGCCCGACGCCTTTGTACTTGAAGCCCACGCGTTGAATCATCGTTTCTTCCAACTGCCCCATGGTCACGCGGCGGCCAAAATCGGTGACGTCAGTTGGCGTTGCATCCGGGTCCACTGGTCCTCCGATCAGCGTCAGGGTGCAGGGTTGTGCCTTTGGCTCGACTTCGGCCAAATAGGCTGTCGCGGCCAAGGTCAAAGGAGCAGGTTGGCAGACGGCAACTACATGCGTTTCAGGGCCGAGCTCCTTCATGAAATCAACAAGATATAGCGTATAGTCCTCGACATCGAACTTGCCCTCAGACACAGGGATGTCGCGCGCATTATGCCAATCGGTGACATACACTTCGCAATTTACCAGCAAGCTTTTGACTGTGGACCGCAACAGGGTGGCGTAGTGCCCGGACATGGGCGCAACCAACAGAACCTTGCGAGGTTGTTCTTTTCGTCCGTTGACGCGGATGTGGATCAGGTCACCGAAAGGACGCTCCAACACAGGCACGATGTCTACCAAATGGTCCTTACCATCTTCGCAGGTGAAGGTGCGAATGCCCCAGTCGGGTTTGACAATCATTCGCTGAAATGTCCGTTCGGTCACTTCGCCCCAGGCAGCCATCATGCTGAACGCGGGATTGGGTACCATTGCAAACAGCGGGTACGAAGCCATCGCACTTGCTGTCGCGCCCATCCATTGGTTGGTATTGCGCATGGTTTCCATCAGATCGTAGGTCATCATGTAGCGCATGGATTGGGCTCCCTATGAGTGTCAGCCTGTACGTAAGGACTTTTCGTCGCTTTGCCTTATAGTTTCCGCGACGTTATTCTGCATAGCAGAAAATAGTAGGGGGGAATTGTTAAAATGACAACAACCGAAGACCGATCGCCAGAGCTGACCGAGGAACACCTTGAACGGCTTAAAGAAAATATGAACAAAGTCGAAGCTTTGTCGAAGCGGCTGGTTGAAGTCATGGCTGGAAAAACTGCGCATTCCCCCGCGTTAGATGGCCCGAATCAAGATCTTTTTGCAAAAGCAGCAACGGCCTATATGACCGAGGCATGGCAAAATCCTGCCAAGCTGTTGGAGCATCAGATCGAGTTTTGGGGAAAGTCAGTTCTGAACTTTGCCGAAGCGCAGCAGGCTCTTGCGTCCGGAAACCCCGATGCTGCGGAACCCGGCCCGAAGGACAAGCGGTTTTCCAATCCGATGTGGGACACAAACCCCTATTTCCGCTTTGTACGTCAGCAATACCAGACAAACGCCCAAGCGATCGCTCAGGCGGTCGCATCAGTTGACGATATGCCCGAAAAAGACAAGCAACGGCTTCAGTTTTTCTCGCAGCAGATCATCGATATGATGTCCCCTACGAATTTTCTGGCCACAAATCCCGATGCCTTGGAAAAGGCGGTTGAGACCGAAGGTCAATCCTTGATTAAAGGTCTGGAGAATCTCGTCTCAGATCTCGAAGCCAACAATGGCGAGATGGTCGTACGTCTGGCCGATGACAGCGCGTTCGAGATTGGAGGCAATATTGCCACTACACCGGGTGAGGTGGTCTACCGCAATGATTTGATGGAGCTGATCCAGTACAAACCCGCGACCGAGACCGTTTTCGAAACACCGATTATTCTCTTTCCGCCTTGGATCAACAAGTTCTACATTCTGGACCTCAAGGCGCAGAACAGCCTGATCAAGTGGGTGACTGAACAAGGCTATACGCTATTCGTTGTCAGTTGGGCGAACGCGAACGCCTCCCACGCGGATATCGGGATGGGCGACTATATCGAGCAAGGCTATCTGACCGCGATTGAGCAGGTGAAACAGATCTGCAAGGTCAAGCAGGTCAACGCTGTAGGCTATTGTATTGCGGGAACGACGCTTAGCCTGACCTTGTCGCTGCTCAAACAGCGCGGGGACAAGTCGATCAAGTCGGCCACATTCTTCACCACCTTGACCGACTTCGGAGATCAGGGCGAGTTTACCCCGTTCCTCCAGAATGACTTTGTCGACGGGATCGAGGATCAGGTCGGCAAAGACGGTGTTCTCAAAGCCTGGGTGGTTGGGCGGACGATGTCTTTCCTTCGGTCCAATGACCTGATCTATGGTCCTGCAATCCGTAGTTATATGATGGGCGAAACCCCCCCGGCCTTTGATCTGTTGTTCTGGAACGGGGATGGAGCAAACCTGCCCGGTCGAATGGCAATCGAATACCTTCGGGGTCTTTGCCAAAGCAATGATTTCGTCAATGATGGGTTCGAGCTATTGGGGCATAAGCTGCATATCCGCGATGTGGATGTGCCATTGATGGCCATAACATGCGAAACGGATCACATCGCGGCATGGAAAGCCTGCTACCGTGGCGTGCAGCAGATGGGCTCGCGGTCAAAAACGTTTGTTGTCTCGCAATCCGGCCATATCGCGGGGATTGTCAATCCGCCCAGCAAGAAGAAATACGGACACTATACCAATCCCGATCTAAAGGCGGATGCCGATGATTGGATGAACGAGGCAGATTTCCATGAGGGATCGTGGTGGCCTCTTTGGGAAGCTTGGTTGAAAAAGCGTTCTGGCAAGCAAATCCCGGCGCGTGAACCGGGCGATTCGGACCATCCGTCTTTGTGTCCGGCACCCGGAAGTTATGTTTCGGTCAAGGCAACCGATTGATTTATCAGGGAACTCGAAGTTTTTGCTGCACCGCAGCAAGAAAATTCTTGCAATGCTGCGGTGCAGCAATCATATTGTCCTCAAGCTGATGAAAACCGGGGCAGGCCCGGTTCGGCAAAAAGGATTTGGACAATGGCTAAGACACAAGACTTCACCGCTGCTCTGAAAGACATCATGGGCGCGTTTCCCGTTGACACCACCGCACTGGAAGGTGCCTTCAAGTCGACCGCAACCCTGAACGAAAAACTGTCGGGTGTTGCTCTCGAAGCTGCAGAGAAATCGGCAGAAATCTCGAACAAATGGACCAAAGACACTCTGGCCAAACTGACCGAGATGTCGAAAGCAAAAGCAGAGCCTGCTGACTACGCAAAAGCCGCAACCGACTTCGCAAGCGCGTCGGCTGAAGTTGCCGCTGAAAACATGGCTGCTTTCGCTGAAATCGCGAAAAAAGTTCAGAGCGAAACTGTCGAGCTGCTGATGGCTGCCGGTAAAGACGCTGCAGAAGACGCAACTGCTGCTGTCAAGAAAGCCACCAACGAGGTGACTGCTGCTGCCAAGAAAGCAACAGCTGCCAAGTAAGTAAGGCCGCGAGGCGCACCCATCCTCCCATCTGGTGCAATCGCGTCGGGCAGGTCGAAAGACCTGCCCTTTCTTTTTGTTCTGCAGTCGCATAATCTCTGCTGCAACGCATCATCCTTGGGGAGGGTAAACGGTGTCAGAACAAGAAAAACCGTTGTTGATCAAACGCTATGCCAGCCGTCGGCTGTATAACACCGAGACCAGCGACTACGTCACGCTAGAGGATATCGCCGTGTTCATCCGCGATGGACGCGAAGTGCAGATTATCGACCTGAAGACAGGGGATGACCTGACACGCCAATATCTGTTGCAAATCATTGCGGAACACGAAAGCCGGGGCGAAAACGTTCTGCCGGTGAACGTGCTAAACGATCTGGTCCGCAGCTACATGCTACCGGGCGGGGGTATGATGCCTCAGTTCCTGCAAAGCTCGTTCGAGATGCTGCGCGAGAGCCAGTCGAAGATGATGGAAAACATGAGCGCCATGAACCCGATGTCGCAGATGCCGGGGTTCGAAGCTATGCAGGCGCAGCAACAGGCGTTTTTGAAGGCGATGACCGGTGGACTTTCGGGCAACTGGTCCGGCCCGGACAAAGAAGACCAGCCTGCGACAGAACCCAAAGAGGATCTGGACGAAATCAAGAAACAACTGGCTGAGCTGCAGCAAAAGCTATCCAAGCTGAATTGACGCGACCGGTAATGCTCTGGCTTGTTTTGGGTGTCGCATTGGCATGGTCAAGCCCTGCGCTGTCTCAAGGTGTTTATTCGGATGATTGGTCCGAGGTTTGCCGGTTGGGCAGCGCGGCCTCACTCGGTTGCGACGCCGTGCGTGAACGACAGATCCAGGACGCGACGCAAGTGCCCTGGCGCGCAGTCGGGCGGGTCAATTTTGCAGGTCGGGACCAACGATCACATTGCACTGGCACTCTGGTGGCAGAGCGTTTGGTTCTGACTGCGGCGCATTGCCTTTTCAACACGGCACGCAACCGTTGGATCCCACCCGCCAGCATACGGTTCGCAGCTGGTTATCAGCGAGGAGAAGCGGTCGCGGTCTCGGGCGTGTCGGGCTATCGGCTGCCGCCCGGGCAGGGACCAACAACATTCAACCGGCGCGCGGATCTAGACTGGGCGCTGCTGGAACTGACCGAGCCTTTTGGACAACAGATCGCACCGGTGCCTTTAGCGAAAACCGCTGCGCCCTCATCCTATCTGGTGGGCTATCCCGGCGTGCGGCCGCATGTCCTGAGCCGCACCCCGTCATGCCCGCCAACCCGCGCAGAGCAAGGAATTTTAGTGGCTATTTGCCCCGTGATGATGGGGGATTCGGGTGCGCCGCTTTTGGTGGATGGCCCGGAGGGGCCACAGGTGGCAGCCGTTCTGTCGCGTGTTGCCGCGACCGCGCAAGGGGTCACGGCGCTGTTTGTCTCGTCGGACCTTGTTGGTCCTCAAGGGAACTAGCAGCTAGGTGCCATAGACCGGAACCGGCCCGGTTACTTCACCAACCGAAGCCAGTAGGATGTCGGCGATCACGTCTAGTTCCTCACGCGTCAGACGCACGGGCAGGCGCACGTCACACGCCTTCATCAGCATGTCACGCGTCTGCGGCAGTTCAAACTGTTCCGGCAGGAACTGCCAATTCCAAAAGGCGCGAGCGTTATCCGCGCTTTGACCAAAGACCTGAACCTTGACCCCACGCGCCTCGGAGGCTTCGGCAAAGGCGCGGATCTCGTCATCGCTGAGGCCCACCAGATTGAACTGGATCGAATCCGGTGCGCGGCGCTCGGGCGACAGGGGGGCAGGGACGTCGATGAAATCCGAGCCATTCAGACGCTCGGCCACATAGTCATGATTGGCCAAGCCATCCTTGACGCGCCGCGCCAGTTCGGGGATCTGGGGTCGGATCACGGCGGCGCTGAGGTTGCTCATCCGCAGGTTATACAGCGGCAGCTTGTTCTGCCAGCGGGCAAAGGCCTGCTCCAACTCGGGCGAGTTGTCGCCGTGAGGGGTTTTGTGTTTCTTCCAGTTATGCTCATACGCGCCTGACATGATCACGGCCTGCGCCACCAGATCGGCGTCATCGGTGATCAGAATGCCACCTTCGCCCGCGTTGATCATCTTGTAGGACTGGAACGAAAAACAACCGACCTTGCCAATCGTGCCGATATTCTTGCCGTGCCATGTGGTGCCCAGCGAATGCGCCGCGTCCTCGACAACTGGAATGTCACGCGCGTTGCACAGCGCCATGATCGCGTCCATGTCGGATGTATGGCCGCGCATATGGCTGATGATGACGGCCTGAACACTGTCCAGCTTGGCCTCGAAATCGGCCATGTCGATGCGATAGTTCTCGCCCACTTCGCACAGCACCGGGATGCAATCCGCATGAACGACCGAGGACGGCACGGCCGCAAAGGTAAATCCGGGGATCAGCACCCGCGCATCCCGAGGCAGACCCAATGCCTTGAGCGACAGGAACAAAGCGGCCGAGCAGGACGATACGGCCAGCGCGTATTTCGCGCCCAAAAGGGCCGCGAATTCGCTTTCCAGAAGCGCGACCGGCGCGTCTTGCGGCGCGGTATAGCGGAACAGGTCGCCCGATTGCATCAGGGCGTCGATGGCCTCACGCGCGGCGGCAGGGATGGGTTCGGCGTCATGAACGTTAGGAGGAAGCGTCATATTTGATTTTCCCAAATTCTATCTTTGGAAAAGATAAAGCTAAAAGAACGTCAATCCAAGCCCCTACGTGACTATGCAGCAAAATTTCACTTAACTGTCGCAATCCAGAGGATAACTTCGTTCGGACCCCGGATAGCGCCTTGCATCCGTTGGGGAATCCGGGTGGCAATGGGAAAATCTAAACATTGCATTTCACGGTTCGGATTGTTCCCATCATGCTTGCTAGACTTGCTTTTTCATTGTCCATTCTCGCTCTGCCAGCTCAGGCGCAATACGTCCTGTCCGACGGAACCGAGGTCGCCCCGCTTGAGATGTTTCAGGAATGCGACGTCTGCCCCGAGATGATCGTGTTGCCGTTGGGAGAGTTCCTGATGGGCGGGCCGCCGGGTGAATCTCGTTTGAATATTCACTTGGGCGCGAATCCTATGCGGTGGGCCACTCCTGAGGATCCCTATATCGCGTACCACGAGGGCCCTGTTCATCCTGTTAAGATTGATATGCCAATTGCTATTGGTCGAAATGAAGTGACGCATGAACAGTGGATGGCGTGCGTCAATGACGGTGGCTGTGGAGGGCATGTTCCGCGCGATTGTATATTACAGCGCGATGCTGCCTGCGTAGATGTTCGGGGCAACTACCCGGTTGTTGATGTCTCTTATTCCGACGGCGTGGCTTATACAAAATGGCTCAACGACAAGATTGGCGCCGATGTGTACCGTTTGCCAAAGGAAGCAGAGTGGGAGTATGCAGCACGCGCCGGAACGCAGACCCCATTTGCTCAGGGTGAGGAAGTAACCACCGATCAAGTCAATTTCCACGGCAAACCAACCGAAGAGATGTTGGGTGTCAAGCGTCCGGAACTGGCACGGCGTGGTCATCCGGTTCGGGTTGATGATCTCGACGCCGCCAATGCGTGGGGATTGCGCCATATGTCAGGCAATGTAGTTGAGCGTACAATGTCTTGCTGGACTTCAACTCACATAGGTTCTGCGACTGTAAGTGACTATCTGCGACACGCTATGTTGCCTGCGTGTACAGACCGCGTCGGGAGAGGTGGTGCCTATTGGACCGCTATGGATTTCTCTAGGGTCGCTTCGCGCGGGCGAGTAGATGAGGACGCAAGGCTAATGGCCGCTGGGTTTCGAGTGCTACGCGATTTTTGATAGTCTGCATGACCTCAGTTAACTGGGGGCTCGATCACACCCCCAGCCGATCCCGCAAAGCAAACCACGTCATCGCCAGCACCAGCAGGGGGCTGCGCAAGGCGGGGCCTCCGGGGAAAGGTAGGGCGGGGACGCGGGCCATGGTGTCGAACCCTTCGGCCTGCCCCTGAATGGCCAGTGCCATCAATTGCCCCGCATGGGTGGCTGTTCCGACCCCGTGACCAGAATAGCCCGAGGCTGACAGGATATTGGGCGCAACCCGCGTCAGATACGGCATCCGCCGCATGGTAATCGCCAGCGTGCCGCCCCAGGCATAGTCGATTTTGACGTCGCGCAGGTGTGGAAAAATCTCGACCATTGGTTTGCGGACCTTGGCGGCAATGTCTGCCGGGAAGCGATAGCCATAGCTTTCGCCGCCGCCAAACAGCAATCTGTTATCCGCGCTAAGGCGGAAATAGTTCACCACGAATTTCGTATCGGCCACCGCCACGTCTCGGGTCAGAACACGGGCGGTATCGGTGCCCAAAGGCTCGGTCGCGGCGATAAAATTGTTGATCGGCATGACCCGCGCGGCGACTTTGCCGTTCAGGCCGCCAAGATAGCCGTTGCAGGCCAGAACGACGTGATCGGCTGTGACCTTGCCCTGTGCGGTGTGGACTATGGCGGGTGCGGTTTCCTCGACCCCCGTCACCTCGGTGCTTTCATACATCCGCACGCCTGCCTTGGCTGCTGCCTGCGCCAGACCCAGAGCATAGTTCAGCGGATGTAGATGCGCGGCACCCGTGTCCAGATAGCCGCCGCGATAGGCGGGCGAGGGGCACAGACCGTGGCTTGCGCCTTCGTCCAGCAGTTCCATCTGGTCATAGCCATAGCGGTCGGACAGATGCGCGGCGTGGTCGTGCAATTCCTGCTGCTCGCCTGCGGACAGGCCCAGAACGGCAACGCCCGGTTTCAGGTCGCAGTCAATCTGGTGCTTGGCGATCAGGGATTTGACCAGCGCCTTCGCGTCCTCGGCCAGATCCCACAGCTTCGCCGCATCGTCGTCGCCAACCAGCCGCTCAAGATCTTCCTGATCCATCCGTTGGGCGCTGCCCAATTGCCCGCCATTGCGGCCTGATGCGCCAAAGCCCACACGATGTGCCTCAAGCAGCACAACGCTGAACCCGGCCTCGGCCAGATGCAGCGCAGCGGACAGGCCGGTATAGCCGCCGCCCACCACGCAAACATCGGCCTTTTCATCACCCGCCAGCACCGGAAAGCGGTCAATCGAATTGGCCGTGGCCGCGTACCAGCTGGCCGGGTATTCAGCCTTGCGGTCGTTGGAATAAAGCAGGTTCATCGCGGATCATACGTTCAGCAGTAGATGCTCACGCTCCCACGGAGAGATGACCTGCAGGAACTCTTCATACTCGGCGCGTTTGACGATGCCATAGACGCGGGCAAACTCGGGGCCCAGAACCTCGTGCAGGGCGGTCGCTTCATCGAACAGGTCCAGAGCATTGCCCATGACCTGAGGGATATCGCCTTCGCCTTCGTAAGCGTCGCCATAGAACTGACGGCGCGGGCGTTCCTGTTGGACCAGGCCCAGATAACCGCAGGCCAGTGACAGCGCTATGCCCAGATAGGGGTTGCAGTCCATCCCGGCGATGCGGTTTTCGACGCGCCGCGCCTCGGGCCCCGACAGAGGCACACGGATGCCGGTGGTGCGGTTGTCGCGCGCCCATTCCAGATTGATCGGCGCGGCGTGATCTTTCACATAGCGGCGATACGAGTTCACATAGGGCGCCATCACAGCCAGACCCGAGGGCAGGTGGTTCTGCAACCCGGCGATGAAGTGGTAGAACGCGTCCGTCTCGCCCCCTTGTGGACCCGAGAAGATATTTTGCCCCGTCTCCATGTCGATGATCGAATGGTGGATATGCATGGCCGAGCCCGGCTCGTCCACGATCGGTTTCGCCATGAAGGTGGCAAAACAATTGTGGCGCAGCGCGGCCTCGCGGATCAGGCGTTTGAAATAAAATACCTCATCCGCCAGCTTGACCGGATTGCCGTGGCGCAAGTTGATCTCCAGCTGGCCCGCGCCGCCTTCTTGCGTAATGCCGTCAATCTCGAATCCCTGATGCTCGGCGAAATCGTAGATGTCGTCTATCACCGGGCCGAATTCGTCCACGGCCGTCATCGAGTAGGCCTGCCGCGCCGCCGCCGGACGGCCCGAGCGTCCCATCATCGGCTTGATACTTTGTGCGGGGTCGACGTTGGGGGCGACCAGAAAGAACTCCATCTCGGGCGCCACGACGGGTTTCCAGCCCTTGTCGTGATACATCTGGACCACGCGTTTCAGCACATTGCGCGGGCTAAACGGGATCGGGTTGTCATCACGGTCATAAGCGTCGTGGATCACTTGCAACGTCCAGTCGCCCGTCCACGGCGCGGCGGATGCGGTCGTGAAGTCGGGCTTAAGGATCATGTCCCGTTCGATGAACCCGTCCTCACCCGCGGCCTCGCCCCAGTCGCCGGTAATGGTCTGGTAAAAGATGCTGTCGGGCAGGTGGAAATAGCTTTGCTTGGCGAATTTCGAAGCTGGCACAGCCTTGCCACGCGCGATGCCGGGCAGGTCCGAGATAATGCATTCGACCTCGTCCAGTCGGTGGCCTTCGAAATAGCTGCGGGCTGCCTGTGGCAGTTGGTCTGTCCAGTCGGCCATCAGGCCCTCTCTTTCTTCAAAAACTCCGCCATGAACTGCCCGATTTTGGGGTTGTCGTCATTGGCGGGCAGGCGGTCAGTGGCCGCTTGCATCAATTCATCGGGGACCACGCCCTTGCCGCGTGTCTCGATCAGGCCCTGGATAAAGCTGTCACCATATTCAGGGTGGGCCTGTACGGTCCAGATCGTGTCGCCATAAGCCACCATGGCGTTGCGACAGAAATCGTTGGTACCGGTGACGCGTGCGCCGTCGGGTAGGGCGACTACCTGATCCTGATGCCACGCATTCAGCGTAACTGTTTGGCCATCAAGGTCATAGTCGGTGCGCCCAACGGCCCAGCCTCCGGTGAACTTTTCAACCTTTCCGCCCAGCGCCTGTGCGATGATCTGGTGGCCAAAGCAGACGCCAATCAGCGGCTGGCCTTTGTCGCGGATCGCGCGGATCAGATTTTCCAGCGGGGGTATCCACGCGTGATCCTCATACGCCCCATGGCGCGAGCCGGTGATGACCCAGCCGTCGGCAGAGTCTGTGCCGTCAGGGAACTGGCCGTCCACCACGTTGTAGGTCTGAAACGTAAAGCCGTTGCCGCCCAGCAGGGTACGGAACATGCCGTCATATGTGCCGAAGTCTGAACGCAGCTCATCCGGAGGGTGGCCGGTTACAAGGATGCCGATTTTCATAGGTCACCAAATTTGATCAAATTCATTCTAACGAACCAAAAGGGGCCGGGCAAGGGGGGTCAGACGGCCTCGACGTAGCTTAGCCAGTGCTCTTCTGGGGGGCGCTCGGCGAAGCGGCGGATTTCCTGCCGTTTGGTCATCGCCAGAAAGCGGATCATATCAGCGGGGAAGATACGCGCCACGTGGGGATCGGATTCGAAGGTAGTGATCGCGGCCTCCCAATCGCCGGCCAGTTGGGGCAGGCCGTCGATATCATAGGCGTTACCGGTGATCGGGGCGGGCGGGTCGGTTGCGTCCTCGATCCCGTTCATCGCAGCACCCAGAACGGCGGCCAGCATGAGGTAAGGGTTGATGTCGCCTCCGGCCACACGATGTTCAATCCGGCGGGCGGCAGGGGCGCCGCCGGGAATGCGGAGGGCGGCAGTGCGGTTCTCATAGGCCCAGCTGGCGCCGGTGGGCGCGTGGGCGCCGGGAACCAGCCGGGTATAGGAATTGCCATGCGGCGCAAAGATCAGTGTGCTGCCGGGCATCGCCGCCAGACAGCCTGCAATGGCGTAGCGCAGCGTGTCCGTCCCCTCGGGGCCTTCATTGTCAAACACATTGCGGCCCTGATCGTCTACAACCGAGAAATGCACATGCATTCCGTTGCCTGCGTCATCGGCATAGGGTTTGGACATGAACGTCGCGGTGAACCCGTGTTTGCGGGCAAGACCGCGCGTCAACACCTTGAAAAGCCATGTATCATCAGCACAGCGCATTGCGCCCTGATGGTTCAGGTTGATCTCGAACTGGCCAATACCGCTTTCGGAAATGGCGGTCTGGGCGGGAATGCCCATCGCGGCGCAGCCATCGTAAAGCTCGGTGAAAAAGGCATCGAATGCGTCCATCTCGGCCATTGACAGCACGGCCTCATCCACCAGCCTGCGCCCGGTAATGGGGTTCATCGGCGGTTGTGGCTGCGCGCCCGAGGAATCGAGCAGAGTGAATTCCAGTTCGGTCGCCGCGATCACGGACCAACCGCGCTGGGCATAGCGGTTCAGTACAGCGCTCAGCGCGTGGCGGGGGTCTCCGGCGAAGGGGGTGCCGTGGTCGTCGTACAGACACATCGGCACCAGTGCGGTGTCCACCTCAAGCCAAGGCATAGGGACCGCACCGCGATCGGTGGGTAGCAGCACACCATCGGCATCACCGGATTCAAACACCAGCGGACTGCCGTCAATATCCGCGCCCCACAGGTCCACATTCAGCGCCGAGAACGGCATCCGCACGGAGCCTTTGTCCAGCTTGTCGGAATACGAGGGCGGCACGCGTTTGCCCCGCAACTGACCGTTCAGGTCACAGGCTGCAACGCGAAAACTGTGCAAGGCGCTCAGGTCCATCGGGGGCTCCATCATTGTGGTTCCCCCGAGGTTTAGTCGACACGACGCGCCTTGTCACGAAATTTGATCAAATTAACCCGCGCCGGGTTCAGGCGGCGCGGGGCAGAGGGTCAGGCGAAGCTGACACCGTTTTCAGCCATCGGATGCTCGGCCACCAGAATGCCCGACATCGTATGGATCGCATTTGCCAGCGCCGGTGCGGACGGGGGCGTTCCGGGTTCGCCCACGCCAGTCGGCGCTTCTGCGGACGGCACGATATGCACGTCGATGGCTGCTATATCACTGATGCGCAGCGGCTCGTAATCCGGGAAGTTGGACTGATCGACCGCCCCGCTTGTCAGCGTGATCTGGTCGCGCATCACATGGCCGATGCCATAGCCTATGCCGCCTTCCATCTGCGCTTTGACCACATCGGGGTTCACCGCGATGCCGCAATCCACGGCACAGGTGACCTTTTCGATCTTGATGCCATCTTCCGGATCGCCCGATATTTCAACGACTTCAGCCGCATAAGACCCAAACGACTTATGCACTGCGATCCCCTGCGAGCGACCGGCGGGCGCATTACCCCAACCAGCCTTCTCAGCCGCCAGTTTCAGAACGGCAGCCTTGCGTTGCTGATCTGGATTGGCGCTATCGGACAGGTGGGCCAGACGGAACTCGACCGGGTCACGACCTGCGGCTTCGGCCACCAAGTCCATCATGGTTTCCATCGCATAGGCCGTATGGGTATGACCCACCGAGCGCCACCACAAAACCGTGGTCGCCTTGGGCGTGTCGGTCAGGCCAACGGCCATGCCGGGGATGGCATAGGGGCTGTCAGCCACACCTTCGACCGAGCTGTGATCGACGCCGTCATGGACCAGAACGGCCTCGAACGCGGTGCCTTTGATCACCGATTGCCCGGCGATCTGATGTTGCCAGCCTACGATATTGCCATCCGTATCCAGACCCACACGCACTTTATGGCCGAAGGCAGGACGGTAGTAACCGCTGCGAATGTCATCCTCTCGCGTCCAGACCAGTTTCACCGGGCGCGAGCGGTCTGTGACCACAAAGGCCAGCGCGGCTTCGACCTGATAATCCGCATCGGGCGTGGCGCGGCGACCGAACGAACCACCGGCCAGCATGGTCTTGATGTGGATCTTCTCGGGCGGCAGTTGGAAGATTTGCTGATAGGCCATATGCGGGCCGGTTGGCATCTGTGCACCGTCATGCAGGACGATGTCGCCCTCGGCGGTTTGTTCGATGGTGCAGTTCAACGGCTCCATCGGTGCGTGAGCCAGCAGTGGGAAGTAGAAGGTCTTTTCGACCACCTTATCCGCGCCATCGATGGCTGCTGAAACCGCTGCAACATCCGCCTTGTTCACGTTGTAGGTGGGCTCTGCATCCAGCGCGGCCATGATCTCGGACCTGATCTGATCTGAATCGCGGGTCTCCGCGCCCGACATGTCCCAATCGACCTCAAGCGCGTCGCGGGCCTGGATCGCGGCCCAGGTGTTTTCGGCATAGACCGCAACACCCGCCTGATTGGGCAGAACAGCGGCACTGATATAGCCTTTGACCTCTTTTGATGCGCTGTCATCAAAGCCAAGTGCGATTCCGCCCTTGGATTCAGGCCGCTTGATCATCGCGACCATCTGGTTCGGCAGATGCACATCCATCGCATACATCGCCTGACCGTTGCCCTTGATGGCCGAGTCCTTGCGGCGCACGGCTGCGTTGCCGATTAGGCGGAACTCGGACGGGTCTTTCAGGCGCGGCTCGGCCGGCGCTTCTAGCTGCGCAGCGGCCGCCACGAACTCCGCAATCGGAGCGGATTTGTCACCGGCCTTGACGATGCCTTCCTCGATGGTAATGCCCGATGCGTCCACGCCCCAACTTTGGGCGGCGGCCTTGATCAGCATCTCGCGTGCGGCAGCACCGGCCTGACGATATTGCAGCCAGGAATTCGCCATCGCGGTCGATCCGCCTGTACCCTGGAACGGGCCGAACAGCAGGTTGTTATAGACATTCGGGTCCGACGGCGCAAATTCATATTCGATCTGATCCATGGTCAGGCCGATTTCCTCGGCGATCAGCGTCGGCAGGCCGGTGGCCGGGCCCTGACCCTTTTCGAAATGCTTTACGATGGCCGTCACGGTGCCATCCGCGTCGATTTTCACGAATGGGTTGAATTGAGCGGTCTCGGACGAAGCCGCAGCCAATACGCCATCGGGGCGGGCACCGACCAGCAGCACGGCACCGGCAGCAGCGGCACCTTTCAGAAATCCACGGCGAGAGGTGTTGATGGTCATGGATCAGGCCTCCAGAATCTCGGATGCGCGCTGGACGCCGGCGCGGATGCGTTGATAGGTAGCACAGCGACAGGCGTTGCCATACATGTACTCGTCGATTTCCTCGGCCGAGGGCTTGGGGTTTTCGGACAACAGCCCGACAGCCGACATAACTTGACCCGACTGGCAATAGCCGCACTGAACCACGTCCAGTTCGACCCAGGCTTGCTGGACTGCGGCGCCGATTTTGTCGTCGCCCACGGCCTCGATCGTGGTGATCTCGGCATCTTCGACGTCTTCGATGTAAGTTTGGCACGACCGCACGGGCTCGCCGTTCAGATGCACGGTGCAGGCCCCGCAGGACGCAACGCCGCAGCCGAATTTGGTTCCGGTCAGCTTAAGCTCATCCCGGATCACCCAAAGCAGGGGGGTGCCGGGCTCGGCGTCGACCGTGTGGGTCTGGCCGTTCAGTTTCAAGGTCAGTGACATGAGGGGGGATACTCCATGTTGGGCTGGCTACCTGAATCGGTAAACTTGCGGGTTTACCATAAGTGACGTTTTCAATCGTGTAAACCCGTGGGTTTACCTAGTGTTTGACCTTGTCATGTCAATGGGACTATAGCTTTCAGACATGAACGAATGCAGCGCGCCGAATGCGGCCAAACACGCTCAGATCATCGAGGCTGCGGTGGCCGAGTTCCAGGAAAAGGGGTTCGCCGCCGCCAGCATGGACCGTGTTTCCGCCCGCGCCGAAGTGTCCAAGCGGACGCTGTATAAGTATTTCGAAAGCAAGGAAAACCTGTTTCGCTCTATTGTGGTCGAGCTATCAAACCGCTTTGCCGGTGTACTGGATATCCGCTATGAAAAAGGCCGTGATATCCGGGAGCAACTGATCGAACTGGCATGGGCCGAAGGGCGCATCCTGATGTTGCCCGAGGTGATGGCGATGTCGCGTATGGTGATCAGCGAAACTTTGCGCAACCCCGATCTGGCGGCAGCGGCGCAGGGCAAACTGGATAAGACTGCGATATTTGTGTCGATGCTGAAGGACGCGGCAGAAGACGGGCAGTTGCGGATAGACGACCCTCAAAGTGCGGGGCAGGAGTTCATCGGGTTGATCAAGGCCAAGGCATTCTGGCCGATGGTCTTCACTGGCAGCGTCCTGAGTGAGGCCGAAATGACGGCTACGATTGACAGCAGTGTTGAGATGATACTTAGCCGTTATGGCATTTGACCCGCCTTTGCTGTCCGCTTGGATGGCTTTGCCTGTGGCGTTTATGGTCTAAACAGTGCTAGACGCCCCCCTCGTAAGATGTGTTTCGAGGTAAAAGCCAGGAAAATGCCAGAGGTTCAGATCGCACATTCAAACCACGCCACAACTCGGCGGGCGGCGCGGCTCTCGGTTGCGCCGATGATGGATTGGACGGACCGTCATTGCCGGTTTCTGCATCGACTGCTGAGCGGTCAGACTTTGCTCTATACGGAAATGGTAACGGCCCCGGCGTTGGTTCGGGGTGGGGCGTTGCATCTGCTGGACTACAGCCCGCAGGAACACCCTGTGGCGTTGCAACTGGGCGGCTCGGACCCGCAAGAGCTGGCGCAAGCCGCGCGGTTGGGGTCCGAGGTAGGTTATGATGAGATCAACCTGAATTGCGGCTGCCCGTCCGACCGGGTGCAATCTGGCACGTTTGGTGCGGTGCTGATGAAAGATCCCGCGCGTGTAGCCGAATGTGTTGCGGCGATGCGCGAGGCTGTAGGCGTCGAGGTCACCGTGAAGTGCCGGATCGGAGTAGATGATCAGGATCCTGACCTCGTGCTGCCAGCGTTTCTGGATGCGATCCACACTGCGGGTTGCCAGAGGGTTACAATCCACGCACGTAAAGCGTGGCTTCAAGGGCTGAGTCCAAAGGAAAACCGCGATATCCCTCCGCTGGACTATCACTTGGTGCACTGCATGAAGGCGTTGTTTCCCGACATGCATATCTCGATCAACGGTGGAATAAATTCTTTGCAGGAGGCGCGCACGCATTTGGATGCCGGCCTTGATGGGGTAATGATCGGACGCGCTGCCTATCACCAGCCTGCAGACATCCTGGCAGGGGCAGATCCGTTGATCTTTGAGGCTGGGCAACCTGCGGACCCGTTCGAGGTGGTTCATGAGATGATGCCTTACATCGAACAACACCTTGCCAGCGGCGGGCGTTTGCATCAGATCACCCGTCATATGCTTGGGCTGTTTGCAGGGCGGCCAGGGGCGCGTGCATGGCGGCGCGTCTTGTCCGAAGGTGCCGTTCACGAGGGGGCAGGCCCAGAGGTTCTGCTGCAGGCGCTGGATCGGGTCGCGCCCGACGAGCAGGTCGAAGTGAGTTAAAAAGCGGCCAACCGGCCGATATGGGGGGGGAATGCCCGAAACGTTTTTGCTGGCCCAGATGCTGGGCCTATTGCTGGTGATCGGCGCATTGGCCGGAGTTCTGGCGGGCTTGCTAGGGGTTGGCGGCGGCATCGTATTGGTGCCTGCATTTTTCTATGCGTTTCAAACCCTTGGCTACGGCGGCCCGCAATTGATGCAATTGTGTCTGGCGACGTCTCTGGCGACCATCATCGTGACCTCGGTCCGGTCCGTGATGGCCCACAACAAAAAAGGGGCCGTAGACTGGGAAATTTTGCGCGGCTGGGGGCCGGGTATCGCAATCGGGGCAGTGATCGGAGTTACCGTGGCTTCGGCCCTACGCACCGAGGCACTGCAGGCGCTGTTCGGCATTCTAGGGATGGTGATTGGTGCTTATCTGGGTTTCGGAAAATCTGAATGGCGGCTTGGGGACGCGATGCCCAAGGGGCTCCGTCGGGCCGCTTTGTCACCAGGTGTAGGGTTTCTGTCGGTATTGATGGGGATCGGAGGCGGCAGCTTTGGTGTGCCCTTGATGAGCCTGTTCAACACGCCCATTCACCGGGCCGTTGCGACGGCAGCTGGCTTTGGGGTGATCATCGCGGTTCCGTCCGTCATCGGGTTTCTGTTTTTGAATATCGCACCTGAACACCGCCCGCCAATGACCATTGGCGCGGTGAATTTGGTGGCATTTGCGATTGTTGTGGCGATGACAATGATCACCGCCCCTTGGGGGGTTAAGCTGGCCCACGCGATGGACCCCAAACCGCTCAAACGTGTTTTTGCCGTTTTCCTGACGCTGGTGGCCCTTAACATGCTGCGCAAAGCGATGGGCCTTTGACGACGTTTTGGCATAAAGGCTGGGTAAAGTTCCCCTATGACCCCGCCGTCGCTGAATGGGTAGCACACGCTCTGCCAGCTGCTCGGGCTGCAGTCGTTGATCCGTCCCATGCCGAATGGATGGACTGTGAAGGCACATGGTTCATCGGTGTTGATGCGCTGGACAATGATGCAGAGGGCAGGGTGGGGCGATCAGGGCCGCTGCAGGGCCAGGCGCTGGAATTGGTGACCGAGCATTATGGAACTCTGCCGCTGCACAAGGGGCAGGTATCTGTGATGTATCCCGGCTACCCCAAGCCACGCCGCGGCGAAAGCGAGGCAGCCGGGCGTTACCGACGCAACCGTGATGCAGCGCATGTGGATGGGTTGCGCCCTATGGGTCCTGACCGTCGCCGCAGAGTGGACGAACCGCACGCCTGGATACTTGGCCTTCCGCTGACCGAAGTGAGCGCTGATGCTTCGCCGATGGTTTTATGGGAAGGCAGCCATAAGGTCTTGCGGGCAGCTTTCGAAAAGGCTCTGCATGGTAGACCGCGTGATACGTTGCACGAGGTAGATGTTACAGACATCTATCAGTCTGCCCGCCGCGAGGTGTTCGAGACCTGCACTCGCCTGGAATTGCCCGCCAGTCCTGGTGAAACGTATCTTTTGCACCGTCACTGCCTGCATGGGGTGGCCCCTTGGTCGGACACTGCTTCGGCTGGGCCGGATGGTCGGATGATTGCCTATTTCCGCCCGGAATTCCAAGGCGGTGTGGCCGAGTGGATCGAATCCCCGTAACCTACAGCCATGTATTGGTTAGGAGGTATGGGGTCATGATTACGGTCCACACACTCGCCGACGGAGCACAGATCGAAGTCGAGCTGTCCGGCGAAGTCACCAGCGCGGATTACAGCGATACTTTAATTCCCGCCATCGAGGCCGCGCTGATCGAACATGAAACCGTTCGATTGATGGCAATCGTTCAGCCCGAATTCAAAGGGTACGACCTGGGTGCTGCCTGGGCGGACACCAAGCTGGGCCTGAGCCATTGGCGCGGGTTCGACCGGATTGCCGTGGTGGCCGATCAGAGTTGGGTTCAGACCAGCGTGCGATTGGCGGCTCCGATTTTGCCATGTCCGGTCCAGGTTTTTGAACTGTCCGAGGTCGAAACAGCGCGTCGTTGGATCCGCGAATCCCTCGGGTCGATCCATGTGACCGATCTTGGTGGGCCATGCGTTCAGATCAGCCTGTTGGGTAAGGTTGACCCCGAAGAGTATCAAAAGGCCGAGGCGCATCTGGACCAGATGCTTGCAGGGAAAACCGGTTTTCGCCTGCTGATCGACCTGCGGGAGTTTGACGGATGGCAGGGATTGTCTGCTCTGGCTGCGCATTTCCGACTAGCACGCGGTCATATCGGGTTGCTGGACCGTGCGGCGATTGTTGGCGACAAGGCTTGGCAGCATATGGCGCAACGCGTGGCCGGTCATGTGCTGGGCACCCGAACCCAATATTTCCCGTCGGAAGATATTGAACACGCGAAAACTTGGCTGGCTGCAGGGTAACAGGCGCCATCAAGTTGGCTCGCCCTTGGGTTGACGTAAGGTAAAAACGCTCGCCTCTTATTATTTCTTGATCAGTCAGTCAAAAAAGAAATAGGGTTCAAGGGTTTTCCGGTCTTACCACGTCTGGAAACACCAATGCTGAAGCGCGCCGTTGTGGGTTGCCACTCACTCACCACTTGTCTTCGAACTTGACCCCCTCGGAGTTCAGACCAACCTGCAACGGCGCAGGCTCAGCCTGTGGCTCAGGATTTGTTCAGGCGGGCCGAACGACCGCCACGCCGTTTCGCAAGCTGCGGCTTTCGTGCGGGCAGGGCTTCCATGATCTCGGCGCGCTCGGAACTGTCCATCTTGGACCAGCGTGTGATCTCGTCGATGGTCCGATAGCAACCAGTGCAGATCCGCTCGGTCGGGTGAACGACACAAATCTGGATACAGGGGCTTTCGACCTCGTTCCGTTTCCAGACCATGTTTGTCATTGGTGTCATCCGATCCTTAGAGAAAGCGCAATCTGTCCAGCGCTCCTTGCAGAATATAGCCTGCTGCAACGTGGTCGATAACCTGTCCGCGACGTTTTCGTGTCGTATCCGCCTCGAGCAGTGCCTTTTCTGCCGCAACCGTGCTGAGGCGCTCGTCCCAGAACCCGATGGGAATTTCGGTCAAACGCATCATGTTGCGGGCAAACGCGCGCGTGGATTGGCACCTCGGACCTTCTGATCCGTCCATGTTTTTCGGCAGGCCAAGAATGACCCCTCCGATCTCGCGCTCGGCGATCAATTCCAGAAGGCGCGCAGAGTCCAGAGTGAACTTTTTGCGCCGAACGGTTTCCAAAGGGCTGGCCACACCGCGCATCCGGTCCGAGACGGCCACACCGATGGTTTTTTCGCCCAAATCCAATCCCATCAATGCGGTCATCGGTGTGAGCGAAGCGGCGAAATCCTCGAACGCGTCATGGATCATTGCGCGATCCCGGCCTGCAATGCGGCGGCGTCAATGATCTCCAACGCCTCGGCATCCCCGGCAAAGACCGCGTTTGCCTCTTGCATGATGTCGATCGCGCGCTGACCTTCACCCAAAACGCCCAGTGCACTGATCAGCCGCGCCCAGTCCTCGGGCGGTCCGCCTTCGGTCGCCAGTCGATCCGAAAGCTGGTTGACCATGCCCATGATCATCTGTTGGCGTGCTTCAGGTGTCAGGTCTGCGGCGGCTTCCACGTCTTCCTGAGACGGTCCGGACGGGGCCGGGATGTTTGGTGGGTTGAAGACACCGGCGCGGAACGCCAACTCTTCCAACTGGGCGCGCATGGCCTGTGCCCAGGGCGAGTCAGCGGGCGATGCGCGCAGCGCCTCGACCCAGATGCGATATCCGATGTCAGGACGGCCCACCTGTGTCATCATCCGTCCAAGATAGTATTGCGCGGGGCCGTTTCGGGGATCACGTTGCAAGGACTGCCGAAGTGCGTCTTCGGCTTCGGGTGATATATATCCGTTAGCGGCCAGGATCATCATTTCGGCCAGATGTGCGTAAGCATCTGCAGGAACCGCTCCACCCGAGAGCTCAATCACCCGCTGCTGCGCTTTGTATGCGGCTGCAAAATTGCCAGCATTCGCCTCGTGCTGGGCAAGCAGTACGTGCCCCTGCAAATCGTCGGGACGTTCGGCAACCGTATTGCGCAGCTGTTGCAACAGGTTGGCGTATCCTTCGTCCAGCTGCTTGGGCAAGTCAGGTAGAACTTCGGCTTCGACTTCGGCCTGGCTGGGGCGTTCGGCCCGCATTGTTTCGGCCAACTCCTTACGTAGCGACAAGGGCTGGTCCGGCAATCCGGCGGCGCCCATTTGGCGGTACATCCAAAAACCGCCGCCGATCAGGACAGCGGCAACCACGACAATAGCCACCGTATTGGCCCAGACTGGAGGGCCATCCTGTGTACCCTGCGCTTGCATCTGCGCGTCGGCAGACAGAATCCGGCGCGAGATTTCGGTCCGCACCCGTTCCGCATCGGCCTCACTGATCACACCACGTGCAAGATCACGGTCCACACCAGCCAACTGCTCGCGATAAACGCGAAGGTCAAAAGCGGCTGCGGGTTCGCGGTCTTTGCGTCCCTTCAGTATGGAATATCCAAGGAACACTGCGATCAGCAGTGCGGTCAGGATCAAGAGGGCCCAGAAAGTCATGTTAGCTCCTAAATGGCTGCCTTGACTTAGACCCGCGAGCAGTCGGAAAAAAGGGGCAAATGGCCGCGAGACGACTTCATGTCGCAATATTGAGGGCTATGTCGCAATAGTGCGCTATTACGGCGTTGGATGGCAGGGGTATACTGTCGTTACACGGCATATCTGCGCACAATCACCGAACCGGATGGATTCGCTTATGAAACACTATTCAGCCTTTGCTGTGGCGCGCGAAGCGCTGCGCTATCACACAGGATGGGAGCGCGCTTGGCGCTCGCCCGAGCCAAAGAAGAAATATGACGTGATCATCGTCGGTGCTGGCGGCCATGGACTGGCCACGGCGTATTACCTTGGAAAGAACTACGGTATCCAGAATGTCGCGGTGATCGAAAAGGGTTGGCTGGGCGGTGGCAATACCGGCCGGAACACGACCATCATCCGGTCGAACTATTTGCAGGATCCGTCGGCGGCATTGTATGAAAAGGCGCGCAGCCTGTACGAAGATCTGAGCCAGGACCTGAACTATAACGTGATGTTCAGTCCGCGTGGGGTGATCATGCTGGCGCAAACCCAGCACGAGATCCGTGGCTATCAGCGCACGGCCCATGCCAACGCGCTGCAAGGCGTGAAGACCGAATGGATCACGCCCGAGCGCGTCAAAGAGCTGGTGCCGATCATCAATCTGGACGGGCCGCGCTATCCGGTATTGGGCGGTCTTTGGCAGGAACGCGGTGGCACCGCGCGTCACGATGCGGTGGCCTGGGGTTATGCCCGTGCGTGTTCGGCTATGGGGATGGATATCATCCAGCAATGCGAAGTCACTGGCGTACGTCAGGACAATGGCCGCGTTGTCGGCGTCGACACCACCAAAGGTGCGATTGACTGTGAAAAACTAGGCATCGTGGTCGCGGGCCATTCCGGTCAACTGGCTGAGATGGCGGGCTTCCGTCTGCCGCTTGAGGCCGTAGCGCTGCAGGCGCTGGTGTCCGAGCCTATCAAACCCTGCATGGACGTGGTCGTAATGGCCAACACCGTGCATGGCTATATGTCGCAATCCGACAAGGGCGAGATGGTCATCGGTGGCGGTACCGACGCCTATAACAACTTCACCCAGCGTGGCAGTTTCCACCATATTGAGGAAACCGTGCGCGCGCTGGTCGAGACCTTCCCGATGATCTCGCGCCTGAAGATGCTGCGCCAGTGGGGCGGGATCGTGGACATGACCGGCGACCGCTCGCCTATCCTTTCGAAAACGCCGCTGCAGGGCTGTTTCATCAACGCAGGTTGGGGCACGGGTGGCTTCAAGGCCATTCCGGGTTCGGGCTGGGGGATGGCGCAACTGATGGCCACGGGCCATTCGCCGCTGACCGAAGCCTTCACGCTGGAGCGTTTTAAGGAAGGCCGTTTCATCGACGAAAGTGTCGCCGCCGGGGTGGCACACTAAGGGCTCTGCCCGAAGTGACCACAACACAGAATTCTGGTCGGCCCGAGTGTCGACCAACCGAGAAAAGGATGACCATATGCTGATCCTGAATTGCCCCTATTGCGGCGTCGATGTCGAAGAAACTGAACTGGCCGCTGGCGGCGAAGCGCATCTGAAGCGCTTTGGTCCCGGCGCGTCTGATGACGAGTTCCACGACTATCTGTTCATGCGTGAAAACCCCAAAGGTGTGCACTTTGAACGCTGGCGTCACGTGAATGGCTGTGGCAAGTGGTTCCACGCCGCGCGTGCGACCGACACGCTAGAGGTATTTGGCACCTATTCGGCCCAGACCACCGAGCCGCCCAAAGAAATCCGCGAAGCGATAACCGCCAAGCGCCCCGGCTGGACCTGGAGAGAGTTCGAATGATCCGCCCAGCCACCCGTAATTCCGCCTGCGAAAGGTCCGCAACATGAGCACCCGTCTCGCAAACCAAGGCCGGCTGATCGACCGGTCGAAACAGGTCACATTCACCTTTAACGGCACCTCAATGCAGGGCTACGACGGCGACACGCTTGCCTCGGCTCTGCTTGCCAATGATCAGATGATGATGGGCCGGTCGTTCAAATACCACCGTCCGCGCGGCGTCGTCGCGAGCGGCGCGGAAGAGCCCAACGCTCTGGTCGGCCTGGGACAGGGCAACCGGTTCGAGCCGAACCAGCGCGCCACCACGACCGAGCTGTTCAATGGCTTGACCTCGATCTCGCAGAACCACTGGCCGAATCTCGAGTTCGACATTGGTTCCGTGAACACGGCGCTGGCGCGGTTCCTGCCGGCTGGCTTCTACTACAAGACGTTCATCCATCCGAAACCGTTCTGGAAACACGTCTACGAGCCGTTCATCCGTCAGTCCGCTGGTCTGGGCAAAGCGCCCGACAAGGATAACCGCGATGCGGACACCTATGAGCACTTCTATCACTTCACCGATGTTCTGGTGATCGGCGGCGGTGTGGCAGGTCTGCAGGCTGCGAAAGTGGCAGCCGCGTCCGGTGCCAAAGTCATGCTGATCGAGCAGACCGCGCATTGGGGCGGGCGTGCTCCGGTTGATGGCGGCACGATCAATGACGAGCCTGTGGATAAGTTCGTGGAACAATTGGTTTCCGAACTCGAAACAATGGACAACGTCATGATGCGCAATCGTTGCATGGGGGCCGGGGTTTATGACCACGGTTACGTGCTGGGATATGAGCGCCTGACCGATCACAAACCGGGCACCCAAGGCCCACGTCACCGGCTGTGGCGCATCCGCGCGAAACAGGTGGTAACCGCCACCGGCGCGATCGAGCGTCCGTTGTCCTTTGCGGGCAACGATGTACCGGGCGTGATGCTGGCCTCGGCCATGCGCGACTATGTGGTGAACTGGGGCGTAACCCCCGGTGAGCGTGTGATTGTGGCCACCAATAACGACGACGCCTATCGCACCGCGATCACCCTCAAGAAAGCCGGTGTGGATGTGCTGCGCGTGGTCGATGCACGCGACACGGCTGGTCCGCTGGCGAATGAGGCGCGCGAACTTGGTATCCGCGTTGACCCCGGCAAAGCGATTGCCAAGGTCAAAGGCGGCAAGCGCGTCAAAAAGGTCGAGCTGTGCAATCAAGAAGGCATCGGCGGCGCGCGTGAAGAGGTCGAATGCGACGCGGTCGCCATGTCGGGCGGCTGGTCTCCGGTCGTTCACATGTGGTCGCATTGCGGCGGCAAGCTGATCTGGGACGAGGCGCAGGCGCATTTCCGTCCTGACCCGTCGCGACCTCCGCTTGGTGCTGATGGCGAAGGGTTCGTGCTGGCCGCGGGCTCGTCGAATGGTCCGCTGGCGCTGGGCGATGTTCTGACCGACGCGGATGCGGCGGGTAAAGCAGCGGCCAAGGCGGCCGGGTTCAAAGCGAAACGCACCAAGGCCCCGGTCGGTGAGACCACGGCCGAGGCTCCGATGGCGGCGGTCTGGCTGATGCCGGCGAATGCCGAGATCGGCTTGCGGATGAAGTCGTGGCTGGATTTCCAAAACGACGTCAAAGTCTCCGACGTTCAGCTGGCAGCGCGAGAAGGTTACGAAAGCGTCGAACACACCAAGCGTTACACCACGCTGGGCATGGCGACCGACCAAGGTAAGTTGAGCAATATCAATGGCTTGGCGATCCTTGCTGATGCCCTGGATTCGGAGATTCCGAAGGTCGGCACCACCACCTTCCGCCCGCCCTATACGCCCATCTCGCTGGCGTCGATCGGTGGCGAAGCGCGCGGTGAGGTGTTCCAGCCGATCCGCCAGACTCCGATGCATGATTGGCACGACAAGAACGGCGCTGATTGGGAGCCGGTCGGCCACTGGCGTCGGACCTATGCCTATGTCCGTCCCGGTGAATCCGTGCATGACGCGGTCAATCGCGAGGTGAAGAATACCCGTGAAAACCTCGGCCTGCTGGACGCCTCGACGTTGGGTAAGCTGATCGTCAAAGGGCCCGATGCGGGCAAGTTCCTGGACATGATGTACACTAACATGATGTCCACGCTGAAGGTCGGCAAATGCCGCTATGGCCTGATGTGTTCAGAGAACGGCTTCCTGATCGACGACGGTGTTGTCGCGCGGATCGACGAAGATACATGGCTGTGCCACACCACCACCGGCGGTGCCGAGCGTATCCATGGTCACATGGAAGAATGGCTACAGACGGAGTGGTGGGACTGGAAAGTCTATGTCGCGAACGTCACCGAGCAATACGCGCAGGTTGCTGTTGTTGGCCCCAACGCCCGCAAGGTGCTGGAGAAGCTGAACGCCCAAGCAGGCGGCGGCATGGATGTCTCGAAAGAAGCGCTGCCTTTCATGGAATGGCGTGACGGCAAGATCGGCGCGTTCGATGCGCGGGCCTACCGCATCTCGTTCTCGGGTGAACTGTCCTATGAAATCGCGGTTCCCGCGTCTCAGGGTCAGGCGTTCTGGGATGCTCTGATCGACGCGGGCAAAGAGTTCGGCGTGATGCCTTACGGCACTGAATGTCTGCACATCCTGCGGGCCGAAAAGGGCTTTATCATGATCGGGGACGAGACAGACGGCACCGTGATCCCGCAAGATCTGGGGCTACACTGGGCTCTGTCGAAAAAGAAAGAGGACTATCTGGGCAAGCGCGCCCACACGCGCAGCCATATGGCCGATCCGGACCGTTGGAAACTGGTCGGACTTGAGACTGTGGATGGTTCTGTCCTTCCCGATGGTGCCTATGCGGTGGGCGAGGGCGTCAATGCCAACGGTCAGCGCAACATGATCGGGCGCGTCACCTCGACCTATTACTCGGCCAATCTGGGCAAGGGCATCGCCATGGGCCTGATCAAGCACGGTCCTGACCGAATGGGCGAGATTGTCGAGTTTCCGGGAACCGACGGCAAAACCTACAAAGCCAAGATCGTCGATCCGATCTTTTACGATAAGGACGGGGAGAAGCAGAATGTCTGAACCCATCAGCGCACTGAACCACGCCAGTTATGACGGCATCGCCAAGGTAGCGGAATGCGGCTTGCAAGGAATGATCACCCTGCGCGGCGATCTGTCCGACAAGGTACTGGCCAAGTCCGTCAAGGACGCTACCGGGCAGAAAGTGCCCGGTCAGCGCGAGGCAAGCGTCAACGGGGATACCGGCGTGTGCTGGATGTCTCCGGACGAATTGCTGGTGCTGGTGCCCTATTCAGAGGTGAACGCCAAACTGGCGCAGATGACCGAAACGCTTAGCGGCATACATGCGCTGGCCGTGAACGTCTCGGATGCCAGGGCGGTGTTCTGCGTTTCGGGATCTTCTGCGCGTGAGGTAATGGGCAAGCTGGCTCCGGTTGATTTGTCGGCAGATGCCTTCCAGCCCGGCCAGATCCGCCGCTCGCGTTTGGCGCAGGTTGCGGGCGCGTTCTGGATGGACGACGCCGAGACCTTCCGCGTGGTTTGCTTCCGATCAGTCGCAGACTACGCGTTCAAACTGCTTAAGGTTGCGGCGCAACCGGGCAGTGAGGTTGGTGTTTACTAAGCATTTTAAAACGCTAGATTTTTGGGCTGCCGGGGAACCTGGTGGCCCTTTTTGTTGCTGCGACAGCACAGTTGTGATTGATCCGATCAGCTTGGTTCGTGACGTAAGAATGGATTTCCTTCAAGCGACACTCATTGTTAGAGTGTTGGCTGATATTATCACGTATGACGTGTGGAGTGCCGATAGTGTTCAACAGTGCTGCTAGGGTAAACGGAATTAATGATTTCACTAAGAATGATTGCGGTTTGTGCCGCATAGATCGTCTCGCCAGCTGTGGTTTTGGCTGAGACATATAAAGAAACTTTGGGGTGCACATTCGGCAAAGGCCTGGCGAATCGTCCGACACCTGAGAAAGTGGTGTTTCCAGTGGACGAATTCGGGCGTTCCGCTCTGCTGCATGAGGTCGAGATTCCGGGCATCGTAACTGGCACAGGGCCGGGCCGAATCCGACGAGATTCTCCGATCAAATTGTCGATCGCGTGGGTCGGTCAGACCTGTTTGTATGCGGCTACGGGAAGAACGTATGCAGGTAATGAATCGCGTATTGATGCAATCGATTTGAGGGATCAGGAGTTCTCGATTTCTTTGGATCGCAGAACGATGAAAGCGATTACAAAGCCTTCCACTGTATCCGCATGAGCGGCGCGCGACGGTTTTGCAAAAGGACGTTGCAAAGGTATTGGAACCCCCAAATCCTGATTTAGGAGACTAGGATTTTGAAACAGTTTTTGTATTCGATCGCGGCTGTGATGTGTACGGTGTCTGCTCAAGCGGGCATCGTGAATGATGAGTGCGAGTTACACAGCTTGGAAGCGCAAGGATGGATTCCTCCGGTTGTCTTGCTGAGTGTCGATGCTGACGCTAAGCGCGCGGGCATTCGATGGCGCAATCCGCTCTGCCAATGAGCTTGCGCGGATTGATGAAAACACACCAGCAAATGCCAAGTTGAAACTCACGCGAAAAGGCGAATACCGATTGTCATGGCGCCTTACGCCGTCCTCAAACTCTACGCGCCAATACCGTGTGTCGTATACTGCGACAGTCGACCCCGAGACGAACAAGTTAAAGATGTCGGCAAGTTTCCCGCAGGCCAATTTGGGAAACCGACCCAGTGGAATTGGGCGCTGCCAGCCGATATCCGCGCCTACCTTGTTTTAGATCTACAAGCGGCTGGGAAAAAGCCTAACCGCTTAAGACAAAAGACTGAAAACCGTTCAACGACGTTGGCGCAGTCAGGGCTTGCACCCCGACCTCTT
This sequence comes from Ruegeria lacuscaerulensis, assembly GCF_013033355.1. Lineage (GTDB taxonomy): Bacteria > Pseudomonadota > Alphaproteobacteria > Rhodobacterales > Rhodobacteraceae > Ruegeria > Ruegeria lacuscaerulensis_A. Next base: position 168,891 of record NZ_WQDY01000003.1, read on the forward strand.
CGCCGTTGGCATTGCGGCAAGATGGGTAAAACGACAACAAATCCGCCAGTTTGGCCATTCGATCCTGACGTGGCGCCTCGGGCAAAAGCGGCGCGTGGGTAGAAAGATAAAGCGCGGGGCGGGTCACTTTCAGAAACGGGATAAGGCTGGGCAGAACCATGTATTCTGCACCCTCGATATCCATTTTAACGAGTGACACACTGGACAGGTCGGTCGCGGCTTCGAACTGATCCCAGGCAATGGTCAGCGCATCACTGCCATGAGCCGCGTCATGCAAAAGGGAACTGGTGGAATCACCGGGTTCTCCCCTTACCGAGGCCATACGTGCAACGCCGAACCGATCCGACAGGGCTACGCCAAAGGCCGAGACGTTGCGGACGTTGTTCAAATCCATGTTCCAGGCCAGGTACCGGTAAGCTGTGGGGTCAGGCTCAAAGCACCATACATGTCGCGCGCGCCGCGCGCCGTAAAGAACGGTGGGGCCGATCCATGCACCTATATCCAAATAATCGCTTTCGGGTTTCAGATGAGCATCCAACACGGCAAAAGTCTCGGGCTCCCACAAGCCAGCAGTGGCCTTGCGCCAGAATTTCGAATGGTAGGGGTCCAGTCGAAACCGTTCTCCATTCAGACTGCCTGCATAGTATCCGCGGGCGCGGTAAAACATCTTGCGCGCCTGTGTCAGCATCGCGGACCTCCGGGTTTTCTTGTCTCTGCCCTTGACCTATGGCCGTTGCCAAAGCATTTAACCTTTGGAACCGCAACAATCATTTCAACAGGGGGCCGAGATGGCTTTTGAACTTCCTGATCTTCCTTATGCACATGACGCGCTGGCAGCCAAGGGCATGTCCGCGGAAACATTGGAATATCACCACGACCTGCACCACAAGGCCTATGTCGACAACGGCAACAAGCTGATCGCCGGAACCGAATGGGACGGCAAGTCGATGGAAGAGATCATCGTGGGCACCTATGACGCAAATGCTGTCGCCCAGAATGGTATCTTCAACAACATCAGCCAGTTGTGGAACCACAACCAGTTCTGGGAGATGATGGGCCCCGGCGATAACGCCATGCCCGGTGAGCTGGAGAAGGCTCTGGTCGAAAGCTTTGGTTCGGTTGACGAATTCAAGTCGCAGTTCAGCGCTGCAGGCGCTGGCCAGTTCGGCTCGGGCTGGGCGTGGTTGGTAAAGAACGCAGACGGCTCGCTGGCTGTCACCAAGACCGAAAACGGCGTGAACCCGTTGTGCTTTGGTCAGACCGCGTTGCTGGGTTGCGATGTGTGGGAGCATTCCTACTACATCGACTTCCGCAACAAGCGTCCGGCCTACCTGACCAACTTCCTAGACAATCTGGTCAACTGGGAAAACGTCGCCTCGCGGATGTGATCGGCTGACGGGTAGTACGTTTTTGAGGGCCTGCTTGCGTAAGTGAGCAGGCCTTTTTCTTTTGAAATTAACGGTTGCTGCAGGAGGTTGAGGAATCGGCAGCATTCTTCATTTCTATGACCACTTTGAGCCCAAAGGAGACGTTTGGATCAAGCGCAGCGAATGACTGCATCAATGGTGGTTCACGCGACTTTCCACACTAGGCAAAGACGAAATCATCAGCACTTACACCGACGACTCCTAGAAGTGTAATTTCGTTCAAGTCCAAAGCGGTGCCATCAAGGTCGATGATGGTATTACCGTTTATCTCTTGAATATCCAGCGACAAGAACTCTGTCTCGGCAATACCATACCCGGAAATATCCAGCTTATCTTTTCCCACCTCAAAATCATGGATGGTATCTAGCCCACTGTCCGGTTCAAAAACGAAACTGTCGGCTCCTCCTTGGGCCTCTTCAAAGAGAGAACCATCTCCCCAGAGGTCGTCGTTTCCAGTTCCTCCGACAATGATATCGTTACCTCCGACAGTGTCGCCGTATAGGTTCGGAGCGTCGCCTACGATCAGGTCGTCGTCTGCTCCGCCGTTCAAAACATCGTCGGAGTTCTGGCCGAAGCCAACTGCCCAATCCGTATCTCCGAACAAGTAGTCGTCACCGTCATCGCCCGAGATCGTATCATTCCCATACAGTCCGACGACCACATCGTTACCTTCACCCATTTCGGCGACATCGTCCAAGTCAGTGAGAATAACATCCTCACTGACATCGCTGCCAACAACATGAACCGGAGCCTGTTTTCCTTTGGCGGAATAAAAATCGAAGTGAGGAACATTCTCCTCGTCAGTATAAAGGTGATCTATAAAGCTATCGAAGTTCTTTTTGGACGCAAGCACGTCTAAGTAAATTACAGAGCTTTCGCTATCGTTTTTCGGTGGTTTTCGCGGCATTAGACTTCCCTCGAAGATAGAAAGGAATTGCTTCTGCCTGATCTGCCGTCGGTTCACGGTACAGCATCGGTCTGACTACGTCTACCGCCATTGATTTCGGTCGACCCGAGCTTGAGGGTTTCGCGTCCCCGCCAAAGCTCAGAATTAGCAAGTGGAATTTTGAGAGCGTGGGCTAAAGGCTTTCCTCGAATGGCACCAATGTCCGTCAACCGGACGTTCATTCGGGTAAGGCGTGCTGCCGTGCGGCCAACGGCAGCTTTGTCCCGCTCGGCAGAAATTGAATTGGTTGCACTGTGCGGCAAACTTTGATTGCCGGTTCGCATATTAGCATCTTCATCCGTTTCTGGTTCGCTAGCGTACCCATCGGTAGTTTCCCGCCGATAAATTCGAATTAATCTGAATGAGTATTGTACGGGCCCCGGTCGTCCCTAGCTATATTAGGCGGAGGGAGAGAACCGCCAATCAACTGAAAAAGCTCACGTAGCGCGCTGAAAAACCGTTGGCGCGCAAAGGGATAGCTATGTCTGTTGAACAAGGGATGGTCACATAAAACCACAACAGGAGATCACGATGGTCGCACTTTCACAGGGAACTTGGATTGTCATTGCTGACGGCGAAAAAGCACTGTTCATGGAGAACATTACGGACGCGGAAGACCCGAATTTGATGATTGTTTCCGTCGAAGAGACCGACGGGCCGGCAGGCCGACCATCGGATCGGGCTGGGCGGCGCGCGGATGCTGGTCCGAACCAGAAATCCGCAGTTGAAGAACCCAAGTGGAAAGCGCAGGCGAAGTCTCTGTTCGTGCAAGACGTCGCTAACCTGTTGAACCGAAAGGGGTTGAAGGGAGCGTATAAACGCCTTGTCCTGGTCGCCAGCCCTCATGTCCTGGGCCTTTTGCGTCGGCGTCTGCACAGCGAAGTTCTGGGCAAGGTCGTGGCCGAAGTTGACAAGACTTTGACCAACCACCCACTCCATAAGGTCGAGCAGGTTTTGATTAACCGTTTGAAGCCTGCGACTTAGGCTAAATTCCGAAAGCAGGCGACGCGCTCGCCTGCTTATCCCCTGGGGGCAGCCAACAGTGTCCGCAGATTTGCCATGGCCGTTTCCGGCCCGTCGACCCACGTAATGAAATCGCCCAGCGAAGCGTCGGCAAAGCCCTGACCGATGACCTGCTGCACCAGATCGTGCAGGGCGTCCCAATACCCGTCCACGTTCATCACCAGAATGGGTTTGTCGTGCAGGCCCAACTGGCGCCATGTCAACGCTTCGAACAGCTCGTCCAGCGATCCGGGTCCGCCGGGAAGGACGACAACCGCATCCGCATTCATGATCATGACCTTCTTACGCTCGTGCATCGTTTCGGTGATCACAAATCGGGTCAGGTCGGTCTTGCCAACCTCGCGCTGTAACAGGTGAACTGGGATGACGCCGAACGTGTCTCCTCCTGCGTCTTGTGTGGCGCGGGCGACCTCTCCCATCAGCCCCACATCTCCCGCGCCGTAGACCAGACGCCAGCCTTCTTTGGCAAGGTGCTGCCCGAATGTGCGCGCAGCCTGTGCATAGGCCGAATTAACACCATTGCGTGACCCGCAATACACACAGACGGATTTCTGGGTCATTATATAGGCTCTCCGGGGTTGTAACTGCGGTTTTGACCCCTGATAGCGGGATTGATAGATTGGCTCAACCGTCACGCAGAATGTGTGGAAGTCAAAGCATTTGCGCTGCGGAGTGAAAGGAAAAAAATGGACGCCAAGTCGGGAAGCGAAAGCACCGGTCCTGTCACCTGGGGGGTGATCATCGGGATACTGGTTCTGGTCGGGGCCGCAGGGGCCTATATGTCCGGGGTGTTTGACCAAGAGCCCGAAGGGTCGGGCGCTCAAACGGATGTGGTCGATCAGCCGGTTCAAGACACCGCAACAGAGCAAAGCGCGGCCGTGTCCGAGGGTGAAGGCAGCAAACCAAGGCCTTCGGAAAACACAGAAGCGGCTGAGACCGAGGCTCCCGCAGAGCCTAAAGCCGAAACGGCCCAAGCAGAAACTGAAGCGGCGCCCGAATTGTCACCGCCGACTCTTGATCAGATATTCGTTGAACCGGACGGGAACGCGGTTCTGTCCGGCTCGGCTGAGCCAGGTGCTTTGGTGCGCGTCCTGCTGGATGGGGAAACTCTGCACAGCTTTACGGTCGACGGCAGCGGCCAGTTTGCCGTATTCGTCACGATCCCGTTCGCCAACACCGCGCGGGGGCTTGTGTTGGAGACAGACAAAGACGATCAGCCGGTCCGGTCGGATGACTACTTGATCGCCGCCTTGCCCGAGCCCAAGGTCGAAATTGCGGCGGCTGAACCCGCTGAAGACACGCCGGCAACGCCCGAAGCGCAGGAATCCTCTTCGGCAATTGCTGAAACTGCGCAGACCGAGACGTCAGCGTCCGAGGATGATCAGGTCGCGAGCGCCAGTCAGCAGTCCGACGATGAACAGAACGAGACGAGCGCCCCGACACAGGGCGGCGAACAGCGTGACACCGCGCAAGCGGAAACCGCTCCGACCGCGGATGCTGTGCTTGACGCTCCGGAAGAGCCTGTGCAGGAAGAAACCCAAAATCAACAGGTTGCGATACTGCGTTCGGGTGAAGACGGGGTTGAGCTGGTGCAACCTGCGTCTCCGCAGGACAGCGCATCGGATCAGGTTGCACTGGACACTATCGGGTATTCTGACGCTGGTGATGTCGAGTTGACGGGCCGCGTGCCTGATGGTTCGGTGGTGCGCCTTTACCTGAACAACCGATTGGTTGCGGATTTGCCGCCAACCGATGACGGTAAGTGGCGAAGCGAGCTTGAGGGGGTCGACCCCGGTGTTTACACCCTGCGGGTGGATGAGGTCGGTACGGACGGTACCGTTGTCAGCCGTCTTGAGACGCCCTTCAAGCGTGAACCGCTAGAGGTTCTGCGTGCTGCTGATACCGCCAATGGGTCTGCCGCACCCGATGCGCCGGTCATCCGTTCGGTCACTGTTCAGGAGGGCGACACGTTGTGGGCAATCTCGCGTGATCGCTATGGGGACGGGCTTTTGTTCGTGCGTGTGTTCGAAGCCAACCGCAATGCGATTCGTGATCCTGATCTGATCTATCCAGGGCAGGTCTTCACCATTCCCGAGTAATCCTGTACCTCTGGCCCTCTTGGGTCAGGGGCCAATCTCTGACCGCAGGTTTGGTACGTGATGAGACGAGCAGCCCATATGCATTCTGAAGACATGCCCAAGGTCGACGAACGCCGTTCCGGCTGGCGAACGATCCGCAAGGTCGCTCCCTATCTATGGCCCGAGGATGAGCCATGGGTGAAACGACGTGTCGTTATCGCCATGAGTATGTTGGTTATCGCCAAGCTGATCGCTGTCTACACGCCGATCCTTTACAAGGGCGCGGTTGACAGCCTTGCCGCCGAGGGGGTGCCTCCGCTCGCACTCGGAGCCGTTGGGCTGACGGTCGCTTACGGTGTTGCGCGGATGATGACGGTGGGGTTCCAGCAGTTGCGCGATGCGGCGTTTGCACCTGTCGGTCAGCGGGCATTGCGGGCCTTGGCGCTTGAGACCTTTCAGCACATACACCAATTGTCGATGCGCTATCACGTGACCCGCCGTACCGGTGGCCTTAGCCGGATCATCGAGCGTGGCGTCAAGGGGGTCGATTTTCTACTGCGATTCCTATTGTTCTCTATCGGGCCTTTGATCCTTGAGCTGCTATTGGTTGCGATCATCCTGATGTGGTTGTTCGACGTGTGGTATCTGGTTGTGGTCGCGGTCACCATCGCGCTTTACATCTGGTTCACTTTTGCGGTCACAGAATGGCGCGTAAAATTGCGCCGTGAGATGAACGATCAGGACACCGAAGCCAACCAACGCGCCATCGATAGTCTGCTGAATTTTGAAACCGTCAAGTATTTCAATGCGGAAGAACGCGAAGCTGAGCGGTATGACGTGTCGATGAAGGCTTACGCTGGGGCCGCGCTCAAAACGGCGTACTCATTGGCTTTCCTGAATTTTGGGCAGTCCTTCCTGATTACCTGTGGGTTGATCGGGGTCATGGTGCTGGCCGCGCTGGGCGTGCAGGCTGGCACATTAACCGTGGGCGATTTCGTGATGGTGAATGCCTACATGATCCAGATTACGGTGCCTTTGAACTTTCTGGGAACGGTCTATCGTGAGATCCGGCAGGCTCTGGTTGATATGGGGCAGATGTTCGATCTGTTAGAGCAGCCGGCCGAGGTAACGGATAAGCCCAATGCGCCCGCGCTGGATGTGACCGGCGGCGAGGTGACGCTGCAGGATGTCCGGTTTGGGTATGATCCTGACCGTGAAATCCTGAAGGGCGTGTCGTTGACCGTTCCTGCGGGGCAGACTGTGGCAATCGTGGGGGCAACAGGGTCGGGTAAATCCACAATAGGGCGTCTGCTGTTTCGGTTCTATGATGTGACCGGCGGGGCATTGAAAATCGACGGGCAGGACGTAAGGGACGTGTCGCAAACCAGCCTGCATTCGGCCATCGGAGTTGTCCCGCAGGATACCGTACTGTTCAACGATACGATCCGCTACAACATCGCGTACGGCCGCAATGGTGCCACACAAGAGGATGTCGAAGCCGCCGCAAGAGCGGCGCAAATCCACGACTTTATCGTTACGTTGCCCGAAGGCTATGACACCAAGGTTGGGGAACGTGGGCTGAAACTGTCAGGCGGGGAAAAGCAGCGGGTTGGGATCGCGCGCACGTTGCTCAAGAACCCTCCGATCCTCTTGCTGGACGAAGCGACATCGGCGCTGGATACCGACACCGAGCAAGAGATCAAGGACGCGTTGGCCCAAGCTGGCAAAGGACGCACGGTGCTGACCATTGCCCATCGTCTTAGCACAATCGCCGAGTCCGATCGTATTGTTGTGTTGGAACGTGGCGAGATCATCGAACAAGGCACTCATGACGAATTGCTGCAGCGTGAAGGTCGGTACGCGCAATTGTGGAACCGGCAGCAATCGGACGCGCAAGCAGCGTAATTTTGTGCTAGACTTCGGGATATTCTCCGTAGGTGTTGGAATGCGTCAGTTTTCGTGGATATCCTTCGTTTGCGTAGCAACGCTGACATGCAGTGCAGCTTGGGCCGGAGATGACCCGATCATAGGCGTCTGGAAGACCGAGCCGGATCGCAAGAACCTGACGTCGCACATCAAGATTACCGCGTGTGGCGATGCGTTTTGCGGGCAAATCCTGTCGGCGTATGACGCGTCGGGCAAAGAGGTTCAGACGCCCAACATCGGTAAGAAACTGTTTTGGGATGTGACCAGCGAAGGCAATGGCAAATACGGAGGGGGCGAATTCTGGGTTCCCCTGATTGACGTGGATGCCGTGCCGCAGATGACGCTTGAGGGCGATACTCTGCGGGTGAATGGCTGCGAGCATCATATCTGCGCTCATCAATCCTGGACGCGCCTGTAAAGAAGCGGGGCCGGCACTGCCGACCCCGATGTATTACTCAGCGGCCCTAAGAGGTGACCCCGGTGGAGTGTCCTTGCGCGGGTCTTCGGGTTTGTCGTCCCAGATCACTTCGGCCGATTGTGCTTCAAGTGCAGCCTTGTCGGTCTCCATGTCCTGGGCGACCTGACTGGACTGACCGCTGGACGCACGGACCACAAGTTTCGCAAGCAACACTGCATAGGTCGAAACCCAGACGCGCAGGGCTAGGAATGATGGCGTGACGATCAGGGTCAGGATGGTTGCAATTCCCAAACCAAAGACCACGGCTGTTGCAAGCTGCTTCCACCACAGCGCAGTCGGGCTGTCGATGGAATAACCACCGTTGATAAAGTCCAGCGACAGGCCGAACATCATCGGGGTCAGACCTGCCATAGTGGTCAGGGTGGTTAGCAGAACCGGACGAATACGGGCCTCGGCGGTGCGGATGATCGCCTCGATCCGAGGCATGTAGCGGCTGTATTCCTGATAGGTGTCGATCAGAACAATGTTGTTGTTCACCACGATCCCGGCCAAAGCTACGATCCCTGTCCCCGTCATGATGATCGAGAAGGGTTGCTGCATAACCATCATGCCCAGCAACACACCGGTGGTCGACAGCACCACCGCCAACAGCACCAGAACCGAGTTGTAGAAGCTGTTGAATTGCGCCAACAGGATCACAAACATCAACCCCAGCGCACCCAAGAATGCATTGGCAAGGAAAGCCCCGGATTCGGCCTGTTCCTCTTGGTCGCCGGTCCATTCCCAAGAGATCGCCGGACCAAAGGGGTTCGTGTCCAGCCATTCTGTCAGCACTGCAATGCGTTCGTTGGGGTTCACCGGCGAGATCGACGCGGACCCTTCGTCGATCAACGCCTGAAGGGCGCCCACGTCTTCGGACCCAGACAGCAACACAACATCGTATTCAACACCGTTGGTGCCAGTCAGGCTGAAATCCGTTGCAGTCGTGTCTTCAGCGACCTGTCGCAGCACGGCCAACCTTGTGGAGGTACCGTCAGCGGCCTGAGTTGCAACTTTGCTGAGGCCCGGTTCCACATCCGCCTTCACATCGAAGTATCGCTGCTGGTCGACACGGTTGATCTCGGCCAGTTTTGCAACCGGCTGGCGGGTGACAAAGTTGGAAAGCGGGACCAGTCCGTCGGCTGTCCGGACTTTCAGAGTATCCAGCGTCGACAAGACGCGATCTTCATCGGGCAGACGGACACGGATCTCGATCTCTTCATCGACCGTTTCGGGGCGCATTTCCCCCAGCAAAAGGCCGCGCGTGACCAGTTGCACCATCGCCCCTACGGTCGCTACATCTGCGCCAAACCGGCCCGCTTTTGCGACGTCGACGTCAATCTGCCAGTCGATACCCGGCAGCGGCAGGGTGTCCTCGATCTTGATTAGGCCGGGAGTTTCGTCGAACATCGCCCGCGCGGCGGTCGTGGCGGCTGTCAGCTGCTCTCGGTTGTCGCCCTTGAGGCGCAGGTGCACCGGTTTGGCCGAAGCCGGGCCTTGTTCCAAGGGCAGGATCTCAACCACGATCCCTGGCAACGTCGCCAGTTCCGCGTTCAACTGATCCAGAACGAAGTCACCGTCATACTCCGGAGCGATCGTCTGGCGGTCCAAAAGGCCAAAGAGGATCGGCTCGGACAGGGTAGGGCGGTCCTCCCACGGGATAATCTCGAACTGTACGCGACCGATCGTGTCGGCCGGTGCCTGTGCGCCACCGTTGTTCTGGTTCAGCCCCCCTTCACCCGCAAACGAAAACACATTGATGACCGCAGGATGGGCACCAATGATTTGCTCGGCAGCCAGCACCATCTCGTCTTTTTCTGCCAACGAGATATTGCCCCGTGCGCGGACATAGGCCGTGGCCTGCTCTGGCTCGCTTTCGACAAAGAACTCGACCCCGCGGTTGTTATTGCCGTAGGCGAACATGACCGCCATCACCAGAATGGCAACGACGACGATGGAAACGACCGGCATGATCGGGTTGCCAACCAGAAACTTGATGAAATGCCCGAACCGAGTGTGTTCGCGCACAGTATGCACGTGCTGATCCGGAGCGCGCTCGATCTTGATCGCGCTCAGCGTGATCGACCCGGCAAAAGCTCCGAGGATGAACAGAACCGCGCCCAACAAAAGGCCACCCGCAGGAATCAGGAAGGCTGGGTTCAACATTTGCATCGCGCCCAGGAACATCAGCAGAAGGGCGGGCGGCACCATCAGGGCGCGCATGTTCCATGAGAACCGCGCACGTAGCCAGTGCGAGGCGCGGTCAAACATACGGCTCAGACGGCCCGAAACACCGCCCATGACCGGCAGGTAGATTAGGGCAACGATCAACGAGGCTGACAGAACAAAGATCAGGGTGACCGGAAGCATGCCCATGAACTCACCCGGTACACCGGGCCAGAACAGCATGGGCAGAAACGCGCACAGCGTTGTCGCGGTCGAGGACACGATAGGCCAGAACATCCGCTGGGCGGCTTCGACATAGGCGTGCATTGGCCCGACGCCGTCCTTGATGCGTTTGTCAGCATACTCCACGACAACGATCGCGCCGTCGACCAGCATGCCCACCGCAAGGATCAGACCAAACATAACGATGTTTGAGATGCTGACACCCATAACTGCAAGAAAGGCGAAACACAAAAGGAACGAGGTCGGAATGGCGAACCCGACCAGCAGGGCTGCACGTGTACCCAATGCGGCCAGCACCACGATCATAACCAGTGCAATCGCCGTCAGGACCGAGCCTTCGAGCTGGCTAACCATTGATCCGACGATGCGGCTTTGGTCGTTCGATGTGCCAAGCTGGATCGCGGCCTGCATCTCGGGCGGCCATTTGGTGCGAGCCTCGGCAATGGTCTTTTTGACGTCTTCAACCGTGTCTATCAGGTTGAAGCCCTTGCGCTTGACTACCTGCAAGGCGACGGTGGATTCGCTGTTGAACCGGGCAGTGCCTTCGCGATCCTCGAACGTATAATTGATCTGCGCCAGCTCTCCCATCGTGACGACGCGGTCACCGTTCACCTTGACCGGCAGGTCATACACGTCCTGAGCCGTTTTGAACGATGAAGGAATCTTGACCGAGAAGGTACCTTGTTCGGTTTCGACCTCACCGGCTGCAATCAGTTGGTTGTTGTTCTGGACGACGTTGATCAATTCAGCGGCCGTGACGTCATAAGCCTCAAGCCGCAACGGGTCGATGATGACCTCAAGCAGTTCGTCCCGGTTGCCCGCAATGCCGGCTTCCAGAACCGAGTCCATGGCCTCAAGATCGTCCTGCAAATCTTTGGCAACGCGCGCCATCGTGCGTTCGGGGACTGCTCCGGTCAGGTTGACGATCACGATCGGGAATTCGGAAAAGTTGATCTCGGTCAGGGAATACTGTTCGGCCCCGTCCGGAAACTCGGCCTGAGCACTGTTCATCGCGTCGCGCACATCGGCCATGATGGCTGTCTTGTCCCAGCCAAAGTCGAACTCGAGCGCGACCCCGGCATAGCTTTCTGCCGCCGTCGAGGTCATCTCTTTCAGGCCGTCCAGGTCGGCCAGCTCGGTCTCCATCGGTTTGACCAGAAGGTTCTCAGAGTCTTCGGCCGAGATCCCTGGAAACTGAACCGAAACGAACAGGGCAGGGATTTCGATGTCCGGCTCGCCTTCCTTGGGCAGGCCAACATAGGCAAAACCACCGATCACCAGCGAAATCGCGATAAAGGCCAGGACCATGCGCGCCCGGCCAGCGGCCCAACTGACGATACCGGTCATTCGGAGGGTTCCTTGTATGTAGGCTCAACCGTCACACCGCTGGTTACGAATTCCTGACCAACAACAATCACGTCAACGGTTTCGGGCAACCCACCCAACCACACGCCCTCTGACGAGTCGCGCAGCAGACTGACAGGCTTGAAGTCGACCACGTTGCCACTGCCGATCGTCCGTATGCCCACTTTTCCTTCGTGGTTCAGGGTCAGGGCCGATTGCGGCAGCAGATGCGCCTTGGCGCCTTCCGCGGCAATGCGGATATCCGCAGTCTGACCGTCGCGGATCGAAAGATCGGGGTTGGGAACGGTAACTTCAACTTCGAAGGTTCGCGTGGTTTCGTCGGCCGATCGGCTCAGAAATGTGACGCGACCGGCGACCTGCAGCCCGGTCACCAATGTTGCCGAGGCCTCGGACCCGACAATCACACGGTTGACCTCGGCTTCGGGGACAAACCCAACCAACTTGATTGGGTCCAGCTGAATCACGGTTGCACACAAAGATCCCGGTTGCATCAGACTACCCAGTTCAGCCGTATCGCTTTCCAGCAGACCGTCAAAAGGTGCCTCAATGGTCTGACGATCAATTTCGCGCCGCGCGGCTTCGACTTCGGCGATGGCGGCTTCAATGCCTGCGCGGGTCGCCTCAAGCCCCGCCTCGGCGGTCTTGATCCCTGCCTCGGCTGTGCGCATGGCCGCCTGGCTTGAAATTTTGCGTGTTTCCGAGCCGAACCCGGTTTCAGACAGGCGCTCGGCGGCGGTCAGATTGATCTCGGCCTCTGCGACCAGGGCGTGCGCCTCTTCCAGACGGGCTTCGGCTTCGGGGATACGGCTTTCGGCCTCCAGCTTGCCCGCCATGGCCTCGGCCAGGCTGGCTGGACGCGTGCCCGGATCAAGCTCACACAGCAAGTCGCCGGCTTTCACAAAGCTGCCCTTACGTTTGGGATCTGAGATCACGGTCGAGGTTGTTTCGGCCAGAACTTCGACCTGCCGGTTGGCTTTCGTCTGCCCACGCAGCAGAACAGCACTGTCAATTTCGCGTGCGGATGACCTAACGGCAACAACACCGACGACGGCCTGAGAAGCCCCCGAAACAGCCTCACCTTGTGCGTCAGAAGCGACATTTTCGTCGGCTTCCGCACGGCCAGCCAAAGCGAAAAGGGCGTCGCGTTCGAAGACTAGCAGAAACAGCGCGACGACAACGAGCAAGGCATTTACCAGTGAAATCAAACGCATGTAGAATTTCTCCCAGAATTCTTCGCCAAGATTTCTTCGGCGCTCAGGCATAAATGTGGGCCTGATTATGTATCTTTTCTACGCTGAACTGAATAGTTTGGTTCACATTTTTGCGCAACCCTGACGGGATAGGGTGAAAATGTGCGAATTCCGGCCCTTGGCTTGGCAAGGGTGCCGGGGTATGACATGGCGCCATACACCACTGACACAGCCCGGAGGGCAGGGATGAGCGACGTCGACAGTTTTATTGATGAGGTGACCGAAGAGGTGCGCCGAGACCGCCTTTACCTGCTGTTGCGCCGGTGGGGGTGGATTGGTGTCCTGCTTGTGGTTCTTATCGTCGGCGGTGCCGCGTTCAACGAAATCCGCAAATCGCGGGCAACTTCGCAGGCTCAGGATTTAGGCGACGCGATTCTTGCAGCGCTGGCCAAGAACGACTCGGGTGAACGCGCGACTGATCTTGCAGCAGTCGAGAGTGCCTCGCCGGGTGGTGACGCTGTTCTAAACATGCTGCTGTCCGCATCACAGGTTGAAGCCGGATCCGAGCAGGATGCAGTGGATAGCCTGAACACGATTGCGGTTCAGGGGGACCTGCCAGAAATCTACCGTGCGATTGCCGCTTTCAAAGCGCTGCTGTTGCAAAGCGATACGATGCCCGCAGCAGACCGCCGCCAACAATTCGAGGCGCTGGCTGCGCCCGGTGCACCGCTGCGGTTGCTGGCTGAAGAACAGCTGGCGCTGATAGACGTCGCCGAGGGTAACACCGATGCGGCTATCGAACGGTTGCAGACATTGCGCCAAGATGCCGAGATCGGTGCTGACCTGCAGCAGCGCGCTGCGCAACTGATTGTGGCCCTTGGGGGCGTACCGGAACCCTTAGTGGCCCGTCAGGGCTGAACTGCGGCGCAAACAACACTGACAGACGAGTTCGGATCATCATGGTAACAAGTCTCTTTTCTCGCGTTGGAGTGTCGGTCGCATTGGCCTCTGTCACGCTTCTGGCGGCATGTGAGGAACCTCAGGTCATCCTTCCCGGCGTCCGCGAGGATATTCGTCCAGCTTCGGACAATGAAGCAGTCGAGACACGCGGATCGAAACCAATCAGCCTGCCGGCACAACAGGCCAACGCCAATTGGTCGCAAAGTCCTGGCACTGTTGCCTATCGTACAACGCACCCGCAACTGCGCGCGACCCCTCAACGGGTCTGGTCGGCGTCGATTGGCAAAGGGGATTCGCGCAAACAACGGATCACAGCAGAGCCCGTCGTCGCAGGCGGATTGATCTACACGCTTGATTCCGAGGCTAATGTGACCGCGACCTCGACTCAGGGTCAGAAAGCTTGGAGCACGAACCTTATTCCCGCAAATGATGGTGACGAGGACGCAACCGGCGGCGGAATGGCGTATGCGAACGGGGTGCTTTACGTGTCGTCCGGGTTTGGCCGTCTGACAGCACTGGATGGCAAGACTGGGGCAATCCGCTGGCAAAAGCGCTTGAACGCGACAGGAAGTGGCGCGCCACTGGTCAACGATGGGCTGCTCTATCTGGTCGCAGGGGACGAAACAGGTTGGGCGGTGGATACCAGCAACGGACGCATTGCCTGGCAGATTCAAGGCACACCGAGCGTGGGTAATGTTCTGGGGGCTCCGGCCCCTGTGATCGCTCAGGATTTTGCGGTGTTTGCATTTGGGTCCGGCGATGTGGCGGCTACTTTTCGCAAGGGCGGAATTCGTCGCTGGAATGCTTCGGTCGCCGGAGGGCGTCGTGGACGGGCGGCGGCCCAGATCGTGGATGTGACCGGAGGGCCGATGGTGGCCGGGGACACTATCTATATCGGCAACCATTCGGGCCGGACCGTGGCGTTCGAGATCGGATCGGGCGAGAGGAAATGGACCGCCGATGAAGGCGCAATCGACACTGTATGGCCGGTTGGCGGAAGCCTGTTCCAGATCAGCGACCGCAGCCAGTTGGTGCGTCTGGACTCGTCCGATGGGTCGATCATCTGGGCGCAGGATCTGCCGGGTTTTGTCAAGGACAAACCCAATCGCCGAGGACCGATCGTTGCGCATTATGGGCCCATTCTGGCTGGGGGGCGCATTGTTGTTGCCTCGAACGACGGTTTTGTACGGTTCTTCAATCCCGTCGACGGGACGCTGTTAAACCGTGCGGAAGTGCCTGGCGGGGCGACAACGGCGCCGGTTGTGGCGGGGCAGACGCTGTATGTCGTATCGACCAAAGGTGATCTACACGCTTTCCGTTGACGCAAAGATGCGCTAAATGGCGCGTCTGAGTCTTGAAAGTTTAGTATCATGTCGCTGACCCTCGCCATCGTGGGGCGCCCCAATGTGGGCAAATCCACCCTGTTCAATCGCCTTGTGGGCAAACGCTTGGCCCTGGTCGACGACCAGCCAGGCGTGACGCGAGACCTGCGCGAAGGCGAGGGGCGTCTGGCCGATCTGCGCTTTACCGTGATCGACACCGCCGGGCTTGAGGACGCGACCGATGACAGCTTGCAGGGCCGGATGCGCCGTCTGACCGAGCGTGCGGTGGACATGGCCGATGTCTGCCTTTTCATGATCGACGCGCGGGTTGGCGTGACACCGACCGACGAGCTTTTCGCTGATATCCTGCGCAAACGTTCGAAACATGTGATCCTTGCGGCGAACAAGGCCGAAGGCTCGGCCGCCGATGCCGGTGTGCTTGAGGCTTATAATCTGGGTCTCGGTGAACCCGTCCGCCTGTCGGGTGAACACGGCGAGGGGATGACGGACCTTTATACTCAGCTGATGCCTCTGGCCGACGCGGCCGAAGAGCAGGCGCAGGATGAGGCCCCGGACACCGATATCGAACTGGATGAAGATGGTGAGGGCGAAACGCCTCTGATCACTGCGGCCAAGCCGTTGCAGGTGGCCGTAGTAGGTCGTCCGAATGCCGGAAAATCTACGTTGATCAATAAAATCATGGGCGAAGATCGTCTGCTGACTGGCCCCGAGGCTGGGATTACCCGCGACGCGATCAGCCTGCGTATTGACTGGGCTGACCCGGATGGCGATAGCACGCCGATGCGGATTTTCGACACGGCGGGTATGCGCAAAAAGGCAAAAGTGCAGGAAAAGCTCGAGAAGCTATCTGTATCAGACGGCCTGCGCGCAGTGAAATTCGCCGAAGTTGTGGTGGTTCTGCTGGACGCGGCGATTCCGTTTGAACAGCAAGACCTTCGCATCGCCGACCTCGCCGAGCGTGAAGGGCGCGCGGTCGTGATCGCGGTGAACAAGTGGGATATCGAAGAGGAAAAGCAGGAGAAACTGCGCGACCTCAAGGAATCCTTCGAACGTCTGCTGCCGCAGTTGCGCGGCGCGCCTCTGATCACCGTGTCTGCGAAAACAGGCCGGGGACTGGAGCGCTTGCGCTCTGCCATCCTGCGGGCCCATGATGTGTGGAACCGCCGTGTACCGACTGCGGCGCTGAACCGGTGGCTGACCGCAATGCTGGAGCAGCACCCGCCGCCAGCGCCGCAAGGTCGCCGAATCAAACTGCGCTATATGACACAGGCCAAAACCCGCCCGCCGGGATTTGTGGTGATGTGCTCGCACCCTGACAAGATGCCCGAAAGCTATAACCGCTATCTGGTCAATGGTCTGCGAGAGGATTTTGACATGCCCGGCACACCCATCCGCCTGACGCTGCGCGGGCAGGGTGACAAGAACCCATACAAGGGACGGCGCAAGAAAAACGCTGGTGCTTTAGCCAAGCATCTCAAAGGTCGCGCGTAACTGCGCCAATTTTCAGCATTTTCAGCGGTAGGGCGTGACATGCCTCGAACTGCGCGCTAGCATTCAAGCGCGTGCATCTGTTTCTGCACGCACGGGTTGCATGCGGAGATTCCGCGCTTAATTTCATGTTGATATTGAACCGGGCCATCGTGAGGGGCGGGCTGGATGGATCTTAGGGAATACACACGACAATACGCAGTCCAGGACAATCGCCTGGCTGCACTGAGTTACTTTGGAACTTTTGCCGTTTATTTTACGTCGCTGGCGCTGGCGATTGCATATGTGGATCAATGGTTCATCATGATCCCTGCCGGAGTAGTTTTTGCCTTCTCAGCTGTGCGGCTTTACGTCTTGCAGCATGATTGCGGGCATCACTCACTGTTCGAGACGCGCCAGCAAAACGAGTGGGCGGGGCACGGGCTGTCCCCCTTCACATTTGCCCCTTTTGAAGTGATGAAGCAGAACCATAACCTTCACCACTCGGGCATAGGCAATCTGGAACATCGCGAAACCGGTGAAATCCACACCATGACCCTGCGTGAATGGAATGAGGCAGACTGGAAAACCCGTTTTTTCTATCGCCTTTATCGCAATCCGTTCATTCTGGTTCCAGTAGGTGCGTTGTTTACCTATTTCATTCGTTATCGCTGGCCCAAAAACACTGTCCGGTTTGGGGTGGCGGGGGTGGTACTGCACAACCTGTCGATCGTCGTATTTTTGGGTCTGCTTTACCTCATCGCTGGCGGTACCGGCGTTTTGGTGTGGATTGTGTTCTCATTTCTGGGCGGGATGCTGGGTGTGTTCCTTGTGTACCTCCAGCACAATTTCGAGGACACCTACTGGGACCGCCGTCCCGACCTTGACCCCAAGCTGGCAGCTTTGCATGGTTCCTCTGCGCTGGATTTCGGCTGGTGGTTCGACAATGCTGTCGCTTGCATCACGTTGCACGACATCCATCATTTCAATGCGCGTATCCCATCCTATCGGCTGCGCGAATGCCACTATAACCTTCCTGCCGAATATACGCCCCGCCGGATCAAGTTCCCCGAGGCCGTCGCGGCACTGAACCTCAAGCTGTGGGACGAGGATGCCAAACGACTGGTACCGTTCCCAAAGAAGACGCGGACAACAAATCTGGCCCATAGCAGCTAGCGTATAGATCATATTCGCTTGCGGAATTGTATATTCTGTGTATATACAATTTATTGGGCGATGAAGAAAGGACAAAGAATGACCGCAGTGACCAATGTCAAAGGTGTAGGCGAAGCGTTGGGAAAAGCGCTTGTAGCCAATGGCTTCAAAACAGCCGAAGCCATTGCCAAGGCAAACCCCGCTGATCTGGTCAAGGTCCCGCGAATTGGGGCGGCGCGCGCTCCTTTGTTGATTGCCGCCGCGAAAGAGGCGGTGTCGTCCAAACCTGCAACCAAACCAACTGCAAAACCTGCAGCCCGCCGGACGGCCGTACGCAAACCGGCCCCGCGTAAACCTGCGGCTCGCAAGACCGTGGCCGCTGCCGCCGCCGAAAAACGTGCGCAAGACGCGGCGCGTAAAGCGACCGAGGAGAAAGCAGCAGCAGAAGCTGCCGAAGCAAAGGCAAAGAAAAAGGCCAAAGCTAAGGCCAAGGCTGAAAAAGCGGCGAAGAAACGGGCAGAGATGGAAGCCGTGTTTTCGAAAGCCAAGGATAAGGTGAAGGCCAAGACGAAGAAGGGCAAAAAGTCCAAAAAGGACGACAAAGCCAAAGACAGTAAGAAAAAAGATGACAAGAAGAGCGGCAAGAAAAAGGATAAGAAAAAGGCGAAGAAGTAAGACCTCTTCGCCCTTTGATCTTGTTGTAACCGGCGGCTGCGGCGCGCCGGTTTTCTTATGCCAGC
This sequence comes from Ruegeria lacuscaerulensis, assembly GCF_013033355.1. GTDB lineage: Bacteria > Pseudomonadota > Alphaproteobacteria > Rhodobacterales > Rhodobacteraceae > Ruegeria > Ruegeria lacuscaerulensis_A. The sequence continues at coordinate 187,377 of NZ_WQDY01000003.1, forward strand.
GTTCCGTCCGTTTGCAGCGTCAGCTTGCCGCCAAGATAGGGGGAGAGCACCTCGGGCAGGGTGACGGTGCCATCGGCGTTCTGCCCGTTTTCCAGCACCGCAATCAGGCAACGCCCGACCGCCAGACCCGAACCGTTCAGCGTGTGAACATATTCCGGCTTACCGCCGCCTTCGGGACGGAATCGTGCGTTCATGCGGCGCGCCTGAAAATCACCACAGGTCGAAACCGAGCTGATCTCACGATACGTGTTCTGACCGGGCAGCCACGCTTCGATGTCATAGGTGCGGCGCGCGCCAAAGCCCATGTCGCCGGTGCACAGGATCACGGTGCGATAGGGCACGCCCAGTTTCTCCAAAATGCCCTCGGCGCAGCGCAGCATGCGTTTCTGCTCGTCGTCCGAATTGTCCGGATGCGTGACCGAGACCATCTCGACCTTTTCGAACTGGTGCTGGCGCAGCATGCCGCGTGTGTCTTTGCCCGCGCTGCCAGCCTCGGACCGGAAGCACAGGGAATGCGCGGTATAGCGGCGGGGCAGGTAGCTTTCCTCGATCATTGTGTCGTTGACGATATTGGTCAGCGAAACCTCGGACGTCGGTATCAGCCACCAGCCTTCGCGGGTCTGATAGCTGTCCTCTCCGAATTTCGGCAATTGGCCGGTGCCCTGCATCATTTCCGACAGAACCAGTACGGGGCCGTTCACCTCGGTCAGTTCGTTTTCATTGATATGTGTGTCCAGCATGAACTGCGCCAACGCGCGGTGGATGCGGGCGACGCCGCCGGACAGCAGCACAAAACGCGAGCCGGACAGTTTAGCGGCGGTTTCAAAATCCATACCGGTCTGAACGGCGTCGATCTCAAAATGCTCTTTCGGGTTAAAGTCCAGCTCGCGCGGGTTGCCCCAGCGGTTGACCTCGACATTGTCGTTTTCATCCGCGCCTTCGGGCACGTCCTCGGCGGGCAGGTTGGCGATGCGGATTAGTTGATCCGCAAGCAGAGCGTCCAGGTCCTTGGCCTCGGTCTGCATTTGGGCGATCTCGGCCTTTTTCTCGGCTACCAGCGCGCGCAGGCGTTCGAACTCGGCCTCATCACCGCGCGCTTTGGCAGCACCGACCTCTTTGCTGGCCTTGTTCTGTTCGGCCTGTGCGGTCTCAGCGGCCAAAATTTTAGCGCGGCGGCTTTCGTCCAACCGCAGCAGGTCCGACGACACCGGCGCGTCCCCACGGCGCGCAAGGGCGGCGTCGAAGGCGGCAGGGTTTTCGCGAATGGCGCGGATGTCGTGCATGTCTCAGATCCTTGAATGCGTGAATCACTGAGACCGCTTATGCACCATCTGAACCGCAGGGTGTAGCACCGGTTACGACTTATCCGCGCCCTCGTGGGATTCATGCGCCAGATGGCCATCCCATTCTTCGACCGGGATCTTGGGTTCGGGTGGATCAGCCATGTAAGATGGGGTCATGATCTGTACTCCGTTTTCATTAAAAACGGCCACGATATTGCGGTGCAGGTCGGATCGGATCTTGGGAATGATGCTGCCCCGCGTGCTATAGCCGTTGATCTGGTAATTGATCGCGTAATCGGCCAAAGCCGTCCACAAAACAAAGGGTTCGGGCTTGGCTTTGATCCCTTTGGTTCGGCGGGCGGCCTCGATCAGCATGGCCTCGACCTTTTCGGGCGGTTCTTCATATCCGATGCCGACGGTGGTGTGCAGCAGCAGCCCGCTGCCATCGGTTTTCTTTGAGAAATTCACCACGTCCGAGTTCATCAGCTGCGCGTTGGGGATCGAGATCAGTTCGTTCTTGATGGATTTCAGATGTGTCTCCATCAGCTTGATCTGAACCACGTCGCCAATGTGGTCGCCAATCTGAATGCGATCCCCGATTGAGGTCGAGCGGCGGTAAATGACGAACAGCCCGGCCAGCATGTTCGACACGACCGAGTTCGCACCTAGTGACAGCATCGCGCCTACAAGAATGGTCAAGCCTTGAAAAGCAGCGGAATCTGATCCCGGAATGTAAGGAACGGCAAAGACCAGCGCGATCAGGATGACGACGACGCGTGCGATGTTGAAAGTTGGACTCACCCAGTGTTTTTCAAAATCCCCCAGATCGAATGACCCGGCCTCGACGGCGTCAAAGAACACTCGCATGCCCCGAATGATATAAAGCGTGACCCAGCTGATTAGACCCAGCATGATCAAGTTGGGTATGTAACTAAGGATGCCCTTGAAGATCAGTAGAACAGGCTCAGTCAGGTAAGTCAGCAGAAGCTGCGCAAAGTACCGGGTTTCTGCAAAGGCGAGCAGGACGAAGGACAGATAATAGTAGAAACCCAGAAAGAAGATCACCAGCAGAACGAAATTCAGGCCATATCGAACCAGTGCGGCAATTGCTTCAGCCTGAACGCTTTTGGCGGTGGCAGTCTCCACGTCCTTCAGATGCCGTTGTACGAATTTCAGCGTCTTGCGTCTGATCCTGCGATGCAGCCAAAGGATTATTGCAACAAAGATAGCAAAGCCGATTGTCCATGCGGTGGCTTCGATCGCTCCGGAAACTCGCGCTTGATCAGTTCGATTGGACCTGTAGGCCTGGATCGCTTGCTCAATGGCCTCGCCATGGAGAAAACCGAGAACTTCCAGTTCAATTTGCTCCAGTTCCGCGTCGGCGACTGTCACAACCGATACCGACAGTCCGTCGACCAGTATGCGTGTGCCGAGTTCAGTATCCTCATAAGTGATTGTGACTTCGAGGCTATCCGAAGCTTCGGCCGCTTCTATTATTTTTTCCTGTACTGCTTCGGCGCGTTCCGATGCTGGTAGTGCACTGGAACCACGTAAGAAAAACAGAGTATCACCGTCCACGATAACGGGTGCTTTGAAAGTCTCGGATTGTTCTTCATTTTCGACAGGGACTTCGACCGTTTCCTGACCAGAAGCAGGCGCCGCACAAAGGCAAACCCATACTGTCGTGACTAGTATCTGGAGTAGCAATCCCAGTTTCAGATGAATGTGCGCCATTGGACCCCCCGCGGTTCAACTATATCGACGCAAGCGCTTGTTTCTAGGACTTAACTGCAACGCTTGGCCAAATCTTTGCGCATTATCTAAGTTTGGGTGCAAAAACCTGTACCGCCATTCCTTGCAAACAGTCAGTTCAAAGAATAGGTTCTCGCAAAATTTGCGGGCCTTTCCGCAAACACCAAACCAAAAGGAATATCCCATGGAAGGTGGCGCAATCGCCCAGTTTCTCCCGCTGATCCTGATCTTTGCGATCATGTATTTCCTGCTGATCCGTCCGCAGCAGAAAAAGATGAAGGAACATCAGGCCATGGTCGAGGCCGTGCGCCGGGGCGATCAGGTCGTCACCCAAGGTGGTCTGATCGGCAAAGTGTCGAAGGTCAAGGAAGGCGAGAACGAGATTGAGGTCGAGCTGGCTGAAAACGTCAAGGTCCGTGTTGTCAAATCGACCATCGCTCAGGTTCTGAACAAGACCGAGCCTGCGAAGTAATTTCGCGCGATATCTCGTTGAAAAGGCAGGGTAATGCTGCAAATTGATACCTGGAAGCGGGTTCTGATCTGGTCGGTCTGCGTGATCGGCCTGCTCATGGCCCTGCCGAATGCGTTCTACACGCGCGTCGAGCAATCCAACGATGCCAAAGCCGCGATCGAGCTTGGCATCGACACCCCAGACATGCAGGCTGAGGCGGCGCAGTGGCCGAATTGGCTGCCGTCCTCGCTGGTCAATCTGGGGCTGGACCTGCGCGGCGGCGCGCATCTTTTGGCCGAGGTCAAGGTTCAGGACGTCTACGAATCCCGCATGGATGCCATGTGGCCGGAAATCCGCGACGCTTTGCGCGATGAGCGGGCTACGGTTGGCACGATCCGCCGTCAGGACTCGGCCCCTGACGAGATTCGCGTGCGCATAAGCCAGCCCGAGGGGATGGCCCGTGCTCTTGAGGTCGTGCGCGGTTTGGCCCGTCAGGTCCAGACGCTTTCGGGCGTCGGCGCGACGGATATCGAAGCCCGCGCCGAGGGCGACTCCATCGTTGTGCAACTGTCGGATGCCGAAAAGCTGGCCTCAGACGACCGCACCGTGCGCCAATCGCTTGAGATCATCCGCCGCCGGATTGACGAAGTTGGCACCCGCGAGCCCACGATTCAACGCCAGGGCGCGGATCGTATCCTGATTCAGGTGCCAGGCATCGGCTCGGCGGGTGAGCTGAAGGACATCATCGGCACGACCGCCCAACTGACCTTCAATCCCGTCGGCGGTCGCACCACCGACGCAGATGCAACGCCGGGTATCGGGCAGGAAGTTGTGCCCTCGATTGACGAAGAGGGCGTGTATTACATCATCGACTCGGCCCCTGTTGTAACGGGTGAGGAGCTGGTCGATGCCCAGCCCGCGTTCGACCAGAACGGCCGCCCGGCAGTCAGCTTCCGGTTCAACACCTCGGGCGCGCGTAAATTCGGCGACTATACGCTGGAAAACATCGGTGCGCCGTTTGCGATTGTGCTGGATGATGAGGTGATCTCGGCCCCTGTGATCCAGAGCCACATTCCGGGCGGGTCGGGCATCATCACCGGTAATTTTACCGTCGAGGAAAGCACTAATCTGGCCGTCCTGCTTCGCGCAGGCGCGCTGCCTGCTGGGTTGGATTTCCTGGAAGAGCGCACCATCGGCCCAGAGCTTGGGCAAGATAGCATCGACGCTGGCAAAGTGGCGACCATCGTGGCCTTTGTGGCTGTGCTGGTCTTTATGGCGCTCAGCTATGGTTTGTTCGGTATCTTCGCCAATATCGCGTTGATCCTGAACGTCGGGCTGTTGTTTGGCCTTCTATCACTAATCGGGGCGACGCTGACTCTGCCGGGGATCGCGGGGATCGTGCTGACGGTCGGCATGGCGGTGGATGCCAACGTGCTGATCTTTGAACGTATCCGCGAGGAACTGAAATCCGCCCGAGGTCCGGCCCGTGCAATTGAACTGGGTTATGAAAAGGCACTGTCGGCCATTCTGGACGCGAACGTCACCACATTCATCACGGCGACGATCCTGTTTGCCATGGGTAGCGGCCCGGTACGCGGCTTTGCCATTACTCTGGGTCTGGGTATCCTCACCTCGGTCTTCACCGCGATCTTCGTGACGCGCCTGATGATCGTGATGTGGTTCGAACGCCGCCGCCCGAAAACGATCGAGGTTTGATCATGAGACTGAAACTTGTCCCGCAGGAAACTTCGTTCGATTTCTTCAGCCGCTGGAAGGTCTGGCTGGGCATTTCCGGCCTGATGATGGTCGTGGCCTTCACGTCCTTCATGCTGCAAGGTCTGAACTTCGGCATCGACTTCCGGGGCGGCACCACGATCCGCACCCAATCCGCGCAAGAGATCGACGTCGGTGCCTATCGCGACGCCATCGCGCCGCTGGAATTGGGAGATGTCACCATCACCGAGATTTTCGACCCGACCTTTGGCGAGGACGAAAACGTCGCCATGATCCGCATTCAGGCGCAAGCCGACGCCGAGGCGGTCTCGGCCGCGACGGTAACGGCTGTGGAAGAGGCATTAAAGGCGGCAACCCCCGATATTCAATTCGTGTCGGTCGAATCCGTCGGCCCCAAAGTTTCGGGTGAGTTGATCCAGACCGCCGTGATCGCCGTTGTCCTCGCGATCGGGGCCGTGCTGGTCTATATCTGGCTACGGTTCGAATGGCAGTTTGCCCTGGGGGCGGTTGCGGCCCTTGTGCATGACGTGATCCTGACCATCGGCATCTTTTCGGAACTGCAAATCCGCTTCGATCTGGCGATCATCGCCGCTCTGCTTACCATCGTGGGCTATTCGCTGAACGACACGGTGGTTGTCTTTGACCGGGTGCGTGAAAACCTGCGGAAGTACAAGAAGAAAGACCTGAAAGAGGTGTTGAACATCTCGATCAATGAGACCCTCAGCCGGACGGTCATGACCTCGGTCACAACCTTGCTGGCGCTGATCTCGCTTTATGTGCTGGGCGGAGACGTCATCCGTGGCTTTGTCTTCGCGATGATCTGGGGCGTGATCGTGGGGACGTATTCCTCGGTCTTTGTGGCCTCGACCATCCTGCTGTGGCTGGGTGTCAAACGCGACTGGTCCAAGCCGTCGAATACGGCGGGCAACCAGTTTGCAAACGTCGACGCCTGATTTTATCGGCCAGTCCCCGGCGGGGCTGGCCGTTATTCTTTTTGCGGCCTTCCTCAGCGGTATCGTGCGCGGGTTTTCCGGCTTTGGCACCGCTCTGATCTTCTTGCCCATCGCGACACCTTATCTCGGCCCGTTCGGCGCGCTGATCGGCCTGACCATCATGGACATCTTCGGGCCGCTCCCCAACCTGCGCCGCGCGTGGCGCGAGGTTGAGCGGGGCGATCTGATCCGCCTTGTGGCCGGATGCGCGCTGATCTTGCCCGTTGGCCTTTGGGTGCTGACGCAGGTCGACCCGGATGTGTTTCGATACGCTGTCAGCCTGTTGGCCCTCGCGATGCTGGCCATCCTGATCCTGGGCCTGCGCTACCACGGTCCTGTCGGCCGCGCGATGGTGGTCGGGATCGGCTGCGCGGCGGGGTTCCTGGGCGGAGTAGCGGGCTTGCCAGGCCCCGCCGTGATCCTGTTCTACATGTCGCGCCCTCTGCCTGTTACCGTCATCCGCGCAACGATCCTGCTATTTCTGTTCGCGTTTGACTTCCTGCTGTTCGGCTATCTGACCGGAATGGGCCGCGTAACCCTCGCGGCCGCGCTGCTGGGCCTCATGCTTGCCATCCCCAATCTGATCGGCAACTGGCTGGGCGGGAAATTGTTCCGCCCCGAATACGAGCGGCTATACCGTGCCGCCGCATATGTTGCGATTGCACTTGCCGCCTTGTCGGGCCTGCCAGTTTGGGGCTAAAAACCCCTCTATGCGCCTTAACGAGATCACCTATACCAACGCCACCCCGATAGACGGCTACGGCCCCGGCTTTTTTCGCATCGGCGGACAGGTCCACGATGGTCCGGTTCTAACCGGCCCAAACGGAACAACCGGGTGGAACGGGTATGACGACCAAACACCTCTGCTAAACCTTGCCGATCATATCGACGTGCTGTTCATCGGCACCGGTGCCGAGCTGACCCATATCTCGGCCACCCTGCGCCGTACGCTCGAAGACGCAGGCATCGGCGTCGAGATCATGAATTCTCCGGCCGCCTGCCGCACCTACAATGTGTTGCTTTCTGAGGGTCGCCGTATCGCGATGGCCGCACTCCCTGTCTGAAGGATCCTCCTTCATCTGGCCATAAATACCTCGGGGAGCGTGAGGGGCTGGCCCCTCACTCCTGACCTGACCACACAAAGCCACCGTCAAAGCTCTGCGGCAATTCCCACCTTTTGTCCGCCTCCACAATCCGTTAAGCGGGCGCTATGACACTGACCGTGACCGATCTGGCCATCACCCGTGGCGGCATTCCCGTGCTCGAAGGGCTCAGCTTTACGCTGCCTGCCGGCAAAGCGCTGATCCTGCGTGGGCCAAACGGAATCGGCAAGACCACTCTTCTGCGTACGCTGGCCGGGCTACAGCCTCCGTTGCAAGGGCGCATTGAAGGGGCCGAGGATCAGATCGCCTATGCCTCGCATTCCGACGGGCTGAAACCCACGTTGACGGTTGTTGAGAACCTTAACTTCTGGGCCTCGGTATTTGGAACTCAAGGCATCCAGCCCGCGCTGGACGCTTTTGCCCTGAATGATCTGGCCGACCGCCACGCGGGCAACCTGTCGGCTGGGCAGAAGCGGCGTCTCGGGCTGGCGCGGATGCTGGTTACGGGGCGGCCGATCTGGATGCTGGACGAACCGACCGTCTCGCTGGACCAAAACGCGGTGAAGATGTTCGCCGACGCGGTACGCACGCATCTGGGGCAAGGGGGCTCGGCCCTGATTGCCACCCATATCGACCTCGGCCTGGACGGAGAAGTTCTGGATGTCGGCCCCAACAAGGCCAAACCCAAACCCATCGACGATTTCGACGGAGGTTTCCTGTGATAGCGCTTCTGCTGCGGGACCTGAAACTGGCGCTGCGTGCGGGCGGCGGGTTCGGCCTTGGTCTAGCCTTCTTCCTGATTGTCACGGTGCTGGTGCCGTTCTCAGTGGGGCCGCAATCCTCGCTGCTCTCGACCATCGCGCCGGGTATCCTGTGGCTGGGCGCTCTGCTAGCCTGCCTGCTGTCGTTGGACCGCCTGCTGGCGCTGGATTGGGAGGACGGCTCGCTCGACCTGCTGGCCACGGCACCACTGCCACTGGAATCGGTGGTCACGATCAAGGCGTTGGCCCATTGGCTGACCACCGGCCTGCCACTGGTACTGGCCGCGCCTTTTCTGGGCGTGCTGCTGAACCTGCCGGTGCCGGGGTTTTCGTGGCTTGTGATCTCGCTGCTGATCGGCACCCCGGCCATGAGCGTCATCGGCACCTTCGGTGCCGCGCTGACCGTCGGCCTGAAGCGCGGCGGTTTGCTGCTGTCGCTGCTGGTCCTGCCGCTTTACGTCCCCACGCTGATCTTCGGCGCCGAAGTGGCCCGCCGTGGCGCCATGGGGATGGAAACCCAGACCCCGCTGCTCATGCTGGCGGGGATCACTGCCGCCACTATTGCGTTGCTGCCGTTTGCCAGCGCCGCCGTTTTGCGTATCAACCTTCGGTGACTTGCTCAAACTTTGACTGAGGTCAATTGAGAACACGCCCGACTCGGACTAGATAAGGCCCATGTCTATCGCAGCCAAAGCCAACGCCCTCTGGGAATACGCCAATCCGCGCAAGTTCCTTGCCACAAGTGAACGGGTGATGCCGTTTTTCTGGATCACGTCCATCGCCTGCATCGTCGTGGGGCTGATCTGGGGGTTCTTCTTCACGCCGGATGATTACAAGCAAGGATCAACCGTCAAGATCATCTACTTGCATGTTCCCGCAGCGCTGATGGCGATCAATTGCTGGCTGATGATGTTGGCGACCTCGCTGGTTTGGCTGGTGCGTCGCCACCATGTCAGCGCATTGGCTGCGCGCGCTGCCGCCCCCATCGGTATCGTCATGACGCTGATCGCGTTGGCAACCGGTGCAATCTGGGGTCAGCCAATGTGGGGCACGTGGTGGGCCTGGGACCCGCGCCTGACCTCATTTCTGATCCTGTTCCTGTTCTACCTGGGCTACGTCGCCCTGTGGGAAGCGATCGAAGACCCGGATACCGCCGCCGATCTGACCTCTGTTCTATGTCTAGTGGGATCCGTCTTTGCGCTCCTCAGCCGCTATGCGGTGAATTTCTGGAATCAGGGGCTACATCAGGGTGCGTCTGTTATGCGGGCTGCCGCAGTGACCGGTGCAGATACCGAGGAAAAGGTCAGCAATATCTATTTCTATCCGCTGCTTCTGTGCATGATCGGGTTTGTCCTGCTGTTCATTGCGCTGGTGCTGTATCGCACGGGTACGGAGATCCGCGCGCGCCGGATCAAGGCGCTGCTGGCGCGAGAAAGGGTAAACGGATGATCCCTGATCTTGGAAAATACGCCGACACGGTGATGTGGTCCTATGTCGTCTCGATTGCTTTGCTGGTCGCGTTGATCGTGTTCAGCGTGATGCGAGGCCGCAAAGTCCGCGCCGAGATGGAGAAGGTCGAGCAAAGGATGACGCGCAATGGCTAAAATCTCACCTCTGATGGTTGCGCCACCGCTGATCTTTGGGGCGTTCGCCGTGCTGGCCGCCGTGGGAATGTTTCGCGACGATCCGAACGCGCTCCCCTCAGCCCGCGAAGGACAACCCGCGCCGCCGGTTGTATTGACACAGTTCGAGGGCAAGCCAAATTTCGACGATGCCACCCTGCGCGATGGTGAAGTCAAGCTGGTCAACTATTGGGCCAGTTGGTGCGCGCCCTGCCGGGTTGAGCATCCGAACCTGCAGGCGCTGTCCGACGAAGGCATCCCGGTCTACGGCATCAACTACAAGGACCAGTTGGACAATGCCGAAGGTTTCCTGGCTGAACTGGGTGATCCCTATGCAGGGATTGGACGAGATGAACAGGGCCGCATGGGGCTGGACTGGGGCGTCTACGGCGTGCCGGAAACCTATGTGATCAACGGCGAGGGTACGATCATCCTGCGCTTTGCCGGTCCGATCACGCAGCGGGTGATCGAAAGTACGATCCGCCCGGCTTTGGAAAAGGCGGCAGCCAACTAGAACCCGCCCCTTCTTCTGCTCAAAATCATTTCGGAGCGGGGGGCAGAGCCTCGGAAAGCAAAAAAGGACGCCTGCTGGCGTCCTTTCTGGTTTCAAACCTGGCCTTAGATCACCCCACTTTGGCGAGGTTCCGCAGCACATATTGCAGCACACCACCGTTCTCGATGTATTCGATCTCGGGCGCGGTATCGATGCGGCATTTCAAGGTGATGGTCTTCTCGGACCCGTCCGCATAGGTGATGGTGCAGGGCACCTCTTGCAGCGGCTCAACACTGTCCAGCCCGGTGATCGAGACCGTCTCATCCCCCGTCAGACCCAGCGACTTGCGGGTATCGCCGCCGGTGAATTCCAGCGGTATAACACCCATCCCCACAAGGTTCGAGCGGTGGATACGCTCAAAGCTTTCGGCGATCACCGCCTTAACACCCAGCAAAGCAGTCCCCTTGGCGGCCCAGTCGCGGCTGGAGCCTGCGCCATATTGCTCACCGCCAAAGACCACCAGCGGCGTTCCCTGCGCCTGATAGGCCATCGACGCCTCATAGACCGAGGTCTGCTGACCATCCGGCCCCTTGGTGTAGCCGCCCTCGACGCCATCCAGCATCTCGTTCTTGATGCGGATATTGGCGAAGGTGCCGCGCATCATGACCTCGTGATTGCCCCGGCGCGACCCGTAGGAGTTGAACTCGCGCGGTTGCACCTGACGGTCGGTCAGATATTTGCCCGCAGGCGTCTGCGTGGCAAATGACCCGGCGGGCGAGATGTGGTCGGTCGTCACCATATCGCCAAGGATCAGCAGCACCTTGGCCCCGTCGATGTTCGAGATTGTTCCCGGTTCTGGGCTCATGCCCTGAAAATAGGGCGGGTTCTGGATATAGGTCGATGTGGGCGGCCAGTCATAGGTTTCCTGCTGGGGCACCTCGACGTCTTGCCATTTCTCATCGCCTTTGAAGACATCGGCATATTTCGATTGGAACGCCTCGCGGGTGACGGTCTGCTGCACCAGCTCGGCAATCTCGCTTTGGGTTGGCCAGATGTCTTTCATGAAGACGTCGTTGCCGTCGTTGTCCTGTCCAATCGGTTCCGAGGTCAGGTCGATATCCATCGTTCCTGCAAGCGCATAGACCACCACCAGCGGCGGCGAGGCCAGATAGTTGGCGCGCACATCCGGCGAAATCCGCCCCTCAAAGTTGCGGTTGCCCGACAGGACCGAGGTGGCGACCAGATCGCCCTCGGCAATTGCCTCGGACAGTTCTTTCTGGATGGGCCCCGAGTTGCCAATACAGGTGGTGCAGCCATAGCCTACAAGGTTAAAGCCGATCTTGTCCAAATCGGCCTGCAGACCGGCGGCCTCAAGATAGGCCGACACAACCTGCGACCCGGGTGCGAGGGAAGTTTTGACCCATGGCTTGCGGTCCAGCCCCAGCGCGGCGGCCTTACGCGCCACAAGCCCCGCGCCGATCATCACATAGGGGTTCGAGGTGTTGGTACAAGAGGTGATCGAGGCGATCACGACCTTGCCCGATTCCAGCGTATAGTCTTCGCCCTTGACAGCCACTTCCTTGCCCATCGGGCGCTTGAACGTCTCGGCCATTTCACGCTCGAACGCCGATTTGGCGTCGGTCAGGGCGACGTAATCCTGCGGTCGTTTGGGCCCCGAGATCGCCGGAACGATGGTGCCCATATCAAGGCTCAGCGTGTCGGTGTAGATCGGGTTGTAATTCTCATCCCGCCAGAGCCCGTTTTCCCAGGCATAGGCTTCGACCAGCGCCAGACGGTCTTCATCCCGGCCGGTATTGCGCATATAGCGCAGGGTCTCGCGGTCGATCGGGAAGAACCCGCAGGTCGCACCATATTCCGGGGCCATGTTTGCAATGGTGGCCCGGTCGGCCAGCGGCAGACGGTCCAGACCTTCGCCAAAGAACTCGACGAATTTGCCCACCACACCCTTTTCGCGCAGCATCTCGACGACTTTCAGAACCAGATCGGTGCCGGTGGTGCCTTCGACCATTGCGCCCGTCAATTCAAAGCCCACAACCTCGGGGATCAGCATCGAGATCGGCTGACCCAGCATCGCGGCCTCGGCCTCAATCCCGCCGACGCCCCAGCCCAAAACGGCCATGCCGTTGACCATCGTGGTGTGACTGTCGGTGCCGACCAGCGTGTCAGGGTAGGCGACCTCATCCCCGTTTTGGTCGGTGTCCGTCCAGACGGTTTGGGCCAGATATTCAAGGTTCACCTGATGGCAGATGCCGGTGCCGGGGGGCACAACGCGGAAGTTGTTGAACGCCGACTGGCCCCATTTCAGGAACTGGTAGCGTTCCATATTGCGTTCATATTCGCGGTCCACATTCATCTGGAACGCGCGCGGGTTGCCGAATTCGTCAATCATGACCGAGTGGTCGATGACCAGATCGACCGGGTTAAGCGGGTTAATCTTTTGCGCGTCACCGCCCAGCCCTTTGATCCCGTCGCGCATCGCGGCCAGATCGACCACCGCAGGAACGCCGGTGAAATCCTGCATCAATACGCGGGCCGGACGATAGGCGATCTCGCGTGGGTTTTTGCCGCCATTGCTGGCCCATTCGCCAAACGCCTTGATATCATCGACCGAGACGGAAAAGCCCGCATCCTCGAACCGCAGCATATTTTCCAGCACCACTTTCAGGGCGGCAGGCAAGCGCGAGAAATCGCCAAGCCCGGCCTCTTGCGCGGCGGGGATTGAATAATAGGCAATGGACTTGCCATTCACGCTTAGACTGCGGCGTGTCTTGGCGGTGTCCTGTCCGGTTTTGATGGGCATCAGGTGGCCTCCCTTTCAAATGACTTGGAAATTGGGAATCGCTATGGGTTTTCTGTAGCATGATTGTTTCCTGTATGGGCGCAGGAAACCCTTACCATTTATTTTGTATGCGGTGGTATGCAATTCAAGAGGCTTCTGTTGCGGTTTCTCAAGAAACCTTGATTGGTGGGTGAAGCGCAAAGAATGGTACACCATTCACGCAGGTTATCGCATCCAGACATAATAGTTATCAGCCCGAGGTCAGATATGATCAGAACCGCCGCCGTTGCCTCTTTGCTTTCACTTGTTTTGACCGCTCCTGTAGCGGCCGAAAGCGACCCGGTCGTGATCGAGCTGTTCACCTCACAAGGTTGTTCGTCCTGCCCGCCTGCCGACAAGCTGATGCACGAGCTGGTCAAGCGCGATGATGTGATCGGTCTGGCCCTGCATGTGGACTACTGGGATTACATCGGTTGGGAGGATGAATATGCCAAGCCCGACCACACCTTGCGCCAGCGGGCCTATGCCCGTTGGGGGGGGCGCTCGATGATTTACACGCCGCAGATGGTCATCAACGGTCAGCAAGATGTTGTCGGCGCGAAATCGCAAGAGCTTGAACGGATCATCGACGCCCATCTGACCGCCGCGCCCGAGGCCGAGGTCGTGGCCGCACGTGTTGGAAACGAAGTGACTGTGGATGTCACCCCAGTCGACCTGCCAGGTGGCGGGACCTACGACGTGCGGGTGGTCCAGTATTCACCCATGCGCCATGCCTCGATCCGTCGCGGAGAGCTGGCGGGGCATGAGCTTGACTATGCCAATGTGGTCGAATCCTGGCAGATGGCCGGGAAATGGGAAGGGGTCGCGCCGCAGCAGTTTTCGGCTCAGCTGACATCGGATTTGCCTGCAGTCGTTCTGGTGCAGATGGCAGGTCACGGCCCGATTGTTGCGGCGGCTAAGGTCAAGTAATCAGGGCATGTCCTCGGGCTGGACCCCCAGCCCATTCCAGGTTTTCCACCGGCGGTGAATCCAGAACCACTGACCCATGTTCTTGCGAACCATGGCCTCAAGATCGTCATTAGTGAACTGAGTCATGGTTCTGGGGTCGGTGTGCTCGACCGGGTCGTGCAGGACGATTTCGAAATCAATACCGTTAGGTTGGCGTACAGCATAGCAAGGGATCAAAACGGCGTTGTATTTCATCGCCAATTCCGCGTTCAGCACCGAGGTGACAGCGGGCTTGCCGAAAAACGTCAACTCTTCACCGCCATGCGCGTGGAGATCGGACACAATCGCAATGATCCCGCCTTTCTTAAGCGTGCGAACCATTTCGACCATTCCTCGGCGACCCTGTTCGAACATCGGGGCACCGGTTTTGTAGAAAGCATCGACATACATATCGTTGAAGTACGGATTCGCCATACGGCGATACAGGCATCCAATGGGTTGCCCACTGCGGGTTTGTAGAGCTATCCGCGCGGCAAGGTAATGCCCAAAATGCGCCGTGATCATCATCACTGGCTTGCCATGTGCAACCGCGTCGTCAAACGCGGCGATACCAGGACCAGAAATCTTAGCGTGGCTTTGGCGTTCGGTGAAGCCTTCGGGTGAAAAATGCTCCATGATTGCTCGCCCAGCGTTGTCGGGTACTGCCTTGCAGATCCGACTGACCTCTTCTTCCGGCAGCTCTGGGCAGGTCAGCTTGAGGTTGGTTCTCACGCGTTTTGTAAAGCCGACCACAGGTGCCAGAGCGCGCATGAGTGCGCCCATGGTTGCTATCCGCCGCTCGTAGGGCAACAGCCGCATTGCGCTGATTACGCCCCTCAGAAAAAGACCGGTCACATAGTATTTGCCAAGCTCAAAACGGCTGAGTTCAGACTTTTCAACGGGCATTCGGGGTCTCGGCAGCTGCTTCGAATTGGATGTCAGACATACAAGCCGACGGTCGCAACCACAAGCGTCCAGCGAAACACGCTGAAGGCGGGGTCATTCTTCGGTTTCGTCTTCCACCAAAGAGATCGCACCGTCGTTTACCAGGGCGCGAATGGCCCCGACAATTTGTGTCATGGCGTCTTCACCCTCTGCCTGCTTGACCTTGCCGCGCTCAGCCATTTCCTCACGCAGATTGTCTGCCATCCGCGAAGACATGTTGGTCAGAAGATATTCGACCGAGGCCTTGTCGCCTTCGGTATCGGCCCCTGCAAGGGCGGTGACAAGCACGGTTTGGTCGAAACCCCGCAAGACTGCGGGAACATCCCTAGGCAAGATGCGGGCAGGGATATGAGCAAAGGTGAAAATCGATTGTCGCACAAGGCTGGCAAAATCGGAATCTTCTTCGTCCAATGCCGTTAGCAGGCCTTCGCGGGTAGAGGCCGCAGATTGATTTAGGATAGCGCCGACCCGTTCTCCGGGCCCTTCGTTAAAGGCGGTTGCTGGTCGTTGATCAAGCTGCGCCGCCAGAGACCAGCCAATCCGTTCAACAGCCTCGGGCGTGATATTGGTGGTTTTTGACACGGCGTAAGTGATGCGCCGCGCCACGGGGCCGGGCAGATGCCCCAGCATTTGCGCAGCCTTGGCGGTTTCCAGTTTGGACAGCATGACAGCGGCGATTTCGATGCTTTCGGCCTGCGCGATCTGAGCCAGATCTTCGGTCGGAATTTCCCTGAGACGCTGCCACGGATCACCGACCTGGCGTACACCGGCCACTTTGCGCAATCGTGCCGCTGTTGCCGGAGCGATCTTGCCGTTCACGGCGTCCAATGCGCCCGCCAATCCGTGAGGGAAGGACAAGCCGATACTTTCCAGAGCCTCGGCAAACTCGGCAGCGACGGCGTCCAGTGTTACGCGATCCACCAGCCCCATTTGCCCCAGCTGATGAGTCAGTTTTTCCTGTAGCTCGTCGGGAAGCTCCTCCAGCGGAATGTCGGCCCCTTCGTTCAGCAATAGCCTGACAACGACGGCAGCCTTTTCCCGGCCGCTGAGTGCGCGTGGTACAACGCGCGGGGCATCGTCAGCACTGTCGCTTGCGGAAGGTGTGGCCCCCGGTGCCACCTGTATCAATGTGTTTGTGTCCTGCATCTGCCTGCGGTGCCAAATTGCTGTTCCGCAGGCAGACTACAGAGAGTCGGGTAAAGAAAAGCTGAAGCTTAGTAGTTGAAGGTCAGCCCGGTGCGGATCGCCTCGCGCAGGGATGCCTCGGCCCAAGTACCCTCACCACCGCGTGCCTTGATCTCGCGCCATTGTTCGATGGCCAGATCAGTTTTACCCGCGGCCACAAAGCCCTGCGCCATATAGGACCGTGCAAGAATGTTGTCAGGGTTCGTCTTGATGGCGTCTTGGTAATAGGCATTTGCCAGTTCCAGCTTACCCATCTTGCGGAAGGTAAAGCCCCAATAGGTCTGCACGCGATCATCGTCCTGATCCATGATGCGCAGAATGCTTTGGGCATTTTCAAATTGTCCGTCATACGCAAGTTCGCGCACTGCACTATACAGTTCGTCTTCCGAAAAGCTGGTTTTGTCGGGCTTTACGCAACGGCCACGGTCTTTGTCGTACACCCGTCCAAACAGGCATTTCTTTGTCGTGTTCGTTGTTTTGGGGGGACGGGTGTCGTTTCCACCCGCTGCATATACGGCGGGTGCGAATGCAAATGCCTGAAGGGCAATGGCAGAAGCTAGTACGAGGCGCATATTCCTACTCCGTTCTCTGGGCTGTTCTGATCAATCATAGTGCGATCTGACAAAAAGCTAACAACCGCAGGCTCGCTTTTATTCACGAGTAGGAAATAATTTCTTAGCCGCTGACGTTTTCTTTACAGCTGTGGCTTACCGCGTCCCAAGAGGTTCCGGGCGCACAGGACTGTGTTTGTTCCGTGTGCGCACCGCAAGCCAAAGCGGCGGTGGTCGAACTTGCCAGCGCCAACGCGCAGATAAGAGATCGGATCATCGTGTTTCTCCTGATTGGAAATACACGAGCATACTATCTGAATTTGGTCGAATTTTCAAAAGAACAAGGCCCGGATCCGCCAATGCAGTCCGGGCCTTTAAAAGGATTGATAATAGTCAGCTCACTCGCCGAAGACGCGGGCGAAGATCGTGTCTACATGTTTGGTGTGATAACCAAGGTCGAATTTCTCTTCGATCTCGGCGGGGCTGAGGGCGGCAGTGACATCCGCATCGGCCAGCAGTTCTTCTTTGAAATCAGTGCGATGTTCCCAAACCTTCAACGCGTTGCGCTGAACCATGGCATAGGCGTCCTCGCGGCTGACACCCGCTTGGGTCAGGGCCAGCAGAACCCGTTGGCTCATGACCAGACCGGGGAACTTGTTCATGTTCTCCAGCATGTTTTCAGGGAAGATCAGCATCTTGTCGATCACACCGGTCAGACGGGCCAGCGCAAAGTCCAGCGTGATCGTCGCATCCGGGCCAATCATTCGCTCAACCGAGGAATGTGAGATATCGCGTTCGTGCCAAAGCGCTACGTTCTCCATCGCGGGGATCACGGCGGCGCGGACCATGCGCGCCAGACCAGTCAGGTTTTCGGTCAGGACAGGGTTCTTCTTATGCGGCATAGCAGACGAGCCTTTTTGGCCCATCGAGAAGAACTCGGCCCCTTCCAGCACCTCGGTCCGCTGCATATGGCGGATTTCGATAGCGATGTTTTCGATGCTGCTGGCGATCACGCCCAGTGTGGCAAAGAAGGCCGCGTGACGGTCGCGGGGGATGACCTGCGTGCTGATCGGCTCGGGCACCAGACCAAGCTTGTCGCAGACATGTTCCTCGACTGCGGGATCGACATTGGCAAAGGTGCCGACCGCGCCGCTGATTGCGCCGGTTGCAATCTCGGCCCGCGCGTCGCGCATCCGGGACAGGTTGCGGTCCATCTCGGCGTAGAAACGCGCGAAGGTCAGACCCATGGTGGTGGGCTCGGCGTGGATGCCGTGGCTGCGGCCGATGCGTACGGTGTTCTTATGTTCGATCGCGCGGCGTTTCAGGGCGGCCAGCAGACCTTCGAGATCGGCGATCAGCAGGTCAGCAGCGCGGGTCAGCTGCACGTTCAGGCAGGTGTCCAGCACGTCGGACGAGGTCATGCCCTGATGCACAAAGCGTGCCTCTTCACTGCCGACATGTTCGGCTAGGTGGGTCAGAAAGGCGATGACGTCATGTTTGGTGACGGCTTCGATTTCATCAATCCGTGCTACGTCGAACTCCACATCCTTGGCTTTCCACACTGCCTCGGCGTTTTCGCGCGGGATCACGCCCAGATCGGCCATGGCGTCACAGGCATGGGCTTCGATCTCATACCAGATGCGGAACTTGCTTTCGGGCGACCAGATGGCAACCATTTCAGGGCGGGAATAACGTGGAATCATTGGCAGCGGCACCTTATTGTGATTTGGCAGGAGGCGTTGCGGCGGGGTTTAAACCCGACCCGCCACAGGAACAAGGTGCGAGTGCGCAGATGAGACGGTTTGCCCTGATTTTGGCTCTCTGGCCCGGTTTTGCCGCCGCGACCGAGTTCTGGCCGCTGACCGGAGATGAGATTCAGTCGACGTTGGCCGAGCAGACACTCAGCTACGCAGAGGGCGTAACGCAGAACTTCGAAGCAAGCGGAGTGACGCATTACTTCTCGGGGCGACCCAGTGCTGGACGTTGGGCGGTGCGAGAGGACAAGTATTGCTCGACCTGGCCACCGTCCGAGCTGTGGGCTTGTTATGACGTTTTGCAAAGTGGTTTGATCATTCGTTTCATTGATGACAATGGCGAAATCACGGATGGGTATCTGTCCGAATGAACGCACCCGGCGATTTGTTTGATTTTGAAGGCCAATGGACCTTAACCCGGACAATCCGCGATGCGCGGGCAGGGCAGGTGGTGCAGGCTGACGGAACAGCCGTTCTGCGCCGCGCCGATCACGGATTGGTCTATGACGAAGAGGTCACGCTGCGCATTCCCGGTCAGGCCGAGATGAAGGGGACACGTCGCTATATGTGGCACGCGGATCGTGATGGGATCGCGATACATTTCGACGACGGACGGTATTTTCACCGGTTGAAACTAGGTTTGCAGCAGGTTGCCGATCACCATGATTGCGCACCTGACAGCTATGACGCGACCTATGATTTCGAGGACTGGCCGCGCTGGAATGTGCGTTGGGTCGTATCCGGGCCGCGAAAATCCTATGAAATGGACACGCAATACGTCCCACGATAACGTAATCACCTTGAAGTGATCGCCCGGATTGGGCATTGCTGTAGCGGAATTCCGATCCGAATTGGGGAGAAGTGAAGATGAATGCAAACGTATTGGCCAACGCGATTGGCCCGCGTGAGGGCACAGCACTGCGCGTCAAGCAAGTGGTTCTGGTCGCGCTGGGCATCGTTGCTCTGGCAGTTGCCGCGAAAATCAAAGTACCGATGTTTCCGGTACCGATGACAATGGGCACCTTTGCAGTGCTGAGCATCGGCACCGCATATGGCGCGCGTCTGGGTCTTGTGACCATGCTGGGCTATCTGCTGATTGGTGCGTTAGGCTTTGATGTATTCGCGGGATCGTCGGCCGAGAAATTTGGCCTGACCTACATGATGGGTGGCACTGGCGGCTACCTTGTCGGCTATCTGATGGCGACCGTTCTGTTGGGCGCTTTGGCAGCACGCGGTTGGGACCGTTCGGTCGGAAAGCTGGCGCTGGCGCTGGTTCTGGCGAACGTCCTGATCTACGTTCCGGGCCTGCTGTGGCTGGGTCAGCTTTATGGCTGGGACCAACCGATTCTGGAGTGGGGTATGACTCCGTTCCTGGTGGGCGATGCGGTTAAACTGGCGCTTGCAGCCCTGTTGATCCCCGCTTTGTGGAAGCTGGTGGGCGACGCCCGCGCCTGATTTTCAGCGCAACTCACATTTACGACCCGCGCTCGGAGCAATCCTGGCGCGGGTTTTTTGTTGTGCCAAGACTGGACAAACCCGAAGATCACAGGTCAGTCTACGTTAAAAGAAACAATAGGTTATTTGGATATGTTTTTGCGATTGAGCTCTGCTTTTGCGGCGATATGGCTAAGCGCTGTTCCGGCCTTGGCCGAAACGCCGGTCACGTATACCGATAACGGGCGCGCGCTGTTCAGCTTTTCTGTGCCCGACTTTTGGGCGGTCCGCACCGGTGGCCCGCGCGAGATCGAGGATACCGAACTGGGTGATCCGCGTGCTGTCGCGCGGGTGATGGGCGTCCGGCCTGTGACCGATGATACGGTCTGGATCGGGTTCGTATCCCCGGCCGGGGTCGCCTCTATAGATGGCGGGCTGCGGTATTTGCAGGACATTGACAAGTTTCTGGTTAAGTCCCCGGTTGTATCCGATACCGTCTCGACGCGGATCGGCGGGCTGCCGGCACAAGTTATCCGTGGCACCGGAACCCGTGAAGGACGGGGGGTCAACTTTACCGCAACGGTAATCGACCTGCCGCGCGACCGTGTGGCCGTTGCTGTCGCTGTTCTGCGCGACGGCGCGGATCCGGCTTACGTGGACGACCTGAACGCGGTGTTCGACTCGTTCCAGGCAGCGCGGTGAGGAGAGTGGACATGACCAGTAAACTGATCAGAAGAACCTTTCTGGCGCTGAGCCTGGGCGCCGCCAGTTTCACGCTCTCGGCTTGCGACGGAGTCACCGTAGGCGTCGGCTACGGGTATGACCCGTTTTATGACTCGCTGCTTTGGAACGACTATTATCACGATGTCGACGTCGATATTGATGTTGATCGCCCTGTTCGTCCAAGACCGCCTGAGGGGCGTCCCC
Source organism: Ruegeria lacuscaerulensis (assembly GCF_013033355.1). Lineage (GTDB taxonomy): Bacteria > Pseudomonadota > Alphaproteobacteria > Rhodobacterales > Rhodobacteraceae > Ruegeria > Ruegeria lacuscaerulensis_A. Next base: position 208,151 of record NZ_WQDY01000003.1, read on the forward strand.
CTGCGCGACCCGTGCCGCCAATTGGTAAACCACCCGCACGGCCCCGTCCGCCGGTTGCGAAACCTCCGGCACGACCGCGCCCGCCGGTCGCGCGACCGCCAACCGCGCGCCCACCGATTCATCGCCCGTCGCCGCGACGGTAACGGGCGTCAAGCCAGCAATTCAGTGGTGATCTGAGCCGTTCCTTCAAGTGTCCTGTGAACGGGGCACTTGTCGGCAATCTCAAGCAACCTTGCGCGTTGTTCCTGATCCAGTGGGCCTTCCAACCGGATTTTGCGCCGGAACAGATCGACTTTGCCGTCGCCTATCAATCCGGCGTCCTGCGCGTGGACCTTGTTGTGACAGACATCGACCGTGATACCAGTCAAGGGCCACCGTTTACGGCGCGCATACATCCGTATGGTCATCGAGGTGCAGGCCCCCAAACCTGAAGACACGAAACCGTAGGGCGACATGCCCCGGTCAGTGCCGCCATAGGACGCGGGTTCGTCCGCGATTGCGTGGTGTCGGGGGCCGGACTGAATATCCTGCAAAAAGCCATTCGGATCAGCCTCGGTCACGCGGACGATGCCTTCAGGCGCGCCGGGCGGCGGGGCAGGCGGGTGGAGCGCGACATAGCGCGTCACCCAGGCTGCGATAACGTCCGCAGCATATTCAGCGTCCGAGGCGCGGGTGATCAGGTGGTCGGCGTCGTCCAGCGTGACAAAGCTTTTGGGATGCTTGGCAGTCAGGAAAATCGTGCTGGCGTTGTCGATGCTGACCGTTTCGTCCAGTGGGGCGTGCAGGATCAACAGCGCAGCCTTCAGCTCTTTGATGGCAGGCGTCATCGCGGATTCCGAGATATCGTCAACAAACGCTTTGCCAATGCGGAAGGGTCGCCCACCCAATGTCACCTCGGCCGAGCCTTCTTGTTCGATCTCGGGCAGCGCTGCTTGGAAATGGTGCGATACATGGCCCGGATCGGCAGGCGCACCCAGCGTAACTACGGCCTTAACGCTGGGAATTCCTGCGCGCGCGCGCAGAACAGCGGCGCCGCCCAGCGAATGTCCGATCAGCAGAGACGGTGGCATGTCGCGCCTTGCTAAGTAATGCGACGCCGCGATCAAGTCCTCGACATTGGATGAGAACGTGGTGTTGGCAAACTCGCCATCGGAATGGCCCAGCCCGGTGAAGTCGAAGCGCAGAACAGCAATACCCATCCCAGCCAGACGCGCAGCGATCCTGCGGGCTGCAGGGATGTCTTTGGAACAGGTAAAACAGTGTGCAAACAAAGCGGTGGCCAGAACCGGACCGTCCGGCAGGTCAAAGCGCGCAGCAAGTTGGTTGCCGTCGTGACCGGCAAAAGTAATACGTTCGGTGGGCATGGCAGTTCCTTACGTCGCGAGTTGCCTTAATACTGTGGGCTTACTTGGGGTCGCTCAACCCATTTGTCGTGGCCGTCACGGGAAGGTGAGGAAAGATCGCCCCTATAGATCATGGCAGTTAAAGCAGAGAAGTTGAAGCATCACCGATTGTGATGAATAGACTTTCAAATATTCGTTTTATTAAAGGAAGGACCTTCCCCATCTTGGGCTTGTGAAGCAAAGCAGCCAAGGAGGCAATCATGGCACATGTCACTTCCGCACCCCGTGGCGCAACACCGCGCCCAGACATTCTGATCGTTATCGCGTTGGCAGGGGTTATCGGTTTTTCAGCCGGTCAGAACTGGCCTAATACGCACTCGGCCAGCGCAGTGATGGCCGAGGACTGGCATGGTAACGTCAAGCGTTCGACCTGGCCGGATTAAAAGGTCAAACGAACCCCATCAATTGGGCATCAAAGGGATAGGTCGAAAGGTTCTCATACCCGTCTTCTGTGATGAGAACCTGATCTTCCAGTTTGATCGAGAAGTCCCCGCCCACTTCGCCGACGGCGGCTTCGACGCAAAGGACCATGCCGGGCTCAAGAGGGTAATCATACGCGCCCGGCACTGCCTTGTCCGGATAAGCGACCAGAGGCCATTCGTCACACAGCCCCACCCCATGCATCAGGCAACCATATTTCTGCGCCTGAAACTTGTCGTCCAGTCGATGACTGTTGGCGGTCAGTTCTGGGATCATGACGCCGGGTTTCAGCATCTCCATATTGGTCATGATATGCTCATGGGCGTGCTGCATGGCATAGATCATGTCGGGTCGCGGTTTTTGATCACCGACCCACCATGTGCGTGAAATGTCGATGCAAATCCCGTACGAGCCGATAAGATCCGTGTCGAAGGCGATGATCTCGTTGGCTTGCGTAATGCGCGGACCACATTCCTGAAACCAAGGATTCGTACGCTGCCCCGAGGCCAGCAGTCGGGTTTCGATCCATTCGCCGCCGCGCCGGATATTTTCAGCGTGAAGAATAGCCCAGATGTCGTCCTCGGACGTCTTGCCGTCGCCCACATTGGCACGGGCAAATTTCTCCATCTCGGCGACGGCTGTTTCGCAGGCGTGGTTCGCGCAGCGCATCGCCAGAATCTCATCCGGTCCTTTGATGGCGCGGGTTTTTTCGGTGACCTCTTCGCCTTCCATGATCTCGAACCCTTGCGCTTCCAAAGCGCGCAGCCCGTGCAACATGATTTTGTCGACAGCCAGCCGCATGTTGCCGCCACTATGTTCTTCGATCAGGGCGCGTACTTCGTTCGAGAACACATCTGCCGCCACATCCACCTTGTCGCCACGGTCGAAATAGAACAGATCCGCGCCCGAGCGCTGTTCGCGTACCAAGGGGTTGAAAGTCGAAAGAAACGGAGAATTCTTGTAGTCCCAGATCACCATGTAGCCGTCCGCACAGAGCAGCACGGCACGAAACGGGTTATGTGTGTTCCACAGCTGCATGTTTGTGCTGTCGGTCGCATAGCGGATGTTGAGCGGGTCAAACATCAGCAAGCCGCCGTAACCACGATCAACGACAGCTTGGGTCAGACGTTTCCATCGATATTCGCGCATTGATGCCAGATTGGGCAGGGTCAGGCCAGCGGCCTCCCATTCGGCAAAGGCCAGTTGTGTTGGGCCTATCTCAATCCGGTCCAAGTCGTTTGGCGTACCGTCGCCAAGGGTCGCGCCCTTTGTCGGGTCGATCTTTCGACCATCGCGGTAGTGAGTGTTCATGGCGGCCCTCCCTGCCTATTTATTAAGCGTGGAGAATCATTGCGCTGTCGTCTTGATATTTTGCGACGGTCGGCCCGTCGCTTTTTGACCGACAACAGAATGGCATGGTGGTAAGTCGACCTCATGACGATTTTGCAAAGCTCGATCCCGTACGACCCTCTTTCGGAAAGGCCCCTGCCGGGCATCCAACCTGCCAGCATGGAGACGTGGCTGCATCGTGATGATGCCTTCGCCGCACAGATGCAACATCGAGGGGCGTTGCTGCGTGATCGCCGCGCTGACGTTTTGGCGCTGGATCCCGCCGCCGAGCCTGCCGCGCAAGAAGTGTTGGATCTGGTGCTTCACCACGCTTATCCGGGGGGTTCTGGCACTGTCATTCGACCGGATGGGCAAGAGGTTTGCATTGATCGCAAACACCCGTTGGAGACTCTTTGCAATTTGGTGCAGGAAGATATTTGCATCCTGCAAAAGCGGGGTGAAGAGCACGTTCTGACCGGTGCGATCCTGTGCTTTCCGGCCAGTTGGCGATTGTCCGAGAAATTCATGCGTCCGTTGATCGACATCCACCTGCCAGTGGACAGATATGACGAAAACGTTGCGCGCCGCGTGCAACGCCTGTTTGATGGAATTCAACCCGGCCGACCACTGTGGCGTTATAATGCTTTGTGGTACGACAACGCCGAGTTGTACCAGCCGCGCAGTGCTCAAGAACCACGCCACATCAAGGACCCTGGTACTGCACCTTATTTACGAAGTGAGCGCCAAACCCTGCTGCGCCTTCCCAAATCGCAGTCAGTCATATTTTCGATCCACACATACGTTTTGGCAGCAGAGCGTCTGCGCAAAATAGAAAACCCCGCCTGATGGCGGGGCCTCCTAGGAGGGTCTTGTTTTGTGAGTTACATGCCCAAAGCGTTGGCAACGCCCGCGAAAGCCCCGCTTGTGCTGAGAGCAGAGATCGCTACGGAATAGGCAAGTACCTGGGTGTTCAGGCGAAAGTCTTCGCCCCTTATCAGGTTCACAGCGGCCATTGAGGCCGCGATCGGGACAGACACACTGGCCACGGCACCGGTTAGTCCCCAACTGGTCAGTCGCAGGATGTCACTTGGTTGTTCGTGGTCGAGGGGGGGCGTGTCCTCCCGATCTATTGGCTGCTCGATAGGTTCTGTCCGAAAAGCGATGCTGAGCAACTGCTCATCCGACAACTGGATCGGCCGGGCTGCCGGAGGCGGCGCCTTTTTTTGTGGCTCGTCCAGTGGGTCTTCCTCAATAGTGTCCAGCTCCGCAAATGGGCCAGAAACCGCCTCGAAAACTTGCTTTCTATTCCTCTTTTTTTTAGCGGGGGGCAGAGTGTCAAATGCACTCATGAATTGTTCGATGGTCAGAACCGTGTTGGGCGATAGCCACTCGACCCGTTTGGTCGCGCAAATGTCGACCATGCGATACAGGATCACCACCAGCATTAGTTCTGAGATTTCAGTGTCATCCAGCAATTCTGAGACCGGAGACACAGTTATTGTCAGCCGATTTTGCGGCAAGGTCACGGCGGGGCGTTTAATCGTTTTCAATCCGGCCGCGCGGTCCACACGTTCGATCCGCGTCTCGCTTGCTGGCACCTGAGTGTCCAGTGTCAGCCGCACAAGATACTGGCTACAAACGATGCTGGCTTCGGTGGAATCGAGAACGCTTTTACGCTCTACCAGATGGCCATAATCTTCCAAAGTCGCAGCCACAATCGCGCTGAAACGTTCGATCGCGCCATCGGTCTCGCCGTCAAACTGCAGGCCACCATGATAGCTGTTCTTCGGAGTCACTGCGCATTCCTCTGCCGCATGTTGTGTTGAAATACAGCCTAGCAAGGAAAATAGGGCAGATTTGGGCGGTAATGGAAAAAAATCACAAATTGCAAAGATTGATTACGCTCAGGAAACCTAGGCATTTTGGGGGCCGTTTAATGTTCATGGCAAGAATGTGACCAAAATGTGGGGCAGTTGCGCGGAAATGTGGCCAGGGTCAGCCGTCGATTCGGGCGGCCATTATCGCGATCGATTGTTGGTACACGGTGGCGGCATTCCATTGCTGGATGACCGCAAAGTTCGGCTGCCCCGGTTGGTAGCCGCGCCCCGGTTTCCAACCCTTTTTGCGCAAAAAGTTGGCTGTCGATGCCAGCGCGTCAGTCATGTTGTAAAAGTCGACGTTACCGTCACCTGTTGCGTCGACTCCATAGGTCAACGCATTGCCGGGTAGAAACTGTGTGTGCCCCAATTCGCCATGTTTCGCGCCCTTGGTAGCTGTCGTAATGCTGCCTTGATCGACCAGTTTTAGGGCACCAATTGCGTGGGGAATAAAGAACTCGGACCGACGACAATCATAGGCCAGCGTGGTGATAGCCGATACAACCTGACTGTCGCCCATAAAACCACCAAAGCCCGTTTCCATCCCATGGATGGCAATAAGTACACCTGCGGGCACTCCGTATTGCCGTTCGAGAGCGGCGTAAAACTGAGGGTTTCGTGCTTTTCGTTTGCGCCCTTGCGCGACGATTGTATCTGCTCCGCGCACTTGCATGAATTTGTCTAACGAGTACTTAAAGCTTTTTTGATTGCGGTCTGCGGCAATTGTTCGGGTGGCATAGGTCGTTTGGGCCAATGCCTGAAGCCCCTTTTTCTTGACGCCAGCACGTTTTGCCTGTCGTGAGAAGTCCTTTTTCCAGGCTTCAAACCCGGCGCTGGTGTTTCCGCATTGGGCAGCAAGCCCAGCTGTAGGAAGGAAAACGGTCAGAGCAATTGCCAAGCGCAACATCATAATAATCCCAAAATACACACCCCAACCTTACGATGCGTCTTTGGTCTGGCAAAGGGCTTAGTACAGGTCCAACTCTCCGCTGTGCTTGAGGGCCTCAAACCACTCATCCGGCGTTTTGTTGATCTTGGCATGTTTGACCATCATGGCGTTCATGTTCGGAAGGTTGGACGAGTCCGGCCAGTCCTCGGGGCTCCACAGGTTCGCGCGGATCACGCATTTAGGGCAGTGCGCAAAAACAGTTTGCACCTTAATCAGAAGTGCAAGTTTAGGCGGTCGGGCTTGCACAGTCATCGAGGCCAGTAGTTTTGGATCAGCGCATATTTGGGCAGTTCCTCGGATACGCAGCGTCTCCATCTTTCCTGGCACGAAGAAGATAACACTGGCGCGTGGGTCTTTCAGGATGTTGTGAAAGGTATCCACCCGTTTGTTGCCGGGGCGGTCAGGGATGGCGATCAAGTTGTCCGACAGCACCTGAACAAAGCCACATGGATCCCCACGCGGGGATACATCCAGATACCCGTCCGGATTGGCCGAGGCGATCAGGCAGAACGGCGAGGTCGCGATGAAGTCGCGGCACATCTGGTCAAGTGCCGGCAGTTCTTTGGCGATGATCTGGGGCAGGGGCGCGCCGGTGATCCGTTCCAGTTCTTCGGGTGTGGTCACGAAGTTGGTGAATTCGGTGTCCATGCGATCTCCTCCTAATCGTTAGTGTGGAAGATCACCCGGAATGAGACAAGGGCGCCCGGTTGGACGCCCTTGAAAGAATTTTCATCGAAAATTCTTGGATCAGCAGCTGTAGTACATGCCGTATTCTACAGGGTGCGGTGTGTGCTCGTAGGTTTCGACCTCTTCCATCTTCAGCGCGATGTAGCCGTCGATCTGGTCTTTGGTGAACACGTCGCCTTGCAGCAGGAAGTCGTGATCGGATGCCAGAGCTTCCAGCGCTTCGCGCAGCGAACCACATACGGTCGGGATGTCGGCCAGTTCTTCGGCCGGCAGATCGTACAGGTTCTTGTCCATAGCTTCGCCCGGATCGATCTTGTTCTTGATGCCGTCCAGACCAGCCATCAGCAGAGCAGCAAACGCCAGGTAGGGGTTCGCGGCTGGGTCGGGGAAGCGGGCCTCGACGCGCTTGGCTTTCGGGCTTTCGGTCCACGGAATACGGACACAACCCGAACGGTTACGGGCCGAATAGGCGCGCAGAACAGGGGCCTCAAAGCCCGGGATCAGGCGCTTGTAGCTGTTGGTCGAGGGGTTGGTGAAGGCGTTCAGGGTCTTGGCGTGCTTCAGGATGCCGCCAATGAAGTAGATCGCTTCGTCCGACAGGTCAGCGTACTTGTCGCCAGCGAACAGAGGTTTGCCGTCTTTCCAGATCGACATGTTCACGTGCATACCGGTGCCGTTGTCACCTGCGATCGGCTTCGGCATGAAGGTGGCCGATTTGCCGTAGGCATGTGCAACGTTGTGGATGACGTACTTGTACTTCTGCAGCTCGTCGGCCTGCTTGGTCAGGCTGTCAAAGATCAGACCCAGCTCGTGCTGGCAGGACGCAACCTCGTGGTGGTGCTTGTCCACTTTCATGCCCAGACGCTTCATGGTCGACAGCATTTCCGAGCGTAGGTCTTGCGCTTCGTCAACGGGGTTCACGGGGAAGTAGCCGCCCTTAACGCCCGGACGGTGGCCCATGTTGCCCATCTCGTACTCGGTGTCGGTGTTCCACGACGCGTCGGTCGCATCAACTTCGTAGGATACCTTGTTGATGCTGTTGGAGAAGCGGACATCGTCAAACAGGAAGAATTCTGCCTCGGGGCCCATGTAGGCAACGTCACCAATACCCGATGCTTTCAGGTAGGCTTCGGCTTTCTGGGCGGTGCCGCGTGGGTCACGCTCATAGGCTTCGCCGGTGTCGGGCTCAACGATCGAGCAGTGCAGGCAGATGGTCTTTTCCGCGTAGAACGGATCGACATAGGCGCTTTCTGTGTCGGGCATCAGTTTCATGTCCGATGCTTCGATCGACTTCCAGCCAGCGATCGACGAGCCGTCGAACATGAAGCCTTCTTCCAGGAAGTCTTCGTCAACCTGGTCCGACATGATGGTGACGTGCTGAAGCTTGCCGCGCGGGTCGGTGAAGCGGATGTCGACGTATTCTGCGTCTTCATCACGGATCAGCTGAAGAACTGCGTCCTTGCTCATACTCTATTTTCCTCTGATTGGAGTGTTCGATTACAGCGCTTCCGAGCCGGTTTCACCGGTCCGGATGCGAATGGCTTGCTCAACGGGCGACACAAAGATCTTGCCGTCGCCGATTTTGTCGGTCTTAGCGGCCGAGACGATGGCGTCGATGGCAGCATCGACCTGATCGTCGTCCAAAACGACTTCGACCTTCACTTTGGGCAGAAAGTCGACCACGTATTCCGCACCGCGGTACAGTTCGGTGTGGCCTTTCTGGCGACCAAACCCTTTAACCTCGATCACGCTCAGACCCTGGACGCCAACGTCCTGCAGTGCCTCTTTTACCTCATCGAGTTTGAACGGTTTGATGATCGCTTCGATCTTCTTCATCCCGGGCTCCCTTTAACTCTTGTCAGGATGGCAGTGACCACGTCTAAGATCGGGCGGCAATCGGATTGCGAATTTGGTCCCGTTTGGCCGCTGGGAAAATAGGCTTAGGTTTAAATTTTAATCAGGTTGCACAAAAAGTAATCGAAATTGAATCGACTGGGAATTTTGAGATGACGGAACTGCTGACGGCTGCTCAGATGCGGGCCATCGAACAGGCCGCGATTGAGTCTGGTGAGGTGACCGGACTGGAGCTAATGGAGCGGGCCGGGCAGGGCGTTGTCGACGCGATTTATGAGGAGTGGCCCGAGTACAAGGATCGAGGGGCCAGCCCCTCGAGCTCCCCGAGGTATTTGGGGCCAGATGAAGGGGATCCACTGCGCGCTGTGGTGTTGTGCGGGCCGGGGAACAATGGCGGTGATGGGTTTGTTGTTGCGCGTCTGCTGCATGCGTTGGGGTGGAACCTTGAGGTGTTTCTGTACGGGGATGCTGAGAAGCTGCCGCCGGATGCGCGAGTGAATTATGAGCGGTGGATCGAGTTGGGGGCTGTCAAAGCTCGAAAGATTGATCCACCACCCTTGGGGGATGAGTATCTGCCTTTCCCGGATCATTTGGACCTGATTGTCGATAGCTTGTTTGGAACCGGTTTGACTCGTCCTTTTGGGGGGGCGTTTAGCCTTTTGGCTCAAGAGGCGGTGAAAACTTTGCTAACAGAGAAAGGTGTTCGGGTTGTGTCCGTAGACACACCGAGTGGATTGTGCGCAGACAGCGGTCGGGCGATAGGCTCCGCAATTTCGGCTGATTTGACCGTTTCATTTCATACTAGAAAGATTGGTCATCTAATCGCGGATGGTCCCCGATATTGTGGAAAGACTGTTGTGGCTGGCATTGGGCTGCCGTCACTGGAAAAGCCTGATTCAGCGGCCCGAAGTGCTTTGGTTAGGCTCCACGATCAGGAAAAACTGGTTCGGGTGCTGTGTACGGAAGCAGATCAAAGCAACTTGCCACAGTATCTCTTCAAAAAGCTTTACGAGCATAAATACTCCCACGGTCACGCCCTGATCCTCTCAGGCGGCGCTGCGCAAACTGGAGCTGCGCGGTTAGCGGCGAGGGGGGCTTTGCGGATTGGGGCTGGGTTGGTGACGCTTGGGGTGCCGGGCTCGGCTCAGATGGAGGTGGCGGCGCAGGTGACGGCCCTGATGGTGCAACGCGTTGATGGGGCCGAGGGGTTTGCGGATGTGCTGGGCGACGAGCGGTTGAATGCGCTGTGTCTTGGGCCTGGAATGGGGTTGGAGCGGGCGCGCGAACTGGTGCCGGTTGCGTTGCAGGCCAAGCGGTCGACCGTGCTGGATGCGGATGCTCTGACGGCGTTTGCAGATGATCCGGCGGCCCTGTTTGGGCAGTTGCACGAGAATTGCGTTCTGACCCCGCATGGGGGCGAATTTGCGCGCCTGTTCCCGGATATTGCCCAGAAATTGGCGGCTACGCCAACCAAAGGCCCGGCCTATTCCAAGGTGGACGCCACGCGCGAAGCCGCCAAGCGGGCGAGGTGTGTGGTTCTGTTCAAGGGGCCAGACACGGTGATTGCCGCGCCGGATGGGCGATGTTCGATCAATGCTGCTGTCTATGATCGTGCGGCACCTTGGTTGGCTACGGCCGGGTCAGGGGATGTTCTTGCAGGGTTCATCACGGGCCTTTCGGCGCGCGGGTTCAGTCCGATGCAGGCGGCGGAAACGGGCGCTTGGCTGCATGTGGAATGCGCGCGCAACTTTGGGCCGGGTCTGATCGCCGAGGATTTGCCCGAGCAGTTCCCTGCTGTTTTGAAACAGATCGAAGCCTGATCCGCTTTGAGGCAGGCCTGTATTGCTGTCTGTCTCTTCCGCGTCGCGGGAAACTAGTCACCAACAATTTTAGACAAAAGACGGTCAAAACAAGGCTGATCGGGCAGTTGCCTCTTGCACGCGGGGGGCTGGGCAAATAGAAGGCGTCAAATTTGCCCGGCGCGCCGTTTTGCGCGCCCCGAATCCTATGGGGACTACCATAATGCAGGTTACCGAGACGCTGAACGAAGGTCTGAAACGCGGCTATAACATTGTCGTATCCGCCGCCGAGCTGGACGACAAAGTGAATGAGAAACTGGTTGAAGCGCAGCCAGAAGTCGAAATGAAGGGTTTTCGCAAAGGCAAGGTGCCGATGGCGCTGCTGAAAAAGCAGTTCGGCCAGCGTCTGCTGGGTGAAGCGATGCAGGAAAGCATCGACGGTGCGATGAACAAGCATTTTGAAGACAGCGGCGATCGTCCGGCTCTGCAGCCCGAGGTCAAGATGACCAACGAGGACTGGAAAGAAGGCGACGACGTCCATGTCGAAATGTCCTATGAGGCTCTGCCCGCGATCCCCGAGGTTGACCTGAAATCAGTCGAGCTGGAAAAACTGGTCGTCAAAGCCGATGACGCAGCCATCGAAGAGGCGCTGAACAACCTGGCCGAAACCGCGCAGGATTTCAAAGCGCGCCGTAAAGGCTCGAAAGCCAAGGATGGCGACCAGATCGTATTCGACTTTGTCGGCAAGGTTGACGGCGAAGAATTCGAGGGTGGCTCGGCCGAAGACTACCCGTTGGTTCTGGGCTCAAACAGCTTCATTCCCGGTTTCGAAGAGCAGCTGGTTGGCGTTAAAGCCGAAGAAGAAAAAGACGTTAACGTCACCTTCCCGGCTGAATACGGTGCCGAGCATCTGGCCGGAAAAGACGCTGTTTTCACCTGCACCGTGAAAGAGGTGAAAGAACCCGTCGCTGCAGAAGTGAACGACGAGCTGGCCACCAAGTTTGGCGCTGAAGACCTGGAAGCCCTGAAGGGCCAGATCGCCGAGCGTTTGGAAGCCGAATATGCTGGCGCTTCGCGCGCAGTCATGAAACGTGCCCTGCTGGATGCGCTGGACGAGAAAGTCTCGTTCGACTTGCCGCCGTCGTTGGTTGAGGCGGAAGCCAAACAGATCGCACACCAGCTGTGGCACGAAGAAAACCCGGACGTTGAAGGTCATGACCACGATCCGATCGAACCCACCGACGAGCACAACACATTGGCCGAGCGCCGCGTGCGTTTGGGCCTGCTGTTGGCCGAGCTGGGGCAGAAAGCCGAAGTTGAAGTCACCGATGCCGAGATGACTCAGGCGATCATGAACCAGGCACGTCAGTACCCGGGTCAGGAACGTCAGTTCTTTGAGTTCGTGCAGCAGAACGCTCAGATGCAGCAGCAACTGCGTGCCCCGATTTTTGAGGACAAGGTCATCGACTACATTGTCGAGCTGGCTCAGGTCACCGACAAGGACGTCAGCAAAGACGACCTGCAGAAAGCTGTCGAGGCTTTGGAAGAGGAATAATTCTCTTTCGCCCCTTTCGGGCAAGCAAGATAAAACGCGGAGCCGTCTGGAAACAACGGCTCCGCTTGAGTGGCTTACGCTATGAGGTGAGGGGGTCAGGCCTCATGAGCGAAAGCGCGGGGGGTACTCAGCAGAGCGAACTTCTGCTCTGGCGTAAACTTATCCGAAAGTTCTTCAATCAGCCTCAGAACAGCGTCAACTTCGTCTTTCGAGGTGGCTGCACCCATTTGTTCCACAAAGTACTTTTCGAGCTGATTGAGCGGCTTACGGTCGTAGTTTGCAGCCTTGGGCGCTGCTTTGGTCGTGTCGAACAACGTGCGTGCTTGTTCGTCGCTTAGAAACACATCGTGCGCGATTCCTGCATATTTCCGAATTCCGGAAATCCTTTCGTCCGAGCAATCCATAAGTGCGGCCATGGCAACAACTTTGCCCATTGGTTTGGCAGAGCCTAAATAGTCATACGGAGCGTTACCAGACCGTTGCAGAACCCGGTTCATGACAGGATCAATCACAGCGATCGAATCCAGCACTCCTGCCATCTTTGCGTATTCGAACGACCCTATCATGACCTCGCTGGTTACGTACGAGACCGAATTTTCGCCCCTGCCACGCCCCAGTTTCTTTGTGTCGACGCAAAAACGGGTTGCTTCCCACACTTGCGCGCTGCGCAGAGGCGGTTCGCCGTCCAGAATCGAGTTAAACACGTCTGCCAGCATATGTGGCCCCGTGGTCTGCAGCAACCGCATGCAGCCTACGACGTCCCCCTCGTCGTTTAGGCTGACCACGTGTGCAGGATTAAGCGTATCAAATTTGTCGACTTCCCGACCGTCGCGGATGTTCACATCCCATCCCAAGCGGTCGCCGAAAACGCGCGCGCGCAGTTGATACATTTCGTCCAAGACGTCTTTGAATTTATGTTGGTTTATACCATCAATCACGATGATCATTTCCATCCCCCTACAGATTGGTTACCGTGAATGGAAAATTAACCAAGTTATGATCTGAGACTATTGGGGGTTTCCCGTAGAGAAGCGGTTTTTTGGTTAACCAGGGGCGATTATTCCAAGTCCTATGGCGCGACCAATCGCCTGTGGCGTGGTCAAAGCCCCGAGTTTCTCGCGGCCGGACCTAACGTGAACTTCAACTGTGCGGTGCGAGATCGAAAGAATATCGCCGATGTCCTGTTGCGACTTCCCTTCCGCTACCCATTGCAAAATCTCTTTCTCACGCGTGGACAGGGTTGGCAGATACAGGGCTTTTGCCAAAAGCCCGGACTGCATGACGGTGTCATGCGCCTGGACTGCCGCCAACTGCAGGTCTCCCATAACGTGTCGCTTCAGTCTTTCCCATTCCTCATCCGAGCAGTTGCGGGTCACGTTCAGCAAGCCACATTCGCCATAGGGACCCCGGACCGGAACGGTCAGCCCCCGCGGGGTAATTCCAAAGTCGTGGGCATCTTTGAAAACCGTGTGAAACTTTTCATCTTGGCTAAAACGACTCCAGTCCACCGGTGCGATGCTAAGCATGGATTGGTACAAAGTTGGATCGAAGTGATGAAACCCTTGGCTTCCGTAGTGGATCTTCCATTCGTCGGGGTAATTTGCATAGCCCTGAACATCCCCTTTGACGGGGTTGAAAGTTGCATAGGATGCGTAATCAAAGCCAAGTTCGTTGCAAACGGCATTGATAATGTCCGCCGCAGACCTTTCTTCTTGTTCGATCCTGGCTAGGTCGATGAGCTTCAAGTGTCTAACCTTCGTGATAACTATCCTCTCCCCAGAGCATAGTCGTATCTGTCCAAATTAAAGCATACGTTGCGTCACCTTGATGATGTGACGCAAGCAAATAGTTCGCTTTGCATGGTGTTAATGCAGTGAAATGGCAATAGATACGTAGGAATTGGCCTGTTTTTGCAGCGGTATTTTGCGGATTGTTGCCGACTGCAGGACAAGTTGTCTCACTCGGGTTTCAACCCAGTCTCGACCAGCAATCCGCGGGCCTTGGCCTCAGGCCAATAGCCCTTGGCATAAAGGAAAATCGCGCGCTGCTGATCGCCGTCGGACAATAACCATGCTCCGCGTAGGTATTTGCCCGCAAATTCCAGATTGGTATCGGCGTCCAACAGGCCCTGTGGGTCACCACTGTAACCCATGGACCGGGCTGTTGCCGGAAGGATCTGCAACAGGCCATAATAGGGACGGTTCACCGCCCACGGCCGGTGTGTGCTTTCTCGGATGGCGAGCTTGTGAACCAACTCTCGCGGGAGCTCGTAGTGATCGGCCCATTTGTTGATCGAGGCCCGCAACTCGGGCGTCTCATTGGGATAAAGCGGAGGATCAAATGCGGCACGTGTCGGGGTGTCCGGGCTTCCGCATGCAGCAAGAGGCGCGGCGAGCAACAGGGCAATCAGATTACGGCGCATGATTTTGGTCATCGAGATCTCCGGCGTTTGTCGCGATACTAGGAAACTTGGTTTCGTCCGCAAGGGTAGCGGAAGATTCCGGCTGAAATATGCCGTTGGGACCTTGAATGAAAAAAGGCCGCGCATGATGACGCGGCCTTTCTCAAATCCAGTGAAGAAGATCAGGCTTTTGCTTCGTCTTCTTCCGCAGCTGGTGCTTCGTCAGCAACCAGGTCATCGTCGTCCGACGCGGCCGAACCGATGTCGTCGAACAGCTCGGCGATTTCGAATTCAGCGGCTGCTTCTTCTTCGGCAGCCAGTTCCTGGATCGACTTGCCCGAAGCTTGCAGTTCGGCTTCTTCTTCCGAACGGGCGACGTTCATCTGAATCTCGACTTCGACCTCGGGGTGCAGTTTGACTGCGAGCGAGTGCAGACCCAGTTCCTTGATCGGTGCGATCAGGGCGATCTGTTTCTTGTCGACGGTGAAGCCAGCTTCGGTCGCGGCCTCTGCGGCGTCACGCGGAGTGACCGAGCCATACAGAGCGCCAGCATCCGATGCCGAGCGAATCACGATGAACTGCTGACCGTCCAGCTTTTCAGCCAGTGCTTCAGCTTCTTTCTTGGTTTCCAGGTTGTGCGCTTCAAGCTGCGCCTTGCGGGCTTCGAACGAGGCGATGTTCGACTCGGACGCGCTCAGGGCTTTGCCTTGGGGCAGCAGGAAGTTGCGGGCGTAGCCAGGCTTGACGTCAACGACGTCGCCCATCTGACCCAATTTCGCAACGCGTTCCAGCAGGATAACTTGCATGTCAGTCTCTCCTTACTTCACGGCGTAGGGCAGCAGGGCGAGGAAGCGGGCGCGCTTGATAGCACGGGCCAGTTCACGCTGCTTTTTCGCCGAAACGGCGGTGATGCGCGAAGGTACGATCTTGCCACGCTCAGAGATGTAGCGCTGCAGCAGACGGGTGTCCTTATAGTCGATCTTCGGCGCGTTATCGCCCGAGAACGGGCAGACCTTGCGGCGGCGGAAAAATGGTTTTGCGGCCATGGTTTAATGTCCTTTCGTCAGGCGTTGATCAACGGCGCTCGCGGCGGCCTTCGCGCTCGTCGCGCTTCTGCATCTGGACCGAGGGGCCCTCGGCATGTTCGTCGACCTTGATGGTCAGAACGCGCATGACGTCTTCGTGCAGGCGCATCAGGCGCTCCATTTCCTGAACCGCGCCAGCAGGCGAGTCGGTTTTCAGGAAGGCGTAGTGGCCTTTGCGGTTTTTGTTGATCTTGTAGGCCATCGTCTTGACACCCCAGTACTCGCTTTCGACGACGTTGCCGCCGTTGTCAGCCAGAACGGTGCCGAAGTGTTCGACGAGGCTTTCTGCCTGCGCGTTGGACAGATCCTGACGCGCGATCATTACATGCTCATACAGTGGCATGTGCACTCCTGTTTATATCAAGGCGCATTTCATAGGCGGGGCCATCTGGTCCTTCGCGACCCTGCCACGAGAGGCTGCGCGATTCATACGGTTAGCGAAGGATGGCCCCGTATACACGTTTATTGCGACGGGGCAAGTCCCGTCACATATGCCTTGGTGAAGTCGTGCTATTTTCACTGCGACGCCCAATTCCTGACGCTTTTCAATTCGATCTTAACTCTCATACCGGGACAATAACCGGACACACCGGACCCAAGTCGGCAACCTGAGAAACAGGGTGAGAGAAATGACCGCGATTAATACGAATACACTCGAACAGACCGCGTCAAACGCGAGTTTTGAGAAATCCGTTCCAGTTCTGATCGCGTTCGCGCCGAACTGGAAAGTCCGCATGATCCTGGCGCGCATGGTTGGTGCGTTCCTGATTGTGATGGCATTTTCAATGTGGCTCGCTCCGGGCTCTGCCATGGCTACCGAAGTCTGGCCGATCAAACTGGCCGCGTCGCTTGCCTTTCTTGTTGTCGGTGTCAGTCTTCTGACCATTCAGGTGATGGATGCCCGTCCTGATGCGTATTTCGATCCGATCCGCCGTGAGGTGCGCGTTTTGCAAAAGAACGAAAACGGTCGGCCCCAGACTGTTCTGCGCCGCAGCTATGACACGCTGGGCGGTGCCAAGTTCAGCGATGACCAGGTCGAGCTGTTCGACGTGGACGGCAGCTTGTTGATGAAGCTGCCGTTGCAATCGGCGGATGTCAGCCGAGCGCTGAAGGGTCAACTGAGTGGAAGTGTAACAATCTTCGCCTGATTTTTATTCTGTTCATATAGGAACAGAAGTTGTGAGAGAATAAAGCTTGTGTGCCGCCCTTGGGCGGCACATTTTTGTTATCGAGCAACCCAACAGGTTTGCATCCACAACAATGCGGAGTTTGTCATGAAATCCACCCTTCTTGCTGCTGCACTGGCCGTGTCGGCGACTTCGGCGTTTGCCAGCGCCGAGAAATACGTTCTGGACCCAAGCCACAGCCAGGTCATCTTCAACTACAATCACCTTGGTTTCTCGACGACCTATGGCATGTTCTCGGGTTTTGAAGGCGAGATCATGTTCGATCAGGAAAACCCGGCAGCGTCCAGCGTGTCTGTGTCTATGCCAGTCGTTGAGATGTTCACCGGTTGGAAACCGCGTGAAGATCACTTTATGACCGAAGATTTCTTTGGCGTGACCGAAGGCGACTTGATCTCATTCACGTCGACCGGGATCGAAGTTACCGGTGAGAACACCGCCAACATCACCGGAGATCTAACCATGAACGGCGTTACCAAGTCGGTCGTGCTGGACGCCAAACTGAACCAAGTCGGAGAACACCCGATGGCTGGCAAACCTTGGGCCGGTTTCGACGCAACAACCACTCTGATCCGCAGCGATTTTGATCTTGGCCAGTTTGCCCCGTTCGTCAGCGACGAAGTTCAAATCCAGATTTCGGTTGAGGCGCAAAAAGCAGAATAAACCGCTTTTATCTGTTGAAATCGAAACCGCCGGAGCGCAAGCTCCGGCGGTTTTCTTTTACTCGCCGCGTGTCGCGATCAAGTCTACCAAAACGATGACCGTGAACCCCAGTGAGTCCTCGGTAGGCTGCGAGGTTCCGACGTCGAAATCCATTCGGTTCAACTCCAACTTGCCGGACACTGTGGCGGTATCTTCCTGCAGATCCAGAGTGAAGGGCAACACCACGTCGACAGATTTGTCGCGAATGGTCAGAGGCCCGCGTGCCTCGTACCCGGTTTCGGTCTTGAACAGATCGGCTGTGAATTGCGCCGTAGGGAATTGCGCGCTGTCGAAGAAATCAGCCCCCATTGCCTGTCCGCTTACTGTGCCGAGGCTTAGAGAAGGGATTGAGATCGTTACATTTGCCGATCCAGCCAAACCGGGTTCCGCTGGGTCGTCAAACGCGATTGCAGCAGTCCAGTCGGCGAAACTGCCAGTTACGGGACTGCCTAATTGGCTAATGGTGATACCCAATGTGCCTTCTTGTACCTGCCACTCCGATTGTACCTCGGCCAGTTCGGCGGTGTCGGTATGGGCGCGAGAGTGATGGCTGAATGCGCCGATTCCCCAGCCGCCGATCAACACGGCACCCCAGACAACCAGCGCGGCAAACGCCGGTGTTGCCGAATGATGCTGAGCTGGAGGTTCCGGTGACTGCGTAGAACCGGGCAACATACGCCTCAACGTGCTGTCCTTGTCGATGACATGGTGTTTCACCGCCCCGGCAATGTGCAGCACCAGAGAACCGCCAAGCGTCCATACGAAAAGCCAATGTAGGCTGGCGGTGAATTCGGCCAGATGCTCGGATTTGGGGACCAAAGGCAGGTTTTGCCCAAATGGCCAAAGGATCGGCGCAAATCCCTCGGCCGCCGCGTGGTGAATCCATCCGGTCAGCGGCACCAATACCAATGAGCCATACAGTAGCCAGTGTACGGTTTCCGCGGCAAAAGCTTCGGGCTTGTTGTCGGCGTTCAGAAGGCCGGGTTTGGTTTGCGTCAGGGCCCACAGGATGCGTGCGAGGGCGACGAAAAAGACGGCCACGCCGACAGTCTTGTGTAGCGAGAACAGGCGCGCTGCGCGTGAGATGTCATCTTCTGTCGTTGGGACGTTCGGATCATAGATCGCCTGAGCCAGTTCGTTGGCAAAATACCCCAGAGGGAACGCGGTAAAGATCAGCAATGCGGTCAGCCAGTGGAAGGCCTTGGTGACACTGCCATAGCTTGAGAATGTATTGGTCGAGGGCATCTGGCGCTCCGGGGGTTAGGTGGCTTTGCTCAAACTAAAGCCATGGGATCAGGACTCAAGGGGGCAGGGCGCACAGCTACGGTGCCTTTGTGCAGAGATCAGGCAGTGCTTGTGCCGCGCGGTTACACAGTTTACACCCCGCCGCAACCTAACGTCATCCAAGAGGTTGCAATGACACGCGCATTTGTTTTCCCGGGGCAAGGTGCCCAGACCATCGGAATGGGCAAAGCTCTGGCCGAGGCTTACCCTGCCGCACAGGCGGTTTTTGACGAGGTGGACGAAGCCTTGGGAGAAAAATTGAGCAGCCTGATCTGGGACGGTGATATTGCCGAGCTGACCCTGACGCAAAACGCACAGCCTGCACTGATGGCCTCGTCCATGGCGGCGATGCGGGCGCTGGAGGCCGAGGGCGTCTTGATCACCGATGCAGCCTTTGTTGCCGGGCATTCGTTGGGGGAATATTCCGCGCTGGCCGCTGCTGGTGCGCTGACGGTTGCGGATACTGCGCGTCTTCTGCGCACCCGTGGTCAGGCGATGCAAAGCGCCGTGCCAGTGGGCGAAGGTGCGATGGCCGCGATCCTTGGGCTGGACCTTGAGGCCGTGCGCGCCGTGGCGGATGAGGCCGCACAGGGTGAAGTCTGTCAGGCCGCAAACGACAATGACCCGACACAGGTTGTGGTCTCGGGCGCGAAGGCTGCTGTGGAACGCGCGGCCGAGATTGCCAAGGAAAAGGGCGCCAAGCGCGCAGTCATGCTGCCTGTCAGCGCGCCCTTCCATTGTGCCTTGATGCAGCCTGCTGCTGACGTGATGGCCGAAGCTTTGGCAGGGGTTGAAATCAAATCGCCTGCCGTGCCGCTGATTGCCAATGTGCGCGCCGAGGCGGTCAGTGACCCCGATCTGATCCGTCAGTTGCTGGTCGAGCAGGTCACCGGCTCGGTCCGCTGGCGCGAAAGCGTGCAGTATATGGCCGCGCAGGGCGTTACCGACACGTGGGAGATCGGGGCAGGGAAAGCTCTGTCCGGGATGATCCGCAAAATCGACCGTTCGATCGCGGGTAAAGCTGTCGGCACGCCGGATGACGTGCAGAATGTGACCCAGGCCGAATCGTAAGATACCGCGCGTCGCGTGGCGCGTAGCTAAAGGATAAGAGAATGTTTGATTTGACAGGTAAGAACGCACTGATCACCGGTGCCTCGGGCGGGATCGGTGGTGAGATCGCGCGCTCTCTGCATGCTGCAGGCGCTACGGTGGCGCTTTCGGGCACGCGTGTTGAACCTCTGGAGGCGCTAGCCGCCGAACTCGGCGATCGTGCCCATGTGCTGCCCTGTAATCTGAGCGACCCTGAGGCTGTGGTCGCCCTGCCAAAGCAGGCGACGGATGCGATGGGGTCGGTCGATATTCTGGTCAACAACGCGGGTATCACGCGTGACAACTTGTTCATGCGCATGTCGGATGACGAATGGCAGAGCGTAATCGACGTTAACATGACCTCGACCGCGAAACTCTGCAAAGGCGTGCTGCGCGGCATGATGAAGGCGCGTTGGGGCCGGATCATCAACATCTCGTCCGTGGTGGGCGCGACGGGCAACCCCGGTCAGGCGAATTATGCCGCGTCCAAGGCGGGGATGGTCGGGATGACCAAGTCGCTGGCATACGAGGTCGCAAGCCGCGGAATCACGGCCAATGCGGTGGCGCCCGGCTTTATCACCACGGCGATGACCGACAAGCTGACTGACGATCAGAAGTCGGGCATCCTGGGTCAGGTTCCGGCCGGACGTATGGGGGACGCGTCGGAAATTGCCGCGGCAGTTCTGTACCTTGCCAGCCCCGAGGCCGGATATGTGACCGGAACCACCTTGCATGTAAACGGCGGTATGGCCATGTTGTGACCACCTGTCGGGGCAGGCGCGAAAGCGTTTGCCTTAGGCGTTGTCTGTGCTATAGGCGGCGCATCAATTCGGGGGTCGGCCGTAGGGTCGGCCTTCTAGTTACCCGGCAATCGGGAACCCAAACCGCCCAGACGGGCACATCAAGGCCAGCCTGAGCGGGCAAGGGCAGAACCGGGCACTATGCCCTGAAATGGAATGAGGAATAGACATGAGCGACGTCGCAGATCGCGTTAAGAAGATCGTTGTTGAGCACCTGGGTGTTGAAGAAGATAAAGTAGCGGAAAACGCTTCCTTCATCGACGATCTGGGCGCAGACAGCTTGGACACTGTTGAGCTGGTCATGGCCTTCGAAGAAGAGTTCGGCATCGAGATCCCCGATGACGCAGCCGAGACCATCCAGACCTTTGGCGACGCCGTCAAATTCATCTCTGAAGCGTCCTAAGACCTTAGAGAATCCTAAAAAGCGGCGCTTCCGGGCAACGGAGGCGCCGTTTTTTGTTGCGTGGACGCTATTCGGGCTTGTCAGAGGTTGTTTTCGTCCGCACCCTTTCCACTGAGGCAAAAAATTCAGAGCGGGCAGGGCATGATACGATCCACCCCGATGATAAACACGGCACGCTTGACGCTCTGCGCCATGCGGCCTGAGGATTTCAACCGGTTCGCCGAGATCTGGCGCAATCCGTGTGTCGTGCGGCATATCGGGGGCAAGCCACGGTCGCGCGGCGAAGCCTGGGATTCGTTCTTGCGCAATGCGGGGCATTGGCAGATGGCCGGATTCGGCCAATGGGCTGTAATTCAGCAATCGAATCGGCAGATGATCGGACAGGCCGGGTTTTTCTATGGCAATCGCGCGCTGGGCGAGGATTTCGACGACTTTCCCGAAGCGGGTTGGGTGCTTGCCCCAGAAGCCCAAGGGCAGGGCATGGGCCTTGAGGCCGCGCAGGCCGCCCATGACTGGTTCGACCGGATTATGCCCGGTCCATTGGTTGCAATGGTAAATTCCGACAATTTGGCTTCGCAAAAACTGGCGGCGCGGTTGGGATATGTCGAAATGCGCGAGGATGATTATCAGGGGTCTCGCGTGTGCCTGTTGCGGCGAAACGGTCCTCCGACGCGGCACTGACAGTGCGGTTTGCGATGCCGCAAAAAGTCCGCAGTTTGCCGAAACTGGTAATTTCGCGGACCGGTACTGCGTGTATGCTGATCTCATGTGCAAAGGATTGAGCGGAGGATCAGGCTCATGAGGATTTACCCCACTATGGAATTGCAGAACGGCCGGTGTGTCACGCTGGACAAGGGCCGTCTGGACGAAGCTATGATCTGGCATGTGAACCCTGCCGAAACAGCCCGCAGCTGGGCGGCCGCAGGGGCGGAATGGATGCACCTGACGGATTTCGACGCCATCGAAGGGCGTGATACCAATTCGGAACTGGTCGAAGAGATCATCCGGTCAGCCGAAATCCCGGTGCAGTTGGCTGGCGGTATGCGCACGCGCGAACAGGTCGAACGCTGGATTGACAAGGGAGCGGGCCGGATCGTCATCGGGACGTTAGCTGCCTGGGACCCCAATCTGGTGAAGGAATTGGCCAAGCTGTATCCGGATCAAATCGTTCTGGCTGTTGATGTCTGGCAGGGCTTCGTCATGACAGAGGGGTGGCGCAGCCAAAGCGCCTTTACGCCGGACGCATTTGTCGAAGCATTTGCAGACACGCCTTTTGCGGCCATTCTGGTGACCGATATTGATAGCGATATGAACGATGTCGAAGCTCAGCTGGGTCTGATTTCCGGGTTGGCAGAAAAGTCACGCACGCCGATTATTGCCAGTGGCGTGGTGCGCTCTGCCGACGATATCTCACGGCTGGCCTACATCCCGAATATCTCGGGTGCGCTGGTTGGGCGCGCGCTATTCCGTAAGACATTGGAACTGTCCGATGCGTTGGAGGTTGCCACCGCTGCGCATGAACCGGTCGCAGAGTTCCAATAATCGAAGACCAACCCAAGGACGCCGCCCTTTCAAGCTATAGCAAGGGCGGTTTTCCGCCTTTTATGCTGTTTGCCAGTGTGCCGATACCAAGATGGCGCGAACAGCTTTCCGGCGGAATGTACCCTTGCTCTTGCCCCCACACCCCGGGCCGGGGTATGAGCGTTTCTTAAACACGAAGCAGGCAAGAGGCACTTCATGCGCAGAGTCGTTGTAACCGGTCTGGGATTGGTCACTCCGTTGGCCAGCGGGGTCGAGGAAACCTGGTCGCGGCTGCTGGATGGAGAATCCGGCGCTGGTCCGATCACTCAGTTTGATGCCGAAGGCAGTGGGGTCACAACGACCTACGCCTGCGAAGTCCCGCGCGGGGACGGCACCAATGGGACGTTTAACCCTGACGATTGGATGCCGCCGAAAGAGCAGCGCAAGATCGAGGATTTCATCCTGTATTCCATCGCAGCGGCCGATATGGCCTGCGAAGATGCGGGTTGGATGCCCGAAGATGAAGAAGCGCGCTTACGCACCGGAGTCCTGATCGGCTCCGGGATTGGCGGTCTTGGGTCCATTGCGGAAACAGCCAATCTGATCCGCGACAAGGGTCCGCGCCGCGTCTCACCATTCTTTATTCCGGGTGCACTGATCAACCTGGCCTCTGGGCAAGTGTCGATCCGACGTGGGTTTAAGGGGCCAAACCATTCGGTTGTAACGGCCTGTTCGACTGGTGCGCATGCCATCGGTGATGCAAGCCGCATCATCCGTACAGGTGATGCGGATGTCATGGTTGCTGGCGGTGGCGAAGGCTGCATCTGCGAGATCGGCATCGCGGGCTTCAATTCGTGCAAGGCGCTTTCCACTAAATTTGCCGATGACCCCAAGAAAGCCAGCCGTCCGTATGACATTGATCGTGACGGTTTTGTCATGGGTGAAGGCTCTGGGATCGTGGTCCTGGAGGAATACGAGCACGCCAAGGCGCGTGGTGCAAAGATTTATGCCGAGGTTCTGGGCTATGGCATGTCTGGTGACGCCTATCACATCACCGCGCCTAGCGAAGATGGCGATGGGGCTGAACGCTCGATGCAGGCCGCGCTGCGCAGCGCGGGCCTTGAGCCCAAGGATCTGGACTATATCAACGCGCATGGCACATCGACCATGGCGGATACCATTGAATTGGGCGCGGTCGAGCGTTTGCTGGGCGATCATGCGGCGAATGCCACGATGAGCTCGACAAAATCCGCGACGGGCCACTTGTTAGGTGCTGCGGGCGCGATCGAGGCGATCTTCTCGATCCTCGCAATCCGTGACCAGGTTGCGCCTCCGACGATCAACTTGGATAACCCGGCGGTTGAAACTCCGATCGACCTAGCCCCTAACGCCAAGCGCGAACGCAAGATCGATGTGGCGCTTTCAAACTCTTTCGGCTTTGGCGGCACCAATGCCAGCGTGATCTTCGGAAAGGTCAGCTAAATGTGGCGGGCCCTGGCATCTAACATGCTGACCATTCTAGTGGTCGGCTTGTTCTTGATGGGTGGTCTGATCCTGTGGGGGCAGTCGCGGTACAAAAGCGAAGGCCCGTTGGAAACGGCGATCTGTTTGAGGGTCGAACGCGGATCGAATATGGGGGAGGTCAGCCAGCTTCTGCAGGATCAGGGTGCAATTAGCAGTGCCACGGTTTTTCGTATGGCGGCGGATTACACTGACCGGTCCCAGCAGTTGAAGGCTGGCAGCTTTCTGGTGCGCGAAGGCGCGTCGATGGAACAGATCATCGACGAAATCACCAGCAGTGGCGCCAGTACCTGCGGATCTGAGATCGAATATCGCATCGGTGTGACCCGTATCCAGACCCGTGTACGTGAACTGAATCCTGCCACTCTGGCCTTTGACGAAATTGCATCTTTTGACGTCACCGATGAAGACGTGCCCGCCGCGTATACTGAGAAAAGCGAAGATTCGGACACGCGCTATCGCGTTTCAGTTGCCGAGGGCGTGACCTCGTGGCAGGTGGTTGAAGGTTTGAAACAGATTGGGGCCTTGACCGGCGAAGTGACTGAGATTCCGGCCGAAGGGATGTTGGCGCCTGACAGCTACGACATCGCGCGCGGAACTGATCGGATGGCCGTGCTGAAGGGGATGCAGGACAAGCAGCAACTTCGGATCAACGCGATCTGGGAAAGCCGTCAAGGTGATCTACCGATCTCGAACCCCGAAGAAATGCTGATCCTTGCTTCGATCATCGAAAAAGAAACCGGTGTTCCACATGAGCGTGGGCAGGTGGCCAGTGTGTTCGTCAACCGTTTGGAGCGCGGCATGAAGCTGCAAACCGACCCGACGGTGATCTATGGCGTTACCAAGGGACAAGGCACGTTGGGACGCGGATTGCGTAGGAGTGAACTTCGTCGGGCAACCCCTTGGAATACTTATGTGATTGACGGTTTGCCGCCGACGCCAATTGCCAATCCGGGGTTGGCCAGTCTTGAGGCCGCCGTAGCACCGGAGGAGACAGACTATGTGTTCTTCGTGGCGGACGGAACAGGGGGGCACGCTTTCGCGGAAACGCTGGACGAGCACAACCGAAACGTCGCCAAGTGGCGCGAGATTGAAGCCCAGAGGAACAGCTCGGGCAACTAAAAAAGGGCCGCGTCCGAAACGCGGCCCTTTTTTTATTATGCTGCTGGACGCCTGCGTGGGCGGCGCCGTTTAGAGGCGGCGGGTTTGGGCCCGGACTTAGCCCCTTGTGGCTTACGCGCCCGGAAACCGCCCTGTTTGCGTGGCTTCTTGGGCTCGGCGAATTCAGGCATAGTTCCGCTGGCGACCGGAATGTCGATTTTCATCAGCTTTTGTATTTGCTTCAGCTGGTCCAACTCATCCGGGGCGCAGAAAGCGATGCCCTCACCCTCGCGCCCTGCGCGGGCCGTGCGGCCAATGCGGTGGACATAATTGTCAGGCACTTCTGGCAGGTCATAGTTGATCACGTAAGCGACGCCTGGAATGTCGATGCCACGCGCGGCAACGTCGGTTGCGACCAGCACATTGACCTCGCCAGCGCGGAAGGCCTTGATGGCGCGATCCCGCTGACCTTGGCTTTTGTTGCCGTGGATCGATGCCGCGTTGAACCCGTCTTTGACGAGGTCTTTCATCAGCCGCTCGGCCCCGTGTTTGGTGCGCGAGAAGACCAACGTCAGAGCGTCCATATCGGCGGAGAGGATTTCACGCAGCTTGCGAGGCTTGTCCGCCCGCGACAGAAAGTGAACGGACTGAGTGATCTTGTCCGCTGCTTTACCCGGGGGCGAGACCTGAATGCGCTGCGGGTTGGTGAGGTAAGATTGGCTCAGCTCTTCCATCTGTTTCGGCATGGTGGCCGAGAACAGCATCGTCTGGCGCGGCGTGCCCAATGCGGGTGCGATTTTTCGGAGCGCATGGATAAAGCCCATGTCCAGCATCTGGTCGGCCTCGTCCAGCACCAGATGGCGCACTGAACCAAGGTCGACGGCTCCGCGCTCCATCAGGTCGATCAAACGGCCGGGGGTGGCGACCAGAATATCGGTGCCGCGCGACAGGAAGGAAATCTGCTTACCGATGGATTGGCCACCGACAACGGTGGCGACGCGTAGTTTTGTCTTTTGCGTGAGGGCACGCAGGCTGTCCGCGATCTGGTTCACCAGTTCGCGCGTCGGAGCAAGGATCAGAGCCTTGACCGTCTTGGGTGCAGGTTTGGCCGGTTGCGCAAGCAGGTGATCAATCAGCGGCAGGCCAAAGGCCAGCGTTTTACCGGTGCCGGTCTGGGCCAGACCAAGAATGTCATGTCCATTCAGCGCCATCGGGATGGCCTGGTTTTGGATCGGGGTAGGTTGGGTAAAGTTCGCCCGTTTCAGGGCGTCGTTCAAAGCCGGGGCAAGGCCCAGCATGTCAAAGTCGAACACGTAATAATCCTTTGATATCCGCAGCTTTGAGCGCGGATGCGTGTGACCGCGCAAAAGCACGGCAGGCAGGGTTTAGCGAGACCTCGGGACGCACAGGCGTATCCTGCACCGTCCGGCCGTCGCATCAAGAACCCTGCGTGAAGGGGAACCAGGAGAGATATGGTGCGCCGGTGGGGCTAAGGCCCGAATGCTCACGCGGCGGCGCTGATGGCGTGCACATGAGGGTTGGCGCGGGCATTGTCAAGTATTTGTCTGATGGACTGGCTGTCGGAGTTCTAAATTCTGCTGGCGTTCTCAATCAGTTTGAGCCATCGATTTCCGAGTGGCGGTTTAGCGCGTCGTAACACTACGGGGCGAAGTTTGGGGTTGGGAATGAAGGGAAGTGCACAGCAGGGCGATAGCCTGAAGCTCGCCAGCGGTGCCCTGGTTCTGGGCGGTATGATGTGGGGGCTGTACTGGATCCCTGTCCGCTACTTCGTGGATCAGGGGCTGGACGGGGCTTGGCCGGGGATTGTGATGTATTCGGTCGCGCTGCTTGGCCTTTTGCCGCTTTTGTGGCGCGACCGGCACGATCTGGCACGGCGCTGGCAGGATTTGATGTTCAGCGGCATGTTCACCGGTGCGGCCTTTGGTCTGTTCACGATCAGTCTGGTCTATACGGATGTCGTTCGAGCCATCCTGCTGTTCTACCTGACGCCGGTTTGGGGCACGATCTTAGGCCGGGTTTTTCTTGGCGAGCGTCTGACCAGAGCCCGCGTTTTGGGGTTGATATCCGGTCTTGGCGGCATGGCGATCGTCCTTGGCAGCGGCCACGGCATCCCTTGGCCCAGCAATGTCGGAGATTGGGCGGCGCTGGTATCCGGCATGGCCTGGGCGGTGGGCACGCTGGGTTTGTATCGCTCCTCGGGCATTTCGGTTCCGGGGCAGGTGTTTGCGTTTATTACTGGGGCTCTGCTGCTGTCGCTGATCAGCCTGGTGTTCAGCGCAGGCGGGGTGCAACAGCAAAGCGCGATTGTTGTCGGTGTGCTGCCCATTGCGATGCTGTCGGTGCTGTACACTCTGCCGATGATCTTTCTGACGATCTGGCCCGCGACTTTACTGACACCGGCCCGGGTGGGGTTGTTATTGATGAGCGAGGTTGTGGTTGGCCTAATTTCGGCTGCTGTGTTTTCGGGCGAGCCCTTTGGGCTGCGCGAGGCCGCGGGGGCGGTACTGATTGTGAGTGCTGCAGTGCTGGAGATCGCTCGGGGTTGAGCGAGTTTACCGGTGGATAGACAGGTTAAACGCTAAAAGTCTTAACGAGCAGTTCGGTTCCCGTTGCATGGGTGTTGCGCAACATATTGACTTTGCGCGCTTTTTCACCTATAAGTTGTGTCATGCTAGGAGAGATGGGCAGCGGCCCCGGGGTGACCCCGGAGGCCGTTTTTCGTTTCTGTCGTGCGGAGAAAATTCACGCATGAGGTCACAGGCACACATGACTTTGATTACCCCGGAAGAGCGGATGTCCCAGACGGCGGAACTGTTGCAGTCGCTGGAAACATCCATTCGCGGTTTGCGCCAAGCAGCAGAAGAACTGCGCAGGCAAATCGGAACCGGGGAGGATGCAGATCTTGCCGGAACGGCAAAACAACTGGGTCAGTTAGAGGGGCTGATCCGAAGTTGTCAGAAA
Source organism: Ruegeria lacuscaerulensis (assembly GCF_013033355.1). Classification (GTDB taxonomy): domain Bacteria; phylum Pseudomonadota; class Alphaproteobacteria; order Rhodobacterales; family Rhodobacteraceae; genus Ruegeria; species Ruegeria lacuscaerulensis_A. Next base: position 236,097 of record NZ_WQDY01000003.1, read on the forward strand.
GTGGAGACAAGCTTTGTCGAACAACATCACAGACAAGCCGGAATTGCCCAAGGGGGATATGCGCTCGACCTTGAGCGCGCTCGATTTGAAATCGGGTGCAGGCTGGCTCGCCTCCGCCGATGCTGCGGTGCGGGACAGGTTTCTGAGTGAGATCGGGGAGGGGGGGCTGTGTGCCCTCCCTTTCCTGTTCGAGTTCTGGGCGCTGCCGCACCAACTGCCGCCCGAAGGCGACTGGCGGTCCTGGGTGATCATGGGAGGGCGCGGCGCAGGCAAGACGCGCGCAGGGTCCGAATGGGTGCGGTCGATGGTCGAAGGGCCCAAGCCGCTGGATCGCGGTGAGGCCAGCCGGGTGGCGCTGGTGGGTGAGACCTTCGATCAGGTGCGCGATGTGATGATCTTTGGCGACAGCGGCATAATGCAATGCTCGCCTCCGGATCGCCGGCCGGTCTGGAAGGCGTCGGAACGCAAGCTGGTCTGGCCCAACGGAGCCGAAGCGCAGGCGTTTTCGGCACATGATCCCGAGGGGCTGCGTGGCCCGCAATTCGATGCGGCCTGGGTGGATGAACTGGCCAAATGGAAAAAGGCCGGGGAGACCTGGGATATGCTGCAATTTGCCCTGCGTCTGGGCGAGCGTCCGCGTGTCTGCGTGACGACCACGCCCCGCAATGTGAAGGTTTTGAAGGAGTTGCTGGTGTCGCCCTCCACCGTACAAACCCACGCGCCGACCGAGGCGAACCGCGCCAATCTGGCCGACTCGTTTCTGGCCGAGGTCCGCGCACGTTACGCAGGCACGCGGCTGGGGCGGCAGGAATTGGAAGGCGTGCTGTTATCGGATGCGGAAGGCGCGCTGTGGACCGGCTCGATGCTGGATGCGGCGCGGGTGGAGACTGTGCCTGAACTGGACCGTATCGTGGTGGCTTTGGACCCGGCGGTGACGGCGGGGTCCAGCGCGGATGCCTGCGGGATCATGGTTGTCGGCGCGCAGCTACAGGGGCCGCCCGAACAGTGGCGGGCCTATGTGCTGGCCGACCGGACGGTGCAGGGTGTTGGCCCGGCGGGCTGGGCGCAGGCGGCGATTGACGCGATGGACGAGTTCGGGGCCGAACGGCTGGTGGCCGAGGTCAATCAGGGCGGGCAACTGGTGGAAGAGGTCGTACGGCAGGTGGACCCTCTGGTCCCTTACCGGGCGGTGCGGGCGTCACGCGGCAAGGTTGCGCGGGCTGAACCCGTTGCAGCACTCTACGAGCAGGGGCGAGTGAGCCACGTGGCCGGTCTAACCGCGCTGGAGGAGCAGATGTGCCAGATGACCGCGCGCGGGTTCGAGGGGCAGGGCTCGCCCGACCGTGTGGATGCGCTGGTATGGGCTCTGCATGAGTTGGTTGTGGGGCCTGCGGGGGTCTATCGGCGGCCGAGGGTGCGGAGTTTGTGAGAGTATATTCGCGCTAATCTAAGTCGAATTCGTTCTCATCCTTAAGACCGCGAATGAAGCTCTCAAAATCTGGGGCCACCAAAGTAACACGATAGTCATACGCTTGATCTACGTGAACGACAGTCGGTTGGCTGTTGCCGAAAACATTTCGGTAGTCCAGGCAAAGCATATCATGGCCAGCCGACGGACAGTCTGCGAAATAAACTCCTATGGGTGGATAGCCCCATTCCTCCATCCAAAATTTGGTGCTGTAGTAGCCACAGAGTGAGCAGTCCAGATTTCTGTCGATTCCATAGATTCCAGAAATTGCTATGTGGTCCTTGGCCCATGATGTTGGAGAACTTGTATAGTGAGAGTTCTTAGAAGGGGTCCCGCCATTCTGAACTTTCATCAATTCAACATAGCTTTCGGGTAATTTTACGCCCAACTCTTGTTCGACGGATCGCAGCAAGCTCTCATTCAGTTCCGCGCTGACGTAGGTCTTCCGTTCGTATTCTCCACCCGACCAAAAATCCGTCAGGTCGAAATCGCCAAATACAATCACTTGATGTCCTTTTCTTCCGCCAGGGAATTTGCCTTCTTCGACCTAAGCTTAGCAATGAAAGCAACTTATTGAAGAGTTTTCGACCATCGAGAATAGGACAAGTTGTTGGTGCGAATCCGGTGCCATTAAACACGGTATTCAACCGTTGCCCAACCCCCGTACGCCGCATTCCCAAGCCCTAAACTTCTTTCCGTCATAACTCCTTTCAACAAGCCGGGCAGAGCGGCGGCAGAAAGGAGCACAGATGGTATTCGATTTCTTGCGTCGTGGAGCGGCCGGGGAAGCGCCCGAGGCGAAAGCCAGCGCGGCGGGTCCCGTGGTGGCGTGGCAGACGGGCGGACGCGTGGCGTGGAGCCCTCGGGATGCGGTGTCGCTGACCCGCACGGGGTTCTCGGGCAACCCGGTGGGGTTCCGGTCAGTCAAGCTGATTGCCGAGGCGGCGGCGGCGCTGCCTCTGGTCCTGCAGGATCAGGCGCAGCGCTATGATGCGCATCCGATCCTGTCGCTGATGCGCCGCCCGAACGCGGCTCAGGGGCGGGCCGAGTTGATGGAGGCTCTGTTCGGTCAGCTTTTGCTGTCGGGCAATGCCTATGTCGAGGCCGTGCAGGCTGAAGGGGGCTTGCCGATTGAGCTACACGTCCTGCGTTCGGACCGCATGAGCGTGGTTCCGGGCGCGGATGGCTGGCCCAAGGCGTATGACTACACGGCGGGCGGCAAAACGCACCGATTCCCGGCGGATGCGATCTGTCACATCAAATCCTTCCACCCTCAGGACGACCATTATGGGTTCTCACCCATGCAGGCGGCGGCGATGGCGATTGACGTGCATAACAGCGCGTCGCGGTGGTCGAAATCTCTGCTCGACAACGCGGCGCGGCCTTCGGGAGCGCTGGTGTGGAAGGGTGATTGCCATGGGGTGATGGCCGAGGATCAGTTCCGCCGTCTGTCCGACGAGATCGAGCAGAACTATCGCGGGGCGCGGAATGCCGGGCGACCGATGGTTCTGGAAGGGGGGCTGGATTGGAAACCGATGGGGTTCTCACCCTCGGATATGGAGTTTCAGAAGACCAAAGAAGCCGCCGCCCGCGAGATCGCGTTGGCCTTCGGTGTCCCGCCGATGTTGCTGGGGATACAGGGCGATGCGACCTATTCGAACTATCAGGAGGCCAACCGGGCGTTTTACCGCCTGACCGTGCTGCCTCTGGTGACGCGGGTGGCGGCGGCGGTGTCGGAATGGCTGGCCGGGTATTCGGGCGAGGATCTGATGCTGAAACCCGATCTGGATCAGGTACCTGCGCTGTCCGCCGAGCGCGACGCGCAGTGGTCGCGGGTGAGTGGGGCCGAGTTCCTGACGGATGCCGAAAAGCGATCTCTGTTGGGCTTGCCGGCGCTGGCGGAGGATGCGGATGACTGAGGGGTATCCCCCGTTCGATTGCGCGCCGGGCCTGCGTCTGGCCGCGCATGAGAGGGTGGCAGAGATCCAGCACGCACATCTGTGCCGCAGGCTGGATCAGATCGAAGAGATGATGGAACGGCTGGAGAAACGGTTGTGGCTGACGGTCTATGGTGTCGCGGCAGCGATCCTGGCGCAGGTGTTTCAGTCCTTCCTTGCAGCAACGCCGTGAAATCAGAAGTTTACGAGGAGGTGTTCATGGATTTGGAACACAAGTTCGCACGGTTCGGAGATGGGCCTTCGGTAACGGATGGTGCAGTGATCGAGGGTTACGCCAGCCTGTTCGGCCAGGTGGATCAGGGCAGCGACGTTGTGCAACGAGGGGCGTATCGAGGCTCGCTTGACGGTCTGGCGAAAGCTGGGCAGCGGGTCAAGATGCTGTGGCAGCATGATCCGGCGCAACCCATCGGTGTCTGGGATGAGGTGCGTGAGGATGACCGGGGCCTTTGGGTCAAGGGACGTCTGCTGGAGGCCACGCAAAAGGGCCGTGAGGCGGCGGAACTGATCCGGGCGGGCGCTATGGATGGCCTGTCGATTGGCTTTCGCACCAAGCGGGCCGTGAAGAATGACAAGGGCCAGCGGGTCCTGACTGAACTGGAGCTTTGGGAAGTGTCCTTGGTGACGTTCCCGATGCTGCCCAGTGCGCGGGTGGCGGCGAAGGGCGTGGAGCCTGAGGCCGAGAACACCTGGCGCAGTATTGCCGAGGTGTTCGACGACGCCCGGCAGGAGCTGGCGCGGACCTAGCGCGCCTCAACCCCCACCCAAGAAATGGAAGTGCTGATGAGCAAGACCGAAACCCCGGCCTTGACCGGAGAGGGTGCGCCCCTGGTTCAGGAGGTGAAGCAGGCGATGGCTGGCTTCGTGAATGAATTCAAGGGCCTCAAGGCCGAAGTGAAAACCCAACTGCAACAGACAGAAGAGCGACTGACCATGCTGGATCGTAAATCAACCATCGCGGCGCGTCCGCACCTTGCGGCCTCGATTGAGGACGGTGCACCGCATCAAAAGGCGTTCGACGCCTATGTGCGTTCGGGCGAGGATGACGGCCTGCGCGGGCTTGATATGGAATCGAAATCCCTGTCCAGCGCCGTGAACAGCGATGGCGGCTATCTAGTCGACCCGCAGACCGCCGAGATCATCAAATCGGTGCTGAAATCCACCGCCTCGATCCGCTCGATTGCGTCGGTGGTGAATGTCGAGGCGAACTCGTTCGACGTGCTGATCGACCACACCGATGTGGGCGCTGGCTGGGCCGATGAGAACGCCGCCGCGACCGAGACGGCGACCCCGTCCATTGACCGTATCTCGATCCCGCTACACGAGCTGAGCGCGCTGCCCAAAGCCTCGCAGCGTCTGTTGGATGATAGCGCCTTTGACGTCGAAGGCTGGCTGGCAGGTCGTATTGCGGACAACTTCGCCCGAGCTGAGGCTTCGGCCTTTATTAACGGTGATGGTGCGGACAAGCCCAAGGGTATCCTGAACCACACGAAGGTCGACAATGACGTTTGGGACTGGGGCAACATTGGTTATGTGCCCACCGGCATCGACGGCGGTGTCGAGGCGGATGCGATTGTCGATGTGGTCTATGCGCTAGGCGCGCAGTACCGCGTGAACGGCACCTTCGTGATGAACTCGAAAACCGCCGGTCTGATCCGCAAGCTCAAGGACAGCGATGGCCGCTTCCTGTGGTCGGATGGTCTGGCAGCGGGTGAGCCTGCGCGCCTTATGGGCTATCCGGTGCTGATCGCCGAGGACATGCCGGATGCGGGCACCGACAGCTTCTCGATTGCCTTTGGCGATTTCCAGGCGGGCTACACCATTGCCGAGCGCCCCGACCTGCGCGTCCTGCGCGACCCGTTCAGCGCCAAGCCGCATGTCCTGTTCTATGCCACCAAGCGCGTTGGCGGCGACGTGAGCGACTTTGCCGCGATCAAGCTGGTGAAATTCGGCACCGCCTAAAGCGGGCCGAATCCTTGGGGGGTTTCGGTCCCCCAAGGCGGCGGGCGCGGGCCGGGGTGAGATCCCTTGCGTTGTCTAGCTGCTCCCCTCCGTCCGAGCAACGTGGGGCGGCGCGTGCCCGTCAATTCCTGAAGTTACGGCCCCGGAGGGGGCCGAGATTGCGGAGTGTATGGATGATGTTGATCGAAGAAACCGCCATCGCGGATGCGGCGCTGCCGGTGGATCAGTTCAAGGCTCATCTGCGGCTGGGAACGGGTTTTACCGAAGACAGCTTGCAGGATGAAGTGTTGAAAGGCTTTCTGCGGGCGGCGATTGCAGCGATTGAAGCGCGTACCAGCAAGGTGCTGATCACGCGCGGATTTTCATGGGATCTGAACAGCTGGCGCGATACGGCGGGCGAGGTGCTGCCGGTGGCCCCGGTCACAGCGATCAGCGCAGTGACTGTGACCGACGCGGCTGGCACCGATGCGGTTTTGGATAATGCCCGTTATCGTCTGGCCCAAGACAGCCAGCGCCCGCGTCTGCGTCCGGCGGGTGCAACCCTGCCGACCATTCCCACGGGCGGCTCGGTCAAGATCGCCTTTACCGCAGGGATGGCTGCGGATTGGGGGGCTCTGCCCGCTGATCTGGGGCAGGCGGTGCTGTTGCTGGCCGCGCATTACTATGAATACCGGGATGAGACGGCTTTAGGCGCGGGCTGTATGCCCTTTGGCGTCACCAGCCTGATCCAACGCTACCGGATTGTGCGCTTTGGTGCCGGGGTGGCGCAATGAAGACGCCCCGATTGAACAGAAAGCTGGTGCTTGAGGCACCGGTGCGCAGCGCGGATGGGGCTGGTGGGTATACCGAGACATGGGCTGCGGTTGGAACGGTTTGGGCCGAGGTCACGGCGCGCAGCGGGTCCGAACGGTCTGTTGCAGGCATCCCGGTTTCGCGCGTTGGCTATCGCATCGTGGTGCGCGGCGCGCTCGAGGGGGCGTCCATGCGTCCACGCCCGGATCAGCGGTTCTCTGAGGGCCCGCGCCGGTTCGTGATCCGCGCCGTGGCCGAACGCGACCCACGCGGCCAGTACCTGACCTGTTTCGCAGACGAAGAGGTGGCGGCATGAGTTACGGCGTTTCAGCCGCGTTGCAGGCGGCGGTGTTTCAACAGCTGTCGGGCGATGCGCGGGTCAGCACGCTGTCGGGCGGCGCGATTTATGACGCAGTTCCGGCGGGCGCGGTGCCCCAGACCTATGTGACGCTGGGCCCGGAAGAGGTGCGCGATGCCTCGGACCGGTCAGGCGCGGGCGCCGTGCATCGGTTCACCGTGTCGGTGGTGTCCGAGGCCGCAGGCTTTGGCGCGGCCAAGACGCTGGCGGGCGCAGTCTGTGATGCGCTGGAAGGCGCGGCACTCAGCTTGGATCGGGGCCGCCTTGTGGGGCTGTGGTTCGAACGCGCCAGTGCCCGGCGCACCGGAACGGGCGGCGCGATCCGCCAGATCGACCTGAGATTCCGCGCCCGCGTGGAAGACGACTAAGCAATCAACGGAGAGAGCATATGGCTGCCCAGAACGGAAAAGACCTGTTGGTCAAAGTGGATATGAACGGCTCGGGCCTGTTCGAGACCATCGCAGGCCTGCGCGCCACGCGGGTCAGTTTCAACGCGGAAAGTGTGGATGTTACCAGCCTTGAAAGCCAGGGCGGATGGCGCGAGCTGCTGTCGGGGGCGGGGGTCAAATCGGCCTCGATCTCGGGCTCGGGCGTGTTCAAGGACGCGGGCACCGATGAACGCGCGCGTCAGTTGTTCTTTGATGGTGAGACGCCGGATTTTCAGGTGATCATCCCCGATTTCGGCATTGTTGAAGGCGCGTTTCAGGTGACCGGTATCGAATATGCGGGCTCGCATAACGGTGAGGCCACCTATGAGATGAGCCTGGCCAGCGCCGGGGCTCTGACCTTTACGGCGCTGTAATCCGATGGCCAATCCGTGGACGGGTGAGGTGGCATTGACCATCGACGGTAAGCCTCGGGCACTCAAGCTGACGCTGGGGGCTTTGGCGGAATTGGAACAGGAGCTGGGCACCGGGACTTTGGTGGAATTGGTCCAGCGGTTCGAAGGCGGGGCCTACTCCAGCAGTGATGTGCTGGCGCTCATCGTGGCGGGGCTGCGCGGCGGTGGGGCGGATGTGACCCGCGCCAACTTGATGCGCGCCGAGATCGAGGGTGGCCCCATGGAAGGGGCCCGCGCGGCGGCCGAGCTGCTGGCCCGCGCCTTCATGGTGCCGGATCGTTGAGCGGGTTCGACTGGCCCGCCCTGATGCGGGCCGGGATGACCGGCTTGCGTCTGACGCCGGATCAATTCTGGCGTCTTACCCCGGCCGAGCTGCGGCTGATGTTAGGGCAGGGCGCTGGGATGCCCGCGATGAACCGGGCGGGGCTGGACGCATTGTTGGCGGCTTACCCGGACAAAGAACAAGGAGAGCGTGATGGCGACGGATCGTGACGGGTTGGACGACCTGCAGGAACGGGGTGAGGCGTTGGGTGATGCGCTGGGGGATGCCGCGTCTATGGCGGCGGCATTTGACAGCCAGATGAAACGCATCAGTGCGGCGTTTGAGGAAACCGGCAAGGATGTGGCGACGCTGGAGCGCGGCATGTCCGGAGGCTTGCGCAAGGCGTTTGACGGTGTGGTGCTGGACGGGATGAACCTGTCAGATGCGCTGGATGTGTTGAAGAATTCGATGATCCGCACGGCCTATTCGGCGGCGATCAAGCCGGTGACGGATCATTTTGGTGGCCTCATTGCTGGTGGCATCGGAAGTTTTGTCCAAGGCATCTTGCCCTTTGCCGACGGCGGCAGCTTTAGTCAGGGCCGGGTGATGCCTTTTGCCAATGGCGGCGTCATTAGCGGCCCAACTACGTTTCCGATGCGCGGTGCGACCGGTCTGATGGGCGAGGCGGGTCCCGAGGCGATCATGCCTTTAGCGCGCGGACCGGATGGCAAGCTGGGTGTGCGCACCTCGGGCGATGGCGGCGCGGTGAACGTGGTGATGAACATCACCACGCCTGACGTGCAGGGCTTCCGCCGCAGCCAAAGCCAGATCGCCGCACAGATGAGCCGCGCCTTGGGTCGCGGCAATCGCAACAGATAAGGGGAGCAGGTCATGAATTTCCACGAAGTCAGATTTCCCGCCAGCCTCAGTTTTGGCTCGGTCGGTGGTCCGGAACGGCGTACGGACATCGTAACGCTGGCAAACGGGTTTGAAGAGCGTAACACCCCGTGGGCGCATTCACGCAGGCGCTATGATGCGGGTTTTGGAATGCGGTCTCTGGACGACATCGAAACGTTGATTTCGTTCTTCGAGGCGCGGCAAGGGCAGATGTTCGGGTTTCGCTGGAAAGACTGGTCGGACTATAAATCCGGCGCGGCGACCGCTGAGGTCGACAAGGCTGATCAGGTCATCTCGCGTGGCGATGGGGTCACGACCGTATTTCAATTGGTCAAAACCTACACGTCTGGTGGGTTTGAGTATATCCGGCCGATCCTCAAACCCGTTCTGGGAACTGTAAAGCTTGGGCTTGAACAGGATGAGGTTCGCGAAGGTGTGGATTTCGAGGTCGATCTGGCGCGCGGCCTAGTGACATTTGCCGACCCGCCTCCGGAAGCGGTCGAAATCACTGCTGGGTTCGAGTTCGATGTTCCGGTCCGGTTTGACACCGACAAGATTCAAACCAGTGTCGCCAGCTTTCAGGCCGGTGACGTACCGAATGTTCCAGTGGTCGAGGTGCGGGTCTGATGAACAGCGCAAAAGATACCCTTGAGGCCCACTTGAAAACAGGCCTGACCACGACTTGCCGATGCTGGGCGATCCAGCGCGCGGATGGTCAGGTCTTTGGCTTCACGGATCACGACAGGGAACTAGGTTTTGAAGGGCTGACCTTCAAGGCAAGTTCGGGGTTGACGGCTGCAGCAATCGAACAGGCGACTGGCCTGTCTATCGATAACTCGGAAGCCATGGGTGCACTGTCGGATGCAGCCGTTACGGAAGATGATGTCGAGGCCGGACGTTTTGATGGCGCTGAGGTCCGGGCCTGGCTGGTCAACTGGGCCGCGCCGGAACAGCGCGTCCTGCAGTTTCGCGGGTCGATCGGGGAAATACGCCGCTCGGGCGGGGCTTTTCATGCCGAATTGCGCGGGTTGACGGACTTGCTGAATCGCCCTCTGGGAAGGATTTATCAAAAACCCTGTACGGCTGTACTTGGCGACAGCGCCTGCCGGTTCAATGTATCTGCTGCGGGCTATCAGGCTGAGGCCGAGGTTGCCGAGTTGACCGCAGGCAGTGTGTTGGAACTGAGCGGCGCTTTGGGGCCGGATTCAGCGTGGTTCGAACGGGGACGACTGGACGTTATCTCGGGTCAGGCCATCGGCTTGTGGGCGTCGATCAAGCAGGATAGCCTCAAGCCGGGTGGCCGCATTGTTACCTTGTGGTCTGGGATCAGTGGTGGTCTGGCCGTGGGTGACAGAGTCCGGTTGACCGCCGGGTGCGACAAACGCATGGAAACATGCCGAAAGAAGTTCAACAACTTTCTGAACTTTCAGGGATTTCCCGATTTACCCGGCGAAGATTGGGTCATGGCGGTTCCCAAAAAGGGCAATCCCAATACAGGGGGCAGCCTGCGATGAGCACGATCCGCGATCAAATAGTGGCGGAAGCCCGAACATGGCTGGGGACGCCGTATGTGCATCAAGCTTCGTGCAAAGGCGCGGGCAGTGACTGCCTTGGGTTGCTGCGCGGTGTCTGGCGCGCGGTCTTGGGGCCCGAACCCGAATCCGTTCCGAGCTACAGTATGGATTGGTCCGAGCCGCAAGGGGATGAGCGCATGTGGCAGGCCGCAAGGCGACATCTGACAAGCAAGGCTGTTGAAGACATGGAACCCGGCGATGTGTTGTTGTTTCGGATGCGTGCCGGGCGCGTTGCGAAGCACGTGGGTATCGTCAGCGAGGGCGGTGAAGCCCCGCGTTTCATTCATGCCTATTCCGGGCACGGCGTTGTTGAAAACACGCTGAGCGACCCCTGGCGCCGCCGGGTTGTCGCTTGTTTCGGTTTCCCGCTGGAGGATTTCTAGATGGCTACAATTGTACTCTCGGCAGCAGGGGCTGCGATTGGTGGCGCGATTGGCGGAACGGTCGCTGGTCTTTCGACGGCTATCATTGGCCGTGCCATCGGCGCGACGCTGGGTCGGGTCATCGACCAGCGTTTAATGAGCCAGTCCGTTATGGGCGGCGGCAGTGAAGTTGTTGAGACCGGCCGGCTGGACCGCTTTCGCCTGACTGAAACCGGCGAGGGAGCACCCGTCTCGACCCTGTTCGGACGGATGCGCGTTGGTGGGCAAGTGATCTGGGCCTCGGATTTTCTGGAAACGCGCAGCACCTCTACGACGACGCAATCGGGAGGAGGTGGCAAGGGCGCACCCAAAGCGCCCGAAGTCACGACGACCACCCATAGCTATAGCTATTCCGTTTCACTGGCGATTGCGGTTGGCGCGGGACAGATTGCTGACGTGCCCCGTATCTGGGCCGACGGTGAAGAGCTTGAACGCGCAGGCCTGAACATGCGCGTGTATCATGGAACGGATGATCAGTTGCCCGATCCGCTTATCGAAGCGGTTGAGGGCGCGGGAAATGTTCCGGCATATCGCGGGACGGCGTATGTCGTGATTGAAGATCTGCAGCTGGCGGCTTTCGGAAACCGCGTTCCACAGTTCTCATTCGAAGTCGTGCGCCCCGATCAGGCGGGTCTGCCGGAAACACATGATGCGTTGTCCCTTATCGTGAAAGGCGTAGCGCTGATGCCGGGCACCGGCGAATACGCATTGGCGAGCACACAGGTGAATTATACCAAAGGTCCCGGCCAAAGCTGGGCGGCGAATGTGAACTCGGCCTCGGGCGTGCCGGATCTTGTGACCTCGACCAGAGCTTTAAGCAAGGAACTGCCTGCCTGCGACGCCGCTTCGCTTATCGTTTCATGGTTCGGTGATGATCTTCGTTGCGGCGCATGCCAGGTGAAGCCGAAGGTTCTGCATAAAGAACTGGAAGGTGAAAACATGCCATGGCGCGTGGCTGGCGTGACACGCGGCGCTGCCGAGGTGGTGAAGCACGAACAGGATCGTCCTGTCTATGGCGCCACCCCAACAGACCAGTCGGTGATTCAGGCGATTCAGCATTTGAAGCAGACCGGCAAGCGCGTGATGTTCTACCCGTTCATTCTGATGGACCAGTTGCGCAATAACGGTCTACCGGATCCTTGGTCCGACGCGGCGGATCAACCACATCTTCCGTGGCGGGGGCGTATCACTCTCAGTCGGGCTCCGGGGCGCAGCGGCTCGCCGGACGGAACAGCCGCGGCGGACCTTCAGGTGGCTTCGTTTTTTGGAAACGCCCGTGCGGACCATTTTACCGTCGTCAACGGCGAAGTGGTCTATTCCGGCCCGCAAGAATGGGGCCTGTTCCGTTTCATCCTGCACTACGCAGCGCTGTGCCAAGCAGCGGGGGGCGTTGACTCGTTCTGCATCGCGTCCGAGATGCGTGGATTGACACAAATTCGCGGTGCATCAGGCTTTCCGGCGGTGGCGCAGATGCGTATTCTCGCAGCCGAAGTGCGCAGGATTTTGGGATCACAGACCAAGATCGGCTACGCTGCCGACTGGAGCGAGTATTTCGGCTATCAACCCGCGGATGGCAGTGGCGATCGATACTTCCATCTGGACCCGCTTTGGGCAGATACCAATATCGACTTTATCGGTGTCGATAACTACATTCCGTTGTCCGACTGGCGTGATGGCGAAGGTCATGTGGACGCCCGCGACGGGGCAAAGTCCATCTATGACCTCGACTACCTTCGCGGCAACATCGAGGGTGGTGAAGGGTACGACTGGTTCTATGCGTCACCCGAAGAGGCCCATGCGCAAATACGGGCCCCGATCGAGGATGACGCTCATGGCGAGCCATGGATATGGCGGTACAAAGATCTGCGGAATTGGTGGTCGCAGCCACACCACGAACGGATCGGTGGCGTCCGCCAAACAGATCGCACCGCTTGGGTGCCTGGGTCCAAACCGATCTGGTTCACGGAATTGGGTTGTGCCGCGATAGACAAAGGAACAAACCAGCCGAACAAATTTCTGGACCCAAAGTCGTCGGAGTCGAGTTTGCCCGTGTATTCCAACGGCCAGCGTGACGATTTTATGCAAGTTCAATACCTACGAGCGGTTCTGGGGTATTGGTCCGACCCAAAGATCAACCCGATCTCAGACGTGTATGGCGGCCCGATGGTGGACATGTCCAATGCCTATGTCTGGGCCTGGGACGCGCGCCCATTTCCCGCTTTTCCGAACCAGCGCAGTCAATGGAGCGATGGCAAAAACTATGCCCGCGGCCATTGGCTGAATGGGCGCTCGGGATCGCGAACTTTGGCCTCTGTGGTCGCCGAGATCTGTCATGGCGCGGGCGTCACGGATATCGACACCACGGAGTTGCACGGGATCGTGCGTGGATACGTGATCGAACAGGTTTCGGACGGGCGCGCCGCGTTGCAGCCACTGATGCTTCGGTATGGCTTTGACGCCATCGAACGCGACGGTGTGTTGCGTTTTCAGATGCGTAACGGGCGGGCTTCGGTTCAGCTCGAAAGCGACCTGCTTGCGACCAATTCTGAGATCGATGGCACTATCGAACATCGCCGCGAAGCCGAGGCGGAGATGACCGGTCGTGTCCGACTGCGATTTGTCCAGTCTGATGCGGATCATGATATCGTCTCGGAAGAGGCCGTTTTGCCGGATACCAGTACCCATTCGGTTTCCGTCAATGAGATGCCGTTGTCGATGACACGCGCCGAAGGCCGTCAAACCGCCGAGCGGTGGCTGAACGAATCCCGCGTGTCGCGAGAGAGCGTCCGGTTTGCATTGCCGCCTTCGATGCTGAATGTCGGTGCGGGTGATATCATCACCCTGTCCGGCGAGCAGGGCGCGCGGTATCGTATCGACCGGCTCGAACAGGCCGAAATGCAGATGGCAGACGCTGTTCGCGTTGAACCGGGTGTTTATACGCCTTCCGATTTGCCAGACGACGACGTCTCGGAAAACCCGTTTGTGGCACCAGTCCCCGTATTTCCAGTTTTCTTGGACTTGCCGCTTATCACAGGATCCGAGGTGCCCCACGCACCTTATCTGGCGATCTCGGCTGATCCATGGCCGGGAAGTGCAGCGGTCTACTCCTCTGCGACTGATGAGGACTATGCTTTGCAAGAGGTGGTCAGCGGGCAAGCTGTTGTCGGATTCACGCAGTCGCCGATGCGCTGGGCAGGTGCCGGGCTGTGGGATGAGGGGGCACCCCTGACTGTCGAACTGATTGCGGGTGTTCTGGAATCCCGACCGCGCGACGCGTTGCTGAACGGCGCAAACCTTGCGGCAATCGGCGATGGATCACCGGATAACTGGGAACTGTTTCAGTTTGAACGCGCCACTCTGCAAGAACGCGGTATATACACTCTGTCAGGCCGTCTTCGCGGACAACTGGGGACAGAAGCCAAAATACCGGAGGTATGGCCTGAAGGCTCGACTTTTGTGCTTTTGGACCAACGGGTGTATCAAACCAACCTGCTGAGGTCTGAGCGCCGTGTGGCCAAGCACTACCGGATAGGCCCTGCGGCGCGCAGTTATGACGATCCGTCTTTCGTAAATAGGGTCGAGGCATTCAACGGCAATGGTCTACGCCCTTATGCGCCATCCCACCTGCGTGTTGCCAAATCTGCGGGTGACGATCAGCTGTCGTGGATACGTCGCACGCGCATCGACGGTGATGATTGGTCGGGTATCGACGTGCCATTAGGCGAAGAAACGGAATCCTATCTGGTGCAAGTGCGCGCCGAAGGCGCATTGGTGCGCGAACTGATCTCACCCAATCCAAGTTGGATATACACGGCCGCAATGAAATCAGCCGACGGTGTAAGCGCAGGATACACCGTGCAGGTTGCGCAGGTCTCGGCCAGTTATGGTCCGGGTCTACCTGTCAGCCTTGACGTAAGCTAAGTCATACGTCCGGCTCTTCACAGAGATGTAAGTGCTGCGGCGCGCATGCTTACCGAGGCCGAGTTGGCAGATCGGTACATGCGTCGAACCGGTCATCTTCATCCGGTATTCAGCAATGGATTGCTGGCAACCGCAGCATGTATCCGTCCCTTGGACGTTGAACCCAGTTTTGACGATCTACAATACTGTCAGTGTTTCGCGATGGTTTTGAACAGTCTGGTACGGCTTCATCTTAGCCAGACGCGCAGCTGACGCATTTTGTGGCCGCCAGATCCAGTTTTAGCCGACCTGCAGGAATCTCTTCTCCGCAATCTTCGCAGAAACCATACTCGCCGTCCCGAATCCGGTTCAGGGCGGCGGTTAGTCTGCGCCGTTCCAGATCGCGACTGGCTTGATGTGCTTTGGCCATAGCCTGGTTTTGCAACGCGTCCATCCGGCTTAGGCGGCCAACAGCCTGCTGATCCAACTCAACAACAGCCTGCGCGCTTTTGCCCGATGCAGTGCTGTCTGCCAACTCGTCCAGACGAGCGAGGATCAAAGCGCTAAAATGTACCAGTTCCGAGTCATTCATTTTCGTTATCGTGCGGATCACGGGTTTGCGTTTGGCGTTTTTGCCACTAAATGGCATCTTAGGCGCAGCAAAGGATGAAAAGCCATGTTGGAAAAGCGCAGTCACGTGACCCCCGTCGATCCCGTTTGGGATCGTATCACGACCGAAGCTCAGGCGGCCGTCGAGAATGAACCGCTGATGGGCGGGCTTGTCCATGCATGTGTCCTTCATCACAAAAGTCTTGAGCGGGCGTTGTCATATCGTGTTTCCGCCAAGCTGTGCTCGAACGAGATGTCGATGATGGTTCTGCGTGAAATCGTGGACGAGGCTTATGCCGACGACCCATCACTGATCGAAGCCGCGCGCGCAGACCTGATGGCCGTATATGAACGTGATCCGGCCTGCCACCGGTTGCTGCAGCCGATTCTTTATTTCAAGGGTTATCAGGCGATGCAGGCCTATCGTGTGGCGCATTGGCTGTGGCGTAAGGGTCGTTATGATCTGGCTTACTTCTTCCAGATGCGCTCATCCGAGATTTTTGGCATCGACATTCACCCTGCAGCGAAGATTGGCAAGGGGATCATGATCGACCATGCGCATTCCATAGTGATCGGTGAAACTGCCGTGGTGGGCGACAACGTCTCGATGTTGCACTCGGTGACGCTGGGCGGAACCGGCAAAGAAGAGGAACAACGTCACCCTAAGATCGGGAACGGAGTTCTGATTGGTGCGGGTGCCAAGGTGCTTGGGAATATCGAAGTCGGCCATTGCAGCCGCATAGCGGCCGGTTCGGTTGTTCTGCAGGAGGTCCCCCCCTGCAAAACCGTTGCGGGTATTCCTGCCAAGATCGTGGGCGAGGCCGGGTGCGATCAGCCCTCGATCTCAATGGACCACATGCTGGGTAAAAACCAGTAAACAGTCTTAGTTCGAGCGGTTGTTCTTTTCGTTCAACCGCTTGAGACGACGTTCTTCCCGGCGCTGTTTACGCTCTTCAATGCGTTTGGCACGTTCGGCCTCCCATTTGCCAACCGCACTCTTGGAATTGAACTTCGAGTTCTCTCCTGGATAGCTGTTTGGTTTGGCGTAGGCGTCCGCAGGGGCAAGCGCCGCCAGCATCAGAAGAACCAGAAATGTGCGTGTAATTTGAGTGATGGTCATATGGCACCTGTGCGTCCTTGAATGTCGTGCCACCAATCTGGAGCCCCACAGGTCCCCGAGCAATAGTACGCCTGATCACGTCGGCTCACATCCCGTCAGGCCATAAAAAACCGCGCCGGGGTCGCCCGACGCGGCCTCTGCGAGTTTGCGGGAATCAAGCCAGCATAACCATAGAATTTTCAAGGTTTTCCACGATGGCCTGCAACAATTCAGCCCCAAGCGCACCGTCGATAACCCGGTGATCCACTGACATGGTGACAGACATAACGGTTGCTACGGTCAGCTCTCCGTCGTCTCCGACAACCGGTTTTTTGACGCCCGAGCCCACAGCCAGAATTCCGGCGTGAGGCGGGTTCACAATGGCGTCAAAATTGTCGATGCCGAACATACCCAGGTTCGAGATCGCAAAGGTGCCGCCTTGATATTCATGAGGCGCCAGCTTGCGTTCGCGCGCGCGAGCGGCCAGATCTTTCATCTCGGTCGATAGCGCCGACAGCGATTTGGTGTCGGCGTCCTGCAGAACCGGAGTGAACAGCCCGCCCTCGATGGCAACCGCAACGGCCACGTCCGAGGGTTTCAGTTGCAGCACCCGATCACCGGCCCATACCGCGTTACAGGCCGGAACCTGTTGCAGCGCGTTGGCGACGGCTTTGATGATGAAGTCATTGACGCTGAGCTTGACGCCCCGACCTTCCAGCTGTTTGTTCAACTGGCTGCGGAATTTGAGCAGCGCGTCCAGTTTGATATCGCGACGCAAATAGAAATGCGGGATCGTCTGCTTGGCCTCGGACAGGCGCGCGGCAATAGTTTTGCGCATGCCGTCGAGCTTGATTTCCTCGTAGTCGCGGCCTTCGTACATCTTGGCTACGGCATCTGCCGACGGGCCAGCCGGAGCTGCCGCCGCCGGAGCCGCTGCTGCAGCTGAGGGCGCTGCCGTTGGGGCCGTCGCCGTTGCGCCTTCCACATCTGCTTTGACGATACGTCCATGCGGACCCGAGCCGGTGATCTGCGCCAGATCAAGACCCTTTTGCGCGGCAATCCGGCGGGCCAGAGGCGAGGCAAAGATACGACCGCCATCGGCCTTGACCGGAGCAGCCGGGGCAGGGGCGGGTGCCTCGGACGCCGCTGGGGCGGCCTCGTTACCCGCGGCGACTGTCGGGGCAGCCGCGGGCGCTGCGGCAGGTGCTGCGCTGATGTCGTCAGCGCTTTCGCCATCTTCCAGCAGAACCGCGATGGCGGTGTTTACTTTGACCCCTTCAGATCCTTCGGGGATCAGGATTTTGCCAATGGTGCCTTCGTCAACGGCTTCGAATTCCATCGTAGCCTTGTCGGTTTCAATCTCGGCCAGCAGGTCGCCAGACGACACGGTGTCGCCCTCTTTGACAAGCCATTTGGCAAGTGTGCCTTCTTCCATGGTCGGCGACAGGGCGGGCATCAGAATTTCTGTGGGCATCTGTGTCGCTCCTTACCGGTAGGTCACTTGTTTGACGGCCGCGATCACCTCATCCGTGGTGATCAGCGCCAGCTTTTCGAGGTTCGCAGCATAGGGCATCGGAACGTCCTTACCGGTGCAGTTGATGACCGGAGCGTCGAGATAGTCGAACGCTTCCTGCATCACGACCGAGCTGATGTAACTACCGACCGAGCCTTGCGGCCAGCCTTCCTCGACCGTCACCAGACGGTTGGTTTTCATCACCGAGTTGATGATCGCGCCTGTGTCCATCGGGCGGATGGTGCGCAGATCTATGACCTCGGCGCTGATACCTTCTTCGGCCAGCTTGTCGGCGGCTTCCAGCGCGTATTGCATGCCGATGCCAAAGCTGACGATGGTCACGTCCGAGCCTTCACGCCAGATGCGTGCTTTGCCCAGTGGGATGGTCAGATCATCCACTTGAGGCACGTCGAAGGAGCGACCGTAGAGGATTTCGTTTTCCAGGAAAATCACAGGGTTGGGGTCGCGGATGGCCGATTTCAGAAGACCTTTGGCATCAGCAGCCGAATAGGGCATGACGACTTTCAGGCCGGGGATTTGCATATACCATGCGGCGTAGTCTTGGCTGTGCTGCGCGGCCACGCGGGCAGCGGCACCGTTGGGGCCGCGGAATACGATGGGGCAGCCCATCTGGCCGCCGGACATATAGAGCGTCTTGGCGGCGGAGTTGATGATCTGGTCAATCGCCTGCATGGCGAAGTTGAAGGTCATGAACTCGACAATTGGTTTCAAGCCGCCAAAGGCAGACCCCACGGCGATACCGGCAAAACCATGTTCGGTGATGGGGGTGTCAATGACGCGCTTGCTGCCGAATTCGTCCAGCAGACCTTGGGAGATTTTGTAGGCACCCTGATATTCGGCGACTTCTTCGCCCATCAGATAGACGTCTTCGTCGCCGCGCATTTCTTCTGCCATCGCATCGCGAAGTGCTTCGCGGACGGTTTCGGACTTCATCTCGGCATCGGCTGGCCAATCGGGCGACAGGTCAACGACCGGTGCCGCTGGTGCGGCGGCGGGAGCGGGGGCCGGGGCCGCCGCAGGGGCGGCCTCGGTCACCGCTGCTGCTGCGGGCGCAGCCGCGGGCAGGGCGGAAGCGTCTTCGCCTTCTTCCACAAGGACCGCGATAGGCGTGTTGACCTTTACGCCTTCGGTGCCTTCAGCGATCAGGATCTTGCCGACGATGCCTTCGTCGACGGCCTCAAACTCCATCGTGGCCTTGTCGGTTTCAATCTCGGCCATGATATCGCCGGATGATACAGTGTCGCCTTCTTTGACCAGCCATTTGGCCAGCGTGCCCTCTTCCATTGTGGGCGAAAGGGCGGGCATGAGAATTTCGGTTGCCATGTCTTAGTCGTCCTCTCAGGCGTAAATGTCGGTCCAGAGCTCTTCGACGGAAGGCTCGGGGCTTTCTTTCGAAAATTCGGCGGCCTGGTTGACGATCTCTTTAATCTCTTTGTCGATCGCCTTCAGGTCGTCTTCGGTCGCGTGTTTGCCGGTCAGCAGCAGTTCGCGCACGTGTTCAATGGGGTCGCTTTGTTCGCGGACCTTCTGAACCTCTTCACGGGTGCGGTATTTGGCCGGGTCGGACATCGAGTGGCCACGATAGCGGTAGGTCTTGACCTCAAGGATATAAGGGCCTTTTCCGGAGCGGCAGTGTGCGACGGCTTTCTCACCAGCGGCTTTGACCGCAAGCACGTCCATACCGTTGACCATTTCGCCCGGGATTCCGAA
This sequence comes from Ruegeria lacuscaerulensis, assembly GCF_013033355.1. GTDB lineage: Bacteria > Pseudomonadota > Alphaproteobacteria > Rhodobacterales > Rhodobacteraceae > Ruegeria > Ruegeria lacuscaerulensis_A. Next base: position 255,480 of record NZ_WQDY01000003.1, read on the forward strand.
TGCTTGTCCGCGGTGATAGATATCCGCTGAAGAGGTGGAGCGCGCTTGCGCTGTACCCATGGCGTATTGGTTGTTCTCGATCACGAATACTACCGGTAGGTCCCACAGGGCAGCCATGTTGAACGTCTCGTAAACCTGACCTTGGTTCGCCGCGCCGTCGCCAAAATAGGTGAAGGTGACGCCGCCGTTTTCCTTGTACTTGTCGGCAAAAGCCAGACCTGCCCCTAAGGGAACCTGCGCGCCAACGATGCCGTGGCCGCCATAGAAATGCTTCTCTTTCGAGAACATGTGCATCGAGCCGCCTTTACCTTTGGACAGGCCGCCAATACGTCCGGTGAGTTCCGCCATCACGCCGCCCGGGTCCATGCCGCACGCTAGCATGTGGCCGTGGTCGCGATAGGAAGTAATCCGCTTGTCGCCTTCTTCAGCAGCCGCCTCAAGTCCGACGACAACAGCCTCTTGCCCGATATACAGGTGGCAGAACCCACCGATCAGGCCCATGCCATATAGCTGACCAGCCTTCTCCTCGAATCGGCGGATCAGCAGCATTTCCCGGTAGTATGTGGTGAGTTCTTCCGCAGAAACATTTGGTTTCTTTGTGGTTTTTCGCGCAGCCATATCGGCGATCTCCCCCTCTCGGCAAGATAGTTTAGCGTTAAACTATTTAATAAAGCATTTGTCGCTTTGTGGCGAGGAGAAATGTGACGCCGCGTCGAAACCTGCGGAAATCGTCGCGAAGGTGTTTTGGGTTTACTCAGTAGAAAGGGTCACTGAATAACGATCTCATCCGAACGGATCATGCCCAATACTGAACGCGCCTGCTGATCCAAAAGGTCCAGATCCAGATATGTATCTGACAGACGGCGTGTGAGGTTTTCCATCTGAGCAATCTCGGCTTCCAGCTTCCCAAGATCTCGCGACAGGGCGTCCCGTTCCGCTGCAATCTCGACCCGTCGGAACAGGCCATAGTCACCCTGAACGGCAGCAAAGGTGAAATACACACCCAGCATAAAAGCTACCATAAAGAATGCGACTGCGCCCAAACCGGGCCGATGGGAACGGGACACTCTGTTTACCGCCGTATGAAACGCCTCAATAACGGGCCCTTTTTGGACCTCTGAAAGCACTATGTCACAGGCGATTCGGGTTGTGAATCCCCTGATTCGCAAAAATGCGTCAGAGGTCGAGTTTTTATTGATCCAGCGCGGCGACGCCCGGCAGGGTTTTGCCTTCCATCCACTCCAAAAACGCGCCGCCTGCGGTCGAGATATACGAGAAGTCCTTAGCGGCACCCGAAGCGTTCAGCGCCGCGACCGTGTCGCCTCCACCAGCGACTGACACCAACTTACCCGAGCGGGTCAGGGCGGCGGCTTTCAGGGCGGATGCGTTGGTGGCGGCGTCGAAGGGTTCAATCTCGAATGCGCCCAGCGGGCCGTTCCATATCAGCGTCTGGCTTTGGTCGAAGATATCCGAGATCGCTGCGACACTGTCGGGGCCTGCGTCTAGGATCATGCCCTCGTCAGTGCACTGGTCCGCAGGCAGGATCTGGTGCGGCGCGCCGGCCTCAAACTTTTCGGCGACAACGATGTCAGTGGGCAGAACGATGGTGCAGCCCGCGCCGTCGGCCTTGGCCATGATTTCGGCCGCGGTGCCCTTCATCGCGGTTTCGGCGAGGGAGTTGCCGACATTCACGCCTTTGGCCACGAGGAAGGTGTTGGCCATGCCACCGCCGATCACAAGATAATCCACCTTGGTGATCAGATTGCCCAGCAGCTCCAGCTTGGTCGACACTTTGGCCCCGCCCACGACCGCCGTCACTGGCCGTTTAGGCGCACCCAGAGCGCCCTCCAGCGCCTCAAGCTCGGCCTGCATCAGGCGCCCGGCACAGGCGGGCAGCAGCCGGGCAATTGCCTCGGTCGAACTGTGGGCGCGGTGTGCGGCGGAAAACGCGTCGTTGCAATAGACCTCACCCAGACGCGCCATACCTGCGGCCAGATCAGCGTCATTCTTGGTTTCAGCCGCATGGAAGCGAGTGTTTTCCAGCAGCAGCACCTGACCGGGCTTCAGCTGCTCGGCGGCCAGTTCAGCCTCGGTGCCGACGCAATCAGCCGCGAACAGAACATCAGCCTCGAAAGCGGTGTTCAGGGTGGGGATCAGCTGTTTCAGCGACAGGTTCTCGCGGCGCTCGCCACCCGGACGGCCGAAATGCGCCAGCAGGATTGGTTTGCCGCCTGCTGCGAGGATATCGCGCACGGTGGGCACGATGCGCTGAATACGGGTGGCGTCGGTCACAACGCCGTCAACGACCGGCACGTTGATATCCACGCGCACCAGCACGCGCTTGCCGTTCAGGTCCATATCGTCCAGCGTTTTCCAGCCCATCGTTCCATCCTTGCCGTTAAATACGATTTAGGCGGTTCTTTTCCTGCATTTTGCCCTCAGGTCAATGCGTCACTTGGCATTCACGCCCATGCCGCATAGGTATTTGCGCAAGACAAACGACAGGAGGGCCTCATGGCCGAGATCAAGGATCCCGAAAACACCATCATCATCGAACTCAAAGGCGGCAATGTCGTCATCGAGCTGCTGCCCGACGTGGCCCCTCAGCACTCGGCCCGGATGAAGGAACTGGCCCGTGGCGGTGAGTATGACAACGTGGCCTTCCACCGTGTGATCGACGGTTTCATGGCCCAGACCGGCGACGTTCAGCACGGCGACATGGAAGACGGGTTCAACATCCGTATGGCAGGCACAGGTGGGTCGTCGCTGCCCAACGTTCCGGCTGAGTTTTCGAAACTGCCGCATGACCGGGGCACGCTGGGCGCCGCGCGGTCGCAGAACCCGGACTCAGCCAATTCTCAGTTCTTCATCAACTTCAAGGACAATCACTTCCTGAACGGCCAATACACCGTTTACGGGCGCGTCGTCGACGGGATGGAGCATGTAGACGCGATTGTTCGCGGCGAGCCGCCGATGAACCCCGACCGGATGATCAGCGTCAAGGTGGCGGCCGATGTATAAGCTAGCCGCCGCATTTGCCGTTTTGGCCAGCCCCGCGCTGGCCACTGGCCTTGAGATCGAGATTGAAGGTGAGGGCGCCAATGGCACCGTGACTGTTGATCTGTTTGATGACCTTGCCCCGAAACATGTCGAGCAGATCAGCGCTCTGGCGGCTGAAGGCAAATATGACGGGGTGGTCTTCCACCGCGTGATCGAGGGGTTCATGGCGCAAACCGGCGATGTTGAACATGGCCGTCTGGGCAGTGACCTGCGCCGCGCCGGGACAGGCGGGTCGGATCGTCCCGATCTGGCAGCCGAGTTTTCGGACTACAATTATGATCGTGGCGTGATCGGTATGGCGCGAGCCCAGGACCCTAACAGTGCAAATTCGCAATTCTTCATCATGTTTGCACCCGGGCCGTTCCTGAACGGCCAATACACGGTTGTAGGTCAGGTAACTGGCGGGATGGACGTCGTCGATGCGATCAAGCGTGGTGACGGACCTAACGGTGCAGTGATCGGACAGCCGGATGTTATGAAAAAGGTCACAGTGACCGAGTAACAGAAAAGGCCCCGTGGCAATGCGCTTCGGGGCCTTTCTTTTAAAGGCTCAATCGTCGCCGATCACATTCCAGATGATTGCGCCAATGATGCCCCCCGCCAATGGGGCCGCCCAGAACAGCCATAGCTGCTCCATTGCGGGGCCTTCGGCAAACAGAGCAACTCCGGTTGATCGGGCCGGATTGACCGAAGTGTTTGTGACCGGGATAGAGATCAGGTGGATCAGTGTCAGGCCAAGCCCGATGGCAATCGGCGCAAACCCGGCAGGCGCAAATTTCGATGTCGAACCCAGAATGATCAACAGGAAGAAAGCGGTCAGCGTGATCTCGATCACCAGCGCCGATGCCATCGAATACCCCTGTGGCGAGGCCTCATCGAAACCGTTGGTGGCAAAACTGCCGACCCCTTCGAAACCGGGCGCGCCGCTGACGATCACGTATAGGACGGCAGCGGCAGCGACAGAGCCCGCAACCTGAGCGATCCAATACGGGATGAGAAGCTTTGGTGAAAACCGGCCACCAACCGCAAGGCCGAGACTGACTGCCGGGTTGAAGTGCCCGCCCGAGATTTGACCGACCGCATAGGCCATGGTCAGAACCGTCAGGCCAAAGGCAAAGGATACACCCAGCCAGCCGATGCCCACATCGGCCACACCAGCTGCCAGAACGGCGCTGCCGCATCCGCCCAGAACCAGCCAGAACGTGCCGAAGAATTCGGCCATGAGTTTTGATGACATGAAAAGCCCTCCCAAAAACAATGGGTTCACTATAATTCAAAAATGAATTTTTGTGAAACTGTACTGTCAGGCCCAGCTCGCAGGGTCCAGTTGGAATAATTTGGCCAGTTGTTCGTAGACCTCGGGCGCCTCGGACTTGAGCGCGACGGGCCGCTCAAAGAAAACTTCGACAGAGACTGCAAAGAACTCCTCATGCCCGGTAGCGCCATATGGGTCGATAACGGTGTGTCGACCATGTTCGACCGCGCTGACATGCGCGTCGTAGGCGGTCAGGAACACCCGTTCCCATTCTGCAAAACTCTGCCCGTTGTTAAGGATTGGCACTCCGTTCGTGCCCCCCGAGAGGTCGTCGACCTGATGCGCGAACTCGTGCAACACGACATTCTGCCCGTCGCGATCATTCAGCGCGCCTTGCTGACTGTGCGTCCAAGACAAGATCACCGGGCCGCGATCCCAACTTTCGCCCGTGCGCACGATCTCTTTCTCGCTGATAACGTAGCCATCCTGCCTGCGCTGACGCGACTTGAATGCAGTGGGGTAGATCAGAATGGTGGTCAGGTTGTCGTACCAGATATCCCGATTGACCAGTAACAGACTGGCCTGTACGGCGATGGCCAATTCCATATCTTCGGTGACGTCCAGCCCGTCACAACCAAAAAAGCGGACCTGGTCTAGGAACAGATTGACCTTGCCGTCCAGCTTGGCCCTCAGATCTTTCGGTAGGCGGCGTATCAGAGGCACCTGAGCGTCGATCACACGACGCTGATGATCGGACAGCGGGGCGGCCAGCAGCGCATTGCGCGCCTGAGTCTTGGACCAATGACGATAGGCAAAAAAGCCGATGACCAACAGCAGAACCGAGAAAAAAATCAGCATTCGCAAAGACTACTATGCGCAGCCGGGGCTTGAAACCAAAAACGCCGCAGGTTTCCCCGCGGCGTTCATAGAATAAGGCAGAGCCTGCTTTACTGTTTGACCTCTGCAGCCGGGTTTGCACCACCCTTGGCGCTGCGGCCGGGGTTCAGCGGGTCGTCCTGACGCTGAACCGAACCTTCGAAATGCGCGCCGCTTTCGATCGCGATGGTCTTGTGGATGATGTCGCCTTCGACACGTGCGGTCGAGGTCAGGCGGACTTTCAGACCGCGCACGCGGCCTACGATGCGGCCGTTGATCACGACATCATCTGCGGTGACCTCACCCTTGATGGTCGCAGTTTCACCGATGGTCAGCAGATGGGCGCGAATGTCACCTTCGACAGTGCCTTCCACCTGAATATCGCCGGATGTTTTCAGGTTGCCGGTGATGTGCAGATCTGACGACAGAACCGATGCCGGGGGCTTGGGCTTGGGCGCAGTGCTGGCCTTGGCTTCTGACGGCGCAGGCGCGGCAGGCGTCGCGGGGGCAGCCGGTTTTGCGGCCTCTGTGTCTTTGGTTCCGGGCTCGTTGATTTTGCTCTTAGAAAACATTTCTCGCAGCCTTGATGTAAGTCATTGGGTTAACAGGTTTTCCATTCACGCGTACCTCGTAATGAAGATGCGTGCCGGTCGACCGTCCGGTGCTACCCATATCAGCAATATGATCCCCGCGCGAGACCCTTTGACCAACCTTTACGCGTATCTTGGTGTTATGAGCATAAAGTGTCTCAATTCCAAAGGCATGCTTAATTTTTACCAATCGCCCGAACCCTGACTGCCAGCCAGCATGGGTGACCACACCATCGGCGGTCGCGAAGATATCCGTTCCATGCGCCCCAGCGAAATCGGCACCGTTGTGCATGCGCCGGCCACCTGTCTTGGGGTCCCGGCGGGTGCCGAAGCCACTGGTATAACGCACGACCGCGTTCACAGGGCTTGCAAACGGCGCCTTTTCGGCGGCAATGCGATAGAGGTTCAGCTGGTCCATCTGCTGCAGCAGAGTATTTGCGCGGACTTCGTCGGGGGTCAGTTCCTCGCCGCGCGTGCTGAAGGATATGGGGGTTAGGGGGCCGCCCATGCCGCTGTACCCGCGCCGTACTTCTTCAATGATACGGTCTGTGGGCATTCCTGCTTGACGGAACATCTTGTCGAGCGGCTCGACCGAGATAACCATCGCCTCTTCCAGCTGACGGAAAATCTCGTCACTACGTTCCTGCATGAGCCGGATTTCCAGCTCAAGGTCATCACGTTGTTCAAGCGCGTCCTTGGCGTCGGCTGCGATCTGGTCCCGTTCCAAGGCCGTGCGGGCCAAAGCCTGGGTCATGAAATCCATCTGAGCCGGGTTGCTCACGTTTGCCATGTAAGCGTCCGCGCCATCCTCCTGCTTGAGGCTGGCCAACTCTAGCCGCGCGTCTTCGCGCTGCTTCATGGTCGCGCGCAGAGTGGTTTGAATGACTTCAATGCCCGTTTCCAACTCGCGGCGGCGGTTTTCCGACGCCAGCAGCTCGGATTGCATCGTCGAAATTTGTTCAAGCGCCGTGTTGAAACGGTCCTGCGCCATTAGCGCCTCAGAGGCACGCATATCCCGCTCGGCTGAAAGTACGTTCAGACGTTCCTGATAGGTTGCTTGATCCCGCTTGGCTTGCTCGCGGAAATTACCTGATCCAATGCTGTCCATCAGCAGGATTGCGGTTGCGACGGCAGTCCAGCCAACGAAGACGGCGACGCCCGCAACGGCAATCACCTGCGTCTCGGAACTGAGCCGGATAAACCGCGTATCATTATCAGATTTCAGAAAAACCCGGCGTTCCGGAAAGTGCCGTTCGAGCAGTGAGTGTAGTTTGATTGCCAGACGTGTTCGCACGCGTCTTCCCTCTGTCCATCCCCAAATTCGGGACCGGTTGTGAGTGATCTCCGTCCCTTGGAGCAACTGCATAGAGGGGACATGTGATTTGGGCAAGTTTGTTAACCAGTTCACACATGAAACCGGTTTTTTCCCGCCAGTTTTAGGCGGGAAGTTGCCGATAGCGTCAACTTGCGCATGTTTAATGGGCTTGTCCTGGCGCAGGCAGGTCTTCGGTCAAAGGCCAGTAGAAGTCGGGTGGCAACCCGGCTTCAGCGCGTTTTTCCTCGTTGAACGGAGGTTTAAGGACCCCGTGGAAATAGCGCCGTACAAGCTCATGAAACACATCCTTGGGATCTGCATTCTCTCTTCCGCACAAAAAGTGGAACCATTTTGATCCATAGGCGACATGTCCCACCTCTTCGGCATAGATGACCTCAAGCGCGGCGATGGCGTGGTCGTCCTTGGCTTTGCGGAAGATGTCGATCATGCCCGGCGTGACGTCTAGCCCGCGAGCTTCAAGCACCATTGGAACAACCGCTAGACGGCCCATCAGGTCCTCGGCCGTGTCTTCTGCGGCGCGCCACATGCCGGCATGGGCGGGCAGGGCGCCATAGTGACTGCCCATGCGTTCAAGGCAATCGCAAACCATTTCGAAATGGCGCGATTCTTCTTCGGCGCATTTGACCCAGTCGTCATAGAACCCAATTGGCATGGGAACATGCCCGAACCGCGCCATGATGTCCCAATGCAGGTCAACCGCATTCAACTCGATATGGGCGACTGCATGCAGCAGAGCGATCCGTCCCGCTTCGGTGCCAGGTTTGCGTTTGGGTACTTCGCGGGGAGACAGCAGTTCAGGCCGTTCCGGCCGCGCCGGTTGTAGCGGAGGCGTCGAGGTACCGACCTTGATCTCGGGTGCATCGCCTTTTCGCGCAGCGAACCATTCGGCAGCATAGCGTTTGGACAGGGCGGTCTTGGCCCGCCCATCCGCCGTGGTCAGAACTTCGGTTGCCATCATGGTCAGTGTTTTGGGCACAGGTCCGCTCCGTTCAGGTTTGGGCGGGTCTTAAACCGGATGGCAACCGCAGGAAAGAGCCGTCAGAGCGCGCGCACCGCCTCAAGCACCTCGTCCACATGACCGGGCACTTTGACTTTGCGCCAAGCGCGGGCAATTTTGCCCTCGGCGTCGATCAGAAATGTAGACCGTTCGATCCCCATCGACTTGCGGCCATACATGTTCTTTTCGACCCAGACGCCATAGTCTTCGCATACGGTTGATCCTTCGTCGGACAAAAGCGGTGTGGTCAGGCTGTGTTTGGCGACGAATTTGTCATGCTTGGCGACGCTGTCGCGCGAAATGCCGAAAACGTGAGCCCCGGCATCGGCAAAGGCCTGAAGTTGTTCCGAGAAACCGATGGATTCCTTGGTGCAGCCCGGCGTATCATCACGGGGATAGAAAAACAAAACGACGGCACCTCCGCGCAGATCCGACAACGTGACCTCGCCACCGCCGTCACGGGGCAAAGTGAAATCAGGGGCGATGTCTGTAACGTCGGGCATTGGAAACTCCGTTAAAGGTTTTTATGTGCTGCTCGGGATCATAGGGCGGTACGAGCGGGTTGAAAGGCGTGGATAGCAATTTGGTGCAGCACGACGAAAAAAGTGCAGACCAGAGCCAGACACCTCGGCGTCGCAGGTCGCGTCGTCGGTTGGCCGCCTATGTGACCCTTGGCGTTACTTTGACACTCGGTGGGTTGGCTGTTGCCGGTTGGTTCTTTCTGATCGGTCACCAGTTGCACGCGCCGCAATGGATGCGCACTCAGGCTGAAAATCGGCTGGATCAGACGTTGGGCGGTTTGAAGGTCAGGTTTGGAGAGGCGACGTTTTTTGTTAATGAGCAGTGGCTTCCTCGCCTCAAATTAAGTGACGTGACGATCAGCGACGCGACCGGGCAACAGATCGCTCAGGTCGGAGATCTGCGCACGCGCCTGTCAATGCGGGGCCTTCTGCGTGGGCAAATCCGGCCCCGCCGCATCATCCTGCAAGATGCGCAGATCGCGCTGACGCGTAACAAGGACGGAGCGCTGTCGCTGACGGTCGGGTCCGGCAGCTCTCCGGTGCAAGAAGCGCCGACGCTGGCCGAGTTGATTGAAGAATCGGATGACGTGTTCTTGTCACCGATCTTGTCCGGTTTGCGCTCGGTCGAGCTGCAATCGCTGACGTTGGATTATCAAGACCTGCGGCTGGGACGGGCTTGGGTGTTTGATGGCGGTCATATCAACGTAACGCGCGATGGGGAAGAGATGCGCCTTGCCACGGGGTTTTCGGTTCTGACGGGGCGGGACTATGCCAGTTCGATTGAGGCAAACTACACAAGCCTTCTAGGCAGCCCACAGGCGAGTTTCGGGTTTTCGATCACAGACTTACCAGCTGAAGATATAGCGGGGCAAAGCCTCGCCCTGTCGTGGTTGCAGGTTCTGAAAGCCCCGATTTCAGGATCTTTGCGTGGCAGCGTCGATGACCAGGCGTCTCTGGGCCCACTATTCGCGACACTGAACCTTGGTGCGGGTGCAGTTCAGCCGACGCCCGAGACGCGCCCAATACGGTTCGACTCGGCCCGTACATATTTCACCTATGACCCGAGCCAGCACGTACTGGACTTCAACGAAGCATCCGTGGTCTCGGATCTCGGGGCGGTTCAAGCTGAAGGCAAAGCGTTTCTGGAGGGCATCGAAGATGGTACGCTAGAGAGCCTGACCGCTCAGTTGAAACTGAACGACATCGACATCTATCCCGGTGGTCTTTTCCCGGAATCGTTGGAATCAGCCCGAGCTGAGTTGGACTTTCAGATGAAGCTCCTGCCTTTCGAATTGCGCCTGGGGCAAATGACGCTTGTCGAAGCTGGTCATACGCTGCGGGCCTCGGGGCGCTTGCTGGGTCGCCCGGACGGATGGGTGGCGGCGCTGGATGCTGATCTGGACAATATGACCGCGGACCGATTGCTAAACTATTGGCCCGAAATTCTGGCTCCTAAGCCGCGCTTGTGGGTGTCTGAGAACCTGTACGAAGGCGATTTTTCGGGCGTAGAATTCTCGCTGCGCCTGCGCCCTGAAACTAAGCCAGATATCTATTTGGGGTTCGGTTTCGATAACGCAAAGATAAGATACGCCAAGACCTTGCCGCCCATCCAGAACGCGCAAGGGCGGGTGAGTTTGTTGGAAAACCGGTTTACGGCCTCGGCAGAAAGCGGCGTTGTGATCGCCGATCAGGGTGGCGCCGTGGATGCGTCGGGGACGTCGTTTATCATCCCTGACACGACACTTAAAAAGAACTCGCCCGCGATTGTGCGGATCAAGGCCAAGGGTAAAGCCACTGCCGCGCTGTCGCTGCTGGATCTGCCGCCACTGGAGTTGCTGAGTAAAGCCGGGTTGCCGGTAGACCTTGCAGCAGGAGATGTCAGCCTTTCAGGCACGCTGTCGCTGCCGATGAAGAAGGGGCTAAAGTTCGAAGACACCGAGTTCCACTTTACCGGTGACATAGACAACGTGGAAAGCGATCGTCTGGTTCCGGGGTTCGTCGTCAGCTCCGACCGGCTGACCCTGTCCGGAGATCAGACTGCCGTCGAGATCGGAGGGTACGGCCTGTTTGGCGACGTTCCAATGCATGCAACATGGCGACAGCCCATCGGAGGGGCAGCTCCGCAACGCAGCGAACTCTCAGGCGAAATCGAGCTGTCTCCACGTCTGATGACCGAGTTGAAGGCCGGGTTGCCGCAAGGGATGCTGACCGGAGAAGGGACGGCTGACATCACATTGGGCATCGGCGCGGGCGAGCCCATAGAACTCACCGCGACTTCTGATCTAGTGGGGGTGGGCCTGTCGATCCCCGAACTGGGTTGGAGCAAAGGCCGTCGGACCGAAGGCGCAATGACCCTCGACGCGACCTTGGGCGATCAGCTGCGGGTCAACTCGTTGAAACTGGATGCGGCTGGACTTCGCAGCACCGCGTCGATTTCGTTCCGCGAGGGTGGTGAGTTCGATAAGGTCGAATTCAGCTCGTTCGATCTGGGCAACTGGCTTGCAGTTCCGGCGGAACTGGTCAGCCGCGGTGCATCCGTGCCCGATATCCGGGTACAGGGCGGGGTGATGAATCTTGGGGCGGCCACCTTCGGAGGAAGTGGCGGCAGTGGCAGCGGAGGGGCTGGAAACGGGCCGAACCTGGATGTGGTATTGGACCGCCTGCAAGTGACAGACAGCATCGCCTTGACGGGTTTCAAAGGCGACTTCCGAACTACGGGCGGCGTCGCCGGTGCGTTCACGGCACGTATCAACGGTGCTGCGCCGGTTCGGGGTACTATCACCCCCAGAGGTGCACGCAGCGCGGTCGAATTGACATCAGAAGATGCCGGTGAGGCGTTGCGATCTGCCGGGGTGATTACGCAGGCCCGCGGCGGGACCTTGACCATGACATTGGAACCAGTAGGCAACGGCAGCGACTACGACGCCAACCTGAAAATTTCGAACACCCGCATAACCGACGCTCCGGCGATGGCGGCGCTGCTGAACGCCATCAGCCTTGTCGGTTTGATCGACGAAATGGCCGGGCAAGGCATCTTTTTCTCGACTATCGAAAGTCGGATGCGAATTACGCCGACCGAGATCAAGGTCCTAAGTGGCAGCGCCGTTGGTCCCTCAATGGGGCTGTCGTTCGACGGTACGGTTGATCTGGCAAACGGGCTTCTGAATCTGCGGGGGGCGATCTCGCCGATCTACCTGGTCAACGCGATCGGCAGTGTTTTTACCAAGAAGGGGGAAGGGGTGATCGGCTTTAACTATACGCTTACCGGCCCGTTGAGTGCGCCTAAAGTGTCGGTCAATCCACTGTCCGGTCTGGCCCCTTTGTTTTTACGTAATCTGTTACGTGCACCGGCGCCGACCGTGGTAGATGGCCCGAATGCGCAACCCGTTCGACCCGACAAGCCGAAAAAGACCTTTGGGTCTCCGTCCGGCGATCGGTGAATTGGGCTGTTGCTGAATCCACTGGGGCCTTGTAAGGCGCGCGCATGAAACTGAGCGATTTTGATTTCCACCTGCCTGAAGACTTGATTGCCACGCGGCCTGCGACCCCTCGGTCATCGGCGCGTCTGTTGGTTGCAAACGGCGACGAGACTTCGGATGCGCATGTTTTCGATCTGCCCGACTGGCTGCAACCCGGAGATCGCCTTGTTCTGAACGACACCCGCGTGATCCCCGCACGGTTGAGCGGCCGCCGTCATCGGGACAGTGCGCAGGGGCCGGTCTCAGCCGCGATCGAGGCGACCCTGCTGGAGCCGCAGGCGGATGGGACATGGACCGCTTTGATCAAGCCGTTGAAAAAGGTCAAACCCGGTGAGGATATCAGGTTTTCGGATGAGTTGAGCGCGACGCTGGACCGGGTCGAAGACGGGCAGGCCCACCTGCGGTTCAACCTGACGGGTGAGGATTTCGACACCGCACTGGAGCAGGCCGGAGCGATGCCTTTGCCGCACTATATCGCTGCCAAGCGCCCGGCAGATGAACAGGACAAGACCGACTATCAAACCATCTGGGCGCGCAATTCTGGCGCAGTCGCGGCCCCTACGGCATCGTTGCACTTCGACTCGGCGGTGATGCAGGCACTTCAAGCGCGGGGCGTGGCGATCACTCATGTTACATTGCATGTCGGGGCGGGGACTTTCCTGCCGGTCAAGGTCGAGGATGTAACAACTCACAAGATGCATGCGGAATGGGGCCGGGTCAGCGAAGCGGCCGCGCAAGAAATCCGTGACACCAAGGCTGCTGGTGGCCGGGTGATCCCGGTCGGCACAACGGCTTTACGACTGATCGAAAGCGCGGCGCGCGGTGGCGACATTCAGGCATGGGAAGGTGAGACAGACATTTTCATCTACCCAGGATTTCAGTTCAACGTGACCGACGCGTTGATGACGAACTTTCACTTGCCGAAATCTACATTGTTGATGCTGGTATCGGCATTGATGGGGCAAGATCGGATGCGCGACGTCTATGCCCATGCGATTGAACAGAAATATCGCTTCTTCTCGTATGGGGATGCGTCGCTGCTGGTCCCAAAGTGACGTAAGTGTCGGGATCACGTCATCGTAATGTCGTAGACAAACACGACGGATACCCGCTTTCATATCAAAACGAACCTAAACGTCAGGTTGGCACAATTCGGAGGCCCCAATGATTCAGGTCCTTTCCAGCGCATGGGCGCTTCTTCTTGGGATGGGTCTTCTTATGATCGGCAACGGCCTGCAGGGGACGATCCTCGGTGTCCGTGGCGAGATCGAGGGGTTTTCGACCCTCCAAATGTCATTCGTGATGTCGGCCTATTTCGTGGGATTCCTCGGCGGATCCCGCCTTGCGCCCGAGATGATCCGGCGCGTCGGACATGTCCGTGTCTTTGCTGCGCTGGCCTCATTCATTTCGGCAGTGATGATCATGTATCCACTGCTCACCAACGAGATTGCGTGGATTCTGGGCCGGGTGGTGATCGGGTTTTGCTTTTCTGGCGTGTATGTCACCGCTGAAAGCTGGCTGAACAACGCGGCCAACAACGAAAACCGCGGGCAAGCACTGTCGCTTTACATGATTGTGCAGATGACCGGGATCATCTCGGCGCAGGGGCTTGTTCTGATTGGTGACCCGTCCGGCTATGAGACGTTCGTGATCGCCTCGATTCTGGTTTCGGTTTCTTTTGCACCGATCCTGCTGTCGATCTCGCCGACACCGGCCTTCGATACCACCAAACCGATGACCCTGCGCGAGTTGATGGGGAAATCTCCGTTGGGATGTGTTGGGATGTTCCTTCTGGGCGGCGTGTTCTCGGCGCAGTTTGGCATGGCTTCGGTCTATGGCGCGCGGGCGGGTTTGTCGTTGGCCGAAATCTCGACCTTCGTGGCTGCGTTCTATGTCGGAGCGGTGCTGCTGCAATACCCTCTGGGATGGTTCTCGGACCGGATGGACAGGCGATTTCTGATCATGCTGGTGGCGATCACTGGGGCTGCCGGGGCGGTCTGTGGCATGCTGTTCGGCGTGTCATTCCCGATCCTGTTGGTCTCGGCTTTTGTCATTGGCGGCATGTCTAACCCGCTTTACTCGATGCTGATCGCCCATACGAACGACTTTCTGGAGCATGAAGATATGGCAGCTGCGTCCGGAGGGCTGGTGTTCATTAACGGTATGGGCGCAATCTCGGGGCCGCTGATTACAGGTTGGTTGATGGGGGACAAAGTCTTGGGACCGCCGGGCTTTTTCCTGATCATTGCTGCGTTGCTGGCCATGACGGCTGTTTATGCGATGTACCGCATGACACAGCGCGCCGCGATTCCCGTCGACGAGACCGGTACAATGTCTCCGATCTATCCAACATCCTCGCCCGTTGCCTTCGAGGTCGCGCAGGAAGTAGCCATCGAAGCTGCCGAGGAAGCGGCAGAGGCCGAGCAGGATACGCAGAATGTTGCCTAAAACACGGAATTATTGCGTAAATGTTGCAATATGTTACTGTCACAAATCTGTAAAACGCCCTTAAATGACGTTACGTCCCTGGGGAGGCGAACATACGGAGTTAAGGGCAATGGCAGGGCCTGAAGACGTACTGAGTTATTGGTTGGATGAAGTCGGCCCCAAGGGTTGGTATCTGCAGGATGAGGCGCTGGATGCCGAAATCCGGGAAAAATTCCTGACCACGTGGGAAGCCGCGAGTGAGGGCAAGTTCTCACTTTGGCTTACCTATCCCAGCGGCGCGCTGGCTTATATCATTCTGATGGATCAGTTCCCGCGCAACATGTTCCGAGGCAGCGCCAAGGCGTTTGCGTCTGATCGTGCGGCGTTGTCGGCCGCGAAATGTGCCGTCGACAAGGGTTGGGATCTTAGGATCGACGAACCCGCCAGGCAGTTCTTCTACCTGCCACTGATGCACTCTGAGAACCTGTGCGATCAGGAACGCTGCGTGCGACTGATGTGTCAAAACATCCAAGGCGATGCCAGTAATCTGTTGCACGCCCGAGCCCATCGTGAGGTGATCCGCCAATTCGGTCGTTTCCCGTATCGGAACGAGGCGCTGTCGCGCCCCATGACCGAACACGAAGCAGCCTATGTGGACATGGGTGGCTATGGGGCGACGGTGCGGGAATTGCAGGCTGCTGGTTAACTACCCGGTACGCACCCACGGATAGCGATAATTCGGTCGGCGGCAACGTCGGCCGTGGTTGTAATAGCGGTTTGTATCAGCTCATCCGGTGCTTCGGTCAGGTCTGCGATGCGTGTCTGAGCTGCTTGCAGTTTAGTTTCGAGCCCGTCGAGTTTACCTAGTGCCGCTGAAATCTGTTGCGCTGTGGCGCTGTCGAAAAGGATTGTATTGTCTCGCAGCGAGGAAAGCTCGCTGCGCAAGGCCGTCAATTCTCCGCGCACGCCCTGAACCTCGTCTTTAAGCGGGGCAACGATGTGAAGGTTCTCTGCGAAGGCTGTCGTGACGCCTTCGACGGTCGATGCTAGTTTCCAGCCCAAAAACAGACACAAAGCCACCAGGATCAGCGTTGCGTTCAACATAGCAAGCAACAGGTCGGAGAGTGTTCTGGCCATGATAAGTCATTCCAATTCGTCGTGAAAAAATAATGGGTCGGGTTGCCCCGGTATCTATGTTCTAGCCATTAGCAACTGTGCGGTATAGGCTGAAAAATGCGCGATGAGCGCGAATTGACCCGCCGTTAGTAATGTCGCGGGCAATTTCGTTGATGCATGTCTAAATATAGTTTAATGGTGAACTAATTTCTGCATCGACCTGCGCCGAGAGGGAAACATGGCTGCAAAATCTTTTGATCTTATCGTAATTGGCGCCGGCCCTGGCGGCTATGTGGCCGCCATTCGTGCGGCGCAGCTTGGGCTGAAGGCTGCTGTGGTAGAGCGCGAGCATCTGGGCGGCATCTGCTTGAACTGGGGATGCATCCCGACCAAGGCGCTTCTGCGCTCGTCTGAGGTGTTCCATTTGATGGAGCGGGCAAAGGATTTCGGCCTCAAGGCCGAGAAGATTGGCTATGATCTGGATGCGGTGGTTAAACGATCACGCGGAGTCGCGGGCCAGTTGTCGGGTGGCATTGGCCACCTGTTGAAAAAGAATAAAGTGACCGTAGTGATGGGCGAGGCGACGATCCCCGCCAAGGGCAAGGTTTCGGTAAAAACCGAAAAGGGAACTGAAGAACTGACGGCCAAGAACATCGTTCTGGCCACCGGCGCCCGCGCGCGCGAGCTGCCGGGGCTTGAAGCAGACGGTGATCTGGTCTGGACTTACAAGCACGCGTTGCAGCCACCACGGATGCCGAAGAAGCTTTTGGTTATCGGTTCGGGCGCGATCGGTATCGAATTCGCCAGCTTCTATAACACGCTTGGGGCTGATACGACCGTGGTCGAGGTGATGGATCGCGTATTGCCTGTCGAGGACGCGGAAATCAGCGCCTTTGCCAAGAAAGCTTTTACCAAACAGGGCATGACCATCATGGAAAAAGCGATGGTTAAGCAGTTGGATCGCGCCAAGGGCAAGGTTGCCGCGCATATTGAGGTCAAAGGTAAAGTCGAAAAACACGAGTTCGACACCGTGATCTCGGCCGTTGGAATCGTTGGTAACGTCGAAAATCTCGGGCTGGAGGCTTTGGGTGTCAAAATCGACCGAACCCACGTTGTGACGGATGAATTCTGCCGAACCGGGGTCGATGGTCTTTACGCGATCGGGGATATCGCGGGCGCGCCTTGGTTGGCGCATAAGGCAAGCCATGAGGGCGTCATGGTTGCTGAGTTGATCGCTGGCAAACATGCGCATCCGGTCAAACCGGAAAGCATCGCGGGTTGTACTTATTGCCAGCCGCAGGTCGCCTCGGTCGGCTATACCGAAGCTAAGGCGAAAGAGCTGGGCTATGACGTCAAAGTGGGTCGCTTCCCCTTTATCGGAAATGGCAAAGCAATCGCGTTAGGTGAACCAGAGGGGATGATCAAAACCATCTTTGACGCCAAAACCGGTGAATTGCTGGGCGCGCACATGATCGGCGCAGAAGTCACAGAGTTGATTCAGGGCTACGTGGTCGGACGTCAGTTGGAAACCACGGAAGAGGATCTGATGAACACGGTTTTCCCGCATCCAACCCTGTCGGAAATGATGCACGAAAGCGTGTTGGACGCTTATGGCAAGGTCATTCACATGTGATCGACCAGGGTGGGGGCGCTGCCCCCGCCGCCCTTTGGGCGACTCCCCCGAGGTATTTCCGGCCAGATGAAGAGACGAATCCTTCATTCATCTGGCCAAAAATACCTCGGAGCGCGAGGCAGAGCCTCGCTGAAAACCTAGCGCGTTAGCGCGTCCAGGATGCGGGCCCAGGACCGGATGCCTTTGTGAAAGCTTTTGACGTCGTATTTCTCATTCGGCGAGTGAATTGCGTCATCATCGTTGGCAAAGCCGACAAGCATCGAGTCCAAACCCAGCTCGGTATTGAAATATCCGACCACAGGGATTGAGCCGCCCATACCAGTGAACACGGCTTCGCGGCCCCATTCATCAGACAATGCGCCGCGGGCGGCTTCGAATTCAGGCCGTTCTAGATTCATGACCGAGGCTGGAGAGCCTTCCAGATCATTGTCCCATTCGACATTTGCGTCGGCGGACAGACGGGCTTCGACATGTTTGCGGATTTTGTTGCGCAAATCATCAGGATCCATGTCGCCAACCAGACGACAAGTAATCTTGCAGTGCGCGCGTGACGGAATCACCGTTTTTGAACCTGCGCCGTTGTATCCCCCCCACAGGCCGTTGACTTCGAGCGTTGGCCGGGCCCATTGCTGTTCGAGTGTTGAGTACCCTTTTTCACCGTGCGGTTGAGAATAGCCCACGGAGTTAAGATAGTCTTCCTCGTCAAACCCGCAGCCTTGCCACTGACGAAGTTGGTCAGCTGGAACTTCGTGGACGCCATCATAAAAGCCTTCGACAGCAACGCGGCCGGACGCGTCGTCATAGAAAGAAGCAACGATCCTTGACAATTCGCGCAGTGGATTCAGACCGGGGCCGCCGTAATGCCCCGAGTGCAGATCGATACGCGGACCAATGATGGTGAATTCGTCCTTGAGCATCCCGCGCAGTTGCGAAGCAATCGAGGGCACTCCGCGTGAGACCATCGAGGTATCGCAGACCAAAGCCAAGTCGGCTTTCAATTCGGCGGCGTTCTCGCGCAGGAAAGGCACCAGAGAAGGTGAGCCAGACTCTTCCTCGCCTTCGAAGAAAAATGTGATGCGACAGGGCAGGGTACCGTGCACCGCTTTCCACGCGCGACAAGCTTCGACAAAGGTCATCAATTGGCCCTTGTCGTCAGATGATCCGCGACCGCGGATGACAGGGCCGTTTTCTGTGTCTTCGATTGCGGGGTCAAACGGATCACGGTTCCACAGGTCTAACGGGTCCACCGGCTGCACATCATAATGCCCGTAAAAGAGAACATGAGGGGCGTCTCTGTCTTCTCCGATGTGACCAACGACCATCGGATGACCTGTTGTTTCGCGCTTTTCGGCATGAATGCCGATTGTTTTCAGATCGGCGACCAACCAATCGGCGGCCTGGCTGACCTGAGCGTCAAACGCGGGATCCGTCGAGATGGAGGGGATGCGCAACAGCTCCATCAGGCGGTCGATTGAGGTTTGCAAATCGGCGTCGATACGGTTCAGAACTGCGTCAAGCGTCATGGAAGGCTCCTGCCAATGGGATTTATGGCCGAACCCTATCAGCGCGGATGGCGCCGTCCAGCCCATATGCAGGCGAATATTGGGTAATATCGGAAACATGGCGCGCTGCCCTGCGTCGTTTCCCCACGTCCGATAGCCGTAACTTTACTTGTCGCGTCACAAGTGAAGCGATATTTGATGCAAATCAAATAAGCATTCCCGGACTCGGTTATATGGTCCGAGCACTTGGGAACACATCGGCGTCGTTCGAAAACGGGGTCGTGGAATGTGTCCGGTCAATGTGGATTGGCTGGGCTGTTAAGGAGAAACCGGTGGACTATACTGCTCAGCTCGATACTGCGATTGCCAGGCTGCACGACGAAGGACGCTACCGGACCTTCATCGACATTGAACGTCGCAATGGTCATTTCCCGCATGCGGTTCACACCCGCCCAGACGGGTCCCAGCAAAACATCACGGTATGGTGCGGCAACGACTATCTTGGCATGGGGCAAAACCTTGTTGTCCTGAACGCCATGCACGAGGCCGTGGAGTCCGCCGGTGCCGGCTCAGGCGGTACACGCAATATTTCGGGTACGACGGTTTACCATAAACAGCTTGAGGCCGAGCTGGCCGATTTGCACGGCAAGGAAGCCGCGCTGCTGTTCACGTCTGCTTATATCGCCAACGACGCGACGCTGAGCACTTTGCCCAAACTGTTCCCCGGGCTGATCATCTATTCGGATGCTTTGAACCACGCCTCGATGATCGAAGGTGTACGCCGCAATGGTGGGGCGAAACGTATTTTCCGTCACAACGACGTTGCGCATCTGCGCGAACTTCTTGAAGCCGACGATCCTGCCGCACCCAAGCTGATCGCGTTCGAATCCGTCTATTCGATGGATGGTGACTTTGGTCCAATCGAAGAGATCTGTGATCTCGCCGATGAGTTTGGCGCTCTGACATATATCGATGAGGTCCACGCGGTAGGCATGTATGGCCCTCGGGGCGGTGGCGTGACCGAGCGGGACCGTCTGGCCCACCGGATCGACATCATCAACGGCACGCTGGCAAAAGCCTTTGGCGTCATGGGTGGTTATATTGCGGCAAGCGCGAAAATGTGTGATGCAGTGCGTTCTTACGCGCCGGGTTTCATCTTTACCACGTCTCTGCCGCCAGCCGTCGCAGCGGGTGCCGCGGCGTCGGTCGCTTATCTGAAGAATGCTCCTGAACTGCGCGAGCAGCACCAGACGCAGGCCAAAATTCTCAAACTGCGGCTCAAGGGGTTGGGCCTTCCATTGATCGACCACGGCAGTCACATTGTCCCGGTGATTGTTGGCAACCCGGTTCACACCAAGAAGCTGAGCGATATGTTGCTGGATGACTTTGGCATCTATGTCCAGCCGATCAATTTCCCGACCGTTCCACGCGGAACGGAGCGCTTGCGGTTTACGCCGTCACCTGTTCACGGACCCAATGAAATGAACAGTCTGGTTCAGGCGATGGACGAACTTTGGTCACATTGTGCGCTAAATCGCGCCGAACTCGCAGGTTAACCTCACGCCAAAGTGTGCAACGTGTGTTTCACGTGTTAGGCTTAAGCTAACAAAAGAAGTGACCGAATCGTGTAGGATTGATTCGGTTCTTGCGTGAAACACGCGTAGGCAGAATGGGGCAGCAGGGATGATTGGGCGCAGATCTCAGCGCGAATCCGAAGATGAAACCGACGTCCGGCCAAAGGGCTTTGACGATTACGAGGTGAGTCTGGGAGATCGGATGCGCGGGGAACGCGCAACGATGGGCAAGTCCTTACTGGATGTCCAACGCGAGCTGCGGATCAAAGCCAACTACATTGCAGCCATAGAAGACGCTGACCCTGACGCGTTTGATACACCGGGTTTTATCGCAGGGTACGTCAGATCTTACGCGCGTTACCTGGGTATGAACCCGGATGAAACCTTTGCCACCTTTTGTGCCGAAAGCGGGTTTGAAGTTGCCCATGGCATGTCAGCCGAAGCATCGGTTGTACGCAAACCAAATGGAGGGCTGCCCGCGCGCGGTCCCATGGGGCGCGATCCCTTTACCTCTCCTAACACGCCGTTTGTTCCCGGACGTGAGTCGTTTGTCAGCCAGATCGAGCCGCGTGCAATCGGGTCTTCGCTGGTTTTGCTGGCTGTAATATGTGGCATAGGATACGGCGGATGGGCGGTGCTGAACCGCATTCAGCAAGTTCAAGTCAGCCCGGTTGAGCAAGCACCTGTTGTTCTGTCCGACCTCGATCCGTTGGACGTTGCGCGCAGTGCGACACCAGACGAACAAGTGGCGGCGACCGATTTGCCAAGCGCTGAAGCTCTGGACCGGCTGTATCGTCCCCAGGCGTTGGACCTGCCGGTATTGGTGGCCCGAGACGCGCCGATTTCTACGCTGGACCCTCGTACAGTTGGAACATTCCAGCCGCCCGAGCCGCCTCAGATTGAAGTGGCCGAGGTGCACACGGTCGAACGTCCCGCCTTGCCGCAGGTTGTTGAAAAGCTGGATACGACGCTGAAGATTGTGGCTGTGAATCCTTCGTGGATGCGCGTAACTGCTGCGGATGGCAGTATCATCTTCGAAGGCACATTAGGAACGGTAGAGCAGGGCAACACTTTTGAGGTGCCTCTGACGGAAGAACCTCCGCAACTTCGGGCCGGCGCGTCGGGTTCTGTTTACTTTTCAATGAACGGTGAACACTTCGGCCCGGTAGGCGCGCCGGGAACAGTTGCTAAAGGCGTAATTCTATCCAAGGACGCTGTGGCCGAAACCTACAGTGTTGCGGATCTGGAAGCCGAGCAGAACAGCGCGCTCAAGCGCCTTGTGGCCGAGCTTCAGGCGCAGGAACCTGTTGCCGCATCTGAGTGATCTAGCCATTGCGATAGTGGGTTAAGCGAACTATCTAAAGGCGCAACCTAGTCTGTCTTGGACCTGTTCCCATGTCGCTCAATCACGTTCGTCCGTGGCGCAATATCTATCGCCGCAAATCCCGTCAGATCATGGTTGGCGATGTTGCCATCGGCGGCGATGCCCCGATTGCCGTGCAGACCATGACCAACACTCTGACAACCGACGTTGCAGCAACGGTGGCGCAAGTGCAGGCCGCAGCCGAAGCAGGGGCGGATATCGTGCGGGTTTCGGTCCCGGATGAGGCGTCTTCGAAAGCGTTGAAAGGGATCGTGCGCGAAAGCCCTGTACCGATCGTGGCCGACATCCATTTCCACTATAAACGCGGCATTGAGGCTGCTGAGGCAGGAGCTGCCTGCCTGCGGATCAATCCGGGCAATATCGGCGACGAAAAGCGCGTGCAGGAGGTGATCAAGGCCGCCCGCGACCACAATTGCTCGATACGGATCGGGGTCAATGCGGGGTCGCTGGAGAAGCACCTGCTTGAGAAATACGGCGAGCCGTGCCCCGAGGCGATGGTCGAAAGCGGGCTCGAACATATCCGCATTCTGGAAGACAACGACTTTCACAACTTCAAGATCAGCGTGAAGGCCAGTGACGTGTTCCTGTCGGCGGCGGCCTATCAAGGTATTGCCGAGGCCACAGATGCCCCTATCCATCTGGGCATCACCGAGGCTGGGGGGCTGGTCAGCGGCACCATCAAATCCGCCATTGGGTTGGGCAATCTGCTGTGGATGGGGATCGGCGATACGATCCGCGTCAGCCTGTCCGCGGACCCGGTGGAAGAGGTCAAGGTGGGCTATGAGATCCTGAAATCTCTGGGCTTGCGCCATCGCGGTGTGAACATCATCTCATGCCCGTCTTGTGCGCGGCAGGGGTTCGACGTGATCAAGACGGTCGAAGCGCTGGAACAGCGGCTGGAACACATCAAGACACCCATGAGCCTGTCGATCATCGGCTGCGTCGTGAACGGCCCCGGTGAGGCGCTGATGACCGATGTTGGCTTTACCGGCGGCGGTGCGGGGTCTGGCATGGTCTATCTGGCGGGCAAAGCCAGCCACAAGATGTCGAACGATCAGATGATCGACCACATCGTTGAGCAGGTCGAAATGAAAGCGGCCGAACTGGACGCGGCAGCTGAGGCTGCGGAATAGCGCAGCCAGGCGGTTCCAGGCAGGCCGGGGTTCTCGACAGGGTGAAGAGGTCTGTGTTGACAGGCCGCGCCGTTCTGGGGCCAAGTCGGTGCTATGAAGGCTATAATCGTCGTTGTTTTACTGATGTGGACTGCCCCCATTGGCGCGGCGCGTGCGTGTGAGTTGGCCTTGGCCTTTGCGTTGGATGTGTCGGGGAGCGTCGATGAGGCCGAACATCAGTTGCAGCGCGATGGCGTCGCCGCCGCCTTATTGGACCCTGACGTGGTAACGGCAATTTCGGCCCAACCCGGTGGCGTGGCGCTTATGGTGTATGAGTGGTCAGACTCACGACAGCAGACGCAGATTTCGGCCTGGCGTCTGGTCACTGGGGTGGCAGGGTTAAAATCGATTGCCGCCGAAGTGCTGGCGGCCCCTCGAAGTGCAACGGGTGGAACCGGCATCGGCCCGGCGGTGGCGTTCGGAGCGTTGATGTTCGACTATGGGCCTGATTGCCGTCGGCGCGTCATTGATGTGTCGGGGGACGGCAAACACAACAACGGCTTTCGTCCCCATGTCGCGCGCGAAATGCAGGTGATGCAAGATGTCACCGTGAACGCACTGGTGATCGAAGGGGCCGAGCCCGAAGTGCTGGCCTATTACCTCGATCACGTCATTTCAGGGCACGGTGCGTTTGTGGAAATCGCCGCTGGGTATGAGAACTATGCTGCAGCGCTTCGGCGTAAATTGCTGCGTGAAATTCCGATGGCTGTGGCCGATCGGTAAGAGATAGGGCGGCGCACAAATGCGCACCGCCTGCGTTCAAACTTAACCCTGTTCGGCCCGCACGGCGTCTGCGATCTGCAGCATCTGATCGGCAGTCAGGTAGCCGCGCAGCATTTCTGAGCCCAAAACGAAAGAGGGCGTACCCGAAATCTGCATCCGACGCGCCAATTCACGGGTCTGATTGATCTCGTCGGTCACACGATCGCTGTCCATCGCCTCCATGATTGCATCGCTGTCCAGCCCAAGGCCATCTGACAGGCGGCGCAGGGTGACTTCGTTGGGCTCTCCGCCAAATTCCATCAAGGCGTCGTGGACTTGTTTATAGGCGTCGTCGCCAGCTACGTGTTTTGTCGCCACGGCAAAGCGGGACGAGACGACGGACGCGTCGCCGAGGATCGGAAACTCTTTGATGACAAACCGGATGTTGCCATCCTCGGCTAGCAATTCGGCCACTTCAGGCACGGCTCGACGGCAATAGCCACACCGATAGTCCATGAACTCGACAAGGGTGATATCGCCGTCCGGGTTTCCGCCAACCCAGCTATAGCCGTCGTTGAACAACTCATCTGCATTGACGGCCACCAGTTCCTGGTCGGCAGCGGCCTCGGCAACGGCGTTGCGTTGTTCAAGTACGTTTATGGCTTCGATGATCACTTCGGGGTTTTCTAGAAGATATTCCCGAATCTGAGCGCCGAACTGCTCTTTCTCGGCATCGCTCATGGCGTTCAGGTCCAGCGCCTGTGCAGGACCGGTGATCAGGGAAAGACCCAGAAGGGCCGGTGCAGCATGTCTGAGGATCATTTCCGTTTCCTTTTCTTTTTTTCTGCTTGTTCCGAGGCAATCAGCACATCCTGTGCGCGTTGCCAACCAGGGGATCCCTCGGGCAATTGCCCGACGGCGCGTCTTGCGTGAATACCTGCATCTGCCAGCTGGCCTTGCAAGGCAAATCGTTCGGCGGTGACTGTAGATGCCATGCCGGTATTGCCGGTTTGTGAATAGGCAATGCCCAGATCGCGTAGTAGGCGCGCGTTCTTGAAGTCCCTTGCCCGTGCCTTTTCAAGCACTTGCAGGGCGTTCTTCGTTTCACCATGCGCCAAAAGGGCGCGACCGTATCCTGCCAGAATTAAAGGATCATTGGGCGTCATCTCGACCGCGTGGCGGTATGCCGCGACAGCTGCCTCCACTTGCCGATTTTCAAGCAGGATCTGCCCTTTCAATTCGTAGTAAAACGGATCGTCAGGACGGATAGCCAGTGCTGCGTTTATTGCAGCACGCGCGTTATTCAGGTCCCGATCCTGGTGATAGGCGGCGGCCTCGCGCATCAGGCGAATGTCCTGAGCGGTTTCCTCTTTGGCGCGGCGCATTGTCCAGCTTGGGGATCTGAGAAAGGCGGATAGTTTGCCTTTAACACGGGCAAACCAATAATTGGCGTTCTGATCTGGAAGCGCACTATCCCCGAACGCGTCCAAAAAGGTTTGGGCGGCCCGCAAGCGTTCGCGGCTTGTGGGATGCGAACGCATATAAGGGTCCTGGTTGATCTCGCTCAGCAACTCCTGCCCTGCGAATTTCTGGTGTAGGGCAACCATGCCGCTTGGTGAAATGCCAGCCCACCTGAGGTAGCTGGCAGCGCTTTGGTCGGCCGAGGATTCTTCGGCCCGCGTGTGCCCCAGAAAGCTGCGCAAGGCTGAACCTGATGTGCCCGCGGCGATACCAGCCGCAGCCTCGCCGCCGCCTGCGGCCGCGACGACCAAAGCAAGGGCTGTTCCCAATTGCGAATTGCGTTGTGCGGCCTTTAGGTTTTCAACACGGCGCGCCAGATGGCCATTGGCGATATGCGCGGCTTCGTGGGCGATCACGGCCTGCAGCATCTCGGGGGACTCAACGTTAAGGATCAGGCCGTAGTTCAGATATATGGTATTGTAATCAATGACAAAGGCGTTGAACGTGCTGTCATTCACCACCAGAATTTGAACTCTGTTGGTGTTCAAGCCCGCAGCACGCAGCACGGGAAACGCCAACTCTCGCAGGCCATATTCGATGTCCGGGTCGCGGATCAGGCTTTGCGCGGCGGATTGAACAACTGTCGCGGCCCATGTCGCTACAAGCAGCAACAGGGCCGGGATTGACGCCAGCCTGGATACACGTTCAAAAGCCATGTCAGCAACATGGGAGATGGGCATGCGAAACTCAACCCGGTCCGGGGTCGATCCGTTTATTGTGATGGACGTGATGGAGGCCGCGCGCAAAGCGGAAGAAGCCGGGCGCACCATCATCCACATGGAGGTCGGCCAGCCTGGCACCGGCGCCCCAACGGGGGCGACAGCCGCGTTGACCCAAGCGATGCAGCATGAGCCGCTGGGCTACACTGTCGCGCTGGGTATGCCTGCGCTGCGTCAACGCATCGCTCGGATGTATGGTGAATGGTATGATGTCGACCTCAACCCTGATCGGGTGGTGGTCACACCCGGATCGTCAGGGGGGTTTTTATTGGCGTTCACCGCGCTTTTCGACAGCGGAGACCGGGTTGGAATCGGCGCACCGGGCTATCCATCTTACAGGCAGATTTTGAAGGCTTTGGGGCTGGTGCCGGTCGACCTGCCCACTGCACAGGAAAATCGGCTGCAGCCCGTACCGGCGGATTTTGCAGGGCTGGACCTGCAAGGGTTGATGGTGGCGTCTCCGGCAAATCCCACCGGGACAATGCTGGATCGCACGGCAATGGGCGCGCTGATCGAGGCGGCGCAGGGGCAGGGGGCCTCGTTCATCAGTGACGAGATTTACCACGGGCTGGAATACGAGGCCAAGGCTGTCACTGCGCTGGAGCTGACGGATGAGTGCTATGTGATCAATTCCTTCTCAAAATATTTCTCGATGACAGGTTGGCGCGTCGGTTGGATGGTAGTGCCCGAAGATCAGGTGCGAGTGGTCGAACGGATTGCCCAGAACATGTTTATCTGTGCTCCGCATGCCAGTCAGGTGGCGGCGCTGGCCGCGATGGATTGCGACGAGGAATTGCAAGCCAATCTGGATGTATACCGCAGAAATCGCGCGTTGATGCTGGAAGGGTTACCCAAGGCAGGGTTTACAAATATCGCGCCTCCTGACGGGGCATTCTATGTTTATGCAGATGTCTCTGAACTAACCAATGACAGCCAAGCCTTCGCCGCCGAGATTCTGGACAAGGCTGGTGTCGCCGTGACCCCGGGCTTGGATTTTGACCCTCAGCGGGGCCACACGACTTTGAGGTTCTCGTATGCGCGGTCAAGCGATGATATCGCCGAAGGCCTAAGCCGACTTGCGCGCTTCATGACCGAGCGGGGATTGTCCAAGGCCAAAGCCTAAGGCGTTCACAAGTGGGCGTAGGTCGGTTAGTCTTGTGCGCAAACGATCTTGGGAAAACTCGAGGCCATGAGCAGGATATTTTTTGCCATAGCGCTCATCTGCGCGCTTGCAGGTTCAGCCTTTGCGCATGATTTCAGCGCATTGGCCCGGATTGAACCTGCAAACAGCCATGTCCAAAATGATGGGCAGGCTGGGGTTCGTGTACAGCTTGGTCTCAGCCAGGGTGTGCCGTATCGGGTGTTCACTCTGGAAAACCCCTATCGCGTCGTCCTTGATTTCAAAGAGGTCGATTGGACCGGGCTTGAGAGCGACAGCCTTCTGCAGGCGGATCGCGTGACGTCTGTGCAATTCGGGGCCTATGTGCCGGGGTGGTCTCGGATGGTGCTGGAGCTTGGCGCGCCAATGGTCGTCGATACGGCGGGCCTGCGGATTGATTCCGCGTCCGGAGCCGCTGAGTTATCTTTGCGCCTTAAGCGATCGACTGCGGAAACCTTTGCCATCAGTGCCGGCGCACCGCGACAACCGGGATGGGATCTGCCGGAAGCCGCTGATTTACCCGACGCTCACCCCAATGACGGTCCGCGTCCGCTGCGTGTCATGTTGGACCCCGGACATGGCGGTATTGATCCGGGGGCCGAGGTTCAGGGCGTGAACGAAAAGTCCCTCATGCTGACTTTTGCCCGCGAACTGCGCGAGCTTTTGCTGCGTCAAGGCGGGTATGAGGTGATCCTGACGCGGACAGACGACCATTTCGTGTCGCTCGAGCGGCGCATTGCGCTTGCGCACAGGGCGGGGGCGGATGTGTTCATCTCGCTGCACGCGGATATCCTGTCAGAAGGCCGCGCACATGGTGCCGCTGTTTATACCTTGTCCCAAGACGCCTCGGATGTGGCCAGTCACAAACTGGCCGAACGGCACGATCGTGCCGACCTGATCTCGGGTATTGATCTGAGTGGTGCGGACGATCAGGTGGCGGATGTTTTGCTGGATTTAGCGCGTCAGGAAACCCGTCCACGCACAGATGCGTTGGCGGGGGCTTTGGCCAACGGAATGGCTCAGCAAGGCGGACCGATGAACAGCCATCCAATCAGAACAGCGTCGTTTTCAGTGCTTAAGGCGGCCGATATCCCTTCGGTTCTGATCGAACTGGGCTTTCTGTCCAGTCCCAGAGACCTGAAAAACATAGTAGATCCCGAATGGCGCATGGGCATGGCGCGGGGGATCCGTGACGGGCTAGAGGATTGGCGTCAGCAGGATGTGATCCGGCGGTCCCTGATTGGTCAGTGACCCTACGGCGTAATCCGGCTAATATGGGTCATCGTGTTTTGACCCAGAGCAGGCGCGCCCTTATATAGACCGCACCGCGAGCAAAAGGCAGTGACGTGATCCGTTTCATATTTTCAATCTTCGGGGCGATCTTCAGCCTCGTGACCCTTGGTGTTTTCATGGCCGCGCTGGTGATTGGCGCGATCTTCTGGATGTATGGGCGCGACCTGCCCAGCCATGAATCGCTGGCGCAGTACAAACCGCCCACGATCAGTCGGATCTATTCGGGCGAAGGCCATTTGATCGACGAATTCGCGCAAGAACGCCGCTTGTTCACGCCGTCCGAGGAAATTCCCGATCTTGTGAAACAGGCGTTTATCTCGGCCGAGGATAAGAACTTCTACACGCATCAGGGCTATGATCCGCGCGGGATCATTGCTGCGGGTGTTGAGGCGGTGAAATCCAAGGGTGAAAACGTGCGTGGTGCGTCGACCATCACCCAACAGGTGATGAAGAACTTCCTGCTGTCCGGCGACCGTCGCGCCGAGCGCAAGATCAAGGAAATCATCCTCGCCACCCGGCTTGAGGATACATTGGACAAGGAACAGATTCTCGAACTCTATATGAATGAGATCTTTCTGGGCCAGAACTCGTATGGTGTGACCGCCGCTGCCCAGACCTATTTTAACAAGACGTTGCAGGAACTGGCCCCGCATGAGGCCGCGACTTTGGCCGCGATGCCCAAAGCGCCCTCGGATTACCACCCGGTCCGTCAGAAAGATCGCCTGCTGGCGCGCCGCGACTATGTTCTGCGCGAGATGAACCAGAACGGCTATATCGACAAGGCCACCTATGAGGCCGAGGTCGCGCAACCGTTGCGTTCGGTCCAGAACGGCGATTTCGAAAGCTTCCGTACCGCGTTGCCGCCGCGTGACTATTTCACCGACGAAATCCGCCGTCAGCTGAGCGAGGATTTCGGAGAGGGTGAGTTCTTTACCGGCGGCTTCACCGTCCGAGCCTCGGTGGACGAGGAAATGCAGGTCGAGGCCGCCAAGGCTTTGCGCACAGCGCTGCAGAAATACGACCGGTCGCGCGGGAAATGGCGCGGTACCGGTGAGGTGATTGCTGAGGATGCCCTGTCGGATGAGGCACAATGGCGCGAGGCGCTGGCCGCGATGGAAATCCCCCGCGATGTGGAACTGCCGACGCAATGGTATCCGGCCGTTGTGCTGAACGTGGCCGAGCAAGCTCTGACCGTAGGAATTGAAAACGGCCCGGCAGACGGCACGGTTCCACGTTCGGATATTCAATGGATGCAGGGCAACTTCTTTGACAATTTCAAGCGCGGCGACGTCATCTTGGTGATGGCCGGCGAGGAAGGACAGTGGTCCGCCCGACAGGTGCCCGAAGTACAAGGCGGCTTTGTGGCCATGGACGTGAACTCGGGTCGTGTTCTGGCGATGCAGGGTGGGTTTTCATATCAAGACTCGGTATTCAACCGCGCCACGCAGGCGCAACGACAGCCGGGATCGAGCTTCAAACCCTTCGTCTATGCCGCCGCGCTGGACAGTGGCTACAGCCCAGCAACCATTGTTGTGGACGCCCCGATCGAGGTGAACACGCCGCAAGGTCTGTGGCGGCCCAAGAACTCGTCGAACAAATTCTACGGCCCGACGCCCTTGCGTACAGGGATTGAACAGTCGCGGAACCTGATGACCATCCGTTTGGCGCAAGAAGTCACGATGCCCGTGGTTGCGGGCTATGCCGAACGGTTTGGAGTTTATGACCGGATGGGCGCATTCCTTGCGAACTCGCTGGGGTCAGAGGAGACGACGCTTTACAAAATGGTCGCCGCCTACGCGATGTTTGCGAATGGTGGTGAGCGGGTCGAGCCCACTCTGGTCGATCGCATTCAGGATCGGTTCGGCAAGACGATCTATCGCCATGACGATCGGCAGTGTCTGGATTGCAACTCGGCATGGTTGGAGCCTGACGAGTCACCCACCATCGAGACCGACCGCTGGCAGGTCATGGACGCCATCACCGCGTATCAGCTGACGTCGATGATGAAAGGTGTTGTGGATCGTGGGACTGCATCTGCTCATGTAAACCTGCCGGTGCCAACGGCTGGCAAAACCGGTACGACCAACGAATCCAAGGATGCATGGTTTATCGGTTTCACCTCGAACATCGTGGCCGGGTGCTACATTGGGTATGACCGCCCGCGTCCGATGGGTAGAGGTGCCTATGGGGGGACAATGTGCGGCCCGGTGTTCCAGAGTTTCATGGAACATGCCACCGAGAAGTATGGTGGCGGTCCGTTCGAAGTGCCTGAGGGTGGCCATTTCATCAAAATCGACCGCTTCAGCGGGGCGCGCCTGCCTGCGGACGCGACCGGTGATTATGTCGTCGCCGAGTATTTCCGCGATGGTGTGGATGGCTTTATCGACCGGGTTTACGATGGTGGGTTTGCGATGGGCTCGGACCTGCCTTTGTTCGAAGAGGCCAGCTCGGGCCGACAGGTGACGACATCGACCGGTGATACGATCACTGTTGGCCCCAACGCCAGCCAGGGTGATCTGCAGGGCGGCGGGCTTTACTGAAATCTTTAAGGGCCGCTCTGACTTGTAGCGGTCCCATGCTCTTGCTATCACGCAGCACTGATCAAGCAAGTTGGGACGTAACCATGCGCGCCGAAACCCAGAATATCGTGGCGGAAATCGAAAAGTCGCTGGAGCTGCTGGCGCAGCGTATGGACTATGAAACCGCACCTCATCGTCTTGAGGAATTCAACGCGCGTGTTGAAGACCCCAACCTGTGGGACAACCCCGAGAACGCACAGAAGCTGATGCGCGAGCGGCAGATGCTGGTCGATGCCATCGAAACCTATGAAACCATCAAGACCGATCTCAGCGACAATATTGAGCTGATCGAGTTGGGCGAAATGGAAGAAGATGACGAGGTCGTCGCCGACGCCGAGGGGGCGATCAAGGCGCTTGGCGAAAAAGCCGCCAAGAAAGAGCTTGAGGCGCTGCTGGACGGCGAGGCCGACAGCAACGACACGTTCCTCGAAATCAACTCGGGCGCGGGGGGGACGGAAAGCTGCGACTGGGCCTCGATGCTGGCGCGGATGTATGTCCGCTGGGCCGAGAAAAAGGGCTATACGGTTGAACTGCAGTCCGAGACCGCAGGTGAAGAGGCCGGGATCAAATCGGCGGCCTACAAGATTTCCGGTCACAATGCGTATGGCTGGTTGAAGTCGGAAAGCGGTGTGCACCGTTTGGTGCGAATTTCGCCCTACGACTCGGCGGCCAAGCGGCATACATCGTTCAGTTCGGTCTGGGTCTATCCCGTGGTTGATGACAATATCGAGATTGAGGTGAATCCGGCGGATATTCGGATTGATACCTATCGGTCGTCAGGTGCGGGTGGTCAGCACGTGAACACCACGGACTCGGCGGTGCGGATCACGCACATTCCCACC
Organism: Ruegeria lacuscaerulensis; assembly: GCF_013033355.1. Classification (GTDB taxonomy): domain Bacteria; phylum Pseudomonadota; class Alphaproteobacteria; order Rhodobacterales; family Rhodobacteraceae; genus Ruegeria; species Ruegeria lacuscaerulensis_A. The sequence goes on from NZ_WQDY01000003.1 coordinate 287,217, forward strand.
GGTATCGTTGTGACCAGTTCCGAAAAGTCGCAGCACCAGAACCGCGATATCGCCATGAAAGCGCTGAAGTCGCGCCTGTACCAGCAAGAGCTGGACCGCCGGAACGCCGATATCAACGCCGCTCATGAAGCCAAAGGTGATGCGGGCTGGGGTAACCAGATCCGGTCTTACGTGTTGCAGCCTTACCAGATGGTAAAGGACCTGCGGACCAACCATGAAACCTCGGACACAAAGGGTGTGTTGGATGGGGATCTGGATGGGTTCATGGCGGCAACTTTGGCGCTGGATGTGGCTGGAAAGTCCCGGTCCGAGGCGCAGGGCGACTAAGCCGGGCAGGGGGCTCTGCCCCCGCCGCGCGATGCGCGACTCCCCCGAGATATTTTTGGCCAGATGAAGTCGATCCCCGTGTAGTTGCTGCTGGAAAAGATACATCTAAACAGTGGGTTTAAATGGGGATAAGCCCCGGATAGGCTGATCGAGTCAGTGTGACCTGTCAGCCGAAGAGATCCGAATGAACCTAAGCCAGATTACCGCAACCGCGTTGGTGACCGAATTGTCCGAGGGGCGGGTCTCTGCGTCTGAAGTGATGCGTGCCACGTTGGACCGCATAGCAGCGGTGAATGGCGATTTAAACGCCATAGTTGGATTGCGGGACCAGGGCGATCTGCTGGCAGAGGCGGCTGAGCTGGACAAAGGGGCGAAGCGGGGTCCTCTGCATGGGGTTCCGATCGCGGTCAAAGACTTGGTCAATGTGGCCGGGGTTGTGTCGACCCAAGGGTCGCCGTTGTTTCGTGATCATATCCCTCAGAAGGATGACATGATCGCTGCCCGGATGCGGGCGGCCGGAGCGATTTTGATCGGAAAGACCAACACGCCCGAATTCGGATTGGGGTCACACACGTTCAACCCCGTTTATGGCGCCACGCGCAACCCGTATGATTCATCACGAACTTGCGGTGGATCTTCTGGTGGCGCGGCGGTTGCTTTGGCGTCCGGTATGGTGGCGCTGGCGGATGGCTCGGACATGATGGGTAGTTTGCGAAATCCCGCCGCGTGGAACAATGTCTACGGGTTTAGACCAAGCTTGGGGAGGGTTCCGTCCGAACCAGTCGGAGACGCGTTTCTGCATCAGCTTTCGACCCTCGGCCCGATGGCGCGTTGCCCCGAAGATTTGGGCCTGCTTTTGGATGTAATATCCGAGCGTGACGCGCGACAGCCCTACAGTGTGAAACCTGAGCCCGTTGGGCCAGTTCAGGCACAAGACCTGACAGGGGTTCGTATTGGTTGGCTTGGCGATTGGGGCGGAGCCTATCCGTTCGAAGACGGGATAGCGGACCTTTGTCGGGATGCAGTGTCCGTTCTTGCCGGGTTGGGGGCACAGGTCGATGAAGTCGTGCCTGATTTCGAAGCCGAGCGTCTGTGGGAAAGCTGGACGGTGCTTAGATCATGGAGCATAGCCGCCAGCCTTGCCCCTCTGACCGAGCATAGATCAATGTTGAAAGACACGGCGCAATGGGAACTGGATCGGGGGCTTGCCTTGACCGCAATGCAGGTTCACCGCGCCAGTGAGATGCGTTCAGAATGGTTCCGGCACGCTCTTGGAATGTTCAACACCTATGACGCGCTGATCCTGCCATCCGCGCAAGTCTGGCCTTTCGAGATCGAAACGCCGTATCCGACTGAGATCGCTGGCACCAAAATGGATACTTACCACCGTTGGATGGAGGTTGTTCTGCCAGTGAGCCTGATTGGCTTGCCGTGCCTGTCAGTGCCGGCGGGGTTTGGCCCAGCAGGCGTGCCGATGGGGATGCAGATTTTCGGTCCGCGCGGCAAGGACGCAAAGCTTTTGTCAATCGGGGCTGCCTATCATGCGGCGACTGAGTGGCCACAAAAAAGACCCGCCAGCTAATAAGCGACACAGGGAGGAGGGAGACAGAATGGAGAAGCCTTTCGGAGTTCCGAAAATGGGGCCGGTTACGACAGACATGTTGCGTGAAGCCTTGAGCCGGGCTTGGGCGGATTTTCGACGTGCGCCGGTCTTTGGCCTTGTTTTCGCAGGCTTCTACGTCCTCGCGGGCTGGGCAATGGCGTGGGTCACGGTACAAACTCAGACCTCGTATTGGCTGGTACTGGCCGCGATCGGATTCCCACTATTGGGGCCCTTTGCGGCAGTTGGGCTGTATGAAGTCTCTCATCGGTTGGAGTTGGGGGAGCCACTTGATTATGCTTCTATTTTCGGCGTTGTGGCGCAACAGGGTCGACGTCAGCTGCCCTCAATTTGTGCGATCATCGTGGTCATGTTCCTGTTCTGGTTCTTCCTTGGTCACATGATTTTTGCGTTGTTCATGGGACTGTCGACCATGACCAACGTTTCCACCTCTCTTGAGGTTTTTCTGACTGTAAATGGCCTGACGATGCTGGCGGTCGGAACTTTGGTCGGAGCGGTTTTTGCCACCCTTCTTTACATGATCACTGTACTATCCATCCCAATGTTGCTGGATCGGGAATTGGATTTCGTGACAGCGATGATCGCCAGCTACAGCTATGTTAGTGCGAACCTGACGGTGATGCTGGGTTGGGGCGTGTTTGTCGCCGTGCTGACGTTTCTTGCCATGATCCCATGGTTTCTTGGACTGCTGATCATCTTGCCGCTGCTTGGACATGCGAGCTGGCACTTGTATCGGCAGATCACACAAGCTGAATCCGCTGCTGCAGAGCCAGGTTAACCCACGTTTATTCTAAGCGTTCAAGGCCATGGTATGCGCACGTCGGGCGGTGCGGGCCGCGCTTATGGCTGCGGCTGGTTGTGTACCAAGGTAACGCAAATTCAAGCGACGCATGGTTGTCTCGTTGGCCGTGGTTTTGGACAAGCAAATCGCAACACCTCGCCAGGTGTCCGGTTGATCTCCTCCACAGCGAGTCATCAGGTAAATTTTGCTGTTTTGCGCCGTACGGTTCGACATCAATATGTAGACTTGGCTTCCTGCGCAGGCGGCGATGCCCTGAACTTCGCGCAACTCAGGCGAGGTCGCCTCGCTGGCCGTCGGCGGTTCGTAGCTGCGGATCATGGTGCATTGCGGCAGGCGCCGCGCATGGATCACGCGGTACCGTGTCGCCTGCGCCCCGTCCAGAGCGGTTTCCGAGACATAATAAAAACCGGCGGGCAGAAGGTCCTCGGTCAGAGTGCCGGGCCCGGAACCCAGAAATTCTGTCAGAGCCGTTGCAGCAGGATGAGGCGCCGGCAGATCGATTTCGTTAAGGGGTCGTAGAAGAATACGTGCGTCCACGTCGAAAAAACAGCAAATACGATTAAGCACGTCGGGCCGTGGAAAGCTCTCTCCGCCAAGGTACCGGTTGAACTGAGTGCGGTTGATCCCAAGCTGACGGCACAGTTCAGAAATCGAGGGGTAGTCCGATGCCAGCAGTCGAAGATTATCACCGAACATCTTGCGCAGCTCAGCCGGGCTGCGGGTTTCGTTGGTCATTTCTGTCCCGGTCTTATTATGTGTTGCCGTGTTCACCCTGTTTGTCCGAGCAATATACCGGACAATCGCGCTTCAATCGTACTGAGGACCCTGACCAGCGCATCCCAACGCCACGTCACAAGACGAGGCTAACGTCCTGATGCGTAAAAGCAATAGTCTTTTAAGTATATTGTATGGAATTTTTGGTGTTTTGGCACGTTTTGGGCAACACATTGCTAAAACGCGTGTGGCCGCCATCAAACCCGAGTTGTCCCGTCCGCTACGTACGCGCAGTGGACGGGACAGAATATTCAGTCGCCGCGCAGCAGTGCGGCGACACCTGTGCGGGCGATCTCGATCAAACCCAACGGGCGCATCAGGTCGGCAAAGGCGTCGATCTTGTCCGGCGCACCGGTGATCTCAAAGATGAATGAATTCAAGGTGCTGTCGACCACATTGGCACGGAAAATATCTGCCAGACGCAGCGCCTCAACCCGTTTGTCGCCTTCGCCAACGACCTTGATGATCGCCAGTTCCCGCTCGACCGAGGGGCCCTCGACCGTCAGGTCATGCACCTCATGCACGGGCACGATGCGGCCCAGCTGCGCCTTGATCTGCTCGATCACCTGTGGGGTTCCGGTGGTGACGATGGTGATGCGGCTCAGGTGGCCGGTGTGATCGACCTCGGCCACGGTCAGGCTTTCGATGTTGTAACCACGGCCCGAAAACAGGCCGATCACGCGGGCCAGAACGCCGGGTTCGTTTTCGACCAGAACCGCAATCGTGTGGCGCTCCTGCACGTCCGAAAAGGTCGGCCGTAGGTTATAGGCCGAATGGCGGGTGGAGCCTTTTTTGATATGTAGGGCAGACATTTACGTCCCTTTCATCATCCTGCGAAAGCCGGGCACCGGAGCGCCCGACAAAATTCGACGAATTTTGTTAAACCAGAACCGAACCTTTGGAGTCGATCACGCCCTGCGTCTCGGCCTCGCCCAGCAGCATCTCGTTATGGGCCTTGCCCGACGGGATCATGGGGAAGCAGTTTTCGTGCTTTTCAACCAGACAGTCAAAGATGACAGGGCCGTCATAGTTAATCATTTCCATGATCGCGTCATCCAGATCGGCGGGGTCGGAACACAGGATGCCCTTGGCCCCGAAGGCCTCGGCGAGTTTGACGAAATCGGGCAGGGCCTCGGACCACGAATGCGAATACCGCTCACCATGCAGCAGTTCCTGCCACTGGCGCACCATGCCCAGACGTTCGTTGTTCAGGATGAACTGTTTCACCGGCAGGCGGTACTGAACGGCGGTGCCCATTTCCTGCATGTTCATCAGCCATGAGGCTTCACCCGCGACATTGATTACCAGCGCGTCGGGATGCGCCATCTGCACACCGATCGAGGCCGGGGTGCCATAGCCCATCGTGCCCAGACCGCCCGATGTCATCCAGCGGTTGGGGTCTTCGAAACCGAGGTACTGCGCGGCCCACATCTGGTGCTGGCCGACCTCGGTCGTGATATAGCGGTCGTGGTTTTTAGTCAGCTCTTCAAGACGTTGCAGGGCGTATTGCGGTTTGATCGTCTTTTCGCTGTTGGTGTAGGCCAGACAATTGACCTTGCGCCAGTCGCTGATCTGTTCCTGCCACTTGGCAACCGCAGCCGCATCCGTCTTGCGCCCACGCGCTTTCCAGACCTTGAGGATATCCTCCAGCACATGGGCCACGTCCCCAACAATCGGGATATCCACACGGATCACCTTGTTGATGGACGAGGGATCAATGTCGATATGCGCCTTTTTCGAATTCGGCGAGAACGCATCAATCCGCCCGGTGATCCGGTCGTCAAACCGCGCGCCGATGTTGATCATCAGGTCACAGTCATGCATCGCCAGATTGGCCTCATACAGGCCGTGCATACCCAGCATACCCAACCAATTCTTGCCCGAGGCTGGATAAGAGCCCAGGCCCATCAAGGTCGACGTGATGGGAAAGCCGGTCGCATCCACAAGCTCGCGCAGCAATTGGCTGGCGGCAGGGCCCGAGTTGATCACGCCGCCGCCGGTATAGAAGACGGGCTTTTTGGCTGTTTCAATCGCCGCGACCAGCTCGGTGATCTCTTCCAGATCGCCTTTTAGAACCGGTTGGTAATGCGAGGTCGAGGGTTTCGGCCCGGAATACTCACCTGAGGCGAACTGCACGTCTTTCGGGATGTCGATCAGCACCGGACCGGGGCGACCGGAGGTGGCGACGTGGAACGCCTCGTGCATCGTCTCGGCCAGCGAATCCGTGTCCTTCACCAGCCAGTTATGCTTGGTGCAGGGGCGGGTGATGCCAACGGTGTCAGCCTCTTGGAACGCGTCCGAACCGATCATGAAGGTCGGCACCTGACCGGTCAAAACGACGATCGGGATCGAATCCAGCAGTGCGTCGGTCAGGCCGGTCACCGCGTTGGTGGCACCGGGGCCTGAGGTCACAAGCGCAACGCCGGGCTTGCCGGTCGACCGCGCATAGCCTTCGGCGGCGTGCACGGCCCCCTGTTCGTGACGCACCAGAATGTGGCGAATGTCGTTTTGCAGAAAAATCTCATCATAGATTGGTAGCACGGCGCCGCCGGGGTATCCGAATACCGTGTCCACGCCCTGATCCTTGAGGGCCTGAACCACCATCTTTGCGCCGGTCATCTCACGTGTCATCTGCTTTGCTCCGTTCGCGACATGTGTCTTGCGTGTTGCCAAAAAAAAGCCCCCGAGATTTTCGGAGGCGCATGGGTTGGATTATGGTTTACCGTCACCGGCCCATGCGCGTTTTTCCTACGATTACTACTAGCGCTTTCATCGCCAGAGGCTCCTTTTTTGCGTGCAGGGACATTATGGGCGGCGCGACGGGGCGTCAACAGGCAATTGCACCAATTTTCTATCCCAGGCAGTGAATTTTGCGACATTTTATTGCGCAGATTGCCGCATGTCTGGAATTTTTGCGAAATAGGGGTGCTGATTCCCTGCATTCGCCTGTTTCGCTTGTGCTCAAAAGCGTCACGACGATGTCCGAAACGAGCATGATTGCGGCTCAAAGCTGAGGCAACCTGACCCAGACCTTTGCTGGCAACGGAGGCAGACCATGCTGCATGATCTGATTGATCTGGGACGGTATCCGATAGATTGTCCGGACTCGCGGGCATATGAGCAGTTAATCAACGATCTGCGAAAAGAACTGGATCAGGATGGCTGCGCCGTCATGCCGGGGTTCGTTCATGCCGAAGGTGTCGCGTCGCTGTTGCAAGAGGCTGAGCTTGTCGCAGGTCACGCCCATCGCTCGTTCAACCGGACGAACGCCTATTTCACGCAGGACGATCCTACGCTGGAAAGATCCCACCCGGTGCGGCAGTTTTATGATCGTTCGAACGCGTTTGTGCCTGCGGATAATTTCCCGAATTCCGGGCCGTTGAGGCGTATATATGAGTCTGAACCTTTTTTGCCTTTTATCCGGGCGGCGCTGAACGAACCGGAAGACAAGTTCTTTCGCTACGATGACCCGTTGGCGGATGTGATCATCAACGTTGTGGAGGAGGGGCAGGGTTTTCCATGGCATTTCGACACCAACAACTACACGGTCACACTGGCCATTCAAAATGGTGAGGCAGGCGGTGCGTTCGAATACGTCCCGAACCTTCGAACAGCAGAGGACGAGCAGTTTGAATCGGTCGCTTCGATTCTTGACGGTAGCAGGGCAAGGGTCCGTGAATTGGAACTGCTTCCTGGCGATCTGCAGATATTCCGTGGGCGGTACGCGTTGCACCGGGTGGCCCCTGTGAAAGGGCCGCGCAGCCGTTACGTCGGCATTTTCTCATTCGCCAAAGCCGAAGGGATGTGTGGCAGCGTTGAGCGAACCAAACAGCTTTATGGTCGGGTGCTACAACATCACCATGATCGGGAGGGGCTGAGAAACGATCCATTGCTGGATTGAAACGTGGTGGCCTGCGCGTGAGATAGATTTGCCACCAGAGGCGCGTATGCCTGAAATATTGCAGCTCACTCCATTTGTATTGTGCTCTTCTTTGCAAAAGCAGATCGACTTCTATTGCAACCGTCTTGGGTTTGCCTGCGAGTTTCGGCAAGACAATTATGCGTTTCTGTCGCTTGGCCCAGTGGCCATTCGTTTGCTGGAATGCCCGCCGCGCAAAGACCGACGACAGTTAGGCGATGAGCAATCGTTCTACATAGACGTGGATGATGTTGACGCGCTGTATGAAACCCTACGCGCGGGGTTGGAGAGTTTGCCCGAGGTGCGCGTGCGGCCACCATTTGACCAACCCTATCAGCAGCGCGAGTTTCACGTCATTGATGAAGATGGAACGCTGGTCTTTTTCGGTCAGGACATCAGGCCCCGGGGCTGAGTGCTCCTGCCCGTTGTCAATGCGCCTGCGGCGCATCTCCGCCGGTTGGGCCGGGCAGCGCGTGCCGCGCTGCGGTCAGAAACCGGGGCTGGTGCCCTGCAAGACTCCATGCTCGAGCGCATAGCGAGTCAGACCGGCGGTCGAAGAAATTCCCAGTTTGCGCTTGATGTTCTTGCGGTGGGTCTCGACCGTGCGGACCGAGATGTCCAACGTTTGGGCTACTTCTTTGTTGGATTTTCCCTGCGCCAGTTCCAATAGAATGGTCTGTTCCCGACCCGTCAGGGCCTCGCGCGTACCACCGCTTTTGGGTTCCAGCGATCCGCTGGCCCCGGTGCACAGGTATTGCTCGCCTTGCATGACGGCATCGATGGCCTTCTTGATCTCGTCTGTCGGAACATCCTTGAGGACATATCCCTTGGCCCCGTGACTGAGGGCTGTCGAAATGTATTCAGGGCTGTCGTGCATGGACAGGACCAGAACGCGGGTTTGAGGCAGGCGTTCCAGAATGATCTCGGTCGCGCTAAGGCCGCCCATGCCGGGCATGTTCAAATCCATCAAGATCACATCAGGTGCCAGAGTAGCGACCTGATCTACGGCGTCCTGCCCGCTGCTGAGCGTTCCGACAACAGTGATTTCGTCGTAGCTTTCGAGGATCGACTGTATCCCTTCGGCGACCATCGGGTGGTCGTCTACGATAAGGACACGGATTGTGGCGTCGCTCATGTACCGGCCTTTCGGTTGGGCGTGGCGTCTTCCTGTGGCGGCAGCAAATGGCTGAGAGGCAGGCTGACCTCGATCACCGTTCCGCTGCGTGGGCCGCGTGATGACAGAATACGCAGCGATCCGTCAAGCTGTTCGATACGCTCCTGCATGTTTCGCAACCCGATCCCCGTACTGCCGTCGCCGGGTGCACTGCGCAGTCCGCGGCCGTTGTCGGTGATCCGCATGGTTGCGCCCTTTTTGTGGCCGCGCAGGTCTATCGTAACACGAGTTGCGCCGGAATGGCGTTCGATATTGGTCAGGGCCTCTTGCGCGATACGGTAGAGCGCAATCTTGCTGTCCTGATCCAGACGGTTGCGGAAGACAACCGTTGAGAACTCGGTGTCGGTTCCGGTGCGGTCCCTAAAGTCATCGGTCAATGCCTTGAGGGCAGGGCCAAGCCCGAGGTCGTCCAAAACGCCGGGACGCAGGTCGCGGCTTATGCGACGAACTTCGGTGATGGCAGACCCCAGATGGTCGATGCCCTTGCCCAAAGGGTCACGCGCGCCCGCATCATCGCCACGTTCCAACCGCCTGCGGGCGTTATCCAACGCATAGCGCACGCCCACAAGGATCTGGCTGATCCCGTCATGTAATTCGCGCGCCACGCGGCCCCGCTCTTCCTCTTGCGCATCGAAAACGCGTTGTGTCAGCTCTTTCAGCTTTGCGTCGGCCAACCTGCGCTCGCGAACGTTCAGCAGCATCCCCGATGTGAAAACGATTAGGACAGCCGCCAGAACGATAGCGCCGATGTATCCAAAGGTGCGCTGCACACGGGCCTCGACCTCGGCACGGGCATTGGCGACGGTTGCTACGATATCGTCGATGAAAACGCCGGTCCCCACGGCCCAGCGCCAGTCCTGCAGGCCGACCACATAGGCGATCATCTGCGCCTCTTCCCCGGTCGAGGGCTTTTGCCACATAAAGCTGTGCCATCCCGCGCCCTGACGGGCGAGGCGAATGAACTCATCCACGACAGGAGTGCCATCGCTGTCGGTCAGCCCCTCCCAGTTGCGGTTGATGAATTGCGTCTGACGTGGGCTGACAAGGTTGTTGCCGTCATAGTCATAGACGAAGAAGAATCCGTCCTTACCGTAGATCATCGCCGACAGGATCTGTGTCACAAGATTCTGCGCGACCTTATCGTCGGGCGTAGCGCGGCCATAGATATAGGCAAACCCGTTGCGGGCCTGCGTGACATAGTTGCGCAGTTCTTCTTTCTTGGCCTCGATCAGGCGACGTTCAAGTGCCTGAATTTCGCGCTCGGCCGTGGCGCGGGCTTCCTGTGTAACAAAGAACGCAATTGCCGCCACGGCCACCAATAGCGGGATAGCTGCCACAAGTGACAGTTTCTGGCCATAGGTCAGCGAGATCAGGTTGCGAAATCCTTTCATGGACGAATCGATACGCAAGCGCGCGGGAAAATGCAAAATCTTTGCTCGAGACCGGTTTTTTCTATCGTTCGCGAGCGGAAAGCACTGGACGTTTCCCCAATTTCTACGCCTCGCCGCAGAAAAACCGGCTTACCTACGTAGTAGTAGGTATTCACATTCAAATTCCTGTCATTAGGCTGGCGCGCACTGAAAACGACTGCCCCGAGATCGTTCGGGGGTTTGAACTATGTAGGGGAGGAACACTCATATGGATCGTCGTTCATTTCTAAAAACATCTGCTCTGGGCGGCTCGGCTGCTGCGGCCACCACGCTGGCAGCACCGGCTTATGCACAGGGCAAGCGTACCCTGACCATGGTGACCTCGTGGGGTCGCGGTCTGGCGGGCGTTTTTGACAGCGCACAGCGTTGCGCCGACAGCATCACTACGATGTCCGATGGCGACCTGACGGTCGAAATCAAAGCCGCGGGCGAACTGGTTGGCGCGTTCGAGGTCTTTGACGCCGTTTCGTCCGGCCAGGCCGACATGTACCACGCTGCCGATTATTACTTTGTGGGTCAGCACCCGGGCTACGCGTTCTTCACCGCTGTTCCGTTCGGCATGACCGCGCAGGAACTGGTGAACTGGTACTACCACGATGGCGGCATGGAGCTGCATGACGAGCTGGGCGAAATCTTTGGCCTGAAATCCTTCCTGGCCGGGAACACCGGTGCGCAGGCGGGCGGCTGGTACTCGAAAGAGATCAACGGCCCCGAGGATTTCCAGGGTCTGAAATTCCGCATGCCGGGTCTGGGTGGTCAGGCACTGGGCAAACTGGGCGCATCGGTTCAGAACATTCCGGGCTCGGAAGTGTATCAGGCGCTGTCCTCGGGTGCGATTGACGGCACCGAGTGGATTGGCCCCTGGGCGGACGAAAAAGCCGGTTTCCAGGAAATCACCAAGACATACTACACCGCGGGCTTCCACGAGCCGGGCGCAGGTCTGTCGCTGGCAACGAACCGCGACGTGTTCGACGAACTGACACCTGCACAGCAGAAGATCATCGAGATCGCGGCTGGTGAAGCACACCAGTGGAACCTGGCGCAATTCCTGGCCAACAACGGCGCGGCGCTGCAGCGCCTGCAGTCGGGTGGCGTGAAGGTTCTGGAATTCCCCGACAGCGTCTGGGATGCCTTCGGTCAGGCCAGCCAGGAAGTTCTGGACGAAAACATGGGCGACGAGCTGTTCAAGAAAATCCACGACAGCGCAATGTCGTCGATGGCAGCGTCTTCGGCATGGAACAACCTGTCGTCGGGTGCCTACACCACCCAGCGCGACCGCGTTCGCGGCTAAGCAGCGTTTCTTCGACCAAACGGTTTCCCCACCACGCGTGGGGAAGCCTTTCCCGTTGCAACAGCGCGGTTCGGACAGCCGCGCATCATAGGTGCAACTGACGCGACCTGGGGACAACATGCAGGACGAAAACGGTATCTCGTTCTTCGGCGCCCTGTGGAATGGACTTGTATGGTTCATCCAGAACATTGCCGAAGCCTTCTATAATTTCGGATACGCCATCACGCATCCGCAACTCTGGCTAGACTGGTCAGACAAGGCGTCGATCATGCGCTTTGTCTATTACGGTGGCTCGGTCGAGTTCTTCTTTGTGATCTTCACATTCTTTCTGGTTCTGACCGCCGTCGGTCTGTACTACCGCAATTTCATGTGGGGGATGGTGCGGGTTCTTGAGGGCTTTGCGAACACCACAGGCCGGTTCTTTGCATGGGCCGGTTTGTTGATGGTCATCCAGCAGATTGTCATCGTTTTCATGCAACGGGTGTTTACCCGCCCTGATATGTCCTTTGGCCTTGGTATACCATTCACTCAGGATATCAGCTGGTTCGCGGAAGAACTTAAACTTTATAACGCCATGGTGGTCTGCCTGTGCTGTACCTACACATTCGTGCAGGGCGGGCATGTGCGCGTTGACCTGATCTATGCCGGCATCAGCCATCGGGCCAAACGCGTGGTCGACATGTGCGGCGCGGTTCTGTTTATGATGCCTATGGCCGTGCTGACCTGGATGTATGGCTGGTACTTCATGTGGCGGCACCTGATCGTGCCGAAACCCTCGGCCAGTGATACGTTGGACCGCCTGGTCGCCAAATCCCGCGCGCTGCGCTGGAACGTGGAAACCATCGGTTTCAGCCCCAACGGGTTCAACGCCTACTTCCTGTTCAAGATCCTGCTGGTGGCTTTTGCGGCCATGGTGTTCCTGCACGCCATTGCATTCCTCTACCGCTCGTTCCTGGAATACTCGGAAGGGTCCGAGAGCACAGGAAAATACCTCGACAAGGATAGCCTTGGTGAGGGTGAAGAAGCCTACGAAGGCGCACATTAGGGACGGAGACCCAGACTATGTTATTCGGACTTGATGGCGTCGAGATAGGCCTCATTATCGTATTCTTCTGCCTTTTCGGAGGCATCCTATCCGGTTTCCCGGTGGCGTTCGCCATCGGCGGGGCAGGGATCATTTCCTTCGGGATCATCGCAGCGCTGGACAGTGCCGGGCTGCTGATCCACCAGGCAATTGATACCGGCTCCCAAGCCTACCGAGATCTCGTGAATTCGGGCGTCAAACCCGACACGGTGTCGGTTTTCCGCTTCCCGGACTTACCAAGGATCGCCGAGCCGGTCTTTGTACAGGGCTGGGAAACCGCGCTGGACCGCAACGTGTCCTTCATCGTGAACCGCATGAACGAACGCGTTCTGGCCGGTCAGTCGATTGAAACCCTGCTGGCCGTTCTGATGTTCGTCCTGATGGGCATCACGCTGGAACGCTCGAAGATCGCAAACGATCTGCTGACCACGATGGCACGTGTCTTTGGCCCGCTGCCCGGTGGTCTGGCCGTGTCGATTGTGGTTGTGGGGGCGTTCCTTGCCGCTTCGACCGGGATCGTGGGCGCGACCGTTGTGACCATGGGCTTGCTGGCGCTGCCAACCATGCTGCGCAACAACTACTCGCCGGAACTGGCGACCGGTGTGATCGCGGCCTCGGGCACGTTGGGGCAGATAATCCCACCGTCGATCGTGATCGTTCTTTTGGGGACACTGGCCGGTGATCTGTATTCGACCGCGCAGGAAACCCGCGCGCAGGATGCAGGCTGTACAGACGCGCTGACCTATCTGGGTGAGCCTGCCGTGGTCTCGGTTGGGACATTGTTCCAAGCAGCTTTGCTGCCGGGGATCATGCTGGCGCTGCTTTATGCGCTTTATGCCTTTGGCTATGCGTTGCTGAATCCGGAAAAAGCCCCGGCCGTTGAAATGTCAGGCGGTAGTGGTGAGCCGATCACCCGTGCCGAAGGTCTGACCTGGTTGCTGGGTGCACCGGTTGCGCTGATCGTGGGCATGATGGTTCTGAGCAGTGCTGGTGTTGTCGGAAGCCAGAACATCAGCGTCTCGGCTTTCTCGGATATCGGTGAGGGCGCATCGCTGCGCACGAACGTGTCTGAGGAATGCAAAGCCTCGATGATCGACTTGCACGGACAATTGGCTTGGGATCAGGCCGTGGCCGAGCAAGAGGCCATCGATGCCGCAGGTGGCACCGCCGAGTCGACACGCCTGACCGAAGAAGAACTGGTTGCTGCGCAACAAGCCAAGATCGCTGCTGCTGCGCCGATCGGCACGGGTGTGGCTGTCATGGTCGTGCTGCTGGGTCTGACGCTGGTCATGGGTCGCGGCATTGCGCCATCGAAGCCGACGCAGCCGCTGACCGTAGGGGCCATCGGCCTGTTGCTGATGCTGCTGGTCGATGTCCTGCTCATTGCGCCAACCACGTCCTCGGGGGCGACCTTTGTCTTGATGGCGGTGCCGTTTGCGCTGGCCATTTATGGGTGCAAAGAGGCCGCTGCGCGCTGCGCGACCAATGATCTGATCCGCGTGGTCTTCCCGCCGCTGGTTCTGATCATCGCGGTTCTGGGCTCGATCCTGGGCGGTGTGACCAACCCGACGCCCGCTGCGGCGCTGGGGGCAGGCGGGGCGATCATGCTGGCCGCGTACCGCAAGCTGCAGGATCAGGGCCGCTCGGCCAAGGTGATCATCTGGGCGACTTTGGCCGTGATCGTGGCCTTGCTGATGGGTGTGAACTTTGACCTGCGCATCAACCAGAGCGATGTCAGCGTCGAGACCTGGATTGCCTTCATCGTGGCCTATGGCGCCTATCTATTTGCCCTGTTCGGCTTGCTGTTTGGTTGCTGGGTCTTGTTTACCAGCGGGGTTCTGACGCCCGTGGTGCGCGAGACAGCCAAGGTGACCTCGATGGTCTTCACCATCCTGATCGGCTCGCAGTTGCTGAATCTTGTGGTGATCTCGTTCGGGGGTGAGCACTATATCCAGCAGTTCCTGCGCAGTTTCGACAACGAGTTCACGGTCTTCCTGATCGTGATGCTGGTGCTGTTCATTCTGGGCTTTGTGCTGGACTTCCTCGAGATCATCTACATCGTGATCCCCATCGTGGGCCCGGTGATCTATGGCGGGTCGTTCGATCCGAAATGGGTCACGATCATGGTGGCGGTGAACCTGCAGACCTCGTTCCTGACGCCACCTTTCGGGTTCGCGCTGTTCTACCTAAGGGGCGTTGCGCCTAAAGAGGTCACAACAGGTCATATCTATCGCGGGATCATTCCATTCGTGCTGATTCAGGTAGTCGGGATTGGTATCCTATGGTTCTTCCCGACCATCGTGACCATCGTGCCGGATCTGATCCCGAATTGATCAGGCCGACATAAAAATGACAGACCGGAGGCCCTGTGGCCTCCGGTCTTTTTTGTTCAGGCTTCGGCTTTGGGATGCGTCAGTTCCGCAAAAGCAGCTTCGGCCTCGTGGTCGATATCCAGCGTGGCAGGGGTCAGGATCCCGGCGTCGGGGTCATTGAAGACCGCCCTGTCCAGCTTGCCGACACGCTGGGCGACAATGGTGGTGACAACCGCGTCGCCGGTGATGTTCACCACCGTCCGCATCATGTCGATGATCCGGTCAACGGCGAGGATGATGGCGATCCCGTCCAGCGGCATTCCCAGTTGATTCAACACCATGGCCAGCATCACGATACCCACGCCAGGCACTCCGGCAGTGCCGATTGAGGCCAGAACCGAGATCGAGATGATGGTCATATATCCACCAAAGCCCAGATCAATCCCATAGGCATTGGCCAGGAACACCGTCGCCACCCCATGCATGATCGCAGTTCCGTCCATGTTGATCGTCGCGCCCAAAGGGATGCCGAACGAGGCAATCGAGCGGTCCACACCGATGCGCTGGGTCACGCACTGCATCGAGGCCGGGATCGTCGCGTTCGAGCTTGAGGTCGAGAAGGCAAACACCTGCGCCGAGCGCATTTTGCGCAGAAACGCGCGCGGGCTGAGACCGGTGCAGACATAAAGCAGCACCATCAATGTCACGCAGAGGTGGAAGACAAGCGTCAGGCTGATGGTCGCCAGGTATCCGATGACCGGGGCAAACAGGCCGAAACCTTCCAGCGCAAAGGTCTTGGCAATCAGACAGAAGACGCCGATCGGAGCGAAGGCCATCACGATCTCGACGATTTTCATCGCTAGTTCGTTCATGAAGGTACAGCCCTCGACAAAGGCTTTGGCGCGGCTTCCGATCATCAGTACCGCAATACCGACAACGATCACATAAAAGATGATCTGCAGCATTTCGCCATTGGCCAGCGCCTGAACCGGGTTCTTGGGGATGATGTTTGCCAGTATCTGCCACGCGGTATCCTGCGTTGCGACGGACACATCCGCGCTGGCCATATGCAGGCTGTCAAATCCCATGCCGGGGTTGAAGATGTTGGCAAACACAAGCGCCGTCATCACCGCCAGCGCCGTGGTCGCCAGATAGGTCACAAAGGTCAGCCCTCCGACACGCCCCAAGACCTTGAGATCACCAATCCCAACCACGCCGCACAGTAGGGAAAAAACCACCAGCGGTACGACCAGCATCTGCAGCGCGTTCAGGAACATCTGGCCGACCATGCTGAACAAGCCATTGACCAGATGTTCTTGAAGGAACGGTATGTGCCAATAGTTCAGGGCCAGTCCAAGGGCTGAACCAAGCGCAAGGGCCGTTAGAATTTGCGTCGTCAGGTTGGCCGCAAGCAGCCGTCGAATAGCATGAGTCATTGTCCGTCTCCCTTTACCAAAGCCAAACCCGCAGGTCGGGAACCTGTTGCATCACGGGCTATGTCATTGAAGCCCAGCCGAGCGGATCTAAACGGGGTCGAACGGCTGAGGGTCAGGATTACTTGGTGACGTGGGGTAAGGATTCAATCGCTGTCCGTAGGGAAGTCGCCATTTAGATGATTAATAATTGTTCATCTTTTCTGACGGATCTGCCCCGAGACAGTCAAAATGCTGGAACAAGCGCTAGCTGAACTCGATCAAATCCCAGCGATTTCCAAACGGGTCGCGCCAGACCGCGACGGTTCCATAAGGTTCACGACGCGGGGTTTCCTCGAACGTCACGCCAGCCGCCGTCATGGCCGCGTGGTCGCGTTGAAAATCATCCGTTGCCAGGAAAAAGCCGACACGTCCGCCGGTTTGGTTGCCTATGGCCTTGTTTTGATCGACGTCAGTCGCTTTGGCCAGCAGCAAAGACCCCTCGGGCGCATTGGGAGGAGCCACGCGCACCCAACGTTTACCATCACCCAAATCAATGTCCTGCTCGAGCGTAAAGCTTAGGGTTTGCGTGCAAAATGAAATCGCAGCATCGTAGTCTGGCACCACGAGGGTCACCGCATGCAGGCTCTGACGCATGGGACTTCAGCCTTTGGTCGGGTGTCGGTCAGGCAATTGGATATTCGCCACTTGTTCGGCAATCGGAGCGGTCGACAGAGGGTGGTGGCCCGATCCTGCAAGATCAGCCGGGTTTCCGACCTTGACCCATTCACCTTGAATATATGCCTCCAACCCCGAAAACCGGGCCTTATATCCCATCTTGGGGCTGCCAGGGACCCAATATCCAAGATAAACATAGGGCAGTCCGGCCTCGCGCGCGATGTCGATATGATCAAGGATCATATAGGTGCCCAAGGAATTCTGCGGTTGATGCGGGTCATAGAACGAGTAGACCATGCTAAGCCCGTCATCCAGAACATCGGTCAGACTGACGGCGATCAGGTTATCGGTGTCGGGGTCCGCATATTCCACAACGCGGCTGCGGATCGGAGTTTCCTCGATCATTGCGGCGAATTCGAACACGTCCATATCGGCCATACCTCCATCGGCATGGCGGGTATCCAGATAGCGGCGAAACAGCTCGTACTGTTCATCGGTGGCCCAAGGCGAATTGGCCTTGCGCTGCAGGTACGCGTTTCGCTTGACTGCGCGCTTTTGGCTTTTGCTGGGGGCAAACGCGGATACGTCGATACGGGCTGACAGACAAGCGGCGCAATCGGCACATGACGGCCGGTACAGGACGTTTTGCGAGCGGCGAAACCCTTGTTGCGACAACGAGTTATTCAGTTGATCTGCCCCTTCACCCTGTAGGGCTGTGAACAGCTTCCGCTCCATCCTGCCCTCAAGATAGGGGCAAGGCTGTGGGGCCGTCACATAGAATTGTGGCGCTATAGGCAGCGTGTGTCGCATGAAAGTCCCGTTTTTTCTGACCGGGATGATAGCAATCGATCCCGGAGCCGCCAAGTGATTCACGCTACAGGGTTACTATTACGCGCGCTGGTTGATCATCACCGTTCCAAGGAAGGAATCCGTCAGGCCCTGTCCGCGGGAACTGGTCAGCATCATGATGACCGAGATGACCTGCACCACAAAGATCGCCATACTCACGAAATATCCCGCCGTATGGGCGATAGCCTTGCCCAGGTCCATCCGTGCGCCGAATGCATCGCGCAGTTCGATTCCCATAAAACGCATGCCCAAAGTGGCCGACCCGTTCGCAATGGTGACGACACGGTAGACAAAGCTGATGACGGCATAGATCAGAGGCAGGAAAAACAACCCCGCACCCAGAGTGAGGAAGATCGGAACAATACAAAGCAGCGATATCAGCGCGATATCGAACAGCCAGGCGACAAAGCGCTTGGTCGCCACCGATTGATAGAATTCCGGTTGGCGATCTGGATCTGGTAGATGAGTCATATAGGGATATCCGCGTCGTTGAATGGGTTCACCCTGTCCCGAAAACCGGGGCAGGGCAAGGATCAGATCAGGCGCGTGCGTCGCTTTCGTCTGCATCGTGGTTATCACGGGCGCGTTCGTCCATGAATTGATCGAACTCGGCCTTGTCCTTGGCATCGCGCAGGCGGCGCAGGAAGGCTTCGAAATCCTGTTGTTCGCGCTCGAGCCGGGCCAGGGTGTCGGCCTTATAGGCATCAAAGGCGCTGTTGCCCGACGGTTTCATCGCGCTCATGTGGCTGTTCCAGGACGTGCGACGGCTGCAGGATTTGCTGAACATGCGCTTGCTCCAGATCATATAGGCCAGAAGGGCCAGGCCCACAGGCCAGAAAAAGATGAAACCTAGGACCATGGCGGCAATCCAGGCGCCTTTGCCCTTGTCGTCCAGCCAGGCCTCGATACGGTGCAGCCATCCCGGATTTGAAGGGACGGCGGGGTCGGATAGTGCGGTCATTTTGGTCTCCGGGTTGATGTAAATTGTTTTCACATTGAATAGATGGGAGTTGGGCGGCAGGTTGCAAGGGGTGTATGTAAAAATGTTTTACATTGGCTTTAAGGGGGTGTCGCAGCGATGCAGTTAGGACTTGTGCAAGCCTTTGAAATCAGGCCATTTGGGGGCAGTAACACGCCGGAGGCCCCATCATGACCGCTCTGTCGATCCACCGAATGCCACGCCCGTTCGATCCTGCGTTGGGTGATGAAACACGGGGTCTGGTTGCGGGTCTGACGCCGGAACAGGCTGAGCTGATCGCGGGTGTCGCGGGCTCTAGCCCGTATCTCAAAGGGTTGATCGAGCGGGAAAAAGACTGGCTGGCCGGGGCCTTGCAGCAGCCCGATCAGGCGCTGGCCGAGGTGATGGCCGCCGCCCGCGCGCTGCCGCCGGATCAGCTGAAACCGGGGTTGCGGCAGGGCAAACGACGGATGGCGCTGTTGACCGCGCTGGCCGATGTGGCAGGGGCGTGGCCGTTGGAGAAAGTCACGGCGGCGCTGACTGATTTCGGTGCGCTGGCGGCGGATGTGGCGGCCAAGGCCGAGATCGCGGCGCTGATCCGGCGAGACAAGTTGCCGGGCATGAGCGAGGACGACGTTGAAACCGCCGCCGGGATGATCATTCTGGCCATGGGCAAGATGGGCGCGCATGAGCTGAATTACAGCTCGGATATCGACCTGATCGTGCTGTTCGATGAGACCCGGTTTGACCCGGATGAATTCTATGAGGCGCGTCATGGCATGGTGCGTGCCACGCGGAACTTCTGCGCCACGCTCAGCGACAAAACCGCCGATGGCTATGTGTTCCGCACCGATTTGCGTCTGCGCCCCGATCCGGGTGTGACGCCTGTGTGTATGGCGGCCGAGGCTGCCGAGCGGTATTACGAAAGCCTTGGCCGCACTTGGGAGCGTGCCGCCTATATCAAAGCGCGCCCCTGTGCAGGGGACATCGCGGCAGGACAGCGGTTTCTGGACACGCTGCGCCCCTTTGTCTGGCGGAGGCATCTGGATTTTGCCGCCATTCAGGACGCCCATGACATGCGCCTGCGCATCCGCGAGAATAAGGGGACCGGTGGTGCTCTGACCATTCCGGGCCACGACATGAAGTTGGGGCAGGGTGGCATCCGCGAGATCGAGTTCTTCACCCAAACCCGCCAATTGATCGCCGGAGGGCGTGACCCCGATCTGCGCGTCCGCGGCACAGTGCCGGGGCTGGCCGCGCTGGCCGCAAAGGACTGGGTGCCACCAGAGGTCGCCGACAAACTGACCGACCATTACCGCGCCCATCGTGAGGTCGAACATCGCATTCAGATGATCCACGACGCCCAGACCCACAAAGTGCCGCAATCTGCGGAAGGTATCGAGCGCGTCGCCTGCCTAATGGGGATCAGCAGCGAAGATCTGACCTCCGACCTGACCCGCCGCCTGACCGAGGTGCATGAATTGACCGAAGGGTTCTTCGCCCCCGGAGCCGCAGCCCCCGCGCCAACCCCCGAGGTCACCTTTGACGAAGGCGTCATGGCGCGCTGGCCTACCTATCCGGCGCTGCGCTCGCAACGGGGCGCGCGTATATTCGAGCGGCTGAAACCGGAACTGCTGTCGCGTCTGGCCAAAACCGCGAAGCCGGATGAAGCGCTGCTTGCGCTGGATGGGTTCCTGTCGGGCTTGCCTGCAGGCGTACAACTGTTTTCTCTGTTCGAGGCCAACCCCCATCTGATCGACCTGCTGGTCGATATCGTGGGGACATCTCACGCGCTGGCGGGGCACCTTTCGCGCAATGCCTCGGTTTTTGACGCGGTGATCGGCGGCAGCTTCTTTGACGACTGGCCGGGGCAGGCGGCCTTGCAGGCCGATCTGGAGCAGGCGCTGGCGCAAGAGGCGGATTACGAGACACAGCTGGATTTCGCCCGCCGCTGGTGCAAGGAATGGCATTTCCGCGTTGGTGTTCACCACCTGCGCGGGCTGATCGACGGGGCGCAGGCCGGGCAGAACTATGCCGATCTGGCTAGTGCCGTGATCGCCGCGCTTTTGCCGCATGTGGCCGGGCAATTCGCCCGCAAACACGGGCCGGCGCCGGGACGCGGGGCGGCGGTGCTGGGCATGGGCTCGATCGGGGCGGGGCGGATCAATTCGCAATCCGATCTGGATATGATCGTGATCTATGACCCGCTGGATCAGGACATGTCCGACGGCCCGCACCCGCTGGCCACGCGCACCTACTACGCGCGCTTCACGCAGGCGCTGATCACGGCCTTGTCTGCGCCCATGTCGCAGGGGCGGCTCTATGAGGTCGACATGCGGCTGCGCCCCTCGGGAAATCAGGGGCCGGTGGCAACCAGTTGGGCCAGTTTCACCAACTACCAGCAGAATGAGGCATGGGTCTGGGAACACTTGGCCCTGACCCGCGCCCGCGTTGTGGCTGGAAATGCTGATCTGGCGCAGGATATCGAAACCTTCCGCGCCGAATTCCTGACCCGTCCCCGCGATAGCGCGAAAGTGCTGCGCGAGGTGGCCGAGATGCGTAGCCGTCTGGCCGCCGCCAAATCGCCGGCCGGTATCTGGGATGCCAAGAACGGCGCAGGCCGCATGATGGATATCGAACTGATGGCAGAGACGGGCGCGTTGCTGTCCGGTCTGCCTCAGCGGGATGTGCATACGGGGCTGGATGGCGCGGTCGCTGCCGGGCTGCTGGATGTCGCGCAGGCGCAAACGCTGAAGGACTGCTATGATCTATGCTGGTCGGTGCAATGCGCGGCCCGGCTGCTGTCGGGCAAGGTGATCGAGGCCGACAAGATCGGCGAGGGCGGTACGGCTTTTCTGTGCCGGGCCACCGGGTTTGAACAGGTCGACCAGCTTCAGGCCGCGCTGCAGGACAGTTACGACACCGCTGCCGGGATCATCGGCTGCGTTATTTCGGAGGATACTCATGGCGCGCAGTGACGACCCCAATGACCACAAGGGCCTGATCCGCGAGGCATATAACATGGAGGGCATCACCTTGCCCGAATGCCGTAGCATCTTTCTGGACTGGGCACTCAGCCTGCCTGTGGATCGGGATCAGACGCAGGCGCTGACCGATCTGCACGCGATCTACGCGGCACAGGCGGATCACCCGATGACGCAGGTGCTGACCGAGGGATTGCAGGCAGCACAAAAACCTAAACGCCGCGGCGGCTGGCGGTCCCGCGATCGCTAGGGCTTTTCCCCGCGCGCCGGAGCTACTAAGAGGAGCGGCATGACCCAATCCGCCGACCGCCCCCGTATCCGCCTGAAACCCAAAGCCAATGCGCGCGGACTGCGCCACGGCTTCCCTTGGGTCTATGCCAATGACGTCGTTACAGACCGCCGCACCCGTAAGATCCCGGCAGGGGCTTTGGCCGTGTTGGAAGACGAAAACCGCGCGCCCATCGCGCTGGTGGCGGTGAACCCCGAGTCCAAGATCATGTGCCGCGTTTTGGACCGCGATCTGGATGCCGAGTTAAACGCCACGTGGTTCGAAACCCGCCTGCGCCGCGCGCTAGACATGCGCGAGCGCCTGTTCGACGCGCCCTATTACCGTCTGATCCACGCCGAAGCCGATGGCTTTCCCGGTGTGATCATCGACCGCTTTGGTGACGCCTGCGTCATCCAACCCAACGCGGCGTGGGCCGAAGCGCATCTGGACACTCTGACCGACGCGCTGGTCGCGGTGACCGGCGTGACCACGGTGCTGAAAAACGCCTCGGGCCGGACACGCGGGCTTGAGGGGCTAGACGATGCCAACCTCACCCTGCGCGGCACGGCCCCCGATGCGCCGCTGCCGGTGCCTATGAATGGCGCGACCTATATGGCCGACCTGACCGGCGGCCAGAAAACCGGGCTGTTCTACGACCAACGCCCCAACCACGCCTTCGCGGCCCGGCTGGTCCAACCCGGCGCACAGGTGCTGGATGTGTTCAGCCACGTGGGCGGGTTCGGTCTGGCGATGCTGGCTGGCGGAGCCGGGTCGGCGCTGTCCGTCGATGGCTCAGCCGCCGCACTGGAATTGGCCGCCCAAGGCGCGCAAGCCTCGGGCTTTGCCGACCGGTTCCAAACCCGGCAAGGCGACGCCTTCGATGTCTTGACCCAACTGGCCGAAGAGGGCGTGCAATACGACGTGGTCATATGTGACCCGCCCGCCTTCGCGCCCTCGAAACAGGCGCTGGACGCGGGGCTGCGCGCCTATGAGCGCATCGCGCGTCTGGCCGCGCCGCTGGCCAAACCGGGCGGTTATCTTGGCCTGTGTTCCTGTTCTCACGCCGCCGATCTGGGCCGTTTCCGTGACGCCTCATCGCGAGGGATCGGCCGAAGCGGGCGGCAGGCGCAACTGATCCACACGGGCTTTGCGGGGCCGGATCACCCGCAACTGCCGCAACTGGCCGAAAGCGGATACCTCAAAGCCGTGTTCTACCGGGTGTGAGGGCGGTTCTGGATACCTGCGTCATCTATCCCACGGTGATGCGAGCGATGCTGTTGGGCGCGGCAAAGATGGGTCATTTCGAACCCATATGGTCCGCGCGCATCCTCGAAGAATGGGCCCGTGCTGCACGAAAGCTGGGCTCCACGGGTGAGTCACAGGCCCGCGCCGAAATTGCCCTGACTCAATCTCAATGGCCCAAAGCAGAGCGTGAAGCACAACCAGGTCTTGAGCAGCGCCTCTGGCTGCCCGATGCCGCTGATGTTCACGTACTGGCCATCGCCATAGCGTCGTCGTCAGATGTAATTGTCACTATGAACGCGAAAGACTTCCCCCGAAACATCCTGTCGGAAGAAGGGTTGGATCGCCAAGATCCCGATAACCTGCTGCACGGCTTTTGGCGCATCGATCCGGAAGGCATATCTGAGATGGCCGACCGTGTTCTCGCAGAAGCCAACCGCCTCTCAGGCGATCAATGGACCCTGCGTGCGCTGATGAAAAAAGCTCGTCTGCCACGCCTGGGCAAAGCCCTCACCACTTAAATCCGATCCGCCCTTCATCTGGCTAAAAATACCTCGGGGTGTGTGAGGGGCTGGCCCCTCACGGCCGCAACCTATCCACCCGCCTTCCAACGCTGTTCAAGCGCCTCCAACGCCGCAATCCGCTCATCCGTTTTGGGATGGCTCATTAACCAAGCTGGCGTAACTCCCGCCCTCTGCTCGGTCAGCTTTTCGAGCTTGTGAAACAGAGATTTCTGCGGCCCAATCCCAATCCCGGCCTTGGTCAGCAGCGCGGCGGCATATTCATCCGCATCATACTCATCCCCGCGCGACAGGCGCGAGGCCAGCAGATGCGCCAGCATATTCGCGATCCACGCCCCAATGAACGGAATGAACCGGTTCAACACCATGATCAGCGCCGTCCGCAGCGCGTTCTGACCGGAAAAATCAATCATCCGCCGCCGCGCATGACCCAGCGCCACGTGACCAAGCTCATGCGCGATCACGCTGGCCATTTCCTCGGCCGAGACGTCGCCATCGCGGAACTTGCGATAAAACCCCCGCGTGATGAAAATCCGCCCGTCCGGCGCGGCCAACCCATTTACAGGGTCGATTTCGTAGATGTAGACCGGAACCCGCTCGATCTCGAGCGCTGCCGCCAAACGATCGGTCATGCGTTTCAGCGCAGGGTCCGCCAACTCGGTCGACTTCGCGTCTAATTCGCGATGGGTACGCCACACGGAAATCCGGTACATAACGACGGCATAGGCGATGGCCAACAGGATTGGGGTCAGGCGCAGCATAGATCAGATATGGGGCTGCGCAGAGGCCGAAGCAACAGGAAAATGACGCTGCGCAACAGCCTGTGAGGGCGCGTTGACCGGTCGCGAGAGGCGTGTTTAACCTGCGCCATGACACAAATCCAGACATGCTGTTCCTGCGGTCAGACCAAAGTGACCGTCACCGCCGCGCCCCGTGTTCGTTTTCGCTGCCATTGCACGAAATGCCAGTCCGTTTATCAGGCGCCCTACGCGGATGCCTTGCTGCTGCGCCGGGGGCAGGCGCGTCCTGCTGATCCGTCAACCATCAAATGGATTCACACCAAAAGCCCTTCGCCCCTGTCCCGCGGTCTGTGCAAATCCTGTGGCGATCCGATGTTGGCTTATCTGTTCGGTGCGCTCTCGGTGGTTCCGGCCCGCACGGCGCAGCAGATAGAACTACCACCGGTTGATTGTGACATCTATTACGGCACACGGGTCGAGGATCAGTTGGACGACGTCCCGAAATACTCGGGCGCGCTGTCAACCTATCTGGGTCTGACTTTACCTCTGACCCGAGTGCTGGCATTGCCGGGCCGGGAGCCAACAAGCAGTTAAGAGCCGGTTCAGCGCGTCAGTTCGCGCATTCCTTGCTCTAGCCCGGCCAGAGTCATCGGCACCATGCGGTCCTCGAAAATCTCGCGGATCATGCTGATGGAATGGGTGTAGTCCCAATATTTCTCGGGCACCGGGTTGATCCACAGGTTGGAGGCCCACTGATCGCGTGCGCGCTGCAGCCAGACTTGCCCGGCCTCTTGGTTCCAATGCTCATTGGCACCGCCAGGATAGGCGATCTCATAGGGGCTCATCGAGGCGTCGCCCACGAAAATACATTTGTAATCCGGGCCATAGGTGCGAAGCACTTCATGGGTGGGGGTCTGCTGATCCCAGCGTCGGGCATTGTCGCGCCAGACGCCTTCGTACAGGCAGTTGTGGAAATAGTAATATTCCAGATGCTTGAACTCGGTCCGCGCGGCCGAGAACAGCTCTTCGACAACCTTGATATGCGGGTCCATTGATCCGCCCACGTCCAGAAACAGCAGCACCTTGACCGCGTTGTGTCGTTCGGGCCGGGTTTTGACATCCAGATAGCCGTGTTCAGCGGTGGCGCGGATGGTGCCGTCCAGGTCCAGCTCATCCGCCGCACCCTCGCGCGCCCAGCGGCGCAGGCGTTTCAGGGCGACCTTGATGTTGCGGGTGCCCAGTTCAACTGTGTCATCTAAGTTCTTGAATTCACGCTTATCCCAGACCTTGACCGCGCGCTGGTGGCGGCTTTCCTTCTGGCCGATGCGCACGCCCTCCGGGTTATAGCCATACGCTCCGAACGGAGACGTTCCGGCGGTGCCGATCCACTTGTTGCCACCCTGATGGCGGCCTTCCTGATCCTTGAGACGCTCTTGCAGCGTCTCCATCAGTTTCTCGAACCCGCCCATGGCCTCGATCTCGGCCTTTTCTTCTTCGGACAGGTGTTTTTCGGCCATCTTGGCCAGCCACTCGGCGGGGATGTCCACGGCCTCGATCACCTGATCAAAGCTGATCTCTTCCAAACCTTTGAAGCTGGCGGCGAAAGCTTGGTCGAACTTATCGATATTACGTTCGTCCTTCACCATCGAGACGCGGGCGAGGTAATAAAACGCCTCGACATCATAGGTGGCCAGACCCTTTTTCATGCCTTCCAGAAAGGTCAGGTATTCGCGCAGGGATACTGGAATACGGGCTTTGCGAAGGTTTTCAAAGAAGGGCAGGAACATGGCTACGAAATCAGTCTGACGATGATCAATGACAGGATAAGGCCCACGAGCGAAAAAGCGATACCGTAGCCCGCGGCGTATTGCGCTATGTCGGCACCACTGCCGTTACGCTTGCGCGCGGCCATCGCTCCGAGGATCGCCCCCAGTAATGCCATTCCCAGAACTACGACCATGCGTTAACCGCCTCTGTTATTCGCGGGCGCCTCTGCAACGTCCTGCATCAGCGACCGGACCACCGTTTCCGAGCCAAACCCGTAGCGTGCCCACCCCAGACTGTCCAGCCTGACGGAACGTGCTTCGGTTGCGCGTCCTGCCTGATTTAGAGCCTCAGATTTCAGCAGCAATAGTGTTGCCAACTGCGAGGCGTTTTCAGCGCGCGTCATAACGTCGATGGCTTTGTCCAATTCGGGCAGGAATTGCGGTCCGCTACCTTGTGCCAATGCATAAGTTCCAAGTTGAGTCGTGATATACGCCTGATGAATCTCTGTGTTTGGTGTCGCGCGCAGGTATTGCAGGGCGGTGTCATAGTCGCGCAAGGCTTTTTGCGGATTGTCGAACTGCTCCATCCGACCCATCAGAAAATAGGGATAGGCACGACGGTGGTCGGTCCATCCTTGTTCCGCTCCTATCCGGGCGGCGCGACTGGCCGAGCGTAGTCTGGCATCAACACTGCGGTTGGGGTTGAGGGAACTCTGGATGGCTCGGATCCAGTCTCGCGTGGTCTGGGTCGTTGGTTGCGCCGGCACGTTTTCACCGCGCGGGTTCAGACGTTTGAGCACGTCAGGTATGACGGCCTCGACCTCTTCGCGGGTCATGCCGCTGCGCAACTCAGGCGCATAGGCCGCGCGCAGGACCAGCATGTCGAACCCAGTTAGAACGGTGTGTATGTTGTCGTCGTTAAAGATCGAATCCGGTAGATGATACAGGTCGTTCAAAGGGCCTAAAGCCTGCGCAAGCTCTTCGTGCAGGCAGTCGCGTTTTTCCTGTGGGCTCGCGTCAAATGGGATAAAAATGCCCAGTCTTTCCCGGTTACGCAGGCGGAGCCAACTGCTTTTCTGTTTCCGCCGATCCCGGCGGTATTCCTCAAAGTCCGAAGAATTGGGCACCACGAAACAGGCTGCCTGGGGCAGGATGCTTTGGATTTGTTCCTGGCTGACGGCTTCGATGGTGATATTGGCGGGGCCGTCCTGGATTTGCCGGATATCGATCCTGGCTTCACGCTGCAAACGGGTCAGAAGGCGTCGGAGATCGCGTTGCATTGAAGGGGTGACCTGACCCGTAAGGCGCACGGTTACTGGTTCTTCAAACCGGGTGAATACAGGCAGCGCAGTGCCACTTTCCAACGCGAAGTGAAGCGACACGAAATCCTGCGCGATATTCACGTTGGATCGCGTGGGCGGGGTAGGGCGCGCGGTCGCGAATGACTTGGCCGGCGGCAGGATGTCTTCGGTTGGTTTGACGCGCGTCGGCGGTTCGGGTGGGGTGACCGTGGTGCAGCCTGCAAGGGCCAATCCGAACACCATCGCACCAAGCCTGATCATGGGCGTTGATACCGGATGAAGGGCGTTTGCTTGCCGATACGGTCATAGAGCTTGCGCGCGGTGTGGTTGAATTCCTGCGTCAGCCAATAGACCGAGGGCGCGCCTTGACGGTCAGCTTCGTCATATACAGCCTGAATCAACGCACGGCCGACGCCGGTACCGCGTGATGCCGGGGTTGCGAACAGGTCTTGCAGGTAACAGACAGACTCTTCCTTCCACGCATGACGGTGGAACAGGTAGTGCGTCAGCCCGACCAACTGTCCGGCGCTTTCGGCGACAAAGCAGGAAAAATCGTTCGGGTCATCACCCAAAAGGCGGGCAAAAGTGGTGTCATAGGTGCCGTCGGGAACGGTCGTTTCATAGAACGCCAGATAATCACGCCATAGTTCGGCCCATTGGGCGCGATCATCGGGCCGCAAGGCGCGGATCGTAAGGGTGTCAGACACTCAGCTTGTCCCATCTGCTCGGATGCCCGGTCTTCGGGCTGTCGTTAACCAATGCTGACAGCCCGCTTGCCGTATGGCAAGGCCGATCACCCCATGATCAGCGTTTGCTGCGTGCCATAAAAGCCAGACGTTCGAACAAGTGCACATCCTGTTCGTTTTTAAGCAGCGCGCCGTGAAGCTTGGGTAGGGCATTTGCCCCGTCGCGTTTCAGATCCTCGGCGGTCAGATCCTCGGCCAGAAGCAGTTTCAACCAGTCCAGTACTTCCGAGGTCGAGGGCTTTTTCTTCAGCCCCTGCGTGTCGCGGATTTCATAGAACTGCGTTAGTGCGGTGGTCAGCAGCGCGTCCTTGATGCCGGGGTGATGAACCTCGACGATGCGGCGCATCGTGGTCTCATCGGGGAAACGGATATAGTGAAAGAAACACCGGCGCAGGAAGGCGTCGGGCAGTTCCTTTTCGTTGTTCGAGGTGATGATCACGATAGGCCGGTTCTTGGCTTTGATCGTCTCACCAGTTTCGTAGACGTGGAACTCCATCTTATCGAGTTCTTGCAGCAGGTCGTTTGGAAATTCGATATCGGCCTTGTCGATCTCATCAATCAGCAGCACGATCTTTTCGTCGGCATCGAACGCCTGCCACAGCTTGCCTTTGCGGATATAATTTGACACGTCATGCACGCGCTCATCGCCCAACTGGCTGTCACGCAAGCGGCTGACGGCGTCATATTCGTACAGGCCCTGCTGCGCGCGGGTGGTGGATTTCACGTTCCACTCGATCATCTTCAGACCCAGCGCACCAGCCACCTGTTTGGCCAGTTCGGTTTTGCCGGTGCCGGGTTCGCCCTTGACCAGTAGCGGACGCTCCAGTGTGACCGCGGCATTCACCGCGATGGTCAAATCATCAGTGGCAACATATTCGGCTGTGCCTTGAAAACGTGCGGTCATGGGGTCCTCATCCTGTATCGCGCGGCTTGTGGTGTTTGGGTTACAGAGCAGTGAGGATTTTTACAACCCGCGTCGCTGCGTGCCGTCGCGCCAAATTGGTCAGCGAGTCCAATGCCTTTGGTTGATTCGAGCGTTAACAGACCCTGCGGCATTTTGGGGGATGCCTTGAAAAGGCCCGCCAATTTTCACAGAAAAACAAGGTTTTGTTGTTTGATGTCTCATATTTAGACTGTTTATGATCACACTTGTTCGGCGCTACGTTTGCATAGTGACAATCCCCGCGCCGTCAGATAAACGCTCCGCAGAAGGGAATGCCTCATGTCTGGTGAAGAGAGTGCACTCGGCGTTGAAGGCCACACCGAGGGAGCAAAAATGAAGCAGGAAGTATTTCTGCCCGAAGATTATCGTCCAGCCGAAGACGAGCCATTTATGAACGACAGGCAGCTTGAGTATTTTCGTCGCAAGCTGTTGGACTGGAAGACCGAACTTTTGGCAGGCAGCCGCGACACGATCGAAGGTTTGCAGGACAACACCCGTAACATCCCCGACGTTGCCGACCGCGCAAGCGAGGAAACCGACCGAGCGTTGGAACTGCGCACGCGCGACCGTCAGCGCAAACTGGTGGCTAAAATCGACTCGGCCCTGCGCCGGATCGATGAGGGTGAGTATGGTTACTGCGAAAAAACAGGCGACCCGATCTCGCTGAAGCGTCTGGATGCGCGCCCGATCGCAACCATGACGCTCGAGGCGCAGGAACGGCATGAGCGTCGCGAAAAGGTCCACCGCGACGATTGATCGTCCTGAAATGTCAAGAATTCAAACGCCGGGGCCTGTTGCTCCGGCGTTTTTGCGTTAAGGCAATGCTATGAAGATCAATGGTTTGAAGTTTTGCGTGGTTGGCGGCGGCATCGGTGGACTTGCTGCGGCGTTGGCCATGCGCCAGCGCGGTGCGCAGGTGACGGTGCTAGAGCAGGCCCCAGCACTGACCGAGGTCGGAGCGGGCCTTCAGATCAGCGCCAACGGGATGTCCGTTCTGCGCGCCTTGGGGGTTGCGGGGGATCCGCCTGAAGCCGCGCAACTCTCGCACGGAACTATTTTGCGTGACTATCGCAAGGGTCGGGTTATCAGTCGCATCCCAGCCCCTGCGGCGGGTCCGACATTCTACTATCACCGCGCCGATTTGCTGGAGCTGTTGCGACGGGCGTCCGAGGATGCAGGTGTCGACATACGCCTTGGCGCGCGAGTGCAGACGGTTCGCAAACACCCGTCCGAGGTCGAGATCGTGCTGGATGATGAAAAGCGCCTCCGCGTCGAATGTGCCATTGCCGCAGATGGCGGACGCAGCACCCTTCGCCCGATCCTGAACGGCCCCGAGGCCCCAGCCTTCACCCACCAGATCGCCTGGCGCGCGACGGTGCCTTGGGAGGATAGGGTCGAGAAGTCGCAAGCCTCACTGACAATGGGGCCGGGGCGGCACGTCGTCACCTATCCGCTGCGCGACCAACGCCTGATGAACGTCGTAGCAATTGAAGAACGCTCGGACTGGCAGCAGGAAGGCTGGCGTGTAAAGGGCGATCCAAATGACTTGCGCGCTAGGTTTGCCGATTTTGGAGGGCCGGTGAGAGACATTCTGACAAAGGTCGAAGAAACGCATCTGTGGGCACTGTTCCTGCGTCCGGTGGCCGAGAGATGGCAGAACGGACGCTTGGCCCTGTTGGGCGATGCGGCCCATCCGACGTTACCCTTCATGGCGCAAGGAGCGTGTCTGGCGCTTGAGGATACCTGGGTTCTCGCACGCTCTTTCGACAGCCAATCGGGCGTAAGGCAAGCCCTTGTAGCCTACGAATCCGCGCGCCAATGCCGCGCGCAGCACGTGGTAGCTGCGGCATCCGCAAATGCACGCAATTTTCACTTGCGCGGTCCGATGCGTTTGGCCGCGCAAGCAGTTCTGGCGGCGATAGGTCCGCGCCTGACGCAGAAATACGACTGGATCTACAACTACGACCCAACCGTTTGATCTCAGATGTCCAAATCAACCCAGACTGGCACGTGATCCGAGGGTTTTTCGTGCCCACGGACCTCTTTGTCGATTTGGCAGTCTCGCATCAAATCTGCGGCCTGAGGCGTCAGTAGAAAATGGTCGATGCGAATGCCGTCATCCTTGTTCCACGCTCCGGCCTGGTAGTCCCAGAAGGAATAGTGGCCTGCACCTTGCACACGGGCACGGAACGCCTCGGTGAACCCTAGGTTCAGGATTTTGCGGAAGGCGGCCCGGCTTTCGGGTCGGAACAAGGCGTCCTCGCGCCATGCATCGGGGCGTTTTGCATCTTCCGCTTGCGGAATGATGTTGTAGTCGCCCGCCATCAACGCAGGCTCTTCGGTTGCCAGCAGGTCACGGGCGCGATCATACAGACGCTCCATCCACGCCAGTTTGTAGTCGTATTTTGGCCCGGGCGCAGGATTTCCGTTCGGTAGATAAAGGCCACAAATCCGGATCGCCTGCTTGCCGACAACAGTCGCTTCGATCCAACGCGCTTGTTCATCCTCGTCGTCACCGGGCAAGCCGCGCGTTACATCCTCCAAAGGTAGCTTCGAGAGGATTGCGACACCGTTAAAGCTCTTCTGACCATGCGTTTCGACATTGTATCCGCGTTCTTCGAAGATTTCGCGAGGGAAGTTCTCGTCGACGGACTTAATTTCCTGCAACAGAGCGATGTCCGGTTGTGCCTCGTCCAGCCACCGGGGCAGGGCCTCGGCCCGCGCTTTGATCCCATTGATGTTGAACGTGGCGATTTTCATGCGCGGCCCTCCAAAGCTGTTGGCAACCTATCGCGCAGAATGAACCCAGCGGCAAGTGGCGGTGAAGGATGCGAGGCTCTGCCTCGCGCTCCGAGGTATTTTTGGCCAGATGAAGAAACGGATTGTTAACCAACTTTTGCGATCTATGGGAGGCGGTACAGGCGGAGGCGCCGATGACCGCGCCAGGTGAAGCTCTCCGGCGGTATGGTCGGAGAGCGGATCCCTCTTCATCTGGCTGAAAATACCTTGGGGGTGTGGGGGCAAAGCCCCCACCTAAGCTACATCGAAAACGACGTGCCGCAGCCACAGGACGATGTGGCGTTGGGATTATCGATGACAAACCGCGCACCAATCAGTTCCTGAGTAAAGTCGATGACCGCGTTTTCCAGAAAGGGTAGGGAAACCGAGTCCACGATGACCTTTTGGCCTTTGCCTTCCAACACAAGATCATCGTCTTTCGGCTGATCCAGCGCAATTTCATATTGAAACCCTGAACATCCACCGCCTTCGACCGCGACGCGTAAAGCCTGCCCTTGATCCGCAGCGCCGATCTCGGCAAGACGGTCAAAGGCGCGTTCGGTGACTGTGGGGGGCAGATTCATGCCGGACTCCAAAGGTTTATTTCCTTGTTCCGCTACAATATATGTAACCAAAGGACAGGCGACAAGGACAAGACCTTTGGACAGAGCGGGTTTTGCCTCGGATCCCGGCCGCGCAAGAGGGCGGTTGGTGCCGGAGGACGAAAGCAGTTTCCGGTCATGCTTTCAGCGCGACCGTGACAGGATCATTCATGCCAGCGCGTTTAGGCGGCTCAAACACAAGACACAAGTGTTTGTCGAACATGAAGGGGACAGCTACCGCACCCGTCTGACCCATTCAATCGAAGTGGCGCAAGTTGCGCGGACTATAGCCGGGGCCTTGGGCCTGGACCCCGAACTGACCGAGGCCGTGGCTCTGGCGCATGATTTGGGTCACACGCCTTTTGGCCATACGGGCGAAGACGCATTGCACGCGCTGATGCGGCCATATGGCGGGTTTGATCACAACGCTCAGGCCATTCGGATTGTCACCAAGCTGGAACGCCATTATGCCGAATTCGACGGTTGCAACCTGACTTGGGAGTGTCTGGAAGGCATTGCCAAGCACAACGGTCCGGTGGTTGGTGAATTGCCCTGGGCGCTGGCCGAGTGCAACGGCGCGTTTGATCTGGAGCTGCACACTCATGCCAGCGCCGAGGCGCAGGTTGCGGCCCTATCCGACGACATTGCCTATAACAATCACGATTTGCTGGACGGGCTGCGGGCGGATTTGTTCAGTGATGATGAAATTCAAGCCCTGCCGATTGTGGGTGTATGCTATGCCGAGGTTGATCGCGCCTATCCAAATCTTGATCCGTATCGGCGCAGGCATGAAGCTCTGCGGCGCGTCTTTGGGGTCATGGTCTCGGATGTGATCGATACATCTGCCGCGTTGATTGCCGAATCCAGAGCGCAATCGGTGGAAGATATCCGCCATTTGGGCCGCCCGGTGATCCAGTTCTCGGGGCAATTGTGGGCGCAGTTGCAGGACATCCGCGCCTTTCTGTTCACCCGGATGTATCGCGCGCCCTCGGTGATGGAGGTGCGGGCCGAAGTTAGCAAGATCGTCGAAGAGTTGTTCCCGATTTATCTCGGGGACCCCCGTCAAATGCCGGCCCGCTGGCACGCTGATATTGAGGCGGCAGGGAATGAAGCCGCACTTGCCCGGATCGTGTCAGACTATATCGCCGGGATGACGGACCGGTTTGCGATACAGGATCATGTACGGTTGACAGGGCGACCCGCGCCGACGGGTCACTCGATCCCGATATAGGCCAGCGCCCAGACCTGTTGGCTGGCTTGAGCGTCGGCTGCGTCTGCATCGTCGGTTGGCGGGAACACGATCATGGTGGGGCCATATCCTCCGACGCCCATCGGTGCACCGTCGGCATGGGTGGCTAAAATGGGTTTGTACGTCGAAATGCTGTCCCATGGGATTTCCGCCTGATATCCGTCCATTGCCATGGGACGTGCGGTTTTTCCTTCGGCCCCCGCAAGGATCATGACATCCGACAGCAGCGGGCCACTAAACGTGTAGTCGCGTTGATGATCGGGCGGGCCATAGGGAATGGTGATCTGAACCTGGGGCAGGCTGTCCAGAAGGGCCGCGTCAAACCCTGCTGCCCCGTCATGAGTCACTTCGAGAAACCCAAGCAGCCCGCCGCCATTCTCGCCCCGCGCGGGCAGGTTGGTCTCAGTGACCGCGCCGCCAAGTGTCACCAGCACATGTCCTTGCGGTGCGGGCATTTCGGCCAGAACGGGCAGGGCATAGGACAGAAGCAGGCTTAGGGGCAGGGCAAGGCGCATGAATGGTCTCCGATCAGGCAATTCCGCGCGACTTTAATGGGGATTGCGCCCAAACCAAGGTCAAACTTTAGGCATCCATTGACCTTACCGCGCTGCGTGATAAACCGCCGGGCAAGCAAAAGGACATTCGAAATGAACCTGTTTTCCGAGATCCGCGCCCTTGTACTGGACGCGCTGGCGCAGATGCAGTCCGAAGGCGTGCTGCGCGAGGGGCTGAGCTTTGACAACGTGGCGGTTGAGCCTCCGCGCGACGCGGCACATGGCGATATGGCGACCAACGCGGCGATGGTATTGGCAAAGCCAGCCAAGATGAAGCCGCGCGACATTGCCGATGTGCTGGCTGGTAAGCTGGCCGCTGATGAACGGATCACCAGCGCCGAGGTGGCAGGGCCGGGGTTTTTGAACCTGCGGCTGGCGCCGTCGGTCTGGCAGGGTGTGCTGACCGCCGTGCTGGAACATGGCACCGATTATGGTCGCTCGACCATGGGACACGGGCAGAAGGTGAACGTCGAATATGTCTCGGCCAATCCCACCGGTCCGCTGCATGTAGGCCATACGCGGGGCGCGGTCTTCGGTGACGCCTTGGCAAGCCTGCTGGCTTATTCTGGCCATGAAGTTACGCGTGAGTATTACATCAACGATGGCGGCGCGCAGGTGGATGTACTAGCGCGTTCGGCCTATGAGCGGTATCGCGAGGCCAATGGCCTCAGCCCCGAGATTGCCGAGGGGCTCTATCCCGGTGACTATCTGATCCCGATCGGCGAGGCGCTGAAAGAGAAATACGGCGACAGCCTGATCGACAAGCCTGAAAGCGAATGGCTTGAGGACCTGCGCAACTTTGCTACCGACGCGATGATGGACCTGATCCGCGCCGATCTTAAGGCGCTGGGCGTTGAGATGGATGTGTTCTTTTCTGAGAAGTCCCTCTACGGTACAGGCCGGATCGAGGCTGCGCTGCAGTCGCTGACCGAGAAGGGTCTGATCTATGAAGGTGTGCTGGAGCCGCCCAAGGGTAAAAAGCCCGAGGATTGGGAGCCGCGCGAGCAGACCCTGTTCAAATCGACCGAACATGGCGATGACGTGGACCGTCCGGTCAAGAAATCAGACGGCGCGTGGACCTATTTCGCGCCCGATATCGCCTATCACTATGACAAGGTAAGCCGTG
Source organism: Ruegeria lacuscaerulensis (assembly GCF_013033355.1). Classification (GTDB taxonomy): domain Bacteria; phylum Pseudomonadota; class Alphaproteobacteria; order Rhodobacterales; family Rhodobacteraceae; genus Ruegeria; species Ruegeria lacuscaerulensis_A. The sequence continues at coordinate 322,668 of NZ_WQDY01000003.1, forward strand.
GTTTTGACGCGCTGATCGACGTGTTTGGTGCCGACCACGGCGGCTATGTCAAACGGATGAAGGCGGCTGTGTCGGCTCTGTCTGACGGTAAGGTGCCGCTGGATATCAAGCTGACCCAGTTGGTAAAGCTGTGGAAGAATGGCGAGCCGTTTAAGATGTCCAAACGGGCAGGGAACTTTGTCACTCTGCGCGATGTGGTGGATCAGGTGGGCCCGGATGTGACCCGTTTCGTGATGCTGACCCGCAAGAATGACGCGCCGCTGGATTTCGATTTCGATAAGGTGCTGGAGCAGAGCCGCGAGAACCCCGTGTTCTACGTGCAATACGCCCATGCCCGCGTCATGAGCGTGCTGCGCCGCGCGGCTGAGGCCGGGATTGCCGCAGATGATGCGACCCTCAAAGGGGCCGATCTGAGTAAGAACGATCACGCATCCGAGCTGACAGTCGCCAAAAAGCTGGCTGAATGGCCGCGACTGGTGGAAATCGCCGCCCGCACGAACGAGCCGCACCGCGTTGCGTTCTACCTCTATGAACTAGCCGGCGACTTCCATGCGCTGTGGAACAAGGGCAACGACGAAACCCAGCTGCGGTTCATCCAGGATGGCGATGTTGCCACAAGCCAGTCAAAAATCGCATTGGCTCGTGCCGTTTCTGTTGTGATTTCAGCGGGCTTGGGTATTCTTGGCGTTACCCCGGCGCAGGAGATGCGGTAACAAACACCGCCCGACGCGCCGGTACGAGGTAGGCAAGAAATGACCCGCGCGCCTTATTTCCCGGCGCGAAACGGGCGGTGAGGCGGACATGGCGAACTACGATTACTCGGGGCAAATGCGTCCCGAGCAGATGCATTACACGAATCAACCGCATCCTCAGGGTGGGTACGACTATTCTGATGAGATGCACGGATACGAAGATGCGCCCCGTGCCGCCGGTTTAGGTCGTATCGTGAATGCGCTGGGCGCGGTTGCATCCCTGGCCTTGGTCGCGGGGATCGGAGTCTGGGGCTACAAGCTTGTAATGCGTGATGTCAGTGGCGTTCCGGTGGTACGTGCTGTTGAAGGCCCGATGCGTATTCAGCCAGAGAACCCCGGTGGAACTCCCGCTGATCATCAGGGCCTTGCAGTAAATACTGTCGCTGCGGTCGGGACGGCTGCGCCTCCGGCGGATCGCCTGATCCTTGCTCCGCGTCCGGTTTCGCTGACAGATGAGGACACGCCGGTTGAACCGCTGCGTGCAACCCCTGCGGTGCATGTGGTTGAAGAGGAAATCTCGAACCAGGAGGCGGCTCAACTGCGTCAAGGCGCGGTTGATGCGTTGGTTGCCGAATTGGCGGGTGAGGCCGAAACGCCTGACACCGAAACAGACGAAGGTGTGCAGCTGGCCTCGTTGGGTCCGTTGGATGATGAACCCGCGATTGATCCTGCCGATCTGGCCGCGCAACTGCCGGACCCTGCGGTTGCAGCCCTGCCTGGCGTCCGGCGCTCATTGCGTCCGAACACGCGGCCCGCACGAACGACTGCCAGTGGCATTACTGCATCCAGCAAAACCGAAGATGCTATCAACGCGGCTGTCAAAGCGGCCGTGGGGCTGGATGTCGATCCGAACGCGCTGTCCAAAGGTACACGCATGGCCCAATTGGGCGCGTATGAAAGCCCTGATGTCGCGCGGGCCGAATGGAATCGTCTGAATGGGCGTTTCGGTGAGTATATGGATGGAAAACAGCGTGTTATCCAGAAAACCTCAAGCGGTGGCCGGACGTTTTATCGCCTTCGGGTTTTGGGCTTTGATGACCTGAGCGATTCACGCCAGTTCTGTGCCGCGCTGCAAGGGCAAGGCGCCGACTGTATCCCGGTGGCCGCTCGGTGACATTCTGCGCCGCAATTACCGATGCCGAGGGGCTGCGCCTGACGCCTCAGGAAAAGAAACTGTTTCGAGAAATGAACCCGTTTGGGTTCATTTTGTTTGCCCGCAATATCGAGACCGAGGATCAAGTCCGCGCTCTGTGTGATGAGTTCCGCGAGGCGGTAGGTCGCAATTGCCTAATTACCATTGATCAGGAAGGCGGGCGCGTGCAGCGCCTGCGCGCGCCCATCGCGCGAGAGTGGCTGCCGCCGCTGGATCACGCTGAACGCGCCGGGGATCACGCAGAACGCGCGATGTATCTGCGCTATCGCCTGATCGCGCGGGAATTGTTCGAACTGGGCATCGACAGCAATTGTGCCCCAATGGTTGATCTGGCGCGCGCAGATACGCACGCTTTTCTAAAGAATCGCTGCTATGGGTCTGACCCTAAACAGGTTTCCAAGATCGGGCGCGCCGTCGCTATGGGGCATCTTGAGGGCGGTGTTCTTCCCGTTATCAAGCATATGCCCGGGCACGGGCTGTCAACGCTGGACAGCCACCATGACCTGCCGCATGTGGACCTGACACAAGAAGCGCTGGAAGGGGCTGATTTCGCACCGTTTCGCGCTTTGAACGATCTTCCCATGGGGATGACCGCGCATCTGGTCTATGACCGGATCGACCCGCAACCGGCGACGATTTCACCTACGATGATCGACCTGATCCGCGACAAGATCGGTTTCGATGGGCTTATTATGACCGACGATATCTCGATGAAAGCCCTGAGCGGTGCGCCCGAAGAGATAGCCCAGCACGCGTTGGCTGCGGGCTGCGACGTGGTCTTGCATTGCAACGGCTCGTATGAGGCCCGCGCTAAAGTGCTGGAGGCCGCTGGCGAGATGACCCCGCAAGCGCAAAAACGCGCCGAAAAGGCACTGTCGATGCGGCAAAAGCCCGTGGAACTTGACATCGAAGCCGCCGAGGCGGAACTATCTGCCCTAATGGGCGGGCAGGTATATGAACGATAACCTTTTCAGCGAAGACCCGGTCTCGGTCGCGGATCGGCTTGCTGCCGAGGCGTTGATTGTTGACGTTGACGGGTTCGAAGGCCCGCTGGACGTGCTGTTGACCCTGTCGCGGACGCAAAAGGTTGACCTACGGAAAATCTCGGTTCTGGCGCTGGCGCAGCAATATCTGACCTTCGTGGAAAAGGCCCGTGCGCTGCGGATCGAACTGGCGGCTGATTATCTGGTGATGGCCGCGTGGCTCGCCTTTCTGAAATCCCGCCTGCTGCTGCCGCCCGATCCCGATGACGAAGGACCGTCGGGCGAGGAATTGGCCGCGCACCTGGCCTTCCAACTGGAACGTCTGCAGGCCATGCGCGATGCTGCTGCCCGTCTGATGGCGCGCGACCAGCTGGGGCGCGATTTCTTCAAACGCGGGCAGGGCGAGGATATCACCCGCATCCGTACAGTGACCTATTCGGCCACGCTGCTTGACCTGATGCAGGGCTATGCCCGTATTCGTACCCGCGACGAATTCCGACCCTTTGTCATGGACCGCGATGCCGTCTTTACCATGGAACAGGCGCTGGAACGGATGCGCCCTCTGATCGGGTTTGCGGGCGCGTGGACGGATATGGAAACCTATCTGCCCGATGGCTGGGACGCCGATCCGGTGCGGCGGCGCTCGGCCACGGCGGCGACATTCGCGGCCTCGTTGGAGCTGGTGAAAGAGGGACATATGGAAATCAAACAGAGCGAGACGTTTGCTCCGATCCATCTGCGCAAGAGGACCGAAACACGTGACTGAAACCTCTGAGGAAACCGGCACACTGTTCGAAGCACCCCCCTTGGCCGAACAGGAGCGCATGGTCGAAGCCGTGCTGTTCGCCAGCGCCGAACCGGTGACGATCGGCGATCTTGAGGCCCGGATGCCTCATGGCAGCGATGCAGCGCAAGCGGTTGATCTGTTGCGCAAACGATACGAAGGCCGCGGCGTGCGCGTGGTGCGCGTGGGCGAAGCCTGGGCCATCCGAACCGCCCCCGATCTGGGTTTTCTGATGCAGAAGGAAACGGTTGAGACCCGCAAACTCAGCCGTGCCGCGATCGAAACGCTGGCCATCGTGGCCTATCACCAGCCCTGCACGCGGGCCGAGATCGAGGAAATCCGTGGCGTGTCCGTCTCGCGTGGGACTATCGACCAGTTGCTGGAAATGGAGTGGATCAGGCTGGGCCGCCGACGGATGACTCCAGGCCGCCCGGTGACCTTCGTGGTAACGCCGCAGTTTCTGGATCATTTCGGGCTGGAAAACGCGCGCGACCTTCCGGGGCTGCAAGAATTGCGCGCCGCCGGGTTGCTGGAAAACCGGCCGCCTCCGGGAACGATCCCAATGGGCGAAGGGCGCGAGGATGAAGATGACGACGAGCAGACCGAACTGTTCGAGGAAGAGTGATCGCGCGGCCCTTTTGTTGACGCAAGAATCACCTATGTTGAGGCGCAGGAAACGGAGTTAAGCAATGAATGCCAATCGAATGATCGATATGATTGTGCGTCAAGTCATGCGTCGGCTTGTGACAAAAGGCGTCGATAAAGGGTTCGACTTGGCGGGCCGAGTTGGAAAGCCGCAGCAAGGACAGCCTTCTGCCAATGATCTTCAAGCTGCCCAGCATATGAAACAGAACGGCGACCGTCAGGCGCAAAACATGAAACAGATGCAGCGGATGACTCGTCAGATGCGACGGTTCATGAAGTTTTAAGAGACAGCTTTAAAGTGCTTGGATAGTTTCAAGCCCTGTCCCTGATAGTTTGACGCGATGCCTGCCCCATAGAGCTGCGTGGGCATTTCAGCCATTTTTTCGTAGACGAGCCGTCCTACGACCTGCCCATGCTCTAGCACGAATGGGGCCTCATGGCAGCGTACCTCCAATACGCCACGTGACCCTGCACCCCCAGCTGCAGCATGACCAAAACCAGGGTCGAAGAAGCCGGCATAGTGCACCCGGAATTCACCAACCATAGCGAGATAAGGGGCCATTTCGGCGGCATACATTGGTGGGATATGAACAGCCTCGCGGCTGACCAGGATATAGAAAGCGCCGGGATCAAGGATGATACGCCCCTCGGTGGTGCGCACTTCTTCCCAATATTCCTGCGGGTCGTATTCACCAATCCGGTCCAGATCGATCACGCCCGTATGGGGCTTGGCACGGTAGCCCACCAGATCAGTGTCAGGCAGGCGCAGGTCAACTGAAAAGCCAAGCCCATCCTGAATGACCGCAGGTCCATCGACCAGCGGGGACTTGTTGTGCAGCGCGCTCAGTTCTGCGTCGCTCAACACGGCTTGTCCTTGACGGAATCTGATTTGGTTCAAACGCATGCCCGGTCGCACTAGAACCGAGAAGGAGCGGGGGCAAATTTCGGCATAGAGCGGGCCGCGGTAGCCAGCGGGCACACGGTCAAATTCGGCCCCTCCATCTGTGATTGTACGTGTCAGCAGATCCAGGCGCCCGGTCGAGCTCTTGGCGTTGGCCACGGCGGTCACGCTGTCAGGCAGGGCCAGCGATTCCATCAGAGGCACCAGATAGACGCATCCCTTTTCCAGAACCGCGCCGTCGGTGATGTCGATGCGGTGCATCTCGAACTCGGTCAGACGGTCGGCGACGGATCGCCCTTCGCCGGCCAGGAACGAGGCACGCACGCGGTAAGCGACTGTTCCAAGGCGCAAATCAAGGCTGGCCGGTTGTACCTGCGCGTCGATGACCGCTGGGTTAGCAGTAATTTCACCGCGTGCGATCATGCCTTCAATTTGCTGGTTTGGGCATACACCTGTCATCTTGATCCCCCCTGATGCCAGAGCGGGATCTGGCCTGTCTGCCATAAACGTCGGTGTGATTTGGTCGGGCTAGCAGGACTCGAACCTGCGACCTTCCGTCCCCCAGACGGACGCGCTACCAGGCTGCGCCATAGCCCGACGTTGAGGTGTTCATAAAGACTTTCCCGGCGGGGGCAAGAGGAAATCATCGCCTTTTTTCTTATCCCGCGGATCGGTTTTCAATTCTGTTCAGAACGGCACGCAATTCCTTTGCGACGGGTGCAATCCGGCGCAAAAGATCGTCGTCGAAATCGGTTCGTGCCCAGGCACGGGCTGCAATTCCGGAAATCGTCGGAGACCGTTCGACATGGACAGGTGCAACCGCTTCTCGCGGCACAGATGTGTTTCGCGGCGTGGCCGGAGCTGGTTTTGCGGCAGGGCTTTCCTTAGGCGCACCGTGGGTCGTGCTGCTATCTCCCAAGTCCAGAGTGACCTGCTGGCTGGGCTCAGGTTTTGCAGTAAATGGAACCACGACCGCGTCGTTTGCCTTGGCTTCGGGTTCGGCCGTTTCATCAAGCCCCTGCGACAGCGAAGCCACATAAGCCACGCCTTGCTCACGCAGAATGCGCTGCACGCCTTTGATGGTGATCCCATCTTCGTGCAGCAGCTTTTTGATACCTCCAAGCAGGCGCATGTCATTGGGTCGATAATACCGCCTGCCACCCGCGCGTTTGACCGGTTTCACCTGAGTGAAACGGCTTTCCCAAAATCGCAGAACATGGGCCTGAACACCCAGCCAGTCCGCAACTTCACTGATCGTGCGAAAGGCGTCGGGTGACTTGCTCATGGTGTCGCTGTCCTGATGTTACTTGCGGTTCCCAGCTGCGACGCGATCCTTCATCAGGTGCGACGGGCGAAAAGTCAGCACGCGACGCGGCTGAATAGGAACCTCTTCCCCGGTTTTGGGGTTGCGGCCGATGCGGGCAGTTTTGTCCCGAACGCTGAAAGTCCCGAAGGATGAAATCTTGACCTGTTCGCCGCGCACAAGCGCGTCGGACATATGGTTCAGAACGCTTTCGACCAGTTGCGCGCTTTCATTGCGTGAGAGGCCCACCTCACGAAAGACGGCCTCGCTCAGATCCATTCGGGTCAGTGTTTTGTCGCCCATGCCAATTCCCCTGTTGATGGTAAAGCATAGGGTCAGGGCAAATTCACTGTCAATATCAATGAATTGCACGGCTGTGTGTAAGCCGTTTTGCGCCTGTTACCACCGCAGGAGGACAGAACCCCACGCCAATCCACCCCCGATTGCCTCTGTCACTAGCAAATCGCCGGGTTTGAACTGCCCGCGTTGCTTGGCGACGGACATAGCCAAGGGAATCGATGCAGCAGACGTATTTCCGTGGTCCTGAAGCGTCACGACAACGTGATCCATGGGCACGCCCAGCTTCTTGGCGGTGCCCTGAATGATACGAATATTCGCCTGATGGGGAACGATCCAGTCCACATCCTCGTGTCCAAGACCAACTTTTTCCAGGCAAGTTTCGGCAGTGGCGGTCAGACGTTCCACCGCTTGGCGGAAGAGTTGGTTGCCCTTCATGCGAAGAAAACCAGTGGTCTGGGTCGAGACGCCTCCGTCTACGTAAAGCAGGTCTTTGTAGCGGCCGTCGGAATTCAGGTCAGTAGCCAGGATACCGCGATCATCAGCTGTACCAACCCCTTCCTGGCGTTCAAGAATCAAGGCACCAGCGCCATCACCGAACAACACACAGGTGGAACGGTCCGTCCAATCCATGATTCGGGAAAAAGTCTCGGCCCCGATCACCAGAACCCGTTTGACCTGATCCGACAAGATCAGAGCGTTAGCATTGGTCAGAGCGTAGACGAATCCCGCACAAACGGCCTGGACGTCAAAGGCAAAACCTTTGGTCATACCCAACCGTGATTGCACCATGGTGGCCGCTGAAGGGAAGGTCAGGTCCGCCGTCGAAGTTGCCAGCACGATGGCGTCGATGTCATCCGCTGTCAGTCCGGCATCCGCCAGTGCGGCTTCGGCTGCCTTGGTCGCCATGTCCGAGGTGGTTTCACCTTCGGCTGCGAAATGGCGGCGTTCGATACCCGAGCGGGTTTTGATCCACTCATCAGATGTATCAAGCGACTTTTCAAACTCGGAATTCGGAACGATGCGCTCTGGCAAATAATGTCCGACACCTACAACAACTGAACGGCCTGCCATGTTGGGGTACTGCCTTTTTTGTTATTCGCCCGCCTTGGACGGTGCGTGGGCGGCATCTTGTGCAAGCTCGACCGTCGATGCAACCCGTGCCGCCAATTTTTCAGAGAACCCGGATTGCGCCAAGGTAAAGGCCAGTTTCACGGCGGCCGAAACTCCGGTGGCATCTGCACCGCCATGAGATTTCACGACCGTGCCGTTGAGACCCAGGAAAACCCCGCCATTCACACGGCGCGGGTCGATACGTTTCTTCAACCGGTTCAGCGAGGTGATGGCCAGAACCGACGCCAGCCGGGACAAGGGCGAGTACTTGAATGCCTGACGCAGAAGGTCCCCGATCAAGCTGGCCGTGCCTTCGCCGGTCTTGATTGCGACATTGCCGGTAAACCCGTCGGTTACAATGACATCCGCCTTGTCACCGGGGATGTCGCTCCCTTCAACAAAGCCCACGAAATCAAAGCTGGCCTGTTCCGCAAATTCCGAGATCATGGCGTGCGCTTCTTTCAATTCAGCGCGGCCCTTGTGTTCTTCGGTGCCCACATTCAGCAGGCCGATCCGGGGACGCTCTAGCGCCATGCCGTTGCGCGCGTATGAGGCGCCCATCAACGCGTATTGCAACAGGTCCTTCGCGTCGGCGCGCACATCGGCGCCCACATCCAGCATCACGTTGAACCCCTGCGGGTTGCGCGAAGGCCACAGAATCGCGATAGCCGGGCGGTTCACACCCGGCAGTTTGCGCAGCCGTATCATCGACAGCGCCATCAGCGCGCCGGTGTTGCCGCAGGACACTGCACCATGCGCTTCGCCCTGACGCACTGAATCCAGCGTCGACCACATCGAGGTTTGCTTGCCGTTGCGCACAACCTGACTGGGCTTGTCCTCCATCGTGACCACGTCGGTGCAATCACGAAAAACGACGCGCCCGTTCAGGACACGCCGTTTGGCAACAAGCTTGCGAAGCGGGGCTTCAGGCCCGTGCAGGATGAACGCAATATCGGGGTTCTTATCCGCCGATTTGGCAATGCCCGCCACAACAGCGGCGGGTCCCGAATCTCCGCCCATAGCGTCAACCGAGATGGTGATCCGTCCGGCTTGCGAGGGCTGTTCCGTCATGCCTTGGCCTGCGCGTTAAAAGGCTTAGGCCGCGTCTTCGTCCAGGTCGATTTCGTCGGCCTGCGCGACGACTTCGCGGTCATCATAGTGGCCGCAGGACGCACATACGTGGTGCGGGCGCTTCAGTTCGCCGCAGTTTGCGCATTCGTTCGGGTTTGCAGCAACCAGAGCGTCGTGTGCGCGACGGTTGTTGCGACGCGACTTGGAAACTTTGTTCTGTTGGACGGCCATGGTCTCAACCTTTGTCTACTGAGGGTCCGCAGATTCGCTGCCGACCGGGTTTCATTCTTCGTTTTTTACGTGGTTTGACGCGCGTTTAGGGGACGAGCCCCGCAATGTCCAACCCAAATTCCGATGAGCGCGCGAAAATACTGCGATTCTCGACATGTTCAAGCGATTTTTCTGAGGGCGTGCTATGACAGGAAATCTGTCCCGTGTCACTCGTCTTTTTTCAGTGCATCGCGCAGGCTGGCAAGCCCGGCAAAGGGTTTGGCATCTTCATCTGTCATCGCCTGTTTGCCCGGCTCCGTATAGTCGGCCTGTTCCAGTTCCGCACCGTCCTTGCGGGGGTATTGGGGCAGGGCAAGCGACAGGGCCTCGGTCATGACCAGGCCCGGGTCGATCTCGTGGCCCAATGGTTCCGACTCGTCGCCTTGGGGGATTTCGAACTCTTCCTCGTCGGGGTCGGTCCAGTCGGTCAGATAGACCCGCGTGACGGGTATATCGATCCGGGTCGTAACGGGTTCGAGCGTGACCACACAGGGCTGAATCACTGTCGCTCCCAGCTTGCCCGCCAGCACCCAGTCGCGTTTACCCTGAGCCCGGACATCGCCAACAAAGCTCAGCTTGCGCAGGCCCAGCAGGCCCAGATCTTCTCGGATAACCGCAAGCTCTTTGGCGTCAGGGCGCAGGTCAAACGGGGTTGATGTGTTTTGCGGCAGGTCGGCCACCCGCAGAGATGTCTGGTTGCTCATTCGTGACCCTTTCCTGTGTTGAACCGGGGCTGCGGTTTGATGTAAGCGGATAGGGTCCGCAAGGGGCCAAGGCAAGAGGGTGCGCATGTTAAAGGTTGTGAACAGGTTGAAACCGGCGTCCAGAACGCTTGTCTTTACGGCCTGTCTGGCGGTGGCTAGCGCTTGTACACCGATTTTCGAGAATCACGGCTATATCCCTCCGGCAGAGGAACTGGCCGAGATAAAGGTCGGCGTCGATACCCGCGACAGCGTGATCGAGGCGGTTGGCGCTCCCAGCTCCTCTGGTGTAGTGCGGGATTCGGGTTTCTACTATGTGCGCTCGAAGGTGCGCCACTACGGCCCCAAGCGACCCGAGGTGGTCGAGCGTCAGTTGGTTGCGATCAGCTTTGACAAGCGGGGCGTGGTCCGAAATATCGAGCGCTTTGGTCTGGAAGACGGTATTATCGTGCAGCTTGACCGGCGTGTCACCGAGTCGAGCATCGAGGGCACGGGCTTTTTGCGTCAGCTTTTGGGTAATATCGGCAACTTCAATCCGGCAAACATTCCAGGCGCGACCAACTAATTCGTGGTTCTGTCTTGCCGTCGTCATGGGACGGTCACACATAGTGTGATACCCACGCGACAAGTTGAAACGGGTCGGCAACCGCGGAGGATGCGACCATGGCTCTATTGCTTGGCAAAGGCCGATATCGCGCGCGTCTGGCGCAAGACGAACAGGATCTGAGGGCGGCTCAGCGGTTACGCACCCTGGCCTTTGCGACGGATCAAACCGACAGTGACGCGTTTGATCCGATCTGTACCCATGTCCTGGTCGAGGATACCAGATCAGACGGGCGCCTGGTGTGCTGCTTTCGCATGTTCACGATGGAAAATGGGGCCGAGGTCGGTCGCAGCTATTCCGCTCAGTTTTACGATTTGTCCGCACTTGAGGATTTTCAGGGGCGGATGATCGAAATGGGGCGGTTCTGCATCCATCCCGATTGGACTGATCCCGATATCCTGCGCGTGGCCTGGGGGGCGATGACGGCCTATGTGGATCAGAACAACATCGAAATGCTATTTGGCTGTTCATCTTTTGCCGGCACCGAGACAGATAAGTATCTGGACGCGTTCGCAATGCTCAAGCACCGCCATCTGGCGCCGAAACGCTGGCTGCCACGGGTCAAGGCGCCCGACGTGTTCCGCTTTGCCGCGCGTCTGCGGAGGCGGCCTGATTCGAAAAAGGCGATGCTGCGGATGCCGCCCTTGCTGCGCACCTATCTGATGATGGGCGGCTGGGTCAGTGATCATGCGGTGGTGGACCGGCACATGAACACGCTGCACGTGTTCACCGGGCTTGAAATCGGGGCGATTCCGCCGGAGCGCAAACGGTTGCTGCGCGCAGTGGCCGGGTAATCATCGTTGACGCCTGTGCCGTGCCGGTTTAGCTGGCGGGCATGGCGAGAATTCCTTTGTTGCAGATGTCCGGCATTTCCCTGACCTTCGGGGGCGATCCGGTGTTTTCCGAGCTTGATCTGGTGGTTCAACCCGGCGACCGTGTGGCGTTGGTGGGGCGCAACGGGTCCGGCAAATCGACCCTTTTGAAAGTGATGGCCGGTCTGGTCGAACCAGATCAGGGCGACATCGTTGTGCCTCCGGGCAAGTCGGTCGGTTATATGGAGCAAGACCCCGGCATGGAGGGCTTTGCCACGCTGGGCGACTATGCCTCCAGCGGGCTAGAGCCGGGTGAACTGTACAAGGTCGAACGCGCAGGCGAGGGGTTAAAGTTTGATCCAGCGCGCCCGATTGAAACCGCCTCGGGCGGGGAGCGTCGCCGCGCGGCGTTGGCCAAGTTGATGGCCGAAGCGCCCGACCTGATGCTGCTGGACGAGCCGACCAACCATCTGGATATCGAGGCGATTGCCTGGCTTGAACGAGAATTGGGCGCGACCCGTGCGGCTTATGTGCTGATCTCGCACGACCGCGCCTTTTTGCGTGCTTTGACCCGTGCGACTCTGTGGATCGACCGAGGCGCGGTGCGGCGGCAGGAACAGGGGTTCGACGCGTTCGAGGCATGGCGCGACAAGATCTGGGAAGAAGAGGATCAACAGCGCCACAAGCTGAACCGCCTGATCAAGTCCGAGGCGAAATGGGCCGTCGAAGGCATCAGCGCCCGCCGCAAACGCAATCAGGGCCGGGTGCGTGCCTTGCAAGCGTTGCGGGCCGAAAAATCGGCGCAGATCAAACGTCAGGGCTCGGCCGCGATGACGCTTGAGGCGGGGCCGAAATCTGGGCGAAAAGTAATCGAAGCCAAAGGCTTGGCCAAGGCATTTGATGCAAAACCCATCGTGCGGAACTTTGACCTTTTAGTGCAGCGCGGCGATCGCGTGGCTTTTGTCGGGCCCAATGGTGTGGGCAAGACTACGCTGCTGAAAATGTTGCTGGGGCAGGAAATGCCCGATGAGGGCACGGTGACGCTGGGCACCAATCTTGAAGTCGCCGTCTTCGACCAGACCCGCGCCCAGCTGGACCCCGAGATGACCCTGTGGGACAGCCTGACCGGCGACCCCGAGATGCGCGTTTCGGGCAAGGCTGATCAGGTCATGGTGGGCGGACAGCCAAAACATGTGGTGGGTTACCTCAAGGAATTCCTGTTTGACGAACGGCAGGCACGGGCGGCGGTTAAGTCCCTTTCGGGGGGCGAGAAAGCGCGGCTTTTGCTGGCCAAGCTGATGGCCAAAACCTCCAATCTGCTGGTGCTGGACGAACCGACCAACGATCTGGACGTGGAAACGCTGGACTTGCTGCAAGAGCTGCTGGACGACTATGACGGCACCGTTTTGTTGGTCAGCCACGACCGCGATTTTCTGGACCGTGTCGCCACGACGACCATCGCGATGGAAGGTAACGGCCGCGCCACCGTTTATGCGGGCGGTTGGTCGGACTACATCGCACAGCGCGGCGATCTCCTGCCTAAGAAGGAAGACAAATCAAAACCTTCCAAGCCAAAAGTCAAGCAAGAGGCACAGCCTAAGGCGGGTCTGTCCTTCTCGGAAAAACATCGTCTTGAAAAACTGCCTGCCGAGATGGAACGGCTTGAGGCCGAGATCGGCAAGCTTGAGGAACTCATGTCCGACCCCGAGCTGTTCACCCGCGAACCGGTGAAATTCCAGAAAGCAACCGAGGCTTTGGTCGAGCGGCAGGAAAAACTCGCCGCTGCTGAAGAGGAATGGCTGATGCTGGAAGAAAAGGCCGAGGGCGCTTAGGCTGGCAGAGCGCGGGCTGGGTTTCCAACCACGGTCTGCCCGGCGGCGACATCCTTTGTGACCACGCTGCCCGCGCCGATGGTGGCATTGTCGCCGATGGTGATACCAGGCAACAGGATTGCTCCGCCTCCGATCCAGACGTGTTTGCCGATTGTGACAGGCAAACCAACCTCCAGCCCCTGCGCGCGGTCTGCCGGAAGTTTAGCATGTTGGGCGCAATAAATCTGTACATGGGGCCCGAACATCGTATCGTCGCCGATCCGGACCGGGGCCGTATCCAGAACGACGCAACCGGCGTTGAAATAAACTCTGTCACCCAGATAAATGTTCATCCCATAGGCACAGTGAAACGGTGCTTCTAGCAAACAGTCCGCGCCCACATGACCCAAGAGGGTGCGGAGTTCCGGCCCCATGTCGGTGCGCCGGTCCGGTGAGCTGGTGTTGTGCGCATGAACGGCGCGTCTGGCTTGATCGCGCAAGGCGTTCAGTTCCGGGTCCAGACAACAATACCACTGCCCGGCCTCCATTTTCTCGCGTTCGGTCATGAGGCAGGCTTACCGCATCCTGAGCGCACCGTCGATGCGGATGACCTCTCCGTTAAGATAGTCCATTTCCACGATGAACCCGGCGAGTCGCCCGTATTCGCGCGGATCGCCCAGACGAGCAGGGTTGGGCACATCGGCGGCCAGCTGTTGCTGTACCTCTTCAGGCAGCCCAGCCAGCATGGGGGTCATGAAGATGCCCGGCGCAATTGCCATCACACGAATACCCGAGGACGCCAGATCGCGCGCCATGGGCAGGGTCATGCCTACGACCCCGCCTTTCGAAGCCGCGTAAGCGGCCTGGCCTTTTTGTCCATCAAACGCAGCGATTGAGGCGGTATTGATGATCACACCACGCGCGCCATCGGGTTCGGGGTCATTCTTGGTCATCTCGACCGCCGCCAGGCGGGATACGTTGAATGTGCCGACTAAGTTGATGTCTATGGTGCGTTGAAACGCGTCCAGAGGATGTGGGCCCTCTCGTCCAACTGTCTTGACGCCCACAGCGATCCCGGCGCAGTTCACGGCTGCGGTAATGCGTCCCATCCGCTCAACTGCGAAGGCCATTGCTTTGGAAACAGATGCTTCGTCGGTGACGTCCGTTGGTGTGAAATGGCCACCGATCTCGGCTGCGACCTGCGGGCCACGGTCGGCATCGCGGTCCAGAATCGTTACCTGCGCGCCCTTATCCGCGAAATGGCGTGCTGTAGCTTCGCCCAGTCCCGAGGCGCCTCCGGTGATCACGGCGGCGGTGTTCGATAGCTGCATTGCAGGTTCCTCCGAGTGATATGAACAAGTGTTCATTAACTTGGCAACCCCCTCGGTGTCCAGTGATCGAGCATGGGTTTGTTGTGTCTGGGGCGCAAAACCTAAAGGTATTCTCATATTCGGTTAATCCGCCTTTCACGCCCGGTCGCCACTTCGTGACTGAAGAAATTCGGGAATTTGAGTGTTTTGCGATTGGAGGTGCTGTGATGCGAAAATTTTTGAAAGGTAGTGCTTGCGGGCTGCTTGTCGTCCCGTTGGCTGGAGTAATTTATGTAGGCGAGGTCGCTGCTGCGACAGAGACCTGTAACTGGAAAACGGCGCGCGACGCGACCAAACGAGGAGACTACGCGTCTCTGTGCGAATGCGCGCAAGTAACACCCAGCTTTCTGGAACGTCTGCAGCGACAGGCGGATTTCGATACCACGCTGCGGGTCACCAGCGAACAATGCCCGGGCCTGACCGGTTTGCTGACCGATCTTCCGACTGCTTCGATAGGTGCAACGGGTTTGAACGGAGAAAGCCGCAGCAGCGAACAGTTCGCGGATGCTGGTCCCGGAGCAGGGGGCGGCGGCCCCGGTGATGGCGGCGGCGATGGCCCCGGCAATGGTGGCGGCGGCGGTGATGGCCCCGGTAATGGCGGTGGAGGCGATGGTCCCGGTAATGGCGGCGGTGGCGACGGCCCCGGTAACGGCGGCGGCGGCGATGGTCCCGGTAACGGCGGCGGCGGCGATGGTCCCGGTAATGGCGGCGGTGGCGATGGCCCCGGTAACGGCGGCGGTGGCGATGGCCCTGGTAACGGAGGTGGCGGCGATGGCCCCGGTAATGGCGGCGGTGGCGATGGCCCTGGTAATGGCGGTGGCGGCGATGGCCCCGGTAATGGCGGCGGCGGCAACGGCGGCAACAACGGAGGCCCTGGTAACGGCAACGGCAATGGTGGCAACCCCGGCAACGGTGGTGGCAACAACGGGGGTTCTGGTCCGGGCACCGGCAACGGCGGCGGTAACAATGGGCAGGGCGGCGGCTCTGGAAACGGCGGCGGCGGCAACGGAAATGGCGGAAACAACGGAGGCGGCAACGGCGCTGGCGGTCAGGGTAACGGAGGCAACAATGGTGGCCCCGGTAACGGTAATGGAAACAACGGTAACCCCGGCAATGGCGGCGGCAACACTGGCGGTTCCGGCCCCGGCACCGGTAATGGCGGCAGCAACAATGGTCAGGGCGGCGGCTCGGGCGATGGAGGTGGTGGCAATGGCAACGGTGGGAACAATGGCAACCGTGGGAACCGTTAACTTAACCGGCATATGAAATGACAACGGCCACCCTGCAGGGTGGTCGTTTTTTTCAGGAATAGGCGTATGGGTTTTAGCCCAGTTGCACCAAAGCGTGACGTTTCTTCCCGGCGCTCAACTTGATCGGCGAAGACAGTGCGTCTGCGTCGATCATCAACCCTGCGTCAGTCAAGGGGGCATCATCCAGCTTGGCCCCGTTCTCGGCGATCAGGCGCTTTGCTTCTTTTCCGGACTTGGCCAATCCAGACTTCACGATCAGCTGAACAATCGAGGCAGGCAACTCAGCTGCTCCGACAGTCAGGGTCGGAAGATCATCGCCCACACCGCCTTTTTCGAAGACCTCACGCGCGGTTGCTTCGGCCGTGGCCGCGGCCTCGGCGCCGTGCAGCAGGGTGGTGACTTCGTTGGCGAGGCGGATTTTGGCTTCGTTGATCTCGGACCCTTGCAGCGCGGCCAGGCGGTCGCATTCATCGACGGGCAGTTCGGTGAATATCTTCAGGAAACGCCCTACGTCTGCGTCGGTGGTGTTGCGCCAGAATTGCCAGAACTCATACGCGCTGAGCATGTCTCCGTTTAGCCAGACTGCGCCCCCCTGCGACTTGCCCATCTTGCGGCCGTCACTGGTGGTCAACAGCGGTGTGGTCAGGCCGTAGATCTCGTGATCCAATACGCGGCGGGTCAGGTCGATACCGTTGACGATATTGCCCCACTGGTCCGATCCACCCATCTGCAGAACGCAGCTATAGCGGCGGTTCAGCTCTAGGAAGTCATAGGCTTGCAGGATCATGTAGTTGAATTCGAGGAAGCTCAGCGATTGTTCGCGGTCCAGCCGCGATTTTACGGACTCGAAAGACAGCATCCGGTTGACCGAGAAATGCCGCCCGATATCGCGCAGGAAATCGAGGTAATTCAGGCTGTCCAGCCATTCCGCGTTGTTCAGCATCAGCGCGCCGGTCTCGCTGTCATCATAGGACAGGTACTTGGCGAACACCTTTTGCATCCCGGCGATATTTGCGTCGATCTGTTCGGGGCCCAGCAGGGGGCGTTCATCCGACCGGAACGAGGGGTCACCCACCTTGGTCGTACCGCCACCCATCAGCGTGATCGGCTTGTGGCCGGTCTTTTGCAGCCAGCGTAGCACCATGATGTTCATCAGGTGGCCCACATGCAGCGACTGAGCCGTTGCGTCATAGCCGATATAAGCTGTTTGCACCCCGCTGATCAGCGCCTCGTCAAGGCCCTGATAATCGGTGCAGTCGGCGAGAAAGCCGCGCTCGATCATCGTGGCGATGAAATCCGATTTGGGGTGGTAGGTCATATCCGTGCCCTTTGGGTTTATGTTGCGGGGCAGTGTATAGGCGGTGGGGGTGGCAAGGAAAAGGCACCTTTTGCACGAAAAGCGCGGGCCGGGCCCGATGTGGCTTGCACTGTCTTCGCGTTACCGTGCAGGTTGAGGCCAACGCGCCGGATCAACGGGCGTGAGGAACACGAGGGCAAACATGGGTCGGGCGATCAGCAAAACGGGCGCGGTTAGGGCATTGGGCGCCATGTCGGGCACGTCTCTGGACGGTGTTGATACGGCTGTGGTCGAAACCGATGGTGTGCGCATTCTGGGCTTTGGTGCCAGCGGATACCGGGCCTATTCTGATGCCGAGCGTGCGGTTCTGCGGGCCGCGCTGGGCCAGTGGCACGGGCCCGAGGTCGATGCCGCCGCCGAGTTGGTCACGGTTGCCCATGCCGAGGCGCTGTCCGAGTTCGATGAAATTGACTTGATCGGTTTTCACGGTCAGACCTTGGCGCATGAGCCGCGCGGGCGGGGGACGTTGCAGGTGGGCGATGGAGACGGTCTGACACAGGCGCTGGGTGTTCCGGTCGTGTGGGATTTCCGCAGCGACGATGTAGCGATGGGGGGCGAGGGTGCTCCGCTGGCGCCGTTCTTCCATTTTGCCTGCGCCAAGTGGATCGGCGCGACCGAACCCTTGTGCTTCCTGAACTTGGGCGGGGTGGGGAACCTGACCTATGTGGACCCCAGCTTTGACGGCCCTGAGGCCCCTGGCGCGCTGCTGGCGTTCGACACGGGCCCGGCAAACGCGCCCGTGGATGACCTTATGCAGGCGCGGCTGGGCCTGCCGATGGACCGGGACGGCGCGCTGGCTCGCCAAGGGTCGGTCGAGGCGGGTGCGCTGGAGTTGTTCCTGTCCGAGCCGTTCTTTCGCAAAATGCCCCCCAAATCGCTGGACCGGAACGACTTTGCCGAGATGATCCGTCTGGTGCAGGAACTCTCGGACGCCGACGCCGTAGCGACCCTGACCGGCATGTGTGCCGCAGGCGTGATGCAGGGGATGGAGCATTGCCCCAAACCCCCCGCGCGCGTGCTGGTTACGGGCGGAGGCCGCCGCAACCCGGTTCTGATGGACATGCTGCGCGCGGGCCTCGATTGCGCGGTCGAACCGGTCGAGACCGTGGGTCTGGACGGAGACATGCTGGAGGCCCAAGCCTTCGCCTATCTCGCCGTCCGTGTGGCGCGGGGCTTGCCGACCTCATGCCCCGGAACCACAGGCGTCAGCGCGCTTGTGGGAGGAGGCGTAGTGAGTAGTGTCGAGCGTATTGAGGACTCGATTAAGCGTTTTTAGATCACTCTATGTGTCACATCAATAACTATCATTTAGTGTGCTTTATGCAAACAAAGCCTAGATTTATTGGTCTATTGTTGTGAAATGAGTGCACTAAATTCGCGTCAAGTCACATTTTAGTCATTTTCTTTTGTTTGGATTAGATCCTCGAAAATAAACTGGGTGGCGGTATTCGACTAGGCTCGAGGGAGAAGGGTATGCCATCTGAAAACAGTGGAAATTTCCTTGACTACGTGAAGTCATCAGGCGCGGGAGCTTCGCGTCTGCATGAATCCGAAAATAACAAACAATCCATCGGAACTTTGAGCGGTGATCTGCTGATGATCGATGAGTCAGCGGCCGCCAGGGGCAGCAAAGGGCCGCCAGCAGGCATAGGCGGCGGGGGTGAAACCGAAACAGAGGTTGTCACGGACACGTACATCACCGGTCAAGGCGACGGAATCGACGACAGCCTTCAATACAATATTGAAGTCCGGTTTGTAGGTGACTGGCCTGAAGATCTGAAGTCAGTGTTCATTGCGTCCGCAGACTATTTGGCTTCGCTTGTGGATGGCGATATCGAAGACGCTGTCGATGGAGAAGGGAACCTCTACGACGACCTCGTCATCATGGCGGATTTGGATGCCATAGACGGAGAAGGCGGCGTGCTGGGGCA
Source organism: Ruegeria lacuscaerulensis (assembly GCF_013033355.1). Lineage (GTDB taxonomy): Bacteria > Pseudomonadota > Alphaproteobacteria > Rhodobacterales > Rhodobacteraceae > Ruegeria > Ruegeria lacuscaerulensis_A. The sequence goes on from NZ_WQDY01000003.1 coordinate 341,776, forward strand.
GGCGGGTCCGACCGCAATACGCTCTGATACTGGTTTGCCAGCTTTGGGAGAAATGACGTTCGATGAAGCGGACGCTCTGGCGTATCATGATGCTGGGCAATTCGATGATATTGTTCTGCATGAAATGATGCATGTCATGGGTCTTGGTACGCTTTGGGATTACTACGGTCTGGTATCGACTGTGGTGGATGACAATGGCACCAGACGGCCGACTGATGACATAGTGACCAGCGTTTATACCGGTGATGCAGCGAACTCAGCATATGTCGGCTACTTCACTGAAGACGATTTCTTGTTTGTAGAGACTGACGGTGGGTCGGGCACAGCCGGAGGACACTGGGACGAAGAAGAGTATCAGGATGAGCTGATGACCGGGTATATCGGGTATGTGGCTGATGATGGCTCGTATGATGCCACCAACTATTTGTCAGATTGGTCAGTCGCGTCCCTAGAGGATCTTGGTTATGTCCTTGCGGAAGGTGCGGCTGGCATCGAAAACGAAATCGCACTGGCATAATATTCTGGTCATAAGCTGCTTGATGACGTCTGGTTGCTAGCCATCCAGAGCAACCGCCGGTGTTGTTAGTTCCTTACTTTGCGGATGTACGCGCTTGTAAAGTCAGAATACCCGTCTGATGTCGATCTCAAATGCGCTCGGGTCCATCTGTGCAGCGCGGGTAGCTGATGGAAGGGGACATTCGGAAAGGCGTGGTGCTCGGCGTGGTAGGGCATGTTCCAGGCCAGAAAGCGGATCAGGCGGTTGGTGAAAGTGGTTCGGGAATTCTCGAGCATATTCGCGACCGGCGGACAGAGCCCGTGCTCGGCCAGAAGGTACAGCCTCAGAAAGGGCTGGCCGACCAGAACGGGCAGCAGCCACAGCCACCACAGCAGGGGTGATATAAACAGGCTAACAAGCGCCATGGCGTAGAGGCCCAGCAGCACCCGCGCCTCCAGCCGCATGGCTTTGTGCTGACGCGCCGGTAGATAGGGAGCGTCGATCCGGCCACGGGTATTTTGCACCAGAACCTGCGCCATGCCGCGCCAATAGGGCCAACCGCTGAGGTAAATCAGCAGGCTGGGCCAGTTGTCGGGCTTGGGTTTGCCGCCCAGTTCGGGATCATTCTCGGGGTGGTTGGTCCATTTGTGATGGGCCAGATGAAAATAACGGAACCAGACAAAGGGCAGGGCAATCGGAGTCGCCACCAGATGGCCCACGACCTCATTCATCCAAGGGGATTTGAACGGCGTCTTGTGCGTGCATTCATGGCTGAGGGTAAAGAGGAAGACCAACAGGATACCCTGAGGCAGGATCAGCAAAGGCCAGAAAGGCACCCGCGCGATGATGCCGATACTGGTGGCAGACAACGCCAGTAGATACAGCGCCAGATGCCGCAGCCCGGCCGTGTTGGACCGCTCTTGTAGCTTGTCTTTAGTCTCGGCTGGAATGGACGCGATGAGGGCGCGGTGATCCATGGCTTAGCTTTTGGGTATATCGAAACCCGGCGCAGCCAGCTCGAACCTGTCGAACTCGAACCCCGGAGAAACCGTGCAGCTGACCAGCGTATAGGCGCCAGTACTGCGCGCAGCCTGCCAGTGGTTTTTGGGAACGATCAGTTGGGGCGCGCCTTGGGTTAGATCTGAGGATAGGAAATGTTCGGTCGCCGGGCCGTCATCCGAGGCGCTGAGCGACAATATCAGCGGATCGCCAGCGTGATACAGCCAGATCTCGGTCGCGTCGACACGGTGCCAGTGGCTGCATTCCCCCTCGGCCAGTAGGAAGTAGATACAGGTGCCGGTGGCGCGGCCTGCGTTGTCGGCGCGCCATGTCTCGCGGAACCAACCCCCTTCGGGGTGCTGTTGCAGGTTCAGGTGGTCGATAATCTCTTGTGCGGTCATGGGGCCCTCGGGGTGTTTGGGGCGATTATGCACGGGATCGCGCGATCCGCTATGGTATTCACGCAGAGGAGGAATATGTTTGCCGCATGACCCTTACGATCCCGTTTGACAACAGCTACGCCCGCCTTCCCAACAGCTTTTACGCTCGGCAGGCCCCGGTGCCAGTGAGATCGCCGCAACTGATCGCCTTTAACAGCGATCTTGCGGCGATCCTTCGCGTGAGCCCTGGTGAGGTGCAGGATATGGCCGAAGCCTTTGCCGGGAATACGCTACCCGAGGGGGCAGAGCCGATCGCACAGCTTTACTCGGGGCATCAATTCGGCAACTACAACCCCCAGCTGGGAGACGGCCGCGCGGTGCTTTTGGGCGAGACTGTCGGAACAGACGGCGTGCGCCGTGATATTCAGCTGAAGGGATCGGGCCCCACGCCTTTCAGCCGTCAAGGGGACGGGCGCGCATGGCTGGGGCCTGTGCTTCGTGAATACGTGGTATCCGAGGCGATGCACGCGCTGGGCATTCCCACCACACGAGCTCTGGCGGCTGTCGAGACCGGAGAGATCGTGCTGCGCGAGGGTCCAATGCCCGGCGCTGTCCTGACCCGTGTTGCGCGCAGTCATTTGCGTGTGGGGACGTTTCAGGTTTTTGCTGCGCGGGGACAGTTGGATAGCCTGCGCCGCCTGACCGAATACGCGATTGAACGTCACTACCCACAAGCCGATGGACCCATGGGCCTGTTGCGCGCCGTCGTACAGGTGCAGTCCGAGTTGATTGCGGCATGGATGAGTGTTGGTTTCATCCATGGGGTGATGAATACCGATAACTGTTCGATTGCCGGAGAGACAATCGACTACGGCCCTTGTGCGTTCATGGACAGCTATCACCCCAATACGGTCTACAGCTCGATCGATCGGATGGGGCGCTATGCCTATTCGAACCAGCCCGACATCGCTGTCTGGAATCTGGCTCAACTGGCCACCGCCTTGATCCAGCAGATGGAGGACAAGGACGCGGCGGTTGAGGAAGCGACCGAGATCATTCACGCCATGCCCGACCTGTTGCAGCAGAACTGGTTAGCACGTTTCCGGGCCAAGATCGGCCTTGCGACCAAAGAGGATGGCGATCAGCAGATGATCTCGGACCTATTGGCACGGATGGCGCAGGGGCAGGCGGATTTCACCAATACGTTTCGCGCGCTGGGTAGTGACGCGGCGCGGGATCAATTCGCAGATCCTCAGGCATTCGATGCATGGTCCGAGGGGTGGCATTCTCGCTTGGAACGCGAGGACGACCCAACGGCAACCATGTCCTCTGCGAACCCGGCCTTTATTCCTCGTAATCACCGCGTGGAACAGATGATACAAGCGGCGGTGCAGGGCGACTATGCACCGTTCCAGCGGTTGAATGACGTTCTTTCACGTCCCTATGAAGACCAGCCCGAGGCAGTTGACCTGACACATCCGCCGTCAGAGGCTGAGGTCGTTCACGCCACGTTCTGCGGCACCTGAGGGCGGCCCAGAATCTGGAATTGCAGACAAGCCTCTGACACGTCGATGGGCAAGGTCGGAGATATCAGCCCACTATCCGCCAGCATGACGGATTCGCGTTTGAGCTGGATTTCCCGTCCGGTTTCCGACTTCACATAGGTGCCCGACGTGCTGCGATCCGACAGGATCAGCTTGCCATCCTTCATGGTCAAAACCATGTGCAGGCGGGACACCCATGGTTGGCTCAATACCACGTCGCAATCCGGTGAACGGCCTATCTTTAACTCGCCATTGTCCTGACACCGCCACGAGCGGTCCTCGTGGGACACAACAAGCGTCAGCCCCTCAGGTGCGTTGAAATGCGCCTCGGTTCGACCATAAGACAAAGGCAGCCGCGTCTGGGTGAAAGTGCTCATGGTCGGGCTGATCAGAGAATGCGCGGCGAATTGCTCGGTCAGGCCCTTGAGGTTCAGCCGACCCAGTGGTTTGAGCATGCGGCGCAGGGAATCTGGCAACAACCCGGCGGCATCTTCACTGACGCATGCCTCACCGGGATTTGCCGCCGTTGCAAGGCGGGCAGTGATATTTACGGCCTCGCCATACACCCCTTTTTCGGCCAAAACGATCTGTCCGGAGTGGACGCCCACATGAACGGACAGAGAGGTTTCAGGCGATCCCTCGATCAGCTCCAGCACTGCGTTTATTGCGGCATTGGCATCCAGAAAGTAGCTAAGGACATCGTCCCCCTTCTGCCCAACCTGCGTGCCGCCATGTTGGCGCAACACATGTCTCAACCGATCCAGTTCGAGTTGGATCAACCTTTGGGCTTCTGTGTCCCCGACAGCCTTGTAGAGCGGCGTGCTTCCCGAGATGTCGGCAATTACCAGAGTGGCGAAGGTGGTTTCCACGTGAGATCCTTGGGTTCGGTTTGCGGCACTCTAGCTGCGCAGAACAGTTTGCACACGCGATTTGCGCTTGTTTAACGCACTTTGTGGCGAAATTCTCCTTTGAAAGTTGTTCTGTGCCTAACTCTTGGAAATTTCATGTTGCGCTGGGCGCAGGGCGTGGCACTGTTGGGGCTGATAATCAGCCCCGAACGCTATGACCTCTTTACCCACACTGCGTATTGCCAGCTACAATATCCAGAAATGTGTCGGTTTGGATTTCCGCCGACAGCCGCAGCGTATCATGCAGGTCATCGATAGCATGAAGGCGGATATCGTTGTTCTGCAAGAGGCCGACAAACGCCTGCCGCCGCGCCCGGCGGCCCTGCCGCACTTCATGTTGGACGAGGCCGGTTGGGAGATTGTCGATCTTGGAGGGGCGGGTAGTCTGGGCTGGCATGGCAACGCCGTGATCTGGAAAGGCGGTGCGATTGAGGTGCGTCAGACAGGCCATCACGATCTGCCGGGGCTTGAACCGCGAGGTGCGGTCAGAGTCGAATTTGACACCCCCATCGGCCCTTTGCGAGTCATGGGGATGCATCTGGGTCTATTGCCGGCTTCGCGCCGACAGCAAATTACTCATATCCGCCGATGTGACGAAGGCCTGCACGATATGCCTACGGTTTGGGCTGGTGACTTCAATGAATGGTCGCGCCAGCCGGTACTGGACCATCTGGCGCCGGATATGCGTTTCCTGCCTCCGGTCCCCAGCTTTCCCGCCGCACAGCCGCTGGGTGCACTGGACCGGATCGCACTTGGTGCAGGGCTTGAGGCGGTGGTGCATGGTGTCCACGATGCGCGGCCTGCGCATATTGCATCGGATCACTTGCCCATCTGGGCTGATCTGCGGCGCTTGGCCTAAGATACAAATCCCCGGTGGCGCAGAGTGCGCAGACGTACTAAGACAGAGAACCGAATATATCCCCGAGGGTCACTCATGTCCGATACGATCATCGCCCGTTGCGAAGCCAAGGGCCTGCGCATGACAGGTCAGCGTCGTACAATTGCACAGGTGCTGCAACAAAGCGAAGATCATCCGGATGTCGAAGAACTGTATGCCCGCGCCTCAAAGGTCGATGCGGGGATCTCCATCGCCACGGTCTATCGCACTGTAAAACTGTTCGAAGAGGCAGGGATTCTGGAGCGTCTGGAATTCGGCGACGGTCGCGCGCGGTATGAGGATGCTGAACGGGATCACCATGACCACCTGATCGACATGCAAACAGGTCAGGTCATTGAATTCGTAGACCCCGAGATCGAAGCGCTGCAGGAAAAGATTGCTGCCAAGCTGGGGTATAAGCTGAAAGGCCACCGGCTGGAGCTGTACGGCGTTCCGCTGGAACAAGACTGATTCATCACGAATCCCGAACGGTGATCGCACGCGAATTCATGTTTCTCGCGTGGATATCTCTTGCCTGAGTGATGGGCTTGCGATTTCTGTGAAGGGGCGGGCAGCGCTTTTCTGACGGAACGGATCATGAATAACGTAAACGGCATTCTATTGGTCGTCGGCGCAATGGCGGCCTTTGCGCTTGAGGATATGTTCATCAAGCACCTGTCGGTGTCAGTTCCGACCGGTCAGATCATGATTCTTTTGGGCGCGGTCTGTGGATTGCTCTTTGCCATTATGGCAGTCGGCACACGCAAACGGATCTTTGACAGGGTCGCATGGCGCCCTTTGCCGCTGATCCGCGCAGGCAGCGAAGGGATAGGCGCGATTGCTTTCGTGACCGCGCTGGCTCTAGTCGATTTGTCCACGGTGGCTGCGGTATTTCAGGCCATGCCGCTGGCCGTGACTGTCGGGGCGGCGCTGTTTCTGGGGGAACAGGTCGGCTGGCGCAGGTGGAGCGCGGTAGGCGTTGGTTTCGTCGGGGTATTGATGATCATCCGACCGGGGCTTGAAGGGTTTCAGCCTGAGACCCTGTTAGTCGTTATTAGCGTTGTTTGCATTGCCGCGAGGGATCTGATCACGCGTCGATTGGATGCCGACATTGCGTCGTCGGTTGTGGCTCTGCAGGCTTATATCGCGGCGATTTTGGGTGGGCTGGTGCTTATGGTAGTTCAGACGCAACCGCTTGTCCCACTTGGTTTTGCGCAGATGGCGCCACTGATCGGGGCCGTCATCTTCAGTGTCATCGGCTACTATGGCATCGTCACCGCTATGCGAGTGGGCGATGCGTCGGCGCTGACTCCGTTCCGCTACACGCGATTGGTTTTTTCGATTGCCGCGGGCATGATTATGTTTGGAGAGCGACCGGACCTGATGACGATTGCAGGGGCCTCACTCATCCTTGGCTCGGGCCTTTACACTTTCCTGCGGGAACGTCGTTTGGCGCGGGATATGGCCGCTGTGGCCTGACGGATCGTCGCAGGTTTGCGCAAACACCTGCCGTGAATCATGTTAGCGATAACATGCGTGGTTTACTTTTTGCCTCGTGATGCTATGAGGCGTGCAACTTATTGCAGCCACAGGGACGGGCCTCATGAGCACGATTATCGACATCCACGCACGCGAAATTCTGGACAGCCGGGGCAACCCGACGGTCGAGGTGGACGTGATCCTGGAAGACGGAACCATGGGCCGGGCGGCTGTGCCCTCGGGCGCGTCCACAGGGGCCTATGAGGCGGTGGAAAAGCGCGACGGTGACAAGGCGCGCTATATGGGCAAGGGCGTGCTGGAAGCGGTTGCTGCCGTGAACGGCGAGATCGCCGAGGAACTGGTGGGTTTTGACGCTACTGAACAGGTTGCCATCGACCAGGCGATGATCGAACTGGACGGGACCGAGAACAAGGGCCGTCTGGGCGCAAATGCCATTTTGGGCGTGTCGCTGGCCACAGCCAAGGCGGCGGCGGATTTTACCACCCAGCCTCTGTACCGCTATGTTGGCGGCACCTCTGCCCGCGTTCTGCCGGTGCCGATGATGAACATCATCAATGGTGGCGAGCATGCGGATAACCCGATCGACATTCAGGAATTCATGATCATGCCGACCTCGGCCAGCAATATCCGCGAGGCGGTGCGCATGGGGTCCGAAGTGTTCCACACACTGAAAAAAGAACTGTCCTCAGCCGGACTGGCCACCGGTGTCGGCGATGAGGGCGGCTTTGCGCCGAACATCGCCTCGACCCGCGAGGCGCTGGATTTCATCCTGAAGTCCATCGAAAAGGCGGGCTACAAGCCGGGTGAGGAAATCCATCTGGCGTTGGATTGCGCCGCCACGGAATACTACAAAGACGGCAAGTACGTGCTGGCGGGCGAGGGGATCACACTGACGTCCGAGGAAAACGCGGCCTATTTGGCAGCGCTGGTCAATGACTACCCGATCATCTCGATCGAAGACGGCATGTCCGAGGATGACTGGGACGGTTGGAAAGCCCTGACCGACGCCATCGGCAACGAGGTGCAACTGGTGGGTGACGACCTGTTCGTGACCAACCCCGAACGTCTGGCCGAAGGCATTGATCGCGGCTGCGCCAACTCGATGCTGGTCAAGGTGAACCAGATCGGCTCGCTGACCGAAACGCTGCGCGCCGTCGATATGGCGCACCGTGCGCGCTACACCAACGTGATGTCCCACCGATCGGGCGAAACCGAGGACGCGACCATTGCCGATCTGGCCGTAGCGACGAACTGTGGTCAGATCAAAACTGGCAGCCTCGCGCGCTCGGACCGCTTGGCTAAGTATAACCAGCTGATCCGCATCGAAGAGTCACTGGGTGAGGTGGCCGAATACGCCGGGGCGTCGATCCTGAAGCGCTGATCAGCGTAATACAGATAAATCTGACCCGGTCTTTCAAGGAAGGCCGGGTTTTTCATTTTGAAACCCGAATCTTGTGGCAACTAGAGAGCTGTGTGCCTTTAGTCGCACGACCGAAGTACGCTGCCGGGCCGTTCTTGTTCGCCTCAAAATTGCAGTCAGGTGACGCTAGGTAAAGATTCTTCAATTATTTCTAGAAAAATTGTGCTTCGATTCTAATCCCTTGGCAGAAGATTGAGGCCATAACCTCAATTATGTGTGAACTTTTACCTATTAGCGAGACCCCGCCGCCAAGTATCTTGGAGGAACTACAGAAAAGGAGAATACCATGTCAGGTTCTAAATTCCTTCTCGCGGTTTCGTTGATCGGTACTGTTTTCATGGCGGCCTGTTCGGCGCCCGGAGTGTACCCAATTTCGGGTCAGTCGGTCTCGACTTCCGACCCCGTGAAGAACATGGATTCCCCCACCTATATGTACAGCGGTGAAATGCGCTAAGGCGCGTTCTCCGGGGGGCTGAACAAACAATTGCTATCAGAGCTTTTTGCTCATCAAAACATACCGATCGCGCGGTTTGAAGCCAGTGCGCAGATATAATTTGTGCGCGGTTTCATTGGTGCGGTCGACCTCAAGGTGCAAAGCGGTGAGCCCGGCTCCGGCCAGGGCTTTCGGCAAATCTAACAGGACTTCTGTGGCGATGCCGCGCCCGCGCACTGCGGGGCGGATGTAAATCTCGTCGATGAAGGCATCCATGCCGCCGAACTCGATTGACCAGCCGAAGGTCAGTATGACGTAGCCAAGCGGCGCACGGGCAGGACCAATCAGGTAGACGCAGCCATGTGGAATGCCCTCAAGCAGCGGTGCCAGTGCTGCGCGCCTGTGATCGGTATCTTGGTCGATGCCAGCTTCGGCGTGGAATGCCGAGACGAGACCGATCAACCTGTCCAAATCCTCGGGGCGGGCGAGTTTTAATGCTGCGCTCATAGTCTTGCCAGCCTTTCGGTGAGCAGGTCAAAGAACCCCTGCGCGTCGACGTCACCCATGAACATGGCGTTTGCAGGGCGATCTGTGACGCGCCACCAATCGGCTACGGTCATCCCCAGTGTCAGCTCCGATTGGGTTTCGATCTCGACATTGACAAGACGACCCGAGAACAGTTCGGGGCGGATCAGATAGGCGGTGACGCAGGGATCGTGCAGGGGTGCGCCCTCCGATCCGTATTTTTCCTTGTCGAACCGTTCGAAGAAATCAGTCATCTCGGCCACTGCGTGTCCGACCTTGCTGTCCAACGCGCGGAAGGCGTCGTTGCGGTGTGGCGTGACCAGCGCGTCATGGGTCACGTCCAGTGGCATAACGACGATGGGCGCGCCGGATTTGAACACGATATCAGCGGCTTCTGGGTCGACATAGATATTGAATTCCGCCGCCGGAGTGATGTTTCCGACCTCAAAATAAGCGCCGCCCATCAGCACGATTTCCTGTATGCGGTCGACGATATCAGGGGCCTTGGTGAAAGCCGTCGCGATATTGGTGAGGGGGCCCAGCGGGCACAGTGTCACCGTGCCCGGTTCCTGCGCGCGCAGGGTGTCGATGATGAAATCGACCGCGTGCCCTTGGGCCAGCGGCATTTGCGGATCTGGCAGAACGGGACCGTCCAGGCCGGTTTTACCGTGCACGTGTTCGGCCGTGACCAAAGGGCGGTTCAGCGGTCGATCACAACCTGCATAAACTGGCACGTCCGTGTGGCCGGCCAGTTCGCAGACGATGCGCGCGTTCTTGGCGGTCAGCTCAAGGGGCACGTTTCCGGCGACGGCGGTGATGCCCAGCACGTCGATCTCATCCGGGCTGGCCAGCGCCAACAGGATGGCGACGGCGTCGTCCTGACCGGGGTCGGTGTCGATAATTATTTTGCGCGGCATGGGGGTCTCCGAGGGGCTAGAAGCGCGGACACTCGCAAGTGTCAAAGCACTTGTCCAGCGGTTTCAGGCCCCGGTGGGCACATCTACCGGCGGGAGTTTGCCGTTGGCGCGATGCTCCTCGGTTTTCACATCGTCCCATAGGGCGTCCATCTCGGCCAAATCGCTTTGGCTGGGTGTTTTACCGCGTTCGGCCAGGCGGGATTCGACCTGTTCAAAGCGGCGGGTGAACTTGGCGTTGGTGCGGCGCAGAGCGGCCTCAGGCTCGATCCCCAGATGACGGCCCAGATTGACGATCACGAACAGCAGATCGCCGAATTCATCTTCGAGCGCGTCGGCATCCATGCTGTCGCGGGCCTCTTCCAACTCGGCGGCTTCTTCGGTGATCTTGGCCAACACATGGCTGGCATCGGGCCAGTCAAACCCCACGCGCGCGGCGCGTTTTTGTAGCTTATGGGCGCGCAACAGGGCAGGCAGGTTGGCGGCCACACCGTCCAGTGCGCCTTTCAGTTCCTTTCCTGCACGTTCAGCGGCTTTGATCGTCTCCCAATCCAGAGTCTGTTGTTCAGCCGACTTGTCACGGGATTCGTCACCGAACACATGCGGATGACGCGCGACCATCTTGTCCGACATGGTGCGGACCACGTCCTGAAAGGTGAAATGTCCCGCTTCTTCAGCCATTTGCGCGTGAAAAACCGATTGGAACAGCAGGTCGCCTAACTCTCCCTTCAGCTCGTCATAAGCCTCGCGTTCGATGGCGTCGGCGACCTCATAGGCTTCTTCGATCGTGTAGGGGGCGATGGTGGCGAAATCCTGTTCGATGTCCCACGGGCAGCCGGTTTGCGGGTCACGCAGGCGACGCATGATTTCCAGCAAACGCTCGATCCCGGCGTCGCTATCGTGGATCAGAGGATTTTCGGCCATTGCGAACCCTTTCGTTCCGGTGTCAGATGCATCCATTCCGCAGACCGCTACAGGAGTCCACCCCAGATGCCCGTCGTCAACCGAATTGCCGATTATGCCGCCGATATGACCGCATGGCGGCAGCACCTGCATTCGATCCCCGAATTGGAGTTTCAGTGCCACCAGACGGCAGCTTTTGTCGCCGACCGGCTGCGCGAGTTTGGTGTAGATGAAATACATGAGGGCATCGCTACAACCGGTATCGTCGCAATCATCAATGGGCAGGCCGAGGGGGCGACGATCGGATTGCGCGCCGACATGGATGCGCTGCCGATCCCGGAAGAAACGGGCGTGGACTATGCCTCGAAACACCCCGGTAAGATGCATGCCTGCGGTCATGATGGGCATACTACGATGCTGCTGGGTGCAGCCCGTTATCTGGCCGAGACGCGAAACTTCGCGGGCCGCGCGGCGTTGATCTTTCAACCTGCCGAAGAAGAGGGCGGCGGCGCGGATATAATGGTGCAGGAAGGCATCATGGACCGGTTCGACATCGCGCAGGTCTATGCGCTGCACAATGCTCCGAACCTGCCCGAAGGCGCTTTTTACACCACGCCTGGGCCGATCATGGCCGCGGTTGATACGTTTCACGTTCACATTCAGGGCGTGGGCGGTCATGGTGCCATGCCCCACGAAACCCGCGATCCGGTGATGGCCGCCTGTGGCATCGCTCAAGCACTGCAGACCATCGTCAGCCGCAACCATTACGCGCTGGACGATCTGGTGGTTTCGGTCACCCAAATTCATACCGGGTCTGTCAACAACGTGATCCCAGATACTGCCTATATCAACGGCACCGTGCGCACCTTTGACCCGGAGGTGCAGAAGATGGTGATGGAACGCATGGGGCAGATCGTTGCCGGGCAGGCGGCCTCATACGGGGTTGAGGCCGAGCTGGATTACGAGGTCAACTATCCCGCCACCATCAATGATGCCGGCAAGGCCGGATTTGCCGCTGAGGTGGCCCGCGAAATCTCGGGCGAAGGGCTGGTGGTCGAAAACATGACCCGCAACATGGGGGCTGAGGATTTCTCGTACATGCTGAACGCGCGCCCCGGCGCGTATCTGAATCTGGGGCAGGGCGAGGGCGCCGGGTTGCACCATCCTAAATACAACTTCAACGACGAAATCGCGCCTGTAGGGGCTTCGTTCTTTGCGCGGATCGTCGAAAAGGCACAGCCGCTGGGCTGACAAGGAAAAGACATGGGACTGGAAGACGCAAAAACTCAGGTGGATGAAGCATTCACCAACCCCGATCTCAAGGGGCTGTCGTTCGAGAATACGTTTGGCGGGGCAACCTCATTCCTGCGGCGGCTCTATACGAAAGATCTGAAGGGCGTGGATATCGCCGTGACGGGCGTGCCGTTCGATCAGGCCGTTACCAACCGCCCCGGCACAAGGCTGGGTCCGCGCGCCATGCGTGAGGCGAGCGCGCTGCAGTCGCCAGATGCGCCTTATGGTTGGCCCTTTGATGCGCTCAGCGAGCTGGCCATCGTGGATTATGGAGATATGGCCTATGACTATGCCAATATTCCGGCCTTTCCCGATACGCTCACAGATCATATCCGCACCATCCTGAATGCCGATGTGGCCTCGGTCACTTTGGGCGGGGATCACTATATCAGCTTTCCGATCCTCAAAGCCTATGCCGAGAAATACGGGCCGATGTCGCTGCTGCAATTCGATGCGCATACGGACACTTGGGCCGATGACGACATGACCCGCGTGGATCACGGCACGATGTTCTACAAGGCGGTGAAATCGGGGATCGTGGACCCGAAACGCTCGGTTCAGGTGGGGATCCGCACCACGAACGAGGACACTCTGGGCGTCAACATCATCGACGCGCGCGAGGTTTACGAATCCGGCCCCGCCGCCGTGGCGCAAAAGATCAAAGGCATTCTGGGCGACAGCCCCGTTTATCTGAGTTTTGACATCGACGGCTTGGACCCGGCCTTTGCGCCGGGCACCGGGACGCCCGTCTGGGGTGGGCTGAGTTCGATCCAAGCGCAGATCATCCTGCGTGACATTGCCGGGATCAACATCAAGGGCGGTGATGTGGTCGAGGTCTCTCCGCCCTATGACACATCGGGCGCGACGGCGATTGCCGGGGCCCACGTGGCGACGCAGATTATTTGCCTTTTGGGGTGGAACAAGCTCATGCCTTAACCATTGGTTAGCCATATTTCCGGTATCACCTTAACCAAAAGGTCGGACGGGAGAGATACGGGCATGACACAGTTTAACCAACCCATCAGCGGCAATGATCTGGCGCGGTTTTCGGGTCCGAACACGTTCATGCGCCTGCCGCAGGCAGACTCGTTGGCCGGGCTGGATGTGGCCGTGCTGGGCATCCCGATGGATATCGGCACCTCATGGCGGTCGGGCACGCGGTTTGGTCCGAAACAGATCCGCGCCGAAAGCGCGATGATACGGCCCTACAACATGGCCAGTTTTGCCGCGCCCTTCGACAGCCTTCAGATTGCGGATATCGGCGATCTGGCAATCAACACGTTTTCGTTGTGCGATAGTTTGAAAATAATACGCGAAAGCTATGACGCGATTCTGGCGCAAAACGTGACACCGGTTGCGATGGGAGGCGATCACTCGATCACATTGCCGATCCTGCGCGCGATTGCCGCCAAACACGGGCCGGTGGCGCTGGTCCATGTGGACGCCCATGCTGACGTGAACGATGAGATGTTTGGTGAAAAGGAAACTCACGGCACCGTCTTCCGCCGCGCCTATGAAGAAGGGCTGATCGTCCCCGACAAAACCTTTCAGATCGGTATCCGAGGCTCGGGCTATTCCGCGTCGGACTTTACCGAGGCCAAGGGCTGGGGGTTCAAGCAGTTCCCTGCGTGGGAACTGTGGCAACAGAATCTAACCGTGATAGGCGCACAAATCCGAAAGGATATAGGAGAGCATCCGGTTTACGTTTCCTTCGATATCGACAGTCTCGACCCATCCTTTGCCCCCGGCACCGGCACACCCGAGATTGCTGGTCTGACCACCCCACAAGCGTTGCAGCTAATTCAGGCTTTGCGAGGGATGAATGTGGCAGGGTGCGATCTGGTCGAGGTGTCTCCGCCCTATGATACTACGGGGAACACGGCGCTGACCGCTGCCAACCTACTGTTTGAAATGTTGTGCATTTTACCCGGAGTGACGTGACGGTACGGGGTGTCAAACCTTGCAGATGGGGCGCGTGCCGTTAGTTTGCCCTCAAAGCAAAGGGATAAATGATGAAGATGGTTCTTTGGCTGATCGTGGGGGCGGTGATTGCACTTGGGTTCTACATCCGACTTGCGCCCTCGGACCCTGCGCGCTGGCATTTGGCGGTTGCTGGTACTACGGATGAGGACATGCAAGGTGGGGTCATCCGTGTGGTCGAAACTGGGCCAGACGGCCTAGCAAAACTGGACGTGCTAGCACAAGCCACACCGCGCACCACCGTTCTGGCCGGATCTGTCGAGGATGGAATGATCACCTATGTCACCCGTACCCAAGTAATCGGCTTTCCCGACTACACCACGGTTCAGCAGGACGGCGACGTTCTGCGTATCCATGCCCGTCTGCGCTTTGGGCGTTCAGATTTTGGGGTAAACCGAGACCGTGTTGATGGGTGGCTTGCTGCGCTCCAGCTCTGAGGACAAACACCCTTCCGAAACCTCGCGCCACATCGGGACGTTTAGTGACATCTGGCACTGCGCCATGAACATGCGGCCATCGACTTTTAGGCAGATCATCTGGCCCAGATCCACGCGCGCGCCTGACTTGTCCGTGCAATAGCAGTCGCGCACCTTTCCGTCCGGCCCGACGTAGTCCGCCATGGCAGGCACCGCAAACAGCGATAAAATCAAAACCAACCCCTTCATGACGGGTAGCTTAGCACAAGCTCGGCCCTTGACCAAAGCCGCAGATTAGGGGACACCGCCGGGATGATCCCCGAAGAACGCCTTGAGCAGATAACCCAGCGATTCCAGTATCTCGAAGCGGCCATGTCAGATGGTGCTTCGGGTGGGGATATTGCGGCTCTGGCCAAAGAATATTCCGACCTCAAGCCTGTGGTCGACCAGATCATGGCTTGGCGGCAACTGCGCGCCGATCTAACTGAGGCTCAGGCGATGCTGGCTGATCCCGACATGAAGGAACTGGCCGAAGAGGAAATCCCCGATCTACAAGCCCGTATCCCACAGGCCGAACATGCGCTGCAACTGGCGCTTTTGCCTAAAGATGCAGCAGACGCGCGCCCCGCGATGTTGGAAATCCGCCCCGGCACAGGCGGGGATGAAGCCGCGCTATTCGCAGGCGATCTACTGCGCATGTATCAGCGCTACGCTGAGGCGCGTGGCTGGCGGTTCGAGATTATCGAGGAGCAGGCTTCGGACCTCGGTGGGGTCAAGGAAGTCGTGGCCCATATCAAGGGCGACAATGTCTTTGCGCGCATGAAATACGAATCCGGCGTCCACCGGGTGCAGCGCGTGCCCGAAACCGAAAGCGGTGGGCGGATTCATACATCGGCTGCGACGGTCGCAGTTTTGCCCGAGGCCGAAGATGTCGATATTCAGATCGACGCGAATGACATTCGGATCGACACAATGCGCAGCTCGGGCGCGGGGGGACAGCACGTGAACACCACCGACTCGGCGGTGCGGATCACTCACTTGCCGACAGGGCTTGTTGTGACCAGTTCCGAGAAATCGCAGCACCGCAACCGAGAGATTGCGATGCAGGTTCTGAAAACGCGTCTCTATGACCTGGAAAGGCAGAGGATCGACAGCGAACGTTCGGCAGATCGCGCCAGTCAGGTCGGTTCGGGTGATCGTTCCGAGCGAATCAGGACGTATAATTTCCCGCAGGGCCGTATGACCGATCACCGCATCAACCTGACCCTGTATAAGTTGGATCAGGTGATGCAGGGCGATCTGGATGAGGTGATCGACGCACTGACCGCCGATGATCAGGCGCGCCTGCTGGCCGAGATGGCCCTATGAACGGTCTGCAAACAGCGGCTCAGGCGATGGTGGCAGCCACGTCTCGCCTGCGGGCTGCAGGGGTCGATGATCCTGCACGTGATGCTCGGGTCCTGCTGGCCCACGCTGCCCGAATCGAAGCCAGCCGGGTCACCCTGATTGCGCCGGAAGAACTGTCGCACGAGATCGCTGAACGCTATGATCAGCTTATTTCGCTGCGCGCCATTCGCGTTCCCGTGTCGCATCTGCTGGGCGAACGTGAGTTTTATGGCCGCAGGTTTCGCGTAAGTCGTGATGTTCTGGATCCGCGCCCTGAAACCGAGATTCTGATCGAGGCCGCGTTGAGCGGACCGTTTGATCATCTGTTGGATCTTGGAACGGGTTCGGGCTGTATTCTGATCACGCTGTTGGCCGAACGCGCAAGTGCTTCGGGTGTTGGTGTCGATCTAAGCGAGGCCGCCTGCCTGCAAGCGAGCGCCAATGCGGTTCAACATCAGGTCCATACCCGAGCCGAGATACAGCAATCAGATTGGTTTGAGAGCATAGAGGGGCAATATGACCTTATCGTCTCGAATCCGCCCTATATTTCGCTATCCGAGATGAATGATTTGTCACCGGAAGTCCGCGAGCACGAGCCTCGCATGGCGCTGACGGATGAGGGGGACGGGTTAGGAGCCTATCGTCGCATTGCTGCCGATGTCCCGGATTATCTAGTCCCCGGCGGTCGGGTGCTGGTGGAAATCGGCCCGACGCAAGGTCACGCGGTTGCCGCGCTATTTCAGGCGGCTGGGCTGGCAGAGACGCGGATTATTCCTGATCTGGATGGCCGTGACCGTGTTGTCTTGGCCAGAATGCCTGGGTGACGGCACATACTGAGGCTGAAAAGCGCCGATTGATGTAAAAAAGCTGCGAATTTTGGGATAAAGCCCTTGTCTGAACGCGCAGGACATGTTTACTCAGGATTAGTCGGAGAGGTTGACGCTATTGCAGCGCACCCCTGACGCCAAGCCCAAAAAAGTCGACATCGCGTTCCGGCTAAAGCCTTTGAGCAATGCAAGATGCGACGTGATCGACAGTGAATGATAAGGCTGACGAAAGTAGATGAGATCTTCCAAATCCCGCTCGCGGGCCAAGAATAACCGCAATCGTCCTTCTGGCGGCAACGTTGTAAACCGGGTCTTTGACAGCTCGGGGCCGGAAGGCAAGGTGCGCGGCACGCCCCAGCAGATCATTGACAAGTACAACCAGCTTGCCCGCGACGCGCAGCTGTCCAACGACCGTGTGGCTGCTGAGAACTTTCAGCAACACGCCGAACATTACCTGCGTTTGCTGAGCGAAGCGCAGCGTGAAATGGAGGCACGTCGGGAAGAACAGGAACGCCAGAACCGCGAACGGCAGGCCGAACGCGACCGAGAACGCGCGGAGCGTCAGGAACGTGAAGCGGCCCGCCAGGCCGATCCGGCCGAAGCACCGCAACCAGACGTCATGGATTTCAACGCCGAAGCGGCCCCGGAATCCGGTTTGGTGGAAACGCCCGAGGCCAAGGGGTCTGATGTTCCCGAAAAGAAAGAAAAGCCTGCCCGCAAACCGCGTGCCCGAAAGCCCAAACCAGCACCTGCCGCTGAAGAGGCTACTGCCGATAAGGGTGATGCACCTGAGGCGGCCGAGTAGGCCGCGTTAGATATGGAATGGAAAGCCCTGGTCAAGTGACCGGGGCTTTTTTGTTTTCAGCCCGCGCGGATTTGGCGCGCCAGTGCGCAGAAGGCTTCTAGCGGGACTTGTTCTGCCCGCTCGGTTGGTTGAATGCCGGCGGCCAATAGGCGGTCTTCGATATCGGAAGCGACCCCTTTCAATGAAGCGCGCAGCATCTTGCGGCGTTGGTTGAATGCGGCGGCGACGACACGCGACAGGGTTGCAGCATCCGCGGGATGCCGAGGTTCGGGCAAGGCGGTCAGATGGACAACGGCGCTTGATACTTTCGGCGGCGGGGTGAAAGCCCCAGGCGGTAAAGACATGGCGATACGCGCATCCGCCCGCCATTGCGCCAGGATGGCCAATCGGCCATACGCCTTGCTGCCGGGTCGGGCAACTATACGCTCGGCCACTTCGCGCTGAAACATCAGAGTCAGGCTTTGCCAGAATGGCGGCCACTCAGGAGGGGTCAGCCAGCGGACCAGCAGCTCGGTACCGACGTTGTACGGCAAGTTGGCTGCAACTCGAATCGGCGGGGTGAGATGCGCCATGGGGTCGATTTCCAGCGCATCACCATTGATGATTTCCAGTCGACCGGGGTAGGCGGCAGCAATCTCGTTCAAAGCTGCGATACAGCGCGTGTCTTTTTCAACTGCCACAACCTTGCGCGCGCCCTCTGATAAAAGCCCGCGGGTCAAACCGCCGGGGCCGGGGCCGATTTCGAGAACGTCACAGGCGCTGAGATCACCGGCCTGCCGCGCGATTTTTGCCGTCAGGTTGAGATCCAGCAGGAAGTTCTGCCCCAACGACTTGCGGGCCGAAAGTTGGTACGCCGCGATGACCTCGCGCAGGGGGGGGAGTGTGTCGATTGCGCTCATGATCCGATTACCGTGGCGCGGGCTGAGGTAAAGCGCCAGTTTTTTTGCCTCTGGCGGGGATATTTTTAGCCAGGTGAAGGATCAAGCGCTTTTTGCCATGCGTTGGGCCAGTTTAAGGGCTTCGATCATACTGGATGGGTTGGCAATGCCTTTTCCGGCAATATCCAGCGCCGTGCCGTGATCCGGCGAGGTGCGTATGAAGGGCAATCCCAGCGTGACATTCACACCCATGTCGAAATCGAGGGTCTTGATCGGGATAAGCGCCTGATCATGATACATCGCAACTGCTGCGTCGTACCTGGCGCGGGCCGCTGCGTGAAACATCGTGTCTGCAGGATGCGGGCCGGTGACCGTGTAGTCATCTTGCGGCAAGGCTTGGATCAGCGGCGCGATCCAGTCAAGCTCCTCATGTCCCATTTTGCCGCCTTCGCCTGCATGTGGATTCAAGCCAGCCACACTGATGCGAGGTTTTGAAATGCCGAATTGTGTACGCAAACCTTGGGCTGTGATCTCGATCGTTTCGCGCAAAAGATCTGGTGTCAGAGCGGCAGGAACGCGGGACAGAGGAATGTGGATCGTGGCAGGCACCACTCTAAGTTGGTCGCTGGCCAGCATCATCACGACACGTTGCTGTCCTGCGAGGGCTGCAAGAAACTCGGTATGTCCGGGGTAAGCAAAGTCCGCGCCTTCCATCAGGGCCTTTTTATGGATCGGTGCCGTACAAAGCGCTGCGGCTCGACCGGACTGAACCATAGATACGCCGAGTTCGATCGCGTCGATGACGCTGGGCGCGTTGGCCGCAACGGGTTGGCCTGGTGTGTTGGCAGACGGAAAATCAAGGTGCAGCACAGGCAGGGCCGTCGCGCAGATCGCGGTCGCCTCAGAAAAATCTGTGATCCTCTGAATGGGCGTACCGGCAGGAAGATGGTTGGCATCTCCAATGTAGACAAAGGGGCATGTTCCGCGTAGCTCTGCCCAGGCTTTTGCGGCGATCTCTGGGCCTATGCCTGCGGGATCACCACAACTCAGCGCGATTGGGGCTATCATTGCTCGATGATCGTTGCGTCCGCACGCAATTGCTCGAGTAGGCTTTCGGCAAAGGCAGTCAGACGTTGCTGGGTCAGAGCATTGGCGACATCCGCGCGCGAAGTTTCCTCGCCCCGGTCCAGAGTACGTGTGCACAGCATCAGGAATTTCAGCGTCTGGCCATTGTTGCCGGTCAACGCGGTCGAGACCTCGTTCAAGTCCAGTTTCGATAATTCAAGTGCGACATCGCGAGGGATTTCCGACGGGCTGGCTTCAATCCGTTGCAGAACGTTTTCCGGTTGGTCTTTTGCAAGGCCATAGAGATCATCGCAATTATCAACCTCTTCGCGCAGATCGGCAGCACGGGCCAATGTTTCCGCGCTGCGGCCACCGGGAAGGTTGTAGATCGCGTAGTCGATTTTTGAATAGGTCGGAGTACCCGACGCAAGTTCGCGTAGGCCCCGAAGCTGAAACAGAGCGACTGCGTTCGGCAAAGAAATGGGTTGCGTTATTTCGCCATTCTTCAGACCAATGATGACCGGTTGCAGGGCGGGTGGCAGGTCGGTCAGGTTCAGCCAGTCCAACCGCCCCCCGTTGGTCCGGGTACCTGCCGCAGAATACTGCGTCGCAGCTGCCGAGAACGCATCGAATCCTTCAAGAAGCGCGATCTCTTCAGCCAACAATTCGACCTGTGCAACCGTTTGCTGATTTACGGGAATGATGACTTCGGACAGCAGAACTTGTAGCCCGCCACTGCCCGATTGACCAAGAGCGCGGTTGACCTCGTCTTCTGATGGGCGCGCCTGCGACAGGAATCTCGCGCTGATAAAGTCGCGCCACGACAGTTGGTCGGCCACAAAATCGCGGACGGTCTCGCGCGAAACACCTGCCTCGGACAGAAGCTGAAGGAACTCATCCGTCGACAAGCGACCGCGGGCAGCAAATTCGTCAATGCCCAGCTGAACGGCCTCGGGGCTGGCAGATATCCCAGCTGCGCTCATGGCTTGTTTACGCAGACGATCGTCGATCAGGGCTTGGCGCACCTCGGCGTCCGACGCTCCGGGCGCGCCAAGTACGGTCAAAAACTGCTGGCGCTGCTCAAGTTCGTACCATGTGACGATATCCTGATTGACCTTGATGGCTGGGGAAAACAGGCTCTGGGCCAGGCCCGGCGACACGCTCAGACACAAAGATACGACCGCAACATATGCGACTGGCCTGATCACAGCGGATCGGATGAGATTGGAGAAACCTGAAATCAACTGCATCTTCTCTTGAACTCTTGGCCACCACCTTCAACGGAGTATCCCGTCAGGGCTACCGTAAAGCCGAATTCAGTGGAAGGCTCAATACTAGATGACGAAGTAAAACGTCTGCTGACGGTCATGTTAACCTGCACGCACTCATTCTGGTACGTAACACCCAAGCCATACCGAATGGGTTCAGACTCGCTCAGATCGTAACGGGCGACGGCTTGGGTTAGCCAGTTCTGGTCGACCCTATAGCGTCCATCCAATCGAATTTCGGATATTTCATCGTCCACGTTCTCGTCTGGGTCTGGCTCCTGCCAGATATAGCTGCCCGACAACCTAACGGTTTTTTGCTGCCAGGCCGCGCGCATTTCGGCTTTGGCAAAACTGAAATCTCCGTTCAGCAAGCCGCGGCCTGCAAGTGACCACCCATTTGCGGTTTGCAATTGACCTGCAAGCAGCAGATCCGACGATGTTCCCTGCAGTCCCGATGTCAGATTGAACTCTGGGTCGGGATCTGCGCGAAACACTTGCCCGACTGTGGCCAAAGCCCGGCGTCCGTTCGCTCCGTAGCGCGCCCAGTTGACACCAATGACGCCGGTTGCCCCATCTTCGCGTCGATCCGGGGCTGGAAAACGGGACAGCGACAGCAAGTTGCCCTGATCGAATTCCTGAAACGTACTTTCGTCGATTGGCACATCATTGGTCGAGACTTGCGTCCAACCGATCTGAGCAATTGGCTCCAGCACCTGCGTAGCCCCGGATTGCTCGCGCCGTGCCATGGGATAGCGCAGGGTCAACGCCGCCCGGGGGGTGGTGCGGGTTTCTTGATCAGGGAAATTGCTGTCGTGGCGGATGTTGAACGTGTCAATCGAGGCCCCGAACCGTGCGTCCGCACGCAGACCCGAGGTGAAGATCCAACTGCGTAGCCATTCCGCGTCAAAGGTTGCTCGGGCCACATCGCGACCAACGACGTCCTCGTCACTTGTGCGTTCATGGGCGTGTGTAATGAAACTCAGCCGTGTTTCGCCGCCGATCGACGTCGGAAAGTGGCGTTTCTGATAGTACAGATCGAATACACGAGATGGAATTTCGTCCTGATCTTCGCTGTCGCGCAAGGTTTTGTAGTGGATAAAGCTGGTGCGGAAGGCGGTGTCGCGTTTTATCCGCTCCAGCGCAACTTCGCTGCGCAGGCGGTCGAAATCGGGCAGGCCATAATCGGCCAGGTAGGCGTCATCGGACGTGGTTTTAATGTTGAACGTGAACCGATAGCCGTCATTCAGATTGAAAAAGCCATCTGCGAAGAAGTAACCCCGATCCTCTCCGGGCTGAAGATCGTCACGGGTGTGTGCGCCCAACAAGCGAAGTCGCCCACGCTTGAACGCCTGACGATATCGATACCCCAGCGTCCGAGTTTTTGAGGACAGATAGGGTGTCAATGTCAGGTCTTTGTGTTCTCCCAGCTTGAAGAAATATGGAACCTGAACCCCCGTGCCCAACTGCGACGTTGTGCGAATCGAAGGCACCAGGAAACCAGTCGCCCGGTCCAGAGTGGGGTCAGGCAGACGCAAATAAGGGAAATAGAAGACCGGCAGGTCCAGAATTCGGAATTGTGCGCCTTCGAAATACAGTTGTCGTTCAAGCTGATCGTGGGTGACCTTGCGGGCCCTGATTTGCCATAAAGGCGGTCGGCCATCAGAACAAACATGACATGACGTGGCCGATACCTTGCTGAACTGTGTGTATCTGCCACCTGCGCGCGTAGCTTGAACCGATGCGACTTGGACCTGTTGGTCAAACACCATCCGCGCACCGATCAGCAAGCCGTTCTGAATACCGTCGTCCAGTTCAGCCGAATCCGCCAGAATCGTGGTAGAGCCGCCCTGATCAATGCGCACGGGGCCATCTAGGGTGAGTTGCCCGGTGTCCCGGTCATATGTGACCCGTTCAGCGGTAATTTTTGCATCGCCTTGAAATGCCTCGACATTACCTTCGGCGACCAGAACCCGTTCGGGCGTGATGAAAATCCTGTCCGCAACCAGCAGGGCTGGCTGCTCTTCCTGCGTGGCGTCCGTAGGCGCGTTCACACCTGTTGGGGATTGTGCGTAGATCGTCGCGGGCAAGGTGATCGCAATGGCTGCCGACAACAGAAGGCTGGGAAGCAACCGCATCAGCCGTCCTCCGCGTGAAGCAAGAGACCAAGCGACAACAGTATAGCAGCGAAAGGCGGAGCCCAGGCCGCGACGATAATAGGCAATTGACCGTTTTCCCCTAAAATTTGGGCAAAGTTGCGCACGAAATAAATCGCGAATCCCAGAAGAACTGCAGACAGAACCGCAATTCCCGTGCCGCCGAATCTTACATGGCGCATGGTGAAGGCCGCGCCGATAAGAACCATCGAAACCAGAAAGAAGGGCCGCGCCAGTTGCACTTGCAACCAGACTTCATATTGCTTGGTTGAAAACCCGGCCTCGCGCAGATCCCGGATCAGCTCGGGCAGATCATAAACCGAAACGGATCCCTGCTGCCCCAATGTGTCGAGAATGCGCTGCCGCGTAAGCGACGTCGGAACCTCGAGTTGTTCGTGAACGACCGAGTTACTCTCGGGGTTTGTGTCTTCCTCGAGGGACCAGACCTTGGCATTGTCCAATACCCATTTGCCCGGCCTCAGCTCGGCATTGTCGGCCGAGACTTGCTGGGTCGGGGTTCCTTCCTGTGAGAAAGTGATGATCGTCACGTTATTTAGCTTCAGTGTTTCACCGTTGGACGTACCTTTGGCGTGAATTACGGACTGACCGTTCTGTGATCCCTGGCGTAGCCACAAGCCCTCGCTGCTGATCGAAAACGCTGACGTGCCGTTGTTGCGGTAAGAGTCGGACAGGCGATTGTATTCCTCGGATGTCGCCGCGGAGATCGGGTTCAGCAGAGCTACGGCCATGGCTCCGATCAATAGGGCCAGTGCGACTGGAGCTAATAAAGACCGTATGCCTGAGCGACCAATTGCGCGGGTAACGACCAGTTCAGAACTGCGCGCCAGCCCAACGAACAGAGCGATCGTTGCAAGGATAACCAGCAAGGGCAGCATTTCGCTGATCGCAGCTGGTGTGTTCAGCAAGGTCAGATGCAGCAAGCGCCCGAATGAAAGGTTTTCGTCGTCGAACCGGCGGGCCTGTTCGATCAGGTCGATCAGAATCAGCAACGTCAGGAAAATGCCGCCGATCACCATAAAGTTCTGCAAGAAGCGGCGGGCAAAGTATCGGTCGAGGATCACGGCAGAACCCTCGCCATTCCTGCTAACGCGAAAAAACAACTAGCCCTCAGGTCAGAATCACAACCGTTCGCGCCTTGCCGCGACGGCATATGCCTGCCCTGTCTTGCCACTTTGTTCTCCCCCGAACCTGCCGGAATTTTTTCTGGACTGTACTGCAATTGAAGTGCGGGGAAAACTGCTATCTGGTCAAGTTGATCGGGGCGGGCTAGGTCTTGGGTCACAGATTTTCAGGAGTTCCCAATGAGCAGTCTAATCCCGATCCAGTTTCAGACTTTTGACGTGGACATGATGGCGCAAGCCGAGGGCCGAGTCGCGATCATTATTTCTGACGAAGGCAAAATGGGTCCTGCCGCGCGCCGGGCCAATCGCCTGACCCGCGGTGCTGTCGCGCGGCTGGTCGAAAGCGAACAGTTCGAAAAGGTGAAATCGGGCGAGGTGATCACGTTGGCATGGCCCGGTGGCATGGCGGCCGAGGCGCTGGATATTCTGATCCTGCCGCGCCGCCCGGATGTGGCCGAGGCCCGCAAGGCTGGTGTCGCGCTTGCGAAACTGGCCGGTGGCAAGGCGCTGCTGGTGATGGCGGCCAACCAGACTCGCTCCGAGGATCTGGCCATGGGTATCGCTCTGCGCAGTTATGAGTTCGACGCGCACAAGACCAAAGACTCTGATCCAGCCGCGACGGTCACTATTGCGCATCAGAAATCTGACGAGGTCGAAGCCGCCTTTGCGCCGCTCTATGCTATTGCCGACGGCGTGCGGATGACGCGTGATCTGACGAATGAGCCCGCCAATATCCTGACAACAACAGAATTCGCTGACCGCTTGGCCGAGATGAAGGATCTGGGCCTCGAGGTTGAGGTTCTGGAAGAAGACAAACTGGAAGAGCTGGGAATGCGCACATTACTGAGCGTCGGTCAGGGCTCGGTCAGCCCGTCGAAGGTTGTGGTGATGCAATGGAACGGTGGCGACAAGGGCGATGCCCCGCTGGCGCTGGTCGGCAAGGGCGTTGTGTTCGATACCGGCGGAATTTCGTTGAAGCCTGCGGGTGGCATGGAAGACATGACCATGGATATGGGCGGCGCGGGTGTCGTCGCGGGCACCATGCGCGCGCTGGCCAAGCGCAAGGCCAAGGCCAATGTGGTCGGGCTGGTGGGGCTGGTCGAGAATATGCCCTCGGGCAATGCCACGCGTCCCGGCGATGTGGTCACGTCGATGAAGGGCGATACGGTCGAGATCATCAACACAGATGCCGAGGGTCGTTTGGTTCTGTGCGACGTGATGTGGTACGCGCAGGAGCGGTTCAGCCCTGTAGGCATGGTTGATCTGGCGACCCTGACCGGCGCGATCATCATCGGTCTGGGGCATGAGAATGCAGGCGTCTTCTCGAACAATGACACGTTCTGCGATGCCTTCCTGAAATCGGCCAAAGCCGAGGACGAAGGCGCGTGGCGGATGCCATTGGGTGCGGCATATGACAAGCAGCTTAAGTCTCGCATCGCTGATATGAAGAACGTAGGCGGGCGGCCTGCGGGCTCGATCACCGCTGCGCAGTTCCTGCAGCGTTTCGTGAAAGAGGAAACGCCGTGGATTCACCTGGATATTGCCGGTGTTGCCTCGGTGGCGTCCGAGACGTCCTATGCTCCGAAGGGTGCAACTGGCTGGGGCGTGCGCGCGTTGAGCCGTTTTGTGCAGGACAATTTCGAGTAATCGGATGGGTGCCGTCTATTTCTACCACCTGACCCGGCAGCCGCTGGAATACACGCTGCCGGTTTTGCTGGACAAGGCCCGGCAGGCCGGGTGGAAGATTGTCGTGCGGGGAACAGATCCCGCACGGATGGACTGGCTGGATGAAAAACTGTGGCTGGGGCCGGATGACGGGTTCCTGCCGCATGGGCTTGCCGGTGGGCCGCACGATGCGGCGCAGCCCATTTTGCTGACGACCGGACCGGATGTGTCCAATGACCCGGCCTGCGTAATGGCGGTGGACGGTGCGCAGGTAGGGCCGGACGAAGTGAACGCTCTGGAACGGGTCTGTATACTGTTCGACGGCAATGACGAACAGGCCGTTCAGCATGCGCGCGGGCAGTGGAAGGCCCTGACCGGCGCGGGGTGTTCAGCGCAATACTGGTCCGAGGAAGCGGGCCGTTGGGAAAAGAAAGCCGAGGCTTAAGCCTTTTGCGCTAGTTTTCAGGAGATCGATACATGGAAATGAAGCCCTTGGGCCGAACAGGCGTTATGGTGACCGACCTGTGCCTCGGAACAATGACTTTTGGATCGCAGACATCCGAGGCGGACGCTCATCGCCAGATGGATATGGCGCTGGATGCTGGGATCAATTTTGTCGATGC
Source organism: Ruegeria lacuscaerulensis (assembly GCF_013033355.1). Lineage (GTDB taxonomy): Bacteria > Pseudomonadota > Alphaproteobacteria > Rhodobacterales > Rhodobacteraceae > Ruegeria > Ruegeria lacuscaerulensis_A. Next base: position 368,176 of record NZ_WQDY01000003.1, read on the forward strand.
GGCCGAAATGTATCCGGTCAACCCCATCGCCAAGGAAACCATCGGACGCACCGAAGAATACCTTGGCAACTGGAACGCAGCCAATGCTGCGCGTCGTGAGAGTTATGTTCTGGCGACCAAGCATTCGGGCGCCGGCATGGTCCATGTCCGAAACGGCGCGCCGATCACCGGTCAGTCGATCCCCGAAGCCATCGAGAATTCGCTGCGACGATTGCAGACCGATTACATCGACCTCTACCAGTTCCACTGGCCGAACCGGGGCAGCTATATGTTCCGCCAGAACTGGAACTACGCTCCGTCCGGCAAGAACACGGCCGATGTGTTGGACAATATGTCGGAATGCCTCGAGGCGCTGCAGGCGCAAGTTGATAAGGGCAATATTCGCGCTTTTGGTCTGTCGAACGAAAGTGCATGGGGCACCGCGCAGTGGCTGCGTCTGGCCGAGGCAGGCGGTGGACCGCGGGTGGCATCGGTTCAGAACGAGTATTCATTGCTGTGTCGGCATTTCGACACTGACATGGCCGAATTGAGTGCGCATGAAGACGTTGGATTGATGGCGTTTTCGCCTCTGGCGGCAGGGTTCCTGACGGGCAAGTATCAAGAGGGCGCAGTTCCCGAGGGCTCGCGCATGTCCTTCGTGCCCGATATGGGCGGTCGCCACCGTGATCGGGTTTTTACGGCGGTGAGCGCTTATCTGGACATCGCCGAGAGACATGGATTGGACCCGGTGCATATGGCATTGGCCTGGTGCCGCACGCGCCCATTTGTGATGACGGCCATATTCGGAGCGACAACAGTCGAGCAACTTGCACATATTCTTCACGGGAAAGAGTTAAAACTTTCCAAAGAAGTGATGCGCGAGATTGGCGATGCGCATCGGGCGCATCCCATGCCGTTCTAAAATCTTTCCAGAGGTGGATAGGGGGCTCTGCCCCCGCCGCCCGTTCCGGGCGACTCCCCCGAGATATTTTTGGCCAGATGAAGGGGGATCCGGTCAGTGATGGGTGGGGTGCGCGCGCTCTTGCCTGAGATCGCGGGCAGAAAGGCCGTGGGCGGTGCGAAAGGCGCGGGCAAAGCTGGATTGTGATCCAAAGCCAGTAGCCAGCGCCACATCCATCAACGACATGTCTGTGTCGGTGACCAGACGGCGGGCCTCGGCCAGGCGCAGCTGCAGGTAGTGGTCCTGCGGTGTGGTGTTCAGGCGCAGGCGGAATTGTTGCTGCAGGGTGCGGGGGCTAGTGCCTAGTGTTTCGGCGATATTGGCCAGCGGCAGCGGGTCATCCAGCGCAGATTGCATCAGGCTATTTGCCTTGGCCGTAAGGGCCGTGTGGCGGTGTGGCGCACCGGTACGGCTTTGTGGTTTTGCGGGGTCTGGCGCGCCGTCATAAAGGAACAGACCAGACACGCGCGCGGCAAAGCCTGCGCCGTGGCGCGCGGCGATGATGTGCAGCATCATTTCGACCGCCGGGATCGCGCCGCCTGAGGTTAGGCGGTTTTGAGAGACGGTGAAGCGGTCCGGGCGCACGTCGACCTCGGGGAAACGGGCTGCGAAATTGTCCAAGTCTTCCCAATGGGTTGTAGCGGCGTGGCCGTCCAGCAGGCCAGCTTCGGCCAGTAGCCAGGGGCCTCCGTCGATGCCGGCCATTGTGGCGCCGGTGTTTGCGATCCGGCGTAGCCCAGCCAGCAGGCTAGGGGTGGCGTGGCGTGCCAGTTGGAACCCGGCAACCACAATCATCAGGTCGCAGCCTTGCAGGCGGGCCAGAGGGATGCCCGGCACGGTCAGGGCGCTGGTCAGCATCGCGGGCTGTGCCGTGGCGGTGACATAATCCCAGTCGAAGGCGGGGCGATCGGCCAGACGATTGGCTGCGCGCATGGGGTCTACAGCGGATGCAAAGCTGAGCGTATTGCAGTCGTCCAGCACCAGCACCGCGGTTTTCAGGGCGCGATGTTCGGGCTGGAGAATGTTTTTTGCGGATTTCATCAAGTTCGATTCGCATTCTGCCAAGTGTTTCCCCAAGGCTGCGTCAGATTCGCGGGCAACGCAAATCGATTGCCGGGGAGAAGTCTGGGGAAAACTCAGGGCAAAACCGGGTATAAGCTGGGGAGAACGCCATGCCTTTGGAAATGAACCGCGAGGTCTTTATCACCTGTGCCGTGACCGGCTCGGGCGGGACGCAGGATCGCAGCCCGCATGTGCCGCGCTCGCCGCAGCAGATTGCCGACAGCGCGATTGCGGCGGCTAAGGCCGGGGCGGCGGTGGTACATTGCCACGTGCGCGACCCCGAGACCGGCGCGCCCAGCCGTCGGCTGGACCTTTATCGCGAGGTGACAGATCGGATTCGCGACGCGGATGTGGATGTCGTGCTGAACCTGACCGCCGGGATGGGCGGGGATATCGTGTTCGGTGGCGTCGAGAGCCCGTTTCCGGTGGCTGAGGGCACCGACATGATCGGTGCGTCAGAGCGCGTGGCGCATATCGCGGAGTGCCTGCCCGAGATATGCACGCTGGACTGCGGCACCATGAACTTTGCCGAGGCGGACTATGTCATGACCAACACCCCCGGCGCGCTGCGGGCGATGGGGCAGATGATGACGGATATGGGTGTGAAGCCCGAGATTGAAGCTTTTGACACCGGTCATCTGTGGTTCGCCAAACAGTTGGTGAAAGAGGGAATTCTGGAGCCGAACGCTCTGGTTCAGCTGTGTATGGGGGTGCCGTGGGGCGCACCGGATGATCTGAACACTTTTATGGCGATGGTGAACAATGTGCCTGATGACTGGACGTTCAGTGCGTTTTCCTTGGGGCGGAACCAGATGGCTTATGTGGCGGCTACTGTGCTTGCGGGCGGCAACGTGCGTGTGGGGTTGGAAGACAATCTGTGGCTGGACAAGGGTGTTCTGGCTGAGAACTGGCAGTTGGTCGAGCGTGCGGGGACCATCATTGAAAATATGGGCGCTAAGGTCATTGGGCCTGCTGAGGTACGCAAGAAGCTCGGTTTGACCAAGCGCGCGCCGGTGGCGAAGTAAGCGTGATTGGGGGCCAGCCCCCAAACCCCCGAGGTATTTTTAGCCAGATGAAGAGGCGGATCGACTTGAAAACAGCGGCAATCATTGGTGGTGGTGTGATCGGCGGCGGATGGGCCGCGCGGTTTTTACTGAACGGGTGGGATGTTCGGGTTTTTGACCCTGATCCTGAGGCTGAGCGCAAGATTGGGGAGGTTCTGGACAATGCGCGGCGTTCGTTGCCAGGGCTGAGTGATGTTCCGTTGCCACCCGAGGGTTCTCTGAGTTTTCATGAAGATATGGTTGAGGCCGTGCAGGGCGCGGAGTGGATTCAGGAAAGTGTGCCCGAGCGGTTGGACCTTAAGTTGAAGGTTTACAAGGGGTTGCAGGAGGCGTGTGATCCGGGCGCGATCATCGGCTCGTCGACCAGCGGGTTCAAGCCTTCGGAACTGCAGGAGGGCGCGCTGCGGCCTGAACAGATTGTGGTGACGCATCCGTTCAACCCGGTGTACCTGCTACCGCTGATCGAACTGGTGCCGACGGACAAGAACCCTTCCGACATGGTCGAGCGCGCGCAGGGGCTGTTGAAATCCGTGGGGTTCTTCCCGCTGCACATCAAGAAAGAGATCGACGCCCATATCGCCGACCGGTTCCTTGAGGCCGTCTGGCGCGAGGCGCTGTGGCTGGTCAGGGACGGCATCGCCACCACCGAAGAGGTGGATGAGGCGATCCGTATGGGGTTCGGCATCCGCTGGGCGCAGATGGGCCTGTTCGAGACCTACCGCGTGGCGGGGGGCGAGGCCGGGATGCGGCACTTTATGGCGCAGTTCGGACCAGCGTTGAAATGGCCCTGGACCAAGCTGATGGACGTGCCCGAGTTCACTGATGAACTGGTCGATATGATCGCCGATCAGTCGGATGCGCAATCGGGGATGCATTCGATCCGCGAACTGGAGCGGATTCGCGACAACAACCTCGTGGGGATGATGCGCGCGCTCAAGGCGCAAGATTACGGGGCAGGGGCTGTGCTGAACCAGCATGACGCGATGCTGAAACCCGGTGCGCTGCCGACGATGGAGGAGGCCGATCTGAGCCAACCGATCCTGACCTTGTCGCGCGCGGTGCCGCTGGATTGGACGGACTATAACGGCCACATGAATGAGGCGCGCTATCTGGAGGCCTTCGCCGCTGCCACCGACCGGTTCATGGAGATCATCGGTTGTGATGCGGACTATATCGCGTCGGGTGGCAGCTATTTCACCGCTGAGAACCACATCCGCTATGTGGATGAGGTGCATGCAGGCGCAAAGATACAGGTGCGCACGCAAATGCTGTTGGGGCAGGGCAAGAAGCTGCACGTTTTCCACAGCATGTACGAGGGCGACAAGCTGCTGGCCACGGGTGAGAGCTTTCTGCTGCATGTCAGTCTGGACACTCGCCGTCCAAGTGCTCCGTCAGCGCAGATCGAGGCGGCCATGGCCCGTATTGCCGAGGCGCAGGCCGGGTTGCCTTATCCCGAAGGCGCGGGGGCGGCGATCCGTAAACCTGCATGAGCGGGCGGGTTCTGATCACGGCCGGGGCCTCGGGCGTCGGCCGGGCCATGGCCGAGGCTTTCGACGCCGTTGGCGCGCAGGTCTGGGTGGTCGATCTGGATGCAGAGGCGTTAGGTGCTTGCCCGAGCCATTGGAAACGGTCGCAGGTGGATGTGGCGGATGAGCCCTCGGTTGCCGACCTGTTCGCCGAGATTGCAGCGCAATGGGGCGGGTTGGATACGCTCTGCGCGAATGCCGGGATCGCCGGGCCGACGGCGTTGGTCGAGGATGTGGCGCTTGACGAATGGCGTGCCTGTCTGGCGGTCAACCTTGAGGGGGCGTTTTTATGCGCGAAATACGCGGCACCGATCCTCAAGCGTCAGGGCAGTGGGGCGATCATCATCACCTCGTCTACGGCCGGGCAATACGGATATCCCAATCGCGCGCCCTATGCGGCGGCGAAATGGGGTGTCATCGGGCTGGCCAAAACGCTGGCGATGGAGCTTGGCCCCCACGGCGTGCGTTGCAACACGATCTGCCCCGGCGCGGTCGAAGGCCCCCGGATGGAGGGCGTTCTGGCCCGCGAGGCCAACGCCAAAGGCATGACCCGCGACCAGGTATATAACGGCTATGCCGCAGGCACCTCGATGGGGCGGTTTGTCGAGGGGCGCGACATTGCCGATATGGCCGTGTTTCTGGCGTCAGACGCGGCGCGGCTGGTATCTGGGCAAGTGATCGCGGTGGACGGGCATACCGTCAACCCCGACCCCAAGATTTAGCCCTGATTGGGGCCGCGAATCTGGCGGATGGTCTGACGGACCGCCTGCCAATCCTGCGCCTGTTGCATATTCCCGGCGGCCTCGCATTCGCGCATCTTCTGCGCGGCTTCAGCCTCGGCTCTGTCTCCGTGGGCGGAATATAAGGCCCGTGCGTATTGGGCGGTTTGCATTGCGTCCATTCCTGTGCTCCTCCGTTCATAATCGGATTGCGAAAGGGTTCGCGCCCAGCGACGTTAGCACAGGATTGAGTTTAACGCATACTGTCACGTAATGCGCGCAGATGGCCGGGAAAATCCCGCGCGGTGACGTCGGCCTCGCGGACCAGAGTGTCAAAATGCCGGGTGAACGTTTCGATCCGGTCGCGGTCGCGGAACGCCATATAGTGGCTGCCCGCATAGAACACGCAGAGCAAGGGGCCAAAGATCGTGACTGGTGCCGAATAAAGCCTTTTTGCATCAAACAGATAGATGCGCAGGCGGGGATAGAGTTGGTCGCACAGAGCAAGTAGATGGTCGATCTGATCCTGACGTGTTTGCAGATCCAGCCCTCGGTAGTACCCGGATGCGCATGCGAAGCTTTCGATTTCAAACAAGGGCATGGCAATTTCGTAGTCCGATTGCGCCCGGCGCATCCAGGTCAACCGGTCTTCAGATGCGCCAATGGCCTGATCTGCCGTCCGCCCCAGATGTGGTGCATACTCCCATTCCAGAACGGCGCGAGTCTTTAACATATCCGGCAAAGTCGCTGGAACGTAACGGATTTTGTACCCGGCGGCCTCTTGATGCCATTCGAAAATCCGCTCATCCACCAACGCGCGGGCGGCCTCGGTCACGGTTAACGCACCCGCCAAAAGTTCGGCCGCGCTTTCGGGTCGGTCCGAGAGCGACAGGAGCCAATCCGCCGAAACCCCAAGCGCTGACGCGCAACCACCCACCACATGTGCATTCGGCAACCGAGCTCCATCGCCGGTCAGAAGTTGCGACACGGTCGAGCGATCCACGCCGATGTTTCGTGCCAGAGCACTTTGGCTAACGTGCCGCTCCTCCATCGCGCGGGCAAGGCGGAGGCGGAATTGTGCGGCACGGTCTCGTTTGTCGATATTTTCGGACATGTGTTTGGTTTTATCACAAATGATGAATTTTGTTAATCACATTCAGAATGTTCATCACCTACGTGATCCGTAATTCTTGAGCCATAACAAAAATATGGGTGACGGAATGGAGACACGACGCAGATCAGTCGTGAAGGCCGTATTGTGGAATGCGGTGGGCCTTGTCGTTATGAGTTTTGTGGGGTTGATCGCAACCGGATCAGCGGCGATCGGGGGCGGCTTGGCTTTGGTCAACACGGCCATCGGCCTGACGCTCTACGTGATTTACGAACGTATATGGGCAGGTATCTCATGGGGCCGCAATGTCTGAGCGTGCAGGGCTTGAATGGGGCACCCTTGCCCTGATCCTTGGGTGCTATGGGGCGTGGTTGGCGATGCTGTTTTATTTGCCGGTTTGGGCCGCCGTGCCATTGGTTGGCGTTGTCGCAGCACTGCATTCCTCGCTGACGCATGAAGCGATCCACGGCCATCCCTTTCGGCAAAAGGCTTTGAATGAGGCGTTGATGGCGTTGCCGTTGACGCTGTTCATTCCGTACCGCCGGTTCCGCGACCAGCATCTGGCGCATCATCGTGACGCGACGCTGACCGACCCCTATGATGACCCGGAATCGAACTATCTGGACCCACAGGTCTGGGCAGGCCTGCGCGGTTGGCAGAAACGCTTGCTTGCAGTGAACAATACGTTACTGGGGCGCATCGTGCTGGGTCCGGCCATTGGTCAATTTGTGTTCATGCGAAATGAGTTACGCTGCGTTTTCAAGTCTGAAATCCTGCGTGCCTGGGTATTCCATCTATGCGGTGTTTTGGTGGTGCTGTGGATTGTGTCGCTGTCGCCCATGCCAATCTGGGCCTATGTTCTGGCTGCCTATCTGGGGCTAGGCTTGGTGAAGATCCGAACCTTTCTTGAGCACCGCGCCCATGATCGGGCTTCGGCTCGTACGGTGATCATCGAAGATCGGGGACCCTTGGCATTTCTCTTTCTTCACAACAACTTGCACGTGGTTCATCACATGAATCCAGCGGCGCCGTGGTACCGGTTGCCCGCCTTGTATCGCGCAGGGCAAGAAACGTACTTGGCGCGGAACGAGGCTTATGTCTATCGCTCTTACGCGCAGGTGTTTCGAGCCCATTTCCTAAGGGCCAAAGACCCAGTGCCCCATCCGCTCTGGCCAAAGGGGTAAATTGCGGCCACAAGGGGCGGTATGAGCCTCTGGATACCCGTCACCATCGCCGCCGCCTCATTTCAGACCGTGCGGTTTATGCTGCAAAAATCACTGAGCAGCGTGAAATTGTCCGCCGCAGGTGCGACCTTTGCCAGATTTGCCTATTCGATGCCGTTGGCCGTTCTGGCGCTTTGGGTCGCGCTGCGGCTCAGCGACCTGTCTTTGCCTTCGATGCCACCGATGTTCTGGCTGTTCGCGACCATTGGCGGCACAACGCAGATCTTGGCAACCATCTGTGTGGTCGCCTTGTTCAAGCAGCGCAACTTCGCGGTCGGGATCACCTTCAAGAAAACCGAGGTGATCCAGACCGCTATCGTCGGTTTCCTCGTTCTGGGTGATCAGATTTCAGCCGGAGCGCTAGTCGCCATTCTGATGGGCCTGACTGCAGTTCTGCTACTGTCGAAAAACCCCGGAGGCGACGGCGCGTGGTGGAAACACCTGACCAACCGCGCGTCACGGCTGGGGCTGGGGTCGGGGATTCTGTTCGCCTTTTCCTCGGTCAGCTACCGGGGCGCATCACTACAGCTTGGCGAGATCGACGCATGGTTCCGCGCTTTGGTGACACTGGCCGTTGTTGTGACATTCCAATTCGTCAGCATGGGGCTGTGGCTACTTTGGCGCGACCGCGCAGAACTGCGCGCAGTGTGGGATACGCGGCGCACCGGCATCTTCGTGGGCCTCACCAGCCTGAGCGGGTCGTTTTGCTGGTTCTTCGCCTTCACATTGCAGAATGCGGCTTATGTTAAGGCGCTGGGGCAAGTCGAACTGATCCTCAGCCTGTTTGCCTCGATCCTGTTCTTCCGCGAAACCATCACCCGGCGCGAGATCGCCGGTATGGCATTGCTGGGTGCTTCAATCCTGGCACTTGTGTTGACGATTTAAGAGGCGTCCGCCTCGGCCAGCGCCGTTACGCCTGCGCGGCGTTCGTCAAAGCTCAGCGCGATGAAGCTGGGCAGGTGATCACCCATGCCAACAACCGCCGGACCTGAATCATTGCGGCGGCCACGGCCACGCGGTTCTTTGTCCTTTTTGCGGTCCGAGTCCTTCTTGCGCTCGGGCTTTTTGTCGGCCTTTGCCTCGTCGGTCGGCTTGGCCTTCTTCTCGCGTTTGGGCTTTTCGTCCTTGGGCTCTTCCTTGACCGGATTGTCGAGCCGGGGAATGTCCTTCTGGATTAGCTTCTCAATCGCATCCAGCGCCTTTTCATCGCGGCCCGAGCAGATTGTGATCGCCTTGCCCTCGCGCCCCGCTCGACCGGTGCGACCGATGCGGTGCACGTAATCCTCGGCATGGCCGGGGACGTCAAAGTTGAACACATGGCTGACCGAGGGGATATCCAACCCCCGTGCCGCCACGTCCGAGGCTACCAGCAGGCGCAGAGACCCGTCGCGGAATCCGTCCAGCGTTTTCATGCGCTGCGACTGATCCAGATCGCCGTGAATAGCGGCGGCGTTATAGCCGTATTTCTTCAGCGATTTCGAGCAGATATCCACATCCGTCTTGCGGTTGCAGAAAATGATAGCGTTGGTGCAGCCTTCACCCTCGGCGTCGATCAGCGCGCGCAGAACCTTGCGCTTGGCGCTGGCCTCGCGGTCGCGGCGGCCACCTTTGAACATGACCACGCCCTGTTCGATCGTCTCGGAAGCGGTGGCCTGACGAGCAACCTCGATCCGGGCAGGGGCGGACAGGAAAGTGTCGGTGATGCGCTCAATCTCGGACGCCATGGTGGCCGAGAAGAACAGCGTCTGACGGGTGAAAGGTGTCAGCGAGAAAATGCGCTCGATATCGGGGATGAACCCCATATCCAGCATTCGGTCGGCCTCGTCCACCACCATGATCTGAACACCGGTCAGCAGCAGTTTGCCACGTTCGAAATGGTCCAACAGGCGGCCCGGAGTGGCGATCAGAACGTCCACGCCCCGGTCGATCAGCGCTTCCTGTTCCTTGAAGCTGACGCCGCCGATCAACAGCGCTTTGGTCAGTTTCAGGTGCTTGGTGTAGGTGTCGAAATTCTCAGCCACCTGCGCGGCCAGTTCCCGCGTCGGGCACAGCACCAGCGAGCGCGGCATCCGCGCGCGTGCGCGGCCACGGGCCAGCAGGGTGATCATCGGCAGCGTGAAGCTGGCAGTTTTGCCGGTGCCGGTCTGGGCGATGCCCAGCACATCCTTGCCTTCAAGGGCAGGTGGAATCGCTCCGGCCTGAATCGGGGTGGGGGTTTCGTATCCGGCTTCCTCAATGGCTTTGAGGACCTTCGGGTTCAGGTTCAGTTCGTTAAACTTTGTCATGTATGTCCGGTTTTTGCGGACACTAGACCTGGCCCGCGCGTATGAATGTGTGCCGGGCCCGGATGGCCATGCGCATCCCGCGCATTTCGGCTGAGGCGGGACATAACAAAAACGTTGGGCAGGGTCAAATGAAGAGGGTTTCAGACCCCTGTGCTCCGATACTGTGCAGATTTAATGCAACAATTCAGATGCTTCCAGGGAAGTGTTTCGCAAGCTTTTGGTCCAGATCCAGTGGCCGATGCCGGATCAACCCGTGTTGTTCAAGCCGTGCCCGCACGTCGGGCTGCGCGCCGCTGATCTCATCGAAAAACGCGCGCAAGCCGTCGACACCTTCCTCGGCTTCGATCCAGCTGAGCAATTCGTTCATGTTCATCCCGCCCTCATCCCGCGGGACATTTGGCGTCATTCCGGGTTTGTATGACCCACGCTCAAGTCGGAACCGGTAATGGGCCAGCCAGTGATCCCAATCCGGGGCGTGCCGGTGGCAGAGCGCAGCCTCGGCAAGTTCCGCTTTACAGATCAGGCGTTCTCCATTTTGGAACAGCCCGTGAATGCGAAAGTTGATGCCCGGCAAACCGGTGCGGGCAAAAACCTTACCTTGCAGGTGACTGAGAAACCCGCCCTTCACGAAAGACCCATAGTTGGGATAGAGCGCCTGCACCGTCGCGGCGCGATCAGGTCCCGAGGGAATATAGGCTTTGTACAGGTGCTTGGCTTCGGCCACCGCCTCTTCCGGACGGACACGGACAAAGGGGGTATCCGGTGCGACCCCGGCCAGCAGATCGGTTACCGGGCGGTCGGGCCACAGAAACTCGTCCAGATCGATATGCAGCAACCAGTCTTCGCTGGCATTTCGATAAGTGAATGAGGCATTGGCTGTCTGGCGCACCTGATGCTCGTCGGGTCGCGCCCGCTGACGATTGGCCCAGAACCCGTCGTCGCAATCGCGGACCTCAACCTTTGGATGCCGGTTCAGGGCGTTGAAGGCCTTGGGGCAGGGCTCGTCCAGATAGACATGCATACGATCCACCCCTAGGTCGAGGTGATAGGCCACGAAACGCAGGATGTCCGGGGCCGCCCCCCGGACCGTCGAGACAATTGCCCAGGTCGGTTTAGCGCCCATGCGCGGCCCTTTGGCCGGTCACGTCATCATTTCCTTGGTCGCAGTCAGGGTCAGCTCGGGATAGTCCCGCACGACCCGGTCGATATCCCATTGCAGACGCGTCAGGTAGACGATGTCACCGTCATGATCATGCGCGATGTGCTGTTTGTTGGCGTTGACGAATTTGTCCACCGCCAGCTTGTCACCACTGACCCAGCGGGCGGATGTGAACTGAGACGCCTCAAACCGTACGGGCAGGCCGTATTCCATCTCGATCCGGCTGGCTAGCACTTCGAATTGCAGCGCGCCGACGACGCCGACGATAAAGCCCGACCCGATCGACGGTTTGAACACCTTGGCCGCGCCTTCTTCGGCGAATTGCATGAGGGCTTTCTCGAGATGTTTGGCCTTCATCGGGTCGCCCGGACGGACGGTTTGTAGCAGTTCCGGTGCGAAGGACGGGATGCCGGTGACGCGGATTGCTTCGCCCTCGGTCAGCGTGTCGCCGATTCGCAGTTGGCCGTGGTTAGGGATGCCGATGATGTCACCGGCCCAGGCTTCCTCGGCCAGTTCCCGGTCGGACGCCAGAAATAGTACTGGGTTTGAGATTGCCATGGGTTTCTTGGACCGCACATGGGTCAGCTTCATGCCGCGCTTGAAATGGCCGCTCGCCATCCGCACAAATGCCACCCGGTCGCGGTGCTTGGGGTCCATATTGGCCTGCACCTTGAAGACAAACCCAGCCACTTTCTTTTCATCCGGCGCAATCTGACGTGGCTCGGCGGATTGCACCTGCGGCTGTGGGCCATAGGCGCCGATGCCCTCCATCAGTTCTTTGACACCAAACGAGTTGATCGCCGAGCCGAACCAGATCGGGGTCATATGCCCCTCCAGCACCGCCTGAGGGTCCAGCGCGGGCAGCAATTCACGCGCCATCTCAACCTCTTCCAGCAGTTTCTCCAGCAGATGTTCGGGGACGTGTTCCGCCAGCTTTGGGTCGTCCAGACCGTCGATCTGAATGCTTTCGGCCACCTTGTTGCGGTCGGCGCGGTCCATCAGTTCCAGCCGGTCGCGCAGCATGTCATAGCAGCCGATGAAATCGCGCCCCACGCCAATCGGCCACGCGGCGGGCGTGACGTCGATGGCCAGCATTTCCTGAATCTCGTCAATGATCTCGAATGTATCGCGGCTTTCGCGGTCCATCTTGTTACAGAAGGTCAGGATCGGCAGATCGCGCAGGCGGCAAACCTCGAACAGTTTCTGCGTCTGGCTCTCAACACCTTTCGCGCCGTCGATCACCATCACGGCAGCATCCACGGCGGTCAGAGTGCGATAGGTATCTTCGGAGAAATCGCTGTGGCCGGGCGTATCCACCAGATTGAACCGGAAATTCCCATAGTCGAACGACATGGCCGAGGCGGAAACCGAGATACCACGATCCTTCTCCATCTGCATGAAGTCCGAGCGCGTGCGCCGCGCTTCGCCCTTGGCGCGTACCTGACCAGCCATCTGGATGGCGCCCCCGTACAACAGGAACTTTTCCGTCAGCGTCGTCTTACCCGCATCGGGGTGCGAGATGATCGCGAAAGTCCGACGACGGGCGATCTCGGGTGGAAGGGTGGGTTGGTTCGAGGTATCAAGCATGACCGCGCGTATAGGCGGGGAAACCCGCCGAGGCAAGACAAAGGGGGTGGTTCGAATCGAGTACCTATGGCAATAGGAACATATAGTGAACAAATAATGGAGAGTATCAATGAATTTGAACGAAATCGCCGCCGAACTGGTCGCAGGCTGCCGCGAGGACCGCGCCAAGGAAAATCTTGAAAAGCTCTATGCTGAAGATGCCGTCTCGGTCGAGGCGCAGGATTTCATGGATATGGGTCGCGAAACCCATGGCCGGGATGCAATCCGCGGCAAGCATGAATGGTGGGAAGGCGCGCATGAGGTCTCGGGCGCATCGGTGAGTGATCCGATGCCACATGGTGAGGACCGCTTTGCCGTGATCTTTGAAGTGCAAGGCAAGGTGAAGGAAACTGGCGAAGTCTTTGATATGAAAGAAGTTGGTGTCTATCACGTCGCAAATGGCAAGATCGTTCGGGAAGAGTTCTTTTACTGATCTCTAACGACTGGTTTTCCCCATCGGGCCAGTGCTAGACATGTGGGCAACAACAGATGGGGAGGATCAAATGGATCTGGGTATCAAAGGAAAACGCGCGCTGGTCTGTGCCAGCAGCAAGGGTTTGGGTCTGGGCTGTGCCGAAGCTTTGGCCGAGGCCGGTGTCAATCTGGTCATGAACGCCCGCGGAGCCGAGGCGCTTGAGGCCGAGGCCGCGCGCTTGCGGGACACCTATGGCGTTGATGTTCAGACGGTGGCCTGCGACGTGACCTCGATCGAGGGGCAGGCGCAGGTGACCGACGCCGCACAGGGTGTTGATATCCTTGTGACAAATGCGGGTGGGCCGCCTCCGGGCATGTGGTCGGATTGGGAGCGTGAGGATTTCATCAAGGCCCTCGACGCCAACATGCTGACGCCGATTGCCTTCATGAAGGTACTGCTGCCGGGAATGATGGACAAGGGTTGGGGTCGTGTGGTGAATATCACCTCGCAATCGGTGCGCGCACCGATCGCTGTGCTGGGGCTGTCGAACGCGGCGCGGACTGGGTTGACCGGCTACGTCGCGGGAACCGCGCGGCAGGTAGCTCCGCAAGGGGTGACAATCAACAATCTGCTGCCGGGTATCCACGCCACCGACCGCGCGGAGTCCCTAGATAGTGCAGTTTCGCTGCAGAAAAACATATCGATGGAAGACGCCCGTGCCGAACGTGCCGCCACAATCCCGGCGCGCCGATATGGCACACGGCAGGAATTCGGGGCCGCATGCGCCTTTCTGTGTTCGCAACATGCGGGCTTTATCGTGGGCCAGAACATCCTCTTGGACGGCGGCGGAACTAACTTGACGATGTAGGCGATGGCGCAAAACTTTTCACTGAAAGACCAGCTGTTTAATGCAGAAAAGACCCGCTATCTGGCGGGGCTTTTTTCGGCAGCCGACCCCGCTTTCGAGGCAGAGGCGTTCGAGGAGCAGGTCATGTCCCGCCTGCTGGATCTGGAATTGAAAGAGCGCATGGCGTGGATAGCCGACTGCCTGCAACAGGCTTTCCCCGGCGCGCTGCCGGACATTGCGCCCACGCTGCTGCGAGCATTGCCGCCACCGCTGGACCCGACCAAAACGGATGATGATTTCGGCGATTTCATCTTTGCGCCTTTGGGTGATTGGGTTGTGGCCGTTGGTCTCGACCATCCCGATCTGGCGCTGGACGTGCTTGAGGAGCTGACGCAGAGATTCTCGATGGAATGGGCCATTCGCCCGTTCCTGAACACCCATCAAAACAAGGTGTTGGAGCGGATGCGGGCTTGGTGCGCGCATGACAGCTATCACGTACGGCGTCTGGTCAGCGAAGGCACCCGCCCGCGTTTGCCATGGGGGCAGGCGGTGGGCCTGGAACTGACCGACCCGTTGCCTTTGTTGGATCGGCTGCACAGCGATCCGACGCGATATGTGACGCGGTCTGTGGCGAACCATCTAAACGACGTCACTAAGAAAGACCCCGATCTGGTGCTGGACCGTCTGCAGCAATGGCGCGAGGGCGGGCAGGACGCAGATGAGTTGCGCTGGATGACCAGTCACACCCTGCGTGGATTGGTGAAAGCGGGACATCCCGGCGCGATGAAGATGCTGGGCTACGATCCTGACGCGGCGATTTCGGCCTATATTCAGGTGCAAGGCGATGCCCGGATCGGGGGTGCGCTGAATTTCGATGTGGCGCTCAGTGGTGCCGGAGACCAGCCCATTCTCGTGGATTATATCATTCACTTTCAACGCCCTGGCGGTAAAACCTCGGCCAAGGTGCACAAGTTGAAACAGACCGCGCTGCGGGATGGTGCGCTGACGCTAAGCAAGACCCACAAGCTCAAGGGCAATGCGACCACGTTCAAACTGGTGCCAGGCCCACACCGGCTGGAGGTTCAGGTGAACGGGCAGGTGCGCGCTGCCGTGGATTTCTACCTGCTCGGGTAACGCTTTTGTAAAATCGCACATGTGCGGATTGCGCCACGGCCCTTGCTGCATTAGCTGATCCCCTACCAGACACAAGGGATACCTTCGATGAAGCATGAATCGGTGCAGAACTATTACGGTGACGTCCTTCAAAGTAGCGCGGATTTGCAGACCAATGCCTGCTGCACGCCCGATGACATGCCGGATCATGTAAAGAAAATTCTCTCAAAAATTCATGATGATGTGCTGACGCGTTACTATGGCTGCGGTCTAATTGCACCGCTGGATCTGGAAGGGATGAGCATCCTTGATCTGGGCTGTGGTGCCGGGCGCGACGTCTATGCGCTGTCGGCGATGGTCGGCGAAAATGGCCGCGTGGTCGGCGTGGACATGACGCCCGAACAGTTGGATGTGGCCCGCGCTCATCAAGAATACCACGCGCAGGCGCTCGGCCATGGTGCGTCAAATGTGGAATTCCACCACGGCTATATCGAAAAGCTGGACGAGCTGGACCTTGAGCCCGGTTCCTTCGACATCATCGTTTCGAACTGCGTGATCAATCTGGCCACCGATAAAGAGGCCGTTCTGCGCGGCGCGCACCGTCTGCTGAAAGATGGCGGCGAGATGTATTTCTCGGACGTCTATGCTGACCGCCGCATCCCCGCCGCAATGGCCGAGGATGAGGTTTTGTATGGGGAGTGCCTGTCGGGCGCGCTTTACTGGAATGATTTCCTGTCGATCTCGCGCAAGGCCGGGTTTGCCGATCCACGCCGAGTGACGCATCGCCCGCTGACCATCGAAAACCCGGTGCTGGAAGAGCGCGTTGCGCCCTTGAGCTTCCTGTCGGCCACGTATCGTCTGTTCAAACTTCCCGAGCTGGAACCAGCTTGCGAGGATTACGGCCAAGCGGTGATCTACAAAGGCACGATCCCCCATGCGCCGCATCTGTTCGAGCTGGACGACCATCACGCGATTGAGGCGGGCAAGGTTTTTCCGGTCTGTGGCAACACCTGGATGATGCTGAAAGACACGCGATTTGCGCGCCATTTCGAGTTTATTGGCGATTTCTCAACCCATTACGGCATTTTCGAAGGCTGCGGTGGCGAAAGTCCGTTCGAAGCCACGGGTACAAGCACTGGTGAGGCCGCCTCGGGCGGTTGCTGCTGATCGCTTGCGCCTGACGGGCGGGGTTGCTATCCCCGCCTAAGCCCGATGGAAATGATCGGGAAAGGCTACGGGGTCCTTCGGTGAAAGTGAATTCTACTCCTCCACGTCTGGAAATCCGCAATCTGGTCGCCCGGTACGAAGGGCGTGTGGTGGTGGATGACGTGTCGCTAAGTGTTCAGGCGGGGCAGGTGACGTGTCTGCTAGGGCCGTCTGGCTGCGGCAAGTCGACCACGCTGCGTATGATCGCCGGGGTCGAGATGCAGGAGTCCGGCCAGATTTATGTGGATGGCAAGCTGATCTGCGACACGGTGTTTCGTGTCCCGCCCGAGCGGCGAGAGATTGGGCTAATGTTTCAGGACTTTGCCCTGTTTCCCCATCTAAGCGTGGCCGACAACGTGGCTTTTGGTCTGAAGGGCCACAAGGACGAAAAACGCGCGCGGGTCGAGGAGCTGCTGACGAAGGTTGATCTGATGCGCTTCGTCGACAGCTATCCGCATCATCTGTCGGGCGGCGAACAACAGCGGGTCGCACTGGCGCGGGCTTTGGCGCCGCGTCCCCGGATCATGTTGATGGACGAACCGTTCTCGGGGTTGGATAACCGTTTGCGCGACGGTATCCGGGATGAGACGCTGGCGATCCTCAAAGAAGAAGACGCCGCCGTGGTTCTGGTCACGCATGAGCCCGAAGAGGCGATGCGCATGGCCGATGAGATTGCCCTGATGCGGCGTGGTAAGATCGTGCAGCAGGGCGCGCCCTATAATGTATATACCCGGCCTGCGGACAAAGCGGCGGTGGCATTCTTTAGTGATGTCAATGTGTTGAGGGCGCAAGTTAATGGGGCCCTGGCGGAAACCCCATTCGGGCAGTTTCTTGCGCCGGGCGTACCTGACGGCACGGACGTTGAGATCGTCTTCCGACCGCAGCATGTCAAACTGGATTTCGACCGTAACGGCAAAGGGCCGCTGCCCACGCCGACCGATGGCGTGGCCGCGCGTGGCGTTGTCCAGCGGGCGCGCTTTCTGGGTAATGAAAGCCTGGTCGAATTTCGCATGGACTATGACGGTTCAATCCTGAAAGCCACTGTGCCGAACGTCTTTGTTCCGCAGCCGGGGCGTGTCATGTGGCTGACCATTCGCCGCGACCGTTGCTTTGTTTTCCCCGAATAATTCCTGACGTGGCAATTTAGACCCAGCTGATGCGTGAAAGCCGCAGTTTGCGTGTGCGCGTCGCTTGCCGAGGCGCGGGGCCGGGTCTATCAAGGGAAAAACGCAGGGATGGATGGGGCATATGCGTATTCTTCTAACCAATGATGATGGCATCAATGCACCGGGTCTCATCGCTCTTGAGGCGATTGCCGCCGAGCTTGCCGGGCCGGACGGAGAGATTTGGGTCGTTGCGCCCGCGTTCGAGCAATCCGGCGTCGGACATTGCATCAGTTACACGCACCCGATGATGGTCGCTAAACTGGGTGAACGCCGATACGCCGCCGAGGGCTCGCCCGCTGATTGCGTGCTGGCTGGTTTGCATGACGTGATGAAGGATGCGCCGCCTGATCTGGTGTTGTCAGGGGTAAACCGGGGCAACAACTCGGCTGAAAACACGCTGTATTCCGGGACGATCGGTGGCGCGATGGAGGCCGCTTTGCAGGGTGTCCCTGCGATTGCCTTGTCGCAATACTTTGGCCCGCGCAATTTGGGGCTGGATGACCCATTCGAGGCCGCAACGCGGTTTGGGGCCGATCTGGTGCGCAAAATCTTGGATGCGACGCCAGCCGAGCAGGGCGATTATCGTCTGTTCTACAGCGTAAATTTCCCGCCCGTTCCCGCCGACGAGGTTCTGGGCACTCGCGTGGCGGCCCAAGGATATCGCCGTGACACACATTTCTCTGTCGAGCCGCACAGCTCGCCATCGGGGCGGCGGTTCTTGTGGATCAAGGGCGGGTATCAGCACAACCCGACCGCGCCGGGGACGGATGCGGCAGTCAATCTGGCGGGTTATATTTCGGTCACACCGATGCGGGCGGATTTGACAGCGCATGACACGCTTGAGGCACTAAAGACAATCGAATGACCGGGTTGAGTGCAGAAACAAAGATGCAGTTCCTTTTTGCCCTGCGCTCTCGCGGGGTGACGGATGCGCGCGTATTGGCAGCGATGGAGCAGATTGATCGCGGCAAGTTCGTCAAGGGTTTGTTCGCGGACCGAGCGTATGAGGACACGCCGCTGCCGATTGCTTGTGGCCAGACGATCAGTCAGCCTTCGGTCGTGGGACTTATGACTCAGGCGCTGGATGTGCGACCTCGGGATACGGTGCTCGAAATTGGGACCGGGTCCGGATATCAGGCGGCTGTCCTGTCTAAACTGGCACGCCGGGTCTACACGGTCGAGCGACATAAGCGGCTGGTGCGCGAAACCGGCGACCTGTTCCGCGAGTTGGGCCTGACCAATGTGACAGCGATGCTGACCGATGGATCATTCGGTTTGCCTGAACAGGCTCCGTTTGATCGTATCATTGTGACTGCGGCGGCCGAGGACCCGCCAGGGCCGCTCTTGGCGCAGCTCAAAATCGGCGGTATCATGGTTTTGCCGGTCGGGCAGTCGGATACGGTTCAAACATTGATCCGGGTTCGGCGAACGGAAACCGGCCTGGACTATGATGAATTATTGCCCGTTCGGTTTGTTCCCCTGCTTGAGGGATTGGGCAAAGACGAGGCGTAGAGGCTTTTTGAAAACCCACCGGAACCCCGATCAACAGGGGCAGGTGATGAGGACAGAAAAAAGATGAGAGCAGTTTCCAAATCAGCGATGATGCGCTGCGCGACCGGAATGGTTGCGCTGGCCGTATTAGCCGGGTGCGAAGGCCCGCTTGACTATGATCTTCGCGGTCAGATCGGAGGGTTTTCCACCACGGATGCGGCCCAGACGGCCACCACGAACCGCCCGCCGCCGGATGCGCGCGGCGTGATTACCTATCCGACTTATCAAGTTGCCGTTGCGCGCCGGGGTGACAAGGTCAGTGACATCGCAGCGCGGGTGGGTTTGCCCGAAGCAGAGCTGGCCACGTTCAACGGCCTCAAACCCACTGATACGTTGCGGGACGGTGAAGTAATCGCTCTGCCGCGCACGGTCAGTTCGGCAAGCTCGGTCGATATTGCGACAATCGCAGGGACCGCCATCGATGAGGCACCAGCGGATGGTTCGGTCCGCACGTCGACCTTGGCGCCTGCGCAGCCCACCGCGACACCAGCACCTCCTGCTGCGCCGTCAGGACCCGAACCCATCAGGCACAAGGTGAAACGCGGCGAGACTGCGTTCACGATCTCGCGCCTTTATGACGTGCCAGTGGACGCGCTGGCGGATTGGAATGGTCTGGATTCCGACTTTACGGTTCGGGAAGGTCAGTTCCTGTTGATCCCGATCAAGACGCAGTCCGCGCCGCAACAGGCCGCTGTGCCAGCAACCAATGTCACGCAGCCGGGGCAAGGATCACCCACTCCAACGCCGCCAAGTGCGACTCAGCCTTTGCCAGACGAACAGGTCGCTGCACCGGTTCCTGCGCCGGATGTAACGGCTGAGGCACCGACCAATCAGCGCAACTCGGCGCTGGGTTTGCCGGTGACCGGGACAATCATTCGTACCTATAAGAAAGGTCAGAACGAAGGCATCGATATCGCTGCTGCACCGGGCGCCGCCGTTAAGGCCGCCGAGGCCGGAACCGTGGCTGCAATCACCGCGGATGCCGATCAGGTGCCGATCATCGTGGTCAAGCACAACAATGACCTTCTCACCGTGTATGCAAATGTCGAAGGCATAACAGTCAAAAAGGGCGATCGGGTGCGGCGAGGCGAGAGAATTGCAGCCCTAAGGGATGGTGACAATGCCTATGTCCATTTCGAGGTTCGCAAAGGGTTCGAAGCGGTCGATCCAGAGCCGTTTTTGAAATAGAAAATGGCCCGGTCCGAGCCATGCTTCTGGCAGGGATATTCTCTGCCAGATGAAGGACGGATCAGGTTTGCGGATCGAAGTCTCTGAGGCGTTTTCCGGGCTCATCTGTGAACAGTTCGGGCAGGGGGCGGATGGCTTCGATCAGGTCAATGCGGAAGACGCGGAAGCTGTCTCGCAGCTCACACCATGCGGTGAGTGTCCAGACGCGGCCCCAGTATTCCATATGAAGCGGGCGGATCGTGCGCTCGGTCAGCACGCCGTCGATGCGGCGGTAGTTGAGGTGCAGTTTCTGGCGTGATTTGATGGCGGCGCGGATCGGGGCCATATGCGCCAACCCACGCGCAGCATCGGCAAAGGGGTAGACGGCGAATTTCCAGGTATCTGCTTCGGCGACGACTTGCGTCGGCAGCACGGCGTCGATCTTGTCGGCCAGCGTCTCAGCGGCGGCTTTCAGCTCGGGGTCGGCGGCTTGGGCCACGATGGCCATGCCGAGGTTCAGCGCCTCAAGCTCGGCTGGGGTTAGGTTTACCGGGGGCAGGGTGATCTGTTCGCGCACCATGTAGCCGACGCCGCGCTCGCCCTCGACCGGGACGCCTGAAGCGACCAGCGTGTCCATGTCGCGATAGATCGTGCGGACCGACACCTCGAGGCGGTCCGCGATGTCCTGCGCGCGGTGCAGTTTGCCATCGCGCAGGATTTGAATGATGTCAAACAGGCGATCCGTGCGGCGCATGTCACGCCGTCCGGACCGCGTTTAAGCGGTCATGTTCCATAGCACTTTCTCGTGACGCATCTGGATGCTGTCGGGTTTGATCGCCGTCATCAAGGCAGCGGCGAAGTCTTGTTGTGGGAACTGCGCGGCGGCATTCTGTGCGGCTTTCATGTCAGTCCAGACGACGTAGTCGGTCCAGCGGCCATCCTCGCCTTGGCTCAGCTGTCGATGCGCAAAGCCGGGGGCCGCGCGCACGAAGGCTTCGGTGGATTGGCTGAGCTTCACGAACGCCTCGGGCGTGGTGCTGTCTGCGAGGGAAAAGGTGACGATTTCGGCAACATGGGTCATTTCAATCTCCGTTGACCAGGTTTCGATGATCTCTTCCTAGTCACATGCAACTGACATAAACCTGTCAGTAGAAGAAATCCAGCGCCCAAAAAACGCGTGAACGGAGCGAATTCGAACGCGGATTTGATCTGGCGCACTGTTGTCCACGGCTCGTCAGGCGTAGACACATGGCCAAACAACATTCCCGACGCGTGGCGTCGATGTAGAAGGAGACAAGACATGCTTAACAATATCGGCCTTCCCGGCCTGCTGCTGATCGCCGTTGTGGTTCTGGTTCTGTTTGGCCGCGGCAAAATCAGCTCGCTGATGGGCGAAGTGGGCAAAGGCATCACCTCGTTCAAGAAGGGCGTCAAAGAGGGCGCGGATGAGCTGGAACAGGACGCGTCCGAGATGGCCAAGGACGTTACCCCCGAGACCGACAAAGACAAGGCCTAAGCGCAGATGTTTGATCTGGGCTGGACCGAGCTTCTGGTCATCGGCGTTGTTGCCCTGATCGTTGTGGGGCCAAAGGACCTGCCGGTGCTGTTCCGCAATGTGGGGCGGTTTGTCGGCAAGGCTCGCGGCATGGCGCGCGAGTTTTCCAGCGCCATGAACGAGGCTGCTGACCAGGCGGGCGTCAATGACATCAAGAAGGGTCTGAACGCGGCCACCAACCCTGTCGGCAGCGCCATGGACGGCGTGAAAGAGGCCGCGCAGGATCTGGCCAAGAGCATGGACCCAACCAAGTTCGACTCCGACAGCGAAACCGGCAAACTGGCAGCCGAACGCGCCGAGCAGGCCAAGAAGATTCAAGCCTCGACCGCGCGCGCTGCCGCCGAGCGCAAGGCGAAAGAGGCCGCTGACGCCCTGGCCAAAGCCGAAGAAGCCGAGGCCGCGTTGAAAACCGAAAGCAAATCATGACCAAGACCGACGAGATCGAGGACAGCTCGGCCCCATTGATCGAGCATCTGGCAGAACTGCGTACGCGGCTTATCCACTGCGTCGTGGCGTTTCTGATCGGGATGATCATCTGCTTTACAGTGGCCACCCCGCTGTTCAACTTTCTGACGCAACCGTTGTGTGACGTTCTGGCCGAACGCGGGCAGGATTGCGGGCTGATCTTCATCTCGCCGCAGGAAGGGTTCTTTGTCGCCATCAAGGTCTCGCTGCTGGGTGGGTTCATTCTGGCCTTTCCCTATATTGGGATGCAGATGTGGCGGTTCGTGGCTCCGGGATTGTATAAGTCTGAAAAGAACGCGTTCCTGCCGTTCATGCTGGCCTCGCCCTTCATGTTCCTATTGGGGGCCAGCTTTGCCTTTTATGTGGTTACTCCGCTGGCGTATGACTTCTTCCTTGGCTTCCAACAATTCGGCGCTGAAGGGGAGGCCGTGACGGATGGCGTAACCGCCGCACCGCTGAGCGTGGTCTTTCAGGGCTCAGCACAGGAATATCTGAACCTGACGATCAAGTTCATCGTAGCCTTTGGTCTGTGTTTCCAGCTACCGGTTCTGCTGACGCTGATGGGCAAGGCGGGGCTGGTAACGGCTGAAGGTTTGGGCTCGGTTCGCAAATACGCGGTGGTCGCTATTCTGGTGCTTGCCGCGCTGGTAACACCGCCCGATGTGATTACTCAGGTGATCCTGTTCGTGGTGGTCTACGGACTGTACGAAATCTCAATCTTCCTCGTGGCCCGTGTCGAGAAAAAGCGCGAAGAACAGCTGCGCGCTGACGGCTACTATGACGACGAAGAAGAGGCGGATGCCGAAATCGTCGACGAAGAAAGCAAGTAAACCGGCTTAACCCGGATCAGGCGCGCCCATTCGTGGCGCGCCTTTTTTATGCGCGGGTCTTGCCGCTTGCATCTGATCATGGTTTGAACCCCAAAACAGCCGGAGGCCCTGATGGATGACCAAGCCCTGAACCGCATTGCTGATGCCTTGGAGCGAATGGCTCCAGCCCCCTTGGCAGCCCCTGATTTCGGCGCGGCCCCGGCTTTTGTCTGGCATGTGGACCCTGACCGGCTGGAACCAGTAACCAAGGTGAACCGGGTCGATTTGGACCTGCTGGTGGGCATCAACCGCTCGCGCGACACGCTTCTGGACAACACACGGCGCTTTGCGGCTGGGTACAAGGCAAACAATGCGTTGCTCTGGGGTGCGCGGGGTATGGGTAAGTCCAGCCTTGTCAAAGCGGTCCACGGGAGCCTGCAAGATGAATACCCCGATCTGAAACTGGTCGAACTTCAGCGCGAGGACATGGGCTCGGTCGCGCGTCTGCTAAACCATCTGCGGGCCGCGCCGCATCGGTTCATCCTGTTCTGCGATGATCTTTCGTTCAGCCATGATGACCAACACTACAAATCGCTCAAGGCGGTGCTGGACGGCGGTATCGAAGGTCGCCCGGAAAATGTGGTGTTCTACGCCACCTCGAACCGCCGACACCTGATGCCGCGGGACATGATCGAAAACGAACGCTCCAGCGCCATCAACCCGTCCGAGGCGGTCGAGGAAAAAGTCTCACTCTCCGACCGCTTCGGCCTTTGGCTGGGCTTCCACCCCTGCGATCAGGACGAATACCTCGCCATGATCAACCGCTACTGCGCCGCCTATGGCGTCAACGTCGCCCCCGACACCCTGCGCGCAGAAGCCATCGAATGGCAGGCCACACGCGGCGCTCGTTCTGGCCGTGTAGCGTGGCAATTCTTCGTCGATCTGGCCGGGCGCACCGGCGCGCATATAGGCTGATCCGCCCGCTTCATCTGGCTAAAAATATCCCCGCCGGAGGCATGGCCCGCAAGGGCCATTCCCTTATAGAGACGCCAAAATCCGGGCCGCCTCATCCGCAGGGCTCGTCAAAGCATCACGGTCCTCGCCGGGATGAAACCGCGCGCGCACGGCCGTTGGCATGGGCGCAGGTTCCACAATCGACACACGTGGCCCTGTGCGCTCGGTCTCGGCCGCCCAACTGCGGGCCAAAGCCATCTGAGCGCCCTTGGTCGCGCCATAGATGCCATAGAACTTGTCGCCCGCTTTGGGGTCGTCAAAGAACACGGCATGACCGCTCTCGCCCAGCAACGGAGCGATATAGGGAATCAAAACCGAAGTCGCCGTGGCATTCACATTGACGGCCTTTGCCCATTCCTTCGGGTCGATAAAGTGCGCAGGCGTCAGAGCCGAGCTGTGAACAGCCGTGTGCAGCCACAGATCCACCTTGCCCCAACGATCATGAATACCCCGGCACAGCGTCGCCATGGCGTTCGGGTCGGCGATGTCCATGGGGGCCAGCGTGGCCGCGCCACCTTTGGCCTGAATACGGTCATCCAGCTCTTCCAGCCCACCGGTGGTACGGGCGACAGCGACAATGTGGTACTCGGGGGCCAGCGCCTCGGCCAGAGCAGCGCCCAAGCCCCGTGACGCCCCAGTGATTAGGGCAATTTTGGTCTGATCGGTCATGACAGCGGTTTGAACCCCCGCAGGCAGGGCGTCAAGTCGGTTTAGCTGCCGGGAATGGCGATGCGCCGGGTCTGGCCGCTTTGTCGCAGCATCACGCCATCCGGATCAATTGCCACCACAGTGCCCGAGGATACGCGGCTGCCGGGCTTGACCTCTTTCACTCGTCCCGACGACAATCGCATGAGCGCGCGCAAATCCGATTTCGGGCCAAAGACCCCAAGGAGGGATACAGAGTTCTTTTTAAGCGCGCTTTTTTGCGTGGCCGCGCTTTTGACGGTGGCGTTCGACATAAATTCCGGCCGGGCCGCAGCGGCCCGATCCCTTGTTGTGAGTGCTTGGTAGGCGGGGCCTTAACAAAGCCAACCAGTAAGAAAAACCCCCTTGGGGGATCACGAAAACGACAGCGAATGTGCCCGTGGAGAAGCCCTTGAGCTTACGTTTTCTTCGCCGCAGAGTTGTGGGCGAAAACCCACCGATCCAGTATGCACGGGCAAAAAGAAAGCCCGCATCACTTCAGTGACGCGGGCCTTCGTCATTGCCGATTCGGTATATAAACTAACCCGAGGCCAGTTTTGCGGCGTTCCACGATCCGCCGGGTACCTGCATATCCTCGCGTTTTTTGCTGACGCGGCTGCTGTTTTCCAGCGTGTCCAGGTAATCCCCACTGACGCTGCCAGTGATGTAATTTCCGTCGAAACACGAACAGTCAAAAGCCTCGATCTCGGGGTTTCCTTCCTTGGCCGCCCAGATCAGATCGTCGAGGTTTTGATAAAACAATGCATCCGCGCCCAGTTCCTGCCGGATTTCTTCAATATCCTTGCCATTAGCGACCAGCTCATGCTTGGTGGGCATGTCGATGCCATAGACATTGGGATATTTCACAGGCGGCGAGGCGCTGGCGATATAGACTTTCTTCGCTCCGGCCTCGCGGCACATCTGCACGATTTTCTTGATCGTGTTGCCGCGCACAATGGAATCGTCGATCAGCAGCACGTTGTGACCTTTGAACTCCAACGGAACCGCGTTCAGCTTGCGGCGCACAGATTTTTGACGCTCTTCCTGACCGGGCATGATGAAGGTCCGGCCCACATAGCGGTTCTTTACCAAACCCTCGCGGTATGGGATGCCAGTTGCCTTGGCGACCTCCAGCGCGACGGGACGGGCGCTGTCCGGCACAGGAATAATGCGGTCGATATCCAGACCGGCGGCCTCGATCTGTCGGGCCAGTGTTTGACCCATGCGCATTTGGGTTTTGTAAACCGAAACCCCATCCAGCAGCGAATCCGGACGCGCCAGATAAACATACTCGAAAATGCAGGGCGTCAGTTGCCCATCAACCGCCTGGAATGTGTGCATGTTGCCGTCCAGATCGATCAAGATCGCCTCGCCGGGTTTCACATCGCGTAGTTTGTCAAAGCCGTTGATGCCAAAGGCCACATCCTCAGAGGCAAAGGCATAGTCGTCACCCTTTCCATCCACATCACGCTTGGCGACCGAAAGCGGTCGGATGCCATAGGGATCACGGAAGGCCAGCATTCCGACGCCTGCGACAAGACAGATCACCGAATAGGCGCCCTGTACCCGCTCCATTGTCATCTTGACGCCGGCAAACAGGTTGCGGATCGGTTCTGCATTGCCGTTAACCTTGATCGCATCGGCGACCTTGTCGGCCAGCACGTTCAGCAGGATCTCGGAATCCGAAGTGGTGCGCAGGTGGCGGCTGTATTTAGCGGTCACCTTTTCGCGCTGTTCGGCGGTGTTGGTGATGTTGCCGTTATGGACCAGATAGATGCCGTAGGGCGCATTGACGAAAAAAGGCTGTGCCTCGGCCGCGCTGAGCGAGCCTGCGGTCGGATAGCGTACATGGCCCATGCCAACTTTGCCCAGCAAGGTTTCTGCGTCCTTGGCGTTGAACACGTCTTTGACCAGACCGTTGGCCTTTTTCTCTCGGAAGAACTCTCCGGTATATGTGACGATCCCCGAGGCGTCTTGCCCCCGGTGCTGCAGCATCAGCAGCCCGTCATAGATTTCCGCAAAGACATCATGTGTCCTGCTTGCGATCCCCAAAATCCCACACATGTACGGGCTCCAATTTTCTATGACGATTTGAGAGGTTTCGGTGACTGGTGGTGCTGGATGGCAGTATCTGAGGACTCGATCGCCTGACAGGCGTTGAATGCGCGCGCTTTGTCCTTTGCAGGGGCGGGCACGTGAGAAAACAGATACAGCAAGATCGGCAGCTCCGATTCCATGTCAGTTCGGCTCTCACATAATGCCTTACGGTGCCTGTGTCATCAAAGGATCACAATTGCGATTTGACGCAGGTGGTTTTTGCGGGAATTGCGCTTCAAACAGTGACAGGTCAGGCCGCATGTGCTGTCATTTCTGTGATTACCAATTTTCTGTTTTGATACCATTCGGACGGACCTACCCATGTGGCAACACAAACAAGGACAAAAAAAAGAAACACAGCCAAAACGCAGATGTCACCGATGCCGTGGCATGGGTCGGTCTCCCTGTCCGATTTGCAACGGCGCGGGCGAAGTTGTCAAAAGCCGAGACATTCACGGAAAACCAATCTTTACACGGTGTACCGGGTGTTTTGGGCTCAAAAACATCAAATGCACGGTCTGTGCGGGTGAAGGGTTCACCTGAGCAATACAGTCTTGCCCAAAAAAAAGCCCGGTCCATGCCGGGCTTTTCGCTTATTCTGTGGTTGCCGGGGCGGCTTCGGGTGTGACCTCGCCGCCTTCTGTGCAGCTTGCCACCAACTCCTCGTATTGGCGTGTCACCCAACCGAGCGCTGCTTCGGGGTTCTGTTCTTCGATCTGACCGCTGAACTGTTCAAACACCTTGGCCGAGCGGCTTTCATCGACGATCGTATATGACTGACCTGTCATGACGGTATCGTAGACAAAGAATGCGATTGCGACCAGCAGGATGCCGCGCGCGATCCCGAAGAAGAAGCCAAGTGCTTGATCCAAACCACCCAGGGCTGAGCGTTGCACAAGCGACGAAAATAGAGGGGTGAAGATGCTGACCACGATCAGCGCCACCGCAAAGACCGCCGCAAAACCGGTGATAACAGACAATTCACAACTGTCTTGCAAGAAATCTCCGACGACCGGAACCTCTTTCACCAATGGCACCGCTTGAGGTGCAAAAATAAAGGCCAGTACCGCGGCTGCGACCCATCCCGCAATTGCCAGAATCTCACGCAACAAACCGCGGGAATAGGCCAGAAGGCCCGACACCACGATGATCAGGGCAACCACCCCGTCAATAATTGTAAAACCTTCCATGGCCCTCGCCTGTAATTTTTTCAGCCTCTTAAGGCGTTACCTTAACCTGCTCCGAAGGTTTCGCCAACAAACCCTACCAAATCAGAGGGGCGGGTGAGTGTCAGACCTGCCACAGTGCCAGTTTTGCCACCTGCCGGAGCTATGGCTGATGTGAAACCAAGTTTCTGGGCTTCTTTCAACCTATTTTCGGTTTGTGCAGCTGGTCTTAGAGCACCTGACAGAGAGATTTCCCCGAATACAACGGTGTCTGAAGGCAGAGCTGTATCCTCGCGCGCGCTCAGCAAAGCGGCGGCAACGGCAAGGTCTGCTGCCGGCTCGCTAATTTTTAATCCGCCTGCAACGTTTAGATATACGTCCAACCCAGTGAAGGGGACGCCACAGCGGGCTTCAAGCACCGCCAGTATCATAGCAAGTCTACCGCTGTCCCACCCGACGACCGTGCGACGCGGTTGCGAATGTGGTGATGGCGCGACAAGTGCTTGTAATTCAACCAAAACCGGGCGCGTTCCTTCGATTCCGGCAAATACCGCCGAGCCAGGGCTGGGTGTTCCGCGCTCGGACAAAAACAGGGCAGAGGGGTTCGTGACCTGGGCCAGTCCTTTACCCGTCATTTCGAAAACGCCGATCTCGTCCGCAGGACCAAAACGGTTCTTCACCGCACGCAGGATACGGAACTGATGGCCACGTTCCCCTTCAAAATAGAGCACAGTGTCAACCATGTGTTCGACGACACGGGGGCCTGCGATCTGACCCTCTTTGGTTACATGGCCGACCATGATGATCGAAATGCCATGTCGTTTCGCAAACGTGGTCAATTCATGCGCTGCTGCCCTTACTTGTGACACCGATCCGGGGGCGCTGTCGACATTGTCCGCCCACATGGTCTGAATCGAGTCGATAATGGCAAGGCCGGGTTTTTCCGCTTCAAGCGTGGTAAGGATGTTGCGCAGGTTTGTTTCTGCCGCGAGTTGCACCGGCGCGTCCTCCAGTCCCAGACGGCGGGCGCGCATCCGCACCTGGGCGCTGGCTTCCTCGCCCGAGACATAGATGGTCTTGACGCCAGCACGAGCAAACCGTGCGGCGGCTTGCAACAGAAGGGTGGATTTGCCGATGCCCGGATCTCCGCCCACCAGCAGGGCCGAGGCGGGGACAAGGCCACCGCCCAGCACGCGATCCAGTTCCTCGACCCCACACATTGTGCGAGGCGGAGGGGTTTCCTCGGTCGACAGGTCCGTGAGTGCGATGGTCTGGCCCCGCTTGCCGCCGAGGGATTTCTTGGCCGGGCCAGCCGAAAGGGGGGCTTCTTGTATGATCGTGTTCCACTCGCCGCAGCCGTCACAGCGGCCGGACCAGCGGGAATGCGTGGCACCACAGGCCGAGCATGAAAAAGTCGTCTTTGCCATGCGGCCCTTGGTGCCCGAGGTGGGGCGGTTCTTCAAGCCCTTGCGGGCTTTCATTTCCGCCGGTGGCGCGCCACGTCCTCAAGCCCTGCGGGCCATCGTCCGCGGCGGGCGCCTGTGGCGCCTATTCAGCGGCGCGAGGGGGCGACATCGCGATGACACTGGATTCGGTGGACTTGTGCTCGTCCGACTGCGATTGCAGTTGCGTGGACAACTCAGGCAACAGGTCGAACAATTCGTCACGCAGGCGGGCGAGTTGCGATTTGGCGATCGATTCCTCGATCTCGACATCGCGGGTCCATTGCCGCAGTTCTTGCTGAATGGTTTGCGCGTCACCGATGCGCTGCTGGAATTGCTCGATCTCTTCTTGGCGCTGCTGGAGGAACGTACGTGCCCGCGCCACGCGTTCGTCGCTGTAGGTGACGGCGAGTTCGTGGCTGATCTGGCTCATTTGCGCGGCCAGTTCGAGGATTTCCGGCTCCAGCGATTGGAGGTCGGGATGTTGGCGCAGAAAGGCAATACGCTCTTTGACCGCGTCGAATTCAGACGACATCATGAATGTGTCACCTCGGTCTGCAGCATGGGCCATTTGGTAGGCGTAGGTGATGTCATGCATGTTCATCGCGAACTTGCGATGCGCATTCTCAAGCGCCATCATTCGACCGTTTGCGGGCAGATAGAAGGCCAGCATGAGAATCAGTGCGGTCAATCCGATCTGGATAAACATGCCCGCATCTATAGCCGGTGTGGTGCCGAATCCGGCTTGCATGGACAGCCAGGGCAGGACCCCAAATGCCGATAAGGCGGTGGTCGTCACGGCCGCAAGCGCAGCCGCGCAGATTACGATAAAGGTCAGTCTTAAAAAGGCATTCTGAAATTGCAATGTTATGTTTTGGAGGGCGGCCATGGTTGTCGATCTCCTTCTAGAACCGGAACACACCGGAGCCGAAGCGGAGTAGACTTAACGTACAGACAGAGATCCGCCACGGACCCGAAAACTACTATTTGTTGCTGCTCGAAATATTAAGATGATACTTGGGTAAATGTTTTCAATCAATTAGCTTTAAGCTTTTCGTGAGGCGGATGTCATCTCTGTAATATGTCCCAATGCCAGCGAGGCCAGAATGCAGCCCGTGAACAGGTAAAGACCCCATGCGGTTTCGATGGTCGCGTAAGAGATGCCCTTGGCCAGCGTGATGTAGAGCGCGATCAGGAAAATATCGGCCATGGCCAGCTTGCCGAGGATGTTGAGCGCGGGCTGGACGCGCGGGTCCAGCAGGTTCCATTGGATCAGTGCGGTGCCGATGGTTTTGACGTAAGGCGCGAAGAGCGCGAAGACTGTGACGACCAGTGCGAGGAAGATATCGGATTTCCAGAGCGATTGCAGGCCGGTGATGACACTGATTTCGCTTAGGCCGAAGATCGGCAGGAGGCCCGCGCGCATCAGCGGGGCGAACCATGCGATGGGGTAGAGGATCAGGAGCGAGAGGGTGGCGAGGCGGAGGGTCATTGCATTGGTAAATCCGGTTCTTGTTGCCAACATCTATGGGCCGACAAATCCAGTCGCAAGTTTTTCATTGAGGTCGCAATTGCCCATGTTTAAGTGCTTTGGGGTTTAGTCATTCTTCTTGGAGTTGCAGTGCCTGATCCTGTGATAAAAATCGTATACGGTCCGTCTGCACTGAGCAAAGGTGTCTCTAATGCGTCGACAGGGGGACCAGGCGCTCTTCTGTCCGCCGGTAGTTCGGCTGCTGACAGATTGCCCTTCGACCGGGAGCAGCTTTTTAGAGTGCTGCATTTCCGGTTGTACGAAACCAACGGTGCTAGACAAAGGGCCAATTGGTTTGGAGGACGGATTTACAACAAGTTTTCTGGCGAAGATCCTATATATATACCAGTTTCGGGAACGCATTTGACGCAAACACTGGATGCAATCCGAATTCAGGCTTCGGACTTTGTAGTTGCTAGTGGGCACTACTTGCTGAGATATGACTACGCTAAACGGGCTTATTACCAATTGAAAAGCGAACGGCAGCGGGAAGGCGATTAACGCACCGCCTCAATCGGCCCCTCAGCACTGCCACTGATGAACTGCTCGACATAGGGATCACCCGACGCATCCATCTGCTCAACAGGGCCAGTCCACTGTATGACGCCTCCGTGCAGCATCGCCACATTATCGGCAATGGCGCGGACGGAACTCATATCGTGGGTGATGGTCATGGCCGTTGCGCCCATCTCGGTCACGATCTCGCGGATCAGGTCGTTGATAACGCCGGACATGATCGGGTCCAGCCCGGTGGTGGGCTCGTCAAAGAAAATGATCTCGGGCTCGGCAGCGATGGCACGGGCAAGGCCCACGCGTTTTTGCATCCCGCCCGACAGTTCCGAAGGGAACCGGTCGGCAACGTCCGATTTCAGGCCCACACGCCTCAGTTTATCAATCGCGATCTCGCGGGCATATTCCGCGGGGCGCTTGAGCGGGCCGCGCAGCAGACGGAACGAGACGTTCTGCCAGACGGGCAGAGAGTCAAACAGAGCCGCCCCCTGAAACAGCATCCCGAACCGGGCCAAAAATGCATCGCGGTCGCCTGTTGCGGCATCCTTGCCATCCACATAGATCATGCCGCTGTCGGGTTTGATCAACCCGAGAACGCATTTCAGCGCCACAGACTTTCCGGTTCCCGAACCGCCTATGATCACCATCGACGTGCCCTTGGGGATATCGAGGTTCATGCCTTGCAGGACTCGGTTATCACCGAAGGCTTTGTGTACATTCTCCAGCCGTATCATACCGAAAAAAACACCCCTGTGAGAATGAAGTTGGCGGCCAGGATCATGATCGCCGCCGCTTCGACCGAGGATTTGGTCGCACGGCCCACGCCCTGCGCGCCGCGGCCCGAGTTCATGCCATAGTAGCAGCCCATCACGGCCGTGATGAGGCCAAACGTTGCACCCTTGACCAGCGATGAAATCACATCGTGCAATTCCAGAAAATTGACCGTGTTCTGAAGGTAAGCGGCAGAGTTGAAACCTAGGTTCTGAGTGGCAACCACATAACCACCTGCGATGCCAATCACGTCGCCCACGGCAACAAGAACTGGCACGGTCAATATGGCTGCCAGAACACGCGGTGCGGTTAAGTATTTCATCGGGTGCGTGGACAGGGTGACTAGCGCGTCGATTTGTTCAGTCACTTTCATCGTTGCGATCTCGGCCGCGATCGAAGAGGTCACGCGTGCCGCGATCATCAGACCACCAAGAACTGGTCCCAGCTCGCGTACCATGCCGATGGCCACGATCTGAGGCACCACGGCCTCGGCGTTGAAACGGGCGCCGCCAGCATAGATTTGCAGCGCCAATGCGCCGCCGGTAAAAATGGCGGTCAGGCCGACCACGGGCAGGGAAAGCCAACCGATATTCATCAGCGCAACGACAAATTCGCGTGGATAAAACGGAGGCCGGAAGACGTGCGATATCGCGTCCACTGTAAACAGTGCCACCTTTCCAAAGGTGGCAAACACAGTCAGGACGGCACGGCCTATACCGCCCAGCAGTCTCAAAGGGTTCATTCCACGTAACCTCGGGAATAGCGCGCACCGAGCGACGTGAGAATCTCGTAGCCGATAGTGCCTGCGGCCTCGGCGAGGTCGTCTACGGTCTGGTGGCCGTTGAGAATGCGCATTCGTTCTGGGTCCTCAGGCAAATCAGTGACATCCACGGTGATCAGGTCCATGGAGATACGCCCAACGACGGGGCAGGGTTGACCACCTGCGAACGCATCAATGCCGCCCCCGATCGCGCGGTGCAGACCGTCAGCATAGCCCGCTGCAACGGTCGCGATACGTGACGGACGGCGCGCGGTCCAACTGTTGCCGTAGCCAACAGTCTCGCCCTCGGCCAACTCGCGGACCTGAATGACGGGCAGGTCCACAGTCACCACAGGTTTCGCGTCGGCAAAAGGCAGACCACCGTACAGACCGACACCGGGCCGGCAGAAGTCGAAATGGAATTCCGGCCCCAAAAGTAACCCTCCGGTCGCAGCCAAGGACCGTTGGGCCGAGACTCCATCAGTCATATCGCGGAAAGTCTTGAGTTGTTGCCGGTTCATCGGGTGATCCGGCTCGTCCGAGCAAGCCAGATGCGACATGACAACAACCGGGTTCAGATCCTCAACCCGCGTTCGCAGCTCGGCCCAATCGGATGGTTCAAAGCCAAGTCGGTTCATGCCGCTGTCGAGCTGGATGCCAAATGAATGCGAGGGCAGGCTTTGTTCGTGGCGCAGAAACTGTTCGGGCGAGTTCAGCAAAGGTGTCAGGTCGTTCCCGCGCAGCAGTTCGGTATCGCCTTCCATATGCCCTGAGAAGACGCCGATCATCGGACCTGGGCCAACAGCTTCGCGGACGGCTGCGCCTTCTTCGGCGACGGCAACAAAGAACTTGCGAACACCTTCTTCGGCGAGGGTGTCCGAGACAGGACCCGCACCCAAGCCATAGGCGTCTGCCTTGACCACGGCGCCGGTCTCGACATTCGTTTTCGTATCTAGTGCGCGCCAGTTGCTGGCGAGCGCATGCAGGTTGATCGTCAGACGTGCGGTACTCATGGAACTGTTCATGACATTGGATCGCTGCAGGTCAAGGGGGTACGCACCGTTTATTGCCGGTTTGACGGGAACGTGGGCGAGGAATGGCTTGTCAGTATGGCAAACAAGGAACCTATGCGCCGAAAAAATCAGGGCTTATTGTTTTCACTGCGTCATCAACACAAGATTGGTGCGAGAATCATTTACGCTCATCCTGGGCGTCGGCAGGAGTAGAATTTGTGCAGTTTTCATCAGGTGTTACTGGCATAGAAGCCGAAATCCCCGAGTTCTTCCGGGCCGTTTTCAGCGCATCCGAAGGGTCGGATGAAGGTGAAGCGTTGAAGGCGCTGACTGTTGCACTGATCAAGACCACTGAGGCCGATGATTTGCTGTGCGTGACAGTGCATACATCCGAGCGCCTGTGCGGGTGCATTTTCTTTTCTCGCCTGACTTATGACGAAGACCCGCGCAAGGTGGTGCTGATGTCCCCGGTTGCGGTTGCTACAGATCGTCAGAAGCAAGGGATCGGACAGAAGTTGATCGCGTACGGGTTGGAACAGGTTCGCCAAGCAGGGGCCGAGGTCGCGGTGACTTATGGTGACCCGGCCTATTACGGTAAGTCGGGGTTTCAGTCGATGACACCAGAGTTCGCGCGACCGCCCCACGATCTGAGCCAGCCGCATGGGTGGCTTGGCCAATCGCTGAACACCAAGGAATTTAGGCCAATAGCCGGGCCATCGCGCTGTGTGCCAGCCTTCGATCAGCCCGGGTTGTGGTGACTGTCAGTAGCCTTCGATCTGGCCGTCCTGCTGCCAGGGTTTGACCAGGTTGCCAAAGCGAGTGAACTGCGCCTCAAACGACAGTTCGACCGTGCCGATGGGGCCGTGACGCTGCTTGCCGACAATGACTTCGGCCTTGCCATGCAGGCGGTCCATGGCCTGCTTCCACTCTTCCATCTTTTCCAGCTCATGATCGCCAGGCTTTTCACGCTCTTTGTAGTATTCCTCGCGGAACACGAACATCACAACGTCGGCGTCCTGTTCGATCGAGCCCGATTCCCGCAGGTCAGACAGTTGCGGGCGCTTGTCGTCGCGACTTTCCACCTGACGCGAGAGCTGAGACAGGGCGATCACCGGGATATTCAACTCCTTGGCGATGGCCTTCATGCCCATCGAAATTTCGGCAATTTCGTTGACGCGGTTGTCGGACATGCCCCGGCACAGCTGCAGATAGTCGATCACCAACAGATCCAGCCCATGCGTTCGCTTGAGCCGCCGCGCGCGGGCGGCAAGCTGCGAGATCGGCAGGGCAGGGGTGTCGTCGATGAACAGCGGGCAGGCTTCCAACTCCTTGGCGGCGTCCACGAACCTGCGGAACTCGGCCTCGGTCATATCGCCTTGACGGATCTTGTGGCTTGAGATTTCAGAGGCTTCGGCCAGAACCCGGCCGGCCAGTTGTTCCGCGCTCATCTCCAGAGAAAAGAACCCGACCACGCCGCCATCCACAGCCCCTTCGGACCCGTCCGATTTGGTGCCGCGCTTATACGCCTTGGCCACGTTGAACGCGACGTTGGTCGCCAATGAGGTTTTCCCCATCGACGGACGCCCGGCCAGAATGATCAGGTCCGACGGGTGCAGGCCCCCAAGCTGTTTGTCCAAATCGGCCAGACCGGTGGAAATCCCCGCCATGCCGCCACCGCGCTGATACGCTTCGTTGGTGACGTTGACGGCTTCTGTGACCGCCTTGAGGAAGGATTGAAATCCCTGTTCGGTCTGGCCCTGCTCGGATAACTGGTAAAGCTGTTGCTCGGCCTCGACGATCTGTTCCTTGGGCTCGCTGGACACATCAACCCGTGCCGCCTTGTCCGAGATGTCGCGGCCCAGCCGGATCAATTCGCGCCGGATGGCGAGGTCATAGATCATCTGGGCATAATCATGCACCGCAAACGCACTGATCGAAGCACCCGCCAGTTTGACCAGATAGGCGGGGCCCCCCAACTCCTTCAGGCCCTCATCCTCGGCCATGAAGGACTTCAGCGTCACGGGCGAGGCCAGCGCATTCTTGGCGATGCGATTGGCCGCGACCTCATAGATGCGGGCATGGACCGGATCATAGAAATGCTCGGCCCCAATGATCGAGGCCACCCGGTCATACAGATCGTTGTTCGTCAGGATGGCACCCAGAAGCTGTTGTTCAGCCTCAATGGAATGCGGCATGGTTTCGGCGTTCTGAATCTGCGCCGCTGCCTGCTCGATACTGCTTATCTCGTTCATTTTGTCCCCACTGCCCTGATGAGGTTCTACACGCGAATGGCCGTCCCAATCCATCTGGAAATCCCTGTGGTTAACTTAGGGTAAGACCTAGGGATAAGTTTCCAGACAGATAGGATATCTGAATGTGTATCGCTTATTATGTAGGAAAGGCGGGGAAAGTCACCAGATATCGTGCTAGGTGCACCGATTCTTCCGGGCTTATCCCCAAATTGCCCACAAGAGGTTTATGTGGATTTATTGGCTTCCTGCCATCCACGCGGGTCGTTCAGGAAGGCCTCGACCCCGTCAAGTGTCTCAGTGTCAAAGGCTTTCTGCGCCTTGGCCTCGGCCAGAACGTCCCACCACGTACACAGCGAATGCAGCTTCACGCCGTGGTCGCCCAGCGTCTTTTCGGTCTCGGGGAAGATGCCATAGTAGAAGATCACCGCCGTATGGCCGCAGGTTGCGCCGGTTTCGCGGATTGCATCCACAAAAGACAGCTTGGACCCGCCATCGGTGGTCAGGTCCTCGACAAGCAGCACGCGATCACCTTCGGACATTGCGCCCTCGATACGGGCGTTGCGGCCGTATCCTTTGGGCTTTTTGCGCACATAGGTCATCGGCAGGGCCATACGCTCGGCGACCATGGCGGCAAAGGGGATGCCTGCGGTTTCGCCACCGGCGATGTTGTCGAACGCCTCGAACCCGGCATCGCGCATCACGGTGACGGTCAGGAAATCCATCAGAGTCGAGCGGATACGCGGATATGAGATCAGCTTGCGGCAGTCGATATAGGTCGGGCTGGGCAGGCCCGAGGCCAGCGTGAACGGCTCGCGCGAATTAAAGTGGACGGCCTTGATCTCCAGCAGCATCCGCGCGGTCAGGCGGGCGATTTCGGTGCTGTCGGGGTACGAGCTGGGGATCATGGTGCAAACCTCTGGGCTGAAAACAGGTTGCGGGCTGATAACGCGCGGCACCCCCTAGAGTCGAGGGGGCGGGCAAAAGAAAAGCGGACCCGCAAGGGGCCCGCTTTGCACGTTCAGTATGGCGCGCGGTCAGCTTGTCATGTCATAGGCGCGTTCACCATGCACCGACAGGTCGAGGCCATTGGTTTCTGTCTCGGCATCCACCCGCAGCGGCGTGATCAGCGCGACCAGTTTGATCAGCACAAAGGTCACGACGGAGGTGAAGACACCCACGATGACCAGGCCACCCAACTGTGCGGTCCAGGCCCCTAGGCCAAAGACGGCGATCATGATGGTGCCAAAGATGCCCCCAACGCCATGCACGGCGAACACATCCAGCGTATCGTCGATTTTCAGAATGTTGCGGATGACATTCACCGCTTCCTGGCACAGCACACCAGCGACGGCACCGATGATCAGCGCCTGAACCGGATCCACATAGCCCGAGGCAGGTGTGATGGAGGCCAAGCCAGCGATCGTACCGGTCACCAGACCGACCATCGACGCCTTGCCATATTTGATCCGCTCGTACAGTGCCCAAGTCAGAGAGGCGGTCGCGGCCGAGATATGCGTCACGGTCATCGCCATCGCAGCGCCGCCGTCAGCGGCCAGTTGCGAACCGCCATTGAAGCCGAACCAGCCAACCCACAGCATCGCGGCACCGATCATGACAAAACCCGGATTGTGTGGGGGCGTCGTGCGGTTGCGGCGCGGGCCCAGCACCACGGCGATGATCAGCGCGGCCAGACCGGCGGTTTCATGCACAACGATGCCGCCTGCGAAATCGCGCACGCCGACTTCGCCCAAAATGCCGCCATCGGTCAGCATGCCGCCGCCCCAGATCCAATGCACCACCGGCGCATAGCACAGCAACATCCACAGGCCCGAGAAGGTCAGCACAAAGCCAAAGCCCACGCGTTCCACATATGCGCCTACGATCAGCGCGGGCGTGATGATGGCAAAGGTCATCTGGAACGCGAAAAAGAGAACCTCAGGCAGGTTGCCTGACAGGCTGTCTGCATCGACCCCATTCAGAAACGCCTTGCCCAGACCGCCCCACAGCCCAGATCCACCGTCGCCGAACGCGATGGAATAGCCTGCGACTAGCCACAGGATGCTCATCAGGCAGGCGATGCTGAAACAGTGCATGAAAACGCTCAGCACGTTGCGGGCGCGCACGAGGCCACCATAGAACAGGGCCAGGCCCGGAAGTGTCATAAACAGGACCAGGGCGGTTGCCACTATGATCCAGGCGGTATCGGCTCCATTCATCAGCCGCTCTCCTCTTCAGCTTGCGTGGCGGGGCTTGAAGCGGAGCACGGGTGGGGAAAAAAGAGGCAATCGTTAAAAAAGACGCCTATTTATGGGGCTTTTGTCTAATTGATGATTAAATGTGCGTCATGTTTGCGTGTTTGCAAAAAAATTAGGCGATATTAGAAAGCGCATCTGACAACAAATTCAGCGCGTGATTGCGCGCGGCCAGCCGGACGGCGCCTCGGCCAAGTGCTCCAAATTCGATGGTTTGTGTTTGGGTCAACTGCCCTGTAGCGGCGATTCCGAAGCAGACGCGCCCCTCGGGTTTGAACTCGGACCCACCGGGGCCCGCGATGCCGGTGATCGATACGGCCAGTTGCGCGTTGGAATGGTGCAGGGCGCCCTCGGCCATCTCGCGGGCAACCTGCTCCGAGACCGCGCCGTGCGCGTCCAGGGTCGCCGCCTGTACGCCCAACATCTGCTGTTTTGCGGCGTTGGTGTAGGTCACGAAACCTCGGTCCACCACGGCCGAACTGCCGGGGATGTCGGTCAGTGCCGCAGCGACCATACCCCCGGTGCAACTTTCTGCGGTGGCGATCATCACTCCTTGCGCCTTGGCGCGGTCCAGTAGCGCGGCGACGGTCATAGCCCCAAAACCCCATGCGCGATCCCGGCCAGGATCAAGACGCCGATGGCGGCAAAGACCCCGGCGATCACATCATCCAGCATCACGCCCATCGCATCCCCCTTGCGGTCGGCCCAGCCAACCGGGCCGGGTTTGGTGATGTCGAACAGACGGAACAACAGGAACCCTGCAACCCAGCCGGGCCACAGCGCCGTGATCTCGATCCCATGCGCCCATGACGGGTATGAGATCGCCCACAGCGCGATGAACTGGCCTGCGACCTCATCTATGACGATCTCGGACGGGTCGTGATCCTCTTGCCCTGCGGTCATCACGCGGGTGGCCCAGAGCCCGCCGAAGAACACCGCGAACGTGGCGATCACCAGCAGGGGAAAACCACCCAGTGTATGCAAGACCCACGCCAAGGGCAGGGCGGCGAGCGATCCCCATGTGCCGGGCGCAGGGCGCAGATAGCCCACACCGCAGACGGTGCCGATCAGCCGCGCGGCGGTCATGATTTCACCAGACAGGCTGTGGCAAGCGAGGCAATGCCTTCGCTGCGGCCCGTGAAGCCCAGCCGTTCGGACGTTGTCGCCTTGACCGAGACCTGATCGGTCCGCAGCCCCATAATCCGGGCCATCTCGATCCGCATCGCCTCGGCATGCGGGCCGATCTTGGGGTATTCGCAGACCAGCGTGCAATCGATATTCGAGATCGCGTATCCCATCGTCGCGGTCAGCTCGACCGCGTGGCGTAGGAAAATCTCGCTGGCGGCCCCTTTCCATTGCGGGTCCGAGGGCGGGAAGTGCTGGCCGATATCGCCCTGCGCCAGCGCGCCATAGATCGCATCCGTCACAGCGTGCATCCCAACATCGGCGTCCGAATGCCCTTGAAGACCACGATCATGCGGCACCTGCACGCCGCACAGGATTACATGATCCCCGTCGCCAAACCGATGCACGTCATACCCGTTGCCCAGCCTTACATCCATATTCGTTCCCAATATGCGTTCCGCCCGGGCAAAATCCTCGGGCCTTGTGATTTTGATGTTATCCGCATCGCCCGGCACGATGGCCACGTTCAGTCCTGCGGCGCGGGCAACCTCGACATCGTCCGCCGCGCCGCCCGCATGAGCGGCATGGGCCGCGACGATGGTGTTATAGTGAAAGCCCTGTGGTGTCTGTGCGGCGAAAAGGCCGGTGCGATCCTGCGTGCCAGTCACCGCTTGTCCGTCTCCGGTCCAAAGCGCATCCGTGACTGCCAAGCCGGGGGCGGCAGCGGGGCTGGCTTCGAGCGCCTGCAACACGTTGTGAATAGTCTGAGCACTGACACAGGGACGGGCGACATCATGGATCAGAACGCGGGTCACATCCAGATCGCTCAGGGCGGCCAGCCCATTGCGCACCGAACCCG
The DNA here is from genome assembly GCF_013033355.1 of Ruegeria lacuscaerulensis. Taxonomy (GTDB): domain Bacteria; phylum Pseudomonadota; class Alphaproteobacteria; order Rhodobacterales; family Rhodobacteraceae; genus Ruegeria; species Ruegeria lacuscaerulensis_A. The sequence continues at coordinate 408,661 of NZ_WQDY01000003.1, forward strand.
GACGATCTGCGCCACCTGCGGTCAGGATCAGATCTGAAGCGGCAAATTCTTCCCAAGCGGTGCTGTCCTCGGGGGACAGGACCAGCACGATGTGATCGACTTGCCCGTGAAACTGCTCAATCGTCCAGTCCGCGACGCGGCGTCCGCCTAGCGGTCGCCATTGTTTCGGGATACCCCCTCCGGCGCGCAGGCCACGTCCTGCGGCAACGATTATGGCTGCGGTGATCATGGGCGGTGTCTCCGGTAAATTCGGGGCAATGTTTAGGGTGCGGTGAATGCAGAGGCAATCACCCGCGTTATCCCGCCTAAAAATTAAGCAGGTGATGATTTTGCGGGCTTTTCAGCTGCCGTTTTGTTGTTCATATACGCTCAATTCGATATCTAAGTCGCAACTGCCCAAGGATTAAGCACGTTGAATCTTCAACTCGCAGACAAAGACCTGACTCCGCCGGTGCTGCTGGCCCCGATGGCCGGAATCACCGACCGCCCGTTTCGCGATCTGGTGATGCGCTTTGGCGCGGGTATGGTGGTCAGTGAAATGGTTGCAAGCCAGGAAATGGTGCAGGCCAAACCCGGCGTGCGCGAACGGGCCGAGCTGTCGGCCGACGTGGAAAACACCGCCGTTCAACTAGCCGGGCGTGAGGCGCATTGGATGGCCGAGGCCGCCCGGCAGGTCGCTGATCGGGGCGCGCGGGTGATCGACATCAACATGGGGTGTCCGGCCAAGAAGGTCACGAATGGCTATTCCGGCTCGGCGCTGCTGAAAACGCCGGATCATGCGCTGACATTGATCGAGGCGGTGGTCGCGGCGGTTGATGTGCCGGTCACGCTGAAAACGCGGTTGGGGTGGGACGACAAATTACTGAATGCGCCGGACGTCGCGCGGCGCGCGCAGGAGGCAGGGGTGCAGATGGTGACGATCCACGGGCGCACGCGCTGTCAGTTCTACAAGGGGCAGGCGGACTGGCAGGCGATCCGCGCGGTGAAAGAGGCGGTCGATATCCCTGTAGTCGCAAATGGGGATATCGTGGATACGGAAACAGCGGGAACCGCGTTGGATCAGTCAGGCGCGGATGGCGTCATGATCGGGCGGGGTGCTCAAGGTCAGCCTTGGGTTCTGGCTCAGGTCTGCCACGATCTTTATGGCGCGCCTGCGCCGGTGGTGCCTCAGGGCGAGGACCTGATCGAGATGGTCCGCGCGCATTATCAGGCGATGCTGGGCTTTTACGGTAGCGATCTGGGTCTGCGCGTCGCGCGCAAACACCTGGGTTGGTATATGGATCAGGCTGGTACGCCAGCAGCCTTGCGCCGCGCCGTTCTGACCTCTCGCGATACGGATGAGGTGATCCGCCTGCTGGGTGACGCCTTAAGCACTGAGGCGGAGGCTGTCGCATGAATTCAGACCAGAGTATTTGGACTTCGCTTCCGGTACCGGCATTCATAATTGATGGCGATGATCGGATATCCGACGTTAATTCAGCCGGCGAAGGATTCCTGAATGCCTCGCGTAAATCGGTGATCGGGCACCCGGTTTGGGATCAGATTGCGGTCGACGCGCCACTGGAAGAGGCGTTCGAGCGCGCGCGGGCGCAGGGAACACCCTTGTTCGTGAATGATGTAGATGCGGGCTCGGGCAATCGTGCGCCGCTGCAATGCGCGCTGCAGATTGCCCCTTTGGTTGGCCATCCGGGTTCAATGATCATGATCATCTCGCCGCGAGAACTGGCAGGGCGGATGACGCGGGGCAATACTGTTAAATCGGCGGCGCAGTCGGCGATCGGCATGGCCGAGATGCTGGCGCATGAGATCAAGAATCCACTGGCCGGCATCACTGGCGCGGCGCAACTGCTGAGTATGAATATCTCACAGCAAGACCTTGAACTTACAGACCTTATCGTCGCTGAGAGTCGTCGTATCGTAAAGCTGTTGGAACAGGTCGAGCAATTCGGAAACCTGTCGGAGCCTGATTTCAAGCCAGTGAATATTCATGATGTTCTGGACCGCGCACGCCGGTCGGCCTTGCTGGGATTCGGCGCGCATATGAAAATCATCGAGGAATACGACCCTTCGTTGCCGCTGGCCTATGGAGACCCGGATCAATTCCTGCAGGTTATTCTGAACTTGTTGAAAAACGCGTCGGAAGCTGCTGATCCCAAAGGTGGAATAATTCGCATCAAGACGTATTTCGAACACTCCTTCCGACTTCGGCGCAGTGATGGTTCGGGTCATTCCCTGCCATTGCAGATCGAGATTATCGACGACGGGCCGGGCCTGCCCGAGAAAATCCGCAGCGATATCTTCGACCCGTTCGTGTCGGGCAAGGAAAACGGCACCGGCCTGGGGCTGGCGCTGGTGAGCAAGATCATCTCGGACCATGACGGCTGGATTTCCGCCGACTCGGTGCCGGGCCGTACGGTGTTCCGCATTTCGCTGAGGCGGGCGCCGAAGGATGCAACGTAAGACAAAGCCGGAAAGAGCTTAAGGAGAGCACCAAATGGATGGAACAGTTCTGGTCGCAGATGACGACCGCACGATCCGCACCGTTTTGACACAGGCCCTGACGCGGGCAGGATGCAAGGTGCATGCGACCTCTTCGCTGACCACGCTGATGCGCTGGGTTGGTGAGGGCAAGGGGGATGTGGTGATCTCGGATGTTGTCATGCCGGACGGAAACGGTCTGGAAATGCTTCCAAAAATCGCTCAGGACCGCCCAGGTTTACCGGTCATTGTGATTTCGGCCCAAAACACGATCATGACGGCAATTCAGGCGGCCGAGGCGGATGCATATGATTATCTGCCCAAGCCCTTCGACCTGCCGGATTTGATGAAGCGTACTGCGCGCGCACTCGAGCAGAAACAGCGCGTTCAGACCGAGGTTGCTGAACCAGTCGACGAGCGTCCGGAAGAATTGCCTTTGGTCGGACGGACACCGGTAATGCAAGCGCTTTATCGGCTGGTTGCACGGGTGATGAACACCGATCTTTCGGTCATGATATCTGGTGAAAGTGGAACGGGTAAATCGCTGATAGCAAGGGCAATTCACGATTTCTCGGATCGTCGGACGCTGCCATTTGTAACTGCAACTGCGGCTGATCTGCGGGATCTGGAAGGCCCCGCGCGGGTGATGGCTCGTGTGCGTGGCGGAACGTTGCTGATTGATGAAATTGCCGATATCGAGGACGAACTGCAGGCCCGTATCGTGCGCATGATGGACACGCCCGGCGATCACGTACCGCGCTTTATGGCAACCAGCCAGTCCGACCTGACCGAGGCGATGGAGAGTGGGCGTGTGCGTCAGGATCTCTACTACCGTTTGTGCGGAGCGACCATCCATGTGCCAGCATTGCGGGAACGGGTTGATGACATCACCTTGCTGGCTGATCACTTTCTGGCACGCGAAGAACGTGAACACGGCACCAAGCGCTGGCTTAGTGCTGACGCGGTGGAACTGGTTCGACGCTATTCCTGGCCGGGTAACGTGCGGCAGCTTGAAAACGCAATCCGCCGCCTGAGCCTGACCAGCCGCGCCGATGAAATCTCGAAAGCCGAGGTTGAGATGGTGCTGGGCAGTCAGCCCGAGGCTGAACCTGTTCTGGGTGACGGCGAACGCGAAAAACTATCGGCGTCGGTTGCGCGTCATCTGAGGCGCTACTTTGATCTGCACGGTAATTTGCTGCCACCTCCGGGTCTCTACCAACGCATTCTGCGCGAGGTCGAAGCCCCGCTTATCGAACTGGCGCTGGATGCAACTGGCGGGAATCAGGCAAAATGTGCTGATCTTCTGGGGATTAACCGGAATACGCTGCGGAAAAAGATTACAGACCTCGATATTCAGGTGACACGCAGACGCAAACTGATGTAATATGGCCACACAAAGCGTGGCATCCGGGTTCTGACCCGGCAAGGATCACGAAATATGGCGGTTAGCTGCGAAAGCGGCGCATCAGGATGAGGGCAGACGGTGGCATCCCGAGCACAGAGCGGGCTGATCCTATCGATTAATCGGTGGCGAAAATCCCGAAAGCTGCGCAATTTTAGCACCTTGGGTCTGGTTCTGCTGGGCCCTGCTTTGGCGTTGGCGACGTATCTTGTGATCGGCCCCTTTGACCTTGGGGCTTCTGCGCCAACTCTGCGGCTGATCCTGCTTGCAGACTTGGTCTATGTACTGGTCGTTGCGGCGCTTGTGCTCAGTCAGGTTGGTACGTTGATTGCGGCACGGCGTGCGAAATCGGCCGGATCGCGTCTACACCTCAGACTGATCGGAGCATTTACGCTTTTGGCGTTGGTTCCAACCGTGACAGTTGCCATCTTCGCCGGATTGACGGTGAACATCGGGCTTGAGGGTTGGTTTTCAGACCGTGTTAGGCAGGTTGTGGGCTCATCTCTCACGGCCGCTGAAGCTTACGAGCAAGAGCACCGCGAGGGCTTGACGCAGGACGCCACAGTTCTTGCGCGGTTCTTGGACAATTCACGCGCAGTGGATTTCTATATCTCGGACGCCGAATTGCGGTCTGTGTTGGCACAGGGACAATCTCAGATTCAGCGTGGTCTGCGCGAGGCTTATGTCATCGACGGCAGTGGCGAGATCAAATCGCGCGGCGACAGGTCGTACCTGTTCAACTACGAAGCTCCGACGCCAGAGCAACTGGTCGAAGCCGCCGATACGGGCCTTTTGATCATTGCAGATTGGCAGAACAGCGAATTCAGGGCGTTGGTTCCTCTGCGCGCCTTTCTGGATCGATACCTTTATGTAAGTCGCGAAGTCGACGGGCAGTTGCTGACCTTGCTGGACGACACCAAGGAAACGGCACAGTTCTATCAACAGCTTGAAAGCGACCGGGGCCGGGTTCTGTTCGAGTTCGGTCTTTTATATCTTGGCTTTGCGGTCATTTTGATCCTTGCTGCGATGTCTTTGGGAATGTGGTTTGCCGAGCGCCTCTCGCGCCCGGTGGGGCGGTTGACAACGGCGGCCCAAAGGGTTGGTGCGGGTGATCTGAGCGTTCAGGTGATTGAAGAGGCCAGCGATGATGAGATCGCGATGCTGGGCCGTTACTTCAACCAGATGACACGGCAGTTGAAAGGGCAGCGCGATACCCTTCTTGAGAATACGCGGCAAATCGAACGCCGCCGGCGATTGTTTGACTCGGTTCTCAGCTCGGTTACCTCCGGGGTTGTCGGCGTAGATCCGGACGGTTGCGTAACATTCGTGAACCGCTCGGCTGAACGGTTGCTGGATTGGTCGCGTGGCGAAGAACACTTGGCCATCGGCATTGCCGTTCCTGAATTCCTTCCCCTGTTCGAAACGCTGAAGGACAGCGGTCAGGAAGCGGTTCAAGGTGAGGTCAAGGTGACCCGTAAAGGGCGCTTGGAAAACCTGTTGGTACGTATGGCCACCCGCCGCGGCGAGGACGGTGGACTTGAAGGATACGTGGTTGCATTTGACGACGTAACCGATCTGGTCAGTGCGCAGAGGTTGGCAGCCTGGGGGGACGTGGCGCGCCGGATCGCGCATGAGATCAAGAACCCTTTGACCCCGATCCAACTGAGCGCGGAACGGATCAAACGCAAATTCTCGACCAAGCTGGATGAAGAGGATTGCGACAAGTTGGTGTCGATGACGGATGTCATCGTGCGTCAGACTAATGATTTGCGCCGGATCGTCGACGAGTTCTCAAAATTCGCCCGGATGCCCGAACCCGAGCGGCGCGAGGAAAACATTGTCGAGCTGGTGCAAGAAGCGGTCTTGTTGCAGCAATCGGGACAACCGGATGTCGAGATTCTGGCCTCTTTGCCAGACCAGCCCATCCAACTGGATGTGGACGCGACGATGTTGAATCAGGCTTTGACGAACCTGATCAAAAACGCGGGTGAAGCTATCGAAACGCTGAAAAGAAAGGGTGCCCCCGACAATCTGAAGCCACAGATAAAAGTGGACGTGACGCCCGATGACGCAGGTACGGTGATAACGATAGCAGATAACGGAATAGGTTTACCGGAAGACAGGGCGCGATTGTTCGAGCCCTATGTGACCACACGAGACGAGGGGACGGGCCTAGGCCTGCCCATCGTTAAGAAAATAATCGAAGAACATGGCGGTGCACTGACTTTGGAAGATGCACCGGTATTTGACGGACAGGACCATTTTGGCGCGATGGCCGTGATCCGGTTGCCCGGGGGCAATTTCCCCCAATCCTCGGCGCCACAAAAGCAGGCAATTAAAACAAACAAACTGAAAGCAGGCCAAAGATGAGTGACATTCTAATCGTAGATGACGAACGCGATATTCGCGAGCTGGTGTCCGACATTCTGGAGGACGAAGGCTATTCAACCCGGCTGGCTGGCAACTCGGACGAGTGCATGGCCTCGATCAATTCCGAGCCGCCGGGTCTGCTGATTCTGGATATTTGGCTGAAGGACAGCCGTATGGACGGGATCGACATTCTTAAGGCGGTCAAACGCGACAATCCGGATGTGCCCGTGGTGATCATTTCGGGTCACGGGAACATCGAGATCGCCGTCGCGGCGATCAAGCAGGGGGCTTATGATTTTATCGAAAAGCCCTTTAACATTGATCAGTTGATGGTTGTTATCCGTCGCGCGATGGAAACCTCGCGCTTGCGCCGCGAGAACGCCTCGCTCAAGCGCAAGGAGGTCACGAATTCCGACATGATCGGCAAGTCCGCCTCGTTCCGCGCGATGCAGGGACAGTTGGACAAGGTGACCAAGTCGAACGGTCGCGTCATGCTCAGCGGCCCTGCCGGATCCGGCAAAGAGATCGCAGCGCGGTACATTCACGCCCATTCGAACCGGGCAAACGCACCATTTGTGACGGTCAATTGCGCCGGTATCGAACCAGAGCGTGTGGAAGAGGTTCTGTTTGGTCGAGAATCATCAGAGCGCGGCGTCGAATCCGGATTGCTGGAAGAGGCTCATGGGGGTGTTGTCTACTTTGACGAGGTTGCCGATATGCCGTTGGGGACTCAGTCCAAGATCCTGCGGGTGCTTGTCGATCAGCAATTCCAGCGTGTTGGCGGGTCAGACAAGGTGCGCGTGGATCTGCGTGTCATTTCATCGACCAACAAGAACCTCGACGAAGAAATCGCGGCAGAACGGTTCCGCGAAGAGCTGTATCACCGCCTGAATGTTGTTCCGATTGACGTGCCCTCGTTGGAGGATCGGCGCGAGGACATTCCGGTTCTGGCGCAACACTTCATAGAAATGTGCAATGAGTCTCAGGGTCTGCCGGTGCGCGAGATTTCGGATGAAGCCGTGGCTTTGCTGCAAACCATGACCTGGCCGGGCAACGTGCGTCAGCTGAAGAACTTGATCGAGCGTGTGCTGATCCTTGGAGATGGGACCGGCCCGATTGAGGCCAGAGAACTGCCGACCGAGGATGAAAAATCCGACGACTCCGGTCGTGTGGTTTTGTCGGGTACACTGGCGACTCTGCCGCTGCGCGAGGCGCGCGAGGCGTTCGAGCGTGAATATCTGCTGACGCAGATCAACCGGTTTGGCGGCAATATTAGTCGCACCGCCAGCTTTGTCGGGATGGAACGCAGCGCGCTGCATCGCAAGTTGAAGTCGTTAGGCGTTGTGACATCGAACAAGTCGGGTGCGCGGGTTGCGCAGATTGACGAACCTGAGCCGGCGGAATAATCCGCCGGGTCTTTAACCCGTCTGGCCAGGTGTGATGATCTGGAAAGAGCCATCGTCAAATTTGACGAAACAGGACTCGGTGCTCAGGGGTGGTAGTTCGATTGTACGAACGGCGGGCACGCGGCTTTTAACGCTTTGCTTACAAGGCGGCAGGCTGATCGGGCGATAACCTTTGGCAGCCATGCACTGTGCTTCGACCGTGTTGCGCAGGCCTTGGTTGACATCGACTGTGTAGATCTGACCAGGTTGCCACCAACCGCCTGTGCGGTGGCATCGACCACGGCTGTCGCAATATGTTCGTCCGGGCCAATAAGTCGGCGGTCCCTGACGAACCTGATTGGCGACTGGCGCATCATTCAGGGCCTGCACCTGACATTGCGTCGTCTCGGTCTGCACGCGCGATACACTTTCGCCCTCGCGATAGTACATCGACAATGGTCCGCATGCGGTCAGGACTGTCAAAGGAAGGAGTAAACGAATTACTGTTTTCATGGGCTTAGAATGCCCTGACCTCAGGGATTTTACAATTCAATTGACCACTTCGGGACCATCTGTCATTCAAAACGTTCAGGCAGAAGGGCCCACGATATGAAGGTCATCATTTGCGGCGCTGGCCAAGTAGGCTGGCAGATTGCACGGCATCTGTCGGGCGAATTGAACGACGTGACGGTAGTGGACAATAACCCTGATCTTGTCCGCAGGGCTACTGAAACGTTGGACGTTCAGGGCATTGCCGGCTTTGCCAGCTACCCGGATGTCTTGGAGCGGGCAGGTGCGCGCGATGCCGAGATGATCATTGCGGCAACGCATTCGGACGAGGTGAACATGGTCACCTGTCAGATGGCGCATTCCGTTTTTTCAATTCAGCGCAAGATCGCGCGTTTGCGGTCAAAATCCTACCTGCAAGCTATTCACTCAGATCTCTACCGTCGGGATCACCTGCCTATAGACGTCGTAATCAGTCCCGAGCGCGAGGTGGCCGCTGCCGCCATGCGCCGCCTTTCGGCGCCTTCGGCATTCGATACCGAGATGTTCATGGATGAGAAGGCACAGCTTTTGGGCATCCGTATCGATGAGGATTGCCCGATCGTGAACACGCCCCTGAGGCAGCTGACGGATCTGTTTTCGACCCTCAGTTCCATCGTTGTCGGGGTGCGGCGCGAGGGTACGTTGTTTGCGCCGGAATCCGAAGATCAGCTGTTCGTTGGTGACGAATGCTATGTCTTTGCCAATGTCAAAGACGTGGACCGCACGATGGAGGTTTTCGGCAAAGCGCAAAGGAAACAGGATCGCGTGGTGATCGTTGGAGGCGGCAATGTCGGGCTGGAAGTCGCGCGCACATTGGAAGAACGCGAAAGTCGTGTCCGCGCCAAGATTATCGAGCGGGACCGCAGTTGTGCAGAACAAGCCGCCGAAGCATTGGAACGGACAATTGTTCTGAACGGCGATGGTCTGGACGCTGCACTGCTGCGTGAGGCCGGGATCGAACGGGCGGACGCCATGCTGGCCGTGACGGATGACGACCGCGCCAACATGTTGGCTGCCGTGCGAGCCAAAGCTGAAGGATGCGCATTGGCGATTGCTTTGATCAACGACCCCAGCATGGTCGCGCTGATGGGGCCGCTTGGCATTGATGCATATATCAACCCGCGCGCGACAACGGTCAGTTCGATCCTGCGCCATATCCGGCACGGACGGGTGCGGCAGGTCTATTCGATTGGGGACGCCGAGGCCGAGGTGATCGAGGCCGAAGTCCTCTCGACCTCTCCAATGGCCGGGCAAAGGCTGCGCGACATTGACTTCCCCGAAGGTGTTCTGGTGGGTGCGGTCCGCAAGGGCGATGAGTTGGTGCGTCCCTCGGGCAGTCTGCGGATCGAGGAAAAAGACGTGGTCGCGATCTTTGCGATGGCCAAGGATGTGCCAGAGGTCGAGCGCTTGATGCAGGTTTCGATTGATTTCTTCTGATGGCGCGGGTTGTTGCACATCAGATCGGACTGGTGCGGCGCTTGCCGTTGTTCTTGCTGATCTGGGGCATCGCCGCAGTGTCGATGTGGATACCTGCGGCTTATGCGCTGGCTTTGAATGATCACGATACCTCGCGGTCGTTCTTCTACTCTGGATTACTGGGTTTGTTCGTGGTGGCCACGATTGCGTTGGCCTCATCCAATCGTATTCCTCGCCGGGGAACTCTTGGGCAATTGGCCGTGCTTCTTGGCTGTTTTACCGTTCTACCGTTGTTTTTGGCGATTCCTTTGCATGATGCGCTTGGAAACACCACTTTTCTGAACGCTTATTTCGACATGGTCAGCGCCTTGACTACCACGGGCGCGGATATCTTCCCTGACCCTGAACGGTTGAGCGCCCCTCTGCATCTGTGGCGGGCCCAAGTAGGCTGGATGGGCGGGTTGCTGATGTGGATTTCGGCGGCGGCCATTCTTGCGCCGTTGTCGCTGGGCGGGTTCGAGGTAACGGCACGTGGTCAGCCGGGACGTCCTGTGACAGGAGTGGCGCAAAGTGAACGTGTTGATCCGCGTGGCCGTCTCATCCGCGTGACCCGGACTCTGACCCCGGTTTATGCCGGGTTAACGCTGGTGATCTGCTTGTTGCTGCTGATAACCGGCGAAACCGGCCTGACCGCGATCTGTCATGCGATGTCCACGATGGCGACGTCGGGTATCTCTCCGGTCGGGGGATTGGAAGGAGCGCAGGCTGGGATCACTGGTGAGGCGATCATCTTTCTGTTCCTTTTCTTCGCGTTGTCGCGTCTGACGTTTTCCACCGATACGGCAACAACCGGGTATTCGCGGTTGGACAAAGACCCCGAGTTCCGGATCGGCCTTATGATCGTTGTCGCTGTCGCCGCACTGTTGTTCACCCGCGTTTGGGCCGGAGTGAATGAAATCGGCAACCAACTGACGCCGGTTCAAGCGCTCAGTGTAATCTGGGGTATGGTTTTCACAGTATTGTCCTTTTTGACCACCGCTGGGTTCGAAAGTGCAAACTGGAACGATGCGCAACAGTTGTCGGGGTTGGGGACTCCGGGCCTTGTTCTGTTGGGAATCGCGTTGATTGGTGGTGGTGTCGCGACCACAGCCGGAGGGGTCAAACTGCTGCGTGTGTTTGCTCTTTACCTGAACGGTGCGCGCGAGATCGACAGGCTGATCTACCCGTCTTCTGTTAGCGGGGTCGGGGGCGGAAATAAGCGCATCCAAAGCGACGGCGCCTTTATTGCGTGGATCTTTCTGATGATGTTCGCGTTGACGGCTGCATTGTTCAACATGTTGTTGGCAGCAATGGGCGCGGGGTTCGAACAGGCGATGGTTTTGACAGTTGCCGCCCTCAGCACCACGGGCCCTCTGATCGAATTGGCGACTGACGTGCCCATCAGACTGGTCGATCTATCGGGGGGCGCAAAGCTGACAATGTGCGCGGCCATGGTGATTGGACGGCTTGAGACGCTGGCAATTATCGCCTTGATCACACCGTCCTTGTGGCGGGACTGAGAATCAACACTCGTGTTAATGATTGATTTTTCATCTGGAAACTCGGTTAACGACACTCCATACTCTGCCAGAGGGAGCGCGTTGGTCCGCAGCGCGTAGCAAGAACAATGGCGAGTTTATAAAAATATGGCTTCGGACAGACAGAATCTGCAGGACGCGTTCCTGAACAATGTACGTAAGGCAAAGGTCCCGGTCACAATTTTCCTGATCAACGGTGTGAAATTGCAAGGTGTGATCACGTGGTTTGATAACTTTTGCGTGTTGTTGCGCCGCGACGGACAGTCGCAGCTGGTTTATAAGCATGCGATCTCGACCATCATGCCATCACAGCCGATCAACCTGTATGAGGGCGAAGACGCCTCTTGATGGAACATGACAGGACGCGCACCCGCGCTTGGGTGCTGCATCCGGAAATCAAGTCAGATGAACAGCGCCGTGTCCCCGAACCGGCGCTGGCAGAAGCGGTTGCTTTGGCCGCTGCTTTGCCCGACCTTGACGTGGTCGGGTCAGAAATTGTGCGCTTGCCGCGGGCGCAGGCCGGTTTGTTGTTCGGCAGTGGCAAGATTGAAGAACTGGCCGAGCGGCTGCACGACAACAAAATCGAACTGGTGCTGATCGACGGTCCGGTGACGCCTGTCCAGCAGCGCAACCTTGAAAAGGCGTGGAAAGTCAAAATCCTCGACCGGACGGGGCTGATCCTCGAGATTTTTAGCGACCGCGCCCGGACACGTGAAGGTGTTCTACAGGTCGAGATGGCCGCACTCAGCTATCAACGGACACGATTGGTACGCGCCTGGACCCACCTTGAACGACAGCGCGGCGGATTGGGTTTTGTCGGCGGCCCCGGCGAGACGCAGATCGAAGCCGACCGGCGCGCCATTGACGAACAACTTGTTCGCTTGCGGCGGCAATTGCAGAAAGTTGTCAAGACACGCACCCTGCATCGTGCAGCCCGTGCCAAGGTGCCGTATCCGATTGTGGCGCTGGTGGGTTATACAAACGCGGGCAAGTCCACTTTGTTCAACCGTCTGACCGGTGCCGAAGTTATGGCCAAGGACATGCTGTTTGCCACGCTTGATCCAACTATGCGCCGGGTCGAACTGCCTGATGGTCCCGAGGTCATCCTGTCGGATACGGTGGGCTTTATCTCGAACCTGCCGACCGAGCTGGTGGCTGCCTTTCGCGCCACGTTAGAGGAAGTTCTGGGTGCCGATATCGTCGTCCATGTCCGCGACATCAGCCATGAAGAGACTGAAGCACAGGCGCAGGATGTCGAAACCATCCTGACCTCTCTTGGGGTCGAGGATAACCGCCCGCGTCTGGAAGTTTGGAACAAGATCGATCTGTTGAACCCCGAAGAACGCGAAGCGGCTGTTGCCCGTGCGGATCGTGACCCTGAGGTTTACGCGATTTCGGCGGTCACAGGAGAAGGGGTTGACCCGCTTTTGGCCGACATCGCAACCAAGCTTCAAGGCGTTCGACACGAAACGACGCTGTTGCTGGGCTATGCAGAGGGTGACAAGCGGGCATGGTTGTTCCGTCAGGACGTGGTTCGGGCCGAAAAACAGACCGAGGATGGTTTCGAACTGACCGTTCTATGGACGGACAAGCAAGCCGCGCAATTCGCAGCGCTTTAGGCGTTATTTCCCGTCGATCTGGCGTTGATAATCGTCGGCGTCAAACCATCCCAGCGAAGTTTTCACCTTGTGGTCCTCGGTCAATTCCCACTCTTCCCAGCCGCGGGTGATGACATGGTTGCCGGTTTGCGCGTGATGACCCTCCAATGTCCAAACAAAGATGGCGTGACTACCTGCCCATCGCATCATGTCGCAGCGCACCTCGAGGTCAGGAAAGTCTGCGTAGAACCCGCGCGCCATTTCAGCAACTGCGGCCCGTCCGACAATCGGCTCTCCTCGGTTTATCGTGATTTGCCCGTCAGGAGCGTAAAACCGCGCCACTTCGTCAGGGTTGCCGGAACTCCAGGCAATCGCATAATCGCGCGCGAGATTGTTCAACCTATCCCGAATGCTGGCCATAAATACCCCCAAACCAAATGTCTTTGCCTAAGGGGAGGGTACGGCAAAACCACCGCTTTCGTCCACGTAAGCTGAAAAAAAGGGGCAAGGTCTTGCCGAACAGGGGAAATTAGCGCGGGATCAGGTTGGTAACGCCGACCGCAGCCGCGCGGGCGAGATCAAGGTCCAGCGACATCGGAATATACTCTCCGCGGCGCCACAGTAGGGCTTGGTCATCATAATAGCGGGATAGAAAATGACCCGACTGACCGGTTGCCGTTATAAAGACCGAACTGTCGGGGTCGGCAAAATCATAGACGCCCCGATATCCTGCACCATGAACGTTCTGGAACGGGTCCGGCCCTTCGCCTGAGGTGCGCCCGCGTAGCAAAGTATTGTCTCCGCCGCTGGTGGATTGGCGGATATTGACAAAGAACCGCAGAACCGGGACCGAGCCCAGAACCGGGTGATCATGGGTCGCCTGATGAGCATCGCCCCAGCGTAAGGATTGCAGCGCGCCGCCGTATTTCTCGGTGATCCAGATCAGCGCATCATCCAGTGCAAGGCGGGCCATATTACTACATGTTTCCGTTGGTGCGCTTTGCCGAACGTCGCACCAGACCGCCGCGCCATCAATGTTCCGATAGACGCGTTCGATGAACAGCGGCTCGACATGTTTAAACTCTGCCGCAATCGGCCCCAATTCGTCCGAGATCAAACGGATCTGAAGCGCCCGCAGCCACGCCGCATAGATCAAAGGTTCAGGCAGATGTTCGTTCATCTCGCCATTCCACTCGGCCAGCAAATTAAGTGCAATCTGACGTTGCCGTTCTGGTGTACCTTCGGGGGCCGAAGCTCCAGTGAACCACAAATCTGCCCCGATCAGCGGCAACAGGGACCGAGCAGTGAAGCTTACGGTGTCCAGCTGTGCCTCGATAAAGCTGTCGCGCGTATGGACCTCGCGCGATTGCATCAGCCTTTCCCATCTGTGAATGCGTTGGGTATCGCCCCATTCATACGACACATGTCTCGGAAATGGGCGGTTGATGACCTTGTTGTTGGTATTACCTAGGATACCGCCTGCAGGGGCCACGAATTCGGGGTTATCGCCATAGGGCAGACGTCCCTGCCAGCGGTTCTCGTTCAGCCAACCCGGTGTCGGAATGCGTCCCCGGCTTTGGTTTCGCAGGTCGCGGCGGGGCATCGCACCGATCAGTTTCATACCAATGGTATCCGTATCGACCAGCGAAAGGTTCTGGGACGGAGCAATGAAAAGCTCGGCCGTGTCAATCGCCTGTCGCACTGTGTCCGCATTCATCAGCGCCATTGAAGCAGACATCGAGGTGTCCTGCGCGCTGAGCGCAGTCCACGACAACGACGTTACATGCCCCGGAGGCGTGATGGCTCCCAAGTCAAAGTCACTGCCGGGCAGGACAGGTCCGTTCTCTGTCCAGCGCAAAGTCAGTGTAATGGGCGCTTCGTCCTTTATTTCTATGATCGATGGACGGCTGCGGAACTGTTTGAAACCGTCGGGCGTCAGGTATTCTTCGGGGTTGTCGGGGTTGAGCTGTTCGATATGTATGTCCTGGTCGTCCAGATAGGACGATGTCAGCCCCCATCCCAGACGATCGCTGCGCCCGGTCATGATTGCAGGAACGCCGGGAATACTTGCCCCGATCACGCCACCCTTGGCCAGCTGCAGACGGGCCAGATACCAAATGCCTGGCGCTGTAAAGCCCAGATGCGGGTCATTGGCCAGCAAGGTGCCCCCGATGGCCGAACGTGAAGGTGCGGCGCTCCAGGCGTTGGAGGCTCCGGCCAGTCCGCGCTTGGGAAATGGGGATAACGGGGTATCGGGCTTTGGGGTGCCCGCCGCGTAGCGGGGAACGCCGGGAAACAAAGCTGCGTATTCGGGTAGGGCTGCGATCCCCGACCCCGGAACATCGGGTAAAATATCAGCCAGTCTTTCGGCATCGTTCAGCATCAGCGATGTGCGCGCCCGCAGCACCTCATCCTCAAGATGTCCAGATAGTTGCAATGCCATCAGCTTGATGACCGCTAGGCTGTCGCCGGGTTGCCAAGGAGAGACCGGCGCGTTGAACAGGAACATCTCGGGTGCGCCGCGACCCAACGCGCTTTCGTTGATCTCGGCCAGACGTGCGTTTACCCCCGAGGCATACGCCCGCAGGGCTGCTTTGGTATAGTCGTCCTGAACCGTGACCGAACGATGGGCCAGCCCGTATAGGTCCAGTCTGCGCAACAGTTTGTCGATGTGAACGGTGCGCGCGCCAAAAACCTCGGATAAACGTCCCTGTGCGGTTCTGCGCAGCACGGTCATCTGCCAAAGCCGGTCCTGAGCATGCGCATAGCCCAGCCCAAAGTACACATCCGGGTCAGTCGTACCCAATATATGAGGAACATTTGCGGTGTCGCGGACGATCTCGACCGGGGCTGTCAGGCCCTGAACTTCGACCGTCTGATCATATTCCGGCAAGGATTGACTGGCCAAAAAATACACCAGCAGGACAGCGGCCAAAGTTAACAGAACGAGGCCCGATGCGATACGCACCAGCCAGCGAAATACTATAGCCATCTGCGGTCCAATTTCCTGTTCATCCGTCGAATGGCGCAAGAGTAAAGGAACCCATCGCGAACCGAAAGAGCAGCGCGGGCAGTTTGTTCCACCGCGCCGTTACGAAAAGCAAACCCCGCCACTGACCGGGGTCAGGGCGGGGCGAAACCGGGGGTCTCCGGTTCGGGTCTTAAGGAATGACCCGTGTGTATTTGGTGCCTTCTACGGTGGCGCCAATCTGCAGGCCGGCTTGGCCAAATACAGCAGCTAACACCGGCGAGCGCAGTGTCGTTGTGTCGGTCGACAGGCTATCGCCCTGATCGCTGACCACATAGCCGATATCGGCCCCAGCGGTCCAACCGCTGGAACGGCGGAAATCGTTTAGCGCGTCTTGCGTCATGAAGAACAGGACATGTGCATATTGCTGCGCCCCGATCTGCAGCCCGGCGGTGCCTTTGACCGCCGAGTAATAATCGACAGTGGCGCCGTTGATACGCAGTGCGCCGCGGCCATATCCGCCACCAAATACAAATCCGGCTTCGGTGATCAAAGGCATGACCAGCATGCCGTTGGCCTTTTCGGCGATCTCGACCGTGTTGGGGTAGCGCGCGTACATTTCGGTCAAAGTCGCATCGACACGCGCATCAATCGTGGCTGCGTTCGAATTGCCGACACCGTTGCCGCAAGCGGCAGTCAGGGTCAGGCCGGCCATGCCAATGGCAAAGCCACGACGGCTTAGTCGGGGGGAGTTGGAACTGCTCATGTTTTTTCTCTGTATAACTGCCTGAATTGTCGGGTGTTCCCGATCTTATCTGCAAGGATACGCTGATTGATTCTGTGTGTCACGGGAAAGCTGGCCCCGTACTGATCACAATCGGCGAAAATTCGCGACAATATGTCTATTGCCCTTGCAACAGCTTGGCGACCGCCGGTGCGAAATAAGTCAGGATGCCGTCACACCCCGCGCGTTTGAATGCAAGCAGGCTTTCCAGCATCACTTTTTCCCCGTCGATCCAACCGTTCTGCGCCGCGGCCTGAACCATCGCGTATTCACCCGAGACCTGATAGGCATAGGTCGGTGCCCCGAAGGTGTCTTTTACTCGGCGGCAGATGTCCAGATAGGGCATCCCGGGTTTGATCATCACCATATCCGCGCCTTCGGTCAGGTCGCGTTCAATCAACCGCAGGGCCTCGTCCGAGTTCGCCGGGTCCATCTGGTAGGTCTTCTTGTCCCCGGTCAGCGCGCCTGAGGCACCCACCGCATCGCGGAACGGACCATAAAAGGCGCTGGCGTATTTGGCAGCATAGCTCAGGATCATCACATTATGGTGCCCCGCCGATTCCAAGGACTGACGCATCGCTCCGATCCGACCATCCATCATGTCCGAAGGGCCGATGATGTCTGCTCCGGATTCGGCCTGCGCGAGTGTCATTTTGACCAATGCCTCGACGGTCTGGTCATTCACAATCTCGCCATCTACGACATAGCCGTCATGGCCATTGATGTTGTAGGGGTCCAGCGCCACGTCGGTCATCACTGCGATATCAGGCGCCGCTGCCTTGATGGCCCGTATTGCCCGGTTGGACAGATTGTCAGGGTTCCAGGCTTCGGCACAGTCCTCGGTTTTCAGGCCGGGATCGGTGTAAGGAAAGATGCAGATTGCCGGGATTCCAAGCGCCTGCGCCTCAACAGCGGCCTTTGCGATCAAATCGACCGAGCGGCGGACGACGCCGGGCATCGATGGCACGTGCTCTTCCACACCCTCTCCATCCCGGACAAAGACCGGCCAGATCAGATCATCCGTGGTCAGAGTATTCTCGCGCACCAACCCGCGTATAGCTGGCGATTGACGGGCCCTGCGAAAGCGGGTCTGGGGATAGGGGGCGATGGTGGGTTTCATGTCGCACTCTCCTTGAATATTCCCGCATTGGGTGGCATGAATTCCGCGTAGTCTCAAGGGTAACGATGGACGCGCCGGTGCGAAGAGGGTCCCTGGTGACAGTGAACAAGGGGCCGATGCGTGAACTTATACTCTTCGATCTTTGAAGTCATTGACATGCGCAGCTTTTCCAATCTGTGGTATTGGATCGTGCTGGCGGTGCTTTGGTCTTCAGCTAGCCACTGGGCGATGGGGGTTCCGTTTGATCTCGTTTCGCGCGCCCGTCGCAACGGAGGTCAGGCCGAGCAGGATCTGTTGGATATCGTTCGGATTAACGTTAATCGGCTGATTTACATCGTCGAGGTTTCGGGACTGGTTATTCTGGCGTTTGGCTGTTTCTTTTTCACAGGTCTGGCTACGCTTGGCTTTTATTACGGGATTGAACTTGCACAGGCGGTATTCTTGTTGTTGTTTCCGGTCGGTTTGGTCATGCTGATCAACATCTCGGCGGCTCGTAAGTTGCAACGAACCGAGGTTGGCCTTGAACCGGTTGCCAAAATACTGACCAGATGCAGGATTTATACGCAGATTGTCGGAATGATTTCGATCTTGATCACCTCGCTCTGGGGTATGTATCAGAACTTTTCCTTCGGCGTTCTGGGATAGAGAATTCGGAAAGGTTAGGCGATGAAGGCTCCGAACCATGTCACGGTTGGCGGCGCCCCCGAAGGGTTTGACGCACAGCTTGTCCTGAATGAGATCACCCGCTCGGGCGGACCGGTATGCCATGTGGCGCGTGATGACAAACGGCTTGAAGCGATGCGCGCCGCATTGGCGTTCTTTGCGCCCGATATGCCGGTGTTTGTGTTTCCGGGCTGGGATTGTCTGCCCTATGACCGCGTCTCGCCCAATGCCGATATCGCCGCCGCCCGTGTGGCGACGCTGGCCGCGCTGGTGCATCAGATGCCCGACCGGTTCGTGCTGCTGACCACGCTGAATGCAGCGACCCAACGCGTGCCTGCGCGCGAGGTTCTGCGCGAGGCCGCTTTTACCGCCCGTGTCGATCATCGCGTGGACGAGGCCGCGCTGCGCAATTTCCTTGTACGCATGGGCTTCACACAAAGTCCCACAGTGATGGAGCCGGGTGACTATGCCATTCGCGGCGGGATCATCGACATCTTCCCTCCGGGCGAGTCCGGCCCCGTGCGGCTGGACCTGTTCGGTGACGTTCTGGACGGCGCGCGCCGGTTCGATCCCGTCTCGCAGCGCACCACCGAAAAACTGGAGGTGGTGGAACTGGCCCCGGTCTCCGAGGTCATTCTGGACGAGGCCGCCATCACGCGTTTCCGCCAGAACTATCGCATCGAGTTCGGCGCGGCGGGCACCGATGACCCTCTGTACGAGGCGGTCAGCGCAGGGCGCAAACATCAGGGCATCGAACACTGGCTGCCCTTCTTCCACGACAAGCTGGAGACGCTGTTCGACTACCTTCCCGAAGCATCGATCACCGTCGATGATCAGGTCACACCCGCGCGTCTGGCGCGGTGGGATACGATTGCCGATCAGTATGAAACCCGAAAACTGGCACTAGCCAACCGATCCCGCATGGACACGGTCTACAAGCCGACCCCGCCCGGATTGCTCTATCTGGACGATACGGCTTGGGAGGCTGCGGTCGGCGATCGTCGGGTGATGCAATTCAGCCCTTTACCTAAGGCCAGCGGGCCGGGCGTGATCGACGCGGGCGGGCGGATCGGACGCAACTTTGCACCCGAACGGCAGCAGGAAAGCATCAGCCTGTTTGGGGCTTTGGCCGCGCATATCACCGACAAGATGGCCAAAGGCCCGGTGCTGATTGCGTCTTATTCCGAAGGCGCCCGCGAACGCCTGACCGGTTTGATCGAAGACGAAGGTCTGGCCGAGGCGATCCCTGTCACCGATGGCACCCGCGTCGGTAAACGGGGCCTGCATCTGGCCGTCTGGGCGCTGGAGCATGGGTTTGAGACGCCCGACCTGACGGTCATTGCCGAACAGGACGTGCTGGGCGACCGCCTGATCCGCCAACCCAAGAAGCGTCGCAAGGCCGAGAACTTCCTGACCGAGACCCAATCCCTAACCCCCGGCGATCTGGTCGTCCATGTGGATCACGGCATCGGCCGCTATCAGGGGATGGAGGTCGTCACCGCCGCCGGCGCCGCCCATGAATGCCTGCTGCTGGAATACGCCGAACAGTCGAAATTGTATCTACCGGTCGAAAACATCGAGTTGCTATCGAAATACGGCCATGACGAAGGTCTGCTGGACCGTCTAGGCGGTGGCGCATGGCAGGCTAAAAAAGCCAAGCTGAAAGAGCGTATCCGCGAGATGGCGGATAAGCTGATCCGCATCGCCGCCGAACGCGCGCTGCGCAAAGCACCGGTGATGGACCCACCGCCCCACGCGTGGGAGGAGTTCAGCGCGCGCTTTCCTTATCAGGAAACCGACGACCAGCTGCGCGCGATTTCCGAAGTGATGGAGGACATGCATTCCGGCGCGCCGATGGATCGACTGATCTGCGGCGATGTGGGCTTTGGCAAGACTGAGGTCGCCATGCGCGCCGCCTTTGTCGCCGCCATGTCCGGCGTGCAGGTGGCGGTGATTGCGCCGACAACGCTGCTGGCCCGTCAGCACGCTGCCTCGTTCAAAGAACGCTTCCGGGGCTTCCCGTTGGAAGTTCGGCAACTGTCGCGCTTTGTCCCGACCAAAGAGGCGCAACAAACCCGCGATGGCCTGGCGCGTGGCACAGTGGATATCGTGATCGGCACCCATGCGCTGCTGGCCAAGGGCATCCGGTTCAACAATCTGGGCCTGCTGATCATCGACGAAGAGCAGCATTTCGGCGTCGGCCACAAAGAGCGCCTGAAACAGTTGCGCAGCGACATCCACGTCCTGACCCTGACGGCAACGCCGATCCCGCGCACCCTGCAGCTTTCTCTGACCGGCGTACGCGACCTGTCAATCATCGGCACGCCACCTATCGACCGTCTCGCCATCCGCACCTATGTCAGCGAATTCGATGCGGTCACCATCCGCGAGGCGCTGCTGCGCGAACATTACCGTGGCGGGCAGAGTTTCTACGTTGTCCCGCGCATCTCGGACCTGCCCGAGATCGAGGAGTTCCTGAAAGATCAGCTGCCTGAACTGACCTATGTGGTTGCCCACGGTCAGATGGCCGCGGGGGACCTTGATGACCGCATGAACGCCTTTTACGACGGTAAGTACGATGTGCTGCTGGCGACGACTATTGTGGAAAGCGGGTTGGATATCCCCACCGCAAACACGATGGTCGTGCATCGGGCCGATATGTTCGGCCTGTCCCAACTCTATCAAATTCGCGGTAGGGTGGGGCGTTCAAAGACGCGCGCCTATGCTTACCTGACCACCAAACCGCGTAAGAAACTGACCGCAACGGCCGAGAAACGCCTGCGGGTTCTGGGCTCGCTGGATACGCTGGGGGCGGGGTTCACGCTGGCCAGCCAAGACCTCGATATCCGAGGTGCGGGCAACCTGCTGGGCGAAGAACAATCGGGCCAGATGCGCGATGTGGGCTATGAGCTTTACCAGTCGATGCTGGAAGAGGCGATTGCCAAGATCAAATCCGGTGAGATGGAAGGGCTGTCCGACAGCGACGATCAATGGGCTCCGCAGATCAATCTGGGTGTGCCGGTCCTGATCCCCGAAGACTACGTGCCCGATCTGGATGTGCGTTTGGGCCTGTACCGTCGCCTGTCCTCGCTGTCGACCAAAGTCGAACTGGAGGGCTTTGCGGCGGAACTGATCGATCGGTTCGGGAAGCTGCCGAAAGAAGTGAACACCCTGATGCTGGTTGTCCGCATCAAAGCCATGTGCAAACGCGCGGGGATTGCGAAACTCGACGGTGGGCCCAAGGGCGCGACGTTGCAGTTTCACAATGACAAATTTGCCTCGCCGCAGGGGTTGGTCGAATTCATCCAAAACCAGCGCGGGATGGCCAAGGTCAAGGACAACAAGATTGTCGTGCGGCGCGACTGGAAGAATGACAGCGATAAGATCAAAGGGGCTTTTGCCATCGCTCGTGATCTGGCCGAGAAAGTAATCGCCCAGAAAAAGAAGGCCAAAGCAGGCTAACGCCGGCGCAGGGGGCGCTGCCCCCGCCGCGCGTGCCGCGCGACTCCCCCGAGGTATTTCGGGCCAGATGAACAAGGGATCCCAGCTTCATCTGGCTAAAAATACCTCCGCCGGAGGCATCGCGCGTCAGCGCGAATTAACTGCGCATCGCGGCTTGGGCGCAGAAACACGAGGCTGCGACTGCCCGATCTGCCCGAGCCAAGGCAAGGTCCAACCGTTGTCTGATCTGTTGGATTTCGACCGTTTCGTTCCGCGCCTTGAGGCAATCGTGTAGGCCCTTGAGGCTCCAGACGTTGTCCGGGTGGATCGACGCGCGGCTGAGTGTGCCGCCAAGGCCAAGGTCTTCGCGATAGATGGCCTCGGCTTCGGTCACGTGGCCTTGTTCGAACAAAAGAGCGCCTAGCGCATGACGGGTGGGCTGCATCCAGCCCCACGGCTCGTCATAGGGCAGGTTGTCGTCCAATTCGACCGAGCGGCGCAGGTGGGCATAGGCCGCGTCGAAGTTTTCCTTTCGGTATTCGATCTCACCCCGCAGCATTTCGTGGGCGATCTCCAGCAGGTCTACAACACGGTTGTTGTGCATCAGACGAGTTTCGGGGACGCGGGCTTTGGCTGATAGAAAGAGTTGTTCTTCGGTTTCGGCCTCGGCCACGTCTCCGGTCGCGGCATAGGCAATCGCGCGGGCGTAAAACGTGGTCGCAGTCAGTGTGCGATATAAGTCGGGGTCCGCGGGCAGCTCCAGCGCTTTGGCCTCATCCCATCGACCAAAGCGGATCAGGATATGGGGGCCCATGGACATATAGCTTTCGAAGTAATCGGCCATGGGCGGGCTTTCGATGCGCAGCATGTCTTCGGGTGTGGTGTCCCAAAGGCCCTGATTGGCGCGCAGGGCAGGTTCCATCTGCCCCAGAAACAGCGCGCCGTAGATGACGAAGTGGTAGTCGTGCTGACGGTAGCCTGTGTAGATATTGAACGCGCCTTCGCGTTCATAATACTTTAAGTCGGCCTCGATGGCCTTTTCGTTCCAATGAACCACATTGTGATAGTGGCCGCATAGTACGTCTATATGGGTGGGCATATGCACCAGATGACCCGCATCAGGGACCAGAGTGCGCAGGACATCGCCCGCTTTCAGGGCTTTTTCAGGGGTCGGAGACATCTCCATCAGATGCACATAGAGATGCAGAAGCCCGGGATGGGACACGGCGGCAGGATCATTGGCCATGGCGTCTTCTAACGCCTTTTGCGCTTCGATCGTGGCGGCACCTTTGGCGGGCTGGCCGGTTTTCAAGTCCCACATTTGCCAGGGGGTCAGGTTCAGCAGCGCCTCGACATAGATCGTTCGCAGGTCCAGGTGATCGGGCTGTGCGGCAAAAGCGTGGCGCATAGCGTCGGCGAAGTTGTGGTCCCAGACATGCATGTCGGGGATCGGATCGCGCTGAGGATACCGCGCGCGCAGGGCGTGGATCAGGGCTTGCTCGACTGGTGACCCACTGTCTGCCAAAGCAACCGCCTGCTGTGTCGCGTCATAGGCCAGCGCCAGCGCCTTTTTCTGCCCTCGATCATCGCGCAAATCCCAGGGCAGGTTGTAATTTGGCCCTGCCGCATAAGCGATCCCCCAATAAGCCATCGCACTGTCGGGGTCGGCATCGGCAGCCTTTTGAAAGCAAACGACCGCTTCGTCATGGTTATAGCCATAGGTCCAGTTTAATCCGCGGTCGAACCACTGCTGTGCCTCGGGTGAGGTGGTGGTGACCGGGCAGGAATATGTGCCCAAATCGTAATAATCGCTCATCGGAGTCTCCCCTCGGGTTGGGAGAAGCCTAGCGCGATTTCAAAGTCTTGCACAGATCAGGCAGGCAGTCGGTTTTCGATCCGCCCCATATGTAACATCAGGACGAAACCCAGTGTGCTCATGGTCAGAATGCCAGCGCCCAGCGGCAGAATGGACCCATCGAACAGCAACCCGATCGAACCGGCAATGACAGCAGCCAGAACAGTTGAAACCGCGCCGATGACCGAGGCCGCCATGCCAGCGATGTGGCCCATCGGCTCCATCGCGATGGCGTTGAGGTTACCCATGGTCATTCCGGCCATGAAGAACACCGCCGTTTGCCAACTGACGAACAGCGCGAAGGAGAGGTTGGCCGACAGGTCGAATGAATTCAGCAGCAGTACAGATGAAGTAAACAGGATCTGACCGCCCAATACCCAGGTCACAATGCGCCGCATTCCCAACCGTACCACCAGCGCCGCATTCAACAGGCTGGCCGAGCCGGACATCAGCGCGACGAAGCCAAACCAAAATGGGAAGCTATGGGCGCTGTCGTGGATCTCGCCATAGACCTGCTGAACCATTGTCAGCATCGTGAACAGCATTCCAAGGCACAGGGTCTGAACCAAAATCGACACACGGACCGAGGGATGGGCAAACATCTGCTGCGCCGCATCCAGCATCAGCGGAAAGCGCAGGGGGCGGCGGTTCTCGGGTGTCAGAGACTCGGGAAGGCGTAGGCCCATCCAGACGATGGTGATCAGCGAAAACAGCATGAAACATACGAAAATGCCGCGCCATCCCGTCAAAGCGATGACACCAGCGCCCATCATCGGAGCAATCGCAGGGACCAGAGTAAAGATCATCATAGCGATAGAGACGATGCGCGCCATTTCACGCCCGGAATAGAGGTCGCGGATGATGGCCATCGCAACCACGCGCGGGGCGGAACAGCCCATTCCCTGAAAAATGCGGGCGACGAGTAACATCTCAAGCGATGAGCTGGCCCAAGCAACTGCCGCAGACACAATGTAAAGCGCCGATCCCACATAGATTACGGGTTTGCGGCCAAACGCGTCTGACAACGGGCCAGTGAAGAACGTGCCGATCCCCATCCCCAACACAAACGAGGTCAGGATCAGTTGCGCCTTGTTGATGTCATCAGGGCTGAACTGCGCGCCGATATCAGGCAGCGCAGGCAGGATCGAGTCGATGGAAAAGGCGATCGTCGCAAACATCATTGCGACAAGCGCGACAAACTCTCCGCGTGACATACGATGCGCCATTGGGCCCTCCTGACCTGTTCGCGCTATCACGCGCGGTCAGGGGGCGCCAGCCATGTCGATGCACAGGGGGTTGTGCTAATTTGCAGAGGAAGTCTCAAGTTGAGACATGATGTCAGCGATTACACCTTCCCACATCTCGGGCGGTTGCGCACCGGGAACCGCATGCTGGTTGGCCACGATAAAGGTG
Source organism: Ruegeria lacuscaerulensis (assembly GCF_013033355.1). GTDB lineage: Bacteria > Pseudomonadota > Alphaproteobacteria > Rhodobacterales > Rhodobacteraceae > Ruegeria > Ruegeria lacuscaerulensis_A. The sequence continues at coordinate 433,680 of NZ_WQDY01000003.1, forward strand.
GGGACCGAGTTCACTCCCATCTGACGTGAGTGGCTGTCGCGGTTGCTGATATCTTCCCGGTCCGCGTCTGACTTCAGCAGTTTCAGAACGACAGCGGCGTCCATGCCGATTGTATCTGCGATATCGGCCAGAACCTCGTGGTCGCCAATGTCACGGGTCTGCACGAAATAGGCATCAAACAGGGCGTCCACGGCCTGGGTTTGTTTGCCTTCGATTCCGGCCCAGTGAATTAGGCGATGTGCGTCCAGCGTGTTGGGGGTTCGCTTCATCCCTTCAAAGTCGATTTTCAGACCCGCGTTTTCGGCGTGTTCCACCACCGGCGCATAAGCGCGCACCGCGCCCTCTTTGCCACCGAACTTGCGTTCGAGGTATTCGCGGCGGTCCATACCGGCATCGGGCATGTCGGGGTTCAGTTGGAACGGGTGCCATTCGATAACGAACGGATGATCAGGGATCGCAGCCAATGCCTTGTCCAGGTGGGTCTTGCCGATGTAACACCACGGGCAGATCGGATCGGACATGATATCAAGCTTGACGGTCTGGGTCATGGTTGGCTCGCCTTGAAATAGGCCGGAAGCGCCCGGCGCAGGAGTTTTCCGTTGCCGCCAGTCGGAAGCTCGGGCAGGTGGATGAAGGCGCGAGGTTGTTTGTACCGCGCCAGGTTGGCCTCCACATAGGTGCGCAGGACCGTCTCGTCCAGCTTTTCCGGCCCGGTGTAGAAGGCTGCTATCAGGAACGTGTCCTGTTTGACCTCGACTGCGGCAGCGCCGACCTGTGTGATGCCGGGATACTGGGACAACACGGCCTCAACCTCGACAGGTGACACGCGATAGCCGCCCGCGTTCATCATGTCGTCATCGCGCCCGAGATAGGTGATCTGACCGTCTATGGCCATGGCACCCTGATCGCCGGTCAGAAACCAGTCACCCTGCATCCGGGCCTGTGCCTCTTCCGGGGCATTCAGATAGGTCAGCATCAAACCCGGATCATCGCGGTGAATGGCGATGGTGCCTTCCTGACCCTGCGGGACTGGACCATCCGGGCCCAGGATCGCCACGCGGCGACCGGGTTGCGGTTGTCCCAGCGCCTCACCCCGTGCCGGATGGTCGGGGCTGGACGAGATGAAGGTCGAGCATTCAGACATTCCGTAGGCTTCGAACAGCTCAGTCCCTGTGGCGCGCAGCCAATGCTGGTGCAAAGTTGGCGACAGCTTTTCGCCTGCGCATAAGCCGTGGCGCAATTCGGGCAAATGCAAAGTACCAGTCGATGCGACAATCTTGCGGAATACGCCCGGCGCGGCTGCAAAGATCGAGACCCTGTGGTCGCGTATCACATTTGGCAGTGAGGTAAGCTCGGTGCCGGGGTCGGGGATCAACGCGGTCGCTCCGATGGTCCAGGGGTCCATTAGCCCCGTGCCCAAGGTGTAGGTCCAGTTAAATGCACCCGCATGACAAAGTCGGTCATCATCGCGCAGCCCATACCAGCCGTCGACCATCATTTGTCGCGCCCAGATCGCACGATGTGCATGCGCCACGGCACGCGGTTTGCCGGAAGTACCAGACGTATAGACCACATAGGCCATACGATCGGGGTCACCCATCTGGAACGCGGCGGGCGATAGGTTCCGCATCACGGCAAGGTCTGGCAGGGTGATCTGCATCGGGTGATCCGTGCATGCGACCGAGGGGTCTCGGAGCACAGCGGTGGGGTTCAGATCTTGAATGATCTTCGCCGTCTCGGGCGCAGTCAGCTGCGACGAAGTTGGAACGGGTACAATCCCAACTGCAATCGCTCCAAGATAGGCGATTGGGAAATCAACAGTATTCCCAAGGCGCATCAACGCGATATCGCCGGGATGCAAACCGGTTTGAAGCAACCCGGCCCCTGTTCCCAGAATAGCCTGTTTGAGCGCGGCATAGGTCCAGTCCTGAGGATCATCTCCGCCGATGACGGACAAGGCCGTCTTTTCCGCCAGACGATCTGCATGACGCAACACATGGGCCGCCAGATTGAAGGGCGCGGGACAGGGCGGGGGAGGGCCTTGATCAAACACAGACAGCATGGGCCTTGGCTAACGTGACGACTGCCGCGTTGCAAGCGGGACAGCCTGCCCCTATAGAATGACGCATGAGCAAAGAAGACCAGACATCGCTGATCCGCATCGCGCGCGAAACCGGAGAACACACGGAACTAGAGCCGCTAGACCTGGGTGCCCGTGTGCGCGAATTACGTAAGGCGCGCAGCTGGACGCTGGAACAGGCGGCCACGCAGGCGGGGCTGGCGCGATCGACGCTTAGCAAGATCGAGAACGGGCAAATGTCCCCTACCTATGACGCTCTGAAAAAACTGGCTGTAGGGTTGGAGATTTCGGTGCCTCAGCTGTTCACGCCTCCGCAGCGCGAACAGGTGATCGGGCGGATGTCAGTCACGCGGATGGGCGAGGGCGCGGCACACCCGACCACGACCTATGAGCATGAGTTGCTGGCCGAAACGCTGACAAAGAAGCAGATGCTCCCTTACCGCGCCCGCGTTCGTGCCCGGTCAATGGATGAATTCGACGGCTGGGTGCGTCATGACGGTGAAGAATTTCTGTATGTGCTGACTGGGGTAGTGCGGCTGTATACGGAATTCTATGAACCGGTCGAAATGCGCCGTGGCGACAGCGCTTATTACGACGGCAGCATGGGGCACAACGTCGTATCTGTCAGTGATGAGGACGCGATGATCCTTTGGGTGACGTCACTTGCCTAGCCCGCGACTGAACTCGCGGTTCAGTCCTTCGGTGAACAGGAAGTCTTCCAGCTCTTCCCGAGCTTCATTTACGGTCAGGTGGTGGCGCTTGGCCAGATAGGCTTCAAATCCCTTGCGATCTTTGCTGAGTTGCGTCTTGTCCTGTTCGCGCAGGTTCGGAAAACGCCGTTTTGCCCGCGCGTACATCGCATCCCAGTCTTGCGTCAGGTCAGTCCAGTTCAACATCTGTTCGCATCCCGTTTTTCAGGTTCCATCGCTGCCCGGCCTTCCAATAGGTTACGAAGGGGGGGCTGCGCGGGTCGCATGACAAAATGTCGCACCCTGAGGGTGCTTTGGGCGCAATACAAAAAAGCTCGTTGCAGGCAAACCGCAACGGGCCGACGGACCGGTGTTTGGAGTGAGTGGAGGCTGGTCCGTGATTGTTGTGCGCCGCGCGGCAGGTGGAACGTTATGGTATTAAAAACAAATGAATATTATGGCCGCGCGAAGCGTATCTCTGTCAAAAGGCTACAACGCAAAGATGTATTTCGTAAAGGTATTTCTGCGATTGTCGTAAATATGATGAAAACCAAAGGCATACGCAGCTTTTGGTGGCTGGCAGTCTGCAACACACACCATGTAGGGAATGTTGCAGTTTGTGCTGATTTCCGCCGAGGGCCTTTTCTGACCTTCAGGTGCCAGAGTTGAAAGCCGCTAGGGCTCGTACCACCAAACCTGAGGCATGTACTCCGGCCCGTCGCCGTAGATTGGCAGGACCTCTGGCTGCTTCAACTCTTTGGCATGCGCAATACGCCCGACATCGAAGTTCCAAATTGGAATGACATAACGGCCAGCGGTCAGAACCCGATCCAACGCCCGTGTGGCGGCCACGAAGTCCTCGCGACTTTCTGATGCCAGCATAGCGTCGATCAACCCGTCGACAGCAGGTGACGCCACCCCCATCAGGTTGCGTGTTCCTTGCGAGTCGGCATTGTCGCTACCCCAGTACAAGCGTTGTTCATTGCCGGGCGACAACGACAGCGCTCGGCGGAAGAAAGTTATGTCGAAATCCAGATCGCCAGTTCGTCCAGTGAACTGAGCGCTGTCGACTTGTTCGATGTTGACCTGAATCCCAAGGCGTTCCAGTGCGCGGGAATAGATTTCGATTGCGGTCTCACCCTCGCTGTCGCCTTGTTGCAAGAGGACGTTAAGTGTGAATGGCTTACCTTCCGCGTTGCGCAGCAGTCCATTTTGAATGGTCCACCCAGCTTCGGCAAGCAATTGGGATGCTTTGCGGATATTGGCCCTGTTGCGCGCGGATCCGTCGCTTTCGGGCAGCGAATACCCTTCAACGGTGCCTGGCAGCAAATCCTCCTCGAATTGCAGCAAAAGCTCCTCAACCCGCCCCGTCGCAGCGCCGGGTTGCATGGCCAATTCCGAGCCTGAGAAATACGAAGTGATCCTTGGTTGGGCGCCGCCAGTGATTGTGTCGTTGATGAACTCGAAGTTGAACGCCAGCATCAATGCCTCGCGTACACGCCAATCGTCAAACGGCGCTTTGCGTGTATTTATCACAAACCCTGTCATTCCTGAGGGCTTGCCGTGGGGGATCTCGGTCTTGATGACATCTCCACGCTGAATTGCCGGGAATGTATATTGCGTGTCCCACTTGTCCGCGTTGAACTCGCGAACGGCGGTCAGTTCTCCGGCCTTGAAGGCTTCGAACAGGACAGTCCCGTCGCCATAGAACTCAATCCGTATTTCATCCAAGTTCATCGTGCCGCGGCGGAAGGGAATATCTGCCCCCCAGTAGTCTGGATTGCGACGCAGGTTCACGTAGCGGCCAGCCTCATAGCTGTCGACCAAATACGGTCCGGTTCCTAGGGGAATGTCTTGCAATGGGGCATTCGCGAAATCCTTTCCCTCCCACTGCGCTTTTTGAAGGATAGGTCTCAGACCGGCGATCAGGGCCAATTCGCGATCGGGTTCATTGAAGTTGATCCTGACAGAGCGGGGGCCGGTCCGTTCGATACTGTCTATTTTGCCCCACAAGCCGCGATAGCGCAGGTGACCTTCAGTTCCCAATATCTCATACGACCAGATGACATCGTCGATCGTGACCGATGTTCCATCCGAGAAGCGAGCGTCTTCGCGCAGCGTAAATTCGACCCAAGAGCGGTCCGGCGCAGTGTCGACTGATTCGGCTAACAAACCGTAAAGAGTGAAAGGTTCGTCCCAAGAACGTCCCATTAGGCTTTCATGGGTCCAAAATCGCAATTGCCAAGGGGAGGTCCCTTTTTGCACAAACGGGTTCAAACTGTTATAGCCGCCGGTATTCCCGAAAACGACTTTGCCGCCTTTGGGCGCGTCTGGATTAGCATAGGGCAAAGACACAAAATCCGGTGGTAGTGCCGGGTCGCCGTACATAGCTATGCCATGGGCCGATTCTGCATTGCCTGACGCGGCGGCAAAAACAATAGTGATTCCCGTGATCACAAGGCGAAAGGGACGAAGAAAATCGGGGCTCATTTTGGAAACAATCCTGCTCTGGCCTTATTTTGTTGGGATTCATCGTACCGATGATTTTTCTTATTATCAAACTTTTAGCTTGGACGAAGGCGTGGAATTGCTTATAAAGGGTGCACTGCTCGATAGGTTTCTTGCCTGTATGAAACCTGCCTCAATAACTTAACGCCCGCTTCGTGCGGGCGTTTTTTTTGGGCGGTATGCATGTCTGAAACTAAGCTTCGATGTTTCTCGTTCCCTTTGCAGGTGCAGCATGGCACTGTGCGCCCAAAGTGGTTTGCAAGGGAGAGGCGGCATGAGCCTGACGGGAAAAACGGCGATTATCACGGGGTCGAATTCTGGTATCGGACTTGGCGTCGCGCGCGAGCTGGCCAAGGCCGGGGCGAATGTGGTTTTGAACTCGTTCACCGACAGGGATGAAGACCATGCCCTAGCCGAAGAGATTTCAAAAGAGACCGGTACAAAGGCGCGCTACATTCAAGCTGATATGTCCAAAGGTGATGAGTGCCGCGCCCTGATCGAGCAGTCCGGGGCCTGCGATATTCTGGTCAACAATGCCGGCATTCAGCACGTCGCACCGATTGATCAGTTCCCGGTCGACAAGTGGGACGCAATCATCGCGATCAATATGAACTCGGCCTTTCATACAACTGCTGCGGCGCTGCCGATGATGCGGCAGGCAGGGTGGGGGCGTGTCGTCAATATCGCCTCGGCTCATGGCCTGACGGCCTCGCCTTTCAAAGCGGCCTATGTGGCGGCCAAGCATGGGGTTGTGGGTATGACCAAGACGGTTGCCTTGGAGACGGCGCAGGAGCCGATCACCTGCAACGCTGTCTGTCCTGGCTATGTGCTGACGCCTCTGGTCGAGGCGCAAATCCCTGATACGATGAAGGAATACAACATGAGCCGAGAGGACGTGATCAAAAACGTCATGTTGCAGCGCCAGCCATCCAAAGAGTTTGCGACGGTCGAACAGCTTGGCGGAACGGTGCAATTCCTATGCTCGGACGCGGCGGCGCAGATCACGGGGACAACGATTTCTGTGGATGGCGGCTGGACCGCGCTCTGAGTCAGGAGTTTTTCGGTGAAACGCATCAATCTGGCTTTGCAAGGCGGTGGCGCGCACGGGGCGTTTACCTGGGGCGTGTTGGATCGGATTCTGGATGAAGAGGATATCGAGGTTGCGGCGATCACCGGAACCTCGGCCGGGGCGCTGAACGGGGCGGCGTTCAAGTCTGGCATGGTGCGTGATGGCCGCGACGGGGCGCGTGCCAACTTGAACGGATTGTGGGAGCGGATGGGCGCTGTGGGCGACATGCGGTTGGCCAACTGGATGCAAGCGATTGAACCCGCTCAGGTCGCGCAGGCGATGGAATATTCGCTGCCCTTTTCCGTGGGCGATGCGTGGTCGCGGCTGGTTTCGCCCTATGCCTACGGCCCGTTCTACCGCAATCCGCTGGAGCCTGTGGTCGACCGATTCAATTTCGATCAGGTCTGTGCGGATGAAGGCCCGCGCCTTCATGTCTGCGCCACTTGTGTACGCAGCGGCAAGATTCGTGTTTTTACGGGGGATGAGATTTCAACCGACGCGATTTTGGCCTCGGCCTGTTTGCCGACGCTGTTTCAGGCGGTTGAAATCTTTGATCCCAAATCGGGCCGGACCGAAGCCTATTGGGATGGGGGATACACCGGCAATCCGGCGCTGTATCCTTTGTTCAACAAAGACCTGCCAGATGACGTAGTGATCGTGAATATCAACCCGCTGGAGCGCGACGAGGTACCGAAGACCCCACAGCAAATCCAGAACCGGGTCATTGAGATCAGCTTCAACTCATCTCTGTTCCGAGAGCTGCGCGCGATCAGTTTCGTGCAGCGCCTGCTGGCCGAGGGCAAGCTGCAAGCGGGTGAGATGAGCCGCGTTCTGGTCCATATGATTGCCGATGACGACTTGATGAACGATCTGTCGGTGGCGACCAAGACGGTGCCGAACCCGGTGATCCTGCACAAATTGAAAGAGGCCGGGCGCAGGGCAGCTGATCGTTTTCTGGTCGATCACAAGGGTGATCTGGGTCAGAAAAGTACTGTAAACCTGCCCGAAATGTTTAGCTGATCACTCTGGCGGCTGGGTCGGGTCTTTGTCATTCGGATAAACCAGCCCGGCCGAGATCACCAGTTTGGCAGCGTCCTCGATTGACATGTCCAACAGGATCACATCCTCTTCGGGGAAGAACAGCAAAAAGCCCGAGGTCGGGTTAGGCGTGGTTGGGACAAAAATGCTCAGCAAGTTGCCGCCGGTCTCGGCGCGGTCGTTGACTTCGCCCCGGGCCGTGGTCGAGACGAAGCCAATCGCCCAGATGCCCCGGCGGGGATATTGGATCAGGCAGGCTTTCTCGAAAGAGCGTTCAGTCTGGGCAAAGACCGTCTCTGAAATCTGCTTGATCCCTGAATAGACCGAGCGCACCACAGGCATCCGGTTCACAAGGCTTTCGGCGAAATGGATCAGCGAGCGGCCCAGAATGCCTTTGGCGATCCAGCCGACCAGCACCGTGAAGATCAGGAAGATCACCACGCCCACGCCGCGCAGGTTGACCCCCACATATTCGGATGGCTGGAATTTCTGTGGGATCAGCGGCAGGACCGCGCTGTCGATCCAGCCCACGACGGACCAGATAAGCCAGATGGTCAGCCAAACCGGCGCAATGACAACTATGCCCGTCAGGAATGACGCGCGCAGCCGGGAAAACAGGCCCGGTCGGCGGTGAGGTTCTTCGTCAAAGGGCGTGTTCATTGCGGTCCTGAGTGATTTGCCGATTTAGTTAAGCAGTCCGGGGCCTTGGTACAATAGCTTTGCTCACTCGGACAGGGCGCGTGCGATTCCGGCGGCCAATTTTGCGTTATTTCTGACCAATGCAATGTTCGCGGTCAGCGAACGCCCCTCGGTTTGTTCATAGATGCGCTGCAACAAGTAAGGGGTGACGCCTTTGCCTGTGATCCGATGCGCGTCGGCGTCTGCTTGGGCCGAAGCGATGATTGGGGCCAATTCCTCGGCCGGGATTTGATCTGCGTTGGGGATCGGGTTGGCCACAAGTTGCCCACCGGGAAGCCCGAGGGCGCGGCGGGTGGCGTGGGCCTTGGCGATAGCTTCGGCTGTGTCCATGCGCAATGGTGCCGCATACGGGGATTTGGCGGACCAGAAGGCAGGAAATTCGTCCTGTCCATGCGAGATGACCGGAACGCCCAGCGTTTCAAGAACTTCAAGCGTTTTGGCCAGATCGAGTATGGCTTTTGCACCGGCGGCCACAACAGTCACAGGGGTTTGAGCCAACTCATGCAGGTCTGCTGAAATATCGAACGAAGTTTCGGCGCCTTGATGTACGCCGCCTATCCCGCCGGTGGCGAAGACCTGAATTCCAGCGTAATGCGCAGCGATCATTGTGGCGGCGACGGTGGTGGCTCCGGTCCCGCCGGTCGAGATACAGGCCGCCATGTCCGCGCGCGAGATTTTGGCGACACCTTGCGCCTGACCAAGCGCTTTGAGTTGATCCGCTTCCAGCCCCACGTTCAGCACGCCGTCGATGACTGCAATCGTTGCTGGAACGGCACCCGCGTCGCGGATATCCTGTTCCACCTGCGCCGCGACCTCGATGTTCTGAGGGTAGGGCATCCCGTGGGTTATGATGGTGCTTTCCAGCGCAACGATGGGCTGGCCTGCGTCTTTGGCGGCGCGGACCTCGGCCGAGTAGTGGATGTCGATCACAGTGGGGTTTCTCCGGAAACGTAAGTGGCGGCGGCGTGCAAGGCGCGGGTCAGGGCTGCGTCGGGGGCGGCCCCGGCGGCCTCGGACGCGATATGCGCCGCCATGAAAGTGTCGCCAGCGCCGGTCACGCGAGTGACCAGAACGGACGGTGGTGTCTGGGTCAGGATGTCATCGCCATGGCCGACGGTGGCCGAGTTGCCGCCATCGGTGACCAGCACCCGCAGCGCGCCGCGACCCAGCAGGCCCTTGGCGGCGGATTCGGAATCGGTGAACTCGCGCTGGCATAGGATGCCGGCCTCTTCGAGGTTCACATAAAGCGTCGCGCGGGCGTGTTTGAGGAAGGGCAACAGGCGCTCGGCCTTACCGGGTGAGGCCGGGGCCACGCGCAGATCGGCCTTGGCAAAGGTCGGGCTTTGGGCGATTTCTTCCAGCAAAGTCAGCGTCAGGTTGCCGTCCAGCGCAATAGGGCCCTCGAACGGCGCGTCCGTGGATCCCAGCGGGCCTTGCATCAGCGGGCGCAGGATTTTGGCCCCTGCGGCCTCTAGCGAATGGGCATCCGCAATGGCGGCGATCAGCCCGTTGGCCCCTTCGACCGCCATATAGCGGTCGGTCGGCAAATCCTGCGAGCGGTAGACGTGATCCGTGACCATGCCCAGCCGTGCGCAGGCATTGACCAGTTCGTCGCCTTCAGGATCGCGGCCAATGGCAGTGAGCAGGGTGGGTGTCATACCGAACCGCACCAGTGTCATGGCGATATTCATGGCCACGCCGCCGGGCAGGCGGGTGATCCGCCCCGGCACGTCTGACCCCTGCCGCATGGCGCTGGCCGAACGTCCGATCACGTCCCACAGGACCGAACCGATACACAGGATTTCGCTAGTCTGAGTCATGCCCGTGTCATGCCGCAGCACCCGCGCGGGTGCAAGGGTTAACGCTCACATCGCGTCGGTCAGGGCCTTCAGCGCGGCAACCGGGTCGTCCTGCGACCAGATCTCATCGCCAATACCGAAGAAATCGGTGTGTGGCGACAGCGCGCGGATCAGGTCGGGGGTCAGTCCGCCTTCGGCCACAACCGGCACCTCGATCATCTCGGACCACCATTGGAACAGGTCTTTTTCGGCGATCGTGCCGTCGCCCAAGGCCGATGTGCCCACCGGGCCAAAGGCCACGTAGTCCGCGCCGTTCTCGCCCGCGGTCATACCATCATGGCTGGAGGCCGCGCAAAAGCTGCCGACGATGGCATCCGCGCCCAGTTCTTTGCGTGCTGCCCGGACCGAGCGCGCACCGTCATCCAGATGTACCCCGTCCAGCCCCAGCCGCTGCGCCAGCAGGACATGGTTCGAGATCACGATCGCCACATCCCGTGCATGGGCGACCTCGCGGCAGGCATCGGCGGCGCGGGCGATAGTGTCTTCGTCGCTGCCCGCCAAGGCGAGGCGAATGCAGGCGATATCAGAACTGTCCAACACGCGGCCCAGCTGCTCGGGGAAGGTGCTTAGGGTGATCGTGGGCGGGGTGATCAGGTAAATCTGCGGCTGCTCGGGGGTGTCCATTGGCGCGTCCTTCGCTTTCAGTCTTTGGCGCGGTTTAGCGGATTGCGCCGGGGAAGCAAACTTTTATGCCTGATATTGGCGCAATTGGCCGCCCGGACGGCTTGCCCTGCGCTAATGTGCCGATTACAGCAGGCGGAACTTTCGGAGACAGCCATGCCCAGCGACAAATCCCAGCCTTCCTTTGTGCTCGTGCGCCCTCAGATGGGGGAAAACATAGGCGCCGCCGCGCGGGCGATGTGGAACTTCGGGTTGGACCGGATGCGGATTGTTGCGCCACGTGATGGCTGGCCGAACCCCAAGGCTGTGGCGATGTCCAGCGGGGCGGGGCGGTTGTTGGATGAGGCGCAGCTGTTTGATGATCTGGCTGGGTCTTTGGCTGACAGCACCTTTGTCTTCGCCACTACTGCACGCCAGCGCGGGTTGACCAAGCCAGTCTACAGCCCGGAACGCGCCATGCAGATTGCCGCTGAAAAAGTCGCGGCGGGCGAAAAGGTTGCCGTACTGTTTGGCCCCGAGCGCGCGGGGCTTGAGAATGAAGATATCGCCAAGGCAAACGCCATCATCTCGGTCCCAGTGAATCCGGAATATGCCTCGCTCAACCTCGGGCAATGTGTGCTGCTGACCGCCTATGAGTGGATGCGCCAAAGCGCCGATGTGGTGCATGAGGCCACTGATTTGGGCAAGGGCGATTGGGCGACAGGGATCGAGGTTGAAAAACTGGTCGAACATTACGAGGACCGGCTGGAAGAGGCGGGGTTCTTCTACCCACCCGAAAAGGCCGAAGGGATGAAGACTAATCTGCGCAACCTGTGGTCGCGTATGCGGATGACGCGGGCGGATGTGCAGATGCTGCACGGGATCATGCGGCAGATGGTCCGCTGGAAGGACAAGGGCTAAGGCTGGACCTATCTTCCGCTTCACCCTAGCGTGCGACGAAACAAGGACATGAGGACAGCATGAGCGGCAAGCGCAGCATCTTCGAAGAGGTCTCGGGCGACCAGAAACAAGAGGCGGTTCAGCCCGGTATGATCGACCGTGGCCGAGGTGGCGCGCGTAAGGCGATCCGGGCGTGGCTGATGATGCTGTTTGCGCTGGTCGTGATCATGATCGCTGTGGGTGGGCTGACGCGCCTGACCGATAGCGGGTTGTCGATTACTGAGTGGCGGCCGATCACCGGGGCCATCCCGCCGATGTCCGAGGCCGACTGGCAATCCGAGTTCGACAAGTACAAAGAGATCGACCAGTGGCGCATTCAGAACCAGTGGATGGAGCTGAATGATTTCAAATTCATTTACTGGTGGGAATGGGGCCACCGCCAGTTGGGGCGCGTGATTGGTCTGGTCTGGGCAATCGGGTTCTTTGGCTTTTTGGCCGCGCGGAAAATCCCGACTGGCTGGACGGGCAAGCTGTTGATCCCCGGTGTTCTGGGCGGAGTTCAGGGTGCCGTCGGCTGGTGGATGGTCGCCTCGGGCGTGACGCAGGGCGAGGGTATGACTGCCGTCGCCAGCTATCGCCTGGCCACTCATCTGGGGCTGGCCTTTGTGATTCTTGGGTTCCTGGCGTGGTACATCTTAGAGCTGGGTCGCGAGGAGCGTGACCTGATGCAGGCGCGCCGCGCGAAAGAAGCGAAACTGTTCTCTCTCTCGACCGGCCTGATGCATTTCGCCTTCCTGCAAATTCTGATCGGTGCACTGGTCGCCGGGATCGATGCGGGGCGGTCCTACACCGACTGGCCGTTGATCGGCGGGCAGCTTTTGCCGCCCGATGCTTTGATGCTGGAGCCGATGTGGCGCAACTTTTTCGAAAGCCCCGGTCTGGTGCAGTTTATTCACCGCTGTGCGGGCTATCTGCTGCTGATCTTCGGCGTCATCGTCTGGCGGCGCGGCGGCACCAGCGCGCATCCGCAAACACGGTTTGCCTTCAACGCGGCCTTTGCAGCGCTGGCCCTGCAAGTGGTGATTGGGATTGTGACCGTGGTTTATGCCGCGCCGTGGCAGATCGCTATCTTCCATCAGTTCATGGCCGTGGTCGTCTGGACCCTGATCCTGCGCGCGCGTTTCCTGACTGCTTACCCAATCGCAACCTCGATCCGCGGAGCGTGACATGACCGCCTTTGACGACCTGATGGCCTTTCAACGGGAAACCTCGGCTTTGGGGCAGATTGCCGGGCGGCTGGGCTGGGATCAGGAAACCGTGATGCCGCGCGGGGCCGCCCCGCAACGGGCCGAGGAAATGGCCGCCATCGAAGCGGTCCTGCACGCGCGCCGATCCGACCCGCGCGTGGCTGAATGGCTGGATCAGGCCGACCCGCAAGATGAAGCTGGCAAGGCGCAGATCCGAGAAATCCGCCGATCCTATGAGCGCACGGTCAAAGTTCCCGCTGATTTGGCCAAGGCGATTGCGCGTGTCACATCCGCTGCGCAGGGCACGTGGGCGCAGGCCCGTGCGGACGAAGACGTGGCCACGTTCCTGCCTGTGCTGCATGAGGTCGTTGCCCTGAAACGTGAAGAGGGCGCGGCGCTAGCGCGAGGCGGTGATGTTTATGACGCCATGGTCGAAGATTATGAACCCTACACCACGGGCACTCAAATTGCCGAGATATTCGACCAGATGCGCCCGCGCCTGGTGGCCCTGCGCGCCGCTGTTCTGGATCGCCCCGCGCCGCAAGCCCTGACCGGCACTTTTGACGAACTGACCCAGATGCGCCTGTCGCAGAAACTGGCGACCACTTTTGGCTATGATCTGAACACGGGCCGCGTGGACAAGGCGGTGCATCCGTTCAGCTCGGGCAGTGGGTTGGATGTGCGCATCACAACCCGCACCAGCGAAACCGACCCGTTCAACTGCTTCTACTCGACTATTCATGAGGTCGGCCATGCCGCTTATGAGCAAGGCATCGACCAAGCTTATGCGCTGACCCCGCTGGGCAGTGGGGTGTCGATGGGTGTGCATGAAAGCCAAAGCCGGATTTATGAAAACCAGTTGGGCCGCTCCCGCGCCTTTACCGGCTGGCTATTCGATCAGATGACAGCGGCGTTTGGCGATTTCGGGATCAGCGACGCCGACGCATTCTATGCAACCGTCAATGGTGTCCATAACGGCTATATCCGGACCGAAGCCGATGAGGTGCAATATAACCTGCATATCATGCTGCGCTTTGATCTGGAACGCGCCTTGATGGCCGGAGACCTGCAGGTCAGCGATCTGGAAGCCGCGTGGAATGACCGTTTCAAGGCCGATTTCGGCTATGCGGTCGACAAGCCTTCGAACGGGTGTTTGCAGGATGTGCATTGGTCGGTGGGGCTGTTTGGCTATTTCCCGACCTATTCGCTGGGCAATGTCTATGCCGGGTGTCTGTATGAGGCTCTGCGCGCGGCGCTGCCCGATCTGGACGCGCAATTGGCGCAGGGCGACACGTCCGCCGCGACCGGTTGGCTGCGCGAGAACCTGCAAAGCCACGGTGGGCTGTATGCCCCACGCGAAACCATCCAACGCGCCAGTGGGATCGAGCCCGAGGCCGGTCCTTTGCTGGACTATCTCGAAGCCAAATTCGGCCAGCTTTACGCGCTGTAATCCTCACGTTCTTGTGTTGAGGCATGGGAATTACCGCCTCAACCGATAAACTATCCCGGATATGTTCTGGGAGGAGCGCATGTCGTTCAGAAATAAGGTCAAATCGCACGCTGCCGTCGTCCTGACAAGCGAGAGATTGCAAAGCGCACGCCGAACGGTGCGGGAAATACGTCGACGGCTAAGCGGCACACCTCATGTCGTTCAATACTTCCACGACGTGAGCGATCCTTATTGTCACCTGAGTGTGCAACTTCTTGGCCAACTTCGCGACAAATATGACGTGCGGATCGAACCGCATCTCATGTCTCGCCCGACATCAGATATCCTGCCTGCGCCAGAACAATATCGGCACAACGTCTTGCTGGATTCTGTTAGATGGGCAAAACGATTGGGTTTGAATGCGCCGGGAAATATTTCGCCGGAAGGTCCCGTATTTGATCTGGCCGAGCGGCGGCTTGCAGCCGAGCTGAATGGGGCGGATTTTGTCAAAGCGGCTTCGCAGATTAGCCAAATGCTTTGGTCAGCCAAGGATATACCCGATTGGCCGCAGGCCGATCCGATACAGGCGCGTGCAGATGGCGATCGGGCGTTGCAGGCCGCGGGGCAGTATCTGGGTGGTACGGTTTCCTATGGTGGTGAATGCTACTGGGGGCCAGACCGGCTCGCCTATTTGGAAACTCGGCTTGAGACGCTTGGGCTGGGGCAAGCAAACCCGTTTATCGTGCCCGAGATCAGCGAACCCACGCTCGATGCTGCGGGACAGGAACTGGAGTTCTTCTTTTCTTTCCGCAGCCCTTATTCCTACCTCGCATTAGATCGCGTCCGGGATTTGACGGCCCGATCGAATGCGAAACTGATCCTTCGACCCGTGTTGCCGATGCTGATGCGGGGGCTTCCGGTTCCGAGTGCCAAATCCTCATACATTCTCAAGGATTGCGCCCGCGAGGCGCGGCGTCTGGGCATCCCGTTTGGCCGCATCAGCGACCCGTTGGGTGCGGGGGTCGAACGTGGATACGCTTTGTTGGACCATGCCGAGGCCCAAGGGCGGCTGGCCGAATATTGCTCGTCCTTCATGACGGCGGTCTGGTCCAAGGGGATGGATGCCAGCACCGATGCTGGGCTGGCCTATATTGTCACGGCTGCCGGCCTGGATTGGAACGCGGCGAGGGGGGAGATTGAATCCTCACACTGGCGCGACAGGGTTGAAGCCAACCAGGCCAGACTGCAGCAAATAGGTCTTTGGGGGGTTCCTAGTTTTCACCTCGCAGGTCAAAGCGTATGGGGCCAGGATCGGCTTTGGGTTCTGGCAGACCTGTTGCGTGGCAAGGCTTAGCTTCACGGCCGAACGGATTGGAAAGACGCTGTAAATTGCCCAGAACATGATCGCGCAGGCCGCCCCCAAGCGTTTCCAAGTTGAGGTAATTCCTCAGCACATTCAGCCACAACACCAAGTTTCTCATTCAGAAAAAAAGCCCCGCAGCAAAAGGTGCGGGGCCGGATTTGTTGTTAGCAGTTTTGCTTATTCCTCGGCTTCTTCGTCACCCTGATCGGCGATCCATGCGACGCTAACGACCTCTTCGCCTTTCCCGGTGTTGAACACCCGCACGCCGCCCGCGCTGCGCGACCGGAAAGAAATGCCGTCGACCGGAACCCTGATCGACTGCCCCTTGGAGGTGGCCAGCATGATCTGATCGTCGATCTCGACCGGGAACGAGGCCACAAGCTCTCCGCCGCGCATGGCTTTGTCCATCGCCGCAACGCCCATGCCGCCACGCCCGCGCACGGGGTAATCGTGGCTGGAACTCAGCTTGCCTGCACCGCCCTTGGTGATCGTCAGGATCAAGTTTTCGGCTGCCGACATCTCGGCGTAGCGTTCCTGCGGCAGAACACTATCTGCGTTGCCTTCCTCGTCATCGCCCTCGGCCTCATCGGTGACACCGGCCATCAGGCGGCGCATCTTGAGGTAAGCCGCGCGCTCGTCCGAGCTCGCGTCGAAGTGACGGATGATCGACATCGAAACAACCTCATCCTCGCCGTTCAGGCGCACGCCCCGCACACCAACCGAGGATCGGCTGTTGAACACCCGCACATCCGTGGACGGGAAGCGGATCGCGCGGCCGGATTTGGTAACCAGCATCACGTCGTCATCTTCGGAACAGATGCGCGCGTTGATCAGCTTGGTGTCGGCGTGCTCGTCCTCGAACTTCATGGCGATTTTGCCATTGCGCTTGACGTTGGTGAAATCCGACAGGCGGTTGCGCCGCACGGTGCCCGCGCTGGTGGCGAACATGATCTGCAGGTTTTCCCATTCCTCATCCGGCACATCCACTGGCATGATGGCTGCGATGGAGACACCGGTCGGGATCGGCAGGATATTGACGATCGCCTTGCCTTTGCCGGTGCGCCCGGATTGCGGCAGGCGCCAGGTTTTGAGCTTGTAGACCATGCCGTCCGTGGTGAAGAACAGCAGCTGCGTATGGGTGTTGGCCACGAAGAGGGTGGTGACTACGTCCTCTTCCTTGGTCTGCATTCCCGACAAGCCCTTGCCGCCACGCTTTTGCGCCCGGAAATCGGCAAGCGGCGTGCGCTTGATATAACCGCCCGAGGTGACGGTTACGACCATGTCTTCCCGCTCGATCAGGTCTTCGTCTTCCATGTCGCCGGACCAGTCGACGATCTCGGTGCGACGGGGGACGGCAAACTGCTCACGGACTTCGCGCAGCTCATCGCCGATGATCGACATGATGCGTTCGCGTGAGGACAGGATATCGAGGTATTCCTTGATCTTGGCCGCCAGTTGCTCCAGCTCGTCCGTGACCTCTTTGACGCCCAGTTGGGTCAGTCGCTGCAGGCGCAGTTCCAGAATGGCGCGGGCCTGAACCTCGGTCAGGTTATAGGTGCCGTCGTCGTTCATCTTGGACAGAGGATCGTCGATCAGACGCAGGTAGCCCTCGATCTCGGCCGCAGGCCAACGGCGCGTCATCAGTTTCTCGCGCGCCTCAGCCGCGTCAGCCGACGAACGGATGGTGGCAACCACTTCGTCTACGTTCGAAACGGCCACAGCCAGACCACACAGGATATGGCTGCGTTCCCGCGCTTTGCGCAGGTCATAGGCGGTGCGGCGGGCGACGACATCCTCACGGAAGTCGATGAACGAGGTCAGGAACCGGCGCAGAGTCAGCTGCTCGGGCCGACCACCGTTCAGCGCCAACATGTTGCAGCCAAAGGACGTCTGCATCGGCGAGAAACGATAAAGCTGGTTCAGCACCACCTCAGGCGTCGCATCGCGTTTCAACTCGACCACGACACGTACGCCGTTGCGGTCGGATTCGTCCTGCACATGAGCGACGCCTTCGATGCGTTTTTCACGCACCGCCTCGGCGATCTTTTCAATCATCGAGGCCTTGTTCACCTGATAGGGAATCTCGTCCACGACGATGGCGTAGCGGTCCTTGCGCAACTCTTCCACGCGGGTCTTGGCGCGGATGATGACGCTGCCGCGTCCTTCCAGATAAGCTTTGCGCGCACCGGACCGACCCAGCATGACGCCGCCGGTCGGGAAATCAGGGCCGGGGACGTATTCGATCAGTTGCTCCGACGTCAGGTCCGGATCGTCGATCAGCGCCAGCGTGGCGTCGACCACCTCACCTAGATTGTGCGGAGGGATATTCGTCGCCATACCCACGGCGATACCGCCGGCACCATTGACCAGCATGTTCGGGAACCGGGCGGGCAGGACGGTCGGCTCTTTATCCTTACCGTCGTAGTTGTCCTGAAAATCGACCGTCTCTTTTTCGATGTCGGCCAGCAGAGAGGCGGCGGGCTTGTCCATCCGCACTTCGGTATATCGCATGGCCGCCGGGTTATCGCCGTCCATCGAGCCAAAGTTGCCCTGACCGTCAAGCAGTGGCAGCGACATCGAGAAATCCTGCGCCATCCGCACCAGCGCGTCATAAATCGCGCTGTCACCGTGCGGGTGGTATTTACCCATCACATCGCCGACCGGACGGGCCGATTTGCGATAGGCCTTGTCATGGGTGTTGCCGGTTTCGTGCATCGCGTACAGAATCCGCCGGTGCACCGGTTTCAGCCCGTCGCGCAGATCAGGGATCGCGCGGCTGACGATGACCGACATGGCATAATCCAGATAGGACGTGCGCATCTCGGATTCGATAGACACCGTCGGACCGTCATAAACGGGGCGCTCGGGCGGGGTTTCATCCATGTTTTCTGGGGTTTCTGGCGTATCGCTCACGTAAACTGCCCGATCTTTAGCTTGGGTCTATATCTTGTGGATGCACTCTATCAGACCCGGCACATAAGGTGCAAGCAAGCTGATCATTTCCGCCGAAAAAGCCAGGGTAACAGTTGGGTAACATATTGTTATCCAAGTATTAGGTGGTTTCCGTGCTACCCTAAAGAGACCTTGCAATAAACTTGGAGGTCTGAATGACGCAAAGCGAAACCGAATTGATGCTGAAAGGGTACGGGCTGACAACGGCGGAATTCTTCTATCACATGCCCGACTATATCCACGTCCTGAACACGTTCATCTGGCAGGATTACGATCTTGCCCCGGACCATCCGAAACTGTTCGATTTCATCGAATTCTGGCAGCGCGAGATCGACGGCCCGCTGCATTCCGTGCGCTATACGCATCGCAAGATGATCGCGCCGGGCGAATGGCGCAACATGGTGGGTGAGTTTCGAGTAAACTAGCGGATCAGCCGACCCGCCATGCATAGACTGAGCAGCCGGTTGAACCGCTGCCTGTAAAGCTGTTGCCATCTTCGGACAGGCGTCCACGCCAAGTCACCGTTATGCCCGGGAAGTAATCTGTACCGCTGAGTTGCTGATCGTTCAGAAAGACCACAGTGTTGGCGTTCTGTCCCAATGAATCAGTGAGGCTTCCGGTAAACTTATTCCCGCCCGCGTTGGCATAATTGATTGATCCCGTAACCTTGATGACCAAGGCGCAGGTCGCTTTGTATTTCCAGCTTCCGGTCAGGGTCACAGCCGGTGCTGTCGGTGTTCGGGCAGAGGCCACGGCTTTGCAAACCGTTCCGCTTTTTGCGTCAAGCTCCTCGAGCGCGTGTTTCGTGCCCAGATCATCAGCGCCCAGCTCCGAGCCACTGGCGGACAGATAGTTGGCAAAAGCGCGTCGGGTCCTGGGGCCGGCGATTCCGTCCGCTCCACCGGCGCTACATCCAAGCCTGTTCAATGCAGCTTGTGTTTCGCGCATGACCTTAATGTCATCGGAAACAACTGGCAGCTCATTGTCGAAGGGAACAGTGTCATCGGTCTGCGTTAAGGTATCTGAGCTGACCAAAACCTCTCGGAGTTGCAGTGCAACTTGATAGGAATAGTCATCAGATTGATCCGAGTAGTTTTCAAGAAACGTGTCGAAAGCGGCAATCGTGCCGACGGACCGCGCAATGCTCAGATCGGCGCGAATATCCGTTACGGGCGCCGCTGCGGCTGCTGTTGTCTCCAGAGCGGCGGGCGTGAAATAGAAATCACCCAGCAATTCGTCATAATACGCAGGGACTTGGTTATGCTGAACGGTCCGGGAAAGGTCGCGCACTTCGGTGCGCAGGTCGGCGACCATACTGCGCAATTCCAGCCCGGGTTCTGACAGACGCGGCAGCAGGGCGCGGGTGAACACCGAGTTTTGCGCCGCGTCCTCATCGCTCAGCCGGTCCAGGGCCATCTGGCCAGCGCCAGCCGAGAAAATCACAAACATCCCTTGCGGTGTGTTGATCCGACCAAGACCACGTGTTCCGCCGATGCTGCGCCCATTCGTCGTTTCAAAAGGGTTGTCGCGGCATGCATCGATGATCGCGATAGAAGTTCGCGCACCAGTGGCGCGCACACGATCCAACAGGCTCGACAGGGCTATGGACTCGGCTTTTACAAAGCCGGTCTCGCCGGACGTGGGGGTTACAATGTCGGTCGGCAGCAGATAGTTCTCTCCGTCGATTTCAACGCCATGTCCTGCGAAGAAAACAAACGCGGTATCGCCCGCATCCAGTTGGGATGTGAATTCTGAAATGCGCTGGTTCATACCACGACGATCAAGGTTGAGGCCGGTGATTGTCTGGAAGCCCAAACCTTGCAGTTTTTCCGAAACTGCCTCGGCATCGGCCACGGCCTTTTGCAAATCGACCACCGTATCGTAGCTGTCATTTCCGATGACGAGGGCCAGACGCTCTTGCGCGAACAAGGGCATGCCAATGACCGCAAACCAAACGATCCAAAACCATTTCATCCGGGCTACCTTTCATCAGTCGACCTGCGGAAAACATAGCGTGTAGTAGTGAAAAGGTCAGTGACTTCGATTACATTGCCTTGTCGGGCATGGATCGTAGATTTTGAAGCGTGTTTGCTTATGATCTGTTTTCAAGAGTGACCGTTCGAGGAGGAGCAGATGAACAGGTTAAGTTTCGTGATCGCAGTCGCGACCATGTTGGGCAGTCCGGTTTTGGCGGACGGCATAATGGGAAACCTGAAAAAAGGGGCCGAAAAGGTCGGGCAAACTGTCGGCAAAGGTGTCGATGCGGTTGGTGATACCGTAGATTCGACTACTGAACTTTTGTCAAACGAGGCCACACCGGAAGAAACGCGTGCCAAGTTAGACGCTATGGCCAGCCAGATCTTGAACCAGCTCATGGTCGAAAACCCACAGGCTCAGGCGCTATATGACATTAGCGCAGGGTATGCTGTGTTTGATTCCCGTAAAATCACTGTATTCCCGGTTGCCGCAGGTTACGGGCGTGGGGTGGCCGTTTCGAAAGAAACGGGCGAGCACACCTACATGAACATGGGCACGGGCGGTGTAGGAGCTGCGCTTGGCATTGGCGGATTTGAAACGAAATATGTGATCCTGTTCGAAACTCAGGCAGATTTGGACAAGTTTATCGACCAAGGATACGATGCAACTGCAGAAGCCGAAGCCATGCACGGCTACGAAAAAGAGGGCGACACCCTGCGTTTTACCGATGGGCGGTCATTCTTTGTGCTCAGTAAAAAAGGCTGGCGCGTGTCCGCAGGGGCTTCGGGAACAAAATACTGGAAGTCTCCTGAACTGAACTAGCCTGAACAGCTCGCACCACCCAACACGCAAAACTTGGCGCAATGAGGATGGTTCAGATGCACGTCCGCTTCGGCTTCGGCCAGAGTGGACCCCATTTCGAACTCGGGCTCATACGCCAACAAGGTGCAGGCCAGAACCGCGGGCTTTTCCGCGCCTTTGCGTTTCACGACCATCCGAGCATTTGAACACATGACGGCTTCGGGGGATTTGTCTAGAATGCCCCAACAAGCTGTTGTGATCTCGGGTACTTCGATGGTTTCATCCATTTCGGGGAACAGAACGGTTTGAGCCGGGTTCTGCGCGTCAATGTCAAAACCGTGTTGCTGGAAGAATGACGCATATCCGGTACGGCTGTCAGCATCACTGTCGCCCCACACCGTACGACCGGCAACTGCCATCTGAAACCCGTTGTCGCGCAACCACTCCATTCCGGTTACTGTCTTGGCAAAGCTGCCTTTGCCGCGCTCCTCATCATGCAGGGCAGGGTTGTAGTGGTCGACGGAAATCCGAAGGGTCAGCTTATCCCCATAATCTTGCTGCAACGCCAGCAGTCCGTCGCGCATCTTCCGGCGCATCATTGGCACCATCGCATTGGTCAGAATCAAAACCTCATAACCGCGTTCAAGAGCGGCGCGGGTCATGTCGATCATCTCGGGGTTCATGAACGGCTCGCCGCCGGTAAAGCCGATCTCGCGTATGGGCCAGTTTCGCTGTTCGATCTGGTCCAGATAGTCGCGCACTTCGTCAGCAGTGATATAGACCAGTGCGTCATTGGTCGGGCTGCTGAGGATATAGCAGTTCTGGCATTCGATGTTGCACAATGTACCAGTGTTGAACCACAACGTTTCGGGGTTCTTCAACGCCACCGTCGCACGGGTTTGCCCGTCCGCCGTTACCAATTTGTCCTGAAATTTGCCGATATTGGCGCTGCTTGGGGCGTTGTCTTTCATTCCGGTATCCGGTTCTTTGAAGTCATGTCACTGAATTAGCTGTTTGATATGGGTTCGTTAAGTGCGACATCAACGACCTGACAAAGTTTTGAAGATGAGGACAATGGCCCCGATGGTTGCGCTAACATTGGACATAACCCAGAGGGCAAGGTAAGGAAAACACATGGTTTCTCGTGTTATCCCTGTTGACCCCTTCGACCTGGTCATATTTGGCGGAACCGGTGATCTTGCGCAGCGCAAGATCCTGCCGGCCCTGTTTCGCCGGTTTTGCGCCGGGCAATGGGCCGAGGGCGCGCAACTCATCGGGGCTGCGCGGACCAGTTATGACAGCGTTTCGTTTCGCAAAGTCGTCCGCGAATCGCTTTTGAAATTCGCTGCAAAGCAGTGCAAAAACGGTCCTGCGTTAGAGGCATTTTTGCAGCGTATCGATTATGTCGCGCTCGACGGTTCGTCAAAGGATGGGTGGGCGCAATTGGCGGACAAGCTCAAACCCGAGCGGGTCCGGGCGTTCTACTTTTCAGTAGGGCCAAACTTGTTCGGACCCTTGGCCGAGAGGATCGAGGCTCATGACCTGATTTCACCATTGACGCGGATCGTGGTGGAAAAGCCTTTTGGCCATGATCTGGCCAGTGCTCAGGCGTTGAACGCGACTTTGGCCGCTCATTTCTCGGAAAAACAGATTTACCGGATCGATCACTACCTTGGAAAAGAGACGGTCCAGAACCTGATGGCCGTGCGCTTTGGAAACATGCTGTTCGAACCGCTCTGGAACAGTCAATATGTCGATCACATCCAGATAACGGTGGCCGAGTCCGTCGGGATTGACGGGCGCGAAGAGTATTACGAGCGCGCGGGTGCGATGCGTGACATGATGCAGAACCACCTCATGCAGCTGTTGTGCCTGATCGCGATGGAGCCTCCGGCGAAGTTTGACCCCGACTCCGTGCGGGACGAAAAACTCAAGGTAATCCGCGCTCTGGACCCGGTCGAGCCGCACCATATCGTTCGCGGCCAGTTCGAGGATGAAGATACCGGGTATCGCCAAATCGTAGGCAATCCGCGCTCGACCACGGAAAGCTATGTGGCGCTGAAGGCGCATGTCAGCAATTGGCGATGGGCGGGCACTCCATTCTATTTGCGCACCGGCAAGCGGTTGGTCGCGCGGTCTTCGGTGATCAACGTAATGTTCAAGGACGCGCCGCACTCGATCTTTGGCGCTGACGCCGGCCGGCACGCGAATGTCTTGTCAATCCGGTTGCAACCAAACGAAGGCATTACCTTGAAGGTGACGATCAAAGAGCCGGGGCCGGGCGGAATGCGTTTGGTCGACGTGCCGCTGGACATGAGTTTTGCCGAGGCATTGGGGCCGGAAAATCAGGACCCACCCGACGCTTATGAGCGGTTGGTGATGGACGTCATACGCGGCAACCAGACCCTGTTCATGCGCGGCGATGAGGTCGAGGCCGCATGGGCCTGGACCGATCCGGTTATTGCAGGTTGGCAGGCGCGCGGCGATGTGCCGAAACCATATGATAGCGGCAGCACAGGTCCGGGCGACGCCGAGCTGCTGATGAAACGAGACGGTCGCCGCTGGCAAGGAATAAACCCATGAAAATTCAGGAATACCCCGACCGGGACATGCTGGCTATCGACGTTGCCAACGCGTTGGCCGGAGAGCTTGAGGCCGCCTTGCTGCACCATGACATGGTCTCGTTCGCGGTGCCCGGTGGCACCACGCCGGGGCCGATCTTTGACGGATTGTGCGCCGCTGATCTGGAGTGGGACCGCGTTCGCATCCTGCCCACCGATGAACGCTGCGTCCCCGGTGACAGCGAGCGTTCGAATGAACGACTGATCCGTCAACGCTTGCTGACAAATCGCGCTTCGGTCGCGCAATATGTTCCCCTGTATGTCGACGGTAAAGACCCGGACGCAGTTCTGCCCGAGATCGAAAGCCTTATCTCCCCGGTTCTGCCCTTGTCTGTCCTGGTTCTGGGCATGGGCGAGGACATGCACACTGCCTCGCTGTTTCCGGGGATGGAGGGGCTTGCCGCTGCCTTGGACAGTCACGCACCACCGCTGGCCGTTGCGCGTACACAGACCCAGCCCGAAGCACGCATTTCGCTGACGGCACCCGTACTGGACGGAGCGCTGTCCAAGCATCTGGTTATTTTCGGCGCGGCCAAGCGCGACGCTTTGAACAAGGCGATGGCCTTGCCGCCGGAAGAGGCACCGATTGGCGCTGTTCTCAGCGGTATGACAGTTCATTGGGCGGAGTGAGGCGATGAAACTGGATGATCTCAAGAGTCTGTCGGACGACAGTAAGACCATTCTGCAGCTGTTCGATCAGCACCCCGACCGGGCGCAGGCGTTTTCAGCCTCAACCGGTGATTTGTTGTTCGACTATTCCAAGACCCAGATTGACGCCGATATTCGCACAGCTCTGATCGGTCTTTGCGACCAATCGAATCTGGCTGATCGTCGTGACGCCATGTTCTCGGGCGCTAAGATCAACGAAACCGAAGGCCGCGCGGTTTTGCATACAGCGCTGCGTAACCTCGACGGTGGCCCGGTCGAGGTCGACGGGCTGGATGTCATGCCCGACGTTCTGGAAACTCTGCAACAGATGCGGGTCTTTGCGGAAGAAGTGCGTGGGGGAACCTATGCTGGGGCAGGGGGCAGTTTTACCGATGTGGTGAATATCGGCATTGGCGGGTCCGATTTGGGGCCGGTGATGGCGACGCATGCGCTGTCGCCGTATCACGACGGCCCTCGGCTACACTATGTATCCAATGTGGATGGGGCGCATATCGCAGATATTCTGCGCCAGCTGGACCCGACGCGTACTCTGGTGATTGTGGCCTCGAAAACCTTCACAACGATCGAAACCATGACCAATGCCCGTACGGCACGGGCTTGGATGTCCGAGGGGGGCGGCGATCCGGCACGCCAATTCGCTGCCGTCTCAAGCGCCATGGACAAAACCCGGGCCTTTGGCATTCCCGAAGAGCGCGTGTTCGGGTTTGCCGATTGGGTCGGTGGGCGGTACTCGGTTTGGGGGCCGGTGGGCTTGCCGGTGATGATCGCCGTGGGATCGACCGCGTTTGACGCATTCCTGCGCGGCGCTCAGTCGATGGACGTTCATTTCCGGGCCGCCGATTGGATCGAGAATATGCCTGTCATGCTGGCCCTTGTGGGTATATGGCATCGGCAAGTGCAGGGGCACGCCAGCCGAGCGGTTTTGCCCTATGATCAACGTCTTCTGCGTCTGCCCGCCTATTTCCAACAGCTTGAGATGGAGTCGAACGGCAAATCCGTCGCGATGGATGGTTCAACCTTGGATGTATCCTCGGGGCCTGTGGTCTGGGGGGAACCCGGAACCAACGGTCAGCATGCCTTTTACCAACTGATCCACCAAGGCACCGACGTGATCCCGTGCGAGTTCATGGTCGCAGCCCAAGGGCACGAGCCTGAATTGGCCCATCATCATCGCTTGTTGCTGTCCAACTGTCTGGCGCAATCCGAGGCGTTAATGCAAGGTCGATCCTTGGAGGAGGCGCGAAGCCGGATGGCCGCCAAGGGGCTGGACGGGGCCGAGCTAGAACGTCAGGCGCGCCACCGTGTTTTTCCCGGTAATCGTCCGTCGACCACATTGATCTATCCGCAGCTTACACCGTTTGTGCTGGGTCAGATCATTGCGCTTTATGAACACCGCGTCTTTGTTGAAGGTGTTCTGCTGGGTATCAACTCGTTCGATCAATGGGGTGTCGAACTGGGTAAAGAGCTTGCGACCTCGCTGGGTCCGATCGTGGACGGAGAGGAAGACACCGCTGGAAAAGACGGTTCGACTGCCGCTTTGGTCGAATACGCGTTGCGACACCGGGCTGAGTGACCCTCAGCTTGCCGCCGTGCGGACGCATAAACCTGTTGTAAGGCAATGGATTGCTTGGCAGGGTTTTCCCAATCACTTGGTCTTTCAACTGGCCGAGCTAATATGTGGTGCCGCCGACAAGAAGCGGTATCAATAAAGGGAGGATGTCCATGCTAGGACAAATGATGACGCAGCCGCTGCTGATCTCGTCGCTCATTGTGCACGCGGATCGGTACCACGGCCAGACCGAGATCATCTCGGTCGAGACAGATGGGTCGGTGACCGAAAGCAACTGGTCACAAGTGTCCACGAACGCGCGCAAGCTGGCGTCGGCGCTGACGGCATTGGGGCTAGACCCTCAAGCGCGGATCGGAACCTTGGCGTGGAACAATCGTCGGCATCTAGAAATCTATTATGGAACCTCTGGTGCCGGGTTTGTCTGTCATACGATCAACCCCCGCCTTTTCCCTGAACAGCTGACTTACATCATCAACCACGCGCAGGACCGTGTGCTGTTCTTCGACGCGACCTTTATTCCTCTGGTCGCGGCGTTGAAGGACCATTTGACCGAGGTCGAACACTTTGTTCTGATGGGACCGCGAAACGAGGATGTGATTGCCCAAGTCCCCGGTGTTCAGTTTTATGACGAGCTGATCGAGACAGGCGACGCGGGCTTCGAATGGCCGAGTTTTGACGAAAACACCGCATCCAGCCTGTGTTACACCTCTGGCACGACCGGAAACCCCAAAGGGGTGCTGTATTCCCATCGCTCGACTGTGCTGCATAGCTTTGGTTCAAACACGCGCGACGTGATCGGGTATTCGGCGATGGATGTGGTCATGCCTGTAGTGCCGATGTTCCATGTGAACGCGTGGGGCTCACCCTATGCTTGCGCCATGTCGGGGTCTCGCATGGTTCTGCCTGGGCCGGATCTGCATGGTGAAGCATTGGTCAAGCTGATCGACGCTTATGGTGTGACGCTTGCAATGGGGGTTCCGACGATCTGGCAGGGCTTGTTGGCCTATGCACAGAAATCGGGCAGCAAGTTAGACAGCCTTGAACGTACTGTGATCGGCGGCGCCGCGTGCCCACCGTCGATGATTGAGACATTCCGCGAAACCTATGGCGTGGACACGGTTCATGCTTGGGGCATGAGCGAAATGAGCCCGCTTGGAACCGCGAATTACCCCTTGGCAAAGCATGGTGACCTGCCAATCGAAGAACAACACAAGCTGCGCGAAAGCCAAGGACGCCCGTGTTATGGGGTCGAACTGAAGATCGTGGACGATGACGGGAACGAACTTCCAAATGATGGAGAAACGCAAGGTGATCTGATGGTGCGCGGCCATTGGGTTTTGGATAACTATTTCCAGATGCAGGATGATGATCTGCTGCAGGATGGTTGGTTTGCTACTGGCGATGTCGCCACGCTGGACCCAGACGGTTACATGACCATTCGGGACCGATCCAAAGACATCATCAAGTCGGGTGGCGAGTGGATCAGTTCGGTTGAGCTGGAAAACATCGCCGTGGCTCATCCCAAACTGGCTACGGCTGCCGTCATTGGCGTTCCCCACCCGAAATGGGATGAACGCCCTTTACTTGTTGCGGTCAAGGCTGAAGGCCAAGACCCGAGTGAAGATGAGCTGTTGGCGTTTTTTGACGGTAAGATTGCCAAATGGCAGGTGCCGGACAAGGTGGTCTTTGTGGATGCACTGCCGCTGAACGCGACGGGAAAGGTGCTTAAACGCAATCTGCGCGCAGATTTCGAAAACGCACTGACAGCTTAGGTCCGTAGAACTAGAGAGAATGGCTCCGGCGGTAGGGATCGAACCTACGACCAATTGATTAACAGTCAACTGCTCTACCGCTGAGCTACGCCGGAACGGTTCGCGCCGTATAGCAATCACAATCTCTGCCGTCCAGAGGGGAGAGGGAAGTTTTTTGACGAAAAAAATTCGACCGCAGGACGACGATCGTTTCATGCCAAATCAGTGTGCCTTCGAAGGGGATTTGGCTCCGGCGGTAGGGATCGAACCTACGACCAATTGATTAACAGTCAACTGCTCTACCGCTGAGCTACGCCGGAACTGAGGGCCGTATAACAACCTCGAAAATTGCCGTCCAGAGGGGAACGACCCGAAATAACGAAAAATTTTTCTGATCATGCAATTCGATGGAATTCGGCGTCTATAGCTAGGTTCCCTTTCGGTGAAGCCATTGATTTTACGGTTAAATCGACCAAATGAGCGAACACGTTGCGTTCGGCGGCAGGAAGCAACGCTTTGGGAGTTTCGATGTAGATACGCTCAGCCAATTGTCTCGCCGTGCCGGGTTGATCGGCAAGCGCACCCAGAATCTGTGCCTCGCGTGTCAGGCGATGCTGTATCAGCCAATCCAGCCGGGCAGCTGGATCAGTGATAGGAGCACCGTGTCCTGCGTGAAAGGTTGACCAAGTGCGGTCGCGCAGACGGTGACAGGCTTGCATAAAGTCCGTCAGATCTCCGTCCGGGGGTGAAACCAATGAGCTGGCCCATCCCATGACATGATCGGCGGTGAAACAGGTATCACCCCAGCCCAAAGCGATGTGGTTGCCCAAGTGCCCCGGGGTATGAATGACTTCAAGCTGCCATTCGTCACCTTCGATGGTTTCGCCATCGGCGAGTTCGATATCCGGACGAAAGGCGGTATCGATTCCTTCGCCGCCTCCGGCCAGGCCCCGTTGCGCCAGGTCCGCCATCACTGTACTGCGCCCGGCTTCGGGGCCTCCAAAAGCCAGAATCGGCGCGCCGGTGCGCCGCGCCAATAGAGCGGCGAGCGGAGAGTGATCCAGATGGGTATGCGTGACGATGATATGGCTTATGCGTTGACCCGCTTGAAGGGCGGATAGAATCGCGTCCAGATGTGTCTCGCTCATCGGTCCGGGGTCGATGACCGCGCAATCCTTTGTGCCCAGCAAATAGGTATTCGTCCCGCGATACGTCATCGGCGACGGGTTCGGCGCCAGAATGCGCCTAAGCCCGGTTTGTAATTCGACCGCTTGGCCGGGCGGTGGGTTGAAATCATCGGGGGCCTGCATTCTGCGCTCTTTCTCTTGTCCGATCAGCCCGTTAGGTTTAGCGCATGTCGAGTGCATGGCTCAAACCCTATATGCCGCGAAGTCTTTATGCGCGAGCGGCCCTGATACTGGTTCTGCCAGTGATCGTGCTGTTGCTTGTTGTTGGCATCGCCTTTTTGCAGAAACACCTTGAAGACGTGACAGAGCAGATGACCCGCACGGCTTCCCGAGAGGTGATGCTTGTGCTTGCGACGATGCAGGATGCCGAGACCCAGCAGCAAGCCATGGCCGAGATTCGGCCTGATCTGAGCGCGCTTGAGATGAAGGTGCGTTTCCTTGGCATCAATGAACGCCCCGAAGTTGGTTATCGCCGATGGTACGATTTCATTGCGCCGCAGGTCGATTCCGATTTGCATGCCTTTCTACCCAATCTGGTGGCAATTGCGCTGCCCAGCGGGGATGAAGCGCGCCTATATTTGAATACAGATTTGGGATTGTTGCAGCTTACAATGGATCGGCGACGCTTGTCTCCGGCTGCTCCGCACCAGTTGATCGTGACGATGGTGTTTTTTGCGGTCATCATGACGTCGATATCGTTCTTGTATATGCGCAACCAACTGCGTCCGATTACACGGTTGGCTGATGCAGCGCAGGCGTTTGGCCGTGGCAGGGTAGTACCGTACGCGCCCGGAGGCGCAATTGAGGTCAGAGCTGCGGGAAACGCCTTTCTCGATATGCGCGCCCGAATCGAGCGGCAAATGGAACAGCGCACCATGATGTTGTCAGGTGTCAGCCACGATCTGCGCACTCCCTTGACCCGTCTGAAACTGGGGCTGTCGATGTTGCCCGAAGATGAATCCACGCCGTTGCAGAAAGACGTGGACGAAATGCAGCTGCTGCTGGACGCGTTTCTCGACTTTTCACGCGGTGCGGCGGAAGGCGCGCCCGAACAGGTGGATCCGTCTGAGCTGTTGAAACAGATCGTCAACGACGCCCAACGGGCCGGGCATACCGCTGAACTTGTCGCAACCGAAGGCTCGGGTGCCGCCATGTTGCGTCCAACGTCGATCCGCCGGGCTGTCGAGAATCTGATCGGAAATGCTGTTCGATACGGAAACCGAGCTGAGGTCAGCCTATCGCTTACCCCCAAAACGCTGCGTATCCGGGTCGAAGATGACGGGCCGGGCATTCCGCTAGAACAGCGCACCGAGGCCGTGAAACCGTTCTCGCGCCTGGACCCGGCGCGCAACCAGAATCAAGGCAGCGGTGTTGGCCTGGGGCTTGCAATTGTTGCGGATATTGCCCGCGCACACGGGGGTGTTTTGCGGCTTGGGAAAAGTGAACGCCTGGGTGGGCTCAGCGCGGATATCATCATAGGACGGTAAATTTGGTAGGCCCGGCAGGACTTGAACCCGCAACCAAAGCGTTATGAGCGCTCTGCTCTAACCAATTGAGCTACAGGCCCGTCTGAGCGCTTTGAGTATCACGGTGAACGCCCGCGTCAAGCCTGACCGTTGCAACATCTTCCACAATCGACTAACCCGCGCGGGAACCATTCATGAGGGGTTGGCCATGACAGCGGGCAAGAACGGAATCACCTATGCGGACGCGGGTGTTGATATTGATGCAGGCAACGCGCTGGTCCACCGGATTAAACCTGCGGCCAAGCGGACCAACCGCTCGGGCGTGATGAGCGGGCTGGGCGGGTTCGGCGCGCTGTTTGACCTTAAAGATGCCGGATATGTCGATCCGATCCTGGTGGGCGCGACTGATGGTGTGGGCACCAAGCTGCGCATCGCCATTGATACCGGCGTGGTTGATGGTGTGGGCATCGATCTGGTGGCCATGTGCGTCAACGACCTGATCTGTCAGGGGGCCGAGCCGCTGTTTTTCCTCGACTATTTCGCCACTGGCAAGCTGGACACCGACACGGCCGCTCGGATTATTGAAGGCATTGCTGAAGGTTGCGTGCAGTCTGGCTGCGCCCTGATCGGTGGTGAGACGGCGGAAATGCCCGGCATGTACCCCGATGGCGATTTTGATCTGGCCGGATTCTCGGTCGGCGCGATGGAGCGTGGCGCGCATCTGCCCGCAGGTGTGCAGCAGGGAGATGTGTTGCTGGGTCTGGCCTCGAACGGGGTGCATTCCAACGGCTACTCTCTGGTGCGCAAACTGGTCGAGATTTCTGGGCTGGGATGGGACGCCGAGTCGCCGTTCAGCGACGGTACGCTGGGTGAGGCACTGCTGACGCCCACGCGTCTTTATGTCAAGCAGGCGCTGCAAGCGATCCGGGCAGGGGGCGTTCACGCGCTGGCCCATATCACCGGCGGCGGTTTGACAGAAAACCTGCCGCGTGTCTTGCCCGAAGGGCTGGGTGCCGGGATCGACCTGAACGCCTGGGATTTGCCGCCCGTCTTCCGTTGGATGGCTGAAACCGGTGGGATTGCTGAGACTGAGATGTTGAAAACCTTCAACTGCGGTATCGGCATGATCGTAGTCTGCGCCGAAGACCGCGCCGATGAACTGGCCGATCTGCTGGTCGAAGCCGGGGAAACCGTATCGCGCATCGGCACAGTCACCGAGGCGGCCGGTGTGGCCTACACTGGCAAACTGCTGTGAGCCACAAGCGCGTTGCCATCCTGATCTCGGGCGGGGGGTCCAACATGGTGTCGCTGGTCGATTCCATGATCGGCGACCACCCCGCGCGACCCTGTCTGGTGCTGTCCAACGACGCTCAAGCCGGGGGGCTGGTCAAGGCGGCTGAGCGGGGCATCCCGACGGCTTCGGTCGATCACCGTCCGTTCAAAGGCGACCGCGCTGCGTTCGAGGCAGAGCTGCTGAAACCGCTTGAGGCTGCGCAGCCTGATATCGTCTGTCTGGCTGGGTTCATGCGCGTTCTGACCGGTGACTTTGTATCGCGCTTTCAGGGGCGGATGCTAAACATCCACCCTTCACTGTTGCCGAAATACAAGGGCCTGAACACGCATGCCCGCGCGATCGAGGCAGGCGATGAGGAACATGGATGTTCGGTTCACGAGGTAACGGCGGCATTGGATGACGGTCCGATCCTTGGCCAAGCCCGTTTGCAGATTGAGCCAAACGACACACCTATGACTTTGGCGGCACGGGTTCTGGTGTGGGAACATAAGCTTTATCCAGCCGTGCTGCGCCGCTTTAGCTCTGGCGACCACACACCCGTGTTGCTGCCCTGATCGCCGCAGAGTGATTTACACGCCAGTGTTATTCGGCCTATGGTTTGGGCTATCGCCCTGAACGGCACAAAAGCGACGGGCTACTACGAAAAACAAGAGCAAGAACACCACCGCGCATGAAGACCCTGACAACGACGCAAGAGCTGGCCGAATACTGTAAGGCCGCTGCAAGCTATGACTATGTGACAATCGATACCGAGTTCCTGCGCGAGCGGACGTATTATTCGAAACTCTGTCTGGTGCAATTGGCGGTGCCATCTTCGGACGAGAACAGCGCAGTGCTTGTTGATCCACTGTCTGAGGGATTGTCGCTTGAGCCTCTTTACGAACTGTTCAGAAACGAGGGTGTGGTAAAGGTTTTTCACGCGGCCCGCCAGGATCTTGAGATCTTTTGGGTTGAAGCAAATGTGTTCCCGACGCCCCTGTTTGATACCCAAGTTGCCGCGATGGTTTGCGGCTTCGGAGAGCAGGTCGGTTATGAAACGTTGGTGCGCAAGATTTGCAAGCAGGGTTTGGACAAGACCTCGCGCTTCACCGACTGGTCTCGCCGTCCGTTGTCGGACGCGCAAAAGACCTATGCCTTGGCCGATGTGACCCACCTGCGACAGATCTACGAACATCTGGCGAAAGAGTTGAAAAAAACGGAACGCAGCCATTGGGTTGCTGAAGAACTGCGCATACTGACCCACCCCGAAACCTATGATATCCGCCCGGCAGATGCGTGGAAACGGGTTAAGACACGAACGAACTCGGCCAAGTTTTTGGCTGTGGTACGTGAGTTGGCCCAGTTTCGTGAGGCCTATGCGCAAGAAAACAACGTACCCCGCAGCCGTGTGTTCAAGGACGACGCGCTGATCGAGTTGGCCTCGACCAAGCCGAAATCCCCGTCTGATCTTGGTGGCTCGCGTTTGTTGCTTCGCGAGGCGCGCAAAGGCGCGATTGCCGAAGGTATTTTGGCGGCCGTTAAAAAGGGTGTGAATTGCCCGCCTGACCAGATGCCGCGTGTTGATAACAGCCGCGACAAGCTAAAGGTCAACCCGGCATTGGCCGATCTGCTGCGGGTATTGCTAAAGTCCAAGACCGAAAGTTCGGGCGTGGCAGCAAAACTGATCGCCACCAGTTCGGAATTGGATCAGATCGCGGCGGGAGAGCGTGACCTGCCTGCGATGTCAGGTTGGCGGTTCGAAGTGTTTGGTGAAGACGCCCTTAAACTGTGCGAAGGTAAGATCGCCTTGGCAGCCAAGGGCCAGTCGGTCAAGGTTGTGTCGTTGTAGCCGACTTAGCGCCGCCGCGATTCCAGAGCATTTTCCTGACCGACTACGCGAACCAGACGGATGCCTTGCAGATCGTCTTGTGACACGTTGATTGCATCCAACACCTGACGTGAACGTTCAGAGCCTTGATTGGTTGCTGTGGCCGGATACGAAACGCGGAAGGTATATTCCAGTACGCCGTTCTTCTGGTTTTCTTCACTTTCAATACGAACGAGTCGGGCATCATAGGCGCCCTGACGTGCGGCGACGCCAGTGACCAGAATGATCGCCCCCCCGGGTGTTGGGTCGATCCTCAGCTCATCAACGCGCGCAATAGCAACGCTGTTGTCCACGGGGTCTGGCCGACTGAATAGGCCGGCGCCTTCACGCTGTTGGGGCACCAGTGCGTTTGGGTCATTGGCCAAAGTCTGTGTCGGTGCAGGCGCGGGTGTGCTGGACCCAAACCAGTTGGTCGGATTTACACGCGACTCGCGCCATCCGCTACAAGCCGACAGTGTTAGCGTGGCGACCAAAAGAACAGACAGTGTTTTTTGCATGGATTTAAAGCTCTGACCGGTATTTCCCGAACTGGCCTAACGCAAATTCCCTGCTTTGAAAACCCACGCTGGGGCTGGACAGGCAGGGGGCAGAGGCATAGGTCACGATTGTGACCGCAATGAAAGGACCGCAGGGATATGGCAACGCCTGCCTTTGAAGACATCGTCGAGGATTTCGAGTTTCTGGAAGACTGGGAAGACCGCTATCGCCATGTCATTGAGCAGGGCAAGGCTATGGAACCCCTTGAGGACGCGCTGAAAGTTCCCGCAACCAAGGTTCATGGCTGCGCCAGTCAGGTCTGGCTGCATCCGGTTATCGAAGCTGGAGTATTTAGGTTTGACGGAGACAGCGACGCGCTGATCGTGCGCGGCCTGATCGCGGTTTTGCGGGCTTTGTACAATGGCGTGCCAGTTGCCGAGGTTGCCAAGGTTGACGCCAGCGCAGAATTGGCGCGATTGGGCCTGAACGACCACCTCTCAGCGCAGCGGTCCAATGGTCTGCGGGCGATGATCGAGCGTATTCGCGAAGTTGCGCAAGAGAACGCGTGACGTAACTCAGCCGCGATTGGCCCAATCTGTTAACGTAGACTCGAGATCGCCATATCCGGTGAAACGCCTTTCGAACGCCAGGCCAAGGCGGTCGGCGCATTCCTGAGCGCGTTTCGTCAGCAACGGGTCGTCAGTCTGAGCCTGATAGACCAGTTTCGTGTAGTTGCCGAAATACATGTCGCGCAATTCAGGATGCCGGTCCAGGCCCAGCGGCTTCCAAACAAAGGCATCAAACTGGCGTGCCAGAAAATCGGTCAGGTAGAAGGCGGTGGTTTCATCCTCGCCGCGTGCGTCGAAAACATCATTGCCTTCAAAAAACGAATAGCAATGCGGGCCTTTGACCATCTCGACGCCCAATTCTGCACAAGCGTTTTGCAGCAGGCCGCCAGTACCGCAATCGGCATAGACCACATAGATCGTGTCGTACTGCGTGCGATGTTTGGTGATTGCATCCTGCACGGCCTGAGTAATCCGCTCGGGATGGACATGTAAGATGGCGGGCAAGCAGGTCAGGTCCATATGGTCCCAACCATTGCGGTTCTTCAGATCCAGAATCTCGCGTGCCAGCGCGCCGCAAGCCAACAACAGAATTCGCCCTTGCGCAGCGGACTCGTATCCGTCTGTCGTCAAGCTTGCATCGTCTGGCAGATTGTCCTGCGGCATGGCTTGGCTCCTGCGCCTAAGATGTAAACGAAAAGGGCCGCCCGTTGCCGGACGGCCCTGAATTCAGATGTCCGTCTGATCAGCCCGCCAGTTGGTTGTGCTTGCGCGACACGAAGTCTTTCGCGGTCTCAACGGCGACGGCAGCGTCGCGGCAATATGCGTCGGCACCAATGGCTTTTCCGAACTCTTCGTTCAGCGGAGCGCCACCGACCAGTACGATGTATTCTTCGCGCAAACCTTGCTCGACCAGAGTATCGATCACGACTTTCATGTACGGCATGGTGGTTGTCAGCAGGGCCGACATGCCCAGAATGTCGGGCTTTTCGGTTTCCAGTGCTTCCAGGTAGTTCTCGACCGGGTTGTTGATGCCGATATCGACGACCTCAAAACCAGCGCCTTCCATCATCATCGACACAAGGTTTTTGCCGATGTCGTGGATGTCGCCCTTGACGGTGCCGATCACCATCTTGCCAACGCGCGGTGCGCCGGTTTCGGCCAGCAGCGGCTTCAGGATGGACATGCCGCCCTTCATCGCGTTTGCGGCTAGCAGAACTTCGGGAACAAACAGGATGCCGTCGCGGAAGTCGTGGCCTACGATGGTCATACCGCCAACCAGCGCCTTGGTCAGAATGTCATAGGGGGTCCATCCGCGTTCCAGCAGGATGTTCACACCTTCTTCGATTTCTTCCTTCAAACCGTCGTAAAGATCGTCGAACATCTGTTCGACCAATTCCTCGTCATTCAGTTCGGACAGGACGATGTCTTCTTCATCGGACATTGGGTGTTTCCCTAGAGCTGTTCGGGCTTGGCGCCCATTGGTGGCATTTTTTTCGTTTTGGCCAAAACGTCGCATTTAGACTGTGACGATTGCGACCTTGGCGGTTCCGAGACCGACCTATACGTCAAAATATTGATCAACTCGACGTCATAATCTGCAAGATGATCCTGCATTCGGTTCAATTCCAGCATGTTTGGCCAAGCAATTTGAAATCAACACGTAAGACGAGGGGCGCTTGCCTGAACCGCGTATGGCGAGTATACCTGTAGAGGGAACATAAAGAGAACAAATATGACTGACGCGCAAATCCGGGGCCGAGGTGTCGCTACAAATGTTGCTGGTCGGTTCGAAGCGTTTACCACTGAACGCTGCGCGGATGGATGGCCCGAGGACGATGATCTACCGCCATTGCGCACCGAGTTGCGAGACGAGGTCGCGCGCAGCATCATAACCTACAACCGGTCGCCCGATTTGCCGTTTGACCGCTCGATCAACCCGTATCGAGGGTGCGAACACGGGTGTGTTTATTGCTTTGCGCGACCGTCCCATGCCTATCTCGGTCTGTCGCCGGGGCTGGATTTTGAAACACGCCTGATTGCCCGGCCCAACGCGGCCGAGGTGCTGCGGCGGGAACTGTCCTCGAAATCCTACAAGGTGGCCACAGTGGCGTTGGGCACCAATACTGACCCTTACCAACCAGTCGAAAAAACACGCTCTGTCACAAGGGATTGCCTGCAAGTCTTGAGCGATTTTCAGCACCCGGTCGGAATCGTCACCAAAGGTGCTTTGATCGAGCGTGATCTGGACATTTTGGCCCCCATGGCAGCCAAGGGGCTGGTACGGGTGGGGATTTCCCTGACAACTTTGGACGCCGGCCTGTCGCGCCGGATGGAGCCTCGTGCCCCTTCGCCCCGGCGGCGTCTGGCGATCATACGGCGGCTGACCGAGGCCGGGATACCGGTGCGGGTCATGACCTCGCCTCTGATCCCCGGCTTGACGGATCATGAGCTTGAGCAGCTGCTTGAGGCCGGGCGCGACGCAGGCGCCGATGCGGCCAGTTGGATCATGCTGCGCCTACCACGAGAAGTGTCCGAGCTGTGGCAGCGTTGGTTGGCAGATCTTGAACCGGCCCGGGCGGAGAAAGTCATGTCGAAACTGCGCGAGATGCATGGGGGCCGCGACTATGACCCGCGCTGGGGGCATCGGATGCGGGGTGAGGGCGAATATGCCGCGCTTATTGCGAAACGATTTACCGTGGCGGTCAAACGGTTGGGGCTGGCCACGCGCACCCCGGCGTTGCGTCTGGACCTGTTCACTAGGCCACCGCAGGCGGGCGACCAACTGGCTTTGTTCTAACGAAAAAAGCCCCGGAACCGGTCCGGGGCGTTCTGTAATCTGTAACCGCAATCAGCGGTTCTCGATATCCACATAGTCGCGAGTGGTCTCGCCCAGATACAGCTGGCGCGGACGGCCGATCTTGTTCTGGGGGTCGGCGATCATCTCTTTCCACTGGCTGACCCAGCCCACGGTGCGCGACAGGGCAAAGATCGGAGTGAACATCGAGGTCGGGAAGCCCATCGCCTCGAGGATGATACCCGAATAGAAGTCGACGTTCGGGAACAGCTTTTTCTCGGCGAAATACGGATCTTCCAGAGCCTGCTTTTCCAGCGCCTTGGCAACCTGCAGTTTTGGGTTGTCTTCGATGCCCAACAGATCCAGCACTTCGTCGGCGGACTGTTTCATCACTTTGGCGCGCGGGTCAAAGTTCTTGTAGACGCGGTGGCCAAAGCCCATCAGGCGGAACGGATCGTCCTTGTCCTTGGCGCGGGCGATGAATTCGGGGATGCGATCAACGCTGCCGATTTCTTCCAGCATCTCCAGACATGCTTGGTTTGCGCCACCGTGCGCCGGACCCCACAGGCAGGCGATGCCAGCCGCGATACAGGCAAACGGGTTGGCACCCGAGCTTGACGCCAGACGCACGGTCGAGGTCGAGGCGTTTTGCTCGTGATCTGCGTGCAGGGTAAAGATGCGGTCCATCGCACGGCTGAGGATCGGGTTGACCTCATATTCTTCGGCCGGAACGCTGAAGCACATGCGCAAGAAGTTCGATGCATAGTCCAGATCGTTGCGCGGATACACGAAGGGCTGGCCAGTGTGGTACTTATAGGCCCATGCCGCGATGGTTGGCATTTTTGCGATCAGACGGTGCGAAGCGACCTCACGCTGGCGCGGGTCTGCGATATCAGTTGAGTCGTGATAGAAGGCCGACATCGCGCCCACAACACCGACCATGATTGCCATCGGATGCGCGTCGCGGCGGAAGCCACGGTAGAAATACTGCATCTGCTCGTGCAGCATGGTGTGGCGCGTGATGGTGGTTTCGAACTTTTCCAAAACGGGCGCGCTCGGCAACTCTCCGTACAGCAGCAGGTAGCAAACCTCGAGGAAGTGAGATTTTCCGGCCAGCTGGTCGATCGGATATCCCCGGTGCAGCAGCTCGCCCTTTTCGCCGTCGATGTATGTGATGGTGCTGTCACAGCTGGCGGTCGACGTAAAGCCGGGGTCATACGTGAATACACCTGCCGTTCCGTAAAGCTTACGGATGTCGATCACGTCAGGCCCAGCGGTCGGTGAATGAATCGGCAGCTCATAAGTTTCGCCATTAAGTGACAGAGTGGCTGATTTGTTGCTGTCGGTCATAGTGTCCCTTCCTCAATCATGCGCAGTATGGATCGCTGTCCGATCCTGCGGGCAACGGATGCGCGCAATCGCGCAAACCGGGTGTTAGCGGAGCAGCGTTACCCAAATGTGAACCTTTTACTCAGGTCGCTGCGTCAGAAAGCCGTGCCAGGGTTTCATCCCGCCCAAGCACCAGCATCATGTCAAAAACCGAAGGTGTCACCGCGCGGCCTGCCAGTACGGCGCGCAACGGCCCCGCCAGCTTGCCGAACTTGATGCCTTGTGCTTCCGCAAAGGAATTCAAGGCGTCCTCCAGTTCGCTTCGCGTCCAGCTAACACTTTGCAACTGCGGCGTCAATTCATTCAGTATACCGTCGGATACTGAGGCAAGCGCCTTGGCCGCTTTCTCATCCGGTTGAATAGGGCGGGAAGTCAGTGCAAAATGTGCCTTTTCAAGCAGTTCGGGGAATGTGCGAGCCCGATCCTTGAGGCAATACATCGCACGTTCCAGATCACCGGATTGTGTTTCTGTCAGCGCAGGCAGGTCAGCCGCGGCCAGATACGCCTCGATTTCCTGCCGCAATGCGGCATCATCGGCGACGGCAATATGTTGACCGCACAAGTTTTCCAGTTTCTTCAGATCGAAACGGGCCGGGCTTTTGCCGATTCCGTCCAGATCGAACCATTCTTTCGCCTGCGCGTCGGTAAAGAATTCGTCGTCGCCGTGACTCCAGCCCAGACGCGCCAGATAGTTGCGCATCCCGGCCGCCGGATAACCCATAGCCTGGTATTCCTGCGCGCCCAACGCGCCGTGGCGTTTCGACAGTTTCTTGCCATCGGGCCCGTGAATGAGCGGGATATGAGCCCAGACGGGAACATCCCAGCCCATCGCCTGATAAATCATCATCTGGCGCGCTGCATTGTTCAGGTGGTCGTCGCCCCGGATCACATGGGTGACGCCCATATCGTGATCGTCTACCACAACGGCCAGCATATAGACCGGCGTCCCGTCCGAACGCAGCAGGACCATGTCGTCCAAC
Source organism: Ruegeria lacuscaerulensis (assembly GCF_013033355.1). Classification (GTDB taxonomy): domain Bacteria; phylum Pseudomonadota; class Alphaproteobacteria; order Rhodobacterales; family Rhodobacteraceae; genus Ruegeria; species Ruegeria lacuscaerulensis_A. The sequence continues at coordinate 473,525 of NZ_WQDY01000003.1, forward strand.
TGCTCGTTGCGGATGGTCACGTCCCCCTGAACCTGATCGCGGATCACCGTCTCTCCGTCTTGCGGGGCCTTGATGCGGATCACGAAAGGCGCGTCGGGGTGGGTCGCTGCGTCAGCGTCGCGCCAAGGGCTACGGAACTGGGTCGATTTGCCCTCGGCCTTCGCTTGTTCACGGAAGGCGGCGATTTCTTCTTGCGTCGCAAAGCACTTGTACGCTTTGCCCTCGGCCAGCAGTTGATGGGCGACCTCAGCGTGACGGGCGGCGCCTTCGAACTGGCTGACGACATCGCCATCATGGTCAAGACCCAGCCACGCCATACCCTGCAGAATGGCTGCCGTCGCCTCGGGGGTAGAGCGTTCGCGGTCCGTATCCTCGATCCGCAGCAGGAACTTGCCACCGCGACCACGGGCATAGAGCCAGTTGAACAGCGCGGTGCGGGCGCCGCCGATATGCAGAAAACCGGTGGGCGAGGGGGCGAAACGGGTGACGACCTGATCGGACATTGTTTGGATTAACCTTTTGGTAACCGTGTCGGGCATAGTTTGACGCCTGTCTAACGAGGCTGAGAGACGGGAGCAACCATGCGTGTTCTGGCCCGGGTCGAGGCCGCTTTGCTGAACCAGACAGGTTACCTGTTTCAATGGTCTCCGGTCTGTCTGGCGATCGGAATCGGCCTGTACTTCGGTTTGCGGTCTGAGCCGGAATGGCAGGTCTATGCCGGCTTGTTCGTGGCGGGTATGGCAGCTTTGGCTGCTGCGCGCTGGATGCGGCCAGGCTGGGCGTCGTTGGCAATCGGGGGCGCGCTTGTTTGTGCGGGGTTTATCCTTGCAGGAGCCCGCGCCCATACGGTGGCAGAGCCGGTCTTGTCATGGCGTTACTACGGCCCGGTCGAGGGGCGGGTCGTTGCCATTGACCGCTCTGCGTCGGATGCGCTGCGGGTAACGCTGGATCGGGTGCGAGTAGGGGACGTACCACTAGATCGCAGACCGCAGCGCGTCCGGCTATCTTTGCATGGTAGTGATGCTTCGCTTGTGCCAGGACAGCGGATCATGACCACCGGTCACCTGTCTCCGCCACAAGGCCCGGTCGAGCCCGGCGGGTTTGATTTCCGGCGTCATGCTTGGTTTCAGGGTTTGGGTGCGGTCGGTTACACCCGCGTTCCTGTTCTCACGGTTTCGGGTCCGGATCCGGCCGGCGTCCGCATCACCGCGTTAAGGCTGGCATTGTCCGAACATGTGCGTGCCGTGTTGCCCGGAGAGATTGGAGGGTTCGCCGCCGCAGTAACGACAGGGGATAGAAGCGGAATGGGGCAACAAACGCTCGCGTCTTTGCGGGCGTCGAATTTGGCGCATTTATTGGCGATCTCCGGTCTGCACATGGGGCTACTGACCGGTTTTGTTTATCTACTGTGCCGAATTGCTTTATCGGCGTTTCCTGCCATCGCGCTTCGGGTCTCGGTCCGAAAGATCGCGGCGGTTGGTGCACTTATTGCCGCAACGCTGTATCTGCTGCTGTCTGGCGGAAACGTGGCAACCGAACGCGCCTTTGTCATGGCCACCGTGATGCTGGGTGCGATTCTAGTCGACCGGCGGGCCATCTCATTGCGCGCGGTTGCCGTGGCCGCGTTGATCGTTTTGATCCTGAGGCCGGAATCTCTCTTGAGCCCCGGTTTTCAGATGTCCTTCGCGGCAACCACGGCGCTTGTGGCGGTGTTTGGGGCGGTGCGAAATGTTGGCCCGGTTCCGGGGCCGAAATGGTTAAAGCCAGTGATTGGATTGTTGATGTCGTCTGCCATCGCAGGGCTTGCGACGGCACCGATCGGAGCTGCACATTTCAATACGATGTCCCATTATGGCTTGCTGGCTAACATGTTGTCAGTCCCTGTGATGGGGACCGTCGTTGTTCCAGCAGCCGTCGTTGCAGCCCTGTTGGCACCGTTTGGTCTGGACTGGGTCGCGCTCGCCGTTATGGGCCTTGGGTTAGAGTGGATATTGCTGGTTGCTGAGACCGTATCAAACCTGGAAGGAGCGCAAGGCTATATCGTCAGCCCGCCTTACTATGTATTGCCAATGTTCGCTTTGGGGGCGTTGTGGACGGTTTTGTGGCGTGGGTCCGCGAAATGGGTTGGTTTGGGACCATGTATCGCGGCTATGTTCATGTGGGGTCAGGGTGAACGTCCCGATGTCTTGGTCGCGGATTCAGGTGGATTGGTCGGGGTCTTGACGGACAAGGGGCGCGCCTTGAGCAAAGAGAAAGGCAGCGGGTTCATCGCCACAGTATGGTTGGAAAATGATGGCGATGGTGTGAACCAGAAGACAGCCGCCGACCGATGGCCCCCAGCTGACGACCTTGTCCAAAGATATGTGTGGAAGGGGCAGGAGGTGATCCACCTGACCGGAAAGCGATCTGCAGGTAGCTTTACCGAGTGCCACGAAGGCCAGATTGTTATCTCAGCTGTGCCAGTTGTACTAAGCGGGAATTGCGTATTGTTCGACCCGGATAAATTGATGGAGACCGGGAGTCTGGCTTTTCAGAACGGTAAAATAAAGACCAGCGCAGAGGTCATTGGTCGCAGATTGTGGTCCCCGAAGCAAGCCGAAGACCACCAGACACAAAAAGGTCAGTAGCTGCGGATCAGGCCGACCAATCGGCCTTGCACCTTGACCTTGTCTTCGGGCAAGACGCGGGTTTCATAAGCCGGGTTCGCGGCCTCAAGCGCAATGGCATGACCGCGGCGGAAATATCGCTTCAGTGTTGCTTCTTGATCTTCAACAAGTGCCACTACGATATCGCCGTTGTCTGCGACCGATGTCTCGCGGATCACCACAACGTCGCCGTCATTTATGCCTGCATCGATCATCGAGTCGCCTCGGACCTCAAGCGCGTAGTGCTCGCCCTTGCCGGAAACCATTGATCCCGGCACAGCGACGCGGTGCGAGACATGGCTGATCGCTTCTATCGGAACACCCGCCGCGATACGGCCCATGACTGGCAATTCCATGGCATCCACGGTAACGGGTTCGAAATTCGCCGGTCGCGGCCCTTCGGGCTTGTCGCCTTCGATCACACGCGGCTTAAAGGCGGCTGTGGGCTCGCCGCCAAGACTTTCGGGCAGTTTGACGATTTCGATCGCCCGCGCCCGGTGGGCAAGTCGGCGGATAAATCCGCGTTCTTCCAGCGCAGTGATCAGCCGGTGAATTCCGGACTTGGATCTGAGGTCCAGCGCGGCCTTCATTTCGTCGAAACTAGGGGGAACACCATCCGCTTGAACACGTTTGTGGATGAATTCCAACAAATCCAACTGCTTCTTGGTCAGCATTGCTCACACCTCGTCGGTCATGCGTTTTCTTTTGTTCTACGCATGTTCACGTTTTGTGTCAATGGATTTGAGCGTTTGCTAAATCGGTAGGTACAGGACCTCATCGCCAGCAGGCCGCGCCGGATCATTTGGCTGCCGTACCAACAAAGCATTGGCCTGCGCCAGGACGCTTAAAAGCGAGCTGTCCTGATCGTCGCAAGCCCTTATCCCGTCGTTATCAAGAATGGCGCGCAAATAGTGTTCGCGCGGACCATTCTGGCCGAGCGGGGCAACCAGTTTAGCCGTTTGGAACGGTGTCAAAGCCTCGGCCAGCCCCACCATGCGTCGCACCATTGGTACCAAAAAGAGATAGCCGCAAACCATTGCGCTGACAGGATTTCCCGGCAACCCAACCATTGCAGCCTTGCCAAGCCGCCCGGCCATCAGCGGCTTTCCGGGACGCATGCGTATCTTGTAAAATGACCGCTCCATCCCGAGATTTGCGGATACGTCCGACACCAGATCATAATCCCCGACCGAGGCTCCTCCGATCGTGACGACCAGATCGGCGCCTGTTGCCAGATCAAAGGCTGTTTCAAGCGAAGCGACTGTGTCGCGCGCGATCGGCAGAATGCGAACTTCCGCTCCAACATCCTCTAGTAACGCCTTGAGACCAAATGTGTTTGACGCGATGATCTGATCAGGGCCGGGCGTATCGCCCGGCATGACCAATTCGTCTCCGGTCGAGATCAGTGCAACGATCGGCTTGCGGGCGACGGGAACCTCGGGGATGTTCATTGCGGCCATAAGGGCCACATCCTCGGGGCGGATGCGACGAGGGGCAGAGATCGTTGTGCCGGATTTAAAATCAACACCCTTGGGTCGAATGTTGGTCTTGTCGCCGGGCATGTCCGTGATTGTAATCAGATCATCCCTGCGTTCAGTATCTTCTTGGATCACGACAAAATCCGCGCCGTCTGGCACGGGGGCTCCGGTGAAAATGCGAACTGCCTGACCAGCGCCAACTTGACCAGAATACCTGCGCCCAGCGGCGGCCTCGCCGATGACTTTGAACATTGCGTGCAGTTCGACTTGGGATGACTTGACCGCGTATCCATCCATCGAAGATGCCGCAAACGGAGGTTGATCGCGTTTGGCCGCAACGTCCTGCGCCAAAATCCGACCGGTCGCTTGCGAGAGTGAAACAGTTTCTGCAGGCAGCCGGTCAACCAGGCCAAACAAGAGGGCCCGAGCGTCTTCGACAGTTATCATTTCGCTTCGTAACGGCCTGATTTACCGCCATCTTTTAGCAAGACTTTTATGCCGCCGATCTCCATTGCTTTGTCGACAGCCTTGGTCATGTCGTAAATCGTCAGGGCTGCGGTCGAGGCCGCGGTCAGCGCCTCCATCTCTACACCTGTTTGACCCGAGGTCTTGACGGTCGCTTCAATCTGAACGCCCGGCAGATCCGGGTCCAACGTCAATTCGACAGCAACCTTAGTCACGGGCAAAGGATGACACAGCGGGATCAGGTCAGGGGTTTTTTTCGCGCCCATGATACCAGCAAGACGTGCAACGCCCAGCACATCACCCTTTTTCGCACGCCCTTCTGATATTAAATCAAAGGTTTCCTGCGCCATCATGATGTGCCCAGCCGCCACGGCAACCCGGTCTGTTACCGCCTTATCGGACACATCCACCATGTGGGCTTGGCCCTGTGCGTCAAAGTGAGTGAGCGACATTACATTACTCCGGGGATCAAAGGGTTAGCCAGCAAGTTTCGCGTCGCCGTAGTGACATTGTCCTGCCGCATCAGGCTTTCGCCGATCAGGAAGGACCGTGCGCCATAGCGGGCGATGTCGGCCAGGTCGGCTGGCGTGCTCAGACCGCTTTCGCAAACAATAGTCCGATCGCCGGGCACCAGTTTTGACAACCTGCGCGTTGTATCAAGAGTTGTCTCAAACGTCTTGAGATTACGATTATTTATCCCAATCAGGCTGCTTTTGAGCTTGGTTGCGCGTTCCAGTTCGGCCTCATCATGCACTTCGATCAGGACATCCATGCCCCACTCAAAGGCCGTTTGCTCCAACTCGGCGGCTTGTTCATCTTCGACCGAGGCCATGATGATCAGAATACAGTCGGCGCCCAAAGCGCGAGCTTCGACGACCTGATAAGGGTCGTACATGAAATCCTTACGCAGCGCAGGCAATGACGTCGCTGCGCGGGCCGCCGTCAGGTATTCTTTGGCCCCTTGAAAGCTGGGCGTGTCCGTCAAAACCGACAGGCAGGTTGCGCCGCCTTCTTCGTAGGCTTTTGCCAGTACCGGAGGGTCAAAATCCGGGCGGATCAAACCTTTTGAGGGGCTTGCTTTCTTCACCTCGGCGATCAGACCATAGCCGGATCGCGCGGCGGCGGTCAGTGCTGTTGCAAAACCGCGCACCTCAGACGCAGACTTGGCTTCATCCTCCAAATCTTCCAAAGACTTATTGGTCTTATCTAATGCGACTTCCTCAAGCTTGTATGCTTTGATCTTGTCCAGAACCGTCTCGGTCATGCGGCCTCCTGAGTGATGCGGGCCAGTACCGCGATTTTTTCTTTGGCAGCGCCGCTGTCGATGCTGTGCGCGGCCTTCTCGACCCCGTCCTTGAGGTCGCTTGCAGCGTCGGCCACCACCAGTGCAGCGGCAGAGTTCAAAAGGACTGCGTCCCGGTACGCGGACGGAGTGCCATCCAGCAGGGCGCGGAAGGCAACAGCGTTTTCTTCAGGTGTTCCGCCCAGAATGTCCTCGAACGGGTGCACTGGCAGGCCAGCATCTTCTGGATGCAATTCAACCTCACGCACACCGCCGTTTTCCCATGAAGCTACCCAGCTGACACCAGTGATGGTTAATTCGTCGGTGCCATCGGATCCGTGAACCAGCCATGCGTGTTCGGTACCAAGCAGGCCAAGCGTCTCGGCCATCGGGCGGATCAATTCGCGGCTGAACGCGCCCGTTAATTGCCGTTTCACTCCAGCCGGGTTTGTAAGTGGCCCTAGAATGTTAAAGATCGTACGTGTCCCAAGTTCCTGCCGTGTTGGCATCACGTGGGCAATGGCCGGATGGTGCATGGGGGCCATCATAAAGCCTATACCAGCCTCTTTCAGTGCTTTTTCAACGACTTCTGGTCCGACCATCACGTTGATACCCATCTGACCCAACGCATCGGCCGCACCGGATTTCGAACTGAGGTTCCGGTTCCCGTGTTTTGCAACTGTGACGCCAGCGCCCGCGACGACAAAGGCTGTTGCGGTAGAGATATTCAGCGTTCCCTTGCCATCGCCACCTGTGCCGACGATATCCATCGCGCCGTCCGGCGCATTGACCGCGTTGCATTTGGCCCGCATCACTGCCGCGGCCGCCGCATATTCGTCGACCGTCTCGCCTCGGGTTCGCATCGCCATCAGCAAACCGCCGATCTGACTGGGTGTGGCGGCGCCATCGAAGAGGATGCCAAAAGCCTGTTCGGCTTCGGCGCGCGTCAAAGGCCGATCAGCAGCAGTGCCGATCAGCGGTTTCAATACGTCGCTCATGCGGGGACTTTCATCTCGGACAGGAAGTTCTTGAGCAAGGCATGGCCGTGCTCGGATGCAATCGATTCTGGGTGGAACTGAACGCCGTGAATAGGGAGCTGCTTATGTTGCAGGCCCATGATCGTCCCATCTTCCAGCTCAGCTGTGATTTCCAGGCAATCGGGCAGGGTGGTTCGGTCGACCACCAGCGAATGGTACCGGGTTGCCTCGAAGGGGGAAGGCAGCCCGGCGAACAGACCTTTCCCAGTGTGATGCATGGTGCCCACCTTGCCGTGCACAATCTCATGGCACCGAATAACGTCACCGCCGAATGCTTGCCCGATGGTCTGATGCCCAAGGCAAACGCCCATCAAGGGGGTCTGGGTTTCAGCAGCTGCCTGTGTCAGCGCCAGGCAAATCCCGGCCTGATCCGGGTCGCATGGTCCGGGGCTAAGAAGGATTCCAGCCGGGTTCATGGCCATGGCCTCTTGCACATCCAGCGCGTCATTTCGCCGAATGACCATTTCGGCACCAAGTTCGCCTAAATAGTGTACCAGATTGTAGGTAAACGAGTCGTAGTTGTCGATCAGCAGCAGCATTTGGGCACTTGTCTCGGGTTGGGCATTTGGGACTGGCGATACAGCCCCGAGCCGCGATATAATGTCGGGACATACATGCTCAGGCTTGCGAGGCAGCGTCAAGAGGACATCCGGTTCCATGCGCGCTTGCGGGTGAGTGTCGCAGAAGACGACGCAGGCAATCGAAGCAGGAATTAGTCGAAAGGCAATTAGAATGGGCGGATTTCTAGGAGGGATGATCGCAGGTGCGGTCGTGATAATGCTGTTGGGAGCGGCGTTGTCTCTAACCACGCCCCTGTCGCGCAAACCCGTTGTTGCGGATGTTGCACCCGAACCTGCACCAAGCGAAGTACCCGAGGTCGAGGCAGACAAGCCCGAAGCCATTGCAGATGCCGATTTGGTCACTTTGCCCGCGGCAGAGCCTGAACCAACCGATCAACAAGCAGATACGCTGGCAGGGCTTTCCGAAATTGAAGAGGCTCCGGATGATCAGCCGCAGGTCAACGAATCCGCGCCTGTTGTCGAAGAGGCAGCCGTCGTCGAACCTGATGAGGTGGCAGTGACGAGTGAGGCACCTGTTCAGCCGCAAGCGCCTGCAGTTTTGCCAGATACACCTATTGCCGAAGGGCAGCCCGAATTGATTGAGGAGCCCCCAGCCCCTCCAGCCCCGGAAGTCGCTGCACTAGAAGTACCTGTCGAACAGCCCCAGCCTGAGTCTGTCGAGCCGGAACCAGACCAATCCCAGGCTGCCGAGTTGGAACCGGCCCCTGACTTTGAATCGGAAAGTACAGAAGCAGAGCCTTTGCCGGAAATTGCCGCGCTTGAGCCGAAGGAAGATTTGCCTGAAGAAAATCCCATCGCGGTTGAGGGTGATGAAACGGACCTCAACCGCTCTCTGCCGCGCATCGCAGCCGTTCCACAGATCGGTGGCGACCAAAACGGCGCGGGGGGATCAACGGTTGGTCGGCGCGTTGTCCCGCTGACCGAACGGGACAACGCTCTGGCTGATCAGGTCGGATCAGGTCAGACTGCGGTGCCGGGAAAACCGATCGAAGCCTATGCGGCCAAATTCGATAACCCCGACGCGAAACCGCTGATGTCAATTATCCTGATTGACGACGAAGGCGCTTATGGTGCCGAAGCGTTGCAGGATTTCCCGTATCCGATCAGCTTTGCCGTCAGCCCCTCCGACCCCGACGCTGCCGACAAGATGGCCAGACATCGCTCTGCAGGTTTCGAGGTTCTTGCGATGGCGGATCTTCCTAAAACCGCCAGTGCGCAGGATGCCGAAGTGTCAATGGCCGTATGGTTGCAGACCTTGCCAGAAACGGTCGGTATTCTCGAAGGGGTCGAGACAGGCATTCAGGGCAATCGCAAGCTGGCTGATCAGGTTGCCGCTATTGCTGCCGGGACAGGCCGTGGCTTGATCACCCAGGACAACGGCCTCAACACGGTTCAGAAGCTGGCTGCCCGCAATGGGACGCCGTCCAGCGTGATTTTCCGAGACATAGACGGCGCACGTCAGGACCCAAAGATCATGCGCCGCTTTCTGGATCAGGCCGCATTCCGGGCCGGGCAGGAGGGGACGGTTGTCATGCTGGGACGGTTGCGCCCTGACACCATCTCGGCCTTGCTTGTCTGGGCCCTTGAAGACCGCGGAGGGCGTGTGGCCATGGCACCGATTTCCGCTGTCATGAAACAAGCCGTCCAATAAGCCCGTATGGCTGGCCGGTTTGGCCAGCCGTTTGATTAGCTGTTACCCGGTCCCGTAAAGCGCGCAGCATCAGCAGCCGCGCGTCGGATGGCATTGGATTTGTGCACGGTCTCCATGAATTCCGCCTCGGGGTCGCTGTCATAGACAACACCGCCGCCGGCCTGAATATACAGCTTGTGATCTTTCACAATCGCTGTGCGCAGGGCGATACACATATCCATGTCTCCACCCGCGCTGAAATATCCGACCCCGCCGCCATAGACACCGCGCTTTTCCGGCTCCAATTCGTCAATGATCTCCATCGCGCGGACCTTGGGCGCGCCTGAAACCGTGCCTGCAGGCATCCCGGCAAAGAACGCATCCAGCGCGTCTTTATCTTCGGCCAGTTCACCGACCACGTTCGACACAATGTGCATCACGTGGCTGTAGCGTTCGATGATGAATTCTTCGGTGGGTCGCACGGTGCCAATCTTGGCCACGCGGCCCGTGTCATTGCGGCCCAGATCCAGCAACATGAGATGCTCGGCCAGTTCTTTCTTGTCGGCCAGCAGATCGGCCTCGTTCGCCTTGTCTTCCTCGGGGGTCGCGCCACGGGGACGGGTGCCTGCAATTGGGCGGATCGTGACCTCATTGCCAAAGACACGCACCAGAATCTCGGGGCTGGCGCCCACGACCTGAAAACCGCCAAAGTTGAAGTAGAACATGAAGGGCGACGGGTTCGTGCGGCGCAACGACCGATACAGTGCAAAAGGCGGCAGCGGAAAATCCTGCGTCCAACGTTGGGCCGGAACCACCTGAAAGATATCGCCTGCGCGGATATAGTCTTTGGCTTTCTCGACCGCTTCCATATAGCCCGACTTGGTGAAGTTCGAGACAGGCGCGGCCACTTCGGACGCGTCGCCCAGATCGCGGGTTTCAGCGGGCATGGCGCGTTCCAGATCGCGAACGGCATCCATCACGCGCTCGGCCGCTTGGGCATAAGCCGCTTTGGCGGACTGACCTTCACTGACCCATGCGGGGGAAACAACGGTCACCTCACCTTTGACGCCGTCCAGAACGGCCACGACCGAGGGACGCAACATCACCGCATCTGGTAGCCCCAGTGGGTCAGGGTTCACGTCTGGCAGATACTCGACCAGGCGCACCATGTCATAACCCAGATAACCAAACAGCCCGGCGGCAGCCTGAGGCAGATCATCGGGCAGAGCGATCCGACTTTCAGCCAGCAGTGCCCGCAAATTATCCATCGGGTTGCCATACTGAGGCTGGAACGCCTCGGGGTCGAAACGCGCCGACCGGTTTAGCTCGGACACGTCGCCCTGGCAGCGCCAGATCAGATCCGGTTTCATACCAATGATCGAATAGCGCCCGCGTACCTCTCCGCCGGTAACCGATTCCAGCATGAACGCGTCTTTTTGCGCGCCCGTCAGCTTGAGCATCAGGGAAACGGGCGTATCCAGATCAGCCGCAAGGCGCGTATAGACTACCTGATTTTCGCCAGCCTCGTAGGCGCGAGCGAAACTGTCAAACTCAGGGGTAAGGGCCATATCGGTCTCTTTTAATAGCTCGCCTGAACGGCATTCAGGGCACGCTGGTCCACGGTTGGTCGTGCACGAACCTGCGCATCGCGGACAAAAGCGTCGAAAATATTCTGTGCCAACGCCTGGTCCAACTGCGCAGCAAGGGCCTCTCGGGCTTGCCGCAGTTCGTCTGTTTCATCTGGCGGCAGCAGCTCTTCCAGACGGACGATCAGAGCAGTACCCTCACCGGAAACAACACGCAGTTCGCCGGGCTCCATTTCAAACACCTGAACCATGAAATCGGCAGGAACATCTTCAAGGAATGCTGTACGCGTCAGGGCGTTCTCGACCCGGAATGGCAAACCCGTTGCGGTGAAATCGCCATCGCCCTCAAGCTGCTCAAGGACAGTTGCGGCTTGCTCCTCCAGCGCCTTGTTCGTCTCGGCCTGAGTCCATGCGGCGATTACACGGTCGCGCGCGCTGTCCAGCGGTTCGGGGCGGCGAGGTAACACTTGGTTCAGGCGCATCGCAAAGATCGAGCCGTCTTCCAGGAACGCGACCTCGGGGAAATCGCCCTCGTTCACGGCTAGTGCAGCAGTGCGGAACCCATCATAGGCCGCAACCCCGTCCTCGCTTTGCGTGGTCCAGTCGATCTGACCCAATTCCATCTCTGTTTCGCCGACAAGCTCTTCAAGCGTGGCACCACCTGCCAGCAGGTCGTTGATGTCTTCGGCTTGCGCCTCAATCTGGCGACGCGCGCGATCTGCGGCCAGCTCTTCGCGCAGGGCTGGGGCGGCGTCTTCGAATGAGGTGTTGTTTTCAGCCAGCGATCCATTGATGCGGAACAGAGCCGGCCCCAGAGAGGACGGAAGCGGGCCAACCACGGCGTCCAGATCGGCAGCAAAGACGCCGTCAGCTGCGTCCCCCAGATCGTCGCGGGTGACGTCGCCTAAATCAACATCGCTCAGTTCAAGCTCGCGCTCACGCACCAATTGCTCGAAGGTTGTTCCACCAACCTCAAGCTGCGCTTTGGCCGCTTCGGCGGCGGCTTCATCCGCAAAGGGCAGGCGTTCGACAAGACGGCGTTCGGGCTGCAGGTATTCGCCAGCGCGCTGGTCATACAGACGGCGGACCGAGTCTTCGTCAACGTCTACATTGTCCAGCAACATCTCCGGAGAAAGGATCGCATATGTCAGCTTCTTGGTGCGGGGCAGGGTGAACAGATCCCCGTTTTCATCGTAATATGATTGAATATGCGCGTCTGTCGGCGCTGCAATCGGCGCTGCCAGTGCGTCCGGACCCAGCGTTGCCACTGTAAAGCTGCGCCGCGCGCCAACAAAGTTCATCATCGCATCCGTCAGGGTTTCGGGCATTTCGATACCCCCCATGACCGCGCCCTGAACGATGGTTCGAGCCGACTCTTTGCGCAGGTCGGATTCGAATTCGGCATCGGACATTCCTACCTGATCCAGTTGGAATTCATAGGCGTCGCGGTCAAAGTTCCCGTCGATCCCCTGAAAGGCCGGGATTGCGACAATTTCCTGTTGCAGGTTTGCGTCCCCGATCGAGATGCCCAGCAGCCCAACTTCATTGTCCAGCGACGCCAGCGCCGTCAGACGCGACAGTGCCAACTGATCCAACCCGAATTCATGTGCCTGCGCGATCTGCAGCGGCTGACCGGTCTGTTGTTCCACGGCGCGGATTTCGCGTTGCAGCTCGCGGACATATTCATCGACCGAGACGCTTTCGTTCCCGACCTGTGCGACTGTGCGCACTGTGCCGGACAAGCTGGTTGCGCCAAACCCTGCGAGCCCCAACATCAAAAGGCCCATGAGGATCCAGACAAAGGTCTTCGATAGCTTTTTTACGCCTGCGGCCATGGTGCCCTCTTGTTTTGTGGCAAAGGTCTGCCCTGTCGGTTGCGGCCCTGAATACGATGCGCGCCGCCGAGGGGCAAGCTCAGAAGGTCAACGCTTCGAGCCGGTCGAACAATTGCGCCAGTCCGGCGCGGTCCAGGTTGGCAAAAGCCACTCGGACTTGCTGCTTTCCAGCCGGGTCTGTGTCGGGCATGAACATCGTTCCCGGCAGCAACAGAATGCCTGCCTCGGAAACCAGTTTTTGCGCCAATACGTCCGAAGGCATGTCGAACGGGTGTTCGAGATAGGCAAAATACGCGCCCAGCCCCAGCAGGCGCCAGCCTTTTGAGGTCAGGCGCGGCAGCATCTCTTGGATAGCGACACGGCGATCAAGGATCTCATCCCGCTCGCCCGCAACCCACTGGGACAGGTTTTGCATCCCCCAGAGCGCCGCAAACTGCCCCATCTGGCCAGGGCAGATGGCGACTGTATCCAGAAACTTTTCGATTTCGGCCAAAAGGTCGGGGCTTGTCGCGATTGCACCGACGCGGTGGCCGGTCAGCCGATAGGCCTTGGAAAAGGAATACAGGTGAACCAGCGTTTGATCCCAGTCGGCCTGGCTGAACAGGCGATGCGGCGGACCGCTGCGGCTGTCGAAGTCGCGGTATGTTTCGTCGACCAGCAGCCGGATGCCGGTTTCGCGGGCGAGATCGTAAAAGGCTTGGACCAGATCGGATGGATATTCCACACCGCCGGGGTTGTTCGGAGTAACCAATGATATTGCGCGGGTTCGATCCGTGATCAGCGCCCGGGCGGCGTCGGGGTCAGGCAGAAGGTCGTCATTGGTTTGCAAGTCGACCGCCGTCACCCCGGCCATATCAAGCCACATTTTATGATTGAAATACCATGGGGTTGGCAGGATAACCTCATCCCCTTCATCAGTCAGCGCCGAGATCGCCGCGGCGAAAGCCTGATTGCACCCCGAGGTGATCGCCACCTGGGATGGTTGTACTTCGGCGTCATAGTGCTGGCTGATTTGTGTAGCCAGCGCCTCGCGCAGGTCAGGATTACCCAGAACGGGGCCATACAAATGCGCTGCATCTGTATTGACCGCGAAATCCGCCATTGCCTGACGCAAGGCCAGTGGCGGCGGGTCAACAGGGGCCGCTTGGCTGACATTGATCAGGGGGCGGTTTTCGGGGAAGTCCACGCCTTCAAGCCAGCGACGCGCCTCCATCACCGGAGGAGGAAAAGTGGCGCTGGTGCGGGTCTGTGTCATGGCGTGGCTGCTGTTTGCGAGGCGTTGCCTCGCATTCCCAAGTATTTTCGGCGGAAGAGGCTACGGATCAGTCCGTGCCGCGATAGGGCTCGACATATTGTAGGGCCATATCCCAAGGGAAGAAGATCCAGGTATCTTGGCTGACCTCGGTGATGAATGTATCCACCATCGGGCGGCCCTTGGGCTTAGCGTAAACGGTGGCAAAATGTGCGTTGGGGTACATCGCACGCACCAATTCCAGCGTTTTTCCACTGTCGACCAGATCGTCAACGATCAGCACGCCGGTACCATCGCCCATCAACTGAGCATCGGGGGCTTTCAAAACCTCCGCCTCGCCTTGTTCTTGGTGGTGGTAGGAGCGAACACTGATTGTATCGACGGTGCGTATATCAAGCTCTCGGCTGACGATCATAGCAGGCGCCATGCCGCCGCGAGTAATTGCGACCACAGCGCGCCACGCGCCGTCATCGGGGCCTTGCCCGTCCAGACGCCAGGCTAAAGCACGGGAATCACGGTGAATCTGATCCCAACTGATATGAAAGCCTTTTTCGTGGGGTAGGCGGTCTTTGGCGCTCATCGGTGTTAACCCTTCTCAACGTCTGGTGCATCGACGGCCTTCATACCGACAATATGATAACCCGAATCCACGTGCAGGTTTTCACCGGTCACGCCACTGCTGAGGTCAGACAACAGGTACAAGGCCGAATTGCCAACATCGTCGATGGAGACATTGCGACGCAGGGGCGAGTTATACTCGTTCCACTTCATGATATAGCGGAAATCGCCGATGCCGCTGGCGGCCAGCGTCTTGATCGGGCCGGCCGAGATTGCGTTGACGCGGATACCGTCTTTGCCCAGATCTTCGGCAAGGTACTTGACCGACGCTTCCAGTGCCGCCTTGGCCACACCCATGACGTTATAATGCGGCATGACCTGCTCGGCCCCGTAATACGTCAGCGTGATCGCGCTGCCGCCGTCGGTCATCATCTTCTCGGCGCGTTGCATCACCGCTGTGAAAGAATAGACCGAAACGTCCATGGTGAGTTTGAAGTTGGCACGAGACGTATCCACGTACCGACCGCGAAGCTCGTTCTTGTCCGAAAAGCCAATGGCGTGGACGACAAAGTCTAATTTGCCCCACTTTTCTTCAAGCGCCGCAAACAGCGCGTCAATCGACTCTTCGTCACTGACGTCGCAAGGCAGCACAATCTCACTACCAAGCTGAGCGGCCAGAGGGTCAACTCGTTTCTTCAGCGCGTCGCCCTGATATGAGAATGCAAGATCGGCCCCCGCGTCGGACAATGCGCGGGCAATCCCCCATGCGATTGATTTGTCATTGGCCAGTCCCATGATGAGGCCGCGCTTGCCGGCCATCAACTGATTTGACATGTTCGGTTCTCCGCCTGTCCTTCGCATTATGTCTGGATGGTTTATGCCATTGGATGGCCTGCATCAAGGCCGTGTGCTCTTGCTCGTGGCGGGTTCTGGCCGTAGTGTGGTTAGCAAGAGTTTCCAGGGGATGGAAATGAGTGAAAGAGACGGCATTTTTGCTGGCACCGATCCGTTTGAAATCGCGACTCGGTGGCTGGAGGACGCCAAGGGCAGTGAACCAAATGATCCTAATGCGATTGCCTTGGCGACCGTAGACTCTGAAGGGTTGCCCAATGTGCGGATGGTCCTTCTCAAAGAGATCGAGCGGGATGCGTTTGTGTTTTATACAAACTATGAAAGTGCAAAGGCAGCAGAGCTGGACAGCGCTGGCAAGGCAGCTTTCGTGATGCATTGGAAATCTTTGCGGCGTCAAATCCGAGTTCGTGGTACAATTACGCGTGAAACCGGGCCGCAGGCTGACGAGTACTATGCGTCCCGCTCACTCAAAAGTCGTCTTGGGGCCTGGGCTTCGAAACAGTCACGCCCCCTGAGCAGCCGATCGGCCTTGATGGCCGAAGTTGCAAAAGTTACGGCAAAACTGGGTCCGAACCCTCCGCGTCCGCCGTTTTGGGGCGGATATAGGCTGGAACCAAACGAAATAGAATTCTGGGCCGACGGTGCGTTTCGGCTGCATGACAGGTTCCAATGGCGGCGCGATCAAGCGGGCTCTGGGTGGCAAGTGCAAAGGTTGAATCCATGACTTTCGCGTATCGTGAAATGCAACACTCAGAGATCAAAGGGTTTTTTCGGCTTGAATTTGTGTGCCAATCCCATACACATCGGACCCTTAACAAATTGAAAAAACTCGCGATGGAAACACCGTGCCAGAAGATCTGAACAACATGTACCGCGTTCGCGGGCACGTAAAATGGTTCGACCCCGCCAAAGGTTACGGGTTCGTTGTGTCTGACGAAGGCGGTCCTGATATTCTGTTGCATGTGAACGTGTTGCGCAATTTCGGTCAAAGTTCGGTGGCTGATGGCGCCGGGATCGAGATCATGACGCATCGCACGGATCGGGGTGTCCAGGCAGTTGAAGTGATTAGCGTTGATCCGCCTGCGCGAGCCGACTCGATGTTGTTGGCGGACTTCGCGGAACTTGACCCGGTTGAGATCGCCCAAGCCCCACTTGAGGCGGCACGGGTAAAATGGTTCGACAAAGGCAAGGGATTCGGGTTTGCCAACGTCTTTGGTCGCGGTGAGGATGTGTTTCTGCATATCGAGGTATTGCGTCGGTCAGGTTTGGCCGACCTTCAACCCGGAGAAGCGCTTGCGATGCGTGTCATTGATGGAAAACGCGGACGTATGGCGGCTCAGGTCATGGCCTGGGAAGCGGCGCTGGACGACTGAATCACCATGAAAGGGCGGCTGGCGGTTCTGACGACTATTGCAGTTTTTTGGACGAGTTCAGCGTTTGCCGCATGCAGCCCCGACCGGGTTACATTAAAAAATGACAAATCCCAGGTCAGTTTCGATATCGAGCTGGCTGTAAGCCCTCAGGAAAGAGCACAGGGTCTTATGTTCCGCGAGTCTTTGCCCCAACGGGCAGGGATGATGTTTATTTTCGATCCGCCTCAGCCCGTCGCGTTCTGGATGAAAAACACGCTGATTCCATTGGATATGATTTTTTTGGATCGCAGTGGGTCGGTCGTACATGTCCACAGCAACGCCATTCCTGGCGACCTGACTCCGATTGAGGGGGGAGATTCGGTTTATGCGGTCCTGGAAATCAATGCAGGGCTGGCCGAACGTTACCTGATCTCGCCCGGAACTCAGATGCGGCACGAAGTTTTTTCACAAGGTCCTGCAATTTGGCCCTGTTAGGGCTTTTCAAATCAGAACAGCGCGTTTAGGAAGGCGCACGGTCCGGGGCGTGGCGCAGTCTGGTAGCGCACCTGTTTTGGGTACAGGGGGTCGTAGGTTCGAATCCTGCCGCCCCGACCACTTCTTCTTACAATGTTGGTGATCCCCCCATTGCCTGGTAGAGCGCACTTAGCGCTTTATCCAGAGTCTTGCTTTCGACTGGCACCTGCACAGGCGGGCCTGTCCTTTGGGGGACATTAAAAAACACCTCGGCATCGATCCGATAGCCAGCAGTGTTTTTGGTCGATGTCAGGCGCATGACACTTTGAGGCAAGTCCTGCGGATATCCCTCGTAGTTGAGAATCAGATAAGCAGTCGTGTCCGGAGGCAAAAGCTCGGTGCATTCAAACACTTGATTCCCGACCCGTTCGAACTGCTCTCCTGGACCGCTACAGCTGACTTCAAACGTATCGAACAGACGCTTTGGATAGTCTTGAAACTGTGCACTGCGGGTTGGAATGGGCACATCTTGTGCTGTGCACGCCACGATCAGGCCCATTAGGGATAGGATTCCAAGCCTCGGTATCAATTCCTGTATCCTCGATCTGTCGTTTGGCGCGGTATGCCCGGATGTGCTTGTCCGATATGGGCCGTGCTGATTCTGTTTCAGTTTAAATACCTTAACGCAGGTTTATCAAATGCCGATAACTGTGCCGGAAATCACAGTTAATTGCGCGTTAGATTTAGTCGGGGGATGACCAATACCGGTGGACGAACTTGTGGAGGAATCGGGAAACACCTCGTTTCACGAAGGCGTTACAATCCGGTCAACAAAAAAGATTTCAAAAATGACCGAAAAATGACGTTGACGATCTATGGCTGAATACGCCAGATTGTATGGGCCGAATGTGGTGCCACTAAATCTGGTAGAAAAACCGGTGTTGGGCACAGGGCGAGGGTCGGAAAGCACATAATAGTAACGTGCAGCCGTTTGGACGGGTTTGCGCTGCCGCGGGTAGCGCAGGGTTCATTGCGCCCGAATTTTTTGGCAGGTGGGCGATCCTTGATTTGGGGGTCAATCACTAAGGGACAAGTTGATTGAATCTAGGGCGGCGGACATGCAGATTGACAGGAAATTCACTAAATCGGGACAAGATGCCTACGCGGATTTGGACTTTGTTTCCGCAACGTCTGAGATTCGGAATCCTGATGGCACGATAGTCTTCCGGCTGGATGATATCGAAGTGCCGTCAAGCTGGAGTCAGGTGGCCAGTGACGTCATCGCTCAGAAATACTTCCGCAAAGCCGGTGTGCCCACCAAGCTTAAGAAAGTTAAGGAAAAAGACGTGCCCGAATTCCTGTGGCGCTCGGTCCCGGCTGAGGGTGCAGAATTCGACGGAGAAACGTCTTCGAAACAGGTGTTTGACCGACTGGCTGGTGCCTGGGCTTATTGGGGCTGGAAGGGTGGCTATTTCTCGACCGAGGAAGACGCACGCGCCTACTTTGACGAGATGCGCTATATGCTGGCGACCCAACGCGCCGCGCCGAACTCGCCACAGTGGTTCAATACGGGCCTTCACTGGGCTTACGGTATCGACGGTCCTGCGCAGGGTCACCATTATGTCGACTATAAAACCGGCAAACTGACCAAGTCGAAATCCGCTTACGAACATCCGCAGCCGCACGCGTGCTTCATCCAGTCCGTCGATGATGATCTGGTGAACGAAGGCGGCATCATGGATCTGTGGGTGCGCGAGGCGCGCCTGTTTAAATACGGCTCGGGCACCGGGACCAACTTCAGCCATCTGCGCGCGGAAGGCGAGGCGCTGTCAGGCGGCGGCAAGTCCTCGGGTCTTATGGGCTTTCTCAAGATCGGCGACCGCGCCGCTGGCGCGATCAAATCAGGCGGTACAACCCGTCGAGCAGCAAAGATGGTAATCGTCGATGCAGATCACCCCGATATCGAGCAATTCATCGAGTGGAAGGTGATCGAAGAGCAAAAGGTGGCCTCGATCGTTGCCGGATCGAAGATGCACGAGAAGATGCTGAACGGCATTTTCGAGGCCATCCGCTCTTGGGACGGCGCCGCCGATGACGCCTATGATCCGAACAAGAATGACAGCCTGAAGACCGCTGTGCGCGAGGCCAAAAAGGTCGCAATCCCCGAGACTTACATCAAGCGCGTGCTGGATTATGCGCGGCAAGGCCACGACAGCATCGAATTCCCGACCTATGACACGGACTGGGATTCGGAAGCTTACAGCTCCGTCTCGGGCCAAAACTCGAACAACTCGATCCGCGTGACCAACGCGTTCCTGACCGCCGTCGAAAAAGACGCCGATTGGGAGCTGATCAACCGCACCGATGGTAAGGTCGCCAAGACCGTCAAGGCCCGCGATCTGTGGGAAAAGGTCGGTCACGCTGCATGGGCCTGTGCCGATCCGGGCATCCAGTTCCACGACACCGTCAATGAATGGCACACATGCCCTGAAGATGGTGAGATCCGCGGCTCGAACCCGTGCTCGGAATACATGTTCCTCGATGACACGGCCTGTAACTTAGCGTCGATGAACCTGCTGACCTTCCTCAAGGATGGTGAGTTCCAGGCGGCGGACTATATGCACGCTTCGCGCCTGTGGACCCTGACGCTGGAAATCTCGGTGACGATGGCGCAGTTCCCGTCGAAGGAAATCGCGCAACTGTCTTACGATTTCCGTACCTTGGGTCTGGGCTACGCGAATATCGGCGGTCTGTTGATGAACATGGGCTACAGCTATGACTCGGATGAGGGTCGGGCGATCTGCGGCGCGCTTACCGCGATCATGACTGGTGTGGCCTATGCGACTTCGGCGGAAATTGCCGGTGAGCTGGGTGCGTTCAAGGGCTATGAGCGCAACGCGGACCACATGCTGCGTGTCATCCGCAACCACCGCCGCGCGTCGCAGGGTGTCACGGAGGGCTATGAGAAGCTGGCAGTGAAGCCGGTACCTCTGGACCACGGCAATTGCCCGGACAAGCGTTTGATCGACTTGGCCATGTCGGCTTGGGATGAGGCGCTAAGCCTCGGCGAAAAGAACGGGTATCGCAACGCGCAGGCTACTGTGATCGCACCGACCGGCACCATTGGTCTGGTGATGGATTGCGACACCACAGGGATTGAGCCGGACTTTGCGCTGGTTAAGTTTAAAAAGCTTGCGGGCGGCGGTTACTTCAAGATCATCAACCGTTCGGTGCCTTCGGCGCTGGAGAAGCTGGGCTATTCCTCGTCTCAGATCGAAGAGATCGTGGGCTACGCGGTAGGTCATGGCACCATCGGCAACGCGCCGGGGATCAACCATACCTCACTGACTGGCCACGGCTTTGGCCCGAATGAGCTGGCGAAAGTGGACGCTGCGCTGGAAAGCGCGTTCGACATCCGGTTCGTCTTCAACCAGTGGACACTGGGCGAGGATTTCTGCACCGGCGTTCTGGGCATCCCGGCCACCAAGCTGAATGACCCGACTTTCGACCTTCTGCGTCACTTGGGTTTCACCCGCGCGGATATCGAAGCGGCGAATGATCACGTCTGCGGAACCATGACGCTGGAAGGCGCGCCGCACCTGAAAGAGGAACACTATTCCATCTTCGATTGCGCCAACCCGTGCGGCAAGAAAGGTAAGCGTTTCCTTGGGGTTGATAGCCACATCACCATGATGGCGGCGGCGCAGAGCTTCATCTCGGGTGCGATCTCGAAGACGATCAACATGCCGAACGACGCGACCATCGAAGACTGCCAGAAGGCATATGAGTTGTCGTGGTCGCTGGGTGTGAAGGCGAACGCGCTGTACCGCGACGGCTCGAAACTGTCTCAGCCTCTGGCCGCTGCATTGGTTGAGGATGATGATGAGGCCGCCGAGGTTCTGGAAAGCGGCACACCGGCCGAAAAAGCTGCCGTGCTGGCCGAGAAGGTCATCGAGAAGGTCGTCGTCAAGGAAATCGTCCGCTCGCACCGCGAAAAGATGCCCGAGCGTCGGAAGGGTTATACTCAGAAAGCCATCGTGGGCGGCCACAAGGTCTATCTGCGGACGGGTGAATACTCGGACGGCTCGCTGGGCGAAATTTTCATCGACATGCACAAGGAAGGCGCTGGCTTCCGGGCCATGATGAACAACTTTGCCATCGCGGTCTCGGTCGGCCTGCAATACGGCGTTCCGCTGGAAGAGTTCGTGGACGCCTTTACCTTCACCAAGTTCGAACCGGCGGGGATGGTGCAGGGTAACGACTCGATCAAGAACGCGACGTCGATCCTAGACTACATCTTCCGCGAGCTGGCCGTCAGCTATCTGGACCGCACTGATTTGGCCCATGTGAAGCCCGAAGGCGCGACCTTTGACGATATCGGCCGAGGCGAGGAAGAGGGTGTTTCGAACGTCTCGGAAATCAGCGAAACAGCGGCCTCCAAGTCATTGGAAGTATTGAAGCAAATCAGCTCGACCGGGTATCTGCGCAAGCGGTTGCCGCAGGATCTGGCCGTGTTCACACCGCAAGCAGATGCGACCGGAGTGGCGGAACCTGCCGCCGTGTTCGAAGCGCCTGCTGAAACTGCAGTTGCGACCGGCATGGACGCCCGCACCAAAGCCAAGATGCAAGGGTACGAGGGCGATCCCTGTGGTGAATGCGGAAACTACACATTGGTGCGCAATGGCACCTGTATGAAATGCAACACCTGCGGTGCGACCAGCGGGTGTAGCTAAGGCAAACGCCCCGTCAGGCGGGGTGTAGGGACCTGGGCTTTCCCCCGAATGCCCGGTCCCGACGAATACGGAAGAAGGCGCCGAGACTTACCGACGATGCCTTTTTCCACTCGGCCGACATGCCCGTGTCGGCCGGGAACAGGGTGGGGCGGAATATTGCTCTTTCCCACTCTCTCACGGGACGGGTGCGCTCGTCCCATGCGCAGTCCAGGCCGCAGGCAAAAAAACACCGGGCGGTCAACGATATGAGCCTGGATGGCGAAACTTAAAGGGGGCCTCGGCCCCCTTTTTTTCATAGACTTACGTTGGCAAGTGAATGTTAAATTTCTCGCGAAGGGCCGCGTCCAGCATGGGATCGAACCGTGCGGGTGACGGCGTGGACAAGATTTCCTCTTTCCGGGCCGTGGCCTTGGCGATCAGATCAGGCTTGTCCAATTCGGCCCATTCTTTGGGAGACGTGCGGTCGCCATAAGTCGGATACACGTAATCCGCTTGCATTCGGCTTAGCGTTGCATCGGTGCCGAGGTAATGGCCCGGGCCGCCCATGCAGACTTCGGCGATCTGGTCGAGCGCCAGTGTTTCATCCGTGACTTCGATCCCACGAACACAGCGCTGCGCCTGTCCTATAATGTCATCCCCTAGGATCAGGCTTTCAAAACAGAAACCCAGCAATGAGGCGTGCATTCCAGCGGCCTCGTACACCATATTCACGCCAGATAATCCCGCCATGACATTCGAGCACATCTGCTCCCAGCCGGCCTGCATATCTGGCATTTTCGAGTCCGATGCGCCGGCCGCCGCGCCGCCGGGAAGATCATAGAACTGGTGCATTTGTCCGCATCCGGCAGTCAGTAGGGCTTGCTCGCCCGAGCCTATGGACATAGCGCCGGTTCGCAGGTCCAACCCAAAGGGCCAGGTGCCAAAAACTGCAGGTGCGCCGGGGCTTACGGCATTTACATAAACCAGTCCGGCCAGGCATTCGGCGGTGGCCTGTGTGATTGCGCCCGCGATGGTCGAGGGGGCCGTCGCACCGGCCATACCTGCGGACAACAACAGTACCGGCATTCCTGCCCTGATACACTCCTCCATAACTTCGCAGCTTTCGGTGGCGAATTTCATCGGAGGAACAACGAAACAGTTCGAGTTCGATACAAATGGTCGCTCGCGCCACTTATCCTCTCCGCCCGCAATCATGTGCAACATCTCAACCGCTGGGGCGACATGGCTGGGCTCTGTGAACGACGTGCCGATGTGTTTGAACGTGCCAGAACAGGCGGCGTACACGGTGTTCAGGTCCATCTCCATGTTGTCCGTGATGTCACGACACACCATAGGGCGTTGAACGAAATGGATATTATCTAGTTGCTGACAAATCCGTGCTGCATCGTGCAGGTCTTGAACGGTCGAGTCCCGATACTCCCGACCATGGACGTCGACCATGCTGACAGCAGCGCCCGCGGTGCCATAGTGGACGCGCGTGCCCGACAGATCGAGATCCATCTGCCCATCACGGCTGTGCAGGGTCACGGAACGATTGGCATTGGCAATCGTGTCTTCGACCAGCGCCCGCGGAAAGCGAATGCGCCCGTCGTCGCCCAAGGTGCATCCAGCGCCGACCAGATAGTCAATCCCGCTTTGCGGCGCGTCCGCAAGCCCGATCGTTTCAAGCGCGGTCAGCGCGGCCTCGTGTATCTGTTCAACCTGCCGAGGGGTGAGCGGTTTCAGTGTTCCGCCTTCAAGGCCAGGGCGAACGGGGCGCAAGTGGTCGGGAAGGGCCGAGGCACGGGCCGCGCGACGTGCGGCACGGCCGCCGCTGCGAGAGGAGGTACGCGATTGGTCGTTCATATCAAAGTCCGATTGGTGAGTTGCGAGTGGTCTAAGGGCGGTTCAATCCCGGACTGGTCGCCCTCGGGCCGCGCGACCACGATCCGCACCGATGGTGCGGCTGATCAGCCGGATCTTCCAAACGTCACTGTGCATGAGGCTCCTCACCTTGTGGCGTGCAGTGTTCCAAGTCGGGTCGCCTCATTCTGTTCTGTTTGCGACTTCGATGACCAAAAGCGAAACAAACCTGAGTTTTTCGGCACATAGATTACCTTAGGTAAAGAAATTACCCGTTTGATCCGGAAATCTGTTATACTTCGGTCACTTATTTAGCAGCAATTCGTGATCTCAATTGATTTTTAACGATTGGCTTCCAGTTGTATGGCACTCTGAAAAGAATACTCGAATGTTTTGATGAAAGGCTTTTGTAGTCTAATGAACCATCTGCTGCCCATCATTGTCGCGATGACACTGACCGGCACCATCTCGGCTTTTGCCGAGGATTGGAGCGGGGCTTATGCAGGATTCAGCTTTGGTTATGCGGATGCAGATGGTCGGAACGGCGCAAGCGGTAGTGATTCTAGCTTCGGTCCTCATGTCGGGTATGACCACGATTTTGGGAATTTCGTTCTGGGAGGCGAGCTTGAGTATAATCGGCTGTCTTTGAATCTGGGCCAGAACGAAGGTAGCCTGGACAGCATGACCCGCGTGAAACTGCGTGGCGGGTACGATTTCGGATCTGCGCTTGGGTATGTAGTTGTGGGAGCCGCACGAGTAGATTCGTCGGTCGAAAATGACACGGCTGCGGTCTACGGAATCGGTGTTGCCTATCCGGTCACCGATAGATTTGTCATCAGTGGTGAGGCTTTGCGTCAGAACTTTGACGACGTGACCCGTTCCGAAGGCGGCCTCGATTCCAACGTGTTCAATTTGAGAACGACCTTTCGGTTCTGACCACGGCTACTCTGCTGCATTCTGGTCAGCCAACTCTTTCGCGAAATCACATATGGTTTTTAAAGCAGACGCAAAGCGCACGTCTTCGATTGTCATGGCCACGCGAATATGTCCTTTAGCAGCAGTGCCAAAACTTTCACCAGGCATCACTGCGATTCGACGTTTATCCAACAGTGCATTTGCGAACTCTAAACCACTGAGTCCGGTCGCTCGCACGTCCAGCATCAGGTACATCGCGCCTTGCGCGGGCACTAAACCGACTGTGGTCTGCGCGCTCAGAATTTCGACTGCCAGCGTCCGTCTGCGGCGAAACGGAGACGCGATGCTGTTTTCAAGTTCATCTCCGGCGGTCAGCGCAAAATGAGCCGCGTCCTGAACGAAGCCGGGTACGCCGTAGGTCGTGTGTGTGGCCAATGTGATCAGATAAGAGATCACTTTTTCAGGTCCGACGACCCACCCGCATCGAGAGCCCGTCATGGCATGCGATTTGGACATTGAGCCAACGACCAAAGTGCGGTCCGCCATATCAGGCAGGCTGCGGGGCGAGATGTGCGCTCCATCCCAAACCTGCGTGTCGTAAACTTCGTCGGAAATCAGCCACAGGTCGCGTTTACGGCAGACATCGGCCAGGCCCTCGAGGGTCTGGCGGGAATACACGACCCCGGTAGGGTTGTTTGGCGTATTGATGAGCAACGAAACCGCACCGTCAGAGGCGGCTTCGATCTGCTGGGGGTCTGGCTGAAAGGCTGCCTTGGCTGTGGTTTGAACCGTCCGGTCGATGGCGCCGGCGCCGCGGATCGTTCCAGGGTAGGTGGCATAGTACGGGTCCAGGTACAGGCCAACATCACCCGGATCGCAAACCGCCATATGGGCCGCGAACAGAGCCGATTGACCACCGGGTGTAATCAATACGTTGTTACGTGTGGTGGGAACACCGGTTCGCGTTTGAACGCGCGCAGCTACTGTATCGCGCAGCAGATCCGTACCGGGCACCAATGCGTATCCCGTATGGCCTTGTCGGGCGGACTGATTCATCGCACGCAGAATTGACGGGTCTGTGCGGATATCATGTTCCCCAATGGTCAGTTCGGTAACCGCAAGGCCTTCGGTTATCATTCGTCGGGCGCGGTAGAATACGTCCCACCCGTCGCCGTCGCCTCTGGTCAATTGCTTAATACGCCGTGACAGTTTCATGATGCGCCTCTGCCTGTTTTGTAGCCGAAAGGGCCAGAGCGTTTTGTGAATGTCAATTCGAGGCAGCGTGAAAACAGGGGCTTGGCGGAACAATGCCCGCATGATAACCAAACTCTATGAAACTGACGTTCTGCATCATTACCTGCTGCATTTCCTGCTGATTTATCAAGCGGGCCAGTTTCTTTCGTTTTCATCCCTGAGACAAGTTGCTAAGCCCGCGCCAACGCGAGACGCCACGCCGTTCTTAGGAGCCGACCGATGACTACGATCAAACTGCACAACACAAGGACCCGGACGAAAGAGGATTTCGTGCCGATCAGTGCTGACAACGTGCGGATGTATGTCTGTGGTCCGACGGTTTATGACCGCGCCCATCTGGGCAATGCGCGGCCCGTAGTGGTGTTTGACGTGCTCTATCGGTTGCTGCGCCACACCTATGGCGCGGATCACGTAACCTATGTGCGCAATTTCACCGACGTGGATGACAAGATCAACGCGACTGCTCTGGCGCGGCAGAAAGCGGGTGCAGCGGGCACGTTGGAGCAGCTTGTGCAGGAACGCTCGGACGAGACGATCGGCTGGTACCTGCATGACATGGGCGCTTTGGGCGCGCTGGAGCCCAACGCGATGCCGCGCGCGACGCAGTATATTGGCCAGATGATAGCCATGATCGAGGACTTGATCGCCAAAGGCCACGCCTATGCAGCCGAGGGGCATGTTCTGTTCGCTGTGGACAGCTGGAAGGCTAAATACGGCGCGCTGTCTGGTCGTTCGGTCGATGACATGATCGCCGGGGCGCGGGTCGAGGTTGCGCCTTACAAGAAAAACCCGATGGATTTCGTGCTTTGGAAACCGTCGAGTGACGAGTTGCCGGGCTGGGACAGCCCGTGGGGACGGGGACGTCCGGGATGGCATATCGAATGCTCGGCCATGAGCTATGAACTGTTGGGCGAAAGCTTCGATATTCACGGCGGCGGAAATGACCTGATGTTCCCGCATCATGAGAATGAGATCGCCCAAAGCTGCTGCGCCCATCCCGAGGGCGAGTTCGCGCGGGTTTGGCTGCACAATGAGATGCTGCAGGTCGAGGGTAAGAAGATGTCCAAATCGCTGGGCAATTTCTTCACCGTCCACGACCTGCTGGATCGGGGTGTGCCGGGTGAAGTGATCCGGTTTGTGTTCCTGCAAACGCATTACCGCAAGCCGATGGACTGGACCGAGAAAAAGGCGCGCGAAGCCGAGGCGACGTTGCGCAAGTGGCGGGCGCTGACAGCGGGCTTCGAGCCCGCCGCCAGCGCGGCCCCCTCGGTGATCGCCGCGCTGGGTGATGACCTCAACACGGCGGGGGCTGTCGCGGAACTCCACCGTCTGGCGGCAGAGGGTGACGCAGCGGGCCTGTCGGCCAGTGCGCAAGTTCTTGGGTTGTTGGTGCCTGAAATGGGCGCTTGGGCCGATACGGGCTCGGCAGATCTTTCTGGTCATGCGGCGCGTCTGGCCGAGGCGCGGGCCCAGGCGATGCAAAGCAAGGACTTCTCGGAAGTGGACCGGTTGAAGGCGGCCTATGTCGCAGCAGGGCTGGAAGTGCGGATGAGCAAGGACGGTGTGGAGCTGGTGCCGGGGGCCGGGTTTGACGCTGCCAAGCTGGAGGGTGTGTGATGTCGAAGGAACGGCTTTATCTATACGACACCACCCTGCGCGACGGGCAGCAGACCCAGGGTGTGCAGTTCTCGACTGCTGAAAAGGTGCAGATTGCCAAGGCTCTGGACGAGTTGGGCGTGGACTATATCGAGGGCGGTTGGCCCGGTGCAAACCCCACCGACAGCGCGTTTTTCGAGGTTGCGCCAAAGACCTCGGCCCGGTTGACGGCCTTTGGTATGACCAAACGGTCGGGCCGGTCGGCCGAGAATGATGATGTGCTGGCCGCCGTGATGAATGCTGGCACGCAGGCCGTCTGTCTGGTGGGCAAGTCCCATGACTACCACGTGACCCACGCGTTGGGGACCACGCTGGAAGAGAATGTCGAGAATGTCCGCGCCTCAGTCGCGCATATCGTGGCGCAGGGGCGCGAGGCGCTGTTTGACGCCGAGCATTTCTTTGATGGCTACAAGGACAATCCCGCCTATGCGGTTCAGGTCTGCCGGGCGGCGCTGGACGCAGGCGCGCGCTGGATTGTGCTGTGCGATACCAATGGCGGTGCGCTGCCTGCTGAGGTTTCGCGCATTGTGACCGAAGTGATCGCCGCAGGTCTGCCGGGCGATCGTTTGGGTATTCATACGCACAATGACACCGAAAACGCAGTCGCCTGTTCCCTTGCTGCTGTGGATGCAGGCGCGCGACAGATACAGGGCACGCTGAACGGGCTGGGCGAGCGGTGTGGCAATGCGAACCTGACCGCTTTGATCCCGACCTTGTTGCTGAAAGAACCCTATGCATCGAACTTTGATATAGGCGTCACCTCACAGGCGCTGGCCGGTCTGACGCGTATCAGCCGGATGCTGGATGACATCCTGAACCGGGTGCCCAGCAAACAATCGGCCTATGTGGGGGCCTCGGCCTTTGCGCATAAGGCGGGGCTGCACGCCAGCGCGATCCTCAAGGATCCCTCGACCTATGAGCATGTAGATCCGGGGGCAGTCGGCAATGCGCGGATCATCCCGATGTCAAATCAGGCTGGGCAATCGAACCTGCGCAAGCGCCTGACCGAGGCGGGGCTGTCGGTGGAAAAAGCCGACCCTGCATTGGGGCGCATCCTTGACCGGATCAAACAGCGCGAGGCCGAGGGCTATTCTTATGACACCGCACAGGCCAGTTTTGAACTGCTGGCGCGGGATGAGTTGGGGCAACTGCCCGAGTTCTTTGAGGTCAAGCGGTACAAAGTGACCGTTGAACGGCGCAAGAACAAGTACAACAAGATGGTCAGCCTGTCCGAAGCCGTGGTCGTGGTGAAAGTCGACGGCGAAAAGAAGCTGTCGGTCAGTGAGTCTCTGGATGAGGATGGCAGCGATCGCGGACCGGTGAACGCGCTTGCCAAGGCGCTGGCGAAAGATCTGGGGCAATATTCGCAGGTTCTGGCGGATATGCGGCTGGTGGATTTCAAGGTGCGCATCACCCAAGGCGGGACCGAGGCTGTGACCCGCGTCATCATCGACAGCGAAGACGGGCAGGGGCGGCGCTGGTCGACCGTGGGCGTCAGTGCGAACATAGTCGATGCCTCGTTCGAGGCTCTGCTGGATGCGATCCAGTGGAAACTGGTGCGTGATTGCGGGCCGCAGGCGGTGGTGGCCGAGTGAGCGTTGCCTTCGACGATGACGTAAAGGCCTGCGCCGCACTTGTGCATCGCGCTGATCCGGATCGGTTCATGGCGGTGATGGCGGCTCCGGTTGCGGTGCGACCCAAGCTCTTTCCGATTTACGCACTAAATGCCGAGGTGGCGCGCGCGCCGTGGGTCACGCAAGAGACGATGATCGCCGAAATGCGTCTGCAATGGTGGCGCGATGCGTTGCAGGAAATTGCCGAAAGTGGAACTGTGCGCCGCCACGAGGTTGTAACGCCCTTGTCCCGTGTGCTGTCGCCTCATCTGGCCGCGCAACTTGATGAGTATGTGGCCGTAAGGCGTTGGGATATATATCGTGATCCGTTCGAAGATCAGGCCCATTTCGACACCTATCTGGACCAGAGTGCAGGTAGCCTAATGGTTGCTTCTGCGCAGGTTCTGGGGCCAGCGGATGAGGGAGTTTTGCGCGACTTCGGCTATGCGGTTGGCGTGGCGAATTGGTTGCGCGCGATCCCCGAGCTTGAGGCGCGCGGGCGCATCCCATTGTTGGACGGCACACCTGACGGGGTGCGGGCGCTGGCGCAAGCAGGGTTGGACCAGTTGCGGCGGGCGCGGGCGAATGCGGCGATGGTGTCGGCACAGGCACGTCCGGCGCTGTATTCCGGGTGGCAAGCCGAATGGGTGCTGCGTCGCGCCATTGCCAAACCGGATCGTGTGGCTGCCGGGGATATGGCGCAGGGGGAAATGCGGCGCAGGTTGTCCCTGATGTGGACGGCCGCGCGGGGGCACTGGTAGGCGATCAGGCGGCCTCGGGTTCCGTGGGCTTCAACACCAGCCACAACAGCGCGCCACCGGCCAAGGTCAACAGAGGGATCATGGCAAGGTTCACCGCCGTCCACCCCTCGACCGCCGAACCGCCCGAGCAGTTCATCAACCCGCCCGAAGCAAGCGAGGCAAAGGTTACGCCGCCGAACACCAGCAGGTCATTCAGACCCTGCATCCGCCCGCGTTCATTCACGTCATGGGCAGAGGCCAGCATCGTAGTGGCCCCGATAAAGCCAAAGTTCCAACCGATACCCAGCAGGATCAGCGCGATGAAGAAATTGCCAAGCTCGACCCCTTGCAGGGCGACCACTCCGGCTGCGCCCAGAATGGCAAGGCCGAGGGCGACGATTCTCTCGACTCCAAAGCGGGCGATCAACTGACCGGTGAAAAAGCTGGGGATATACATGGCCAGAACATGCCCAGTCACCACATCGGCCGCGTCATTGGCCGAATAGCCGCAGCCGACAACCGCCAGCGGGGTTGAGGTCATGACAAGGTTCATCAGCGCATATGACACCATCGCGCAGATGATCGCGACGGCGATGCGCGGGGTTTTCAACATCTCAAGCCGGGTGCGACCTTTGGGTGCGCCCTCTGCCATTTTTGCCGGGGTCGGGATGTCGAGAAAGAAGAACAGGACAGAGCCGATCACATTCACCGCAATCACCGCCATATAGGTGCCGAGGAACGGGATCACATAGGCAGTTGAGGTCAGCTTGACGATCTGTGGCCCGATGATCGCCGCCGCAAGCCCTCCGGCCATGACATAGGAAATCGCTTTGGGGCGGAAAGCGTCCGAGGCCGTATCGGCGGCGGCAAAGCGGTAAAAGCCGTGTGCGCTCATATAGATACCGGTCAACAGGCTGCCTAGCAGAAAGATGGGGAATGACCCCAGATACAGGCCGTAAGCCCCGACCAGACCACCAAGCGCACCTGCGGTTGCACCCACCAAAAAGCCAACGCGCCGTCCCCAGCGCTGCATGATGGCCGAGATCGGCGTGGCCGCCAGCATCGAGCCCAGCACGATCAGTGAGATCGGAAGGGTCGCCAGACAGGCATTGGTCGCCAGCGACTCGCCCGCCAAGCCGCCGACGATAAAGATCATCGGCATCTGAGCGCCCAGCACCGCTTGCGCGGCCACCAGAACGGCGACGTTGCGTTTGGCCTGGCTGTCATCGGGGGTAGTGGCAGTCATCGTCATGCGCTCATGGGTATCCGCGAAAAGCATGTCGCACAAGCGGGTTGCATATGCGTCAAAGCAGCCTAACGTGTGCGCTATTAAACAGCCTGAGGCCCGCATGTCCGTCGGACGTATCATCGAAACCAACGACTGTGTGCGTGAGGGGGCCGAGTGGCTGGGCAATGCCTGCCCGCGCATGGCCTATGCGCTGGATCAGGTGGGACCGTTGCCCCTGCGTCGCAAGCCTGACGGGTTCGCGCAACTGCTCAGCGCGATTGTCAGCCAGCAGGTCAGCGTGGCCTCGGCCAATGCGATCTGGAAACGGTTACAGGACGCGAAACTGACCGGCCCGCGCAAGATCATATGGGCCACGGATGATGACCTGCGCGCCGTTGGGCTGAGCCGTCAGAAAATTCGCTATGCCCGCGCGCTGGCCGAGGCGCGCATTGATTACAAGGCGTTACGCGACCTTCCTGATGCGGATGTGGTCGCCATTCTGACCGAGGTTCCGGGCATCGGCGTCTGGACCGCCGAGATCTACGCCATGTTCTCGCTGGGCCGTGCCGATGTGATCGCGCCGGGCGATCTGGCCCTGCAGGAGGCCGCGCGTATCCTCTACGATTTGCCCAAACGCCCGACTGACAAAGAACTGCGACAGATGGCCGGCGCGTGGTCGCCCTGGCGCTCGGTTGCGGCGCGGGTGTTGTGGGCCTATTACCGGGTGGCAAAGGAACGAGAAGGGATCAGATGACTCGAGTATTGAATGCGCTCCGAAAAGAGCCGGTTTCGGGCGACACGCGTTCGGTCGTGGTGTTTGTGCAT
This sequence comes from Ruegeria lacuscaerulensis, assembly GCF_013033355.1. Taxonomy (GTDB): domain Bacteria; phylum Pseudomonadota; class Alphaproteobacteria; order Rhodobacterales; family Rhodobacteraceae; genus Ruegeria; species Ruegeria lacuscaerulensis_A. The sequence continues at coordinate 505,358 of NZ_WQDY01000003.1, forward strand.
GGCTATGGTGCCAACGGGGCCGACCTGTTGGGGCTGGCCGACCTGCTGGGGGAACATCTGCCGGATACGCTGTTTGTTGCGCCTGATGCGCCCGAGCAAATCCCCGGAATGCCCAACGGTTTCCAGTGGTTTCCGATCCCGTGGATCGACGGCTCGTCCGAGGAAGAAGCACGCCGCGGTATGGAGATGGCGGTCGAGGATTTCAACGCCTTCCTTGACGCGCTGATGGTGGATGAGGACGTGCTGCCCGAACAGGTGGTGCTGTTCGGCTTCAGTCAGGGCACGATGATGAGCCTGCACGTGGCCCCGCGCCGCGAAGACCCAGTAGTTGGAATTGTCGCCTTTTCGGGCCGGTTGCTGGAGCCTGACCTGCTGCCCGATGAAACGGTTAGCCGGATGCCGATCCTTCTGGTGCATGGAGACGCTGATGATGTGGTGCCGCCGCAATCGCTGCCTGAGGCGGCCGAGGCGCTGCAGGCTGCCGATTTCAAAGAGGTTTACGCCCATATCATGAAGGGCACCGGCCACGGTATCGCGCCTGATGGCCTGAGCGTGGCGTTGGCCTTCATGCGTGACAAGCTGAGCCTTTGATCCAATGATCGCAGTTCGGCCGATGATGCCCGAGGATGTGGCAGCCGCGTGCCGGATCCTCAACCAGATTATCGAGATCGGGGGGACGACTGCGTTCGAGATCCCGTTCTCTGAGGCACTTTTTGCGCAAAGTTATCTGGAAGGGCCGGACAAGATTTGTTGTCATGTTGCACTGGACCGTGATGGCGAGGTGGCCGGTTTCCAGTGGCTGGGATCGCATGCAAAATTGCCTGAAGACTGCGCCGATATCGCCACTTTTGCGCGCCGCGATCCGGTTCTGAAAGGTGTTGGGCGCGCGCTGTTTGCCGAAACCTCGAAACATGCGGCGGCTTTGGGGTTCAGCGCGATCAATGCCACGATCCGGGCCGATAACCGGCAAGGGCTGAGTTACTACGACAAGATGGGTTTTCTGGACTACTCGGTCGCTTATGGCGTTCCCCTTCGTGACGGCACACCGGTTGATCGGATTTCCAAACGGTTTGAACTGAGAAAGGGTTAGGAATGCTAGTCGTTACTGGAACGGTTGAGGTCGCGCCGGAAGGCATTGAACAGGCGGCAAAAGCCGCGCAGGAAATGGTGGCGGAAACGGTGAAGGAACAAGGCTGTAACGTCTACGAATTCAGCCAGGTTCTTGGGCATTACAACCGCTTCCGAGTGTACGAAGAGTGGGAAAGCCAAGCTGCGCTTGAGGCGCATATGGCCACGCCGCATATGGCCGTGTTTCAGGATGCTTTGGGTGAGGTTGGGGTCACATCCGCGGATATTTACCGCATCGTAGGCGGCGAAAAACAGCCGCTTCGGTAATCAATTCCAAAGGTGGGGTTCTGTGAACTCCACCGAGTTGCCCGCCGGATCGCGTACGTAAAGCGAGTGCGCGCCGTTCGGCCAGTCGAACTCGGCATCCAGGGGTACGTTCCAGTCCAGCAGGTGTTTGCGCATCACCGCGATCTGGTCGCGGGGCATGGACAGGCAGACATGGCCCGGTCCGCGCGCTCCATGAGGGGGCACGGGCAGGTCGGGGTTCAGTGGCGGTTTCTCGGTCTCGTCAGCGTTGAAGATCAGCAGAACCGTTGCACCCACGCGATAGAACACATGCCGGTCGGTGACCCGCTGGATTTTTTCAAGTGCCAGAACCTCACCATAGAATTGTTCGGCCACGTCAAGGTCATCGACGTACAAAGCGGCCTCAAGAATGCCCAGCGGGGTGGGGATATCCGACGTGATTTTCATGGCCTAAGCCTATCATAAACGGAGGTTTTTGTCACCGACGTGGTCGGCGGTCACGTTTACGCTGAGGGGCCGCGTTGATCGCGGGTTCGGGCAGGCTGTCCCATTGGCCGGGATCCAGCCCATCCAGCGTCCAGTCGCCAATGCGGGCGCGGATCAGGCGCAGGGTCGGGTGGCCCACAGCCGCCGTCATGCGCCGAACCTGCCGGTTCTTGCCTTCGCGCAGGGTTAGCTCGATCCAGCAATCGGGCACTGTCTGACGTTCGCGGATCGGAGGGGTGCGCGGCCAAAGCCCATCGGGTTCGTCCATCATCCGGGCCTTGGCGGGGCGGCTCACGCCATCTTTCAACTCGACCCCGTCGCGCAGCGCCTTTAGCGCGGCGGCGTCGGGCAGGCCTTCGACCTGTACCCAGTAGGTTTTGGCCATCTTGTGCTTAGGGTCGGCGATATGCGCCTGCAGCCGCCCATTGTCGGTCAGCAGCATCAGCCCTTCGCTGTCACGGTCCAACCGCCCGGCAGGATAGACGTCCGGTAGGTCGATGAAATCCGACAGGGTGCTGCGCGGTGTGTCCGCATTCGCCCGGTCGGTAAATTGCGGCAGCACGTCGAAGGGTTTGTTGAATCGAATAAACCAGCTCATGGTCTTCGCCATAGCGCGGCGGAAACTGTCGTGCAACCTGTGGATAACTGTCATGTGCCTGTTACGCAGGCAGCTTACCCATTCCCCGAGATATTGTGGATACTCAGGGCTTGTCAGAGTTTTAACACGATATATAGTTAACTTAAGGCCGGGGCGGGTGTTCCCCGCTCTGATGTCAAACGGGCAGAGCAGAGCGAGGAGCGATTCTGATATGGACGCAGACTTCAGGACCGAATTTGTCAGGGAACCCGGTGCGCTAAAGCATCATCCGGCACTGGTTTTGAACGCCGATTATCGCCCCTTGTCTTACTATCCACTGTCCCTTTGGCCATGGCAGGAGGCTGTGAAAGCCGCCTGGCTGGATCGGGTGGACATTGTGGCCGAGTATGACGAGGTCGTCCGAAGCCCCAGCACTGAAATCCGAATACCGTCGGTTGTTGTGCTGAAAGACTATGTAAAACCCAGAAAGCGCGTGGCCTTCACGCGCTTTAATTTATTTCTAAGGGATGAATTCCGCTGCCAGTATTGCGGCAGCCGGGGGGATCTGACGTTTGACCACGTGGTGCCGCGTGCCGCAGGCGGTGTGACCAGTTGGCAGAATGTGGTGGCGGCGTGCAGCCCGTGCAACCTGCGCAAAGGGTCGAAATCGCTGCGGCAGGCAGGAATGACCCTGCGCAAGCCGCCGCGCCAGCCCGATGCCGAAGCCTTGCGCAATGTCGGGCGGAAGTTCCCGCCCAATCACCTGCATGACAGCTGGATCGACTTTCTTTACTGGGATGCCGAGCTGGACGAGTTCTGACGCCAGGCCAGCATCCAGAATACAATCAGCACAGTCGAGATTACGCCGTTCCAGGCGGCCATGGACAATCCGAACATCTCCCACGGGATGTCATCGCAGCGTACAAGGGGCGCGGTCATGATCTGGTCGAACAGGTCCTGAGTCGATAGTCCTCCGATATCACCGGAAGTGCAGCTTGAGGGGCCTTCCCACCACCCTTGCTCGACCCCGGCGTGGAAAAAGCCGATAGCCGCAGTGGACAGCGCAGCTAGTGCTCCGACGAGGGGTAAAAAGTTCAAACGCGGCAGCGCCAGAGCCAACGCGCCTACAACAAAAGCTACGGCATGAGGATAGCGCTGCCAAATGCACATTTTGCAAGGTGCCATACCGCCAAGGTATTGAAATGCCCACGCCCCCAGCAGCAACGCGCCAGAGCCGCAGGCAGCGACCAAAATCAGTTGAGCTCTTCGTGTCATATGTATTTCACCACAAGAAAGCCGCCGAACAGCAGAATTATGAACAACGTGAACATCAGGCCCAGTCGCTTTTCGATGAAGGCGCGGATCGGCTCTCCAAAGCCCCACAAAAGACCGGCTACAATGAAAAATCGCAATGCACGTGCCAGAATCGACGTCGCAATGAATGTGCCCAGAGGCATGCCGGTCCAACCCGACATAATGGTGATGACCTTGTAAGGAAAGGGGGTCACGCCCGCCGCCAGCACAGCCCAGAACCCGAAATCGTTGAAACGGGTGTTGAATTCCTCCATCGCGTGAGCCTTGCCCATGGATTCGAGGATGGGCTGACCGAGGCTTTCATAGAAAAACGCCCCAATCGCGTATCCAAGCAACCCACCGAGCACCGATGCGACCAACGCAACTGTCGCGATCAACCACGCGCGTGACGGTCGCGCCAGGATCATCGGAATCATCAGCACATCGGGCGGAATCGGAAAGAACGAGCTTTCAATAAAGGCCACTACGGCCAATGCCCACAAAGCGTGCGGGTGTTCGGCCAGACGAATAGTCCAGTCATAGAGTGATCGTATCATTCGGCGCCAAAATCCCGGTCAACAGATGGGTTAGCCAAATCACGCGGTCATCCTAGGGTCAACTGCCGCCGGAAAAACAAATGACGATGGGTTGTTTTTTGCCTCTGGACCTTCCTGAACTTGGGCGCTAATCCAGTGTTCGTGGCCCAAGTGGCGGAATGGTAGACGCAGGGGATTCAAAATCCCCCGCCTTCACGGGCGTGAGAGTTCGAGTCTCTCCTTGGGCACCACAAGATTGCTATCAATATAATAGTATCAGTGACTTGTATTTTTCACTCCTGTTCAGACCCCCAAATAGTCCCCCATGAGATCTATGGTGGATGAGTCGCTTGATCCTTTTGGAATCTCCTACAACGGATGTCCCGGATGTAGTCAGTCCAGCGTGAAGTTGACTATAAGGCGGTCGGCACCCACCTCATCACCATCCTGTTTCCGCGGCAAAGCTTTGGCATGCCCAAATGGAATGAGAAACATCGCAATCTTGATAGCCTTGTCATGATTGCCCTTATCAACCGCGCCTTTCAGCTGCCCAAACAGGTATTGCATCGGTTCAACGTAGTTTCGACGCGATGCTAAATCTTCGTACCGTTTCATACGGTTACGCTTGAGTTTGTCCCGCTTTGACATGCGAGGATTATAGCTAGCTAACGCATATTAGGAAAGAAGCGACATTCGTTCTGCCGGCAAAGTAGACCTTCGCGCTAAATGCAGCGAAGGTCTGCACTGAGCCCAAAGCGGACTGAAATGTGCTCGCCAAAATGAATTGCGGCGATAGACATTCTCTTGAGCGGTCTAACCCATCACTAAATGCATTCACCGCCATCGATAACCAGGGCTTGCCCCGTCATAAAAGCGGATTCATCTGAAGCCAAATAGACGATCCCATGGCCAATCTCGTCAACTGTCGCCCATCGACTCATGGGGATCGCCTGCTCGACGTAGCTTTCCAGTTTGGCACGGCCTCCCATCTGCTTTTCGAAGCCTGCATTGAAAGGGGTGTCTACAAATCCTGGACATAGGGCATTGAAACGGATTGCATGGACAGCGTAGTCGGCTGCCATCTGCCGGACCATCGCAACAGCAGCGTGCTTTGTAGTCGCATAGGCGATCATACCCCGGTCATATTGAACCCCAGAATTGGAGGCCGTGACGATCACGCTGCCTCCACCTTGTGATTTCATATGGGCGACGGCTGCACGCGCGGCAATGAAGTGAGCGCGGACATTCAATGCCCAAGAAGCATCCATTCCATCTGGTTCCACTTCTTCCAGCGTTCCTTCGATCTGCAACCCAGCGTGAGAGTGCAACACGTCAAGCCGACCGAAGTTTTTAACTGCTTCGTCTATGGTTCTGGTAAGGGCATCGTCATCGGTCACATCAAGCTGTATGGCAGATGCTTGATTTCCCTGCGCTACGATCGCGGCCACAGTGGCTTCAGCAAGTGTTGCATCGCGATCGGTTACCACAACATGCGCACCCTCTTGTGCCATTGCCATTGAACCCGCCCGACCAATTCCTGATCCCGCGCCCGTCACGAGCGCGACCTTACCTGCAAGCCGCATGTCACTTGGCTCCTTTATTTAATTATTCGATTTTGAGGCGCCTCGGCGCAAAAGCAGCTGCGCTGCTACGAGCAACAAGAGCGACGCGCCCATAACCATAGTGCCGATGGCATTGATCTCGGGTGTTACGCCGCGCCGGATGGATGAGAATATGTAGATTGGCAGGGTTGTTTCTGAGCCAGCTACGAAGAACGCGATGATGAAATCATCAAATGAGAAAGTGAAGCTGAGCAGGAAGCCTGCCAAAATTGCCGGTGCTATCAACGGCAGGGTCACCTGTCGAAAGGTGCCCCAGGGCGTCGCAAAGAGGTCAGCCGAAGCTTCCATGAGCGCGCGGTCCATACCCGATAGCCTTGCACGTACGATGATTATGACCAGCGCCATTGTGAACATGGTGTGGGCGGCGACAAGCGTGGGCATCCCCATGGAAAGTTGCGGGGGATTTGCTCCATCGGGCCATAGGCTTGCAAGAAGCGGGTTTAGCCAGCCGAATACGGTGACCAGGGCAATGAGGGTCGCGATGCCGATGACGATACCGGGTATCATTATCGCAATATAAATCATCGCATCAAACAAAGTTCGGAGCCATCCCTTAACCCCTTGTAAAGCGATGGCCGCCATGGTTCCGAGAGTGGATGCGAGGCAAGCAGTTATGAATGCCGCAAGCAGACTGGTCTCGAGCGCGTCCATTACAAATGGGTTGTTCAGCGCTCTACCATACCATTGGGTCGAGAACCCCATGAACTGGCTTGCGTGTCGTCCGGCATTAAAGCTGAAAAGCGCGATGATGCCGATTGGAATATAGAGAAAAAGGTAGACGCAAATCGCGTATAAGCGCATCGGACCCTCACATCAGCGAGACATCTTCGCGCTGGCCACCCAGGCGCGAGATGAATTTCATGTAAATTGAGACAGTGACAAGCATTACGACAACCAGAGTCATTGCGACCGCCGATCCGTACGCCCAGTTCCGAGACTGCAGGAACAGGTCCACCAGCGCATTTCCGACGAAAAAGACCTTTCCGCCGCCCAAGATCGCTGGGATCAGAAACTCGCCCATCAGCAAGATGAAGACCAGCATGCAGCCAGTTGCGATACCAGGTACCGACAAAGGAAGTGTCACCTGACGGAACGTACGCCATGGGGTAGAGCCGAGATCAGCCGATGCTTCCAGAAGGCGTTTATCCAGTTTGTCTAAGCTTACAAAAATCGGGAAAACCATCAGAGGTAGATACCCATAGACAATCCCGACAAGCACAGCGAACGGCGTATTTATCAGGCGGATATCATCGATGCCGATCGACTCCAGTAAAGCGGGCAAGCCACGCCCCCCAAGGATGAAAATCCAAGCGTATGACCGGATCAGGATCGATGTCCAGAACGGCACGATCACTAGGATCAACAGCGAAGTTCTCCACTTTGGTGAACAACGCACTGCAAGAAAGTAGGCGAGCGGGTAGGCAATTACCAACGCAGCGATAGTCCCCAGAGGTGCAAGGATCAAAGTGTTCTTAAACGCCGTCCATCGCGCAGGAAGGTTGGCATATTGTTCCAACGTGAACGCTGGAACGTAGCCTCCGGCGGCACCCCGTTCGCCAAAGGAAAAGACGAAGACGACCAGCAGAGGAAGGGCTAGCATTACCAAAAGCCATATTCCTGCTGGAGCCAGCAACAGTGCTTTTCTGCCTCGTTCGGTCATTTTGTCCTCGTCTTTTCCGATATTGGCGGCCTTGCCGCTTAGGCCGACTTGAAGCGGGCGAGCAACTCGGCACGGTTTGGATCGGTTAGTGTAGCCGCCGCGCCGAACTCGAGTGCATTCAGAAGGTCAGCTGCCGGATAAAGGATCGGATCTTCCAGTAGTTCCTTCGGCAGCAACGCATTGGTGCGAGCATCAGCCGATGGATAGCCGTGAGCGAGGACTTCTTTCGCATTAACTTCCGGGTTCAGCAGGAAGTCGATCAACGCATAAGCGGCATCCATATGGGGTGCGCCCTTAGGAATAGCGTAGTAGTCGGACCAGAGTTCACCGCCCTCAGTTCCCAGAACGTAGGCGATTTCAGGCATGTCGACATTCATCTGCTTGCCGTCACCTGTCCAGCACATCGTCATCCAGGCGTCACCGTTACGCATCGGTGGCTGATAATCCGACGAGATTGCAAACAGATGCGGTTTGGCATCCAGCAACAATTTCTCGGCATCCGCCAGTTCCTTCTCATCGACCGAGTTAAAGGAGTAGCCGAAGTATTTCAGGGCATTACCGATGGTGGTGAGTTGGTAATCATGCACCATTGTCCGGCCTGAGTAACCTTCCATAGTAAGGTCCCAGAACTCTTTCCATGTGGTTGGAGTCGGAGCGCCGTCAAGCTTGCTGGTGTTCACTGCAAAGCCAGTCGTGCCCCAGTTTTTTGGGACCGCGTAAAGCTGGCCATCGACAGAACCGGCGTCGGAAAAGCGCTGTTCGAATGAACCTGCGTCGTAGTTTGGCAGTTTGGACGTATCGAGCGGGATGATCAGATCTTCACCCACATACGTAGTGATCGTGTAGTTGGTTGGAACGAAAACGTCCCAGCCAGACCCTCCAGCCTGTAGTTTTGCCAACATCTCTTCGTTCGAGCCAAAAACATTGACCTGAACATGGGCGCCAGTGGCTTCCGTGAAAGCTTCGAAGTTCATCTCGTCATGGTAGTTCGGCCATGTGGCGAGGATCACTCGGTCGCCAATGTCCCCGGCAGCAAATGCCGGGCGTGGACGCAACCCAGGAATGGCCGTGCCCAGAACGGCCGTTGCCATCCCAAGACCTGTCACGCCTAAGAAATGTCGCCGTGTAACCGAACCCTTTTGGTACCGGCGAAGCTCTTCCATGAACTTTTGCTTGGAAATAGTCCCATTATCCTTGGTCATTGTGAACCTCTCTGTTGTTGGATTGCGGGATTTGTTATTTTTCCAGGATCAGCAGTGCGCCTTCGCCCCATGAAACAAAGGCCTGCTCTCCTGCATTGAACGTCCCCTCGTTCAATTCCGCTTGCCTTGGCACAAGTACGTGGAAGTCACCCAGTGCTTCGTTGCGCGCAAGGTATTCTGTGTGCTCCCCAAGGAAGATCCGATTTTGAATGGTAACTGGCAGAGCGATTTCAGCTGTGGGTAGCGCGCGGGTCAGCGTGATCTGTTCAGGACGGATACTAACGCACACTTCCTGCCCTGCATCTATTGGAATCTCCGGAGTTCCGTGCACCTTTTGGCCACTCGCTAAACGCACAGTGATTTGGTCGGCTGCTGAGTCAGTCACAGTTGCATCAAAGAAATTTGAGGTACCTACAAATCCAGCCACGTAGCGGCTGCGGGGCATGTCATAGAGTTCGCGTGGGCTGCCAACCTGCACAATACTGCCGCCTTCCATCACACAAATTCGGTCAGACATTGAAAGCGCTTCTTCTTGGTCGTGCGTGACGAGGACAAAAGTTATTCCCAGTTGTCGTTGCAAGTTCTGCAGTTCAAACTGCATTTCTTTTCGAAGCTTTCGATCCAGAGCAGCCATTGGTTCATCAAGCAGCAAAAGCTTGGGCTCGTTTACGATCGCACGCGCCAAAGCGACGCGTTGCTGCTGACCACCAGACATCTCCCAGATGCGACGTGGGCCAAACCCACCAAGACGGACAGTTTCCAGCGCTTGCTCAACCTTTGTCGCGATTTTTTGTTTGTCTACGCGTGGTCGTTGTTGGCGCAGGCCGTACGCGATGTTGTCGAACACGCTTAGGTGAGGAAAAAGAGCATAGTGCTGAAACACCATGTTGACTGGGCGATGGTGCGCATCCAAGTCGTTGACGACTTCTCCATCGAGCAACACCTGACCTTCGGTTGGCTTCTCGAAACCTGCCAACATTCTAAGCGCAGTGGTTTTGCCGCAACCAGATGGGCCTAAGAACGACAGGAACTCTCCTTTCCCAATGGAAAGATTCAGGTCTTTGGCGGCGACCACATTCCCGAAGGTCTTGGTCACTCCTCGGAGTTCCGCAATCGTCTGCATGGGAACGCTCATGTCAAAGCTCATATACTGCCGTTTTCCTTTTGCTTGATTTTTTGGCATTTGTTGGCATACCACTCAAACAAGAAAAAAGTAACAATAACTCGGAATAACTGTATATACCACAATTGGGGTATAGAGGTGCATTTCGAAAATCTGGAGCGGCGTGTGTACGATTGGATGGAAGAGGCCGGCAGGGTCGTGGAGAAGATCGGAACCCCAGAATTTCCATGTGCTTTGGCAGATGGCTTACGGCAGGTCGCACCATTTGATTTTACGGTGGTGTTTGGCCATGTCGGAACCGAAGCACCAATAGACCTTCACGACGATTTCCCCAAAAGCAAACGGCGTATTTTTGTTGAGGATTACCAAGCCGGGCCCTACGTACTTGATCCATTTTTTTTGGCCGCGACAAAACCAATAACACCGGGTCTGTACCGCATGCGCGATATCGCACCGGACAGGTTCTATCAGGGCGAATACTATCGCAGCTATTACAAAAGGACTGGGTTAGCAGAGGAGATTGGCTACTTTATCGATATCCCAGGCGCTGGGATGGTTGTGGTCTCGCTCATGCGAGCAGAGAAGCCTTTTTCCGCCAAGGAAATTCGTCATTTGCAAGCTCTATGGCCGCTCGTTCGGGCAGCCTGTTGCAAACATTGGAGTGACTTTCCAACGATGGTCCGCGGCGCCGCAGCGAATGGCGTTAGTCGTCGCGTTGATCTAGCATTCCAGGCATTTGGCGATGGCGTTCTGACGTCACGAGAACGAGAAGTCGTTGAGTTCACATTGAAAGGCCATTCGGCAGAAGCTGTTGGCACAATTCTCGGCATCTCTCCAGGCACAGTCCGCATCCACAGACGCAACATTTACGCGAAACTTAGGATCAACTCGCAGGGTGAGCTTTTTTCAAAGTTCATTGAAAAGGCGCTTTAAAAGGTTCCTTGAACACCCACTTTATCCGTTTTGCCGACCTTGCTACCTTGTGACCCGGAAAACACCAAACATTTGGACGGCACTGTCTGATAGCCAAGGAACCCAAAGGGAGAGGGTTGGGACGCCTGGGACCCATGTTGGGCTAAATTAATACACGAAAACGCTTTCGGGCCATTGTCTATCTAACCGGATCAGCCGTTTTAAAAATGGCGTCAAGATACGAAAGGCAAAATTTCATGGACGCACCAGTTATCCAGTTGATTTTTATGCTCATCTTGCTGGTTGTCGTGATCTGGCTTTATATCCTGCCGATCACGATGGCAGGGCGGCGCAACCGGTCTGGTTTGATCTGGTTCCTGATCGGTCTGGTTGGATCACCCCTTTTGGCTATTCTTTTGCTGCTGGCTCTGGGTGACGCACCCGAACAACCAACAACCTAATTTTGGGACGATACCTCTGACACTCAAAAGGGCTTAACCGGAGGGTATCAGGACGCTCGTGAGCCATAACGTCCTGCTCAGCATGCAATAAGGGTGCCAATTGAGACACTATACTTCCGGAAGTGAAGACAACTAATCCTTCTCACTCTCCACAACCGTGTACTGTAAACCCAAGGTCGGCCGATTTGATTGGAGAACCACTGACCGCTTTGTCCGCAAAACAGTCATTTGGCGAATTTCACTGAATGACCGCTTTGCGGACAAACCGCTGCTCCCATCGTCTAACCCAAAGTCGTCAGCCAGACTAAAGCGGACAATCGCTCAGAGGCGCTGCACCAATGGCCGGCTGAAACTAGCGCATCCTGAGTTCAGTGTAATTCTGTTTCAAGGTAAGATCGGCTTTCCGGCTCTCAAGAATGACATGTTCAGCATTGGGCAGGTCGTTGGCTTTAACGCGTTGCAACGCGGTATTCGTGTCAAAACCATATTTGATCCAGCGATGCTGAAGCCTGTTTTCGAGTTCTTCCATAGTTGGGCTGACAAAAACCGTTGCGGCATAGACGTCCGCCAGCGTTCTCCACGGGTCGCGATCTATAAGAAGGTAATTCCCCTCAACAACAACAGTCGGAGTGTCAGGGTGAACCGTAATCGCGTTGGCAATGGCTAAATCCATTTGGCGGTCAAATATGGGGTGAAAGGACTCAAGTTGCGAGGATTTCAACCCTTTGATTGCATTGCAAAAACCAATTGCGTTGAAGGTTTCTGGTGCGCCTTTTCTCGCCAACAAACCTCGCGCTTCAAGTATACGATTGTCCAAATGGTAGCCATCCATAGGCACCAGCGTGGCTAATGGAAACGCCGAGCTCTGTTGTGCGTTCAGCGATTGCACAACGGTCTCTGCCAAGGTCGACTTTCCGGACGCAGGAGGTCCTGCGATTGCGACAATCGTCCGAACCCCAACCTGCCTCCGAGAGGAGATCAGGTCGCACACGCGCGCTGCATCTTGCTCGATCACGCAGCGTCTTCTTTTGGTGGTTCTTTGGCGCCTGTCATAAACGCTACGGCATCGGACATCGTGTAATCCTTGGGATCAATTGTGCAGAGCCTTTTGCCAAGCCGGTGCACATGGATTCGGTCAGCTACTTCGAAGACATGTGGCATGTTGTGGCTGATCAGGATGATAGGAATGCCACGTGCGCGTACGTCTTGTATGAGTTCAAGCACCTTGCGGCTCTCTTTCACGCCCAAAGCTGCTGTGGGTTCGTCCATGATGATGAACTTGGTCGCAAAGGCGGCTGCGCGCGCAACGGCAACGCCTTGGCGCTGGCCACCAGACAGTGTTTCAACCGCCTGATTAATCGACTGTACGGTCATCAGCCCAAGCTCAGTCAGCTTTTCACGAGCAAAATTCTCCATAGCTGGCCGGTCTAGCTGACGCATGTACTTGCCCATGAAACCTTGTTTGCGTATCTCGCGCCCCATGAACATGTTGTCCGCAATTGAAAGGGCAGGAGACATGGCAAGCTGCTGATAAACGATTTCGATACCCATATTGCGGGCGTCTATTGGAGAGGTAAAGTTTACCTTCTTTCCTTCGATCAGAATCTCACCCTCATCTGGGATTGTGGCACCGCATATCGCCTTAACGATAGACGATTTGCCAGCGCCGTTGTCCCCGATAACTGCAAGGATTTCTCCTTTCAGCAGTTCAAAGTCGGAATGGTCAATAGCGGTAACGTGGCCATAGCGCTTCACGATACCACGCCCTTGGACGACTGGAGTTGCGTCTGACATTAGCCTGATACCTTTCTAATCCACTGGTCAACTGCGACCGCTGCGATGATGAGAAGACCGATGAGTAGAAAGGTCCACTGCGCGTCCGCGCCGAGCAACCTCAGCCCAAGTGTGAATACGCCAACGATCAAAGCACCGAACAGTGACCCTAGAATGGAGCCTCGCCCGCCGAACAGAGAGATGCCTCCGATCACAACAGCAGTGATACTTTCAATGTTGGCCAATTGGCCGGACGTTGGCGAGACTGATCCGATGCGCCCAATCAGAGCCCAGCCCGCGAAGGCACAGATCAGGCCAGACAACATATAGACGGACATAAGCGTTCGATGGACGTTGACACCTGATAGTTCGGCGGCCTCAGGATCATCACCCACGGCATAGACATGCCTTCCCCAAGCTGTGTGTTTTAGCGCGTAGGCCAATACGAAGATAAGGGCGAGCATGAAGATGACGCCAACAGTAAAGGTCGCTCCACCGATGCTGAATTTGGTTCCAAAAAACTGCAGGAAAGGTGCGTTCGCTTCGATATCCTGGCTGCGGATTGTCTCGTTTGCGGAGTACAGGAAGTTGGTTGCGAGAACGATCTGCCACATTCCCAGCGTGACAATGAACGGGGGCAATTTAACGCGGCTTACAAGCCAACCGTTCAGCGCACCGATCATGGTTCCTACTGCAAGCCCGCACACAACAGCAATTGGTACTGGAATGCCGTACCGGAACGTGAATTGCCCCATAATGACTGATGAAAACACCATGATCGCGCCGACGCTTAGGTCGATGCCAGCGGTGAGAATGACCAAGCTTTGCGCTGCGGCAACGATACCTACAATCTGAACCTGCTGGAGGATCAATGTCATTGCAAAGGGTGAAAAGAATTTTGAACCCAGAGCCAGGCCGAAAATCACGATTGCACCGACCAGCACGATAAGCGGGACAAAGGACGGGTTCACGTGGAGAAGGTGCTGTAACTTCCCTAGCACGCCGCGCCGATGATCTTCAAATTCCGCCACCGTTTCCGTTTTATTTGCGGCGGTTTCAAATCCCTGAGCGCCTCGGTTTGCTTCAGACATATCTCCCCCTTTTCGCGACTAGCATTGCGCCCACGAGATCAGTGTACAGGAAGTTTCGGTTTGCTGGTGAAAGGAATGATGGGGCGCGTGTGCGCGCCTCATCAATTAAGTCTGCGTTAGCCCCAGCAGAGTTCCAAACCTTCGGCGACTGAAATTGATTCCACGCCATCAACAGGCTGGTCCGTGATGAGCGCTACACCGGTATCGTAGAAGTCTTTGCCCGGTGTATTTTCAGGCTTAACGCCCTCTTCGGCCCATTTCTTTACAGCCTCAACACCAAGCGAAGCCATCAACAGTGGGTATTGCTGGCTTGTCGCTCCGATTACACCGGCCTGTACATTTTGCACGCCGGGGCAGCCGCCATCGACCGAGACGATCAGCACATCGTTTTCGCGCCCAATTGACTTCAAGGCTTCATACGCACCTGCTGCTGCCGGCTCGTTGATTGTGTGAACCACATTGATCGTCGAGTCTTTTGCCAGAAGGTTTTCCATGGCGCGGCGCCCGCCTTCTTCGTTGCCGTCGGTCACGTCACTGCCAACCAGTCGGGCATCGGTCTCATCGCCGATAACATTTGGATCCGCTAGGTCCACTCCGAAACCGTCAAGGAAGCCCTGATTACGTAGAACATCCACTGTTGGCTGACTAACGTTCAAGTCCAGCGTCGCGATTTTGGCGTCCGCTGCCGCGTCACCCATTTTTGCCTTTGCCCATTGGCCAATTAACAGGCCTGCCTTGTAGTTATCCGTGGCAAATGTTGCGTCGGCAGAGTCAATCGGGCTCAGCGGTGTGTCCAAAGCAATTACCAGCAGGCCGGCGTCCCGCGCCTGCTGAACCGCAGGGACAATCGAGCTGGTGTCAGACGCCGTCAGCAAAATTCCCTTTGCTCCATCAAGGATGCACGTTTCAATGGCCTGAACCTGAGTTTCGTGGTCGCCGTCGATCTTGCCCGCGAAGGCCTTTAGAGTCATGCCAAGCTCTTCAGCTTTGGCTGTGGCGCCTTCTTTCATCTTTACAAAGAATGGATTGGTGTCAGTCTTCGTGATCAGGCAAACCGTCTCCCCGGCCGCTTGAACAGATGCAGCAGCGAGTGTGAGTACAGTCGCTGATGCAGCAAGCTTGAGTAGATTTCTCATGTTGTCCTCCCAGAAAGTTGTTTTTGTCCCGCGTGGCATGACAGCGAGACCCACCTCCATCCTCCAATGCAGGTTGCGTTCAAGCAAACCGCGATTCTAGCCTTCATGTCAATAAATAAATAAAGTTTATTTATTAATTTGCTTCGGCATCTTTTCATAAGAAAACAAGGGGTTTATGTTCAGGCTTATGGAAAGAGAAGCGCTAAAAACACTGACTGGCGGGGTAAGTCAAAGCGGGGTTCGCGATCACAACGAACGTTTGATTTTGACGGTTTTACAAAGGCATGGCCCTGCTGCGGGTGCCGAAGTCGCGCGACTAACGGGCCTGTCCCCTCAGACTGTCTCAATTATTCTTCGTAAGCTGGAAAAGGACGAGATTCTCAAACGCGGAACCCCTTTGCGCGGAAAAGTAGGTAAGCCCTCAGTCCCTATGGAGCTCAACCCGGAAGGCATCCTTTCAGTTGGGATGAAGATCGGGCGGCGCAGCGCCGATCTGCTTTTGATCGACTTTATGGGCAACCCGCGCCACCAACTTTCCACGACATACGATTATCCGTTGCCAGAGGTCATTTTTGGGTTTCTGGAGTCTGGCCTGCAAACACTTCTCTCTCGCGAACCTCAACGTCTTCGCGACCGAGTATGCGGTATCGGGATCGGCACCCCGTTCGAGCTTTGGAAATGGCATGATCTGTCCGGGCTCGCCGCCAAGAAATTCAGGTCATGGAAAAACGTGAATTTCTTCTCCGAGGTCGCCAAGTTCAGCGACTTGCCGGTTTTTGTGGTTAACGACGCAACGGCAGCCTGTCACGCGGAGCACCTTTATGGCCGCGGGGCTGAGTATCGTGATTACTTCTATTTTTTCATCGGCTCGATGATCGGCGGTGGCGTCGCATTGAACGGCACCGTATTCGAGGGCAACCAAGGCAATGCCGGTGCGCTAGGCGCTATGCGGACTACGGGCCCATTGGGTGAAAGCCAGCAACTGATCGACACAGCTTCGCTGTTCCTGCTCGAGGACAGATTGATCGAAGCAGGTGTCGATCCTGAAATTCTCTGGAAGAAGCCTCAGGATTGGAATAGCATCTCTCGCTATGTCGAACCATGGATCGGCACGACGGCTCAGGAATTGGCCAAGGCCGCACTGTCAATTTGCGCGGTCATCGACTTTGAGGCGATTTTCATCGACGGTGCATTCCCACCTGAAGTGCGGGAAGAGTTGGTCTCACGTGTTCGCCGATACCTAATCAACCAAGACAAACGCGGTTTAATTCCTCCAGTTGTAGAAGCCGCAGCGGTCGGGGAAAACGCCCGAGGCATTGGTGCGGCGAGCAGCCCAATTTTCCGCCAGTTTCTATTGAATACTAATGCTGGGCTTTCTGGGATGTAGTCTCAACTCATTGGCGGCAAACTTCCTAGGTAGGACGGAACCGAGACTCCTGCTCAAGGTGGCTGCCTTAGAACGGCCCATTTTCGGGCTGTTGCAGTGCCGTAAGGCAAATAGCAACTGAGGACTGCTTTGCGCTTGCTGCTGAGCATTCCAATTTCACCTAACTGCGCATAGCAAAAATCCATACGAAGCGTAGCTTCGGTAGAGAAGGGCTCAGAGCGTTGATTGAACCTATTTTCGCGAACGTCCTTTTCTCTGCTTAAACCCGCCGTTCGCCCGCCATTTCGCACAACTTATGACAGCGAGAGCGCGAGCC
>NZ_WQDY01000030.1 GCF_013033355.1 Ruegeria lacuscaerulensis
TTGCAGGTAGCCTCAACTCGTGTCACCGTATCGCAATATGTATTGGGGGACGAATTGGGGGACGATTTTTGCCAAGCAGCCTACACAAGCTTTCAGCGGTCGGATTGAAGTCGCTTCCTCCTGGTAAGCACGAAGATGGAGGCGGACTACGGTTCGTGCGGCGTAAGGATGGGACAACTGCATGGGTGTTTCGCTTCACGATACACGGAAGACGGCGCGAAATGGGTCTTGGTCCCTATCCCGATGTTTCCCTCAAGGCCGCGCGAGAAATGGCGACCGAGTACAGGCAACAGGCCAAGCGCGGTATCGATCCTATAGCCAAGCGTGAAGCAGAGAAGCGGGAAGCCATCCGTAATCTGCACGTTGTTCGGGATGTGGCACAGGATTGCTTTGAGGCTCGCAAGGCAGAACTGAAGGGCGATGGAACTGCGAGACGCTGGTTCTCGCCGTTGGAAATCCACATCTTGCCCAAGCTTGGAAAGATGCCCATCGCTGAGGTGGATCAGATCTCTGTACGAGACACGCTGGCGCCGATCTGGCATGAAAAGGCGGAGACGGCTCGCAAAGCTGCGAACCGCTTGAATCTCGTTTTGAAGCATGCAGCCGCTTTGGGCCTGAATGTGGATTTACAGGCGGTGGACAAGGCCCGCGCTCTTCTCGGCAAGCAACGGCATGAAGCGACGAGCATTCCGGCTCTGCCGTGGCAAGAGGTGCCGGGTTTCTATGCATCGCTAGGTCAGGGCATAACTGAACTCGCGTTACGCCTGTTGATCCTCACCGGGGTGCGATCTGCCCCGATCCGCCACGCAAGACCGGATCAAATCAATTTAGGCGCGCGCATCTGGACGATCCCCGCCGAGCTTGTGAAGAGCCGCAAGGGGGCGACGGGAGACTTTCGGGTACCATTGACCAACGAGGCAATTAAGGTCGTAGAGGATGCTCTGCGTCACGCTGGTGAAGTGTTGTTTCCAGGGCAGCGAGGAAAACCGATCAGCGACATGACGATGAGCAAACTGATGCGTGACCGGGGCATGGAAGCCCGCCCTCACGGGTTCAGATCCAGTTTGCGAACTTGGGCCGAGGAAACCGGCCAGCCGTACGAAGTCGCTGAAACTGTACTTGGTCATGTTGTCGGCAATTCTGTGGAGCGGGCATATCAAAGATCCGACCTGATTGAGAAGCGTCGCGTTTTAATGGCCGCGTGGGCTGATCACGTAACAAGCAAAGGCCAGGCTGAAGTTGTGCCGATCAGTGGGGTGCAGGGATGAGTGAGAACAGCAAAAAGCCCCTTCATGAAGCTTCTTGGAAAAATCGCCACGAAAGTGAATTGGTTCGATTAGGAAACAGCGACCCTGATGAAGCGCTGGCTTTGTTGGAGCAACTTTCGAATTTGGGCATCGCGATCCCAGCCGAGATTGCTCTGCACGTCGCAGTACGGTGTAGAGACTTGGCACCGAGGCCAAGAAATAAACGAAAGAGAGGCCGCCCGCCGAGGTCGTTCGGTGACTACCTGCTAAGATTGACCGATGGAAAAGCAGCGATTGAGGGGCGCGAATTGAGCGTGTCACGCTCAGAACGCGAGATAGAACGATGCAAGTCCGAATTTCGAAGCTTTATTAAATTCGCTGAAAGTCAAGATGGTGAACCGCCAAAAAATGGGTGCATTTAGCCTATTTGTTGTCAGTGACTGACGCCTGAAAGGGCCTCAAACTCATCTCATGATTTCACATTTCATGAGGTGTCATATGCAGGACCGCCTTTTAACTGACCGCGAAGTTGCCGAACGCCTTGGCGTGTCCAAGGCTACAATTTGGCGACATGCCAAGGCCGGATTGCTACCTAAACCCGTCAAGCTTGGATATGCCGCCCGCTGGCCGGAAAGCGATATTCAGACTGCAGTGGAAAGCTTGAAAGCCGAGCGAACTTAAACAACCCGAAAACCGAAAACCCTAAACGCGAGCCCACCAGCCCGCGAACGGAGGAGACATGCCTCATCAGACCTTTCGAATTCTCGATCACGACTGGCGCCGAAAACAAACGCCGAAACACGAAACTCAAATGCATCAAACCGAAAAGGAGAAACTCGATGCTATTTCCTAACAGCGGCACAGGCCGCCCATACATTCGCCTCGACGCAAGAACGGCGACATTCAAGGCCTCCTGCGTCGATAGTGATGCGGTTGAAGTCGATTTGATCGGCAAGATCCTAGATCTGGATCTGGCCAACGCAGAACAGGGTTGGCTCAAAGTTGATCAGCATGGCGCGGATTTCGTGCCCTTGACGAAACAAGATGATTGGAATGGCACACCAAGCCCATCGCCTGAACACTCACCCGCCGTATCGCTGGACCTCAGAAGCGATGCTTGGGATGAACCCGCCGTCCGCGAACTACGTGGCGGTTCACGTGCCATTACCTCTTTCATCGCATCCGTCGCAAAAGAGGCCGGCGATATTCCAAACGGCAAGGCTGTTCGCGTTCGAATTGTTGCGGTCGACACCGTGAAATTTGGGCGAGGCACATCGACCGAAATCAAGTTTGAAATTGCGCCAAAGAGCAAATGGCCTGACCTCTCAACATTTGCGTCTGATGTCGGTTCATCGGGATCTGATCCTGACTCCGGAGATGATGGTACCGAAGATCCAGATGCCTGGGCCTGAGGTCACCGCAAGCAAGTACAAACGCTCGGGTTCTGATTTGTGCCGCAAATCAAACTCGAGCCGCCTGCATCGTCTTGCGACGACTTTCCTGCCACTCTTCAATAAGCGAGCACAATAATGAGTGATACGTTGATCGACTTCACTGACGGCGAACGCGAAGATTTGCGGGTGGCCGCGGGTCGCATGGCGTTGTTCTGGAAGCGAGAAGGACTTGCTGACGCGGTTTGCCAGATTGGGCCAGACCTCGGCTATGAGGGATTGCGGGTTGCGTTGGGAGCGTATTTTGAGCTGCGGCAACAGAGAGTGGACCGGGACCGCCGGAACAAGTTTCTGGATGACGAAATCCCGTTTTAGTCCAATCAATCGAGCAGCGTTTTGGGCGACGGCGTCCAATGAGCTTCTTCGAGACGCAGCAACTGAAGCCTTCGGTGAGCCCAACTTGTCCCTTTCGAACCAAGGCGACCTCAGGTTTGGCCAAAGGGGGTCCAAGTCCGTCGTTCTGCACGGTGAAAAACGCGGGTCCTTCTACGATCATGAGGCGCAAGACGGAGGCTACCTTCGCATTCCCGATGCGGATTTTGATCAGCTTGCAGCCCAGGGCGACAGAACATTCAGATTGGGCAACAGCAAAATGGAAAAACCTAACCGTGAAAAGGCCCGACAGCTTTGGTCAAAGGCTCTTCCGATCGAAGGTACGCCTGCCCAGAGGTATCTCGAAGCACGCGGCATCTTAAGACACCTTCCAGAAAATGCAGCCCGCTTTCATCCGAACGCTGTGGATGGCCGTCCCTGCTGCGTTTTTCCGGTGTTGGATTCAATGGGCGAAATCTGTGGCGTGCAACGTGTTCCGCTTTCAATTGATGGCGTACGTGTCGGTGATCGGAAATCCCTGGGACCAATTGGCGAAGGTTGGTTCGAAGTCTCGGATGCCGAACCGGCTCATACGCTGGTTGCGGAGGGCGCAGAAGACGCTCTGGCGATCTGGAGAGCGATGAAAGATGATATCTCCACACCTGACGTCCGGGTGGTCGCGATGCTTGGACAGCGATGGTTGCGGGCAGCGAAGGATTTTCCTTGCGGGATATTCTGCGCGGACGCGGACAGTGTTGCTGCAGCCCAAGATGCTG
Source organism: Ruegeria lacuscaerulensis (assembly GCF_013033355.1). Lineage (GTDB taxonomy): Bacteria > Pseudomonadota > Alphaproteobacteria > Rhodobacterales > Rhodobacteraceae > Ruegeria > Ruegeria lacuscaerulensis_A. The sequence goes on from NZ_WQDY01000030.1 coordinate 3,787, forward strand.
CAGCATCCTGCGGCGGGCGTGTTTTTGATCCATCGCCACGCAAGGACGCAAACGAAATTCTAATCGAAGATGGTCCAACGCAACTCTGGAACCGCCTCAGGCGCGCCCCGCGCGCGCAGATGGGCAGTGAAACGCCAGAGCGGGTGGCGACAGATGGCTTCTGGCTAGGAGAGGTTGAACCCGTACTCGAAAACGCTGACGCGATCCGGGGTTGGTTGCCGAAACGTGGAATCGCGACGCTCTACGGACCGCCTGGGTCAGGAAAAACATGGTTGGCGTTAGATATGGCAGCACATATTGCTGCGAACCAACCTTGGTATTCTCACCGCACGCAAGGTGGGCCAGTTGTCTACGTCGCATTTGAAGGCGTTGGCGGTGTTCGTAACCGTCTTGTGCCCCTTCTGAGAAAGGTAGGGCCCGTTCCGATGTACGTTATGAATGGTGGCCTTGATCTTTGCGATGAGGATGCCGTCTCGTTCTTGTTAAAGCAAATCCATGCGCTCAGTCAGGAAGCTGGCGAGGCCGTTCAAACCGTCTTCATCGATACATTGGCACGTGCAATCGGCGGACGCGACGAGAACTCGCCAGAGGGCATGGGAGCCGCTCTGGGGGGCGCGAGCGCGATCGAGAAGGCAATCGATGGCCTTGTCCTGCTTGTTCATCATACTGGAAAAGACACGTCACGCGGGGCACGCGGTCATTCTTCTCTCAAAGGTGCCGTCGATGCCGAAATCTCAATCACACGTGATGGCGACATAATCACGGCAGTCGCCGAGAAAGTGCGGGATGGAGAAGACGGAGCTATTTTCTCTTACCAACTCCAGCAAGTGGCGCTGGGTCTCGACCGCGATGGTGAGCATGTCACGTCGTGCTTTATCGAGCCGATGTCCAACTCACCGCATGAAACTGCTGACGCGGCGGTACAACTGCCCGACAAACAGCAAAATCTCATCGAGGCTCTTTCGCTCTACATCGATGAGCATGGCAGCTGGAATCCCGGAGGCGAAGAATGGCCCGAACCGGAAATGCACCGGATTGTTAACCAGGAGGAGCTCATTGCGTACGCTTCGAAGTTGGGCATCTCCAAAGCATCGCGCGATCGCGACCAAAAACGAGAAATTACCCGGATGATAGATGCACTGCAGACTGCGGGTCGCGTAGGAACAAACAGAGATTGGATTTGGCTTGTTTAAACGTGAGCGAGCTACGCGAGAAACGCGCGAGATCGCGGCAACTCGCGGGCGCGAGGTTTGGCGCGAGATCCTTATAGATAAACTCGCATCTCGCGCGTTGCTTGAACCATTGCAACAGGGGCGAGAGCGCGAGCCCGGGCAAAGCCCTCGGGCTCGCGCTCTCGCTGTCATAAGTTGTGCGAAATGGCGGGCGAACGGCGGGTTT
>NZ_WQDY01000031.1 GCF_013033355.1 Ruegeria lacuscaerulensis
ACCGACTGTAGGTGCGCTCATAACGCTGCATTCCCAACATTGATTTCATTGAAGAAAATCTTGGAAGCTTGCCCATAACTCTGCGCGGTATTTGCTCATAACTTTGCACGATTTGCCCATAAGTTTGCGTGCCACAGAGAACCAATCGAACAAACCAGCTCCTATGGCTTATCTGCAATTCTCAAATGCAGCTTATTCCCAATCGCCAGCAGACGAGCGCCACGTCTTAGCGTCCGCATCCCAAACACTGGCGGTTACGCAAGGCGTTGGGTTTATTCCGTCGCAATTGGATCCATGAATATCCGCAACAACAACGCGTTGACGCCCAAAATCAACAACCGTCCAGCCCTGGTTGAGCAAGGATTGAACCTCCTCTTCAATCAAGAAGTGCGACATGCATCCGCCAGTTCCGCAGTAAAGAGATGCGGCGCTCGAACACGCAAAACCAGACTCATTCAAAACCCAGTCGCGTTGTAGATCTCCGTCGAGATCGACCCTTTCAACCGCGCCCCAGGCTATATCAAACTGACCGTTGTTGAACTCCGCGCATGCCTGCGCCGCCAGATCAACCTTTGCTCGCAAACCGGTTGGAAGTTGCGAAACGTCAGCCGCGACAACTGGTGAGGTCCAAACCAGGCCCGAACCAAGCAGGATCGCAGATACCAAACGTTTCAAGTAGCTTGCCAATTGGGAAGCCGGTTGGAAGGTGGCTTCAGTTGCATTGTTCATACCTGTAGTCCCCGTATTCCAGCCAGTTTGCCGAGCCTTCGTTAAAAATCAGAAATTCAGACCTGTCTTCACCAAGAAGGGCGACGACAAATCCGGCCGGTGGCTCAGAGTTTCCGAAGTAGCTGTAGGCTGTCATGGCTCTGATCGACTCGCCGTTAACCGCTACTCGCGCGTCCCACTCCCCCTCTGGATTGTCCAAAATTACGGGTTCGATCACGCGCTCTATCGCTCCGCCACCACAATAGACGATGCCTTCGGGCGCTTCGTAGGACGTCTCTTGGCTAACTTCTGAATCGCACGCAGAACGAAGGGACCGAATTGCTGCGCTGGAACCTTTCAAGTCAAAAATTCCGTAGCTGACATCTTGATCAATCATCGACAGATTAACCGATGCATTGGCCGCAAGCTGGTCCAGAACAAAACCATAGTCCGGCTGACTATTGAAACTGACCTCGACGGGATAGTTGTCGACGATCTGCACGGCAGCGTTTTCTGCGCCAACCTGAAATGCTCCAACTTCGGTGGTGCCGTTCTTCAAGAAACGAATGGAAAGCCCCTGCTTATCCGCAATGTCCTGGCTGTCCTCGAATCCAGCCGGAGCAAAGCGAATACGGTCACACTGAAGTTCCAGCGTCATGTTTCCTGTCTGAATAAAAGCATTGGGGTTGGGCCCGGAGCTGAACGACCACTCCGCTGATGCTGTGGTCGCCACTGCCATCAGTAGCATTCCAATGGAAATGGTTTTGCAGCTCATTTTTTTCTCTCCATTGAGTTACGGTTCGCACTGTCGTTCAGCAGAAGTTCCAGCCAATTGCCCGGACAGCCAGATCAGAAAACAGGTTCGCCGTATTCGTTTGCGCCTTCCTGGGAAGGTCTTGTCAGCCACCAGATCATCAGGATGGACAGAACCAACTGAAGAATTGAGACAACAACAATACCGGTCACTCCCAAGACTGCCGCGGGTCCCCGTAATGCATCGGGGTTTTCGGTCCCTTGCTCCAATACCGAGAAGAACGCCACCCCACCCAGCATAACAAAGAGCGTTGAAATGCTGAGCGCCATCGGCAGCAGCAAATACCAGCCAGGTCGTCCTGTATCATGCAGCCTCCGCCAACCGGCGGCCAGCATGGGTATGAGAACGGCCAACTGGAAAACAGAGGACAGAACCCGAGATCCCTGCCCTGTTTCTGGGTCGGTCCCGAATAGGATCGTATCCAGCACAGCCAAACCAGCACTCACGAGAACCACAAACAAGAAGAACCACCAGTATTCCGAGCGTATTGCCCGACCGGAGAACTGGAAGTATTTCGAGAAACACGTCTTAACGGCTTCACCAAATCCCATCTTTCAATCCCTTCATTGTTTCTGTGCGGCCTCAAATTGCTTCGCCGCTCAGGGGAACACACTCGCAGCTCCCACTTACTTTTTTGTTTGAACGCAGAGGCCTATCGTACGAGAGCGTAGAGAAATTTACGCGCGGAAAAAATATTGATTTATTAGAAATTAGATTCAAACATGCGAATTCGACACAACTTTATTTTACCTCCGTTGTTGTCGTTGCTGCTCGCTGTGCCGAGCCCTTCCGACTGCTGGAGTGAGTGCTGGCGGTCGGAAGGCACTTTACAATGATTGAGCGCTGGGAGGACGCGATGCTCAGACTAAACGTACTCGCCCTCTCTCCGAAGCTCGCTCTAGCTCTTGCCAGCGACGTCATTCGGCCATCACGCGTTATTGGCGACCCAGATAGTCAACGAAATATCGTTCCACCGACCAAGCCCCCCGCGACAAGTTGTTGGGAAGGGAAATCACAGGGTCGAAGTATGTTCCATAGCCTGCTCTGACGCGAGAACTTCAAACAAGCCAATCCAATTTCAATAATTTCATGGGAACAAGAGGGAGAAGAAAATGTCCAACAAGATGGTGATGATTGCAGGCGCAACTTGTTTCGCACTGCTTGCGGCCTGCGACGATACGAGTACATCAAGCGCGTCCGCCGAACTCACGCCCGCTCAGCAAGCGTGTTTGCGAGATGTAGCCAGCACAACGAACAATTCACAAGTCGTGGTGCTCTCATCCGCGTTTAGCGAGGCGGGAACACAGGTCACAGTCGGCGTTGGCGAGGATCGCGCTCCTTGGAACTGCATTGCTTACAGTGATGGCGCGACAGCTGGTATCGAATTCCTGGGCGACGAAGGCGCATTGT
>NZ_WQDY01000032.1 GCF_013033355.1 Ruegeria lacuscaerulensis
AAGGGCACCTTTTCGACGTCTACAAAGAAGCGCTGGGGCTGAACTCGCTGGAGGTCATCTCGACCGGTGGCAACGAGTTCCAGGCCGAGCGCGAACAGTGGGATGACGGCAATAACGTCGTGGCCCTCTCGCCCGGTGTGGTCGTCGGTTATGCGCGCAACACGTTTACGAATGGCAAGATGCGCGCAGCCGGCGTCGAGGTGATCGAAATCTCGGGTCAGGAACTGGGGCGTGGTCGCGGCGGTGGCCACTGCATGACCTGCCCGATCGACCGCGACCCCGCCTATTGAATTTACTACGGGTGCAGCCCCCTGCGCCCACTGATTTTTTGTTAGGGAGAGACAAAATGGCATTTAATCTCAAAGGCCGTAGCTATCTGAAAATCGCCGATTTCAGCCAGCGTGAAATGCTGTACCTGCTGGATCTGGCCCGCGATCTGAAACGCGCCAAATACGCCCGCGCCGAACAGCCCTCGCTGACCGGAAAGAACATCTGCCTGATCTTCGAGAAGACCTCGACGCGTACTCGTTGCGCCTTTGAAGTGGCGGCCTACGATCAGGGTGCGAACATTACGTATCTCGATCCATCGGGCTCGCAGATCGGGCACAAGGAGTCGATGAAAGACACGGCGCGCGTTTTGGGCCGCATGTTCGACGGGATTGAATTCCGCGGTGCCGGTCAGGACATGGTTGAAACGCTGTCAGAATATGCCGGTGTTCCGGTCTATAACGGCCTGACCGACGACTGGCATCCGACCCAGATGCTTGCCGATATGCAGACCATGATCGAGCACGCTGACAAGCCTCGCAAGGACATTGTCTATGCCTATTCGGGCGACTGTCGGTCGAACATGGGCAACTCGCTACTGATGTTGGGCGCGATCATGGGCTGCGACGTCCGGATGATTTCTCCGAAAGAAACCCAGCCCCATGACGATGTGCGCGACTTGGCGATGGAGCGGGCTGAAAAGACCGGCGCACGTGTGACCATCACCGACGATACCTCGGCCGTAGAGGGCGCGGACTTCATTCATACCGATGTCTGGGTCTCGATGGGTGAGCCTAAAGAAGTCTGGGCTGAGCGGATCAAGCTGCTGAGCCCTTACCAGGTCAACATGGATCTGATGAAGAAAACCGGTAATCCAGCCGTCAAGTTCATGCACTGCCTGCCCGCCTTCCACAATCTGGAGACCAAGGTCGGTCAGGACATTCACGAACAGTTCGGCATCACCGAGATGGAAGTGACCGAGGAAGTGTTCGAAAGCGACATGAACATAGCGTTCGAGCAAGCCGAAAACCGGATGCACACCATCAAGGCGATCCTCGTCGCCACATTGGGAGCCTGAACCATGGGACGCGTTGTTGTAGCACTCGGCGGCAACGCGCTTCTCAAACGGGGTGAGGCGATGACAGCGGACAATCAGCGCAAAAACGCGAAGATTGCCGCAGAAGCCCTCGCCCCGCTCTGCGAAGCGCACGAAACCGTCATCACTCATGGCAATGGCCCGCAAGTCGGAATGCTGGCTCTGCAAGAGATCATGTATACGGATGTCGAGGAGTACCCGCTGGACGTTTTGGTCGGCGAAACGATGGGCATGATCGGCTATATGATCGAGCAGGAGCTTGGGAATATCCTGCCCTTCGAGCATCACATCGCCACCCTGTTGACCATGATCGAGGTTGACCCAAGCGACCCGGCCTTTGACAACCCGACCAAGTTCATCGGTCAGGTCTATTCCGAAGCGGACGCCAAGAAAGAGGCGGCTGACAAGGGCTGGACGGTGAAACCGGATGGCGAGTACTGGCGACGCGTTGTGCCGTCGCCCCGCCCGAAACGTATCTTTCAGGTCGAACCTATCCGTTGGATTCTGGAAAAGGGCGCGACCGTGATCGCTGCTGGCGGTGGTGGCATCCCGACGATGTACGAGGCAGGTGCTGAACGGAAACTGGTCGGGGTCGAAGCCGTCATCGACAAGGACTTTGCCTCGTGCCTTCTGGCGCAGAACCTTGGAGCAGATTTCTTTGTTATCGCTACAGATGCAGAAGCCGTGTTCCTGAACTGGGGAACGCCTGAACAAACAGGTATTAGATCGATCACTCCGGATTCATTGGATGAGTACGATTTCCCCGCCGGGTCAATGGGCCCCAAGGTCCAGGCTGCACAAGACTTTGTGCGATCCTCGGGCGGTCGCGC
>NZ_WQDY01000033.1 GCF_013033355.1 Ruegeria lacuscaerulensis
ATGATCTATGGTGTTGTGGTACTGGGGTGGTGGATGGCCGAAATGTCCGGTCTCTTCCTAGTGATGTCCATCATCGTTTGGTGGGTCGGGAAAACCGATGAAGGGTCCAGAATGGACGAAGGGACCTTTGTGGAAACCTTCGTTGATGGCGCGCGCGATTTGCTGGGCGTTGCCCTGATCATTGGCGTCGCGCGCGGTGTTGTCGTCATTATGGACGCGGGCAAAATTACCGACACGATCCTTGCTGCAGCCGAGGGGTTTGTCTCGGGGCTGAGCGAGTTTGCCTTTATCAACGCGATGTTTGGTATTCAGATCTTGATGTCATTCCTGGTGCCGTCCTCGTCAGGGCTGGCCACGCTTTCGATGCCGATCATGGCGCCACTGGCAGACTTTGCGGGCGTCGGTCGTGACCTTGTGGTTACAGCATACCAGTCGGCAAACGGATGGGTGAACCTGTTCAACCCGACATTTGCCGTCGTCATGGGTGGGCTAGCCATTGGCCGTGTCTCCTATGACCGGTGGCTACGCTTTGTTTTCCCGCTGCTCGTTATACTTGCCGTGATCATCTGCGCGGCACTCACCGTTGGGGCCATCACTGATCCGGGGATCGACGGGCCCACAACCGAGACTTCAGACACAACATCGAACTGAGCCGTCGCAATGACCGATCGCTCCGCCACAGAGACAACATCGACATCCGGTGCCCTAGGGCTGACGGCTTGTATCGCTCTGGTCGTTGGAAACATGATCGGGTCAGGTGTGTTTTTACTGCCGGCATCGCTTGCACCGTTTGGACCAATTGCAATTGGCGGCTGGGTTTTAACGTCGGCTGGGGCGTTGGTTCTCGCGATCATTTTCGGACGCTTGTCGCGGGTCGTTTCAAAACCTGGTGGCCCCTACGCCTATTCGCAGGAAGCATTCGGAGACTTTGCAGGCTTCATTATTGCCTGGGGGTACTGGATCGCGCTTTGGACCGGGAACGCCGCCGTCGCTGTCGCGTTGGTGGGATATCTGGGATTCCTGTTCCCGATTATCATCGAAGTGCCAATGTACGGCCTCTCGACTGCGTTGGTTGCAATCTGGACGCTCACCTTGGTCAACATCCGTGGGGTCGAAGGCGCTGGTTTGGTTCAGATCGTGACCACCGTGCTCAAACTCGCGCCGCTTATATTGATTGGCACATTGGGTATCTTCTGGATCAACACCGAGAACTATGTTCCGGTCAACCAAAGCGGCACCACGGCGTTTACGGCGATTTCTGCCGCGGCTGCTCTGACGCTTTGGGCCTACCTGGGCCTTGAATCTGCGACGGTTCCCTCTGGCGATGTTATCGAGCCGGAAAAGACCATCCCGCGCGCCACCGTGATCGGCGTGATTATCGCCGCAAGCGTCTATATCTCGGTAACCGCCGTTTCGATGGGCGTCATTCCTGCCGAGCTGCTTGCTGTTTCCGCCGCACCTCTGGCAGCCGTCGGTGAGGTGATGTTTGGTCCCGTTGGCGGCGTCCTTGTTGCTGTGGGCGCGGTGATTTCGACCTTTGGCACTTTGAACGGCTTTACGCTGCTCAGTGGCCAGGTCCCTTACGGTGCCGCTTTGGATCGCGTCTTCCCCGCAGCCTTGGGCCAAAAATCCAAATTTGGAACGCCTGCTAATGCGTTAATCCTGTCGAACGCGTTGGCCTCGGTTTTGATTATCATGAACTATGCGCAAGGGCTGGTCGCCGCATTCAACTTTGTCATTTTGCTCGCCGTTGTCGCCAGCCTGTTGCCCTATGCCATCTGCTCTGTGGCGGAGATTATGATCCGGCTGAAAGGCGGGCAGGTCCTGCATGGCCCGGAATTGGCCAAGGTCGTCGTTCTGGGCGCGCTTGGGTTCATTTATTCGGTCTGGGCCTTCATCGGCTCCGGCGCTGAAACCGTTTTGGTTGGCTCCGTCCTGTTGCTTATGGGCGTGCCTATACATGTCTGGGTCCGCTGGAGCCAGGCCAACGACGACGAAGATATTCAGACAACTGTAGCCTCGAAAGGAGATTTGCCATGAAGCTCGGCGTTCATTCCGAGATCGGAAAGCTCAACAAGGT
>NZ_WQDY01000034.1 GCF_013033355.1 Ruegeria lacuscaerulensis
TGAAGCTAGGCACACCAAAGGAAATACTGGACGGTGAGAACCGGGTCGCGATGACGCCCGAGTCCGCTTTGCAGTTGCAGAAACTTGGCTATGACTGCGCCATTGAGAAGGGGGCTGGTCTTGCGGCAGGTTTTTCGGATGCTGCCTATGAAGCTGCAGGGGTTGAGGTTATCAAGACCGCTGCTGCGCTGTGGAAAGACTGCGATATTGTCGCCAAGGTGCGTCAGCCCTCTGAGACCGAGCTGAAGCGTCTGACCAAGGGCAAGACGCTGATCTCGTTCTTCAACCCTGCGGGCAATGAAGACGGGATGGAGCTGGCCAAATCCAAAGGCGCGAATGTCATCGCGATGGAGATGGTGCCGCGTATTTCCCGCGCGCAGAAGATGGACGCGCTGTCGTCGATGGCGAACATTGCAGGCTACCGTGCCGTAATCGAGGCGGGCAACAACTTTGGCCGTTTCTTCACCGGTCAGGTGACAGCGGCGGGTAAAGTACCCCCTGCGAAAGTTCTGATCGTGGGGGCCGGTGTGGCGGGTCTGGCCGCGATCGGGACGTCCACGTCGCTGGGCGCGATCACCTATGCGTTCGACGTGCGCCCCGAAGTGGCCGAACAGGTCGAGTCGATGGGTGCGGAATTCGTCTATCTGGACTTTGAAGAGCAGCAGCAGGATGGCGCAGCCACTGGCGGGTATGCATCGGTTCAGTCCGAAGAATTCCGCAACGCGCAGCTGGCCAAGTTCCGTGAACTTGCCCCCGAGATGGACATCGTGATCACCACCGCGCTGATCCCGAACCGCGAAGCTCCTGAGCTTTGGACCAAGGATATGGTCGAAAGCATGAAGCCGGGCTCGGTCATCGTGGACCTAGCGGCGGAAAAAGGCGGCAACTGTAAGCTGACCGTCGCGGATGAGAAGATTGTGACCGACAATGGCGTGACCATCATCGGCTATACCGACTTCCCCAGCCGGATGGCGGCGCAATCGTCGTCTCTGTACGCGACCAACATCCGTCACATGATGACTGACCTGACGCCCGAGAAGGACGGTCAGATCAACCACGACATGGAAGATGACGTGATCCGCGGCTCGACCGTGACCTTTGAGGGTGAGATCACCTTCCCGCCGCCGCCGCCGAAAGTGCAGGCCATCGCGGCGCAGAAGAAGCCCGAGGTCAAGGAACCCACCCCGGAAGAGAAAAAGGCGCAGGAGATTGCGGCGTTCAAGGCGCAGACCAAGCAGCAGTTCACCCTGTTGGGTGTGGGCGGCGCGCTGATGCTGCTGGTGGGTCTGGTCGCTCCGGCCAGCTTCATGCAGCACTTCATCGTGTTCGTGCTGGCCGTGTTCGTGGGCTTCCAGGTGATCTGGGGCGTGGCGCATTCGCTGCACACTCCGCTGATGGCGATCACCAACGCGATCTCGTCGATCATCATTGTTGGGGCGCTTATGCAGATCGGGTCGGGCTCGTTCCTGGTGATCCTGCTGGCGGCGCTGTCGGTCTTTATGGCCGGGATCAACATCTTCGGCGGTTTCCTTGTCACCCGGCGCATGCTCGCCATGTTCCAGAAATCTTAAGGAGGCCGGGTAGATGATTGGCTTCACCACTGCCGCTTATGTTGTTGCGGCTGTTCTGTTCATCCTGTC
>NZ_WQDY01000035.1 GCF_013033355.1 Ruegeria lacuscaerulensis
CGCCCAGTAGTCCCAATCGTCGCGCTTGTTATCCGCCGCCGATCCCTAAATCAGGCGAATCCGCAAATCCTCGGATGCATGTAAGTTTCCAGTTGCGCTATGAACGCTCGAGACGATGTCAATCCAAACACATCATTCGGCGCACCTCAGTCTTGTCCAACTTGATTCCCCCCAATCAGCTTCCGCAGATCTAAGAACTAGAGGCAATTCCAAGGCAAAATCATACAGCGTCGACTGAAGAGACGTTGTCATGGGCTGACCGTTATTTTCTGCCAACTCAAACAAGTTACCAGCAAAATTCGTATATCTGAGCGAAATACACTCCGGCTGCAGGACACCCTTAGGTTCGGCGGTCAAAAACGTCTGAACAATAAAGTCCAAATTTCCAGAACCTGCACCAGAATCGGCCGGGACTAGGTTAAACGAGGTGCGAATAACAAGATTGGAAGCTTGTGCACCTTGTGGGCAGCTTGATCTGCTTGAACTGGTTGAGAAACACGGCGTCACGCCATCGAAAAGTTCAGTACTCAAAGAGTTGGAAAGTGTCGCTTCGAGTGCTCTTTCAAACTTTGATGGTTGATAGGCCCGGTTCAGTGTATCTACTGCACGTACAATTTCTTCACGCGATCGCGACGTTCCACTCGTGGCACCATAGATTCCTCCTGCAGTGGCAAACACAGGAACTAATGCGACACCGAGAGCCAGTCCGAATGGGTCTGCCGAGGAAAGCCCCGCCTCCAAAGCACCTCCGGCGCCTGCGCCAATACCCGAAACAGCACCTTCGCCTCGCGTATAAGCGGTGCTACGGACATCTCCGTCTACGACCCGCACGGACAAGTTTATCGTTGAACGCGATGCTAAATTGGCAGTGTTTATGTCTGGAAGGGAGGGCGCGCACGCAGAAAGAAGCGAGCAAGTAGCTACGCATAGCGCTTTAAGTCTTTTTCCGTCGCTTCTCTTCATCTCAACTGGTGCATCGATTTGCAAGTTTCCGTGGGCTTCTTAGGCAGCAGACAACGGTCCAATTTCACCAATGCGGAGCATTGAAACTTCAGCCATCCTTTCCTTTTTGCAGAACTCCGAAAGTGCTTAAATATATCTCAAAATCAGAATGTAATTTTTGATTTGCATCAAGCGGAAGCGCATAATTGATCTCATTCGGAGTAAATTCTCCAGCGCTCGCGGGATGGAGTACATAGTGTGCGCCCGGATCGCCTGATTTAGGGATCGGCAGCGGATAACAAGCGCGACGAATGGGACTACTGGGCT
>NZ_WQDY01000036.1 GCF_013033355.1 Ruegeria lacuscaerulensis
AACGAAAAAGGCCGCCCCTGTGGAACGGCCTTCTTTAGTGCAACGTTTAGGCCCGAGATTATTCGACGAATAATCTCAGCACCGTCACCGATTACTCAGTGATTTTCGACACAACACCGGCGCCGACGGTGCGGCCGCCTTCGCGGATCGCGAAGCGCAGGCCCTGCTCCATCGCGATCGGCGCGATCAGCTCAACGCCGAACGACACGTTGTCGCCAGGCATGACCATCTCGGTGCCTTCCGCCAGGGTCACGGTGCCGGTCACGTCAGTTGTACGGAAGTAGAACTGAGGACGGTAGTTCGCGAAGAACGGAGTGTGACGACCGCCTTCTTCCTTGGTCAGGATGTAGGCTTCGGCTTCGAACTTGGTGTGCGGTGTAACCGAACCCGGCTTACACAGAACCTGGCCACGCTCAACGCCGTCACGGTCAACACCACGCAGCAGCGCGCCGATGTTGTCGCCCGCTTCACCGCGGTCCAGCAGCTTGCGGAACATTTCAACGCCGGTGCAGGTGGTTTTCGAAGTGTCGCGGATGCCGACGATTTCAATCTCGTCGCCAACGTTGATCACGCCACGCTCAACACGACCGGTCACAACGGTACCACGGCCCGAGATCGAGAACACGTCTTCGATCGGCATCAGGAACGGCTGGTCAACAGCGCGCTCAGGGGTATCGATGTACTCATCAACAGCCGCCATCAGTTCCTTGATTTTCTCTTCGCCGATTTCCGGGTTGTTGCCTTCCATCGCGGCCAGAGCCGAACCTGCAACGATCGGAATATCGTCGCCGGGGTATTCGTACGAAGACAGCAGCTCGCGGATTTCCATTTCCACGAGTTCCAGCAGCTCTTCGTCGTCAACCTGGTCAACTTTGTTCATGAACACGACCATCTTCGGGATGCCAACCTGGCGGCCCAGCAGGATGTGCTCACGCGTTTGCGGCATCGGGCCGTCAGCGGCGTTCACAACCAGGATCGCGCCGTCCATCTGGGCAGCACCGGTGATCATGTTCTTGACGTAGTCGGCGTGGCCGGGGCAGTCAACGTGCGCGTAGTGGCGGTTCTCGGTCTCGTATTCCACGTGGGCGGTCGAGATGGTGATGCCGCGCGCTTTCTCTTCCGGCGCACCGTCAATCTGGTCATACGCTTTGAAGTCACCGAAATACTTGGTGATCGCTGCGGTCAGCGTGGTTTTACCATGGTCAACGTGGCCAATCGTGCCGATGTTGACGTGCGGTTTTGTACGCTCAAACTTTTCCTTTGCCAT
>NZ_WQDY01000037.1 GCF_013033355.1 Ruegeria lacuscaerulensis
ACCTCCAGCGAGTTCAGCCCCAGCGCTTCTTTGTAGACGTCGAAAAGGTGCCCTTTTTCCACGTGGATATCCAAGTCCCCGCGGTCACCCGGGCGGATCGAGATACAGGTGATCTGGTCCGCGACTTCCGAGAATGCAGTGACCTTGTCGTGGTCAAGACAAGTGAACACCGTATCCAGATGCATGGCTGCGCGGCTTTTGGGCATCGCACAGGCGACGACACGCTCGGCACCGCCCTTCCTGAACAGCGCTTCGGCAACCTGAGCGACGGCCTGCCGGGTTGTGCGCTCGCCCATCCCTATGAAGACAGTGCCGTTGCCCACCGGTTGAACGTCGCCACCCTCGACCGAGGCGAGGCCGAAATCGTCGTCGCTATCGCCCCACCAGAACTCGAACTCGGCGTCCTTGAACATCTTATGGTGGCGATACACCGTACGCATGATCAAGGTTTCCGGCTTACGAGCAGGCCAGAACATCGGGTTCGTCGTCACGCCATCGAAAATCCAGCAGGAGGGGTCGCGCTGGAACTGCGCATTGGGGATCGCGGGAAGAATGAAGTCGCCCAGAGAAACCAGATCACCGAACTGTTCGTCGATCATACCCTTGGGCAGGTCTGCAAAGATGATGCCGCCGAGCATATGGCGAGCAAGCAGCTTGGCATCCATCTCGTCCAACCAAGCACGCATTTCTACGGAAAAGCCCAGGCCGACCATGTTGGGCGTGATCAGACGGTCCAACAGGAAGGCACGCGCTGCGGGGTCGTCTGCGATAGCTTGGGCGAGCAGATCCTGAATGTCGTAGACCTCGACCCCGCGTTCCCGCATCAGGGAACAGAATTCTGCGTGGTCCTTGCGAGCCTGCTCGACCCAGATCACGTCATCGAACAAAAGCTCTTCGCAATTTCGTGGTGTCAGACGATCATGCGCCAGTGAAGGGCGCGAGACGATCACCTTGTTGAGCTTTCCGATCTCGGAATGAACGCCGAGCTTCATGGCAAATCTCC
>NZ_WQDY01000004.1 GCF_013033355.1 Ruegeria lacuscaerulensis
GTCATCGCGACCCGGTTCTCACCGTCCAGTATTTCCTTTGGTGTGCCTAGCTTCACTGGCAGTCCCCCTAAGTTTCACTCGGTCCGAGCGGTTCATCGGATATGTTTGATAAGCACGCTGTGTAGCTGACGCAACATTATTTCGCAAGCGCAGCATCCGTGACGCTGTGTCATTGCCTTGGCCACTCTAAATCCACCTGCGGGTTTTGCGTTCGTAACGGGCGAAATCAGTGCGGAAACTCCGCCGCATTCGATCTTCTTCAGGCAGGATAAAGCGCTGCTCCAGCAACCAGACGAAGATCGGAATCAGGGCCAGCGACAGCACTGCATCGAAGCGCAGAACCAGACCGGCCAGAATCAACACGTCGCCCAGATAGATCGGATTTCGGCTGCGTGAATAGATGCCCGACTGCACCAAAGACGAGGGCGTTTCGTGCGGAATGACTGTTGTCTTGAAACGACGAAACTCGGCCACAGCCAGAACCGCCAGCAAGATGCCGCCGCCGATCAAAATGCCGCTCAGCAAATCGGTCAGGCCGCTGTCCAGGGACAACCCCATCGGGAAATGGCGCGCCTGGAGCCAGGCAACACATGCAAACCCGACAAGCCAGACAGGTGGTATATCGACCCAGCGCATTGGCAGCCTCCGCAGCGGACGACATGCAACGGCACGTCGCTTCTGCGTGTCCTCGTACCGTTTTAAGGCCGGATTCGCAAAAGCGCGGGATGTCGCATCAATGGACAGAGAATTCAGGATCGGTTACGCCATTGAAAAAGACGCATTCTTAACACAAGGCCACTCCCTGCGATGACCGATTTTGCCGCGACCAAAGCCCTTTTTGAGCTACCCGACGGAGTGATCTATCTGGACGGAAATTCTCTGGGCCCCCTGCCCCAAGCCGCCGGGAAAACCGTGGCCCGCATGATAGAGGATGAGTGGGGTCAGATGCTGATCACTGGCTGGAACAAGGCCGGCTGGATGGGGTTGCCCACAGGTCTGGGCGATCGCATCGGGCGGCTGATCGGAGCGGAACCGGGCAGTGTCGTGACTGGCGACACGCTGTCGATCAAGGTGTATCAGGCCGTCGCCTCGGCGCTGGAGCTGTGCCCGGATCGCAGGGTAGTGTTGTCAGACAGCGGCAACTTTCCCTCGGATCTGTACATGGTTGACGGCCTTTTGCGCTCGCTTGGGTCGGATTATGAGTTGCGCGTTGTCGCCCCCGAAGATGTCGCCGCACACATCACCGAGGACGTAGCGGTTTTGATGCTGACCGAGGTCGATTACCGCACCGGCCGGATGCACGACATGAAGTCACTGACCGAACTGGCCCATGCAAAGGGTACCGTGACGGTCTGGGATCTGGCCCATTCCGCCGGCGCAATTCCGGTGAACCTGTCCGGTTGCAACGCCGATTTCGCGGTGGGCTGCACTTATAAATATCTCAATGGCGGCCCCGGTGCGCCCGCATTCATTTATGTCGCGCCCCGTTTGACGGATCGCGTACGCCCGGCCCTGTCGGGCTGGCTGGGGCACGAAGCCCCGTTCGCATTCGATCTGGACTACCGCCCCGGTAACGGGATCGAACGGATGCGCGTCGGCACTCCTCCGATCATCCAAATGACGGCGCTGTCAGCGGCGATGGAAATCTGGGACATGGTCGATATGGCGGATGTGCGCGCGAAATCTATCGAATTGACCGAGCTGTTCATCACTCGGGTCGAGGCCACATGCCCCGACCTGACCTTGGCAAGCCCGCGTGATCCGGCCCAACGTGGCAGTCAGGTTTCCTTCCGGTTTGCCGAAGGCTATGCCGCCATGCAGGCCTTGATCGCACGCGGTGTGATCGGAGACTTCCGGGCCCCTGACATCATGAGGTTCGGGTTCACCCCGCTCTATATAGACGCGCAGGACGTTGAGAACGCTGTCAAAATTCTTACCGACATAATGACGAACCGACTATGGGATACGCCAGAGTACAAAACGCGCCAGCGGGTTACGTAACCTCGATTCCCGCTCCAATAACCGTGGCAAGATTAGAGTTTGAGCGGATAAATTCCTGATAATCGCTGGCCGAGGTTTTTATCCCGCGCAGCGCTGAGGCAATCATCTTGGCTGTTTCCCTTGGCCCATCGAACAAACGCACCCGCCCCTTTTCTGCCTCGCGCCGCAGCCAGTCAGCATAAAGCGCCATCAACTGCGCCTCACCCTGTGTCACGATATCGGCGGCAGTGGACACGCTGGCATCCAGCAGCTCTAGCCCGTGGGGCGAGGACATGATCTCGGCCATGCCATCCGTTTGCACATGGATCGCATTTCCGATGATTTGTGAAACTGATCCCTCCATATTCAGCGCTTCGGCAACGGCGGCCGTTTTACGCTCGTAGTGCAAATGTGTCAGTTGGCGCAGGATGGCCTCTTTGTTTTGAAAATGCAGGTACAGGGCAGGTCGGGACATACCCGCGCCTTTGGCGATGTCATCCATTGACGTTTTTTTGAACCCATAAGCCGAGAAGGCTTGAAGCGCCGAATCCAATATAGTCAGGCACTTATCATCCAAAACATAATTTTCCAGTGTAGCTTTTGACATTTTTTACCCATTTTGTCAGTTGACCATCTGACATATTCAGCTAACCATGTCAGAAAGTAACGACAGCTACAAGGCAAGAGGAAGCGCAATGGCGACCAATCTGAAGATCAACGGAACGTCACATCAGGTCGACCTGCCTGAAGACGTCCCTCTTTTGTGGGTCCTGCGAGATGAGCTTGGACTGACCGGCACAAAGTTCGGATGCGGCGTTGCAGCGTGCGGCGCGTGTACCGTTCACATTGACGGCGAGGCCGTTCGGTCCTGCCAAGTTGCGTTGTCAGATGTGTGGGGCGACATCACCACGATCGAAGGGCTTGGCACGCCAACTGCTATGGCCAAGATCCAGCAGGCATGGGTCGATCATCAGGTTGCGCAATGCGGCTATTGTCAGTCAGGTCAAATCATGCAGGCCGCGGCGCTGCTGGCCGAAAATCCAACGCCGACGGACGCCGATATTGATGACGCAATGCAAGGAAACCTTTGCCGTTGCGGCACTTACCCGCGCATCCGGGCTGCGATCCATGACGCGGCCTCCAAACTGAAGGAGGCATAAACCATGGCGTCTGTTGGAAAAATCCTCCGTCGTACGTTCCTTATCGGCTCGGCCGCCGTTGTCGGCGGTGTCGCCTTTGGCGCTTATTACGTCACGCGTCCGGCCGCGAACCCGCTGCGACCCGGCAAAGGAGAGACCGCCCTTAGCCCCTTTGTCCTGATAGACCAGCAGGGAGTAACCCTGTTTGCTCCGCGTGCCGAGATGGGACAGGGCGTTATGACCACGTGGGCCGCACTCATTGCCGAAGAGCTTGATGTTGAGATCGACGACATCCGCGTGTTGCACGGCCCCGCGGCTGCTGCCTATTACAACTCGGCACTCATGGCCGAGGGGCTGCCAAATAAGGGCTATGACGCCA
Source organism: Ruegeria lacuscaerulensis (assembly GCF_013033355.1). Taxonomy (GTDB): domain Bacteria; phylum Pseudomonadota; class Alphaproteobacteria; order Rhodobacterales; family Rhodobacteraceae; genus Ruegeria; species Ruegeria lacuscaerulensis_A. Next base: position 3,499 of record NZ_WQDY01000004.1, read on the forward strand.
GCGAGTTCCAGCACAACCTGGGCGAGGCCCTTGGCGTGCTTGGCAAACCGCTGAGCCTTCAAGTCACAGGTGGCTCGACCTCTATGAAAGACGGGTTCGAGCGGATGCGTGAAGCCGGTGCCACCGCGCGTGAGACGCTTAAGCAGGTCGCCGCTGATCGGCTGGGCGTGGATCGGGCACAATTGAAAACCGAACGCGGCGCAGTGATCGCGCCGGATGGCACGCGCATTTCTTATCACGAGCTCGCCGAAGCCGCTGGTCAAATCGAACCGCCCAACGTTGCATTGCGCGACCCATCGACCTGGCGCCTATTGGGTCAGAACCTTCCCCGCGTCGACGTGGTAGGGAAATCCACCGGTACAGCTGAGTTCGGCATCGACGTGCGACCCGAGGGTTTGAAATTCGCTTCCGTTCGAATGAACCCGAGGCTGGGCGGCACAATGAAGGGATATGACTCCAGTTCAGCCGAATCCATGCCCGGCGTCGAAAAGATCGTCAATCTGGGCAACGGTGTCGCGGTGGTCGCAAGCAACACCTGGCTTGCCATACAGGCGGTCGAAGCCATCGACATCGACTGGGGTGACGCCCACTACCCCCCCGAAACCGACAGCCTGTTTGCCAAGATTGCCGAAGCGTTTGACGACGCGCCAAACTCGACCATGCGCGATGATGGCGATGTGGACGTTATGCCCGACGGCGCGACAGAAATCTCGGCGGAATACAAAGTGCCGTATCTGGCCCACGCCACAATGGAGCCGATGAACGCCACGGCCCTGTTCACTGGCACCAAGCTAGACCTGTGGTGTGGCAACCAGGCACCGACATTAATCCAGATCCGCGCCGCGAATACGGCCAATCTGGATACCGAGGCGGTCGATATTCATACCACCTATCTAGGGGGCGGTTTCGGTCGCCGTGGTGAACTGGACTTTGCAGAAATCGCCACCAAAGTTGCGATGGCGGTACCCAATGTTCCGGTTCAGACGACCTGGAGCCGGGAAGAGGATATGCGTCACGACTACTACCGCCCCGGTGCAATCGCCCGGATGCGCGGAGCGGTCAAGGATGGCACTGCCGTTCTGATCGACGGTAAGGTGGCGTCGCAATCCAGCACGCAGCAAGCAGTTGAACGCTATACTGGCCTGCCGGGCGGCGGCCCCGACAAGGTTCTTGTCGAGGGGTTGTTCAACCAGCCCTACGCAGTACCGAACTACCGCATCAGCGGCCACATCGCCGATCTGGCCGTGCCAGTAGGCTTCTGGCGCTCGGTCGGCAACAGCCATAACGGGTTCTTCCACGAAACTTTCATGGACGAAATGGCCCATGCCGCAGGTCGTGACCCGCTGGAGTTCCGGCTGGAGCTGGCCAAGGCCGAATTCGCCCCAGCTGCAGGTGTTCTGCAAGCCGTGAAAGAGATGTCCGGCTGGACCGGAGAAACCCCAGACGGTGTTGGACGGGGCGTCGCCATGACCTACAGCTTTGGCACGCCGGTTGCTCAGGTCATCGAAGTGGTCGACGAGGACGGCACCATTCGCATCGCTAAAGCGTGGATCGCCTGCGACGTGGGCATCGCTTTGGATCCGGGCACGGTCGAGGCGCAGATGTTCGGTGGAATGATGTACGGCTTGTCGGCCGCCGTTATGGGGGAAATCACGTTTGCGGACGGAGAAGTAGAGCAATTCAACTTCCCCGACTATGACGCACTGCGCATGCACAACGCTCCGGTGACTGAGGTGCGCATCCTCGAAACCAACCCGCGCCTGGGAGGCGTGGGTGAGCCTGGCACACCTCCGTCGATGCCTGCACTTGGAAACGCGTTGTTCGACCTCACGGGCGAGCGCGCACGCACCCTGCCACTGATCAATCAGTTCGATTTGCTGGTTTGATCGCGATGCGCCGGTCTGGTTCTTCTCTCCTGGACCGGCGCACGCCTTCTATGCCGATTGCTGCAGTGTCGCGGCCTTAGAGCCAGCAGACCATGCATGAACAGCTTCTCCGAACGCTTTGAACAGCGGGCGCGAGACCGGATCGTTCTCGGCATCCCATTCCGGGTGCCATTGCACCGAAAGCGTAAAACCCGGGGCGTCCTTTATATAGATCGCTTCTGGCGTTCCATCCGGCGCGTGGCCATCTACCACAACCCGATGCCCGACCGTCTTGATCCCCTGCCCGTGCAGAGTATTCGTCATGACTTCGGTCGCATCCATCAAACGGTGAAATACGCCGCCTTCGGACAGTGTCACGATATGGCGCAGCGCAAACTTTTCTTCCAACGTCCCATCCGGTGGCATGCGATGGTTCATCCGCCCCGGAAGATCGCGAATTTCGGGATAAAGTGTTCCCCCCATCGCCACGTTGACCTCTTGAAACCCGCGGCAAATGCCAAAGAACGGCTGGCCCCTTTCGACACAGGCCCGCACCAACGGCAGTGCGATCGCATCCCGCGCCCGATCAAAATCGCCATGCGCATCGGTTGCGGACTCACCATATTCCTCGGGGTGCACATTAGGGCGCGCGCCGGTCAGCAAAAAGCCGTCACAGACGTCCAGCAATTCTTCCACTGAAACGTAGCGGGGATCAGCCGGAATTAGCATCGGCAAACAGCCTGACACGTTCGCAACCGCGTCCGAATTCATGGTCCCACCGGCATGGGTCGGGTATTGATCATCCAACAAGTATGAGTTGCCGATAATACCCACAATAGGTCGAGGCATTCTTCTTTCCCGGTTGTTTTTGCGTTTCGGGAAAGCTAGCCGCCGTCACAGCAGCGCGCAATAGCACAGCCCCTGTGTGGCAGCGCAGGCCCTTGTTCACTTATGCACAAGTGGAACAAGAAACAGTCAAATGACCATTTGTGAGGCATTCCACGAACACCGAAAGTCGAAGGGCCCGGGGGCTCTTCGACAGGTTCATCAAATCTCGCCGATCAGGCTGGCAGCTTCGATCCCCGCCATCGCCGCGATCGCGTCATTGTCCGAGGTGTCGCCGGTCACGCCAACAGCGCCGATCACGGCCCCTTTCTTGTCGCGCAACAATACGCCGCCCGGCACAGGCACAACCTGCCCGCCGTATACACCGTTCACAGCGGCCATGAAGTACGCCTGCGCCTCGGCCCGGGCCATCTGCGCGGTGCCTGCCATACCCAGCATGACCGCCCCATAGGCTTTTCCCTGCGCAATCGCAAAACGACCGGGCGCGGCACCGTCTTCGCGCTCAAAGGCGATCACATGACCACCGGCGTCCAGAACAACAACTGACAGAGGTTTCAGCTCCAATTCGCGGCCCTTTTCCAAAGCCTTGCGCACAATCGTGCGCGCCTTACGCAATGTAACAGCCATGCCTGATCCCTTTCATCTGGCCAAAAATATCCTCGGGGGAGCGGGAGGGGCAGACAGCCCCCTCGTTCCAACCCCATTCATTCACCCCAGGCTAGCCTTCAGCTCCAAGCGGCGCGTGTGCAGAACCGGCTCGGTGTAACCCGAAGGCTGAACCCTGCCTTTGAAAACCAGATCGCAGGCCGCTTGGAACGCCACACCATCAAAGCCGGGGGCCATCGGGCGATAGCTTGGGTCGCCTTCGTTCTGGCGATCCACCACGGCGGCCATCTTCTGCATCGCCGCCATCACCTGTTCTTCGCTCACCACGTCATGGAGCAGCCAGTTTGCCAGCGCCTGCGACGAAATCCGGCAGGTTGCGCGGTCTTCCATCAGACCGATATCGTTCAAATCCGGCACTTTCGAACAGCCCACACCCTGATCAATCCAGCGCACAACATAGCCCAGAATGCCCTGCGCGTTGTTCTCGATCTCGCGGGTGATCTCGTCCTCGCTCAGGTTGCGGCCACCCAGCTGCGGCACGGTCAGCAGGTCGTCCAGCGTTCCGCGCGCGCCGCCTGCGGCCAGTTCGTCCTGACGGGCCAAAACGTCGACCTTGTGGTAATGCGTGGCGTGCAGAGTTGCAGCGGTCGGCGACGGCACCCACGCGCAAGTCGCGCCAGATTTCGGGTGGCCGATCTTCTGATCCAGCATATCGCCCATCCGGTCGGGCATCGCCCACATGCCTTTGCCAATCTGCGCCTTGCCTTTCAGACCACAGGCTAGACCGATATCGACATTGCGATCCTCATACGATGTAATCCAAGGCGTCACTTTCATGTCCCCCTTGGGCAGCATCGGACCTGCTTCGATAGAGGTATGGATCTCATCCCCGGTCCGATCAAGGAAACCGGTGTTGATAAAGGCCACGCGAGATTTCGCGGCGCGGATGCATTCTTTCAGGTTGGATGAGGTGCGGCGCTCTTCATCCATGATGCCCAGCTTAACGGTGTTGCGCGGCAGGCCAAGGATGTCTTCGACCATATCGAAAATCTCGACCGCGAAAGCGACTTCGGCTGGCCCGTGCATCTTGGGCTTGACCACATAAACCGAGCCTTTGACCGAATTCCCACCTTCACGCTGCAGGTCATGCATCGCAATCAGCGTGGTGCAGAGCGCATCCATCAGGCCCTCACCGATCTCATTGCCTTCACCATCCAGAACGGCGGGGTTGGTCATCAGGTGGCCCACGTTGCGGATCAGCATCAGCGAGCGGCCTTTCAGCACATCCTGTTCGCCGCCTGCGGTGGTATAGGTCAGATCGTCAGCCAGTTTCCGGGTGAAGGTGGTGCCGCCCTTGGTCACTTCTTCGGCCAGATCGCCTTTCATCAGGCCCAGCCAATTGCTATAGGCCACGACCTTATCTTCACCATCCACACAGGCCACCGAGTCCTCGCAGTCCATGATCGTGGACAGCGCCGATTCCAGATGAACATCAGCAATCCCAGCCGGGTCGGCAGCACCAATGTTGCTAGAGGCATCGACAACGATTTTCACATGCAGCCCGTTATTCTTCAGCAGAACAAAATCAGGCTTCTCAGCCTTACCGCCAAAGCCAACAAATGCCGCAGCGTCGGCAAGCGCAGGTACCAGCGCACCGCCTTCGACCCGCAGATCGGACACATCGGCCCACGAGCCTGCAGCCAGCGGTACAGCATCGTCCAGAAAACCTTTGGCCCATGCAATCACACGGGCACCACGCGCCTCGTCGTACCCTCCGGCGGCGGGTAGATCGCCCATCGCGTCCGTGCCATACAGCGCATCGTACAAGCTGCCCCAACGTGCGTTGGCGGCGTTCAGTGCAAAACGGGCATTGGTGATCGGCACAACCAGCTGCGGGCCGGGTGTCGAGGCGATCTCGGGATCGACATTGGCAGTTTCGATTTGAAAGTCGTCACCCTCTTCGACCAGATAGCCGATCTCGCGCAGGAATGCCTGATAGGCGCTGGCGTCGTGGTCCTGTCCTTTGCGGTCCAGATGCCATGCGTCCAGCTGGCTTTGCATCTTTTCACGCTTGGCAAGAAAGTTGCGGTTTTTTGGGCCCAGCTCGGACACCATCCGCGACAGACCATCCCAGAACGCATCGGCCGTAACACCGGTGCCAGGCAGCGCCTTGTCTTCGATGAACTCGGCCAGAACCGTATCAACTTGAAGCCCGCTGCGTGTCTGTCTGCTGGTCATAGTGTTCCTCCCGCCTTTTTGTGCACCACTGTGTGCAGCCAGCATTTAGAGTGAAAGTTTCCGATAGGCAACGTGCCGCAACAATTTCGGTAAAAAAAACTTACCAAAATTACGTGACCAGCTTTTGGTTGGGCTCCGACACCGCTTGCAGCCCATTGCCACAGACCATAACGTCGCCTCAAACTCCAACCGATGCGAGGCCCAGATGCGCGACGCTGCCCCTACGACGATCTATCTGAAAGATTACACGCCCTTTGGCTATCTTGTGGACAGCGTGCATCTAACCTTCGATCTGGCAGCGCACGCCACCCGCGTGACATCGCGCATTGCTTTCCGCCCCAACCCTGATGCCACGGACCGCACATTCTTCTTGCACGGCGAAGAGCTGACCCTGATCCGCGCCTGCATTGACGGGGTGCAGATCACGCCCGAGGTGACCGACAAGGGCCTGACCGCCCCCGCCCCCGACGCGCCCTTCATCTGGGAGGCCGAGGTTGAGATTGACCCCGGCAACAACACCGCGCTTGAGGGGCTTTATATGTCGAACGGCATGTATTGCACCCAGTGCGAGGCGGAAGGGTTCCGCAAGATCACCTACTACCCCGATCGCCCTGATGTGATGTCCACCTTCACCGTGCGCATCAATGGCGATCTGCCAGTACTGCTGTCCAACGGCAACCCAAGCGGCAAAGGCGAAGGCTGGGCCGAATGGACCGACCCGTGGCCCAAGCCTGCCTACCTATTCGCGCTTGTCGCGGGCGAGTTAATTGCCCATCCCGGCCAGTTCACCACCATGTCCGGGCGCGACGTCGAGTTGAACCTCTGGGTCCGCCCCGGTGACGAGGGCAAATGCGCCTTTGGCATGGAGGCGCTGAAAAAGTCGATGAAATGGGACGAGGACGTCTATGGCCGTGAATACGATCTGGACGTGTTCAACATCGTGGCTGTCGATGACTTCAACATGGGCGCGATGGAAAATAAGGGGCTGAACATCTTCAACTCCTCCGCCGTGTTGGCCAGCCCCGAGACCTCGACCGATATGAACTTTGAGCGGATCGAGGCGATCATCGCGCATGAGTATTTCCACAACTGGACCGGCAACCGCATAACCTGCCGCGACTGGTTTCAACTGTGCCTGAAAGAGGGTCTGACCGTGTTCCGCGATGCGCAGTTCACGTCAGACATGCGCTCGGCCCCGGTGAAACGCATCCACGACGCCATCGACCTGCGCGCACGGCAATTCCCCGAGGATAACGGGCCGTTGTCTCACCCGGTGCGACCCGAAAGCTTTCAAGAGATCAACAATTTCTACACCGCCACCGTTTATGAGAAAGGTGCAGAAATTATCGGTATGCTGAAACGGCTGGTAGGCGATGAAGCCTATACCAACGCGCTGGATTTGTATTTCGACCGCCATGACGGGCAAGCCTGCACGATCGAAGACTGGATCAAGGTATTCGAGAATACGACGAGCCGCGATCTGAGTCAGTTCAAACGCTGGTACAGCCAATCCGGCACTCCGCGCGTGACGGTAGCCGAAGAATGGGCAGACGGCACCTACACCCTGACCCTGTCGCAGCGCACCGAACCCACGCCGGGTCAGGACGAAAAGCTGCCGCAGGTGATCCCGGTGGCCGTTGGTCTTCTGGGCCCCAATGGCGATGAGGTCCGCACAACAGAGGTGCTGGAACTGACCGAGGCCAGCCAAAGCTTTACCTTCACCGGGCTGGCGGCCAAACCAACGGCCTCGGTCCTGCGGGATTTCTCGGCCCCGGTTATCCTGGAACAGGATCAAAGCAACGCAGAGCGCGCATTTTTGCTGGCCCATGACACGGACGCGTTCAACCGATGGCAAGCCGGGCGCTCGCTGGCCGAAGACACGCTGTTGAACATGATCCAATCCGATGCAGCCCCCGACGCGGACTATCTGGATGGTCTTCTGGCTGTGCTGCGCGATGGTGACTTGGACCCGGCCTACCGCGCACTGATGCTGGGTCTGCCGACGCAATCGGAATTGGCGGCTGCCTTGCACGAGAATGGCGAAACGCCTGATCCGATGGCGATCTGGACCGCCGTCGAGACGCTGCGGCAGGTCACTGCACAGCACGTACAGGACCTGCTGCCGCGTTTGCACAGCGAGACCGTGATTGATGCTCCGTACAACCCGGGTGCCAATCAATCGGGCAAACGCGCGTTGGGCGGGGCCGCTTTGGCGCTGACCTCACGTCTGGACGGGGGCGCCAAGGCCGCCGAGGAATACAAGACCGCCGACAACATGACTCTGCAACTGACCGCCCTGTCCTACCTGCTGCGCGCTGGCAAGGGCGAGGCCGAACTGGCCGCATTCTATGACCAATGGCAACACGACCGGTTGGTGATGGATAAATGGTTCGGCCTGCAAGTCTCGATGGCCGCACCGGATGCGACGGCGGATGTGGCGCGCAATCTGACCGAGCATCCGGATTTCAACTGGAAAAACCCCAACCGCTTCCGCGCCGTCATGGGTGCGCTTGCGATGAACCATGCCGGGTTCCACCGGGCCGATGGCGCGGGCTATGCCCTGCTGGCGGACTGGTTGATCAAACTGGACCCGGTGAACCCGCAAACCACGGCACGGATGTGTTCGGCCTTCCAGACGTGGAAACGCTATGACACCAATCGTCAGGCCTTGATGCGCGCAAAGTTAACCCGCATCGCGGAGACGCCCAACCTGTCGCGGGACACGACCGAAATGGTGTCACGCATCCTGGACGCATGACGCCTTACACGTTCACCCGGAAGAACAGAACGCCGCGCGTTTTGGCGATCCTGCTCTGCATCTACAGCGCGTTGATCGCTCTGGTCGTGTGGTTTGACGCGGTATGGTGGCTGATCGCTCCGCTGGCCCTGACCACTCTACCCGCTGTTTGGGACTTTGTGCAGGGTACCAAAGCCGGATTGTCGGTGGGGAAGGATACGTTGAGCTGGTTCACCGGACCGCGCAAGGCCGAGGTCAATCTTGCCGATATTGACCACGTTCGAATGGACACGCGCTGGGATTTCTCAGTGCGTGTATCGCTGGTCCTGAATTCCGAGAAAAAGATTCGCCTGCCTGATGAATCTACCCCTCCGCACCGCGTGTTTCAGCAGGTTCTGCAGGCCACCGGGCTACGGGTTGAACGGCATCATTTTACTGTATTCTAGCGGTAATCCGGATACTCAACCTGGATTGTTCACGAATTTAGCGCTAAACGACCCCTGAATCTTGAATTTGAGCAAAATCAGGAGAAAGATTAAGTCCAACGTTACCAGTTTTTACAGTTACCGAGTTTCACCATGTTGCGGTTCTTCAAGTCCAACGCGCCCAGCGCATCTGTCCCCCAAATCCACCCGGAGTTGTGTCTGGCGCCAGATGTGTCTGCGGTGTTTCCGCAGCGTGGCCAAGTGAATATTCCTGTCGTTGATGCGCGTTCCGAGGACATCGCAGGTCGTGATGCGATTGAACGCGGACGCCATCTGGCCCGACAGGGAATGTGGTCCGAGTTGTCTCGGCAGATGAAGGCGGCCGACGATGCGCGCGAGTCGGGATCAGATGGGATGCCGGTCGCCGATCTACTGGCGTTTGGTGCTCGTGCGGACGTGGTTTTGGCCGTCGAGCACGCCCTGTCGGACCTGAAAGAAGTGCGCGACTACGACCTGCTGGGTGGTATTTCGGAGTTAGAAGACGAAATGCGCGACAACGCGGACGATGCGATGATCGCTCTCGTCGTTGCTTTGGCCCATATCGACATCGCGTGGGCATGGCGCGGGACGGCCACGGAAGACAAGTTGCCCTCTTTGCATCAGTCGCGTTGCGCAGCTCATTTCGACCGCGCCGCCGCGATCCTTCCGAAATGCCGTGAGGCCGCGCCGGACAGCCCTTTGGTTGCAGCGGCCGATTGTGCTCTGCTGGCCGGACAGCGTAAGACGCATGTTCGTGTGGCCGACAAATACGAACGCCTGATTACGCTGGATCCCCATAACCAACGCCATATGCGCGCTATGGGCACGCATCTGCTGCCACGCTGGTTCGGCAGCTACGAAGAGCTTGAGGTCCAAGCCCTGCGCAACGCCGCCAGAACTCATAATATCTGGGGCGCAGGTGGTTACACTTGGGCGCAGTTCGACGCGATCGTGCTGGATGACGAAGCCTGTGCGCGGCTCGATGTCGAATACTTCCTGCAGGGCCTTCATGACATTCTGAGCAACCGCCCCGATCAAGAAATGGTAAATATGCTGGCGGCATACTGCGCGATCACGATCAAGCGTGGCATTGGCCGGAATGAAAAGGCGGACGCTGTTCGCGCTCAAATCCACGAGGCCGCAAACTGGTTGATCCGCGATCACCTGACCGAATTGCACCCGCTGATCTGGGCACATGCGGCCAACGGCTTCAACAACGCGGCGCGCGTCAACTCGACTGAACGGTTTGCGGCACGTGGTCACCGCGACGCGCTGCGGGCGATTGGCAACCTGTTTAGTGAAGAACTGCGCAACGGTATGGATGTGACCTTCACCTCAACGGGCCTACACCTCTCCAGCCACTGAATTCCCCCTTGCCCCTTTGGCGCGCCGGGCCTAATACGCAAGCCTAGACTTCTGCGGAAATTAGAGGCGCGCCATGCTCGACCTGACATACGAAATGCCCAAAATCAAAACCATTGCTGGTGCCAAGCACGATTGGGAACTGGTGATCGGGATGGAGGTGCACGCTCAGGTCTCATCGAACGCCAAGCTGTTTTCTGGCGCATCGACCCAGTTCGGGGCCGAGCCGAATTCGAACGTGGCCTTTGTGGACGCGGCTATGCCGGGAATGCTGCCGGTGATCAACGAATATTGCGTGGAACAGGCCGTGCGCACCGGGCTAGGTTTGAAGGCGGATATCAACCTGAAATCGGCTTTTGACCGCAAAAACTATTTCTATCCTGACCTGCCGCAGGGCTACCAGATTTCCCAGCTGTACCACCCCATCGTGGGCGAAGGCGAAGTGCTGGTGGAAATGGGCGACGGCACCGCGCGCATGGTGCGGATCGAACGCATTCACATGGAGCAGGACGCAGGTAAATCGATTCACGACATGGACCCGCATATGTCTTTCGTCGACCTGAACCGGACCGGCGTCTGCCTGATGGAGATCGTCAGCCGCCCAGATATTCGCGGGCCCGAAGAGGCCGCCGCCTATATCGCCAAGCTGCGCCAGATCATGCGTTATCTGGGCACCTGCGACGGCAACATGCAGAACGGCAACCTGCGGGCGGATGTGAACGTCTCGATCTGTTTGCCGGGCGCATATGAGAAATACCAGGAAACGCAGGATTTCTCGCATCTGGGCACGCGGTGTGAGATCAAGAACATGAACTCGATGCGCTTTATTCAGCAGGCGATTGAGGTCGAAGCCCGCCGTCAGATCGCCATCGTCGAAGCGGGTGGTGAGGTCGAGCAGGAAACCCGCCTCTATGACCCGGACAAGGGTGAGACACGCTCGATGCGGTCCAAGGAAGAGGCGCATGATTACCGCTATTTCCCAGACCCCGACCTGCTGCCGTTGGAGATTGAACAAGCCTGGGTCGATGACATCGCCGCCAAACTGCCCGAACTGCCCGATGCCAAAAAGGCGCGGTTCATTGAGGCGTTTGGCCTGACCGACTACGACGCTTCGGTCTTGACTGCCGAAGTGGAAAGCGCCGCCTATTTCGAAGAGGTCGCAAAAGGCCGCAACGGTAAGCTTGCCGCGAACTGGGTGATCAACGAGCTGTTCGGTCGTCTGAAGAAAGAAGACCATGACATCACCGACAGCCCGGTCTCGCCTGCGCAGTTGGGTGGGATCATTGATCTGATTTCCTCGGATGCCATCTCGGGCAAGATCGCCAAAGACCTGTTCGAGATCGTCTACACCGAAGGCGGTGACCCGGCGCAGATCGTGGAAGAGCGCGGTATGAAACAGGTCACCGATACCGGCGCGATCGAAGCCGCTTTGGACGAGATCATCGCCGCCAACCCCGCGCAAGTGGAAAAAGCCAAGGTGAACCCGAAACTGGCGGGCTGGTTCGTTGGTCAGGTGATGAAAGCCACCGGCGGCAAGGCCAACCCCAAGGCCGTGAACGAGCTGGTTGCCAAGAAACTGGGCGACTGAACCAACTGAATTTGATGCAAAGGGCGGCAGAGGGCATCCCCTTTGCCGCCCTTCTTTTGCGCTGTGTCCGGGCAACACACGCCGGGCACGGCGCGAAGGAGACTTTCCCAATGGCCTCAACATGCTAGATTGCCAGGAACGAACAGGTAGGAAGATCCGATGCCGCGCTACGAATACAAAGTTGTCCCCGCCCCGCAGAAAAGCGGCAAATCAAAGGGCGCAAAAACCGCCGAAGGCCGGTTTGCGGCCTCGATCGAACAGGTGCTGAACCAAATGGGTCAGGACGGCTGGGAATATCAGCGCGCAGAACTTCTACCCAGTGAAGAACGCGCAGGCTTTACCAGTTCGACCGTGAACTGGCGAAACGTGCTGGTGTTCCGGCGCGAAATCGAATTGACTTTTGTCACCACTCGCAGCCCGACAGAAACGCCCGAAGGCGTACCCTTGGCCCAGCCTGTTCCGGGCCCCGAAATGGTCGTGGCCCCAGCCCCGATTGCGGAAGAGGTGCAAGAGCCGCCGCTGTCATTGAAGGGCTTGGAAACAGTTTCCAGTTCGGACGACGCACCGCCGGAGAAATAATGAACAGCATTGCCAATCGGACATTTTTGATTTCACATTCTTTTGTTTCAACACTTTGCGTTTGTTTCACTTTGATGTTCACCGGTCAGCTGCACGCTGATGCGGGCGCGAACACCCCTCCTAACTGCGTGACAAATATTGATGCTGAGGGGACAGTTATTGCTGGCTTCTTTGGCTTGGTGACTCCTCCGGTCCCTTATTCCTCAATCGAAACTGAAGGAGGTGACCTAACGGTTTACCCAACCATCCGGCATGGGAACGGTGCGCTCGTCTATGCGGGCATTTATCGGGGGGTTTATTCGGCAGGGGGGGCCAGCCAAACTGTTAACAAGTCGGGCACAGAGACCGAACTCGTGTTCAAACAGGATGATGGCTCGATTGTGCACATTTGCATGGTCAAAGCCAACCAATTCGACCCAACTATTTATGACCCTATAGCTTCGCAAGTTGGCGAATGCGATCTCAAACAGATTGCAGGTGTCGAGACGCTGACGCCGGGGCACGTTCAAATATTTGAGCCCCCCTACGACCTTGTAGAAATCAGTGGCGTTCCCAAGACTGTATTGGCCGTCGCTCCAGTTACCACTGAGCTGATTCAACTGCGCGGACAAACCCCGGGCTGGGCGAACTATGTTTGGCACCCAGAAGATCAATCAAAGTTTGGAGGAATAGGGGGAATATGCAACGTCGAGGTATCTAAAAGTACGTCGACCACACAAGATTACCAGACAGAGCTCATTGAATCTTGCAAAGATACTGAGGGTAAAAATCTTACCTTGGGCCAAGGTAGCAAAGCACAATTAGAACTGTCAAAATACAGAAATAACATCAACTTTTCTTCAGGCCGATTTACGCAGAACTTGCCGCCGATTGAAATAAACACGCCATTAAAAATTGGCTTAACTGACGTCGAAGAATTCGAAGTAATCGCTTCAAGGCCGGGAAAGATGTCTTTGGTCCGAAGAGTTTATCTCTCTGAAGAGCGGAAGTTGAAACACGATGTTTGCATGGTAACTGTGAATTGACGAAGTCGAATTCAGTCGGATACCCAATCTCGAATTCCAAGCGCCCCGCGCGGTCGAGACCGCACCACTATACCCCTATGTCCAGCGCCAGCGCGTGGATACGCGGGACGATGTCCCCCAGTGCCTTGTGAACAGCGCGGTGGCGGGCGACGCGGGATTGGCCTTCGAACGCAGCCGCACGGATGCGCACGTTAAAGTGGCTTTCGCCACCTTCCTGAAAGCCCGCATGGCCCCGGTGGCTTTCGCTGTCATCCACTACTTCCAGCTCATGCGGGTCAAAGGCGGATTGCAAGGCAGTGCGGATTTCGTCAGTCACGGTCATTTTTACGCTCAGCGGCAAAAATTTTACCGCCTCCCCTCTTCTACTTTCGGCAGCTTAGACTAAACTGCTGCCTCCGAGTCGAGAAGATGCGTTCTTAAGGATCACAGAATGACGAAATCAGACCCCTTTGGATTCGATATGTCCGTCTCTAGCGCCAAGAAAAAGAACCCGCGCGGACGTCGGGGGATGTCGGGCGCATCCGAGACCTCGGTCCGAATCTGTGACCATGAAGGCTGTGACGAGCCGGGCAAGTTCCGCGCCCCCAAAGCGCCGGATGTGCTGGATGACTTCTTTTGGTTCTGTCAGCAGCATGTGCGCGAATATAACCAGAAGTGGAATTTCTTCGACGGCACGACCGAGGCCGAGCTGAACGCGCAGCGATCCAAAGACAAGGTCTGGGAACGCGAAACAAAACCCATGGGTGACCCCGAGGCCCGTGCCTGGGCCCGTCTTGGTATTGAAGACCCCCATCAGGTTCTGGGTGCAAACAGCACGCAAAACAAAGGTCGCACCGCAGGCAGCGGCGGCCGCCGCCTGCCCCCCACCGAGCGCCGTGCGATTGAAATCTTGGAAGCCAATGACAGCTGGACCAAAGCTGAAGTGCGCAAAGCATATAAGAAACTGATCAAGGTGCTGCACCCCGATATGAACGGCGGTGACCGCAGCCAGGAAGAACAACTGCAAGAGGTTGTCTGGGCCTGGGATCAGATCAAGGACAGCCGGAACTTTAAGTAGCTGAATTAATGCACGAACATATTGCGTAGAGCCACTGCTTCTGGTCGCTTGAGGCAACGCAGCCGCGTTTGTTCCTTCGCGGTTGCGGAATTACGTATTTCGGGGAAAATCATACAGAGCTCTTCCACGTCTTCACGGCCAAAAGACTGCAGCGCCATATCTCCCAGAAATAAACTTTCGGTCGGCAAACCATTCGACATCAGTATCGCGTGCCGATGACATGCAATGTGGAAATAGGTTACGGGTTCGCATGCGTTCACCTGGCGAATGGTTTTGTCGTTCACCAAATGAATAGCTGCGACGAAAACCTTGGGCTCACCAAACAAGAATTCTGCACGCCATCCTTCCAGAACAATTCTGTGTTGCGGCGACACATACAAATCTTGATCAGGCAAACCTTTTCCCATCGCTCCTTTTTTAATGCAAACAGGACGCAAGCGAGGAGCCCTATTCAATTCTTCGACGCTTATTGTCTTTTCACCGATCCATTCAATGGGTAGCAATTCGCCGCTAGCAACGCGCACCTTATCCCCAACGGACAGTTCTTCCACGAGGCAGCGGCCCGTTTCGGTTTCGATCAAAGTACCCTTAACGAAACAAGGCACTGTCCCCTCTGGAAGCGAGACCGTCACGATAAGGGAATCGTTATTGCCGTTACCGGGCCCCGTGGAGGCAAATATTTCGAGAGTAAGTTGAGTGTTTGGCGGAATATAGGTTCCCGGAGTTAACTCGACGGTCAAAAGTCCGCTTGATGAAATCGAAACCGTGTAATCGGACTCGTCTAATCCGCCGGTCCCCGAAACGACAACAGTCCATGAAGCTCCGGCTTTAGTTGCTATGTATTGCTGAGCGACAGAGGTCGACCCACTGGGAATCGAAAGCGAAGTCGGGCCTAAAATTGTCAGTGCCATTTGAACCTCAAACGGGAAACGTTAAACTGGGAACTCATTGTGTGCAGGCTTTTAGTGATATTAAACCATCACATAATTCTATTGCAATGTAAGCATTGAAAGGAAATCATTGGCCCAAGATTTGCAGTCATATTTTAGCAGCTCGAGGATTGAGTTCTGGGCAGAAAAAGACTGAGTGTGACTTCGTTTCATATCAATAAGGCCAGTTTCAAAGAAACATCCGCCTCAGCTCAAACTCGTACCTCTTTCCCTTGCCCTTGCCCGCAATATGTTGCACCAAACACAGGTTCGAAAACCCGCACGAGGCTGCGGTACCAGGAATAAGGACGACAGGCATGGATTGGCCGATTGACGCAAATGCACATCCCTCAGAAGAGATTTCGGTTCGCGACGTGTTCGGCATCGACACCGACATGCAGGTCAAACGCTTTTATGAAGTGACCGAACGGGTCCCCGAGATTGATCAGACCTACAAGTTTGACCCTGAGACGACCCTCGCAATTCTGGCGGGCTTTACCCACAACCGTCGCGTGATGATCCAAGGGTATCACGGCACGGGTAAGTCGACCCATATCGAACAGGTCGCCGCGCGTCTGAACTGGCCTGCGGTGCGGGTCAACCTCGACAGCCATATTAGCCGGATCGATCTGATCGGTAAGGATGCGATCAAACTGCGTGATGGCGTGCAGATCACCGAATTCAGTGAAGGCATTTTGCCTTGGGCCCTGCGCAACCCGGTCGCGATCGTGTTTGACGAATATGACGCCGGCCGTGCAGATGTGATGTTCGTGCTGCAGCGCGTACTGGAAGCCAACGGTAGCCTTACCCTGTTGGACCAGAACGAGATTCTGACACCTCACCGGTATTTCCGCATGTTCGCCACTGCCAACACCGTTGGCCTTGGGGATACGACGGGCCTTTACCACGGTACGCAACAGATCAACCAAGCTCAGATGGACCGCTGGTCGCTGGTCGCGACGCTGAACTACCTCAGCCATGACGCCGAGACGATGATTGTTCTGTCCAAGGCCCCGCATTACAACACGGCTGAAGGTCGCAAGATCGTCAGCCAGATGGTCAGCGTCGCCGACCTGACCCGAACCGCCTTCATGAACGGCGACCTGTCCACGGTGATGAGCCCCCGAACAGTGATCAACTGGGCCCAGAACGCCGAGATTTTCCGTGATGTTGGTTACGCGTTCCGCCTGTCCTTCCTGAACAAATGCGATGAATTGGAACGCCAGACCGTGGCCGAGTTCTATCAGCGCTGCTTTGATGAGGAACTTCCAGAGAGCGCGGCAAGCGCGAGCTTGGGCTAACACCCCAAAAAAGAACAAACGATTCAGATACGGCCAGCCTGAATTCTCAGGCTGGCCGTCGTGTTTCTGCCGCCCACCAAAATGGTCGATATGATGCCGCAAGTGTTGTTTGGAAATGCCCAAACCTGTCCTTACTGCCTTTTCGCAGGCATCACCCGGCGCGGTTCAGGACCGAACTTGCCAAACTCAGCTGAGACTTGCAGCAATCAACCGGCCGCAAAACGCGCCGAGGACACCAATGACTAAAAGGTAAGTAACCTGCGCAATAAATGCTGTACCAAAAGCAATCAATGAGCATCGATTGTGGCGGATGGGTCACTGGCGAAACCGTGATTTGTATATACCTTGATTATACAAATTACATCTATATCATATCCAATGCATGGTACATTGGAAAACACCTCTTATTGCAACAACAACTGTCTGGGCATTCGCCTCTCCTGTTACCGCATTGCCGACAACAACGTCTGACAGGGCTGAACTGTTTGCTGTCTGCTCTGGCCGGTTAGAAGCGCTAGCGGCCCGCCAACGGGCCCGCATCGGGGACGAAGATGCGCCTGCCGCAAATCTGCAGCAACAGTTCGACCAAATGCTGGAAGCGGTTCTGCCGTGGGCGCTGTCCGAGGGTATCGAAGAACACCAGCCAAAACGGTGGCGTGTGCGCGGCTGGGTTGAAGTCGCCTACCTGCTGGCCGATATGGACTATAGCTTCGACGCGCGCATCGCCGAAGGGGCCGAACAGCAGTTGGCGCGCAGAATCTCGGAGTGCCGGGCCGTATTGCTTTAGGATCGCGATGTTGAAAAGCGGATCGCCCCTATGGTCAAGCCCCCGGAATGGCTCTAGGTTGCCGGGGCAGAACAAGACCGGACCCGCCGCCGATGAGCAAACCAAACGACAACCCCGCTGATCCGTTCAAGAAAGCCCTGGCCGAGGCCACGCGGGTCATGGCCGACGACCCCGAGCTGAACGTCTCGTACACCGTTGATCCGTCAGGCATGTCGGGCGAGTCGATGCGTTTGCCCCAGGTCAGCCGCCGAATGACACGAGAAGAGGTTTTGCTGGCGCGCGGAACAGCAGATGCTCTGGCTCTGCAACGCCGATACCACGATGACGCGACGCATGCGCGCTATGCGCCTCCGGGGGATATGGCGCGGGACCTGTACGAAGCGATGGAGACCGCCCGCTGCGAGGCGATGGGCGCGCGGGACATGCCGGGCACGGCCAGCAACATCGACGTCAAGATCAGCCACGAAGCGATACGCCGCGGTTATGACCAGTGTAAACAACCCGCAGACGCGCCTCTGTCTGTTGCCGCCGGATATCTGATCCGCCACTTGGCGACCGGTCGTGACCTACCCCCCGCCGCCGCCAACATCATGAATCTGTGGCGTGGTTTTATCGAGGAACAGGCAGGGGGATCGCTGGAAAACCTCAACGATATCCTTTCGGACCAGGCTGAATTTGCCAAATTTTCGCGGCAGGTGATCAAGGATCTGGGATATGGCGACCAGCTGGGTGACGACCCCGACGAGCTGGACGACGAGCAGGAAGATCAGGCCGAAGAAGACGCCGAAGAGCAACCCGATCCGGACAGCACAGGCGACGACGACCAGCAAGAGCAGGACGCCGACGCCACGCCTGAACAGTCGCAGGAAGAACAGCAGGACCAGTCTCAGGCTCAGGTCTCGATGGACGAGATGGCCGATGACGAGATGGGCGACGAAGCCGAAATGCCGGAAGGTGAGGCTCCGCTTGAACCACCGGCCCCGCCACCTGCCTCGGATGCGGATCCCGATTACAAAGTGTATCTGAACACGCATGATGAAGAAATCGCAGCCGAAGACCTGGCTGAACCGGCCGAACTGGAACGCCTGCGGGCCTATCTGGACCAGCAGTTGGAGCCGCTGAAAGGCGCTGTGAGCCGCTTGGCCAATAAACTGCAGCGCCGTCTTCAGGCACAGCAAAACCGCAGTTGGGAATTCGATCTGGAAGAAGGAATTCTAGACGCCAGTCGTTTGGCCCGCGTGGTGGCGAATCCGACCACGCCGCTGAGCTTCAAGATGGAAAAGGATACCGAGTTCCGAGACACTGTGGTGACGTTGCTGCTGGATAATTCCGGCTCGATGCGCGGGCGTCCAATCTCAATCGCTGCGATCTGTGCCGATGTTCTGGCGCGGACGCTGGAACGCTGCAACGTCAAGGTCGAGATTCTGGGCTTTACCACCCGTGCTTGGAAGGGTGGGCAGGCACGCGAGGCGTGGTTGAACGACGGCCGCCCGCAGCAGCCGGGGCGTTTGAACGATCTGCGCCACATCATCTACAAGGGGGCCGATGCGCCCTGGCGGCGGGCACGCCCAAATCTGGGCCTGATGATGAAAGAAGGCCTACTGAAGGAAAACATCGACGGTGAGGCACTGGAATGGGCCCATCGCCGGATGATGATGCGGCGCGAACAGCGCAAGATTCTGATGGTGATCTCGGACGGGGCGCCGGTTGATGATTCAACGCTCAGCGTGAACCCAGCGAACTATCTGGAAAAGCACCTGCGCGACGTCATCGCCATGGTGGAAAAGCGCAATATGGTCGAGCTGCTGGCCATCGGGATCGGCCATGACGTGACGCGGTATTACGACCGCGCCGTCACGATTACCGATGTCGAGCAGCTTGCCGGTGCAATGACCGAACAGCTTGCCGCCCTGTTCGACAATGACCCAAGGGCGCGCGCCCGTGTCATGGGTATGCGCAAGGTCGGTTGAACGCGGCTTTGGCCTATCGTTGTCATAAATAGAAGGGCGCAGCCCTGAAGTGATGAGGTAATAAATGTTCCAATCCTTTGCCGTAACCGCGCGCCCCGAACAGGGGCCGCCCCGGTTGGCCGCTTTGCGCACCGAGATGGCGCAGGCTGGATTGGACGGGTTTCTTATTCCGCGCTCAGACGCGCATCAGGGCGAATATGTCGCCCCGCGGGACGAACGTTTGTCTTGGCTAACAGGCTTTACCGGGTCGGCAGGTTTTTGTGCCGTGTTGCCTGACGTAGTCGGTGTGTTTGTCGACGGGCGATATCGAACGCAGGTCAAGGCTCAGGTCGCCCTGGACTTTACCCCTGTGCCGTGGCCCGAGGTCAGTTTGGGCGCGTGGTTGAAGGACAATCTGCCCGATGGCGGCAAGGTCGGTTTTGATCCCTGGTTGCACGCTACTGGCCAGATCACCAACGCACGCAAAGACCTCGCAGGCAGCGGTATAGACCTTGTTCGCAGCCCCAATCTGGTTGACCGCATATGGCCCGATCAACCTGCCCCACCGATGAACCCGGTTAAAGCGCACCCTCTGGAATTCGCCGGTGAAAGCGCCGCCAGCAAAATCGACCGTCTGGCCGAGGCTTTGACTGCTGCTGGCAACTCGGCTGCCGTGATCACCTTGCCGGACTCGATCATGTGGCTGTTGAACATTCGGGGCTCGGATATCGGGTACAACCCAGTGGCGCACGGTTTTGCCATTTTGCATTCGGATGCCAAGGTTGACTTGTTCATGGCACAAGAAAAGCTGGGCGTGTCGTTAGGTGATCAAGTTCGCGTTCACGCGCCTGAAACGTTCCTTGATGCTGTTGCCGCGTTACAGGGGGCAATTCAGGTTGATCTTGGAACCCTGCCCCAAGTCGTAGCTGACGTTTTGCAGGACAAGATCGTCGATGCCGGCGACCCTTGCGCCCTGCCGAAAGCCTGCAAAAACCCTGCCGAAATCGAAGGCAGCGCCGAGGCACACCTGCGCGACGCAGTGGCGGTGATCGAGACGCTTTGCTGGCTGGATGACCAAAACCCCGGCAGTGTCACTGAAACGCAGGTTGTCACAAAGTTGGAAGAGAACCGGCGCAAGGACAGCGCGCTGCAGGACATCTCGTTTGATACAATCGCAGGCACCGGTCCTAACGGCGCTATCATGCATTACCGCGTCACCGAAGAGACCGACAGCCTTCTGGAAGACGGGCACATTCTGGTTCTCGACAGCGGTGGTCAATACCTTGATGGCACCACAGATATCACCCGTACAATCGCTATTGGTGAGGTAGGTGACGAAGAAAAAGCCTGTTTCACCCGTGTCCTAAAGGGTATGATCGACATGTCGATGCTGCGTTGGCCCGTGGGCTTGGCTGGGCGCGATATCGAAGGCGTGGCTCGGGCTCCCCTGTGGGCGGCAGGGCAGGATTTCAACCATGGCGTTGGTCACGGCGTCGGCGTGTATCTGAGCGTGCACGAAGGCCCTCAGCGTCTGTCGAAGGTCAGCCATGTCCCCCTTCAACCCGGTATGATCCTTTCGAACGAGCCTGGCTATTACCGTGAAGGTGCTTTTGGAATCCGCATCGAAAACCTGGTCGTGGTGCAGCAGGCCCCTACCTTGCCCGGGGGCGATGCCGAACGCGCAATGCTGAACTGGCGCACTTTGACCTACGTTCCAATTGACCGTCGATTGATTGTTCCCGATATGCTGACCCACGCTCAACGTGATTGGCTGAATGCGTATCACCGCGACGTTGCGGAAAAAATACGACCAAGGCTGGGCGCGGACGCGCAAGTGTGGTTGGATGCCGCAACCGCTCCGATCTGACACCCAGCTGTTACATTCCGGAGGCAGAGGAAAAGCCCGACATCAGTAAGGGTTAAGGAGGTAAGATGACCAAGATCACTATTCGCAAAGCACCGGGTAAATGGAGCGTCCGTTCCGGTGGCGCCATTTTGGGCGAAAGCACAAATGCGCTTGAACTGCTTGAAGGTGATCTGGACCCGGTGATCTATTTCCCCCGCAGTGATATTGCGATGGCGTTTCTGGACCAGACCGACAAAGTCACGCATTGCCCCCATAAGGGTAACGCCGCGCACTTCTCGATCGTCAATAAATCTTCTGTGACTGAAAACGCGGCGTGGAGCTATGAAAGCCCGATCCCCGAAGTCGCCGATATCAAAGGCCATATCGCGTTTTATCGGCTCGATTCAGTCAAAGTTGAACAAATCTGAGCTGGACTCACATCGCCTCTTTCATCAAGTCGACCATCGCCAGATCTTGACTTACCCGACCGTAAGCCTGCGCCATCGCTGTCAATGTGTGCGGCGGGCAGCCAATTTCTTGAAGGCAAGAGGCATCAATCACGCGGACTCGACCATCGAAAGCCGACTCGACGACCTGATCTACAGGCTCATCTCGATCCCCGACTGTAAGTTTGTGATAATGAAAGCCCTGACCTGGGGCGGTGACGCCCAGTGTGTGCCGCACTCCATGCGATGCTAACCAGTCCAACAAATTGCGCAGGCCAACGTCCTGACCCGCGTCCGGCACTTTATTTGCTTTGATACGGCCCTCGCGCGGCAAATGCCTGAGCTGCACCATAGTTGTCGGCGTCCAGATTCGAATGGGCTGCACAAAGTCTACAAGTCGCCCGATACGACGCCCGCGCAAGTGGGGGCCCAAACCAAATGTGGCAGTTATCAAGCTGATCGGAGCCTGTGAGACGGCATAGACAGAGGCGAAAAGATCGCACCGCCCACCTACCTTATGTTTCAGCGTCAGGGCATTAAAATGTCCTGCCTCAGCATAAGCGCGCGGCGATCCCAAAGCACGGCTTAACCAAAGGCAATTCATGATGTACGGGGCATGATCGCGAAAGCCGATCTGCGATGCTTGTGGGAGGCTGCGCGCTAGCAAGTTCGCTGTACCTAAAACTCCCGAAGCTAGAAACACGTGCCGCGCACGCAGTTGAGTTCCATCATCCAGGTCCAAGCGTACCATCCCCTGTCCCGACAAGATCCGGCTAACACGCCCCGCTCGGACCGAGACATTCGGCATCTCTTTGAGGCGCGCCTCGACTGCGCGGGCCATGGTCCGAAGCCCGGCATTGGGAGTTTCAGAAGTTCCGGTCAGCAAACGTGGGACACTTTTTTCCAGTCCGTTCTCTAAAAGCTCGTGCCGGGCACCGCCGACCACTTTCAGATCGCGCTGCACAGCTTCGCACGCGGCACAATAGTCCCACCATGTTTCCAGAAACTGTCCCCTTCCCCAAGGGTCATCGCAGTCGTAAACCTGAAGCTGTTTACCCCAGTAGTTGGCCAGCCCACCGACTTCGGCGGCAGCAAACATCGGCGGTGCGTCTCCTGATACTTCGGTGCGGTCGGCCAGACACGCGGGCTGTTGTCTTTCATACGCAACCGAGACAATCTTGACCGGCCCACCCTGAGAAGGCTTGGAGGTGGCCCCCGTCACGACGGCCACAGACCCAGAGAAGCCCCGCATAGCTGTAAGCGCTGCGTATGCCGCGGGCCCTGCTCCGACTAATGCAATATCAACGCTTTGCATGACTCAGCCCCGTCTCCAGCACAGCCGCACGTTGCACATCGCTATTTAAGAGATGGTCAGAACTTGAAAACGTTTCTATAGACCGGCTCACCATGACAGGCAGGCGTAGCGCAATTCGGACCAAGGGCGGATACTCGCCCATCGAGGTTGTAGTCTCAGCGAAGGTCATGGTGCCAACTCTTTTCTGGCAACATGCAAATCTGCGTCAGACCCCAGCACTGGCAGCGCGCAACCCGCGCACCTCGAACCTAGCCAGAGACGCTGAACGAAACTCTTTAAATACATTACCAACCACTCCCATTCACATGAGTTCTGGTGCTAAAACAGTTCGTTATTCGTTTGGTCGTTCAAAAATATGAAAGCCGAGTAGCCTTACGCCATGCACAAAATAAGGGTTGCAATAGGTGGTCAGCGCGGAACTCGAATAGAATGCTCTTGGTTAATATTAACCGAAAGTTAACAGCCAGATCAAGAAAAGTTGAGCCAAAGTGTGTTTCAGCCCGTGAAACGCCGATTTTCTCCGGGCAATCAATGAAAACACTGGGCCATGGCGTTCTGTAACCATGGCCAGGGTGCGACAGTCAGCGGTTGAAACCAAAATGCGAGAGTATCAAGTCACTCGGCCTGCTCCCTCAGCGAGACAAGGATATCCACGATAGCATTTACCACTTCGGGGTCGTCCAGAGACGGATCAGGCATCGACGTTTCGGCAGCGATGGATTGCGGATTATCAAGGAATGCAACAAGCTGGTCCCGGGTCCACTTACCACCCACTTCAGACAATGACTGCGAGTAGTCGAAATCGGTCAGGCCCGCGATCTGACGACCGAAGACTTCGCCCAAAGACGGGGCACTGGTGCTGGGTAGCACGCCGAATCCATGACACTCCGCACAGCCATCCAAAGCCGTTTCGACGGCATTTGCCTTACGTTCCGGCAGTTCCAGATCAGTGATCTTTGAAACCGCAAACTGAAAGCTGGGATCGAACTCGCCAACTGTCAAACGAACCACTTTTCGCTGATCTGTCCACAATGCGAGCTCGTCGCCGTGTTGATGGACATATCGAATCCGCAGCCCCAATGGGATACGTTCTGCGAACAGAATGCTCTCTCCGTTGGTACGAATTCGAAACAGGCTGTTCCCGGCCAGCGATCCGGCAATCAAATCCCCATCCCAGGCAGGATGAAAGTCATCAACGTACATCAATGAACTAACAGCCACCGAGGGCAGCCAGGAATACGCCGGCAGCTGGAAGTCGGGATGGCGACCATAGTCCAGCGTATCGGGTAACGGCAGTTTGTTGTACCTCGTTCCAAGCGAGACTTGTGGCCAACCATAGTCCTCGCCTTCGCGGATAAGGTTCAGCTCATCCCCTCCGCGCCGGCCATGTTCGACCGTCCACATTTTACCGTCCTGGTCCAGCGCTATTCCCTGCATGTTCGAATGACCCTGACTGACAACACGGCTATCGCCGGTGGCCAAATCCACTGCGATCACCTTGCCGTACATCTGGTCCGGGATTTGCGACAATGGCACCGGAGCATAAATTCCGTCTTGCGCATAGTCACCTGCAGCCAAGTACAATGTGCCATTCGCGTCTACACGAAACCGTCCGCCCGCCATGTGGCCCTGAATCGCGCGACCTTCGGGGTTGGGCGCAAGGCAGGGTTCTGTCCCGAACAGCACCGTCCAGTCTTCGGCTTTGATTACGGCAGTTTCAGCAGACGCGCCTTGCAATGGCGCGGTCGAGATTGCCGTGCGATAACAGTTCTCGCCCTCGACCCATTCTGTGAAAGAAACGATCAGTTGATCGTCTACAACATCCACATCATTGTATCGAAAAAAGAAATGCGCGAATTCATAGTCGGGGTTCGCCTCAGCAAACGCCAACATTGCGCTCCAACCGTTCGGGGGTGGGGCAATTTGCAGTTGTTTGGCCTCGGCTCCGCCCGCTTCAAAAAAACCTCCCTCGTGGGTCATAACGATGAGATCGTTGCCCAAGCTGGCCAACGCGCCGCCGCTACCGACACGTTCGACAGGGATTTCGGTCTCTTGCATATTCAAGGCAGTGAAGATTGTCTCGATCTGTGCGGCCCCATCCAGCGCAACAACAGGCGCGGAGTGCGGCGCAGCCACGGGGCGGCCGCGCAATTCATGCACCTCAAGCATCAAAAGCACGACGGAAACAACAAGTGTTATTAGGGTAACGGGTACGATCACCGGGCTCGCCAGTACCCATTTAAGAAAATTCATTCCCTGACCTCAAAATGTTTTTGTTTTCGCCGTGCATTCTGGCGCTGCTCGGCCACATAGAACCCTGAAACACAACCGGTATCAACCCGACCAGACCGTGCCGCGCACAACAAGATCGCTCGCGTTGCACCCTTGCAGCCCTCACGATGAGTTCACGCGGCTGTTGAATGATTTCTGGTACGATCCCGTGCAAAATACATGTGACCATAGCCGGAGGACGCAATGTCGATCACTCGCCGTAGTTTCACTGGAATTCTGGGGGCCGCTGCAATGCTGCCCGCCCCGCTTTGGGCTCAGAGCGATCCTGTCCTGGATGCCATCCGCACGACACTTTACGGAAGCAGTTCTGAATTCGAAGAGGGCATGGCGTTTCTTGTCAAACGCGGAAAGCCAGATGTCATTCCGGCGCTGCTGACGGCGATGCGCTATGGACGTCGGCGCAGTGATGAGATCACGGAAGTCATGCAAACCCTGGCTGGTGAGAATATCGGTGTGGATTGGTTCGACTGGATGATCTGGCAAGAACGCAATCCACAGATCGTACCGCACCCATCGCTGATCCCGTTCAAGCGCGAGGTGCTGTTAGGGATAGACTCGAATTTTGACGATTTCCTGCGCCCTGAATACCTGCAACCCGGCAAAATGAAGATCCGGCTGGAAGAGATCACATGGGGCGGTGTTCAAAAGGACGGCATCCCCTCGCTGGACAATCCGACGCTGATCCCGGCCGCGCGCGCGGACTACATGAAGAACGATGACCTGGTCTTTGGCGTCTCGATCAACGGGGACTCGCGCGCCTATCCGTTGCGGATCATGGGCTGGCACGAGATGTTCAACGATGTAATCGGTGGGGTGCCTCTGGCGTTGGCTTATTGCACGCTCTGCGGATCGGGCATTTTGTTTGAAACGCAAGTGTCGGGGCGCAGCAAACCGCTGGTCTTTGGCTCGTCGGGGTTCCTCTATCGGTCCAACAAGCTGATGTTCGATCGCGAGACCCATTCGCTGTGGAACCAATACACCGGCAAACCCGTCGTCGGCCCGCTGGTCGATAGCGGGATCGAGCTGAAACAGCGCCCCGTGGTGATCACCACTTGGGAAAGCTGGAAAGGGTCGCACCCCGATACCAAAATCCTGTCCCTGAACACCGGGCATCGTCGGAATTATGGCTCGGGCGTGGTTTATCGCGAGTATTTTGCGTCGCCCGAGCTGATGTTCCCGGCACTGGTGGATCAATCACAGCACCGGCAAAAGGATTATATCTTTGCAATCCGACAGTTCGGCGCGGCACGGGCCTGGCCGCTGGATGCGTTCAACAACACGCGCGTGATCAACGACGCGATTGCCAACCGCCCGCTGGTTCTGATCGGTAATCCCGACAAACGCGCCGTGCGCGCTTATGAGCGCGGATCAAACCGTTTTACCGCGTCAGAGGGCGGACTGGTTGATCAGCAGGGTCGCAAATGGCGCCTGACCGAGGAAAAACTGATCGGACCGGACGGTACGGAATTGCCGCGCGTGGCCGGGCATATCTCGTACTGGTTCGCATGGGACAACTATCTGGGCGACACGGCAACAGTTTATCGCGGCTAGGAATGCTCTTCGGCGGCCGTGGCCGCCAGCGCGCGGTTATAAGCCTTAAGCGCATCTATGTGATAAAGTGCGCCGACCGGGTTTTCGCACCCGTCATCGTCTATCACTACGACCGGGATACAAGGGATATCCTCGCGGTCGAAATAAGGCATCGCGGCCTCAAGCGTCGCGCTGGCCTGCACACACAAGCCCTGCTCGATCAGCGCCTGTGCCTCATCGCGGCTGATCGATCGGGCTTCCCCCAAGGGCCGCATCACCGTCCCAGCACGCAGCATCGCCAGCAGATACGCTTGCGGCCCGGCGGCGAGATGCACATCACGGCGCTCTAGCTGGGTTAAAAAGAACGACCGGTCCACCAATCGCGAGGCAAGCGCGGTCGACATCGAGACCGAGACCATCACGGCCAATCCGATCTGCCAGTCTCCGGTCAGCTCAAAAACGATCATTGTAGTCGAGATCGGTGCACCCAGAACGGCAGCGGCCACCGCCCCCATTCCGGCGAAAGCATACAGCGTATGCGTCCCCGACACATCCGGCAGCAACCCAGTGGCGATCAGGCCAAAGGCCAATCCAGTCAGCGCCCCCACCATCAGCGACGGCGAAAACACCCCGCCCCCCATACGCCCACCCATGGTGATCGCTACAGCCACGGTCTTAATCACAGCAAACATGATGGCTGCCGATAGAACCAAATCTCCGGTCAGGGCACGGATCGTAGTTTCGTAGCCCACACCGATGATATGGGGAAACCAGATGGCGATCAGACCAAGCATCGCCCCAGACACGGCCGGGCGCAGCCAACCCGGCAAGGACAGGCGAGTCTGGATGTGATTGCCGATGTCTTCGGCAAAGAAGATCGAACGCATTAGCAATAGCGCCACCAGGCCGCAGATCAGGCCAAGGATCAGAAAGGCCGGCAACTCGACATAGAACTGCAACGATCCGGGGGTATCCAGGGTAAACTCGGTCACGTCGCCATACTCGAGCCGGTTGATCACTGTTCCCGCAACCGAGGCGATCACGATCGGCGCAAATGCATGAACCGCGAAATGGCGCAGCACCACCTCGAGCGCGAACAGCGCGCCTGCTATGGGCGAGTTAAAGCTGGCCGAAACCGCCGCCGCCACTGCGCAACCCAACAAGTCGCGGCCCGTTATCCCATCGGCGTGGATACGGTTCGACACCCAGGTCGAGATCACCCCGGCCATATGCACCACCGGCCCCTCGCGCCCGGTGGACCCGCCAGTGCTAAGCGTGATCAGCGAGGCAAACAAGGATGCGATCCCCGCCTTGCCTTCGACCCGGCCATCAGTCAGCGCCGCGCCTTCGATCA
This sequence comes from Ruegeria lacuscaerulensis, assembly GCF_013033355.1. GTDB lineage: Bacteria > Pseudomonadota > Alphaproteobacteria > Rhodobacterales > Rhodobacteraceae > Ruegeria > Ruegeria lacuscaerulensis_A. The sequence goes on from NZ_WQDY01000004.1 coordinate 31,615, forward strand.
CATCCGCGACCGAACGCACGCGCCCGTCATCGGTGAACCTGTGTAGGATGATACCCACAATCAGACCTCCGATGATCGGCGTTATCAGCACGATGAACCAGGGCAGTTTCTCGACATGGGAATGCAGCAGCAGGATATCTTCGGTGTCATAGACCCACGCCTGCAGCGCCCGGATCCCCTTGCGGAACCCCAGCGCCATGAACCCTGCGGCGATGCCGATGGCCAGAGCGATGAACCAGAACTGGATCTGGCTTGGCCCCCGCCGTCGCATTACCCGCCAGCCATCCTTCATCGCGGCCAAAGCCTGATGTAGTTGGTTGCGCAGAACGGTGCGGGTTGACTGGGTCATGTGCCCTCGGGGGATCAGAACATATCCCTTACTAAGCCACGGAGGGCACAGATAAAAGCCGGATCGCGCGTCTGTGAGGCGCTATGCGTCCAACAGGGCACGGGCGGCGGCGCGGGCCTGATCCGTGATCGTGTCGCCCGCGACCATGCGCGCGATCTCATCCACGCGGTCCGGTTCGGCCAGCGGGATGACAGTGGACAGGGTCAGCCCGTCGGTCACTTGTTTCTGCACCCGCCAGTGATGCGCCGCGCGGGCCGCGACCTGCGGCGAGTGTGTGACGACCAGCACCTGCCCACCCTGTGCCAAAGACGCCAGACGCCGCCCCACCGCATCCGCAGTCGCGCCACCGACGCCGCGGTCAATCTCATCAAAGATCATCGTGCGGGCGCTGTCATCGCCGGTCAGACAGACCTTGAGCGCCAGCAGGAACCGGCTGAGTTCCCCACCCGAGGCGATCTTGTTCAGCGGCCCGGACGGCGCGCCGGGGTTGGTGGCGACCGTGAAGGCCACCGCGTCAATGCCCTCGGGGCCCGGATCGGCGGCGGTGAGTTCGGTCTGAAACACCGCGCGTTCCATCTTGAGCGGTGCCAGTTCAGCCATCACAGCCGCATCCAACTGCCCTGCCGCCTGCTGGCGTGCAGTGCTAAGTTCGGCTGCCGCCTGATCATACGCATCCTGCGCAGCCGCAACCGCTGCGCGCTGGTCGGCCAGATCGGCATCGCCTGCGTCCAGCTTGTTCAGACGGTCGCGCAGCGTATCAGCGAAGGCGCCTAGATCGTCCGGGGCCACGTCATGTTTGCGGGCCAGAGCGCGGATTGCAAACAAGCGCTCTTCGGCCTGTTCCAGCTCCGCCGGATTGAACTCCAACGCCTGCAGGCAAGCATTCACACCGTCCTGCGCCTCGCCCAACTCAATCAGAGCCCGGCCCAAGGCGGCGATCGGCTCCTCCAACTGACCGCCGGCGCTGTCAGACACGCCCTCCAGCCAGCGCACGGCATCGGACATGGCCGTTTCGGCCCCGTTCCCGCCCAACAGATCAAACGCGCGGGCCACGTCATCACGGATGCGCTCGGCCCCTTGCATCATGCGGCGGCGCGCGTCCAGATCAGCATCCTCGCCCGGTTGCGGGTCCAGCTTGTCCAGCTCAGCCACAGCGTGGCGTAAGAATTCCTCTTCCGCGCGCATAGCGGCCAGCGCCGCTTCGGTCTCAGCCAGCGCCTTGCGCAGCCGCGACATATCAGTCCAAGCGGTGCGTACCGCAGCCAGATCAACCGAAACGCCGGCATAATCATCCAGCATCGCCCGATGCCCGCGCGGGTTAAGCAAACCCCGGTCATCATGCTGGCCATGCAGCTCCACCAGGGTCTCGGACAACGCCCGCAACACCTCGCCCGAGCAGCGCCGGTCATTGACCCACGCGGTTTTGCGCCCCTCGGCGGTATTGACACGACGCAGGATCAGTTCCTCGCCTCCCGGCAGCCCGGCCTCAGCCAGAATCGCATGGGCGGGGTGATCTTCGGACAGCTCGAACTCGGCCACCACCTCGCCCTGCGCGGCCCCCTGACGGACCAGTTCGGCCCGTCCACGCCAGCCCAGCACAAAGCCCAGGGAATCCAACAAGATCGACTTGCCTGCGCCGGTTTCGCCTGTCAACGCGTTCAAACCCGGTTGGAACGTCAGTTCCAGCCGGTCGATGATCAGCATGTCGCGGATATCAAGGGCGCGAAGCATCGGATCCTAGCGTCCCGGAGCTTTGGCCATGACGATTACAACCACTCACCTTTGACGGTCTGGCGGTAAATTGTGCTAAGCCAGTTGTTGCCACGGCTCTTAAGGTCAAGCCCGCGCGACGTCAGTAACTTGTAGCCCGCGTCATACCACTCGGAAGATTGGTAATTGAATCCCAAAATTGCCCCTGCCGACTGTGCCTCATCCACCAGACCCAGCGACAGATACGCTTCGATCAGACGATAGAGCGCTTCGGCGGTGTGCGAGGTGGTTTGAAAATCCTCAACCACGACGCGGAAGCGGTTGATCGCCGCAGTGTAGTGATCCTGACGCAAGTAATAGCGCCCAATCTCCATCTCCTTGCCGGCCAGATGGTCGAAGGCCAGATCGAACTTCAGAACGGCAGAAGTTGCATATTCGCTGTCAGGATAGACTTCGATCACGGTCCGCAACGATTGCAACGCCTGGAACGTCAGCCCCTGATCGCGTCCAACCTCGTCGATTTGGTCATAATAGCTAAGCGCCAGAAGATACTGGGCATAAGCTGCATCCTCATCCGCCGGATAAAAATCTATGAACCGCTGTGCCGCAGCACGGCTTTCTTCATAATTCTTGTCGGAATGATACGAGAACGCCTGCATGATCAGCGCTCGCTTGGCCCAATCGGAATAAGGGTACAAGCGCTCGACTTCAGAGAAGTACCAAGCCGCGTCGTCCTGCCGATTCTGCGACAGCTCGAACTCGCCACGCGTGAATATCTGTTCAGGAGTGAACCCCTCAAGATTCTGGTTGCGGTCAGCTCCCTGGCCTCCGCATGCTGTCAAAACTGCTGTCAGAAGAAACGCGCCCGCGAATCTGACTGCCGCCTTGGTGCCACCCATTCCGCCTATCCTTGTCGTCTTGCTTGTCGAGGCACGCCCCGGTTTGAGGCTTGGTTTAGCACATATAATTCCGGGGCAAAACGCCTTAGTCTACCTACTGTCGGAATTGTCGACAGAGTTGATCCAATCAAGCGACTTCGGGAATTTCGTTCCAAACCAGCCCTTGCCCTGGCAGACGGGCAGCCTGTTCGGACGTGCACAGGATCGGACGAACTGCTCCGGGTGTCTCAAACAACTTGCGCAGCAGAGTGTTCGTCATCGCATGTCCCGACTTATCCCCGGTAAAGTGGCCGAGAATCGGACCACCGGCCAGATACAGATCGCCTAGTGCGTCCAGCATTTTGTGGCGCACGGCTTCGTCGGCATGACGGAACCCGCCGGGTGTCAGAACTTCGTTCCCTTGCACGACGACCGCGTTTTCCAGTGTTCCACCAAGGGCCAAACCGTTTTCGCGCATCGCTTCAACATCTGTGCGGCGGCAGAAAGTGCGGCAATCGCTGAGTTCCCGCGCAAATGAGCCGTTACGCATGTCCAGAGTTTTAGTCTGGCGTCCGATGGCGCTGTCCTCAAAATCAATGTGGAAGTCGATAATCAGACCGTCGGCAGGCGCAATCGAAGCGCTCGCTCCTTCCCGCGAGGCAGTCACAGGCTTTAATACTTCGTAGGCCAGAACCGGGCTGGCCTGACGGCGCACGCCCTTGGCCATGATCCCGCGCACAAATTCGATTGACGATCCATCCATGATCGGAACTTCGGGGCCATCAATCTCGATCAGTGCGTTGTGGACACCACATCCGGCCAGCGCAGCCATTATATGTTCAACCGTCGACACCGAAGCGCCCGCATCGTTGATCAGCCGGGTGCAGAGCGGAGTCCGCTCGACCACATCATAGATCGCAGGGACCAGTGCATTGCCCAGCTCAATATCCGTACGTTTAAACCAGATGCCATGGCCAGCTGCCGCCGGTTTCAGCACCATATTCGCAGGCTTGCCGCTATGCAGCCCGACACCGGTAAACGTGATCGGAGATTTGAGCGTATGTTGCAATTTGGGCCTCGGTGAGTGGTGTCCGACCTAATTTGGCCGTGTTGACATCTCAGTTAAGGAACGCGGGCAAAAGGCTCAACTCACTCTTTGTAACCGAATGAAACATGAATGTAACAGATCGGCAAAAGCCTGCTTACACCCGGTTACGTATTTGTTTTAAAACGGAAAAGGGCCGCCAAACAGCGACCCTTCTTAATCAATTTGTTACCGCGATCAGTTGGCTTGACGCCGCAAGAAGGCCGGAATTTCAATCCGATCTTGCTCGGGGTCTGCCTCATCATGCGCCGGCGCCGTAGCGTCAGATTGGCGCATCACAGGCTGTTGGCGCTGGGGCTGTGCCGGCGTATCGGCCGCGTGGCCGGTCATTCTGTCGATCAACCGGTTAAACCCGAACCGAGGGCGATCCGCATCGGATTGAGCAGCGGGTGCCGGCGAAGCCGTTGGCTGAGGCCGCGGCGCCACATACCCACGATCAGACGATGGAACATTCTGAACCGCTGCCTGCAAACGCTGCAGCGCTTCCGGTGATGGTGTCCCAGCAGCTGGCTGCGGTTGAGGCGCGACATAGCTGTCGGTCGCAGTTTCAACCGGATCAGGCGTCGGCTCGAATTCGGCTACACGCGGCTGATAAGCCGGAGGAGGCAGGTCATCGTCATCCTGTTCGGCGCGCGGCTGGAACTGAGGCTCTTCGGCCGCTTCGAACAGCGAAGGCTCACGAGCCGGTTCGGCCTCTGCAGGTTCGGGCGCGGAAACATATGCGTCTTCCTGCACAGGCTCTTCTGCCGACACAGTGCGCGTCAGCGGGGCTGACATCGAGCGACGCGCAACCGGCACATCCTCGGACTTCTCGGTCGCGTCAATGCCAGTGGCAACAACCGAAACCCGCATTCCGCCTTCCATAGCCGTGTCCAGGGTCGAGCCAACGATAATGTTCGCCTCGGGGTCGACTTCTTCGCGGATACGGTTGGCCGCCTCGTCCAACTCGAACAGGGTCAGATCATGCGAACCGGTGATGTTGATCAGGACACCCTTGGCACCTTTCAGGCTGATTTCGTCCAGCAGCGGGTTGGCAATCGCCTTCTCGGCAGCCTGAACCGCACGATCCTCGCCGGTAGCCTCGCCCGTTCCCATCATGGCTTTGCCCATCTCGTCCATCACGGCGCGCACATCCGCAAAGTCGAGATTGATCAGGCCCGGACGCACCATCAGATCCGTCACGCCTTTAACGCCTTGATACAGAACATCATCGGCCATCGAAAACGCCTCGGTGAAGGTGGTCTTTTCATTGGCCAAGCGGAACAGGTTCTGGTTCGGGATAATGATCAGCGTATCGACGACCTTTTGCAGCGATTCAACGCCGTCTTCAGCCTGACGCATCCGCTTGGCGCCTTCAAACTGGAAGGGCTTGGTCACAACGCCCACGGTCAGCACGCCCAATTCGCGCGCGGCTTGCGCGATAATCGGAGCCGCACCCGTTCCGGTGCCACCGCCCATACCGGCGGTGATGAAGCACATATGCGCACCAGCCAGATGATCCACGATCTGCTCGATGCTTTCCTCGGCGGCTGCAGCACCCACGGTCGGACGCGCACCGGCACCCAAACCTTCGGTGACTTTCACGCCCAGTTGCACACGAGCCGATGACTGGCTCTGCTGCAACGCCTGAGCGTCGGTGTTGGCGACCACGAAATCCACGCCATCCAACTGTTTTTCAATCATGTTATTGACGGCATTGCCGCCTGCCCCGCCTACGCCAAATACCGTAATCCGAGGCTTCAATTCATCGTGCCCGGGCATCGAAAGATTCAATGTCATGCTTCTGTCCGCCTGTTTATATGCTCCGCCAACGCGGTGTTTTTCTTACCTATCCTGCCACAATTCTACCGACCGAAACCGCAAACGTCACGCCAAAAATCGCCAGAATCCACAAAATATGGAGGAAATAAGGCGTTCCATGCCAGTATTTCGTATTGTTTGCCAGATGTTGCGGAACGAATTCAATCCAGCACAACAGATGCGACCGCCGCGCCGCAGATTACGGGCATGTCACGTACGGATTTCTCGTCTTTACAAGGCGCGGAAAACTGCTCGGGTCCTCACGCTTGGCCTCTGTCGGGCCTTGTGGATATCTTGCTGGATTCGACGTTCATCCGCAAGGGAATTCTTCAACCAATAGGAGCACTTGGACAGTTCAGCCCATCATCAGAAATCTCTCTCACAATCTGGATTTCGGTATTCGCCAATGTCGCCAGGCGAACCATGAAACTACCATTGTGCACGAAAGGCCACCAGCACACGGGAAACCCATCGGCATCGTCGTCGTACAGGAAACAAAGCTGGCCATCGGGGGTTGTAATTTTTCCGTAAACGCAACCCCTACCCTCCATGCGCCAGACCGAGAGACTCGGGCTCAGGAACTCTTCGGTGCCAACCAAGCCACCGTTATGGAAATCGTAGAATTTGACGGTCTTGCCTACAACGGCCCCCAGAAAAGCCTCGGGCGTGATCAGGGTCTGACCCTGAACCGAGGCGGGAATCGCGACAAACAGTGCCGCGACCAGTGTCCTACCAATTGTCACGGAACCAACGGACAGCCCGCTTGAACGGGCGTGCAGCATAGGTGTCGACAGGGATCTCGAAGTCCCACCATTCATCCTGCGGATGCGCCGCAAACAAGCTGAGCCCCACCACCGAAGAAAATCCCGGACCAGTCGCCGATTGCGGCAACCCGTGAACACGCAGGGGCCGGCCAAGACGAACGCGCTGCCCCAGAATACGAGTCGCCAAACCGTCCAAACCCATAATCTGGCTTCCTCCACCGGTCAGAACGATCTGCTGGCTGGGCAGATGATCGAACCCGGCAGCATCCAGTCGAATGCGGACCTCTTCCAAAATCTCTTCTACACGAGGACGCATGATGCCGATCAACTCGGCGCGGCTGACGGTGCGCCGGTCATGTTCCCAATCTCCGGTATCGCCGCCGATGTCGATCAGGTCGCGATCATCCGCTCCGGTAGCATGCACGCCGCCGTTGAAGGTCTTGATGCGTTCGGCCACATTCGCAGGAACGCCAAGCCCCATCGAGATATCCGACGTCACATGATCGCCGCCCATGCGTACGCAATCGGCATAAATCATGTGTTTTTTCATAAAGATAGACACACTTGTCGTTCCGCCACCCATGTCGATACAGGCCGCGCCCAGTTCCTGCTCATCCTCGACAAGTGCGGAAATGCCCGAGACATAGGCCGAATTCGCGATCCCGGCCAATTCCAGATCACAGCGCTTGATGCAGCGCACGATATTCTGAATGGCGACCGCATCAACCGTCAGCATGTGCATATCGACCGCAAGGGTCTGACCCATCTGCCCCCGAGGGTCGATAAGGCCCGAGCGATTGTCCAACGCAAAGTTCACCGGCTGTGCGTGCAGTACCTCGCGACCCGCGCCATAGTCCGGCACGTCGCAGGCATTCAACACACGTCCGACCTCGGCTTCGCTGACCACCTGTCCTTCCAGATCGACCTGCGCATCCAACCCATAAGACCGGGGGTTCGCGCCCGAGAAGCAGGCGATCACGTGATCGACCCGAATATCGGCCATCTTCTGCGCAGCTTGCAGAGCGGTCCGGATGGCGCGTTCGGTTTCCTGCATCGCAGTGACTTCGCCAAACTGCACCCCGCGCGAACGTGTGGTCGCAGCGCCGATAACCCGGAACCCGGTCTGACCGGCCAGAGACCCGATGCTGTTGTCCTCACTTAACCGCCCTGTTCCGTCGAAACGCAGCACCAAGCAGGAAATCTTGGAACTTCCCACATCCAGAATCGCAACAACACCGCGTTGCATCGCCTGTCTGCGCATCTGCCGCATGGCCCGTTGGGACTGATAGAGATCGGTCATCATGGTCGTTACTGCCTGCTACTCACGTCTGTTTTTGTACTCCACCAGTCTTCGCTGGCAGCTTCGGTCATTCTTATGGTTGGACGTTGTCCGAGCCGCATATCCACAACGGCCACGTCACGTTCCAACAGGTCCTGCACCTCATTAACCGCCAAGACGCGTTCCAGTGCGCGCACGGGCCGATCGGTTGGCAGCATGATGCGCTGACCTCGGTCAAGAACCAGATCCCAGCGGCGTTCGCCAATTCGAACAAGACCCCGCACACGCGCCCCAAGGCTGCGCGCTGTTGTCAGCAGTTGCAGTGCCTCAGCGACATGTTCGTCCGCGCCCTTTCCTGCAATAAGCGGCAGGGTCGCGTGGTCCTTGCGGGAGGCGACACGCTCAACATGCGCGCCGGTTTCGTCCAGCAACTCGGTTCCGCTGCGCGTGCGCCAAACCACCACGGGTTGGCGTTCAACAACATCAACCTGAAGAATTCCCCCGGGGCGAATGCGAACCGTCGCAGATTTGACAGGATCAAGACCGGTAATCGTGTCGCGGATTTGTTCCGCGTCCAGATCCCAGGAACTGATCGGGAAATCCAGTGGCACAACCTCGCGAATGTCTTCGGAGAGATTCGGCCCAGCGCCATCAATGGCCATCAAGTTAACCATGAATTCCGGTCTTTGCTGGATCGAGGTCTTGATGTCATTGACATAAGCCACAACCGCCACTCGCCGGTCCTCTGCACTAAAATAAAGCCCCGTAGCCGCGCAAATGGCCAGGATGGGCAACCCATACTTCAGACCGCGGCGTATGCCCGGCGTAAGCATCCAACGCTGTAGTCGGTAGCTGAGGCGAGACGGAGCCGGGTCGAACCGTTGCGATTTGCGCCCGAACAGTTTCACGCCGCCTAACCGCAGTTTTGGTTCTGTTTCGTGGCGTTCGCCTGAAGCGAAATCGGCATCCGGACCCTCCAATGGCTTGGACCGATGAATGACAGGTGCGCGCGTGGCTTTTAACGGTCGCATGAGGCGTCCTCCACCATCCAGGCACACAGCTGACCAAAGGTCATACCGCAATGTTCGGCTTGCTCGGGCACCAATGAGGTCGGTGTCATTCCGGGCTGGGTATTGGTCTCCAACAGAAACAGACCATCTGCGCCCGTGCTGTCATCCCAACGATAATCAGTACGGGTCACACCGCGACAGCCCAGTGCGTTATGGGCTTTCAGCGCATGATTCATGCAACGGTCGAAAATATCCTGCGGGATGTCGGCAGGCAGCACATGCCACGAGCCGCCGGGCTTGTATTTGGCATCATAGTCATACCATCCGCCATCCGTCATGATCTCGGTCACGGTCAGAGCGCGATCGCCCATCACGGTCACGGTCAACTCGCGCCCGGCCACGTATTTCTCGACCATCACGTAATCTGGCATGTCGTCGGACAGTTGCGGTGGCCCGTTCGAGCCTTCGTGGACGATATAGATCCCGACGCTGGACCCTTCGTTGTTGGGCTTGGCCACATAGGGCGGATCCATCACATGTGCGGCGGACACATCGGGCTTGGGCACGATCACGCTGGGAACAACAGGCAAACCTTCTGCGGAAAACACCTCTTTGCTGCGCTGTTTGTCCATCGCGAGCGCCGAGGCCAGCACGCCGGAATGCGTGTACGGAATGCGCATCCACTCCAGCAGGCCCTGCACACAGCCATCTTCACCCCAGCGTCCATGCAGAGCGTTGAAAACCACATCCGGCTTGATGTCCAAAAGACGCGCAGAAAGGTCGGGACCCGCGTCCAGTTCGACCACTTCAAAGCCTTCTCCCCTAAGGGCGGCTGCGCATTCGCGCCCGCTGCTGAGTGACACCTCGCGTTCCGCCGAGGGGCCGCCCATCAATACCGCCACTTTGGGGTGTGTCCTGCTCGACTTACCCACTTAGCGCCTCAATGTCCCCGGGCCTTATGTGGTGGCCCGTACTGCGTTTATGCCTTTGATCCGTCGCCTGAATTTGCCTGTTTTGGTCTGACGGTTGGGGCTTTATTCTTTCAACGGATCTCCGACCCGCATGATTTCCCACTCTAGCGTGATGCCGCTTGTTTCGTAAACCTTTTTTCGCACCTCTTCGCCCAGACCTTCGAGGTCGGCGGCAGTGGCACCGCCAGTGTTGATCAGGAAATTCGAGTGCTTCTCGCTCATCTGCGCGCCACCTTTGGTGGCCCCGCGCATTCCGGCATCGTCGATCACTTTCCACGCCTTCAGATCGTGCACGTCATCCGCCCGTCCGGTCGAGGAAAACCCAGCCGGGTTGCGAAAGGTCGAACCTGCGCTGCGGTCTTTGGTGGGTTGGGTCTCATCGCGTTTTTGCAATTGCGCCGCCATCCGGTCATGCAGCGTTTGTGGATCACCCGCGGGCCCCTCGAACGTGGCCGAAATCAGCACCGCCCCATCGGGCAAATCCGACTGCCGATAGCGGAAGTTAAGGTCCTGCGGTGTCAGGTCCACGACCTCCCCCTGGCGCGTGACAATGGTGGCCTTGCGCAACACATCCGCCGTGTAGTTGCCATAGCAGCCAGCGTTCATCCGCACCGCCCCACCGACCGAGCCCGGAATGGTCCGCAAAAACGTAAGATCCACACCTGCATCTGCCGCTTTGCGCGCCACATGCGCATCCAGCGCCGCCGCACCCGCCGTGACGGTGTTGCCTGCGACCTCGATCCCGTTGAACCCGCGCCCCAGCCGGATCACCACGGCGCGCAAGCCACCATCACGAACAATCAGGTTTGATCCGACACCCATGGGGAACACGTCGAAATCTTCGGGCAGATCGTGCAGAAACGCCTTCAGATCGTCAATATCCGCAGGTTGGAACAAATAATCCGCCGGACCGCCGACACGAAGCCATGTCAGGTCGTTCAACGCTCGGTTCTGGGTCAGCTTGCCACGGGGTTCAGGAAGAGATGTCATTCAGGTTCCTTCGCGGATTTACTTCCGCCGCGCAAGCCGTAACTGTCACTGAGCCGAACCGAGCATCCGACGCAACCAGCGCCCCAGATAAATCACCGGCCAGCGCAGCACGGACATACCCATCGCCAGCACCAACAGTCCGATCCACGGGCCGTTCTGCAAGGTGACATAGCCCAATATCGGAATCCCCACCGCAATCAGGACATAGGCGCGGGTCCAGTGGTTGTCTTTGCTGGGGATCATCGCCAGCACATTCGCGGCGATCCCCCACAACGCAGCCAGAGCGATTGACCAATTCATTCCTGAACCTCCTGCCCGGTCCAACGATGCCAATAGTGGCGGATCGGATTGCGGAACATGGATGCGAAGCCTGCAAAAGCCAGCACTGAAACGACCCAACCGAAATCATGGCCCAACCAGACGATCAGCGCGGGGGCGCTGACAAACAGCACCACGCCGGGCGGAAATTGCAGACGCATCGGCAGCATTGCCACGATGGTCGAGGCGATGACCCACAGTCCCGCAAACACCACTGAATTTACCATGCGCCCCTCCGAGGACGTTGTTTCGCGGCTGCAAACGCTCAAATCAGTCGAGCGTCAAGTTGGTTCCCTGCGTCACACAGCTTGTTTACGTTGCAAACGGTCCGGCAAACCGTTGGCCCAGGCGCTGATTGTCCCGGCGCCGAGGCAAACAACCATGTCACCAGGACGGGCTTGTTCGCGGACCAGGCGCTCCAGATCGTTTTCATCCAGCAGCGCGCGGGCGTGACGGTGACCGTGGCGGATCAGGCCCTGCACCAGATCATCGCGGGATGCGCCCTCGATCGGGTCTTCACCCGCAGCAAAAATATCAGCGATTGCGACCACGTCGGCATCGTTGAAACAGGTGCAAAAATCGTCAAACAGATTCGACAGGCGCGAATAACGGTGCGGCTGGTGAACGGCGATCACACGCCCATCACTGGCTTGGCGTGCGGCTTTCAGCACGGCGGCAATCTCAACCGGGTGGTGGCCGTAGTCGTCGATGATGGTAACGCCCTCGACCTCTCCGACCTTGGTAAAGCGGCGATTGACGCCACCGAAATTGGCCAGCGCCTCGCGGATTTCAGCGGTTTTCATGCCCAGATGGCGGGCCACAGCCACGGCGGACAAAGCGTTCGAGACGTTGTGGTCGCCGGGCATAGGCAGGGTGCAGCCCTCGATCACCGTGTCTTCGTATTGCAGGTGGATATCGAAATGCGCGACGCCGCCCTTATAAGTCAGGTTCACCGCCCGCACATCAGCCTGCGCGTTGAACCCATAGGTGCGCACCCGGCGGTCGCTGATGCGGCCCACCAGCGTCTGCACCTCGGCATGGTCGGTGCAGCACACAGCCAGACCGTAGAAGGGCAGGTTCGAGACGAACTCATAAAACCCATCCCGCAGCCGGTCGAAATCACCCCAATGCTCCATATGCTCGGGGTCGATATTGGTGACGATGGCAATGGTCGCAGGCAGGCGGTTGAACGAGCCGTCGGATTCGTCGGCCTCGACCACCATCCATTCACCCTGTCCCATCCGCGCGTTGGACCCGTAGGCATGGATGATGCCGCCATTGATCACGGTGGGGTCGAAATCGCCCGCCACCATAAGCTCGGCCATCATGGTGGTCGTGGTGGTCTTGCCATGAGTTCCGGCAATGGCGATGTTTGATTTCAGGCGCATCAGCTCGGCCAGCATATCGGCGCGGCGCACAACCGGCAGGCCCTGCGCGCGGGCGCCATCCAGTTCCGGGTTGCCCGGCTTGATCGCTGTGGAGACCACAACAACGGCTGCGTTTTCAAGGTTTTCGGCGCGCTGGCCCACGAAAATCTCGGCACCCAGACCAGCTAGACGGTCGGTGATCTTGGAAGCTTTCAGGTCCGAGCCTTGCACCCGGTAGCCCAGATTCAGCAGCACCTCGGCAATGCCCGACATCCCAATTCCGCCGATGCCAACGAAGTGGATCGGCCCTACGTCTTGCGGCAGTTTGGTGGCTGGATTCATGGGGTCTCCTTCTGCGCCAGCTCTTCGACAAGGTGAACTAGACGCTCGGTCGCGTCCGGAGCTCCGGTCGATAGGGCGGCACGGGCCATCTTTTGTGCGGCCTCGGGGTTTGTCAGAACGGCGGTGATTTGCTCGGTCAGCGCGGCAACGTCAAGCAGGTTTTCGGGGATCATGATCGCGCCACCCGCCTGCACCAGCCCGCGCGCATTGGCGGTTTGATGGTCGCCCGCAGCGGCGGCAAAGGGGACAAGGATCGAGGGCCTCCCGATGACCGAGATATCGGCCACACTAGACGCGCCCGAGCGGCTGATCACCAGCTGCGCATCGGACATGCGCCGGGGAACGTCATCGAAAAAGGGCAGAACCTCGGCCCGGATACCATGGTCGGCGTAAAAGGCGGTGACACGTTCACCATCTTCATCGCGGGCCTGATGGGCCACGCGGATATGGTCGCGCAGACCATCGGGCAAGGCCGCAAGCGCACCGGGCACCACATCACTGAGGATGCGTGCACCCTGACTACCACCCATCACCAGAACCGACATTGGGTAGTCTCCGGGCGGGATATAGCCTGCCGCGGCACGTTCCAACACCGCACCGCGCACCGGGTTGCCAGTATGGACACCCTTTGCGCCGTCGGGCAAATCCGTGGGCCAGACGCCACAGGCCACCTGCGCTACGCGCTTGGCAAACAGTTGGTTCACGCGGCCCAGCACACCGTTCTGTTCATGGATCATGCGTGGAATGTTCAACAGCGTCGCCGCACCCAGCGCCGGGATCGAAGGGTATCCTCCGAACCCAACCACCACATTGGGCCGGTCGCGCATCATCTGCATTGCCATACTTGTCACGCCGCCCGCGATCTTGGGGCCGACCATCGCCTTGGCCGCCAGCCCGCCACGCGCGAAAGTGGCCGATGTCGCCTCGACAATCTCGGTCGAAGGGGGAAAGCCACCGGTATAGCGCGCACCGCGCGCATCGGTCGACAGGCGTACGCGCCAGCCTTTTTGCAACATCGCCTCGGCCAGCGCCTGTGCCGGGAACATGTGGCCCCCGGTGCCGCCCGCCGCAATCAATAGGTACGGTTCGCTCATCAACCCCGTCCGCGCAGAATATCACCCAGCTCGCCCTGCGGTCGGGTGCGGGTGAACGCCAGCAACATGCCAACTGCGATACCGCCCGCTATAAGCGACGAGCCGCCATAGCTGACGAAAGGCAGCGTCATACCCTTGGCGGGCAGCAGGCGCACCGCGACGCCCATGTTGATCATCGCCTGAACGCCGAACATACAGGCAAGACCGGTTCCGGCCAGACGGATGAACATGTCCCGTTCCTTCATCAGCCGCAGCAGCGAACGCACCACGATCAGCGAGTAGAGCGCGATGATGATCAGCACCAGAATCAGCCCGTATTCCTCGGCCGCGACGGCGATAATGAAATCGGTATGAGCATCGGGCAAAGACCACTTCACCTGCCCCTCGCCAACGCCAACACCGAACAAGCCGCCTTCGCGGATAGCGTTAGTAGCATAGCCAAGCTGCGTGGTCGGATCGACCTCTTGGTTGAGGAATCCGTCAATGCGACGAGCAAAGTGTTCGGAATTGGAATAGGCGAACATCCCGCCCAGCACGACGGCCCCGGCCATGCCGACCAGCAACAGCATCGGCGCACCGGCCACGAAATACATCACGCCCCAGCCAAACAGGATCAGACAGGCCTGCCCAAAATCAGGTTGCAGCACCAGCATCGCCACAATCGCCATGCACAGCGCAAAGGACCACAATCGCCCCGGAGGGCCGTTGATCTCTTGCGAGGCCGCCAGCAGCCACGCAGCGACAACGATAAAGCCGGGTTTTAGAAACTCTGAGGGTTGCAGCGAGGCAAATCCCAAGGAATACCACCGCACCGCACCCTTGCCGAAATCGGTGCCGAAGACCGGCAGAAAGGCCAGCGCCACAAACGCGCCCAGAAAGCCCAGCACCGCCAAACGCCGCACCAATGTGGGCGACATCATTGAGGTCAGCAGCATTGCCACCAGCGCCAGCCCGCCAAACAGCGCCTGTCGCTCGACATAGTGGAAGGGATCAAACCCGTTGCGCCCGGCCAAAGGCGGCGATGAAGCCAGCCCCAGTAGCAAGCCGATGACAAACAAGATCAGCACGCAGGACATGGTCCAGCGATCAATCGTGCGCCACCACTTTGGTAGAATCGGTTCGCCACGCGTGTCCCGGACCGCGCCATACACCATCTCAGTCATGAGATACCGCCACTATCTGCCTCGTTCACGCCCCGTTTTCGGGGTCTGATTGAGACTCTACAGCGATTTTGGCTTTGGGGCTAGGGAAATGAGGGGCATAAGCGGAATTCGATCAGCCCCAGAGTTGAAATAACGCGTCACGCTTTAATTGGGTACCGGTCCGGTTCCTCAAAGACATCAATCACGCGCGTACCGGCCTTGATCTGGCCTCCGTGTTCGACCCCCGCCGGGATCGAGTAGCTGTCGCCCGGACGGTAAGTTTTCGTCTGGTCTCCGATCGTCAGTGCAATCTCACCTTCAACGACCGTGCCCCATTGCGCACCATGCGAATGAAGCGGAAGCTCCATATCCTTCAGAAAAGTGAAGAACGCTACCAGACCTGCTTCCGAGCGAATGACAGCCGTCTGCACCACATCTTCAGGGAAAGGAACGTCCAGTTTCGGAAAGACCGTTATGAAGTCCGGGTAATGCATGAATTGTTCCTTCTCCTCGGGTGAACTGTCGCCACAGGATGACAGTGCTTTCAGCGGCTGGCAATCGGGATTGCCCACTTACCAGCACACCTTGAGCGAGACGACGGCATGCTCTTGCGTTCCGACGCGATCCGCGCCATCCCCTCGTCCATGACCTTTGACACGATCATCCTTGGTGCCGGTGCAGCCGGTATGATGTGTGCCTCCCACTGCGGCGGGCGTGTTCTGGTGATCGACCATGCCAAAGCAGCCGGAGAGAAAATCCGAATCTCAGGCGGGGGGCGCTGCAATTTCACCAATATGTATGCGGGCCCCGGAAATTTCCTGTCGCAAAACCCACATTTCTGCAAATCCGCACTGGCGCGATACACGCAATGGGATTTTATCGATCTGGTCGGGCGTCACGGAATCGCGTGGCATGAGAAAACTCTGGGGCAATTGTTCTGCGATGGGTCTTCGAAGCAGATTGTCCAGATGCTGTTGGACGAGATGACCCGCGCCGGGGCTGAACTCTGGCTGCAAACCTCGGTACGTGATATGCGCAAAACCGAATACGGCTTTGCGATCGAGGTCGAGCGCGAAGGCCAGCGCCAAAACCTGATTTGCCGAAATCTGGTGCTGGCGACAGGCGGCAAGTCGATCCCCAAGATGGGCGCAACGGGGTTAGCCTATGACATCGCCCATCAATTCGAGCTGCGCGTTACAGACACGCGGGCGGCGCTGGTGCCGTTCACCTTTTCGGATGGCCGGTTCAAGGAGCTTTCGGGTGTGTCCCTGCCCGCTCGCCTGTCAAACGATCGCACCAGCTTTGACGAAGCGCTATTGTTCACTCATCGCGGACTTAGCGGGCCATCGGTGCTGCAACTGTCGTCATACTGGCATGAAGGTGAGGCGATCCGTGCGAACCTGATCCCCGACCTACCTCTGTTTGACCTGCTGCGCGATCAGCGCCAGACCGGAGGGCGCAAGGCCCTGACCACCGAACTGGCACGACACCTGCCCGCGCGGCTGGTCGACTATCTGAAACACCAAATACCAATGCGCGGTAATCTGGCCGACCAGTCCGACGCCGCCCTGAACGATCTGGTGACGGCGCTGTCCAACTGGTCCCTCACCCCCTCTGGCACCGAAGGGTATCGCACCGCCGAGGTTACTTTGGGCGGGATCAACACGGATGAATTGTCGTCCAAAACGATGGAGGCCAGGGATGTCCCCGGCCTCTATGCGATTGGCGAAGCGGTGGATGTTACCGGCTGGCTGGGCGGTTACAATTTCCAGTGGGCGTGGTCTTCGGGTCACGCCGCCGGAACCGCCATAGCTGCAGGTTAGCCTACGACGTTATAGCCACGGCCGCGCATACAGTTGCGCACGAGAACTTCCTTGTTCTGGTTCTTGTTTATCACGTCGGCACCGGCACCTACCAGCGCACCTGCGACTGCGGCGCGCCCCAGATTGTCGCTGCTGTCCTGAACGATCCCGGTAACTGCCGCGGCACCCGCAGCCCCGATTGCCGCGTTACCGGCCGTAGTCCCATCAACCGAAGCCTGCGAAGCTGCCAGCTGTTGGCATTGCTGTAGGTCGACGTTGTAATTCGGGCCGACCGGCCCATCGATGACGGGCTGATAATTCGCACCAGTGTTTGTACAGGCTCCGGCCACCAAAAGCGCAGGCAGGACCAGAGAAAACTTACGGTAAGTCATAATGATAACCTCGTGTTGAATTTACAGGCAAGCAAGACCAATTAGTAATGGGCGTCAAGCACATAGCACCGCAGCTTGGCCCAACCGGCAATCTATTGCAAATTTCTAAAGTGAAAGGTTCAAACGAACCTGTGCTGCGAAATCCTCTCCGCGTTGCTCGAAATTGTCATATTGATCGAAACTGGCCGCAGCTGGGGCTAGCAATACTGTGTCCCCCGGCGCCGCATCCGCCACAGCCTGCGCGACGGCCTCGGCCATTGTGGTACAGACCTGCGCCTCCACCTCGAGCTGCATGGCGAAACCGGCGGCCTCCCGCCCAATGACGTAGGCTTTGACGACTTGATCGCAGGCTGTGTTCAAGGCAGACAAACCGCCTTCCTTCTCAAGCCCGCCGCAGATCCACCGGACGTTCTTAAACGCACTTAGCGCCTTGAGCGCGCTGTCTACATTGGTGGCCTTCGAATCATTCACAAAGGTCACCCCATTCGCTTCGGCGATGATCTGGCTGCGGTGTGGCAGACCGGGATAGCTGTGCAACGCATCCTCAATCACGCGCGGGGCCAGCCCAAGCGCGCGACATGCGGCATAAGCAGCGCAGGCGTTTTGATGGTTATGCGCGCCCGGCAGCCCTTTAATGTTACGCAAGTCAATCGCGCCTGCCTGTCGACCTTTGCGGTATTCGGACAAGAACCCTTTGCGGGCAAATACCTGCCACCCGGGCCCCGTCAGTTTTCGGGCAACCGAGATCCGGATCACCCGGTCATCCGTTGGGCCTTCCGCCAATTGACCGGCCAAAAACGCGCCTTCATTTTCGTCGACGCCAATCACTGCCCGGTCCGGGCCACCTTCGGCAAACAGGCGACGTTTGGCGGCAAAGTAGCCACCCATACCCCCGTGCCGATCCAGATGATCCGGAGACAGATTGGTAAACACCGCGATATCCGGCGTTAACGCTCGCGCCAGTTCGGTTTGATAACTCGACAGCTCCAGCACGACGACTGAAGCATCCCGACCGGGTTCAATATCGAGAACCCCACGCCCAATGTTTCCGGCCAACTGGGCCTCTCGGCCTGCCTCGGTCAGAATGTGATGGATCAATGCCGCCGTGGTTGATTTGCCATTAGAGCCCGTGACCGCAATAACACGTGGGGGCGTGTCGAAATTATCCCATTCCGGGCCCGCAAACGATCGAAAAAACAACCCGATATCATTGTCGATCGGCACGCCGGCATCAAGTGCGGCCGCGACGACGGGATTTGGTACAGGGTAGAGATGAGGGATACCGGGCGAGACGATCAGCGCAGCGATCTGATCGAACGCCCCTTGGCGGCGCAGATCGGCACAGGCAAACCCCTCGGCCTCGGCTTTTTCGCGGGCGGCTGGATTGTCATCCCAACAGACGGCTTCTGCCTTACCTGCCCTAAGCGCACGCGCCGTGGCCAGACCCGAGCGACCAAGCCCAAGCACCGCTACTTTCTGCCCCGAAAACCCTTTGACCGGGATCATCCTGCCCACCTTGTTCTGTCGTACATGTCGCGGCCACCCTGCGCAGAAGACACAAGCCTTGGCAAGAGACGCAAAAGGCTCGCGCGTCAGCGCGAGCCGGGCCCAACAGGTGGCAGGCGGGCCGCAGGCCCCCCGAACCTGGCGGGAGCGTTACCGGACCTTAAGCGTCGCCAACCCGATCATCGCTAAGATCAGAGAGATGATCCAGAACCGGATCACGATGGTGGGCTCAGCCCAGCCCTTTTTCTCATAGTGATGGTGGATTGGCGCCATCAGGAACACCCGCCGTCCAGTGCGTTTGAAATACAGAACTTGAATGATAACACTCAGGGCTTCAACGACGAACAGGCCGCCAACCACGGCCAGCACCAGTTCGTGCTTGGTCGCTACCGCGATGGCTCCCAAGGCACCGCCCAAAGCCAATGATCCAGTATCGCCCATGAACACCGCAGCCGGGGGAGCATTGTACCACAGGAACCCAAGCCCTGCGCCAAACAAGGCCGAGGTAAAGATGAAAATCTCGCCTGTACCCGGCACGTAATGCACATCCAGATACTCGGTAAAGTCGACCCGCCCAACCGCATAGGCAATCACACCCAAAGTCGAGGCCGCGATCATCGCAGGCATGATCGCCAAACCGTCCAGCCCATCGGTCAGATTCACAGCATTCGCAGCGCCAACAATTACAACAATCGCGAACGGGACATAGAAAATACCCAAATTGACCAGCGTATCCTTGAACACAGGCACCGCCAGTTGGTTCTGCAACGCCTCGGGGTGGTGCAGGGTTGCCCAGACCGAAGCGAGCACTGCGATCAACACGCCCAAAGCCAAACGCATCTTGCCCGACACGCCCTTAGTGTTCTGTTTGGACACTTTTGCGTAGTCATCCGCAAAGCCAATCGCCGCATAGCCCAGCGTCACGAACAAGACCATCCAGACATAGGGGTTGTCCCACCGTGCCCAGACCAGCGTTGACGTCACCAACGCCCCCACGATCAGCAACCCGCCCATTGTCGGGGTACCTGCCTTGGAAAAATGCCCCTCGGGGCCGTCATCGCGGATCGGCTGACCTTTGCCCTGCTTGCGGCGCAGCACGTTGATCAACGGTTTGCCAAACAGGAACCCGAAGATCAGCGCTGTCATAAAGGCACCGCCCGCACGGAAGGTGATATAGCGAAAGAGGTTAAAGAAATCCCCGCCATCGGACAGATTGGTCAACCAATAAAGCATTCTAACACCTTTCTCGTGCGGCGATCATGGATCAAGCGCGCCCCCTTGCCCCATTTTCCGTAAACCGTCAACAATCCGCGCCAGCGCCATGCTCAAAGATCCTTTGGCCAGCACGATATCGCCCGCGCGGATCAGATCCGGCAGATGCGCGGCCATTTCGGCGCTGGTTTCAGTCCAAAGCCCGCGTTTCCCCTCGGGCAACGCATCATGCAGCGCCTGCATCAACGGACCGATGCAATGCACCTGATCCACATGCGCCATCGCCGCAACATCGGCCATGGCCGCGTGCATGGCGGTTTCCTGCGCGCCCAGCTCTTTCATATCGCCCAAGAACGCGATCCTGCGCGGGCCCTGCGCCGCGGCCAGAACGTCCAACGCCGCCTCCATCGAGGTCGGGTTGGCATTATAGCTGTCATCCAGCAGTTCAATCTGCCCACCGCTCGCCAACGACAGCGTCTCGCGCACACCACGCCCCGCGACCGGAGACCACCGTCTCAGCCCGGCAATGGCTTGTTCCAGATCAACGCCCAGCTCAACGCATGTCGCCAAGGCACCCAGCCCGTTCATGGCGAAATGCGTCCCTGCCGACCTTACGTCAAAACTTAATGGCACCCCGTCCAGCGCCGCAGAGGCATGGACCGAGTCGGCGGTCTGCGCAACATCCGTCAGAACATAATCCGCAGCGTTCCGCCCAAATTCGACGATTCCCGCCCCTTGAGCCTGCGCACAACTGCTCAACACATCCGCGTCGTCAATGTCGGCGTTCACGATGGCTGTGCCTCCGGGCTGCAGCCCCTCGAAAATCGCAGCCTTTTCATGGGCGATACCTGTGACCGACTCGAACGCCTCAAGATGCACGGCCGCCACGGTCGTCACCAGCGCCGCATGCGGGCGGGCTTGCTGAGCCAGCGGAGCGATCTCTCCCGGGTGGTTCATGCCAATCTCGATCACGGCGAATTCGGTGTCGCGTGGCATCCGCGCCAAGGTCAGCGGCACGCCCCAATGGTTGTTGTAGCTGGCGACGCTGGCGTGGGTTTTTCCTTGCGTTTCCAATATATTGGCCAGCATTTCCTTGGTCGAAGTCTTGCCGACACTCCCCGTCACACCCACCACACGCGCATCCGTGCGGGCGCGACCGGCCCGGCCCAACGCTTCCAACCCGGTCTGCACATCGTCGACGATCAGCAACGGCGCATCCTCGGCCACGCCCTCAGGGATACGGGACACCAAAGCTGCCCCTGCCCCTTTTTCCAACGCCTGCGCCACGAAATCATGCCCATCCCGCGCCGCCTTCAGCGCCACAAACAGATCGCCCGGTTGCAAAGTGCGCGTGTCAATCGACACGCCGTTCACGGCCCAATCGGTGGTCGCACGCCCGCCGGTTGCCTCGGCGGCCTCAGCCGCAGTCCAGAGCGTCATGCCACCCTCCCGTCCAGCGCGGACACGCTGATGCTGGCCTGTTCCACGTCATCAAAGGGCAGCACCTGATCGCCAACAATCTGGCCGGTTTCATGCCCCTTGCCCGCGATCAACAGAGCATCGCCCGGTTGCAGCGCATCGACGCCGCGCAGGATCGCTTCGGCCCGGTCGCCAACTTCAGTCGCCTCGGGCGCGCCAAGCAGAACAGCGGCGCGGATGGTGGCGGGGTCTTCGCTACGCGGGTTGTCGTCGGTGACAAAAACCACGTCGGCATGGTTTGCTGCCGCTTGCCCCATCAAAGGCCGCTTGGTCGCATCGCGGTCGCCGCCTGCGCCAACAATGGCAATCAGGCGGCCCATCACGTGCGGGCGCAATGCCTTGAGGGCAGTGGCCACAGCATCCGGCGTATGGGCGTAATCGACGAACACCGCCGCCCCGTTCTGGCGCGTGGCGGCCAGCTGCATCCGACCCCGCACAGTTGTCAGGTGCGGCAGAGTTTCAAACACGCGTTCGGGCTCTTCCCCGCCCGCGATCACCAGACCACAGGCCAGAAGGATGTTTTCGGCCTGGAACCCTCCGATCAGGTTCAGGCGGGTTTGGAAGACCTTGCCCTGCCATGAGAACCGCAAGTCCTGCCCGGTCGCGTCAAAACGCTGGTTCATAAGGCACAGATTCGCATCGCCCAGCCCGACGGTCAGAACCTCCTGTCCGCGCGCCTTGGCGATCTTGCGGACCTCGGCTCCTTTAGGGTCGCTCATATTGATCACGACTGTGCCGTCCTGAGGCAGAACCCGGTCGAAGAGACCAGCCTTGGCAGCGAAATACGCTTCGAACGTCTCGTGATAGTCCAGATGGTCCTGCGTGAAATTCGAAAATCCCGCAGCCGCCAGATGGACCCCGTCCAGACGGCGCTGTTCCAACCCGTGCGAGGAAGCTTCCATCGCCGCATGGGTCACGCCATTTGCGGCAGCTTCGGATAAACAGCGATGCAGCGTGATCGGCTCGGGCGTGGTGTGGGCCAGAGGGGCAGTCCATGCGCCTTCGACCCCGGTGGTGCCAAGGTTAACGGCGGCGTGGCCCAGCTCCATCCAGATTTGGCGCACGAATGTGGCGACCGAGGTTTTTCCATTGGTCCCGGTCACGGCCACAATGGTCTGAGGCTGCGCGCCAAACCATAGTGCGGCACAACCGGCCAGCGCCTGACGCGGGTCTTCGACGACGACCAAGGCCGCGTCTGATGCGGCCAGTTCATCGGCTGCAATCTGGGCCCCTTCGGCGTCCGTCATGATCGCCGCCGCGCCCATGCGCAGGGCGTATTGGATGAACGTGCCGCCATGGACCCGTGTGCCGGGCAATGCAGCGAACAGAAAGCCCTCCTGCACCTCGCGGCTGTCTACGGCCAGACCGGTGATTTCGGGATTCGCGCCTCCGCGTGCGGTCAGGGCCAGTTGGCTGAGTGTTTTTGGTCTTGTGCCCATGCCCTACCCTCTGTCGGACAGTCTAATTTGAGGTGAGCGTTATAGCAGCGCGCGCTTCAGGCTCAAGCCGAGGTCGCAACCCCAACAATGGAGCAATGCGCCCAATCAGCTCGGCAGCAACGGGCACGGCTGTCCAGCCAGCCGTGCGGCGCTTTTCGCCATAGGCGACGATCGATGGCTCATCCAGCGTGACGATCAGCACGTATTTTGGATCATAGGCCGGGAAGATTGTCGCGAAGGTGGAAATCACCTTGTCATCATAATAGCCGCCACGTGGTTTGGGCTTATCAGCCGTGCCGGTCTTACCCGCCACGTCATAGCCTGCAACATCGCCGAAACTGGCGGTGCCGTCGGTGACAACCTTGCGCAACATCCGCTGCGCCTGTTGCGCTGCACTGTCAGACATCACGCGCGGCCCGTATTGAGGTCCATTTTTGCGCAGGATCGTCGGGCTGACATAGTGCCCGCCATTGGCAATCGTCGCATAGCCCGCCGCCAGATGCATCGGGCTTGTCGACAGACCATGGCCATAAGAGATCGTAACCGTGCTGAGTTCGCCCCATTTCTTGGGCTTCAAAGGCTCGCCGCCCTTGGCCTCGACAATTTCAAACGGGGTCGGATCGAACATACCCAGCGAACGCAGAAAATTCTGTTGCCGTTTTGCGCCGATCTGCAGCGCCAGCCGCCCCGTTCCCCGGTTCGAGCTGTGGACGATCACATCCGCCACGCTGATCTTGCCGTAATTTTTGCCGTTGAACTCGCCAATCGGGAAGCGACCGATCCGCATCGGGCCCGACGTGTCGATGATCGTCTCGGAATTCACCAGCCCAAGCTGAACCGCCTGCGCCGCCGTGAAAATCTTGAAGACCGAGCCCAGCTCGTACACGCCCTGCACGTAGCGGTTGAACAATGGGCTGTCCGAGGGATCAAACCCCGAAGTTGGCGGGCGGGGGCGGTCATTGGGGTCAAAAGACGGCAACGAGGCTGCCGAAACGACCTCACCCGTATGGGCGTTCATAAGAACGGCCGAGGCCCCCTTGGCGTTCATGATTTTCATGCCACCATACAGAACCTGTTCGACCGCCGCCTGAACAGTCAGGTCCAAAGACAGTTGAAGAGGTTTGTTGCCGTTGGCCGGATCACGCAGATAATCGTCGAATTGCTTTTCAACGCCCGCGACACCGATTACCTCGGCGGCGCTGACGCCTTCGCGACCAAAGCCCGAGCCGCCCAGAATATGCGCGGCCAGCTTGCCGTTGGGATAAAGTCGCATCTCACGCGGGCCGAAAAGGATGCCGGGGTCGCCGATGTCATGGACGGCCTGCTTCTGCTCGGGCGAGATGCGTTTCTTGATCCACAGAAACTTACGATTGCCGGTGAAATCCTTGACCAGACGTTCTTTTTCAAGATCGGGGAAGATCGCAACCAATTGATCAGCGGCGGCTTCAGGGTCGATCATCAAGGGCGGCTGCGCATAGACCGAGTATGTGTCCAGATTGGTCGCCAGAATGCGTCCTTCACGGTCGACGATATTGGCGCGCTGCATGGCGATGGCGGCACCGGGCGCGCTGGCCAGCGGTTCCTGCGCCTCGGAGGTGGCGAGCATCCCCATGCGAAAACCAACCACCGAAAACGCACAGAAAAAGAACAAGCCCAAAACCAAAAGGCGCCCTTCAGCACGGGCGCGGGCGCGGTCTTTCATGTCTTCGTGACGCTGGCGGATATTTTCGCGCTCGATGGCTTTGGGGTTTTCGCCGCGGGCGCGGGCGTCAAGGATACGGGCTAAGGGGCGCAGCGGTGTCCGGGTCATGGGATTTGCACCTCGCCAAACGCCTGAATGTTCGTGATCGCCTGCAGTTCGATCGGATCAACGATCGGCAGATCGGGATCTTCGGCATAAGAGACCTGGTCAGCCCGCCCAAACTGTTCTGCGCGCAGAGGCAGCAGGCCCAGACGCTCGAAATTCAGGTCGGCAAGTTCACGCAACCGGTCCGGGCGGTTCAGATAGGCCCATTCTGCATTCAGAACCGCCAGCCGAACTTGCGCCATGCCGATCTCACGCTGCAGCCTCTGTGTCTCTTTAACAACCTGCTGCGTGCGGTAGTTTTCCTGATAGGCCCACAAAGCCAACCCAAATACCGAAAGCGCAGTCATCACATACAATACACTCTTCATTTTGCCCTTCCCCCAATTTGCGGCATCCCAATGGCGCGGGCCTCAATTTCCCCCGCCGGAGCCTCGGTCCGCACAGCAACGCGCAACTTGGCCGAGCGCGCGCGCGGATTCTCCTGCAATTCTTGATCGTCCGGCCCCACGGCCTTGCGCGTTTTCAACGTGAATTGCGGCAAGTCCTGCGCGATTTCAGGCGCGTAACGATTGGCGCGCCCGGTCTTGCCCGCGCGCGACTGAAAGAACCGTTTGACCATGCGGTCTTCGATGGAGTGAAACGTCACAACTGCCAGTTGTCCGCCGGGTTTCAAAGCCCGCTCGGCGGCCATAAGACCCTGAAACAGTTCCTCATATTCCGCATTTACCGCAATTCGCAGACCCTGAAAGCTTCGCGTTGCCGGGTGCGATTGACCCGGCTTCGGGCGCGGCAGGCAGGATTCGATGATCTCGGCCAAACGCAGGGTCGTCGTGATCGCCTCCTCCGCACGCGCCTTGACGATGGCCTTGGCAATGCGGCGGCTGGCGCGCTCTTCTCCAAAGTGAAACAGGATATCAGCCAACTGCGCCTCGGACGCGGCTTTGACCAGATCTGCAGCGCTTTCGCCTTCTTGGCTCATCCGCATATCCAGCGGGCCGTCCTTCATGAAGGAAAACCCACGCTCGGCCTGGTCCAACTGCATCGAGGACACACCCAGGTCCAACACAACTCCGTCCAAGTCCTGTGCATACTCATCCATGCGTGAGAACACACCGGGTTGCATCACCAATCGGTCGCCGTAGTCACCAACCCAATCCGCGACCATTTCAAAGGCCAACGGATCGCGGTCCACACCGATAACCTTCTCAGCCCCCGCCTCAAGCAAACCTTTTGTGTACCCACCGGCGCCGAACGTGCCATCCAGCCAGACGCCCGAGACCGGAGCCACAGCCGCCAGCAATGGACGCAACAAAACAGGGATATGAGGTTTGTCCGAAGAGGTCAGAGCGTCGGCCATGCCGCTACGCCCCCTCGACGCCATCAAGATAGACCATCGGGTCGAAGTCATCGGGCAGATCGTCCAACCACTCTTCCGCCTTTGCCAGCTCTTCAGCCTCATAGGTCTCGGGCTTCCAAATCTGGAAGGTATCGCCGGCGGCTATAAAGAAAGCCTCGCCTTCCAGATCGATCTTGTTGCGCAGCTTGGCGGGCAGTACCAGACGACCCGTTTCATCAACGTTGGTCGGATGGGACTGACCGTGGAACATGCGCTGCAGCATCCGGCGCTGCATAGACCCGCGCGGCAAAGCATCAATCTTGGCGTCGACCTCGTCGATCGCCTCCATTGTGTAGCATTCAAGGTATTTTCGACGATGATCGCCGTAGACTATCACAAGCTCAGGGTTATCACCGGGTTGCCAGTTCGGGTCCGAAGTTTCAAGCACACGGCGAAACGAGGCCGGGATCGACACCCTGCCCTTCGTATCCACCTTGTGGTGGCTTTCACCTCTGAACCTGCGCGCCAAGACGACTGTCCCTTTCGCTTGCGCCCCACTTGAACTTCACGTTCCCCCCGGATGAAAAACGGCGGGTTGATCTGCTGCCACTGATCAACCCGCCGCATTGGCCCGCTGAGCGGGAAGTCCAGCTGCGCGCGCCACCTGGGGGGATGTCTGCTCGCCCGCGCGCCGGATCTCTTGATTGATGAAAGCGAGATGCCTGTATGAAACCTGAATTTTATTGGTTCGGGGTCGTTTGGTGCCCCATGTGCCTCGTCCTCATCGGATGTATAAGGGATGCCATGGGAATTTATGGAAATCAAATAAAAAATTCAGGCATGTCATCACGGAAGGCCTACTATAAGGAGGAATTCAATAGACGCAAACAGGAAAAGCATACCAGAAAAAGTATCCATATCGCGCCTAGTTACAATATATAGATAAATATAAGTTGAACCCACTATGTCCCACGATTTCCCAACTTTTTTCCAAAATGTGCGGATTCTTGGGTGATCGCCATTCAAACACGCCCTAGAAACCGCGAATCAGCGTCTGAAAACGAGCTGATTATCATCGTCTGCAGAAAGACCCATGGTTTCCCATTTACCCCTCCCCCAAAAGATTCTTCTCTTTTTCAATGAGCGAGGGCGCTCTCAAAGCGCACAAATTTCAGGAAATGGCGATGAAAGTTGGGGCAAACTTTATGCGCAAGCAATCAAGGTGACACTTGTGGCGAAAACTGTAAATCGTGAAAACCCTTATTTTTAAGGCACTTTTGGCAGATATCTTACAACGCTTTGATATCTATGCACTTGCCGCATAGCAGCATTGACGACGTGAGCTATTGTGCAATCGCAGCATTCGCCTATCTTCAGTCTCAAGCAAACGCCGGAACGATCCGGCAGCAACGAGACATATCGGGTTAAGCAAATGGCAGCAGTAACACATCAGACAGCGCTCAAAGGTGCACCGGCAACCGGCCTGGCTTCTCTGATTGAAGCCGCAAAAACCCGGTACGCCCGTTATCGCATCTATCGCCAGACGGTCAACGAGCTGTCCGAGCTGTCAAACCGCGAACTGGCTGATCTTGGCCTACACCGGTCGATGATCCGTCGTCTCGCGATGCAGGCGGCAGAAGAATACTGCGCACGCTAAGCGCACCGACACAACCGAGATCAGGTCCTTCCTCCTCCCTTTAGGACCTGTATTTCAGCGGCGGCACCTCTCCTCCTCCCTGGTGTCGCCGCAGATTATACCGGCCCTGAATGCCGGAACGTGACACACCGGGTTCTCCTCCTCCCTTTCCCGGTGTTGAAAGCGCGCGGCGACGTCTCTCCTCCTCCCTGACGTCGCCGCGTCTTACAAATACCGGGATCAGACCCGGAAACAGATACATCGGGGCTCTCCTCCTCCCTGCCCTGATGTTGAAAGAGCGCGACGACACCTCTCCTCCTCCCTGGTGTCGTCGCGACTTACACATACCGGGATCAAACCCGGGTTCGGATACATCGGGGCTCTCCTCCTCCCTGCCTTGATGTTGCAAAGAACGGCGGTTTCCTCTCCTCCTCCCTGGAAACCGCCGTTTTTCTTTTTCTGAACGCAAAAAAGGCGCCGCGGTCAGAACCGGGCGCTCTCGCAGAATCGAGCATGTGCCGTTAGGCACATTCCATTTGATTAAAACGGTACGTCGTCCTTAGCCGACAGGAATCGCGATACGACCTTCTTCACCCCGGCCTTGTCGAAATCGACCTCGACCTTGTCGCCTTCGATGCCGATCACCGCGCCATAACCGAATTTCTGGTGAAATACCCTCTCACCCAGCGTGAAACTCGCCAGTGCCGTCGCATCGATCACCGTATTGCGGCTTTCTTTGGGCTGAGACATCCCATACTGCCCCTGCCGCGCCTGCATCCGCTTCCAGCCCGGCGAGTTATAGACATTTGCTTCGGCCGCGCGGGTTTCGATGCTGGCCGAAGCCTGTCCGCCACCGTACAGGCCCGGGGGCGTCAGCACCTCTACATGGTCCTCGGGTAACTCGTCGATGAATCGCGATGGCATCGCGTTTTGCCACTGCCCGAACACCCGCCGATTGGCCGCGAAGGAAATCGTACAGACCTCCTCCGCGCGGGTGATACCGACATAGGCCAGCCGCCGCTCCTCCTCCAAACCCTTCAGGCCGGATTCGTCCATCGAGCGTTGCGAGGGGAACAACCCATCCTCCCACCCCGGCAGGAACACGGCAGGAAACTCCAACCCCTTGGCCGCGTGCAGCGTCATGATCGAGACTTTGGCCCCGTCGCCGTCCTGCTCATTGTCCATGACCAAACTGACATGTTCCAAGAACCCCTGCAGGTTCTCGAAATTGTCCAGCTGGTTCACCAGTTCCTTAAGATTCTCCAGCCGCCCCGGTGCCTCGGGCGTCTTTTCATTCTGCCAATGGGCCGTATAGCCGGATTCATCCAGAATGATCTGCGCCAGTTCGATATGCGACACTTCAGGCTCACCAAGCCGCAGCGGCGCACCGTCGTCGATGACCGAGTCATCCTCGACCTCAATCCGCGGCCCGCGCGTCATCGCATTCCAGCGCGCCAGCCCCTCGATCAGCTCCCGCAAAGCCTTGCCGCCTTTCCCCTTGATCAGCCCATTGTCGACCGCAATCCGTGCCCCATCGACCAGCGACACGCCATTTTCGCGCGCGGTCACTTGGATCGTCTGCTGCGCCTTGTCGCCCAAACCGCGCTTGGGCGTATTCACAATCCGCTCGAACGCCAGATCGTCTCCGGGACTGACCACCAACCGGAAATAGGCCATGGCATCGCGGATCTCCATCCGCTCATAGAATCTGGGCCCGCCGATCACCTTATATGGTAGACCGATGGTCAGAAACCGATCCTCAAACGCGCGCATCTGGTGCGAGGCACGAACAAGAATCGCGATCTCATCCAGATTCATCGGACGAATCCCGCGCGTGCCGCCCTGCAGCGCGTCGATTTCTTCGCCGATCCAGCGGGCCTCTTCCTCGCCATCCCAATGGCCGATCAGATTGACCTTGTGGCCCTCTTCGGCATCCGTCCAAAGCTCTTTGCCCAGACGGTTTTCATTGCCGCGTATGACGTTCGAGGCAGCGGCCAGAATATGCGGGGTCGAACGGTAATTCTGCTCAAGCCGCACCACAAACGCGCCGGGGAAGTCCTTTTCGAACCGCAGGATATTGCCCACCTCGGCCCCGCGCCAGCCATAGATCGACTGGTCATCATCGCCCACGCAGCAAATATTCTTATGCGCCCCGGCCAGCAGCCTCAGCCACAGGTATTGGGCGACGTTGGTATCCTGATACTCATCCACCAAAATGTAGCGGAACCAGCGCTGATATTGCTGCAACACGTCCTCGTGCTGCTGAAAGATCGTGACCATGTGCAACAGCAGATCGCCGAAATCGACGGCGTTAAGCTCACGCAGGCGGGTCTGGTATTGGGCATAAAGCTGGATACCCTTGTTGTTATACGCCCCTGCATCCGCGGCAGGCACCTTGTCGGGTGTTAGCGCGCGGTTCTTCCAATCGTCGATGATCCCGGCCAGCATTCGCGGCGGCCAGCGTTTTTCGTCAATATTGGCCAGCTTGATCAACTGCTTGAGCAGGCGCAGCTGATCATCCGTGTCCAGAATGGTGAAGTTCGATTTCAGACCCACCAGTTCCGCATGGCGGCGCAGCAGCTTGACGCAGATCGAATGGAACGTGCCCAGCCACGGCATCCCCTCGGCCGGTTGGCCCAACAAGCGACCCACGCGATCACGCATCTCGCGCGCGGCTTTGTTGGTGAATGTCACGGCCAGAATCTCATTCGGCCGCGCCTGCCCCTTGGTCAGAAGATGCGCAATCCGTGCCGTCAGCGCCTTGGTTTTGCCGGTCCCTGCCCCGGCCAACATCAGAACCGGCCCATCCAGACGCTCAACCGCTTCGCGCTGCGCCGGGTTCAGATCATCAAGATAGGGTGCGGGGCGCGCAACCATGGCGCGCTGGGACAGGGATGCGCCTTCAAAGGCGTCCATTTCATCGAAACTGCTCATCGTGCCAAACTACGCCGAATAAGGCCCGAGGGAAAGAGTTTGTTCACCCCTTGTTCGCCAAGAATTACCGTTTGAACTATAAGCAATTCTATTCAACAGCTCTGCAGTTTGCCGGCCCGCGTTAACCTTTGCTCAAAAAAGCGCACCCGATAGTGAATTCAAAGCTGTGGGAGCGCGATCATGGAACAAAAACTTAAACCAGGCTGGTCATATCGGCTGAAATTGGCGGCCATTGTGCTGACGCTTTTGTCCCTGACCGCGTTTTCTGGCTGGGGAATATACGCAGTGCCTGCTCCGGTCGTGGACCGTATGCTTGAAGCGGACCTGAGAAAAGAAGCCACGCAGCTCGGCAAACAAGTGACATCGCACCTGAAGGATGTTCAAGCCACGTTCCAAACAGGATTCGTCGGCGGCCATGATCAGGAGTTTCTTGAGCTTTTGCCTGCAACATCCGACATCTATCGTTTCAAACTGTTCAACGCAGATGGTCGCGTCTTCTGGTCTTCACGGTCCTCCGACCTAGGGTCGGTGAACTCCAAACCGTACTTTGACACCGTAATCAAACAGGGCAATATCTACTATAAACACGAAGAAAAACCTTTGTCCGAGGTCGAGGATTTCGATGGCGACGCTATTCACGCCTCGGGCCCGCAAACACGCCACGTTGCCGAAATCTACACTCCGATCATTCGAGACGGTCGTTTTCTGGGCGCGATTGAGTTCTATTCGGACATTACAGATGTCAGGAACCTGTTCATAGATCGCGTGCGACTGTCTCTGTTTATTCTTAGCACTGTTGCCCTTCTTGCGTTCAGTGTCGTGACATTGGTCGTGTTCCGCTCTAACCGCCGTCAGGTTCAAAGCCTTCGCGGGCGCGCAGCCAAGGAACGTGAGCTTATGGACGAACAACTGCGTTTGGCCCGAGAAGTCCGTTTGCTGGGCGAGTTGAATGAATGGCTGCAATCCAGCCGGTCTCTGGACGAGCTGTTCGACATGGTCTCGCGTTTTATGACCCACATCCTGCCCGAGTCAGAGGGCAGTGTGTATGTATACTCGAACTCACGCGATGTGCTGGATGGGTGTGCCAGTTGGAATGGTGGCACGCATAAGTCTCACATCCACCCCGAAGGATGCTGGGGCCTGCGTCGGGGGCGAACCTATGAATTCGGTGCGTCCGAGATTGACTTTGTATGTGAACATGCCGAGCCCCATGATGGCCGTCCTTACTTCTGCTTCCCGATTCTGGCCCACGGCGAAACGGTTGGTCTGCTGCATCTGCGGGCGCTGGAAGGTCGCGACAAGTGCTTTCACAAAAGCCGCAAACTGGCGCAGCTATGTGCAGAGCAAATCAGCATGGCAATCGCCAACGTTCGGATGCGCGACCAGTTGCATGACCAGTCAGTGCGGGACCCGCTGACCGGCTTGTTCAACCGGCGGCACATGACCGAGACGTTGCGCAAGTCCATTAGCCGCAGCCAGCAAACAGGCGCTCCGCTCAGCCTGATTGCTGTGGACGTGGATCACTTCAAAAAGTTCAACGACACTCATGGGCACGACGCCGGAGATATGGTTTTGCGCGCTGTTGGATCAGCAATGGAACAAGAGTGTGACCGGGATGAGATCGCCTGCAGGATCGGTGGGGAAGAGTTCATGCTGATCCTGCCCGACAATACTCAGGAAGATGCCATGACCCGCGCTGAACAGCTGCGCCAGGCGGTTGAAGGTATTACCGTGCGGTACGGTGAAAAATCGCTACCCCGCATAACGATTTCTGTGGGTGTCGCCAATTACCCGGCGCATGGAACCATGCCGCAGGATCTTATGCGCTCGGCGGATGATGCGCTGTATGAGGCCAAGGACAAAGGCCGCAATCAGGTTCAGGTTGCCGGAAAGATTGATCCGAGCTCTGGGCGCGGGGATCAGACTGGCGTTACAACACCTTCCATCGCCAAAATTAGCGCAAAGTCCTAAATTTCTTGCCGAATCAGACGCCAACCACGATCAATCCGTATGGATTTGCACAGCAGATACCCCAGCATCGAAGATCTGAAGCGTCGGGCCAAAACCAGAATCCCCCATTTCGTGTGGGAATACCTGGACAGCGGTACCGGAGTCGAAGCAACACTGAACCGAAACCGCGCCGCCCTGGATCGTATTGGCTTTTTGCCCTCAATCCTGCACGGAACGATATCTTGTGACACCGGCACCGATTTTTTGGGGAAACGTTACCCGCTCCCGTTTGGTGTAGCTCCGATCGGAATGGCGGGCTTGATCTGGCCCGACGCCGAGGGAGTTTTGGCGCGGGCCTGCGCGGCGGCAAGCCTGCCTTTTACCCTCTCAAACGTTGCGACCCAAAGCCCCGAAGACCTGGACGGCCACATCGGGGATGACGCGTGGTTTCAACTCTACCCCCCAAAGGACCCAGACATCCGCATGGATTTGCTCAACCGGGTCAAAGCTGCCGGATTCTCAACGCTGGTAATGACTGCGGACGTGCCGGTGGCGTCTCGACGGGAAAGACAAATCCGTTCGGGGCTTACGAACCCGCCCAGGCTGACCCCCCGCTTGCTGGCACAAATCATTCAACGGCCTGCATGGGCCCTTGCCATGGCGCGTAGCGGGCCACCGCGGATGCGCACATTGGACAAGTACACCGACGATTCAAGCAATCTCCCTCCGACAGCGCATGTTGGGTATCTACTGCGCACGTCGCCGGACATGGACTATGTCAGATGGCTGCGCGATGCGTGGGATGGTCCTTTCATAGTTAAAGGGGTTATGCGTGCCGAGGATGCTGAACCGCTGAAACAGGCGGGTGTCGACGCCTTGTGGATATCCAATCACGGTGGTCGACAGTTCGACGCCGCCCCCGCAAGTATCGAGGCGCTACCAGCCATTCGTGCCGCGACAGATCTGCCACTGATACTCGATAGCGGCATCGAAGGGGGGCTGGATATTCTGCGCGCGAAAGCACTGGGCGCAGATTTGGTCATGCTTGGGCGTGGTTTCATGTATGCTCTCGCAGCCCTAGGCGTCGATGGCCCTGACCATGCGATAGACATTCTGCGGCAAGATCTGCTGGCGAATATGGGTCAGCTGGGGGCAGAATCTGTAGATCACTTGCCACCTGCAATATCTCAGATTGATGCTGCGGCGCGGCACGTGTAATACGTTAGCGCCAACATAGGGCGTTTGCGAGCGTTAACATGCCGGTTCTACCCAGAACGACTGATATACGTGCGCGTATTGTCCGCTTATGAACACGGCCAAACCATAAAGACCGGGACCGCAAATGACCGACTTCAACAAGATCCTGATCGCCAACCGCGGCGAGATTGCCATTCGCGTGATGCGCGCAGCCAATGAGATGGGCAAACGCACCGTCGCTGTCTTCGCCGAAGAGGACAAGCTGGGCCTGCACCGTTTTAAGGCGGATGAGGCGTATCGCATTGGCGAAGGCATGGGCCCGGTGGCTGCATATCTTTCGATTGATGAAATCATCCGCGTCGCCAAGGAATGCGGCGCAGACGCGATCCACCCGGGTTACGGCCTGCTGTCGGAAAACCCCGATTTCGTGGATGCCTGTGTGCAGAACGGCATAACCTTTATCGGACCGAAAGCTGAAACCATGCGCGCCCTTGGCGACAAGGCCAGCGCCCGCCGCGTTGCGATTGCAGCTGGCGTTCCGGTCATTCCTGCAACTGAGGTTCTGGGCGATGACATGGACGCGATCCGCGCAGAGGCCGCCGAGATCGGTTACCCGCTGATGCTAAAGGCCAGCTGGGGCGGAGGCGGACGCGGGATGCGCCCGATCGAATCCGAGGCAGAGCTGGAAGAAAAGGTACTGGAAGGCCGCCGCGAGGCCGAGGCCGCTTTTGGCAATGGAGAAGGCTATCTGGAAAAGATGATCACCCGTGCCCGCCATGTCGAGGTGCAGATTCTGGGCGACAAGCACGGTGAGATTTACCACCTGTACGAACGCGACTGCTCGGTTCAGCGCCGGAACCAGAAGGTCGTGGAACGCGCCCCTGCCCCGTATCTGTCTGACGAACAGCGCGCGGAAATCTGTGAACTCGGCCGCAAAATCTGCGCCCATGTGAATTATGAATGCGCAGGCACGGTCGAATTCCTGATGGATATGGAAACCGGCAAGTTCTACTTCATCGAAGTGAACCCCCGCGTACAGGTCGAACATACCGTCACCGAAGAGGTCACGGGCATCGACATCGTGCAGGCGCAAATCCTGATCGCCGAGGGCAAAACCCTGGCCGAAGCAACTGGTGCTGCCAGCCAGTCCGACGTGCGTCTGAACGGTCACGCGCTGCAGACGCGGATCACGACCGAAGATCCGCAGAACAATTTTATCCCCGATTATGGCCGCATCACCGCCTATCGCTCGGCCACCGGAATGGGCATTCGTCTGGATGGCGGCACGGCCTATGCGGGCGGGGTGATCACGCGTTATTACGACTCGTTGCTGACCAAGGTCACGGCCAAGGCGCCCACGCCTGAGGCTGCGATTGCGCGGATGGACCGGGCGCTGCGCGAGTTCCGTATTCGCGGTGTCAGCACCAATATCGACTTTGTCATCAACCTGCTGAAACACCCGACCTTCCTGTCGAACGAATATACCACCAAGTTCATCGACACGACGCCGGATCTGTTTGCCTTCAAGCGGCGCCGCGACAGGGGCACCAAGGTTCTGACCTATATCGCGGATATTACCGTGAACGGGCACCCCGAGACCAAGGACCGTCCCGAACCCCGCGCCGACCTGAAAGAGGCCAAGCCCCCCGCGTTGAAGGGGGAACCCCAGATGGGCACCCGCAACCTGCTGGAGCAGAAAGGCCCGCAGGCGGTCGCAGACTGGATGAAGGCGCAGCGCCAGTTGCTGATTACCGACACCACCATGCGCGACGGGCACCAGTCGCTGTTGGCCACGCGGATGCGCTCAATCGACATGATCAAGGTGGCACCGACCTATGCGGCCAATCTGCCGCAGCTGTTCAGCGTCGAATGCTGGGGCGGTGCGACCTTTGATGTGGCCTATCGGTTCCTGCAGGAATGCCCTTGGCAGCGTCTGCGTGACCTGCGCGAAGCGATGCCGAACCTGATGACTCAAATGTTGCTGCGCGGTGCGAACGGGGTTGGCTATACCAATTACCCCGACAACGTGGTGCAGGAATTCGTCCGTCAGGCTTCGCAGAATATCGATGTGTTCCGGGTATTTGACTCGCTGAACTGGGTCGAGAACATGCGCGTGGCCATGGATGCTGTCGTTGAAAACGGCAAAATCTGTGAGGGCACCGTTTGTTATACCGGTGATATTCTGGACCCGGATCGCGCCAAATATGACCTGAAATACTATGTCGGCATGGCGAAAGAGCTGCGCGACGCGGGGGCGCATGTTCTGGGCCTGAAAGATATGGCTGGTTTGTTGAAGCCGGCCTCGGCCAAGATCTTGATCCGCGCGTTGAGGGAAGAGGTCGGACTGCCGATCCACTTCCACACGCACGACACCGCGGGCATCGCCAGCGCCACCATTCTGGCCGCGTCCGAGGCGGGCGTGGACGCGGTGGATTGCGCGATGGACAGCTTCTCGGGCAACACTTCTCAGGCGACGCTGGGCACCGTGGTCGAGGCGCTGCGACACACGGATCGTGACACCGGGTTGGACATCAAGGCCATCCGCGAGATCAGTGACTACTTCGAAGCAGTTCGTGGCCAGTACGCGGCGTTTGAGTCCAGCCTGCAGGCTCCGGCCTCCGAGGTTTATCTGCACGAAATGCCCGGCGGTCAGTTCACCAACCTCAAGGCGCAGGCGCGCAGCTTGGGGCTGGAGGAACGCTGGCATGAGGTCGCTCAGATGTATGCCGACGTGAACCAGATGTTCGGCGATATCGTCAAGGTGACACCATCGTCCAAGGTGGTTGGCGACATGGCGCTGATGATGGTCAGCCAGGGCCTGACCCGTGCTGACGTGGAAAGCCCGGATACGGATGTGGCCTTCCCTGATTCAGTCGTGGATATGATGCGCGGCAACCTGGGCCAACCTCCGGGCGGTTTCCCCGACACCATCATCCACAAGGTCCTCAAGGACGAGGCCCCCAACACGGATCGCCCCGGCAAGGATGTACCTGCCGTCGATCTTGAAGCCACCCGCGCCGAGCTGTCGAAGCAACTGGAAGGCAAAGAGGTCGATGACG
Organism: Ruegeria lacuscaerulensis; assembly: GCF_013033355.1. Classification (GTDB taxonomy): domain Bacteria; phylum Pseudomonadota; class Alphaproteobacteria; order Rhodobacterales; family Rhodobacteraceae; genus Ruegeria; species Ruegeria lacuscaerulensis_A. The sequence goes on from NZ_WQDY01000004.1 coordinate 68,483, forward strand.
AGGATCTGAACGGGTATCTGATGTATCCCAAGGTCTTCCTGGACTATATGGGCCGCCACCGTACCTATGGCCCGGTTCGCACCCTGCCCACACGCACCTTTTTCTACGGAATGGAACCGGGCGAAGAAATCACGGCCGAGATCGACCCCGGCAAGACGTTGGAAATTCGGTGTCAGGCCATTGGTGAGACCGACGAAAAAGGTGAAGTGAAGGTCTTTTTTGAACTCAACGGCCAACCGCGCGTAATTCGAGTACCGAACCGTCTTGTCACGTCGTCGACACAGACGCGCCCCAAGGCTGAAACCGGCAACCCCGGCCACATCGGCGCACCAATGCCCGGCGTCGTCGCAACCGTTTCCGTTACTGCCGGACAAGAGGTGAAGGAAGGCGACCTGTTGCTGACCATCGAAGCCATGAAGATGGAAACTGGCATCCACGCAGAGCGTGACGCGACCGTTAAGGCGATCCACGTGCAGCCCGGCGGCCAGATTGACGCTAAGGACCTACTGGTCGAACTTGAGTGAACGATCTAGTTTAATTCCCAACCTTCGGGCCGCTCGGACATCCGGGCGGCCCGTCGCTTTGCAAACGGGAGGGAAAACATGCTGTCTATCACACCTATCTACGCTGCGCTGCTGGCGATCATCTACGTCGCTCTCAGCGGCTGGGTCATTAGTACCCGCCGGAGCCAAAAGATCTCGTATGGCGACTCGGGCAACAGCGAGATGCTTAAAGCGGTACGCACCCATTCCAACTTTGCAGAATATGCTCCGTTTGGGTTGCTGCTGATCGCCATGGTCGAGCTTCAGGGGGCGAGCGGCCTGTTGGTCAATCTGTTGGGGCTGTGTTTGCTGGCCGGGCGCATGCTGCATGCCTATGGTTTCGGTAAAACGCCTCAGATCGTTATCCTGCGCCAACTCGGTATGGTTTTGACGTTCACAGCCCTTCTGGTGGCGGCTATCTCGAATCTGATATTAGCCTTTTGATCACCGCAACGCGGGTCAGCCGGTCAAAACACGTGTTTCAACCCTAGGCAATTGCCCGAGGTCAGGCTCGGCCTTTCCAAGCCTGTCCTCGTCCCGCACGCTCAGTGCACAGCTTAAAACGATCAAACCGGCTAATAGAGCCGTCTTAATGTCTGCCACCCGCTTCATTTCCTCGTTTCCATCCTTGTTGTTTTACGTTGCTCTATGTCTTGAACACTTCAGCAGCGCATTTCCGTCGAAATATTTTTGCACCTTTTTGTGCTTTTCTGCTTGCAGCCCTGCGCGGGAATTTATACATCCCTCCTCACTCAACGGCGCGGGCGTAGCTCAGGGGTAGAGCATAACCTTGCCAAGGTTAGGGTCGGGCGTTCGAATCGCCTCGCCCGCTCCATTGAGAGGTCTTCGGACCAACATAGTATCTGATGCGGGCGTAGCTCAGGGGTAGAGCATAACCTTGCCAAGGTTAGGGTCGGGCGTTCGAATCGCCTCGCCCGCTCCAGATACCAAATTCTTGAAACTTTTCTGGCCACCTGCCGATTGTTACGCCATTCTGTTGGCGTTGTAGGTGTTATCGTTACAAGTTTCAGGATTTTAACATGTCAGGATATAGTATCAGGTCACTGACCGCCGATGAATTGCAACACGCCGTTGACTGGGCCGGCCGCGAAGGGTGGAACCCCGGCGTGCACGACGCTCAGTGTTTTCGCCCAACAGACCCAAGTGGATTTCTGGGCGGCTTTCTGGATGGTGAGATGATCGCGTCGGTCTCGGCCGTGAACTATGACGACGCTTTTTCGTTCCTTGGCTTTTACATTGTTCGGCCCGAATTTCGACATCACGGCCACGGTCTCGAGATAGCCAGACACGCACTTGCCCATTGTGAAGGCCGCAACATGGGGCTGGATGGCGTGGTCGAGCAACAGGATAATTACCGGAAATCAGGGTTCACCTTTGCCTACAACAATTTCCGCTTCGGCGCCCCCGTTCGACAGGTCTTGCCCAAACTGGGTCAAGTTCTGGGCAATGGGGTTGCGCCCATAAAGACAGCCACCGACGCCCTTAAAGCCTACGACCGACAGCTATTCCCGGCAGCGCGGGACGCATTTTTGCAAAGCTGGCTAAGCGCGTACTCCCACATCTCACGCGTCTACACCGAAAATGGTCAGATCAGAGGATATGCCACCCTTCGCCCCTGCAAAACGGGGTACAAAGTCGGCCCGCTTTTTGCCGATGACGCCGCAATTGCTCAGGCGCTTTTGGCCAGTTTGCTCGCCGCTATTCCCGTAGATCATCGCGATCACGATGTCTTTGTCGACATGCCCCAGCCCAACGATGCTGCTATCGCGATGGCGCAGCAGTTGGAGTTAAAGAAAGTGTTCGAAACAGCGCGCATGTATTCCGATCATGAACCGGACATCGACCTGAGTCGGGTTTTCGGGGTAACTACGTTTGAGTTGGGTTAGAACGCCTTGAACGTCATCGTGGTCAGCGATCTTTCGATATCAGGAATCACCAGCAAGTTTTCGTTGATGAAATGACCCACATCTTCAGTTTCCGGAATATAGAGCTTTAGCAGCAGGTCGTATTCACCACTGGTCGAATAAAGCTCGGAATGAATTTCGCGCAGGGCGATGTCTTCGGCCACCTTATAGGTGGTGCCGGGTTTGCAGCGGATCTGGATGAAAACGCAGGTGGACATGGGCCGGGCCTTATTGGTTCGTGTTGGTCGCAAGCTGGCACGAGGCGCGCCGGGGTGCAATCCCCTGCAACAGTTTACGGCGAATGCGCCTTTGCGGTCTGGATATGCGCGCCCTTCCCCGTCTATAAGCGCGCCTGTAGCAAAAGGAATTCGCCCATGCGCAGCGCAAAGATCAGCCGACAGACCGCCGAGACCGAGATCTCGGTCGAAGTCAATCTGGACGGCACCGGCACCTACGACAACCAGACCGGCGTCGGGTTCTTCGATCATATGCTGGATCAGCTGGCGCGTCATTCGCTGATCGACATGACGATCCGCGCCAAGGGCGATTACCACATCGACGACCACCACACGGTCGAAGACACCGGCATCGCGCTGGGTCAGGCGCTGACGCAGGCATTGGGCGACAAGAAGGGCATCCGGCGCTATGGCGAATGCCACTTGCCGATGGATGACGCGCAGGTGCGCTGTGCGCTGGACCTGTCGGGCCGTCCGTTCCTGATCTGGAACGTGGACCTGCCGACGCACAAGATCGGCACGTTCGACACCGAGCTGGTACGTGAGTTCTTTCAGGCACTGTCCACCCATGGCGGCATCACCCTGCATATCGACCAGTTGCACGGCTTCAACAGCCACCACATTGCCGAAGCTGCCTTTAAGGCCGTCGCCCGCGCCCTGCGCCTGGCGGTCGAAACCGACCCGCGCAAGGCGGATGCGATTCCATCCACGAAAGGCGCGCTGTAGATGCTGACAGCGATCATTGACTACGAAAGCGGCAACCTGCACTCGGCGGAAAAGGCGTTTCAGCGGATGGCGCGGGAATTGGATGCGGGCGAGGTCGTCGTGACCTCGGACGCGGATGTTGTCGCGCGCGCCGACCGGCTGGTTCTGCCTGGCGACGGGGCTTTCCCGGCCTGCGCCGCCGAACTGCGCGGCCATAAGGGCATCCACGACGCCATGATTGAGGCGGTGGAGCAAAAAGGCCGTCCGTTTCTTGGCATCTGCGTCGGGATGCAGCTGATGGCCTCTACAGGCCATGAATACACCGAAACTGATGGTCTGGGCTGGGTTGCGGGCGATGTGGTGCGGATTGAACCGTCAGACAGCGCGCTGAAAGTCCCGCAGATGGGCTGGAACGATCTGGTTCTGGAAAGCGATCACCCAGTGTTTGACGGGATAAAATCCGGCGATCACACCTATTTCGTCCACTCCTACCACTTCCGGGTCGCGGACCCAGCACAGCGTCTGGCCTATGTGGACTATGGGCAGGACGTCACGGCCGTGATTGGCCGTGACACGATGGTTGGAATGCAGTTTCACCCTGAGAAAAGCCAGGATGTGGGGCTGCGCATGATCGGCAACTTCCTGACGTGGAAGCCCTGATCCTTTACTGAACGCGGGTCCAGGTCTGGCCGCGGCAGATCAGACCACCCGCAGCACAGCCTTTGACGGTCAGCTTGTTCTGGCTGTCCAGCTGCATCTTTGAACTGTAGGTCTTATCGCGGTCCGGGGCCCAGATTTTGCCACCACCATAAGCGCCATCCCCTTGCGCCTGCATATCCCAGATCATCTGTTTACCCAGATTCTCATAGTTCAACGATTGATTGCCCGAGGCGTCAAACGCGCTATCGATGGTTCCACAGATGGCACTGCCGCAGGGCTGGATCGAAACGTGCAGATAGTTGCCTTCATCTCCGGGCTCGGTTTTCCAAAGACCGTCGACCGGGTCTGCCAGCGCTGCCGTAGAAAGAACAGAAAAGGCCGCTGCTGCAATGAATGTAGATTTCATGATCTTCTCCCTTTTATGAGGCCACTTTGTCGCGCCTTATGTCGTCGGGCAAGAATGACCCCGCGTCGCGTTGCATCCCCTGCCCCGCTTGTGCGATATCCCCCGCGTGTAACACTGATATAGGGCCGCCGATCATGATCCTCTACCCCGCCATCGACCTCAAAGACGGCCAGGCCGTGCGCCTGTTGCGTGGTGAAATGGACAAGGCGACTGTGTTCAATGACGACCCGGCCGCCCAGGCGAAAGCATTTGTCGAAGCCGGGTGCGAGTGGCTGCATCTGGTCGACCTGAACGGTGCTTTCGCCGGCGAGCCGGTCAACGCCGCCCCGGTCGAAGCGATCCTGTCGGCATGCAAAGTCCCCGCCCAGCTAGGTGGAGGCATCCGCGATATGGCCACAATCGAAACTTGGATCGACAAAGGGCTCGCCCGCGTCATTCTTGGTACCGTTGCGGTCGAAAACCCCGATCTGGTCCGCGAAGCCGCGCGTGAGTTTCCCGGCAAGGTCGCCGTGGGCATCGACGCCCGCAACGGCATGGTCGCCACCAAAGGATGGGCCGAGGAAACCGATGTCGAAGTCACTGATCTAGCACGCAGCTTCGAGGATGCGGGCGTCGCGGCCATCATCTACACCGATATCAACCGCGACGGCGCGATGCAGGGCCCGAATATTGATGCCACAGCCGCCCTCGCCCGCGCCGTGTCCATTCCGGTGATCGCGTCGGGCGGAGTGAGCTCGCTAGATGATCTGATCGCCCTGCGCGATTGTGGCGTGGAATTGAATGGCGCGATTTCGGGCCGTGCGCTGTACGACGGGGCGCTTGATCTGAAAAAAGCGCTGGCCACGCTCGGCGCGTAATCAAGCCGACCGGCGGTTATTCCAGCTTCCATGTGTGTTTCCGAGGCTGCCCATCTTTGTATGGCTGCAGCTCCGTTTCACTGATTTTTACGAATTGAAAACAACCCGACCAGTCTCCGGTCTTTTCGCACCACTTATCGCCATCAACATACCACTCGCCGTCGTAGGAGTTTCCCCCGAAATTACCGGCAAGTTTACCTTTTTTGCGACCAGTGCTGTATGCCTGTGCCCACTGGGTCTTGTCATCCTGATTAGAAATAGACCGGACTGTTGACCCGGGTAGGGTTGCCAAAAGTTCTGACTTGGACATGAAATCTTGCGCAATCGCTCCGGTGGTAAACACCCCGACACATATCACTGCTGCGCTGATTGTTTGTAAGGCAATTTTCATAAAAAACCTCCCAATATGTACTTTGAAATGCGGCAATTCTATCACAAATCGCCGCCATCCCAAAACTTGAGAGGTATCGCCACGCACCCGCCGGCGTGGCAGAACCTTATTGCGCGGCCGCTGCAGTCAGTTTGGCCAGTGCGCCGCGCATCTTTTCGATGACTGGGGCGTCAGAGACACCATTGAGATCCTCCAAGGTCTCTTTCGGGTCTTCATAGGCCAACCAAACCTGCCCGTTGGCGTCCTCATAAGCCTGAACCTTCAGCGGCAGGAACAGCCCGGCGCGCGGGTCGATCTGCATGGCGGGTGTACCAAGTGCAGGGTTGCCGAAGATCAGCACCTGATTGGCCGGGATCGGTGTACCCACCTTCTCGGCGCCGGCGGCATGGTCGACACGGGCAAAGACGGTTGCGCCTGCATTGCCGACAGCAGCCTCAAGCGCGTCCAGCGCCTCGGCCACGGATTTATTTGTCTCAACTTTGATGATGTCGTCTGCCATGGCGGACAGTGCCCCTCCGAATGTGAGTATTGAAGCCAGAATAAGATGTCGCATCTCGATAATCCTTTTCATAAATTTCATCCCTAATTTCCACGGCTTCGCGGGAGATCACAATCACAAGTCTGGCATCGGCGGGGCTTTGCCGTTAGAGGTGCGCCAACAAAGGACTTCGACATGCTGAAAACACGCATCATTCCCTGCCTGGACGTCGCTGATGGCCGCGTGGTCAAGGGCGTCAATTTTGTTGGCCTGCGCGATGCGGGCGATCCGGTGGAATCGGCCAAGGCCTATGATGAGGATGGCGCGGATGAGATCTGTTTTCTGGACATTCACGCCACCCATGAAAACCGCGGCACCATGTTCGATGTGGTTCAGCGCACGGCCGAGCAGTGCTTTGTCCCCCTGACCGTTGGCGGCGGCGTACGCACCAAGGACGATGTTCGTGCCCTGCTGTTGGCCGGGGCGGATAAGGTCAGCTTCAACTCGGCCGCCGTGGCCAACCCCGATGTGATCGCCGAATCCGCCGATCAGTTCGGCAGTCAGTGCATCGTGTGCGCCATTGACGCCAAAACCGTCAGCCCCGGCAAGTGGGAGATTTTCACCCATGGCGGCCGCAAGCCCACCGGTATCGACGCGGTCGAGTTCGCCAAAACCGTCGTTGCCAAGGGTGCGGGTGAAATCCTGCTGACATCAATGGATCGCGACGGCACCAAGGCGGGGTTCAACCTGCCGCTGACCCGCGCCATTTCTGATGCTGTGGACGTGCCGGTGATCGCCTCGGGCGGGGTCGGCAATCTGGATCATCTGGTCGAAGGCGTCACCGAAGGTGGGGCCAGTGCGGTTCTTGCGGCCTCGATCTTCCATTTCGGCGAATACACTATCCGCGAGGCCAAAGAGCATATGGCCGCCGCCGGCATCCCCATGAGGCTGACATGAGTATCCTGCACGATCTGGCCGCCACGATCGACTCGCGCAAGGGGACGGACCCAGACAGCAGTTGGACGGCCAAGCTGTTGTCCAAAGGCCCTGAGAAATGCGCCGAGAAATTCGGCGAAGAGGCCGTAGAAGCCATCATCGAAGCAGTCAAGAACGACAAAGCCGGGCTGACAGCCGAGGCAGCGGATGTGCTGTATCACCTGCTGGTCATGTTGGCCGCGCGCGATGTGGCGCTGGATGACGTGTTGGCCGAACTGGCCCGCCGTCAAGGTATCAGCGGCATCTCCGAAAAAGCTGCAAGGCCAAAGGACTAGGCTTTCGCCGACGTGCCTTTATGATCGGGTTTCAACACCGAACGGATCAAAGGGCCCGCAGATGATCAAAACCTTGGCCACCCTATTGGCCCTTGTGGCGCTGACTGCTTGTGCCAGCCCTCCGTCCCAGACCGGGGACGAGGCGCAGCGTCTGGCCACCGAAATCCGAAATCTGGGCCCCGGCATTGATCCATCCGAGGCCGACCGCGCTGCACGTATCACCTATGCCTATACCGCGCAGCTGGCGCAGGAATACCAGATTACCGATCCTCCGCTGATCCACAATGCCAAGGTCAACAAGGGCCTAAAGCCGCGCGGACTGTGCTGGCACTGGGCCGAGGATATCGAGCAGCGTCTGAACCAAGAAGGTTTCAAAACCCTGAAGATTCACCGGGCCATCGCCAATGCGGATAACCCGCTGCGAATTGACCACAGCACCGCGATTATCAGTCGCTCAGAGGATGAGATGCAGGACGGAATCATTCTGGACCCCTGGCGGTACGGCGGAACTCTTTTTTGGTCACCCTTCAGAGAGGACACCCGATATGACTGGGTCCCGCGCGAGATTGTGTTGGCACAAAGGCGTATCGAACAATACGGCGAGCTCCTCGCCTATACAGGCGAATAGCTTATAGCTTGGACGAGATCACCCCGGTCGCGAACCCACCCATCCGCAGCTCGCCGAAAAGGCGCTGATATTCGATCTTGGGACAGCGATTCATCACCACATCAACACCGCGCGTCTGCGCCTTTGCTGCAGCGTCGGCGTGTTCCACACCGATCTGCATCCAAATGGTTCCCAATTCCGGAAACGCATCCAGTGCTTGATCAACGATCGGAGGGACAGCCTCGGACCGTCGAAAAATATCAACCATATCGACCGATTCCCGAACATCTAACAAAGACGCCCGAACCTTGGTGCCAAACAGCTCTTTTCCCGCATGCCCAGGATTGACCGGGATAACCGTGTACCCCTTGAGCGATAAGTAGCGCGCAACATAATAGCTGGGCCGGACCGGGTTCATCGAAACACCAAGCACGGCCACAGTTTTCGTGCGCTTAAGTATGTTCGACAGAAATGCGTCTGTGTATTTAGTCATGCCGCCACCCTATGCGCAGTCCATCAAAGAAAAAAGCGCCCAGGTAATAACCCGGGCGCAAGGTGTTGGAACGAGGGACAGTGAAATGACCCGCGGCAGTTCCGTTCCGCGGTCACTGTGACATTTAAGCATGTCCCGGATAAAAAAAAGAGGGGGCGCGCATTTTTGTGATGACAGATCACGAAAAGCGGAAATTCGCCTAGTTCTCGTAGAGGATAACAGGCCAGTTTGCCTCGGCCATTCGAATAAAACCGCTTGTATCCTGTTCCCACATACGCTCGATCGCTGGCGAATGCGTCAGGTAAAGGCGTCCATCGATCACCTGCCACAGGTTCGGGTCTGTACTGACCAATTCCCCCTGAGCCATTGCATAAGCGCAGTATCCTCCGAACTGAGGCGCGTAAGCACGCGGGTTCATTTCGAACGCATCACGGTTTTCAGGTGTCGCAAAGTGCCACTCGGCCCCTTTCCACACCACAGAATACTCTGGGCGGCCGCGAACAGGGGCATCGCCGTTGAAATACGACACCGCATCATACCCAGCCATGGCTGCGCCATCCGTCTTGTAAAACACGGGTAAATGCTGCGCGAACGCAGCAGGAGCAAGCATAGAGGCGGTTATCGCGCCCAATAGGAAACGTCGGTACATCTTCATAAGGTCTTCATTAGGAAGTCAGGGTATCAAGATGCAATTGATTAACGCCGCTGAAACCCCAATTAACGCGGATGTGATCGCGCGTGGGTGAATAAACGCCCTAGTCGAAAATATCCTCGATCACATCCCATGCTTCGTCGAACACGCGTGAAAAGACGCTCTTTTTCTTCTTCTTTTTGGTCTTTCGCTGTTTTTCGATTCGGCGGTCCGGCTTTACGTCGGACAGCTTGCGCTTCGGCACCATTTTGAGGTCGTGCAACGGTGCGCCGCAGCTTGAACAGCTTAGCTCGTGGCGTTGCTTACCTTTCAGGACCAGCGCAGCTCGGGTGCCGCAATAGCAGCAGGTGACAATTTTCGAAGGGGTGGAAATGGCGCTCTCCTGTCTATCTATGCCTTGAAGCATATAGGGCAATTGCGGCCGCATTTGAGACATTCAGCGATCCAAAGCCGCCTGCCGCGTCAATTTTCACCAAGTGGTCAACGGTTTCCTTGGTTTTCTGCCTCAACCCCGGCCCCTCGGCCCCAAGCACCAAGGCGACCGGTTGGTCGAACTTACTATCCAGCGTCGCCTCAATCGTCTGCTCGGCCTCACCGTCCAGACCCAGGACCAGAAAACCCATATTCTGCAGCTCAACGATTGTATCGGCCAAGTTGCGCATGCGCAGGTAAGGTTGCCGCTCTAGCGCTCCACTGGCCGTTTTGGCCAAGGCACCGGTTTCCGGCGCCGAGTGGTGACGGGTGCCGATAACCGCACTGGCCCCCAGAACCTCGGCCGAGCGGAGAATTGCCCCGACGTTATGCGGGTCGGTCACACGGTCCAGCAGAATGACACGCGGATGTTCACGCCCGATACAGTTTTCGGCCAGCCCGCCCCAATCCAACGGCTTTACCTCAAGCGCGGCCCCCTGATGCACCGAGCCGGGGTCAATCGGAGCAGTAAACTTGCGCGGATCAACCATTTCAGCCTCGATCCCTGCAAATTCAATGGCTTCGTTCAGCTTGTCGCGGGCATTCCGGGTCACGATTAGGCGCAATTTCTGCCGTTTGGGGTTCATCAGGGCATCGCGCACAGCGTGCAAGCCGAACAGCCATACAGTTTCAGAAGCGGCCGCCTTGCGCGCCTGTTCCTTTTCAACGACCCACTTGGGTTTCTTCATTTCTTGGGCCTCCTGGCCGGGAATTCGGTTTCCTGCGCCAAAGCAGTATTTTCCTGTTGACGCTCGTTTAAGGCGCTAGTAATCACGCCTCCACGTCAGGTGCAACGCCTGACAGTGGGCGACAGGCCGCAAGGTGTGGCAGGGGACTGTAACTCCCTCGCGGAGACGCACGCCTGGTTCGATTCCAGGGTCGCCCACCATTTCCAAATTTCACTTAAAATAGTCAGATACTTACAGAGCGAATTGTCAAACTTTTGTATGAGGTTTGACAGTTTACGTTCTTTCTTTGACCTTACCCATTGATGCCATAGCGTCCTCAGACAGTTGCGCGCGGCTTGCGGCCACAGTGTAACGGGTGACTTCGGACAGGGTTTTGTGACCGCTGATAGCCATGATTTGATGCGGTGTGCATCCGCCTTCTGCCAACATTCGACAAGTTGCCTTGCGCAGACCGTGAGCTGACAAGCCAGAAAGTCCGGCGTCTTGAACCATGCGCTTGAACCAATTGGTGAAACTCTCGGGCTTCAGCGGGCCGCCTCGGTCGGACACCAAAAATGTCAAATTGTTTTTCGGCAAAGAATCGAGGGTACGTTTCAGCTCAAAGTGTATCGGGATCGAAACTTGCTGGCCCGTCTTTTGCTGCGTGATCGTCAGCACATTGTTTCTGACGTGTTGCCGCCCCATGCGCACCACATCGGCCCTGCGCTGCCCCGTGTAGAGCAAAAGCATCAACGCCAAATGCGCCCGAGACCCGGGCTTATGATGCGCCAAAAAACGTTCAATGTGTTCATCCTCCCAAGTAGTGAAGCCCCCTGTATTTTCTTTCAGCTTGCGCACGCCTATGGTCGGATCATCGCGACGCCAGCCCATTTCAACTGCGTGACGCATAAGGATGCGGATCATTCGCAAGAGGCGGTTCGCAGCGGATGGTGTTCCTGCCCTTTCGTTCACCAATCTTTGAATGTGCCGGCGCTGAAGCAAGGCCACCCTCTTGTCTGCGTGCTCCTTTCGAAACCGTTCTAAGATGTTGCGATACGTGCGTTTTGTTACATCGGACAGGTTGGTGAAGTCGGACGTGCGGTAGTAACTAGCCACCAGTGCGGTGATGGTCCCCGGCTTGCTCTTGGTCCTGCCCACGTCCATGCGTTCGCCTTGGGCCGCCAGCTCATAAGCGGCCATGAACTCGGGACTCCATGGCAAACCGGACAATGCAGCACGGGGATAGCCCGTGCGGCGATAATACCAGCGCATCTTGCCATGTCTGTCTTCAAAGCCCTGACAGTATTTGGGCGGTCTTCGGAGTTGTTTCATTGGTCAGTCCCATTCATTGATGTCGGAACCGCCAGCATCTGACGAGTCTTGGTCGCCCGGCAAGGCATCAATCGCACTGTCGAGCGCACGCACGTCCCAAAGCACGCGATTATACACACGCTTGGGGCCGGGCATCAGGCCATCGCCCATCATGCGGTCAAAAGTATTCGGGCTAACCCCGGCATATGCTGATGCCTCTCCACGTGACAGCAGCCTTGCGCAAGGCGGCGGCAAGACCCTGTGTCGTACTTGGGAGGCGGTGGCCATTGACTTACCTCTTCGCATCCGTAGCCAATGCGGCCAGCGCATCGATGATCTCCGGCTCAGAATATATTACAGTCCGTGGACTCACCCGTATCCCTCGCGGAAAGATGCCGCGCCGACGCAAGCGATACTGGGTGCCTCGTGAAACTCCGAAGCGGGATACGATCTGACGCTCACGGATATAAGGGGGGCGAATGTCTGTATTTGGCAGGGTTTTCTTACTCACTATGCGGGCCTCACAAAGCTTCTTGGGCGTTCTGAGCAAAACATGGAGTATTTCTTCGGTGTTTTCTGGTGCCCTAAAAGGCACTTTTACAACTCTCGCCTCCGATAACCCTTCGTTTGGTTCTCGATCGCCCTGCGATGATTGGTTTCCAAGTCTTCGATTAAGGCGGAAACGGATACACCTCTCGATCTGGCCGACTGGTCTAGCCAATCTTCCAAGAGTTGCCGACGGAAGTTGTCAATTGGATAGAACTTCTGGCCGTTTCCAATCTGAACACTTGGCGGACTGACGATGAGCGATTGGCCCAACGCTTCGAAGCAAGCTTGGATAGTATTGAGTTTGGGAATAGTTCGAGATTTTTCGTCGCTGCTGAACCATTTCTTGATAGTCCGGGAGGGAACGCCTGAGAGGTGTGAAAGCTGATCGTATGAAACACTTTTCTTGTTCATTAACTGCGCGAGCCATTGGACAATATCGTCGGCTCCTGCCAACCCGTTGCGGCCAGGTAGACGAGAAACGATAGTATTATCTTGGTCTTCGGTATCGGTAGGTTCTAAAGGTATCGGCGGCCATTCCCTTTGCGGCGGCATAATCTCACGTTTCTTGCGTTTTCGTACTTCGGTCATTGCGGGACTATCCGTTGGAAAGAGCTTTTGAAGTTGGCGTATGGTGTGTTCAGCTTCAACCTTCTTGCTCGGCTTCTAAGGCCGCAACATCGTGCTGCTGTTTCCAGACTGTTTGCGTCTGTTTCGAGCCAACCACTTCTACAAAGTCGTCGGGGGTCTGTTTCGCGAACTGCATCACCGCCTCGCGCCCCCTTCCATAGTAGAGCGTCGTTCCAGTGATTGGCTCCACTCCGGTGTTCGTCTTGTCGCCAACCGCTTGGTCCCAGAACCCAAGGTGTTCTGCTGCTTTTCGCAGATGCGCGTATGACCAAGGGAACTGATCGCCGAACACCCCTACGATGGTTGGACGCATCACGTCGACGGCGTCTTTGGTTCGCATTGGGTTGCGGGGGTCATTGTCGGCGGGCGCAGCCAATTGGACGTTGCCCACAAGTTTGTACGCGGGTGCGCCGTCGTCCTGAACAAGCGTTCCCTCGTCGATAACATTCATGTCCGCTGCGGCAGTCTCAGGCAGATAGAATGTCATTTCTTGCCCATCATCTTCTGCGCCGCTCCTAGGATCCGCGACAATCACCTGATCGAACCCAATGTCGCGCCCCCGGCTGAGATATGAGAATATTTCGCTACGGGTCTTATCGTCGCGAGAGTTCAGAAGTTGCGAAAACTCTTCACCCGTTATTGGAGCAGTCTGCCCCCTACGTCGGGTGTAGACAGCCAGCCGTTCACTTAAGTTGTGCCCCCGACGCCTCGTTGGGGGTGTCATTTTGTGGTCAACTTCAGAAAGCTACAAAATGTTGTGGATTCGACGAGGAATTGCTTTTCTGCCGGTTGCCACGAGAGCAATAGATACTTCGCGATTGTGAAAGGTCAGATTCCTTGGTGCGCTGCGATCACAGTTGTCCAGGAAGCCCACAGTTCCCTGCGGGCTTTCAGAACTTTTTTATCCAACGATTTGAAAATTAGTCAATTTTCGCAACATCGTCGGGTTTCCAAGTTTGGTCGAAGAACTCGATACCCGTTCCAAACAGTCGCACAGCTGTCAGGAAGTTTCTTCCCTCAACGGTCTTGATGAAATTGGACTCAGGAGCGCCGTCTGGCAGCGTCGGACCGAAGTAGAGATCAACCGAACCATCATCATTCTTCTCGTAATCGTTGAATTGATTGATAGACGGCATGAACTGGTCAGTTTCCGGCATCGTCCCATCGGTTACGTTGTAGAGCGTTACTGCCCAGAACAGCTTCGCCGGAATACCCGCCGGCAGATGTAGCTTGTAGTGGTGGCTACCATTCAAGAATTCGCCGTCCGCGTCTCTGGCAGTAACCGGATATTTTGCACCACCATTGATAACGCGTTTAACCATTGCTGGTGACGTGCTGTATGCAAATTGCATAAAGGCAGCCCTTTGGTCGATGTCGAGGTAGCCGTCCTGCATAAACTCGGCGGTAGCTCCAGACCAAACGCGTTCATACTGTCTGTCATAGTAATAGAAGTTACGGCCATCCGGTCGACCGACCTGCCTGGAGGCAAAGATCATCTTTGGTGCAACTTCCATCGCCTTGTTCAAGGATTCCATTTGCTTGGCAGTTGGATTAAATGGCTCACCCTTCTTGATGCCGAGGGAAGCCAAAACACCGCGAGTAGCCGGCGGAATGGCCGAGTAAGGCTCATGGTCCACGAACTCTTTCATTTTCGTCCAAAAGTCGAAATCGGTTTCATACATCATGTTGAGGCGCTTGCCCGAGGCGTTCGGGAACTCCATTGCCGGAATATCCTTCTCCACTTCCCAAAGTGGGTAAATACGAATTTGTTCCGCCGTCGCGACCGCCTCGGAGGGATCTGGACCACCATCACCCTGCTTCATGATTGTGCGAAAGAAGATAAACACGTTGTATGTCGGAGACTCGAACGTGTAATACCCGCCATTCGGAACCGGGCCATCGTAGTTGGGTGGAAGAAGGAGATACAGTCCGCCTTTTCCGCCATCTGGACCAGCGGCGCCTACGTCCGTCAACGTTACTTGGAAGAAATCTGTGAGCATGCTCACTGTATTGGGTGGAGCCGCAACAACCAATGGGCCGGTTTCTTTGAGATCTGCGTAACCCATTGAATAAATAACGTCAGCGTTAGGTGTCGGAACCCAGGCGCGGGAGTCCATTCTTTCTTTCCAGATCGGAATGACGTTGTAGCCCGCTCCAAACACTGCCTCAGACCCATCGCGCAGGCCAATGGTGTTCATTGCCGGTAACATGTCGTAGTAGGCCTGAATCGCTCTATGATAGTAGAGTTCGTCTACCAATTTCTGCGCCTCAGACTCCTCAAGCCAGTTGCCATTGTTGATTTGCTGCATCAATGGCGGAAGCTCCGTTGAGACAGTGTCCTCATTTGCATGGGCCTTGGAGGCGCTGGCGCCCGCCGCAATGAGGCTGAGGGCAATTGCCGCCGATAAATGATTGGTAAGAAGTTTCATGTATCTCTCCTAAAAAATTTGATCGGAATTCTTGTGGCTGAAGGCGCCGCTGCGCAACCATCAGACTACTCGACAATGGTGGCCTCTTTGGCTGTCAAAATCACGCATCATTCTTATCCAAAATCTGCAAACATCTCTTGAGACTGGGTTTTTGAGACTAAACTTCCGTCTAATTGCGATGCAGTGTTTCCGATGGCAGGCAGCCGAACAGCCGCTTGTATTGGTTCGTGAAATGCCCTTGATGGTGAAAGCCGTAAGTCGCGGCCACGCTGCCTATTGTAGCCCCATTCGAGATCGCGCCTTGCAGTTCGCGATGCACTCTATTGAGCCTCATGCGTCGCAGCCAGGTCGCAGCTGAAAGGCCCGTGACATCTTTGAATGCATAGTGAAGTGTCCTAAGGCTGACACCATAATGAGCGCAAAGAGTGGTCAATCCTATGTTTCCGGTCACGTCGGATAGAACCAGATCTGTTGCGTCCCCCACCAGTCTGGCCGGTCTGGAAACCCGGTGTTCCTTTAGGCCGCCGCCATTTGACTTCACCAGCTCCCAAAGGAACAACTTGATAAACTGATCGGAGAGACGCTTAAGAGCGGCTCTGTCGTCGGAAAAATCTGAGATAGCCCGGTCAATGAGCGATTGTCCCTGATGGCGTAAAGAAGCTGCACCTGCCGTCGAAAGGGTTGAGGCCCCATGCAAGTTGCCACTGATTTCGCCTTTCCCAGATAGCGCCGATGAAATCCGGAACACGTCGTTTTCAGGAACTCCGAGCACCAGCGCGTCGTAGAAATTGGAGGAAATCAGATCGCCGGCCTTGTTTGGTGCTTGCATGAGAACTGTGTCCACGCCCGCTTTCTGGCCGATCCAGTTTGCATCTCCTTGCTGATCGAACGGCAAAGCAAAGGCAAAAGCCCCAGCTGGGGCTGTTCCACGGTAGCGAATTTTTTGTCCCCATCGAATTCTGAGGATCTGGGACTCATTAACCTGCGCCAGCTTGAGGCCACCCTCGAATTGACCGCCCGACAACTGGTCATACTCCTGATCCCAGTTGACGACTGCGTCGCTTAGCTCTTCAAAGCTTTGCGTTTTAAGGCTGAACGACTCAACTATATCATCGTGGCTTTGCATCCATCGAATCCCAACAACGATACCTAGCCGTTTATCAGGTCAAAATGATCACGAACGCGATACCAACTAGAAAATTCTCCGAACGCCATTTTCCAGTCTTCATGAACCGCGAAACTCACTCAACCACCTCCCGAAGCAGATCTGCAATCTCTGCCTCCAGCTCCTTTAACTCGGCATCGATCTCGTCGAGCGGACGGGGTGGAACGTATTTGTAGAAATAGCGATTGAAGTTGATCTCATACCCGACACGCCCAACGTGGCCGTCCTGCCCATCGGTGTGAGTTTCATCCACCCAGGCATCCGGGACAAAGGGCAGGACCTCACGTCTCACATAATCGCGCCAGTCCTCATTCAGCGGCACCAATTCGTGATCGCGCAGATTGGTGTCCGGTTCAGTGTTGCCCTTGCTGTCAGCGCAAGCCTCGGCGTCTTCATCACGCTCCGACAAGGCCGAAAGGATCGCCTTTCTAACCGGCGCTCCAACCTTGAGGCCAGACTCTTTAAACGCCGCTGTGAGTGCCTTGTCGAAGTCGTCGCGGTTGATCCAACGTTCATCGGTAGGAAGGGCCTCCAACGCCGCCAGAACGCGGCTCTGCTCACTTTCTTCAAGTTTTTGAAATGGCTTGGCCTCGCGCACCGTCTCAAGTCCCTCGGGGGTCACCGCAAAGGCGAGTTTCAACGGTCGATCCACCCGAATTTCACGATAGCCAAAGTCGGTCGTCTTAAAGATTTTTGAAACTTCGCCCCAGTCACCGTCGCCGTTCAACATCTCAGCGTAGATGCGGGCGATCTCATCGCAGGCTTCAATCGGAATTTCGCGACGCTTGGACCCGAGGGACTTGCGCATGGACTTCCAGAAACGCTCACCACTGGCGTCAATCAGCTGCACCTTGCCGCGCCGGGCTGTGTCCTTGCGGTTCGTGAGCAGCCAAACATATGTCTGGATGCCGGTGTTGTAGAATAGGTCGGTGGGCAGCGCGATGATAGCCTCCACCCAGTCGTTTTCAAGCATCCAGCGACGTATCTCACTCTCGCCGGATCCGGCCCCGCCCGTGAAAAGCGGTGAGCCATTCATGACAATACCAACACGCGAGCCTTGCTCATCGTTCCGCATCTTCGAGATCATGTGCTGTAGGAAGAGCAGCTGTCCGTCCGAGATCCGCGGCAGGCCTGCACCAAAGCGCCCGCCCATGCCTAGTTCTGCAGCCTCGTCCTTGATGGGGTCAGCGTATTTCTTCCAGTCCACGCCATAGGGCGGATTTGATAACATGTAATGGAAGCGTTTGTTAGCGTGGGCGTCTTGGGTCAGCGTGTTGCCGAAGGCGATGTTCTCGGGGTTGTGCCCGGTCACCAGCATGTCGGATTTGCAGATCGCGAAGGACTCGGGGTTCAGTTCCTGCCCGAAGAGTTCGACGCGGATGCGGTCGTTGAGCGCCTTCATCTCCATCTCAGCAATTGACAGCATCCCGCCTGTGCCCGCTGCCGGGTCATAGACCTGCCGGATGACGCCAGAGCCGGTCAGCGCGTCCTTGTCGTTGATGAGCAATAACGAGACGATGAGACGGATGACCTCGCGCGGGGTATAGTGTTCCCCTGCTGTCTCGTTTGAAATCTCCGAGAAGCGGCGGATGAGGTCTTCGAACAGATACCCCATTTCAAGGTTAGAGATCGCGTCGGGGTGCAGGTCAATCTGGGTGAAGCGGTCGAACACCTGATAGAGCAGCCCGGCATCGTTCAGCCGTTTTAGCTGATCAGTGAACAGGAACTTGTCGAGGAAGATGTCGCGGACGTTGCCTGAGAACTTGGTGATGTAGTCGAGCAGGTTCATATGGATGTCTTTGGCATCCTGCCCCTTGAGCGAAGCAAAGGTGAAGTGGGACAAGTTGTAAATGCGGATGTTTTGACCAACAGAGCCAAAAAGCAGCGTGTCGCGTGCCTCGTCGTCCATATCATCTGGCAGCGATGCGGCCATGTCGAGGACGCTCTGCTTGCTCTCTTCAAGAATGCAGTCTAGGCGTCGCAGCACGACAAAGGGCAATATTACTTTGCCATACTCAGATTGCTTAAAATCCCCACGAAGCAGCTCAGCTATAGACCAGACGAAAGAACTAAGTGATTTAATATCTGCGCTCATAGTATACAGCCTGCTCTTATCTTTGTTTTCTTAAGCGGGAATCCTCCCACTGTATCTTTGGCGGCACGCTAACATGAGAATTTGGGCATATCCAAGGCGGCTCGGATAATGGTTTGCCAGTATGGCGCAAAATGCGTCTGTCAAGTTAGGTAACGCTGAATCCTCATTGCGTCTGCCCAAGGCTGTTACTGCTTTCCTACGGGTTGTTTCGAAACCGCTTATCTTTACTTTGGCAAATAGTTGATAGAAAGGCCGGGTTGCAGGTTTCGTCTTGCGCCCCCGCAAATTCGCAGATGATTGGAAGTCAGAAATGAGATGGCATAAACTTCGTTGAACAATCAGTACATATCCGGCCCGAACCTCGGTTTCGAGGCGACCCACAGCCTCCTAATACTCATGCTGATGTCGGGCGAAATTTGTATCGTGGGGGAGTGAGAAGGCGATGGAGGTTGTAGCATGAGTTCCCGACTAGGGAGATCGGTAAAATTGTTTCTTGCCGAAGGCACGGCGTCCGGCCTGACAACGGCCGAGATAATGAACTGGACTGGTCATGTCCTATCCGGGTCACGGAATGGATTGCCTGCTTTCCTCAAACGCTCGGAACTTGACCGTACCGGAATCTATTTCCTGACTGGTCGCGATCCTAAGGACCCGGATACCCTTCAACTCTACATCGGTGAAAGCGACAATGTCCGAAAGCGTCTCGTTCAGCACAACAGAGACTCCGGCAAGGATTTCTGGGAGAGCACTTGCGTTGTAACCAGCAAAGACCAGAACATCACTAAGGCGCATGCGCGTTATCTAGAGGCGCGGTTGATTGCTATCGCAAACGCTGTGGGCAACTCCAGTGTTCAGAATAGCACGGCACCCCCGCCGGTCGCCCTGCCGGAGGCCGACGCGTCCGACATGGAGTACTTCATAGACCAGCTTCGCCTCATCCTGCCGGTCCTTGGGTTTGATTTCCTTCGCCAGCACAGAGCCATGACCAAGGTAGTTTCCGCCGGGGACGAAATCACCTCAGAAATCGAAGTCGCACCACTGTTCAAGTTGGTCCACAGTAAGCTTGGGTTGGAAGCGCGCGCCCGCGAGGTCGAAGGGGAATTTATTGTTCTGGAGGGATCGGACGCAGTGAGTGCCTGGTCGAGCACTTCGGACCACAGCTATTCAAAACGGCACGCGCAGCTAATCAAGACGGGCAAGCTGGTCCCGGGGCAAAAGGGCCTTCTTAGCTTTGCGCAAGATGTCGCGTTCAATAGCCCAAGCGCGGCATCTGCGGTGGTTTACGGGCGCCCCGACAACGGTCGCTCGTCTTGGAAGGTCAGCGGCTCCAACGTTTCCTATGGGGACTGGCAATCAGAACAAGTGGCGAAGACTGCTGTTGAAGCGGCGGGTGAGAACGACGACATCGAGTCCGATGGATGAATTTCTCCAGCGACCTCGTCGAGGAAGCCACTGGATCTGTTATGGCGCAGGGTCCAAAAACCTAGGAAGCAATCCTATGGTTAAAGCCTTGATTGCAAGCTGGCACGAGATGCTGAAACCATACATGGCGGGCGAAATAGGTCTGTTATCGTTAGAGGCCCCAAAAACTATGGAAAACTGGGGCTCGGCGCACCCCCCGGAGCAAGCCTCCCTCGGGAAGGACCCGAGCGAACAGCTTCCCCGCCGTGGCTCTCCTTATGAATTTCTCAACACTGTCAAAATGGCATTTGAGGGGCGGTGACTTGGGACACCCCCTCTAAGGGGTGTGTCCTGTCCCGTCCCCTGCCCATCTCCCGGTTTGCCGGGGACGTGAGGGGAAGTGTTTCCTGAAAGTCCCGTCTCTCACAGGATCTCATGGTCGTCCTCCGGCTGCGCCCCGTGGTCATTTTCCGTCAGAACAAAACCCCGATCGCGAAGTGCGATCAATTCTCGGTCTGCAAGGTCCACGCGGGCCTCGCGGAATGTCTTGCGTTTTCCGTTATCAGTTTCCGCCGCAGAGAACTTCGGATCGGCGATACACGCCGCCCGCCACTCATCTTCAGAAACACTACTCTGCCACCGGAGCAAGTCTGTCAGGATTTCGAGTGCGACACGTTTACTTCGGGCCAATGGCTTGCCTGTCTTTTGCAGTTCGGTGGCGTGCTCCTCCACGCAGATCGCGGTCAAGACCGGCTCGCCGTCATCGTCATTTCCCATCTGGACCGTGTCAACGCGAAAGGCCAGTTGCTGATCAGTGCTGCCGTTCCGGTTCTTGGTCGGTCGGACGCAGACCACCTTGCCGTTGCGCTTCAGGTGCAGTGACAGGTCCAACGCGCCGTTCAGGATGGAGTGACCTCGCGGCAGCCCGTCGCCGGCCTTGGTGTCGTGGTGGACAAGCACGACGGCGGCACCCCATCGGGTCAAGCTACGGGCTACAGCAACGACTCGGCCCATCGCCTTCGCCTCGTTCTCTTCTAAGCCTGGGAAGGCAATAGCGAGCGTGTCGATCACAATTAGCACCGGGCGCCGGTCCTCAACAGCGATCAGCAATGCCTTCAGGTCTTCGCTGTTTTCGCTCAATAGATCGGAGACGCCTTCCACCAACCTGAAGGCATCGGCATCACCGTATTGACCTCGGAGTGCCTGAACTCGCGCGCGCATGCCATGGCTATCCTCTGCGGCAACGTAGAAGACGCCGCCCTGTCGGTTCCGGCAGCCGAAGACTTCCGCGCCTTGCGCTATTGCATAGCCCAGATAAGGGGCCAGAAGAGATTTACCCGCACCCGGTGCGCCAATGACAGCGGCAACGTCGCCCTCGCCCAGCAGACCCTTGATAAGATAGTTCCGGGTAGGCAGGGTTTCGCAATCAGTCGGGCTCAGAAATTTCAATCGCGAGGGCGGAAGCCCCAATAGTTCGCGGGCTTCTGCATCCAGCGACCCGTGCCCAGCGGACCGCAAATCAGTCGTCTCGCCAATCTCAACATCCGCGTCAGTCAAGAGCGCAAGCGGGTCGTCCCAACCATGCTCACGCGCTTTCATGAAAAGTGTTTTTTTTGTGATAGAATTACCTTCGAATTTGCCGAATGACCGCCACTTACTCTGGACTTCTTTGATGGAAAAACCATCGTAGCCCGCAGACCATGCCAGAGCGAGAGCAAGCCCCTCTTCCGCGCCGCCGGTTGCGTGATGAACGGCCATTAGGGTTTCAATCCAGTCGCCATAGTAGAGGTCATTGGGCACGACATTCAGTGCATCACGGATCGTGTCTAGATCGCACTCGCCGAGTGCAGATTGTTCCTTCTCGCATTTCTGTTTCGTGAGTGCATGAAAAATTAGCTGAGGGACAGCGGTCAAACAACCAAGTTGAAGATAGTTCAAATCACCCCGTTTTATTCGGTATTCCCCGAAGACCGTCCGGGCACCGGGGGCAAACACGAAGCCGCCTTTTCCGCGTGTGTCGATGCCCGGGGCGATATTGTCTTGTGAAATGCTGAGACCAATCGAGTTCTCAAAATAAAGGTGCTCGCCCCCAGACGGTGTTTCTACAGTGAAAAGCGCATCTTCCGGGTCGAGACCCATAGCCTTGTATGCAGCGGAACCGTCCTTCCCGTCGCGATCATCCAAATCAATCACAAGAAAATCGCCAGTTGGCATCCCCGGAACCGCACTAGGGTTTTCATCCCACCAACTGTTAATCTGGACGGGATCAGTCGAGGCGTCTTTCACCCAAGATTTGACAAGAACCTTGGCTTTCTTCTTGCCGGGCTTTTTCGGGTCGTGGGTCACGTGAACGGGGAATACCCGCAGGTCATGAGCTGCAGCATCTAGGGCCGCTTGTCTGTTCTGGTCATAAACTTGTTGCGCTTGTGCTTTGGTGGTGGTTTTGCTATTTTTATTCAGCATCTTGCTTCCTTTTGGCAGAGGATTGCGGGATCGTTTTTTTTGGATGCCTCCGCCGTTTTTCTCGGCGGGGGTTTTTTGTAATCGTCAAGCGTGATTCATGCTTCAGTTCCTCTCTTGAGGCCCTGTAAAGTTTGACAGTTCACGTGAAAGTCCTTGAAAAACAATAAGACGCTTTCGCCGGGGTTTACACTTCAAGCCATTGATTTAGCTTGAAACTACCAGTTCAGGGTCGCCCACCATCTTCCTCAGATGGTAAAAAAGCGCAACAGGTTGCATAATGTGCAGCGCGCATCAACTTCGTTCGCGAAATTGTATCTCTGGGTGACGTTGCGAGTTTTCATATTAAAAAACGCCCTCGGCATACCAAAGGCGTTTTTTTTGCGATGAAAGAAACCGCGTTACGCAGCGGCTGCTCGTTGCGCTGTGATACGGTCAAACCATTCCAGAATGGCATCTCGTTTCGGCGTGATTTCTTCTGCTCCGCCGTCCGTGAACTCTTGGAACTTTTCCATGTTCAGACCGTTCACGCCAACCAAAACAGGGATGTCCTGCGCCAATGCCTCGGCAATCAAAGGACGAAACCCGCGCCCGTCAGCCTCATGTTTGCCGAACTTGTTGACGATCAACAATTGCGGCTTGTCGGCAAGCGACGCGGTCACATACCCCACAGCCTGTTCCAGCGCGGCTGGGTCCAAACGGCATCCTCGGGATTGCGTGCCCAGTGACTGCGAGATGCGGATGGTGTCACCTTCGGGCAGAACGCGCACGTCCATATCGCATTTGGTGCTGTCAACGCATTCAGTGTTGGTTTGCACAACGCCTGCAAGCCGAGCGCCAGATTTCAACAGTTGTTCAGCAGCTGCGGCCAGCAAAAGATCGGTCGCGCCACGGTCGGTGGTGGTTACATAGCCCAGGTACATTCAGAGACCCTCGTCGTAAAACTGTGACATTCCAGATAGCACGCAAGATACGCTCCGGCCACTCCTTTACCCTAAGGTAAAGGAGAAAGCCCGATCACAGCTGCGTGCAGGTGAAGCAGAACCGCATATGCGGCAAGTGAAACCAGCCAGACCCAAAGGGGTGGCCAGGGATGCGAGGCGCGCGGGGAAAAGCGCGCGGTGTTACGGGACAGGCGAATCCATTCGATGCCCATCTCGCGGGATTTGCGCTGGTCAATCAAGGCCATTCCCATAACCGCGAACCCGGCAAACAGGCCAAACAAGATCACGTGCGCAAGGCTGCCGTTGGCCAGCAGATGCGCCAATGCCCAAAGCATCAGCGCCGCCAGCACCGGATGTCGAGTGGCGCGCAGAACGCCCGGCTTTTCCGGATCGAACGGGCGTCGACCCAATCCACCGAATGAGAACGGATTCTGTATCGCCACACCGGCGGCGGCCAGCCACAAGGCGATGGGCATGACCAACAATGGCACCCAGCGGAAAACAGGCCAAGGTGGGATGACCTCGACATAGGGCGCACGACTGGCCGCGACAATCAGACAGCCCAGAACCAGCAATGACAAAGCCGAAAAAGCTGCGAAATATCCCTTGCGCCCTAACGCTGTGATCAACTGCCCACGCAAGGCGGAACGCGCCGGAATAGCGTGCGTCAGCATGAATGTGATCAGCGCTGCAAGGAATAGGACCCAACCAGTCATCAGAGTCTCCGAACGTGTTGCGCCCGGTTTAGCCCTGTAGGTTGAGACCGTCTTTGTTCGAAATCAAATCAGGCGGGGCGGTCGCGCCGCCCCTGCCCAAAGTTACAGGCCCAGTGCCTTGCGGCGTTCCTCGGCAAAGCCCTGCACCATACGGTCGGCGATCAGCGCCAGAATGGCCATCGCCGCCCCAGCCGAGATGCCAAGCCCCACATCCGCCTGCCCCAGCGCCAGATAGATCGACTGGCCCAGACCGGTGGTGCCGATCAGCGCCGCGATCACCAGCATCGCAAAGGCATAGAGGATCGTCTGGTTCAGCCCCAGCAGGATAGTCGGCGCGGCATAGGGCGCGCGCACGTCTCGCATGATCTGCCACTCGGTCGCGCCGCTGGAGATTGCAGCCTCCATCATTTCCTCGGGTGTGTTTACAAGACCATGGCGGGTGTACCGGATCATCGGCACGATCGCATAGGCGCAGATCGCCAGGAAGGCCGAGAACTCGCCAATCTGGAACACCATCAGAACCGGGATCAGGAACACGAATAGAGGGATCGTTTGCAGCATGTCACAGATCGGGCGGACGATTTTCCATACTGGCGTCCAAACCGCGCTGGCCAGACCGATCAGCCCGCCGACCACAGCACAGGAAAACACCGCCGCACCGCTGAGGTAAAGCGACAGCAAGGCGCGCTCCCACAGGCCCGAGACGAGGATGGTGCACAGCAGCCCCACGGACAGCGCCGCCAGTCGCCAACCACCCGCGACATAGCTGAGGGCAGCAGCCCCCGTCAGGACAAAGGGCCATGGAAGATTCGCAATGCCAGTTTCCAACATGCCGATCAGGATCAGCACAACCAACCCTCCGGTCAGATGCCCGCGCCATGCCATCAGCGCCGCGATCACAGCGGCCACGGCAAAGAGACCGAAGCTCATCCCGGGCGTCCACTGAAAGCCCCACGTGAACGGCAGCACCGCTTGGTCGAGACCAATCCGCAGTGGCAGCAGCACGTAGAACAGCGAGTTGTTCTTGAGCGCATCTAACCACGGACCGTTGGCCTGAGTGAAGGCGGTCAAGCCGCTGTCAATCGCCTCGGCCATCGGATCCAGAAGGGTCAGCTCGGACGGGTTCGGCAGCCACAGCCAGAAGGCCGCAGTGAACAGCACGGTAAAGCCCAGAACCGCCCAGACGACTCGCTGGTCATAGCGTTTGCGTTCGGTGGCGAGCGTGCCGCTCATACGGTCGATGACGACGGCAAACACCACGATCACAAGACCGGCCATCAGGGATTCGCCGAACTGCGCCTTGCGCATGGTCAGCAGAACCTCCCAGCCGATATCGTTGAAGCCACCGATCACGGCCGCGATGATCACCATCGACAAGGCCGCCATCAGGCATTGGTTCACACCGACCATGATCTGCGTTGCCGCTGCCGGGATTTCCACCTGAAACAGCTGCTGGGACCGTGTGCCACCGGACATGATGGCGGCCTCTTTGATCTCGGGCTCGACCCGTTCCAAGCCCAGCATCACGTTGCGCGCCATGGGCGGTGCCGCGTAGATGGCCGACGCGATCAAACCCACCACCGGGCCAAAACCAAAGAGCAGCAGCAAAGGCGTCAGATAAGCGAAGGTCGGCACGGTCTGCATGACGTCCAGCACGGCCTGAACAAAATTTTTCACGCGGGGGATCTCATTGGCCAGAATGCCGATCCCTCCACCCACAACCAGCGCCACTGGGACCGAAACGGCCACCAGCGCCAGAGTGTTCATGCTTTCAGCCCAATAGCCCGAGGCCAGCACGAAGCTGAGGCCGAAGAACCCCAGCGCCGCCATGGGCAGCCCGCCCAGATACCAGCCCAGCGCGGTGACAAGCCCAATCAGGATCGGCCATGGCGTATTTGCCAGAACGAAATTCGCCGCATCCATCGGATAGGTCATCAGGTCGGAAAACAACCGCATCGCCGGTTTGATGCCGTTCAGGAACCAGTCGAGGAAGGCTCCGACCCACTGCGTCGCCGGCAACTCCCATGCGGCGGGCCATTTAACCAGCCACGGGGCAATACCCTCAAGCGCCAGACACAGCGCGCCGACGACAACAGTAATCAGTGCCGCCTTGGCTCCGATCGTCAGGCGCGCCTGTGCAGGGATGTCCGTGATCGCCGTCATGTCTCATCCACCTGCAGCGCCGCAGCCAGATCGGACGGGTGAACCGTGCCGACGATATTGCCCGCCTCATCCCGCACTGGCACCGGTTCGTACAGCTCCATGCAATGCGCCAGCGCGGCGTCCAATGTCATACTGGTTGTCAGACCGGGATCGTCCGGGCCACGCTCGGACTCGTCGCGCATGACCGAGGCAACCTTGGCGTGTTGGCCCTTGGCGACGTCTTTCGAGAATTCGCGTACATAGTCATCAACCGGGCGCAGCACGATATCGGTGGGCGTGCCGATCTGCACGATCTTGCCATCGCGCATGATGGCGATCCGGTCGGCCAGTTTCAGCGCCTCTTGGATATCGTGGGTAATGAAGACGATGGATTTCTTCAACGTCGCCTGTATGCGCAGGAATTCGTCCTGCAACTGACGACGGATCAGGGGATCGAGGGCCGAGAACGGCTCATCCAAAAACCAAATGTCGGGGTTCACGGCAAGACTGCGGGCGATGCCCACACGTTGCCTCTGACCGCCCGATAGCTGCCGTGGGAAGCTGTCTTCGCGCCCCTCAAGGCCGACCAATGAGATCACCTCTTGCGCGCGGGCCAGACGTTCCTTTTTACCAACGCCTTGAACACGCAGCGGATAGGCCACGTTTTCGGCGACGGTCATATGGGGGAAAAGACCGAAATGCTGGAACACCATGCCCAGCTTCTTACGGCGCAGGTCGGTCAGTACCTTCTTGGAGGCTCCGATGACGTTCTCGCCATCCACGCGGATTTCACCGCCCGTACCGGGCAGCAGTTGCGAGATGCAGCGGATCAGCGTCGATTTGCCCGAGCCCGACAGGCCCATGATAACGAAAAGCTCGCCCTCTTTTACCTCGAAATTGGCGTCCTGCACGGCAGGGATGAACCCGCGTTCGCGCAGATCGGAGGCGGCTTTGTCGGAGTCAATCCCTGACCGAGACAGCGCGTCGGTCAGGGCCTTGTCTGCACCGGGGCCAAAGACCTGCCAGAGATTCTGGCAGGCAATGGCTGGCGTTTTAGCTTGCGTCACTTAGGCTGGCTCACTGTGTTGCCGCGTCAACGACCGGACGCCACTTACCTTCGTTCTCAGCCATCCACGCAGCGACGACTTCCTCGACCTTGCCGCCATCGACGTCGATCGCGCCCATCATCGGCTGCTGATCTTCGACCGCCAGCTGATAGTTGGTCAGGATTTCATAAGCTGCGGGCCATTTGTCTTCCATGCCGCTCCAGCTTGCCTTGAAGATACGCGAGGGCGAAAAATCGCAATCATTCACCGCGTTGGGATTGGGGCCCCATGCGGGATCGTTGAAACAGGCTTCTTCACCAACGGGCAGGTCAACAAATTGCACGTCATAGGCCGACATCGCCCAATGCGGTTGCCAGAAGGTAATCAGCAGCGGTGATTTACGCTCGGTCGAGGCGCGCAGCTCGGCGATCAAAGCGCCTTCCGAACCAGCGGGCACGGCTTTGAACGGCAGTTCCAGACCGGTCATACGGTCCGCGCCAGGAGTCCCCCAATCCGCCGGGTAATCGACCAAACGACCACCGGGCAGCGTTTCAGCAGTTGCGAAAACCTGCGCGCAGTCTTTCAGAGCTTCCCATGCGGGCAGACCCGGGCACAGTTCGGCCACGTGGGCAGGATAGGCGATGCCTTCCTTGGCGTTCAGGCCCAGATCACCGATTTCAACAACCGTGCCTTCGTCGACCTTCTTGGCATATTCGTCGGAGACGTTCGACGACCAGATTTCAAGCGTCGCATCGATATCACCATCGGCCAGTGCCTGGAACTGGTTCATCATGCCAGCCGTGACATATTCCACGTTGTACCCTGCGGCTTTCAGCATCTCACCGGCCACATGGGTGGTCACATGCTGACCAGTCCACTCGTTGATCGCCAATTTGATTGGTTCATCCACGGCGCCCATATCGGCCGCAAAAGCCGAGCCCGCAACGGTCATCGTCAAAAGGCTTACACTGAGTTTTTTCATCGACATTCTCCCTGTCTTTTTTGCTTCGCCCGCCCCGGCACAAGCACGCGCCTCGGGGACTGTCTCACGACATTACCATGCCGCAACATGCACAATTAAAGCCGGAAAGGGAAAGCAAACAGTTGGGTCCAGCGCGGAAATCATACGCTCGACCGACCAAAATGTCCCCCGCCTGCCGGCATGCACCGAAAGCCCGCCCCCACGTGTTTTCACATTTCGCTGGGTGCGGACATTGATTGACCAGTCAATCACAAACCAGAATCACCTGATTTGTCGAGTGTTTCTTTCCAATTTTCCAACTTTTTTCCCGAAACGCTTAGGCCTTGCCCTGGATTCGGGGCCTTGAAACCCCGGGCCTGACAAGCAACGTTGATCAGAAAGGACCCCGCTATGCACCATTTTGATGATATCTTTCGGATGGCCGCCGACCGACATGGCGGCGCCGACGCCCTGAATTCGCAGCTCGAGACACCCAGATCCCCTGAAGAACTGGCGGATCTGCCAGAAGACCGCTGGCTATCGGTGATGACCAAATGCATATTTCAGGCCGGTTTCAGTTGGAAAGTGATCGAGTCCAAATGGGACGGGTTTGAGGCTGCGTTCGACGGTTTTGACGTGGGCCGATGCGCATTCATGAACGACGAAAAGTTCGACTCCCTCTTGCAAGATACCCGAATCGTGCGCAACGGCACCAAGATCGCCGCCGTGCGTGACAACGCAGCCTTTCTGCTGGAACTGCGTGAAGAAGGTGGTGCAGGCCGGGTGTTGGGTGGCTGGCCTTCGACCGACTTCGTCGGTCTGCTTGAGATGCTGCGTAAGCGTGGTGCGCGCTTGGGGGGAACCTCGGCGCAGATCGCAATGCGCTTTGCAGGCCGTGACGGCTTCATTCTCTCGCAGGACGTCACCGCACGGTTGATTGCCGAAGGCGTCGTAGACAAAGCGCCGACCTCAAAGAAAGCCATGAGCGCTGTGCAGGCTGCTTTTAATACGTGGATGGATCAATCCGGGCGTTCGCTCACGGAAATCAGCCGCGTTCTGGCTATGAGCGTTTGAAAACAGGTTGCAGGTTGAAGGTCAGGGATTAAGGTCGGAACATGTTGCGCCTCATTTTGATGACGTCTTTGTTGTTTCTTTACTCGTGCGGCCGTCCCCTTACGGAAAACGAGGTCGCCTTTGCAAGCGCTGTTCAGGGCAACACGCTGGACCTAAAGAACGTACGTTTGGTCGAAGGCGCCCCGGTCGTGCCGATCACCTTTTATCGCAAAGACCGTCCGCGCCTGGCCTGCCGCGAGCGTATCCTGCCACCAACCAAGGAAGGCGTGGTCACTGCAAAACCTGCCGCCGTCGCGTTGTTTAACAAAGTCTACTTCACGAAAGACTGGTACCTCGAGGATTATATGTCCGAGTTTCCGGAACAGATGGACCTGATCGCCGCCATGTTGCTGGCCCATGAATTGACCCACGTGTGGCAGTGGCAGAACCGGGAAACCACGGGCTATCACCCATTGCGTGCAGCGGCCGAGCATGGGGGCAATACGGATCCTTATCAATTTGATCTGACGACCTCGCCCGATTTCCTGTCCTACGGGTTCGAGCAGCAGGGCGCTATTGTCGAGGAATACATCTGCTGCCGTGCACTGGACCCAACAGCACCGCGCACGCAACGGCTGCATGAAATGCTGGGACAGCACTTTGACCTAGCAGCGCTGCCCGGCGAACGCCGCGAACGGGATGTGGTGATCCCTTGGGCCGATGCTGAGGTCGAGGGAATTTGCCGTTAAGGCTATTTTGCTTGCAACGTTTGCAGGTACGCCACTAAGTCCACGATTGGCTGGCTTGTTAGAATTGGCTGCCCTTGAGGTGTTTTCATCGAAGTATCCTGACCATCGAAATATGGCCCGTAGACCGGCATAGGGCTGCCGTGACTGATCAAGGGATCGCGCCCGTCAATCCGCGCGACAACACGTGCGACCGGGAAAGTACCATCCGCGCTGGCCAATGTGGTCAAATCCGTCGGCTGGATCACCAGCACCCCGGCCATAGGACCCTGCCCGGTAGCATCAATGCCGTGGCACGTCGCGCAATAGTGCTGGTACAGTTTCGCACCCTCTTGCACATCCTGCGCTATGGCCTGAGACCCCATTGCTAACCCTATCGAAACAAGCCCGAGTACCCGTCTGATCATCGCATCCTCCTGTCACGACTGACATTTGCAGACTTGCTCGTTGGGCAGCTTGGCGCAATGATCCAGATCAACGAAACCATAGGACACGGGCCATGACACAATACGCAGCCATCATGCTGGCCGCCGGAATCGGAGTTCCCATCCTCGCCGCATTGAACGCGGCTTTGGGCAAGATGATCGGTTCCCCCACGACCGCCGCAGTGGTTCTGTTCGCCATCGCCTTTGCATCTTCGGCGGTCGTCATGGTGCTATTTCCGGGGTTCGGAGCCTTATCGAAAATCGCCGGGGCACCAAGACACCTGCTGCTTGCGGGTGTGCTTATCGCCTTCTACGTTCTGTCTATCACCCACGTCGCCCCGCATTTCGGTGTGGGCAACGCGGTGTTCTTCGTGTTGATCGGACAGTTGATCAGCGCCGCTGCCATAGACCATTTCGGCCTGTTCGGTGCGCAAGTCACGCCGCTGACATGGATACGCGCGGGCGGTATTGCCGTGATGGCCGCCGGGGTGGCGATCACTCAACTGGCTTAAGAACGCCCCCATCCAACCGCAGCTTGCGATCCATCCGCGCGGCCAGATCCATATTGTGCGTGGCGATCAGGGCCGAGAGCCCCTCGTCCCGCACCAATGCCATTAGCGCATCGAACACCTGATCCGAGGTCTCGGGGTCGAGATTGCCCGTCGGTTCATCCGCCAACAATACGCGCGGCGCGTTGGCCAGCGCGCGGCAAAAGGCGACCCGCTGTTGCTCGCCCCCAGACAGGGCCGCCGGGCGGTGATCCGCGCGCGCCGCAACACCGACGCGATCCAGCAGCGCCATCGCCCTGTCCTGTGCGGCCTTCTCGGAGACACCATTGGCCAGTTGCGGCAGGGTGATGTTCTCCAGCGCTGTGAACTCGGGCAGTAGATGGTGGAACTGATAGACAAAGCCTACATCCTGCCGCCGCAGCGCGGTGCGGGTGCGGTCGCCTTTGCCTGCGATGCTCTGCCCCGCGATCTCAACGGTGCCGCTATCGGGCGTGTCCAGCAGCCCGGCAATATGCAGCAGCGTCGACTTCCCCGCCCCAGAGGGCGCCACTAGTGCAACTGCCTCGCCCGCGCGTAGGTCCAGATCGACGCCGCGCAGCACCTGCACCTCGCCCGGTGTGCCCTGCAGATAGGTTTTGGTCAGACCGTTCAGCCGCAATGTCACATCACTCATAGCGCAGCGCCTCAACCGGGTTCAGCCGCGCCGCGCGACGGGCCGGAAAATAGGTGACGAAGAAGGACAAGCCAAGCGACAGCCCCACGGCTTTGAGCACATCGGACAGGTGCAATTCGGCTGGCAAAGCATAGATGCCCCGGATCGACGGATCCCAGACTCCACCGCCCATCACGAAATTTACAAAGCTGAAGATCGGGTCGATATAGATCGCAAACAGGCACCCCAGCACCACACCCATCGTGGTGCCGATAATGCCCGTAAATGACCCGCAGATGAAGAACACGCGCAGGACAGACCCTTCGCTGAGGCCAATGGTGCGCAGGATGCCGATATCTCGCCCCTTGTTCTTGACCAGCATGATCAGACCCGAGACGATGTTCATCGCCGCAATCAGTACAAGGATCGACAGGATGATGAACATCACATTGTCCTCGACCTCAAGCGCGCGCAGGAACCCGCCCGAGGCGTCCTGCCATGTCCATATCTGACTGCGTTCGCCTGCTGCTTCCAGGATGGGGATCAGAATGGGTGTCAGATTCTCCGGATCATCCACCATAACTTCGATCTCGTCGGCCACACCTTCCCGGTTAAAGAAGGTCTGCGCCTGTTCGAACGGCATGTAGACACGGGTGCGGTCGATGTCATAGCGCCCGGCCGAAAACACATAAACCACCCGATAGGCGCTGACGCGGGGCGAGGTGCCAAAAGCCGTCTTTACCCCGTTAGGCGAGGTCAGCTTGACTGTATCCCCTACTGTAGCCCCGATACTGCGCGCCACGCCCGAACCGATCGCAATAACGAATTCCTCGTTCTGGAATTCCGACAGATCGCCAACCGCCTGATCGCTTTCGGCGATGCCCGGCAGGTCCAACAAGTCGTCCGGCTGTATCCCAAAAACTTCGACACCGCTGCTGCGGTCGCGGTTGGTGATCAGCACTTGCCCCTTGACCAAAGCTGCCGCCCGTTGAACGCCCGGCACCTGCCCGATCCTGTCAGCCACCTGATCGTAGTTTTCAATGGTCCGATCTACGCGCCCCTGGGCATCAAAATTCCCAGCCGAATAAACCGTCACATGCGCGTTGGCCCCCAGAATGGTGCCGACAAACTCGGCACGGAAACCCGATCGAACTGCCAACGTGGCGATCAGAGCGAACACGGCCAAGGTGATCCCGATCAGCGAGATCCAGGTCATCACGCTGACGCCCCCCTCGGCGCGGCGCGCGCGTAGGTATCGCCAGGCGATTTTCCATTCAAAAGGTGCAAAGGGCGGGGGTGTCTTGGCCATGCCTGCTCCGGTGTTTTTGTTGGACGTGACCCTTTCGGCATTTGGCCAAATGGTCAAGCCGCGCGTTATCCCGACAGGGCTGCGGTTTGCTGCAAAACGGCCTCGGCCCGGTTCCGGTCACAAATGCCGCGCGCCTCAAGCTCGTGAAAGACACGGTCGCGCAAATCCTGGGGCAGGTTTGCGATGGCGCGGTTGTGCAACCCAAGCGTCAAACTGCGCGGGTCATCCAGCCGTCCCAGCAACTGCGTCAGCGCCTCGGTCGAATACGTAGGCCAGAGCCCGATGGCTGTAGACTCCGCCTCTTCGAACCATGGGGCGTAACCGTCGTGGGATTTCAGGCAAAACGCGTTCATCAGCATGAACTCTGAGGGCCGCCTGCGCGACGCGAACAAGGCCTGAACCGAGCCGTAGCGCGCGTTGATTTCGTCCAGCAGAGACAGGACAAGCGACCGGCGCACCGGGTACGGCGTGGCAAAGGTTGTCGTCTTGATCTGCCCCGGATCAGACCGTGGCGCACCTAGGGCATCCAAACTTTGCAGCAGCCAGTTGCGGTGAAAATCACTTTCAATGTCAATGAACGGGATGCGCGCCGCGCCGCCGGGCGTAAAGAACTCTGCCTCATCAAACTGGCGCAGAAACAGGTTCTTGGTGTCCAAAATGACCATATTCTCGGAGGCCGCGACCCGCGCCGCGCCCAGTTTCAGAATCTGTTGATTGCGGTAGCCATTGTTGCCACGCCACCCGCCCTTGCGGATCAGCGGAATGCGAAAGCGGTTCTCGATCAGCACGCGATCCAGCGCCGGGCGTCGCGCACAATGACCCTCCCCCAGTAGAACATCGTCCCCACTGAGGACGCGCACCTTGTCTTGCAGTGCTCCGTAGGCAGGTAGAATCGGCTCGATCCGCTGCCGCAACGCACCCTCATCAACGTCGTTCATGATCACATGGATCGACCCGACCTGCGCCGGATCAACAAACCGGGCGAAGGAAAGGGCCTGAAGTTCCAGCAAAGGAAAGTCCCTGGAATATACAACCGTTGCGAAACTCAGCACCGCGCGGACCTTTTTGCGTTTTTCCGCTCATCTAGCAGCATTTGCCGACCTGTCCAAGCGAACCACACCACGAATCAGTCGTCGGGTCCGGCAAACCGCTGTTCGAGGTAAGGATGATTTAGTCGAACCTCTCAAAACCAAAGGTTGTGATACCGTTCACAGACCAGCGGCGACTGTTTCAGCTATGTAGTCAATGCCGGGTTCGCGTGATTGACTGAACTCAAAATGCAACATTTTCGTTGGAATAATATTTCGCTTTTTGATTATTTTTCGAAACTTTGTCACCCTGACTTTGGGGGAATACAATTTTTAGAGCGGGGGTCGCTCATGAGTATTCGACTAAACAAAGAAAAAGCGGGCGCGATTTCGGCCCGGCAGGCATCAACAGAACTGGATTGCGAAACAGCGGCATTGCTTAGGGCCGCGATACGTCCTTTGTTTGCCAGTGCAGCCAGTTGGAATGGCCTGACAGACATCCTGAAAGACAAAGGCTACCAGCTTGCCTTCCGGCAAGGACGCCTGTGCATTACCGACATCGCAACGGCAAAGCGGGTGTGTGGGCTGAGGTTCCTGGGGCTGGAGTTCCGCGACTTGGTGCAGCGGATGGGACGCCCCATAGTTGTTGCACGCGACAGTGAAACCGGAGACCTGCTGGCCGCCCGACCTTCGGTGAACGGCGCTTAAAAGCTGCGCCAGAACTGGACTGAACGCCGCGTGGCCTTCCACAGGCTGTGGCGCGCCGCCGCTTTGATACCGGCGCATGTTCCCGGTTCGATCAACCGCCCAAGGACCAGTTTCGCGGGCATATGGCCGCGATGGTAGAACCGGCAGAAATCATCCTCGGTCAAGTCACGCGCAGCTTTACGCCCGTCGTAATACTTCATCCAGACCCGCGCATAGTCTCGGGCCGTCACATCCGGGTCACTGCTGGCCCCACGTCCCCAAAACATCGAGATCGGCTCATCCATCCGTTCGCCCTGATACCCGGCCGTGATCATGCGCAGCATCAGGTCATAGTCGGCCGCCACGCGGAATTGCGGATCATGGCCGCCCAGCGCCGCAAACACGTCGCGCCGGATCAGGACTGAGTTATGGCAGAACGGCATCCGTTGCAGGATCGCAGTCAGCGACATGCGCTTTTCGCGGCTTTCCGTCCCGTCCTTGAACCGGCGCAAGGTGGACCCGTACAGGAAGTCGGGCCGGGTCGCGGTCAAACGTTCAGCGGCTATGTTCAGGATGTCATCCGAAGCGAGTGAGTCATCCGAGTTCAGGAACAAAAGGTATTGACCACGCGCGGCCCCTGCCCCCTTGTTCATCGCATCATAGAGGTTGCGGTCCGGTTCGCTGATCACGCGGGTCCGTTCTGCATTGGCAGTGACGTCCTGAAGAAACGGGACGGTGCCATCCGTTGAGGCACCGTCCTGAATAATATGCTCGGCCCTCAAGCAGTTCTGGCGGGCCATGCACGCGATTACCTCGCGAAAGCTATCCTGCCGCCCTTGAGACAGCAGGTTATGCGTCGCCGTGACAACCGAGATCAGCGGCACGTCTGTGTCAGCCGATTTGCTCATAGATCTCGGCGATCTTAGTGACGGCGGCCTCGGGGCTGAGTTCCTCGCTCTCGCCAGTGCGGCGGCAGGTCAGTTCAACCACACCGTTTTTCAACCCGCGCGGACCAACGGTGATGCGCCATGGCAGGCCGATCAGGTCCATGGTGGCGAATTTGCCACCTGCCCGCTCGTTGCGGTCATCATAGAGCGGCTCCAGCCCCAGCGCAGTCAGCGCACCGTAGAGCTTGTCACAGGCCGCATCTGCCTCTTCATCGCCCTGCTTCAGGTTCACGATGCCGCAATGGAACGGGGTTACGCCTTCGGGCCAGATGATGCCCTTATCGTCATGGCTGGCTTCTATGATGGCGCCGATCAGGCGGCTGACGCCGATGCCGTGGCTGCCCATGTGAACGGGCGTCGGCTTGCCATCCGGGCCTTGAACGGTTGCGCCCATCGCCTCGGAATACTTGGTGCCGAAATAGAAGATCTGCCCTACTTCGATCCCACGCGCCACACGGCGGCGATCCTCGGGCACCTGATTGAACAGCGCCTCGTCATGGGTTTCATCGGTGCGCGCATATTTCGAGGTGAACTCTTCCAAGATCGCCTGACATTGCGCGCGGTCGTCGTAGTCGATCTGACGATCACCAAAACTCAGATCGGTGACAGCGCTGTCATAGAAGACCTCGGATTCACCCGTATCGGCCAGCACAAGGAATTCATGCGTGTCGTCGCCACCGATCGGGCCGGAATCGGCGCGCATCGGGATGGCTTGCAGGCCCATACGTTCATAGGTGCGCAGATAGCTGACCAGATGGCGGTTATAAGCGTGCAACGCATCCTCTTTGGTCAGGTCGAAGTTGTAGCCGTCCTTCATATAGAACTCACGCCCCCGCATCACGCCGAAACGCGGGCGGATTTCATCGCGGAACTTCCACTGGATCTGGTACAGGGTCAGCGGCAGGTCTTTGTAGCTGTTGACGTGGCCACGGAAGATATCCGTAACCAGTTCCTCGGCAGTCGGCGTAAACAACATATCCCGGTCATGCCGGTCCTTCATCCGCAGCATCTCCTGACCATAGTCGTCGTAACGCCCGGATTCGCGCCACAGGTCCGCCGATTGGATGATCGGCATCTGGATCGCTATGTGGCCAGCGCGCGCCTGCTCTTCGTGGATGATGTTTTCCAGCTTGCGCAGCACTTTGAAGCCCATCGGCAGCCACGAGTAAATCCCGGCCGAAGCCTGCTTGATCATGCCCGCGCGCAGCATCAGCCGGTGACTGACGATCTGAGCCTCGGAGGGGTTTTCCTTGAGAACGGGCAGAAAGTAACGGCTCAGGCGCATGGGAGGACCTTCAAAGGTGAAAATTTCGCTGCAAGGTGATTATGCCAAAGCCTCGCCGGGGGCAATCACGCAATGGCGTTTTTGCGACCCCTGGCCCGTCGCATTTTTTATTGACCCGCCAGTCAGGAACCTCAAATGTGACAGGAATGTAAAAATGTGAGGCCCCGATGCAGACAATCTCGGAACCCGCCCGTCAAATTCCTGTTGTTCACCAGACGGATGTTCTGGTCGTGGGCTCTGGCCCCGCCGGGTTGGCCGCCGCTTTGGCCGCCGCGCGCGCCGGGGCCGAAGTGTCACTGGTTGACCGCTTTGGCTGCATGGGCGGCAATATCACCGCCGTGGGGGTAGAGGGGTTCGCATGGTATCGCCACGAACAAACGGTCGAGGCAGGCGGCATCGGCATGGAGTTTGAGACCCGCGCCAAGGACATGGGCGCGGCGGTGCCGGAAAGCCAGTCGCTGAGTTATGAGCTGGACAGCGAGGGGTTCAAGCTGGTCGCCGACAAACTGGTCGAAGAGGCGGGTGTGCATCCGATGCTGCACCGTCAGTTCGTGGCCCCGATCATGGACGGCAACCGGATCACCGGCATCATAACCGAATCCAAAGCGGGCCGCGAGGCGATTCTGGCCCGCGTGGTGATCGACGCCACCGGCGACGCAGATGTCGCCCACCGCGCCGGTGCCCCGACGCACAAAACCGCGCGCGAGGATATGATGGCGGCCTCGGTCATGTTCCATCTGGCCGGTGTCGACAAGCGCGCGTTTATGGAGGGCGTCAAGGCCGATCCGCAGACCTACAAGGACTGGGGCGGCGGCGGTGAGTGGAATATCGAGACCTCGGGGAAAGAGGATGACATGTTCTCGCCCTTCGTTCACAAGCCCTTCCAACAGGCGATTGATGCAGGGATGATCCCGCCGCACCTGAACACCATCGCAGGCACGTGGGGTGCGATGCATGATACGGGTGAGCTGACCTATATGAACCTCATCCATCTGGCCGAGATTGACGGCACCGATCCCGACAGCTTGACGCGGGGCGAGATCGAGGGCCGCCGTCAGTCGATGCTGGCCATTGAGGCGCTGCGCCGTTTCATGCCGGGCTGCGAAAACGCGCGGCTGCGAAATTTCGGCATGACCATCGGTATCCGTGACACACGCAAGATCGACGCGGTCTACAACATGACCGAGGATGACGCCCGCCATCAGGGCCGGTTCGAAGATACGATCGGCATCTACCCCGAATTCATTGACGGCTATGGCATCCTGATCCTACCCACCACGGGGCGGTATATGCAGGTGCCCTATCGTTCGATGCTCCCCAAGGGAATCAAAGGGTTGCTGGTCGCGGGCCGCTCCCACGGAGCCGACAAAGTGGCCCATGCCGCCACACGCAACATGGCCTGCTGCGCTGTCATGGGCCAAGGCGCAGGCATCGCCGCTGCGCTATCGTTGAAAAGCAATCAGGAGGTCGACACGATGAACCTCGCCCCCGTCCACAAAGAACTCGACCGTCAGGGCGTGCGGATTCACTGATGCAGCATATCCCGACCATCGACATCACCCCCCTGCGCGACTCGGCCCACCCGGACTATGCTCGCACCGTCCAGCAGATCATGGACGCCTGCACTAGGGTCGGTTTTTTGTCGATCACCGGCACGGGCATTGCCCCCGAGACGGCAGACGCCGTGCGCGCCTGCGTGCGCGATATTTTTGCAGTCGAGGAAAGCGCCAAATGGGATCAGGCGATCACGCGCGAGAACTATCGTGGATATATCCCAATGGGGTTCTTCACGCCCAATGACGGATCAGGTAAGGCCGACAAATACGAGGGCTACAAGCTGCACTATGACGTGGCCCCCGATGCACCGATCCGGCTGGACTGCGCGCTTTATGGCCCGAACCTCTGGCCAAAGGGCGTGGATGGCGCGCGTGACACGATACTGGGCTATTGGTCGCGACTGGACACGGTGGCAGATCACCTGCTGGGCGCGCTAGAGGTCGGCCTGGCCCTGCCTGCGCGCGCCCTGCGCGATGCCTTTGTCGATCCAATGACCAACATGACCCTGCTGCATTACCCGCCGCAGGCACCGGATGAGGGTGGATATGGTATCCACCCGCACAAGGATACCGACGCCCTGACCATCATCGCCCCCGACCCCGTCGGCGGGCTGGAGGTTCAGACCCGCGAAGGCGGCTGGATCACGCCGGACTGCCCTCCTGGCGGGTTTGTCGTGAATATCGGTGACATGCTAGAGCTTTGGTCCGGTGGACGCCTGAAATCCACGCCACACCGGGTTGTCAACCGATCTTGGCAAGAACGCTATTCCTTCCCATATTTCGCTGTACCTCGTCATGATGTTGTTGTGCGTCCGCTGCTGGAGCCTTTGGACGGATTCGACCGCCCTTCGGTCCATTGCGGCCATTGGTCGGCCGAGATATGGCGCACCAACTGGCCAGATGAACATGCCGATGAGGCGACGCCGGAACTGGGAACGCTTGCCGATTGAGGGGCAGAAATCCACAGCCCCATGAACCGCTTGCATCGCCGCGCCGCATACGCCAAGAACATATGCAAGAACCGGCAACAAGGGGACGGGCATGGCGCTGCCAGTGAAGGACCAACTCAGATACTGGGGCATTGCCGCTGTTGTCTTCGTGTTCCTGATGTGGGCGCTGGGCGATGTGCTTTTGCCTTTCGTAATTGGCGGTGCGATTGCCTATTTTCTTGACCCGGTTGCCGACCGGCTGGAAAATCTGGGGCTGTCACGCATGGCGGCAACCGCGATTATAACCGTTGTCGGAGTTCTGGGCTTTGTCCTGATGATCCTGATGGTCGTGCCCGCGCTGGTCACGCAGCTGATTGACCTTGTCGAGTTCATGCCCAGCCTGATCAAACAGCTGCGCGGGTTTGTCGAGCAACAATTCCCCTCGCTGCTGGACCGCGAATCCAGCTCGCACCAATTCCTTGTCTCGCTGGGCGAGACGCTGCAATCCAAAACCGGGGATGTGCTGCAATCGGTGGCGGCGTCGCTGGGATCCGCGATCAATGTGGTGGTGCTGCTGGTGATCGTCCCCGTTGTCGCTGTCTATCTGCTGTTGGACTGGGACCGTATGATCGCCCGTGTCGGAGAGCTGTTGCCCCGCGACCACGCCCCCACCATAAAGCGCCTGGCCAGCGAGATTGACGCCGTTTTGGCCTCGTTCGTGCGCGGTATGGGGACGGTCTGCCTGATCCTTGGCACCTATTATGCCGTGGCGCTGATGGCGGTGGGCCTGCAGTTTGGCCTGATCGTGGGCTTTATCGCCGGGCTCGTGACCTTCATCCCCTATCTGGGCGCACTGATCGGCGGATCGCTGGCAATCGGGCTGGCCCTGTTTCAGTTCTGGGGCGACTGGGCGCAGATCGGGCTGGTCGCCGGGATCTTCGCGCTGGGACAAGTGACCGAGGGCAATTTCCTGACCCCCAAGCTGGTGGGCAGTTCGGTAGGTTTGCACCCTGTCTGGCTTTTGCTGGCTTTATCGGTGTTTGGCGCCATGTTCGGATTTGTCGGGATGCTGGTGGCGGTTCCGGTCGCGGCGGCACTGGGTGTTGTGGCCCGGTTCATGACCTCTCTTTATCTGGACAGCCGCTTGTATACGGGCCTTGAAGGGCTTCAACAGGACGACGAATAAATGCCCCGCCAACTGAGCTTTGACCTGCCGGCCAAAACCGCCTTGGGCCGCGAGGATTTCTTTGTCTCGCCTGCCAATGCGCTGGCGGTGGCGATGATTTCTGCGACCTCGTGGCCCGGCAATAAGCTGGTGCTAAGCGGCCCGGCGGGCGCGGGAAAGACTCACCTGGCCCATGTCTGGGCGGCTGAGACAGGAGGCCGGATTATTCAGGCCCGTGATCTGCGCTATGACGATGTACCCGCACTGGCCAGCACGCCGATTGCTGTGGAAGACGTGCCGATGATCGCCGGTGATCCCGACCTCCAAAAGACGTTGTTCCATTTGCACAACTTGACGCTGGCGGAAGGCAACGCTCTGTTGATGACAGGGCGCATGGCTCCGAAGTTCTGGGAACTGCCGCTGCCTGACCTTCAAAGCCGGATCGAGGGGGCACACCACGTAGCACTGGACCCGCCAGACGACGCCCTTTTGGGGGCGGTTCTGGCTAAACTGTTTCTGGACCGACAGCTTAACCCGGGCCCCGAGGTGATATCCTACCTTGTGAAACACATGGATCGTAGGTTCGAGACAGCCGCAAATGTTGTCGCGCAGTTGGATTTGGTGGCTTTGACTGAAAAACGTGACATCACCCGCTCGCTGGCTGTGCGTGTCCTAAACTCGGACGCAGATGATGTCGCATCTGACGATTGACCCAAACCCGACGATTTCGCATTCTAAGCACGGAATATCTGGAAGAGACATGGATCAGACCGTCGACACAGACATCCCCGACTGGGGGCCTTTCGGAAAACCGCTATTCGACAACCCCGAGGCCCGCGCCCTGTCGCGTGTCGGAGTGGTCGACGTTGGATCGAACTCGGTCCGAATGGTTATCTTTGACGGTGCAGCACGGTCGCCAGCCTATTTCTACAACGAAAAAGTTATGTGCGAACTGGGCGCAGGCCTGTCCGAGACCGGGCGTCTGAACCCACGCGGACGGGAACGCGCATTGGCTGCCCTGCGTCGGTTTGCACAACTGGCCCAGGATTTGGGGCTGCCGGGCCTGCATGTTGTCGCGACGGCTGCGGTGCGCGAAGCCACAGATGGGCCTGCCTTCTGCAAAGAGGTTTTTGCCGAAACTGGCCTGACCGTCTCGGTTATCGACGGCGGTGAAGAGGCGCGCCTGTCTGCGCAAGGCGTCCTGTTGGGCTGGCCCGGAGCCTATGGCTTGATCTGCGACATCGGCGGGTCTTCGATGGAACTGGCCGAGATCGGAGGCGGCGATGTGGGCCGCCGCGTGACATCGGCCCTTGGTCCGCTCAAGCTGCGCGATATCAAAGGTGGGCGACGGGCGCGCAAAGCACATATCAAAGCCACGATGGAAGAGCTGCGCGATCAAATGGGGCCGCAGCGTGACCGGCTGTTTCTGGTCGGTGGCAGTTGGCGTGCTTTTGCACGGTTGGACATGTTGCGCCGGGGCTATCCGCTGAACGTGCTGCATGAATACCGCATGACCACCAAACAGGTTCACGAGACAATAAAATTCATTGAAAAGGGCGACCCGGACAAGCTGCGAAGCCTTGCTGGTGTGTCTGGCTCTCGTATGGCGTTGATGCCCTTTGCGATGGATGTACTGGCCCGTTTGGTGCGGACGTTCAAACCTAAGGATATCGCGATCTCAAGCTATGGCATCCGTGAAGGCTTGCTATACGAACAGATGCCGCAAATCCTGCGCGACCGCGATCCATTGATCGAAGCCAGTCGATTTTATGAGGCGAAAGATGCTCGCTTGCCCGGGTTCAGCAAACACTTGTTTGACTTCGTGATGCCCTTGTTCAAATCCGCCCCCGACGCACGGGTGCGTCTGATCAAGGCGGCTTGCCTGCTGCATGATGTAAGTTGGCGCGCGCATCCCGACTACCGGGCCGAGACCTGCTTTGACTATGTCACACGCGCCAATTTGGGGGGCCTAAAACACTCCGAGCGGGTATTCATCGGGCTTGCCCTGCAGCACCGATACCGCAACAAGCGCGAAGATAACCGGTTTGCACCGCTTTATGACCTGTTAGAT
Source organism: Ruegeria lacuscaerulensis (assembly GCF_013033355.1). Taxonomy (GTDB): domain Bacteria; phylum Pseudomonadota; class Alphaproteobacteria; order Rhodobacterales; family Rhodobacteraceae; genus Ruegeria; species Ruegeria lacuscaerulensis_A. The sequence goes on from NZ_WQDY01000004.1 coordinate 111,053, forward strand.
GAAAGCGGCCAGAAACAGGCCGAGATTCTGGGCAAAGCCATGCGGTTCGGCGCGATGCTTTGGATGCAGAACGACGCCACGATGGGTAAGTTGCGCTTTTATCCAAAAAAGCGACAGCTTGAACTGTTTTTGCCTGAAACCGCTGCCTCGCTCTTCAGCGAAGTGGCCCAAGCGCGCCTGAATTCACTGGCGTCTGCACTGAGGTCGGAAACCCGCGTTGTGATCAAAGGCTGAGCCTTAGATATCAATCTCACCTTCCGGCGCGTCCTGCGGCTGTACCGGTTCGATTTCGGGTGTTTCAGGCTTTTTGCGGATAATGATATCGCCATTGGGCAGGATTTCCGGGACCTCATAGGTGCTCCAGTCCTCGATCTCGGCAGCCAGATCCGCAAGCGCTGGACCCATCTCGGCCATGAAAGACTGCATCGCTGGTCCAAACTGATCAGCCAGCCCCAGCAATTCATCGAACGCTGGTTCCATTTCCTTTCGCAGCCCTTCAAAGAACAGTTCGGCGCCTTGCTCCATCAGCGACGGGCCGCTGTCATCTTCAGCGTGGGCCGGGTGGGTCAAGGCTGCGGAAATCGCGCAGATCGTGATGAAATGTCTCATACTGGCAATATAGAGCCATCAGGCCGGTCATGTAAGGTCACAGATCAATATCCAGTGTGACGGGGAAATGATCGGATGCGGTCAAAAGCGCTTGATGCAAGTCCGTCACAGCCAGGCAGGCCGGGTCATGAAAAGGATGCCAGATGCGCCATTGCGGACTGCACGCCCGCAATTCCTCGCTGATCATGATGTAGTCCAGTAGAGCCTCAAGATACTCACCTTCGGTCGGGCGCGCAAAGCGCGCCGTCGAATACAAACTACCCGGTTGATCCGCATAGGCCTCGACCGCGTGAGGGTCGAACAGGCCCGCTTGCAACAAAATCTCGACCGAGGATCGGCCAAACAGGTTTTCAAACTCATCCAGCCCCGGTCCATCGTTCAGATCGCCCATCAGGATCACGGGTTCTGCCGCGTCTAAATGGGCCCCTACCCGCCGCGACAGCCACACCGCCTGAGCCAATTGCTTGCGTCGATTGGCGATCGAGATTCGTATAGCCTCGTCCCGGTTTTCGGCCCCATGAGGGGCTTTTGATTTCAGATGCGCGCCGATCAGACGAAAGCGCCCACCCGCCGGTGTCCGCACCAATAGCTCCATCGGAGGCTTTGAAAACCGAACGCGGTCTTCGGTCGCGTCGATGTCGAGGTCAATATGAAACACGCCGTCAAACCGCGGGGCGTTCTTGTCACCCGTCCCCTTCGGGTCGTGATTTACTGCCATGGCCATCGGGTCATACATCAGCGACAGTTCCTGATGCGTGTCGTTGGCAAAACCCATCACCGCGTGACTGGTGCGCAGATCAAATGCTTCGGCAAAACGCTGCAACGCGCGCACGGTGTTCTGGGTCTTACCGGTGTTAGGCGCTTCGACTATGAGCATCGCGTCCGCATCTACGGCCGTCAAAACTTTGGCAATCGCCTCAACCTGTTCCGCCTTGGTGATGTTGTGCCTGCCGGACCAACTGTCGTCGACAATCAGCCTGTCCTGACGATCAAAAAGATTGGCGAACCATTCGATATTGTAGGTCGCCAGCCGCATTGCGGTCAGGCCCGAGCGCCGTTGATCTCATCCCATGCGCGGTTGATGTCGATCATCTTTTTCTCGGCCAGTCGGATCGCCTCTTCGGGGACGCCACGCGCCATCATCGCGTCGGGGTGGGTTTCGCGCACCAATTGCCGCCAGACCTTTCGGATATCAAGTAGTGGCATATCTCGCGGAACACCCAACACAATGTAGGGATCATTAGGCGCATCCGGGACAAACCGCGCACGCAAGGCCAGAAACTGCGCCTCGGTCTGGCCAAAGATGCGGCTGACCTCTTCCAGGAACTCGTTTTCGTTAGGGTGGTAGAACCCATCGGCCATGGCGATGTGGAACAGCCCCTCCATCAGGTCGCAGAAGGTGGTGCTGTCATCGGCAAACATCCCCGCGATCTTGCGGGCATATTCCTGATACCCCGCAACGTCGGTTCGGGCCATGTCGAACACACGGGCGGCGTCTGCCTCATCTTCGCGCGCGATCTGAAAGACATCACGAAATGCGGTGACTTCATCGCGGGTTACTTGCCCATCGGCCTTGGCCATCTTGGCGCCCAGCGCGATCACTGCGATCGTAAAGGCCACCGACCGTTCAGGCGGCGTACGCAGCTTTTCGAAAACAGCAGTCAGGCTTTCGCCCTTGGCAAGCGCGCTTAGCGCATCGGATATGCGAGTCCAGATCGACATGAGCGCACCCTAGCCTTTGAAAACGCCGGTGTCAGGTGCGACGAGTGGCTTGGGGGCAAGAATTTTCTGCATCAGCACAAGATCCAGCCGTTTGCCCCATTTGTATCCTACTTCGGGCATCCGTCCGACATGTTGGAACCCAAGCGCTGCGTGAAACGCCTCAGCCCCCGGATTGGCCGAAGAGATGCCGGCGACCAACACATGAACGCCCTCATGCCGCGCGACTTCTTCCAGTGCAGCCATCAGGGCCCTCCCCGCGCCTTTGCCGCGTGCTTGCTCTGATAGCTGAACAGAATGCTCGCGGCATTGGGCATATCCGGGGCCGGATCGGAACGGGCCATAGGTGGCAAATCCCTGAACCAAAGCGGCGTCTTCAACCACCAGATAGGCGCGGTCCCGTTGTCGGATATCCTCTGCAATGCTGTCGGTGTTGCGTTCAGCCGTCGTAAAGGTGATCAGTGTGTCCCGAATGATAGTATTCGCAATGTCCGCGATTGCCTTGGCATCCGCCACCTGAGCCTGACGAATTTTCATTCCAACACGCGCGGTCCATGCGGTGTCTCAAACTCGGCCCGCAATGCCGCAGCACCGCTGTCGAAAACCACGCCCTCCATCTGGCCCAACAGTTTCGCAAGCTCCAGACCTTCCGGATGCGAGACCACCAAGCGGCGCAATCGGCAACCGCTTTGCGTTAACATCCGCGCCGGGTGCAGATCGCCATGCCATTGAATAAGAGCCGGAAACAGGTTGTCGAAAGGCAAACGACCACTCGGTGGGACCGCCATCTGCCACCGCAACGCACCTCGGGCCAAGTCGATTGGATGTCCAACACCATCGGGGAACACATCCAGCGCCGCGTCAATACTCGGCACCTGGCAAATCCAATTGGTCAAACGCGGAGGGCCCTCGAACCGATCCAGATCGAACCAGCGTGTTCGCTCGGGATTGGGTGCGGCCGGGTCGATTGCAATGGCTTCGAGATACAGCCCATCGGCCAACCCTAGAAGACGATTATGTGTTCCGAAGGCTTCGTGTTTGCCGCCCTCCTGCAGGGTCACACCCAGCGCGTCTTCGATATGGGCTGCAGCCTCCTCAACGGTTTCGCCTGAGACGGCCAGATGATCCAGTAACATGAGTGCCTCCAACGTAGTGCGACCAGACCTTTTGGGTCTGGTCGCATGTTTCCGTCAAAGCGCCGGGATCACAAGATTTTTCGTCGAAAAATCTTTAGCCTTACCCTTTGGCTTCTCGGATCAGGCGCAAGATGTCTTGTGCAGCCTCGGGAATGTTCGTGCCCGGTCCAAAGATCGCCTTGACGCCGTGATCATAGAGGAACTGATAATCCTGCTGCGGGATCACACCGCCGCAAATGACGATAATATCTTCAGCTCCGGCCTTTTTCAGTTCTTCGACCAGTTGCGGGGCCAGCGTTTTGTGTCCCGCGGCCTGAGACGAAATCCCGACCACATGAACGTCATTGTCGACCGCATCCTGCGCCGCCTCAGCAGGTGTCTGGAACAGTGGGCCAACATCCACGTCAAAGCCGATATCGGCAAAGGCGGTCGCGATTACCTTGGCACCCCGGTCATGCCCATCCTGACCCATCTTGACCACCAACAGGCGCGGGCGGCGGCCCTCTGCCTCGGCGAATTCGTCGATGGATTTCTGGATCGCGGCAAAGCCTTCGTCGCCCTCATAGGCGGCACCATAGACACCGGCCAGTGTTTTCACCTCGGCGCGGTGGCGGCCGAACTCTTTCTCCATTGCCATGCTGATCTCTCCTACGGATGCGCGGGCGCGGGCGGCTTCGACCGCAGCAGCCAGCAGGTTTCCGCCCTCCTGGGCGGCTTTGGTCAGGGCGTCCAGCGCCAATTCACATGCAGCTTCGTCACGGGTGGCGCGGATACGTTCCAGACGCGCGACCTGCGCCTCGCGCACAGCGACGTTGTCGACGTCCAGAATGTCGATCGGGTCTTCCTGCTCCTTGCGGTATTTGTTGACCCCAACGATCACCTCTTCGCCCCGGTCGATCATGGCCTGACGGCGCGCGGCGCTTTCCTCAATCCGCAGCTTGGGCATCCCCGAGGCGACAGCCTTCGTCATACCACCCATCTCCTCGACCTCTTCCATCAGGGCCCAGGCCTTTTCAACCAGCTCGTTGGTCAGGCTTTCGACATAGTAAGACCCCGCCAGCGGATCGACCACATCGGTCACACCGGTTTCTTCCTGCAGCACCAACTGTGTGTTGCGCGCGATGCGGGCTGAGAAATCAGTGGGCAACGCGATTGCCTCGTCCAGTGCGTTGGTGTGCAAGCTCTGCGTGCCACCCAGAACCGCGCTCATAGCCTCATAGGCTGTGCGGATCACATTGTTGTATGGGTCTTGTTCCTGCAGCGAAACGCCAGAGGTCTGACAATGAGTACGCAACATCTTTGACCGCTCTGATTTCGCCCCGAAATCGGTCATCACGCGGTGCCACAGGGTGCGGGCGGCGCGCAGTTTGGCGATCTCCATGAAGAAGTTCATACCAATCGCAAAGAAGAACGACAGACGGCCCGCGAACTTGTCCACGTCCATCCCGGCCTGCGTCGCAGCGCGCACGTATTCGCGCCCGTCCGCCAGCGTATAGGCCAGCTCCTGCACCAGATTCGCGCCGGCCTCTTGCATATGGTAGCCCGAGATCGAGATCGAGTTGAACTTGGGCATCTCATTCGACGTGTAATCGATGATATCCGAAATGATCTTCATCGACGGCTCGGGCGGGTAAATATAGGTATTCCGCACCATGAACTCTTTCAGAATGTCATTCTGAATGGTGCCGGACAGCACAGATTTGTCGTGCCCCTGTTCCTCGCCCGCCACGATGAAATTCGCCAGAATCGGGATCACCGCGCCGTTCATGGTCATCGAGACCGAAACCTTGTCCAGCGGGATGCCGTCGAACAGGATTTTCATGTCCTCGACAGAGTCGATGGCCACACCGGCCTTGCCCACATCGCCCACCACGCGCGGGTGGTCGCTGTCATAACCGCGATGCGTGGCCAGATCGAAAGCTACCGACACGCCCTGTTGACCCGCGGCCAGATTGCGGCGGTAGAAGGCATTCGATTCCTCGGCGGTCGAAAAACCCGCATATTGACGGATCGTCCATGGGCGGCCTGCATACATCGTAGCCTTAACCCCGCGCGTGAACGGGCCGAACCCCGGCAGCGTACCTATGTGCGGCAGATCCGCCGTATCCTCGGCTGTATAGAGCGGCTTGACGTCGATGCCTTCCAGCGTCTCTTTGGTCAGATCTTCCAGCGGACGCCCGCGCAGCTCTTTTTCGGCCAGCGCCTGCCAGTCTTTGGTATCGTTCATGGCGATTTCCTTTTCCTATTTCGGGTTGCGCGCGAAGAGGAACCCGCACGCAGTTATGTTTCGAAGTGCCCGGCCAATCCGGGCTGCGCGCGACAAATTGAGCGCGCATTGCATTTCACTGGTCGCATTCATCTGAACAGGGGCTATATTCGATGGAACAGGAGGCCCCATGACACGAACGCTTGCCCTTGTTTTCTCGGCACTAATCCCGCTGGCCGCGATGGCTGCCGACGGGTCTGCGCCGGATGAGGATGAATTTGTCCGACCCGCAGGTGACAGCGAGTTGAGCGAGTTTTTATGGGTCAACAGACCCATTGTCGTCTTTGCCGACACGCCCGCAGACCCCCGCTTCCAACAACAAATCGACATGCTGATCGAAGGCGAAGCCGCGATGCGTGACCGCGATGTGATTGTCATCACCGACACGGACCCGGCAGCAAAATCCCCGATACGGTCGCAATTGCGCCCGCGTGGTTTCCAGATGGTGTTCGTCGACAAGGACGGCGTGGTCAAACTGCGCAAACCGTCCCCGTGGAGCGTGCGTGAGATCGGTCGATCCATCGACAAAACCCCCCTGCGCGAACGCGAGATTCGCGAACGGCGCGAGGGCGGTTGATAGCCTTCGCCACGCCCCAAGCCCCCGGCGCGGAACGCCGGGAGAGCTATGGGGTATGACAAAAGTGCCGTCATGATCACTCGAACTCGATGATCACATCGTCCACGGCAAGACTGTCGCCGGGGCCTGCGTTGATCTTGGCTACAACACCTTTCTTCTCGGCGCGCAGGATGTTTTCCATCTTCATCGCCTCGACAGTGCATAGCGCCTGACCTTCCTGCACCTCTTGACCCAGTTCAACGTCGATCTTCACGATCAGGCCGGGCATCGGGCAGAGCAGCATTTTCGAGGTATCGGGCGGCAGTTTCTCGGGCATCAGTTTGGCCAATTCCGCCTGGCGCGGACGGCGCACATGCACTTTCAGGTCTGCACCCCGGTTGCGGATACGGAACCCACCCGAGATTTTGCCGACCTTCATGACCAGCGCCTCTCCGTCGACATCCAAAACAGCAAGTTGATCGCCCGGCGTCCAATCCGAGGCAACCCGCAGACTTGTGCCATCCGAGAAGGCCACTGTCGCGCCCTCTTTATCCGCTTCGATCTTGACGTCGAACTCCTGACCCTGCAGCGCAACATTCCAATGCGCGCCGACCTTGCGCTCGTGGTTGTCCATACGGCCCGAGACGCGGGTGCGACGAATTTCAGCGACACGGTACATCGCCGCGCAAGACGCAGCGATACGGCGCAGGTCTTCTTTTGGCAGGGTGACGCCTTCAAAACCGTCGGGATACTCTTCGGCGATGAAAGCGGTGGTCATGTCGCCACTGATGAATTTGGGATGATCCATCACTGCCGACAGGAACGGCAAGTTGTGGCCGATGCCTTCGACCTCAAAGCTGTCCAGCGCCACACGCATCGCCTCGATCGCGGCTTCCCGGGTCGGCGCCCAAGTGCAGAGCTTGGCGATCATCGGGTCATAGTACATGCTGATCTCGCCGCCTTCAAAGACGCCGGTATCGTTACGCACTGCGGCCTCGCCTTCGGGCGCGTCACCCTGCCATTTGCCATTCACCAACATCGGACCAGCCGCCGTTTCCATCGGCGGGCGATAGCGGGTCAAACGGCCAATCGAGGGCAGGAAGTTGCGATACGGGTCTTCGGCATACAGACGGTTTTCAATCGCCCAGCCAGTCAGGGTGACGTCATCTTGGGTGATGGTCAGTTTCTCACCTGCGGCTACGCGGATCATCTGTTCCACCAGATCGACACCGGTGATCAGCTCGGTCACAGGGTGTTCCACCTGCAGGCGGGTGTTCATTTCCAGGAAGTAGAAGTTCTTGTCCCCATCCACGATGAACTCGACCGTCCCGGCGCTGGCATAGTTTACAGCCTTGGCCAGCGCGACGGCCTGTTCACCCATCGCCTTGCGTGTCTCGGGGTCGAGGAAAGGCGACGGGGCCTCTTCCACAACCTTCTGGTTCCGACGCTGGATCGAGCATTCACGCTCGCCCAGATAAATGCCATTGCCGTGGCTATCGCAGAGAACCTGAATTTCGATATGGCGCGGCTGGGTTACGAATTTCTCGATGAAGATCCGGTCATCGCCAAAGGAATTCGCGGCCTCGTTCTTGGACGACTGGAAACCCTCGCGCGCCTCGTCGTCATTCCACGCGATCCGCATGCCTTTGCCGCCGCCACCGGCGCTGGCCTTGATCATGACCGGGTAGCCGATCTCGTTCGAGATCTTCACTGCCTCTTCCGCGTCTTCGATCAGCCCCATGTAACCGGGCACGGTCGACACGCCTGCGTCCTGCGCAATTTTCTTCGAGGTGATCTTGTCGCCCATGCTTTCGATCGCGCCGACCGGGGGACCGACAAAAGCCACGCTTTCGGCATCAAGCGCTTCGGCGAACTTGGAGTTTTCCGACAGGAAGCCATAACCGGGATGTACCGCCTGCGCGCCGCTTTGACGGATCGCGTCCATGACCTTGTCAATCACGATATAGGACTGGTTCGCAGGAGGCGGGCCGATATGAACGGCCTCATCCGCCATCGATACGTGCAGCGCGTTGCGGTCCGCGTCCGAATAAATGGCAACGGTGCCGATACCCATCTTGCGCGCAGTCTTGATGACCCGGCAGGCGATTTCGCCCCGGTTGGCGATCAGTATCTTGTTGAACATGGAACGTCCTTTGTCTTGGTGTTCGAAAAACGTAACACGCCGCCGCAGGGACTTAACCCCACGACGGCGTGATCAGCGATGACGGTCGAGGCCGAGTAAGCCCCGATGACTTCGTTAGCTACAGTTGTTTTGCGTCTTGCAATACAGCACGTTGCCGGCCGCGCCGACCACGGCCCCGAAGAGCGGGTCCGATTGCAGCACCGCCGCGCCGACTGCGCCGGCGCCACCGCCCAGGATCGCCTGTTCGCCCGTGGTGTCGCCACAGGCTGCAAGCCCGGCGCAGGTCGCCAATGCAAGCGCAAGTTTCGAGAGTCGCATGATTTCTGCCTCATCTGTTGGTTTGAATCAGTCGAAGCCAGATGCGCGGTTCGTGTACTGCTATTCAATAACAGACAGGTATTAGGCCAAATATGCGCAGCTTTATGCCGTCGATCCCCCTCCGTGTGCGCAAAGAAAAACGCGGGCAGGGATTTGTGAAACTCACAAGCCTGCCCGCGGAAGGAAGGGGTACGGAATAGTAGGTGCATGTGCGGCGCAGGCAAAGCAGAGCCGCACGGCTTGGACACCATGCACGGTGTGGTTGCACCTGCAAACTGTGATTCACGAGTTGCAATTTTTCCGGCTGGAATCTGCCCATTCAAGGAAAAGCCGCGCAATTTTGCGCCGACGCTGTTTCGCGCATATTCACGGGGACTCACGTGAATGTTCGTCACGATCCCGTTACAAACGTTGACCCGAAAAACAAGCTTTGCACTTGCGGCATCACGTTTTGCGCACGCGATAGCGACGAAAAAAAACACTGCACTCATAAGGTTAACCGATCTGTTCACCTTGCTGTGATCCAGGTCCGCTTTTCCCACAAATTTTCTTGAGATTTTTGCGTTTGATTGTCCCAATCTCGTGATTTCCCTGAAAATCGTCGGCGTGGAACGTTGCGCGTGCACACTCGCACACAAGGAAACATCCAAATGATTACAAAGAGAAAAACGGCATCTCTGCTCGCTGCCACTGCGCTTAGTGTGACTGGCACGCTTGCTTATGCCCAGGATGCGAATACGCAGGCCGAACTGGAGAAACTTCGCCTCCGGATCGAAGCCTTGGAATCTCAGGGACCGAACGCGACACCCGGTGAATTTAGGATCGGGAATACGACATTGGACGTCTATGGCTATGTCAAAGCCGACTTCTTCTACGATTTCGACTTCGACCAAGGCGATACAGCGTTCGTCAACGTAATTGGTGAACCTTCCGCTGAGACCAGCGGCACCTTTGGCGCAACCGTCCGTCAGTCGCGGATCGGCTTGCTCACCAGTACGCCCAGCGCCATTGGCGATATCGGCGGTCAGTTGGAGCTTGACCTGTTTGCAGGCGGCGGCGCTGCTGAACTGCGTTTGCGTCACGCCAATATCCGTATCGGCGACCAGTGGTTGATTGGCCAGTTCTGGACCAACTTCCAGCCCTTGGACACCTATCCGACCTCGGTTGAATTCAACGGTCCCGTTGGTATCGCCTTCGCCCGTGTTCCGCAGGTCCGTTACACTAACGCATTCTCTGAAAATGCCGAATTTGCACTCTCCATCGAGGAAAACGTCGGTAGCTCCAACTCGGATGATCCGGTTTTCACCGCGTCGGCCGAATACAATGATGGCACTTACGTCGCCCGAATTGCCGGTCTTTACGGTCGAGCCCAGGACGACGCCGGCATCAATGAAGTCGACCAATGGGGTGTGACTCTGTCCGGATCGGCGCGGCTTTGGCAGGGCGGCCTGTTCCAGGTCAACTACGTGACCGGTCAGGCGCTTGGACCGTGGCTGATCGGCTTGGGTGATGCGGTGGTCAACGGCGAAGCCAACGATGTTGACGGCTTCACCGTCGAACTGCGTCAGGACATCGGTCCGAAATGGAACGTCGGTATCGCCTACGGTTACGAGGACTATGACTTGGCAACCTCGACTGGTGATCTGGCCTTTACCGAGCTTGAGACGATCCACGTAAACGCCTTCTATCAGGCGACCGAGACTCTGACACTGAGCGCCGAATACATCTACGGTGAGCGGAACGACGTGAACTCGGGCGATGACTTTGACGGCAGCCGCGTTCAAGTTGCGGCGCAGTTGAACTTCTGATCGCATATCACGACCCTGCCCCCATCGGGGCAGGGTTTTCCACGGAGCATTGCCCGCGTGAGGATATACGGCCTGATAGGTCACAATCAGCGCAGTCCGTCGAAAATATCCGGAAACGACAGCTTTGCGGCGTCAGGGTCGATCACCAGCAATGCGTCATAGCTGGCCGGATCAAAAGGATCCTCGGCTGGAATGACTTCACGCTCGAACAACCAGCTAAGACGACCGGCATCCAGATTACCCCTCTCAAAAGGCTGGTCGCCGAAATGTTGCCAGAGCGCCTCCATAAATCCCGCATCCGCCCGGCGGTCGGCCGGTTTGCGATCACGGAACCGTTCTCGTCTGGTTAGCGGCGTCACGCCCTTGGGATTGGCCCGGCGGATTGTGAATTGGAAATCTGTTCCGGCCAAACGACCGGGAAATCCGCGGTGCTTCAGCATGTTGCTCCTCCGCTGACGTAAATGTCCCCAAAAACATCGAAATCGCATCCTGTGATGGATGAGTTCATCTTGCGCACCTCCAAAGCCGCATTGCTGGTCAGAAACGCTCTGACGATCTGAAAACCGGGTCTCATGATCAGAGCCCCTCCCAGATACACTGCGCCTGCTCCAATCGGTAGGCTTCGAAATACTGCGTGGCGTCAGGTGCGGCTTGTCCAAATTCCGTTGGCCTATCAGACAGCGAGATCACCACGCGTGCCGGTTCCAAATCGTATTCAGCAACATAGGCGACGGCCAGCGTATGGCACAGGTGCTCCATATCGACCGAGGCGACGTCATAGCCGATACGGCCTACGTCGGAACCGATCTTCGGAGCGACAAAGCGGAAACGGACCCATAGTTCGCCGGGGTTGTTGTCCAACAGAACATCGCTCAGATACACGGGCTGACCCGAAGGGACAGCCAAATTGGTTTCCGCAACTACAGGGGATGACAGGGTCAGAAAACCTAGACAAAAGGCGCGACCCCGGACCCACCAAAGGTGAGCTCCTCTCTCCGGGATCGCGCGCGCATGGCTTTTGGCCCGCGCTTTTCTATATCTGGTAAGAGCACTCATTTATCAGCTTTGCCCTCAATGTCAAACTCAAGTCCCCGTCAGGTCTTCGTTACCTTGGACTGCAAAAGACAATCGGGGTCGAGTTGACTAGAAACCGACCCCGCCCAAGCACTTACAACGGGATGTTGTCGTGCTTTTTCCAGGGGTTTTTCAGCTTTTTGTTGCGCAGGCTTGCGAAAGCGCGCGAAACGCGACGCCGCGTCGATTGTGGCATGATCACCTCGTCGATGAAGCCACGTTCCGCAGCAACGAATGGATTGGCGAAACGGTCTTCGTAATCCTGTGTGTGCTGCGCGATTTTCTCGGCATCGCCCAGATCGGCGCGGTGGATGATTTCGGTCGCGCCCTTGGCGCCCATCACCGCGATCTCGGCTGTCGGCCACGCATAGTTGAAATCGCCGCGCAGGTGCTTCGACGCCATAACGTCATAAGCCCCGCCATAGGCTTTGCGGGTAATCACGGTGACTTTAGGGACGGTCGCCTCACCATAGGCAAATAGCAGCTTTGCACCGTGCTTGATGACACCGCCATATTCCTGCGACGTACCCGGCAAAAAGCCCGGAACATCCACAAGGGTCAGGATCGGAATTTCAAAGCAGTCACAGAACCGCACGAAACGGGCCGCCTTGCGCGAGCTGTCGATGTCCAAGCACCCGGCCAGAACCATCGGCTGGTTGGCGACAACACCGACAGTCTGCCCTTCGAGGCGAATGAAACCGGTGATGATGTTTTTGGCGTAGTCTTCCTGAATCTCGTAGAAGTCGCCTTCATCCGCCACCTTAGTGATCAGTTCTTTCATGTCGTAAGGCGTGTTCGGATTGTCCGGGATCAAGGTATCCAACGAGGTTTCAATCCGGTCGGGTTCATCAAAGAACGGACGGACAGGGGGTTTCTCTTGGTTGTTGAGCGGCAGGAAATCGACCAGACGGCGTACTTCGGCCAGCGCTTCAACGTCGTTTTCAAAGGCGCCATCCGCGACCGAGGATTTCTTGGTGTGGGTCGATGCGCCGCCCAGTTCTTCGGCCGTGACAACCTCATTGGTGACAGTTTTCACCACATCGGGACCGGTCACAAACATGTAAGAGGTGTCTTTGACCATAAAGATAAAGTCGGTCATCGCCGGGCTGTACACTGCGCCACCTGCACAGGGTCCCATGATCACGCTGATCTGCGGCACCACGCCCGAAGCCATGATGTTGCGCTGGAACACCTCGGCATAGCCCGCCAACGAGGCGACGCCTTCTTGAATCCGCGCGCCGCCCGAGTCGTTGATGCCGATCACTGGCGCGCCATTCTGGATCGCCATATCCATGATCTTGCAAATCTTCTGGGCATGCGTTTCCGAAAGAGACCCGCCAAATACGGTAAAGTCCTGGCTGAACACATAAACCATCCGACCGTTGATCGTGCCCCAGCCGGTGACTACGCCATCGCCCGCAGGTTTCTGGTTTTCCATACCAAAATCGGTGCAGCGATGACTGACGAACATGTCAAACTCTTCAAAGCTGTCTTCATCCAACAGCAGTTCGATACGTTCCCGCGCAGTCAGCTTTCCCCGCGCATGCTGAGCGTCAATCCGTTTTTGACCACCACCCAAACGGGCATTGTTACGGCGGTCTTCAAGCTCGGTCAGGATGTCTTTCATGACAGTGATCCCCTAATGTAATCTGGCGGGACACTATACGTTATGCTTGCCAGCCCAAAGCAACTTTCGGCAAATTTGCAAACCTTTGAACATTTTTTGATTGCGTAATGCAAATCAGCAAATTTCAACGCTGAGATCACAATGCTAATGCCAATCCCAAAATCGCGGACTATACAATTGAACTATGCAGTTCAGATCATCTTCCGCTCGACGCTCACCCCCATCTATTGCCACGCTTGTGCTATTGTCAGGGCTGTCGGCACTTAGTCTGAATCTCTATCTTCCCAGCCTTCCAAACATGGCTGTTTATTTCCAGACAGACTATAAGGTCATGCAGCTTTCGATCGCCCTGTACCTTATGGTCAGCGCGGTGCTGCAGATTCTTATCGGACCGATCGCAGACAAGGCCGGCCGCAGGCCAGTCTTGCTGTACGGCCTTGCCCTGTTCCTGGTGGTGACATTGGGCTGCATCTACGCGCCGAACGCCCCGGTCTTTCTGGCGTTTCGGATGTCTCAGGCGATAATAGTCGTCGGCATGGTGCTTAGCCGGGCTGCCGTGCGGGATCTTTACGATCAGGATCAGGCTGCATCGATGATTGGCTACGTGACTATGGGGATGGCGGTCGTCCCGATGATTGCCCCCGCGATCGGAGGGCTGCTGGAAGAATCCCTCGGATGGAAGGCTAATTTCTGGCTGCCTTTCGTTCTGGGCGCATTGACGCTGATCCTTTGCTTCAAAGACTTCGGAGAAACCTCAGCCAAAAGCGGGAAGACCCTGCTGCAACAGTTTCGGGAGTATCCTGAACTGCTAACGTCTCCTCGCTTTTGGGGGTATTCGCTATCCTCTGCGTTGTCGTCAGGTGCCTTCTTCGCCTACCTCGGCGGAGCCCCATTTATCGGGACCGAGATATTCGGAATGTCAGCCGCAGAAGTTGGCGTATATTTCGGCGCGCCTGCGATTGGGTATTTTGCCGGTAATTTCCTAAGCGGTCGGTATTCCGTCCGATTTGGTGTCAACCGAATGGTCCTGCGGGGCTGCATCCTGAATGCCGCTGGCGTTTTTCTGTCGGCGCTTTTGTTCCTGTTTGGGCTAGGCACACCCCTTAGTTTCTTTGGGCTTATGACATTCGTCGGCCTTGGAAATGGCATGACGATCCCGAACGCCACTTCGGGCGCTCTTTCAGTGCGCCCACATCTGGCAGCAACGGCCGCGGGGCTGAGTGGCGCGATAATGCTGGCGGGTGGGGCTGGCCTCAGCGCACTGGCTGGGTCGCTGCTGACCCGCGAAACAGGGGCGATGCCCTTGCTATGGCTGATGCTTATAACCGCCTTGCTGGCTGTCTTTGCAATCACATCCGTAATCCGGCGGGAACGTCGTCTGGGACTCTAGCAATGCTTGCGCCCCGCGATTAGCAAAGTTAATTTCCCCCAACGGAATAGTTGCAAAGGCGCGCCATGGCGACCCAGAAACTCTATGCAGGCGCGAAACTACGCGAGATGCGCACGCGCCTGACCCTGACCCAAAAGGAATTCGCCGCCAAGCTGGGGGTTTCGCTCCCTTATCTTAATCAGATGGAGAACAACAACCGTCCCATCTCGACCACGGTTGTTCTGGCATTGGCGCAGGAATTCGGCATGGACGTGACCGAGTTAAGCACCGGCGACAGCGAACGCCTTGTGTCAGATATGCGCGAAGCACTCGCCGATCCGGTTTTTGACGATGCAATGCCCCCGTTGGCCGATCTGCGACTGGCGGCATCAAATGCGCCTGCGTTGGCCCGCGCGTTTATCGCTTTGCACCGCACCTATCGGCAGACCCACGAACGGCTCGCATCGCTGGACGAAGCATTGGGGCGTGAAGATGCGCAAATTCAGGCCAGCCCCTGGGAAGAGGTCCGGGATTTCTTCCACTATTGCGACAACTACATTGACGCCGTGGATCGCGCGGCCGAGCGTTTCGCGTCAATCGCACAGGAAACCGGCGGCATTCGCGATGCCGCGATCAGCAGCCTGCGAGAAAGGGATATTCGGGTACACATTGCTGATATCAAAGAAACCCGACGGTATGACGCTGACAGCAAAACCCTGTCTCTGTCCTCGCGAAGCGCGCCTCAAACGCAGGTGTTCCAGCTTTTGCTGCAAGTCGCCCTGATAAACCAGGACAAGCTGCTGGAAGCGACGTTGGACTTTGCCAAATTCCAAACGGATGAAGCCCGCGCCATCGCCAAGATCGGCCTCGCCAACTACTTCGCAGGCGCATCCCTAATGCCCTACAGCGCATTCCTTGGGGCCGCGCAAGACTACCGCCATGATCTGGAACTGCTCAGCAACCGCTTTGGGGCTTCAATCGAACAGGTCGCTCACCGCCTTTCGACACTGCAACGTCCCGGTGCCAAGGGTATTCCGTTTTTCTTTGTCCGTGTCGATCAGGCCGGTACAATCACCAAACGCCACTCGGCCACACGCCTGCAATTCGCCCGCTTTGGCGGCGCCTGCCCCCTTTGGAACGTGCACCGCGCCTTTGAAACACCGGGCCATTTCCTGCGGCAACTAGCGGAAACCCCCGATGGCGTTCAATACATCTCGTTGGCGCGGGACGTTTCGAAATCCGGGGGATCCTTCGGCGCGCCTGTGCGTCGCTACGCCATCGCGCTTGGATGTGAAGTCCGGCACGCCGAAGCCCTTGTCTATGCAGATAATCTGGATATCAATAACGCCAGCGCCTACGAACCTATCGGAATATCCTGCCGTATCTGTGAAAGGCAAAACTGCCATCAGCGTTCGGTTCCACCACTCGAACGTCGCCTGACCATCGACGCCCATACCCGCAATATCTTGCCTTACGAAGTCACCTGAACTTCAATTAGCCTGAAATATCCCAGGGGAGGCGCTGCGTGCCGCGACGGGGGCAGAGCCCCCGCCCTTTTGGCTTATGCTTTGGACAAAATCGCCCAGATCTCATCTTTTAGAACCGCGCGCTTCTTGCGCAATTCACCTTCGGCCAAATCCTCCATGGGCTCGACATTGGTTTCGGCTCGGTGCACCACGCGGTTGATCTCATGGTACTCCTCTGCCAGCCGCGCAAAGTGAGCGTCTGATTGCTTGAGCTGGCTCATCACCTCAACTTTGTCCGGAAACTCTTCGGCCAGTTCATGCGGGGTGTGGGACATTTCTGTTCGCTCCTTAGATTAGTCGTTGCGATTCAGGTTTATAGATGTCTGCGCTACCCCGCTTTGACGCGGATCAAATCACCGCTGTGATGTCGCCCATTGAGGATGAATCCATGGCCGGTCATTGGCCTTGGGCAACGGGTTGCGCCCCAACACATGATCCGAGACCTTCTCCCCGACCATGATGGAAGGCGCATTGAGGTTGCCATTGGTAATCTGAGGGAAAACCGAACTATCGGCCACCCGCAGCCCATCCACACCGATCACGCGGCCTTCAGGATCGACAACCGCGTTTGGATCATCCGCACGCCCCATCCGACAAGTTCCGCATGGGTGATAAGCGCTCTCGGCATGTTCCGCGATGAAAGCGTTCAATTCATCATCTGTTTGAACGTCAGCACCGGGCTGGATCTCCTTGCCGGCATAAGGTTTGAACGCCTCCTGCCCGAAAATCTCACGGGTCAGGCGGATACAGGTGCGGAAGTCTTCCCAATCCGCCTCATGACTCATGTAGTTGAACTTGATCACAGGGGCATCCTCGGCCCTTTTGGATCGCAATGTCACAGCACCCCGCGACGGCGACCGCATCGGACCAACATGCGCCTGGAACCCATGCCCCTCGGCCGCCGCCTGCCCGTCATAGCGTACGGCAATCGGCAGGAAGTGGTACTGAATGTCAGGATATTCGACACCCGGCTGCGAGCGAATGAACGCCGCGCTTTCAAACTGGTTCGATGCGCCAAGCCCGGTTTTGGTAAACAGCCACTGCGCGCCGATCAAGCCCTTGCTGATCAGGTTCCAGTGTTTATACAGCGTGATCGGCTGAAGCGACGCCTGCTGGATATAAAGCTCCAGATGATCCTGCAGGTTTGCGCCCACACCGGGGCGATCCGCAACAACCTCAATCCCATGCTCGGCCAGATGCGCGGACGGGCCAATCCCTGACAACATCAACAGTTTGGGCGAGTTGATGGACGACGCCGCCAGCACCACCTCGCGCCGGGCACGGATGACTTCAGTCTTGCCACCGCGCACAAGTTCAACTCCGGTCGCACGGCCATTCTCGATTACGACCTTCGACGCCAGACCCCGCACAATATCGCAATTGTCACGCTTGAGCGCAGGCTTCAGATACGCGTTCGCCGCCGACCAGCGCCGCCCCTTCCAGACGGTTTGCTCCATTGGGCCAAAGCCTTCCTGCTTTTCGCCGTTATAGTCGCCCGTGACCTCGTACCCTGCCTGCTGGCCCGCATCGACGAACGCTTTGAACAGCGGATTCTCGCGCGGCCCACGCGACACATGCAGCGGACCATCGGTGCCGCGCCACGCCGTGTCGCCCCCGTGCCCACCGTCGTGCCAGGTCTCCATGCGTTTATAATAGGGCAGCACATCCGAATAGGACCACCCATCCGCCCCCATCTCGGCCCAGGTATCAAAGTCCCGCGCGTGGCCGCGCACATAGACCATGCCGTTGATCGAGGAAGACCCTCCGATCACCTTGCCGCGCGGACAGGCCAAACGACGGTTGTTCAGATGCGGCTCGGGCTCGGACTGATAGCCCCAGTCGTAGCGCGACATATTCATCGGATAGCTCAGCGCAGCCGGCATCTGGATGAACGGTCCAGCATCCGTTCCGCCATGCTCGATCACCAGAACCGAGGCCCCTGCCTCGCTTAGCCGGTATGCCATCGCGCAGCCTGCGGAACCTGCGCCGACGATGACGAAATCTGCTTCCATTTTTGGGTCTCCGTTTCCCACCGGTGCACCAAGATTTTCCATCGAAAAACCTTGGCCGAACCGAAGGGGGTATTACTAAATCAGTCTGTTATTCTCCGCGGGGAAAGCGTTGGCTTTCCTCGACGACATTCAAGTCCATGTGGTTGCGCATGTAACGCTCGGATGCCTTTTGCAGGGGCTGATAATCCCAAGGGTAGTACCCCCCCTGCCGCAGCGCCTCATACACCACCCATCTGCGGGCTTGACTGGCACGTACATCTTCGTCGAACCGGTTTAGATCCCAACGCGCCTCGGACTTGGCACGCAGGGTTTGCAAGGTGCCTGCATGTTCAGGTTTTTCGGCGAGATTTTCCAACTCATGCGGATCGGCCTCAAGGTCGAACAACTGGTCGGGGTCCAACGCGCAAAGGTTGTATTTCCACTTGCCATACCGCAGCGAAACCAGCGGCGCGTATGACGCCTCGGCCGCGTATTCCATCGCCACAGGCGCAGCACGCTCGGCGCCGTTAGCCAGCGGCACGAGGTCTTCGCCATCGGTCCATGGTGCGATTTCGGCCATGTCGACACCCGCCAGCGCGCCAAGCGTCGGCGTGACGTCGATGGTCGAGACCGGCGCCTCAATCCGACCCGCTGGTAAATCGGGCGAAGAGATCATCAGCGGCACCCGCGACGAGCCCTCGAAGAAGGTCATCTTGAACCACAGGCCCCGCTCACCCAGCATGTCGCCGTGGTCCGAGACAAACAGGATCGTTGCCTCTTGCCGCGTGGTTTCCAACACTTCGAGGATTTCGCCGATCTTATCGTCCAGATACGAGATATTTGCGAAATAGGCCCGGCGGGACTTGCGGATATCGTCCTCAGAGATGTCAAAGCTACGCCAGTCATTCGCGTCGAAAATCCGTTTGGAATGCGCGTCCTGATTGTCATAGCCAAGGTCCGAAACTTCGGGCAGCAGATGCTCGCAATCCTCGTACAGATCCCAATATTTCCGACGAGCCACATAAGGATCATGCGGATGGGTAAAGCTGACGGTCACGCACCATGGGCGATCGTCCTTGCCGCGCGCCAGATCATAGAGCTTGGCCTTGGCGTTATATGCGACCTCGTCGTCATATTCCATCTGGTTGGAAATCTCGGCCACGCCGGCACCCGTCACCGAACCCATGTTGTGATACCACCAGTCGATCCGCTCGCCCGGTTTGCGATAATCGGGCGTCCAGCCGAAATCGGCGGGGTAGATGTCAGTGGTCAGGCGGTCCTCGAACCCGTGCAATTGATCGGGACCGACGAAATGCATCTTGCCTGACAAGCAGGTATAGTACCCAGCCCGGCGCAAGTGGTGCGCATAGGTGGGGATGTCGCTGCGGAACTCGGCCGCGTTGTCATAGACGCCGGTGCGCGAAGGCAACTGCCCGGACATGAAACTGGCCCGGCCCGGCGCGCACAAAGGTGAGGCTGTGTAGGCATTGGCAAACCGCGTGGACCGCGCTGCCAGTTTCTTGAGGTTCGGTGCATGCAGCCAGTCTGCGGGACCATCCGGAAAGAGGGTCCCGTTCAACTGATCCACCATCAGAATCAGAATGTTAGTTTGTGTCATGTTTCAGCCTCAAGAAAAGTATCGAGCACACGCATCGCGTGGTTGACCGCACGTTCCGGCTTTTCAGGCGCGTTAAGGGCGGCGTGGATATAAAGGCCGTCGATCAGCGCGACCATATCCTCTGCCGCCTCAATCGGATCGGACAGCAAAGGGCGCAACGCATAAATCAAGTTCGACCGAATACGCGCCTGATAGATTTGCCACAGACGCAGCGCCTCATCATTGGTTTGCGCCAGCACATAAAAGGTCATCCAAGCTGCGATTACGTCAGGCGTGAAGCAGGACGGGGCAAAACAGGACCGGATAATCGCCTGAGCACGCTCATTGGGTGCGGCGCCTTTCAACTCCTGCCGGGCCTCGGCCCCGAAATCCGAAAGGATGCGGCGCATGGCGGCCAGAAAAATCTGGTCCTTGCCCCCGAAATAGTGATGCGCCAGCGCGCTGGACATACCGGCCCGTTTGGCGATCTGGCTAACAGTGACATCAAGGGATTTCTTCGCCCCCAATTCGGCAATCGTGGCTTTGACGATCGCATCCCGACGGATCGGCTCCATTCCGAGTTTTGGCATCGTTACCCCTCCACTGCGCAAGATGAAAAAACGCTAAGAGGTTTTTATTGACCCGTCAATCAATAACGCCTTGTTCCACCGGAAACAGCTACAGTTTCGGAGCGATACTGGGTGTCGTCAGGCTGCTGCGGTTCAGAACGGCTTCGCGCCAGGCAATAAAGCTGACGGCGGACAGAATCAGAGTGCCTCCGGCAACGACCCAGATGTCGACGCTCTCGTGAAACACCAGCGCACCCATGAGGGTCGCCCAGATCAGCTGCAGAAACGTGACCGGCTGCGTCACCGCTACAGGTGCTGCCTGCAGTGCCAGCGTCATGAAGTAATGGCCCAGCGTGGCAAAACTGGCGACCAGAAACAACACGCCGAGGTCATACAGACTAGGCGGCGTCCAGACGGCAACCGCAAAGGGGATCAGCGCGAGTGTCACCCAGATCGACATATGCGCCACTACGACTGAAGGCGGCAGGTCCTGCACTAGCCGTTTGGCCAGCAAATATGACGCCCCTAACGTCAGCGAGGTCATCAGCATTGCGATATGTCCCGGCGAAACCTCTCGAAAGCCGGGCCTGAGGATGATGGCAACCCCAATCAGGGCTACTCCAATAGCAGCGATGCGGCGAAACGCCAGTGGCTCACCCAGAAACAGCGCCGCACCAAGTGTCACGTAGACCGGGGTCATGTAGTTCATCGCTGTGACTTCGGCTAAGGGTATCTGGGTCATGGAATAGAACCACAACATCACCGACACCGCGTGAACGATCCCGCGTATGCCGAACAGGGTTAAGTGCCTGCGCGACAACGGTGTCGAGACGATCAGGCGCAGCGCGGGCAAGAGAAAAACCAACCCAAAAACGAACCGCAGAAAAGCGGCCTCTATCGGATCCATGCTAGACCCCAACGACTTGACCAACGCTGTCATGACCACAAAAGACAACCCGGCCGAGAACATCCAGAACATGCCGGCAACAGGCCGAGCGGGGGCGGTGAGAGTTGTCATGTTAACGGTTCAACACTGAATACCGCTTGGGGACAAGCCCTCAGATCACGACAAGTTTGGCCGCGATCGCCAACATCACCACACCGATAATCATATCCAAGACCTGCCACGACCTGGCACGGGCGAATATCGGAGACAAAAACCCTGCCCCGTAGCCGAGCGAGAAAAAGAAGACAAAGCTTGCGGTCATCGCACCAACAGCAAAAGCCAAACGGTCCTCGTATTGGGCTGAAATCGACCCGATTAGCACAACCGTATCCAGATAAACGTGCGGGTTCAGCCAGGTGAAAGCCAGCACCGTCAGCAGCACAGACCGCAAGCTAGATCGTTGACCGCCCTCTACCTCCATCACTGCGCCCCCGCGCCACGCGGAATTCAGGCTTCGCAACCCGTACCAGGTCAGAAAAATCGCGCCCCCATACCGCATCGCGGTTTCGAACCAAGGAACCATCTGCGCCAGCGATCCGAAGCCGGCCACACCCGCTGCGATCAGGATCGCATCCGACACCGCGCAGGTTAGACACAGCGGAAATACATGCTCGCGCCGCAAGCCCTGCCGCAAAACAAAAGCATTCTGCGCCCCGATAGCAAGGATCAGGCTAAAGCCGAGCGCAAAACCGGCAATCAGAGACGTGGGCATGAGAACTCCTTAAGCTGTTGGCCAGTTGACTACGACGCTCAAGGCTGCCTATCAAATTAAAGATGTTTATCCCGATTAAGTTTTACTAATGCTGCTCGACCCCAATCACCTGTCCGCTTTGTCTGCCATTCTGCGTCATGGCAGCTTTGAGGCCGCCGCGTCCGAGCTATCGGTCACACCTTCCGCTATTTCCCAGCGAATTAAAGCGTTAGAGGACCGGGTCGGTGCCGCATTGATACTTCGCGGCACACCCTGCACCGCCACTCCGGCTGGCCTGCGCATCGCCCAACACGCCGAGGACATCGGATTGCTGGAGGCCCAACTGGCACGTGAATTGACGCTGGACCAAAACACAAACCCTACGCGCGTTCGGATTGCAGTGCCTGCCGACGTGCTGGCAACTTGGTTTATCGACGCCATGGCGCAGGTGGACGACATGCTGTTTGATCTTGTGATCGACGATCAGGATTATTCCGCTGACTGGTTAAAGCGCGGAGAGGTCAGCGCAGCCGTCACTATCGGAGGTCAGCCTGTCGCGGGCTGTGATGCAATCGCGCTCGGGTCGTTGAGGTACTTGGCGACAGCAAGTCCGGCATTCATGCAAAGGTGGTTTCCGAAAGGGGTAAACATCGACAGTCTTGGCAAAGCGCCAAACCTGACATTTAACCGTAAAGACGGCCTGCAAAGAGCGTGGATCACTCAACAAACCGGGCGGCGTCTTTCGCCACCCTCTCACTATCTGGCTTCTTCGCATGGCTTTGTCGAAGCCGCGATTGCCGGGCTGGGATGGGGGATGAACCCCGAAAGCCTTGTAAAGCCAGCGTTGCGCGATGGCAGCCTGTCCCTGTTGCTTCCGGATGCGCCTTACGATGTTCCCCTGACATGGCAAGTCGGGCGCATTCTGGCCCCGGCGCTGCACCCGTTGACCCAAGCGGTGAAACGCAGCGCAAGCAAGGCGTTGCAGCCGGCATAGGTCAAGCCGAAGCCGAGCTTTCCGCCACCGGCAAAACCAGGCGATAGCAGGCAAAGGCCGCGAATACGGCCACCACAACGATAAAGGCAATGGCCCAGGCGACCTCGTGCATATGCGCCACCGCGGCCAGCGCGGCGGAAAGGATGACGGCGACCAGGCGACTGACGCTCTTAATCGCTGCCGCACCTTTGACCCGCTGATCCTTTGGGGCCACGTCCAGATAATACAGTTTTCGCGCGCTGCTGATACCGGTCACGGCCACTGTCACGATGAACAACGCGATGGCGTGCAGATGAACATCATGATCCAAGTGCAAGAAATGAAAGACCAAAAGCACCGTCCCCGTGATGGCGACCATCAGGTTCCCTGTCACCATGACCGCCCGATGGGACTTCATGTTCACCGCCTGCCACAATGGCGCGGAAACCAGATAGCCAGACGCCGAGGAAACGATCATGGCCGTCAGACCCTTGGCCGAGGCATGGTGCGCCTCAGCCGCGATCAGGGCGAAAAAGGGCACTGAAAGCGTGGCCGCGACCAGAGGCAAGCGCATGATCATGTAACGCCGGAACCACGCCTCGTTGAACATCGCGATGATGTCGGTGAAATAGGTGATGAACTTGCGTTTCGCCTCGGGCGCGGCATCGCGGGTGCTTTCATCACCGCTCGCGCCTTCGAACATCGCCAGAATGGCCAGGCCCGACAGGATAAAAAAGCCCACGGACACGAAGATGATTGCTGAATGGCGCGAGAAAGGCGGGTTTTCTTTGACGATCTCATGCACCAAAAGCGCCAGACCGATGGCGCCAAGCCCTCCGACCCCTAGTTGCAGGTAGCGCATGATCATGCGGGATTTGGATTGAACGTGATCGCCCAATAAATCCGTATACATCAGCATCTGCGTCTCATCGACCAACCCGATGATGAAGAAAACAAGGACAAACGCCGCCGCGATCAGTGGCACATAACCCGTCGTCGCTACCCCCAGTGCAATCAGAAGGCAGAGGCCAACCGCGACCTCGGTCAGCGCAATGCCACGTTTCTTGCGGTCGTGGGCCGAAATCGAACGCGCCAGGAACACATCCGCAATCACGCTGCCCACCATGCGAACCGAGACCAGCGCGCCCGCTATGAACATGGGCAATTCCAGCGAGACAGCAAGAAACGGCAGCACGATAGAGGGGCTGCCAAGCGTCCAAGCGATTTGCGACAGGATGCTTTGCCCGGTCAACACGGGTAGGTTTCGTTTCGCAGGGATCGGGGGACTGTCCGTCATGCTCTCATTGCTGTTTTGCGAACAGCTTACCGAGTTTAACGTGTTCCGCCAAGCACACTGAAAAGGCGCATAAAAAAACCCGACCAGAGGCCGGGTTTTCCTGATCGATTAACGACAGGATCACAGCTGAGCCATGACCTCATCCGTCGCTTCGAAATTGGTCGTTACGCGCTGCACGTCGTCATCATCTTCCAGCGCATCGACCAGCTTCATCAGCTTTTGCATATCTTCCAGGCCCAGCTCGGTCGTGGTCGTGGGTTTCCAGACCAGCTTGGTGGATTCGGATTCGCCCAAGGCCTCTTCCAGCGCGTTGGATACGTCGTTCAGATCGGTATCGGCGCACCAGATGATGTGACCGTCTTCCGAGCTTTCGACATCTTCGGCGCCCGCCTCGATCGCGGCCTCAAAGATCGAGTCTGCATCGCCCGCTTCCGCTTGATAGACAACCTCTCCCTTGCGGTCGAACATGAACCCGACCGAGCCGGTCTCGCCCAGATTGCCGCCATTCTTCGAGAAGGTAGACCGCACGGTCGAGGCTGTACGGTTGCGATTGTCGGTCATCGTCTCGACGATCACCGCCACGCCGTTCGGGCCATAGCCCTCGTACCGGATTTCTTCGTATTCGTCGCCTTCACCGGCCACCGATTTCTTGATAGCGCGGTCGATCACGTCCTTGGGGACCGAGTTCGACTTGGCCTCTTTCACCGCCAGACGCAGGCGCGGGTTCTTGTCGGGATCGGGATCGCCCATTTTGGCGGCCACGGTGATCTCTTTCGACAGTTTGGAAAACAGTTTGGACCGCGCGGCGTCCTGACGTCCCTTGCGGTGCTGGATGTTGGCCCATTTGGAGTGGCCTGCCATAGTGCGTCCTCGTTATCGTGATTGCGTGTTCGGCGCTCATATAGACGGTTGCGGGGGGCAGGATCAAGAGAGCGGCTTGCCCGATATCCCGTCACGGGTATGGTGGCGACATGACAAGTGATCAAATTATTCTTTTTGCCCTTTTCGCCACGGTTTTTGGAATGCTGCTATGGGGGCGGTTCCGATATGACCTGGTTGCCTTTTCGGCGTTGATGATTGGTGTTGTGCTGGGCGTTGTGCCCGTGGACAACGCATTCGCCGGGTTCGGCCATCCCGCAACCATCATCGTGGCGTTGGTTCTGGTTGTGTCTGCCGGGCTGGTGCGCTCGGGCGCGGTATTCCTGATTACGCGCTCGCTGGTCGATGCCTCGCGCGGGCTGGGCGCGCATATTGCGCTTATGGGCGGGATCGGAGCGGTCCTGTCGGCCTTCATGAACAACGTGGCGGCGCTTGCGCTTTTGATGCCGGTCGACATCCAGACGGCGCGCAAGGCCGGACGATCTGTGGGCCTGTCACTCATGCCGCTGAGTTTCGCTACCATTCTGGGTGGCATGGTCACGCTGATCGGCACACCGCCCAACATCATCATCGCCTCGATCCGAGCCGAAACTCTGGGTGAGCCATTCCATATGTTCGATTTCGCCCCCGTGGGCGGGATCGCAGCCATTGCCGGTCTGGCTTTTGTCGCGCTGATCGGATGGCGGTTCATCCCCGATCGCGGGCCGCAAACCGAAAGCTCTGAGGCGCTGGCCGAATACATCGCCGAGCTGACCATCCCGCCGGAATCCCCTCAAATCGGCAAGCGCGTCAGCGAGTTGTACGAGGTGGCCGAGAAATCCGACGTCGCCATCAT
Organism: Ruegeria lacuscaerulensis; assembly: GCF_013033355.1. GTDB lineage: Bacteria > Pseudomonadota > Alphaproteobacteria > Rhodobacterales > Rhodobacteraceae > Ruegeria > Ruegeria lacuscaerulensis_A. The sequence continues at coordinate 136,982 of NZ_WQDY01000004.1, forward strand.
CGGCCTGATCCGCGACGGCAAGCGTCGCTATGGACGCTCGGCCCATGCCACCCTGCACGCGGGCGATGCGCTGGTGCTGGAGGCCCGCCCCGAGGCGCTGGACGAATTCCGCGCGGCGCTGAACCTGGATTTCTCGGACACGCGACGGCAGGAATTGCTGACCGCCGAGGGCGACGGGCTGGAAGTGATCGAGGTCGTCGCCACCGAAAACGCCCGTATCGCCGGGCGCACCGCCCAAGGGTTGGGGCTGGCATGGCGACAAAGCACAGTGCTGATGGGCATCTCGCGCCAGGGTCGTCAGATCACCGAACAAGTCCGCAAGACCGAGGTTGAGGCGGGCGATATCCTGCTGCTGCTCTGCCCTCGTGACCGCAGTGCGGATGTGACCGAGTGGCTGGGCTGTTTGCCTCTGGCGCAGCGCGGCCTGAACGTCACCGCGAATGACAAGGCGTGGCTGGCCATTGGCCTGTTCGGTGCGGCTGTTCTGGCCGCCAGTATCGGGCTGATTTACCTGCCCGTTGCGCTGGGTCTGGTTGTGGTCGCCTATGTGCTGACCAAGATCATGCCCATCACCGATATCTACAACCATATCGAATGGCCCGTCGTGGTACTGCTGGGCTCGATGATCCCGTTGGGCAGCGCGCTCGAGACCTCGGGCGGAACAGAACTGATTGCGAATGCTCTGATCCAGCTGACCAACGGCCTGCCTGCATGGGCCATTCTGACGGTGCTGATGGTGGTCACGATGACCTTGTCGGATGTGCTGAACAACACCGCCACCGCCATCGTCGCCGCTCCTGTGGGCATCCAGATGGCGCGCACGCTGGAGGTCTCGCCCGATCCGTTCCTGATGACGGTGGCCGTGGCGGCCTCGGCCGCGTTCCTGACGCCCATCGGGCACAAGAACAACACGCTGGTGCTTGGCCCCGGCGGCTATCGCTTTGGCGATTACTGGCGCATGGGACTGCCGTTGGAGGTTCTGATCATCGCCGTTTCAGTCCCCTCGATCCTTGTGTTCTGGCCGCTGTGACGGATAAAGGCTGCTTATGAAACGATTTCTGATCCTGCAATTGCGCCCTGAGACGGACGCCTCGGATGCTGAGTATGCCTCGATCCTGGACAAAACCGGGCTAACGCCCGAGCGAACGCATCGCATCCGTCTGGATTGCGAAACTCTGCCTGAGGGGCTCGACGTAACCGATTACGCAGGCGTGATCGTCGGCGGAGGCCCCGGCTGCGTCAGCGATGATCCCGCAACGAAATCTGACGTAGATGCCCGCGTCGAGGCGTCGATCATGGGATTGATGCCGCAGATTACTGCGCAGGACCATCCCTTCATGGGGTGTTGCTATGGCTTAGGCATTCTGGCCGCCCACCTTGGCGGGGCGGTCAGTAAAGAAAAATACGGTGAACCCGTCGGGCCTTCGGCCTGCCACGTGACCGAGGACGGTATGCAGGACCAGCTAACAGTAGGGCTGCCCGTAACTTTCGACGCGTTTGTCGGCCACAAAGAGGCGGTTCAGGCACTGCCCGAAGGATGCGTGCACTTGCTGGCTTCTGACCCCTGCCCGTTTCAGATGATCCGTTTCGGCCAGAACGTCTATGCGACGCAGTTCCATCCCGAGGCCGAGGCAAAGGACTTTGAGGAACGCATCAATATCTACAAGCATCACGGCTATTTTCCACCAGAGGATGCCCAGCGCCTGATCGACATCTGCCACGCGGCCGACGTCACCCAGCCGGCACTGATCCTGCGCCGTTTTGCGGAACGCTATGGCTGACCCAACGGCGCGGTTGCGCAATTGCCGACCGCTCGCATAGGCTGACCGGAACGGCTTTGGGAGGAGTTGTTCTTGGATCTACTCATTTCTGTCGGCCTGCCCCTGTCGCTGGCCATTATCATGCTATCGCTGGGCGTAGGACTTGAGATTGCAGATTTTCGCCGCGTCCTGACACGCGGCTACCCCTTTGCTATCGGCGCGCTGTGTCAGGTCGTGCTGCTGCCAATAGCGGCCTTTGCCACAGTCAAACTGTTCGCGCTGCCGCCCGAAATTGCGGTGGGGTTTATGATTCTCAGCTTCTGCCCCGGCGGTGTGACTAGCAATATCCTTTCCAAACTGGCCAAGGGGGACGTGGCCCTGTCGGTCAGCCTGACGGCAGTGATCAGCCTGTTGTCGATGCTGACAGTGCCGTTTCTGGCTGCGTGGTCGATCGCGCATTTCATGGGGGCCGACGCCCCCGAGGTCTCGATCACCGGACTGGCAATCGCCATGTTCCTGATCACCACCCTGCCCGTCGCAATCGGTATTGGCATCCGCCATTTCGCGACTGGATTTGCAAACCGGATCGAGAGCGGCTTGTCCAAGTTGGCAACGGTCTTGTTCGTGCTCGTGGTTCTGGCTGCATTGGCCGCCAATTGGCAGACATTCACCGAAAATCTCGGGATCATGGGCGGCAGCCTGATCACCCTGAACATTGCACTACTGCTGATCGGTCTGGGGATTGCCAAAGCCGCGAACTTGTCATGGGATGAGGCTAAGACCGTCTCAATCGAAACCGGCATTCAGAACTCGACCCTTGGCATCACGCTGGCCGCGCTGATCACTGGCACCGAAAGCGGATTTAGCCCGCTGGCCCTTCCGTCGGCCGTTTACGGGATCACGATGTATGTCGTGGCCGTGCCCTTCCTCCTATGGTTCCGCCGAAAGGACGTCGCATGACCAATAACACAGCAGATGCCATCGTCGTTGGGGCCGGTCTGGCGGGGCTGGCTGCCGCTGCCGAGCTGGGCGACCGGGGTAAAAAGGTCATCATCGTCGATCAGGAACCGGCGCATTTTCTGGGCGGGCAAGCATTCTGGAGCCTTGGCGGGCTGTTCATGATCGACACCCCGGAACAGCGCCGCATGGGTATCCGCGACAGCCACGACCTGGCCTTGCGCGATTGGATGGGCAGCGCGCAGTTCCACCGGGATGAGGACGCGTGGCCGCGCAAATGGGCCGAGGCTTATGTGGAATTCGCCGCAGGCGAGATGCGTCCGTGGCTGCACGATATGGGCCTGCGCTGGTTCCCCGTGGTCGGCTGGGCCGAGCGCGGCGGGTCTTATGCGGATGGGCATGGCAACTCGGTCCCGCGGTTCCACATCACATGGGGCACCGGGCCGGGCGTATTGGAACATTTTATCCGCCGCGTGCGCGAACATGTGGATAACGGGCTGATCCAGATGAAGTTCCGCCATCAGGTCAGCCATATCATTATGCAGAACGGCTGCGCCAAGGGTGTCTCGGGCGAGGTTCTGGCCGATGACACCGCCCAGCACGGGGCCAAGACCAACCGCGACGAAGTGGGTGAGTTCGAGGTCTACGCGCCCTCGATCATCGTAAGTTCCGGCGGGATTGGCGGCAATTTCGAGATGGTACGTAAGAACTGGCCCCGTGAACGGCTGGGAGAGCCGCCCAAGGATATGATCGCAGGTGTCCCCTTTCACGTGGATGGCCGTATGATTGCCATCAGTGAGAAGGCGGGCGGTCACGTGATCAATGGAGATAGGATGTGGCACTACACCGAAGGCGTGCGGAACTGGGATCCGATCTGGCCATCGCATGGCATCCGCATCCTTCCCGGACCAAGCTCTATGTGGTTTGACGCGACCGGCAACCGGATGAAGCTGCCCTGTTTACCGGGGTTTGACACGCTGGGTACGCTAAAGGAAATCCTGAAAACCGGCTATGAATACAGCTGGTTCGTGCTGACCCAGAAGGTGATAAAGAAGGAATTCGCCCTGTCAGGGTCCGAACAGAACCCCGACATGACCGAAGGCGGTTGGCGCGAAGTGCTGTTGCAGCGGATACTGACCGGATCAAAAGCCACTGCCCCGGTCGAGGCGTTCAAACAGCATGGCGAGGATTTCATTGTCGCCAATACGCTCAGCGAGTTGGTGCGTGGCATGAACCAGATGGGGGAGGCCCCAATCGACGAGGACCATCTGCGCGCCCAGATCGAAGCACGGGATTCACAGGTTGATAACCCCTTCACCAAAGATGCCCAGATGGCTGCCATTCTGGCCGCGCGCAACTATCGTGGCGACCGGCTGATCCGCACCGCCAAGCCGCATAAGTTCCTTGATCCGAACAACGGTCCGCTGATCGCGGTCAAACTGCACGTTCTGACGCGCAAGACGTTGGGCGGGCTGCAGACCAACCTCGACAGCCAAATGATCGGTACGGATGGTCAGGTCGTCCCCGGCCTGTTCGCGGCCGGAGAAGTCGCGGGCTTTGGCGGCGGTGGATACCACGGATACAACGCGCTGGAGGGCACGTTTCTGGGCGGTTGCATCTTCTCGGGCCGCAATGCGGGACGCTCGCGCGCTGTGGCCTGATTACTGCGCGCGGACGAATTTCAGAACGGGCTCTCCTGCCGCGTCCAACAGCACAAGGCTGTCTCCGGCCATTGCATAGCGGGTCACAGTCTGGAGCGCGGCAAGGAATTGATCTTCGACCTCTTCAAGCTCGGGCGGGCATGCCATCAGGGTCGCAGCCATGTTGTCAGGGAAATTCAGGCTGTCACCACTGATTTCGGCCTGGCCCGAGAACCTGTTGCACCCGCCGGTACCGCCGAACGCGCCGCCCTGTGCAAAGGTAATCTGAGGCGGGCGTTTCGCGTCCACCACTTCTCCGTTAATGCCGATTGCTGTCCAGTTGGTGTCATCCAGACTTGCGGCTGGTTGCGAAGGAACCTTCACCAACAAAAGATCTGCCGTATCCCCGGCTCCTCGCGTCAGCACAGGGTTCACCGTATCTGTTGTGAACAGCAGTTTGTTGCCATGGTAGATTGAGCCTCGGACGGCATATGTCCGGCCATCTTGAATCAGCGCGTCATCATAGGTCAGCTGGTAGTCGGCAGGGACACTGGTCAACGCATAGCGCTGAGACGCAAGCGTCACTGCAGGCGCATCAGCCAGAGAAATATCCTGCAGTTCGACGTAAAGAGTCGCGTCCGGAAGCACTGCAATCCGCTCGCGATATGTGGCGGTCCCGGTAACGGTGCCCGCATGGCTTTGACTTCCCAGAATGGTCAGCGCAACTGCGCCAACGACGATGGCCTGGCCGAGCTTCGGAAAAGGCATGTTCCAATCCTTTCACATTCGTATTTGATAAAAAGATCGTGGCTTGATCAGCGTTTACAAGCCCCCGGCATTTTATTCGGCAATTACGTGCCGTCGCTACAGCGGCCAGATCAGCGGAATCAGTAGCGACGCCAGAAGCCCCACGGTCAGGTTCAACGGCACACCAACCTTCAGAAAATCGGTGAACCGATACCCGCCGGGGCCGTAGACCATCATGTTGGTCTGATACCCGATTGGCGTCGCAAACGAGGCTGAGGCCGCGACCATAACCGCCACCACGAGCGGGCGCGCATCAATGCCCACCGCCTGCGCCAGACCGATAGCAATCGGCGTCACGACCACGGCCACCGCGTTATTTGACACAAGCTCGGTCAACACCGAGGTCAGCAGGTACACGGCCCAAATGATCAGGAAGGGCGGTAGAGAGCTTAAGCCGGGCGCAACCGCTTCGACAATCAGGGACACCGCACCAGATTTATCCAGCGCTGCGCCAATCGCCAGCATCGAGAAAATCAGCGCCAGCAGACGGCCTTCGACAAAGGAAAACGCCTCATCCGCGTCGATGCAGCGCGTCAGCAACACCACCGCAACCGCGATGATCGACAACAGCAGGATCGGAGCAACGCCAAGCGCCGCCAGCACGACGATGCCAACAAGTGACCCGATCGCAATAGGCGCGTGACTGCGACGGAAAGCCCGAGCCGAAGGCTGCGAGACGTCTACCATATCCATATCTGCGGCCAGTTTCTGAACATCCTCAGGCGAGCCTTCCAACAGCAGCGTATCCCCCACGCGCACAACCAGATCATCCAACTGTCGTCCGATATTCTGGTTCCGACGGTGCACAGCCAGCACATACACACCATAGCGCCGGCGCAGACGCATCGCGCCCAGAGTTCTGCCCACCATTCGGCAACCGGGGGTGATCAAAACTTCGACCGTCTTGGTTTCGACCGCCGAAACCTGATCGACGCGCTTCAATTCCTTGTTGCTCTGAAGGCTCAGCAACTCGGTCATCTCGGTGCGCAAAACCACGCGGTCACCCAGCTTAAGCTCAACGCCCTTGAGGTTGCGACGCAGCGATTCATCGCCCCTAACCACGTCGATCAGACGCACGCCGGGACGTTTGAACAGCTGCACGCCTGTCACTTCGCGCCCCATCAGGTTGCTTTCTGGGGGAATAACTGCCTCGGTAAAGAACTTCATCTTCGAGCGGTCGCTTAGAAGTGAAGCCATGCTGTCGCGATCCGGTAGCAGGCGCGGCGCAATGAACCGCAGATAGACCATGCCGTAGATCACTAGTGCGATGCCCAATGGCGTGACCTCGAAGATGGTAAACGGGGCCATGCCCTGCGACCGGGCCACACCATCCACCAACAGGTTGGTCGACGTGCCGATCAGGGTCAGTGTACCGCCCAGAATCGCCGCATAGCTGAGCGGGATCAGCAGCTTTGAGGCCGGCACGTTCAGCGTCCGCGCAATCTGCACAAAGACCGGGATCATCACCACGACCACGGGCGTATTCGACACCACGGCCGAAGCCAAAACGACAAAAGCCATCAGAAGACCGATAGCAAAGCGCGGGTTCACCTGCGCCTGCTTTTGCGCGGTGGAGGTAAACGCATCCAGCGCGCCGGTACGCACAAGCGCCCCCATGATGATGAACATTGCCGCAATGGTCCACGGCGCGGGGTTGGATAGCACGGCCAGCGCGCTTTGGTAAGGCAAGATACCGGTCAGCAGCATGACGGCCACGCCGCCAATAGCCACCACTTCAGTTGGGTAGATCTCGCGCAGGAACATGATGAACATGCCCGCGACAACCATCAGCGCCAGTATCGCGCTGCCCGTCTCTGTCAGTTGGATGAATTGCATTCCTGGTGTGTCCGACCTCTGGCCCGGCGGTCAGTTTCACGCATTGCGCGAGACAGAGCAAGCCTTACTGCGGCCCCGCCTGCTGCAATCGCCCGCCAACACGCACCATATGCACAGATTTTGCCTGCCCGTCGCGATCATCGGTCTCGACAAACACGCCGCTTAAGGTGGCCTCGCCATTGGCGGGGGTGAACCGCGCCTTGGGCATCCCGGTGATAAAGCGGCGCATCGGCTCGACCTTATCCATACCTATGACCGAGTCGTAATCGCCGCACATCCCCGCATCGGTCAGATAGGCCGTCCCGCCGGGCAGAATCTGCGCGTCACCTGTAGGCACATGGGTGTGCGTGCCGACCACAAGGCTGGCGCGCTTGTCGCAATAATGGCCCATCGCCATCTTTTCCGACGTCGCCTCGCAATGCATATCGACAATGATCGCATTCGCCTGCCCGCCGCGCGGGTGGGACTTCAGGATCGGCTCAACACCCGAGAACGGATCGTCAAAGGGCCGCTTCATAAAGACTTGCCCCAGCACCTGCACCACCAGCACCTTGCGCCCCCCCGGCGCGTTGAACAAACGATGCCCCCGCCCCGGCGCCCCCTTGGCGAAGTTTACGGGGCGCACGACGCGTGGCTCTTTCTCGATGAATTGCAGCATGTCTTTCTGGTCGAACGCATGATCGCCCAGCGTCAGGCAATCGGCCCCCGCATCCAGCAGCAGCTTGGCGTGATCGCCGGTTAGCCCCATCCCGTTCGAAGCGTTCTCACCATTGACCACAACAAAATCCAGCCGCCATTCATCGCGCAGACGTGGCAAATGTTGCTGAATGGCCGTGCGTCCTGCACGGCCCATAACGTCACCCAGAAACAATATTCTCATACGAACCGTCCTAAGTGTGGCCTCGGCCAAGCACAAGTGGTTAAACTGCCGCCATAACGCAGGGAAACATATTGCATCAGGAGACATTCATGACCCGCTACATCCTCTCGGCCGCTTTACTGACCCCGTTGGCTGCCTGTGACCCCACCCCCGGGCCTGAGGTCGGACTGGCCAATCCTGCGGCTACGTTCTGCGTCGAAAAAGGCGGCACATATGATATCGTGGACGGCGCCGAGGGACAGACCGGAACCTGCACCCTGCCCGACGGGTCAAAACAAGACGCGTGGGAGTTCTTCCGCGCAGAAAACATGGGCTAGCTTAAAACGTCAGAACCCGGCTTTCGGTGATCACCATATCCAGCGGTTGATCTGTCGGTTCCAGCGGCAGCCCTTCCGTTTCTTGAGCATCAAAGGCGAACCCGATGGCCAGCGTCGGGCGTTGCGCCCGCAGCCCTTCCAGCGTGCGGTCATAAAACCCGCCCCCATAGCCCAGACGCCCGCCTTGTGCATCAAACGCCACCAGCGGCACGATCAGTATCTCGGGGTCGAAATAGTCGTCGACCTCGGGCACTTTGGCGCCGAACGGGCCGTCTTTCAGTGCGCCCTCGGGCGTCCAGCAGGAAAACTTCAGCGGCTGCGCGGCGGCTTGAATGACCGGCACCCCGACCGGGCCATAGGCCGAAGCCTCGGCCATAGCGGGCAGTGGATCAATCTCGGTGCGGATTGGCATATAGCCCGAGATCGGTACGCCCCGGTACCCAGCCAGCACTTCGGATAAACGTCCGGCCGCACCGGGAAGCCGCGCGTCAAACGCGGCCTTGCGGCGCGCAAAAGCCGCCTTACGCGCGGCGGCTTTGATTTCGGTCAGATCGGTCACAGTAGCACCACGCTGGCAAGCCCCAGAAAGATGAAGAACCCCATGACATCCGTGGTGGTGGTCACAAAAGTCCCCGACGCCAGCGCAGGGTCAACGCCCAGACGGTCCAGCACTACCGGTACTACCGTACCAGCAAAGCCTGCGATGATCATGTTCACGACCAAGGCCGACCCGATCACGACACCCAGCATCGGAGAATCGAACCACATCATCCCCACCGTGCCCAGCACGACGGCAAAACACAGCCCGTTCAGCATCCCCACCAGCAATTCCCGTCGGATCACCCGCATCACGTTGGCGTTGGTCAGGTCGCGCGTGGCCAGCGCTCGTACCGCGACTGTCAGCGACTGCGTACCTGCATTGCCCCCCATCGAGGCCACGATCGGCATCAGGATCGCCAGCGCCACCAGCTGATCAATCGCCGCCTCGAACTGCGAAATCACCAGCGAGGCACAGATCGCCGTGCAGAGATTCACCGCCAACCACGGCAGCCGCCGCTTGCTGGTATCCGCCACACTGTCCGAGATTGAGCTTTCGTCGCTAACCCCTGCCAGACGCAGGATATCTTCCTCGTGTTCTTCATCCAGCACGACCATGGCGTCGTCGATGGTGATCACGCCGACCAACCGCCCATCTTCATCCACCACCGGGGCCGAGATCAGGTGGTATTGGTTGAACGCATAAGCCACGTCTTCCTCGTCCTGATCTACGGGGATCGTGTGAAACTCTTCTTCGGCGATGTCATGCAGGGGAACATCGCGACGTGTCGCCATCAGCTTGCCCAAAGTCACCTGCGCCACAGGCTTAAGGCGCGGGTCGACCAGCACCACGTGATAGAACTGCTCGGGCAGATCATCGTTAGCGCGCATGAAGTCGATGGCCTGCCCTACCGACCAATGCTCGGGGGCCATGACCACCTCGCGCTGCATGAGACGACCGGCCGAGTTCTCGGGGTAGGACAGCGCCTGCTCGGCTGCGACACGTTCGGAATCCTCCAGTACGTCAAGGATGGCTTCCTGCTGCGGTTCTTCGAGGTCTTCCAGCAGGTCGACAACATCATCGCTTTCCATGTCGCGCACAGCGTCGGCCAGAACGTCCGGGCGCAGGACGCCGATCACCTCTTCGCGGATCGCCTCATCCAGTTCCGACAGGATGTCACCGTCGAATTCCTTGTCATATAGCCGGATCAGGCGGGCACGGTCGTAAGGGTTGATCTGTTCCAGCAGGTCGGCGATGTCGGCGGCGTGCAGCGGCTCCATCAGCTCGACCAGCTTGTCGCGGTCATCTACATCAACCGCGTAGAGAATGGCCGCCACGGTCCGCCGGTCCAGCGCATAGACGTCCTCGTCGCTGGTTGTCTCGGTTACGGGTTCATCAAAGCCTGTGGTCATGTCTGCCCCCGTGTTCTGGTCATTGGCCTCTAATTAGAAGAAGCAGCTACCGGAAAACAATGACAATGCGGCGATTTACCGACAAGTTTCGCCGCCCTATGGTGTTTCCACACCCCATACAGGCGGAGATGACAAAAAATGGCGCAAAAAACGCTGCTGAAAGGCCGTGTGCTGAGCTTTGAGGGCTCGCCCTTTGACGGCAACCCCACTGATGCGGTGAAAATCAGTGAGGCGGTTCTGATCGACGGCGACCGCATTGCTGGCGTAGGGGAGGCCACTCGCCTGCGCGCAGATCACCCTGAGGCGGCGGTCGTCGATCACGGACAGCACGTGATCATGGCGGGGTTCGTGGATGCGCATGTGCATTACCCGCAGACAGCGATGATCGCCAGCTGGGGCAAACGCCTGATCGACTGGCTGAACACCTATACCTTCCCCGAAGAGATGAAGTTCGGCGACCCGACCTATGCCGCCGAGATTGCCAACCGCTATTTGGACCTGACGGCGGCACACGGCACAACGACCATGTGCAGTTTCTGCACCATTCATCCCGAAAGTGTGGACGCGTTTTTCACCGCAGCCCAGGCCCGCAATCAGCGGGTGGTCGCGGGGAAAACCTGTATGGATCGCAACGCGCCCGACGGGCTGCGGGACACGGCGCAGACCGCCTATGACCAGTCGCAAGCGCTGTTGGAGAAATGGCACGGCATCGACCGGTTGTCCTATGCCATCACGCCGCGCTTTTCACCCACCTCGACCCCTGAACAGCTTGAGGCCATGGGCGCGCTTTGGGCCGAGCATCCTCATTGCCTGATGCAGACCCATCTGAGCGAGCAGACCGATGAGATCAAATGGGTCCGCGAGCTGTTCCCCGAGGCGCGGGATTATCTGGATACCTACGAGAAATTCGGCCTGCTGGGATCGCATGGCGTCTACGGCCATGTCATCCATTTGGAGGCGCGCGAACGGGATCGTCTGCGCGAGGTGGACGCGGCGCTGATCCATTGCCCGACCTCGAATACGTTCATTGGCTCGGGCCTGTTCGACATGACCGGGTTGATGCGCGACGGGCACCGGGTAGGGCTGGCCACGGATACGGGCGGCGGGTCGAGCTTTTCGATGCTGCACACGATGGCCTCGGCCTATGAAATCGGCCAGCTGCGCGGCGCGCCCCTGCACGCGGCGCAGCTGTTGTGGTTGGGCACCGTGGGATCGGCGCGGTCGCTGCGGCTAGACGACCGGATCGGAAACGTTGAGCCGGGTATGGAAGCGGATCTGGTTGTGCTCGATTTGGCCTCAACCCCTGCTATCGCCCAGCGCGAAGCTTGTGCGGACGATATTTGGGAGGCGATCTTTCCCACCATCATGATGGGTGACGACCGCGCCATAGCAGAGGTCTGGGTCGGGGGGCGGGCTGTTTCAGTTTGATGGGCCTGCGGCCCATGCCTCCGGCGGGGATATTTTGGCCAGATGAAGAGCGGATCCGCACCTAGCCCGCCAACGCGCGGGCGAGGCGGTTTTGGGTTTCGATGATTTTCGGCAGGTCCAGCGTTGTGATCTGCCCGTCGCGCACGATTTGGCGGCCTTCGACGAACAGGTGTTTGACCTTCATCGGACCGGACAACAACAGCGCGGCCTTGTCCCAGCTGCCTGCGCTTTCGATGCCGTGCGTGTCCCAGATGGCAATGTCGGCGCGTTTTCCGGGCTCTAGCCGGCCACAATCAGGGCGGTTCAGCACATCCGCACCGCCGCGCGTGGCGATTTCCAGTGCCTCGCGGGAAGACATCGCATCGGCTCCGTTTGCGACCCGTTGCAGCAGCATGGTTTGCCGGGCTTCAAGGATCAGGCTGCCATTGTCATTGCTGGCCGAGCCGTCCGCGCCCAGACCCACCGGAACGCCGCGATCCCGCATCGCCCGGACCGGGGCGATCCCAGACCCCAGACGGCAATTCGAACAGGGGCAATGGGCGACGCCGGTTTGCGTGCGGGCGAACAGGTCAATCTCGGCCCCGTCCAGCTTAACGCAATGGGCGTGCCAGACGTCCGAACCCGTCCAGCCCAGATCCTCGGCATATTGCCCCGGACGGCAGCCGAATTGCGCCTGAGAATAGGCGATATCCTCGTCATTCTCGGCCAGATGGGTGTGCAGCATCACACCCTTGTCCCGCGCCAGAACAGCTGTATCCCGCATCAAGTCGCGGCTGACCGAGAACGGCGAACAGGGGGCCAGCCCGACGCGGCACATTGCGCCTTCGGACGGATCATGGAAGGCGTCCACCACGCGGATCATGTCGTCTAGGATTGCCTGTTCCTTTTCAACCAAAGCGTCCGGTGGCAAGCCCCCGTCGCTTTCGCCAATGCTCATCGCGCCTCGGGTCGGGTGAAAACGCAGGCCAATCTGGGCCGCCGCGGCTATGGTATCGTCCAATCTTGCGCCGTTGGGGTAAAGATACAGGTGATCAGAACTCAGGGTGCAGCCCGACAAAGCAAGCTCGGCCAGCCCGATCTGTGCCGAGACAAACATCTCTTCCGGCCCAAATCGTGACCAGATCGGGTAGAGCGTCTGCAACCACCCAAACAGCAATGCATTCTGCCCATCGGGGACAGCACGCGTAAGGGTCTGATAGAGGTGGTGGTGCGTGTTAACCAGACCCGGCGTGACGACGCATCCGGCTGCATCGTGCACGTCCCCCAGCGTTGTCAGCCCTTGGCCAATCGCAGCAATCTGACCGCCCCGGACCAAGATATCCGCACCCGCCAGTTCACGGCGCGCGTCATCCATGGTCAGGATTGAATCTGCGTTTTTGATAAGGAATTCTGTCACTTCGCCCTCCTTGCACATGCCCGTTTCATGCATGGAGTGCGATGGCTGGCGGAAAACGGGCTCAAGAACCAGCGGGATGAACGCTACCTGACCATCGCCCCCGCATCAACCTGTTTCAAACGTCGTGCAGAATGGCCAGCGCCTTGGCATGCAGGTCAGCATTCGCCGCAGCAAGCACGCGTCCACCCTGATGTGCCGGGCCACCTTGCCAGTCAGTTACGATACCGCCTGCAGCCTCGATCACTGCGATGGGTGCCTGAATATCATAGGCATTCAAGCCGCATTCAATCACCAGATCAACCTGCCCCGCTGCCAACAACGCGTAGGCATAACAATCCATGCCGTAACGTGTCAGGCGTACGTGCTGCGCTACGGATTCAAATCCTGCGCGTTCTTCCGAAGTTCCCACCTCGGGGAACGTGGTAAACAAAACGGCTTGATCCAGCGTTTCTGTCGCGCGCGTCTTCAAAGGTTGCGTACCAGTCGGACCTGAGACCTCGGCAGTATCCGCCGACCCTATGAAACGCTCGCCAATATAAGGCTGATCAATCACCCCCATGACGGGTCCGTCCTGAGTGCTGAGGGCAATCAGAACCCCCCAAGTCGGAGTACCACTGATGAAGCCTCGGGTACCGTCGATCGGATCCAACACCCAGGTTCGACCGCTGAGACCCTCGACCTGCCCATATTCTTCGCCAAAAATGCCATCGTCTGGACGGTGACGCGCCAGAACCGCCCGCATGGCTTGTTCCGCCGCCCGATCCGCGACAGTGACCGGGTCAAACCCGTCAGTCAGCTTGTTCGAGGTTTCCAGATCCGGTTTCCGGAAAAAAGGAAGAATGACCTCGCGCGCGGCGTCGGCCATTTCCTGTGCTACTTCTATGTCACTGAGCGAGATCTGTTGCATGCGACACCCGTGAGGATCACCGGCATCAGAGTCAACCCGCTAATTCAAGCAACGTCGCTGAGAACCCGAGCCAGTTCGAAAAGACGGCGGCGCTGGTTTTCAGGAATCGCATAATACGAGCGGACCAGATCCAGTGCTTCCTTGTCCCCCATCAGATCCGCAGGAACCGATTTCTTGCCAGCGGTTTCTTTTTCGGCCTCTTCCAGACCTTCAAAGAAAAAGCTGACCGGAACATCTAGCGCCTCGGCAATGTCCCACAGGCGGGATGCGCTGATTCGGTTAGCCCCTGTTTCATACTTCTGGATTTGCTGAAACTTGATACCAACCTGCTGCGCCAGCTGCTGTTGAGTCATCCCAATCAGCCAACGGCGATGCCGTACGCGCTTGCCCACATGGACATCGACGTGATGGGTCATCGGTATTCTCCTCTACTACACACAACTCCCAGGGACGCACGGCGTACACCACCACCGCATCACTAGCGAGTCGCGCTTAACCACTCCCTAATTTGGAACATGCCCCCAAATCAGCACCATAGCGCAATATTGCGCCTTTTGGTGATTTTTTCAAGCGGGTTGAATCGAGATTACCCAACAATGGTTTACGGTTGTGCAATCGCAATAGACATAAACGCATACACGCATTGCAATATTATGTATTTCCTGCGCTGCCTTAGGTTGTCTCGCCCGGTAATGAATTGACAACGGCAGGACAAACCGAATCTATGCCGCAAACACGGAGCGAGTTGATGCAGGCTTTTAGAATCGAAACCACCGGGGCCGAACCCCGGCTGTGCAATCTGGACATACCCGAGCCCGGTCCAGGACAGATTCGCGTTGCCATCAAAGCCTGTGGCCTGAATTTTGCCGACCTGTTGATGCAAAAGGGTACGTATCAGGACACGCCTCCGGCCCCATTCACCCAGGGCATGGAAATCGCTGGGCTTGTCGACAGCTGCGGGCCCGACGTCACGCACCTTAATCCGGGCGATCGCATCGCCATCTATTCAGGCCAAGGTGGGCTAGCCGAGTATGGTGTATTCGAGGCTGCGCGGGCGATCCCGATGCCAGACAGCATGAGCTTTGAAGACGCCGCCGCGATCCAGATTACCTACGGAACAGGGCATATGGCTTTGGATCACAGAGCGCAGTTGCAACCGGGCGAAACACTTTTAGTCACCGGCGCCGCCGGAGGCGTTGGCTTAACTGCGGTTGAAATCGGCAAACTTATGGGGGCTACCGTCATCGCGCAGGCACGTGGCTCTGAAAAGCTGGAGGTGGCCCGCAAGGCGGGAGCGGATCACTTGATTGATAGCTCTGAGGACCTTCGCATGCGGGTCAAGGAATTGGGCGGCGCTGATGTCGTCTATGATGCAATCGGCGGCGATGTGTTCAAAGCCGCATTTCGCGCCACAAACCCCGAAGGAAGATTAGTGCCAATCGGCTTTGCCGGCGGCGAAGTCCCGCAAATCCCAGCGAATCATCTGCTGGTCAAAAACCTGACCGTTATAGGTTTTTACATCGGTGGGTATCTGAACTTCCGCCCGGAAATCGTGCAGCAGAGCTTTCAAACCCTGTTCCAGTGGCACACCGAAGGGCGCATAAAACCTCATATCAGTCATACGTTTCCGCTGACCGAAGCAGCCAGGGGTTTGCAGATGCTACGGGATCGGACCGCGACCGGAAAGGTCGTGATCACTATCTGAACCCCCTACCCCGCAACCGCCTTCAAGGGCGTGCCGACCAACATGCGGAAATTTTGACGGACCAAAGCAGCCAGGGCCTCGACCACATCACCTCGGCCCACTTCTCCACCGTATAGGTTGATCATCTGCACAGGCAGATCGGGCAAAGCACCGCCGGAGTCGATAAGCTCGAGATGTGCGGCCTCGGTCCCTTCCAGCATCGCGCTTACAGCCAAGTCGGCACTGACCGTTGCCTCGATTGTACGATCATCTTCGGCGTCGACGGTCAGTTCCCAGGGAATGTCCTGTGCGTCAAGGGCGCTGATCACCTTGGGTCGGAAAAGGCACCGGCGCCCCTCGGCCAAGGGCAATGGACGCTTACGCCAAGCAGACCCATTCGGCGCACCGACCCAGCGCAAAGGCAATTCTGCGATCGACTCAGCACCATCGGCCGCCCCGCCCTCGGTTGTCAGGATCAAATCACATTCGCCTTTCTTGAACATATCCTTGAGCTGCAATGAGAAAGACGACACCAGTTGGATGCGCACCCGAGGGAAATCTGCATTGAACTGCTTCAAAACACGCGGAATGGCCGGGTATACGATGTCATGCGGTACACCAAGCACGACTTCTCCCTCATAGGCTTGGTCCGTCAGCTTCGAGATCACCTCATCATTCAACGCGACCATTCGCCGTGCGTACGCCAACAGCTGTTCGCCCGAGGGTGTCAGCGCAATGGTCCGACCGCTGCGGTCCAGCAGATCCAGACCCAAAAGCTCTTCCAAACGCTTCAGCTGCATTGAGACGGCAGATTGCGTCAGATGCAGGAACCCGGCGGCGCGGGTTACTCCGCCTTGGTCGGCTACAGCCACGAAGGATCGCAGCGTCGTAATATCGAGATTTCGCATCTTCACGATTCCTTATGGATCAGATCAAAAACATTCATTTTTAAAATGTGTCACACCACGCCATATAAATCAAGGAAGTTGATGAGACAGGCGATATTCATCGCAAATAGAGGAAAGGACATAAATTATGACCCAAGTTGCACTCCACCACCCCTGTCCACCGCGCCGCCGGTTTGGCTTGAAAACGTTGCTGGACGCCGTGTCTTTGTATCGCCAGCGCGGCACCCTGGCTCGGCTGGATGCCCGCGCGTTGGAAGACATCGGAATCACCCGCGAACAGGCCGAGGCAGAGGCCTCGCGCAAAATCTGGGATGCGCCGGAATTCTGGCAAAGATGATTTTTAAATTGATCTTTTTTCCTGGAATGGCGATCCGCATCAGCAGGTCGCCATTTTTGTTGTCAGTTTTAACCGGAATCCTGCGCTAAACCCTTGAAAGCTTGCCCGCAGTTGCCGATATTTGCGGGGAACGCCGCCCTCTTGCGGGCGCGCAAAGAACTAACGAAGGGAGACCCTTTTATGGCACAATTTGACACGATCCGGACGGCGGCCGGCGCGCGCGCTGCCCAGATTGACGAGGGCCTGCGCGCCCACATGAATAAAGTCTACGGCACCATGTCCGTCGGCATGCTGATAACATTTGCGGCGGCTTGGGCAATTGCCGGCCTGGCAACAACAACCGACCCATCGGCGGCAGCGGCGCAACTGAGCGCTGACAAATACCTGACATCGCTAGGTGCCGCCCTGTTTTCATCGCCGCTGAGATGGGTGATCATGTTCGCGCCGCTGGCCTTTGTTTTTGGCTTTAGCGCCGGGATCAACCGTATGTCGGCAGCAGCTGCGCAGACGGTATTCTACCTGTTCGCAGCCGTTATGGGCGTTTCGATCAGCTGGATCTTCTTGGTCTTTACCGGCGAGTCGATCATTCAGGTCTTCCTTATCACTGCCATCGCCTTTGCGGGGCTGTCGCTGTATGGCTACACGACCAAGAAAGATCTGTCGGCGATGGGCACGTTCCTGATCATGGGCGTGATTGGTCTGATCGTAGCATCGATCGTGAACATCTTCATTGCATCCTCGGCCATGGCCTTTGCAATCTCGGTCATCGGTGTGCTGATCTTCGCTGGACTGACCGCATACGACACGCAGAACATCAAAACCACTTACCTGCAAATGGCCCATTCGGGTGATCAGGAATGGTTGGGTAAAGCAGCGATCATGGGCGCACTGAGCCTGTATCTCGACTTTATCAACATGTTTATGTTCCTGCTGCAGTTGTTCGGCAACCGCGAGTAACGCGGTCTTCAGACCACGCAATTCAGGGCGAGCCAATGGCTCGCCCTTTTTTTTCGCGGGCTATTTAGTACACCAAAAAAGGCCCCCACTATCCGGTGAGGGCCTTTTGTCTTAGACGGCTTAAAGAAAAGATCAGCTGCAGTTCAGAGGAACAGCAAACCCCGAGCTGCGCTGCGACGACCCTTTGCGGAACACATTACCTGCAGGCAAACAACCAGTGAACTGTTCGGCGTTACGACCGAAGGCTGCTCCGATTTCGTTGTCGATACGGGTCGAGTTATTCGCGGTGCGCAACACACCATAAAGCGTTCCGTTTACGCTGACTGTGCTAAGGAACAGGTTTGTGTCTGAACCGGTCAGCACGACTGAATTGGTGTCACTGCGGCCGCCATTGTCAATCGCGATCCGCGCGATTTTCTGCGGGTCGGTTTCGCTTGTCGTCACGGGCACCGCCGGCAAGACGGCGAGTTCTGCGGGTACGTTCGTTGCCTCAGGCAGGAAGGCGACCGCACCCGGAACATCCGCAATTGTCCGGGGCTCACCATCAATGCCGGTAAAGCCGACACCTGAGCGGTTGTAAGGGTCTTCACAGGCCGCAAGGGCCAGAACGGTAGCTGTGGATAACAAGATTTTTTTCATGACGGCCAACATTTTGGAACGATTAGCTGAAGCGTATGAGAAAGGCGTTCCAAAAAGCAACCCGCAGCCGTAGCGAATAGCTTTACGCCTGATGCGCCGTTGCAACGGCACAGATGCAGCACAAGGTCGTCCGAGATCCACCATCCAACCAGTTTCAAACGAAAAAAGGCCCCGTAAACACGAGGCCTTCTAAGCTGTCCAAGAGGGACGGCAGATTACTTAATCTTGCCTTCCTTGTACTCGACATGTTTCCGAGCGACCGGATCGTATTTACGAATGGTCATTTTCTCGGTCATGGTACGCGCGTTTTTCTTGGTCACGTAGAAGTGGCCCGTGCCCGCGGTCGAGTTCAGACGGATCTTGATTGTCGTCGGCTTCGCCATGGTTATCTCCTGCGTCCGAAAAGGCAGGGGCCTTTCGGTTGAATTCCTATGAGCGTGCGCTTTTACCCGGTCGCACAGCCGAGTCAACCTGAATCGGTGTCTTTTCCGCACAATTCCATCTGACGCGCGACGGCCGAACCGTGTCGATTTGGTGGGATCACGGTTCCGTGATACAGTTCTGCGGTCGGAGCAAGCCAAAAGGCTGCATTCCGGCGGGATGCACGAGGCATCGGATCACAGGCAAAACCTTGGGGTAGCGCGGTTTTATCATGCCGTACACTTGGGGGGCTATTATGACGGAATGGGAACTTCAGGCCGAGGAATTGGCCAATTGCAACTGCAACTTCGGTTGCCCGTGCCAATTCAGCGTTTTGCCGACGCATGGCAACTGCGAAGCGGTTGTTGTTTATGATATCCAAAGCGGCCACTACGGAGACACCGATCTTGCGGGAATCCGCGCGGCAGGCGTCTACTATTGGCCGGGCCCGATTCACGAAGGCAACGGCCAAATGCAATTGGTGATCGACGTCTCGGCCTCGGCCGATCAGCGGGCGGCGATGCAAGCTATCATGACTGGTCAGGACACGGATGAAATGGCGACATTCTGGTTCGTCTACAGCGCCATGGCACCAACCAAACACGAAACACTCTATGTACCGATCGAGTTGAGCTGGTCCCGCGAAGACCGCACAGGCCACGCAAAGGTTCATGGTGTCTTCGATCTTGAGGTCAATCCGATTCCACATATCGTATCGGGTCTGCCCCATCGGGCATCCATACAATTACCGAATGGGTTTGAATATCGTCAGGCCGAGGCCGCCTCGGGGAAAGCACAGACAACGGGTGGCGAGATCAGCCTGAGCTTTGACGCCACCCACGCGCATTTGGCGCATCTTAACATATCAGGCCACGGCGTTCTTGGCGCGTGAACAGGTGCGAACATGACCTCTGAGAACGAGCCGGCCTCGGCCGGAGCCATTGATCGTGTTTTACGCCATGACCGACTAATCGTTTTGCTGAGTGTCCTCGCAGTCGTCCTTGGCGCTGCGTGGTACACAACAGTTGGCATTGGTATGAACATGTCCGCAGTTGACATGACTCGCATGGCCGGACCGATCGGAGAGCCAATGACAATGGCAGGTCAAACGGCGTGGTCCCTGCCCTACGCCATCCTTATTTTTCTAATGTGGTGGGTGATGATGGTCGCCATGATGACACCCAGCGCTGCTCCTACCGTTTTGCTTTATACCGCGATCAAACGCATGGGGCCTGAAAAGGCCCGGTCCGCTGTCCTGAGCATGGTTTTTCTGAGCGGTTATCTGGTAACTTGGGCGGCCTTCAGCGCATTGGCAACAGGAGCGCAATGGGGGTTGGAACAAGCCGGGTTATCTGACGGGCCGATGATGACGATCCGATCCCGAACCTTTGCCGGGATTATTCTGTTGGCGGCCGGGCTCTATCAACTGTCCAGCCTTAAAACTGCATGCCTGCGTCATTGCCGCAACCCTGCGCATTTTTTGGCCGACCACAGCAGACCGGGTGCAGTTGGCGCCTTTCGTACCGGCGCACTGCATGGGGCATATTGCCTTGGGTGCTGCTGGGCGCTGATGCTGCTGCTGTTTGTTGGCGGCGTTATGAACCTTTATTGGATTGTCGGGATCGCCGTGTATGTCGCGCTGGAAAAACTTATCCCGCATGCAAGATGGCTGGTTCCCCTGACCGGCATTGCCTTGATCGTATTCGGTGCTTGGTTGATCGCAGGGCTTTCGATTCCGGTGACGTGATCAAAATACTCGGCTTTAGGGGCCGGCCAACTTAAGGGTCCCCTTCATTTTTTCAGGAGGTAGACATGCCAATTTTCATTACATATGCCACTTATTCGCAGAACGGTGTCCGTGGGATGCTTAAGAAGCCGGCGGATCGGACGGGACCGGTGAAAGCTCTTTTAAAGAAAGTCGGAGGCAAGTTATTGGCTTTTTATGTGACAACTGGCGAAAACGACGTGGTTGTTATCAGCGAGGCACCGGACGGAACTGATGCGGTCGCCGTCGGCATGGCCGTCGCAGCCTCGGGCGCAGTTTCCAAGATCGAGACTGTTCGCGCATGGAAGGCCAAGGATTTTGTCGCGATTCAGAAAAAAGCTGCCAAACTTGCCGGAGCCTATTCACCCCCGGGCAAGTGAGCGGGGAATATGCGCGGAGGGCCTGTAAGCCGGATCTTGTTCCGGAGTTACCCCCTTCGATGACCATTCCTCTAGGCCGTGCATTGCTGCGCGGCTCAAGCTGCCAACCCGGTCCCTCTGGGCCAAGACAGGCTTAGCGGCGGTATCGGCGGGCGCCGACCGGCCCGCGCGGGGACCCTATTTGGCATTGCTCCCGGTGGGGCTTGCCGTGCCACCGCTGTTGCCAGCGGCGCGGTGGGCTCTTACCCCACCGTTTCACCCTTACCACACGCGTGTGGCGGTCTGATTTCTGTGGCGCTTTCCGTCGGGTTACCCCGCCCGGGCATTACCCGGCACCGTTGTCTTGTGGAGTCCGGACTTTCCTCTCGGGCCTTGCGACCCCAGCGGCCATCCGGCCCTCCGCGCGTGGGTTGGTTAGGCTTTGGGCCAGGCGGCGTCAAGGGTGGATTGGTTGGTAGAAGGGGCCAGCCCCTTCTTGGCCTACGGCCAATTCAACCCCGAGGTATTTTTGGCCAGATGAAGGACGGATCAGGTCCTAGGGGATAAGCGCGGCAAAATCGGCAGGGTGCAAGGGGCCTGTTGCACTTGGACGGTGACGCAGGCGCACAGTTGCCAGCAGCGTATCGTCGTCGGTTTGGGCAGTATAGCCTGCGGCGCGGGCAGCAGCGCGGAACGCGTCTTGTGTGAGGTTTTGTGGGCAATCGCCTGCGCCCGATTGGGCGGCAAGGGCTTGGTGTTCCAGCCGAGACCAAGGAAAGCGCGGGCCGGGGTCGATCTTGCGACCCGGAGCCATGTCGGAATGACCGAGCACGCCGGATGGCGGGATTTTCCAGCGCGACAAAATTGCGAGCAGAAGGGTTTCGAGTGTCGCCAGTTGCGGCTCGGAAAAGGGGTGGTCGCCGCGATTGTCCAGCTCGATCCCGATCGAGCGCGAGTTGATGTCAGTTTGGCCGCGCCACTCACCTGCCCCGGCGTGCCAAGCACGGTCTTCTTCGCGCACCATCTGCCAGAGCGTGCCGCCACAACCGATCAGGTAGTGGGCGGACACCTCGTATTGCGGGTCGCAGAGGCGATCCAACGCCGCCTGGGCGCTGTTCATTGCGGTATAGTGCAGAACGACCAGCGACGGCCCCAGCCCGTCTCTGCGTGAGCCGAAATTGGGGGAAGGGTGCCAGATCGGAGTCAGGTCAGTTGTTGACGGCACTGCGAAACGCGCTGGGGTTCCAGCCGCAGGCATACCCGTCTCCGTCCGGGTCCAACCCCTTACGGTCGCGCTGCGGGCCACCATTGGACAGGAACTCGATCTGTGCTTGATCCGCGGACGGGAATTTTGCGCAATTCCTTTGCGCCTTGGCCTGTAGGTTGAACCCTGCCCGACTATAGAGCTGCGTACCAACCGGATTTGAAGTGCTTAACGCGTATTGCACAATGTTGGGCTGTCCATCGGTGCCCCGCTGAGGGATCGCTGTTGGGGCAACCACCTCGTAGGTTTGACGATTCTGTTCGATCCGTGCCGCATCTGACTCGATGGTACGGCGGTCAGATACAGCCCCAAAATCCTGCTCATCCGAGATGGCGTTGTTGCTCGGAAGCTCTGTCGCAACCGGAGCGGTCAAAGGTGCACCAGAGGCAGAAGTACTAGCCAATGCCGCCGCAGTAGCAGAGGCCAGGTCTGCGTTGTCTCCCGATGGGGGTTGTGCTGTACCCGGCGCGCCAAGCGCCTGCTCTGACACGTCTACTGGGCCGACCAGAGGGTTGCCCGTGTAGCCTTGGCCAGCCAATTGGGCCTCACGCTGCGCCTGATAAGACGGTGTATTGAAGTCGGTCCCCTGGATCGGGGCCACCGTGTTGCAGGCGGCCACAAACCCGATTGCGGGGATCAGAAACGTAAATCGCATCCGGCTGCTCCGTGTTGTCTTGCCTGCGCCCAGACCTACCACCATTTGCCCGGCTTGGCCACAAACCCGGCGGCGTTTTCCAGCGCGTAGGCCGTGTTGAGCAGATCACCCTCTTCCCAAGGACGTCCGATCAACTGCAGACCCAACGGCAGACCCTGTGCGTCCAGACCTGCCGGGACAGAGACACCGGGCAGGCCCGCAAGGTTCACTGTGACGGTGAAGACGTCGTTCAGATACATCTGCACCGGATCGGCTTCGGTCATCTCACCCAGCCCAAACGAGGCCGACGGGGTGGCGGGCGTCAGGATCGCGTCGACACCTGCGGCAAAGACGTCTTCGAAGTCTTTCTTGATCAGGGTACGTACGCGGCGGGCGCGGTTGTAGTAGGCATCGTAGAAGCCCGCCGACAGCACATAGGTGCCGACCATCACGCGGCGCTGAACTTCGTGACCGAAGCCTTCAGCGCGAGTTTTCTCGTACATTTCGGTGATGCCATCGCCCTGCGCCAGCGTGGCGCGGCGGCCATAGCGGACGCCGTCATAGCGCGCCAGATTCGAGGACGCCTCGGCCGGGGCAATCACGTAATAGGCAGGCAGCGCGTACTTGGTGTGCGGCAGCGAGATATCGACGATCTCGGCCCCAGCAGCTTTGAGCATCTCAGCGCCATCTGCCCAGAGCTTTTCGATCTCGGCCGGCATACCGTCCATACGGTATTCCTTAGGGATGCCGATTTTCTTGCCCTTGATGTCGCCGGTCAGCATCGCCTCAAAGTTCGGCACAGCCAATTCGGCGCTGGTGGAATCCTTGGGGTCATGGCCACACATGGTTTCCAGCATGATCGCCGCATCGCGCACGTTCTTGGTCATAGGACCGGCCTGATCCAGCGAGGACGCAAAGGCCACAATGCCCCAGCGAGAGCAACGGCCGTAGGTCGGCTTGATGCCGGTGATGCCGGTAAACGCGGCGGGCTGACGGATCGAACCGCCAGTGTCGGTGCCGGTTGCGGCCAGACACAGGTCAGCCGCCACAGCAGACGCCGAGCCTCCCGACGAGCCGCCAGGTGTCAGTTGCGCGTCGTCATTGCCGCGCCGCCACGGGCTGACCGCGTTTCCGTAAACCGAGGTTTCGTTGGACGAGCCCATGGCGAATTCGTCCATGTTCAACTTGCCCAGCATAACAGCCCCGGCGTCGGCCAATTGCTGAGACACGGTGGATTCGTATTCGGGCTTGAAGCCTTCCAGAATCTTCGAGGCGGCCTGCGAAGGCACGCCTTTGGTGCAGAACAGATCCTTGATGCCGATCGGCAGACCGCACATGGCAGGCGCATCGCCTTCCTTGATCCGGGCATCCGCCGTCTTGGCGCGTTCCAGCGCGATCTCGGGCGTCTTGTGGACAAAAGCGTTCAGCGCGTCAGCGTCATCAATCGCTTTCAAGCAGGCTTCGGTAAGCTCGACCGAGGTTACGTCACCCTTGCGCAGCGCGTCGCGGGCCTCGGCCAGGCCCAGTTTGTTCAGATCGCTCATGTCTTACTCCACCACTTTGGGGACTGCGAAAAAGCCCTCGCGCGCGTCGGGGGCGTTGGCCAGAACCTTGTCCTGCTGGTTTCCGTCGGTGACCACATCCTCGCGCCGTTTCAGGCGCATCGGCTCGACCGAGACCATGGGCTCGACACCTTCAACATCTACTTCGTTCAGTTGCTCGATGAACCCAAGGATGGTGTTGAATTCGGATGCCAGCGCGGGTAGCGCGTCATCCTCGACCTTGATCCGGGCCAGTTTGGCCACCTTGGCGGCTGTGCTTTGGTCAATCGACATCGGAAAACCTCATATGCGTTAGGTGGCGTTTACCTGTCTGCCGCCCCGGTCGCAAGAGCGGCAGGGGGCGGATTTACCCGCCTTTCGCCCAGGCGACCCAAGCCGACTGCAAATGAAGCATACTCGCCATGCAAAAAAATAAACCGATTAGTTCACTTTGTCTCTTGAAAAACTAAACTGAACTGTTCATTTCATACTCACGGAAACGCACAATCGGAGTAAGACGATGAAAACGTTCATGACCGCCCTTGTATTGACCTCGACCCTTCTGGCAGCGCAGGCACAGGCATTCGGGCCGACCATGGGCAGCCTGACCCGCGACCTGACCTTCCCCGAAACGGTCTCGGAACCTGTCTCTCAAGATAAAACGAAGGTCGGTAAGTGATGTGACCCCCTTCGTCCGGGTCGGGTCCTCCTCTCCCCGACCCGGATTTTATACAATCGCCTGCTGCGCTTAATCTGATGACACGCTAGGATGGACACAAAGTCAGCCATTCGACGGAGCACAAGATGAACCCGCGCAAACAAGCAGTTCTGGACGCGATTGACGCGGCCAACGCACAAGACCCCAATCTGGAAGATGGCCAACCTGCCGCCCTGCTATACGGTCAGCGCATGACCGCCGAGTTGGACCGGCTGTTCCCAAACGCCTCGGACCCACTGCAAATCGCGGCGCGCGGTCAGCATGTGGAACGTTGGAAGCTTGCGCGCAGCGAATACCCCGAAGGGCGTGCGGGCTATCTGGCATGGCGCAAAGCGCAAGCGGTTCATCACGCCGAAGTCGTCGCCGGGTTGATGGAGCTTAGTGAATATGGCGCCGGCGACATCGAAGCGGCTGAGCGAATGCTGCGCAAACAGGGCATCAAGCGCGACGACGAAGTTCAGGCGCTGGAAGATGTGATCTGTTTCGTGTTTCTAAAGTGGTATTTTGCACCCTTCGCCGCAAAGCACTCTGCCGAGAAAATCCAAGGCATCGTCGAAAAGACCGCCCGCAAAATGTCTGACGAGGGTCGCACGCGGGTATTGAAGGAATTTGACCTACCCAAAGAGCTTGCCGCCGCTTTCGAAAACTAACGCAGACGTATCATGTGCCTGCGATAGACCTCGATCATCCAGCCCAGCATGGTCGCATTCAGGATGTGCCACATGAAATGTGTACCCAACGGCAGATGGCCGCAGATCGGTTCATCCAGCGCCCGGAATGTAATTGAGGCGATCAGGATTATCGCGCCGATGGCCAGCCCTTTGGCTGTATCTGGAACGCGCGTGCGCAACAAGAAGGCGTAGATCAGGATTAGCGACGGGACCGGCGCATAGGCCGCCGACCCGCCGAGACCCGGCACGAGTTGGAACACAGGTATGGTCGCGGCTGCATATGGGATAAACAACGCCGTAACGATGGCGGCAAAAAGCGGCCGAATCTGCCAGACATCACGGTTGATCGCGAAAATGTAGACCAGAATATACAGCAGGATAGGCGCGACATCCGCCAGCGCCGCCCAGACCTGTGCATGTGTGTGGAACAGATAGCTGCCCACGCCGATCGCAGCCAGAATCGCCACCAGGGCTACGGCCAGCGGCATCCCCTGCCCCCGAACGCGCATCCACATAATCAACGCGGCAACCAGAAAGGCCGCGTTCGTGACCGCATTTATCGGCTCGGCCCAATAAGCGGGCGACAACCGTTCGCAATACCCGTCAATTTCCTGAAACCAGTCCATGAATTTTTACATAGCCGATGCTAGGTTGAAGCCAACAGACTGATTGGGAGGTTTTTTTCATGAATATCATCTGGCTGGGTCACGGCAGCTTTCGCATCGAGACCGAAGGGCAAGTGTTGCTGATCGACCCGTGGCTGACCGGAAACCCGGTTTTGCCCGAAGACCAGCACGACGCAGCCCTTGAGGGGGCAAACCACATCCTGTTGACGCACACACATTTCGACCATGTCGCGGATGTTGTGTCACTGGCCAAGCACCTTAAGGTTCCAGTCGTCGGCCAATACGATTTGATGGGGTATTGGAGCGAATCCGAAGGGATCGAAACCGTGGGCTTCAACAAAGGTGGCACGGTAAACCTGAACGGCGTGATGGTGTCGATGGTTCCCGCGTCGCACAGCTCAACCTTCTCTACGCCCGATGGTTTGCGCACCGGTGGCAGCGAAGTCGGGTTCATGATCGCGGGTGATGGGCACATGCTATATGTGTCTGGGGATACGGACATAATGGCCGACATGGACTGGATGGGCGACTACTATAAACCCGATATCGGCATCCTGTCGGCAGGCGGGCATTTCACCATGGATATGAAGGGGGCTGCATACGCTGCCAAGCGGTATTTCAAATTCAAAACCGTGGTTCCATGCCACTACAAAACATTCCCGATCCTGGAACAATCCGCGCAAACGCTGATCGACAGGCTGCCGGGCCTAGATGTGATCGAGCCCGTGGTGATGCAACCGATCAAACTATAGCGCACGAATGAGCCAAGGCATCGTTCCATCCCCCGAATTGATCGCCGTTGTCAGACGGTGGAACGACGCCGTACGCCTCAAGGACCGCGCGACCTTGGTCAACATGCTCTCGTCTTCTGAGCATCTGCGGTATCAGGGATCAGCGGAAAACGAGGAGTGGTCGGGGCAGGTTTTTCGCCGAGGGTTTGCCGATCACACGAAAGAAATCCCCGACTTTGAGTGGGATGAACACTCGCTGGAAGCGTTTGAATGCGGCAACGCGGGCTGGGCGCATTGCACCGCGACATTGACCTTTGCCTCGAATGGAAAGTCTGCATTTCACCGGTTTACATTTGTTTTGCATCTTGAGGACGGCGTCTGGAAAGTCGTGCAGGCGCATGTGTCCAATCCCACCTCGAACATGGAAAAAATCGGGATCGAGCACACTGCGCTGAACGCCCTGATCGACGCAGCGCGTCACGAATTTCAACATGACCAGACCGAAGGCACCGCTTCGGTCATGTTTACTGACATCGCGAATTCGTCGGTGATCACCCGGCGATTGGGTGATCGCAGATGGGCAGAGGTTATTGCGGACCATTTTGCCCTGACCTCGCAGATGATCGAGGCGAATCGCGGCCGGATGATCAAATCGCTTGGAGACGGAACCATGTCGATTTTCGCCTCTCCTCAAAACGCGTTAAGGGCGGCGATCGAAATCCAGAGCCGAAACGCGGCAGCAGCTTCCGACGCCCCATTTGGGCTGCGGATCGGCATTCACACCGGAGATGTCATACAGCGGAACGAGGATTTTTTCGGATCGGTCGTCAACAAGGCAGCCCGTGTCACCGATATCAGCGGGCCAAACGAAATTCACGTCACCGACGTAACGCGCCTTTTGGTCGGGGCAGAGGATAACTTGGTATTCAGACCACCTGCGTCAGTCTCGTTGAAAGGATTCGGCGGGCAGCAAGTTGTCTATCAACTGGATTGGTCTGCGAATTGAAGCAAAGACCAAGTTACTTTTGCTCTCTTTTTTCAGCAAAAAACCGGCGCAACAGATCTTCACACTCGGCCGCAGCAATACCATCGTAAACCTCGGGCGCGTGATGCGCCTGAGGGTGCGAGAACACCCGCGCCCCATGGGCCACCCCGCCCGATTTCGGATCGGCTGCGCCATAATAAACGCGCCGGATACGCGCCGCAGCCAGAGCAGCGGCGCACATCGCGCAAGGCTCCAGCGTCACATAGAGGTCATGATCGGGCAGCCTCTCGGACCCTACCTCAGCACAAGCCGCGCGTAGGGCCAGAATCTCGGCATGTGCAGTCGGGTCATTCAGTTCTCGTGTTCGGTTGCCCGCCACGGCCACCACGCGGTCGCCCCGCACGATGACAGCGCCCACCGGAACCTCTCCGCGGTCAGCTGCTGCGCGGGCCTGTTCCAGCGCGATGTTCATAAAGGACTTGAAAGTCATGCCTCTGACTGCATCAGAAACCTGTCTTTCGCAAGGCGGCGGGATGCGCTATGGGCTGCGGATGACCAAAACCCCTCCTCCCGGCGACCGGATCGCCAAAGTGCTTGCCCGCGCGGGCGTCGCCTCGCGCCGTGAAGCCGAACGCATGATCGAAGCTGGTCGTGTGACCGTGAATGGCAAGCCCATCACCAGCCCCGCCCTGAACGTCACCGGCAAAGACAGGATCACAGTTGACGGCAAGCCGGTGTCCGAACCGGAACCGTCGCGCTTGTGGTTGTATCACAAGCCCCCCGGTCTGGTGACTACGACGCGGGACGAAAAGGGCCGCGCGACGATCTTCGACAACCTGCCCGAGGACATGCCCCGAGTCATGAGCGTCGGGCGGCTGGACCTAAATTCCGAAGGGTTGCTGCTGTTGACCAATGACGGCGGCATCAAGCGCAAACTGGAGCTGCCCTCGACCGGATGGCTGCGCAAGTACCGCGTGCGGGTGAATGGCCGCCCCAAGGACGAGGATTTTGCCCCCTTGCGCAAAGGGCTGGTTATTGAAGGCGAGCGGTTTTTACCCATGGACGTCTCGCTGGACCGTCAACAGGGCGCGAACGCATGGCTGACCATCGGCTTGCGCGAAGGCAAGAACCGCGAAATTCGCCGCGCGATGGAGGATATCGGTTACGCCGTGAACCGCCTGTTGCGTGTGTCTTACGGGCCGTTTCAACTGGGCAGCCTGAAGCCCGGCGAGGTCGAAGAAATTCGTCGCCGCGTGATGCGCGACCAATTGGGTTTGGACGCGGCCCCGGAAGCGCAAGCCAAACCCAAGGCTCGACCGCAAAGAAAACGGGCACCGATCGGCAAGAAACCTCGCAAGTGACGCGGGTTAGGCAACCTTCCCCCTAGCGTACACGCCCCTCATGCCCTAAATTTTACGTGAGGATCGTCTTTGGGGGGCATCATGTCCGGAACCGGAGTGCAGAAACTGGCCTACGCGGCCCTGGTGGTGCTGTTGTTTGGCGTTTGCACCGGCCTTCTGGGGGGCTTGTAGACGCATGGCCAAACGCTATGGCGGAAAATATAGCCCACACGGTGAAGCCGACCCGACCGAACAGCCGTCGCGTGGTCAGTTCGATGGCGTCCGGGTAGAACCTGCTGGTGCCCGCGCCAACATTCTGTTCATCCCTCCCATACCATTGGTGTTTCTGTCGCTGAACGATGGCGCACTTGGCATGACCATTGGCCTGATTGCAGCGGCGCTGCTGACCGGCGCGGCGTTTCTTCTGCGCGAGGGTCTGCGCGCCGAAGCGGCTTATAACACCCGTCGAACGGCGCGACGGCCCGCTATTCCGCGCAAGATCTTTGCCAGTGTTCTCACGGGGCTTGGTACGGCGTTGGCGTCTTACAGAGTGGAATTTCTGGACGCAGCAGCGGCGTCAGACGCCGGCATCATCGCGCCTGTTCTGTTTGGCCTAGCAGCCGCGGCGCTGCATTCCGTGTCTTTCGGACTGGATCCGATGAAAGACAAGGGAATGGAGGGCATCGATACCTTTCAACAGGACCGCGTGGCCCGCGTGATCGAAGATGCCGAGACCCATCTGGCCGAGATGACGGATGCAATCAAACGCGCAGGCGACCGACAGATCGAGGCTCGCGTTGAACGATTTCAGGACACTGCGCGCGAATTATTTCGTACGGTCGAAGAGGACCCGCGCGATCTCGCGGGGGCGCGCAAATACCTGACCGTCTATCTGCAAGGTGCACGTGATGCGACCGTCAAATTCTCGGATGTCTATGCCCGCACGCGGGACGCACAAGCCCTTGCCGGTTACTCGGAATTGCTAGACGATTTGGAGCAGAATTTCGCGGCTCGAACCCGCAAGATGCTATTGGATGACCGCAGTGATCTGACGGTTGAAATTGACGTGTTGCGCGAACGGTTGCAGCGCGAAGGCGTCCGGTTGGACTGACCGGCCACTATTGCAAGAGAGGATTTCCCCATGTCCGACGAAATCAAGAATAAGGCGGTCGAAGCCGAGACGATGGTGCAGGAAGTTACTGCAGTTGCCCTTCCCGACCCCACCGCCGAGGTCATCTCGCTGGAGGATGCCGACGAGCCTGTCAGTGCCGAAATTCGCAAGCGGATGGACGAGATCGATATGGGCAACACCAACTCGATCGTCGCGTTCGGGTCTTCAGCGCAAGCCGAACTGCAGGAAATAAGCCAAGCCATGTTGGCCGACGTACGCAACAAGGATGTTGGACCAGCCGGAGACAGCCTGCGCAACATCGTGACCACCATTCGCGGTTTTTCGGTCAGCGAGCTGGACGTACGGCGCGAACGAAGCTGGTGGGAAAAACTAATGGGCCGCGCGGCGCCATTTGCCAAGTTCACCGCGCAATACGAACAAGTACAGGGCCAGATAGACCGCATTACTGACGATTTGTTGGCGCATGAGCATACGCTGCTGAAAGACATCAAATCGCTGGATATGCTCTATGAAAAGACGCTGGGTTTTTACGACGAGCTGGCGCTGTATATCGCGGCGGGTGAGGAAAAGCTGACCGAACTGGACAGCCACGATATTCCCGAAAAAGAGGCCGCCGTTCAGGCCGCCCCCGAAGATGATCAGGTCATGAAAGCGCAGGAATTGCGCGACCTGCGCGCCGCGCGGGATGATTTGGAACGCCGCGTGCATGACCTGAAACTGACCCGACAGGTGACGATGCAGTCGCTGCCCTCAATCCGCTTGGTACAGGAAAACGACAAGTCGCTGGTGACCAAGATCAATTCGACATTGGTGAACACCGTACCGCTGTGGGAAACCCAACTGGCGCAGGCGGTTACTATCCAGCGCAGTGCCGAGGCTGCCTCGGCCGTGCGTGAGGCCAACGACCTGACAAATGAGTTGCTGACCTCGAACGCGGCCAATCTGCGGCAGTCGAACAAGATGATCCGCGAAGAGATGGAGCGCGGCGTGTTCGACATCGAAGCTGTAAAACAGGCCAATGCTGATCTGATCGGAACGATCAATGAAAGCCTTGCTATTGCCGATGAGGGCAAAGCCAAACGCGCCGCCGCCGAAGAAGAGCTGCAGAAGATGGAGGCCGAGCTGCGCGACACGCTGGCCGCCGCCAAGGCCCGCAAGGACGGCATCGGCGACAATTCCGGCACCGCTGTTCCGGACTGATACGGTGGCAGGACTAAGAAAACTCAGATATGCGTTGGGGTGCGTTGCGCTTTGGGCCTTGGCCAGTTGCGACGAAACCCTGACCGCGTCTGCAGTGCCTGAACCCCGCCCTGCGCCGGCAACGCCCGCGCCCAACGCATATGTCGCGCCCTCGGCAGCCAGTCAGGATCTTGCGCGGTTTTACCAGCGGGTCGAGCGCGATCTGGTCACGCGCGGCCTGCTGCGCACAGATGGCGGGGGCCCAGATACGCCCTACGACGCCAGCGACCTTGAGCGCAATTTCGACGTGATTGCATTTTACAACGAATATCCCGACCACGCCGTCACCGCGACGACGTACAGCACCGAGGGGCAACTCAGCCGCTGGACCACCCCGGTTCGTGTCCAAATTGAGTTTGCGCCCACCGTGGAACCACAGTTGCGCGAACAGGATACCGCTCAGGTCAACGCCTACACCGACAGGTTAGCGAGACTTACCAGCCACCCGATCTCTGTCGTCACCAGAAAACCGAATTTTCATGTCTTTTTTGCAGGCAAAGACGACAGCGCATACGTGGTGTCACGCCTCAAGGAGCTCGCGCCGGGGATCAGCCAACCGGTTCTTGAACTGGTCGCAAACCCTCGGGCCAATATTGATTGCTTTGTAATTGCGTCGCCCACCAACCGGGCGCCGAACCAGTTCGTACGGGCCGTGGTACTCATCCGAACGGAATTGCCGGACCTGCTGCGCCGCAGTTGCATCCATGAAGAAATGGCCCAGGGTCTTGGCCTGTCCAACGACAGCCCGGCCGCACGGCCTTCGATCTTTAACGACGATGACGAGTTTGCTCTGCTGACCAGCCATGACGAGAAACTGCTTTCAATGCTTTACGATCCGCGCCTGCAACCGGGCGTGACGGCACAGGATGCCCGCCCCGTGGTGCGGTTACTGGCACGTGAATTGATGGGCCAGCCGCTATAGGCCCAAGGATAAGGAGGCCCCAATGGGTATTTTCGATTTTCTGACCGGAGAATTCATCGACGTCATTCACTGGGTCGACGACACCCGTGACACAATGGTCTGGCGGTTCGAGCGTGAAGGCCATGCCATCAAATACGGTGCCAAGCTGACCGTGCGCGAAGGTCAGGCCGCCGTTTTTGTGCATGAAGGGCAACTGGCGGATGTGTTCACGCCGGGCCTTTATATGCTTGAAACCAACAACATGCCGATCCTGACGACCCTGCAGCATTGGGATCACGGTTTTCAGTCTCCATTCAAATCCGAGGTCTATTTCGTCAACACGACCCGGTTCAACGATCTGAAATGGGGCACCAAGAACCCGATTATGCTGCGCGATCCAGAATTTGGGCCAACCCGCATTCGGGCCTTTGGCACCTATACGGTGCGGGTGAAGGATGCTGCGAAGTTTCTGGTCGAGATCGTCGGCACCGATGGCGAATTCACCATGGATGAGATCAGCTTTCAGATCCGCAACATCATCGTGCAGGAATTCAGCCGCGTGATTGCGGGATCGGGCATTCCGGTTCTGGACATGGCGGCCAACACCGCCGATCTAGGCAAACTGATCGCGGCTGAGGTCTCGCCCGTGCTGGATGGGTACGGGTTGGAGATGCCTGAGTTTTACATCGAAAACATCTCATTGCCGCCGGCGGTCGAGGCGGCGCTGGATAAGCGCACATCCATGGGTCTGGCCGGTGATTTGGGCAAGTTCACCCAGTATTCTGCAGCCGAGGCGATGACCGCAGCCGCCAACAACCCCGGTCAGGGCGGTGGCATGGGCGCCGGTCTTGGTATGGGCATGGGAATGGCGATGGCGCAGCAGATGGCGAACATGGCAGCGGGTCAACCGAGCGGCCCGTGGGGCAGCTCCGCCCCCGCTGCTCCGCAAACAGTTGCACATGCGGCACCGCCGCCCCCGCCTCCGGTTGAGCATGTTTGGCATATCGCCGTCGACGGGCAGACCAGCGGGCCGTTTTCCAAGGCCAAGATGGGCCGAATGGCCACTGACGGAGAGCTAACCCGTGACACCCATGTCTGGACCGCCGGTCAGGACGGCTGGAAAAAGGCGGGCGAGGTGCAGGAACTGGCACAGCTGTTCACCATCCTGCCGCCACCGCCGCCGGGGGCGTAATCGGTGGCCGACGTCAAGGCGGAGTCTCCGTATTCTCAGCGCGATCTGGGATGTGCGGTGAAACTGTCTGCGCTGTTGGGCTGGGTGGGCGTTATCGGCGTACCGTTGTTTGCCAGCCTGAGCCGTGAAGCTCTGGACGTGGACTCTGTGTTCCTTGTGTTTTGGTACGCGTTGTTTGGCCTGCCAATATCGTTTTTTATTTGCTGGCTATTGGTCAAACCCTTTCTGCGCTTCATGATGCGCTGCCGGATCAATTATATACGTGCGGCCATTTGGGGCGCAGGGATTGCGGTAAACCTCATCGCCATTCGACTGACCTTCAGGTTCTTCAGAAGCTGGCTAATGTCGCAGGATCCTAAAAGCACATCCAGCTATGGCGACGGGACTGACACCATCTCGATCAACGGTGTCTACACCGACTATGGTTGGTGGGTATTTGCAAAGAACTCTCTGAATTTCGTCGCAATCTGCATCCTCTCGGCCTTGGTTGTTCGTTTGATAATTGGCCCCGGGAGCAGCGCCACGAACACAGAGGCCAAGCTATGACAGAAGAACACCGTTTCCCCTGTGACCAATGCGGCGCAGATTACCGTTTCAACCCGGGCGATGGCACTTTGACCTGCGACCATTGCGGCCATTCGGAACCCATCGGCGCAGGTCCGTGGGGCGGGGCCAGCCTGAAAGAGCTGGATTTCGACACCGCCATCGCCGACCGGCTGCCCGATACCGAGATCGAGGAAACGCGCGTTCTTTCTTGTCCCAATTGTGCGGCCCAGGTCGAATTCGACCCAGCCACCCATGCCGCAGAATGCCCATTCTGCGCCACGCCCGTGGTGACGGATACCGGAGTCAACCGGCACATCAAGCCGCGCGGCGTGCTGCCTTTTGCGCTGGATGAGCGGGCTGCGCATAAGGCGATGGGCGATTGGTTGGGCCGGCTGTGGTTTGCGCCTAACAGGCTCAAGGACTATGCCCGCAAGGGCCGGAAAATGCAGGGTATCTATGTGCCCTACTGGACCTTTGATGCCAACACCCAGTCCAGCTACCGAGGTGAGCGCGGCACGGTCTATTACGAAACCCGCACTGTCATGCGCGATGGCAAGCGGGTGCAACAGCAGGTTCCCAAAGTGCGATGGTCGCCCAAATCCGGGCGGGTGGCGCGTTTCTTTGACGATGTGCTGGTGCTGGCCTCTCGGTCCTTGCCCAAAACCTATACCGACGCGTTGGAGCCTTGGGATCTGCCTGCGCTGGAACCCTATCAGCCCGAATATCTGGCCGGGTTCCGGGCCGAGGCGTACTCGGTCGAGCTGAAGGAAGGTTATACCGAGGCGCGCGGCCATATGGCCCGCGTGATCGAGCGGGACGTGCGCTTTGATATTGGCGGCGACCGTCAGCGCATACACGCGATTGATACCGATGTGCGGAATGTCACCTTCAAACACATCCTGTTGCCCGTCTGGATGGCGGCCTACAAGTATCGCGGCCAGACCTATCGGTTCGTGGTGAATGGCCGCACGGGACGGGTACAGGGCGAACGCCCCTGGTCTGCTATCAAGATCACCATCGCCGTTGCGCTTGGTTTGCTGTTTGCCGCGGGGGTTGGCTATCTGATCGCGACCGGTCAGCAATAGACAGACACACTACCCGCCGGATAACTGCTTGAACATCCTTTGGTCAGACGCCATCCTGCGCGTCGTCAACGCCGAGGGGAGAGGCCAGTGTGACGCTATCCGAATTGAACAAATTGCTGGACGAGCGCCATTCCTGTCGCGCTTTTCGCCCTGATCCGATTCCGAAAGACCAGATCGAGCAAATACTGACAAGCGCGGCACGTGTGCCAAGTTGGTGCAACGCACAGCCATGGGATGTTATCGTTACCAGCGGTGCCCAAACCGATACCTTCCGAAAAGCGCTACAAGAAGAGGCGACCACTGGCGCGCCTGCGCCTGATCTGCCCTTTCCGACGTCATATTCTGGCGTTTACAAGGACCGTCGCCGCGAATGTGGCTGGGCTTTATACGAAGCGGTGGGTGTTGAACGCGGAGACCGATCCGCCTCCGCAAAACAGATGATGCAGAACTTTACCCTTTTCGGTGCGCCTCATTGCGCGATTGTGTCCAGCCCAGCCGAGCTGGGCCCATATGGTGCAATGGATTGTGGCGGTTTTATCACCGCTTTTACGCTGGCGGCGCAGGCTGTGGGCGTGGCAACCATCCCGCAGGCAGCCGTGGCCAGCTACGGCCCTTTCCTGCACCGGTTTTTCAACATCCCTGACGACCGGCTGATCCTTTGCGCAATTTCCTTCGGCTATGCGGATTCAGAGCATCTGGCAAATGGATTTCGTACAACACGCGCTGCACCAAGTGAATTTATCACCTGGGCCGATTAACCAAAGGAGCAGCACTTGCGGGCCGTTTTACAAAGAGTTTCCAAAGCCAAGGTCAGCGTAGATGGTTTTGTCGTTGGGCGGACCGGTCCCGGCCTGATGATTCTGGTTTGTGCCATGCAGGGCGATGACTTGGTTAAAGCAGAGCAGTTGGCGACCAAAATCGCAAAACTGCGAATTTTCAAGGACGACGCCGGCAAGATGAATCGGTCGGTTCAGGATATTGGGGGCTCGGCGCTTGTGATCAGCCAGTTCACGCTGGCGGCAGATACGACACGGGGAAACCGGCCCGGTTTCTCAGAAGCTGCCCCGCCTGAGATTGGCAAGCACCTGTACGAAGAATTCGCGCGCTTTCTGGACGCGCAAGGCATATCTGTCGAAACCGGGCAATTCGGTGCGGATATGGCCGTGGAACTGGTAAATGACGGGCCGGTCACAATCTGGGTGGAGAACTGATGAATCAAACGCAAAAGGCAATACGCATCTGGCAAGCAGGCGTGGATGCCGTTGGCGGCCACGCCGCAACGCAGACAGCCCTTGGTGATATCCCAGCGCCCGACCAAATTCTGGCAGTGGGAAAACCTGCAGCGGCAATGGCCCTCGCCGCGCTTGAGCATTTCGGCCCGGTGCCAACCCTTGTCGTCACCAAGGACGATCACGGACGGGGCCTGCCTGATCATGTAACGGTGATCGAGGCGTCTCATCCTGTTCCTGACGCGCGCAGTCTGGACGGTGGGCGTGCGCTGCGACAAACCGTGGAAGGAATGGGAGCTTCGTCGCACCTGCTACTACTCGTGTCAGGCGGCGCATCATCGCTGGCGGAAGATCTGGTACCGGGCCAGACGCTGGATGATCTTGAGCGATTGAACAAACGACTTTTGTCCCAAGGGCTTGATATCACTGCGATGAATGTCGAACGTCGCAAGATATCCCGGATCAAGGGGGCCGGATTGCTGTCCCATTTCAAGGGACGCAAAGCAACGGTTCTGGCGATCTCGGATGTGCCTGGGGATGATCTGAGTGTCATCGGCTCGGGGATTGGAGCGCTCCCCGACACCCGTGATTTCGAAGCATCGGCACAGATTGTGGCCTCAAACGCCCACGCCCGCGCGGCCGCTGTCCGACAGGCCGAAATCGAAGGCGCAGCGGTATTTGCCGATGAAGAAGCTTTGCACGACGATTTTCTTGCCGTGGCAGCGACCCTCGGCCCACGCCTGCGCGACATGCCAAAGGGAGTTATGATCTTTGGAGGCGAACCGACGGTTGTTCTGCCGGACGATCCGGGACGCGGCGGGCGCAATCAGGCGCTGGCGCTGGCATTGGCCAAGGAAATCGCTGGTGTCGAAGGGCTGACGGTGGTCGTAGGCGGCACTGACGGCACCGACGGTCCGACGCAGGCGGCAGGCGGTATTGTCGATGGAACCACTTGGGCAGACGGCGCAGAGCAAGCGCTTCAGACTGCCGACAGCGGCAGTTACCTTGAGCATGCAGATGCTTTGTTGGTGACCGGCCCCACCGGAACAAACGTGATGGATCTGCTTGTCGCAATTCGCTCTTGAATTGACGATTTTTATCCCACCCGAAACGCACAAGACCACGAGACTGATCCGATGACTCATCCCTCCAATGCGCTGCGCGAGATCGAAGACCTGCCAGATATCGGTATTCACATGCCAGATGGGTGCCGCCTGTCTGCCCGCGTTTGGCGACCGGTGGATGCGCAGGACGATCCTGTCCCTGCCATTCTGGAGTTCCTGCCTTACCGCAAACGCGACGGCACCGCGACGCGCGATGCCCTGACACATCCTTGGTTCGCTAAGCGCGGTTACGCCTGCATCCGGGTCGATATGCGCGGAAATGGCGACAGCGAAGGGCTGATGGAGGACGAGTACACCCAACAAGAGTTGGACGACGCCGTCTCGACGATCCGGTGGCTGGCCGACCAACCCTGGTGCACGGGTCAAGTTGGGATGATGGGGATCAGCTGGGGCGGTTTCAATTCGTTACAGGTCGCTGCCATGCAGCCCGAGGCCCTAAAGGCGATCATCACCCTCTGCTCGACAGCGGATCGTTATGCCGACGACATCCACTACAAGGGTGGTTGCCTGCTGAACGAAAACCTCGGCTGGGGGGCAACAATGTGGTCGTATTCGTCACGCGCTCCTGATCCGGCACTGCGCCCGAACTGGCGCGAACTATGGCTGGATCGACTGGAAAATGAACCATTCCTGCCGTCGGTCTGGCTACGGCATCAGACTCGGGATGCCTATTGGCAGCACGGCTCGGTCTGCGAGGATTTCGGTGCTATCCGGGCCGCAACCCTTGCCGTCGGAGGATGGGGTGACGCCTATAAAAACACTGTTCCTCTGCTGGTCGAACAACTTGACGCCCCAGCCAAAGGGATCGTGGGACCATGGGTGCACAAGTACCCGCATTTCGCGATCCCCGAGCCCCGGATTGGGTTCCTGCAAGAGGCGCTGCGCTGGTGGGACCACTGGTTGAAAGGCCGAAATACCGGAGTGGACCAGGACCCCGACTATCGCGCTTATCTGATAGATGGGGTGCGACCGCAACGTTGGTACACCGAACGTCCCGGCCGCTGGATCGCTGAAGAAAAGGGCGCGACCACGCACTTGCCTGTTCAGACGTTGGCGCTGACCGAGGACGGGTTGGGCGCGTCAGGCGCGTTGGACGCTCGCATCCGGTCGCCGCACACCTGCGGGATGGAAGGCGGCGAGTATTGCGCCATCTGGCTCGGCCCGGACATGCCCGGTGATCAGCGGGGGGATGACGCGCTGTCTGCTTGTTTCGACGGCGCAGTACTGTCCGATGATTTGGACATCGTTGGCGCACCTCGGCTACGGCTTCGCGTCAGCGCTGACAAACCACAAGCACAGATTGCCGTGCGTCTGAACCACGTGCACCCCGACGGTGCGTCGACGCGTATCACCTATGGGGTCCTTAATCTGTCACACCGAGACAGCCACGCGACCCCGTCGGCCCTGACACCCAACGCACCCTTCGAGATAGAATTAGACCTCGACCATATCGCGTACCGCGTTCCCAAAGGGCATCATTTGCGTGTCGCAATCTCAAGCGCTTACTGGCCGCTGATCTGGCCCTCGCCCGAGGCGACCGAGCTTCATATGACCAAGGGTGAGATCGATATCCCTCTTCGCCCGTCATCCGGGGACGAATGGGTGTTCGAACCCGCCGATTCTGAAACCCCTCGCGATGTCGACACTCTGCGTGCAGACAGCAACAAACGCCGTGTAGAAACAGACATGAACACGGGCGAAACGCACTTGATCATCGAAGATGATTTTGGGTTGATCACAGATAAACACCACGGTCTGACACACGGGGGCACGGCCACCGAAAAATGGTCTATTCACCCCGAAGATCCGCTTTCAGCGCGCGGTCAATGTGTTTGGACACAGGAAATGCGCCGGGATGACATTCACCTGCGCACCGTGACCACTTGTGAAATGTGGTCGGATATCAATGCCTTTTACCTGAAAGCCAAACTGACCGCCTATGAGGGCGAGACAGAGGTATTTTCAAAGGAAACGGAGGATTCGATCCCGCGCGAGCAGATGTGACTCAGTGCGATGCAAATGTATGACAATAAAACTTGCCCGGTGGGCAAAAATCAGCCAACTTTGACTCATGCGTCAATAAAAAGCCCGCGCAAGGGCTGGAATCCAATCAACTGGGAGATCTTTGGATGAACGAACAACTCACTCACATGACCAAACAGGTCACAGCCGGGAAACTGACCCGCCGCGAATTTATGGGAAAAGCGGCAGCATTGGGTGTTTCGGCAGCGATGGCCAGCACCATGTTTGCAGATGCAGCTCGCGCAGCGGGACCAAAAAAGGGCGGCGATCTTAAGCTGGGCCTTCAGGGCGGCGAATCCACCAACTCGCTTGACCCGGCAACCTATGCCAGCTCGGTTCCGTTCGCGAACGGCAAGCAGTTCGGTGACACGCTGGTCGAGGTCGCGCCCGATGGCTCGATCGAGCCACGCGTCGCCGAAAGCGTTGAAGGCAGCGCGGACGCTAAGGTTTGGACTTTCAAATTGCGCCAAGGCGTGGAATTCCACAATGGCAAGACCATGACCAGCGAAGACGTGCTGAAAACCATGGAGCGCCATTCGAACGAAGACTCCAAGTCCGGTGCTCTGGGCATCATGAAGGGCATCGAGTCCATGAAGGCCGATGGCGAGTATTTCCAGGTCACACTGACCGAAGCGAATGCCGACCTTCCCTATTTGCTGGCCGACTACCACCTGATCATCCAGCCAGACGGCGGCATGGACAACCCCGGCGCCGGTATCGGCACCGGCCCCTACCAACTGGAGGTCGACGAGCCCGGCGTACGCCATGTGTTCAAGAAATTTGCCAACCACTGGAACAGTGATTTTGGCAACTTCGACAGCGTCGAAGTGGTTGTAATCAACGACGCAACCGCCCGTACAGCCGCATTGCAGTCGGGCCAGGTTCACGCGATCAACCGGGTCGAGCCCAAAGTGGCAGACCTGCTGGGCCGCGCACCCAACCTGACAGTGCATTCAACAGCTGGTCGTGGGCACTATGTGTTCATCATGCATTGCGACACCGCACCGTTCGACAACAACGAACTGCGTCTGGCACTGAAATATGCAATCAACCGTCAGGAACTGGTCGACAAGGTTCTTCGTGGTTATGGCTCGATCGGGAACGACATGCCGATCAACGCGGCATATCCTCTGTTCGATGGCTCGATCCCACAGCGTGAATTCAGCATCGAAAAAGCCGCCGAGCACTATAAGAAGTCCGGCCATGACGGATCGCCCATCATCTTGCGCGTCGCAGATGGTGCATTCCCGGGTGCCGTGGATGCCGCCGCTCTGTTCCAGCAGACCGCCGCTCAGGCCGGTATCCCGCTGGAAATCAAGCGTGAGCCCAACGATGGCTACTGGTCCGAAGTATGGAACGTTCAGCCCTTCTGCGCCTCGTATTGGGGTGGCCGTCCGGTTCAGGATCAGATGTACGCGACCGCGTATCTGTCGACCGCTGACTGGAACGACACGCGGTTCAAGGTTGCCAGCTTTGACGAAATGTTGTTCCAAGCCCGTGCCGAGCTGGACAATGACAAGCGCAAGAACATCTACAGCCAGATGGGCCAGATGGTCCGCGACGAAGGCGGCCTGATCTGCCCGATGTTCAACGACTTTGTCGAAGGCGTCAGCAACCAGCTGGAAGGTTGGGAGACCGACCCGACCCAAGAGCTGATGAACGGTCAGATGTCTCGTAAGATGTGGTTCGCCTGATACGGATCACGGACGAATGCATCCTATTCTGAAACTGGTTTCCCAGCGCCTGGCGCTGGGACTCCTATTGCTGCTCGGCGCTTCGGCCCTGATTTTTGGCCTGACCGAAGCCCTTCCCGGAGACGCCGCGCAAGCCGTCCTGGGGCAGTCCGCAACCCCTGAAGCTCTGGCTAACCTACGCGAAGAAATGGGTCTGAACCGCCCTGCCCTGACCCGCTATTTCGAATGGCTGGGTGGCATTGTGCAAGGTGATCTGGGCCAGTCCCTGACAAACAAGCTGGACATCGCCGAATCTGTTGGCGGCCGTCTGAACAACACTCTGTTCTTGGCGTTCTGGGCCGCGCTGGTTTCGGTTCCACTGGCCATTTTTCTGGGCCTGCTGGCAGTGCGCTACCGCAACCGGTGG
This sequence comes from Ruegeria lacuscaerulensis, assembly GCF_013033355.1. Taxonomy (GTDB): domain Bacteria; phylum Pseudomonadota; class Alphaproteobacteria; order Rhodobacterales; family Rhodobacteraceae; genus Ruegeria; species Ruegeria lacuscaerulensis_A. The sequence continues at coordinate 179,009 of NZ_WQDY01000004.1, forward strand.
CCGGACAAGCTGATTTCGGCTGTCACGCTGACCACAATCTCGATCCCGGAATTCCTGATCGGCTATGTGCTGGTCTATTTCGTTGCCGTAAAACTGGGTATGTTCTCGCCGCTGGCAATGATCAATGACAGCATGTCACTTGGGCAAAAGCTGAACTCGATCGCACTGCCCGTCATGGTGCTGACCATGGTTGTCTTGGCGCACATGATGCGTATGACGCGCGCCGCTATTCTGAACGTGATGCAGTCGGCCTATGTCGAAACGGCTGAACTGAAGGGTCTGACCAACTTTAAAATCATCTACCGCCACGCGCTGCCCAATGCAGTCGCACCTATCGTCAATGTGGTGATGTTGAACCTGGCTTATCTGGTCGTCGGCGTTGTCGTGGTTGAGGTGGTGTTCGTCTATCCCGGCATGGGGCAGTACCTTGTAGACCACGTGACTAAGCGAGATGTTCCCGTGGTTCTGGCCTGCGGCGTGATCTTTGCCGCGATCTATATCGGACTAAACATGGTTGCAGATATCGTTGCCATTCTGGCCAACCCAAGGCTGAGGCATCCGAAATGAAGAACATCCCAATCTCTGCAATGATCGGGCTGGCCTTTACAGCCCTCTACTTTCTGATTGCTCTGCTGGCTCCTGTGCTGGCCCCATACGGTATGGCCGAGGTCGTGGGCGATGTCTGGGAACCGTCAAGTTCGCAGTTCTGGCTTGGGACCGACAATATCGGGCGCGACCTTCTCAGCCGCATGATCTATGGCGGACGCACAACGATCTTTATCGCGACGGCTGCGACGATCCTCAGCTTTGTGACCGGTTCGATCCTTGGATTTTTGGCCGCTGTTCTGGGGGGATGGGCCGATCAGGTCATGTCCCGAACAGTTGACCTGATCATGTCGATCCCGACGCTCATCAGCGCGCTGGTGGTGCTGGCGATGGTGCCAGTGACCATTCCGGTTCTGATCATCGTCATGGGTCTGTTGGATTCCACCCGCGTCTATCGCCTGGCTCGCGCAGTCGCGGTAGATATCGCCGTAATGGACTATGTCGAGGCCGCCAAGCTGCGCGGTGAGGGGCAATCGTGGATCATCTTCCGCGAAATCCTACCTAACGCTCTGTCGCCGCTGGTGGCGGAACTGGGCTTGCGTTTCATCTTTGCGGTTCTCTTCGTCTCGACACTGTCGTTCCTGGGGCTGGGCGTTCAGCCGCCACTGGCCGATTGGGGCGGGATCGTGAAAGAAAACAAGGACGGCATCGTCTACGGCATCGGCGCGGCGCTTTATCCCGCTGTGGCTATCGCGACGCTGGCAATCTCGGTCAACCTCGTGGCTGACTGGGTCCTGAACCGAACCACATCGCTGAAAGGAGGCCGGGGATGAGTGATACCCTTCTCAAGGTCCGCGACCTCAAGATCGGCGCGACCGTCTATCCGCCGGGCGAAAAGCCCCATGACATCGAAATCGTGCACGGGGTCAGCTTTGACCTTGAACGCGGCAAGGTGCTGGGGCTGATCGGTGAATCCGGGGCTGGCAAGTCCACCATCGGCCTGGCCTCGATGGCCTATGGTCGGGGCGGAGTTCAGATCACCGGAGGCGAGGTCTGGGTCAACGGGCGTGATATCCTGACGACGTCCTATGGCGATATTCGCAAGCTGCGCGGGGGTGAGGTGACGTATGTGTCTCAGTCCGCTGCGGCGTCCTTTAACCCCGCCAAAAAGATCATGGATCAGGTGGTCGAGGCTGCGGTTGAACAGAAAAAATTCAGCCGCAAAGAGGCCGAGGCCCGCGCGCGCGAGCTGTTCGCCAAGCTGGGTCTGCCCGACCCCGACAATATCGGCGAGCGCTATCCGCACCAGGTCTCGGGCGGTCAACTACAGCGCTGCATGACAGCGCTGGCGCTATGCCCCGAGCCTGATCTGGTGGTGTTCGACGAACCCACTACGGCACTGGACGTGACCACGCAGATCGACGTTCTGATGGCCATCAAAGAGGCTATTGCAGATACCGGCGTTGCCGCGCTGTATATCACGCACGATCTGGCGGTCGTTGCGCAGGTCAGTGATGACATCATGGTTCTGCGCATGGGCAATACGGTCGAATACGGCACCACCGACCAGATCATCAACAACCCACAGGAAGAGTACACCAAGGCCCTGGTCTCGGTGCGTTCGATCGAACACGAGGAAAAGCAGCCCACACCTGAACCGGTGCTCAGCGTCGACGGCATCACCGCGCGTTACAAGGGGCTGAATTTCGATGTGCTGCACAACGTCAATGTCGAGCTTCATCCAGGGCAGACGCTGGCGGTTGTGGGTGAATCGGGTTCGGGCAAGTCCACGCTGGCGCGGGTGATCACCGGCCTGCTGCCGCCGCGCGATGGTGAGATCACGTTTGCCGGGCGCAAGCTATCGCCCGACCTCAAGGGCCGCACCCGCGAGGACCTGCGTGAATTGCAGATGATCTACCAGATGGCCGATGTTGCGATGAACCCTCGTCAAACCGTGGGCACCATCATCGGACGCCCGCTGGAGTTCTACTTCAACATGCGCGGCGCTGAAAAACGCAAGCGGATTGTGGAACTGCTGGACGAGATCGAGCTGGGCGAAAAGTTCATTGACCGCTACCCGGCAGAGCTGTCCGGCGGACAGAAACAGCGTGTCTGTATTGCGCGCTCTTTGGCCGCCAAGCCCAAGATGATCATCTGCGATGAGGTCACCTCGGCGCTGGACCCGCTGGTGGCAGACGGCATCCTGAAGCTGCTTCTGGACCTGCAGAAGATTGAGGATGTGGCCTATTTGTTCATCACTCACGATCTGGCGACGGTCCGCGCGATCAGCGACAGTATTGCGGTGATGTATCAGGGCCGTGTGGTCCGCTACGGCCCGAAATCGCAGGTTCTGAGCCCGCCGTTCGACGACTATACCGACCTTCTGCTAAGCTCGGTGCCCGAGATGCATTTGGGTTGGCTGGAAGAGGTTGTCGCGCACCGCAAGATGGAGAGCGCCGGGAACTGATCCCACGCAAAACAATCATAAAATCCCGACGCTTGTCACAAACAGGTGTCGGGATTTTGCTATTTGGGGCGGGAACAAGCTGCCCCTGCCCTGCGAATATCGTAGGGTCGCCGAAAGACCCCACGAAAAGGCCGAACCATGGACCGCAAACTTCTTCTCATCATCCTTGACGGTGTCCCTTGGCGTAATTTCCGCCGCCTGTTCGGCAACCTCGAGGGTTGGGTCGACAGCGGCGAGGCGCGCGTGTGGAAACACCGCGCGGTTTTGCCATCAATCTCAGCCAGTTGCTACGCCTCGATCCACACAGGTGTCTCACCGCAGGAACATGGCTGCACCGGCAATGGCAATGTCTTCCGCCTCAGCCACAAGGACGTGTTCAGCCAAGTCCGCGAGGCCGGGGGCATCACAGGGGCAGTCACCCACAGCTTTTGGTCACAGTTCTTCAACCGCCATCCCTTCGACTACGTGCGCGACGTGGAATATGACGAACCCAACAGCAAGACGATCAACCACGGCCGGTTCCACACCATGACGGGCTACGGCAAAGCCAATCAGATGACGCCCTGCGATGTGGATCTGTTTGCGCAGCTCACTAACATGTGCCTTCGGTTCGGGCTGGATTACGGTATCCTGCACACTTGCACTCTGGACAGCATGGGGCACCGTTTTTTCCACGAAAGCGAAGAGATGGACCACGCTTGTTTTGTCATGGACGAAATGCTGGCCCCATTTATTCCCCGCTGGCGCCAGTTGGGGTACGAGGTTATCGTCACCGCCGACCACGGTCAGGACGACCGCGGCCACCACGGAGGGCGCAGTCCACTGCAACAGGAAACGGCGCTGTATTACTTCGGCGACGCGGAAGGCCCCGAGGCGGATACGGTCATAGACCAGCTTCAGTTGGCACCTACGATCCTGACGAGGATGGGCGCACCGGTGGCCGAGACCATGAAGGCGCAACCCTTTCTGAAGTGATCAGTCATAGGGCCAGATTTGCTGGCCCAGCGCTTCAATCGCGATCGAAATCCGCTCAAAACTATCTGCAGCACGTTTGACCGAGCTTCGTGCCCGCAGATAGCCATGCACCAGTCCCGCTTCGTTGATGCAATGTGCCTTCCCTCCGGCCTTTTTGATCCGTGCGCAATAGTCTGGCCCGTCATCCCGCAGCGGATCGCAATCCGCCGTCACAATCACTGTGGGCGGCAGCCCGGCGAAATCCGTATCCTGCAAAGGCGCGTAGGTCGGGTCACTTTGCGGAGGCGTGCCACCGCAACGCACCTTTTCGTAAAAGACTATGTCTTCCAACGTCAAAAGCGGCGCATGGGCATGTTCGATATAAGACCCTTTAGAGCGGTCCCCGCCCAATCCCGGATAGATCAGAACTTGCCCCAGAATCCCATCCAGCCGACCCCGCGCGTGATGAGATACAGCGGCGACCAGATTGCCTCCGGCGCTGTCTCCGGCCAGAACAAGCGGGTCACCGAATTCACTCGCGGCCCATTGCACTGCGGTCCACGCATCCTGAAACTGCGCCGGATGCACATGTTCGGGGCAGAGCCGATAATCTACGGCAACAATTCGGTACCCGGTCTGCGCGCAAATTTCAGCGCAGACGTCATCGTGGCTGTCCAGTCCTCCGACAACAAACCCACCGCCGTGCAGATAGACGACCGTCCGTGTCGGATCACCGGCAGTGTAAATGCGAACAGGCACACCCTCGGCGTGCCTGTCTTCTGTTTCAACGCCCACCGGGCGCGGTTGGCGAAAGTCGCGGCACATGGCGTCATACACGTTGCGCTGATCCGCGATGGAAAGATCAACCGCATCATCTGGATAGCTTTCAGCGGTACGTCTTATGAACGCCCAGGTTTCTTCGTCGATCAGGCGTTCATAATCCATGTGTCCTCCGCAATCAGGCAGCCCATTCCCATGGCCGGGTAAATGAGCCCAGCACTTTACTGACATCGTCGTCCGAGGAACCGTTCGCGTCAAGCTGTGCGACCAAACCGCGTTTTTTATCATCAAGCACCGAGACAACACGGGCCTCGACACCGGCTTTTTCCAGCGCACCGTTGTAGATACGGGTGATCGCCTGTTTGCGCAGTTCGGGTTTGAACACTTTTCCGACGGCGGTCTTGGGAAGCTCGTCCAAAATGGTCATGTGCTTGGGTTGTGCGGCGCGTTCGTGAACGTGGACGTCGCAGTATTCCATCAGTTCCTGTTCGGTGACCTTCGCTCCATCGACCAGTTCGACAAAGGCGCAAGGCACCTCTCCCGCATAGGCATCGGGCTGGCCAATGGCACCAGCGAATGCGACTGCCTCATGGCCCAGCAGGGCCTCTTCGATCTCAGCCGGGTCGATATTGTGACCTCCGCGAATGATCAGGTCTTTGGCGCGGCCCGTAATCCACAGGTATCCGTCCTCGTCAAAGCGGCCCAGATCGCCTGTGCGCAGGTATTCGTCGAAATGATAAAGATCTACGTTCTTGTCTGCTTCGGTATAGGTATTGCCAGCGTAGACACCCGGGTTCGAAATACAGATCTCGCCGATCTCGTTGGCAGCAGACTCGACCGGGCCGTCCGGGCTGTCGTTGAGGATTTTTACGTCCGTATAGGGGAACGGAATCCCGATCGAACCGATCTTTTTCTCACCATCCGTCGGGTTACATGACACCAGACAGGTTGCCTCGGTCAGGCCATAACCTTCGATGATCGTGACGCCCGTGGCCTCTTCAAAGCGGCGGAACAGCTCGACCGGCAGCGGGGCCGAGCCCGAGAACGCAGTTTTCACGCTTGAGATATCGGCATCTACCGGGCGCTGCATCTTGGCAGCAATCGCCGTTGGGACAGTGATGATAAATGTCACCTTCCAACGCTCGATCAGCTTCCAGAAATTATCGAACACGCCATCGCCGCGATAGCCTTGCGGCGTCGGGAATACCACATGCGCACCCGACGACACAGCCGCCATCATGATCACATGTACGGCAAAGACGTGGAACATCGGAAGCGGGCACATAACAACGTCTTCGTCCGAGAACAGCAGCGTGTCGCCAAGCCAGCCGTTATAGATCATGCCCGAGTACTTGTGCTGTGCCACTTTGGGCATACCCGTTGTACCACCGGTGTGGAAATAGCAGGCGACGCGGTCTTCCTTACTGTCTTCGAAAGTCAGAGTGGTCGGCTGTTTGGCAAGCTCTTTACTGAAGCTTTTGTAGTCCGCATGCGCCAGATGTTCCTTGTCGCCCATCTTGGGACGCAAAAGAGGCACGATCCATGACTTGGGCGGGGTCAAATAGCGGTTCAGATCAATTTCGAGGATTGTGTTGACCTTGGGCGCATGCCGCACGGCCTCTTCGACCTTTTGGGCCACATCCGTCTTGGGGAAGGATTTCAGCGTGACAACAACCTTGGCACCGGTTTCACGCAGGATGGCTGCAATCTGTTCGGGTTCAAGCAAAGGGTTGATCGGGTTGACGATACCTGCAACCGCGCCACCCATCATGGTGATCAGCGTCTCATTACAGTTGGGTAGGATATAGGCGACTACGTCCTTTTCCCCGACACCCAACGACCGGAAGAGATTGGCGGCCTGATTGACCTTGCCCAGCAGGTCCGACCATGTCAGCGTCTCGGCCTTGTCTGTGGGACCAGAAAACAACTGAAAGCTGATCGCATTGTTGTTCGGAAACTTGGTCGCGGTTCGCGACAATAACTGGTGGAATGTGACCGGAACGTCCCGATCCTCCCACGGCATTTCCTGTTCAAGTTTCTTCTTATCGTCGATGCCAACAAACGACATGCGTCTCCTCCCGTTTTATTTCGCACTCTGCGCGCGGCTTTTTCCATCACAGGATGGAAGTAAAACCACGCGGGTTCAAGCAACGGGTTAGAGAGGGAGGGGGTAAAAAACTAAATTACGCTACGGCGAAAATCCGTTTCCCCGACGTCATACTACTCGGCAGCTACACCATCGGTGAACTGCAACCGCGCCAGACGTGCATACAGACCATCCTGCGCCACAAGATCATCATGAGTACCTTGCGCCACAATCTGACCTGCATCCATCACTACGATCCGGTCCGCCTTTTTCACGGTAGCCAGCCGGTGTGCGACGATCAACGTGGTGCGTCCCGCACGCATCTGATCCACAGCACCCTGCACCGCCCGCTCGCTTTCCGCATCCAGCGCCGAGGTCGCCTCGTCCAGCAGCAGAACTGGTGCATCGCGCAGGATGGCGCGCGCGATGGCGATGCGCTGTTTCTGGCCACCCGACAGCATGACGCCCCGTTCGCCTACGAAACTGTCATAGCCTTCCGGCAATGCCGAAATGAAATCATGCGCGGCGGCGGCGCGGGCGGCGGCCTCGACTTCGGCATCCGTTGCGTCCAATCGGCCAAAGCGGATGTTCTCACGGGCCGAAGCGGCAAAGATCGTGGGGTCTTGGGGGACCAGCGCCATGTGACGTCGAAATTCAGATCGGTCCAAATCACGCAGGTCGACGCCATCCAGGCTTACCCCACCGGCATCCGGGTCGTAAAAACGTTGAATCATCTGAATGACAGTTGTTTTACCTGCCCCCGAAGGCCCGACAAAGGCGACCGTTTCGCCCGGGCTGACTGTCAGAGACATCTGATCCAGCGCGACCACATCCGGCCGCGCAGGATAGCGGAACGTCACACCGTCGAACCGTATCTCGCCCCGCACGGGCGCGGGAAGGGCCTTGGCTTGCGTGGGGTCGTTCACGGTGTCCTGCGCGTTCAGCAATTCGACCAGACGCTCGGTTGCGCCGGCTGCACGTTGAAGTTCGCTCCAAATCTCTGACAAGGCCGCGACCGAGCCGGCCATGATGATCGAATAGATCACGAATTGGATCAAAACACCTTCGGTCATCACACCGTTGCGAACGTCATTCGCGCCCATCCACAAAACGCCCACGATGCCAGAGAAGACCAGAAAAATCACGATCACAGTCAAAACGGCACGGGTTTGGATACGGCGCAAAGAAACCTCATACGAAGTTTCCGTCATCTCTCCGAACTGGGCGCGGCTTGCTTGTTCGTGGGTAAAGGCCTGGACGGTCTGAACCGCACCCAGCGCTTCGCCTGCGTTTCCGGACGAGGCTGCGATCCAGTCCTGGTTTTCGCGGCTGATCACGCGCAACCGGCGCCCCAACACCAAAATCGGCACCACAACCAGCGGAATCAGCAACAAAACCATCGCGGTCAGCTTGGCCGAAGTCAGCAGCATCAGCACCAAACCGCCAATGAACATCAGCATGTTGCGCAACGCGATTGATACCGAAGAGCCCAGCACAGACTGGATCAACGTCGTGTCAGTGGTGATCCGGCTAAGGACTTCTCCGGTCATGATGCGTTCATAGAATTCGGGGCTCATCCCGATGACGCGGTCGAACACGGCCTTACGAATGTCGGCCACGACGCGCTCACCCAACCGTGTCACCAGTGCATAGCGAATACCTGTTCCGATGGCCAAGACACCGGCGATGCCCAGCGCAGCCAGAAAGTACCAATCCAGCAACTCGCCATCTTCGATGCGGAAGTTGTCCACCACCCGGCGCACGGCCAACGGCAGAGTCAATGTCATGCTGGCCGTTAGAATCAATGCCATTGTCGCGCCGATCATCAACAGCTTATAAGGCTTCATGAACGGCCACAACGAGCCCAGAACGCCGATTTTTCTGGAACGCGCGCGCTCTTCGCTGGCGCCGGGCGCGGATTTTGCCGATGGACTGGCTGAGGCGTTTCTTGCCATGACTGGCCCTTACGTGGTGTTCGCGTTTATTTCAGCGCTTCTTGGCGATGACAGCGCGTGGGGTCAAGCTGCCATGGCAAAATCGAACACCAAACGGGCCTTTTGACGCAGAATTTTGGGGCTGACTTGGAGCGGGCGGCGGGAATCGAACCCGCTTCATCAGCTTGGAAGGCTGAGGTAATAGCCAGTATACGACGCCCGCTCAGCGGAGGTCGGTTTAAGCGATGCGTCAGATGGCGTCAAGCGTCCTTCGGTCGCTGTTTTCAAATTCAGCGCCGAAAAATTGCGCAACCGACAAGTCCTGCCCAAGCAGTTCATTCAGTAGGAAATAACCACGTGCATTTTTCAAGGTTTGCACTGATGCGGATCATTTGATCGCGCTTCATCGACGGCCCATGCGTTTGCCCGATCAACTGGGCGGGATAGGTCGTGGCAGCTGTCAGAGCATCTGGCAAGGGAACACCCACCTGCGTCACCAGCACGCGGATGGCTGTCGTCAAATCCAGGTCGGCCCCAGCCAAAGTGCCATCCTCCAGAGTCAGTCGCCCATCGGTTCGCGCGATCCGACGACCTTCCAATCTGAACTCGGACAAATCAGTGCCTGCAACGGCCATTGCATCGCTAACCAGATAGATCTGGCCCGGGCCGGATTTAGCAGCCCAAGCGGCTCGCATCGTTTCAGGATGAACGTGAATTCCGTCTGCGATGAGCCCCGCAGAAAGACCGCCGTTAGCAAGAGCAGAGCCAACCAAACCGGGCTCGCGGTTGCCCAATTGGCTCATGGCATTGAACAAGTGGGTGACACAGCGTGCCCCGGCTGCTGCGTAACGTTGACAGGTCGCGAAATCTGCATCCGTGTGCCCGAGCGAGACAAGAATGCCCGCATCACTTAGCGCCCCAACCTGCTGTTCCGAGACCGTTTCAGGTGCCACAGTCACCTTGAGGCAAGGCAAATGCTGCGCCGCCTCAAGCAACATGGAAAGGTCGGCATCAGACATGGGGCAAATCAGATCACCGTCATGCGCCCCCTTGCGGGCAACCGACAGATGGGGGCCTTCCAAATGCAATCCCGCGACACCCGGAACGCCCTCTTTCACTGCCTGAATGGCCGCTGCGATCGCCGCCCGAGTCTTTTCGCTGGTATCCGTTATCAAAGTCGGCAGCAAAGCCGCGACTCCCAACCGGCGATGGGCCTGCGCGATCCGGCGGATCGTTTCGACCGAAGGGTCATCGTTCAGCATGACACCGTCGCCGCCATTCACCTGCAAGTCCACGTAACCCGGACTGACGATATCTCCGTTCAGATCAATGTGATCCCCAACAGCCGCCACCTCTGCGTCAGCTACGATTTCCACAGTCTGACCGCCGCTGAATACAAGCGCATGATCACTCAGCAACCGCTTGCCGTCAAAGATTGCACCGTTTCGAAAGATCACTCTGTCTGTTGTCATACCGTCTCGGTCACTTTTTTGAGGTGACGCGGCGCGTCCGGGTCAATGCCGCGCATACTGGCGACGGATTCGACCATAGAATAAAACGCGGTGATCGTCGTGATCGGATCGGTGATCCAATGATCCGTACGCTCTACTGGCAACTGCTGCGCCCGCGTGACGCGATCTGTGGTGGCGAAGACTATGGCCCCCTTATCGGCCAGCGCGTCAGCGGCCTGCGCCGTGGTGTCCTCCGCCGCATCCCCAGCCGCAAAGACAATGGTTGGGAACCCGTCCTCGACGATTGAGACCGGTCCATGCAGCACCTCGGCAGCTGAATAGCTTTCTGCATGGATCTGACAGGTTTCCTTGATCTTCAACGCCGCTTCGCCCGATATGGCAAAAGATGGCCCCCTGCCCAAAGTAAACAGCGAACGCCCCGTAATCGTGGCCGCCGCTGAAGACCAGTCGCACTGTGCTGCGCGTTCCAACTGGGCGGGAAGCGCCCGTATCGCCCCCAACAGTTCAGCATCGCCCTTGACTTCGGCCAGCAACCACAACCCTGCCACCAGCGAAGTCACAAATGTCTTGGTGGCGGCCACGCTCAACTCAGGGCCGGCGTGCAGCGGCAGCATCGCATCCGCAACGTCTGCCAATCGCGATTCCGAGTTGTTGGTGATCGCCAGCGCAACAGCCCCTGATGACCGCAGCGAGCGTGTCAGTCCGACAATATCGGGACTTTGGCCAGATTGAGACACCGACAGGCATACAGCGCCCCGCGCCATCAAGTCGGCCCCATAGATCGAACTAACCGACGGCCCAACCGAGGCCACAGGCAGCCCAAGCAATAGCTCGCTGGCATATTTCAGGTAACTACACGCGTGGTCGGATGACCCGCGCGCCACCGTGATCAGGAACCGCGGGTCGGTTTCCCGGACCAGCGCGGCCGCGTTTTGAATACTGGCCGCGCCACTGCCTAGCAGCCGGTCAACCGCGGCAGGGATTTCCAAAATCTCCTGACGCATCTTGGATGTATTGTCGGACATCGGCCTTTGATCCTTCCGGTTATAAACGCAGCTCGGCGACGAAGTCATAAGCGTCACCGCGATAGAGAGAGCGGGTCAATTCCGCGACCCGCCCGTTTTTGAGAAATGAGAGACGCTCGATGTTCAACCCTGCCGCCCCTTCCGGCACATCCAGCAACTCAGCCTCGCGCGCAGCAAGATTAAGTGCAGAGATTTTCTGGACCGCCCGAACGGGACGACGCCCCAACCCGTCCAGAACCTCATAGAGCGAGGTGGTCACCTCAATCGGGTTCGGCAGAATGTCCAACGGCAGTGCTGCCTTCTCAAGCGCCAGAGGGCGGCCGTCTGCCTCGCGCAGACGATAGATGCGGGCAATCTGCGCGCCTTCCGGCAAGTTCAGCGCAGCTATCTCTTGAGACGTCGCCGCAAATACGCCCCGCTCCAACCACTTTGACGTGGTCTGCATTCCACGGCTCGACATGTCTTCGGTGAAAGACGTCAAATGTGTCAGCGATTGTTCGACCCGGGGCACGCGCTCGCGGATGAACGAGCCTGAACCCTGACGTTGTTCAATCACACCTTCCTGCACCAGCTCTTGAATAGCCTTTCGCACCGTGACGCGGGACAGATCAGTGATGTCCACCAATTCCCGCTCGGACGGAAGAGATGAATTCGGTGCAAGCACGCCCGTATCTATCCCTTCCTGAAGGCGGCGGCGCAGCTGAACATATCGCGGGCCGTTCTCAGGGCTCAGCCACGCTTCTGCGCGCAAGAAATCAGCAATGCTCATGAGCGCCCTCCTTTGCCAAGGCCAAGGCCCCGATCAGCGGTTCGCCCTGTGCTGGTCTTAGCGCAGCTTGCATGTCTGCGGGCAGATAACCGGCATAATGCGGGCCAATTCCGCCTGTTAAACAGAGGGTTAACTCCGCCTTCCACCCGAGGCGTTTCGCCATTCCACCGATGTAATCGGCACCTGCCTGCATGACCTGACGCGCGACGTGATCACCATCGGCGGCAGCGGCTGTGACCTGAGGTGCCAATGCGCCGAACGCCCCCGGCGCGGCCTGCCCTGCAAATTCGACAATTCCAGCAACACCGCCGAACTGCTTAGAAAACTCTTGCGTCAAGCTCGACTTCGCTTGGATCTGATCCACCGCATTCAGCACTTCGGACAGCGCACGTCGACCGACCCATTGCGCGGATGCTTCGTCGCCCAAGATAGGCCCCCACCCTCCGGCAAGGCGGATGTCACCGTTGATCTGAACAGCCAGAAATGACCCGGTCCCGCAATGCGCGATCAGGCCATCTGAGGAACCCAATGCGCCCCTTACCGCTGCAGGTCGATCATCCTCGATCCGCGCGTTGGGCATATCCAACGCCACTCGCAGTCGATCGGCGACGCTGTCACCCGTTACTCCGGCCAACCCGATAAAGGCGGGCCAGCGCACCAATTCTGCTACAGAGGTATCCAGCCCCGCTGCCAATTCAGACAAACCGGCAGCGATCTGACGAACCCCGCCCTCGAAATCCGTTGATACATTGGCGGCTCCGGTCTCGACCGAATGTACGACGCCACGGACCTCAGCAGCGACCCTGCATCGGGTTCCACCACCGTCAACGGCCAGAAACGCGGTGTTTTGAGACTCAGTCATGACAATACCATTATAATACCTTTACTTCACAGGAAAGACCAAAATTCGGGCACAAACCGCAAATTACTGGAGTTTAGCGCAAAAATCCCCAAACATCGCTTGCAATAATAAAGTTATAGACAAGTGGTATTACATAGGTATTGTAAAAGGACTGTAAGGGGGATTCTCTTGACGCTGCCGTCGACTGAACAACTGCACATTGATGCCGCCCAACTTGACCGGAGCGATCTGGCCAACTCGGCCCGCGCCTTGGCCGCTGGTCAAATCGCTGCTGCGAAGGCTGTTGAGCGTGCGGCACCCGCGATCGCGCGGGGAGCTGCGGCAATGGCGGCAACACTCCGCACCGGGGGCGTGCTGCATTACGTCGCCGCCGGGTCATCTGGCTTGATGGCCGCAGCAGATGCGCAGGAACTGGGCGGTACATTCTCGATCCTTCCAAGTCACTTACGCATTCACATGGCAGGCGGCTTACCGACCGGTGTTGAAATGCCCGGCGATACAGAGGACTCGGACGTAGGACTTGCCGAAGCTCTGTCCGACTTAAAGCCTACCGATACCGTCATCGCGGTGTCGGCTAGCGGATCCACGCCCTATACTCTGACAGCGGGTGACATCGCGCGCGCCAAAAAGGCAACCTTGATCGGCATCGCCAATAATGCGGACAGCCCTCTTCTTCAAACCGCTGACATACCAATTCTGCTCGCCACGCCACCCGAGCTGATCTCGGGCTCGACCCGCATGGGGGCTGGGACGGCGCAGAAGATCGCGCTCAATATGCTGTCTTCGCTCATGGCTCTTGATCTGGGGCATGTGCATGGCGGCATGATGGTGAATTTGCGCGCTGACAATCACAAGCTACGTGCGCGCGCGGCCGGGATCGTGGCACGGATTGCCAAGGTCGACACCGATGCAGCCCAGGCTGCGCTGGCGCAGACGAACGGCGACGTAAAACCCGCCATCCTGATCGCTGCCCTTGGCGTGTCAAAGGGCGACGCGGTGGCGCGGCTCGAAGAAGCCGACGGCATCCTGAGCACCGCACTAAACATGAATAACAACTGCTAACCAACTGGGAGAATGAAATGAAACGCACAAGTCTGAAGCTGGCTCTGCTGGGCTCAACCCTTATGGGTACGGCTGCCATGGCCGAAGATGTCACGCTGACCATCGAAAGCTGGCGCAACGATGACCTGACCCTATGGCAGGATCAGATCATTCCTGCATTTGAGGCCGCAAACCCCGGCATCAAGGTACAATTCACGCCCTCGGCCCCCGCTGAATACAACGCTGTTTTGAATTCAAAACTGGACGCGGGCTCGGCTGGCGACCTGATCACCTGCCGTCCTTTTGACGCCTCTTTGGCGCTATACGAAGCCGGGCACCTGACTGATCTGTCGGGCGTCGAGGCGATGGGCAATTTCTCTGATGTCGCCAAATCGGCGTGGCAGACCGATGATGGCGCGGTCAGTTTCTGTGTTCCGATGGCGTCGGTGATTCACGGGTTCATCTACAACAAAGACGCGTTCAACGAGCTGGGCATCGACGTGCCGACCACCGAGGATGAGTTCTTTGCCGCCCTCGACAAGATCAAGGAAGACGGCACCTATATCCCGATGGCGATGGGCACCAACGACCAGTGGGAAGCTGCCACCATGGGCTATAACAACATCGGCCCGAACTATTGGAAAGGTGAGGAAGGCCGTCAGGCGCTGATCAAAGGCGAGCAGAAGCTGACCGATGAGGCATGGACCGCCCCCTACGCCACACTGGCCCGTTGGGGCGAATATCTGGGCGACGGGTATGAGGCGCAGACCTATCCCGACAGCCAGAACATCTTCACGCTGGGCCGTGCGGCTGTTTACCCTGCCGGGTCGTGGGAAATCTCGGGCTTCAACGCGCAGGCTGATTTCGAAATGGGCGCATTCAAGCCGCCGGTCCGCAATGCGGGCGACACCTGCTATATCTCGGATCACACCGATATCGGCATCGGCATGAACGCCGCCACCGAGAATCCCGAGGCGGCCGAAACTTTCCTGGCCTGGGTCGCAAGCCCAGAGTTCGCGGAAATCTTCGGCAACGCGCTGCCCGGCTTCTTCCCGCTGTCCAGCACGCCGGTTGAGCTGCAGGATCCGCTGGCCAAGGAAATCGTCGGCTGGCGTGATGAGTGTGAATCGACCATCCGCTCGACCTATCAAATCCTGTCGCGCGGCACACCGAACCTTGAGAATGAGACCTGGGGCGCATCCGTTGCGGCTATCAAGGGTGCCAAATCGCCCGAAGAACTGGGCGCCGAACTGCAGGAAGGTCTTGCCTCCTGGTACGCTCCGCATCAGTAAGCTGATCCTTACCCGGGCGGAAACGCCCGCCCGGGTACACCCGACACCCCTGTGAAAGCTGACCCATGAATCGCCCCCGCTTCCGCTGGCATATCGTCGTGTTTCTGGCCCCAGCCGTGCTGGTTTATACGGCGGTGATGATCTTTCCGCTGTTCAACACACTTCGGCTAGCGCTCTATTCCGAGGTGGATCAGAGCCGCGTGTTCGTGGGCTTGCAGAACTTTCAAACGCTGTTTTTCGATCCCATCTGGTCCGAGCAGTTTTGGAACGCTTTGGGCAACAACTTCTGGTTCTTCCTGATCCATATGCTTGTTCAAAACCCCATCGGGATCGCGCTGGCCGCGCTGCTCAGCCACCCGCGCCTGAGGTTCTCGGCGCTCTATCGGTCGGCGATTTTCATCCCGACAATCCTGAGCTTTGTGATCGTTGGCTTTGCATGGAAACTGATCCTGTCGCCCATCTGGGGCATCGCGCCCTCGATGCTGGATGCGGTGGGCCTGAAATCTCTGTTCGCGCCGTGGCTGGGGAAAGAGGAATACGCGCTGACCACGCTGGCGCTGATCTCGGTCTGGCAGTTCGTGGGCATCCCGATGATGCTGATCTATGCCGCCCTGCTGACCATCCCCGAGGAAATTCTTGAGGCCGGAGAGATTGATGGCATCACCGGGGCCTCGGCCTTCTGGAAGATCAAGCTGCCGCTGATCCTGCCCTCGATCGGCATCATCTCGATCCTGACCTTCGTGGGAAACTTCAACGCGTTCGACCTGATCTACGCCGCCCAAGGCGCGCTGGCGGGGCCGGATTTCTCGACCGACATCCTGGGCACCTTCATGTACCGCACCTTCTTTGGCTTCCAGCTGCAACTGGGTGACCCGCATATGGGATCGGCCATCGCAGGCGCCATGTTCGCGATCATCCTCGTGGGTGTCTGCATCTACCTTTTTGGCATCCAGACCCGGATGCGCCGGTATCAACTGTGAGGGTCCAGCGATGAACAAAGCACGCCATAACCCGCTGAATACCGCCGCGATGCACGGGGCGCTGATCCTTTACACGCTGATCGCCCTGTTCCCGGTTTTTGTGATCCTGATCAACAGCTTCAAATCCCGCCGCGCGATCTTTCGTGAACCGCTGGCGCTGCCGAATGCCGACAGTTTCTCGATGATCGGGTATGAGACGGTAATGAAACAGGGGGATTTCTTCCTCTACTTCCAGAACTCGATGATCGTCACCGTGGCATCGCTGTTCTTTATCCTGCTGTTCGGGGCCATGGCGGCCTATGCGCTGTCGGAATACCAGTTCAAGGGCAACCTGCTGATGGGGTTGTATCTGGCATTGGGGATCATGATCCCGATCCGCATCGGCACCGTGGCGATCCTTGAGATGATGGTGGCGACCGGGCTGGTGAACACGCTGTGGGCGCTGATCCTGGTTTACACCGCGCAGGGGCTGCCACTGGCGGTATTCATCCTGTCTGAATTCATGCGGCAGGTCAGTGATGACCTGAAAAACGCGGGCCGTATCGACGGGCTGTCGGAATACACGATCTTCTTCCGGCTGGTTCTGCCTCTGGTCCGGCCTGCGATGGCGACCGTGGCGGTGTTCAACATGATACCGATCTGGAACGATCTGTGGTTCCCGCTGATCCTCGCCCCGGCCGAGGAAACCAAGACGCTCACGCTGGGCAGTCAGGTCTTTATCGGGCAGTTCGTCACCGACTGGAACGCGGTTCTGTCGGCGCTGTCGATGGCAATCCTGCCGGTGCTGGTTCTGTATGTCATCTTCTCACGCCAGCTGATCCGCGGCATCACATCCGGAGCTGTCAAATGACCAAAGTTCTGATTGCAGGTCTTGGCAATATGGGCCTCAGCCACGCGCTGGCCCATCACAACCACCCCGACGCGCAGATCGTAGGGCTGGTGAACCGGTCTGGCCGCGTGGATCACCCCGAGCTGGGCCAATACCCTGCCTATTCGGATTTCCACACCGCGCTGGCCGAGACCAATCCCGATCTGGTGGTCGTCGCCACCTATTCCGACAGCCACGCTGACTACGCCTGCGCCGCGATGGAGGCTGGCGCACATGTGTTTGTCGAAAAACCGCTGGCGACCAATGTTGCCGATGCGCGGCGCGTGGTCGAAACGGCTACCCGACTGAACCGCAAACTGGTCGTCGGATATATCCTGCGCCACCACCCCTCGTGGATGCGCCTGATCGCTGAGGCGCGGGACCTGGGCGGACCGTATGTGTTCCGCCTGAACCTGAATCAGCAATCCTCAGGCGCTGAATGGGAGACGCATAAGGCACTGATGCAGACGACCTCGCCCATCGTGGATTGTGGTGTGCACTATGTGGATGTGATGTGCCAGATCACCGATGCGCAGCCTGTCCGCGTGCATGGCATGGGCCTGCGCCTGTCGGATGAGATCGCCGACGACATGTATAATTACGGCCAGTTTCAGGTGATCTTCGAGGACGGCTCGCTCGGCTGGTATGAGGCCGGATGGGGCCCGATGATGTCCGAAACCGCGTTTTTCGTGAAAGATATCGTCTCGCCCAATGGCTCGGTCTCGATTACCGACGGCAACAAGGACGCGTCGGCGGATATCGACGGCCATACCAAGGTGGGCGGGCTGCTGATCCACACGCCGGGCGGCGATCGTACCGTCGAGATGCACGATGAGCCCGGCCATCAGGAACTGTGTGACGCCGAGCAGGCGTATATGCTGCGCGCCATTACTGACGATATCGACCTGACGCGCCATATGAATGACGCCGTCCAATCCCTTGCCATTTGTCTGGCCGCCGATGAAAGCATCCGCACCGGCCAGCCCGTTTCGCTTAAGGAGTCCGCAACATGACTGCTCTGACCTTGACCAATGTGAACAAATCCTTTGGCGAGGTGCATGTCCTCAAAGACATCTCGCTCGAGGTTGAAGAAGGCGAGTTCGTTGTCTTCGTCGGCCCTTCGGGCTGTGGCAAATCCACCCTGCTGCGCGTGATCGCGGGGTTGGAAGATGCGTCCTCGGGTGAGATCAATATCGACGGCCAGCAGGTCAATCTGGTGCCGCCGTCGAAACGCGGGATCGCGATGGTTTTTCAAAGTTATGCGCTCTATCCCCATCTGAACGTGCGCGGGAACATGACACTGGCGCTGAAACAAGAGAAGCAGCCCAAAGCGGTGATCGAAGAGCGCGTCGCCAGCGCTAGCCGGATGCTGAACCTTGAGGAATATCTGGACCGCTATCCATCTGAGCTGTCCGGCGGTCAGCGCCAACGCGTCGCCATCGGGCGGGCCATCGTGCGCGAGCCGAAACTGTTCCTGTTTGACGAACCGCTTTCGAACCTCGACGCGGCGCTGCGGATGAACACGCGGATTGAGATCGCAAACCTGCACCGGGCACTGGATGCCTCGATGATCTATGTCACCCACGACCAGACCGAGGCGATGACACTGGCCGACAAGATCGTAGTTCTGCGCGATGGCCGGGTGGAACAGATTGGCTCACCGATGGAGCTGTATAACAACCCCGCCAACCAGTTTGTTGCGGGATTCCTTGGATCTCCTTCGATGAACTTCCTGCCCGAAAGCCTGCTGGATCAGGGGTCAGACACCCTTGGTATTCGGCCAGAGGATCTGTTCCTGTCTGACGACGGCCCCCTGTCAGCACAGGTCAGCCATGTCGAAAAGCTGGGCGGTGATACCAACGTCATTGCGACTGTTCAGAACCATTCGGTGACGGCGCGCTTGTTCGGGCAACACGCAATATCCGAAGGCCAAGACCTGCGCCTTGGGTTCGCGCCCGAAAAAGCGTATCGGTTCAATGCCGATGGGCAGCGGCTGCGTTAACCCCATCACGGCGATGTGATCAATCAATTTTGATGATTGTAAAACCCTGTCTGCGTCGCGCAGGCAGGGCTTCGGCGCGATTTAGCGCATCAAAAATGAATCTATTTTCAGGTCGAAATACAGCGGCTTTAATGGCGCTGTTAAGAACCTGTCACAAAGACCTCTTAAATCCCGTTCATCAACTTTCATTTTAGCCAGGAGCCATCCATGAAAGACGTCGACAACACCACACTATCCGCAGACGACTGGGACGAGCTGCACTTCCCCCGCCCCGAGGAAAACGACTTTGACCGCGTGGTCGAAAGCGCCATTTCCCGCCGTGGTTTTCTGGCCGGTGTGGTGGCCTTTGGATCAGGCGCTGCCGCAATGGGCACAGGTCTGCTCAGCTCGACCTCGGCGCAGGCCGCTGACGCGTCGCGCTTTGCCTTTACCCCGATCGCAGCCCAGACCGACGGCACCGTTCACGTCCCCGAAGGGTACGAATGGAAAGTCATGATGCGCTGGGGCGATCCGCTGTTCTCGGATGCCGATGGCTATGACATCACCGATGGCGGTCCGGTCGAAAAATCCGACCGTATCTTTGGTGAGAACACTGACGGGATGGAAACCTTCTCGTTCCAGGGTCATGAACTGATCGCGATCAACCACGAATACCCCAACCGCAAGATCAACCTGCCGGCCGCTGCGGAAGGTGTTCCGGCAAACGCAGACGATGTTCTGAAGCTGCAGAACATCCAAGGCGTGACAGTCATGGAAATCACCGAAGGCCCTGACGGCTGGTCGGTTGTCAAGGACAGCCCCTTCAACCGCCGTATTCATCACAACACTCCGATGAAAATCGTTGGCCCCGCAGCCGGTCATGACCTGCTGAAAACTGAGGCTGACCCGACCGGCACCACCTCGCTGGGCACCATGAACAACTGTGGTGCGGGCAAGACGCCCTGGGGCACCTATCTGACCTGCGAAGAGAACTTCAACGGCTACTTCGGCTCATCGGATGAAAATGCCGCCTATGACCAGAAGGTCGCGGACGGTATGGCGCGCTACGGTATCAAGGCCGAAAGCTGGAACGGTTACGAGTTCTTTGATCCCCGTTTCGACACATCGAAAAACCCCAACGAGCCGCACCGTGCGGGCTGGATCGTTGAAATCGACCCGACCAAACCTGACAGCACGCCTGTCAAGCACACCGGTCTGGGTCGCTTCAAGCACGAAAACGCCGAAGTCACACTGGCTGCCGACGGTCGCGTGGTTGTCTACATGGGCGACGATGAACGTGGCGAATACCTGTACAAATTCGTCTCGAACGGCACCTATCAGCCCGGTGGTGAAACCGAGAGCCTGCTAAACGACGGTACGCTTTATGTCGCCAAGTTCAACGACGACATGAAGGGTGAATGGCTGGCTCTGACCCCGGAAACAACCGGAATGGACGATGCCGAGATTCGCATCTTTTCCCGCATGGCGGCCTCCAAAGCGGGCGGCACCACCATGGATCGCCCCGAATGGGTCGCCTCCAGCCCGGTTGCGGTCGAAGCCTATTGCTGCCTGACCAACAACAAGAACCGCGGCGTCAAACCAAACGCCGGTGGTGATGATACCTCGGTCAACGCGGCCAACCCGCGTGAAGCCAACAAATACGGTCAGATCGTGCGCTGGCGCCCGGCCAATGACGACCACGCCGCCGACGCTTTCGATTGGGACCTGTACGTCATGGCGGGCAACCCGACTGTACACTCGGATGACCGCGCCGGATCGCCTAATGTGAACGAGGGCAACCTGTTCAACTCGCCCGACGGTATGGTGATCGATTCGACCGGTCTGATCTGGATCCAGACAGACGGGAATGACGACAACGAGGAAGATTTCGCAGGCAACGGCAACAACCAGATGCTGGTTGGTGATCCCGTGACCGGTGAAATTGCACGCTTCATGACCGGCCCGAACGGCTGTGAGGTAACCGGTCTGGCGTGGTCCACAGATCTGCGCACCATGTTTGTTGGCATCCAGCACCCCGGCAGCAACTGGCCTGATGGTGGTACGCCACGCTCGTCTGTCATCGCAATCAAGCGCGCTGATAACGGTCTTGTCGGTTAACTAACGCACCAACGCCCCCGGAGTTCTTTTCGGGGGCGTTGATCTTCAGATGTCTTCGCCCTTCGGGGCAAGTGGTCCCCCGGCGTCCAGCAAATGGCGTTCGGACAACCACGGGTTAAGCTTCAACGCCTGTTGCAAAGTCTCACGCGCTTCATCAACCCGCTTTAAGCCCAACAAGGTCAGCGCCTTACCGCTAATGGCAGCCACATGGTTGGGCGACAGCTCGATCGCTCGGTCCAGATCAGGCAGCGCCGCCTGATAGTCTTGTCGCAGAAAATGCGCAAAGGCGCGCTGGTTATAACCTTCGGCGTAAGAGGGACAATATTCGACCAGTTTGTCGAAATCCTCGATCGCGCCCAACAAATCCCATTGGCTACGGCGGGTCATGCCACGATCCAGCACGGCCTGTGCGCTGTCGTCCGGTGCGTCGGCCCAAAATTCCCACAGCTGGTTTGAAAGGATTTGCGCGGCGCGCTCATTCTCGGCTTGCTGGATTTGCGTGATGATCCCGGCAACTCCGTCCGAGTGGTCCGGCGCAGCGGGGCACCCCTCGGACTGGGCCGCAATTGTGCTCGAGACCAGAAATGCAAAAGCTGTAACGATCTGTTTCATGTCTCAATGGTGACGCGCCATACACGTTCGTCAACCCACTGCATCGATCCCGCCCGAGACGCCGGTTTCCTTCACGGCCTCCATCGCCACAAAGGTCGAGGTGCTGGCCACATGCGGCAAGGAAGAGATTTTCTCGGCCAGAACCGCGCGGTATTCCGACATCGACCCGGTGCGGATTTTCAGCAGATAGTCGAAATTCGACGCGATCATATGGGCTTGCTCGATCTCGCCCACCTTCCGTACAGCGGCATTGAACTCGGCCAGTGCCTTTTCTCGGGTGTCGGTCAGGCGCACTTCTACAAAGGCCACATGGTCCAGTCCAAGGCGGATCGGGTCCAGCAGGGCGCGGTACCCGGTGATGATCCCGTCTGCCTCAAGTTTCTTCACACGTGCTTGAGTGGGCGATTTTGACAAACCGATCCGCCGCGCGAGGTCCGCGACCGAGATGCGCCCATCCTCGGACAGAATCGCCAGAATGGCGCGGTCGAACCGATCCAAGTCGGGAAAGTCCATTTGCATCACATCCGCCCCTCAAATTAGTCCAATCGACTGCATACTGCGAAATTTAGGGCAATCAGCCCGCCAAAGCGATCCTATATTTAACCAAAGCACCGGAGGATTCATGTCACACAGCCTGCGCACCCATATTGACGCCCAAACCTATGCCGACCCGTCGGCCGTTCTGGACAGCCTGATCGCGCAGGCCGATCTGAGCGACACGGATCGTGCCGCCATCTGTACGGCCGCAGCCGAACTGGTGCGCGACATCCGTGCCAGCACCTCGCCGGGGATGATGGAGGTCTTTCTGGCCGAATACGGCCTCTCCACCGATGAAGGCGTCGCGCTGATGTGTCTGGCCGAGGCGCTGCTGCGGGTGCCTGATGCCGACACGATTGACGCGTTGATCGAGGATAAGATCGCGCCCTCGGACTGGGGCAAGCATCTGGGGCAATCCTCGTCCCCGCTGGTCAATGCGTCCACATGGGCACTGATGCTGACGGGCAAGGTTCTGGACGAGGGCAAAGTCTCGCCGGTCAGCGCCTTGCGCGGGGCAATCAAACGGCTGGGAGAGCCGGTGATCCGCACCGCAGTGGGCCGCGCGATGAAGGAAATGGGCCGTCAGTTCGTTCTGGGCGAGACGATCCAATCCGCCATGGACCGCGCCAGCGCGATGGAGACCAAGGGCTATACCTATTCCTATGACATGCTGGGCGAGGCGGCCCGGACCGAGGCTGACGCCGCCCGCTATCACCTATCTTATTCGCGCGCGATTGCGGCCATTGCCGATGCCTGCACGCATGATGACATTCGCGCCAATCCGGGGATCTCGGTCAAGCTGTCCGCCCTGCACCCGCGCTATGAGCTGGCGCAGGAACAGCGCGTGATGGATGAGCTTGTTCCCCGCCTACGCGCCTTGTGCCTGCTGGCCAAAGCCGCCGGGATGGGCCTGAACGTGGACGCCGAGGAGGCCGACCGCCTGTCTTTGTCTCTGCAAGTGATCGAAGAGGTGATGTCCGAACCCGCCCTTGCCGGATGGGACGGGTTCGGGATCGTGGTGCAGGCCTATGGCCCCCGCGCCGGGGTGGTTCTGGACACGCTCTATGACATGGCGCAACGCCACGACCGCAAGCTGATGGTGCGGCTGGTGAAAGGCGCCTATTGGGATACAGAGGTCAAGCGCGCGCAGGTCGAAGGCGTCGATGGCTTTCCCGTCTTCACTCGCAAGGCGGCGACCGATATTTCCTACATCACCAATGCGCGCAAATTGCTGGGCATGACCGATCGGATCTATCCGCAGTTCGCAACCCATAACGCCCATACGGTCAGCGCGATCCTGCACATGGCTGATGGGCAGCCCTTCGAATTCCAGCGCTTGCACGGCATGGGCGAGACGCTGCACGAGCTGGTCAAGGACCAGAACGCCACCCGCTGCCGCATCTATGCGCCGGTGGGTGCACATCGTGACCTGCTGGCCTATCTGGTGCGGCGCCTGTTGGAAAATGGTGCGAATTCCTCCTTCGTGAACCAGATCGTGGATGAGGACGTGCCGCCCGAAGTGGTCGCCGCCGATCCCTTTGTCACGATCATCGACGCCGCCCGCCCCCTGCCCACCGGCCCCGACCTGTTCCGGCCCGAGCGCCCCAATTCGCGCGGGTTCGACCTGCACCACACGCCAACGCTGGATCGGATCGACGCCGCGCGCGATGCCTTTCGTGCACATCACTGGTACGCGCAGCCCCTGCTGTCGGACGATGCGCGCCCCGAAGGCGATCAGCCCGTCACCAACCCCGCCCAGCCACAAGACCGCCCCGGAGCGGTCGCCCCGGCCAGTACCGCAGATGTGGAACTGGCGCTGGCCTCTTCCGCACCGTGGCAAGCCCCATCCGCCCAGCGCGCGCAGGTGCTGAACGCAGCCGCTGATCTTTACGAGGCGCATTTCGGCGAACTGTTCGCCCTGCTGGCGCGCGAGGCCGGGAAGTCTCTGCCCGACGCAGTGGCAGAACTGCGCGAGGCCGTGGATTTCCTGCGCTACTACGCCGCCAATATCCCCAATGCCAACCCCGCGGGCATTTTCACCTGTATCAGCCCGTGGAACTTCCCACTGGCGATTTTCACCGGGCAAATTTCGGCGGCTCTGGCCACCGGCAATGCCGTTCTGGCCAAACCGGCACCACAGACACCTCTGATCGCACATCGGGCCGTGCAACTGCTGCACGAGGCGGGTGTGCCGCGCGATGCGCTGCAATTGCTGCCGGGTGGCCCGCACGTGGGGGCGGCGCTGACATCCGATGCGCGGGTGTCGGGGGTGGCTTTCACCGGCTCGACCGGCACGGCGTTGAAAATCCGCGCGGCGATGGCGGATCATCTGCAACCCGGCACGCCTCTGATCGCGGAAACCGGCGGACTGAATGCGATGATCGTCGACAGCACTGCCCTGCCCGAACAGGCCGTGCAATCCATCATCGAAAGCGCGTTTCAATCGGCGGGTCAGCGATGCTCGGCCCTGCGGTGCCTCTATGTGCAAGAGGATATCGCCGACGATCTGCTGACCATGCTGACCGGCGCAATGGAGGCCCTGGTGGTGGGCGATCCGTGGCTGATCGCAACCGATTGCGGCCCGGTGATTGACCGCGACGCGCGGCAAGGCATCGCCGACCACATCGCACAGGCTCGCAGTGAAGGTCGGGTATTGAAGGAACTGAGAACCCCGCCCGAGGGCACTTTCATCGCCCCCACCCTGATTGAAATCCCCGGCATTGCGGCACTTGGGCGCGAAATATTCGGCCCCGTGCTGCATGTGGCGCGGTTCAAGGCCTCAGATCTGGATCAGGTCATCGCCGACATCAACGCCACGGGCTATGGCCTGACATTCGGCCTGCACACCCGCATCGACGACCGCGTGCAGCATATCACCGAGGCCGTTCACGCGGGCAATATCTACGTCAATCGCAATCAGATCGGCGCCATTGTCGGCTCGCAACCCTTCGGCGGCGAGGGGCTGTCGGGGACGGGGCCCAAGGCGGGCGGGCCAAACTATATGGCGAGGTTCTGCGCGCCGGACCGGCAAAAGGTGGATGCCACATGGGACAACACCGCCAGTGACCTGCCCGACCCCACAGGCCAGCCGGCCCCGCTGCGCACTCGGTCGCTGCCCGGCCCCACCGGCGAATCCAACCGGCTCAGCGAATTCCCCCGTGCGCCGCTACTGTGCATGGGGCCGAGCGCAGACGCCGTTCAGGCGCAGGCCCAAGCGGTCGAGGCCCTTGGCGGCACCGCGATCCGCGCGTTTGGCATGATCGACCTGCACCGACTGGAGAACATCGCGAACATCTCAGGCGTATTGTGGTGGGGCGATGAGGCCACCGCGCGGCAGATCGAACAGCATCTGGCCCGTCGCCATGGCCCGATCCTGCCTCTGATTCCCGGCCTGCCCGACCGCGCGCGTGTGCTGAGTGAACGTCACGTTTGTGTCGACACAACCGCCGCAGGAGGCAACGCCGCCCTGCTTGGGGGTGCGGCGTAACCGGACCTTGACGCTGGGCCGCGAAAAGCCCAGCGTCGCGCCATGTTTCCAATCCGTGACCATAACCCCTCGGGGCGCACGCCTTACGTCGTCTATCTGCTGATGGCAGCGAATATCGTGATCTTCCTCAGCTATGTCGGGATCATGGATAACGCACGGTTACTCAATAAACTTTACTTCGATTATGCGGTAATCCCGGCCCGTATCACGGACGGATTTGCGCTGGAAACGCTTGTGACCTCGATGTTTTTGCATGGCGGTTGGATGCATCTGGCGGGCAACATGCTGTTTCTGTGGATTTTCGGAGACAATCTTGAAGACGAAATGGGGCATCTACCCTTTCTGCTGTTTTATGTGCTGGCCGGTATCGGAGCGGGGTTGATCCACGTCGTGACGGCTCCTGACTCAGTGATCCCCACGATTGGCGCGTCTGGTGCCATTGCTGGCGTCATGGGCGGGTATCTTCTGATGTTCCCCAAAGCCCGCGTCGACATCCTGTTGATCCTAGTCGTCTATTTCCGCGTATTTACTATCCCGGCCTTTGTCATGTTGGGGGTGTGGTTGGGAATGCAGTTCCTCGGCAGCCTGGCAAGCGATCCTGACAAGGGCGGTGTCGCCTATTGGGCACATACCGGCGGGTTCCTAGTCGGTCTGATCCTGTGCGTTCCCTTGTGGCTAAGGCGCGGCGCGATGTCTTATTGGAACCGCACCCACGGCCACCCGCCCCACCCCGAGCACGAATACAAGCTGTCACAATCCCGCATTCCCCGCATCCCGCGCCGGTAAGTGACCACCGCTTTGCCGCGTTACCTCTTGCGCGGCGGCCTGGACCAGCGCCCCCAGTTCCGGCGCGCGTTCAGCGTTGAACCGGACCGTTGGACCAGACACCGAGATACCTGCACAAGGCTCGCCCCGGTCGTTGAATATGGCTGCTCCGATGCAGGACATTCCCTGATATCGCTCCTCCCGGTCTAATGACCATCCCCGCGCGCGGGTTTGATCCAAGTCTGCCTGCAACCGGGTGTCGTCTATTAAAGTATGAGGCGTGAAGCGTTCCGGTTTGGCCCCGGTCATCAATCTGGTCAGCGCGGCCTCTCCCATCGCGGCCAGAATCGCCTTTCCCGTCCCCGAGGCATACATCGGCGTCCGCGCCCCCGGTGGGAAAAACGCCCGGATCGGGTTTGCTGTTTCAACCTGACCGACAAACACCACCTGCGCCCCGTCCGGGACCGCCAGATTGGCCGTTTCTCCGCTGTCCTGCATCAATCTGCGCAGGACTAGCCGCCCAATCTCGATCACACTATTACGTCGCAGGAACGAGGCCCCGGTCCGATAAGCCTCGATCCCGATCATCCACTCCTGTCGTTCTTCGTCGAAGGCCACGAACCCGTGTTTCTGCAAAGTCATCAGAATGCGGTGGGTGGTGGCCGTAGGTACACCAGTCTCACGTGCCAGATCGCTTAATGCTGCGCGCTCCTGCCGGGCAGTTTCGGTCAAAACACCTAGCGCGCGATCCAGCGACTGCATCGTCCCGGCCGTGCTTTCCTTGAACAAGGACTTCGGTCTACCGCGCTGTCTTTTTGAGGATTCCATCCCATTTTCTCCGGTTTGCGACGTCAAATTTTTTTGGCCCGTTTTTCTTCCCCAAGAAATGAAAAAAAGAAACTCAAATCAAATCAGCGCCTTAGTATTAAACTTGCAAAAATGAAAATATTTTTCAAGAAAATTGCATGGAACCGAGCATTCCCGGACACTGACTCCAAATGCGGAGGAACACGTCATGTCCAACCAAAACCCTGTTTTCATTCCCGGCCCAACTAACATCCCGGACAGGCTGCGTCTTGCAATGCAGGTCCAGACTCAGGACCACCGCGCGCCTGATTTCATCGAAACCTTTGCCCCCGTTCTTGAAGACACAAAGAAAGTTTTTGGCACCACCTCTGGTCAGGTCGTCACCTACCCCGCCAGCGGAACTGGCGGGTGGGAAGCTGCGGTGACCAACACGCTCAACCCCGGTGACAAGGTGCTGGTGGCGCGGTACGGCGTATTCAGTCACCGTTGGATCGACCTATGCCAACGGCATGGACTGGACGTTCAGGTGATCGACTGCCCTTGGGGCAGCGGTGCCCCTGCCGAGCAGTTTGAAACCGCCCTGTCCAAGGACAATGCACACCAAATCCGTGCAGTTCTGGTGACCCATAACGAAACCGCAACCGGCGTTCGGTCGGACATCAGTGCAGTTCGGCGCGCAATAGACACCGCCAATCATCCCGCGATGCTATTCGTAGATTGTGTCAGTTCCCTAGCGTCCATGCCGTTCGAGTTCGACGAATGGGGTGTCGATATCGCCGTGTCCGGGTCGCAAAAAGGGTTCATGCTGGCAACCGGAATGGCGATCCTTTGTGTCAGCCCCAAGGCTCTGGCGGCTTCGGCAACGGCGACGCTACCGCGCACGTTCTTCGATTTTCGCGACATGATGCAAGCCAATGCGTCTGGTGGCTTTCCTTATACCCCACCGCTGCAACTGATCTACGGGATGCGGGAAAGCCTGAAAATGTTGTTCGAGGAAGGGCTTGAGAATGTCTATGCCCGCCACACCCGTCTTGCTGAAGGCGTTCGGCGCGCCGTTGATGCCTGGGGCCTGCAACTGGTTGCCGAGGCGCCTGAGCTTTATTCCGACACTGTCAGCGCGATCTATGTACCGGATGGTATCAACAGCAATGCGCTGACAGATCATGCGTTCAACGCATACGGGATGTCATTCGGCATCGGCCTGGGCCAGCTTGATGGTAAGGCGTTTCGCATTGGTCATTTGGGTAGCCTGACGGATGCGATGGTCCTGTCCGGCCTGTCGACGATTGAGATGGCGATGGCCGATCTGCACTATCCGATCAACTTGGGCAGCGGAGTCGCCGCCGCACAGGATTTCTATCGCAAAGGGTCACCGGACCACGCCAAGGCAGCCGCATAAGGAGGGTTGAGATGTTGGACCATTCACAAGCCGCCAACTTGACGATCGCGGACATGCGCGCGGCGCAACGGCGGATCGCACCTCATATCAGACGCACACCACTGATGACGTCGGACTACCTGAATGACCTGACCGGCGCGCAGTTGTTCTTTAAATGCGAGAACTTTCAGGAGGCAGGTGCTTTCAAAGTGCGCGGTGCTTGCAACGCGGTCTTCAGCCTCAGCGATGAAGAGGCCGTCAAGGGGGTGTGCACCCATTCCAGCGGCAACCACGCGTTGTCGCTCTCATACGCTGCTGGTCGCCGGGGTATCCCGTGCAACGTCGTTATGCCCCGCACCGCGCCTCAGGCCAAGAAAGACGCGGTACGCAGGTATGGCGGTACCATCACGGAATGCGATCCTTCAACCTCATCGCGCGAGGCTACCTTTGCCGAGGTTCAGGCCCGGACAAGAGGTGAGTTCATCCACCCCTACAACGATCCGCGTGTGATCGCAGGGCAAGCCACTTGCTCGGCTGAATTGCTGGATCAAACCGGCGGCGTTGACGCCGTTATCGCCCCGATTGGCGGCGGCGGCATGGTTTCGGGCACCTGCCTGACCGTCTCGAACCTTGCATCCGGCACAGAGATTTACGCGGCCGAACCCGAGCAGGCGGATGATGCGTTTCGGTCCTTCAAGGCTGGGTACATAATTGCCGACGACGCACCCAATACCGTCGCTGACGGCTTGCTGGTGCCCTTGAAAGAGAACACATGGCACTTTGTCTCGAACCATGTGACGGACATTTTCACAGCCTCTGACGACGAGATCATCGCCGCTATGAAATTGACGTGGAAGCACCTTCGGGTGGTGATGGAACCATCTTCGGCAGTGCCATTGGCGGTCATCTTGAAGAACCAAGACGTGTTCCGCGGCAAACGTGTAGGCGTGATCATAACAGGCGGGAACGTCGATCTAGACAAGTTGCCATGGCTGCAAGGATGAGGAGAGAGAATATGAACAAATCCGCGAAATTTGACGATCTCGAGATCGGCTTCGACATCCCTGCCGCCATTGGGATGGACGAACGCGATATCCAGACGCCAAGCCTGATCCTGGACCTTGATGCGCTTGAACGAAATATCAAGAAGATGGGTGACTACGCCGAAGCGCACGGGATGCGGCATAGGGTGCATGGCAAAATGCACAAGTCCGTGGACGTAGCCAAGCTACAAGAAGAACTGGGTGGCGCGGTCGGCGTGTGCTGTCAGAAAGTGTCCGAGGCCGAAGTCTTTGCCCGTGGTGGTATCAAAGACATCCTCGTATCCAATCAGGTGCGCGACCCAGCCAAGATCGATCGCTTGGCGCGTCTGCCCAAACTGGGTGCGCGCACAATCGTCTGCGTAGATGACGTGGACAACGTCGCCGAGCTGTCGTCGGCAGCCACGCGGCACGGCGCCGAGTTGGAGGTTTTTGTCGAAATCGACTGCGGCGCAGGACGTTGCGGCGTGACCTCGACCGCAGCAGTCGTTGAAATCGCCCAAGCGGTTCACGCCGCCGCAAATCTTAAGTTCACAGGAATACAGGCCTATCAGGGTGCGATGCAGCACATGGACAGTTATGAAGCCCGCAAGGAAAAACTGGACGTCGCCATCGCGATGGTCAAAGACGCGGTCGACGGTTTGAAAGCGGAAGGGATAGACTGCGAACTGGTCTCGGGCGGGGGAACTGGGTCGTACTATTTTGAAAGCGAGTCAGGCGTTTACAATGAATTGCAATGCGGGTCTTACGCGTTCATGGATGCTGATTACGGACGCATTCTGGACAAGGACGGCAACCGGATTGACCAAGGTGAATGGGAGAACGCGCTGTTCATTCTGACCAGTGTCATGAGCCATTCCAAACCTGATATTGCGGTCTGCGATGCGGGTCTAAAAGCCCAGTCTGTCGATAGCGGCCTGCCCTTCGTATATGGGCGTGACGACGTGGAATACCTCAAATGTTCGGACGAACATGGCGTGATTGGCGACCCGGACGGGGTTTTGAAAGTCAATGACAAGCTACGGCTGGTGCCTGGTCACTGCGACCCCACTTGCAATGTCCATGACTGGTATGTCGGCGTACGCGGCGGCAAAGTCGAAGCGTTGTGGCCAGTGTCGGCGCGCGGAAAGGCGTATTAAGCGATGAGGGATGCCATGATCACTCAAGACGGACCGCTGATCGTGACCGAGGATTTATGTGCCCAACTCGTGGGCCGTCAACAAGCATTTGATGCTGTCGAGGCCGTCTTCGGCGCCATGGCCAGCGGCGGGGCGCGAAACTTTCCCGTGATCCGCGAGGCTTTGGGCCACGCAGATGCGATTTATGGGTTCAAGTCAGGGTTCGACCGCGAAGGGCAAGTGCTGGGCGTGAAGTCCGGTGGGTATTGGCCAGGGAATACAGATCGCGGCCTGACCAACCATCAATCCACAGTGTTCCTGTTCGACCCGGACACGGGTCGGCTGTCGGCACTGGTTGGCGGCAACTATCTGACGGCGGTGCGCACTGCGGCGTCATCTGCTGTGTCCATCGCTTATCTGGCCCGTAAGGACGCCAAGGTTCTGGGCATGGTCGGGGCTGGCCATCAATCCACCTTTCAACTGCGCGCAGCCGCCGAGCAACGCGCGTTCGAAAAGGTCGTGGCGTGGAATCCACATCCGGACATGCTGCCTCGATTGGCCTCCGTCGCTGACGAGATTGGGTTGGAATTCGAAAGCGTCAGCCCACAGGAGTTGGGCGCACAGGCGGACGTGATCATCACCATCACCTCGGCTTTCGAGCCCTTGCTGATGAAGGAGTGGATCGAACCCGGCACCCATCTGGCCTGTATGGGCACCGACACCAAAGGAAAGCAAGAAGTCGACCCGGCACTGGTCTCTGCGGCCTCGGTCTTTACGGATGAGGTGGCGCAATCCGTCTCGATTGGTGAAGCGCAGCACGCCGTTGGCAACGGGGCTCTTACAGAGAAGGCTATTACGCCCATCGGCGCTGTGATCAATGGCGTTCATCCTGGCCGGGTTTCGGCGGATCAGATCACCTTGTTCGATGGAACAGGCGTCGGCCTGCAGGACCTGGCGGTCGCATCCGTCGCCGCACGGCTGGCTGAAGACTGCGGGTTAGCCCAACGCATTGCGTTATAAACAAAAAAGCGCGCCTTGTACGGGGCGCGCTTGTTCGGCACTGGCTTAAGAAAATCAGCCACGGATCACCTTCGAGAACTGGTCAAAGATCGGCTCATTCGAACAGATAACCTCACCATCCTCCAAGACACTGCCTTCCGGATTGATGGCTTGCACAAATCCGCCAGCCTCTTTCACGATGATGATCCCGGCTGCCACGTCCCACGCGTTCAGTCGACGCTCCCAATAGCCTTCGTAACGCCCTGCAGCGACATAAGCCAAATCCAGCGCTGCCGATCCCCAACGGCGCACGCCAGCGCAGGTGGGCATGATACGAGCCAGATCCTGCAAGGTAGCAGGCAGGTCGGAACGGCCACCAAAAGGCAAACCGGTCGCAAAGATCGATTCGATCATACGGTGACGGCCCGAAACGCGGATGCGGGTGTCGTTCATCCACGCGCCTTCGCCCTTTTCGGCAAAGAACATCTCGTCCTTGGCAGGGTCATAGATCACGCCCGAAACGATCTTGCCCTTGTGTTCCAGAGCGATCGAAATCGCCCAATGCGGCAGCCCGTGCAGAAAGTTCGTGGTGCCGTCCAGCGGGTCGACAATCCAGCGGCGCGTTGGGTCTTCACCCGCCTGCCCGCCGCCTTCTTCACCCAGCCAGCCATAGGTCGGGCGCGCACCCAGCAGTTCCTCTTTCAGGATCGCCTCGGCGGCGATGTCGGCCTTGGAGACAAAGTCACCCGCACCTTTCATCGAGACCTGCAGGTTCTCGACTTCGCGGAAATCCTTGACCAGAGACCGCCCCGCCTTGCGCGCGGCTTTGATCATGATGTTGAGGTTTGCACTGCCTACCATTGTCCCAAGGCTCCTGTTCGGTCAAACCGCGCGTATACTGATGCAATGCGCCCTTGCCAAGAGGCTTGATGCGCATAGCAGCCCCGCGTTTTGCGCCTATTGCGATTGCAGCTTGCGCGCCTCGGTCCCGGCCAGTTCGATCAGTTCCTGCACATAGGGTTTTTCAAGGTCCTCGGACCGCACCGCGGCATACAGACTGCGGGTGATCCCGTCCTTGGTCAGTGGCCGGGTCACATAGTCCGAGTTATACTTGACCTCGCGCACCACCCAGTCGGGCAGGACCGAAATCCCCCGGTTCGAAGCGACCAGCAACAGGATAACTGCTGTCAGCTCCACCTGCCGGATGGCCGCCGGTTCCACTCGCGCCGGGATCAGCAACTGGCTGAACACGTCCAAACGCGTGCGTTCGACCGGATAGGTGATCAGAGTCTGACCGCGGAAATCCTCGGCCTCAATGAAATCCTTTTGTGCCAATGGGTGGGCCGAGGCCGCAACGAACACCGCGTCATAGTCGAAAAGCTTGATGAACTCGACCCCCGGTAAGTCTTCTGGGTCAGATGACACCACCAGATCAACCTCTTCCTTCTGCAGCGCGGGCAAGGCGTCAAACGCCAGACCGGGGCGGATATCGACATCCACATCGCCCCAGGATTTCCGGAACGCCTCCAGCACCGGAAACAGCCATTCGAAACAGGCATGGCACTCGATCGCGATATGCATCCGGCCCGTGCGCCCGTCACGCAGGGAAGAAAATTCGTGCTGCGTCGCTTCGACCTGCGGTAGTATCTGTTCGGCCAGCCGCAACAGGCGCAACCCCGCCGCCGACAGCTTCATCGGTTTGGAGCGACGCAGGAACAGCTCAACCCCGGCCTGATCCTCAAGCCCTTTGATCTGATGACTCAACGCCGATTGGGTGATGTTCAGCTGATCCGCCGCGCGGGCCAGGCCGCCGCATTCATGGATCGCCTTGATCGTGCGCAGGTGCCGGAATTCGATATGCATTCAATGGAACTCATGTTGTTCTTGAGGAATATGAGTTTGTCTCACAATGCAGGTCATGGCACAAGGCCTGCAACCAGTATTTACGAGGCCGAGATGACACAACCTGAGATTTCATTCGAATTCTTCCCGCCCCAAACGCTCGAGGCCTCGTTCCGCCTGTGGGACACCGTGCAGACGCTGGCTCCGCTGGACCCGCGCTTTGTGTCAGTCACCTATGGTGCTGGTGGCACCACGCGGGAATTGACCCGCGATGCGGTGGCGACTTTGCACAAGTCTTCGGGTCTTCCCGTGGCCGCGCATTTGACGTGCGTCGATGCGACCCGCGCTGAGACCCTGCAAATAGCAGATTCCTTCGCCAAGGCAGGTGTGAAAGACATCGTGGCACTGCGTGGCGACCCCCCCAAAGGACAGGACCGGTTCGTCCCTCATCCAGACGGGTTCGCCAATTCGGTCGAACTGATCGAAGCGCTTTCAGACACCGGCGCGTTCAACATCCGCGTGGGCGCCTATCCAGACATCCACCCCGAAGCGCAATGCGCTCGCACTGATATCGACTGGTTGAAAGCCAAGCTGGACGCTGGCGCAGACGAAGCGCTGACGCAGTTCTTCTTTGAGGCCGAGACTTTTTTCCGCTTCCGCGACGCCTGCGAAAAGGCCGGGATCGATAAGCCCATCGTGCCGGGCATCCTGCCAATCGAGAACTGGAAAGGCGCGCGCAACTTTGCCAAACGTTGTGGCACACGCATTCCCGGCTGGATCGAGCAGGCATTTGACAAGGCCCTCCGGGATGACCGCGAGGATTTGCTGGCTACTGCATTGTGCACCGAGCTGTGCTCGGACCTGATAGAAGGCGGTGTGGACAAACTGCATTTTTATACACTGAACCGGCCAGAACTGACGCGCGATGTCTGCTTTGCCCTTGGGATCACACCAAAGCCCTCGTTGCAGAACGTGGCCTAGCGAAAGGCCGGACGATACCCGGCCAATCAGACGCAATAGTGGGAACAATCAAAATAGTTAACTGGAAATTGTTCCCACATACCCCCTAAAAACTCACCAAATTTGACAAAATTGCGACCGTCACAACACTAGGGCATGTTGTTGTTTAGTGAGTGATTTGGGTATGGAAGCAGTTGAAAAGATCAAGGCGCGGACAGATGCTTTGTTTGCGCTTGGGCTGGACCACAATGCCAGTTCCAACGACATCCGCAACGCTTGGCGCAAGATTGCCTTCAGCGCACATCCTGACCGCGCTGACAATGATTGCTCGGATTTTGTCCGCGCCAAAGACGCTTATGATCTTTTGCGGCAAGAGGGGCTGACCACCAAGAACCCGATGCATGGCAAGCCCAAAAGGCCCAAGCTGCGCAAACGCGTGATCCGGTTGAAAGACACCGAAGTCAGCGCGTGTCGTGATCTTCTTGCTCGGGCGTTGGCCCATTCTGGCAACATTGCGCCAACTGACGATGGCGACCAAATCGTTGCTGACTCGGACCACATCCCCAGCGCTATCGAGTGTTTTGGTCGAAACCTGATATACTTCGTGAAATCTCCGGTTTGCAAAGGTGCGAACCGCGTTGCTTTGCCGACATCTGTTCTGGTCGGGTTTCGCAAAACGGAAACCGAAGTTTTGAATTTCCAATCCAAGAACGCAGGTGCCGGCGAAGTCGTTGTCCCTGACGCGATCATGGCCCGAAAGTTTCCTGGCGCCAAAAGTGTTCGCATACGGTTCGATGCGGATCAGGCCCTGCAGGATGCCTTTGAACTGGCAAGCTGAGGCCTGAAATGCAAAAACCCGGCTGATGCCAGCCGGGTTTTCGTTTGTCAGATTCCATTTAGTTGGAAATCGGAGCGTCCGAGGTAAATTTCGGGATAACTGCGGTCGAAGCTTTCGCAGGCTCGATACCCGGCCAGTTACCTTCCGCCAGATTGATGTTACCCGGGATATCTTCCTCGAAGAATCCAACAACCACGTCCGTGATGTTCAGGTACAGCTTGTCATCAACGATGCGCCACAGGTTCGGGTTGGCCGGAACCTTGCCGCCACGTGACACGCCGTAGGCGCAATGGCCATCATACTGCGGCGCGTAGTACGCGGGGTTCTCCAAAAACTTGTCGCGGTTTTCTTCGGTCGAGAATGCCCAGGTTGCGCCATTGTATTCAGCGGTGATGTCGGAACGCCCACGAACGCCCGCCGGCTGCGCCTTACCAACCGGTGACTGATCCAGGCTGCGATAGGCCACAACATCATAGCCTGAAACAGCATAACCGGTTCCATCAACATACTGATCACCAGCGAATGCTGGAACAGCGAATGCCAGCGTTGCTGCAAGGGTCAGGGCAAAACGTTTCATATAGGTCAATCCTCTTGTCCTTAGGTTTCAAGGTCACCCGCGTTCCGGGTCTGACCAGACAATAAGCGATTTCAGGGCTCAGAGCAGTCCTGCTCGCGGCGCTGTGACGTCCGATGAAGAAACGTGAGAGTATTGGCGCCGAATGTTACAAAATGAACCACAGATGCGGGGTTGGACTCGGCGCTTTGCAATATTAGCTGTTGCTGCGGACAGACAATGCACACCAGATTTGCTGAGGAAGGCAAGAAATGAGCGAGCAATCGACCTATACCCCGCCAAAGGTTTGGACTTGGGACAGTCAGAATGGCGGGCAATTCGCCAATATCAACCGCCCCATTTCCGGCGCGACGCACGACAAAGACCTGCCTGTAGGACGCCATCCGTTCCAGTTGTATTCGCTGGCAACGCCAAACGGTGTCAAAGTCACGGTGATGCTGGAAGAACTGTTGGCCCTTGGCCATGAAGAGGCCGAGTATAACGCCTGGCTGATCAATATCGGCGAGGGCGATCAATTCAGTTCGGGCTTTGTCGGGGCAAACCCGAACTCAAAGATACCCGCGCTTTGGGACCGGTCGGGGGATGAACCTGTGCGCGTGTTCGAAAGCGCCTCGATCCTGTTCCATTTGGCCGAGAAATTCGACGCCTTTCTGCCGAAATCCGGTCCCGAACGGACTGAGGTGATGAACTGGGTGTTCTGGCAGATGGGCAGCGCACCTTATCTGGGCGGCGGGTTCGGCCATTTCTATGCGTATGCGCCCGAGAAATGGGAATACCCGATCAACCGGTTTGCCATGGAAACCAAGCGCCAGTTAGACGTTCTGGACAAGCAACTGGCGGAAAATGCCTATATTGCAGGCGACGATTACAGCATCGCCGACATGGCCATCTGGCCCTGGTACGGTCAGTTGGTTCTGGGACGTCTGTATGACGCCGCCGAATTCCTGGACGTCGAATCCTATAAGAACGTTATGCGTTGGGCCAAAGCAGTCGACGAACGCCCCGCAGTACTGCGCGGTCGCATGGTCAACCGTCCCTTCGGTGAAAAGCACATGCAGCTTCACGAACGCCACGAGGCCAGCGACTTTGAAACCCGCACTCAGGACAAGCTGGAACCTGCAGCAGAGTAACGCATGGGCCTCGCAGCTTAATCTGCGGGGCCTTATTATTGCAGAATTGGTGGTTTATCCGGGTCGCTGCCCGGTGCTATCTGCGCATATTCGGACGTCTCGGGCTGGGGCAAATCGAACCTCAGCCCAACGCGGGCCAACGCTGCGGCAGCCGGGTCGTGCGCTGCAAAAAAGCCGACATCCATGGCCCCAGCTTCGATACCCGAAAAGGTCAACGCCTCGGACGCAGCTTTGGCCAGTGCAGCCTCAGCCCCGCTCACCGCTCCGACAAAGCCCAGCAGATGACCTGTGCCACCCTCAGACGTCTTTGTGCCGACCAGATATGCCGCCTGCGCCAGACCAACGGCCGTTGCCAGTTTGGCGTCTAGGGCCGTTAACAGATCGTCGGGCAACCCAACAGGGGGTAGGAACTCGGACAGGTGTTGCTGCACTTCCTCTGGCGCGTGCTGCAAAGTCGTAGCCAACCATCCAAGGGCCTCGGACGGGATCAGCATGGACGATGGCGCGACCTCAAGGTTCAGACCCAGACCAATCCCCTGACCGGCCAGCATGTTGGACAAAATCCGCCCCGACAAAGCAACATAAGGCACCGGGCGTTCCGCAAATCGGGCAAGCCGATCTTCCCGATCGAAAGCCAGAACAAACCGGCCGTCAGCCACATCGAACAATTCGGGCGAGATGTTTTCGTCTTTCGCCTCTTCGGTCAGCAAAAGAAACAACTCGCTATCCGCTAGCCGTTCAAAAAAGCGCAGTCGGGCAGCATCGTCCAGTGGGGCAACCTCCATCGCGGAATGGGCGGCATCCAGAGCTGTTGTGTCAGTCATTCAGAACCTCTTGCACCCGCGCACGCAAGACCGGCAGAAGGTCGGCCTCGAACCAGGGGTTTTTCTTCATCCATGCCGTATTCCGCCAAGACGGATGAGGCAAGGCAAAGACGCGCGGCGCATGGTCCCGCCAGTTGCGCACCGTTTCCGTCACCGAGCTTTTGGTGCCCAGGTGATATTTATGCGCATGGCCCCCGACCAGAACCGTTAACGGCATTTCTCCCAGCGCTTGCATCACCCGGTCATGCCAAGTTTGCCCGCAGATCGGCGGTGGAGGTAGATCGGCTTTGCGCACATCATATCCGGGAAAGCAGAATGCCATTGGCACAATCGACACCTTTGAGCGGTCATAAAATGTCGGTTCATCAAGCCCCAACCAATCCCGCAGGCGATCCCCGGAGGGGTCGGTAAAAGGCCGACCGGATTCGTGAACGCGTGCGCCGGGTGCCTGCCCTGCAATCAGAACCGAAGTTCCTTTGCGGAACCAGACCACCGGCCGAGGTTCGTGCGCAGTGTGCGTGTCGGCAAACCTATCGGCGCAGATCCTGCAGGCTGCGATGTCTTTCTCGAGTGTATTCATCAGATCGCAAGGTTTCCTGCATCAAAATGAGTGACGGTTAGATCAAAGGATAGACAACGCGCCTTTGGACGCCAACAGATGGAAAAGTCACAATAGCAACAGCATGCAAGCGAACGCATTGATCCCCCCCCTCATTTTTCGACATAATGCAGCACGCGTGAACGCGGCATCACCGGCTTGGTCGGTGCAATAAAAAGACATATGTAGCAGGCCCAGTATGCTTGAGTTTGAGAACGTCAGTAAGTCTTTCTGGACCGGGACGCGCCGCAAGGTGATCCTGGACCGGGTGTCGTTCAGGGTTGAGCTTGGAAAATCTCTGGGCGTGCTTGCCCCGAACGGCACTGGCAAAACAACACTGATCAACATGATGGCCGGGTTAGAGAAACCGGATGAAGGCGTGATCCGCAAGTCCTGCCGGATTTCGTTTCCGATGGGGTTCACTGGTGGCGTTGCGAACAAGCTTTCGGCACTGGAAAACGCGCGATACATCGCGAAAATCTATGGCATGGATCCCGATTACGTCGAAGCCTATTGTAAATGGCTGTGCAATCTGGGCGAGTATTTTGATCAGCCAATGGCCACGTATTCATCGGGCATGAAGGCCCGCTTCACCTTTGCCTTGATGCTGGCACTTGATTTCGACATGTATCTGATTGACGAAGGCATGCCCGCCACCACGGATGTCGAATTCAACAGGAAAGCCGGTGACATTCTGAGGGAAAGGTTGCGCACGACCACGTTGGTCATCGTATCCCACAGCCCTGCAGTGCTGGAAAAATTCGCCCGTCAGGCTGCCGTTCTCGTGGACGGTCAGCTTTACATGTTTGACACCTTGGAAGAGGCTAAGCAGCTATATGACTACCAAACCCAAGGCTAGCATCTACAACCTGCGCCGCAAGCGCAAAGGCTCTGGCGACCCTGAAGCGCGCGCTGAGGCGATCTCGCGTATTCGCAAGGCAACGCAGGCTCCGGCCGCCGCAAACGAGTCGCAGACTGCTACAGAAATCGACGAGATCAAACGCGAAGGACTGACCGGGCGGCAGCTTAGGGTGGCACGACGTCTTGCTCAGAAAAACGGGCTTGCCGCAACCTCGGATTATGATGCCGTACGTCTTTTGCGGAAAAAAGGTATCGACCCGTTTGAACGGGCTAACCTTTTAGATCTGGCCGCTGAAAAGAAACGCACTGAGGGTGAGACCAAGGACAAAATCACCATCCAACTGCCCCAAACGTTTTCTGAAGCCGCTCAAACCCTGCCTGGCCCCGAAATGAACCCGGCAGAGCGTCGCGAGATTGAGATCAAGGAGATCCAAAGGGACATTGCTCGCAGACGCAGGCGCAAGCTGATGGCATTGTTCGCGCGCCTCGCTGCATTTGTTCTGCTTCCGACGCTAATCGTGGGCACCTATTTCTATCGCTACGCGACCCCAATGTATGCCAGCGATTCTGCTTTCTCGATTCTTCAGGCCGATGGCGGAGGCGCATCGTTCCGTGGGTTTTTGGCCGGTACGCAATATGCCACAGCGCAGGACTCGGTGGCGACGCAGGAGTTCCTGGAATCCAAAGATGCCCTTCTTCGGTTGGATCGGGACATGGGCTTCGCCGAAATCTTCAAACAGGAGTGGATTGATCCAATTCAGCGCCTGTCGCCTGATGCCAGTCTGGAAGAAACCTACAAGCTGTTCAAACGGATGATAACGATCGGATATGACCCAAGCGACGGGATCATACGGATGGAGGTTGCCGCCCCATCGGCCGAGCTTGCCGTCGGTCTGTCCGAGCGCTTGTTGTCCTATGCTGAAGAAACGATCAACGGACTGACCGAGTTGAAACGCGAAGACCAGATGCGCGAGGCCCGCGCCGGATTCGAGTTGGCCCAGGCCGAGCGCCGAAAAGCGCAGGAAGACTTGATCGAGTTGCAGTTGCAAGGTGCTTTGCTGGACCCTGAAAACGTGATCGCTGGTCTGCGCGGGCGCATCAACGCGCTGGAAACCGAGATTCAAGACAAAGAACTGCAATTGGCTGCTTTGCTGGACAACCTGCGGCCCAACCAAGCCAAGGTCGATGGCGCGCGTGCAGATATCCGTCGTCTTGAACAAGTCCTGGATGAGCTTAATGCACAGATGCTGGATGTCTCGGCAGGCGAAAATTCGCTTGCCCAGCTTAGCGTGCGCCTTCAAATGGCTCAGGCCGATTTGATTGCCCGGGATATGATGCTGCAAAACGCCATGCAGCAAATGGAAACCACCCGGACCGAGGCAAACCGTAAGGTTAGATATCTGACAGTCTCGGTTAATCCTGTGCCCAGTCAGGACCCCACTTACCCGCGCAAATTCGAAAATACGATTTTGGCATTCCTGTTGTTTGCTGGTATCTACCTGTTGATCTCGCTTACCGCGTCGGTCCTTCGTGAACAGGTATCCTCGTAAGACACATGAAACATGTAAAAATCTCCGATCTCACGGTCGGCAATGATCTGCCTCTGACAATCATTGCCGGCCCCTGCCAGCTTGAAAGCGCCGATCATGCCCAAATGATCGCCGGTAAAATGAAAGAGGCGTGCGATGCCGCGGGCGCGCAATACGTGTTCAAGGGCTCGTTCGACAAGGCCAACCGCACCTCGATAAATGCCGCCCCTGCTTTGGGGTTGGAAAAGGGGTTGTCCGTTCTGCAATCGGTCAAGGACAGCATCGGGGTGCCAGTTACTACCGATGTACATGAGAAAGAACAATGCGCCCTAGTGGCCGAGGTGTGCGATATCCTTCAGATCCCTGCGTTTCTGTGTCGCCAGACTGCCTTGCTTAAGGCGGCAGGCGCAACAGGCGCGGTGGTGAACGTCAAGAAAGGACAGTTCCTGGCCCCTTGGGACATGCAAAATGTTGCTGCCAAGATCGAAAGCACCGACAACCACAACATCATGTTGACCGAGCGTGGCGTCAGCTTTGGCTACAACCGTCTGGTGGTCGATATGCAATCGCTACCGGAAATGGCGCGAACCGGGTATCCGGTGATCATGGACGCCACGCACACTGTGGCTCAACCCGGCGGTTTGGGCGGCGCATCAGGTGGCCAGCGCGAATTTGCGCCTGTTATGGCGCGTTCGGCCGTTGCCGTTGGCGTTGCTGGCGTCTTTATGGAAACGCATCAGGATCCGGACAATGCGCCATGTGATGGCCCGAATATGATTTACCTGGATCAGATGCCTCAACTGATTGATACATTGATGCGATTTGATACGCTTGCCAAAGCCAATCCGATTCAGATTTAACAACCGAGATTCTTGATGACCAAACCACTCCCCGAGGTGACCCCGAATACCTGGACATTTCTGCGCGACGCAATGATCAAGCCAACGGGTTTTCGTGAATACGACGCGCGTTGGAAATACCCCGAAGAGATCAACTTGCCGGGCATGACAGCGCTGGGTCTGGGTCTTGGAACACAGATGCGTCGCCGCGGAATCGCGCCGGTGATCGCGGTTGGCAACGACTATCGAGACTACTCTCTTGCGATTAAGAACGCACTGATCCTGGGGCTGATGCAGGCGGGGATACAGGTCAAGGATATTGGCCCGGCACTTAGCCCGATGGCTTACTTCGCGCAGTTCCATCTGGATGTGCCTGCGGTTGCGATGGTCACGGCCAGCCACAACCCGAACGGCTGGACAGGGGTTAAAATGGGGTTTGAGCGTCCGTTGACCCATGGTCCCGATGAAATGTCCGAGCTGCGCGACATCGTTCTGAACGGCGAAGGTCAGCCGCACGAAGGCGGTTCGTATGAATTTGTCGACGGGGTGAAAGAGGCGTATATCGACGATCTGGTCGGCGATTTCAAAGTGTCCCGCCCGCTTAAAGTCGTCTGCGCGACGGGCAATGGAACTGCGTCGGCCTTCGCACCCGAGGTCTTTGAACGGATGGGGGTCGAGGTTGTACCCAGTCATAACCGGCTAGATTATACCTTTCCCAACTACAACCCCAACCCCGAAGCCATGGAGATGTTGCACGACATGGCCGACAGCGTGAAATCCAGCGGTGCCGACATGGCGCTCGGGTTTGACGGTGATGGCGATCGTTGCGGCGTTGTAGATGACGAGGGCGAGGAGATATTTGCCGACAAGGTCGGAGTGATCATGGCTCGCGATCTGGCCAAGCTGTACCCGAATTCCACCTTTGTGGCCGATGTGAAATCCACCGGCCTGTTTGCCAGTGACCCCGAGTTGCAGGCCCACGGCGTAAAAGCGGATTACTGGAAGACGGGCCACAGCCATATGAAGCGGCGGGTTAAGGAAATCAATGCGCTAGCTGGTTTCGAAAAGTCGGGCCACTACTTCTTGGCTGAACCCATCGGGCGTGGTTATGATTGCGGGATGCGCGTGGCGGTTGAGATCTGCAAGCTTATGGATCGAAACCCCGACAAAAGCATGTCTGATCTACGCAAGGCCCTCCCCAAGACTTGGTCGACCCCGACCATGTCACCCTACGCGGCGGATACCGAAAAATACGACATCCTAAAGCGTCTGGTCGACAAGCTGGTCGCCAAATCCGAAGCTGGCGAGACTTTCGCAGGGCGCAACATAAAAGAGGTGGTCACTGTCAACGGAGCCCGTGTCATTCTGGACAATGGCAGCTGGGGATTGGTTCGCGCATCGTCCAACACGCCCAATCTGGTTGTCGTATGCGAAAGCAGCGAAAGCGAAGAAGAGATGCGTGCGATTTTCGCTGATATCG
The DNA here is from genome assembly GCF_013033355.1 of Ruegeria lacuscaerulensis. GTDB lineage: Bacteria > Pseudomonadota > Alphaproteobacteria > Rhodobacterales > Rhodobacteraceae > Ruegeria > Ruegeria lacuscaerulensis_A. The sequence goes on from NZ_WQDY01000004.1 coordinate 222,402, forward strand.
ACGCCGTTATTCGAACGGAACCTGGCGTCGGCGACTACGACCAAACCATCTGAACCGGCATGGGGTGCACTTTACGCCCCCTGCCCTCTCAATCAGCGCCCAAGAGTTTCAATAACCCTTTTGCAGCCTCTTCCTGCAGCTTGTTTTTTACCGCATCTTCGATGCTTTCCGTGTCGGTCACCGTAACTCCAAGCTCATCGCCAACCTTTTCCAGAACTTTTTGCTTGGCATCATCCTCCAACTCTTTGACTTTGCCCTCTGCTGCCGCTTCAAGCACTTTACTTAAGTCAGGTTGGATCGATGGATTGCTCCAGGGGCCGACAATGCGAACGGGTACCGAAAGCCCCTGACCTGCGTTAGCCCGCAATGCTGTAGGGGTGAAAAGATAATCGATGTCACGCGCGCCAATGCCCACACGCCCCTCACCATCCGCACGGAAATTCTTGAGTGACATCAACAAGTCGTCGTTCCTAAGCACGCCTTGATCCAAGGTGAAACTTGCTGAAAGGCTGTTGAAGACGGTTGTCCCACCCGTTTCCGAGCTGCGCCCCATCAGACGGTCCAGATCAAATCCGCTGATGACCCCGGCGCCAACATCCATCCGCCCATCGCCGCTGAGCGAGCGCATGATCTGATCTTCGGTTTGGCCGACACCGAGGAACTTGAACGAACCTGTCCCAGTCCCTGACAGACGATCGACACCCGCAAGCGCAGTCAAAGCCTGTTCGATGTCGATGCCCTCGGCCTTGAGGTCACCGCCGACCGACAATCCGCTTCGGTTATTGGCTACGACCTGCCCGGTCAACTGACCCGAAAACAAGCTGGCCGGATTCATCTGTAGAACTGCGCGAGACCGATCAAGGTTCAGCGTCAGATCACTGGGGCCCAAGGTCAGTCCCGGAACCGCGATCGAGCTGGCCTTCAGCCGAATTTTTCCGTTCGCCAGTGCCAAAGCCGATGCGTCGATAGGATCGGTGGACCACCCTGTGTCTTTAACCGGACCTGTGCTTGTTTCGCCTGACCGGCCTGCCGGGGCCGTGTTGTATTTCGACAGGTCCAAGTCACCAGCGTCCAGCCGCGCCGTGATTTGTGGAGGATCCGAGATCAGAATATCCGCCTCGCCGGTCACTCGGTTTTCGTCCAGTTGAGCAACCATATCGCGAACAGAAATGCGACCATCCTGCGTGTAAGTCATATACCCCGATATGTCTGCCGCCGTCCCCAACCCCAGTGGTACGCCAACGCCAGCTTGACCGAAGGCTGCCAACATCCGCTCGGTGTTTTGCGTTCTGACGTGGAAATTGCCGTCCATCTCACCAGCGAGGTTAACGCGGCCGTCAAATCGAACTTCTCCACCAGGTGCGGTCAACGTCACGGTCAAAGGCGTCGCGACACCCGAAGCATAGGTGGGAAGGTCAGGAATCGTCAGATCGACGTCCACAGCACCACCCGGCACCTTCATTTGGGCTTCGAGGGTCATAGGCGCACTCGGGTCCGGCCAACTTGCGGCCAGATCGACATTGTCGAAATCATACCGAGTGGAACCATTCTCGACATAGACAAGCCGCGCGTTCGTTAACTGCAGACGGTCCAATGTCACCGCGCCTTGCTGCCCTTGCGCTGGGGTCGCTGCTGCGCTGGTGGTGCCCTCAGTCGGGGTTGCCGAAGTGAACTCCCAGTTCCCGCGCCCATCCGACAATTCCAGCCGCAGTGTCGGGTTTTCGGCAATGATCCGTTTGATCCGCAAATCGCCCCCCATCAGCGCCGCCGCGTCAACGCCCACGGCCAGGCTTTGGGCGCTCAGCATCGGATCGGAGCCTGCCCAAGGCGCGTTGCCAAAGGCAACGGGGCCGGTTTCCATTCCCAAGACAGGCCAGAACGATAAACGGACATCGCCCGACAGGTTCAGATCGCGCCCGGTTTCCGCTTTGACCTGCTCAGCCAGTATGGATGCCAACTTGTCACTTGGCATCAGTAGCAAAGCGCCGATTACCAGCCCAAGCACCGCTATAAAAAGGAAAACAATGCGCAACAGCCATTTCATTTTTCTGCTCTCCGCCCTTCGGCTTGTTTGGAAATGATCATTCTTGGCCTTCAGTGCATTTGCAAGGGGAAGCGTTCCCCACTATATGCCGCGCCATGAGTACAAACCCGCCGAACCTCCGCCCCGACCTGGCGCCTGCCGCCCGGATCACCGAAGCGCCCCGCGCGAACCAGCCGACCATTGGTATGGTGTCGCTGGGTTGCCCTAAGGCTTTGGTGGACAGTGAACGCATCCTGACCCGTCTGCGGGCGGAAGGGTACGGTATTTCTCCGGACTATTCAGGGGCGGATGCCGTGATCGTGAACACCTGCGGGTTCCTTGACAGCGCCAAAGCAGAATCACTGGACGCAATCGGAGAAGCTCTGGTCGAAAACGGCAAGGTTATCGTCACGGGCTGTCTGGGGGCCGAGCCGGATTACATCCGCGAGCATCATCCGCGCATCATGGCCGTCACCGGGCCACATCAGTATGAACAGGTGCTGGACGCCGTGCATCAGGCGGTTCCACCAGATCCCGATCCGTTCGTAGACCTGCTGCCCGCCGCCAGCGTGCAATTGACCCCGCGCCATTACAGCTATCTGAAAATATCCGAGGGCTGTAACCACAAGTGCAAGTTCTGCATTATCCCCGACATGCGCGGTAAGCTGGCCAGCCGCCCGGCCCACGCGGTGCTGCGCGAGGCCGAAAAGCTGGTCGACAATGGCGTGCGCGAGCTGCTGGTGATCTCTCAGGACACGTCGGCCTATGGGTTGGACCGCAAATTTGACGTGAACCCGTGGAAAGATCGCGAGGTCCGCAGCCACATCACCGATCTGGCGCGCGAGCTGGGGCAATTCGATGCCTGGGTACGCCTGCACTACGTCTATCCCTATCCGCATGTGCGCGAGTTGATCCCGCTGATGGCAGATGCGGGCTGCAACGTGCTGCCCTATCTGGATATTCCGTTCCAGCACGCCCATCCAGACGTTCTGAAACGTATGGCACGCCCGGCGGCGGCTGCCAAAACGCTGGACGAGATCGCCGCATGGCGCGCCACCTGTCCCGACATCACCCTGCGTTCGACCTTTATCGTCGGCTATCCCGGTGAGACCGAGGCCGAGTTCCAGACTTTGCTGGATTGGATGGACGAGGCGCAGCTGGATCGCGTTGGCTGCTTTCAGTACGAAAACGTGGACGGGGCGCGCTCGAACGATCTGCCTGATCATGTCCCGGCCGAGGTCAAACAGAACCGCTGGGAACGCTTCATGGAAAAGGCGCAAGCGATATCCGAGGCAAAGCTTGCCGCAAAGGTTGGACAAACGCTGGACGTGATCGTGGATGAGGTCGATGACGAGGCCGCCACCTGCCGCACCAAGGCCGACGCGCCCGAGATCGATGGCAATTTGTTCATTGACGAAGAGTTCGCAGATCTCAAACCCGGCGATATTGTCTCGGTCGAAGTGGATGAAGCGGGGGAATACGATCTCTGGGGCAAACTGGCCTGATCGGTCACTGATTATAGTCGAAGCGTGAGCCGAGTTTATTGGAGATCAACCACTCGGCGCCCCACATAGACATGAGACCTCAACACGCAAGAAGGAGGGTTATCATGACTAAACTGCGTCCCTTCGCGGCGAAATTAGCAGTGGCGGTGCTTGCCGCTCAACTGATTGCGGCCCCTGCCGCCGCTGACCACCGACATGGCAGTTCGGCCAAAGTTACGCTTTCCGGGGTGAAATCCTTCGGCATTTCGCATCGCGGAAAAGCGCGGGTACATCGGCATTTTATCGCGCCGAAAGTGCATAAACCTGCTGCAAAAGCAAAATTACATCACGCGAAACCGGTAAAAAAGCACCATCGCTCGTCGTTCAAGCGGCACAAAAAGAAATACTATAAATACTATACGCCGCGACGCCATGGGTTTCGACATCATAAATTCCATCGCGGGTTTGCAAGATATCGAATCAAATAGCCTACGTCAGATCAGTGTGATCAGGCCAATAACCCATACAACCCCGGCGGCAACGGCTGTCAGCGCAACCGCCGCGCTGGCGGCGTCCTTGGCTTGACCAGCCAATATGCTGTGATCGGTGGATGTGTGATCTACAGCCCGTTCGATCGCCGTGTTGAACAGTTCGGCGACCATAACCAATATGCCCAGCACGATGATTAGCGCGCGCAGACTGCCTGTAAGAGGCAAAGCTACCGCAAGCCCAGCGGAAATGAGATTAGCCCAGCCCCAAACACGAAACGAATACTCGTCGCGCCACGTGGCGGCCAGTCCTTGCCAACTCCAGACTGTGCGGTGTTTTAATCGGATCAGAAAGTTTTTCATGCGCCCTCTGCATAACAGTAGAGCGGACAAAACCTCAATCCGGGGGCTGCAGGCAAGAAAAAACCGCCCAAAGGGCGGCACGTTTCTGGAAACGGGCGACCCTGCGAAGGTCGCCCGCGATATGGTTATTGTGCGACCGGGTCACAAACTGTCTGACCTGCTTCGGTCGTTGCCAGCTGAGTACCCGCAGGGCAGCTTGGGTTTCCAACCTTGTCGTATTCAGGAGTGATATAAACCGGTGCCGGTTCTTCCTGTTGCGAACACGCGCCCAAGATCAATGCAAACGCGCCAACTGTAGCGAATTTCAATTTCATGTCCGTCATTCCTTTATTAATTTCCTGATATTCCCCAGAAATTCGGGGCCAGTCTCAAAATACGACTTCGCTGGCAAATTTGCAACAAATCCGATCACAAAAATGTGAGGCCAGCAATTCTACGCCGTTGTGGCGGAATATCCGACCGTTGCTGGAGTTTCAGAGGATTTGAACTAGAACCATCGGACAACACACGCCAAGAAAAGGAGCAGCCTAATGTCAGATGCGCCAATTATCGCTCAGAAAGCCCCATACCCGGTCGAGGTGACCGAGGGCAAAAACTACTTCTGGTGTGCGTGCGGACAGTCTAAGCGCCAGCCGTTTTGCGATGGGTCTCACAAGGGAAGCGGTATTGAGCCGGTAAAATACACCGCGGAAAGCACCAAGAAGGTGTTTTTTTGCGGGTGCAAACACAGCGCTAATCCGCCGCTTTGCGACGGATCCCATTCAAAGCTCTAAGCCTTCAAGGCGTTCAAAGTCTCGGCATTGGCGCAAAAGCCGGGGGCCTTGTCGGCCCCTGCTTGCTGGTCCGCAAGCCATCTGGCGCATTGACCGCTGCATTTCGAGGCCCTGCATCGCGTCACCATAGTCGCGTAGTCATCTGTACTGAGCCTGCCCTCTGCCATTGCCTCCGACAGCGATAGGTCGATACATCTGGCCATAGACCGCGTAAGCCAGAAATGCATCTCCACTTCGCCTAAAACGTCCCGCATTATTGGGTCTCCTGCATTTGTTGCACCTTTAGTTCTGCAAACCGCTCTCGGTTTGGGCAGGTCTGCGGCGCGCATACCGCATTTTGAGCATCAGACAGCCAGTCTGGGCATCGTTCGGCCCAATTGCATCCCTGACAGGATCTCACCATTCTTGCCCAATCCTGCTGACTAAGACGCCCTTGTCGGTGAGCCGAAGTCACATCTGTGCCTGTCGCCTTTCCCATACGCAGCACCAGCCGCAGATGAGTCATAACGTTCCCTAATTTTTGCATGACATAGCCGCCGACGAGACCAGTTGAGAAAACAGATCCTTATTGCGGCAATATTCTGGTGCCGACGGCGATGTCGCGTCTTGCTCCATTAGGGTTTTGCAATGTCCGGGATTTCCGCATTCCGTGCAACGCAGCACCGCCTCTGATATCTGATCGATCGAGACATCCCCCCGGATCGCCGCATCTTCAAGGTCGATACCGACCCGCGTTGCCATTCGATCAACGAGACTTGCGTGCTGCTTCAACGTTTCTCGGCTGGGCATTCGGCATCCTTTCCCTGACACGTTTTGATCAGAGTATCCGAAAGCTGCTGCGACGCCCTTGACTCAGGTCAACACTCTGCAACGATCTGGTCCAGATAGGCTCGTGTTGCATCCTGAACGCGGCGGAACCGGTCTCCGCCCAGTTTTTTACCACCATACCAACGCGTTACGATGATAACGTGCCCGTCCAAAGCCGCACGTTCCATCATCCGCAGAATAACCATGGCAGCCCCGGCTTCACCGTCGTCCGCCTTTAACGCACCCGTCGGCAGTGTCGCAGCCCAAGTGTTGTGCGTTGCCTTGGCATAACTCTTATCCGATTTCAGCGTCTTCAGAACGACTTCCACATCGGCCCGCGATGCGACCGGAGCACCCGACACGGCGTATTTTGATCCCCGGTCAGCCAGAACCACCCCCAAGCATTTCAACCCGGTCATTGCGTCAACCCAAGCTGGCGCGCTGTATCCACCACAACCTGAACCCGTTTTGCATTGGGCGGATGAGTGCTTAGAAAACTGTCTTCGGGGTCTAGAATGCGATCGAAGTACTTGGCCCCAACAAGTGGGTTATAACCTGCCTTGTAAGTGATAACGGTACCAAGCGCGTCGGCCTCGAGCTCGAAGTCCTTGATATAGACTTGCGCCCCGACCTGAGCACCTAGCTTCTGCGCCTCTTCCACATCTGCACCTTGCGCCCCGCCAAGCCGGGCCAGTTCACCAAAAATGGCAGCACTTTCGCGGGCATTCACCGATTGCCGGGGAATGTGCCGCAGGATGTGATGGGCGGCCTCATGCCCCATAACAAAGGCCAATTCATCCGCATTCTCAGCCGACTGAATCATGGCCCTTGTAAAGATGATTACCGGCTGATCCTTATCGTCCAGCGTTTGAAAGGCATTTGCGGGGGCTTTTGGGTTCAGGTCAACAACAATGGTAAAGTCGCAATTCCTGACACCTTCCCGTTTCAGGCATTCACTGCGAGCCTGTCGGCCCACCCTCCGGCTGATCTCCTGAAAAGCGGTTGCCTGAACCGCAAAACCGGCAGAATCCTGTTGCCAGTCTTCAACGGGTTGAACACGCAGCGTATTGGCTGTGCAAGCTGCCAACACCACAGGTAAAATCAAAGCAATCAGACGGCGCATTCATCATCCCTTTAAACGGTCCTGCCGCTTTTTTCGACCATAGCGCGCCCAGAATAAGACCGCCACTGGTTGAATGCGTTTGAACGGGTTGCAATGGCGTTAAACGCCCGGCAATCTGATCACATGTTTTCGATTGAGCATGAATTCGACTCGACAGTGATTACTCTGGTGGACGAGGGCCAAAAGCCTTTGCAGGAGGACGTAATCATCAACAATTTTGCCGAATGCGTCACGCTGGAACAACTGGATCCACGGACCGACACAGTGCAAAAAATTACACTATCGCCCGAACAGGTTCGGGATCTGGCTGCTGCCCTTGACCTGCCCGAGGGGGTTTACCAGATTCACGAGACACCGGATCAAGGGTCATAGACAAACAGCTTGTCCCGTGATGTCTGCCCCCGCCTTAGTGTCAGTGAAGTCGCCGGAACGCCTAACGCAATCGCAAGAACCCGGCGCACTGCGTCGTTGGCCTTACCTTCGGCGGGCGGGGCGGTGACGTAAACGCGAATTAAACCGCCATCAAGCGTGATACGGTCCAAGGCAGCTTTGGATGTTACCTTTACATTGATCTCAGCCCCCGGAAGAGCAATCCCGGTTAAATCCGGCACGTTTCGCATTTTTGGCTTTGCCATACGGATCTCCTGTCCCCAAACACTCTTGCACCCTATGGCGTGGGATGGAAATGATCCTCGTAGTCCAGCCGTTTGCTCTTGAAACCTGCCAGATGGTCAACCAGATACAATCTGCCTATGTGAAGGAAGTTAACATATGTCCTTGAAGAACCCGGCCGCCCTTGAGTTTCTGCAAACGCGCCGGTCCCGGCCCGCAAAGACGCTGGTCGCCCCTGCCCCGACCCGAGAAGAGCTGTTGCCTTTGCTGACAGCCGCCGCTCGCAGCCCCGATCACGGCAAGCTGGAACCGTGGCGGTTTATTGTGATCGAGAAAGGCGCGATGCCCAGGCTTTCTGCCCTGACACAGACCTGCGGCGAGCGTTTGGGCAAAACTCCGGAAGATATCAATAAGACCCGCAGCCAATTCGACATGGGTCAGTTGGCTGTCGCCGTGGTTGAGGTCCAAAAACCGTCTGACAAGGTGCCTTCTATCGAGCAGACGTATTCGGCAGGCACGGTTTGCCTTGGCTTGCTAAACGCGGCTTTGGCGGCCGGTTGGGGGGCAAACTGGCTGTCTGGCTGGCAATCGCATGACCCCGAATTCTGCCGCGAAGCTTTGGGTCTAAAGGACAATGAACGGATCGCAGGCTTTATCCACATCGCCACAGAATCTGTCACACCGCCTGAACGCCCCCGACCCGATGTGACCGCACTGATCGAATGGGTGTCCGAATGATGATCCTCAACGCGTTCTTCGCGGCGCTTGGTCAAATCGGCGACCCGAAGTTCCGCTCGGTCCTTTTACGCGGTGTCGGGTTAACGATCATTCTTCTGATTGCGGGCTGCGCAGCGGCGATTTGGTTGATTAACTGGTTGGCAAGCAGTGAAATCTCATTGCCTTGGATCGGTACAGTCTCATGGCTGAACGACGTGCTGAACTATTCGGGCATCTTTGTCGTTCTGGTGCTGCCGGTATTCTTGATGATGCCCGTCGCCTCGGCCATCATTTCGATGTTTCTCGAAGAGGTCGCGCAGGCGGTCGAAGACAAGCATTATCCCACGCTGCCCGCCGTACCCGGCATCCCGTTTAGCGACGGTGTCCGAGATGCGCTCAGCTTTATGGGCGTGCTGATTGTGGCCAACCTTCTGGCGTTGATCCTGTATGTGATCTTTTCGCCTTTGGCTCCGTTTATCTTTTGGGCCATGAATGGCTTCTTGCTCGGACGGGAATATTTCACTTTGGCCGCGATGCGCCGGATCGGGCGCGAAGAAGCGCGGAAGCTGCGCGCAAAACACACGTCAACCATTTGGCTTGCCGGCACACTGATGGCCATCCCACTGTCAGTACCGCTAGTGAACCTTGTGATTCCGATCATTGGTGCGGCTACATTCACCCACATCTATCACAAACTGTCAGGGCCGACGCCCTGACAGTTATCCCCTGGGTTCCAACTGGTTCAGCCAGTCGAAATCGCGGACCGAGATCACGCCGGAAACGATGATCCCGGCAATAATCGCCCACAGCACCACGGAAATTCCGGTAGTGATCCACATCTTCTTTTTCATGTGGTGGACTTCCGGCGCACCCGCATGAGTACCCGGCACGATCTCGTTCAGATCCCCCTGCGTCTTGATACGGATCGGCAGCACGATCAGCAACGTCATGAACCAGATGACGGCAAACAGGACGAGTGCAGCAGTAATGGTCATGACATCCTCGCTTTGGTTAAACCTGTTCTAGCTCGACCAGACAGCCGTTAAAGTCCTTGGGGTGCAGAAACAGCACCGGCTTGCCATGCGCCCCGATCTTGGGCTCACCAGATCCCAGCACGCGGGCGCCAGTTTCCTTCAGATGATCACGGGCCGCGATGATATCCTCGACCTCATAGCAGACATGGTGGATGCCGCCAGCGGGGTTCTTTTCCAGAAATCCGTTGATCGGGCTGTCATCGCCCAGCGGATACAGCAGTTCGATCTTGGTGTTTGGCAGTTCGATGAACACAACGGTCACCCCGTGATCGGGCTCGTCCTGCGGTGCACCGACTTTGGCGCCCAGCGCGTTGCGGTACTGCGCCGATGCGGCCTCTAAGTCAGGCACGGCGATGGCGACGTGGTTCAGACGACCAATCATGGAACTCTCCTCTGTTCTCTGCGTTGCAGCGGTTATGGGGCGTGTCCGGGCAAAGAACAAGTGCGCCAAATTGCCGTTAACGTCGTGTTAGCCAGAAGTTCCTAGCCTGAAGGCATCTGCTGAATAGGAGTTCTGCCATGGACGATTCGAACCCCTTCACCTCGCCCGCGCAGCCAACGGCGACGCGGCCGCTGCTGGGTCAAACGATTTTGGTTGTCGAAGACAGCCGCTATGCCTGCGATGCGATACGCCTGATGTGTTTGCACTCTGGCGCACGTATTCGACGCGCAGATTGCTTGAAATCGGCCCGTAGACACCTGCAGATTTATCGCCCCTCGGTAATTCTGGTCGATATGGGCCTGCCTGACGGGTCAGGCGCTGATTTGATCGCCGAACTAACTGAGGCTGTGCCGCGGATCGGTGCCATTCTGGGTATGTCCGGGGATGATTACGCACAGAAGGATGCGCAAACCGCAGGGGCCGATGGGTTTTTGGCCAAACCCCTAAAATCCCTTTCCTATTTTCAGAAGTCGATTTTAGAGCGTCTGCCCGCGGACCGCCGCCCTCACAGTCTGCACGCTGTCCGGGACGAAGTTATTCACCCGGACCCAATGGCCTATCAGGACGATATGGCCCATATCGCTGATGTTCTTGCCGGGCCGAACGATCACCGAAGTTTGGACTATGCGGCGCAGTTCTTGCGTGGCGTTGCACGCGATGCCGAAGACGCGATTCTGGCTGAAGCTGCCAGCAAACTTGCTGAGTCACGCGCGAGTGGCACTCCGGTAACGGCACTTGCGGCTCAGGTGGCCGGCATTGTTCAGGCACGACTTGAACAGCGCGAGGCTATCTGAGATGGCAACCGCCTATTTTGTAACCGCAGGTTTGGTCTGCCTGTGGGCTTATTGCCAGGCAAGACTTGCAGCACGCAATATTAGGGCAGCCCGCGACGAGGTCAGCGATCCGCTGGAAAAGACCGGACGGATATAGCTTGGCGTACAGAAAAAACCCGCCGCAAAGGATGCGACGGGTTTTTGTTATTCCTGCGGGATGATCCTCAGTCCCAGTTCCATCAACTGATCCGAGCTTGGATCGGACGGAGCGTCCATCATCAAATCTTCGGCGCGTTGGTTCATCGGGAACATCATGACTTCGCGGATGTTGGCTTCATCCGCCAGCAACATCACGATCCGGTCAATACCTGCAGCACAACCACCGTGGGGCGGTGCGCCATAGTGGAACGCGTTGAACAACGCACCAAATCGAGATTTCACCTCATCCGCACCATAGCCTGCCAGCTCAAAAGCTTTCAACATGATCTCGGGCTTGTGGTTCCTGATCGCACCTGAGACCAGCTCATACCCGTTGCAGGCCAGATCGTACTGATAGCCGCGCACGTCCAGAGGGTTGCCGTTCAGCGCCTCCATACCGCCCTGCGGCATCGAGAACGGGTTATGTTCAAAGTCGATCGCGCCGGTTTCTTCATCCTGCTCATAGATCGGGAAATCGACGATCCAGGCAAAGGCAAAGCGGTCTTTTTCGGTAAGACCCAGCTCATCACCGATCACGTCACGAGCTTTACCAGCCACCTTTTCAAAGGCCTTCGGCTTGCCACCCAGGAAGAACGCCGCGTCCCCGACACCCAGGCCCAGTTGCTGACGGATCGCCTCGGTGCGCTCGGGGCCTATGTTTTTGGCCAGTGGACCTGCGGCTTCCATCCCATCGCCCTGATCGCGCCAGAAGATGTAGCCCATTCCCGGCAGACCCTCTTTCTGCGCAAACGCATTCATACGGTCACAGAACTTGCGGCTGCCGCCGGTCGGCGCCGGGATAGCGCGAATTTCGGTACCCTCCTGCTCCAACAGCTTTGCGAAAATCGCAAAGCCAGACCCGCGGAAGTGGTCGGAGACCACTTGCATTTTAATAGGGTTCCGCAGGTCGGGCTTGTCGCTGCCGTACCACAGGGCCGCGTCCTTGTAGGATATCTGCGGCCATTCCTGATCCACTTTGCGGCCACCGCCGAATTCTTCGAACACACCGGTCAGAACCGGTTGGATCGTGTCAAACACGTCCTGCTGCTCGACAAAGGACATCTCAAGGTCAAGCTGATAGAAATCGGTGGGCGAGCGGTCGGCGCGAGGGTCTTCATCGCGGAAGCACGGAGCGATCTGGAAATACTTGTCGAAGCCCGACACCATGATCAGCTGTTTGAACTGCTGCGGGGCCTGCGGCAGCGCATAGAACTTGCCCGGATGCAGGCGCGAGGGCACCAGAAAGTCGCGCGCGCCTTCGGGCGAGGACGCCGTGATGATCGGCGTCTGATATTCGCGGAAGCCCTGATCCCACATGCGGCGGCGCATCGAGGACACAACGTCCGAGCGCAGGGTCATATTCTGCTGCATCGCCTCGCGGCGCAGGTCCAGATAGCGATAGCGCAGGCGGGTTTCCTCAGGGTATTCCTGATCACCGAAGACCATCAACGGCAGTTCGTCGGCAGCACCCAGCACTTCCAACTCGCGCACGTAGACCTCGACCTCGCCGGTGGGCAGTTTTGCGTTCACCAGTTCCGGGTCGCGCGCTTTGACGGTGCCGTCGATGCGGATACACCACTCGGACCGGACCTTTTCCAGCTCGGCAAAGGCGGCGCTGTCGCCGTCGCACAGCACCTGCGTCACGCCGAAATGGTCGCGCAGGTCGATGAACAGCACGCCGCCGTGATCTCGGACCCGATGCACCCAGCCGGACAGGCGGACGGTTTCACCGACATTGGCGGCGGTCAGAGCGGCGCAGGTGTGGCTGCGATAGGCGTGCATGGATCATATCCCTTCGGGCGCAGAATTCGTCGCGCCGATACACCCCGTCGGGCCGCGAAAGTCAAGGCAGGTATCCCGCTCAAAACGGCCTTTGCACGTTACCCGAGTAGAAATAGATGCCCAGACCGACCGCAAAGATGATGTTCCCGGCAATTGCGTGCAGCAGCACCGCGTAGAAAAACGAGCCGCGCCTGCGATAGGCCCAGGTGAACAGCAGCCCGCCCGCAAAGGTCATGATGGCGACGATCCAGCTCCAGTACATCAGATGCGCCAGCGAAAACAGCGCGGCGTTCAGCAGATAGGCCGCACTGCCACCCGGCAGGATCGCGTGATAGCGGCGAAAGAACAGCGACCGGAACAGCAGCTCTTGCGGCAGAGCCGAGACAATCGGATAGAACATCCAGATCACCAACAGCATCTGCGGCCGTTCGCGCAGCAGAAAAAAGGCCGCCTCGGGCCGGGCGATCATGACCACGGCCACACAGAACCCGGTCATCAAGATTGCGAAAATGGCGACTTCGGTCCAGGACCAGTTGTACGGGTTGTATCGAAGCTCTGCCCACGCAAATCCCGGTGTGTAATGCAGCAGGACGATGCCGATGGCCGTAAAGGTAAATAGCGACGGAAACATCCAGTTCGGCGGGAAAAACACCGCGATCAACACCGGTACTGCAACAAAAAACAGACAGAACTCGAGCCGCAACCGCAATAGCGGTGCCGCACTTTCGGCCCAATCGGTTTGTTTGCTCACTGTATTGCCAACTCCGCCCGGATCAGACCACGTAGAGAATTTCCGACATAGAGTTTTTCCGCGTTTTGCAGATCGGTCAAGGTCACCGGGGCTGCGGTAACCTGTTTATTATCCAGCAATTCTTCGCGCAGAATGCCAGGCAGGACGCCGCTGAACAACGCAGGTGTCAATCGCCGGCCATCCGCCATGTGTACAAACAAGTTGGTGATCGTGCCCTCACAAAGTTCATCGCGCTCGTTCAGGAACAGCAACTCATCTATCCCCGGTGGCAGCGATGCGCGGGCGTCATCGTACAAAGCGCGCTGCGTTGTCTTGTGCTGCAACCATACATCCGAGGCCTGCAGACGCTGGTCCGCTATTGCCACCCGCCAGAGCGGCGGGTTCTCGGCCAGTGCGCCGGTCGTCACCTCTACAGCGCCCGCTGCGTCCAGCGTCAGGCGACAACGCAGAGGGGATGTACCCGCGACACCTTCCAAAGCGGCAATAGCTCGGTCCCGATCAAACGGCACTCCTAGCGCCGCAGCGGAGCGACCCATGCGGGCCAAATGGCGATCACGGCGCACAAACCCCTGCCCCGGCCGGAAGGCCAGCGTTTCGATCAGGCGGAAGTCAGGATCATCTGGCGGGCGAAGCGGGCTTTCCATAGCGCCTCCTCATATTCGGATGGGGCGGTGCTGTCCCAGACCACGCCGCCGCCCACATTCAGTGTGGCTTTGCCGCCCTCGACCATCAGCGTGCGGATGGCAACGTTAAATTCCGACCGCCCATCCGGCGCGGCCCAGCCGATGGCACCGCAATAGATGTCGCGGGGCCAGGGTTCGAGATCGGACAGAATCTCCATCGCGCGGATTTTGGGCGCACCGGTGATCGAGCCGCAGGGGAAAAGCGCCATCAGAATGTCCGAAAGCTCGGCCCCCAGATGCAGCTGCGCCTGCACCAGCGAGATCATCTGATGCACGGTCGCATAAGTTTCGACCTTGAACAGTTCGGGCACGTTGACCGAACCGGGCAGCGCCACACGGCTGATATCGTTGCGCAGCAGGTCGACGATCATCAGGTTCTCCGCCCGGTTCTTTGCATCGGTCGACAGGAAATCGCGGCGGCGGGCGTCTTCGGCCAAGTCTTCGCTGCGCGGTTGGGTGCCTTTCATCGGGCGCGTTTCGATCAAACGGTCGGCATCGGTACGGAAAAACAGCTCGGGCGAGCGGCTGAGCAAGTCAGGCAACCCGTCCTGCTGTACGAGCGCGCCGTGGCCCACGGGCTGACCCGCCGCCAGCGCGGCATAAAGCGCAGCGCTGGCGCCTTCGAGCATCAGGTCAATCGGAAAGGTCAAGTTTGCCTGATAGATATCGCCCGCGCCGATGGCCTCGTGCACTCGGTTGAAGGCGCGAGTATAACGCGCTTCGTCCCAGCGAGGCGCGAAACCGGTCACTCCGCCCGCAGGCGCAGGCAAGTCGCTTTGGGCTGGCGCGTCAAAGACGCCAAAGCACAGCAATGGCAGGCGACGGCCCTCGGGCATCCGCGCGGACAACCTCGGCTCCAGCGCATAACTAAGCTCATAGCTGGCATAACCGGCCAACCACGCACCATCCGCGCGCGCGGAATCCAGCGCCTCCAACGCGTGGGGCACGTCCTCCGCGCGGTCGGCGCGGATCACCTGCGTGGGCCGGTCAAAAGTGGTCCCTTGCCCGGCCGGGCCCTGATCGAAACGAATACGCACCTGCATCCTCATTTGCCGTGCTGCGCGGTATAGAGAATACGGTGCCGAGGGAAAGAGGGGAAAGCGGCAATTTCACCCCTGTTTCCGATACCCCTTGAACCTTTTCGCGCTGTCCCTATAACGCAGGACAATTTGGGCGCTTGGGGGTGCCCTGACTCGCGAACAATTGAAGGAATGTGGCCATGCCGAGAAGAACCGACATCAAGTCGATCATGATCATCGGGGCGGGGCCCATTGTCATCGGTCAGGCATGCGAGTTCGACTATTCCGGCGCTCAGGCATGTAAAGCGCTGCGCGAAGAAGGCTACCGGGTCATTCTGGTGAACTCGAACCCTGCCACGATCATGACCGACCCCGGTCTGGCCGACGCCACCTATATCGAGCCGATCACCCCCGAAGTTGTTGCCAAGATCATCGAGAAAGAGCGCCCCGACGCGCTGCTGCCCACCATGGGCGGGCAGACCGGGCTGAACACTTCGCTAGCGCTGGAAGAGATGGGCGTGCTGGATAAGTTCGGCGTCGAGATGATCGGTGCCAAGCGTGACGCCATCGAGATGGCCGAAGACCGCGCACTGTTCCGCGAGGCGATGGACCGGCTCGGCATCGAAAACCCCAAGGCCGAGATTGTGACCGCCCCCAAGGACGCGGACGGCAAGAAAGATCTGGACGCGGGCGTAGCGCTGGCGCTTGAGACGCTGGAGACCGTCGGTCTGCCCGCCATCATCCGCCCCGCCTTTACATTAGGCGGCACCGGCGGCGGCGTAGCCTATAACCGAGAAGACTATATCCATATTTGCCGCACAGGCATGGATGCGTCCCCCGTGGGTCAGATCCTGATCGACGAAAGCCTGCTGGGCTGGAAAGAATATGAGATGGAGGTGGTGCGCGACACCGCCGACAACGCCATCATCGTCTGCTCCATCGAAAACGTCGATCCGATGGGTGTGCACACGGGCGACTCGATCACGGTTGCCCCGGCCCTGACGCTGACCGACAAAGAATACCAGATCATGCGCAACCACTCGATTGCCGTGCTGCGCGAGATCGGGGTCGAGACCGGCGGATCGAACGTGCAATGGGCGATCAACCCGGTCGATGGCCGGATGGTCGTGATCGAGATGAACCCGCGCGTGTCGCGCTCGTCTGCGCTGGCGTCCAAGGCGACCGGCTTCCCGATTGCGAAAATCGCCGCGAAACTGGCCGTGGGCTACACGCTGGACGAGCTGGACAATGACATCACCAAGGTCACGCCCGCCTCGTTCGAGCCGACCATCGACTATGTCGTCACCAAAATCCCGAAATTCGCCTTCGAGAAGTTCCCCGGCTCAGAACCCTACCTGACCACCGCAATGAAATCGGTGGGTGAGGCCATGTCCATCGGCCGCACCATCCACGAATCGATGCAAAAGGCGCTGGCCTCGATGGAATCTGGCCTGACCGGCTTTGATGAAATTGAAATCCCCGGCCTGAACGTTGGCCTATGGGATGAAGCCGACGACAAGGCCGCCGTGATCAAGGCCATCAGCCAACAGACACCGGATCGCCTACGCACCATCGCGCAGGCCATGCGCCATGGTCTGACCGACGATGAGATTTTCGGCGTAACCAAGTTCGACCCGTGGTTCCTTGCCCGCATCCGCGAGATAATCGACGCCGAGCGTCAGGTCCGCAAAGAGGGACTGCCCGTCACCGAAGACGGTATCCGCAAACTGAAAATGCTGGGCTTCACCGACGCGCGTCTGGGCAACCTGACCGGCCGGGACGAGGCCAACATCCGCCGCGCCCGCCGCAATCTGGGTGTGCACGCCGTGTTCAAACGCATCGACACTTGCGCCGCGGAATTCGAGGCGCAGACGCCCTATATGTATTCGACGTATGAGGCCCCGATGATGGGCGAGGTTGAGTGCGAGGCGCGCCCGAGCGACCGCAAAAAGGTCGTCATCCTCGGCGGTGGTCCCAACCGGATCGGTCAGGGGATCGAGTTCGACTATTGCTGCTGTCACGCATGTTTCGCGCTGACCGATCAGGGCTATGAGACCATCATGGTCAACTGCAACCCCGAGACCGTCAGCACCGACTATGACACCTCGGACCGCTTGTACTTTGAGCCGCTGACCTTTGAACACGTCATGGAAATCTTGACCAAGGAACAGGAAAACGGCACGCTGCACGGTCTGATCGTTCAGTTCGGCGGTCAGACCCCGCTGAAACTGGCCAACGCGCTTGAGGCCGAAGGCATTCCGATCCTTGGCACCACGCCGGACGCCATCGACCTTGCCGAAGACCGCGAACGCTTCCAGGCGCTGGTCAACGAACTGGGCTTGAAACAGCCCAAGAACGGCATCGCATCGACCGATGAACAGGCGCTTGAGATCGCGGACGAGATCGGTTTCCCGCTGGTGATCCGCCCTTCTTACGTGCTGGGCGGACGCGCGATGGAGATCGTGCGCGATATGGAGCAACTGAAACGCTATATCAACGAGGCTGTCGTGGTCTCGGGCGACAGCCCCGTACTGCTGGACAGCTATCTGGCCGGCGCGGTTGAACTGGACGTCGATGCGTTGTGCGACGGCACCGATGTGCATGTGGCGGGCATCATGCAGCATATCGAAGAGGCGGGCGTGCATTCGGGCGACTCGGCCTGTTCGCTGCCGCCCTACTCGCTGTCCAAGGATATCCTCGACCAGATCAAGGATCAGGCGTTCAAACTGGCCAAAGCGCTGAACGTCGTGGGCCTGATGAACGTGCAGTTCGCGATCAAGGACGATGAGATCTACCTGATCGAAGTGAACCCGCGTGCTTCGCGGACCGTGCCGTTCGTCGCCAAGGCGACCGACAGCGCGATTGCGTCCATCGCGGCGCGTATCATGGCTGGTGAGAAGCTCTCGACCTTCCCGATGCGCCCTGCCTACAAAGAAGGTCAAGACACCAAGATTGCCGACCAGATGACGCTGGCCGACCCGGACATGCCGTGGTTCTCGGTGAAAGAGGCGGTGCTGCCCTTCGCCCGCTTCCCCGGTGTCGACACCATTCTGGGGCCGGAAATGCGCTCGACCGGCGAGGTCATGGGCTGGGACCGCGACTTCCCGCGTGCCTTCCTCAAGGCGCAGATGGGCGCTGGTATGGTTCTGCCGTCTGAGGGCCGCGCATTTATCTCGATCAAGGATGCCGACAAAACACCCTCGATGCTTGAGGCGGCGCAGGTGCTGGCGGCACAGGGCTTTACGCTTGTTGCCACGCGCGGCACGCAATCATGGCTGGCGGAACAGGGTGTGGCCTGCGACGTAGTCAACAAGGTCTATGAAGGTCGTCCGGACGTGGCAGACATGTTGAAAGACGGTCAGGTACAATTGGTGATGAACACCACTGAAGGTGCGCAGGCGGTCGAAGACAGCAAAGCCATCCGGTCGATCGCGCTCTATGACAAGATCCCCTATTTCACTACAGCGGCCGCCAGCCATGCAGCCGCTTTGGCGATCAAGGCGCAGGCCGAGGGCGATGTCGAGGTCAAATCTCTTCAGGGCTGACCCCCGCACCAGAATAAAGCAGCGCCCCCGGTCGATGACCGGGGGTTTTTCATTTAAACAACAGGTTGCGGCGCGGACTTTCGCCGGTATTCCGGCAGGAAGAACACCATGTAGAACACCGGCGCCGCCACCATGGTCAGGATCGTGGCAAAAGCCAGTCCGCCCATGATCGTCACCGCCATCGATTTGAAGAATGCAT
The DNA here is from genome assembly GCF_013033355.1 of Ruegeria lacuscaerulensis. Classification (GTDB taxonomy): domain Bacteria; phylum Pseudomonadota; class Alphaproteobacteria; order Rhodobacterales; family Rhodobacteraceae; genus Ruegeria; species Ruegeria lacuscaerulensis_A. The sequence goes on from NZ_WQDY01000004.1 coordinate 241,218, forward strand.
CCGTCAACAGCGGCGCCATCCCAAGAATGGTGGTGATCGCTGCCAGCATCACAGGACGCAGACGCGAGACCGAGGCTTCAATGATCGACTCGCGCAGCCCTTTGCCGGTTTCGCGTACCAGATCGATCTCTTCGACCAGAACGATTCCGTTCTTGATCAACATCCCCGAGAGACTCAGCAGCCCAAGCAGCGCCGTAAACGTGAAGGGCAATCCGGTGCCCAGCAAGCCCAAGACCACCCCATTGACCGACATAGGCACAAGCAACCAGATGATGATCGGCTGACGGATTGCGTTAAAGATCAGCACCGAGATCAGCACCATGATCAGCAAGCTCAGCGGCAGTTGACGCCCAAGGCTTTCATTCGCTTCGCCGGCATTTTCGAACTCACCACCCCATTCCATCCGATACCCTGCAGGAAGGTCCATGCTTTCGATGGCCTCACGGACCTCGGAATGGACCTGAGCCGCCGTGAATCCCGCCGGAATATCCGCGCCAACTGTGATGGTCAGAACCCTGTCCCTTCGGTGCACAAGCGTGTTCAACGCCTTGTATTCGAACCCATCCACCATCTGTTCGATAGGAACAAAGCGCTCGGATTGGTCCGAGAACACGACCTGGTCCACGATCGAATAATCTCCGTCCGCCGGTCGACGCAGGATGATCGGGATCAGGCGATCCCTTTCGCGGAAAACGCCGCCCGTGATTCCATCGGTCGAAAACTGTAGCGTGGCCGCAATATCCTCGCGCGTAACACCCGCCGTCTGCGCACGTTCGGTCGCATAGATCGGCTGGACGGCCAACGACTTTTCACGCCAGTCATGATGAACGTGTAGCGCGTTTTGCGACGCATCCCGCATCCGCAACACAGCCTCATCCGCAAGCTGGCGCAGCACAACCGGGTCACTGCCCGAGAAGCGGGCCTGGATCGGATCGCCTCCGCCCGGACCAAAGATCAGTCGTCTTGTACGAAACTTTCCTTCAGGAAATTGCGCCTGACCAAATTCCGCAAGTTCGGCACGCAGCGGGGGGATGTCCTCCAGCGTCCTGGTACGGATGATCAGGTGGCCGTAACTTGGATTGGGTTTTTCTGCCTCATAAGTTAGCAGGAAACGGGTCGCGCCCTGCCCGACAAAGGTGGCGACGGACACTACATCATCCCGGTTGGCCAGCCACTCTTCGAAAACCGCGATATCCTCAGCGGTCCGCGCGATCGGCGTTCCTTGCGGCAGGTTGTAATGGACGAAGAACAGCGGCGTGTTCGAGTCGGGAAAGAACTGCTGTTTCACCAGCCCGAACCCGGCAAAGCATGCCACGGTGACAGACACCAACAAGGCAATCACCAACCAGCGGAACCGCAATGCCCATCTTAGGATCGCTCCGTAGACGCGGAACATGATACCGCCATAGGCATCAATTGCACCAGCTTTACCCTGCTTGAAAAAGTAATGTCCCAGCATCGGAGTAACCGTCAGGGCCAGAATCCAGCTCAGCAAAAGTGATATTCCGATGACGGCAAACAGCGAGAACATGAACTCTCCGGTCGCGTCCGGGCTTAAGCCTATCCCGGCGAAAGCCATGATGCCGATGATGGTCGCCCCCAAAAGCGGAATTTGGGTTTTGGACGCGGCCTCGTCCGCTGCATCGCGCGAGTTTTTGCCCCGCAACATTGCGATTTGCATTCCTTCGGCGACCACGATGGCGTTGTCGACCAGCATACCCATCGCAATAATCAGGGCCCCTAGGGAAATCCGTTCCATCTCGATGGAAAACAGCGCCATGAACAGCAACGTCCCGACAACGGTCAGCAACAGCGTCGAGCCGACGACAATCGCGGCCCGCCAACCCATGAACAAGGCCAGGACAAGAACGACGATTGCCACCGACATCGCAAGGTTCAACAGAAAATCGTTCGAGGCTTGCTCGACGACCACGTGCTGCTGATAGATCGGCAGGATTTCGACACCGTAGGGGATTTGCCCGTCAAGTTCGGCGAATTTCTCGTCTGCGCGCTTGCCAACCTCGACAATGTTCTCGGTCGACAGCCCCGCAATGCCCAGCGTAAAGGCTTCTTCCCCGTTAAAGCGGATGATGACATCCGGGTCGGTCTGGCGGCCGCGGTACACATTTGACATGTCAAACAGGTTGATCACCTGCCCCTGCGATCCAACGGACAGACCCGCAATGGCCGAAACAGTGTCGGAGCCTTCGGCGGTCAGGACCGTTGTTCGGTCATCTGCAGACCGCAACGAGCCTGATGCGTTCACCGAATCCGCATTGGCAATCGCATCGTTGATTGCCTGCAGCGGCACGTTCTGATTGACCGAGATTGCCAAGTCCGGTTCGACGAAAATCGCCTCTTGCGGCAGGCCCATGACTTCGACATCGGCCACTCCTTCGACCGTCAGCAATTCGCGCCGCAGAAACGTGGATAGTTCGTGTTTTTCAGCGTCCGAAAAGCCATCCGCAGTGACTGCATAGAAAAGGCCGAACACGTCGCCGAATCCATCGTTGACCAGCGGCTGGCCGACTCCGGACGGCAACGCCCGGGCTGCGTCGCGAACCTTGGCGCGCAGCTTGGTCCAGACTTCGGGCAGCTCGGTACCGTCATAGGTTGACTTGATCTCAACCTCGATCAGCGAAAATCCCGGCTGGTTGAGCGAGGTGATGGTTTTGACCTCTCCCATCTGCTGAATGGCCGATTCCAGTGGCTCCGATACCTCCAGAGCCACCTGCTCGGCCGTTGCGCCGGGATACTGCGTGGCGATGACAGCATTCTTGATGGTAAAGGCCGGGTCCTCCAGTCGCCCAAGCGACAGAAAACCCCAGATGCCGCCGAACAAGGCGATCAGGATGATCAACCACGTATAGATTGGCCGGTCTATGGATGCGCGTGCGATATTCATGCGTCCGCCCCTTAGTTCGCAAAGCCGGCAAAGCGGCGTACGGCTTGCCCGTCGATCAGCGCTCCGCCTCCGGCAACCACGATTTCATCGCCATCCTCCAGCCCGGACAAGACGCTTACGTCACCCGATGCCGTGGGTTCAATGGTCACGGGGACCCATTTGACACTGCCTTCATCCGCGCCGACGGGCGAAAAGACAAAGACACCCAAAACACCTTCCGCATCCGCAACAACCGCTGTGGCCGGAACAACGATACCTGTACGTTGGTCCTGCACCTGCACATTCACCGTTACCGATGACCCCGGAAGAATCTGCAGACCTTCTGGCGGTGTCAGGCCGAATTGAATACGGAAAGTCTGACCGACGCTCGACGACTCGGCGTCGAATTCCCGAATTTGCAGAGGGAATACTTCGTCACTGACAGGGAATTTCGCCGTGATGGTGATGTCATCCTGCTGGCCCGAGCGCTGGAACAAAATCTCGGGCACGTCGACTTCGATGCGTAGCTCGGACATGTCATGGATACGCACAATCGGTGTCCCCGCCGAGACGGTCGTAAAGGATTCCACTGCCCGGCTTGAAACCAGAGCATCAAAGGGGGCTGTTAGCGTTGCCTGCTCTAGATCATAAAGCGCATCGCGCACCGCAATATCCGCCAGCTGAGCCGCTGTCTCGGCATCATCCACAGCAACTTGACTTGCTGCAGTTCCCCGCAGACGGGACAAGCGCGCCAGCGTCCGGTCCGCCTGATCTTTCTGCAGCACAGCCCGGTCGTAGCGACGCTGGAATGGTTCACGATCCAGTTCCGCAATCAATTCGTCTTTGGGAATCACGAAACCTTCGGTTACCGGCATATCAACGATTTGCCCCGCCACCTGAAAAGCCAGATCAACCGTCTGTCGCGCTGCGACCCGGCCAAAGAACTGCCGCGAAAACCCGGGCGCAGTTTCTTGCACAACCATCAGCTTGACCGGCTTGGCAGCACTTTCTGCCATGGCCGTGGTGGCCAGCATGGTCAGGGCGAGGCCCAAAACAGAGATCAATTTCATTTCTTCAACCCCTCGGGTATTCCCGTTTTCAGAATGTTTTCACGGATTTTCCGGGCAAGCCGGGCGAATTCGGCCGTTTCATCAGGCGTCAAACCGGATGCGCGCTGAAACAGCGCCCCGGCCTCGGCCACCAAAGTCTGGCGCATCGCCAACCCCTTGTCGGACAACACCAACAGCCAGGCTCGACGGTCGTCCGGATCGCGCTCTCGCGTCAGGTATCCTGCCGTTTCCAAAGCATCAGCAGTAGACGTGATTGTGGATGGCACCGTCAGCATATCCGCCGCCAAAACGCCCATACGCTTGGGTTGGTCCAGTTTTATCACCATGTGACACTCTTGATGGGTCAGTTCGACCTCCATCAAATCAAAGCTCTCTTCCAGCTTCCAATAGAGGGCATAGACCCCCATCATGGCCTGCATTTCGGGGCTTAGTCGCTTTACCAGTGCGCTGTCGTCGAATGTCATGTGCCGAATCTGTTGCCGTTCACGGGACGTCATATACTTCAAAAAATGAACTATTCAAGATTTGAAGCACATTGACGCCGCAACTTTGATATTCCCTTGGGTCAATCTCTCTTGAACTAACCTTGCGTTGACTGCATTTTGGGCAAATCCGAAAAACGCAGGGGCAACAATGTATACGCCAGCAATCACCGGCACCGGTGTGTTCACGCCAGACAACGTCATCACCAACGCGGAACTTGTTGCCGCCTTTAATGCATACGCCGACAAGGTGAATGCCGAAAATGCCGACGCGATTGCTTCGGGTGAAGTGGAACCTCTGCAGCATTCATCGGAAGAGTTCATTCTCAAAGCGTCAGGCATCGAGAACCGGTATGTGATGGACAAGACCGGCGTGCTGGACCCCGACGTGATGCACCCCTTGCTGCGCCAGCGCAGTGATGATGAACCCGGCATCATGACCGAGATGGCCGTGGATGCTTGCAAAAAGGCGCTGGCCCAGGCCGGGCGCGCACCCGAAGATGTGGATCTGGTGATCTGCGCCGCCTCGAACCACGAACGGGCCTATCCGGCGATTGCGATCGAAATCCAGCAGGCGCTGGGGATCAAAGGCTTTGGCTTTGACATGAATGTCGCCTGTTCCTCGGCCACCTTCGGTATTCAGGCGGCCGCTGACATGATCAGGTCTGGGTCAGTGAAATCCGCGCTGGTGGTCAATCCCGAGATTTGTTCGGGCCATCTGGAGTGGCGCGACCGCGATTGCCATTTCATTTTCGGAGACGTAGCGACCGCCACCCTGATCGAGCGTGTAGAAGACGCAAACGGTCCCTATTTCGAAATCCTCTCCACCCGTTGCGCGACCGAGTTTTCAAACAACATTCGCAACAACAACGGCTACCTGCGCCGTTCGCGCCCCGATGGCGTAGTTGATCGCCGCGACATGCAATTCATGCAGAACGGCCGTAAAGTCTTCAAGGAAGTGCTTCCGATGGTCAGCAAACACATTGCCGACCATATGGACTCCGAAGGGCTAAACAGCTCTGACCTGAAACGCCTGTGGCTACATCAGGCGAACAAGACGATGAACGATTTCATAGGCAAAAAAGTTCTAGGCCGCGAGCCCGAACCCGGCGAACAACCCAATATCTTGCAGGACTACGCCAACACGTCCTCAGCGGGGTCGATCATCGCATTCTCGAAATACTCTGATGATTTCGCGGATGGAGAAGTCGGTCTGATCTGTTCATTCGGGGCGGGGTATTCCGTGGGTTCGGTAATCGTGCGGCGGCACGGATAGTCAACTCGATCCATCGCGCAACTCAAGAATTCACTTGCTCCAGAACCCTTTGGCGTGATGGATTGAAGTCAACTTGCCTTTGCACGCATTAGCTGTGTCAGCGACACCAATCATTCTGAGTTCACAAAATGGCAACCAAACCTAAAGCACGTGCGACTCTGGAAGATATCCTGGCATCTTGTTCGGACGTTCTTTTCCCGGAATCTCTCGGCGAAGCTCCGGTTTCTTTGAACAGCCGCGCGTCAAACGGTGATACCGCGTTGCACGCCGTTCTTTGGCGCGACGACACCTACGCTGCCCTGACGTTGATTGCCGCTGGCGCTGACGTAAACGCAGTCGGCGACATGTCGGAAACGCCCCTTCACGTCGCGGTTAAGAAACGAAACCTGAGCGTTATCGAAGCGCTTTTGAAAGCGGGTGCTGATCCCCTTCTGAAATCGGAATTCGATCAGTCTGCAAAGGAATTGGCTGGCGCGTTTGGTGGCGACCTTAAACGGCTTTTCGATTTCAATTAACGAAAAACCGGCGATCAACTCACGCTTTCTTCTTCCAGATGCAGCTTCATCTCGATCAGAACCTGTTGCAACAAACTGGTCTCCTTCAACAGACGCTTGGCCTCGTTGACGGTGATGATGCCGTCTTCAATAGCAGCCTGATATTCGGTCATCAGCATTGCAAACCGTTGGCTTAGGGCAATGACATCCGAATTCACACCTCCGGTCCTGGGGGTATCCGTATTACGGCCATCATAGGACAGCGTGATATTCTTAAGATCCGCCAGGGCCGAGGTCACATGCGGAAAGTTCGAGACCGCCTCGAGCCGAGCAACCGCATCGACTGGCATAAAACGGTCCGCATGTTCCGCGTTGTCCGAGTAGTACCGACCCAATGTTGCCTTGGACTTGCCTGTAATCTCACAGGCCGATTCAATGCCGACGTCTTTTACCAACGCCTCGGTATGTTTTTTCAGATAAGCCCCGATATCTGCCATGTTTCAACCTTTACTGCCTGGCTTTCCCACGACATCTGCGACTATGGGGGAAAGGGTAAGGAAATTTCCCATACTCGAGTCATAATTGAAATGCCATAAATTGACTATCCCTCAGATATGCAGGGATTTTGTGAGTGAGTGGCGGCGTTTCCAGCCGGTAATGAGTGTTTGCAAGGCGGTTTTCTGGTCTTGCTCTGTTTTGGCCGCATGATGGCCGACGGCGTCGCTGTTGTTGACGTGGGGGTATCCATCCCCAATGAGCTTTCGCTCGACCCTTGCAACGACAACGGCGACGTCGCTTATTTCATAGAATTTGGTTACTTGCCCATGCGGATCAGGCGTTTTAGACCCGGGCACATGGCAAAACTGTACTTCAACTATTCAACCATGAACGCGGGTAAATCGACTGTGTTGTTGCAGGCCTCGCACAACTATCGTGAACGCGGCATGGACACCTATCTTATGACCGCACAGCTTGACGGTCGCGCGGGCGTGGGCAAGATCGCCTCGCGCATTGGCATATCTGCAGATGCCGACACGTTCGGGGCAGAAGATAACGTGTTCGACATGATCGAGAACCGTCTGGCGCAGGGTAAGGTGGCCTGCGTATTCGTAGACGAGGCACAGTTTCTGACCCGCGATCAGGTCTGGCAGCTGGCCAGTGCCGTGGATGATCTGAACGTACCGGTTCTTGCCTATGGGTTACGGGTAGATTTTCAGGGACAGCTGTTTCCCGGCTCTGCAGCCCTCTTGGCCCTGGCGGATGAGATGCGCGAAGTTCGAACGATATGCGAATGTGGGCGCAAGGCCACAATGGTCATCCGTCAGGACGCGCACGGGAATACGATCACCGAAGGAGCACAGGTTCAGATCGGCGGGAACGAAACCTATGTCTCGCTCTGCCGCCGACACTGGCGCGAGGCGATGGGCGGTTAAACCGGCGTCAGCAGCGCCCGGCCTGCGATAAAGGCCGCAACATTGTCCAGCGCCAGGTAACCCATATCGGTGCGCACCTCTTCGGTGGCGGTACCCAGATGCGGGCAAAGGGTCACGTTCTCCATGTCGATCAGCGCCTGCGGAACCTTGGGTTCGAATTCGTATACATCCAGCCCCGCCCCTGCGATCTGCCCGGACTGAAGGGCTGCGATCAGGGCAGCCTCGTCCACGACTTCTCCGCGCGCGATATTGATCAGTAAGGTATTGGGGTTCATCGCCTCAAGTACCGGCGCATTGATCAGATGTTGAGTTTCCGCTCCACCGGGGACGGCCAGCACCAGAAAATCGACCGACGCGGCCAAAGCGGATAGATCGGGTACGAACTCTGCCGGGAATTCCAATTCCTTCGCACTACGCGACTGATAGGCAACCTGCATGGAAAACCCAAAGTGACAGCGCCGGGCAATGGCCTGTCCGATCCGACCCATGCCAACGATACCCACCCGCTTGCCGGTGACGTGGTGGCCCAGCATTTGCGCGGGATGCCAGCCATGCCAGCCCCCAGCCCTGACGATGCGTTCTCCTTCCCCGACACGGCGCGCGGTTGTCAGCAACAAAGTCATGGCGATATCGGCTGTGGCATCCGTAACGGCACCCGGCGTATTGGTGACCGCAATACCTGACGCGCTGGCCGCGTCCACGTCAATATGGTTGTAGCCGACGCCGAAATTGGCCAGCAGTTTGCAGCGCGGATCGGACACATCCGCGAATACCTGCGCCGAAAAAAGATCGCCAAGCGTTGGCATTACCACGTCGAATTCCGTCAAGGCCCGCTGCATCTCATCCGGTGTCAGTGGCGACGTTTCTTTGCGAATCTCCGCATCGAACTCCGTCCGTGCGCGCTCCATTACGGCGTCGGTCATGGGGCGTGTAATCAATAATTTCATCAGTGCATCCTCCCGCCGGTCGGAACCTCTCCATCCGGTCCGATCAGAACGATCTCGCCATTTTCGTCGGGCAGACCCAGAACCAGCACCTCGGACATGAACTTGCCGATCTGGCGCGGCGGGAAGTTCACCACGGCCATAACTTGCTTGCCCACCAGCGTAGCCGGATCGTAATGCGCGGTGATCTGGGCCGACGTCTTTCGCTCGCCGATCTCATCGCCGAAGTCGATCCACATCTTGATCGCCGGCTTGCGGGCCTCGGGGTACGGCTCGGCGCGGATCACTTCACCCACGCGGATGTCGACCTTGAGAAAATCGTCGAAGGAAATCTCACTCACGGGACAGCTCCTTGGATCGGTCGGTCGCGGCTTTGACGGCGCGGTGCAGCAGGTCTGGGAAACCCTGTTCTTCGTGCATCAGCACCTCGAGCGCTGCCTGCGTGGTGCCATTGGGAGAGGTCACATTGACTCGCAGCTGCGCGGGGTCTTCGTCGGCGGTCATCGCAAGCGCGCCTGCCCCTGCAACAGTAGATTTGGCCAGCTTCATTGCCAGTTCATGCGGCAAGCCCTGCGCCTGCCCCGCAGCGGCCAGCGTTTCGATCAGGTGGAATACATAGGCCGGACCCGACCCGCTGAGGCCGGTCACTGCGTCCATTTGCGCCTCATCCGTCAGCCGGACAGTCTCACCAATCGCGGACAGCAGGTTTTCGGCCAGGGTCACATCGGCCTCGGAGGCCTGTGCGTTGCCGATCAGCGCCGTGATGCCCTGCCGGATTGCTGCAGGCGTATTCGGCATCGCCCGTACGATCGGCGTGCCCGCGCCCAACACAGATTCAAATGTGGAAATCGACGTCCCCGCCGCGACCGAGACGAACAGGCTGCCGCCCCCGCCCAGCGCTTTGATCGCGGGCAATGCTTCGCCCATCATCTGCGGTTTGACGGCCACAAGCACCACGGCTGGGGCTTCCGGCAACGGTGTGTTGATATTGACGCCTTGTGCTTTCAACCAGTCCGAGGGGTACGGATCCACGACCCAGACTGACGACGCTGGTAAGCCATGCTCTAGCCAGCCAGCCAACATTGCCGATCCCATCTTTCCGCATCCCAGAAGCACAAGCCCCTGTTCCGCGACGCGCGACATGTCCATGATTGCCCCTCCCCATTAACTGGCTTGGGGCAAAGCTTTACGCGCGGCCGTAAGCCTCTGCAATGGCGACTTGCATCGCATCTTCGGGATCACGATTGCCCCAAGTGACCAGCTGGATCGCCGGGTAATACCGCTCGGCACTCAGAACCGCTGCGGTGATCATCGTATCAATCTGTTCGGGGCTGGCCATTTGACCTCCCGCCAGAACCAGACCATAGCGATAGACCATCAGTTTCTGGTTAGCCCAATAGGTAAACGCCCCGGCCCAGCACTGATCGTTCATCTTGTTCAGCAGCTCGTACAGTTCGCTTTCCCGCTCGGATGGCGGGTCCATTTCGAACGAGCACACCATGCGCAGGGTTTCGTCATAGTTCGACCAGGCCAGAGTGATGGAATAGGTGCGCCACTGTCCTTCGACAGCCATGGCGATCTGATCATCGCCGATGCGATCAAAATCCCAGTCGTGATGTTCGGCCAGGTGTTCAACAATATCAATCGGATGAAGGTCTTCTTCGAGAAACTGCTCGGATAGGGCCATAATGCCACCTCACTTATCTCTAGCAATTCGGGGCTGGCAGCGCCCCAGCGCTAGTTGCCTGCTCTACAAGCCGGGCTTCCCCCATGTGCCTGTACTAAATATGGTGCGCCGCGCGCACCCATCTGGCAACCCTATTTATTGGGGATAACAGCAATAAGTTGTGGACGAACAGCAACGGAGATCAAAATATTGGCGCCGAGCACAGCTTTGTCTTGATTTGCGTTTGCAGGGCAGCAAAATGCACAACACCGCACAATCTGGCCTCAGATTGCGCGGCGTTCTCTTTATCTTCGAATCTGTGCTGAGACGTTACTTGTCCAGCTTTGCCTCAAGCGCGGCGATACGCTGTTCCAAGGCTGCGTTTTCTTCGCGCGCCTTTTGCGCCATGGCGCGGACCGCATCGAATTCTTCGCGGGTGACGAAATCGCGGTCCGCCAGCCAGCGGTCGATCATCGACTTCATCGCATTCTCGGCCTCGTCCCGCGCGCCCTGCGCCACGCCCATAGCGTTGGTCATCAGTTGGGAAACATCGTCGAGGATCTTGTTGCGGGTCTGCATGGTTTTTCTCCGAAATCGCGGTTGTTCTCTATATGGGTAAACTTTGCGTCAGGCTCAAGGTTGACTTGCCCTGCAAAGCACGGGCAATGAGACGCACATGCAGGCTGTTCTGAATTTTCCCGATCTGTCGCCCGAGTTGTTCTCGATCTCACACTTCGGGATGGAGTTCGCGCTGCGTTGGTACGCGTTGGCCTATATCGCGGGCATCCTGATCGCGTGGAGGCTGGGTTCAGCGGCGCTGAAACGCCCCGCGCTTTGGGCGGATAACACGCCGCCGATGAAGCCCCAGCAGCTTGAGGATCTGATCACCTGGATCATTCTTGGGGTGATTCTGGGTGGTCGACTTGGGTTCGTGCTATTTTACCAGCCCGCCTATTACCTTGCGAACCCGGCGGACATTTTGAAAGTCTGGCAAGGTGGCATGGCATTTCACGGCGGGCTACTGGGCGTGATTGTCGCCTCTTACATCTATGCGCGCCGTCACAAGATATCGGTTCTGCCGCTGGCTGATCTCATTGCCCACGCTGTTCCGCCGGGGCTGCTACTGGGACGATTGGCCAACTTCATCAACGCCGAGCTTTGGGGCCGCCCCAGCGAGGTGCCATGGGCGGTGATCTTCCCCGGCCCTGCGGCGCAAGACTGCCCCGGCGTGCTGGTGGGCATGTGCGCACGCCACCCCTCGCAGCTTTACGAAGCCGCGTTAGAAGGGTTGCTGCTGGGGGCCGCGCTGCTGTGGCTGGTCTACCGCAAGGGCGCGCTGCGCAAACCCGGACTGGTTATGGGTGTGTTTCTGGCCGGGTATGGTGCGTCCCGGTTCATCGTTGAGTTCTTTCGGCAACCGGACGCACAGTTTATCTCGATCGGGAACCCTCTGGGTCTGGCGTGGCATATTGGCGGGTATGGCCTGACCATGGGGCAGCTCTTGTCGCTACCAATGATCGCGCTTGGCCTATGGTTCGCCCTGCGCGCACGAAACGCGCGATGAGCCTGACCGACCATCTGCTAGAGCGCATCGCGCAAGACGGCCCGATGACCGTGGCCGACTACATGACCGAATGCCTGCTGCACCCGACCTATGGCTATTATACCACCCGCGATCCTTTCGGCGCGCAGGGCGATTTCGTCACCGCGCCTGAAATCAGTCAGATGTTCGGTGAATTAATCGGCCTAAGTCTGGCGCAAAGCTGGATGGATCAGGGGCACCCCGATCACTTCGTTCTGGCCGAGCTTGGGCCAGGCCGCGGAACACTGATGGCGGACATCCTCCGGGCCACACGCGGGGTCCACGGGTTCCATGATGCGGCTGAAATCGTGTTACTCGAAGCCTCACCGACCTTGCGCGACATTCAGGCAGAAACGTTAAAGGATTTTGCACCGCGCTGGGTCACAACGCTCACCGAACTGCCCGACGCGCCCTTGTTTCTGGTCGCCAACGAGTTCTTTGACGCCCTGCCCATCCGCCAGTTCCTGCGCGACGGTCCTGCGTGGCGCGAGCGCCTTATCGGGGCCGAGGGCGAATCGCTGACCTTCGGACTGGGTGCTCGGGCGGATCAGGTTGCGCTGACGGATCGATTGCAGGACACGAAAGATGGAGATCTGGTTGAGCTTTGCGCGGCGGCAATCCCCATCCTGACCGTCATCGCAGGTCGAATCGCCAGCCACGGCGGTGCCGGTCTGATCGTGGATTACGGAGACTGGCATTCGCTGGGCGACACGTTTCAAGCCCTACGCGCGCATGACCGCGTAGATCCGCTGGATACGCCTGGCCAGGCCGATCTGACCGCGCATGTGGATTTCGAGCCGCTTGCACTGGCAGCACGTGCCGCCGGTTGCGCCCATTCCCGCCTGACCCCCCAGGGCGTGTTTCTGGAACGGCTTGGCATTACCGCCCGTGCGCAAGCTTTGGCCAAACCGCTCGGCGGGTCCGAGCTTGATACGCTGGTGGCAGCACATCGCAGGTTGACGCATCCCGAGGAAATGGGAAACCTGTTCAAAGTACTGGGGCTCTACCCCTCTTACGCGGCACCTCCACCGGGACTGGAACCATGACACTGGAAATACTGACCTCGGACATGCTGTCAGACGTACGCCACGGCTTTTTCAGCCGCCGTGGCGGAGCGTCATCAGGGGTGTTTTCCGGCTTGAATTGCGGCTACGGCTCGTCAGACCAGACCGAGGTTGTTTCGATCAACCGGGCGCGTGTAGCTCAGGCGATGGAAGTCGAGCCCGAAGCGCTGATTGGCGTACACCAGGTGCATTCTCCGACCGTGGTTAAGGTTGACGCCCCGATGAACGGCGAGCGTCCACGCGCGGACGCAGTGGTCACAGCCACTCCGGGCTTGGCCCTGACCATACTTACAGCGGATTGCCAGCCCGTTCTTTTTGCCGACACCCACGCAAACGTTATCGGCGCGGCCCACGCAGGGTGGCGCGGGGCGTTGGACGGCGTTCTCGAATCGACTCTGGACGCCATGGAAGAACTGGGGGCAAAGCGCGAAAACACGGTCGCTGTGATTGGCCCGTCGATTTCGCAACAAGCATATGAGGTCGGGCCTGAGTTCCTGGATGATTTCGTCGCAGAAACGCCAGAAAATCTGCGTTTCTTCGCAAATGGGGAAGGCGACAGACTGCAGTTTGACCTTCCCGCTTACGGTTTGCATCGCCTTCGACAGGCAGGCGTAGGCCAAGCTGAATGGACCCGGCACTGCACCTATTCAGACCCCGACAGATTCTATTCCTACCGGCGATCTACGCACACCAAAGAAGCGGACTATGGCCGCCTTATTTCTGCAATCAAATTGTAGACCTAGACTGAATTGTGGCGATTTCGCCGCTTTTTTGCCACATTCTTTGTGTCTACCTGAGTCGTAACAAGTTGAGTTTTATTGTCCGCTCTCAGGTGTTTATCTGCCGATGCTCCAGCAGTGTGAGACAGTATGAAGAAAGAGGAGCTGCTAACCTTCATTTTGTCCTGAATTGATCCCGGATCAGCCTTATCGCTGCCTCAATATGGCGTCAGATTGGCATCCCAAAGGGAAATGGGGCCCAAAAACCCCAGAGGAGCAGGACCAGATCATGAAGGTAAAATCTCGCTTTCTGAGCGCCGTTGTCGCGGCGACCAACGAAAAGACGCCGGAGATGCCTTGGAAAAGCATTTCCAGCGATTCGGTCAGGGTTGCCCGTCGTTTGGCGGAAGGGGTCTGATCGTGACGCCCAGGGTACCAAGCTGCCGGTTCCAGGGGCCAAGACGCGCATCGGAGGGGTGCTCCGGCCCGATGCGTGACCTGCCGCAGGTATTTTCCGCGGTCAGGTTCAGGGGTGTTGTGTGCGTGGGTAATTTTCGCCGGCGTTGTTGTGAGTTTGTCTGGGGGGTCAAGATGTTGACCAAAGGTGTGCTGAATACCATCACGTTGCGACGTCGGTTTGACGCTCGCCCTGAGGTCGCCCTTTCATTCAAAACAAAGAAAAAGATCGGTCAGACGGGCCTGTACGGAGGGTTCAACCTGTCTGCACGGATGATAGAAGGGACGGAATAAAAATGCCTATTCCACATTCGCTTTCGCGCGCGGCCAAAAACGCCGTCGATACTTCGGCGATGCTGCGGGATGCGCCAAGAGACAAACCAAAGGCGCAACTGCGGCGCTATGAGGTGAGCGCGCTGCTGCCAAATGGCGATATTTCTCAGACCCGCCACATCGCGCCCGCTTTGCCGATGTTCGAGGACGCATTCTGCGCCTTTACCCGAGGATCTTTAATTGAGACGGAAACCGGCCCGCTCGCGATTGAGGACCTGCTGCCCGGCGATACTGTGCTGACGCAGGATGGCTCGTCTCAGACTGTGCTATGGAAAGGGTCTGTGACCCTGGTTCCCGGACGCGAGGATTCCCGAGGTCGGACTCGCCCTCTGACGCGGATCATGGCCGACACATTCGGGATGCAGAAACCTCTTTCAGGCGTTATCGCGGGCCCAGCGGCGCGGTTGGTTGGAACCCCGTCCCACCTGCGCCATCTGCACGGCAATGAGACCGTTTTGACCCCGGTTCACGAATTTCAGGACGGAATGAGCGTGGTCGAAACCCTGCCGCCAACGCCGATCGAACTGTTTCATATCTGTCTCAAGCGCCATTCGGTGATCAAGATCGACGGGCTGCAGTTCGAGACGTATCATCCCGGTGTCAATGCAGTTCGGATGATCAGCCATTCCTTGCGCTCGATCTACCTGAACCTGTTCGCGCATGCCGATTCGCTGAATGATTTTGGTCCGCTGCTGATGCCGCGTGCTGGCGACGGAGAGGTGGACGCGATCACAGCGTAAATTTTTGTCAGTGCTGCAGAGTGGGGGCTTTATGCAGATTCTTTTGGGTTGGGTGCTGTTCCTGATCGTTACAGCGATTCTTCCGCCATGTTGTTCCGCACATAAACGGATGCGCTTCAGGCCATCCGGTTCATGCGTTCTTCCAGAACATCGAACGGCACACCGGGCTCGTCCTTAGCGCCTCGAATCACAAGCGATGTCTTAACACTGGCCACATTTGGGGTGGTCAGCAAATCGCCGGTCAGGAACCGCTGAAAACTGCTAAGGTCAGGGGCGACGCATTTCAGGATGAAATCAACCTCGCCATTCAGCATGTGGCATTCGCGGACCAAGGGCCAGTCGCGGCACCGCTCTTCGAAGGCGCTCAGTTCGGTCTCGGCCTGACTTTCCAAACCAACGCTGGCAAAGACCTGAACCTCAAATCCCAGCTCTCGCGCGTTCACTTCGGCGTGGTAACCGCGGATCAGGCCGGATTCCTCAAGCGTACGAACACGCCGCAAACACGGAGGCGCAGAAATGCCGACACGTTTCGCAAGTTCGACATTGGTCATTCGACCGTCTGCCTGCAATTCCGCCAGAATTTTGCGGTCAATCTCATCCAGCCGTGTCGCGACCATAAAATGCTCCTGATTTTTCGGTTGTTATATCAGCACCCAGAAGATGCGCAATAATCTTTCGCGTTAGCGCAATATTCTTTATTTTAAACGCCCTATTTATGGGCGCCATTCGCGTGACGCATAGCGGTTCTCTGTCAGGAAGGGGCTTTAAGCACCGCCACCGGGTCGCTATATCCAGTCGCCAAGGGGCCACGCGCCCACATCAGGCAGATCGAGTTGGGGGTACCATGGCCGAAACGAAACACACCAAGGTTCTGATCATAGGATCGGGGCCCGCCGGATACACGGCGGGCGTTTATGCCAGCCGCGCAATGCTGGAACCGATTCTGGTACAGGGCATTGAACCCGGCGGTCAGTTGACCACCACCACAGAGGTCGAGAACTGGCCCGGCGACACAGAGGTTCAAGGCCCCGACCTGATGGTTCGTATGCAGGACCATGCTAAGGCAATGGGATGTGAGATCATCGGTGACATCATCAGCGATCTGGACGTCAGCAAACGCCCCTTCACTGCCAAAGGCGACAGTGGCACGACCTATACAGCTGATGCGGTTATTCTGGCGACCGGCGCACGCGCAAAATGGCTTGGGCTGCCGTCCGAGGACAAGTTCAAAGGCTTTGGTGTCTCGGCCTGTGCCACCTGCGATGGGTTCTTCTATCGTGGACAGGAAATCGTTGTCATTGGCGGCGGCAACACGGCCGTGGAAGAAGCTCTGTTTCTGACGAATTTTGCCAGCAAGGTCACCCTGATCCACCGTCGTGACGAACTGCGGGCCGAGAAAATCCTGCAGGACCGCCTGATGAAAAACGAAAAGATTGAACCGCTTTGGTTCCACGAGCTGGATGAAGTGCTTGGCACCGATGCGCCTTTGGGCGTTGAGGGCGTGCGCGTCAAGAACGTGAAAACCGGTGAAATCTCTGAGATTCCCTGTAAGGGGGTGTTTGTAGCCATCGGTCACGCCCCTGCAAACGAGCTGGTCAAGGACACGCTTGAAACCCACATGGGTGGCTATGTCGTGACCAAGCCGGGTTCGACCGAGACTTCCATACCTGGCGTATTCGCCGCCGGTGACTTGACTGACCACATCTATCGTCAGGCCGTTACCAGCGCTGGTATGGGCTGCATGGCAGCGCTGGATGCCGAGCGGTTCCTGGCGGAGCAGGACTAGCCAATGATAGAATTCTCCGGCCCGGTCTGGAGAATTCTGTTTCGAACACATTCAGACGCCCCTTTGGCCCCCGCGCGGGCGCCAGAGGGGCGTTTTCACTATGCAGGACAGACCGCGCTTTACGCATCTCTCAGCGCCGAAGGGGCCGAAGTCGCGATACGTCGCTATGTATCGCGCGATGACCCACCGCGAATCCTGCAACGTGCAAGGATCACAGAGGCACGTCTTGTCGACTTCAGAGGTCAACCCGAAGCATCCATCGTTTGGCAAGACATTGCAAAGGCCTGCGGGCGTTCTCCAACCTGGAAATTCTCGGACAAGGCCCGAGCTTTAGGTGCCGATGGCATGATCTATAGCTCTCGATCACGGCCCCAGCTCAGCCATGTGGTTCTGTTCCGTACCAGTGCCCGGCTTATTTGCGTCGATGCCCCGTCAGAAACATGGGTGCCTGCTTATTCTTGACCCTCCCGCGCGCCCGTATCAGACTCGGGGTACAAGGCAAGAATTCACAGGTGACCTGAAGTGAAGAGCGTATTGTGGCAAGGCGGGTGGATAACCCGGCTGAGGATTGGCAGTGGCCTGATCCTTTTCGCGTTTGCATTCCTGCACTTCATCAATATCGGCTTGGGCCTGTTCCACACCGATTACCTGCACGGAATGCAAGACGGCCGCCACGCTGTCACCCGTCACGACATCGGCAGCGCCTTGCTCTATGCTGCTTTGTTCATTCACTCGGGCCTGGCGCTCTATTCGATCAGTCAACGCAAAACACTAAAAATGCCGCTGAGCATGGCATTGCAGATTGTTCTGGGATTGCTGATCCCGCTGCAACTGATCGCGCATATCGTTCATACACGTTACGCGCACGAGGTGTTCAACGTGAACGACGAGATGGGATACATCATCGCGCTGATGTGGCCCAGCTCGGCGATCTGGATGCAAAGCATGCTCTTGCTGGTCGTTTGGGTGCACAGCTGCATTGGTCTTCATATGTGGCTGCGGTTGACCAAATGGTGGCCCAAAACAGTCCCCTATCTGATCGGATTGGCCGTGTTCGTCCCGTCATTTGCGATGGCGGGATTATTGACAGAAGGGCGGCGGATTTGGGCCGATTTCGGCGACCCGTTTCTGCGCGACCAATATATCGAGCATTACAATTGGCCGTCGCCCGAAGAATTTCAGGCTCTGTTTAGCGTCAAGGACAATGCGCTATTGGCCTTTTGGATCGCTCTGGGTGTTTCGTTGGCCGTGTTTGCGGGACGCAAACTTCTACGGCGCAGACATTCGGTCCGCGTTACATATGTCGAAGGACCAGAGGTCGTCGCTGAAAAAGGCATGACCCTGCTTGAGATATCGCAAGCCAATGGCATCCCACATACGGCCCTGTGCGGTGGCAAAGGCCGCTGCACCACGTGCCGAGTCATTGTCGAAGACGGTGCGGCAGAGCTTCCGGCTCCAAGCGAAGTTGAAGCCCGCAGCCTTGCCGCAGTCCGGGCGCCCAAAGGCGCGCGGCTGGCTTGCCAAATCCGCCCGACTCAGCCGATTACGGCCTTTCGAATGTTTCGTCCTGATGGCCTTCGAAACCGCGCACATGCCAGCCAAGGCCAGGAACGTCAGCTTGCCGTTCTGTTTCTGGACATGCGTGGGTTTACGTCGCGCACAACGGGACAGCTGCCCTATGATATTGTCTTCCTTCTGAACCGTTTTTTTGATGCGATCGTTCCTGCGATCACCGCTGAAGGTGGGGTGGTCGACAAATACATGGGCGATGGTCTTTTGGCCGTGTTCGAAACCGCCGACCCCGCAAGTTCCGCCCGTGCTGGTTTGATGGCCGCAGCCGATGTCAGCCGCGCACTGGAACGATTCAACAAGCAACTCAACGCAGAAGGCAGCTCGCATATTCGCATAGGCATGGGGTTGCATCTGGGTGATCTGGTTCTGGGTGAAATCGGTGCCGCCGGAACAGCGACCCGTACTATCATCGGAGACGCGGTCAACGTTGCCAGCCGGTTAGAGGCAGAGACCAAAACTCTGGGCGTCGAGCTTTTGGTTTCAGAGGACCTTCTGCACGCGGCCGGATACGATGGCGACCAAACGGGGCTACAGTCTTTCAAACTAAGGGGGGTTTCCCGCCCAATTCCTGCGTTACCGGTAAGGAACGCCACCTTGCTGGCGCTTAGGATAGCTGCTTAGGAACACATAGCCTAGAACTTGCCCAATTCCCGACAATTCGAAGAACCACAGTCGGCATTTGCATTTGAATGTGGAAAATTCTTCCAATCCGAGCGAAAACCGCGCATATCGTCCTTTGTTTCATGAATGTATATGGACTTCACCTGATCATCGGGGCAAACGCCCCTTAAACACCTATGAAACACGGGCAAAACTGCCCTTACGCAAGAGTATTCCGATGACGATGTTAAGCAATCTGGCCCCTATCCCAGAACTCTATGTCTCCTACGACTCGGCGCAGAAGCTGAAAGTAGAAGCCGCTGACCTGACCAGTTGGGACCTGAGCCCGCGCCAGATCTGTGACCTTGAACTGCTGATGAACGGCGGGTTCAACCCGCTTAAGGGTTTCCTGTCCGAAGCCGATTACGACAACGTCGTTGAAAACATGCGTCTGGCCGACGGTACCCTGTGGCCGATGCCCATCACGCTGGACGTCAGCGAAGACTTCGCCCAATCAATCGAGCTGGGTCAGGACATCGCCCTGCGTGATCAGGAAGGCGTCATCCTCGGCACCATGACCGTGACCGACCGCTGGACCCCGAACAAATCCCGCGAGGCTGAAAAGGTATTCGGCGCGGATGACGACGCGCATCCAGCCGTGAATTATCTGCACAACACCGCAGGCAAGGTGTATCTGGGTGGACCTGTGGTCGGCATCCAGCAACCCGTCCACTATGATTTCCGCGCCCGCCGCGACACCCCGAACGAGTTGCGCGCCTATTTCCGCAAGCTGGGCTGGCGCCGCATCGTTGCGTTCCAAACCCGTAACCCGCTGCACCGCGCCCATCAGGAGCTGACCTTCCGCGCTGCCAAGGAAGCCCAAGCCAACCTGCTGATCCATCCGGTTGTCGGCATGACTAAGCCCGGCGACGTCGACCACTTTACCCGCGTGCGCTGTTATGAGGCTGTTCTGGACAAGTATCCGGCCTCGACCACCTCGATGTCGCTGCTGAATCTGGCCATGCGGATGGCAGGCCCCCGCGAGGCGGTCTGGCACGGGCTGATCCGCGCCAATCACGGCTGCACCCACTTCATCGTGGGCCGCGACCACGCGGGCCCCGGCAAGAACTCGGCCGGTGAAGATTTCTATGGCCCCTATGACGCGCAGGACCTGTTCCGCCAGTTCCAGGACGAGATCGGAGTCGAGATGGTCGACTTCAAACACATGGTCTATGTGCAGGAACGCGCCCAATACGAACCCAATGACGAAATCGCGGACAAGGATGACGTCACCATCCTGAACATCTCGGGCACCGAACTGCGCCGCCGTCTGGCCGAAGGTCTGGAAATCCCCGAATGGTTCAGCTTCCCCGAGGTTGTGGCCGAGTTGCGCAAGACCAAGCCACCGCGCAGCCAGCAGGGCTTTACCGTGTTCTTTACCGGCTTCTCGGGTTCCGGCAAATCGACTATCGCCAACGCGCTTATGGTCAAGCTGATGGAGATGGGCGGCCGCCCCGTGACCCTTCTGGATGGTGATATCGTTCGTAAGAACCTGTCGTCGGAACTCGGTTTCTCGAAGGAACACCGCGACCTGAACATCCGTCGCATCGGCTATGTGGCGTCGGAAATCACCAAGAACGGCGGCATCGCCATTTGTGCCCCAATCGCGCCCTACGCAACCACCCGTCGTGCCGTTCGCGAAGAGATCGAGCAATTCGGTGCCTTCTGCGAAGTCCATGTCGCGACCAGCATCGAAGAATGCGAGCGCCGTGACCGCAAGGGCCTGTATAAGCTTGCGCGTGAAGGCAAGATCAAGGAATTCACTGGCATCTCGGACCCTTATGATGTGCCCCAGAACCCGGAGCTGAGCGTCGAGACCGAGAATGTCGAGGTCGACAACTGCGCCCATCAGGTGCTGCTCAAGCTTGAAAGTATGGGTCTGATCGCGGCGACTTAAGCTGACCGCCACATGAAACAGGCCCTCGCGCTGCGGGGGCCTTTTTTGTGATTAGAGCTCGGCGCGAATGGCCGCAACGGCGCGGGCTTCGAAATCACCGTATTCAGCCGCCTTGGGCTGGATCGCCTGTAGATGCGATAGGCGCGCAGCGTAGTCCTCGGGTGAGGCCGTTTGAATGGCGCGGTGAATATCGACCTCGGATTCGCACAGGATCATGCCGGATGTGTCGAAGAAATCCCCGATATTCGGGCAGCCCCAATAGATCGGAACAGTGGCGCACAGGATCGCATCCGTCAGTTTTTCTGAGAAATAATTCCGTTCCCGCACATTCTCGATCACCACAGAATAGCGATACGGGGCCAGCCCGTCGGATTTCTGGTCAAACGGCATATAACCACGACCCATGATATCGACATCCGCGCCCGTCTCGCGCACCCAGTCGATGACCGCATGACGCAATTGGTGACCTTCCAGATCGCGCTTGGCCGAGGCGATCAACGAACAGGACTTGATCTTTTCGACGGACAACTTCTGCCAGTCCGGCACAATGGTGACGCCATAGGGCAGAAAGACCGCATTCGGGATGCCTTGCAGCAGGACGTCATGGAAGGTCAGCACACGAAAGAACCGACGCCATGTCCAGCGCAGCATCCGGTCGTGTTTTGCGTGGATGGCCGAGGGTTCCCCCATCATCAGCGAAATCTGCGCGCGGGTACCCCGACGCAACCGCAGATGCACGGTGGAATTGGGATACATGATCAGGTGATCGGTTGGTTCAAGATCCCCGACAGTTTTGCCAGTCAGACGATCCGGGCAACCCTCGGGCCAGATCAGATCGCTGAGGAGAACCGAGCTCAGCTTCGGCCCCAACCGGTGCCCATAGGGCAGAATCGCAATTGCGGGCTCAGACATCAATTTCCCTCCGGCAGATTGACCTGCCCACGCATCAGCACATGGCCGCTCCCGGCCACCTTGATACCGGTCATTGCCTCCGGCGGGCCAACACGCGTAACGGTGGCCTGACCCGGGCGGCCCATGTCATGGCCTTGTTCGGCAACAAAGCTGTCTTTCTCCATCAGACCGTGCTTCCACAGATAGGCCGCCATCGCACCGGTGGCGGACCCGGTAAAGGGGTCCTCGGGCGGGCTGGGCGGTGCCAGCAACAAGCGCGAAAACGTGTCCCCGCCTTCGGTCGCGCCTTGCAGCGTAACCAGAAACGGCTCGGCCATATCCGAACCCGAGAACCCAGCCATAGCCGCGACCTCACGCAGCGGTCCCTCGGCCAGTTTCGCCGCCCGCAGCGCCGCGTGATCACGCAGGACGGTGATGCAGAACGGCAAGCCGGTAGACACGAATTGCGGCGGTGAAGTGATGGCATCTGCGGACAGGCCGATCGCGGAGGCCACCAAATCAGCCGGCACCTCGGCGCCAAATTGCGGTGCGACCTGAGTCATCTCGATCTCGTCACCGTTCAGGCGGATATCGACGAGGCCCGCGCCCGTCTCAAGCGTCAGGCTGTCGCCGTCAATCATCCCGCGTGACCGCATGGCGGCCACGGTCGCAATGGTTGGGTGCCCGGCAAAGGGGATCTCGCGGCTGGCCAGAAAGTAGCGAACCCGGATATCAGCCACGTCAGAAGGCCCGGTAAAGGTGCATTCGACCAAAGACGTCTCTTGCACATAGGCCATGCAGATTGCATCCGACAAACCAGCGCCGCCATGCACGACTGCGCACCCATTGCCCCCAAAGGCGCGATTGGTAAAGGCATCTACCCAGTCAAAATCAAACCAGCTCATTCCTCGGACCCTTTGCTTTACAAGGCATATCTCGCCCGGTCAGCGTCGGATGTCACGAGGAAAACGCCCAAAGGGCCGTGTCAGTGCACGGCCACCGGCGAGAAGTCATGCTCGCGCGCGAGGTTGAAGGCCAGCTTACGGTCGGCGACCAAAGCCAGCCGTTGCCCATCCGAATCATGGACGGCATATATCTGATCCAGATCGCCTGCCTGCTCGCGCATTTCTTCTGGCAAATCGGCGACTTCAACCGTTTTGACATAGACGATCCGGTCGCCCTCGGCGTTCAGTTCAATCGGTGTATTCATTGCTCTTACCCCTTTCTTATGTTGATCGTTTGCACCACGGTTTCGGGCACGGCGCGGGTCAGATCCACATGCAGCAGACCATTTTCCATGATCGCCTCGCCCACCTCGACTCCGTCGGCCAGCACGAACATGCGCTGGAATTGACGCGCCGCGATGCCGCGATGCAGGAATATGCGCCCCTCGCTGTCGTCGCGTTGACGGCCCCGGATCACCAGTTGGCGATCCTCGATGGTGATCGACAGATCCTGCTCGGCAAACCCGGCCACGGCCAGCGTGATCCGATAGGAAAAGTCCGAGGTCTGTTCGATATTGTAGGGCGGATATCCTTCATTTCCGGCCTTTGCAGACCGTTCCAAAAGGCGTTCCAGTTGCTCGAACCCCAAAAGATGCGGGTATGAGCCCAAGGTAAGTTTAGACACGTATTTCGTCCTTTATTGTCAAAGCGACGTGTGGTGCGGCCCCGTTCTGGCAACCGCGTAGAATAGAATATGGGAATGTAGCCAGATGTCCACAAGGTCTGGCAGGATAAACCCTGACACACTATCTTGTGTGACAAGCACCACAATAACCACTGAGTCGACCATGAACGCCCCCACCGATCTTTCGATGAAAACTGATGACGTTCTGCGGGTCGAGCTGGAGGTTTTTCGCCGTCAGCACCGTGATCTGGACGAAGCGATTGAGGCACTTCAAGGCACCGGTACGGCCGACCAACTGACCATCAAGCGTTTGAAAAAGCAGAAATTGCGGCTGAAAGACATCATCCGTCTGATCGAAGACCGCCTGACCCCCGATATCATCGCCTGACACATTGCCTCGAATGCGGATTTGGCTATAGTGCGCGCTCTCTCAGAAGGCAGGGACATAAGCGGATGAGCGACGTGAAAGTGGGGATCATCATGGGCAGCCAGTCGGACTGGCCCACGATGAAAGAAGCCGCCAATATTCTGGACGAATTGGGCATAGCCTATGAAAAGCGCATCGTGTCCGCCCACCGCACCCCTGACCGGTTGTGGGACTATGGCAAGACCGCCGTATCGCGTGGTCTGCATGTGATCATCGCCGGTGCCGGAGGGGCAGCACATCTGCCTGGCATGATGGCCTCGAAAACCCGCGTGCCCGTGATCGGTGTTCCGGTGCAGACGCGGGCGCTGTCGGGGGTCGATTCGCTTTATTCCATCGTCCAGATGCCCAAAGGGTTTCCGGTGGCAACCATGGCGATTGGCGCCGCCGGTGGGGCCAATGCGGGCCTGATGGCAGCCGGTATTCTGGCACTGCAGGATGACGCTTTGGCGGGCCGTCTGGACGCGTGGCGCGATGCCCTGTCAGCCTCGATCCCGGAAGAACCGCAAGGATGAGCCGCGTCGGGTTCATTGGAACTGGCCATATAGCAGCGCCGATTGCACGGTTGCTGGCACGCAAGGGGCATGAGATTTATGTGACCGAGCGTAACGCCACCGTGTCGGCAGCGCTGAAGGTCGACATCAACGCAACCGTCGGCGACCCGCAATCAGTGATCGACCAATCCGACGTCGTGTTTCTGTGCCTTCGGCCTCAAGCCGCGCTTGATGTGCTCGAACCTCTGAGCTTTCGCCCCGATCATCGGATCGTATCGGTTATGGCGTCGGTGTCCGAAGCGGACCTCAGATCGCTTTGCACTCCGGCGGAGGATTTCGTGCAAACAATCCCTCTGGGCTTTTTGGAAAACGGCGGCTGCCCCATGGCAGCTTTTGGAAATGATCAGTTGTTGGCCAATCTGGTCTCACCCGAGAACCCGGTTGTTAAAGTCGCAAATGAAGCCTCGCTAAATGCCCATTTTGCGATCTGCGCGATGGTTCCCGGTGTTCTGGACTTGTTGGCAACCGGCTCGAAATGGCTAGCCGAACAGACTGGTGACGCTGACGGAGCCGAGTTCTATACGACCCAGTTGATAGCAGGATTTCTTGCGTCCACGGAAAAGGATCGGGCGGGTCGGCTTGCTGCAGAACGCGATGCGCTGGCAACAGACGGAACTCTGAGCTTGCAGATGACGCAGGCATTGCAAACGGACAAGGCCCACAAGGCGCTACGCGACGCCCTGACGGCAATCGGCAAACGGTTGGAGACCTGAACAATGACCGACATGCTTGCACCCGGCAACACGATTGGCATCCTCGGTGGTGGACAGCTGGGGCGGATGCTGTCCGTCGCGGCGGCTCGACTGGGGTTTGTGACCCATATCTTTGAACCCGGTGCCAACCCGCCCGCCGGTCAGGTGGCCGACCGGGTGACCACGGCAGCCTATGACGATGTCGACGCCCTGCGCGCCTTCGCCGAGTCCGTCGATGTCATCACCTATGAGTTTGAAAACATTCCGACCGAAGCGCTGGACCTGCTTGAGGCGCATCGCCCGATCCGTCCGGGGCGTGAGGCGCTGCGGGTCAGTCAGGACCGCCTGACCGAGAAGAATTTTCTGCAAGGGCTGGGCCTGCAAACCGCGCCTTTCGCAGATATCACCGATCTCGACAGCCTGAAGGCCGCGATTGATCAGATCGACACGCCTGCAATCCTGAAAACCCGCCGCTTTGGGTATGATGGCAAAGGGCAAGCCCGGCTGCGCGCACCCGGGGATGCCGAGACCGCCTTGGCCGATATGGCGGGCGCCCCTGCGATCCTGGAAGGGTTTGTGGAGTTCAGCCACGAAGTCTCGATCATCGCGGCGCGCGGGTTGGATGGGCAGGTCGCCTGCTTTGACCCCGGCGAGAATGTGCATCGCGATGGCATCCTGCACACGACGACGGTGCCCGCTCGCCTGCGCCCGGCGCAACGCACGGATGCGGTGCTGTTGGCAGCCAATATCCTGAACGCACTGGACTATGTGGGCGTGATGGGGGTTGAGCTGTTCGTGACGCCGCAGGTCCTGATTGTGAATGAGATCGCGCCGCGCGTGCATAATTCGGGCCACTGGACGCAGAATGGCTGCGCGGTGGATCAGTTCGAGCAGCATATCCGCGCGGTGGCCGGGTGGCCTTTGGGCGACGGTCAGCGGCATTCGGATGTGGTGATGGAGAACCTGATCGGTGACGACATGACCCGTGTGCCTGAGCTGGCGCAGGAACGAGACGTGGCACTGCATCTTTATGGCAAGGCCGAGGTTAAGGCTGGTCGTAAGATGGGGCACTTCAACCGTATCGTGCGCTGAGAAATCGCGCGGACGCGCGATGCCTCCGGCGGAGGTATTTTTAGCCAGATGAAGCGCGGATCAGTTGAAGAACCGGGCCGCGATATCCCCGGTCATATAGCTGATCCGGCCCCCGGCCATTGTGGCGGCGACCCGATGGGTGGATTTGTCCAGAATGGTCAGGTCGGCGCGCTTTCCTGGGGCCAACGTGCCCCGGTCGGTTAGGCCCAGCACACGCGCGGGGCCTGTAGAGACCAGCGCCCATGCCCCGGCCAAATCCATCAAGCCGGATTTGGCTAACATCAGCGCGGCGCGGCGCGGGCTTGGGTAGTGATAGTCCGAGGCCAGCGCGTCGCACAGCCCCATCGTGATCAGGTCCAGCGCGCTGACATTGCCCTTATGCGATCCGCCGCGCACCACGTTGGGCGAGCCCAGAACGATATGGCCGCCTGTGGAGTGTGCGGCCTCGGCGGCCTCGAGCGTTTCGGGGAATTCAGAAATGTGTGCCCCACGCGCGCGCCAATCGGCGCGGGTTTGGGATGTGGCGTCATCATGGCTGCCCATGCGTACGCCCTGCCCCGTCAGCACCGCGCACAGGTCGTCAAGCGCCGGGGGCACCTCGGCGCTACGGGCATGCATGGACAGCAGCATCTCGAAGTGTTTGTCAGGGTTGCGCCCGGCTTTCAGCGCCTGTCCGGTCAGGCGCGGTGGCTTGCGCCCCTCGGCCAGACGGTCATGCGGCAGGTGGTCATTGAACACCACATAGGGCACCTGCCAAGCGGCGATCTTTTCGGGCAGACCGGCGTAGTCGTACAGCATATGCGTCTCGAACCGAAGTTGGGGAACCAGGTCGGTCACCACACGGCCTTTAACCGCGGCAATTGCATCAAACACCTGACCCGCGAATGCTGGGCCGCGCACGCCGCCCTCCCAACTGTAGAACTGCGCCAGAACGGCGGTGGTGATGCCGTTGGCGGCCAGTTCGGCCTCGACCGAGAGGAGCCCTTCGTCCATCTGTTTCATCGCACCCCGGCGCGGGGCGATGTGGCGTTCGAACCCGTCGCCGTGCAGGTCGATGATGCCCGGCAGCACCAGATAGCCGGACAGATCAATAGGGCGCCCGGTGGCATCCGCCTGTATCACACCGTCCGCCAAGAACAGGTCGGTCGGAATCAGGCCATTCTCCGGCAGCAGAACCTCTGCGCCGGTCAGGGTCAGGTTCAATGTGCTCATTCGGAACGCTCCGACTCGGGTTCGGAGCAATCCTGCCCGATGCAGATCTCGTCGATGATATCCTGCACCCCGTCCAGCCACGTGATCTGAGGGTCAAACTGGCCGAATTCGATGAAGTGCAGCGCCTGTGCCATGACGCGCGGGTTGTTCATCATAAAAGTGTGGGTCACTGGCAGGACGATATGGTCCTTCATGCCCGCGACCTTGGTGCTTTCGACCGAAACCTTACCGTCATCCGGCCCATCAATCATCGAGGAAAACAGTGGGTTCAGTGTGTCTTTGCCCGCAATCACGCCCAATTCAAAATCCACCGGCGGCAACATGCGCGGAAGGCCCTCGGGGCCGGTGCCCAGCGCAAGGCCGGCGGGGCCGTTCAACATGCCGAACACCTCATAGGCGCTAAGTTCGTCCACCAATTGGCTGCCCTGGTTGGGCGGGCCCAGCATGACCACGCGGCCCAGATTTTCGGGCATGTTGTCCTGCAGCCAATAGCGCAGCAGGATGCCGCCCATCGAATGAGCCACCACGTTGACCGTATCCTCGCCACAAGCCGCGAACGCATCCGGCAGGGTCTGATTCGCAAGGTCCGGGATTGGCAAGTCGGTCGAGGGGTAGCCCGGTCGCACAACCGTATAACCATGCGCCTTGAACAGCTGATCCATTACGGTAAAAGACGCCTCGGTCCGCGCAAGCCCGTGCAAAAGCACTACGCATTTCGCTTGGGTCGCAACTGGCAGAAGGAACAGAATTAAGGTCAGCAGAACTCTCATAGCGGCCAGATAAGCCCTAAGCGCGAGTGATGAAACCCCTAGCGCGGTTTCAGGCGCAGAACAGCCAGCGCGATACCGCCCAGCACAAGTGCCGCACCAAAGATCAGGCGCAAGCTGGCGACCTCACCCAACAGAACCGCACCGCCCAAAATGGCAATGATCGGCACGCTCAACTGCACCACCGCCGCCGTGGTCGGGGCCAGTTGCGGCAATACGCGGTACCACAGCGCATAGCCCATCCCCGAGGTGACACCGCCCGACACAGCCGCCAGCACATATCCCGAGCCAGTCATCTGCCAATCGCCCCCAACGTTCAGCAAGGCCAACGCCGTCACCGGCAGAGCGACCACGAAATTCGCCGCAGTCCCGGCCAGAGCATCCGGCTCGGACCGACCGACCAGCGAATAGATCGCCCACCCGATCCCGGCGGCTGTCATCAGCGTCGCGCCAACCGGGCTGACCTGCACCTGATCTGTGGGCCAAAGCACCCAGGCCAATCCTGCCAGCGCGATCACCGCGCCAGCGATCTGGCGCACGGTAGGCAGGGCCCCGGTAACAGAGGTCACGGCAAACATCGTGATCTGCACGACACCAAAAAGGATCAACGCGCCCAACCCCGCATCCAGCGTCAGATAGGCAATCGAAAACCCGATCATATATAATGACAATGATCCTGCCCCTGCGATCCGCCGCATATTCCGAAGCGGCAGACGTCCCCCTTTGAGGGAAACAAGCGCGGCCAGAACCAACGCCCCGGCCAGTACG
The DNA here is from genome assembly GCF_013033355.1 of Ruegeria lacuscaerulensis. Classification (GTDB taxonomy): domain Bacteria; phylum Pseudomonadota; class Alphaproteobacteria; order Rhodobacterales; family Rhodobacteraceae; genus Ruegeria; species Ruegeria lacuscaerulensis_A. The sequence goes on from NZ_WQDY01000004.1 coordinate 270,305, forward strand.
CGCACAGTGGCAAATCCGGCCGGATCGCTTGCCCCGCTGTCGATGGCAAGCCGGTTGAGAATCGAGTTGGCCGCAAAGGCAACCATGGTTAGGGCCGTCAACAGGAACAGTTTCATAACAACCGCATAATGGGTTTAGGGCCGTTTGCACATTCACAATCTGGCGCGAGGATTGAAACGAAACGGGGCCGCCCAAAGGCGACCCCATTCCTAAGCCCTGCGGCTTCCCTTCCGGCAGCTTGGCCTATTAGCCAGGCGCCTTTCGGGCTCGTCAAAATTCGCCGAGGCGAATTCGACGTGCTTACATCATGCCGCCCATGCCGCCCATGTCGGGCATGCCGCCTGCAGCGGGTGCGTCTTTCTGGGGCTTGTCGGCAACCATTGCTTCGGTAGTGACCAGCAGGCCAGCAACCGATGCTGCATCTTCCAGTGCAGTACGGACAACTTTGGCCGGGTCAATCACGCCGAACGAGAACATGTCGCCATATTCTTCGGTCTGCGCGTTGAAGCCGAACGATACATCGCCGGATTCACGGACTTTGCCCGCAACGACCGCACCGTCAACACCTGCGTTCTCAGCGATCTGGCGCAGCGGCGCTTCGATTGCTTTGCGAACGATGTTGATGCCTGCGTTCTGGTCAGCGTTTGCACCTTCCAGAGTTTCCAGTGCTTTGCCGGCCTGAACCAGAGCAACACCACCGCCGACGACAACGCCTTCCTGCACAGCAGCGCGGGTCGCGTTCAGCGCATCGTCCACACGGTCCTTACGTTCTTTCACTTCAACTTCGGTCATGCCGCCGACACGGATAACAGCAACACCGCCTGCCAGTTTGGCAACGCGCTCTTGCAGCTTCTCACGGTCGTAGTCCGACGAAGTTTCTTCGATCTGAGTGCGGATCTGAGCAACACGTGCTTCGATCTCGGCTTTTTCGCCTGCACCGTCGACGATGGTGGTTTCGTCTTTGGTGATTTCGATTTTCTTGGCGGTGCCCAGCATGTCCATGGTGACGGACTCGAGCTTCATGCCCAGATCTTCGCTGATGACCTGACCGCCGGTCAGGATTGCGATGTCCTGCAGCATGGCTTTGCGACGATCGCCGAAGCCCGGTGCTTTGACAGCAGCAATTTTCAGGCCGCCGCGCAGTTTGTTGACAACCAGAGTTGCCAGCGCTTCGCCTTCAACGTCTTCGGCAATGATCAGCAGCGGCTTCTGCGATTGGATCACCTGCTCCAGCAGCGGAACCATCGGCTGCAGCGAGGACAGTTTCTTTTCGTGCAGCAGGATCATGCAGTCGTCGAGTTCTGCGATCATCTTGTCTGCGTTGGTGACGAAGTAAGGCGACAGGTAGCCACGGTCGAACTGCATACCCTCGACAACATCGGTCTCGGTTTCCAGACCTTTGTTTTCTTCTACGGTGATAACGCCTTCGTTGCCAACCTTCTGCATCGCGTCTGCGATCTGCTGGCCGATTTCGGCTTCGCCGTTGGCCGAGATGGTGCCAACCTGAGCAACTTCTGCCGAGTCTTTGACTTCGCGCGAGGCGTCTTTGATGCCTTCAACAACCTTGGCGGTCGCCAGGTCGATGCCGCGCTTCAGGTCCATCGGGTTCAGGCCAGCAGCAACCTGCTTGAGACCTTCGCGCACGATGGCTTGGGCCAGAACGGTTGCGGTGGTGGTGCCGTCACCGGCTTCGTCATTGGTGCGGCTGGCGACTTCTTTCACCATCTGCGCGCCCATGTTTTCGAACTTGTCTTCCAGTTCGATTTCCTTGGCAACCGAAACACCGTCTTTGGTGATGCGCGGTGCGCCGAAGGATTTATCCAGAACCACGTTGCGGCCTTTGGGGCCCAGGGTCACTTTAACCGCGTCGGCCAGGATGTTTACGCCTGCCAGCATCCGGTTACGGGCATCGGTGTCGAACTTGACGTCCTTTGCAGCCATGTCGTTTCTCCTTGAGAAATTAGTTGTAGATGAAGATCAGAGTGAAGCGCGAGGGCCTTACTCGATGATCCCCATGATGTCGCTTTCTTTCATCATCAGCAGCTCTTCGCCGTCGACCTGAACCTCGGTGCCCGACCATTTGCCGAACAGGATCTTGTCGCCAGCTTTCACAGCCATTGCGATCAGCTCGCCGCTGTCCTTGCGTGCGCCTTCGCCGGTTGCGACGACTTCGCCTTCGCTGGGCTTTTCTTTTGCACTGTCAGGAATGATCAGGCCGCCTGCGGTTTTTTCTTCGCTTTCGGTACGGCGAACCAGCACGCGGTCATGAAGCGGTTTCAATGCCATCTTTGCAGCTCCTTGGGCTCAAAGTTGTTAATCCTCCCCTCGCCGATTGGCGGGGCGTTAGCACTCATGCTTGTCGAGTGATAACGACGCATAGCTAGGGGGTGCAATTCCCCGAGTCAACAAGCCGTGAAGGATTTTTTGAAAAGCAGTCGCTATTCGGGCTGCTCCCAACTGTAAGCCCAGTGTTTCAGACCCTCTTGTCCGGCATCGGTCAGGGCGTAAACACCCTTGTCGACCTTTTCAAACCAGCCGTAATGGTTCTCTCGCATTAGGCGGGTGGCGGTGGTCACACCGGTTGCCTTGGCAACCTCAGCTCCTTTGGTAGCTCCGCATTCCACCAGATGAGCGGCACATTTCAGCGCATCCTGACGATAGGCAGTGACAATCCCATGCCGCGTAGCCCCGCCCGCATTTGGGTCACCCTCCAACCGATCAAACTCGCGCAGCAGTCGCGCCGCTTTGGCTTTGTTCCTGCGCGGGGCATAAGGACCCGGATCACATTGCACCTCGACTGCCCCATCCGCGCGAACGGTGATCAAGCCCAGCCCCAAACGTCGACACATGGCCAGATTATCCTTCAGTGCCCGACGCGCACTGCGCCCGGTAGGCTTGCACACGCCCAGATAGACCTGATCCGTAACTTTTAAACGCGCCACCGCCTGATGAAACAAGGCCAGAGTAAACCGCAGTTTCAGCTCGACAATAACAGGCTCATCACCTGCGCGCACAGCCACGATATCGGCCGCGCCCACTTCACCCTTGACGGTATAACCCTGACGCTCCAACAGCGCTTTTATGGGGGGATAGAGATCCTGCTCACGGTCCATGACGCCATGCTAAGTGATTTATTGTGGAATGCCAGACACAGAAAACGCCGCCAATTGGTCAACTTGCTTGAACCCAACACTTGGCCAAGGCAAGGTCGCGCCACATATACGTACCGAGTTAATACGGGATGATCCTGATGCGTTTCTTTTTCTTTGTTGCTTTTTCGTTTTTTCCTTTGGCAGCCTATGCGGCCTGCGAAGGGCGAGACCTTCGGCCGGATCTTTCTGCGGACATGCGGGCGCAGCTTGATCAGGCGGTAAGCGGCACCCCGTTTTCTGAAGGCAACCACTGGATCGCGACCAAAGGCGATACGGTGCTGCACATGATCGGAACACTGCACACGAATGATCCACGCATGGATGCCGTTATGGAACGTCTGGCCCCTGCCCTGTCCGACGCGGACGCGTTCTATTTCGAAGTTACCAAGGACAAGATGGACGGATTCGAGCAACAGCTTGCCCAAGACCTCAGCCCTGTTCTGATAACTTCGGGCCCAACTCTGATTGACCTGATGTCTGAAGAAGACTGGGCCGCCCTGTCCACCGGATTGGCCGATCGAGGCATCCCCGGCTGGATGGCCGCCAAAATGCGCCCATGGTTCCTGAGCATGATGTTGGGTGTCCCGCCATGTATGACCCAGGACGAAGATGCCAGCTATGGCATGGATGCACGCCTGACTGATCTGGCCATTGAACTCGGGAAACCTCAGTACTCACTGGAAGAAATCGAAGACCTGATGGCGATGTTCAATGAACATCCGCTGGAAAAGCAGGTTCAGTCCCTGGTGCGAATGGCCAGCGCCTTTGAAAGCAGCGAAGATCAGCTTGCCACGATGGTCAACGCCTATATCGAGGAAAAACACGGCGAGATTCTTCACTTTGCTCGCCTACAGGGGCTCGAGACTTCGGGCCTGTCACAAGATGTCTTTGACCAGGAATGGGGCAGCTTTGAAGATCAGCTGCTCGTCGGGCGCAACAACAACTGGATGCAGCATATTCTGAATATTCAGGACCAAACAGCAGTCATCGCCGTTGGCGCGGGGCATCTTGCTGACGAATTCGGCCTTCTGAACCAATTGCAACAAGCTGGCTACACCTTGGAACGCGCGCCGTTCTAAGGCAAAATTTACCCTTCGTCGCAGTTTACGCAGGGGCGGGTGACAAGCGCGTCGGACCACCCTATAAGGCGCGCAAATTTACCTTCCTCAGGACGCAGACATGACAACCCTCGTATTTGGACACAAATCCCCCGACACCGATTCCACCGGCTCCCCAATCCTTTGGTCGTGGTATCTGAACGAAGTCAAAGGTGAACAGGCCGAACCCGTGCTGCTGGGTGAACCCAACACCGAGGCCGCCTTTATGCTGCAGCGCTGGGACCTGCCCAAGCCGCGCATCATCGCAGACGTAGACGCGGACGCGCCAGTTGTTATCGTTGATACCAACAACCCCGCCGAACTGCCTGCCAGCGTCAACAGCGCCGACATTCGCGCCATCATCGACCACCACAAACTGGTTGGCGGTCTGGAAACCAAAGGCCCCATCGACATCACCGTGCGCCCGCTGGCCTGCACCGCGACCATCATGGTTGACTTGATGGGCGACGACGCGGCCAAAATGCCCGACGCCGTCAAAGGCGCAGCGTTGACCTGCATCCTGTCGGACACGCTGGAGTTCCGCTCGCCTACCACCACCGCGCATGACCGCGCAGTGGCCGAGAAACTGGCGGCTGAGCTGGGTCTGGATGTCTCGGCCTATGCCGCTGACATGTTCGCGGCAAAATCGGACGTATCCTCGTTCTCGGACGCCGAACTAATCCGCATGGACAGCAAGGAATACGAAGTCGACGGCACCAAGTTCCGCGTCTCGGTCCTAGAAACCACCGCTCCGGGCGTCGTTCTGGACCGCAAAGCCAGCCTAGCCGCGTCAATGGTGGACGTAGCCAAGGAAGACGGCGTTGATCAGGTATTGCTGTTTGTCGTCGACATCCTCAACGAAGAAGCCACCCTGCTTGTGCCCAATGACCTTGTGAAAGACGTGGCCGAGAAGAGCTTTGGTGCGTCAGTAAACGGCGACGCCGTGGTTCTGCCTGGAATCATGAGCCGGAAAAAGCAGATCATCCCCAACCTCAAAGTGTGATCTTCGTAGCACCACAAACAAAAGGCGCCTGTATCGGGGCGCCTTTTTTTCGTTAAGACACAAGATTTTGCATAGAGCGTATCCGTTGATAGTCTGGTGCGGATAGTCTTGCTTGGGTCTTGGTCGCAGGAATGAGTAAACGAAAATTCAGCACCACCAGGGACATCCTTCGGTTCGAAGGGCATGACCGAGCGGCCTACTGGCGCAGATTTGCGATGCTTTTGACATTGTCGGTGGTGATCGCGACCATGGGGATGCTTCGCGATTCAGGCGCAGTGGTGATTGCCGCCATGTTGGTCGCACCGTTGATGACACCGATACTGGGGATAGCTGCCTCGATGGTCATGGGGTGGCTGGGACGTGCGTTTAAGCTTGCCCTGATTGTAAGCGGGGCGGCAGTTATCTGCGTCTTTCTGGCCTGGTTTCTTGTCTATATCGCCGATGTTCCCCGCGGAATTCTGATCCCAGATCAGGTTCTGGCGCGTACCGATCCCGGAACTGAAGATCTGATCGTTGCCTTGGCGGCTGGCGTCGCCGGAGCGTATGTGCAGATAAATCGATCAGAAGTTAGCCTGCTGCCAGGTGCTGCGATCGGCGTGTCTTTGGTGCCCCCATTATCCGCCTCGGGGGTATTGATGTATTTTGAAGAAGCGGCTGAAGCTTATGAGGCCGGCTTGCTGTTCGCAACAAACCTTGGGGCGATCATCCTATCGGCTTGCGCGGTCTACATCGTGTACGCTGCTCGTTCGGTGGTTTTCAGCAAGGGGCGTCGCAAGCTGAACTTTACTGCCAGCGTCGTTGTGACCTTGGCGTTCTTGACCTTCGTTGTCATTCAATTGGGCAAGTCGACATATAACCGCTATCTGGAAACCCGGACCGAAGCGCAATTGGCGCAGACAATTCGCGATTGGGCTGACCCAGTCTCGGTCGAGATTATTCGCGTCGACGTCAACGCTCAACGCAAGCAAGCCGATATCTGGCTGATCGTTGACCTGCCAATTGAAGCCGCGTTCAAGGTGTCTTCAATCGCAGGCCTCCTGCCGGAAAGCCTGCGCGAGAACCCCCTAGTCGACGTGCTGCGCAACGAGTTGGGGCCGGGTTATCTGGTTGTCGTTCGCTTTCAGAACAGGATCGGCGCCCAGGTCATTCTAGGCACTGAAAACGTTCAACAGGCACCAGACGTCGAGGAAATCAGTGAAGACAACTGATCGCATACGGCTATTCATTCAGAAAATTTGCAGCTGGGATGGTCAAAAGACCGAAGCTTTGACATAGCTGGCACAACTTCGACTCCAGACCCCCGGGGGCAGCTCAATGACTCAGATTATTCACAAACTTGATGAAATCTCCGATCGCTACAAAGCGCTGTTTGTCGACCTCTGGGGCTGTGTGCATAACGGCATAACCGCCTATCCCGAAGCCGTGGCAGCGCTTCAAGGTTATCGCGCCAAAGGGGGCATTGTTGTTCTGGTCACCAACTCGCCCAAGCCCCGCGCGGGGGTGGCCGAGCAACTGGAACAATTCAACGTTCCCAACGATGCATATGATACGATCGCCACAAGCGGAGACTCGGCGCGCTCAGCTATGTTTCGAGGCGCAGTAGGCGAAAAAGTTTACTTCATGGGAGAATGGGCGCGCGATGCTGGCTTTTTCGAGCCACTGAAGATTTTGCACCACCCAATTCAAATCGAGCGTGTGCCACTGGATCAGGCCGAAGGGATTATCTGCTGTGGACCATTCGATCCAATGGCCGACCCTGACGTCAACCGCGCGGATTTCCTTTATGCCAAGCAGAAGGGCATGAAACTTCTCTGCGCCAATCCAGATATCGTGGTCGACCGGGGCGAGGTTCGGGAATGGTGTGCGGGCGCTTTGGCCAAGCTCTATACCGAGATGGGGGGCGAGAGCCTTTACTTCGGCAAGCCGCATCCGCCGATCTATGATCTGGCGCGCCGGCGTCTGCAGGAGCTGGGTCACGATATCCCGGATGGGGATATTCTGGTCATCGGCGACGGCCCACATACCGACATTCTGGGGGGCATGGGTGAGGGGATTGATTCTCTGTTCATTTCAGGCGGACTGGCTGCGGCGGAAACCAAAACGTCGCACCACCCGCACCACGAGTCCTTAACCGATTATATCGCAAGGGAAAACATCAACCCCACCTATACGATCGGACGGCTACGTTAGTCAGAAAAGACTTGATTTTCTGCAGTTGCGAAGTAATAAAGTTACCCAACTTGGGTGACTTTGGTTTTTTTGTTGCCCGCTTAAATCCAGTGAGGGTGACATGTTGGACAATCTTCCGCGCGGCACGATCTGTATTGAAGACATCGAAATGGGCATGACCCGCCACCTGCGCAAAGTGGTGACGGACGAGGATATCGAAATGTTCGCGCAGGTCTCGACCGACCGTAATCCCGTGCATCTAGATGACGACTATGCCCGCGACACGATCTTTGAGGGGCGCATTGCCCACGGGATGTTGACGGCCGGCCTGATCTCGGCCGTGATCGGGGAACAACTGCCGGGCCACGGCACAGTTTATATGGGGCAGTCGCTGAAATTCCTGGCCCCCGTTCGCCCCGGTGACATGGTCTACGCCGAGGTCAAGGTGATCGACATCGACTTTGCCAAGCGACGGGTCAAGCTGGATTGCCACTGTGCGGTGGACGGCAAAAAGGTGTTGATGGGCGAGGCCATGGTGCTGGCACCATCGCGCAAGTTCGACTGACGTCTCAAACCCTTGAACCTGCCTCGCAGTCCCGCTAGGCAGGCGCTATGCGCATTATTCGGGATTTCCAGTTTGTCGAGCCTCAGGACCGTGGTGCCAGTGTGGCCATCGGCAACTTTGATGGCGTTCATATCGGCCACCGTTCAGTGATCGAGCTGGCGCGCAACGCCGCGCCGGATGCGCCACTGGGTGTGATGACTTTCGAGCCACATCCGCGGGAATATTTTGCACCCGACAGCCCCCCTTTTCGCCTGATGCGCGGCAATGCCCGTGCGCACCGTTTGCAGAAGCTGGGAGTTCAGAAGCTCTATGAATTACCCTTTAACGCGGCGCTGGCCGGGCTGACGCCCGAAGAATTCGCACGCAATGTAATCTGCGACGGGCTGGGGCTGTCGCATGTGGTGGTCGGGGCCGATTTCTGTTTCGGCAAGGGCCGCAGCGGCACCGCCGATGATCTGGTTCGGTTCGGGGCCCAGATGGGCTTTGGCGTGACCATCGCACCGTTGATGGAGCGGTCGGAAAACGTCGTGTCCTCAACCGCGATCCGTACTGCACTGTCCGAAGGCCGCCCGCGGGATGCCGCCGCAATGCTGGGCCACTGGCACCGGATCGAGGGCGAGGTGATCGGCGGCGAACAGCGCGGACGCGAGCTGGGTTATCCCACCGCCAACATGTCGATCGAGGGGCTGCACCCCCCCAAATTCGGTGTCTATGCAGTTCTGGTCGATGTGCTGGATGGCCCGCATCAGGGCAGCTATCACGGTGCGGCCTCAGCTGGCACGCGGCCGATGTTCAACGGCGAAGTGCCCAATATCGAGACGTTCCTGTTTGATTTCTCGGGCGATCTTTATGGCGCGACGCTCTCGGTCGGTCTGGTCGAATACCTGCGCCCAGAGATGACCTTTGACGGTTTGGACGGGCTGATCATCCAGATGGATGCCGATTGCGACAAGGCCCGTGCGCTACTGGCGGCGCTATGACCTCCAACCCGATTGACCGCAACGGCCTGTCCGCCCGGTTTTGGGAACGCAAACCGCTGACCAAGATGAACCAGCGTGAGTGGGAGGCGCTGTGCGACGGCTGCGGCAAGTGCTGTCTGAACAAGCTGGAAGACGAAGACACTGGCGAGGTTGCCCTGACCTGCGTTGCCTGCCGTTTGCTGGACGATGAGACCTGCCGCTGCACCCAATACGACATCCGCCACCAATTCGTGCCGGAATGCATCGTGATGACGCCCGATAATATCGACGAACACGCCTATTGGCTGCCCCAGACCTGCGCCTATCGGCTGCTGTGGGAAGGCAAGCCCCTTTACGACTGGCACCCTTTGATATCTGGTACGCCAGACAGCGTACATGCCGCCGGAGTCTCGGTTCAGGGCCGCACGGTGTCCGAGTTCGAAACCCCCATGGAAGAGTGGGAAGACTATATCATCGAGGAGCCCAACTGATGTATTTCGCCTCTGACAATTCCGGGCCGGTTCACCCGCAAGTGATGGCCGCGTTGAGCGCCGCGAATGAGGGCTATCAGATGGCCTACGGGGCCGACACGCTGATGAACGAGGTGCGCGACCGTATCCGTGGTATCTTTGAAGCGCCGGGGGCAGCTGTCTATCTGGTGGCCACAGGCACGGCGGCAAATTCGCTGGCTTTGTCGACGCTGGCGAACCCGTGGGACACGGTGTTTTGTTCCCCCGTTGCGCATATTCACGAGGACGAGTGCAACGCCCCGGAATTCTACAGCGGCGCCAAGCTGACGCTGGTGCCCGGTGGTGACAAGATGACGGCAGACGCATTGCGCAGCACCATTCTGGCCGAAGAAACTCGCGGTGTGCATGGGCCGCAACGCGGGCCAGTCTCGATCACGCAGGTGACCGAGCGAGGTTCGGTTTATTCGCTGGAAGAGTTGCAGGCGCTGTGCGGTGTTGCCAAGGAATACGGCCTGCCAGTGCATCTGGACGGTGCGCGGTTCACCAATGCGTTGGTCGCGCTGAACTGTTCTCCGGCCGAGATGACATGGAAATCGGGTGTTGATGCGGTCAGCTTTGGCGGCACAAAGAACGGACTGATGGGGGTCGAGGCGGTCGTCTTTTTCGACGAGACCAAAGCCTGGGAATTCGAGCTGCGCCGGAAACGTGGCGCGCATCTGTTTTCGAAACACCGGTACTTGTCGGCTCAGATGGCCGCCTATCTGCAGGATGATCTGTGGTTGCAGATGGCGCGTCAGGCCAATGACAATTGCGCACGTCTGGCTGACGGGCTGCGGGCCAAGGGGGCCTCTTTCCTGCATCAACCGCAGGCAAACATGATCTTCGCCGAATTCTCGCGCGCGCGGCACAAGCAATTGCACGACGCGGGTGCAGTCTATCATCTGTGGGGCGGAGAGCTGGACGGGGCCGATGACGCAGAGCCGCTTGCTTGTCGTCTGGTCTGCGACTGGTCGATCAGCCCTGAACAGATCGACCAGTTTATCGCACTACTGTAAGGTCAGCACTTCCTAAGGCTGCCCATCCCAGAAATCCCGTATCACGCGCGCCATGTCTCGAGCATGCGTGATCGGGGCCATGTGCCCTGCCCCTTCAATGACACAGCCCGAGGCATTGGGCAGGCGTTGTTGCAGCCCTTCACAGATCGCGGGCATCGCGGGATGTGTACGTGACCCGTTGACCAACAGAATGGGCATATTTGCGCGGCTCATCATATCGGGGGCCAGCAAGCCCTTTTTATCCTCGAACAAATCATCTTTAACCGCAGGAACAAGATGCACACCGCGGGTCATTGCGGCACGGGTCCGTTCGGGTAGGTCCGGCCAGCGAGGACTGTCATCAGTGCTCCACATCCTGTTGAAAAGGCGCGCGGCCAGTTCCATATCACCGTCAGCTAAAGCCTTTGCATAAGGTTGCGCCTCTTGGTCATGCTGCGCCAGCAAATCAGGTGCGTCCTGCTTGGCAACGGCAAAGAATACCGGCTCGATCAGAACCGCACTGCGGACCAGATCTGGGTGTTCCATCGCCAGGCGCAGCGCGATCATCGCGCCAAAGGAATGACCGATGACATCCATCGGCTCTGTCAATTGCTCAACAGTCAGTTCGGTCAACAAATCGAACAGATCGCCCTGTTCGTTCCAATCGGGGCTCTTACCGTGTGAGGGCATATCGGGCGCGATAAATGTCGCGTCATCCCCCAACACGCCCACCAACCCTGCCCACGCCCCAGAGTGAGCAATCGTGCAATGCAGGGCCAGCACTTTGCGCTCGCCCTGCCCCAAGGTTCTGACGTGAACCGACGGCATCAGATCCTTCACCCTTTCATCTCGCTCAGGTGACGGTCCAGGTCCTCTAGCCGATCCTGTCCCCAGAACCGTTGACCATCCTCGGTGATATAGAACGGCGCCCCGAACGCGCCTTTGTCTACGGCCTCCTCAAGATTGGCGGCATAGGTATCGGCCCCGACCAGCAAGCCGCTATCGGCCAGAGAGGGATCGAACCCTGCGGAAGACAGGCATTCACGGATCACTTCGTCCTGCGCGACGTCTTTTTCTTCGGCCCAGCAGGCGCGAAGAATGGAATGAACCAGCTGTCCGACATCACCCGAGCCGTCCTTGGCGGCGGCTATCACAGCGTAAGAGGACGGTGCCATATTCGTGGGCCAATGAGCAGGTTTCAGGTTGAACTCCATCCCCAGATTCTTGGCTTGCCGCTGCAGTTCCTGCGCCCGGTATTCGATGCGCGAAATGTGCCGGTCCTTCGGTGGAGTTCCCCCGGTGCGTCCGAACAGCGCCATGATATCCAGCGGTTTGTAGTTGATCGTAGCGCCGTGCTTTGCCGCGACCTCCTCAAGCCGGGTTCCGGCCAAGTAGGTGAAGGGCGAAATTGTCGCAAAATAGTAGTCAATGGTGGCCATGTTCACTTTCTCCGCTGCGTTATCTTTGCGAGACGGTAAGGCCATGCTAAGCGGTGTCAACATCACGAATCTGTCACATTAGCCTTTGCTGCCCGGGGACCTCAGCCGATGCCGACACTCAACGAACCCAAGCTGATCGCTGGGAACGCCAATCTTCCGCTTGCCCAGACCATTGCCCGCCGCATGAGCCTGTATCGCGGCGTTGACCAGGGATTGGTTGACGCACGGGTCGAACGCTTTAACGACGGCGAGATTTTCGTCGAAGTGTTCGAGAATGTGCGCGGCGAGGATATGTTCATCGTCCAGCCCACCTCAAACCCAGCCAATGACAACCTGATGGAGCTGCTGATCATCGCCGACGCCCTGCGCCGTTCTTCCGCTCAGCGGATCACTGCCGTGATCCCCTATTTCGGCTACGCCCGTCAGGACCGTCGAACCAAGGCGCGGACGCCGATCTCGGCCAAACTGGTTGCCAACATGCTGACCGGCGCCGGGATCGAGCGGGTTCTGACCATGGACCTGCACGCCGCGCAGATTCAGGGGTTCTTTGATATCCCGGTGGACAACCTCTATGCCTCGCCGATCTTTGCGCTGGATGTGAAAAACCAGTTCAAGGACCAGATGGATGAGATCATGGTGGTCTCGCCCGATGTGGGCGGCGTGGCCCGCGCGCGCGAGTTGGCCAAACGGATCGAAGCGCCGCTGTCGATCGTCGACAAACGCCGCGAAAAGGCGGGTGAAGTGGCCGAAATGACTGTCATCGGCGACGTCAAAGACAAGATCTGCCTAATCGTGGACGACATGTGCGATACCGCCGGAACCCTTTGCAAGGCGGCGCAGGTGCTGCTGGACAACGGCGCGAAAGAAGTCCATTCCTACATCACCCACGGCGTCATGAGCGGCCCTGCAGTGGAACGTGTGACAAACTCAGTCATGAAGTCTCTGGTTCTGACCGACACGATCCAACCCACCAAAGAGGTCGCCAAAGCCAAGAATATCCGGATCGTGCCGACCGCGCCGATCTTTACACAGGCAATCCTGAACATCTGGAACGGCACCTCGGTATCGTCCTTGTTCGAGGACAAGACCCTGACCCCGATCTACGAATCCATGTACCACATGGACTGATTGACAAGGGTGGCGCGGCCACCCTTTTCGTACCAACCCAACAGGCAGGAGCGTCCCGTGACAGCCGCAAAACGTATTGTTCTTTCCAGCGACCATGCCGCCATCGATCTGCGTCAGGCCGTCGCCAAGCATGTCGCTGACCTCGGATGGGAGGTCGTGGACATCGGGCCGAAGACACCCGAGAGCACGCACTATCCAATCCACGGCAAAGCCGCAGCCGAGGCCGTCGCATCCGGCGATTGTCAGCTGGGCATTATTCTATGTGGCACCGGACAGGGCATCATGATGGCGGCAAACAAAGTGCCCGGCATACGCTGCGGCGTGTGTTCTGACGCATTCTCGGCCCGGATGATCCGTCAGCACAATGACGCCAACATGCTGTCCATCGGCGCGCGTGTTGTCGGTGAAGGGCAAGCGCTGGACATTGTCGCCGCGTTCCTTGGTGCCGAGTTCGAAGGTGGCCGTCACGCGACCCGCGTCGGAATGATCGAAGCATCAACTGACTGACCCTTGAACACGGGCATCAGGAGATGTCCCAATCATCCTCATGCGCAACCTCGCCGATCGCGGTCCACGTCACCCTAATCCGTGCGATTCGCGTGTCTGACCAAGTGCGGAACACTGCGTCAAATCCTTCGTTCGTAGTGTTTTCGGCCTTCACTTCGGCCCGCAACGCCGAGGTTGTGTCCACATCCCATAGGGATATACCGATCTGAACAACCGGCGCAGATCGGAACGGCTGGCGAAACGTCACAGCCGAGCGTCTCTCGCGCGTACCGTTGCCGGTCCACATGTCACCGCCGTTGGAAAATTCGGAAAACACCACGGTCTCGCCTTGGTCGATACCAATAGGATGGGTTCGAAACGTCTTCATTTTATTGTCTGTTCTTTATCAATTCCCGAAATCTAATTCGGCTTCATGATGAAATCACGACAAAAAAACGGCCCTACTGTCGCAGGGCCGTTTCTAATGATCCATTTGCAACAAGCCGTTACAGGCTCATATGCGTCCCAAGCGCTTCCATGTCGGCCAGCAGCTTGGCTGCATCGTCTACGATCGACTGATCGTCGCCAGACTTTGCGGCCTCGTGCGAAGCGCGGGCTTCCGCGATCAGGTCGTCCAGATGCGACCGGGTCACTTCGGCAACCGGGATAGCCTTTTCAGCCAGAACCGACAGGCCGTCGCCGTTGATCTGGGCAAACCCGCCGGTGACCAGGTATTCGCTGGCTCCTGCAGGTGCCTCAACCTTCAGCAGACCGGGGCGCAGCGTCGTGATGGTGGGGGCATGATCGGGCATCGCCGTCATGTCCCCATCCGCGCCGGGAAGCTGGACCGCGGTGGCCTCAAGCGAAGCAAGGCTCCGCTCGGGGCTGACGAGGTCGAATTGCATCGTGTTTGCCATCAGGGATACTCCTTAGGCGGCTTCTGCGGCCATCTTTTCCGCTTTGGCGATCACTTCGTCGATGCCGCCAACCATCAGGAAGGCCGCTTCGGGCAGGTGATCGTATTCGCCAGCGACAACAGCTTTGAACGACGCGATGGTCACGTCCAGAGGAACCTGAACGCCCGGCGAGCCGGTGAAAACCTGTGCAACGTCGAACGGCTGCGACATGAAGCGTTCGATCTTACGGGCACGGGCCACGGTCAGTTTGTCTTCTTCCGACAGTTCGTCCATGCCGAGGATGGCGATGATGTCCTGAAGCGACTTGTAGCGCTGGAGGATCTGCTGAACGTCGGTCGCAACCGCGTAGTGCTCTTCACCCACAATCGCGGGGTCCAGCAGACGCGAGGACGAGTCGAGCGGGTCAACAGCCGGGTAGATACCCTTTTCCGAGATCGCACGGTTCAGAACGGTGGTTGCGTCCAAGTGAGCAAACGATGTTGCCGGCGCGGGGTCGGTCAAGTCGTCCGCGGGAACGTAGATGGCCTGCACCGAGGTGATCGAGCCCGACTTGGTCGAGGTGATGCGTTCTTGCAGGGCGCCCATGTCGGTGGCCAGCGTCGGCTGGTAGCCCACCGCCGAAGGAATACGACCCAGCAGAGCCGAAACCTCGGAACCCGCCTGCGTAAAGCGGAAGATGTTGTCGACGAAGAACAGAACGTCGGTACCGGACTGGTCGCGGAACTGCTCGGCCAGTGTCAGGCCGGTCAGAGCAACACGCGCACGCGCTCCCGGAGGTTCGTTCATCTGACCGTAGACCAGGGCCACCTGCGATTCCGACAGGTTGTCTGGCTTGATGACGTTCGATTCGATCATTTCGTGATACAGGTCGTTGCCTTCACGGGTCCGTTCACCAACGCCCGCGAACACCGAGAAGCCCGAGTGCACTTTTGCGATGTTGTTGATCAGTTCCATGATCAGAACGGTTTTACCAACGCCGGCACCGCCGAACAGGCCGATCTTACCGCCTTTGGCGTAGGGGGCCAGCAGGTCCACAACCTTGATGCCGGTCACAAGGATTTCCGACTCGGTCGACTGTTCCGCGAACTCGGGCGCGGGCTGGTGGATCGCGCGGGCCTCGGTTGCTTCAACCGGGCCTTTTTCGTCGATCGGCTCGCCGACCACGTTCAGGATGCGGCCCAGGGTGGCGTTGCCAACCGGAACCGAGATCGGTGCGCCGGTGTCGGTCACAACCTCGCCGCGGACCAGACCTTCGGTCGCGTCCATCGCAATGGTGCGGACGGTGTTTTCGCCCAGGTGCTGAGCAACTTCCAACACCAGGCGCTTGCCGTTGTTGGTGGTTTCCAGCGCGTTCAGAATTTCAGGCAGTGCGTCATCGAACTGGACGTCGACGACGGCCCCGATGATCTGTGTGACTTTGCCTTTTGCATTCGCCATGTTTCGTCTCCGGTATGTCTCTACAGCGCTTCGGCGCCGGAAATAATTTCAATCAGCTCGTTGGTGATCACGGCCTGACGCGAGCGGTTGAACTGGATCGTCAGCTTGTCGATCATTTCACCCGCGTTGCGTGTCGCGTTGTCCATTGCGGACATCCGTGCACCCTGTTCAGACGCTCCGTTTTCGAGCAGAGCCGAGAAGATCGCGGTCGCAACCCCCTTGGGCAGCAGGTCGGCCAGAATGGCCTCTTCGCTGGGCTCATAGTCGAAAATGGCACCGCTGTCGTCACCTGCCGCGTCGTCTTCGAACGAGGCGGGAATGATTTGCTGTGCCGTCGGGATCTGGGTCACGACGTTGACGAACTTCGAGTAGAAGATCGTGGCAACATCGAACTCAGCCCCGTCAAAGCGGGACAGGATGTCCTTGGCGATGTCCTGCGCGTTGGCATAGCCAATGCGCTTGACCTCGCTCAGGTCGACATGTCCAACGAACGCATCGCCCAAATCGCGCTTGAGCGCGTCGCGGCCTTTCTTGCCGACGGTCAAAACCTTGACCGTCTTGCCTTTGCCGCGCAGCTCTTCCGCCTTTTGGCGGGCCAGCTTGGCGATGTTCGAGTTGAAGCCGCCGCACAGGCCGCGTTCAGCTGTCATCACGACCAGCAGATGCACATCCTCACTGCCCGTACCACGGAGCAGCTTGGGGGCGCTGTCGCTGCCCCCGACCGACGCCGCCAGCCCCGCCATCACGGCATTGAACCGCTCGGCATAGGGGCGCGAGGCTTCGGCAGATTCTTGGGCGCGGCGCAGTTTTGCAGCCGCGACCATCTGCATGGCCTTGGTGATCTTGCGGGTCGATTTGACCGACTCGATCCTGTTTTTAAGGTCCTTAAGATTTGGCATATGCCCGCCTCTCCCTTAAGCGAAGGTTGCGGCGTACTCGTCCAGCGCAGCCTTGATCTTGTCGGAAGCCTCGCCCTTGATCTTGGGATCTTCGTCTGTGATCCACTTAAGCAGGTCGGCGTGCTTGCCGCGCAGGTGCGCCAGCAGACCGGCCTCATAGCGGCCAACATCCGAGACGTTGATCTTGTCGAGGTAACCGTTGGTGCCCGCGAAGATGACACAGACGATTTCCGCGTTGGTCAGCGGCGAATACTGCGGCTGTTTCATCAGCTCGGTCAGGCGCGCGCCACGGTTCAGCAGCTGCTGGGTCGCGGCGTCGAGGTCCGAACCAAACTGCGCAAACGCAGCCATTTCGCGGTACTGAGCCAGTTCCAGTTTAACCGGACCAGCAACCGATTTCATCGCGTTGGTCTGAGCCGACGAGCCCACACGCGAAACCGACAGACCGGTGTTCACAGCAGGACGGATGCCCTGGTAGAACAATTCGGTTTCCAGGAAGATCTGACCGTCGGTGATCGAAATCACGTTGGTCGGAATAAAGGCCGAAACGTCACCACCTTGCGTTTCGATAACTGGCAGAGCGGTCAGCGAGCCAGCACCGAAGTCTTCGTTCAGCTTCGCCGAACGTTCCAGCAGGCGCGAGTGGAGGTAGAAAACGTCACCCGGATAGGCTTCACGTCCGGGCGGACGACGCAGCAGCAGGGACATCTGACGATAGGACACAGCCTGTTTCGACAGGTCATCATAGATGATCAGCGCATGACGGCCGTTGTCGCGGAAGTATTCGGCCATCGCGGTCGCCGAGTAAGGCGCCAGGAACTGCATCGGCGCCGGGTCGGACGCGGTTGCGGCCACAACGATCGAGTATTCAATCGCGCCGGATTCTTCCAGCTTCTTCACCAGCTGTGCAACGGTCGAACGCTTCTGACCAACAGCCACGTAGATGCAGTACAGTTTCTTCGACTCGTCGTCGCCTGCTGCGTCGTTGTAGACTTTCTGGTTCAGGATGGTGTCCAGAGCAACGGCGGTTTTACCGGTCTGACGGTCACCAATGATCAGCTCACGCTGGCCACGGCCGATCGGGATCATCGCGTCAACCGATTTCAGGCCGGTTGCCATCGGCTCGTGCACCGATTTACGCGGGATGATGCCGGGGGCTTTGACGTCTGCAACGCCACGCTTGGAAGCGTTGATGGGGCCTTTGCCGTCCAGCGGATTGCCCAGTCCGTCAACAACACGGCCCAGAAGTTCGTCACCGATCGGAACGTCCACGATCGAGTTGGTGCGCTTAACGGTGTCACCTTCTTTGATGTCACGGTCAGAACCGAAGATAACGACACCGACGTTGTCGCTTTCCAAGTTCAGGGCCATGCCCATGATGCCACCGGGGAATTCGACCATCTCACCGGCTTGCACATTGTCCAGGCCGTATACACGGGCAATCCCGTCACCGACGCTCAGCACGCGGCCGATTTCGGCCACTTCTGCTTCCTGACCAAAGTTCTTGATCTGGTCCTTCAGGATTGCAGAAATCTCTGCAGCTTGGATTCCCATTTATCCGACCTCTTTCATTGCATTCTGTAGGGAGTTCAGCTTCGAACGGATCGAGCTATCGATCATCTTCGAGCCCACTTTAACGACAAGACCGCCGATGAGGCTTTCATCAACGGTCGCATTTATTGTCACGGTCTTGCCCACACGCTCGGACAGCGTTTTGGACAGTTTTTCCAGTTGTGTCTTGGTCAGCGCCTTGGCCGAGGCGACATCGGCGGTCACTTCGCCACGCTCTTCGGCCAGCATGTCGCGCAGAACCTGCACCAGCTGCGGCACGACAAACAGGCGGCGTTTTTGCGCCATCAGACCCAGCGTATTACGCAGTATCGCGTTCAGGCCCATCTTGTCAGCGATTGCTGTAATGGCACCTTCCTGTTCGGCGCGCGAAACCAGAGGCGAAGCGATCAGGTTACGCAGTTCGGCGCTGTCGCCCAATGCTGCTGCCAGATCGTTAATTCCGGTCTCCAGACCTGCGAGGTCTTTATTCTCTTTCGCGATCTCGAAAATCGCAGTGGCATAGCGCTCGGCAATGCCTGTGGAAATCGAAGCTGGTTCGGACACGTCCACCCTTCCGATATTTGAGGCCCCGAATTCGCGTTGCGGCAGCTACCCCGGGGGCGTGAAGAAACCCCGGCCATACGGTCGGGGATCAAAATCACCGGGGATGTAGCAGAGCCGAACCCAGCTCGCAACATATTATCACGAGGGCAGCCTTATCCACAAAATGTTTGATTTCATGGAGTTACGCAGGGTGCGACCCTTTTGTCCGGTTGGAAGGGACTAAAAATGTTACGAAAGTGTAGGTTTTTGCGATTCCTGTGACCATTTTCCCGCATTTTCTTCGCGTGGCGGAGTTCCAAAAGTGGACAAAAGTTAGGCGGGCTTCAGCAAACCGTCCAACGCCTTGATCGGCCGACGTACAGGATCCTTTGTGACGCTGCCGCTTGGAGGCCGGATGTGTTTAGTTGCTTCGACCATCAAGACGCCTCCGGCCATGACCGTGGGAATCCGCTGACCCGTCTTTTCAATCAAACTGCCCGACTTGAGCCAAAATCGGCGGAATGACGGCGGCAGATACAATGCTGAACAATGGCTTTCCGGTTCAAAATGATGCGCCCGAAGCTGGTTTTCTAACTGCGTCGCTGAATAAGGGCGTCCAAAGCCAAACGGCGTCCGGTCCGTTCGCGACCACAACCCCGCGCGGTTGGGCACAATAAAGAACGCGCGCCCTCCGGGGCCCAGAACCCGCCAACATTCATTTAACAGCTCGCTCGGCCGTTGCGAGGTCTCAAGCCCGTGCATCACCACCAGCTTGTCCACATGCCCGGTCTCAATCGGCCACATCGTCTCTTCCGTCAGGACCGAGACATTGGGCATCCCTGCGGGCCACGGCATCACGCCTTGCGGTCCAGGCATCAGCCCGATCACCCGCCGGGCATCCGCCAGATAGGGACGCAGCAAGGGTACGGCAAAGCCAAACCCGGCGACCGTCTGGCCCTTGGCTTCGGGCCATTGCGCGATCAACCGACCCCGGATCGCCGCCTGCGCCGCACGCCCCAATGTGCTGCGGTAGTAGAAATTCCTAAGATCCTGCACATCAAGATGCATTGCGGACACCCGGTCAATCGGCTTAGCTTCGGCGCAGTCTAGCAACGAAAGGGCAAAAGGCCATGCCTCTTGAGATCGTCACCATCCCATGTCTCAGCGATAACTACGCTTTTCTGGCGCATGACGCCGCAAGCGGCAACACCGCATTGATCGACGCGCCAGAGGCTGCCCCCATTCTGGCCCAGCTGGACCAGCGCGGCTGGAAACTCAGCCACGTGTTACTGACACATCACCACTTTGACCATGTGGACGGGTTGCCCGGCATTCTGGAAAAGCATCCCGCCAAAGTCATAGGGGCCGCTGCGGACGCGCACCGCTTACCGCCATTGGATCAACAAGTCAGCGATGGCGATACGTTTGAGCTGGGCGGAGAGACGGTGCAAGTGCTGGATGTCTCGGGCCATACAGTTGGACACATCGCATTCTATATGCCGCAAAGCGCCGTTGTATTTACCGCCGACAGTTTGATGGCTTTGGGATGTGGTCGCCTGTTTGAAGGAACCGCCCCGCAGATGTGGGACTCATTATCCAAGCTGGCCGCTTTGCCCGACGATACTCTGGTTTGTTCGGGTCACGAATATACGCAATCCAACGCCAAATTCGCTCTGACCGTCGACCCAGACAATGCCGCGCTGCGCGAACGCGCAACGGATATCGACCGCACCCGTGCCGCTGGCGAACCTACGGTGCCGTCAAGTTTGGCGCTGGAAAAGGCCACAAATCCGTTTCTGCGCGCCGCTGATCCGGCGATTCAAGCGCATTTAGGGATGTCGGGCGCTGAACCCGCTGCGGTATTTGCAGAAATTCGGGCTAGAAAAGACAGGTTTTGATGCCTATTTCACCCGCTTCACGGCCACGGTCACAATAAATGTGACTGTCAAGTGAAAGAAAACCCTTGAAGCCGGGCCATGATCAACCAAACTCTAATAGTATGAGGACACGGTTGGGATGGGGATCCGGCCTAAAGCCCGCGCCCCTTCCGACCCAAGACAGAGGAGCACCCGCGTGCCTTCATTCTCGAGCACATTAGAACAAGCCATTCACGCGGCCCTTGCGGCTGCGAACGAACGGCGACACGAATTCGCCACGCTAGAGCATCTGCTGCTGGCGCTGCTGGAAGAACCGGACGCGATCCGAGTTATGAAAGCCTGCAGCGTCGATCTGGATGAGCTGCGCAGCACTCTGGTCGAATTCATCGACGAAGACCTGTCTAATCTGGTTACGGATATCGACGGGTCCGAGGCTGTGCCAACGGCCGCTTTCCAACGCGTGATCCAGCGCGCCGCCATCCACGTTCAAAGCTCGGGCCGGACCGAGGTCACGGGCGCAAACGTGCTGGTTGCGATCTTTGCTGAACGCGAAAGCAACGCGGCCTATTTCCTGCAAGAACAGGACATGACACGGTATGACGCGGTGAATTTCATCGCACATGGCGTCGCCAAAGACCCAGCTTACGGCGAAAGCCGATCGGTCTCGGGCGCGGATCAGGTCGAGGACGAAACGCAACCCTCTGCTGGCGAAGGTGAGCAGAAGGAAAGCGCACTTGGCAAATACTGCGTTGATCTGAACACCAAATCCCGTGCAGGGGATGTAGATCCGCTGATTGGTCGCGCGGATGAGGTTGAACGTTGCATTCAAGTGCTTTGCCGTCGCCGCAAGAATAACCCGCTGTTGGTGGGTGATCCGGGCGTGGGGAAAACCGCTATCGCCGAAGGTTTGGCCCATAAAATCGTCGTGGGCGAAGCGCCCGATGTGCTGTCCGAAACCACGATTTATTCGCTGGATATGGGCGCTTTGCTGGCGGGCACGCGTTATCGCGGTGATTTCGAGGAGCGACTGAAAGCAGTCGTAACCGAATTGGAAGAGCATCCCGATGCCGTGCTGTTCATCGACGAGATTCACACGGTCATCGGCGCAGGAGCCACTTCGGGCGGCGCAATGGATGCGTCGAACCTTCTGAAACCTGCCCTACAGGGCGGTAAACTGCGCACGATGGGTTCGACCACCTACAAAGAGTTCCGGCAGCATTTCGAAAAGGACCGCGCGCTTAGCCGCCGGTTCCAGAAGATCGACGTGAATGAGCCTTCGGTCGAGGACAGCGTGAAAATCCTGCGCGGCCTTAAACCGTATTTTGAAGAGCATCACGCGATCAAATACACTGCGGACGCGATCAAAACGGCGGTGGAACTGTCGGCGCGCTACATCAATGACCGCAAACTGCCTGACAAGGCTATCGACGTGATTGACGAGGCCGGTGCAGCTCAGCATTTGGTCGCGGAAAGCAAGCGTCGCAAAACCATCGGCGTGAAAGAGATTGAGGCCGTGGTCGCCAAGATCGCGCGCATCCCGCCCAAGAACGTCACCAAGGACGATGCCGAGGTTCTGAAAGACCTTGAGACCTCGCTGAAACGGGTGGTGTTCGGTCAGGACGATGCCATTGTCGCGCTGTCCAGCGCGATCAAACTGGCGCGCGCGGGCCTTCGTGAACCTGAAAAGCCCATCGGTAATTACTTGTTCGCAGGTCCGACCGGTGTGGGTAAAACCGAAGTGGCGAAACAGCTGGCAGATACGCTGGGTGTAGAACTGCTGCGTTTCGACATGTCTGAATACATGGAGAAACACGCCGTTTCTCGTCTGATCGGTGCGCCTCCGGGCTATGTCGGGTTCGATCAGGGCGGTCTTCTGACTGACGGGGTTGACCAGCATCCGCATTGCGTGCTGCTGCTGGATGAGATCGAGAAAGCGCATCCGGACGTCTTTAACATCCTGTTGCAGGTTATGGATCATGGTGAGCTGACGGACCACAACGGCCGCACGGTGAATTTCCGCAACGTTGTGCTGATCATGACCTCGAACGCTGGCGCTCAGGAGCAAGCCAAGGCCGCGATCGGCTTTGGACGCGACCGTCGCGAAGGCGAAGATACCGCTGCGATTGAACGGACCTTCACACCGGAATTCCGCAACCGTCTGGACGCGGTGATTTCGTTCGCGCCGCTGCCGAAAGAGGTCATCCTTCAAGTTGTCGAGAAATTCGTGCTGCAGCTTGAGGCACAGTTGATGGACCGCAATGTGACCTTTGACCTGACACCCAAGGCCGCCGAATGGTTGGCGGACAAAGGGTATGACGACAAGATGGGTGCGCGCCCGCTGGGCCGCGTCATTCAGGAACACATCAAGAAGCCTTTGGCCGAGGAGCTGCTATTTGGCAAGCTGGCCAAGGGCGGCGTGGTCCGCGTTTCGGTCAAGAAAGGCGATCTGAACCTGGAAATTCTGGGCCCCGATCAGCCCCGCATACCGGGCGACAAACCACCCTTGCTCACAGCTGACTGATCGATGAGAAAAGAAAAACCCGCCGAATACGGCGGGTTTTTCATTGCACCGTTATCTCGTTTGATCCCAGAGCGGAGCGAAATACGGCTTCGACCTCTTCCTGCGAGCCAAGCGATACGCTGACAAAAACGAACGGGCAAAACGTAAGCCTTCGCCGCCTTGAGAAAGGGCCGACAAAAGCGCGATGCCAATATCTCGGGCTTTTCTAATCGATCCGGCCTGGCTTGGATCGAAATATTCGAAGTCAATAAAGCGTATTCTGCGCCCGTCCCAGCACATGTCCCGAAATGCGGGGCGCCCATGCGCCAGATCCGCTGCATGCAAACGCGCGAGTGCTTGCCCGGCCGCAATGCAGGCTGCCAATTTCTCCACTTTGGCTACAAGCGGGTCGCCGCATAAGGCGCTCAAACTATGCCCTGCGTCTTCGACTACAAAATAGCTGTCACTTTCCAGAAGAACCGCCGGAACTGGAACTCCGCAACTGCGCAGGAAGCGATGCGATCGCCGGTCCCTATCAAAAGCTTGCCCGGGCAACCCCTTCACAACCCAAAGGTGTGGATCCGAACGCTCGATCCGTTTGAGCCAAACCGCGGCCCCGCAGCGCATTTCGCACCTTGTAACACGACGGTAAGGAGCACTTAGTGCGCTATCAACAATATAGCGAAGTTCCGAAACGCCTGCTTTCACGATCCCTACCCGTTCAACCTAGGGTACATAATATAGGGATGCGCGTGGCCTTTTCCATGCGACTACGCCGCTATTTTAGTGTAGGTGCAGACCGTCTCAAATCAGAGATACACAATCAGCGTTCGGTCAGTTTCAGCTCGATCCGGCGGTTCTGGGCGCGGGCTTCTGGCGTGTCCGCCGGGTTTACAGGCTGAAACTCACCAAACCCGTTGGCCGCCAGGCGGTTCGGTGGGATACCCAGCGCTTCGACCATGTACAGCACGACCGACAACGCGCGGCCCTGGCTAAGTTCCCAGTTATCGCGATAACGACCTGATCCTGCCAACGGGACGTTGTCGGTATGACCATCGACCCGGATAACCCAGTTCAGCCCTTCTGGGATCTCGGCTGCCACGGTCCGCAGGATGTTGGCAACCTTTGCGACCTCAAGCTGGCCTGCGGGGGACAGGACGGCCGAGCCGGTATCAAACAAAACCTCGGACGAAAACACAAAGCGGTCGCCTTCGATCCGAACACCCTCCTGATCCCCCAAAACATCCCGGAGTCGGCCGAAGAATTCCGAGCGATAGCGCTGCAAATCCTCAGCCTGAGCAGCCAGTTCTTCGTTCTGACCCGACAGCTTTTCGGCTTCGGCTTCCAACCGGACGCGCTCAGCCTCTTCCAGAAGGCGGCGGCGCCGCTCTTCCGAGGCCGCACGGGCAAGTGCAGCGTTCAGATCCTGCCCCAACGTCTGAATGCGGATGTCGGAGGCAGCGTTTCGCTCTTCGTAGTCGTCCAGCAAGGCTTGCAAACCGCCCAGCTGATTACGGAGGGCGGCCATCTGCTGATTCAGCAGCGCGGTTTGGCGCTGCGCTTTTGCGGAAACCGCCTGTTCTGCCGAGATCGCTTCGCGCGCGACGGCCAGCAGCGCAGCTCTTTCCTCTGCTAGCGTGCGCTGCTCCTGCGCCTCGGTCTGGGCCTGCGTGCGCGCAGCCAAGGCAGCTTCAAGCTGGGCTTGCAACTCCTCAGTATTCAACTCGCCGAACTGACGCTCCAACTCTGCTTTGGCAACTTGCGCCGCCGCAAGAAGGGTAAGCGTATCCTCGGCCTCTTTCCTTTGCGCCTCTAGCGCAAGCGTCATGGCCGTCAGTTCCGCATCCGCATCCTGAAGCCGGTTTCGCAGGTTTTCTGCCGCTGCTGCCTCGGCCAATCGGGCGATTTCTTCTGCGCTTAGCTGCTCTTCGAGCTCGGAAATCAATGCCTCTTGGGCCGTGCCGCTTTGTTCGAGATCAGCAACAAGTGCCTCAAGCGCCTCACGGCGCGCGGCCGCCAGACGCGCGGCCTCGGCCTGTGCGTCAATTTCCGAACGGCTTTGGGCAAGGGCAAGGTTCAACGCTTCTTGTTCGGTCAACAGGCTCTCACGTTCCGACTCCAGCGACGCGATGGCCCAGCGCGCGCGTTCCTGATCTGCAAGAAGCGCAGCGACCTGATCTTCAAAATTAGTGAGACGCAACTGAGCATCAACAAGTTCGCCTTCGACTTGGGACAAGGTCGAATTCAAAGCTCCCAACCGCGCCTCAAGCCGACTGTTCTCACGCTCTTCCAAACCCAGCGCGTTGGCCAACGCGGCAACCTCGCCAGACAAGGCAGACAGCTCATCTTCCTGACCCGAGATCGTTTCACGCAGAACGAATTGCACGACCATGAAAATGGTCAGGACAAAGGTCAGCACCATCAACAGCCCAGTGATCGCATCCACGAAGCCTGGCCAGACAGAGCCCTGAAACCGTTGACCTGTGCGGCGAGACAGGGCCATGGGTTATTCTCCGTCCGGAGTGGTGCGAACGGCGCCCCGTGGCAAGGTCAAAGCCTTGACCAACAGTTCAATATCTTTGCGCAGTTCGCTCATGCTTTCCTGGCGACCTGCCGAGATTTCTTCGAGAATACGAAGTAACTGAACATCCATGGACCGCAGGCGCATACGGCTTTCGGCGTCGATCCCGTCGCCAGTGCCTTGCTCGCGCATGTGGTCCAACAAGGCATCCTGTCCCAGAGCAACGCGTTCCAGCGCGGCTGTGACCCCTTCGGCCTCGGACTGGCGCATGTTCATTTCACCTATCGAACTGACCAGCTGATTCAGGTTGGCGGACACCGATGCGCGGTCGGCCTCTTGCGCTTCGAAAAGATCCTGCAACGCATTCATCTGTTCCGACATTGCATCCAGAACAGGGGTAAGAACCGCCAGTTCAGCCCCACCTTCATCACCAGAAGCGAACCCGACTCGGGTGATTGACGACAGCCACTCTTCCAACTCGCGGTAGAACCGGCTTTGCCCGTGACCTGCAAACAGTTCAAGCAGGCCGACGATCAACGATCCGGCCAAACCCAAAAGCGATGACCCAAAGGCCACGCCCATACCCTGCAGCTGCGCCTCGAGCCCGACCATAAGGCGGTTGAAGACAGCCAACCCTTCTTCCCCTTCTTGGGGGTTTAGGCTGCGGATCGTGTCAACGATGGCCGGAACAGTTGTCGCCAGACCAAAGAAAGTGCCAAGCAGACCCAGGTAAATCAGAACATTGGTGATGTAACGCGTGATCTCGCGTTCTTCTTCAACCCGTTCTGCTACCGAATCCAGAATGGACCGGGTCGAGCTAGAGCTGATCTGAGACCGCGCTCCACGTTCCCGCAGCAGCGACGCCAGAGGGGCCAAGAGCTGCGGGGTCCGAGCGTCTTCGCGTACAACGCCACCGACGAAGGCTTCGATCCAACGAACCGAGCCGATCAGCTGTGTCACCTGATAAAAACAGGCCAATACGCCGATGCCAAATACCAGCAGGATGAACCCGTTCAGGTAAGGGTTGGCGTAGAAAACAGGCAGAACATAGGGCAGAGCCATAAAAACTCCGCCACCCGCCAGTGCAATCGCAACCAACATCGTTACGATCTGACGAATGGGTTGCGAGAAATGCGGTCTCGCGCTTTGATGTGCCTGCGCCATGCGCGTGGTTCCCGGTCTTTAGCTGCTCTGAGGATAAATCTAGCGAAAATCCGCCGGTTACGCCAAGGGTTTATGCGGTAATGTCACGCACGCGTTGCGCCAACCACTCAAGATCGGAATCGCGCAGGCCAATCTCGGCCAGATGTTCGGCAGTGTTATAGAGGTATTCAGTGTTTGGCCCCCGACCACCAACGGCGTGTGCGATGATCTGGGCCTGCTCTTCCAAAGGCATTCCCCCGCAATACTGCACATGGTCTTTTTCGATCACGTAAGTGACCGCATTGACCGTGTTACCGGTTTCCAAATGCACATCCAGCATCTTTTCGACATAGGCGGAAGATATCAACTCGCGCTCTCGCAGCTCCTGTAAGGTGCGATCTTCGTGGCCCGGCTGGACCGCAAGAGCCAACCCTTTGCACTGTGCGTCGTCTTGTTCATCCAGCGCCAGAACAAGGCCCGGCTCATCCTCTGTACCGCGATGGTGAATCGAACTCATGCAAAATGAGCGTGCGTAGCCGATCAAAGTCGCGCGTTCACTGCGGGCCACAGGAAAGCCGGGATTCCACAACAGCGACCCATATCCGAAAACCCACATCGTCATAACTCTGGTCCTTGCCCGTTTGCGCCTATAAACATCAAATTTGAGGTGGGAAAAAGGGCCAACTGCCATGCGCGGGCTGATACGAGTCATCATTGTCATAACTGTGATCTGGAGCGCTTACTGGTTCGTCGCGGGCATCGGCTTGCGAAACGCGATCACGACCTGGTTCGACACGCAGCAAGAACAGGGCTGGCAAGCCGAGTTCGCTGAGGTCACAACAGCCGGATACCCGTTGAACCACGTAACACGCCTGAGCAGTCCCGCGCTTGCCGACCCGGTCAACGGCACCGCCTGGAGCGCCGATTGGATTCAGTTCCAAAGCCCCGCAATCTGGCCCGGCAGACAGGTTTTGCGTTTTGCCGACACGCCGCAACGGCTGTCCTATTTTGATCAGACATCGACCATTCAAGCCGCTGATATGCAAGCTGAGCTACAGCTTCAGCCCGGTGTTGCGCTGGTCCTGGAAAAGATGGCCCTGACAGCCGGAGCATGGTCAGTCGCCGACAATTCCGAGGCTCTGGCCGGAGGCGAAACCCTGGCGCTTGTAATGGAGCAGACTGAGACGCCCGAAACATACATGATCAGCGCTCGCATTGATGCCTTCATGCCCGGGGATGAGTTGCGCGCGCTAATGCGATCAGCCACCACACTGCCGCAGACCTTCGAAACGCTCGAGTTGGACATGCGTGCAACATTCGACAAACCCTGGGACCGGTCCGCGCTGGAACTGAGCAGGCCGCAACCCGTGAACATTGAACTCCGTCTGGCCGAGATGAAATGGGGCGCGCTGCGCTTGTTCGCTGTCGGAGAGTTGGACGTTGACCCCCAAGGCATCCCCACCGGCGAAATCGCGGTCAAGGCAGAAAACTGGCGCGATATGATTGCCATGGCCAATGCAGCAGGCGCCCTGCCCGATCAGGCGGTTGATCCGGTAACCCGTGCCTTAAACTTCATGGCGGGCCTAGGCGGCAACCCCGACGCACTGGACTTGCAGCTTAATTTCCGCGACGGCTTTGTCGCGCTCGGCCCCTTGCCAATCGGGCCTGCACCGCGTCTGATCCTACGCTAACAACTTCTGCTTTAAATCTGTCCAAGGGGCATCGAATATGGGTCTGAAAACCGCGTTGTCCAACAAACTGTCCCGCTGGGCGCTGAAAAGGTTCGACACGCCATCTTGCGCGATCTCTGGAAAGACGATGTCTTTTTTTTTCGCCAGATGCAGGATCACTGCCTGATCTACTACCCACATGACGTCATAGGAGGACAGATCACCTAAGGCGGTGAATACGGCCGTGGGGTTCTAAGTGCGCTTTCAAACTACTTGAAACAGGAAGGCGCTGCGCTGAGCGCTGGTGCGGTTCTGGAAATTGGCGCAAATATCGGAACGCATACTGTCTATTTCTTCCGTGACCTTGAATGCACGCACGTCATTGCGTTGGAGCCTGATCCACAAAACTATGACCTGCTGACGCGGAACGTAAAACTCTACAATCTGGGCGCCCGCGTCACGCACCTCCAATTGGGTGCATCCAGCACCTCTGGCCGATTGCCTTTTGTTTCGAACGGAATGAATAGGGGCGGATCAAGGATTGGCGATCACTCCGATGAAGCGATAGTAGTTGATATCACCACGGTTGACCGCTTGTTTGAACAGTACAGTGAGCCTTTCAAAGATCTTTCCTTGATATGGATTGATGTCGAAGGGCACGAGCTTGAAGTGCTGGAAGGGGCATTGAAGACGCTACAAACCTGTCGCCCGACAGTGTTCCTCGAATATACCCCTTCAGAGTCGTCTGCTCACAATAAAAAACTGCGTGACCTTCTGTTCGATCACTATGAACACGTCATCGATTTTGGCCGCCAACCTACACCACTAACGGCGCAATCGTTCGACGCAATACAGGGCCAGACGGACCTTCTGGCGTTCGACAAAAGAAAATAAGCTCGGTCAGCGGCAGTAAGGCCCACGCCGGTGCCGGGCCGTGTCCAGATGGAAATGGTCGCGGTGGTACCGATCCGAATTCGGACCAAGCACTGTTCCAAACGGCCCACACGCGTTGCGCCAGATCTTGGTCAATTGCTTTTTTGAAGGGTTCTTGCGCCATCCGTTCAAAACCGTCACCACCTCACCATCGGCCATCTTGAAACCTGAGATATCAATCGCGCGCCCCTTGCCGTGTTCCGAGATTTTTGCACCCGTGCGATTGTTCCGCGTCCGGCAAGCGTAGTGCGCGGCAACTTGCAGCTCGACCACGGGTCCGCGGCGCCGGAACGTCGGCTTGACGGATTTGTCCACCCATTCATTCAAAGCGATTGCCGTGCCGCAATCCATCGTAGAAGGTCTGCTAAGCGCAACCCCCGATACCGACGTGACTTGCACGGCATCCTTGATCCCACAGGCTTTGATCCTACCCGGAACCTTGCCAACGGCCTTGCCCTGAATCGCAATATCACCACAGACCGAGCCTTTGCGCAGCTTGCGCTTTTTGAACAACGCCTGTTGTTCGACCGCCTTGGGCCGCTTGTAAGGCATCAACGATGTATCCGGTCCAAGCGACGGCAAATCCAGTGGTCGCGCAGCGGTAGCGATAACCTGAGCGGATTCCGGACGCATGGCAGGGCGCAATCTGGTCGGCTGCGCATAGGCTAAAACAATACTTTCTGCAGGGCGCGAAAGGGGGACCAGGGACTGATCCAAAGGCGCCGCAGAAGCCTTCGTGGCGCTGAGCGCAAGCAATCCGATCCACAATACCTTAAGCGTCATGAGGTTGTCTTTCCTCGCCCAAAGTCCGGCGCATCAGTATCCTGGCCAGCGTCGATAATCCCACGACGGATCGCCCGAGTGCGGGTGAAATAGTCGAAAAGCTGCTCTCCATCGCCGGTTCGGATGGCGCGTTGCAGGGCGAATAACTCCTCGGTAAAACGTCCAAGGATTTCCAGCGTCGCGTCTTTATTGGTTAGAAAAACGTCGCGCCACATGGTCGGATCCGAGGCCGCGATGCGCGTGAAATCCCGAAAACCTGCGGCCGAGTACTTAATGACCTCGCTATCCGTCACCCGACGCAGATCATCGGCCACACCAACCATAGTATAAGCGATCAGGTGCGGCGCATGAGACGTCACCGCCAACACCAAATCGTGGTGATCGGCATCCATCTCATCGACATTGGCGCCCATGCCCTCCCACAAGGCGCGCAACCGCGCCACAGCGTCAGGGTCAGACCCCTTGACCGGCACCAGCAGGTTCCAACGATTGTCGAACAGTTCAGCAAAACCGGATTCGGGCCCGGAATGCTCGGTCCCGGCCAACGGGTGGGCAGGAATGAAATGCACGCCATCAGGAATATGGGGCGATACCGCCTCGATCACATGTCGTTTCACCGAGCCTACATCCGACACGGTCGCCCCCGGCTTCAGAACAGGCACGATGTCTGCAGCAACTGCCCCCATCGCACCAACCGGCACACAAAGAACGACAAGATCGGCGCCCTTGGCCGCCTCTTGCGCTGAATCGCAAACCCGATCGCACAGGCCTATCTTCCGCGCGATTTCGCGCGTCTCGGCAGACCGCGCATACCCCGTCACTTCGCCAGCAAGCCCGGCGCGTTTGATCGCCCAGAACATGGATGAAGCAATCAGGCCCAACCCGATCAAGGCAACACGATCGTAAACCTGGCTCATGCTGCGCCCTCTTTGAATGCGGTGATAGCTTCAACGACCCGGCGACACGCGTCTTCATCGCCGACTGTGATGCGCAGCGCATTTGGCAAGTTGTATCCCGCCACACGCCGCACGATCAAACCTTGGGTTTTCAGATAGTCATCGCAAGCCTCAGCCTCGGCCTGATCGGTGAACCGGGCGAGGATGAAATTGGTGCAGGACGCATCCGAAGGCACGCCGATCTTGGCCAGTTCGTCGGACAACCACACCCGCAGGCGCGCGTTTTCGGCCTGACAGTGAGACAGGAACTCTTCGTCCTTAACCGCAGCTTCGGCCGCCGCCAAAGCGGTCAGTGATAAGTTAAACGGCTGCCGCACTCGGTTGAGCACATCAATGATCGACTGCGCGGCATAGCCCCAGCCGACGCGCATCCCACCCAGACCGTACACTTTCGAGAACGTCCGAGTCATGATCACATTGTCGAACCGATCCACGATGGACGCCCCGCCATCAAAATCATCGACGAACTCGGCATAGGCCCCGTCGATCACCATCAGGCAACTGTCGGGCAGAGCCTCGGCCAGCCGCACAAGCTCACTTTCAGGGATCATGGTCGAGGTCGGGTTGCCCGGATTGGTTACGAACACGATCCGTGTCTGACCGGTCACGGCAGCAAGGATGTTGTCAACGTCGACGTGGCGATCCTTTTCGGGAACCATCACAGGTGTCGCGCCAGCCATCCGCGCGATGATCGGATACATGGAAAACCCGTGCTCGGTATAGATGACCTCATCCCCCGGCCCGGCATAGGCTTGGGCGACGAATTGCAGCACCTCGTCGCTACCCACACCGCAGATGATCCGTGCCGGGTCCAGCCCGTGGCGCGCACCGATTGCGTCGCGCAGAGGAGCGTGGTCCGTACTGGGATAGCGATGCAGGGTGGCAGCACTGTCGCGCACGGCTTCGATCGCCTTAGGACTTGGACCAAAGGGGTTTTCGTTGGAACTAAGCTTGATCACATGCGCAACCCCCGCCACATGCGACTGACCGCCCTGATAAAGCGCGATGTCCATAATGCCGGGTTGCGGGGTAATCTTGGTCATAAGAGGCTCCGTTGATTGGAGCCCCTCATACCTGTCTCAACGCGTTGAGAAAAGCGGCAATTCCGTCACGCCGCTTTGAAGCGGGCCGTCGCCGGGTCGGCGCTGTAGAACGGGGCAAACTCTGACGTGCGCCGCGACAGATCATTGACGCTGTCGATGATGAAGCGAACCGTATCCTCGCTCATCAAATACGAGAAATTCAGACGTACCCAGCCGGGCTTTTTCAGCTCTTCCCCAGCGGACAGCGCCGCGTGTAGTTCATCCGATGCCGACTGGTCAATTCCCAAAAGACGGTGCGCATACGGTCCAGCACACGCGCAGCCACCACGCGCTTGTATTCCATAGATATCACTCAACATCCGCGTGAAAAGTTGCTGGTGTACCGGATTCCCCGCGTTATCTCGCACCAGGAAAGAATAGATAGGCAACCGGTGCGCGTCTTCGGAACCCAGAAGCGTCAGGTTAGGATTATTCCCCCAACCTGCGATCGCCATACGGTTATAGCGCGCCTCGCGCTCGGCGATCTCATCTTCTCCAACCGCGTCCTTGACGATAAAGGCCAAAGCCGCGCGGATATCACCAATGACGTTCGGCGTTCCGGCCTCCTCTCGCGTTGCAAGATCGGTGCTGTAGTCATGCCGCCATGGCGAGACAAAGCTGACAGTCCCACCGCCCGGCCAACTTGGACTGCGGCGCGTCACCATATTCTGGTTAACAACCAACACACCCGAGGCCCCCGGCCCGCCCGGAAACTTGTGCGGAGAGACCACAATTGCATCCTTGCACGTATCGCCCTGCCCCATGCTCATCGGCAGATAGGGTCCGCCTCCGGCGTAGTCCCATACGGCAAGCGCGCCATGCGCTTTGAGAATCCGTGTCACCGGATCAGGGTCGGTGATAATGCCTGTTACATTGGAGGCGGCCGAAAACGACCCGATGATCAGATCCGACGCGGCATGGTCGTACAGAATACGTTCTAGCACTTCCAGATCGACACCACCGCCCGGCGCTTCGGGAATTTCAATCACCCGCGCCTTGCTTTCGCGCCATGGCAGGATGTTCGAGTGATGCTCGTACGGCCCCAACAACACAACCGGCCGGTCTGCCTCGTTCACTCCCATCAGGCTGACCAGCCGGTTGAGGCCCGCGGTGGCGCCGGATCCGGTAAAGATCACCGCATCCTCTTCCTTGGCGCCAACGACACGGGCAATCTCGGCCCGCGCCTCGCGGCGCAGGCGGGTCATGTAAGACCCACAATAGGAGGCTTCGGTGTGACTGTTGGCATAAAACGGCAACACATGCCCGGCCACAAAATCCTCGACTTGCCGCAATGCGCGGCCCGACGCGACATAGTCCGCATACACAAGCGGCACGTCCCCGTTCAGACCCGGGATCATAACGTTCTCTCCAATCAATCCGCCTCGCAGGGTCGAGATGCATTTGGCGGATTGGATGGTCGAGCGGAAATGGGACAGGGTCATAGATCAGGCTCCTTGTTGTGCCATCAATATGATTGGTATTTGATCAATAAACTTCACAAATTTTTGGATTTATTCATCTAATATTGTGTCATATGATTAATAATGATGAAGAATTTAGATCAGATTGATCAAGGCATTCTACGCGAACTACAGAAAGATGCCACGCTGTCCCAGCGAGAGCTGGCCGATCGCGTCGGACTGTCCCAAAACGCGTGTTGGCGGCGCTTGAAAGCGTTGAACGAAAGCGGTGTCATCATTGGCTCGACAGCACGGATCGCCCGAGAAAAACTGGGCCTAAGCCTTGTGGTGTTTGTTATGTTGCGCACCCGGCATCATTCAGCAGACTGGCTGCAAGCATTTCGCAGTCACGTACTTACAATTCCGGAAGTTGTAGATTTTCATCGTATTGGAGGGGACTACGACTATCAGCTGAAAGTCGTAACCCAAGACATGGCGTCCTACGACAAGGTTTATCAGCGCCTGATCGAAAAGGTCGAGCTGGACAGTGTCACGTCCTATTTCGCTATGGAAGCGATTGCCGAGGGACGGCCGTTACCGATCTAGGGCCGCAGACTATTCGCTTTAAAAAAGCAACTTTCGCGGCAGATTCGACGCATTAAAAGCAGTCAAATTAGGTAAAAAACTCATTTTCTTGAGAATGTCACAAACTCGTGTATGATACTGGTGTTTCAGGACCAAAAGATAAAAGCGAGAATTCGCACTGGGAATTGGGGGCGATTTCCTAAAGGCTAGAACCTCTTGGGCGTATGCCGCGCGTGGGTGGACATTAAGGCTGTTTGCCTTTTTGTCCTTTAGCTTCTGCGTGTGGTTTTGTTTTGGTTAAATGTGGAGGGGGCCATGCCCAAGAATAGTAACCCTAATTCTATGGCGACGATCACGTCGTCCACCAAGACTCGGACAATCGACTTTGAAAGTGATGACGACGGCCTGTTGCTGGCTGGTGATACCGGAGATCAATTTGTTTTTGCCGATTTCACAGTAACGGGTGTTTCAAACTCTCCGTCAGGGATTTCAAACGAAGCCATGATTTTTGACAGCGCCAATCCAACTGGTGGCGACACTGACTTGGCGACAGTCTCTCAGGGGAATCTTTTGATCGTTTCCGAAGACGGGGATTCCTCGGATCCTGACGACGAAGCAGGCGGCGGAACGCTGACGTTTGACTTCAACACACCAGTGAACCTGACCAGTATCGCATTGGTCGATGCGTTCGAAGGTGGTGCGCAATTCGAAGCCTTTGATAGCGAGGGGAACTCGCTTGGGGTCATCGTCATTGCGGCCGAAGGCGACGGCTCTGACGGTAAAGTCGGCACTGTTGATCTTAGCCAATTCGAAGATGTATCGCAGCTTGTGGTCACTTTTGACGAAAGCGGTGCCGTCGACGACCTGATGTATGAGATCGAACAGTGTATTACTGTCGACAAGGACATCTCTAACATTGTCCTTTACCTCGATTGCGAGGGCGACGTCATCAAGTTCAAGATCGACGATTTTGGCGATGGTGTTAACGAAATTACTGTCGCAGAGCTGGAGCAATATCTCGACAAGACCGACTTTGGTGATTGCGACATACTCGGCCTTACAATCAAAGCGGGTAACAACGGCGGCGAGTTCGGGCCAGGTGAAGGTGAATACATCGACGTAATTACCGATGACACTTTTGACACCGGCACTTCTGCCAAGGCAGACGTCGAAGTATCCGCTGCCGATTTCTTCATGCACATCGTTTGATAGCGGACACGTTCTGAACAAGAATTGTGTAGGAAACAAAAAAGGCCGCGGAGATCGCGGCCTTTTTTATTAACTGTATCGGCGAGGATTAGTTCTTCGCGTAGAATTCGACGACCAGGTTCGGTTCCATCATGACCGGGTAAGGTACATCGCTCAGACCCGGGGCGCGCACGAAGGTCGCGGTCATTTTCGAATGGTCGGCGTCGATGTAGTCGGGAACATCACGCTCGGCCAGTGCAACAGCTTCCAGAACAACAGCCAGTTGTTTGGACTTGTCGCGCACTTCGATAACGTCGCCTTCTTTGACGCGGTAGCTGGGGATGTTGACCCGCTTGCCGTTCACTTTGACATGGCCGTGGTTCACGAACTGACGTGCGGCAAACACGGTCGGCACGAATTTGGCGCGGTATACAACGGCGTCCAAACGACGCTCGAGCAGGCCGATCAGGTTTTCACCGGTGTCGCCCTTAACACGCTCGGCTTCGGCGTAGATGCGGCGGAACTGCTTTTCGGTCAGGTCGCCGTAGTAGCCCTTCAGTTTCTGCTTGGCGCGCAGCTGCAGACCGAAGTCCGACAATTTGCCCTTCCGGCGTTGGCCGTGCTGGCCGGGGCCGTATTCACGACGGTTAACCGGGGATTTCGGACGACCCCAGATGTTTTCGCCCATCCGGCGGTCGATTTTGTGCTTGGCAGACGTGCGTTTCGTCACGGCTGATCTCCTTCTTTGTGGTCGAAGGCGTTCCCCCGCCAAGGGAGCAGACGCCTACTATGAAGGGCGTTGTCCTCTTGAGGTTTCCCCCATGACAGGCATCCCCTTGCGGGGGCCACCAACACCAATGAAGCCGCGCTTATATCCCCAGCTCAGGCAGAGTCAACACGTGGAGCATGAGAAGATGTGATTTTTCGGACGCAAAAACTGCGATGTCGCTCAGTCCATTGCCTGAGCAGCATTCACCGCTGGCAAACGCGGGACTGGGTGAATGTCAGAAGCCATGCTGGGTCGCGTCGGAAATGCAATAACGGTATCCGCTGTACCCGTGGCATGATCATTGGCAACTCTGATCTCGATCACCTCGTCGACCCAGAATTCTTGTTCACGCATAGGCAATCCATTTTCGAACACAAGAACCGGATCGCCGAGGGTGCCGACGCTGTGCAATAAAGCTGAATACTGTTGCGCACCATTTGTCAGAACAATTACGCCTAACGCGTCACCATCCAGCTCTTGTTCAGAGATAAAGTGATCCGGCAGCCGAGCACGCAAGCCCTTCGCGGTGTCTGTGAACTCTTCAACGCAGAGAATATGTCCCCGCCACGACCACACTGCCCCTACAGCCATGAACGACAATGGCGCCCCTTCAAGACCATCCAATTCTGTTTGCGCCCACGAAATGGCCACACGACCGCTTTGTCCGGTTCTCATCTTTACCGCCTGCACTTAGAAACAAATCACTGCTCACGTGGACGTTCTTATCAGCCATAATTCGGGCAGAAAAGAGACGTTAATGTAACGTTCATAAAGTTGTTGCTATTGAGAATCATAATTTCGGATCTGCTGAGAAACTATCCCGCTGGCAAACTCTAAATTGTTGTCAAATCCAGCATCAGTGTGCCGCCCGAGAATGCTTCAGAAGCAGGCTATGATGAAGCGGAGATTTGGTTTCGTTCCTCCAACTAACCCTCGCGGAGAAGCTGCTCGCCTAAGTGTAGCTGGATGCAAACCGTATTGCTTTGCCAACGAAGGCACAGAATGGAAGCGCCGGGTGTCGCTGACAACATTCAGTTTAATATTCATTTCGCCTTTTGTCTGATCATCAGCCGCCCGCATACACCCTTTTCGATGCACAAGCTGGTCGCTGTGCCTTTAGGTAGGTAGAATTGAAAATAACAGTCCAATTTGCACAGTGATATTCGAAAAAGCCTACCATCATTCGGGCAAAGACACCCTTATCTCGGCCGCTTTCAGCCGTTGAAAAGTGCTTCCTGAGCTTGCACGGCCCCAATGTAGCTGTGTTACCATTCAACTCTGCGGCCCGTTTTTTGCGGAAGCTCTGCACCCCCACAAGCCGTTTGGATTTTGCAGTCATCTTTCGCCTAGATCCGCGAGGACGTGCAATGCCTGAAATTTGTGTTTTGGTTTCTGATTACTGTAGTTGTCTTCTGTCCGATGCCTGTGCACGCGAAATCCGAAACCTCTACAAGCTTGCAAGTGTTGTGCGGCACCGCAGTAGAACTGGGGCTGAAACCCGAAGACCGACTGAAAGAAACAAGAACCTCTGTAGTGGATCGCAGCGATCCCAACGTTTGGCGCTTTGCCGGGATGTGTCGCAAACCTTTGGAACAACCGGTGCCAGCGCGCTCTATTCGCCTAGCAATTCACGAATGTTGGCGTCCAACTGCGCTGTGAAGCCTGCATCATTTCCTGGGTTAGCGGCGCAATGGCCCCAAGGCGAATGGTAGGGACGGAATATGGCATTCGGCATGAGGCTGGCCTCGATTTCATTGTCCTCTGGTGGAAAATAGAGATCCTGCGTGCAAGGCATCAAAATGGCACGAGCGTTGATGGCACCCAATGCCAATTTGTAATCCCCGTTGTAAAGCGGTCCGGTAGAGACATCGCCAGCTTGCCAAGTCGCCAGCTTGGCCAACAGATCGTTGGCGTCCCAGCCCAGTACATGATCTTGCTCCCAATCCCGCAACAACTCCTCAATGGTTTGAAAGCCAAGTTGCCGATAAAGCCCTTCGCGAAAAAAGGTCTGAGAAAAAGCCCATCCTGCATAGACTCGACCGAATGCCTTCAGCCCCGCTTCGGGCGGATTGACATAGTTACCGCCATTCCAATTTTGATCCGCGCAAAGGGCCGCCTTGACGCCTTCGAGGAAGACGAAATTATGAGGCGAGGTTTTGGCCGACGCACAGAATGGAAGGATTGCCCGCACCATATCCGGGTATTGCGCCGCCCACTGGTAAGACTGACAACCTGCCATTGACCAACCCGCGACAAGAGCAATTTTTTCGATCCCAAGGTGATCTCGGATCAATCGGTGTTGGGCAGCGATGTTGTCCCACATCTGCACCAGCGGAAAGCGAGGGCCGCTCTGTTGCGCAGGCGCATTCGATGGTGACGACGAACGACCATTGCCAAACAGGTTTGGGCTAATGATTAAATGCCGCGCAGGATCGATCGCCCGCCCTGGGCCAAAGAAACCTTCGTTTCGGGAATTTGTACCGGTGTAAAAGGTCGGCATTATGATGACGTTGTCGCCAGTCTCAGACACCGTGCCATAAGTTTGATAGGCGATCTTGGCCTCTTTCAGTACTTCGCCCGACAAAAGAGGAAGGTCACCCAACTCGTAAATCTGAAATTCGGGTATCATCTCATGCTTCCCGACTTAGTAGAGCCTTAGGTATTCCTGAACTTCCCAGTCGGTGACCGATTGATGATAACGCTCCCACTCATCATTCTTGTATTCCAGGTAGGATTTACGCATCACGGGACCCATCACATGTTCCGCCATAGTGTCGTGCCGCAAAGCCTCAATCGCATTGAAAAGAGTACGCGGCAACCGGCGGATTCCCAGCTCGGAAAGCTCATTTTCAGTTTTCGAATAAAGGTCAAAATCTGTCGGCTTGCCCGGGTCGATCCTGTGCTTGATCCCCATAACAGCGCAACTGAGGTGCATCGCCATTGCCAGATAGACATTCATGGTCATGTCGCACGCGCGATTTTCGATACAATGCCGGCTTTGCGGCAGGCGAAACTGGGACGAGCGATTGTTGAAACCATAAGTAATATTCGTCGGGGCCCAGGTGACCGTGCCGCCTTCAAACCCACCAACACGAGGCACCAACCCGTTATAGGAGTTCACGGTTGGGCAAGTGATAGCCGTGATAGCTTCGGCATGCTGCATCAGTCCGCCAACGGCCCAACGGCTTTCATCGCTCCATTCACCTTCGGGTGTTTCAAAAATGTTTTCACCCGGGCGGCTATCATGTTGCATTGACATGTTGATATGCGCACCAGATCGCCAGTCACCCACTGTCGGTTTCGGCATAAAGGTCACGAACATCCCATGCTTTTTGGCCACCTCTTTCAAAGTGATCCGCAGAAAGGCCAGGCGATCGGACATCTCCAGCATGTTGGTATAGTGAAAATCCAGTTCGAACTGTGAATACGCACCCTCTGCGACCACGTCATGCAGGTTCCAACCCAGACCTTCGATGATGTCGATCATGTCTTTCAGGAACGCCATCGAGTCGATCGAGTATTCAACGTCATATCCAAAAGCCTGGCGGCGTGGTCGGACACCGATTGCAGGGTCGTCGTCAAAGGCCTTTACCGGGTGGCCGGCGTCGTCGTACTTCATCACGATGAACTCAGGTTCGACCCCTGCATAACCGGTGTACCCCTCCAGCGCAGCTTCTTGCATGGCGCGCTTCAGAGCCTGACGCGGGCAAACATTGTAAGGCGCATCTTCCCAATACAGATCAGAGAAAATGATCGCCATCGATGTGTCCCACGGACAGACGTAGACTGCATCGAGATCCGGCACCACCACCTGATCGCTGTCTGCGGGACTGAGTTCGGGTACGTAAGAAATAGAATGCACTGCAAATTGGGGCCCTTTCCCAAGACACAGCGGCTCGAAATCACTCATCGGGACAGGTTTGGTTTTGGGAATACCATGCAAATCGATCCACGCAGCCATCACATACTTGACGCCTGCCTTTTCCAAACGTTGCTGAACTTCAGGGATACGTGGACGGTTCCGCTCTACAGCCTCGTTGAATGACTCATAGTAGATTCGGGCGTTTGCATTGTCCTTGGGCATTTGGCATCCTCCAATCGAATGGCAATCAGACTTAGTTCACCAAGGGCGACCCCGGTGTTGACGCTTGTTTTGCTTGTTCTGTCGTTCAACGCACAAGGCGCTTAACCCGGGACGAAATCGTCTGGGTCGATACCCGGAACTTGTGTAATCCCGGCAAGCTGTTTCCAGTTGTGGGGATAAGCAGCATAGAAGATCACGCATTTGCCATCCGACTCGTATGAGATGTGGTTGTCTTTCGGGACAAACAGCACGTCACCACGGTTGCAGACATAGCTTTCACCGTCGCAGACCAGTCGGAAAGTGCCCTCAAGGCAGTAGATGATCTCGTCACATGTCAAGTCCCAAGGCACCTTGATATTATTGAGTACGTTGATGCCGCCGCACATTGACTTGCTGAACTCGCTGGTCACCATCGGTTTAATGTATGTATCGCTGTCGCCCATCGCGTCGTAGCGTTTCTGAACCAGGTCGAATTTGAAAAGTTGAGGTGTATCACCCATTTGGTCAGCCTTCCTGCGCCAAGTGTTTCAGTATGGATTCGTTCAATTCGACTTTGTAACCGTCAGGATCTTCGCAGAAGGCGATAACCCTCGTGCCATTCTTCATCGGCCCTGGCGGGCGAGTGATGTTTACCCCAGCGGCTGACAGTTGCTCGCAGGCGGCGTAAACATCCGGAGTTTCAATGCAGATATGGCCCCAGCCATTGCCTTTGTCGTAAGGCGTGTCCTGGTCCCAATTGGCGGTTAGCTCCAGTGTGGGAAACTCGGCTTCCGGCCCGTAACCAATGAACGTGTTGGTGAATTTACCTTCGGGATAATCAGTACGCCGCAGCACCTCCATACCCAGAATTCCGCAATAGAAGTCCAGAGACTTTTCCATGTCTGTGACCCGCATCATCGTATGGGCCAGACGAAACCCCTTGGATATAGAGTTGCTCATTGGTCTTGATCCTCCTTATTTAGGCGCCTGCCACGTCACGCTCGATCAAATCCTGAAAGGCGCGCACGCTGTCCTCCCAGGCAGGTGACAACAGGCCCCCATCCTTGGCCACCGGGGACTTTCGGCCCTCGAACATGCGTTCAACCATCTCGTGGTCTTCTTTGTGGACATCCCACCATAGGTTCCTGAGGGCCTCTATTTCCTTGGCGCTCAAGTCTTGGCCTTCCGTAGTGTAAAGCGCTCGGTATTGGCGCATCTTTCCTGGACCGACGGGCACATTGAGATAGACACCCAGCTGATCTGGGAAATAGCGGCCCAAAATGAAGTTGGGATAAAGAGTCAGATACCTTGAGCTAACACCCAAACTGTCCGATGTGCCCAATTCTTCCTCAAGGTCCACCGCGCTACCGATGCAGGTGCCATCGATGATCGTATAGTGATTTTCCAACGGTTGATCGGTAGTTGAGGAATGAACAAACTGAACGTGGTAGGGCTCGATAAAGTTCTCCATTATAAGCTTCCAATTAGTGTCGATCTCACCAAAATCGAGCAGTCCAATGGGCTCCAACTTGCTGTAGTCAATCCCTTCCAATTGGTTGATCAGAGGTGCGGCATAGTCTTCGAAATCAGGAGCATTCCCATCCAGATTGACGAATATCCAGTCGTGCCAGACATAAGTGCGCACGCGTTTTAATTGATGCTCTTTGATGTCAAAACCGTCGAACTCCTGCTTGCCGGTGCCCGCAAAGTGTGGCGCGGCCCGCAGGCGTCCATCCAGATCATAGGCCCAAGCATGATACGGGCAGCGGATTAGCTTCCCGACATTCTTGGGCTTGTCGACCAGTGTCATGCAGCGGTGCAAGCAGACATTGTGAAACACCTGTATGTCATCGTCACGACCGCGTACCGCCAGAAGTGGTAAGTCGGCACAAGTGATGGGAAGTACATCACCTGGGCTGTTCATCTGATGAGCAAACCCGACAAACACCCAATTTTTGGCCAGAACCGTCTGGCATTCCCGCTGCCAGAAATCTTCGCTGCGGTATGCGTCGGCGGTCAGGCCGTGCCGAGGCCCACCAAAAGCAGCCTGCGTGTTCTGCTCGGCTATTGTCATTTGTCCTCCTTTCGATACTGACAGCAGCACCCACTTTTCGAACGGCGTGTGCATGAATTCACAGTTTCCCGCGGGTTGCCTATTTTCAGGCTCTCCCCTGCCGCGTCGGGCTCAGGGCTTGAAATTACGAATACCGCACCACTCACACCTCCGAGCTTCGATATTCGCCGTTAA
Source organism: Ruegeria lacuscaerulensis (assembly GCF_013033355.1). Lineage (GTDB taxonomy): Bacteria > Pseudomonadota > Alphaproteobacteria > Rhodobacterales > Rhodobacteraceae > Ruegeria > Ruegeria lacuscaerulensis_A. Next base: position 312,872 of record NZ_WQDY01000004.1, read on the forward strand.
CTTGCAGTGTTGAGCAAGGATCAGAAGGTATCTTGTCAAAAAACGGCATCATGATACGAAATTCGAAATTTTCGCATGACACAGCGACGGGAATCGCAAAATCAAAATGAATCAACAGAAAATCCGGCTATCATTCCGCAATCCTGCGCTGGTCAATTGTGGCGGGGAGATCTGATGTATGTCGTTTTTCACACTTCCCTCCACAGAATTCACCAAAGAGAATTGCGGATATCGATGCTCTTTCGTAATCATGGCTGCGAATACAGCAATCGAGCGTCAAGCCTATGTCAGTCAAAAAGCAATCGAACGCGCGTGCTACTCAGAGCATTCGATCGCCAAATGATGATTTGAACCAGCAGATCATCCGTCTTTTGCAACAGGATGGCCGAATGGCTTTTTCTGAAATTGCACAACAGTTGGATGTGTCGGAAGGAACCATACGCAACAGGGTGAGCGGGCTGCGAGACAACAATATGCTTCGGATTGTCGCGATGTCGGATCCGGTGGCAACAGAATATACTACTGACGCGATGATTGGGTTGAACGTTGCAACCGGCGTGACTCCAAGGCAAGTTGCCGAGCGGCTTGAAAAGAACCCACGCGTTGTCTTTATCCTGTGGGTCGCGGGTCGCTATGACCTAATAATCGAACTGGTTAGCGACGATGATGACGCTTTGAAGGACTTTCTGGAGTTTGATATCCACGCGAGTGACGATATTGCCAATGCCGACGTTATGCCAGGGTTGAAGAATTTCAAGAACCAGTTCCTGCTAAAGCAGAGTCTGCAGGAGTGATCAGCAAGAAGTCGATCGGCAAAACTAACACAGCGAAATAGTCACAAATGTAACTTTTGTTACGTGATCAGAGGCAAACTTAATACCTCGATGACTTGAGCAATCTGTCCTCCTAACTTCGCAATGGAACCCCACGTGCTTCTCGCTTCAATGTGAGCTTCGACTATCCTCCAAGAACTGTCGGATAACGTCTTTTGACGACACACTAGTTCAGTGATTGCCCAGAATTTCGCTAACCTAACTCCGATTACCACCGTATCTTCGTTCGGACGCAAACGGCTTTGATTCACAAATCCTTTGAAGGACAGAGTTTCCCTTTTCCCTGAACAGTTTTTTCCTAGGGCCTCCATCACCCAGACTTCCTACGCTTCTTCGTCGATGCCGATATGTATCTTGCGGCAGCCGCGCTTGCGCGCATTCCACTCACCTTGACCCTCGGTCTTGGTGGCAGCGCTGTCGATGAAGGAGTGCAGCGGGCCGGCCCAACCGCGATACAGAAGGCTCACGTTCGGCGTTCTCTGACGACGACAATGAGTGCTGAAATCCGGCACGTCCTAATCCAGTTCGACCCGCCGCAAAAGGCTCGCGACAAACGCAGTCGTTCGCCGGGGGCAGCGTTCCGAACAACACCTTCAAAGTCAGGCAGGCTTGGAGTACCGCATCTATGATTGGAAAAGGCGTCCGCGCCCACCGCTTGGTGGCCGCACCGACACCATCTGCGGAGCAAATCAGATCGACAGCGATCCGCGCTGCTTCAATGCATCTATGTAAACCGACCAGTTCGTGGTCTTGCACCTCTACGGAGCCCAACTGCTCACGCGCCTTAGCTATCATGCTGGAATTACACAGTGAATCCCTGACGGCGATATGTGTAACAAAGCCTGTCCAGACCCTGAGGACCAAACCGCGCAAACCGGGGCAAGCAACACTGATCTCACCCAAAAGAGAAACCAATCTTCCAGTCGCCACCCAGCGTCTAGGCCAGATTGGCGAATCTAGTGTCTTTGGCTAGCAGGCTTGTGCGAATGCAGCTGACGCTTTGTTTTTTAAACAAATCTAACGCAACCCGTTCCAGGGGGCCTGATCGGCGACATCTTCGATCTCATACCCCATCTCTCCGACGCATGGCCCCAGAATGGCCAATAGAGTCGCGTCGCTGTCGCCGATATTGAACGTCGCGTGGACCACGTCCGCGCCGATGAAAACGGAATCCCCCGGTCCCATTTCACGCTTTTCTTCACCCAGCCATTGCTCGACTTTTCCGGCGACACAATAAATGACCTCTTCCTGGTCAGGGTGCTTGTGAAAGTCGTGACCATGACCAGGCGCAACGCTGACCTCGATCACTGTCAGTTGCCCTGCCCCGGTCGCGGGCGGGTTGCTCATCCACCGCAATTTGCCCCAGTCAAGCACCTCTTGCGGCGTGTCCGCGGACAGCATGAATTTTCCGGTCATCAATGTTCTCCGATGTTTTTCAGTTATGCGATCGCAGCGCAGGTTCAGGTCTTCAAGCGGCCCCTTCCGATCGTACGGCACCACGGGTCAGTCTTCCGAACTCCTTGGTTTGTTCGGTGATTGCGCGTTCAGTCGGCAGGCGCTCCATGGATGACGCACCATAGAAGCCGTGGCAATCGGGGCAGAGGTCAAGGAACTTCTGCGCGTCCTCTGGCTCGGCCAAGGGACCGCCGTGGCAGATAAAGATCAGGTCATCGCGATGGGCACGCGCAGCGGCGGCCCATTCATTGTAAAGCCGCGCGCATTCGGCAATGTCAGGTGCGCTGTCCCCAGCCCCGATGGCGCCACCGGTTGTCAGACCGAAATGCGCCACGATCACATCCGCGCCCGCCTTGGCCATTTCTGCCGCGTTGTCGGCGCTGAACACATAGGGCGTGGTCAGCAGGTCGCGCTCATGCGCCTTGGCGATCATCTCGACTTCCATGTCATAAGACATGCCGGTCGCCTCAAGCTCGCGCCGAAAGCGGCCGTCAATGATGCCGACGGTGGGAAAGTTCTGCACCCCTGCAAAGCCCATCGCGGCCAGATCGTCCAGAAACTTGTCCATGATGCAGAAGGGATCAGTGGCATTCACCCCGGCCAGAACAGGCGTGTTCTTGACCACGGGCAATACCTCGCGCCCCATATCGACGACAATCTCGTTGGCATTGCCGTAAGACATGTAGCCCGCCAGCGATCCGCGCCCGGCCATGCGGTAACGGCCCGAGTTGTAGATGACGATCAGGTCGATGCCGCCGGCCTCTTCGCATTTGGCGGACAGGCCGGTGCCTGCCCCACCGCCGGTGATGACCTTGCCAGCGGCGATCTTTGCCCGCAAGCGGCCGAGGATGTCTGCGCGTCCAGTGACTGCCATATCAGGTATCCTTCTTGGTGTAGATTTCTTTGAAATTGCTGATCGCGGCCTCGGCAAAGGCGGGATCGTTGATGTGCATGTCAAGCTCGACCAGCTGCCGGTTGGGGGTCTGGTTCACCGTGTCACGCAGCGCCTGAAACAGCGCCTCGTTTGCGGCTGGGTCGTGAAAGGCCCCGCCCTCGGTATCCAGCGCCGAGACCCCGCGCAGCGGCAGTAGGAACCGGACCGGGCCGTCACAGGCGTTCAGCTTGTTGCCGATCCACGCGCCGATCTGCGCGCATTCTTCGGGGGTCGAACGCATCAGGGTGACCTGTGCGTTGTGGTGATAGAAGTTTCGGTTCTTGAACTGTGCGGGCACCGAGTCAGGCGCCCAGAAATTTGCCATATCCAGCGCCCCACACGAACCCACATAGGGCAGTTTGCTGCGCGCGATACTGTCCAGTCGCTCCTCACCCGCGCTGAGGAAACCGCCCACGATCAGATCGCAGATTTCGGTGGTGGTGATGTCCAGCACCCCGGCCACGTCGCCCTGATCGACCAGCTGCTCCATCGAGCGGCCACCGCTGCCGGTGGCGTGAAAGACCAGACAGTCAAACTCATCGGACAGACCGTCGGTGATCGCCTGCACCGCCGGGGTTGTCACCCCGAACATCGACAGGACCAGCGCGGGCCGGTCATCGGGGGCTTCGGGCACCGGGTTGGCCATCATCCCCGCCAGCGCGTGCGCCGCGTTGCCCAGCAACCGGCGCGAGACGCGGTTCAACCCCGATACATCCGTCACCGGGTGGAACATGTTCACATCCGACGCACCGACATAGGCCGAGACATCGCCCGACGCGAGCGTCGACACCAGCACCTTGGGCACGCCGATCGGCAGGGCCTGCATGGCAGGCGCGATGATCCCCGACCCGCCCGAGCCGCCCAATCCGATGATGCCGCCCAGATCGTCGCGGCCCAGCACAAAGGCGGTCAGCGCGCGCGACATCTCGGTCACGGCCTGCCCGCGATCATTGACGAACACCGCCGCCGGGCCGTCAGGATGACAGGCCGCGACACTGGCGGCGGTCACGTCCACGCCCGTCTCGCCGCCCTTGGTGCCGACATTGACCAACACGGTTTCCATCCCCGCCGCGTCGATCAGGTCACGCACATAGCGCAGTTCCGGCCCCTTGGTGTCGGCGGTGCCGATCACGTAAGCTCTTTTTGTCATCCTTCCCTCCCTTAGCCCGACTGCCCGGGTTCCAGCCCCAGATGGCGTTTCTGCATCGCCGGGTCGCTTTCCAGCGCTTGCGCCGTCATCCGCTCGACCACTTCTCCGCCAACCATGATGGCCACATCCTGCACGGCGGCCAGGGCCGCGTGCATGTTCTGTTCGACCAGCAACACCGCAATGCCTTCGCCTGCGATCAACTCAATCAGATCAATCACGTCCGAGACGATAGCCGGGGCCAGCCCTTCGGTCGGCTCATCCAGCACCATCAGACGCGGGTTCAGCAGCAGCGCACGACCAATCGCCAGCATTTGTTGTTCACCACCCGACAGCCTGTCACCCAGATTGCGACGGCGTTCTTTCAGGCGCGGGAACGTCTCATAAACCCGATCCATCGACCACGCGCCGCCCTTGCGTTCAACGATCCGCAGATGCTCTTCGACCGTCAAGGACCGGAAGACCCGCCGCCCCTGCGGCACATAGCCGATCCCCATCTGCGCGCGTTTCTCAGGCGGCAGACCGGTCATATCGATGCCGTCGAACCGGATTTCCCCGGCCGAATGCGGATGCAAGCCCATGATCGCATTGCACAGGCTGGTCTTGCCCATCCCGTTGCGCCCCAGAATACCCAGCGGGCGGTCCGAGACGTTCAGACCGACCCCATGCAGCACGTGGCTTGAGCCATAGCGCAGGTCCAGTCCGCGGATTTCCAGCAGGTCAGTGGCCATGGGCGCCTCCGATATAGACGCGATGCACGTCCTCGTTGCGCATGATGTCGTCGGGCGACCCTTCGGCAAGCATCCGCCCGTTATACAGAACCGAGACACTCTCCGAGGTCTGCAGCGCGATATCCATATCGTGTTCGATCAGCACCACGGTCACATCCTTGGGCAGCGACATCAGCAAGGCGCTCAGCTTGGGTCGCTCGGCCGGCGACAACCCCGCCGCCGGTTCGTCCAGCAGCAAAATCTTCGGTTTTTCGGCCAGCGCAATCCCGATCTCAAGCTGTCGCCGCTGCCCGTGGCTCAGTTCCGAGGTCTCGCGGTCCAGCACATCCGCCACGCCTGCCACTTCGGCCAGACGTTCGGCCTCGGCCAGCCGGTCATCGCCCGCCCGCAGCGGCAGCACCTGCCGCCAGCCGCCGCGCACTCCGGCCACGGCCAGAAACAGCGTGTCGCGCACGGTCAGGCCATTGAACAGATGGGCGTGCTGATAGGTGCGGCGCAGCCCGCGTTGAATTCTTTTGTTGATCGGCTCGCGCGTGACGCTGTCGCCAAACAAGGTGATCTGGCCGGTCGTGGCGCTGGTATCCCCGGTCAATACGTTGAACAGGCTGGTCTTGCCCGCCCCGTTTGGCCCGAGGATCGCGCGCCGTTCGCCGGGACGGACGGTCAGGTCGATATCCTGCACCGCCCAGAACCCGCCAAAGCGTTTGCCAATGCCCCGGACCTCCAGGGCATTGGCATTGGTATGTGAGTGGTTTACGGGCACGAGGGGTTGTCCCGGCTGACCGGACCCGAGGCCAGAAACGCCTCTTCGTCCTGTCCCAGCAGTTGATCCACATCACGCACAACCTTGACCACGCGGTTGCCCAGCGTGCCATCGTCACGCTCGTAAACCTCGGTGACAAAGTTGTCGATCACGCCGTTGCGGTTCTTGTCCAGCCGCATGGTGCCGCCGGTGGGGGTGGTAAAGGTCAGATCATTCAGCGCCGCGCGGAATGCCGCCTGATTATCGGACAGGTCGCCATCGACCTCATCCAGCGCCAGCATCGCGGCCTTTGTACTCATGTAATAGTGATGCGCAAAGATCGAAGGGGCCGAGAAGCCATCGGGGAAGGCTTCGGTGTAGCTGGCGGTAAAGGCTTTCCATTCGTCGCCGTCATAATCGCCAACGGTCGGCGTGCCCGCAGGCGCACCCACCAGCAGCTTTTTGAACGGGCCTTTGCTGTCCAGAATGGACTGGTCGATGGTGATCGAGCCGCCGATGATCGGCTTGTCGCCGCCCGCCTGGCTGTATTGCGTCAGGAAGTTGACCGCATCCGCGCCACCCAGCGCCACGAACAGCGCGTCGACATCCTGCGGGATCGAGTAGACGACCGAAGAGTAATCCTTGTTGCCAATCGGCGTCCAGAACTTCTCGGGCACCTTGCCGCCCGCTTCGCAGAACTCGGTCATGAAACCCAGAACCTGCGTGTAGGGAAAGGAATAGTCCTCGGCGATGACGGCTACGGTTTTGTAGCCCATGTCATTAAAGGCGTAGTCGCCAACGCCGACCATCCACTGTGCGCCGTCGCCGCCAAAGCGGTAGAAGTTGTCAGAACTGTCGCGCAGGGTTGTATCCTGTGCCGCGCTCGATCCGTTCAGGAAAGTCACGCCGGGATAGGATTTCGACAGATCGCGCAGGGCCAGACCCTCGGACCCGGACAGCGGGCCGACGATGATGTCCACCCCGTCTTGCTCGATCAGTTTGCGGGCTGCGTTCACGGCGCTGTCGGGGCTGGCGTCGGACGACATGGTGATGACTTCGATTGTGTTGCCGTCGACTTCTCCACCGGTCTCCAGAACCGCCAGTTCCGCACCGCGGATCCCGTCCTGACCCAAGGCGGCAAACGCGCCTTCGAGAATTGAGATCACGCCGATTTTCACTTCCTCAGCAGATGCCGGGACCGCCATTGCGCAAAGCGCGAGCGCGGATGCAGCCATTTTGAGCTTATTCATTTCTTAGGTTCCTCCCTATGAGTGTGCTCAGACAGTTGATTTTTCTTTGACTTCTGGACGGCGCAACCGAGCCACCCAGTCGCTTGCCAATTGTTGCAGCCCCCCCGGGGCCACGATCACGATCAGCAGCAGCACAACGCCGATCAGCGTGTTGAACCGTTCCCGGTCGATCAGGTCGACGGCGAACGTGTCCAGCAGGACAAAGACCACAGCGCCGACAAACGCACCTGCCGGGTGGCGCAGACCGCCGATGACGGCGACGATGAGGATGTCGATGATCGGCCCCAAACCCACCGAAAAGGATGAGATCCGCTCCTGATACCAGACGTTCAGAATGCCCCCTGCCCCGGCGAGCAGACCGGAAAAGGCAAAGGCGGCCACGATGGGTGTTGTGACGGAAATCCCCAGCGCCAGCACCCGCCCCGGCGCATCACGCACCGCCTGAATAGTCAGGCCCAGAGGCGAGCGGACAAAGCCGCTGACCAGCGCCAACGCCAGCACAGCCGTACCCAGCGACAACAGGTATAAAGCCAGCGGATCGCGCAAGCTGAGGCCGCCGATCTCGGGTGCGCGGACACCGGAAAACCCGGTCCAACCGTTAAACAGCGTATAGTTCTGGCGGGTGAAGTAGAAGAACGCCACCCCAATCGCCAACGTGATCATGATGGCATAGATCCCCCGCGACCGGCGCGCGATCAGACCGATCAGCCCCCCGGACACCACGGCAAGCATCAGCGCCAGCGGGATCGAGATCCAGAACGGCAGCTGCACGCCAATCCCCACGCTATTGGGGCCGAAATAGGCGATGGTATAGCCCGCGATCCCGGCCATGGTGGCCTGCGCAAAGGACACGACACCCAGATAGGTGGCCAGAAAGCTCAGGCTCAGCGCCATGATCCCAAGGATCAGCGACCGGGTGGCCACCTGCGTCAGCCAGAAATCGTTTAGCACTAAGGGCAAAGCCAGCAGCGGGATCAAGATCAGCGCGGGTCTCATAGTTCGGCCTTTCCCAGCAGGCCCTGCGGCCGCACCGCCAGCACCAGAACCATGATCGCAAAGGTGAAGACCACGCCGTAAGTGGGCGCATAGGCCAGACCGTATTGCTCGGCCAGTCCGACAAGCAGCGCGCCCAGAGCGGCCCCGCCGATCGATCCCATGCCGCCGACGATCACCACCACCAGCGAGGACAGCAGGAACTGCAGATCCGTACCCGGCGCAATCGACAACGCGCTGGCCGCCACGACGCCTGCCATTCCGGCCAGCATCCCACCCAGCGCGAAGACCAGGACAAAGATGCGGTTGATCGGATACCCCAACGCGCGCAGCATGTCCTGATCATCCACGCCCGCCCGGATCACCGCGCCAAAACGCGTCCGTTGGATCAGAAACCAAAGGGCCAATCCGGTCGCCAAGGCAAACGCCATCAGCGCCAGACGGATATTTGCGTATCCCACCCCCAGCACCGGCAGGCGTTGGCCGCCCGCCAGAGCTTCGGGGAGTTCGACCTGATATGTCAGCCCACCCCAATGCCACAGCATCAAATCCGCCATGATGATCGAGATTGCTATGGAAGCGAGCGTCTGACGCAGTTCATCGCCTTGCATCCACCCCAGCACTCCGGCCTGAACGATGGCCCCGGCCAATGCGGCGGCCAGCCCTCCGCCGACCACGCCCAAGCCCCACGACCCTGTCGCATCGACGATGCTGTAACCGACATAGCCACCCAGCATAAGCAGAGCCCCATGCGCCATGTTTACGGTTCGCATCAACCCGAAGATCAGGCTGAAGCCGCTGGCCGCCAAAAAATAGAGCGCGGCAAGCGTCAACCCGTTCAGGGTGACGATTAAAAATAGTGTCATGATTCCTCCCGTTGACGGAAACCATGACATGAGTTTCGGAAAAGCGGCCAATACCATAAGTGAAAGCACGAAAAAAATAAATGTTTACAATCAATGCCTTATAACTTTTTGATTCACTGAAAACGCACTTCAATAAGAAAAAACCAGAAAATGCTTCTCATTTCCGGCGATTTCTTCCTAAATGACCGCATGATCAAAATGGCACTTACCGGTTCAAGAACCGAAACCCCAGATCAAAGTAACCGGATCTTCTGCCCGGCACTGCGTGGGCTGACCCCTCCGCAGACGGATTTGGCATTTGTGATGCCCCGCATGGATCACAACCGCCAGGTTCGCGAAAATCATCGACAGGGCGACTGGGCTGCTCTTCTCGCTAGCGATCCCTTTGGCTCCGAGGCGACGATGTTCGGGCGATTGCACGAGATCGGGTATCTGGGAGTTACAAACTGGCCGTCATCCATTTTACTGGACGGCACACTTCGGCAATCCATGTCGACGATCCCCGCATCCCCCGAATTCGAATATGATTTCCTCGCCCGGGCGCAGGAGGCCGGTTTTCAGGCGATGGCTTTCTTTCTTTCATTGGATCAGGCCCGGACCGCCCTCAGTGCAGGGTTGACACGGTTGGTGTTACATCCCGGTATCCTTGACGTCAGGAGTGAAGAAAGCGGCGCCATGGTGCTGGGATCTCTCCAGCGTCTGATCGATGCAATCCGGGCCGAGGCCAAGGACGTTTCGATCCTTGCTTACACCTCTGCCTGGCACGAAGATTCGGTTCCGCTTAGCACATTGGCCGTGGACGGTCTGGTCTGGCTGGAGGCGGGCACATCATGAAACACCCCAAAAGCTTCCTGTTTGGTGCGGTTGTTGGTTCAGGGCTGACAGCGAAAGCGGCTGACAAAGCCGGTGCGGATTATCTTCTGGCGCTCAATGCCGGCCGCTTTCGGGTGCAGGGCGCGTCATCGCTGGTCAGCTTCCTGCCGGTACGCGCCGCCAATGACTGGGTTTTTGAATTTGCCGAGCGTGAAATGCTGGGGCGGTGTTCGGCACCTCTTTTCGCGGGTCTTTCCGTAAGTGATCCCAATCAGGATGTCGCCGAGCTGGTTCAGCGCACCCGTGATCTGGGCTTTGCCGGCGTATGCAATTTCCCTTCGACCACCTTGATTGATGGCCGTTTAGGCGCGTTGATCGAACGCGAGGGGCTGGGGCTTGAACGTGAAATCACGTTGGTCGAAGAAGCGGTAAAAGCCGGAATGGAGTCCTTTGTCTACGTTCAGACCAACGCGCAAGCCCGCAGAATGGTTGATGTTGGCGCAACAGCCATTTGCGTGAATATCGGCTTTACCAGCGGCGATACCGGCGTGAACACCCATCTGACGCTGGAAACAGCAGCGGCACAGATTGAGCGTGTGCTGGAAGGTGTTCCAGCGTCGGTCGCCAAACTCTGCCATGGCGGGCCAATCACCTCGCCCGAAGAGGCGTTGGCGATCACTCGGATTTGCGGCGTGCAGGGTTTCGTGGCCGGGTCGACACTGGATCGGTTGCCTGTCGAACAAACGCTCAACGAAGTTACCAAGGGCTTTACGGCTATTCCAAGCTTGTCGCGCATCGCTACCGTCGCCTCAAGCAGCGCGCATGATCTGGTCGGGTCATCCTACACGATGCAGATGATCCGCGAGGAACTGGACGATCTGGCGTATGAAGACATCCCGGTTTTGCTGATCGGCGAAACCGGCACGGGCAAAAGCCGGGCGGCTCAGCGTTTGCACGCGGCTGGTCCCTCGGCCCGACGGCAGCTTGTGGTCGTGGACTGCCCGGCCTTGGACGGGCCGGAAGGTGGCGTTCATTTGCTTGGTAAGGCTGCGGGAACATTTGGCGGAACAAGCAGTCAGCGCGGGGCTTTAGAGCAGGCATCCGGCAGTACCATCGTCTTTGACGAGATCACGGCCCTTGGCCCGGATCATCAGGGCAAAATTCTGAAATTCACCGATGAAAAGATGGTCCAGCGGATCGGGGATCACACGCTGCGCAAAGCAGAGGCCAGGATCATTGCCACGTCATCGCCGGGCCTTTTGGATGCCGTCGAAAACAAAACCTTTCGTCCGGATTTGTATCACCGGATCTCTGGTCACGAAATCACGCTGCCGCCCCTGCGCGAACGCATCGACGATATTCCCGAACTCGCGCTGCATATCGGACGACAGGTGACCAGTGAGACGCCGAAATTCTCGAACGCTGCGCTGCGCCTGATGTTGGAACATGACTGGCCCGGCAACGTCAGAGAGCTGTATTTTGCGGTCCAGCGGGCGGTCCGCAAATCCGATGGCTCCACAATCAGCCTGAAAGATGTTGAATTCCTGCACCGCAAACCCGCCTCAACTTCTGTTCCCCCTGTCCAGGAAACTCTGGTTGGCACACCGGTCTCCGAACGCGACTGGATCGCCGAGGCTCTGGCCCGCAATGGCTTCCGTCGGGCACAAACTGCACAGGAACTGGGAATGACCACCCGCACGCTTTACAACAAGATCAAAAAGCACAGCTTGCAGGGGTAATCTGCACAGTTACCACAAAAGCTAAAAAACCTCACGCCCGCTGATGTCTAGATCGGACGCGGGCATACCAATCCAAAACGGCAAGAAAGGATCAAACGAGAAACCATCGAAACCCGGCGCTTGCTTCACCGCAAAACCGCCGCATAGTCGATCCATCCAGATGCGGCAGATACTCTCTTAGCTCAGGCCGCCATTTATCCCAAAATCCCTGACAAAGGACTCCTCAAGCAAACTGCGAATAGAATGATAGCCAACTAACTGCATACTTCGTGTCATGTGTTTTGAGACGCTATGCGCCAGTAGTATCTTTTCGTCCAGTTTCTTGCACAGTTCCTGAACGCGACTGGCCACATTCACAGCCTGGCCGATGACCGTGAAGCCCAAACGATCAGGGCTGGCGTTGTTGTCGAAGGTCACGCCAGCGAAATCAATGTCGACGACGAACTCGATTGGCTCGTTTCCCTTTTCGGCGTTTGTATCGTTGTGGTCGCACAGGTTGGTCAGGCCGAGTTCTGCCGCCCAAACCGCAAATCTGAACGAGGCTTCCGCCTCGTCATCATTTTAAAAACAGCACGTAGGCCGCCCCCCATAAACTTGAGAACGTCACCGCCTTGTTCTCGGATGGCTGACACGACCACCTCGAAATACTCACCCACCTGCCCGGCGCAGGATGGATCAACCTTAGCTTACCGCCGCTGCCAGTGAGGGGTCGTCTTCCAATTGTTTGAGCAAACGGGCCTGTCTCACCTTGGGATCCAGTTGGGGGTCGCTCAAATAGGCCAACATATGGGGCACGTTCTCGTCGATCTGCTGCTGAGAGGCCACTGCCATCCCGTGGGCCACGAAAGGCCTTAGATAGGTCATTCCGGCCAGGTTCGCCGTCTGTTGGAACGGTTTCAGAAACTCAGCCATCGTAAAGTTGTTGTATCCGCCTGCGTGATAGCTGTGCTCGGGACCTCCGGTCGAAACAAGGATGAGGAACTCACGCCCTTTCAGTTGATCACCGCCCGGCCCATAAGCGAAGCCATAGTTCAGCACCTGATCCATCCAGGCTTTCATTACCGGGGGTGCGGAATACCAGTAGAATGGAAACTGGAACACGATCCGGTAATGGGCCAGCAAGAGGGCCTGTTCGGCTTCGATATCAAAACGCATCTCGCCGCCGCCAATGGCGGTCAGATCACGCGTTGTCACGTTGGTGGCCTCTGAAAGAGCGTCAAACCAAGCGCGGTTGATGCGCGAGTTGTTCAGCTCAGGGTGAGCGGTGAGGACGAGGGTTTTCATGTGTCAGCCTCTTGCAGGAGTTGTGCGGAATAATGGGTGATCAGGGGGCGGCCATCGGATCGTTTTTCAAAGCGCCAGTTTTCGTGAACGCGGGCTTCAATCCGGTCTCCAGCAACGGTCGTGGCGCGAAACAGAACTTCGAACTGTGCCGCATTGGGCTTGATTGCGATCTTGCTAACGTGATGCTCGGTCGGGCGTTGCAAGGTTTCAAGCACGCCACGATACCAAGCACGCACGCGATCATGCCCGGTGAGTGTGGTATCGACATCAAGCATGTCCCAGTCCACGTCTGGGTGGAGGTCAGGCAGGAACGCGTCGATCGGATCCAGCCTGTCGAACCGGGCAAACCAGTCGGCGATAAAACCGCGGATTTCGGGGAAATCGGTAATTTGAATACCTGTCGATGGTTTACTTGGCCAGTTGCTCAGGGACCGGAGCCAGCGAGTATTGGGACCAGAAAAACGTGTTTGCCGCATCCTGATCGGCGGACAGGTTGGTTGCCTCGACGATCTTGCCATTCTCGATCCGGTAGACGAGCGCCCAGGTCGTATCGACATTCGGTTTGCCGTCGGCGTTCGACCAGCCGCGGTGGATATCAACCACATGGGTTTCGTCGGCCCCGAAATAGATGGGTTCTGCCTGAAAACCAGCGGCACCCAGTTGTTCAAAAAAAGCCAATACCTCGTCCCGACCGGTCTTGGTTCCAGACAGGGGGTGACGGCCCGGGATGTGCCATTTGACGTTCTCGTCCATCACAGCTGCAATGCCGTCCAGATCACTGGCGCCATAGGCGGCGAAAAAGTCCTGTACAACCTTGATATTTTCTTCGGGGGATGCGGCCATGGCGGTCTCTCCTGTGATCAGAGCAGCGGAGAAGGCAGCAACTTTGGTCAGAGTGTTCATCTTGTGTCCTCCTGAATTCGTGGTGACAGCCTGTTGGGCTGCGGTGAGACGAAGATAATAATCCCGGCATGACGTGATAATTCACCCTGTTGGCACTTCTTTCATGTATAAGATCAAATAATAGCTCTGTTCGGGGTCTCCATGCGCCTGCCACTCGCCACGCTTGAAATCTTTACCGCCATCGCGCGTCACGGATCGCTACGTGCTGCGGCCGAGGCGCTGGGTATCAAGCCATCGACCGTTAGCCATCAATTGAGAGCACTGGAAGAGCAGCTGGGCACTGCGCTGTTCATTCGGACAACGCGATCCATCAGCCTGACCGAAGCCGGGCGCGCCCTGATCCGCGGTGCGGGGCCGGCCTTTGATCAACTCTCGGAAGCCGTCGAAAGCGCGCGCAGCACCGGTCACGCCGCGCGGGGCACGTTGAAGCTGGCGATGCCGGAATTTGCCTATCACCTCTATGTCGGTCCGATCCTCAAGAGTTTTTGCGCCGCATATCCCGAGATCGAACTGGAACTGTCGCTGACGGATGCACTGTCAGACATACTTGGCGAGGAGCTGCATGCCGGATTTCGTCTGGGGGATCGTGTGGCGCAGGACATGGTGGCGGTGCGGTTGACGCCGCCGCTTCCGGTGGTTGTCGTCGCCAGCCCGGACTACCTGGCGGCTCGGGGCACCCCGGAAACGCCGCGTGATCTGCTGGGGCATACCTGTATCCGCTACAGGTTCCAATCCTCGGGCCAGATTGCGCCATGGAGTTTTCAATCGAGTGAGGGAGGGTATGACGTCGATGTGCAGGGCAATCTGATCGCAAACGCCCTTCCAGCCTCCGTCGATCTGGCCAAACGAGGGCTGGGCCTCGCCTATACATTCAAGGCCTATGTCGACCCCCAGATCTCTGCAGGAGAGTTGCAACCGGTTCTGGACGACCACTTGGGCCCCACCCCCGGTATTTTCATGTATTTCCCGCGCGAGTATAAATCCATGATGCCCCTGAGGCTGTTCATCGACCACATAAAGCGCCAGCAAAGCGTTTGACCCTGTGCGCGCAGACCCCACATATCGAATATTGCCAGCCGGAACCGTCCTTGCCCCTAAGATACGCTGATATCTACCCTTCAGAACCGCTGCTGAACAGTGATGCGATGCAGCGCCCTTCGGCGGCTGGTTTGATGTCAGTGCGGTATTTTCGGGCCGAACCTGATCGGATGCCGGAGGAAGTTTTTGCAGAACACCACGTCCTTCTGAATCTGCAGGAAAAGGGGCATCGTGTTCAAAACTGGCGGGACGGCACGCTGCGGGATTTCACCTTTTGCAAGGACGAGGTCATCGTGACCCCGGCAGGCATACGGTCGGGGTGGCGGTGGTACGGGCAGTCCGACGTGATCGTGATTACTCTGCATCCGGACAAGGTCCAGCGCTTTGCGCAGTCTGAACTCGGTATGCTTCTGGCACCGGAGCAGTTTCACGACCAGCCGCAGTTTTCTGATCCTGACCTTTGTGCTGCGGGCGTCATCCTGCGCGACGCGCTTGCGACCGACGACATGTCCTCGGCGGTGATGTTCGAAGCCATGAGCCGGGTTTTTCTGGTCAAACTGCTGCAGAAATACGGCAAACGCCGCGCCGAAGAGGTTGAGCTGTCCTCGCGCTTTACCTCGCAGCACTATCAACGGGTGCTATCCTATGTACAGGATCGTTTGGACCAAACGATCACCGTCGATCAATTGGCGTCTGAGGCGGGCATGAGCCCTTCGCATTTCGCGCGGGTTTTCAAGGAAACGCTGGGCTCGACCCCCATGCAATATGTTATGGCCTACCGGGTCGAACAGGCGATGAAAATGATCGAGGACCCTGCGCGCCCACTGGGGGATATCGCTTTGGCCTGTGGGTTTTCGGATCAGGCGCATTTCACGCGCAGTTTCAAACAGGTGGTGGGCCAGACCCCGCGCGCGTTCCGCGCAGCGCATACTGTCTGAAGCAGGATCTTTCAAAAACGCGGCAGTCCGGTGCAAGTTTCCCTGCCACCGGCGGCGTATCTCATATGTCACCGGGCTTGAGCCCATCCAGACAGATTTTGGGAGATACCGCTATGAAGACACTCACTCTGACAACTGCCGCAGCGCTGATGGCATCAACAGCCGCCGTTGCTCAGGTAGAAACCCGCACAGTCACGTTCGAGAACGAAGGCGCTACCCTGTCCGGCACGCTGTACCTGCCGGAAGAGCGTGGATCTGAACCGCTGCCCACAGTAGTCGTAACCGGGGCCTGGACCTCGGTTCAGGAACAGATGCCTGCGAACTATGCCCGCGAGATGGCCGAGCGCGGCTTTGCTGCCTTCACCTTTGATTTCCGCGGCTGGGGCAAATCGGGTGATCTGCCGAACAACGTGCGCTTTGTCGAAAGCCCAGAGGCGAAGACATCGGATATTAAAGCAGCGATCGCATTCGTCGCGACCCTGCCCGAGGTGGACGCCGATCACATCAACGGCCTGGGGATCTGCGCCTCGGCCGGGTACATGGTCGATGCAGTCTCTGGCAATCCGCTGGTTCAGCGGCTGGGTCTGGTTGCACCTTGGTTGCAGAACGCCCAGATCGTTGAGGCGGTTTATGGCGGTGCAGAAGGTGTCGCAGGGCTGATCGAGGTGTCTCACGCTGCCGAGGCCGCTGGCGGCCAGATCATTCCTGCCGCAGGCCCAGAGGGTGCCGAGGGCGTGCTGATGCCAATCGGCGGATACTACTATGAGGCCGACCGTGGCGGGATCCCCGAATATGACGACAAGTGGAACAATGCGGGCTGGGAAGGCTGGCTGACCTATCATCCCGCCGACAATCCGCAGCGTTTGGACAAGCCGCTGGCCATTGTGCACTCGGAAAGCGCGGCGATCCCACAGGGCGTGCAGACCTTCCTTGCCGGTTTCGCAGGAGAGGCGACCGCGCAATGGCTGGAGGATGTGACGCAGTTCGACTTCTACGACAACCCCGAGGATGTCACTCGCGCGGCTGATACCGTCGCTGACCACTTTCGCGCCGGTTCAAGCAACTAATCCCTGTCTGGACGCCGAGCAATTGTTCGGCGTCCACCCACATCTATTTGGAGCATCCTCATGCGTAGAAAACTCACATCGACCCTTGCGGCCGTTTCTATGATCGGAACCGCAGCTTTTGCCGAGCAGCAAGCCGATATCTCGACCACCATTACCGACATCGCGGCAGGCGCTGACCGCCACGACTGGACCCGTGTACGCGGCGCGTTTGACGATACCGTCACGACGGATTACACCAGCCTCTGGGGCGGAGACGCGGTCACGCAACCCGCCGACGCGCTTGTGGCGGACTGGTCCGCCTTTCTGCCCGGTTTCGACGCGACGCACCATATGGTGACCAATCACACCGTCACCTCCCTGTCCGATATATCCGCCACGGCGCAGGCGGATTTCACCGCAACCCATCGTCTTGATGACGCCTTGTGGGTGCTGGGTGGCCGCTATGACTATGAGCTTGAGAAATCAGACGATCGATGGGTTGTCACATCAATGACCATGACTGCAATCTGGGAATCTGGTGACCGTGGGCTTGTGGCTCTTGCCGGCCAGCGCGCCGCTGAAGCGAATTGAAGGAAGGACCATGACCAGCCAGCGCATCGCACTCGTGACCGGCGCCAATCGCGGTATCGGCAAAGAAGTCTCACGGCAATTGGCCCATGACTATGGGATGAAGGTTCTGATCGGTGCACGCGATCTGGCAAAAGGGCAAGCTGCTGCGGATGAAATCGGATATGGGGCGGAAGCCTTGCAACTGGATGTCTCTAGTCCGGACTCTGTCGCGGCTGCCTTCTTCTTGATGGTTGAATCGGTCTACGGCCGCCTTGATGTCTTGGTGAACAATGCGGGCGTGGACTATGACACCGACCAAGAGGTCCACCTCGCCGATCTTGACCGGGTGCGTCAAGCGTTTGATACGAACCTTTTCGGCCCTTGGGATACCACGATTGCGGCGGTACCACTGTTAAAACGAGGAACAGATGCCCGGATCGTCAACGTGTCCTCTGGTGCGGGATCGCTGACCAGCATGTCCGCCGGAACGCCCGGCTATGGTGTGTCCAAAGCGGCTCTGAACGCGCTGACCGTCAAGACCGCAGCCGCATTGAAACCTCATGGCATTCTCGTCAACGCCGTTTGCCCCGGTTGGGTCGCCACAGTTATGGGCGGCGGTGGACGGCCGGTTTCCGAGGGCGCAAAAGGTGTTGTCTGGGCTGCGACCTTGCCGAAATATGGCCCGACCGGTGGGTTCTTTCGCGACGGCGTCGCAATCAATTGGTAGGTTCAGCCCGGTGTCATGAAATCAATCAGCTTCCTGACCCGCGCTGGCAACAGGCGGCGGTTGGGATAGACGGCGAACAAATCCCGCGTCAAAGGTGTGGCACCTGTGACCTGCAGCTAGTGCAACTCACGGTCTACCATGTCCAAAGGCAACATCGCGACACCCAAATTACGGCGAGCTGCCTGCGCGATGACATTAAGGTCGGTTAGACTGTACGCGGTATGCATTGGGTGCAAAGTTTCCCCGCTTTCAAGAACCCAGGGCTAACCAGCCGTTAGGTCGGACGAAGCAAGAAAGTCATATCTGGATACCGGCCCGTCCACCCCTTCGCGCCCGGACGAAGCCCAAACCGGCGCAAAAAATGCGTCTTTGCGCACGCCAGCTTTGTGCGGAGCGCGCGCCAAGGCGCAGATATTCCGCAAAACAACCCGGTTTCGTTGAAGTTGCCACTGCATCAAATGCGGTGGCAAAGTTTTGACGATCAAAGTTGCAGTTTTAGCTAGTTAGATTGCAAACAGACGCTGGTTTTCGCGGTTCCACAGCAGTCTAAATTTCATCCGCACTTAGAGTGGCCGCAACTGCGGCAGGTCATGCAGCCTTCGATCATTGCCATGTCGAACTGCCCGCAGGACGGGCACGCTTTGCCACGCGGAGCATCCATATTGACGACCTGCGCCTGCGGATCTGATTTCAGCCCCATGCCCTCGCCTTCAAGGAAACCGATATTGATCAGGTGCTGCTCGATCACGCCGCCAATCGCAGCAAGTATCGAAGGGATGTACTTGCCTTTAACCCACGCACCGCCGCGTGGATCAAAGACGGCTTTCAGCTCTTCGACCACAAAGGACACATCTCCTCCACGACGGAACACGGCCGAGATCATCCGCGTAAGCGCCAGCGTCCAGGCGTAATGCTCCATGTTCTTCGAGTTGATGAACACCTCAAACGGACGGCGACGGCCACCAATGACGATATCGTTGATCGTCAGATAAATCGCGTGTTCGCTATCGGGCCATTTCAACTTGTAAGTCGATCCCTCCAGCGATTGCGGGCGGTCCAGTGGTTCGGACATATAGACAACCTCGCCGCCATCCACCTGATGCGGGGCATCGGCGCTTTCGCCGGGGGCTTTGTCGGCGCTTTCGGACACGGTCAGGACCGAGACGGTCACGTCATTCGGGCGATAGGTCGTGCAGCCTTTGCAGCCCTGATCCCAGGCCTGCATGTAAACGTCTTTGAAGGCGTCAAAGCTGATATCTTCGGGACAGTTGATCGTCTTGGAAATCGAACTGTCGATCCACTTTTGCGCGGCGGCCTGCATCTTAACGTGATCAGACGGGGAAAGTGTCTGCGCGTTCACGAAATAGTCGGGCAAGGCGACATCGCCGAACTTGTCGCGCCACATCTGCACGGCATAGTCCACTACCTCTTCCTCGGTGCGCGAGCCATCCTTTTGAAGCACCTTGCGCGTGTAGGCGTAGGCAAAGACCGGCTCGATCCCCGACGACACGTTCCCTGCATAGAGCGAAATCGTCCCAGTCGGCGCGATCGAGGTCAGCAGGGCGTTGCGGATACCGTGTTCGCGGATCGCGTCACGCACATCTTCATCCATTTGCTGCATGGTGCCGCTGGCCAGGTATTTCTCAGCGTCAAACAGCGGGAAAGCGCCCTTCTCCTTCGCCAAATCGACCGAGGCCAGATAAGCGGCGCGGGCGATCGCGTGCAACCAGCGTTCGGTCTGACGCGCCGCTTCGTCGGACCCATAGCGCAAACCCAACATCAACAGCGCATCGGCCAGCCCGGTCACTCCCAAGCCGATGCGGCGTTTGTCCTGCGCTTCGGCTTCCTGCTCAGCCAGCGGAAATTTCGAGGCATCCACCACATTGTCCATCATGCGCACAGCGGTCGCGACCAACTCTTGCAAGGCGGCCTCATCCAGATGCGCCGCATCCCCGAACGGGTCCGCCACCAGTCGCGCCAGATTGATCGAACCCAACAGGCACGCACCATAAGGCGGCAAGGGCTGCTCGCCACACGGGTTCGTCGCGGCGATGGTTTCCACATAGCTCAGGTTGTTGGCCTTATTAATGCGGTCGATGAAGATCACACCCGGCTCGGCATAGTCATAGGTGGCCTGCATGATCTTGTTCCACAGATCACGCGCCTGAACTGTGTGATAAACCTTGTCACCAAAGACCAGTTCCCACGGGCCATCGGCCTTGACGGCCTCCATGAACGGATCCGTCACCAGAACCGACATGTTGAACATGCGCAGGCGCGCGGGGTCAGATTTCGCTGTGATGAACTGCTCGATGTCGGGGTGGTCGCAGCGCATGGTCGCCATCATCGCCCCACGACGCGAGCCTGCGGACATGATCGTCCGGCACATCGCGTCCCACACATCCATGAAGGAAAGCGGGCCAGAAGCATCCGCCGCCACGCCTTTTACATCCGCCCCCCGCGGGCGGATGGTCGAGAAATCGTAACCGATCCCCCCACCCTGCTGCATGGTCAGCGCGGCCTCTTTCAGCATGTCGAAAATACCGCCCATGCTGTCGGGCACGGTGCCCATGACGAAACAGTTGAACAGAGTCACCTGACGCGCTGTACCTGCACCCGCAGTGATGCGACCAGCGGGCAGATATTTAAAATCTTCCAGCGCTGCGTAGAACTTATCTTCCCAATGGGCCGCGTCATCCTCGACCCGCGCCAGATCGCGGGCTATGCGTCGCCAGCTATCCTCGACCGTCTGGTCGATGGGCGTGCCATCCGCTTCTTTAAAGCGGTATTTCATGTCCCAGATCTGCTCGGCGATGGGGGCGGCAAAGCGGCTCATTGGTGATTCCCTGTTTTGAAAGAGGTATCCAGATTACCGCAATTCACATCCAAACCACAACACCTTGATGACGCCGCATAGCGAGCTACAATATAAAGGTGGGCCTTGGGACGACTCTGTGGGAAAGCTGTGGATAAGTACGTAAACCTCATCAAACTGTCCGTCGGATCGGAAAGCGTTGATACGCTGATGGCGTGGCAGGACAGTCGCAGACCGCTTTACGAGGACGGCTGCCCGCGCCATGTCACCCGCATGTGGCCCAAGCGCGAGGCCGAGATTCTGAATGGCGGATCAATCTATTGGGTGATCAAGGGCGTAATCCAATGCCGTCAGCTCATCCTGCGTCTGGATGAGGTGCGCGGCGAAGACGGCATTCGCCGCTGCGCCATCGTGCTGGACCCGCAGGTCCATCGCACCCAGACGGCGCTCAAACGCCCATTCCAAGGCTGGCGCTATCTCAAACCCGAGGACACCCCCGCCGACCTGCCGGAAGGGCGGGAACAGGACGATGCCTTGCCCGACGATCTGAATCGCGCGCTTGCCGAGATCGGCGTGCTTTAACGCAGGCGATCCAGCAATGCGTTCAGAGTGGCCTTTGTCTCGGGGTCACATTTCGCCACCCGACTGCGCCACAGGGTCGCCTGCGATTGCAGGATCAGCCCGTCGGTCAGGATTTTGAGGTGGTTCGCTCGCAGCGTCTCGCCGGTAGATGTGATATCGGCAATCGCCTCGGCGGTCTCATTCATCACCGTGCCCTCGGTCGCGCCCTGACTATCGACCAGAGTGTAATCGGCCACGCCCGCATCGGTCAGGAACTCGCGCACCAGCCGGTGATACTTGGTGGCAATCCGCAACCGGTGGCCGTGGGTTTTGCGAAACGCCGCTGCCGCCGCGTCCAGATCATCCAGCGTGTCTACATCAACCCAGCAAGCAGGTGTCGCGATGATCAGGTCGGCCTTACCGAACCCAAGCTGCGAGATCTCCTCGACCTGTTGTTCCCAGCGGGGCAGCTTTTCATGCACCAGATCAATGCCGGTGACACCCAGATGAATGCGCCCGGCGGCCAGTTCGCGCGGGATTTCCCCAGCAGACAGCAGGATCAGAGAGACCCCGTCGATGCCCTCGACCTTACCCGCATATTCCCGGTCCGATCCGCTGCGCGACAGAGTGATGCCGCGCTTTTCGAACCAACCAAAGGTCTTGTCCATCAACCGGCCCTTCGAGGGCACGCCCAGTTTCAGGCTCATCGCGCGTCCTCCTCGATCTCAAGCATCAGGTCGGGGCGGATGACACCGCCCACCGCCGGAATTTCGGCCCCGTTCCCCAACTGCCGCGTCAGCGCGTCATAGCGCCCTCCGGTTGCGATTGGGGGCAGATCAGGGCGGCCTTCGGCATAAAAGCCAAAGACAAACCCGTCATAATATTCCATCGAGGTGCGGCCATAGGCGGCCTCGAAATCCAGACGTTCCACATCCACGCCACGGGCCTGCAGTGAGGCAATCCGCGCTTCAAGCCGGTCCAGCGCCGGAGTGATCTGCGGCAAATCCACCGCCACGTCGCGCAGCTGTTCCAACGCAAAGGGCATGGTCTCACGCACGTTCAGCAAGGTTTCCAGCCCAACCAGTTCATTGTCGGAGATGGGCGGTGTGTCGCGATCTTCGCGCAGGGCAGCGATCCGCGCTTCGATCTCGGAGGCACGGCGCTTGCCGATCATTGGGATGTCCGGATCCAGCGGGTTTTCCGCATCCAACAAGCTGTCGCGCCCCTCGGGGCCCGGTTTGCGCCCAGCAAATCGGTCCAGCAGCACCCGGAATCGACGAGGTCGCCACAGATGCCGCATCAGCGCCGCCTTGCGCCGGTCTGTGGTCTTAAGGCCCTCGACAGCGGCAGTCAGGATGCCGATATCCCCGGTCGCCGCGCGCAAAGGCAGCCCTCGCAATTGCAGCGCAAGCAGCGAGAAGACTTCTGCATCCGCGCCTGCGGGATCATTGCGGTCGAATACTTCGTATCCGACCTGAATGTATTCATTCGAGCGATCCGGGTCATGTTCTTGCCGACGGAAGACCTCGCCGGAATAGGTATAGCGCGCGGGCTCGGCCCCGTCGGACATATGCATCTGCACCACGGGCAGGGTGAAATCCGGGCGCAGCATCTGCTCGCCCCGTAGCGCGTCCGAGGTCACGTAGGCGCGCGCGCGGATATCCTCGCCATAAAGGTCCAGCAGCGTGTCAGCCGGTTGCAACAGCGGAGGGTCCACGACCTGTGCGCCTGCGGCCTCGAACCTCACGCGCATCATTGCGGCGCGGGCTTGTATCTGGGAACGGTTGGGCATGGGTCAGTCCTGACTTTCCAGAATGTCGCGCACCTTGGCGACCAGATCGCCGCGCGGCACTTCGAACTGGCTGGGGCGTTCTTTCCATTCCTCAAGCGTGGCGCTTTCGGCGATCTTGGCCCCAAGGATCAGGTCCTTGATCTGCACGATCCCACTGGCCTTTTCATCGCCCCCTTCGATCACCGCGATGGGAGAGTTCCGCTTGTCTGCGTATTTCAGCTGATTGCCAAAGTTCTTGGGGTTACCCAGATAGACCTCGGCCCGGATGCCTGCATTGCGCAGTTCGGCCACCATCGCCTGATAATCGGCCATGCGGTCGCGGTCCATTACGGTCACAACCACGGGACCAGTCGCCTGCGCGGCAATCCGGCCCTTTTCGCGCAGGGCGGCCAGCAACCGGTCAACTCCAATGGACACGCCAGTCGCAGGAACTTCCTGCCCGGTAAACCGCTTGACCAAGTCGTCATAGCGGCCGCCGCCCGAAACCGATCCGAACTGCCGCTTACGGCCTTTCTCATCGAAAATCTCAAAGGTCAGCTCGGCCTCATAAACCGGGCCGGTATAGTACCCGAGGCCCCGCACGACCGAGGGGTCGATCTCAATCCGGTCCGAGCCATAGCCGCCCGCATCAAGCAGAGCGCCGATCTGTTCCAACTCGGCAATCCCATCCGCGCCGATCTTGCTGTCGCCCACGGCAGCACGCAGGTTTGCCAGTGTACCGGCGGTATCCGCAGCCTTCGAGGTCAGGAAGGCAATCACTGGCTCGGCCTGATCGTCGCTGAGGCCCACACCGTCGATGAACGCGCCCGAGGCATCCAGTCGGCCTTTGGTCAGCAGCTCGCGCACACCGGCTTCACCTACTTTGTCGAACTTGTCGATGGTGCGCAGAACATTGTCGCGGGCGGCGGCATCTTCGCCCAGACCCATCGCCTCCAGCACGCCGTTCAGAACCTTGCGGTTATTCACCCGCACCAGATAGTCGCCGCGAGGGATACCGACGGTTTCCAGCGTGTCCGACAGCATCGCGCAGATCTCGGCATCTGCAGCCATCGAGGCTGTGCCCACCGTATCCGCATCGCATTGATAAAACTGACGATACCGCCCCGGCCCCGGCTTTTCATTGCGCCAGACCGGACCCATCGCATAGCGGCGATAGGGCGTCGGCAGATCATTGCGGTGCTGCGCGTAGACACGGGCCAGCGGCGCGGTCAGGTCATAGCGTAGGGCCATCCAGTCGCCGTTGTCGCCCTCATCAAACTCCTGCCACGCAAACACACCCTCGTTCGGGCGATCCACATCGGGCAGGAACTTGCCCAACGCCTCGACCGTCTCAACCGCGCTGCTTTCCAGAGCGTCAAACCCGTACCGATGATAGACATCCGCAATCGTCCGCAGCATCTCGGTGCGCTGCGAGACTTCCTGGCCGAAATAGTCGCGGAACCCTTTCGGCGTGACGGCCTTGGGGCGGGGCTGTTTCTTGGGCTTGGCCATGTGGGGCGTCCTTGCGGTTCATGTTCCGCGCGCGGTCTATCCCATGGCCCGCATCGGGGCAAGGCGCGCTTTCACTGGTGTTGAGGTCAAAGCGCCGCTATGACCACGCCCAAAGGAGAGCCCCATGCAGCATCTGGAAGAGCAGATCGCCCACCTGACCCGCACGGTCGAAGAGCTGAACACGGTCGTTACAACCCAACAGAGTGAGATCGATCGCCTGACCCGGCGCGTCGAGATGCTGTTGCAGCGCGAGGCTGAACGGGCGCAGGAAGGATCAGGTGGGGTCGTGTTCGGAGACGAACGCCCGCCGCATTACTGACTGCTTATAGCCCCAGCGTCGTTTTCACCGCATTGTCGACCACACCTCCCAAAAGAGCGTTCTTGTCCGCAGCGCAGCCTTCGGAAAGCGCCGCTATGAAGGCTTCACGCAATTGGGCCTTTTCCTCATCGGTAGTTGCGTGATCTTCGATATTGATCTGACGGTTATATAGCGACAGGGCCGTCATTTTCCCGACGACCTCTACGACAAAGGCTTCGTCTCCGTCTGCCTCTTCGGCAATCGACGCGCAGGTATAATGCATCACTGGCAATGCATCCTGCACCATCTGTTCAGCCGCCTCATCCGCCGCAGCGAAAGTTGGCGTTATTAAGAGCACGGCGCTTAGGATCAGTCCGGAGGTGTTCATCATGGCTTTCATTTCCAGTTATGCCCGATGATCGCACCAGC
Organism: Ruegeria lacuscaerulensis; assembly: GCF_013033355.1. Lineage (GTDB taxonomy): Bacteria > Pseudomonadota > Alphaproteobacteria > Rhodobacterales > Rhodobacteraceae > Ruegeria > Ruegeria lacuscaerulensis_A. The sequence continues at coordinate 338,267 of NZ_WQDY01000004.1, forward strand.
TACGCCGCCGATTGCTGCGCCCTTGCCGTCTCCGACCAACGCCCCGACACCAGCCCCGATGAGCGCACCTTCGATTGTCTGCTTTTTCTTCTTGTCATCAGCCACCCCTGCCGAGGCAAATGCCAACGACGCCACAGCAGCAAGCGCAACAGTTCTGAACCCGAGACCTAAAATCACCATGTCAAATCCTCCTTTGGCCCGAAACCGACCGAAGTCAGCCTAGCCCGAGGGACTGTGTCTGGCAACAAAAGGCGGGGTCAGAACTCCTCGACCGACATCACGCCTTCCAGCGATTTGATCGCGCCTTTAATTTGCGGATTGATGGGGAAGTTCTGGCCCAGATCCATCTCGACCTCGCCGGGCAATCCGGGCGCCATCAGCAGCAATTGGATAGGCCCGCGCGCGGCGTTTTTGGCCGCGCCAACCGCGTCCTCTAGCACTTTGGCCACGGTAGGCAGGGCCTGTTCCTCGTCCACAAAGATGCGCAGGCCGGTCGCACCCGCCTCGGCCACGACCGTATCCACCGGGCCGACAGAGCGGCCAAGCAGTTTCAGCTGATCAGCTTCCATTGTGGCCTCGGCGGTTAGTACAACTTGCGCGCCGGTTTCTAGATACTCGCGCGATTTCTCCAGCGTTTCCGAGAACAGCGTGACCTCATACGCACCGCTGGGGTCCGAAAGCTGCGCAAAGGCAAACCGGTTGCCGCGCGCCGATTTTCGCTCCTGCCGACCGGCAACAACACCGGCCATCTTGGCGATGAACGGACCCGAACGTGCCTTTTCCGTCACCTCGTCCAGCGTCATGACCTGCTTGCGTTTCAGCGCAGGCATATAGTCGTCCAGCGGATGGCCCGAGAGGTAAAAGCCGATGGCCTTGAATTCTTCGCTCAGCCGTTCTGCGGGCAACCAATCGGGCGTGGGCGACAGGCGCGGTTCGGGCAGGTCATCGCCCGCCTCACCAAACAGCGACACTTGGTTCGAGTTCTTCTGTTCGTGGATCGCCGCCGAATACTGCACCAGCGGATCAAGGCTTTCGAACACACGGCGGCGGTTCTTGTCCAACTGATCGAACGCGCCCGCCCGCGCCATCATTTCCAACGGGCGTTTGCCGACCTTTTTCAGATCAACCCGGCGGGCGAAATCGAACAGGTTCACAAAGGGCTTTTCCGCGCGACCATCGACCACCAGGTTCATCGCCTCAACGCCCACGTTTTTCAAGGCGCCCAGCGCATAGACAAGCTCTCCGTTCACCACATCGAAGGTCGCTTGAGATCGGTTCACGCAGGGCGGCACATAGGGCAACTCAAGCCCTTTGCGGACCTCTTCGAAATAGACGGCCAACTTGTCGGTCAGGTGGATATCGCAGTTCATGACACCGGCCATGAACTCGACCGGGTGGTTCGCCTTCAGCCAGCCGGTCTGGTAGCTGACCACCGCATAAGCCGCCGCGTGAGATTTGTTGAAGCCATAATTGGCGAATTTCTCCAGCAGGTCGAAAACCTCGCTGGCTTTCTTGGCATCCACGCCGTTTTCACCCGCGCCCTTTTCGAATTTGGGGCGTTCGGCATCCATCGCCTCTTTGATCTTCTTACCCATCGCGCGGCGCAGCAGGTCGGCACCACCAAGGGAGTACCCAGCCATGACCTGAGCGATCTGCATCACCTGTTCCTGGTAAACGATGATGCCCTGTGTTTCCTCAAGGATATGGTCGATCAGCGGATGCACGGATTCAATTTTCCGCAACCCGTTCTTGACCTCGCAATAGGTCGGTATGTTCTCCATCGGGCCGGGACGATACAGCGCCACAAGGGCGACAATATCCTCGATACAGGTCGGCTTCATGCGCTTGAGCGCATCCATCATGCCCGAGGATTCCACCTGGAACACCGCCACCGTCTTGGCGGCGGAATAGAGCTTATACGTCGCCTCGTCGTCCAGCGGGATGGCATTGATCTGGTTCTCGGCCCCATCGGCGGGTTCATAGAGTTCCGTGCCATCCGCCGCGATGTGCAAAGGCCGCCCGGACTTGAAGATGATATCCATCGCGTTCTGAATCACGGTCAGCGTCTTCAGGCCCAGAAAGTCGAACTTAACCAGCCCGGCCTGTTCCACCCATTTCATGTTGAACTGGGTCGCAGGCATGTCGGATCGCGGATCCTGATACAGCGGCACCAGCGCATCCAGAGGCCGGTCGCCAATCACCACCCCCGCCGCGTGTGTCGAAGCGTTCCGCAACAGCCCCTCGACCTGTTGGCCATAGGTCAGCAAGCGGTCCACCACCTCTTCGTTCCGCGCCTCTTCGCGCAGGCGGGGTTCGTCTTTCAGAGCCTTTTCGATGGAAACAGGCTTTACGCCCTCGACCGGGATCATCTTGGACAGGCGGTCCACCTGCCCGTAGGGCATCTGCAGCACCCGCCCGATATCGCGCACAGCGGCCTTGGACAGCAACGCACCAAAGGTGATGATCTGCCCCACCTTGTCGCGCCCGTATTTCTGCTGCACGTAACGGATCACCTCTTCGCGGCGATCCATGCAGAAGTCGATATCGAAGTCGGGCATCGAGACCCGCTCCGGGTTCAGAAACCGTTCGAACAGCAGCGAATACCGCAACGGATCAAGGTCGGTGATCGTCAGCGCATAGGCCACAAGCGAGCCCGCACCCGAGCCCCGCCCCGGCCCCACCGGAATGTCGTGATCTTTGGCCCATTGGATGAAGTCGGCAACGATCAGGAAGTAGCCGGGAAAGCCCATCCCTTCGATAATGCCAAGCTCAAAATCCAGCCGTTCCTGATACTCCTCGGGCGTCACCGCATGCGGGATCACGGCCAAACGTTTCTGCAGGCCCTCATTGGCGATGCGGCGCAGTTCGGCCACTTCATCATCGGCAAATTTCGGCAGGATCGGATCGCGGCGATAAGCCATGAACGCACAGCGCTTGGCGATTTCGACCGTGTTCTCAATCGCTTCGGGCAAATCGGCGAACAGCGTCACCATTTCCTGCTGCGACTTGAAATAGTGTTGGGCTGTCAGGCGGCGGCGGCCGTCCTGTTGGTCGACATAGGCGCCCTCGGCGATACAGATCAGCGCGTCATGCGCCTCATACATGTCGGTGGTCGGGAAGTAGACGTCATTGGTGGCGACCAGAGGCAGGTTCTTGGCATAGGCCATCTCGACATGGCCACGCTCGGTCAGGCGTTCGGCCTCGGGCTGGCCACCCTCGCCCGGGTGGCGCTGCAATTCGACATACAGCCGATCCGGGAAGATCCCGGCCAGCCGATCCACCAAAGCCTCAGCCGCTGGGCGCTGGCCCTGTTGCAGCAGCATCCCCACAGGCCCTTCCGGCCCACCGGTCAAGCAGATCAAGCCGTCCGAGCGATCCGCCAACTCCTCCAACGTGACCTGCGGTAACTGCCCGCCCTTGTCCACATAAAGGCAGGAACTCAGCTTCATCAGGTTCTCATACCCCACCTCAGACTGCGCCAGCAGCACCAGCGGCGCGGGGGCTTTGGGCTTTTCCCCCGGCTGCGCTTGCAGGTAAGACAGATCGACCTGACAGCCCATGATCGGCTGCACGCCGGCCCCGCTGGCGGTCACGGAAAACTCCAACGCCGAGAACATCGAATTGGTGTCAGTAACGGCGATGGCGGGCATATCGGCCTTTTCACACAGGCCAGGCAGCTTTTTCAGCCGCACGGCCCCTTCCAGCAGGGAATATTCTGTGTGAACACGAAGGTGGATGAATCGAGGAGTGCTGCTCATGAAGCCCAAGCTATCCCAGCCAGGCGCGCGGCAAAAGCGGGAACCGCATAGATGGAATGCCTAAAAAATCAGCTTGGATTATTCGGCTTTTCCAGAAGGTGCTTCGGCAGCAGCAACGACCCAAGAAGGCAAAACACTTTAATTTCAAAGCTCTGCGCGGTAGACACCAATTTCAAATTCATCGCCGTCCGGTGTAATGGTACATCCCACAGGCAGTTTTTCTTGCCAGATCGGGTGAGCTATTTCTAACATCTGACGGCAAGCTATTCGCCCGCCACTCTTTCTACGTCGCATCGAAGGAGGGCCGCAGGGGCGCAACCGGGTAAGGCGACGGGTTTCACGCATGAACATCACGTTTCTTCTGAACGGAGAGACAGTGGAGCTGTCGGATGTCGATCCGACCGCCACCCTGCTGGACTGGCTGCGCGAGGATCGCGGCCTGACCGGCACCAAGGAAGGCTGCAACGAAGGCGACTGCGGCGCTTGCACCGTGATGGTGACAGATGAGGGCGGTGCTAAGGCTTTGAACGCTTGCATCCTGTTCCTGCCCCAGTTGCACGGTAAGGCCGTGCGCACCGTCGAAGGCGCAAGCGGTCCGAATGGCGAGGCGCACCCTGTGCAGCAGGCGATGGTCGATCTGCACGGATCGCAATGCGGTTTCTGCACACCGGGCTTCGTCATGTCGATGGTCGCCAGCCACGCAAATGGCGCGACCGACCATGACACGCAACTGGCCGGGAACCTGTGCCGCTGCACGGGCTATGCCCCAATCATCCGCGCCGCCACGGCTATCGAGGCAATGCCTGTACCAGTCTGGGTCAAGGACGCGCCCGTGGATGCCGATGCCCAACCAATGCTGCCCACGTCATCGGACGAACTGGCCGCGATCTACGCAGATCACCCGGAGGCCACCTTGATTGCCGGAGCGACCGATGTGGGCCTCTGGGTCACCAAACAGCTGCGCGAATTGGATCCGGTGATTTTCCTGAACCGCTGCGACGACCTCAAGAACATCACTATTACCGAGGGTGAAATCCGCCTCGGGACCATGGTCGACATGAACCGGATGGGCGCGGCGCTGGCCGATCTCCACCCCTCCTACGCCGAAATGATCCGCCGCTATGCCAGCGTGCAGGTTCGCCACGCCGCCACCGTGGGCGGCAATATCGCCAACGGCTCCCCCATCGGAGACAACCCGCCCGCCCTGATCGCCCTTGGTGCAACTCTGCACCTGCGCAAGGGCGACACGCGCCGGTCGATCCCGCTCGAAGATTTTTTCATCGACTACGGCAAACAGGACCGCGCGCCCGGAGAATTTGTCGAGGCGGTCAGCTTCCTCCGCCAGCCAGATCGCCTGAAATGCTACAAGCTCAGCAAGCGGTTCGATCAGGATATCTCAGCCGTCTGCGGCTGCTTCAACATCACCGTCACGGACGGCACCGTTAGCCAGGCGCGCATTGCGTTTGGCGGCATGGCGGGCATTCCGAAGCGGGCCACCCATGTCGAGGCCGCATTGATCGGCAAACCCTGGACCGCTGCGACCATTCAGGCCGCGCTGCCCGCCTTTGCTGACGATTACCAACCACTCACGGATATGCGCGCCTCGGCCACCTATCGTCTGGAAACCGCCAAGGCGATGCTGGAGCGGTATTTCCTCGAAGATCAGGGCGAAGTGACCGACGTACTGAAGGTGACGGCATGAGCGTGACCAAACCCCTCCCCCATGACGCAGCCCCGCTGCATGTCGCAGGCGTTGCGCGATACGTGGATGATATCCCAACGCCCAAAGGCACGCTGCATCTGGCCTTTGGCCTCAGCCCGATTGCCAAGGGCACAATCATCGCGATGGACCTGTCGGCGGTTAAAGCCGCCGAGGGTGTGGTGCAGGTGATGACGGCGGATGACCTGCCCTTTGCCAATGATGTCTCGCCCTCGATCCATGATGAGCCGCTGCTGTCGGACGGAACGGTCCATTATATCGGCCAGCCGGTGTTTCTGGTGGTGGCGACCAGCCATCTGGCCGCCCGCAAGGCTGCACGGCTGGGCAAGATTGACTATGCCGAAGACACACCGATCCTGACAATCGAAGAGGCGCTGGCCGCCGACAGCCGGTTCGAGGACGGCCCCCGCATCTATGCCAAGGGCGACGCGGACGCAGCCATTGCCAACGCGCGCCATGTGATTGAAGGCAGTTTCGAACTTGGCGGGCAGGAGCATTTCTATCTGGAGGGCCAAGCCGCTCTGGCCGTGCCGAATGAAGGCGCGGACATGCTGGTCCACAGTTCGACCCAGCACCCGACCGAGATTCAGCACAAGGTAGCTGATGCTTTGGGCGTTCCCATGCACGCCGTGCGGGTCGAAACCCGTCGGATGGGCGGAGGATTCGGCGGCAAGGAAAGTCAGGGCAACGCTCTGGCGGTGGCTTGCGCCATCGCCGCCCGCGCCACCGGCAAGGCCTGCAAGATGCGATATGACCGCGATGATGACATGATCATCACCGGCAAGCGTCACGCCTTCCGCATTGCCTACAAAGCTGGGTTTGATGAGAACGGCCATGTTCAGGGCGTCTCGTTCCATCACTACGTCATCTGCGGCTGGGCACAGGACCTGTCCCTGCCCGTCGCCGACCGCGCGATGCTGCACTCGGACAACGCCTATCTGCTGCCGAATGCCCGGATTGAAAGCCATCGTCTGAAGACCAACACCCAATCTGCGACCGCCTATCGCGGGTTCGGCGGGCCGCAGGGCATGGTCGGGATCGAACGTGTCATGGATCACGCCGCGCACGCGCTTGGGCTGGACCCGGTCGAGCTGCGTCGCCGCAACTACTATGAGCCTGCGCATAAAGTGGCCGATCAGCCGCTGCACGCGAAACCACTGGGTCATCCCGACCCGCACGAAGACCTGACCAGCCGAGGTGCTGTGGAAACCGGGAGCGCCCCCGTTCGTCCCCTACCCGCAGGCGGCAACACCACGCCTTACGGTATGGAGGTCAGCGATTTCGAACTGCACGGCATGACCGAAGCGCTTCTGAAATCCAGCGACTATGCCGCTCGCAAGGCCGCCATCGCCGAGTGGAACGCCAAGAACGGCGTGATAAAGAAGGGTATCGCCTTCTCGCCGGTCAAATTCGGGATTTCCTTTACGCTGACCCACCTCAATCAGGCGGGCGCACTGGTGCATGTGTATCAGGATGGCTCGGTCCACCTGAACCATGGCGGGACCGAGATGGGACAGGGCCTGTTCCAAAAGGTCGCGCAAGTGGCCGCATCGCGGTTCGGCATTCCGCTGGAGATGGTCAAGATTACCGCCACCGACACGGCCAAAGTGCCGAATACCTCGGCCACGGCAGCGTCCTCGGGCAGCGATCTGAACGGGATGGCTGTGAAAGCCGCCTGTGACACGATCCGCGACCGGATGACGGACTATCTGGCCGAACGGCACCAGGCCGATCCCGCGACTGTGACCTTCACGGATGGGCATGTCTTAGTTGGCGAGGAACGCTATACCTTCGCCGAAGCCGCCGCTCTGGCCTATCAGGGCCGCATCAGCCTGTCGGCGACCGGCTTCTACAAAACGCCCAAGATCGAATGGGACCGGATCGCAGGCAGAGGGCGACCTTTCTTTTACTTTGCCTACGGCGCGTCTGTCACCGAGGTCGTGGTGGACACGCTGACCGGCGAAAACCGCATTCTTCGCACCGATATCCTGCATGATGCGGGGGCCTCGCTGAACCCCGCGCTGGATATCGGGCAGGTCGAAGGCGGTTATGTGCAAGGCGCAGGATGGCTGACGACCGAGGAACTGGTCTGGGACGGCAAGGGCAACCTGCGCACCCATGCGCCGTCGACCTATAAAATTCCCGCCTGTTCCGACCGGCCCGATTTCTTCAACGTCGCGCTTTGGGATGGCGAGAACCACGAGGACACGATCTATCGGTCCAAAGCGGTTGGTGAGCCGCCCTTCATGCTAGGTATTTCTGCGTGGTTGGCCCTGTCGAACGCAGTGGCGGCCAGCGGGGATGGCTACCCGGCCCTGAACGCGCCCGCCACGGCAGAGGAACTCTGGCGCGGTGTCCAGCGGATGAAAGGCGGCACCTGATGGGATTTGACCTTGAAGCTCTGCAGGAGGCGGTCAAGATTCACGGGCGCGTGACCCGCGTGGTCATCGCTGCCATCAAAGGCTCGTCCCCGCGCGAGGTCGGCACCGCCATGCTGGTTTGGGCGGACGGTCAGTCCGGCACGATCGGTGGCGGTACGCTGGAGCATCAGGCAGCGCTCGCCGCACGGGCGCAGTCCGTCCCAATGCGACTGACCCACCATGCGCTTGGCCCCGATATGGGCCAATGCTGCGGAGGGGCGGTCTCGCTTTTGAGCGAGGTTTACGACCAACACGCGTTGGACGCGCTGGATGAGACAGTCATCGCACGTGCCCCGTCAGGCGGCGATATGCCACTTTCGGTCAAGCGCCTGCTGGCCGCAGCCCGCGCGCAGGGCGTCGCGCCCGAGCCGCAATTGATCGACGGCTGGATGGTCGAACCCGTTCACAAACCGACCCGGCAGCTATGGATTTGGGGCGCAGGCCATGTGGGGCGGGCGCTGGTTGAGGTGCTGTCGCCCCTGCCTGATCTTGCGATCACATGGGTCGATACCGGCCTTGAACGCTTTCCCACGCAGATCCCGACCAGTGTCACCCCGATTCCAACGCCCAAACCCGCCGCTCTGGTCCGGCACGCCCCAGCCGATGCCGAGCATCTTGTGCTTACTTATTCACATAATCTGGACCTGGAGCTGTGTAATCGCCTTTTGACGCATGGTTTTGGCTTTGCTGGCCTCATCGGCTCAGCTACGAAATGGGCGCGATTCCGGTCGCGGCTGACAACCCTTGGCCATTCCCCGGAACGGATCAGGCAGATCACCTGCCCGATTGGCGATCCTGGTCTGGGCAAACACCCGCAGATGATCGCCATTGGCGTCGCCGCGCAACTACTGCGCCCGGCTTGGCAGAACGAACTGAAGAAGGACCAGAGCGCGTGACCACTCCACTTTTAAGTCTGCAAGGGCTGACCAAGGCTTATCCCGGCGTCGTGGCCAATGATCAGGTGTCCTTTGATATCGGCGAAGGCGAAGTACACGCCCTGTTGGGCGAAAACGGCGCGGGCAAGTCCACGCTGGTCAAGATGATCTATGGGCTGGTGAAACCCGACAGCGGCACCATGCTGCTGCGCGGCCAGCCTTTTGCTCCGGCGGAACCCCGCGCGGCGCGGGCCGACGGGATTGCGATGGTGTTTCAGCATTTTTCTCTGTTTGACGCATTGAACGTGGCCGAAAACATCGCGCTGGGGATGGAAAACCCGCCCAAGATGAGCGATCTGGCCACGCGTATCCGCGAAGTATCCGAAACCTATGGCTTACCGCTGGACCCGTATCGCACCGTCGGCGACCTGTCGGCAGGTGAACGCCAGCGGGTCGAGATCATCCGCTGTCTGCTGCAGGACCCCAAGCTGCTGATCATGGATGAACCCACCAGCGTTTTGACCCCGCAAGAGGTCGAAATCCTGTTTGAAACGCTGAACAAATTGCGGGCCGAAGGCACCTCGATCCTTTATATCTCGCACAAGCTGGAAGAAATCCGTACGTTGTGTGACCACGCCACAATTCTGCGTCTGGGAAAGAATGTGGGCGAATGCGTTCCGGCCGAGACATCAGCGCGGGACATGGCCGAGATGATGGTCGGTTCAACCCTGCAAACGCCCGAACGGTCGGGGCGTGACTTCGGCGAAGTCGCGCTGGATGTCAGCGGGCTATCTGTGCCTTCGCCGTCCGAGTTCGGCACTGCGCTGCGCAACGTTCACATGACAGTCCGCAAGGGCGAGGTTCTTGGCATCGGCGGTGTCGCAGGCAACGGGCAAGATGAATTACTGGGCGTTCTGTCGGGCGAAATCACCACCGCAGCTGATGCGATTAAGTTCAACGGTCAGCCCATCGGCTTGCTGGGGCCTACTACGCGTCGCAAACTGGGCGTTCTAACCGCGCCCGAGGAACGTCTGGGTCATGCGGCAGCACCGGACATGAGCCTTACGGAAAATGCCTTACTGACTGGATCGGTTCGGGAAGGTCTAGAAAACAATGGCTTCCTGAAATGGGCCGAGACTAAAAGTTTCGCTGAAAAGATCATCAGCGCCTTCGACGTGCGCACGCCAGGCCCGGAAAACGCCGCGCGCTCGTTGTCCGGCGGCAATCTGCAGAAATTCGTGATTGGGCGCGAAGTGCTACAAAACCCGGATGTGCTAGTGGTGAATCAACCGACTTGGGGCGTGGACGCGGCAGCTGCGGCGTCGATCCGGCAGGCCATTCTGGATTTAGCGGCCAAGGGCACAGCGGTTGTCTGTATCAGTCAGGATTTGGATGAGCTGATGGAGATTTCCGACAGTTTCGCCGCCCTCAACGAAGGTCGCCTCAGCGCGCCTCGACCAACTACGGGCCTTACCGTGGATGAGATTGGCCTAATGATGGGCGGCGCGCATGGCATGGAGGTCGCCCATGTCTAAGCTATTACAAAAAAAGACGAAAACGGGGGTATGAGCGGATGATTGTGTTGGAGAAACGGCCACAGCCGTCCAAGGCGTGGTCTTATGCCACCCCTTTGGTCGCGGTGTTGGCGACAATGGTATTCGGCGGGCTGCTGTTCGCCATTCTGGGGAAGAACCCGGTCGAGGCCATCGGCACCATTTTCTGGGAACCCCTGTTCGGTGAGTTTGCGTTCTATTACCGCCCGCAGCTGCTGGTGAAAGGGGCGCCTTTGGTGCTGATCGCCATTGGTCTGTCGCTGGGTTTCCGTGCCGGCATATGGAATATCGGGGCCGAGGGGCAGTATATCATGGGAGCCATCTTTGGGGCCGGTGCGGGTCTGGCCTTTTACCCTCTGGACGCGTTTTACATTTTTCCGATCATGGTAATCGCGGGGGCATTCGGTGGCTGGCTCTGGGCGATGATCCCGGCCTTTCTGAAGGTTCGCTTTGGCACCAACGAAATCCTTGTCTCGCTGATGCTGGTCTACGTCGCCGAGCAGATGCTGGCCTCGGTGTCGCTTGGCTTGTTGAAAAACCCCGAGGGGTTTGGCTTTCCCGGATCGCGTAATCTGCAATCCTATGACAGTGCGCATAATGCCGAGTTGATCGCGGGATCTGGGATGCACTGGGGCGTCGTGACAGCCCTCATCGCAGTGATCTTTTCCTATGTCCTTCTGAACCGGCACATGCTGGGCTTTCACATCCGTTTGACCGGTGAAGCTCCGCGCGCTGCGAAGTTTGCCGGTGTGAACCCGGCCCGTCTGATCCTGTTTTGTCTGGGCCTGTCCGGCGCTCTGGCCGGTCTGGCGGGGATGTTCGAAGTCTCAGGCCCTTCGGGCGTGGTCAGCATCGACTTTAACGTAGGCTACGGTTTCACTGCGATCATTGTGGCCTTTCTGGGCCGGCTGCACCCGGTGGGTATCCTGCTGGCCGGCGGCTTGATGGCGCTGACCTATATCGGCGGTGAAATCGCGCAATCCCAACTGGGCCTGCCCGCCGCTGCAATTCAGGTGTTCCAGGGGATGCTTCTGTTCTTCCTGCTGGCTTTCGATCTTCTGACAAACTACCGCATCCGTGCGGCACGTAGCGAGGTGGCGTAATGGACCTTGGTGAAATTAACCCCGTCCTTCTGGTCGCCTCTTTGATGGTGGCCGCAACCCCCCTGCTGCTGGCCGCGATCGGAGAGCTGGTTGTTGAAAAAGCAGGCGTTTTGAACCTTGGCGTCGAGGGCATGATGATCGTCGGCGCGATCAGTGGCTTTGCGATCTCGGTCGAGACCGGGTCACCTTGGCTGGGCTTTATCGCGGCAGCCATTGGCGGCGCGGTTCTGTCTTTATTGTTTGTGGTGCTGACACAGGTGGCTTTGGCCAACCAGGTCGCCAGCGGTCTTGCCCTGACCCTGTTCGGACTCGGCTTTAGCGCTCTGATGGGGCAAAGCTATGTAGGCGTCAAACCCCCGAGCATGGGAGATATCCATATCCCGGTGATCAGCGATATTCCGGTGATCGGTCCTATCCTGTTCCAGCACGACCCTATCCTTTATGTCGGCATCGCTTTGACTGCAGCGGTTTGGGCTACGCTAAAGTACACTCGTGTCGGTCTGATCCTGCGCGCGGTCGGGGAAAACCACGATGCCGCGCACGCGCTTGGCTACAAAGTCATCAAGATCCGCGTCATGGCGATCCTGTTCGGCGGAGCTTGTGCGGGCCTGGGCGGAGCCTACATCAGCCTGATCCGTGTGCCCCAATGGACCGAGGGCATGACTGCCGGGGTTGGCTGGATCGCCCTTGCACTGGTGGTGTTCGCCAGTTGGAAGCCGTGGCGTGCGTTGCTGGGTGCCTATTTGTTCGGCGGTATCACCGTTTTGCAGCTCAATTTGCAGGCGGCGGGCGTTGCTATTCCGGTCGAGTATCTGGCAATGTCGCCCTACATCATCACGATCCTTGTGCTTGTGATCCTTTCGGCCGACAAGAGCAGCGCACCTGCCTCACTGGGCCGGACCTTCCATGCCTCGCACTAGACGGGGCCAACTGAACCAACTTGGGGAGTACCACATGAAATTCACTACACTTTTGGCAAGCGCCGCCATGGCGCTCGGGCTGGCTTCGGGCGCGATGGCCGACGAAAAGACAAAGGTCGGCTTCGTTTACGTTGGCCCAGTCGGCGATGGCGGCTGGACATACGAACACAACAAAGGTCGTCTGGCCGTTGAAGAAGAGTTTGGCGACAAGGTTGAAACCGTGTTTGTCGAGTCCGTCCCAGAAGGCCCCGACGCCGAGCGCGTAATGACGCAGATGGCGCTGGAAGGCGCAGACCTGATCTTTACCACCTCGTTTGGTTACATGGACCCGACCATCAACGTTGCCAAGAAATTCCCGAACGTGAAGTTCGAGCACGCGACCGGCTATAAAACCGCCGAAAACGTCTCGGTCTATTCGGCGCGTTTCTACGAAGGCCGCGCGGTTCAGGGTCACATAGCGGGTAAGATGACCAAATCGAACATCATCGGCTATATTGGATCCTACCCGATCCCTGAAGTGATCCGCGGCATCAACTCGGCCTATCTGCACGCCAAAGCCGTAAACCCGGATGTCGAGTTCAAGATCATCTGGGCCTACACCTGGTTTGACCCGGCAAAAGAGGCTGACGCGGCCACCGTTCTGATCGAACAGGGCGCGGACGTGATCCTGCAGCACACTGACTCGACCGCACCGCAGGCCGCCGCACAAGAAGCGGGCAACGTGGTCACCTTCGGTCAGGCATCTGACATGAGCGAATACGCCCCCTTCCCGCGCGTCTCGTCAATCATTGATGACTGGGCACCTTACTACATCGCACGGACCAAGGCTGTGATGGACGGCACATGGGAAAGCGCGAACACCTGGGACGGTATCCGCGAAGGCATGGTTGCTATCGGCGAGATTTCCGACGCGGTACCTGCTGATGTCAAGGAAGAGGCGCTGGCTTTGAAAGCCGCAATGGCTGCAGGTGAATACCACCCCTTCACCGGCCCTATCAAAAAGCAGGACGGCAGCGACTGGCTGGCGGACGGCGAAACAGCCGATGACGGTACCCTGGCTGGCATGAACTTCTACGTTGAAGGACTGGAAGGCGAAATTCCGCAGTAAACCAGTATCTCAGCGAATACTTGTAAGGCCCGCGGAATTTGCGGGCCTTTTTTCTTGGTCTGCTTTCGACGTGTACCTTGGCCTTGAGGGCGGCAACCATCAACCGAGTTGCACGCCTTCTTCAGCAAAAATTCAGGGTTGTATTAGTCCTATAGTACCACTTCGCGTTCTCTGCCCGGTACAAAGCCGCAGGAGGTGCGCAGATGGCAAAACTTGCACACAGCATGATCCGGGTTATCGATGAAGACCGGGCCGTGACGTTTTATAAGACAGCTTTTGATCTGAAGGTTAAGGATCGGCTCGACTTTGAAAGCTTTACCCTGATCTACATGATTTCGGAAGGTTCCGATTTCGAGCTAGAACTGACCATAAACAAAGATCGTAGTGAACCTTATGATCTGGGTAATGGATACGGTCACATCGCCTTTGTCGTCGATGACCTGGACGCCATGCATGGTCACATCCGTGATCTAGGAGCCCATCCCAAAGACATCGTGGATTTCCGTCCCGGAGGAACGCGCGTAGCGCGGTTTTTCTTTGTGTCGGACCCCGACGGTTATCAAATCGAAGTGATCGAAAAAGGTGGTCGCTTTATCTAAACGCGTCAAAAAACTCGGAGGAAAACATGCTTTATCAACTGAATTTCAACGTTGAATACGATGCTACGATGGCCCAGCAAGGTCTGCTGGGAGTCTGGGCAGAAGAGGCCGAAGCCGCCTTGGGCGCGAAGTCGGCAGGCGTCGTCAAAGACTTGTGGAAGGTTGTCGGTGAACGCAAAGTGACGGCGATCGTCGATGTCGAAGATCCAGATACTCTGGACAGGATTCTGTTCGATCTGCCCATCATGCAGAAAATGGGTCATCATGTTAAGGTCGAGGTGAAGTCATTGCGTCGATACGAAGACTTCGCGGCCGACGTCAAAGAGCGGCTGGGACGCTGAAGCGAAGGGGAACCCAATGTGCCAGTTGTTTATCGATGCCGATCCGGCGCTTTGGGCTTCTCACACCCGTTCATTCCGAATGGAAGGTATGGTTACCAGCGTGCGCCTGGAAGAGCTTTTCTGGCGTACGCTTGAAACCGTCAGCGAGAGGGATGAGCTTACCGTGCCCCAACTGTTGCACAGGCTATACAATGAAAGCCTGGATGCAGGGCATGATGTAGGTAATTTTACGTCATTCTTGCGGGTCTGTTGTTTGCGGTATCTTGATTTGCAACTACGCGGTCTGATCCCGCTTGAAGCACACGTCAACCTGTCTTTGCTTCCAGCCCAAGATATTCTGTCACTTGAACAAAAGGCCCGCGCCGAGAACGCCCCAAAACTATGATGCTTTGGGGCGTCTCTGTAACCATGCAGCCATTTTGTCGTTAATGCCCGCTCAGAACCAGCGTGTTCACAGGCATCAGGATCAACCGCAAGCGCAGACCCGCTGCGTGCACCACACCGATCGTATCGACCACGTGCAAGAACGCTGCATGCCAGAAGCCCAGATCTTCATGCTCCAGCCTCTCGTGATTGCTGGTGTAGACATTCGCCAAACAGTTGCTGCCCGGAGGGATGTCGTCAGCCATGCCTTTGTAAAGCGGTTCCATGTAAACAAGGATCGAGCCGGGGTAGGTGTTGGCCTGCACGTCACGCAATTCGTCGGACGGGCGCAGTTGCCCCGATGGGATCACATCCTGAACCTGCACAACGACCATTGGGATGACGGTAAAGGGCTTGGTCATACAACCCAACTCGCCAATCATGCCGGGCTTGATGACTTGTGCAGACATCTGGTTGAACGCGGCCTGAAACCGATCATGCCCCGAATGCGACGGCACCAGAATGCCCGCAGGTCGCAACAAGGGGCTTACGAAATCGCCGACCTGTAGGCCGAATTGCTCGATCCGACCTGTCACACCTGCGGCAACAACGGTCTTGTCCAGCTCGGTCAGGGCCGCGTCCAGTTGCGCGTTTGCACTGGCAAGCTGTGCCGGGATCAGCTCTTCGATCTGTTGAACAACAGCGGCTCGTTTCGCCTCTGCAGCCACAAGTTTGGCTTCGCGTTCAGCCACGATGTTTTCCAGCCGGTCAATTTCGGCCAGACGCACGGCACTGGACCCTTCGTCGCGCAGAGTCGTGTTACGCTCAAGGTCCTCAATCGCCTGATCCAGCGAGGCCTTGGCACCCGCAATTCCGGCAGTCGCTTCGGCCAGATCGGTCTCGGCCACTTTCAAAGAGGCCTGAACCTGCGCGATCTGCGCATTGGCAGCCTCGACCATTGCCGTTTGGGTAAAATCTTCCATTCGGAAAATGGGCTGTCCAGCAACAACCAGCTGGTTGTTGGTCACATAAACCTCGGCGACGCGTCCACCCAATTGCGGCAGGATTGTCACCGTACGAAAGTAAGACGCTGCTGTCTTGCTGGCAGGGTGAAAATAGAACAGCGTAGTGATCACGGTGAGCGCCAGAATGGCGCAGGTGGTCAGACCCCAGCGCAACTCATACCACATGGTGAACAGGGTAATCTCGTGCCCGATCCGTTTGCCTTGGACAAAGCGACGGAACAAATAATCCGGTAGCACCGTGACCAGTGCACACATCAGCGTTTCAAGCATATCTTATTGCTCCTGATGTTCGGGCGACGGGGGCGCGGTTGGATCCTGACGCTGCGGCCCCAAAGATCGGATCGCATCGGCAATCGCACGCAATGGCGCACCTATGTCGGGAAATTGAAAACCGGCGACCAAGATGGCGGCAATCCAGAACAAGCCGTTATGAGTAAACAAGGCCAGCAGGGCAAGAATACCAACCAGTTGAAACTGTGGATGATTGGATTCGTGTGCGATTTTTTCCGGAATCGAATGCAGCGTGAAATACCCCACACCGATCAAGATGATCACACCGACCGTAAACACGAACATGAACGTCAAAAGATAATCACTGCCATCCGCCTGGACCACGTAGTGCGGAATATGTCCCGTGGCCATTGGGTGTAAATCTGCGGCTGTCACCCTGCCCTCCTATAATTGTATATGACGTGTTTGGATGGGTTGATGCCCAAATTCAAGCCTGCTTAGTATGCGCTGCGCGGCTTGCCCCGTCTGTGCGGTTTTTTTCAAGGATTCAAGCGGCATGATAGATTTCCTCATCATCGGTGGAGGGATAGCTGGTCTCAGCACCGGGGCGCGCCTGTCTGCTTTCGGTAAAGTTGCCGTGCTCGAGGCAGAAGACGCCCTTGGGTACCACGCCTCTGGCCGCTCGGCCGCCTTGTTCGAAGAAAGCTATGGCCCTCCATCGGTCGTTGCTTTGAACCGGGCCAGCGCCGGGTTTCTGCACGAGGGTGGGTATCTTACTCCACGCGGTCTTATGTTGGTTGCCAACGCATCGCAGCAAGAGGCCTTTGACCGCGATGTCAGCGATCTTTCAATGCAAGTTATCTCCAACTCGGACGCAGTTTCGCGTGTGCCTATCCTAAACCCAGAGGTCCTGAGCCACGCGGCGATCAGCGACGCCGCATTCGACATCGACACCGACCGTTTGATGCAGGATTTTGCCCGAACCATTCGCCGCAATGACGGAGAGGTTCTGACAAAAAACCATGTCACGTCCCTGAAAAAAAACAAGAACTGGGTGGTTGACGGTCAACATCGTTACGAAGCGCGCCTTGTTATCAATGCCGCCGGACCCTGGGTCGACGAGGTCGCTGCTTTGGCTGGGATTGCGCCGGTTGGTATCAGTCCTAAGCGACGATCGATGGCACGCATTCCAGCTCCGGGTGGCTACGATGTTCGAGATTGGCCCATGATGCTGGGTGCAGGCGAAGGGTGGTATGCCAAACCAGACGCAGGCAGTCTGATCGTCTCTCCGTCCGAGGCGACCCCTGTACCGCCACATGACGCCTATGCGGACGACATGATCCTTGCCGAAGGGCTGGCCCGGTACGAAGAAATGATGACTGAACCCGTTACCCGGCTTGAGGCCAACTGGGCTGGGCTACGCAGCTTTGCCCCGGACGGCACATTGGTTCTGGGGCCGGAACCGTCCGAGCCGACATTTATCTGGTCTGCCGGTCAGGGCGGGTATGGGTTCCAGACATCGCCCGCCGCGTCTAAGCTGGTTGCAGATTTGGTAACTGGCGCGACCTCTGACTTAGACGCAGACAGTGTAAACGCCCTAAAGCCCTGCAGGTTCCGATAGTGAGCAAACGCACCCTTCCCGCAAACGCCAGTGTTGCAACGCGGGCCGAGGGCGCCCGAATGATCGCCCCGGCGGCCACCCGCAACACCGAAGCTTTATCAGACCTGCTTGCGGAATGGGCTCCGACCGCTGGCCAAGCGCTGGAGCTTGCCAGTGGCACAGGGCAGCACGTCAGCGCATTCGCCCGAAAACTGCCCGGTTTGGTGTGGCAACCGACTGAAATTGAGCCCGAGCGCCGCTCCAGCATCGACACGTATGCTGCCGAGCATGCCAATATTGCCAACTCTGTGGAATTGGATGCAACGGCAGCGGGGTGGCATGAGAAGTACGGTGAACGCGACCTGATTGTCCTGATCAACTTGACGCATCTGATCAGCTGGCAGGAAACTCAAACCATTCTGACTGAGGCTGCAAAGGCCCTGAACCCACGCGGACGCTTTATCCTTTACGGGCCTTTCATGCGATCAGGGGAGCTGACAAGTGATGGTGACCAACGGTTTCATGACGCGTTGGTGCAACAAGATGCGGAAATCGGGTACAAGAACGATCAAGACATTATTGGGTGTATGCTAGAACAGGGCCTGACCCTTGTGAAAACCATTGAGATGCCTGCAAACAATTTGGCGTTTGTGGTGGAAAAGCCTGGCCTCTGATCGAAACCCAAACCTGTTTCCGGTGTGTCTGCTACCCCGTTAGACTGGTTTATCCCATCACACGAGCCTACAGCTTCTGCAGTAATTCAATGCTTTCTCTGATCGAAAATGCCCGACCTGCCAAATCGGATTTTTCAGGCGGCGCATTTTTTGCGCCGCCCGAGTTGATACTCTGTATCAACCGTCCTTTCGGATGGTTTCGTTCTTTGGATCATATGGGCTGTCGCAGGTCACAACCGCATCCCACAGTTTATCCTGTATTTTGACTTGCAGCTTGGTGCCTTCGACCGCCAGCTCAGGTTTCACATAGCCCATGCCGATGGATTTCTCGAACGCGACCGAATAACCGCCCGAGGTCAGACGACCGACGCGTTCACCTTCCGGCGTATACAGCGCCTCGCGGCCCCACGGGTCCGCATCGTCCGGCCCGTCAATCAGCAAAGTGCAGCACTTCACGCGCACACCGGTCTCTTCCAGCTTGGCCTTGCCGTAGAAGTCTTTCGACAGGTCGACAAAGCGCGGCAGATCGGCTTCCAGCGGGGTTGCATCGCGACCCAGCTCGGTGCCGAAGGCGCGATAGGATTTCTCCTGACGCAGCCAGTTCTGGGCGCGGGCGCCGACCAGCTTCATACCGTGTTTCTCACCGGCTTTTTCAAGCAGGTCGAACAGATAGTTCTGCATCTCGATCGGGTGGTGCAATTCCCAACCCAGCTCACCGGTGTAGGCCACGCGGATCGCGTTGACCGGGCACATGCCCAGCTCGATCTGACGGGCCGACAGCCACGGGAAGCGTTTGTTGGACAATGCGGTTTCCGGATCGGCGTCTTTGATGACCTCTTTCAGAACGTCACGCGACTTGGGTCCGGCGATGGCGAAGACGCCCCACTGAGTGGTCACGTCCTGGATCTCGATGTAACCGAACTCCTCCATCTTGTCCTCGGCCGCCTTGCGCAGATAATCCGCGTCATACTCGGTCCAGGCACCGGCAGAGACGATGTAGTAGTTGTTCTCGCCATTGCGAACGATGGTGTATTCGGTGCGGGTGGTCCCATGCGAGGTCAGCGCGTAGGTCAGGTTGATGCGACCGACCTTGGGCAGCTTGTTGCAGGTGAACCAATCCAGGAACTGAGTCGCACCGGGGCCTTTGACGACGTGCTTGGTGAAGGCCGACGCGTCGATCAGGCCCACGCCTTCGCGGATCGCCTTGGCTTCTTCCACGGCGTGTTTCCACCAGCCACCGCGACGGAAGCTGCGGCTTTCTTTGTCGAAGTTATCCGGCGCATCGACGGGGCCAAAATAGTTCGGACGTTCCCAGCCGTTGACCCAGCCAAACTGAGCACCGCGCGCTTTCTGGCGGTCATAGGCCGGAACAGTACGCAGCGGACGGCAGGCTTCACGCTCTTCGTCGGGGTGGTGCAGGATGTAGACGTGCTCATAGCATTCTTCGTTTTTGCGCGCCGCGAATTCGGTGGTCATCCAGTTCGACGAATACCGCTTGGGGTCCAGCGAGGCCATGTCGATCTCGGCTTCGCCGTCGACCATCATCTGCGCCAGATAATAGCCGGTGCCGCCTGCAGCAGTGATCCCGAACGAGAAGCCCTCGGCCAGCCACATATTGCGCAGGCCCGGAGCCGGACCAACCAGCGGGTTGCCGTCGGGGGTATAGCAGATCGGGCCGTTAAAATCGTCTTTCAGGCCGGATTCGGCGCAGGACGGCACACGCTCAGCCATCGCCATGTACTGATCCGCGATCCGGTCCAGATCCAGCGGGAAAAGGTCAGCACGGAAGCTGTCGGGCACGCCATGTTCAAAGCGCGCGGGAGCACCGTGTTCGTAGATACCCAAAATCCAGCCGCCACGTTCCTCTCGCGCATAGGACTCGTTGTCAGCGTCACGAACAACAGGGTGTTCGGGGTTACCGGCTTCACGCCATTTGACCAGCTCGGGGTCTTTGTCCATGACGATAAACGTGTGCTCGACCGGGATCGCAGGCATCTTGATGCCCAGCATCTTGGCGGTGCGCTGTGCGTGGTTACCCGATGCGGTCACGACATGTTCGGCCGTGATAACCACCTGCTCGTCGCTTTCGACAAGGTTGCCGCCCTTTTCGACCATCTTGGTGCAGGTGACTTCCCAGTGGGTGCCGTTCCAGTGGAAAGCATCGGCCTGCAGTTTTCGGACGATATCAACTCCGCGCTGACGGGCACCCTTGGCCATCGCCTGCGTTACGTCTGCGGGGTTAATATAGCCATCTTCGGTGTGATAGATCGCGCCCTTCAGGTCCGAGGTTTCGATCAGCGGCCAGCGTTCCTTGATCTGCTCGGGTGTCAGCCATTCATAAGCCACGTCACAGGTCTCGGCGGTCGAGGCATAGAGCATGTATTCGTCCATACGCTCTTGAGTCTGCGCCATGCGAAGGTTGCCGACCACGGCAAAGCCCGCGTTCAGGCCGGTCTCTTCCTCAAGCGTCTTGTAGAAATCGACCGAATATTTGTGGATGTGGGTGGTCGCATAGGACATGTTGAACAGTGGCAACAAGCCCGCTGCGTGCCACGTAGAACCAGATGTCAGCTCGTCCCGTTCGATCAGCATCACATCGTCCCAGCCTGCCTTGGCAAGGTGGTATGCAATCGAGGTCCCGACGGCACCGCCGCCGACAACCAGTGCTTTGACTTGGGTTTTCATTCGCCCGCTCTCCGGATTGAGTCTGTTTGGCAAGGTTTATGCCCAAGCCTGCGTCTCAGCGCGAAGTCCAGCCGACGCAAAAAAGGGCAAAACCGACCTTTGGTGGCGCATTCACTCAAATGGAAGTGAAGCAGCTACAGAATTTTGCCGGGGTTCATGATGTTGTCGGGATCCAGCGCCGCCTTAATGGCAGCCATATAACGAGTGGCTTCACCCAGTTCTTTGACCAGATACGGACGCTTGCCCTGACCGATTCCATGTTCTCCGGTGCAGGTGCCTTCCATCGAGATCGCAAGATCGTTGAGCCAACCCACAAAACCATCGGCTTTTGCGACCTCATCGGCATTGTCCATGTCAATCAGCAACAAGGTATGAAAGTTGCCGTCTCCGACATGCCCAACCATGGGGGCCATCAAGCCCAGCTCTTGCGCCTTATCTTGCGTGGCCGTGACGCACTCGGCCAGTCGCGAGATCGGAACGCAGACATCGGTGGAGATTCCGCGCGCGCCCGGCCGAAGCTGCAGGCTTGCCCAATACATATCGTGCCGGGCCTGCCACAGCTTGTTCCGCTCTTCGGTGGTCGTGGTCGCAGTAAAATCGGTACCCTGAAACTCTTCAGCGATTTGACCGAAGGTCTCGGCTTGTTCGACGGCACCGTGTTCCGAGCCGTGAAACTCAAGCAACAGCAGCGGCGTTTCCGGCAAGGCCAGATTGGAATAGGCATTGGCGGCGCGCACCGAAATCTCGTCCAGCAGTTCTATGCGGGCAACAGGCACACCGTATTGAATGGTCATCATCACAGCCTGACAGGCCGCATCGACGGTTGGAAAAGAACAACGCGCCGAAGAGATTGCCTCGGGGATGCCCTGCAGTCGCAACGTGATCTCGGTAATGATGCCCAGCGTGCCTTCGGCGCCGATCAGCAAACGGGTTAAGTCATACCCGGCCGAGGATTTTTTGGCCCGGTGGCCGGTACGTATGATCTGCCCGTCGGGCATCACGGCCTCAAGGCTGAGGATATTATCCTTCATCGTACCGTAGCGCACCGCGTTCGTACCCGAGGCGCGCGTGGCCGCCATTCCACCCAGCGACGCATTCGCGCCGGGATCGATTGGAAAGAACAGGCCCTGATCGCGCAGATGGTTATTCAGATCTTCGCGCGTGACACCGGGTTGCACGACACAGTCCAGATCGCTGGCATTCACGGCCAGCACCTTGTTCATCTGTGTCAGATCAACCGAAATTCCTCCGGCAGGCGCATTCACATGCCCCTCAAGCGAGGTTCCGGTGCCAAACGCGATCACCGGAACCTTGTGTGTGGCGCAGGCTTTGACAATCTCGGCCACTTCGTCGGTAGAATGCGGAAAAACAACGGCGTCGGGGCTTTGGTTTTCAATCCAGGTCGTCGTGTGGCCATGCTGTTCTCGAATGGCCTTACCGGTTTGCAACCGGTCGCCGAATTTCTGTTTCAGAATTCCGACAACCGTTTGTATCCCGTTTTCATTCCGGGGCAACGCAACTGCCTGCACCATGCTGCTCCTTGTTGAGGCGCTGGGTTATTCGCCCAGCGCAATGCCTTCACGTCTTGGATCCGCGCCACCAATCAGAACGTCGCCGATCTCGATCGCGTGCAACCCCGAGGTCAGGTCGCGTGGATTAACCTCGTATCCCAGCGCGGTCAGACCATCCGTGAACCCTTCGGCTGCAGTGCCTTGTTCCACGTCATAGGTGCCGAACCGGTTGACCAGATGCGGCAAGGACAGGGCCTGCTGGACATCCATATCCCAGTCTGCCCACGCGATGATCGACTTGGCGACATAGCCAATGATCCGGCTGCCTCCGGGCGAGCCGATGGCCAGAACCGGTTTACCGTCCTGCATTACAATTGTCGGGCTCATCGACGACCGGGGCCGCTTGCCGGGTTCAAGCCGATTGGCAATTGGCACACCGTCCTTGTGGGTCTTGAACGAGAAATCAGTCAATTCGTTGTTCAACAGGAATCCGTTGGTCATGAGGCGGGATCCAAACCCATTCTCAATGGTCGTGGTCATCGAGAGGACATTGCCGTATTGATCCACGATCGAGATATGCGATGTCGATGGCAGCTCGATCGACACATCATCTGCCCAGTTTGATGCATGATCGAAGGCCGGGTTACCCGGTTTCGCGTCGATCAAAGCACCATCTGTGTTCAAAAGCTCTCCGCGTTCGGACAAATAGCCGGGGTCGACCAGCCCCTGTGTCGGCATCGGGACAAAGTCGTGATCGGCCATGTAGCGGCCGCGATCAGCGAAAGCCAGCCGCGAGGCATCTCCGATCAGACGCCAGGTATTGATATCTTCTGGTCCGTACTCGGCCAGACCATACCCGTCCAACATGCCCAGGATCTGCCCAACTGTCAGCGCGCCGGAAGATGGCGGCCCCATGCCGCAGACCTCGTAGGCGCGATAGGTCGCGCAGACCGGTTCGCGTTCGATCACCTGATAAAGCGCCAGATCGATACCCGACAATACACCGGGATTGCCTTCGGCCCCGCGAACGGTGCTAACGATCCCGGCGGCGATCTCTCCGCCATAGAAGCCAGCCGAGCCTTCGCTGGCAAGCGCCCGCAGCGTGTCAGCATAGTCCGGATTCACCAGACGCTGCCCCTGCTCAAGCGGCTTGCCATCCGGCAGGAAATACGAGGCCGTTACCGGAAAACGTGACAGTCGCTCGGCGTCCTTTTCAACAAGGCTTGCCAACCGGGGCGAAACCAGGAATCCGTCGTCAGCCAGTGTGATCCCGTCTGCAAAAAGGCTGGGCCATGGGCTGCGGCCCCAGCGGCGATGCGCTTCTTCCAACAGTGCCGGGGTGCCTGGTGTTCCGACAGACAAGCCGCCGACAACAGCATCGAAGAACTTGAGCGGCTCGCCATTTTCATCCTGAAACAGACGATGGTTTGCCTCTAACGGAGCCGTTTCTCGGCCATCCAACGTGGTCATCTTACCGGTTGCGGCATCATACCAGACCAGGAACGCACCGCCCCCAAGGCCCGACGACTGAGGTTCAACCAGACCCAGTACAACCTGAACGGCAACCATCGCATCGGCAGCTGATCCTCCGGCCCGCAGAACCTTGGCCCCAGCTTCAACTGCCAGCGGGTTCGCTGCTGCGACCATCCAGTTTTCCGAAGTGACCGGCTCGCCCGCAAGCTTGGCTTCAAGTGCGGCGATGACCTCTTCGGTCAGGCCCTGAACCTGCCCGGTCGAACCACCTTCGGGTGCGACGGTGTCGGCTGCTTCTTGCGCTATGGCCGGGCCAGCAAAGGCCATGACGGACAATAACAATCCTGAAATCAGACTTCGTTTCATAGTGTCCTCCTAAAAAATAAAAGCAACCAGCCTGCGTGATGCGTCAGAGCATGGCAGGAACCACCTGATCCGGTGGGCGGTGGCCGTCTTCGAATGTTTTGATATTGACAATGACCTTTTCGCCCATCTCAATCCGGCCTTCCAATGTCGCGGACCCCATATGAGGCAGCAACACGACATTGGACAATTGCCGCAGGCGTGGGTTCACATCGGTGCCGTGCTCATACACATCCAGACCGGCCCCGGCGATCTCGCCCGAGCGGATCAACCGGGTCAAAGCGTTTTCATCGATCACCTCGCCGCGCGAAGTGTTCACGATCACCGCCGAGGGTTTCATCAGCTTCAGCCGCCGCGCGTTCATCAGGTGAAAAGTGGACGGTGTCGACGGGCAGTTGATAGAAATCACATCCATCCTAGCAACCATCTGGTCAAGGCTTTCCCAATAGGTTGCCTCAAGCTCGTGTTCCGTTTCAGGCCGTAGCCGGCGGCGGTTATGGTAGTGCACCTGCATCCCAAAGGCGCTGGCCCGCCGCGCTACGGCCTGACCGATCCGGCCCATACCAAGGATGCCCAGACGGCGCCCGCCGATTCTGCCGCCCAACAACGCATTAGGAGCCCAGCCATCCCATTCGGATTTTTGCATCACCGAGAGCCCCTCGGGAATACGACGCGTCACGGCAAGAATCAGAGCCATGGTCATATCAGCGGTATCATCGGTAAGCACACCCGGAGTGTTGGACACCAGAATGCCCCGCTGGCGGGCGGTTGCCACATCAATATTGTCGACCCCTGCACCATAGTTGGCGATCAGACGCAGGTTCTCACCCGCCTGCCCCAGCAGCCCGCCGTCGATTGTATCGGTGATGGTGGGAACCAGCACATCTGCCTCTTTGACCGCGGCGACAAGCTCATCTCGGGTCATGGGGGCATCGTCTGTACGCAGCTGAACATCGAACAGTTCGCTCAATCGCGTTTCCACCGCCTCGGGCAACCGTCGCGTAACGACAACACTCAGACGTTCTCTTGGCACCTGTGCACTCCCACTGCTTTGCAAAACTTCGCGCGCCATGGCATCGTGGCGCAGGAAAAGGCGGGGCACAAGAACCCCAAGGGCATTGAAACCACCTTTTTTCGAAACAAGATCAACAGGCACAAGAGCAGACCGTCAGTGAGTGGTATTCTACCCGCAAAACGCCGAATAGCGGCGCTGATAAGCGTGATCCTGATAGGAATTTGCGCGTCAAGCGCAGCTGCACAGGATAACCGCGGCCAAGTCACAAACCTGCCGCTGCCGCGTTTCGTCTCGATGAAGGCGGCCGAGGGAAATGTACGGCGCGGCCCGTCTTTGACACATCGAATCGACTGGGTCTTCAAACGGCGTGGGATGCCTTTGCAGGTGACGGCCGAATTCGGAAACTGGCGGAAGGTTCAGGATCGCGACGGAGCCGGTGGCTGGGTACACTATGCTTTGTTGTCCGGCGTACGGACGGTTTTGATCGAATCCGAAATGCTGCCCGTATACACCAACCCCGATCCGAACTCACCGGTCAGCGCCCAGTTCGAGGCCGGAGTTGTTGCCCGGCTGGGCAGTTGCACCATTGACTGGTGTCGGATCTCAGCCGGTGGTTACAAAGGTTGGACACTCAAGTCGAATCTTTGGGGTGTAGACCCCGGTGAAGTTCGCGAATGATCGGCTTGCTCCGGTAACTAGGACGTCCGTTCAATAAAATCGCAGGTCAGCTTTACCAGTTCGGTGCCAACATCCTCTTGCAGAAAGTGGCCTGCCTTGGGCAGCACGACATGCGGTTGTCCCGCAGCGCCGGGGCACAGTTTTTGGAATATCTGATCGATCCCTGCCATGACTTTGTCATCTGCGCCAAAGGCCGTAAGAACCGGAGTTTTAAGTCCCTGTATCACCTCCCAAGCCTGCCTGTTAGGTCCAGCGGCCGGATCGTCCGGTGACGCGGGAACAAGCATGGGGAACTGGCGCGCTCCGGCTTTGCAGCTTTCATCGGGAAACGGCGCGTCATAGGCTGCCAATGTCTCGTCGGACAAGCTCGTCTCGGTTCCGCCTTGAAGGATGCCACCTGCCGGAAAAACCGGGACAGTCTGACTGAATGTCCGCCAATTTTCGAACGCCTCACCCATTGGCTGATCACCAGTGGGTAAAGCCGTATTCGAAACCACAATACGTGCGAATCTGTCCGGCATTTCTGCCCATAGTCTCAGGCCGATCAAACCGCCCCAGTCCTGACAGAACAATGTAATGTTATGTAGATCCGTTTTGCGAAGCCATTCTCCCATCCAGGCCACATGGCGCGCATAGGTGTAATCGTCGCGCTAGGTCGGTTTGTCCGACCGCCCAAAGCCAATCAAATCCGGTGCAATCGCCCGATGACCCTGCGCAACGAATCCCTTAATCATATGTCGGTACAGGTATGACCAACTTGGCTCACCATGCATCATCAAGACAGGCGCGGCCTCTTGCGATCCTTGGTCGACATGGTGGATTCGCATAAACCCGCCTTCAGTGTCGTCGATCTGTGTATAATGCGGAGTGAAATCGTAGTCCGACAAATCTTGGAAACGTTCGTCTGGTGTGCGCAGATATTTCATCTTTCACCTATTTTTTATGATGGGCTATTTAAATGAATGGCACGCACTTAGGTCGCCTGTCATATCACAATGCCTAGCAGCGGTTTCCGAGCACACCGTTTTTGCGGCGATCTTCTAGAGCTTGAGGGCTACGATCCTTGAAAAAGCGATCCCTTTAATGCTGTCCCGAAGGCCCCAGTATGGCGGCTGCTCAGGTTTGAAAAAATATTTTAACCTGAGCTGATTTTTTGCCTGAAAGGACTTGAACCCCCCAGACAACAATCGTAGATAGCGCCTCACCGTTGGGGTGTAGCCAAGTGGTAAGGCAGCGGTTTTTGGTACCGTGTATCGTAGGTTCGAATCCTACCACCCCAGCCAGTCCTTCAGAACATGGAACGACAGCAGGCACTTGGGGCTAAACCCTCCGAGAAATGCCCCAGTTTATGCCCCAGTGGTTTCGGGTGTTACGGGTGCCGAAGGTGGGCCCTCAGAGGTCGTTGAAGGCCCATGCCACGGGTTATAGTCGATCGCGA
>NZ_WQDY01000005.1 GCF_013033355.1 Ruegeria lacuscaerulensis
CGGGCCTAAACGTTGCACTAAAGAAGGCCGTTCCACAGGGGCGGCCTTTTTCGTTTTTGGCGAGGCTCAAATCGATGCTAAAATATATCACATTGAAATGTTTGGATTGAAAAGGAACCTCAGGATGCCTTTAGCAATACGTTCGCTTTGTTTTGCCGCAGCAATTTCTTTTTCAGCCACTTGTGCGTTTACACAACAAATTGCCGATCGTATTTATTCAGGCGGCCCTATTATAACGATGAATGATGCACTCCCTTCCGTCCAAGCGGTCGCGGTCAAGAACGGTCGTATTCTGGCGGTTGGATCTCTGTCTGATCTCTCTGTGCATGAAGGTGAGGGCACACAAACTTTCGATCTGAATGGGCGCGCACTTCTTCCGGGCTTTGTTGACAGTCATGGACATGTTGTGATGGGCGGGCTGCAGGCATTGTCGGCCAACCTGCTTTCACCGCCTGACGGAGAAGTCACGGATATCGCCAGCCTGCAAGCTACATTGTCGAATTGGGCAGAAGAAAATTCAGAGGCCGTCGAACAGGTGAAAATGATCGTTGGTTTTGGATACGACAACGCTCAACTGCAAGAGCTGCGTCATCCCACGCGAGAAGACCTTGATGTAGTTTCCAGGGACTTGCCCGTCATAATTATCCATCAGTCCGGGCATCTGGGAGTCGCGAACACAAGGGCTTTGGAGTTGGCTGGCATTACAGCCGCTTCAGAAGCGCCTCCGGGTGGCGTGATTCAGCGCGATGAAGAAGGCGAACCTAACGGTGTTCTGGAGGAATATGCTTTTTTCTCGGTTCTTGTGCCGATGCTGGGAAATCTGGGTGAGGAAGGTCTGGTGGCCTTCGCCCGCGCCGGAGCCGACCTTTGGACCAAGTTTGGATATACGACCGGACAA
The DNA here is from genome assembly GCF_013033355.1 of Ruegeria lacuscaerulensis. Lineage (GTDB taxonomy): Bacteria > Pseudomonadota > Alphaproteobacteria > Rhodobacterales > Rhodobacteraceae > Ruegeria > Ruegeria lacuscaerulensis_A. Next base: position 899 of record NZ_WQDY01000005.1, read on the forward strand.
GAGGGGCGATCTTCTGGTGAGATCGTAGAGGTACTAAGAAAGGTCGGTGCCACGGAAGGACTTCCCATCGACGTTGTCGCGTTTCCTGACGTATTGGAGGCCCGGGATTATATTCGCGATAACACCTCTGCGGACTACGTCGACCGGGTTCGGGTCGGCGGCTGCAAACTTACAATCGACGGGTCACCGCAGGGTTTTACTGCTTTGCGGGATCGTCCCTACTATGATCCAGTCGGCACCTATGATGCCGGCTACGCAGGATATGCTGCAATAACAATGGATCAACTGCAGGACGCTGTGAACTGGTGTTATGAGAATGGGTTCCAGATCCTTGTGCATTCAAACGGTGAAGGCGCGTCGGACATGCTGATTGCCGCACTGGAAGAGGCGCAAATCAAATATGGCGATCCGGGCAACCGCCCGGTTCTGGTGCACGGGCAGTTTCTGCGGGAAGATCAAGTGGCCAGCTTCAAGCGCCTCGGGGTCTTTCCATCACTTTTCCCGATGCACACTTTCTATTGGGGCGACTGGCACCGCGATCATACTGTTGGACCAGTGAACGCCGACAATATCTCGCCCACTGGATGGCTCCGCGAACGTGATATGATTTTCGGCACGCATCACGATGCGCCTGTCGCCTTTCCAGACAGTATGCGTGTTCTTGCGGCAACGGTGACCCGCCGCACCAGATCGGGTGATATTCTTGGGCCGCATCAGCGGGTTGATGTCATGACCGCTTTGAAGGCGATGACGATCTGGCCCGCGTGGCAGCACTTTGAAGAGGACAGCAAGGGCTCAATTGAGGTCGGTAAAGTTGCGGATTTTGTGATCTTGTCCGACGATCCCACGTCTGTGAATCCAGAGACTTTGGCGGGCCTCAAAGTGCTTGTAACCGTCAAGGGGGACGAGATTGTCTACGAGGCTGAGAAAGGCGTCGAAGAAGGCAAACTGCAGTTTTTCCCGTTTTCAACAGACCCCGTCATTGCCCATCTTTTCATGCACGCAGTCTATCAAGGTCTGAAGGTCGAAGAGCCTTGGCTTGTAAAGAACTAAGGTATGGTTGATCGGTTTAACTGCAGTGGCGTCACCTCGAGTCTGGTTGCAGGTTAAGACTTGATGGTGCTCTCATTGCGATGACGGGCGAAGGAAGTCATTTCGACTGCGCCCGTATTGATTGTAGTGGTCTTGAGTATGCGGTGGCGCGGAAGGGATTAATCGCCGAATAATCTCAGGCCCTGATGTTGATTCAACTGCTTATTCTGCTGCGTTTTGCAAATAGGTTATTTGGGAACGCATATTCCATTCCACCAACGAGATTCCCGATTGTGCTTTGTCAGTCATGGTGTTTCTTTAGCCGTGCTGTCGCATGGGATGCCTTCCCCGCGCATAGGAGAGCTTAAGAATGGACGACACCGAAATACGCTTGACCCGACGTCTGAAACGTCGAGGGTACCAAGTTTCCCCTGACAAAGAGACAGGCAGTTACATCGCAGGTCTGGGGTTCGATGTTGCGACAGTTTTCGATGTCGGTGTCGCCGGTGGGACCGCGCACCTGTACGAGGCTTTTCCAACGACAAAATTCGTGTTGATCGAGCCGATCTCTGAGTATGAGGACAAGCTGAGACGAAATTGGAGCGACAAGATCGACTTTGACTTTCATGCCTGCGGAGTCGGCTCCCAGGCCGGGCAAACGACGCTGCGTATTCCAACAGTCGGTCACCGTTCCATGGGCACGAGAGCTACCATGATGACGTTTGACGAGGCTGCGCGTGCCCATACTAAGGCCATCGAAGAACGTCAGGTCCCGGTTCGGACGTTGGACGACATCGCCGTGGACTATCAGGGGCCCTATGGGTTGAAGATTGATACCGAGGGTTTCGAAGTCGAGGTGATCAAGGGCGCTTCAGAAATGCTGAAAAACTGCGCCTTTGTCTTGGCCGAGGTCTCGGTCCGGCGCCGATATGAAGGTGGCTATAAGTTCAGTGATTTTGTAGCCGTTATGGCTGCGCATGGATTTGAACTACACGATTTTATTCGGCCACCTTCGCCCGAGGCGACCGACTGCGATGCAATCTTCGCACCGTTTGAAGGCCCGAGATTTGATTATCGAGACGCCAAGCTTTCGCGCATCGTTCAGAAAAGCAAGTAAACCAAGAACACTCGACCGGGCAGGGTGTGGATATTCTACCTGACTATCAAAATCCGGTCTGCTCCGGCCAAGGACTGGTGCTGTGCTAGATGACGTCAGCCAGCACCAGACGAATGATGTCTTCGCGTTTCAGGCCACGTGCGCGCAGCTCGTTGTCGTTCATCAACCAATATGCGCGAATTCGGCGCACTGACGACCGGGCCGTGGCGACCCGGTTCTGTAATATGCGCAGTTTTTGGGGCAGGATGCCGACAAACCCGACCGGGTAGGCGGTATACGGGCGGTGTGTGGTTGTTTTAGCCATGAACGTGTATCGCAGGTTTTGAAATGGACCTTCGGCATCTAAACGATTGAAGGATGCTCAGGTAGCCTGGATTGTTCATATCCGATGTGCAGCACGCGCAATGAAGCGCCTTTTTAGAGCGCTGACTCTGCTGCCGCGCGCACATTGCGGATGTTTTCGCCATAGACTTCAGGGTTGGAAACCGAGCCACCCTTGAATACTGCCGAGCCAGCGACCAGAACATCTGCGCCAGCGGCTGCTACCAACGGTGCGGTGTTTGGATCGACGCCTCCATCAATCTCGATATGGACAGGTCGATCGCCGATCATCTGGCGCAGGCGGCGAACTTTGGCTGTCATATCAATGAATTTTTGACCACCGAAGCCGGGGTTTACCGTCATGACGCAGACCAGATCGGTCAGGTCCAACAGGTGTTCGACCGCTTCGGCCGGGGTGCCGGGGTTCAGGGCAACACCAGCCTTCATGCCAGCAGCGCGGATCGCTTGCAGGGTTCGGTGAGTGTGCGGCCCTGCCTCAACATGCGCGGTCAGGATATCGGCCCCGGCGTCGGCATAGGCTTGAATATAAGGGTCGACCGGAGCGATCATCAGATGGACGTCCATCACCGTCTTCACGTGTGGGCGAAAGGCTTTGACCGCAGGCGGGCCGAAGGTCAGGTTCGGAACGAAATGGCCGTCCATCACGTCCACATGGACCCAATCGGCCCCCTGCGCTTCGATCGCCTGAATCTCGGCCCCGAAATTGGCGAAATCGGCGGAGAGGATCGACGGTGCGATCTTGATGCTGCGGTCAAAGGACATGTGTGGCCTCGTTTCAATGTCTAAGAGTCGGCCCGCATATACCTGCGGTAGGCGCAGAAGTGTAGAGCCATCGATCTTTGGCGCTGCGTTACAAAACTTTCACCCAAGTTACACATAGCCGTTGAAGATTGCCTTTAGCAGACCGCCAACACGAACTGGGGGTGGCCTGTGCTGCACATCAAGAAACTGACCAAGCGCTTCGGTGAAAACGTCGCAGTCGATTCAGCCACGTTGGAAATAGATAAACCCTGCATGATTGGCATCATCGGTCGTTCGGGGGCAGGGAAGTCGACCCTGCTGCGGATGATCAACCGTCTGACCGACGCGAGCGACGGAGAAATCCTTTTCGGTGGCCGTGATGTCACCAAGCTGAAGGGCCGCGACAAGCGTGCCTGGCAGGCCGATTGCGCGATGATTTTTCAACAGTTCAATCTGGTGCCGCGCATGGACGTGGTATCGAACGTTTTGCACGGTACGTTGAACCGCCATTCTACGCTGGCGACCATGTTCAACCTGTTTCCTATTGCCGATATCCACCGCGCCATCGACATTTTGGATCGGTTGGGCATTGCAGAACACGCGCCTAAACGCGCCGAGGCGCTTTCAGGTGGGCAGCAACAGCGGGTCGCCATCGCGCGCGCGCTGATGCAGGACCCAAGCATCATTCTGGCGGACGAACCCATTGCCTCGCTGGATCCGATGAATGCGCAGGTCGTCATGCAGGCACTGCGCCGCATCCATGAAGAAGACGGCCGCACAGTAATCGCCAACCTGCACACGCTGGATACGGCTCGTCGCTATTGCGACCGCGTTGTCGGTATGCGTGACGGTCGCATCGTGTTCGACGGCCTGCCCGAGCAACTGACAACCGGCGTCGCCCGCGAGATCTATGGCGCTGATGCCAGCTTCTCGGAAGAGGCGACATCGACCGAGATTGAGACGCTGGATGCGACTCAGAAGGCCCTGATGGAAGCGGAAGCAACCATCTAAGCCAACCACCCCTTTCATCGACCGGCCGATGAAAGGCCGGCATATCAAACCGGAGAGAGACAGATGAAAAAACTGATGGCAGCCCTGGTGGCCACAACTGCAATGGCCGCGCCGGCCCTGGCCGCGGATATCAACGAATTCCGCATCGGCATTCTGGGCGGTGAGAACGCTCAGGACCGTCTGAACAACAACGAATGCCTGCGCGAATACACCGAGGAAGAACTGGGTGTTGAAACCAAGCTGTTCGCACCGGCTGACTATGACGGCGTGATCCAAGGCCTGCTGGGCGGCACCATCGACATGGCGTGGCTGGGTGCTTCGGGTTATGCGAAAACCTACCTGTCTGATCCCGAAGCGGTCGAGCCGGTTCTGGTCAAGGTCAACACCGATGGCGGTTACGGCTATTTCTCGATCGGTTTTGCGCGCAAAGACAGCGGCATCACCTCGCTGGAGGACATGAAGGGCAAGACCTTTGGTTTTGGCGATCCGAACTCGACCTCGGGCTACCTGATCCCGTCGATCGAAATCCCTGCGGCAACGGGTTCCACCATGGAATCGGGCGACTATTTCGGTGAGGTGAAATTCACCGGTGGCCACGAGCAGACCATCGTTGCCGTGAACAACGGTGACGTCGATGGCGGCGTGACCTGGGCGGACGGTCTGGGCGATTGGGAAGATGGGTATCAGTCGGGCGCGCTGCGTCGCGCTGTTGATGCCGGTCTGGTCGACATGAACGACATGGTCCAGATTTGGAAATCCAAGCCGATCCCCGAAGGACCGGTTGTTCTGCGCACCGCACTGCCTGCAGATGTCAAAGAGAAAATGACCGCTCTGATGGCTGGTCTGGCCGAGAAAGACCGTGAATGCTTCTACGGCGTTGCCGCTGGTGAAGCCCGCGCGTTCGAGCCGATCACGCATGAAGCCTACGAAGTCATTATCGAAGCACGCAAGCTGAAGTCCAACTAAGCCTGCACACCCCTAAGACCGGGGTCCGGTGTTCCAAGCCGGGCCCCGTTTTCCACTCAGGAGCATTCCATGACAGACCTGACCGCAGGGTCCCTGACCGTCGACCAGATCCGGGCCGACTATACCGAGATGACACGACGCAAGCGGGTCTATGGTGGTATTCTTCTGATCGTTTTCGTGGCCTTGATGGCCGCCGGGTTCCGCACTGCGGATGACCGCAACGCGGGCAGTTTCGCGGATGGTTGGCACCGTATCTTTGACTACCCGGCAGAGGTGCTGTCCGAAGCCTGGGAAAAGATCGACGCGCTGCCTGCTAATCTGGTCAAGTTTTTCCCGGCGCTGGTCGAGACGATCAACATCGCCGCTGCGTCCACACTGATCGGCACCATAGCGGGTACATTCCTGGCGCTGATGTCCACACGCGGAATGGCGCTCTGGCCTGCGCTGATCCCCCTGTTTCGGCGTATCGCCGATATCTGCCGCGCAATCCCTGAAATCGTGATCGCTCTGGTCCTGATCTTTATTCTGGGTGGCGGCCCGGTTCCGGCGATGATCGCCATTGCAATCCATACGGCTGGCGCACTGGGCAAGTTGTTTTCTGAGGTGAATGAAAACGCCTCATTGAAACCGGTCGAGGGTTTGGCTTCGGTCGGCGCAAAATGGTCGCAGCGCATGTATCTGGGCGTAATCCCGCAGGTTGGGCCGAACTATGTCAGCTACGCGCTGCTGCGGTTCGAGATCAACATTCGCGCCTCGGCCATTCTGGGTTTCGTCGGTGCAGGTGGTCTTGGCTATGAGCTGCGCAACTCGATGTCCTGGGGGCAGGGCAAGTACGATCAGGCCGCCGCGATTTTCTTGCTGTTGTTCGTCACCATCGTTGTGGTCGACCAAATCTCGGGCCATCTGCGTGATCGCCTGACCCACGGATCCGAGAAAGGAGCGCGGGCATGAGCACCTTCGCCACTGACCTCACCCTTGATGAGTTGAAGGCCGAGGCTGATCGTCTGTTCAGCCGAAAGCGCCTGATCAATTTTGGATTGCCTGCGTTGGTGCTGGTCTATCTGACCTATGTGTTTTTCGCTTTCGACGTGCCCGGATTGGCCGGACGCGCCAACTGGGAAAACGGCAAGACGCTTGTGGCTGACAGCTACAGTTACAAAACCCACATCGAGCGTGACAATCGCACAGGCGAAGTCTCGGCCGCTATCGAAGGTGAGCGCAAGGGTGCATATCCCGAAGGCCAAGCGCCGGATTGGGTCGCTCTGGGCGAGACTACGGTGATTGATCTGAAAGACGGCCATATCGTGCGGTTCGGCCCCGAGACGGTGGAATATGACATCCCCGGTTATGGCACGGTGCGTGCAACGCCGACCCGTTCGGCGGGCGTTCAGGCCGAGCTGCCCGCAGGCGACGTGCCCGACTGGATCAATGTCTCAAAGAACCGGATGGCGATCACCACGGATGCGGGTCGACTGACCGTGACGCGCAACCGATCCGAGGTGTTCCGCTATTTCAACGGGTGGGAGCTGTTCTTCTTCACCCTCGATAGCCCCTACTATGGCAAGTCGTTCCCGCAACTCATGGGGCTGGCCGCAAATGGTGAGGCGGGCGCGATCCTGAATGATTTCTGGACCAACAAGATGTGGCGCCATCAGGACGTGGCCTGGGCCATTTTCGAGACGATCCTGATGGCCTTCCTCGGGACATTGGGGGCGGGCATGGTGGCACTGCCACTGGCTTTCCTTGCGACCCGTAACTTCAACCCGTTGCGTTCGGTACGGTTTCTCACGCGCCGTGTGTTTGATTTTGTGCGTGGTGTGGACGCTCTGATCTGGACCGTCGTTCTGGCGCGGGCTTTTGGACCCGGTCCGCTGACGGGTGCGCTGGCCATTCTGGTGACAGACACGGGGACGTTCGGCAAGATTTTTTCGGAAGCGCTGGAGAATGTGGATCAAAAACAGATCGAGGGCGTCCAATCGACCGGAGCCAATGCGCCGCAACGTTATCGGTTCGGGGTGATCCCGCAGGTGACGCCGGTGCTGCTCAGCCAGTTGCTCTATTTCCTCGAATCCAACACACGCAGCGCCACTGTGATTGGTGCGATTACGGGCGGTGGGATCGGTTTGTTGCTGACGCAGGCGATTATCACCCAGAAAGACTGGGAAGAGGTTGCCTACTACATCGTTCTGATCATCCTGATGGTGATGCTGATGGATTGGTTCTCGGGCTGGTTGCGCCGCCGATTGATCCAGGGAGAAACGAAATCCAAACGGGTAAAAACCAAGACCACCTGAGTGTTGGTCCAGAGGAACTTTCATGCCAAGACTGCGAGCGGATCAGCCATTCATCCATCCCGATTGTGCGATCACCAACAGCACGTTTGGGGAATACGTCGAAATAGGTGCCGGGACGCGCTTGGCAAACGCGATCTTCGGTGATTACTCGTATTGCGACCGAACGTGTGACATTGCAAATGCGCGGATCGGCAAGTTTGCGAACATCGCCAGCTTTACCCGGATCGGTGCGACGGATCATCCGTATGCCAAGGCTTCCTTGCATCATTTTTTGTACCGCTCAGCAGACTACTGGGATGACGCTGAAGATGACGCGGATTGGTTCCAGCATCGCGCAAGCCGGGTGACGGAAATTGGCCATGACACATGGATTGGCCATGCAGCTATTATCAAGCCCGAAGTTACCGTGGGTCACGGAGCAATCATTGCTTCTGGTGCGGTCGTCACCAAAGACGTTGCGCCTTACAGCATTGTGGGTGGGGTTACGGCCGATCTGATCCGTCCACGCTACCCGAATGGCGTAGCAGAGCGTATGTTAACTTTGGCGTGGTGGGATTGGGACAACGCGCGTTTACGAGCCGCCTTGCCGGACTTTCGAATGCTCGACGCCGAAGCCTTTTTGGAGAAATACGAATAGGCCGAGGACCTGTTTGACATGTGCTCTCGCGCCCGCGTGCGCATCGGCTTCGCCGACGCGCTCTGGCGGCCTTGGACCGGGCGCCGCGCTTTGCGCGGCGCTACGCCCAACGGGATGAGACCTCCGGAAGGAGGGCGAAGACGGGCGGGAGCGTTCTGGTCGCCTACTCGTTGTCCATCGTTAGTGTGACTCTTTCGCCTGCAAAATAGGTTCGTCCGAATTCAACGGGAATTCCGTTCGTATCTGCGTTTACGCCCACTGAGTACAGGACCGGAGCGCCTTCGCTGAGTTGCAGATGCAGCGCTTGTGTTGGCGTCGCGGCGCGGGCCGTCAGCCGTGTCGATACACGAACGTAATCCTCGACCCCGCATTGCTGCAGCGCTTTGGTCACCGACCGGGTCTCTACCAGTGCGGCAAGAATGCCCGGCAGACGCCCAGCTGGAAAGACGCTTTGAAAAAGCCCGATCGGCTGACCGTCGGCCAGGGAAAGACCATCGTAGACATGAACGGCTTCACCTTCGGATAGTTCCAAAGCTTCAGCTTCGGCCACATCAGCCGTTCGAGTGGTAAGGGTAAGGATTTTCTTGCCAGGAATCTTGCCGCTGGCCGAAATGCTCTTGTGGTAACGTACGCGTTTCCCGATGGGGTAATCCGTCGGGCGCGCCGTCACGAAAACTCCGGCTCCTCGTCTCGAGCGTACCAAGCCCTGGTCAGACAGATCTGACAAAGCCCTGCGGACCGTATGGCGATTGACCCCGTATTTAGCAGCCAGCTGCGCTTCGGTCGGCAGGCGATCACCAGTGTTATAGCGGCCTTCTGCAATGTCGGTTGTCAGGCCAAGAGCGATGCTTTTCCAAACTGGCGATTTGCCCATGTCACTAATTCTTCACAAGTAAGCGGATTGCGGCCCGCTGGGTTAAGATGTATTATTTGTCTAGTTGTATAGTTTAAATAGACAACCCAGCCAAGAGGGCTTGATGGCATATCTCGATAAACCAACGGATGCAGAACGTCGGCAATGGATGGACGTGTTGGCCCGCGCGCCCGAGGACGCGCTGATGGCCCTTTGGGACAAAGTCCAACTGCGCCCGACATTTGAATGGCTACGCGCGCCCGAGATTGGCGGGGTAATGGTCCGGGCGCGCACCGGCAGCACGGGGGCGCCGTTCAATCTTGGTGAAATGACCGTAACCCGGTGTTCGCTGGTGTTGCAGGGCGGTGCCGTCGGTCATGGCTATGTTCAGGGCCGGTCGAAGCCCAAAGCCGAAGTCGCTGCCCTTGTTGATGCGCTGATGCAGACAACAGCAGCCGACGCCATCCGCGCCGAAATCATTTCCCCCCTGTCAAGGCAGATGCAGGACGCACGAACCAAGCGGGCGGCCAAGGCGGCGGCGACAAAGGTCGAATTCTTTACTCTGGTCCGAGGAGAAGACTGATGAGCGCGCATCCTCAATTCTCAGGTGGTTTTGCGAATGCCCCGATCGAGGCGGCCCACGCCTTTCGGGCCGCAATGACGGTCATGGCGCGACCTGGCGAAATCCGATCAATTGCGGGCGCGCGCCCACCCAAGCCATTGTCTCAAGCAGCGGGTACTTTGTTGCTGACCTTGTGTGACCCGGATACAAGGGTCTTTTTCGCAGGCGCAACAGATACTGCCGCAGTGCGCCAATGGCTGACCTTTCACACCGGCGCGCCGATTGTCGAAGCGTCCAGCGCGGATTTCGCAGTAGGGACATGGGCGGACCTGCAACGCAATTCCAACTATCGCATAGGCACACCGGAATATCCTGACCGCTCGGCTACTCTGATTGTCGAGTGTGAAACGCTTGCGCAGAACGGGACAACACTGACAGGGCCGGGTATTCGGGATCGGTCACAATTGTCTTTACCGGATGTCGCGGTCTTTCAGGACAATTCGGCTCTTTATCCTCTGGGATGTGATTTCTTTTTCACCTGCAGAGACAAAGTCGCGGCCTTGCCGCGCAGCACGCAAATAACGGCGGGATCATAAGAATGTACGTAGCAGTCAAGGGCGGCGAAAAAGCCATCGACAACGCGCATTCCTGGTTAGCAGAGGAGCGGCGGGGATCAACGGATATCGTCGAACTGTCGATCGCCCAGATCCGAGAACAGTTGAGCCTTGCGGTAAATCGGGTCATGGCCGAGGGCTCTCTGTTCGATCCCGATTTGGCCGCGCTGGCCATCAAACAGGCGCGTGGTGATCTGATCGAAGCGATCTTTCTGATCCGCGCCTATCGCACCACGTTGCCGCGATTTGGCTATTCCATCCCTGTCCAGACGGGCGATATGGCCTGCGACCGCCGCATCTCGGCCACGTTCAAGGACGCGCCGGGCGGGCAGGTGCTGGGGCCGACTTTTGACTACACCCACCGGCTGCTGGATTTCAAACTAGCTGCAGATGGCAACGACACGGTTGCACCCATGGCCGGGCCGCGTACCGAGCCTACGCCTCACATTGCCGAGTTCCTAAAGGGTGAAGATATCATTCAGGACGAACCCACTAGCGACGACCTGCCGGGCGACTTGACCCGCGAACCGATGGAGTTTCCCTCCACCCGCCCGCTGCGCTTGCAATCACTGACACGCGGCGATGAGGGGTTCGTGCTAGGCATGGCCTACTCAACCCAGCGCGGATACGCCCGCAACCACGCTTTTGTGGGAGAGTTGCGGATCGGAAAAGTCGCCGTCGAAATGGACATTCCCGAGCTGGGCTTTGCCATTGAGATTGGTGAGGTTGAACTAACCGAATGCGAGACAGTCAACCAGTTCAAGGGCTCGAAAACAGAACCGCCGCAGTTCACCCGTGGCTATGGTCTGGTCTTTGGTCAGTCCGAGCGCAAGTCTATCGCCATGGCTCTGGTCGATCGCGCGCTGCGTTGGAAGGAGCTGGGCGAGGACAATTTGGGCGCGCCTGCACAGGATGAGGAATTTGTCCTAAGCCATGCCGACAACATTCAGGCCACCGGTTTCTTGGAACACATCAAACTGCCTCATTACGTGGATTTCCAGTCCGAACTGGAACTGGTCCGTAAACTACGCCGCGAGGCTGAGGAACGGATTACCCCAAAGGAGGCTGCGGAATGAAGGTCGTTGTATTCGATATCGGCGGCGTATTGGTTGATTGGCACCCCCATCTTGCCTGGGTTGACGATCTGGGGTCCGAGGACGCCGCCCATGCCTTTATCGAACGCACCGGGTTCAAGGCCAAAAACGCGCGGGGAGACAATGGTGAGCGGTTCGCCGATATGGCCAAAGAGTTGGCGGACCCAGAGGATCAAAACCTGTTCGCCTCCTACGTGGAGCGATATACCCTCACCGTTCAAAACGCGGTTAGCGGCACTTGGGATATCCTCGATCGCCTCAAGGCAAATGGAACCCCCGTCCACGCCATCACCAATTGGTCGGCCGAAACCTGGCCAGAGGGTCTAAAGGTGCACCCCCGGTTGGGTGAGGTGTTCGGAACGTTGGTGGTGTCCGGTCAGGAAGGCGTAATGAAGCCCGACCCGCGTATTTTTAGACTTCTGTGCGAACGGGCCGCTGTTCAGCCCCAAGACTGCGTGTTCATCGACGATGGTTTGCACAATGTCGAAGGTGCGTGTGCCGTGGGAATGGACGCTATTCATTTTGTCGGCACCGAAGCACTGGAAGCCGAATTGTCCGAGAGAGGAATACTATGAGCGAGTACAATTTCGCCTATCTCGACGAGCAAACTAAGCGGATGATCCGGCGGGCGATCCTCAAAGGACTGGCTGTACCCGGATATCAGGTGCCTTTTGCCAGCCGCGAGATGCCGATGCCTTATGGCTGGGGTACCGGCGGGGTGCAGGTCTCGGCCGCGACGCTGACGCCGGATGATACGTTCAAGGTGATTGATCAGGGCGCGGACGACACGACCAATGCGGTCTCGATCCGTAAGTTCTTTGAGAATACCGCCGGGGTCGTGACCACCGAAGAAACCGAAAAGGCCACTGTCATCCAGACCCGCCACCGGATCCCCGAGGCGGAACTGACCGAGGATCAAATCCTCGTCTATCAGGTGCCAATTCCCGAGCCTCTGCGCTTTCTGGAACCGCGTGAGACGGAAACGCGCAAGATGCACGCGCTTGAAGAATACGGGCTGATGCATGTGAAACTGTATGAAGATATCAGCCAGCACGGGGCGATTTCGACCTCGTATGCCTATCCGGTAAAAGTGTCCGGGCGCTATGTGATGGATCCGTCTCCGATCCCTAAATTCGATAACCCCAAGCTGGAAATGGACGCGATCCAGCTGTTCGGCGCGGGGCGCGAGCAGCGCATCTATGCGGTGCCGCCGCACACCAAGGTCGTCAGCCTAGACTTCGAGGACTATCCGTTCGAGGCGACCAAAGCTGATCACCCCTGCGACCTGTGCGGGGCCGAAGACAGCTATCTGGACGAGGTGATCATGGATGACGCGGGCAACCGGATGTTTGTCTGCTCCGACACCGATTACTGCCGCTCGCGCCGCGCGGCTGGACATGAGGGGCGTTTGGCCAAGGAAGATGCAGCATGATACGCGAACACGTTCTGGGAATTGATCATCTTGGCCTGACGGTTTCGGACCTTGAGGCGACCAAGGCGTTCTTTGTTGAGGCGCTGGGCTGGGATGTGGTTGGTGGACGGCCCGAGTACCCCTCGGCCTTTATCAGCAACGGTTCGGCGGTTCTGACCCTTTGGCAACAAAAGGGCGAAAATCAGCACGGCTTTGATCGTCATGCCAATGTCGGGCTGCACCATGTGGCGTTCAAAATCCCATCGCGCGAGTCTTTGGATGTGGTGTTTGCCGCTGTGAAAGACTGGCCCGGCGTTCAGTTGGAGTTTGCCCCCGAACCTTCGGGTGCTGGGCCAAAAATCCATTTCATGATCCGAGAGCCCGGAGGCAACCGGATCGAATTTGCCTATGATCCGAGGTAACCCCATGACCCCGCTGTTAAGCGTTCAGAATATCCGCAAAACCTATGGCACCCGGATCGGCTGTACCGGCGTCAGCTTTGATCTCTATCCCGGTGAGGTTATGGGGATCGTCGGTGAAAGCGGCTCGGGCAAGTCGACGTTGCTGAATTGTCTGGCCGGTCATCTGGAACCGGACGGGGGACGGGTTGTTTTCGACACACGAACCGACGGGCCAGTGGATACGGTGACCATGTCCGAACCCGAACGCCGGATGCTGGGCCGCACCGATTGGGCCTTTGTCCATCAGCACGCCCGCGACGGGCTGCGCATGTCGGTCAGCGCGGGCGGCAATATTGGCGAGCGTCTGATGGCCGTGGGCGACCGTCACTATGGTGACATCCGCGACAAGGCTATCGACTGGCTGGGCCGGGTCGAGATCGAAGCGAACCGCGTCGATGACCGCCCCACCGCCTTTTCCGGTGGGATGCAGCAGCGGTTGCAGATCGCGCGCAATCTGGTGACCGGGCCTCGGCTGGTTTTCATGGATGAACCGACGGGCGGGCTGGATGTTTCGGTTCAGGCGCGTCTGCTGGATTTGCTGCGCGGGTTGGTGCGCGAGATGGGGTTGAGCGCCATCATCGTCACGCATGATCTGGCCGTGGTGCGCCTGCTGGCGGATCGGCTGATGGTGATGAAAGACGGTCACGTGGCCGAATCCGGCCTTACCGATCAGGTGCTGGACGATCCGCAACATGCGTACACGCAGTTGCTGGTCTCAAGCGTGTTGCAGGTGTGAGAGATGATTGAACTGAACAACGTCAGCAAAAGCTTTACCCTGCACAATCAGGGCAGCGCGGTGATCCCTGTGATGGAGGGCGCGACACTCAGCGTGGCGCCCGGGGAATGCGTGGCTTTGACCGGAGCGTCCGGGGCGGGCAAATCCACCCTGATGCGGGTGATCTACGGCAACTATCTGGCCGCCTCGGGGCAAGTCATGGTGGGCGGCGTGGATGTGGCGCAGGCTGAACCGCGCGAGATTCTGGCCCTGCGGCGGGACACTCTGGGCTATGTCAGCCAGTTCCTGCGGGTGGTGCCGCGCGTGCCGACGCTTGAGGTGGTGGCCGAGCCTCTGCTGGCCGTCGGATGCGACCGTCAGGCGGCGCTCGACAAGGCGGCAGGGCTACTGGCCCGGCTGAACATTCCTGAGCGCCTCTGGACGCTCAGCCCCACGACCTTTTCGGGCGGCGAGCAGCAGCGCGTGAACATCGCGCGGGGCTTTGCGCACGACTATCCGACGATGCTGCTGGATGAGCCCACCGCCTCGCTTGACGTGCAGAACCGTGAAACCGTGCTGAACCTGATCGAAGAAGCGAAGGCGCGCGGTGCGGCGATCATCGGCATTTTCCACGATGTCGGCGCGCGTGAACGGGTGTGCGACCGTGAGATCAACGTCTCGGATTTCACACCGGGGATGGCCGCATGACCCTTGCACCGGTCATTGCGGTCGTCGGACCCTCGGGCGTTGGCAAGGACAGCGTGATCGAGGCGCTAGAGGCGCGCTCCGCACGTATTCACCGGATGCGCCGGGTGATCACCCGCCCCGAGGGCGAGGACGGCGAAGATTTCGACCGGGTCTCCGAAGGCACATTTCAGCAGATGGTGGATGAGGATGCCTTTGCCCTGCACTGGCCGGCCCATGGGTTGCTGTATGGCGTGCCCCAAAGCATCCAGCAGCTGCGGGGGCAGGCGGATGCAGTTTTGGTGAACCTGTCCCGATCCGTGCTTTTGCGCGCGCAAGAGGTATTTGGCGATCTGGTCGTGATCTCGCTGACCGCCGACCCACAGGTGTTGGCGCAGCGCTTGTCGGCGCGTGGGCGCGAAAGTGCGACGGATCAGGCACGGCGGCTTGAACGCGCGCAGACTACGCTGCCCGATGGATTGCGCCGGGTGGTGCAGATCGACAATTCCGGTCCGCTGGACCAGACGGTCAACACCATCCTGACCAAGCTTCAGCCGGAAAGGGCATAGCGATGGATCAGGTGAAACCGCCCGTCCGCGGCCTCGCCCATCAGCGCCAGATCCGTGATGTGGAACGGTGCGGGCAGCAGGGGTGCAAGCCGCGTGTCCAGCGCATCCTGAACGGTGGCCAGCGTGGGTTTGTCCAACTTGCCGCTGAGGGTGATGTGAAAGCGGAACGAGTCCATCACGTAAGGGTATCCCCATTGCACCAGATTGACCTCATGCGCGGGCGACAGTCCGGTGCCACGACGACGCTGCAATTCGGCGTCGGATGCGGGCGCACGGAAGGGATCCAGATCGCGCACGCAGGCAGCCGCCAGCGCGTTCAGCGCCGCCTCGTCGCCTGTGGGGCGCAGGGCCAGAAACCGACCCAGTCGCGCGGTCTCAAGTCCATCCAATTTGACCGGGGCTTGCGCAGCGGCCAATTGCGCGCAAGCCTCGCGCAGCGCCTCAACCGTCTGCCCATTGCGCAGTCGGAACGGAGGCTTCATCGTCGCGTGCAGCCCGTATTTGCGCGGCACTTGCGTGACGGCGGCCACATCCACGCCGGGGATATCGGGGTGCGCGACCGCAGCGCCGGCCTCTATGTCCCAGCCCAGCCAGCTTGTGCCAAACCGGGTCCACTCGGCCCCGGCGGGTGGCGCAAAATAGATCGCGTATCGCGTGAATGTCACATTGGCCTCCTATGCGTGGCCTACCCAATAGCTCAGACCGTGTGAAGTTCAGATGACAGAAGAAATGATCCTTGCCAATGCCACGCTGGTTCTGCCCGATGAAACGGTTACAGGTAGCATCCGCATCACCGGCGAAACCATTGCCGAGATCGCCACGGGCAGCACCGTGCCGCCCGGCGCGGTGGATTGCGGCGGCGACTATGTCTGCCCCGGTCTGGTCGAGCTGCACACTGACAATCTGGAACGCCATATTCAGCCGCGCCCCAAAGTCGACTGGCCTCACGCGGCGGCGATTCTGGCGCACGATGCAGAACTGGCCAGCACCGGCATTACCACCGTATTCGATGCGATGCGCATCGGTTCGATCCCGTCGGGCAACCGATACAAGAAATACGCCCGCGAGCTGTCGCGCGAACTGTGGGAACTGCGCGAACAGGATGCGCTGAAGATCAGCCATTTTTTACACCTGCGGGCCGAGGTCTGCTCGGAAACCCTCGTGGCCGAGCTGGACGAGTTCGGCCCCGAGGATCGCGTCGGTCTGGTGTCGCTGATGGATCACACGCCCGGCCAGCGGCAATTCCGCGACATGACCCAGCTTGAGGCCTATATGAAGGGCAAGCATGGCATGAACGATGATGACTTCCTGCAGCACGTGGCACAACTGAAGGCGTTGCGCGACCGGTTTGGCGATCAGCACGAGGTTGAGACGGTCAAGGCCGCCAAACGGTTCGGGGCGATGCTGGCCAGCCACGATGACACGACGCAGGATCAGGTGGCCGTTTCGGCGGGGCATGGCATCACGCTGGCCGAATTCCCCACCACGGTTGAGGCCGCCCGGGCCTGCCACGATCACGGAATCAAGGTTATGATGGGGGCGCCCAATGTGATCCGGGGCGGGTCTCATTCCGGCAATGTCGCGGCGCAGGAACTGGCTGATTTGGGCCATCTGGATATTTTGTCGTCAGACTACGTGCCCGCCGCGCTGCTGCTGTCGGCAACCCGCCTGGGAGATATGTGGGGCAATATGGCGCGTGGCCTGCGCACCGTCACCCAGACGCCGGCTCAAGTGGTCGGTCTGGGCGACCGGGGCGAGCTGCGTTCGAGCACCCGCGCCGATGTTATCCGCTTTCGTATCCGCGAAGGCGCACCGGCGCTGAACGGTGTGTGGTCGCGCGGGCGGCGTGTCGCCTGATAGGGCGCGTCAGGTCAGCCTGATAGGGCGCGTTAAATCACTACCAATTAGGCACGGTAGAAAAGATATCGGTCCGGGGCAATGGTTTCCGGCCCTGCAAACTGATCAAAACCAACCAGTGGCTGACCCGATATCAATAGCCCTCCGGGCAGCATGACCTGCGCGATCAGCGGGCTGAGGCGGGCTGCCTCGGCCACATCGTCTTCCTTGATGCCACGCCCGAAATCATAATGTGCCAACGCAATCTTGGGGCCGCCTTGCGCCAGCTTTTCCAACATCGGCTCGGCCTCGCCTTGCAGGAAATCCTCGGCCGGCGGAGTGCTGGAGGGATGGCATTGTAGCACCCGGTCCATCACCCAGATGCGCCGGTCGGGCAGGATCTCGCGCAGGTGGTCATAGGTGCGGCCATTGCCCAGGCCCATATCCAGAACATCTCCGGGGTGATCCGCGATCTGTTCTACGGCCCAGTTCAACCCATCGCGTTGGGCGGTCAGGCGGCGCAGCATTGAATCCAGTCGGCTCATTCGGGTCTCCGTATTTCGTTGGTCGCGACCCAGGGGACGCCGGGTCCATCCAGAAGAAGGTGCAAAAGGTCGTGGGTAAAGGCCCAGATCGCGTCATCATGCACGAGGTGGTGGGTCAGAATGCCGAAGGGTTCGGAATTATCGCTGCGGCCTTCTCGTCGATCTCGCAATAACGCGGTTGCCGTGTCAATCAGACGCTCGGGCGGCACAAGCCCTCGTGTGCCGTGCCAATCAATCGGATCAAGATGCGTGTTGACCTGTTGCAGCCCGGGCGCGGCGGTGGGCGTGGCCCGAGGCGTGGCCGTGGACAAAATGCGATAGCCCAGTGCAGGCAGTTCCGCGACGACCTCGGGCGCGATACGGTTCCAGGGCGGCACGAACATAGGCGCCAAACGGTCGCCGTACAGCTCTTGCAGCCGGTCCAACCCCTGCCGTGCGTCGCCAATGATCGTTGGCATCGACCGGTGCATCCGAAACTCGGATTTCTTTTCCTGCTTGGGCGCGTGATTCAGATGCGCCCATCCATGGACGACGGGGATCAGGGTGCTGCTGTCGACCCGGGCGACAAGGCTTGTGTCGCAGGTCTTTGGAATGACAGCCAGGTGAACTGGTACCCCAAGTGTATCCGACAGGGCGATCAGTCGGTCAAGCTGCGGCGTTGCGGAGATAGCATCATCGTCACGCCACCATAGGGGCAAAGACAGTCTGTGCTGTTCCCACACGGCCAATTCGTCCTGCAGTGGGCGCCAGTTGGGTATCATATACGGCCCTCCAACAGCGTCTTCGCGATCTCGACGGTTTTGGCAGCTCCGTCAAACCCACGGTCGGGAACGGTACGTTCAGGGCCCGATGTCGCACTTTCTATCGCCCGAGCCAGCAGTTCTGCATCTAGCATCTGGCTTGGGATGACTTCGATGGCTGGAAGGGCGGCCAGTGTTCGCGCGCGCAGCGTCTGCTCAACTTCGCTGCCGTCGTCGAAAGGGACGAACACGGACGGAGCTCCGGTCTGCAGAATATCCAGGGCGGTGTTGTATCCGCACATGCTGACCGATGCGGCTGCGATTGGCAGCATTTGCCGAAAATCGGGCCTTACCGGTTCCAACGCAACCGACGCATCCTTGACCAAAGGCGTCAGCTGCTTGATGCGCGCTTGGGCATCCTGGCCTCCGACCAGCAGGCGCCAGCGCCTGTTGGGCATCTTTCGGGCAGCCTCGATGGCTGTCTGAAAGATCGGCTGTCCAACCGACCCTCCGCCTGCACTGACAAGGATTTCACCTTCACCGGTGCGCTGTGGGTGTGCGGTCGGCGCGTCAGGCGCAACGAACCCGGTATAGTGCAACCGCTTCTGAAGTTGCTCGGAAACCGGCCAGCTGACCTCAAGCGGGATGACTGTTTGATCCGAATGCACAAGGACACCGTCGTAGTGTTCGGATATGATCTGATCTGTCCGTTCAGCCTTGGAGGGCTTCGAGGGCGGCGCAAGAATGTCTCGGACCGATCCCAAGATGACAGGAGGCCGGGGCAACGCACGGGCCGCGTCCAAGGCGGCGGTGAACTCGGCCGACAACGACCTGCGCCCGAACGGGTACAACTCGGTGATCAGTACGTCCGGTGAGAAGCTTCTGACAGCTTCGGTCAGGGCAACACTACGAGCGGACATGTAATCCGCATCTGCCACCTCACCTGATTGCGTCAGAAGGCGCGTAAAATTGGTACCGTCTGAACGCAGTGGGGGCAGCCCCAGCAAAGACATCCCAGAACTGTCCAGTTGGGGCGCAGGCATGCCACCAGATACTTTCAGAACTTCGTGCCCCGCTTGCACAAAAGCGCGTCCAAGGGTCAAGGCGCGACTTAAATGTCCGGTGCCCAGCAGGTGGGTGACCACGATCATCACTTTCATGCGACGGGCTCCGAGCGGATCAGGCGCACGGGCTCAGGCCACGCGCGCAGAGGTTGTGTTTCAACGATATACAGTCTGTTGCGCTTGATTTTAAAGGGGGGCGGCCCGTCGAAATTCCAATCCCATGCACTTGCCAGAATGACCCGCATGATGCCTATGTGACAGACGGCCACCGTATCGGCCTGCAAGCCGTCAAGCCAGGGGCGCACGCGGTGCCAAAGCTCGGTGGGGCTTTCTCCGCCGGGTGGGCGAAACTGCCAGCTCCAATCCTCGATGTGGCGATAACCGCTGTTGGGGTCCGCGATCAGGTCGACCCCGCGCAACCCTTCCCATTCGCCCCAGTTCATCTCAGTCAAAGCGTCGTGGGTGTCTGGGGTGCGCCCAGAGACCAGACGCGCTGTTTCAACTGCGCGTTGCAGCGGGCTGGACCAGAGCTCGGCTTTATCCCAAGGTTCGGGCAGGGCATAACCCGCAAGATCCTGACGGGCATCATCGTCCAACGGAATATCACTGCGTCCCTGAATCCGGCCTGCGCGGTTCCAAGGTGTATGACCATGGCGGAGCAGCGCAAGTCTCGTCATCCCCGACCCTCGATCAAGGGGCGGACAGCTTTCCAAAAAGTCTCGGTTGCGTTCGGTAAAAGGTGACGGGCAGCGACGTAGGCGCGCGCCTCGGTTCCGGTTTTCAGGCGCTGCGTGTGGTCACGCAGCAGGCTTTGTAAATGTGCCGCTAGCCCTGCTGGCCCTGTCTCGGTCGTGGGGTAGGTCGAGGGTAACAATACATCCCGCACGCCGGGTCTATCCTGCGCAACAACTGGAATACCGCTGGCCTGCGCCTCAAGGTAGATCATCCCATACGCCTCATTCACGCCGGGCCACAGCAGCACCGACGCGGTGTCATAGCACATCTGAACGGCAGCACGGTCAAGTTGCCCCAGAAAGCGCACTTTGGACCCGAACCGGGCCATCATGGCCTCAACTTCGGGTCTGGCGGGCCCATCGCCGACAATGTTCAAAGCCCATTGGCCTTTCAGATGCGCCAATGTTTGGGCCAGTATGTCGTAAGAAGCCAGCTTGTCGCCGTGGCGCATCATTGCGACCGTCAACATCGGCCCGTCACATGAAGAGGCCTCTGGCAAGTCTTCTGCGGGCAGAAACGGGGGCAGCTCGATCAGTTTCTGCGAGCCGAACCTTTCGCGCTCTAGGGTAATCAGGTCGTTCGCGGTGTGGTAAAAGATCACGTCGGCCGCGTCACAAGCATTGTGTGCGGCTTTGGCGAAACCCGCCCAAGGGCCGGTCAAGCGGCTGGTCGCGCGCGTGCTTTCCAACTGAACATAGGGAATTCCTCGGGCGGAGCTGACACGTGGACCCAGCAAATCGGGGGCCTTGTAATAGTTGTGGTAGGTCACCCAAAGCGCGGTGTTTGTGGGCAATTCTGTTACAAGACGCTCTGCTTCGCGTTCCGCGGCTTCGTGCAGCTGCGTCTGAACCCGCGTGTCCCCGGTTTTGTCGTAAAGGCGAAGGGACGAGGCCAGCTCGACCGTATCACCCTGCGCGGCGATTGCGGTCATCAAGTTCCGGGCCATTTCCCTATCGCCGGACGGCACCGGGCTGTCCGGGGATTTCATCGGAGCGTAGAACGCAACCCGCGCCATCAGCCCCTGTCCGCCCCCAGAGCGGTCAGACGTTTGGACAAAAGTGCGATTCCGGGGTCCATACGGAAGTCAGCGATCAACCTGTCATAGGCCGCTTTCGCCATGTTTTCAGTTGATCCAGGGTCGGCTGCCATGCTGGAAATGGCCGCCGCCAGCGCGGTGGGGTCATCACTGGACAGCACACCGTGGGTTCCTGTTTCGATGAATTCGGGAATGGCCGAGACCGGGGTCGACAGGATCGGCAGCCGCTGAGACGCAGCCTCCATCAGCACATTGGGCAACCCGTCGCGATCTCCGTCCGTGGCAATGCGGCTGGGCAGCACAAACAGGTCCGCCTCGCGCATGGCGGCAATCACCTCGGGTTGGTCGCACGCGCCTTTCCAAGACAGGCGGTCCGCGACCCCTAAATCTTGTGCGAGGGTGCGTAGCGCGTCTCCCAAAGCGCCGCCGCCGATATGGGTCCAGTTCCAGTCCAGGGTTGTGGGCAACAAGGCACAAGCGTGGAGCAGGCGGTCAAAGCCCTTTTTCTCGACCAGACGCCCTACGGAGAGCATGTGGAAGGGTGCATCGGGCGCGCGTGGGTTACGTTTCGGAGGAGACGGAAAACGGCTCAGGTCCAACCCGTGATAGATCAGATCAATGCGCGCGGGGTCATCGGCAAGGCTGCGCAGATGGTCTGCGCCAACGGCGGTGCATGTGGCGCCAAAAGATGCACCATGCGTTTCAGCGTGCAGTTTCTCGGCCTTTTCCCATTCGGGCGAGGTCCAGATGTCTTTGGCATGGGCGGAAAAGCTCCACGGTAGTCCCCGCATGATGGCGGCATAGCGTGCGACCGAAGACGGGGTATGCATAAAATGCGCATACAGGACACGCGTATCCTGCGGCAGTTCGGCGGCCAGAACGCACGCCTGCCCAAAGCGTCGGATGCGGTTATGTGTGGGGTCGCGGCGCAGATCAGCGCGCCAGATTCGGTATGCTTCGCCATAGCCGGGCATGGCGCGTGCAACAGCGCGGGCGGCCCAAACGCGCTGGGGTTCCTGATACAGGTATTCGGGCAGGTAATGGACCTGCCCTGTGAACCTTTCATGCAGGGGATGACGTTTGACGTCAGTAGGATGGCGAAGCGACCAGATGTCAAACCGGTGGCCCGCATCCTGCAATGCTACCAATTCTTGCGCGATAAACGTTTCCGACAGGCGCGGCCATCCTTTGACCAGCACCGCTAGTTTCGGTTGTGTAAGGCTCATCCGGTGGCCCGTTCCTGCTCTCCGGTCAGCAAAGCGTGTACTCGACTTGTGACATAGTCCAGACCGTCCAGCAGCCCATCGCAGATGACCTCGGATGGAAGGGACTGATTGGGCAATGCTCGGATGGCATTGATCATCGCATCGGTCGTCAACCCATCGCGGCTTTCGTCGAGCATTCGAACAAGGCCCAGTTCTTCGGCGCGCGAGGCCCGGATCCATTGTTCCAGCCGGGGCGTGGTGCGGGGCACGATCACGGCACGCTTGTCAAATGACAGCACCTCGCAAAACGTGTTGTAGCCGCCCATACAAACCACACCCGCCGCACCGGCAAACAGGGTTTCGATCTGGGATTCAAATCCGACGGCCGTTACGCGACCGTTCAGGGCTGCGACGCGCGTTTCAAACTCTTCTCGCAGTTCTCCTGACAGGAAGGGGCCGTAAACCAGAACAGCTCGAGGCGAAAGCGTCGGGTCGTGCTCGTAGGCGGACAACACAAGGTTTACCATCGCCTTGCCATCGCCACCGCCGCCGGGCGTGATCAGGATGTAAGGCTGCTCGGGCGGTTCTGCGACCGGTCCCAGATCGCGGCGCAAATATCCGGTCCAGTGCATACGCGCTTGGGTGGCAGGGCTAAGAGGCAACCCCTGTGTTGGATCATAGATCGACCGCAACCCATAGACCCAAATCTCATCATAATAGGTCTCGGTGGCATCCAGGGCTTCTTTTCGGTCCCATTCAGCGGCCAGCACTTCGGGCTCGTCTAACACGTCACGCAAGCCCAGGACGATCTGGGTTCGTTTGGTTTTCAAAAGGCAGTCCAGCGTTGGCAAAAGTTCCCCGCGAAATCCGGTGGGTTCTTTGTCAACGATCAGAACATCAGGATCGAATTGTTGAACGGCAGTTTGGATAAGGCTCGAGCGCAACTCCGTCACGTCTTCAATCCCCATCCCCATCGTCTGCGAGGCATAAGACCCGTCGGCGCGCTTGGTAACCCCCGGCAGGCGTACGTGGTCGACGCGACGGGGAAAGGTGAAGCGGCCTGCAACTGGAGACCCGGTTAAGATCAACGCCGAAGCCGAAGGATCAGCCTGAGTTATTGCAGCTGCCAAAGCACGGGATCTGCGCAAATGCCCCAATCCGAACGTATCATGGCTGTAGAACAGGATGCGAGGCGCACGGCCGGTTTTGTCGTTTTGTTTTCCTAGGCTCATTCTTTCGCCCGTCTTAGTGTCTGAGTGCAACTCCGCGCGCTTGCACGTCTATCGTATTTGTTTTTCGGCTGCTTGTAAAAAACGCTGCTTTGACCTGCCGAAACCGACAAACATGGCGATTTGGCTACATGTTGTAGATCCTTTCTGTGGTTCGCCGTGTTTTCCACCAATAGATACAACCATCTAAGCCGTGCAACGCACCGCGCTCCTCATATTCAGTTTTTGTCAGATTGGAAACACTCGACACGTGCCCATTGTACCGCGCACCCAGTAAAAAACCGTTCCCGAAAACAAGCGGTTGATGATTTGAACACGCAAATGTGCTTTTGTATTGTGCGTTGCAAATGTCGAACTGGATAGAATCCCCTATGAAACCAAGATTTGGTGCCATCCTTGCCCTGTTGATCTGGGCGACCACTTTGGTGTTTGCAGTCGGGGCCTCAGCGCAGACCTCGCTTATACCCGGTTATACAACGAACTCTGATACTGCGGCATCTACGACCGAAGAGGGCGACCTGGCTACTGCTATCCGGTCGGCCACCGAGGCCGGAGCCAGTGTCATCGTTATCGACAGTGCGGGCAAAGTCGTGTCTTCGGGTCAACAAACAGTATCGGCTGACGGTGCGGGCCCTTCAGACCCGATGTCTGATGGCTCTCAACTTATGAAAGCGCAGGAGAGGTTCTCTAAGTTCCGCGAGTCGATGCAATCCCGGCTCGAGGCGCTTCCCTATTCGATCTTCGAGGTCAAATACGTCCTGCGTCAGACCAGCCCCGATGGTCGGATACAGACCTATGTCGAGGTGCTGTTCTGGAACATCCTGTTCCTGCTGCTGGGGCGTTGGCTCTCAACCGAGATTTACGGCAAGCGCATTGCCAAAGGGATTGTCGTCGCGCGGTCCAAGGAAAACCCGCAAGGTTATCGCGAAAAAATGCCGTTTCTGGTGTTCCGCTTCCTTATGGGGATAGGGGGCACGATCTTTGCCATGCTGATGGCCCTAATCGTCGGGTTCCTGTTCTTTGGCGAGGCTGAGGACATCTCGATCCAGTTTACGGTAACCGCGATTTTCGCGGCCTTCTTCCTGTCGCGCACGGTCTCTGATCTTTGGCGCATGGTATTGTCACCTTATCTCAGCCAGTACCGGCTGCCGCCCTTTTCCGACCGGGACGCCAAGCGGCTTTATATCTGGGCATCGGCGATCGCGACTTACGACATTTCGGTCGTGATGTTTTCGACATGGGTTGCGGATTTCGGGTTGAACTACAACGTCTATGCCATGGTCTATGGCGGTCTGACTATGCTGGGCGCGTTTGGCAATGTTCTGATGATCCTGTTCAACGGCCGCGCAATTTCCAATGCCATCCGGGGCGGGCGAGCCAAAGAACAAGTGTCATGGATACTGCGCTTTATCTCTTTGGCGTGGGCGCCAGTTTTGATCCTGTATATCGTTTTCAGCTGGTTCAAACTGGCCGTCGATCTGGTGCTGGAGAATGAAAACTCGATCCCTATCGTAGCCAGCAGCTATGCCATCTTCATGTCGGTCGTGATTGCTTATGGCGCAATGAACTATCTGCTCGAACGGTATTTTGACCGAAACCGTCAGATAGAAGAAATGAACGCCGAGGGTGAGATCGGCCCAGTGGAAGAGGTTATAGAGACCCCTCTGGCCGAAAAACGTGCGCATTCGATCGTGACCTATGAAGATCTGGCCCGTCGTGTCGCGGGTATCCTGGCCTTTGTGGTGGGCCTTTATGCGCTGGTTGTCATCTGGAACCCGGATGCCAGCTGGAGCGAGGAGCTGCCCATCGAACGGTTCCTGGATGTGATGGTCATCATGTTCATCGGCTATATCCTGTTCCATTTCTTCCGCATCTGGATCGATACGAAGATCGCAGAAGAGATTGACGATGGCGGTGCCGAGGCCGAGTTGGGTGATGAAGGAGGTGAAGGTGGGCAGAGCCGCCTTGCCACTTTGCTACCCCTGTTCCGGGGGGCCATTTTGGCTGTGGTCGTTGTCACCATTGTCCTGATCGCACTGATGGAGCTGGGCATAAATGTCAGCCCGCTATTTGCTGGCGCGGGTGTCGTTGGTCTGGCCGTGGGGTTCGGCTCTCAGACCCTTGTGCGGGATATCTTTTCGGGGGCATTCTTCCTGATGGATGATGCGTTTCGCAAAGGGGAATATATCGACATTGGCGACGTGAAAGGCACGGTCGAAAAGATTTCGGTCAGGTCGTTCCAGTTGCGCCACCACTTGGGTGCGCTGAACACCATTCCGTTTGGCGAGATCAAAGTGCTGACGAACTATTCTCGTGACTGGGTGATTATGAAGCTGCCCTTGCGGGTGACTTATGACACTGACGTCGAGAAGGTGCGTAAGCTGATCAAGAAGCTGGGTCAACAATTGCTGAGCGACCCTGTGATCGGCGACAATTTCATCCAGCCGCTCAAGTCTCAGGGTGTGATCGAGATGCAGGATTCAGCGATGATCATCCGCGTAAAGTTCATGACCAAGCCTGGCGATCAGTGGCTGGTACGCAAGAAGGTTTATCAGGAAATTCGCGAACTGTTCGCGCGCGAAGGTATCCGGTTTGCGCACCGCGAAGTGACAGTGCGCTTGGCCGATGAAAAAGCTACCGAAGATCTGACGCCGAAACAGCGCGAGGCAGTAACAGGCGCTGTGCAGGCCGCGATTGACGAGGACTATCTGGACGATATCGGCCCCGGTGGAGGGGATGACAGGTAGGATGCGCTCCCGTCCCTTTTCGGCACGTCTCTGACGAGACGCACCCAAAAGCGTTGGGCCGGGCCGCGCGTTCCGCGCGGCGGTTGCGCTATGGCTTAAGCGAAGGCCAGATGGGATCAGACGTTCCCAGTTTGGAGGCAGGCCGGGACCAGATCATATCCGTGCCACCCACGCGAAGGGCTGGTTTGAGGCGATGGCCGACACCCCAGTCGGATTTCTCAGGGGCCGGCGCATAATCGGTTGGGTTGGCGCGAGTGATTTCATTTGAGGTTTCGGCTTTACCCAACACGGCCAGCAACTCGGCCGTTCGGGCCAGAGACAGTCGCGCCTGCATGATCGAATTGCCCAAGGCTGCCTCGGACAACGCCGACAGCGCTGCGGCCGCCATCAAATACCCAGTCGCGTGATCCAACGCCTGAACCGGCAGCGGCGTTGGTTTATCTGCTTTGGCCCAGCTTCGCCCGGCATCCGCGATGCCCGCGCTCATCTGCACAAGGCTGTCAAAACCGCGCCGATTGGACCAAGGTCCCTGCCAGCCATAGGCATTCAGGGTGACTTCGATGCGGTTGGGCGCAAGCTCGTCCCGTTTTGCTTGTGTCAGTCCCAGGGCATCCAGGGCACCGGGGCGATAACCGTGCACCAACACATCCGCCCGAGAGAGAAGGTCTTGCACGGCTTCAAGGCCGGCGGGTGTTTTCATATCCAGATAGGCGCAACGCTTGCCCAGCGAAACATCGGGGATCACGCCGGGTTCGTCCCAGCCAGGGGGGTCGATGCGTAGAACTTCGGCGCCAAACCCCGCCAGCGTGCGCGTCGCAATCGGGCCTGCAAGTACGCGGGTCATGTCCAGAACGCGTAACCCTGCCAACGGACGTTCGGCTGTCGCTTGCGGTCGGTCGCGTAACGTAACTTGACGCGGATTGTGCCAGCCGATCAACGGATCGCGGGAGACAGCCCGGCCCTGTGGATGTTCCAGCCATTCCGAGCGGCTGCGCATTGCGGCTGTTGCTCCTCCCTCGGCCACTATGGCTGCTTCTAAATCGACGGTAGACCATGTTCTGACTGCTTGGGCCACGGCATCCCTGTCAGGCTTGACCTTGAGAACTTTCAGGGCGGCCTGCCGATGGGCGGGCAGGTTCGTATGCAACCTGATCCAACCGTTGGATGCCTGATAGTCTCCGGCGATGGCGTCCCAGAGGCTGGGCATTTCCCACCCTTCCGGTTTGAACGAGAAACCGTACCACAGCGAGGCCAAACGGTGATCAACCGTTAATTCGGGCGCGTCGCTGACAAGGTTCAGCGACTTCATCAATCGGATGAGTTCCTGACCGACGGCCGCAAAGCTCGCGGTTGCCAGCTCGGACACGGCAAAAGCGCTGGGCCGCGCCCCGCTGCCGGTCACGCGGTAGCTGTCGGAAGCGGGAAGCGCAGAGAGCAGGGTCATTGTTGATAGGGGTCCAGACTGTCACGCAGCCCGTCGCCAAGGAAGTTGAAGGCCAGAACCACCACGATGATTGGTAGCATCGGAATTGCTGTCCACGGGTAGATCTCGATCGAAGCGAGGTTCTGGGCATCGTTCAACATTACGCCCCAACTGACGGCTGGAGCCCGCAAACCAAGTCCAAGGAAGGACAGTGCTGTTTCCCCAAGGATCATTGCAGGTATCGACAGCGTGGCCGAGGCGATCAGATGGGACATGAAGTTCGGCAGCAGGTGCTTGCGGATCACGCGGCCCGAACTTGCGCCCATCATCTCGGCAGCGCGGACGTATTCTTCTTCGCGCAGCGACAGGAACTTGGCGCGCACGGATCGCGCAAGGCCAGGCCAGTCTAATATCCCGAGGATGATCGAGATGATGAAGAACACAGCCACGGGGCTCCAGTTCGAGGGCACCGCCGCAGACAAGGCCAGCCACAACGGCAGTTCGGGCAGTGACCGTAGAATCTCGATGACGCGGTTGATGACCCAGTCGATCTTGCCGCCGAAATAGCCCGCCATCGACCCGAACAAGATGCCCAGGAAGAACGACACCGAGATACCGATCAGACCCACCGTCAGCGACAGTTGCGCGCCATAGAGAATGCGGCTGAAGACATCCCGACCCAGACGGTCGGACCCCCACAGGAACAGCGTTGCACCTTCGGGCGCACAGAACAAATGTGTGTCCGACTTGATCAGCCCCGCCAGCTTGTATTCGGCCCCTTCACAGAAGAACTGGAGCGGGCGCGGATCGCTGGTGTCGGTCACGGCTTTCCACTGGAAGGTCTCAAGGTCGGCCTCGATCACCGTCGGGTAGACAAACGGACCGACGAATTCGCCTTCGTGGAACCAGTTGACGCTTTGGGGCGGGGCATAAAGATGCTCGTCATTGCGTTCATTTGCACCATAGGGGGCAATGAACCCAGCAAAGGGCAGCATCAGGTAGCACAGCAGCAGGAAGATGCCCGAAATCAGGCCCAGTTTGTGGGTGCGGAATTTGCGCCAGACCAGCAGCCAGTTGGGGGCGTCCAGATCGGCGCGCTCAAGTTGTTGCAGGGCGGCGTCTGGATCGAAGGGGGCATCGTCGACATAACGATCGTCAGAGCGTTTGGTCATGCTTCACGCCCCTCATACCGAATTCGCGGGTCCAGCATGACCAGCAAGATGTCTGAGATCATGGTCCCAATCAGCGTCAGCAGGGCCACAAACATCAGGATAAAGGCCGACAGGAACTGATCCTGCGTCTTGAGCGCCGTCAGCAGGGTCGGGCCAATGGTTTGCAAACCCAGCACCACCGAGACCAGGACCGACCCCGACACCATAGAGGGAAGCAGGTTGCCGATATCGGCCACAAACGGGTTGAAGGCCACGCGCAGGGGATACTTGGTCAACATCCGCGACGGAGCCATACCCTTCGCGATGGCGGTTTCCACATAGGGTTTGCCCAGCTCGTCCAGCATGTTCGCGCGTAGCCGCTGCATCATCGCGGACGCGCCCGAGGTGCCGATCACGAAGGTTGGAACAATCAGGTGGATCAGGATGGACTTCAGCTTGTCCCAGCTCATCGGCTGCCCCTCGTAGATCGGATCCATCAAACCCCCGATGGGTAGGTTGAAATATTGGTGACCGTAGTAGAACAAGATCAACGCCAGCAGAAAATTTGGCGTGGCCAGACCCAGATACCCTACGAAAGCCGAGGTATAGTCGATCCAGGTCCGTGACCGCGCCGCCGCGAGCACGCCCAGCGGCAGGGCGACGGCATAAACAAACAGGATCGCGGCAAGGTTCACCACAACGGTCAGCCACAGGGTGTCGCCCACGATCTCGGCTACGGGACGATCGAACTCGAAGGACCAGCCATAGTTGCCTTGTATCAGGCCTTCAAACCCATGTGGCCCGGGCCAGAACCCCATCCAGATCAGGTATTGTTCCCACATCGGACGGTCCAGAGCGTATTCTGTGCGTAGAAATTCCGCCTTGGCTACACCTGCAGACTGACCCGATGCCTGAAGCTCTGCGATCTGGTTGCTGAGGTAATCTCCGGGCGGCAGGTTGATGATCACGAAGATCAGCACTGACACCACAAGCAGCGTCAGCAGCATCGTGAAAAAGCGATACACCACGTAGCGCAGCATTACCATTTAGCTGCTCCTGTCAGTCGGCGAAGAAGAACTCGTCGGGTCGGTGAATGCCAAAATGCGCGCCGGGTTCCCATGCCCACATTGCCTGTTCGGGTACGTTGCGCAGACGGTTCGATACTACGACGGGTTGTGGGGCACCATTCAGGATACCAATCGCATAAAGCTGGTCAGCGTGGATCTTCAGCATCTCGGTCCACACGGCTTTGCGCTCATCATCTGTGGTCGCGATTTCCCAGTCATGAGCCAGTTCCATCAGC
The DNA here is from genome assembly GCF_013033355.1 of Ruegeria lacuscaerulensis. GTDB lineage: Bacteria > Pseudomonadota > Alphaproteobacteria > Rhodobacterales > Rhodobacteraceae > Ruegeria > Ruegeria lacuscaerulensis_A. The sequence goes on from NZ_WQDY01000005.1 coordinate 31,016, forward strand.
CGTGCGGCTTCAGGCATATCAGGGGCTTCCCCTACATCACCACCGGTTTGATAATATTGACCCCATTTCGGCCAAGCCAGAAACACCTGATCCGTTGGGGCCAGATAGGCAGGTGATGTGTGGGCTTGCGGAATGCCGTCATCCCAGCCGAACCAGACCGAGGCCATGGTGTTGCCCGCAAATACTCGGTTGCGCAGGATGTCGCGGTCCAGCGGGCGCATTACTAGATCAACACCAATCTCACGCCACGTATCTGTCACGATCTGCAGGGCATTCTCGACCTCCTGACGCTCGCCTGCGGTTTCGATGATCAGCTCCATCGGGCGACCGTCAGGCAGCAGGCGAACACCGTTCTTGTCGCGTTTGTTCAGCCCGGCTTCATCCAGCAATGCGTTGGCCTTGTCGATATCATACTGCGCCCAGGCCTTGGCGTTTTCTTCGTTGTAGAAAGGAGAGGCCGGCAGGACCGACATCGCGCCCGGCTGTGCCAGTTTGAAATATAGCGCCTGATTTATCGTCTTGCGGTCGATGGCCAGCGAAAGCGCGCGCCGTACGCGCACGTCACGCAGTACATCACGCCAGCCTTCATCGGAATAGTTCAAGTTGGGATAAATCGCGATCTGGGACGCAACACCAGTTTTCCAAAGCAGTGTCTTGTAGTCCCCGCCGGCTTCACCTTTTTTCAGGATCGACGCATCCCGGAACGCCAGCCCGCGACCTTGAAGATCGGTCTCGCCTGCGTTGGTTTTTGCGGCAACCAGACCGGGTGCCACGATCTCCATCTCGACCACGTCGATATAGGGCAGTTGGACGCCCTTGCTGTCGATACGGTGGTAGTAAGGATTGCGCACGAAATTGTGCCGGATTTTTTTACCTGAGCTGGCGTTCAGCCAGGGTTGCAGCGTCGGCAACTCGTGATTGTCGAACTTATAGAGGTTGTCGAGTTTGTTGTGCAGTGCAGCCCAGCTTTTGACGCGGGCGTCTTCAACCTGAAAGGCCAGCTCCTCTGCATCTGCGAACTTCTCGTGGTATTGTTTCAAAAACTCAGATGGGCGGTAGATAAACGGCGGGCGGGCCTGAGCAAGCGACTGCAGGAAATCCGGGTTTGGGTCTTCCCATTCAAAAACAACGGTCGTTTCATCCGGGAAGGTGACGGTCGGTGTCTTGCCTTCGACGATCAGAAAATCCGGTGGTCCCGACGGGCTGAGCAATTCATTGTTTGCCACGTCCTCCCACCAATACCGGAAATCCTCGGATGTGAAGGGGGATCCATCCGACCATTTGTGGCCTTCGCGTAGGTTCAGAGTGAATTTCCGGTTGTCTTCGGTTTCAAAGGATTCCAGCAGATCGGGCACGATTTCGTAGTTCTCATCAAACCCTACCAGCCGGGCGTAGCCATAGACGACCATCTGCCGGATGTCCTTCGAACGGGTAACCATGGTTCGCAAGGTTCCTCCCGGAGTGCCGAATTCGCGCCCCTTGGCGTTCAGATCGACGATCAGTGGTTCGGCGGGTAGGCGTTCTTGCACAGGGGGGAGGTTTCCGGCAGCCACTTCGGCTTGCCAGAAAGCGCTTTCCTGCGGGGTGGTTGTCTCGGCCACGACGGGCGGAAACCAAAACGCAGACAGGGCGGCTGCCAGGATCAGGGGGCGAGGGGTCTTAAACATGGCATCGTACCTTATGGCCGGGCTCCATCTCTACCAACGAAGGTATCACGGAGTCCGTAAATCGGAAGGCGTCTTCCCAACTGTCGGGGGAACCGGCGCCCAAAGCAACCAAATTCAGGTCAATGGGCCGGTTGATGTCGGGTTCCGGTTGAGCGGCAATCAGCGCCTTTGTGTAGGGGTGGTGCGGGTTGTAGAACAGGGTCTCGGGCGGCGCTTGTTCCACCACAAGACCCCGGCGCATCACCGCGACTTCGTCGGCAATGCGGGCCACGACAGCAAGGTCGTGAGAAATAAAGAAGTAAGACAGGTTCAGGCTGTCCTGCAGGTTTTCCAGCAAGGTCAGGATCTGCTCTTGCACAGAAACGTCCAATGCCGAGGTCGGCTCGTCGCAGACAATCAGCTGTGGGTCCAGCATCATTGCCCGTGCGATCGACAGACGCTGTCTCTGGCCGCCCGAGAACGCATGCGGGTAGCGCTTTAGCATGTCGGCGTTCAAACCGACGCGTTTCAACATGTCTGCCGCTTTGTCACGTTGTTCAGCTGGTGAGCCGATATTGTGAATCTCAAGCGGCTCGGTCATGGCGTCCTGAATGCGCATGCGCGGGCTGAGTGAGCTGTAAGGGTCCTGAAACACCATCTGAGCCTTGCGCTGAAACGCGGTGCGCTGGGCGCGGGTCATTTTATGGACCGTGATCGGATCGGCGTCGGGCGCGGTGCGAAACAGCACCTCGCCGCCCGGATCGGGGGGCTCGGCCCCTAGTGCAATACGGGCTGCGGTGGTTTTGCCCGATCCGCTTTCACCGACGATGGCCAGTGTCTTGCCGCGCGCCAGATTCAGATCGACGCCCCGACACGCGTAGATCATTCGATCGCCCTGCCAACCCTTGCTGGAGCGCATCGTATAGGTTTTGGACACATCCTTCATTTGCAGGATGAGGTCCTCATGGGGCATGGGCAGCCCTACTGCGTCCTTTTCAGGAATCGCGGGCGCGGCATTGAACAATTGCTGCGTGTAAGGATGCGCTGGCGCGGTCAGAATTGGCGCAGCAGCGCCGGCCTCCATGACGCGGCCTTTGTGCATGACGACCACTTGTTCGGCCATGTTCGCCACCACGCCCAGATCGTGTGTCACAAGGATAAGCGCCATGCCCGTCTCGCGCTGCAGCTCCTTGATTAGCCCCAGCACCTGCGCCTGAGTGGTCACGTCCAACGCGGTGGTCGGCTCATCCGCGATCAGCAGCTCTGGCTTGGCGACCATCGCCATCGCGATCATCGCGCGTTGCCGCATCCCGCCGGACAGCTCGAACGGATAAGAATCATAGGCGCGCTGCGGATCGGGGAACCCAACGCGTTCGAATTGGGTCAGAACCTCTTTACGGGCTTGCGCCTCAGATGCGCCGCGATGCAACCACAGAACTTCGCTGACCTGATTGCCGATCTTGTGCAGCGGCGACAGCGACCGCATCGGTTCCTGAAAGATCATCGAGACCCGATTGCCGCGAATGTCGCGCATCTGGCGCTCGCTGATCGCGGTCAGGTTTTCCATGCCTTTGGAATCATTCAGAGTAATGGTCCCGCTGCGAATTTGCGCCGTGCGTGGGAGGATCCGAAGTGCTGCGCGGCACGAGATGGTTTTGCCAGAGCCGGACTCGCCCACCAGTGCCAAAGTCTGCCCGGCCTCGACGTCAAAACTGACACCTTGAACAACGGCCTCACCAGCACCGAACCCGATGCTAAGATCCCTGACAGACAACAACGCAGTCATGCGGGTTTTCCACCCGTTCGGCCGTCACTCGGCATAGGCTTGATCAACTCCCCGTGTTTTTTGACGCAGTTTCGCGCGGTTGCCCCTGTTTAGTCAAACCCGTTCTTGTGTTGAAATGTCGCGGAAATATGAAACTGCGGCGAAATTGCCTACACAAACCCTTGATGATTTGTCATCACAGGCGGTGTCGTTGCCTTGTTATGCGTCGGCAACTATCAAGGAGAGATTTCCCAGTGTCCGATCCCCAAAGTCGTCTTGATCTGTTTATCGACCGTATGGTCTCGCAAAGGGCTTGTCTGGACTTTGCCATTGACCAGACCCAGGACATGCCGGGACCGGTGTTCGAATTGGGGCTGGGCAATGGTCGCACCTATCATCACATGGTGCAGTATGTGCGGAACCGACCGGTCTATGTGTTCGAACGCGCGGTCGCGTCACACCCGGACTCGACACCTCCGGACGATCTGGTGATTCTGGGGGATGTCCGCGAGACGTTGCCGGCATCGCTGGACCGTTTTGGCGCAACCGCCAGCCTGATTCATGCTGACCTTGGCGGGCATAACCGCGAAAAGAACGACGCTTTCGCGCGGTTTGTATCCCCTCTGATCGAGCCGTTGCTGGCCGAGGGCGGACTGATGGTGTCTAGCGACCGCATGTATTTTGACGGATTGACCGAGTTGCCTTTACCCGACGGGGCCGTCGCGGGGCGCTGTTTCGTCTATCGCCGCTGAAGGGGATGCCAATGCTGTTTTATGATTGCTCGACCGCACCTAATCCGCGCCGTGCGCGGATGTTCATAGCTGAAAAAGGGCTTGAAATTGAGACGCGTGACATCTCGATCGCCAAAGGCGAGCAGTTGAGCAATGAATTCCTTGCGGTCAATCCAAATGGCACTATTCCCGTACTTGTTACAGATGAGGGGACCGCGTTGACCGAAAACCTTGGCATCGCGGCATACCTCGAAGCCCGCTTCCCCGAGCCGCCGCTGATGGGCCGTACATCTGACGAAAAGGGATTGGTTCTGATGTGGAACAGTATTGTCGAACAGCAAGGCGGTGCGCCGGTCGCCGAGGCGCTGCGCAATACCCATCCCGTTTTCGAAGGTCGCGCGATTCCCGGCCCGGCGAATTATGCGCAAATCCCGGAATTGGCCCAACGCGGGATCGAAAGGGTGAGGCGATTCCTCGACATGCTCGAAGGGCGCTTAGCGGAAAGTGCTTATGTCGCAGGTCCGGAGTTTACCCTGGCTGATATCTCGGCCTTTGTATTTGTAGATTTTGCGCGCGTCATAAAAATGCGAATTCCGCAAGAAAACAAAGCGACTCAGGCATGGTTCGATAAGGTCGCAGCGCGCGCCAGCGCCCAACTTTAATTTCGTTGAATTCAATCAACACAAACCGTCGTCACGAACTGTACATAAATGTCTAGACAGAAGTGAACAGTGCGTCTAGCGTCCCGTGTAAGTCATGCAGGGGAGAGCGGGATGAAGTCTCAGTATCGCGTTGTGGTTATCGGAGGCGGGGTCGTAGGCGCTTCGGTTTTGTATCATCTGGCCAAGTTCGGCTGGTCGGATGTGGTGATGCTTGAGCGACGACGGCTGGCCTCGGGGTCATCGTGGCACGCAGCGGGCGGTATTCACGCGCTGAATGCCGATCCAAACATGGCGGCGCTGCAAGCCTATACGATCGACCTGTTGAGTGAGATCGAGAAAGAATCAGGCCAGAATATCGGTTTGCACATGACCGGCGGTCTGACCTTGGCAGGTACGCCCGAACGGTGGGAGTGGTTGCAGGCGAATTACCGTATTTTCCAGTCCATCGGCATTGATGACTGCGAATTGTTGTCGCCGGAAGAGGCGCAGAAACGCTGCCCGATCATGTCCACCGATGGCGTCTTGGGCGCGATGTGGGCTGATCGCGAAGGCTATATCGACACGACCGGTACGGTCCAGGCCTACGCGACGGCGGCGAAAAAGCGCGGTGCGGAATACTATGAGGAAACCAAGGTCGAAAGCCTGACGCAGACGGCCGATGGGTGGGAGGTTGTGACCGACAAGGGCACGATCACCTGCGAACATGTGGTCAACGCGGCGGGGCTCTGGGCGAAGCAGGTCGGGCGCATGGCGGGGGTAGAACTGCCGGTTTCTCCGCTGAAACACCACTATCTGATCACCGATACCGTGCCCGAGGTCGCGCAGGCAGATTTCGAGATGCCGATGACCGTGGACCTAGAAGGCTTCACCTATATGCGGCAGGACCAGAAAGGCGTTCTGGTCGGTATCTACGAGGTCGAGCACGAACACTGGGCCATGGACGGCGCGCCTTGGAACTATGGCGAGGAACTGTTTCAGGAACAGCTGGATCGGATCGAGAATGAGCTGACGCTGGGTTTCGAACGCTACCCCTCGATCCAGAATGTGGGCATCAAGACTTGGGTGAACGGCGCCTTCACTTTTGCGCCGGACGGTAACCCTCTGGTCGGGCCGGTGCCGGGTAAACGTGGCTATTGGTCGGCCTGTGCTGTGATGGCCGGGTTCCTGCAGGGCGGCGGCGTTGGTAAAACACTGGCCGAGTGGATGATCCATGGTGAGCCCGAGGCGGATGCCTGGCCCATGGACGTGGCCCGCTTTGGCGATTTTGCGCAGAACAAACGCTATATCCGCGAAACCACGGGGCAGTTCTATTCACGCCGCTTCGTGATGACCTATCCGAACGAGCAATTGCCTGCGGGGCGTCCTCTGAAAATGGCCCCGGCGCATGATGCTATGACCGAAGCCGGGTGTAAGTGGGGCGTCAGCTGGGATCTGGAAGTGCCGCTCTATTTTGCGCCGAAAGGGTTCGAGGAAACGCCAACCCTGAAACGTTCCAATGCACACGACATCGTGGCTGAGGAGTGCAAGGTGATCCGCGAGGGTGTCGGTTTGATGGATATTACCGGCTTCTCGCGGTTCGAAGTCAGCGGCCCCAACGCGCAGGTTTGGCTGGACAGGGTGATGGCCTCGAAACTGCCTGCGCCGGGACGTGCCAAGCTGGCCCCGATGCTGGGTGAGAACGGGCGGCTGAAGGGTGACCTGACCGTTCTGAACTGGGGCGACGGGACGTGGTGGATCATGGGCAGCTACTACCTGCGCGCCTGGCACATGCGCTGGTTCGATGACCACATGATCGACGGCGTCTCGGTCCGCGATCTGGGCGAAGAATACTGCGGCTTCGCCGTGGTTGGCCCGAAATCGCAGGCGGTGGTCGAGAAGCTGGCCGAGCAGGATATCTCGGGTCTGAAATTCATGGGCTGCGGCGAGTTCGATATCGGTCTGGTCCGCGCCCGTGTGGCCCGAATGTCGGTAACAGGCGAGAAAGGGTACGAGATCAACTGCCGTTATGGCGACCACATAAAACTGCGTCGGATTTTGCTGGAAGCCGGGGCCGACGAAGGCATCCGAGAATGTGGCTTCAACGCGATGCTGTCCACGCGGCTTGAGAAGAGCTTTGGCATCTGGTCGGCGGAATTCACACAGCTTTATACGCCGGGGATGACCGGAATGGATCGCTGGATCGACTGGGATAAATTCTTTGTCGGCAAAGAGGCTGCCTTGGCGGAACGCGACGGCAACGGACCGGCCCAAGTGCAGGTCACGCTGGAGGTCGACGCATTGGACGCTGACGCCAGCGGGTACGAGCCCATCTGGGCGGACGGCGAACGCGTGGGCTTTGTGACCTCGGGCGGCTACGGCCACTATACCGGCAAATCGCTGGCAATGGCGCTGGTCAACCGAGACAAGGCCGAGCCGGGGACCGAGTTGTCAGTGCATGTGGTCGGTGTCGAACGCTCTGCACGGATTGTTGCGCCATCACCGTACGACCCGCAAGGCAAAGCGATGCGAGGCTGAACATGGAAGCTCAACGTGGCAGACGCAGGCGGGGACGGGGGACCGAGGCCGCCCCCGCACCCAAACGGGATGTGAATTACCGCCAGCTCAGAAACCCGTTTCCGCCGATGGAGGTGTTCTCGGCGGATCAGATCGCCGACATGCACGCGTCGTCCTTACGTCTGTTGCAAGAACTCGGCATCAAGGTGCTGCTGCCCGAAGCGCGGACGTTGTTCGCCAAGGCTGGGGCCAAGGTCGATGAAGACGCCGAGATGGTATTTATTGGCAAGGAAATGGTCGAGGCGGCCGTCGCTTCGGCCCCCAAATCCATCGCTTGCCGGGCAGGGGCGCGGCATCGGGATTTCACGCTGGAACTGGGATCGTTGGTCTTTCAACCTGGTGCTGCGGCCCCCAACGCCACCGATCTAGAACGCGGGCGGCGGCCGGGATCGGGACGCGACTATCTGGAATTCCTGAAGCTCACCCATCATTTCGACGTGTTCCAGATGATCTCGCCCCTGGTCGAACCGCAGGACGTGCCGACCAACGTGCGACACTACTTCACGACGCGCGCGCAGATGGAGCTGACGGACAAGTTCCCTTTCTTCTTCTCACGTGGGAAACCGCAGGTTTTGGACAGTTTTGAGATGCTGTCTATCGCACGAGGGCTTTCGGATGACGCATTCCGCGCGGACGCGCATTGTTATACGATCATCAACACCAACAGCCCACGCACGCTGGATATTCCGATGGCGCAAGGGTTGATCGACTTTGCGCGGCACGGCCAAATCTCGATCATCACACCGTTCACGCTAATGGGCGCGATGGCTCCGATCACCGTGGCGGGTGCTATCACTCTGTCCCATGCCGAGGCGCTGGCCGCGTTGACCCTGACGCAGCTGGCCAACCCCGGCGCGCCGGTGTGTTATGGGACGTTCACAAGTAACGTAGACATGAAATCGGGCGCGCCTGCCTTCGGGACACCTTCGCACTTTCAGGCGTCCTCGGCGGCGGGGCAGTTGGCGCGGCATCTGGGCCTGCCGTGGCGGTCGGCTGCAGGCTCGGCCTCGAACATCAATGACGTGCAGGCGGCGAATGAAAACCAGTTCGGCCTGTGGGGCTGTCTGATGGCCGGGGCAACCGTGATCATCCATTCGGCCGGGTGGCTCGAAGGCGGCTTGACCGTATCCTACGAAAAACTGGTTAGCGATGCCGAAGTGCTGAACATGGTGGCCGAGCTGTGCAATGGCGCGCAGGCCGGCGCCTCCGAGATCGGGTTCGATAGCGCGCTGCGCGAGGTCGACCCCAGCGGACATTTCTTTGCCACCAGTCAGACAATGGAGCGCTATAACACCGAGTTCTACCAACCCCATCTGCACGACTATGCCAATTTCGGCACGTGGACGGAACGCGGATCGGTCGATGCCAACCATCGCGCGACCGGGGTCTGGAAGGACATCCTTGCCAATTTCGAATCCCCCGTTCAGAACTCTGACCGGCTGGGCGATCTGCACGACTTCATTGCCCGACGCACAGAGGAGGGCGGTGCGCCGCCCGAGAGTTGAATGAGCAAACCGATCCTGCACCGCGACGACCCCGAGGCCGAGCCTCTGGTGGGTAACATAAAGGTCACGCGCGACGACTGGTTGAACGTGGCGATGGACGTCCTGATCTCGGACGGGATCGACCAGATCAAAGTGCTGAATCTGGCCGAGCGGATGGCTGTGTCGCGGTCTTCGTTTTATTGGTATTTCAAATCGCGGCAAGAGCTGCTGGACGCGTTGTTGGCACGCTGGCAGGCGACCAACACCGCTGGGTTGATCCGTCAGGCCGAGGCCCCGGCAGACACGATCACGGGCGCGGTGTGCAATGTGCATCGCTGCGTGGTGAACACGGATCTGTTCGACACCGCGCTGGATTTCGCCATCCGCGACTGGGCGCGTAAATCGGGCAAAGTGCGTCGTGCGCTGGATCAGTCGGATGCACGGCGGCTAGAGGCTTTGCACGCGATGTTCGCGCGCTATGGCTATCCCGAAGTCGAGGCCGAGACCCGAGCCCGCGTGCTGTATTACATGCAGATTGGATACGATCTGGCACAACTGAACGAACCCATGTCTGTGCGGATCGCCATGGTGCCGCACTATTTGTTTGTCTTCACCGGGGTTGAGCCGCGCCGTGAAGAGATCGAGGAATTCAGCGCCTATTCCCGGCGCTACTGGACAGGAGATCCGTCATGACCCAACCAGACGCAATCATAATCGGAACAGGCGTGATCGGCGCAGCTATCGCGTTCGAGATGGCCAAGGCCGGGTGGAAAACCTTGTCACTGGATCGCAATACGCAGGTTGGGCATGGCTCGACCGCCGGGTCATGCGCGATTATTCGGATGCATTACTCCACCTTTGATGGCACCGCTTTTGCGTGGGAGGGCTATCACTATTGGCGCGACTGGGCCGCGTATCTGGGCTTGCCAGAAAACGCCAATCTGGCGCAGTTCCGCGAGACCGGGTGCCTGGTGATGAAGACCGAGGCCAACGGAATGTTGGAAAAACACATGGTTAACAGCGCGGATCTGGATTGCCCGTTCGAGGAATGGACACCCGAGAAGATCACCGAGCGCTTGCCTGTCTATTCCATGGACAGTTTCACACCGCCAAAACGCATGGTCGATCCTGAGTTTGGCCAGTCCAACGGACGGAAGATGCAAGGCGGAGTATTCTGGCCACAGGCGGGCTATGTGACTGATCCGGCATTGTCGGCGCAGAACCTGATGGATGCCGCCAAACAGCACGGGGCCGAGGTGCGAACAGGGGCCGAAGTGGTTGAAATTCTGACAGAGGCCGGGCGCGTAGCTGGGGTCAAGCTGGCCGATGGTGAGGAGATCCGTGCCAAAGTGGTGGTGAATGTGGCCGGGCCGGGGTCGGCCATCATCAATGGTATGGCAGGGGTGCTGGATGATATGACCATCGAGACGCGCCCTCTTCGGCAAGAGGTCGTGCATGTGCCTGCGCCCGAAGGGTTCGATTTTGAAAACGATGGCACCATCGTCTCGGACAGCGACATCGCGCTGTATTGCCGCCCCGAGCATGGCAACCACATCCTTGTGGGCTCGGAAGACCCGGAGTGCGATCCGCATCAGTGGTGCGAGGATGATGTCAACTACAACCGTGATTTCACCGACCAATGGACCACGCAGGCGATGCGCTATGCCCAGCGGGTTCCTAGCCTGGGCATCCCGTCTAAGACGCGTGGTGTGGTGGACCTATATGACGCCTCGACCGACTGGATTCCGATCTATGACAAATCCAGCCTGCCGGGGTTCTACATGGCCTGCGGCACAAGCGGGAACCAATACAAGAACGCGCCGATTGCCGGCAAGATGATGGCTGCTCTGATAGACTATGTCGAAGGTGGCGCCGATCATGACGCCCAACCGCTGCAGTTTACGTTGCCCTATATCAATCGCGTGATCGACGTGGGGTTCTATTCCCGGAAACGCCCGATCAACGAGGAAAGCAGTTTTTCAGTTTTGGGGTAGTTTGACGCGCAAAACGCTCTAACCTTTCTGGGGACTGCAACAAGGCAGGACCCCAGAATGACCGATACTCAGACCCGAGTTTTGATTCTTGGAAGCGCGCCGGCTGCCGTTGCAGCGAAGGATTGGGAGCGTTCGCCATTTACGCACATAGTCGCGATCAACAACGCCTGGCGTATTCGTAATGATTGGGATGTACTTATCCACCCCGAGGACTTCCCGGTCGAGAACCGACCCGCCGCGACGCTTAGCAGTCAATCCATTGTTGGTGCCGCAGACTACGTACCTTTGCAAAATGGCTATGGTGGGTTCGTCTACGCGGGCGGCACGATGGCCTTTACCGCAGGGTACTGGGCACTGGCTGCGCTTCGCCCCTCTGTGTTGGCATATTTCGGCTGTGACATGGTCTACCCCAGCGCTGGAAAGACACATTTCTATGGAACCGGGGCGGCCGATCCTTTACGTGCTGACGTTACGCTCAGGTCACTTGAAGCAAAATCGGCTCGGCTTGGGTTGTTCGGTGCTGCTCAGGGATGTCGGATCGTGCGGCTTTCCAACGGGGAAAGCAGGCTGGTCTATCCTTCGGTCGCTTCGACATCGCTTGGTTCGGTCGATCTGCCGTGCACGCATGGGATGAGTGCGGCATTGCAGCGTGAAAAAGAGCTTGGTTACTACGTGCCGTCGGGTCGCTATTGGGAGCATTCGGATGCGTTTGACACCGACCGAATAGATGAATTGGACAAGATGTGGCTGTCAGCTTACCGGCAGAGTGCGTTGGGTAAGGTCGCCTAAGCTGCGAATTTCACCCAGGCCCAGACCATTGCGACATAGGTTAGATTGTGCAGGCACTGATCCAGCCCGGCCGCGCGCCAAAAGGCCGCTTGCGTTGGCATTAGTTGCTTTTTGTCGGAATAGCTGGCCTTTGCGAAATCAATATTGAAATGAACGATCCATTCCAGCGCGGCGATGATAAGAATAAATGCCCAAGGCGAGCCAAATAGTAGGAAAACAATGACGGACCCCACAACATGCACTGCCGCATGTTGTGCGCGTCCCATATGAAAATATTCCCCGCGTCCCGCCAGCATTTTCGGCGTTTGGAGGTAATAGTCCGCAAACATATGTTTGATCTGCAATAAGCAGAGCATCAAAAACACTGCGCCTAAATTGGCAGGCAAATGAATCCTCCCGACATCGTCCTGATTTAAACACTAGGCGGTAACTTGTGGTTGCGCAAATGAACTTGTTCACATTCGGCGAAAATCTGATCAAATTGGAAACTGTTTGCGTCGCTGGCCACGATTGCGGTAAATTCAAACCATTGGATTTGCGACAATGTCGCCAAGATCGGGTCAGTGATCCGCAACAGGGGCAGGTTCCATAGAACGCACGATTTTCCGCTTTATTTGGAAATACTCCAAACGCGATCAGTTGATCTTGCTGGCCGTGACTGCGACGCTGTTTCCGCTGCTTTACCTGACGCTGGAATTGCCAAAACGGATCATCAACGATGCGATCGGGGCCGGAAGCTCGGTGGTGAACGTGATGGGCTATCAGTTGCCGCAGACCACCTTCCTGATCATCCTGTGTTTCGCGTTTCTGGCTGCGGTTCTGGCCCACGGCCTGATGAAAATGCGGATCAACACGATGAAAGGCGTTCTGAGCGAGCGGATGCTGCGTCGTTTCCGGTATCAACTAATCAGTCGCGCGCTGCGCTTTCCCCAACCTTATTTCGAGCGCGTCAGCCAGGGTGAGATGGTCTCGATGATCACTGCCGAAAGCGAGCCGATGGGTGGGTTGATGGGGGACGCGATCAGCCAACCCGTGCTGCAGGCCGGGCAGATGATCACCATCCTGTCTTTCCTGTTTCTGCAAAGTGTCTGGTTCGGCCTTGCCGCAGTTGCCTTAATCCCAGTGCAGGCCTGGTTGATCCCCAAGCTGCAACGTCAGATCAACCTGCTGAACAAAAGCCGGATTCAAGAAGTCCGTATTCTGGCCGCTCAGATTGGGGAAAACGCGGCGGGCGCGTCGACGCTGCGCACGAATGGGGGGTGGCGGTACCGTCGTGCGATGATCTCGGACCAGCTGGGGCGGCTGTTCAGCATCCGTTTCGAGATTTACCAGAAAAAGTTCTTTATGAAGTTCATCAACAACTTCATTTCGCAACTGACGCCGTTCTTGTTTTATCTGGTTGGCGGTTTGCTGGTTCTACAGGGCTCAGTCTCGCTGGGTGCGCTTGTCGCGGCGCTGGCGGCCTACAAGGACCTGAGCTCTCCGTGGAAAGAGCTGCTGACCTACTACAATCAGACTCAGGACATGTCATTGCGCTGGGATGTAGTGGTTGAACGGTTTGCACCCGCGGGAATGGTTGACGAAAAACTGTTCGAAGGCGAACCAGACAGCACGCCGCGCCTGAACGGCGATATAACACTGGATCACGTCTCGGTCCGGGATATGGACGGCAATCAGGTTCTTGATGACCTGAACCTGACCTTTCCCGGTGGAAAAACCATCGGCGTCGCAGCCCCCAGCGAAGAAGATCGGCGCGCCCTGGCAGAATTGCTGACGCGCGAGATCATGCCTTCGTCCGGTCGGGTTGAAATCGGGGCGGAAAACATGGCCGACCTGCACCAAGGCGTCGTTGCTGCACGAGTTGGATATGCGTCTTCGCGCCCGGTGATGTTTCAAGGCTCGTTGGGCGACAACGTTATGATGCCGATGCGGTTCAAGCCGGTGACAGGCGGGGTCGAAGATCATGACTTTGCAGAGACCCGGCGGGCAGGGAATAGTGACGATCCCTACAGAGCCGAATGGCTTGACCCTTCGCGGGCTGGTGTTGAAAACGCCGAATCTCTGCGCGACTGGTGGCTGCATCTGATCGACGGCATGGGCTCGGGCGCGGCGCTTTTTCAACGTGGGGCAGAACAGGTCTTTGAACCGGGCGAACACCAGGATCTGGCCCGGAAGCTTATTGAATTGCGACCCCTCGTACAGCAGGCGGTGCGAGATGCCGGGCTTGAACAGCAGGCCCTGATCTTCGACTGGTGCTGCTACAATCCTGCCTTACCCGTTGCCGAAAACCTGCTGTTCGCGACCCCGCGTGTGCCTGTGACGCAGGACTTGCTGGCCCGCCAACCTGTCTTTTTGGGAGAGCTGCGAGAACTGGGCCTGGACGAGACACTGGTCAACCTGACGCGCGATGTGGTGGATATGCTGCGGCAGATCTTTGGTCTGGACGGCACAGACCATCCGCTGTTTCGAAAGCTGGGCCTTGAAGCACAGACTTATGAAAGCGCGATAGAATTGCTGGAGCAGACGCGGGATGAGGGGGTCTCGGGTCTGAATGACGAACAGCTCGCTAACCTGCTTGCCGTTCCCGTTGTGATTTCGGCCGAGCAAATCGGCCCGGCATTTTCAGATGAACTGAAGAACCGCATTCTTGAACTGCGCCACAGTCATTCGCATAAACTGCTTGAGACTTTGCACGACGTGTTTGTGCCACTGAATGCCGAAGAATTTGCGCCCGGCCTGACGGTGATGGAGAATGCGCTGTTCGGCAAGGTCAGCCAGATTGGGGGTGCGCGCTCGGACGAGGTGCGCAAACTGATCGTGGATGTTCTTGACCGCAACGGGGCACGGCCACAGGTGGTCGAATTGATCTATGACGTTCCGGTGGCGCTGGGTGGTCAGAATCTGCCGGCGGTTTTTGCCGAGCCGCTCTCGTTCACGCGCGCGACGATCAAGAAACCGGATATCCTGATTTTGGATAATGCGCTGGCCAGCTATGACATGGCCACGCAGGTGGCGGTCTATAAGAATATACGCTCTTTGCTGCCTGAGACGACCGTCATTTATCTGAACGATCAGTATGACAATCCGGATGTATTCGACATGTATGTCGAAATCCGGCAGGGTCGGGTGGTTTCAGATGAAGGACCTGCGGACGTGGAAGAAGACAGTGCAGCCTCGGCCGACTTGGCGCGCAAGCTGCGCGCGCTTGAGCAGACGCCGCTGTTTTCGGGTCTTGACCGTCGTCAGCTGCGCCTTTTGGCCTTTGGTGCCCGCTGGTTTGACGCCAAGCCTGGCGAGGTTGTGTTCCTCAAGGACGACCAACCCACAGATGGGGCCTATGTGGTGTTGGAAGGCGAGGCGGGTCTGTATCTGCCACAACCTGACGGACCGGATCAGTTGATCACAAAAGTTGGTGCAGGAGCGCTAGTCGGTGAGCTGGGCCTGATCCGCAAAGAGCCGCGCGCACTGAGCATGCTGGCCGAGACGAACCTGTCCTGCCTGCGGATCGGGGAAGAAGAGTTTTTGGCCGTTGTCGAAAACGATGCCGCCACGGCCTTTAAGCTGATGCAGGTGATTGCAGGGTATGTGTCAAACTAGTCTTGCGGTTTACAGAACAGGTCGTAAAGCAAACCAATCATTTGGGCCGTGTTTCCGTCCTGCAACGAATAGTAGATCGTTTTCCCCTCTCGCCGGGTCGACACCAGCCCTTCGCCGCGCAATCGCGCCAGCATCTGGCTGACGGCGGCTTGTCGGATATTCAGCAGGTTCTCAAGCTCACCCACTGATTTCTCACCTTCACCCAAATGGCAAAGGATCATCAGGCGGCCTTCATGGGCAAGAATTTTCAGGAACGCAGCGGCGTGCGCGGCGCTCTTTTGCATATCTGAAAGGGCGCTGTCCTGATCCTGAGCGTCTTTTTCCTTAAGTGTCACGTAGGGGCCTGCTTGTGATAGGGGGTCAAGGTAATATGCCCCAAACCGCAGCAGTTTGTCACCCCTCGGTTGCAGGGGCACCGCCCTGAAACGCATTGCCGTCGACGTAATTGCAGGGCTCTTCCTGCATCTGAAGATGTAATCCGTCACCCGTGAAAGGATGCGCCCGCGCCAGGTCTTCGTCGACATCGATGCCCAACCCTGCAGCCGTAGGTGCCGTTACAAAGCCGTTTTCAACGCGCAACGTGCTTTTGATCAGGGCGTCGTGAAATGGGGTCTCGATCGTTTCCAGCAAAAGCAGATTTGGGATCGAAGCCGCCAGATGAATATTCGCGGCCCATTCCACCGGCCCCGCGTATAAGTGCGGAGCCATTTGTACGTTAAAGACCTCGGCCATGGCAGCGACTTTCTTCATTTCCCAGATGCCACCGGCGCGGCCCAGTGCAGGTTGAAGAATCTCGGCTGCGCCAGCGCGCAGGACGGCCCCGAACTCGGCCTTCGTGGTCATCCGTTCGCCTGTTGCCACAGGAATTCGGACATTGCGGGCAACACGGGCCATGTCCTCGATCATGTCGGGGGGTGTGGGTTCTTCGAACCAGAGTGGCGAATATGGTTCTAGCGCCTGACCCAAGCGGATCGCACCGGCGGTGTTGAATTGGCCGTGGGTGCCGAACAGCAGATCTGCCTTGTCGCCCACGGCCTCACGGATGGCCTTGCAGAAGGCGACAGACATCGAGATATCGGACATTGCAGGCATATGCCCGCCGCGTATTGTGTAAGGCCCAGCAGGGTCGAACTTGACCGCTGTAAAGCCGCGTCGAACCATTTCAGCAGCGCATTCAGCTGCCTGATCAGGTGCCGTCCAAAAGTCGTTAAGATTATGCTGGGGTAGGGGGTACAGATAGGTATAGGCGCGGATCCGATCATTCACCAGCCCACCCAGCAGAGCGTAGACGGGACGGTCGCGATCTTTGCCCAGAATGTCCCAGCACGCGATCTCAAGCCCCGAAAACGCGCCCATGACTGTCAGATCGGGTCGTTGTGTAAAGCCGCTGGAATAGGCGCGGCGGAACATAAGCTCGATGTTTTCGGGGTTTTCGCCCTGCATGTGACGCTCAAAGACGTCTCGAATGACGTGGCGCATAGCATCAGGGCCTACAGATGAAGCATAGCATTCGCCCCAACCGGTTATGCCTGTGTCGGTCGTGACTTTGACCAATATCCAATAGCGCCCGCCCCAACCGGGTGCCGGCGGAGCGGTCACAATGATGTCGAGGTCCTGCAGCTTCATGGCGTCTCCTCCGGTCGTTTGCCTCAGGCTTTGTCGAACATGATCACGTTTCGCTTGGCCGAACCGGTTTTGGTGTCTGCGATCGCCTCGTTGATCTGCGACAACGACCACCGGCCTGAGATCAGCTCGTCCAGTTTCAGCCGCCCCTGTTCATACAAGTCAATCATCCAGGGAATATCGCGCTGTATGACCACGTCGCCCATCTTCGATCCGATCAGGCCTTGCCCTAGCGCTGCAAGGATAACGGGTTCATAGCTTGACTGATCACCTGAATGAGGCATCCCGATCATGACAGCCTTCCCACCGGGTCCAAGATAGCGGGGTGCCTGATCGTAGGCTGGGATGGCGCCCACCGTGATCAGCACGGCGTCGGCCCCACGCCCGCCCAAGGCTTTGTAGGCGTCCTTCCATGGTGACTTCGACGTCGCCAAGACACCATGCGTCGCACCGAACTCTGCAGCGATGTCCAACTTATCTTCGGTCATGTCGACGGCCACAATGCGCCGCGCTCCGGCGATACGCGCGCCTTGAATGGCGTTTAGCCCCACGCCGCCAGCACCGATCACGACCACGTCCTGCCCTGGACGCAAACCGGCGGCGTTCACCGCGGCACCCACGCCGGTGATCACACCGCAGGACAATAGGCTAGCTACATCCTTGGGCATGTCTGACGGGATTTTCACGATCTGACGGTGGCTGACCACAACTTTTTCGGCAAAGGCACCGCAGGCCATGGCCTGTTCCAGCGGTCCACCGTCGGCTGTGCGCAGCGGCCCTTTAACGGTGTCATATGGCGTTTCGCAAATCGTTGGGTTGCCGCCTGCACAAGACGGGCAGGATCCGCAGGCGCGGATGAGGGTGACGACAACCGGGTCGCCGATGGCAAAGCCCCCAGCTGCCGGACCAACCGCAGTAATGACGCCCGCGGCCTCGTGCCCATAAACGGCAGGCAGGAACCCACCCCAGGCACCGCTTGCGTAGGATATATCCGAGTGGCAGATCGCGACCGCGTCCAGAGTGACTTCGACCTCGCCCGTTTGAGGTGGCGCGATTTGGATGTCCTCGATGACCAAGGGGTCACCGAAGGCCCGGCAGACGGCGGCTTTGATTGTTTGCATCTCTTCCCTCATTTCCTTTGGGCCACGGTGGCGCGCCGGATTGCATGCTGCAAGGTGGAATCCGTCACAGCGGTGTCGCTGTTACACTTTTTTGGGTTTTGCTTTCAGAAAGGCTGCAAAGCCGACGACCATCAAGACCATGGCCAGCAGGAAAGGGGCACCCGGCAGATAAAATCCCGTATCTGGTCTGGCAAACTGCGCAAAGACGCTGGTCATCAGCAAGGGGGAAATCACCATCGATAGGGCATGCAGTGAGGTAAGGACGCCCTGCAACTCGCCTTGCTGGCTGTCCGGCGTAGCCTTGGACATCATCGCTTGCAAGGCGGGGGTCACAACCGCACCCAGCGCGGTGAGAGGGATCAGCAGCAATGCGATCGGACCACTTGTCAGAAACGCCAGAATAGCGAAGCTGATAATCTCGATGACCATGCCGTAGATGATCGTTCCTCTTTCGCCCAGATACCGGGTAGCTGGCCGGATCAACCCGCCTTGAACGGCAGCCATGCCAATTCCATAAACACCAAGGGACAAGCCGATCATCTGGGGGGACCACCCAAACCGTTCGGTGGTGAAATAAGCCCAGATGGCAGGGTATACGTAAATTGAGATCGAATAGAGGAAATATACCCACAGCATCGGGCGAATGCCGGGCAATCCCGCAATGGCGCGGAGGGAATTGATTGGGTTTGCGCGGCGCAGATTGAAAGCTCTGCGCGTTTTGTCGGTCACGGTTTCGGGCATTACGAAAAGGCCAATTGCAAAGGTCACCAATGATAATGCAGCAGCTGCCCAGAAGGGGGCACGGGTCCCGTATTCGCTCAGCAGGCCGCCGATCACGGGGCCCAAAACGAACCCGACGCCGAAAGCTGCGCCGAGCAGACCGAAATTGGCCGCCTTTTCTGCGGGTTTGGAAACATCTGCCATAAAGGCTACTGCAGTGGCGTGGGTGGCCGCTGTGACTCCGCCCACAATCCGCCCAACCAATAGCAGCCAAATACTGCCCGCCAATGCCATCACCACATAGTCCAACGACATAACGAACAATGACACCAGCAGAACTGCCCTGCGCCCATAGGCGTCTGAAAGATTGCCGAGGATGGGGCCGAAGACGAATTGCATTGCCGCAAATGCAGTGCTGAGAACACCTCCCCAAACTGCTGCACCGGCCAGCGTACCGCCCTGAACTTCGACGATGAGTTCGGGCATGATCGGCAGAACCAGCCCAATGCCCATTGCGTCGATCATGACTGTGAGCAGGACAAAGAGAAAGGGAAGACGCATGGAAACCGCTGAGTGAATACTCCGGCACTCTAGCCACAGAGTTTATCGCTGAAAAGTGGCTTGCGCGCCGCCCTCGTGGGGCAAGTCAATTGCGATACTGTCCAATATTTCGGCCAGCTGACCCGGATGGGAAAAGAACGGAGAGTGAGAGCTGTCGATGCTATGCCGCATGGCTTCGGGAACGCCGAAACTCATCTGCTTTTGATACTCGGGCGGGATAGTACGGTCGTTAGTGGCTTGGATATAAGCCTTGGATACGCGCGCGAATGCATCGCTGAGCGGCAGGGGCGTATCTTGCGGCGCAATGGCCTGAGGACATAGCCGCGAAAGCGCATAGGGTACGGTTTCAGCCGGGCAGTCGTGATAAAACAGATCCTGAACCCGCTCGGGCTTGACCGTGTAGGATAGACCATCTGCCGATTTATCCACCGCATCTCCGATGGTCTGACGAGGGGACTGCCGGCGCATCTCGATCATCGACATCCCGTCTTTGGGAAGGTAGGCGCACAAATACACCAAGGCGCGTATCCTTGTCGGCTGGGCCTCGGCCGCGGCGCTGATCGGGTAGCCGCCCCATGAATGCCCGACGACAATCGTCTGCGGCGAACACGCCTTGAGTACCGCGTCGCGGCATCCCTGCAATGTGACCTCGGAAACCGGCGTCGGATCAGCACCGTGGCTAGGCATGTCGATTGCGCGTGCCGTATGCCCCAAAGCGGCAAGTTCGGGGATCAGATCACGCCAGCACCACGCACCGTGGCATGAGCCATGGACCAAAAGGAAATCTGCCAATGCTGTTCTCCTTCAGATATGCCCGATATCCGCCAGGAAACGGCTTAGAATCGCTGCGTATTCCTGGGGTTGCTCGACACAGGGCAGATGCCCGGCTCGACGCATCAGTTCAAAACGAGAGCCGGGGACAAGATCAATGGTTTCTCGTACCAGATCAGGCGGAGTTGAGCCATCCTCGCTGCCGGCAATGCCCAGTATAGGCAACCTTAAGCCGCTGGTTGGCGTATAGAAATCCGTGCCTGAAATCGCCGCGCAGCATCCCAAATATCCGTCCTCGGGTTGTCGCGCCATCATGTTGCGCCATAACAGGTGATCTGGCGTCGCCCGAAAGCCTTTTGAGAACCAGCGTTCCATTGTGGCGTCTGCCAGCGCTTCGACCCCACCTTCACGAATGGCTTCCATACGCTGGTTCCACATCGCTGGTGTGCCGATTTTGGCCGCGGTGTTCGACAAGACCAACCCCCGGATCAAGTCCAACCGTTTGACGGCCAAGCCTTGTGCGATCAGCCCGCCAATCGAAAGGCCCACGAACACACAGTCCCGGACTTCGAGGTGATCCAGCAGGGATTCTGCATCCCGAACCAGCGCCCCCATAGAATACGGAGCAGGTGGTGCAGAAGACAGCCCGTGCCCCCGTTTGTCATACCGGATCAGACGAAACCCGGCCGGCAGATGAGGCAATACGGCGTCCCAAAGCCGCATATCCGTGCCCAGCGAATTGGCGAACACGACTGGTGCCCCGCTTGGATCGCCATCCTCACGGTAATGGAGCTTTATGTCCCCGAAGTCTGCAATTTGCATGACATAATCCCCGTTCGTCATACGCTAAGCCAGCACCCTGCCTTATCGGTCCTGTGTTGTCAGGTCAGGAATTCCAGCGCTTTTCCAAAGACTTCCGGGTCAGCGTTGCCGCCAGATGCCACTACGATAACAGTGTCGCCTTCAATTTCGGTACCACGGTA
The DNA here is from genome assembly GCF_013033355.1 of Ruegeria lacuscaerulensis. Classification (GTDB taxonomy): domain Bacteria; phylum Pseudomonadota; class Alphaproteobacteria; order Rhodobacterales; family Rhodobacteraceae; genus Ruegeria; species Ruegeria lacuscaerulensis_A. The sequence continues at coordinate 52,016 of NZ_WQDY01000005.1, forward strand.
CAAAGCGGCAGCCAACGACACAGCGCCGCCTGGCTCCAACACTATTTTCAATCGCAAAAATGCTTGGGCCATGGCGCGAAGGGCTTCCTCTTCCGTGACCGAAAGGCCCGGACCGCACAAACGGTTCAGGATGGGAAAGGTGAGGTCGCCGGGCTGCGGTGTAAGGATCGCATCGCAAAGATTGCCGGATGTCGCCTTGTTCGCCTGAATCTGCCCGGTCGCCAATGAGCGTTTCACATCGTCAAATCCTTCGGGCTCACACGGGCGGGGGCGAAGCCCCGGAGCGTGACCCTCCAATGCCAGCGCGATTCCAGACGTCAGCCCGCCTCCGCCGCAGCAGACAAGAACGTCGGCTTGGGTGACACCAAGGGCAGTGGCTTGCCGGGCGATCTCCAATCCCGTCGTGCCCTGACCCGCTATAACCTGTGGTTCGTCATAGGGTCGGATCAGCGTCAAGCCACGCTCGGCTGCAAGGGCTTCGCCGATCTCTTCACGGCTTTCATTGGCGCGATCGTACAACACCACTTCTCCGCCCAAAGCGCGGGTGTTGTTGATTTTCAACTGCGGCGCGTCCGAGGGCATGATGATGACGGAGGATATGCCGTGTTGTGCGGCGGCATACGCTACCCCCTGTGCGTGGTTGCCCGACGAATAGGCGATCACGCCGCTCTGGCGCTCGGCTTCACCCAATGCGGAGATGGCCGACCAAGCCCCTCGAAACTTGAAACTGCCCGTGTGCTGCAGGCATTCGGGTTTGACCAGAACCCGACGGCCGGCAAGTTCATCAATGAACGGAGAGGACAGCAGCGGCGTTTCCCGCACATGTCCTTTCAGACGTTCAGCGGCGGATTCGATCATTTGCAATGTGCTCATAGGGCGTCCAGTGTTTTTCGGATCAGATCAAGCGATTCAGGTTCATCCAGAAAAGGCGCATGGCCCCGATCTGGAACCGAGACAGAGACCAGCCCCGGATGTCGATCATGCATCTCGGCCAGGGTCTGCTCGCTTAGCACGTCCGAGTTTTCGCCGCGAATAACACCGGTCGGGATGTTTCGCAGAGCTTCAAAGAACAGCCACATGTCCGGTATCGCGCCTGCCGCTGCCTGATCCAGGAGAGCGGTGCGCAGGCTTGGGTCGTAGCGCAGTTTCAAACCTTGCGGGGTTTCCTCGTTCTGGAACTCAGCCATTTGTCGCCACCTTTGCAGTGGGACACCGGGGAAATGCGCCTGCATCATGTGCTGCAGGGCACGCGCCGCGTCGTCATAGGTCTTTGATACGGGTTGTTTGCCGACATAGTCCATGATCTTGGCGATACCCGACGTATCGATGACAGGGCCAATATCGTTAAGCACAACTGCGGCCAGACGCTCCGGGTGGCTGGCAGCCAGTGCCATGGCGATCAGACCCCCGCGTGACGTTCCGATCACTGATACCCGCTCAAGGCCAAGGTGATCCAGCAATTCAATGGCGTCATGCGCTTCGCGCAAAACGTTGTAGTTGCTATGGTCGGGGTCATAGTCCGATTGTCCACGCCCCCGATAATCCATTGCGATCATTCGATGATCGGTCATCTGTGGCGCCAGAAACGAAAAATCCTGCGTGTTACGGGTCAGCCCTGCAAGACAGAAAACAGGTATGCCGGACCCGGTGTCCTCGAAATATAGTTTCTTGCCGTCAGTGGTCGTGAAAAAGGGCATTACAGTCCTGCGATTTGGGGAATGGTCGTCAGGTCGGACAGTACATGCGCAGGCTTCCATGGCAAGCGATCCATCGGCTCCTGTGCCCGGTTGACCCAAGTGGTCACGAAGCCGTACCCGCTGGCCCCCGCGGCGTCCCACCCGTTTGAACTGACAAACAGAACCTCGTCCCGCGCGCATCCGAAACGTTGTTGAACCAGATCATATACTTTGGAATGCGGTTTGAAGACGCCGACACTTTCGACCGACAGAACATCGTCCAGTACATCGCCGATGCCGGCCGATTGGACCGCTCCGTCAAGCATCGGAGGGGAGCCGTTCGACAGTATTGCAGTCTGATGGCCGCCAGCTTTCAGAGCGGCTAGCATGGCGGGAACCTCGGGGTAAGCCGGCAATTCCCAATACAGGTCCAGCAAGCGCTGTCGCAAGGTCGCGTTGCCGTCCAGACCAGTGGCCTCCAGCGCCCAGTCCAACCCATCTTGGGTGACGTCCCAGAAATCAGCATGAGCGTCGGCAACGGCGCGCAGCCATGTGTATTGCAACTGTTTCAGCCGCCAGTAGTTCGCCAGGTCGGGCCACTTTTCCTGCAATGATTCAAAGCCCGGTTCTGCCGCGGCCTGTCGTGCCGCAGCCGCGACATCAAAAAGCGTGCCATAGGCGTCGAAAACGCATGTTGTGATCGGCATTGTGTCCCCTCCATCCATCCGGCGCAGGTTTGCACAACAGGTGGTCGCTTGAAAGGGGGAAGGGTTTACAATGACGTGTCAGCCCCTAGGGTTGGCCGTTCAACTCTTTAACGGCCGGAGGCCAGAATGACCGCAATCAAACAGGGCGACACTGTTCGCATTCACTACACCGGTACGCTGTTGGACGGAAACGTCTTTGACAGTTCGGACGGGCGCGACCCGTTGGAGTTCGTGGTAGGCTCGGGCCAGATCATCCCGGGTCTGGACAGTGCGATGCCGGGTCTGACGGTTGGCGAAAAGAAGCGAGTCGAGATTGCCTGCGTTGATGCCTATGGACCGATTAATCCAGAAATGCGGCAAAGTATCCCCCGCGAAGGTATCCCGGATGACATTCCCCTGACACCAGGATCACAACTGCAGATGCAGACGCCTGAAGGTCAGGTGCTGCCAGTCACGGTGGTCGAGGCTGACGACGCAACAGTGACGCTGGATGCAAATCATCCATTGGCTGGTCAGGATCTGATTTTCGACGTCGAGGTTATTTCAGTCAACTGACCTATCGTAGCAGAGAGGATCAGCCTGTAATCAGGCTGGTCCAGGATTCGAACTCAGCACGAACCTGCGGCTGCGTGAAAAACACAAACAACATTAACAATGTTGTCAGGCCCAGCAATGCAATCCGCCCGCGTACCCCTAGAAAACCCGATTTACGACGGGACCTAGAGGAGCGCGCGTTGCTTGCAACAATATGATCAGCTTTGCTCATGCCGCCTGTTTTGCCGGTGAAAGATGGTCAAATCTTGGCACCGGCAGGGAAAACTCGGGTCACATAAAGTCTGGCTGCGGCATGCCCAGTACGTGGAACCCGCCATCTACCTTGATAATCTCGCCCGAGGTGCAGGCTCCGGCTTCTGATGCCAAGTACACAGCAGTGCCGCCCACGGCCTCTAGCGTCGCGTTCGAGCGCATGGGCGCATTCTGGTCGCAGAACTTGTAGGTCTTGCGTGCGCCACCGATGGCCGCACCGGCCAGTGTTTTCATCGGACCGGGCGAGATGGCGTTCACGCGAATGCCTTCGGGGCCTAAATCATTGGCCAGATAGCGTGTAGCCGATTCCAGCGCCGCTTTGGCGACGCCCATCACGTTGTAGTTCGGAACCACGCGATTCGAGCCCTGATAGGTCAGCGTCAGCAAAGTGCCACCATTGTCCTTCATCATGGGATAGGCGCGGCGGGCGACCTCGATAAAGGAGTAGGCCGATACATCCATCGAATGTTTAAAGTTCGCCCGCGTTGTGTTCAGGAACCGGCCGGTCAGTTCCGACTTGTCCGAATAGGCGATTGCGTGGACCACGAAATCAATCGTCGGCCAACGCTGGGCTAGTTCGCCAAAGGCGCGATCCAGCGATTCGTCGTCGGTCACATCCGCGTCGACCATGAAGTCGCTGTCGAGGCTTTGCGCCAAGGGCTCCAGCCGCTTTCCGAATGCTTCGCCCTGATAGGTGAAAGCCAGTTCGGCGCCCGCTTCGTGCATGGCCTTGGCGATGCCCCACGCGATCGAGCGGTCATTGGCCACGCCCATGATAAGGCCGCGTTTGCCTTTAAGAAGATCCGACATCACATTCACCCGTTATACTTTGAAAGAACCATGGATCCGTTGGTGCCGCCAAAGCCGAAGCTGTTGGTCATCACCGAGTCGAGTCCCGCATTTTCAACGACTTGCGTTGCAATTTCACCGGGCTGGATGCCTTCGGCGAGTGTTTCGACATTGATCGACGGTGTAATGAAATCATTGTCCAGCATCAGCAGGCAGAAGATCGCCTCCAATGCGCCCGCAGCGCCTTGCGCGTGGCCGGTCATCGACTTGGTCGACGAAATCGGCGGCACGTTGCCTTCGCCAAAGATGCGGCGCACGGCTTCAACCTCGCCCACATCGCCGACCGGGGTCGAGGTCCCGTGGGCGTTGATGTATCCAACCTTGCGGCCTTCGGGCAGGGTGGACAGGGCCAGACGCATCGCGCGTTCGCCGCCTTCACCCGAAGGCGCCACCATGTCATGCCCATCCGAAGTGGCTGCATAGCCGGTGACTTCTGCGTAGATCTTGGCCCCACGCGCCAAAGCGTGATCCAGATCCTCAAGCACGACGATGCCGCCGCCACCGGAAATCACGAACCCGTCGCGATTCTGATCAAAGGCGCGCGAGGCTTTGTCCGGCGTGTCGTTGTATTTCGACGACATCGCGCCCATCGCGTCGAACAGGCAGGACAGCGTCCAGTCCAGCTCTTCGCCGCCGCCTGCAAACATCACATCCTGTTTGCCCAGCATGATCTGTTCCGCCGCGTTGCCGATGCAATGCAGGGAGGTCGAGCAGGCCGAGGTGATCGAATAGTTGATGCCCTTGATCTTGAACGCCGTTGCAAGGTTCGCCGAGATGGTCGAGCACATGCATTTCGGCACCGCGAACGGCCCGATCCGCTTGGTCGCGCCGTTCTTCAGTACGGTTTGGTGCGCCGTCAGCATCGCACTGGTCGAGGGGCCACCCGAGCCGGCCACCAGACCTGTGCGCGGGTTTACCACCTGATCTTCGGTCAGACCGGAGTCTGCGATCGCCTGGCTCATCGCGATATGCGCATAAGCCGCTCCGGGACCCATGAAACGCAAGGTGCGCTTGTCCACATGCTCGGTCACGTCGATCTTCAGCGAGCCGGCAATCTGGCTGCGGAAACCGTGTTCGACCATCTGGTCGTTGGCCTCAATGCCGGATTTCCCAGCTTTGAGTGAGGCCAGAACCTCTTGGGCATTGTTCCCGATGGAGGAGACAATCCCCAAACCGGTGACAACTACTCGACGCATATGCGTGCTCCTTATTTCGGGCCGGTCAGGCTCAGGCTTCGGACAGGACGACTTTCATGTCCTTGACGTCGTAAATCATTTCACCGTCCGCTTCGACGATGCCATCCGCCACACCCATGGTCAGGCGGCGCGTCTGGATCGCTTTTTTGAAATCAATTTTGTAAGTCAGCATCTTGCGGTCGGGGCGGACCATGCCGGTCAGCTTGACCTCGCCCACGCCAACAGCCATGCCACGCCCCTGCCAGCCGCGCCAGCCGAGGTTAAAGCCGGTCAGCTGCCACAGGCCATCCAGCCCCAAACAGCCAGGCATGATCGGGTTCCCGGGGAAGTGGCAGTCAAAGAACCACAGGTCCGGAGTAATGTCGAATTCGGCCAAAACATGACCTTTGCCATGCGCGCCACCATCGGCTGAGATATCGGTAATCCGGTCCATCATCAGCATCGGCGGGGCGGGCAACTGCGCGTTACCGGGGCCGAATAATTCGCCACGGGCGCATTTCAGCAGATCATCCTTGTCAAAGCTGCTCGGGAATTGGGCCATTCTTGCCGCCTCTCCTGCCAGGGGTCTGTTCATTCAATCTGGCCTCGTCTAGCACCCGTATGCAAGGTCCTGCAAGAGCGGTGGCCAACATCATGCGGTGTTCTGTCCGTTCTTTGCGAATGAATTTCATTTGAAATTACCTGACTTCAGCACCTATATATACTTCAGCAACAAAACGGTATCGGATTCATGACACCAGAAAGCCAGAGCATAGCCACGAACTGGTTGGTTCACGCCGGACTGCGCCCGACGCGTCAGCGTGTGGCCCTGGCCGAGCTTTTGGTCGGGGACGGAAAGCACCGTCATGTGACGGCGGAAAGCCTGTTTGAATCAGCTAAAAAGAACGGCGATGCCGTGTCTTTAGCGACTGTATACAACACTCTGCGGGCATTCTGCGACGCGGGCGTTCTGCAGGAAATCACTGTAGACGGGTCGAAAAGCTATTTCGACACCAACACGCATGATCACCCGCATTTTTTCTGGGAGGATGAAGGGCGCCTGAGCGATGCACCATCCGAACAGCTTGTGATCCAGCGCCTGCCCGAAGCACCCGAAGGGGTCGAGATCGCTTCGGTCGATGTCGTGATCCGGTTGCGAAAGAAGTAACCTTACGTCGTTAATTCCGACAGGATATCTTGCGCTCTGTCCAAGAGGGTGTCCATTGGACCCGTTCCATGCCGTGCGAGCACGACGGGCTCGGCTGCGAAATCATCGGTGACAGGTCGACTAACAAGTGGCATCCCATCGTAGCTAACTGCAGCGGGGATATTCGCATAGGTCATAGCGACTCCTTCATTGTTTGCGGCCAGGCTGCGTTGGATTTCAAGTGATGCAGCGCGGTGTGCGACCTTGGGTGTCTGCCCAGCTTTGCGAAACAAAGTCAGAAAATGTTGGGCAGAAAGTCCTTCGTCCGACAGGATCAAGGGATACGCCGCGATTTCCTTCAACGAGAGATGCCTGTGCTCCGCAAGCGGATGATCCGGAGACATCACCGCGTTCGGGCATGTGATGCAGAGCGACGTGGTCGTGAACCCGGCATCCAGCGTCAGCCCATAGGTAATCGCAAAGTCGATCTCACCCTGAACTAAGCCTGAGATTAAACCTTGGAAATTATCTACCCGGTAAGTCACATGGACATCTGGAAGGCCCTCTCGCAACAGGCGCAAGGCGCGGGCGAGCAGGAAGGGGGCAAGATCGTCGAAACATCCCAATCGCAAACGAGCCGCTGCAGGCCCCGTGGAGGTTGCGTTTTCCAGTTTCGCGGCGCGCGACAGCAATGCCTCGGCCTGTTCGATGAATGAGCGCCCTTGCGGGGTCAGGGTCATCGCAGCACCGCGCTTTCGTGTGAATAATGGGTGCCCCAGTTGGTCTTCGACCCGTGTTAGGGCGTTGGACAAAGCCGGTTGCGAAACATTCAGATGTTGGGCCGCCGCGGACAGGCCGCCGTATCGTCCAATGGCGCAGACATATTCGTATTGTCTAAGTGAAAGGTATAACATGGCTTTATATTTAGCTTCAAAAGATATGACTTGAACAGAGACCAATGCCATGCGCAGATCACAACGCAATCGGCACGGAGACTGACATGACCCATCCCCTTGTGACGCAAGACATGATCGACACCTATCAGCGCGACGGTGTTGTTCTGATCCGGAGACTGTTTGCCGATTATGTGGAAACCTTGCGCGATGGGGTTGCGGCGAACATGGCTGAGCCTGGCCCATACGCTTCGGACAATAAGAAACAGGGCGAGACCGGACTGTTTTTTGACGATTATTGCAATTGGACGAGGGTCGAACAGTTTCAAGATGTGATCCACAACTCTCCGGCAGCTGAGGTTGCCGCCGATCTGATGCAGTCACAAACTGTTCAGATGTTTCACGACCACGTCCTGGTGAAGGAACCGGGCACATCGATGGCAACGCCGTGGCATCAGGATGGGCCGTATTATTTTGTTGAAGGCCAGCAGACGATCAGTTTCTGGTCGCCGCTTGATCCTGTGACAAAAGCGACCTTGCGCTGCGTGGCCGGATCGCACAAGTGGGAGAAAGAGGTTCTACCGACTCGCTGGGTGTCCGAAGAAGGGTTCTTTCCCGATGAGGGCCAATACATTCCTGTCCCTGACCCGGATGCTGAAGGGATGCGCGTGGTCGAGTTCGAGATGCAGCCAGGTGACGCGGTAGCGTTCAACTATCACACGCTGCACGGCGCGCGCGGGAATCACTCTGACAGCCGCCGTCGTGCGTTTTCACTGCGTCTGGTGGGCGATGACGCGCGCTATGTAGAGCGACCCGGTCGAACCTCACCGCCGTTTCCGGGCCATGACATGGTGCCCGGGCAGCGTCTGCGTGAGGATTGGTTTCCGATGGTGTGGCCACGATAGGGGGCTCTGCCCTCGGCGCGGCGGGACCGCACCTCTCCAGGGATATTTTTGGCCAGATGAAGGTTGGATCAGAACCACTGACCGGATTCGATCAGGCCCAAATCCAGCAATTGGGTCGAGTTCCATTCGAACGCGACCGAGTTCCGCCACTTGAAGCTTGGGATGTCGAAGGTCGACCCGGCGTTTGATTTCAGTGCTTTAGCCGCACGGAATGAGCAGATCGCTGCGGTCAGGTTGTGGTGCCAGGGGCAGGAATACGTGTTATATTCTGGTTCGCTAAAGGTGTGATCGGGCAACAGGCGCAGATTTTTGCGGGGCTTGAACAGGCCAATCCTGTCGATGCGGCGGCGTTCATAGGGGATGTGGTCTTCGAACCTCCAGCGCAAACCACCGGACATGTCCAGCTGGCGCTCTAGCGGCTGACCATCAGGAGTGTGGCGAGTGTGGGCATAGTATCCAATGCGGTCCAGCATAGCACGATCCGGAGCCACTCCGTTGGGGAAAGCCGTAAGGTCATCGGCATACAGATCGACCACATGGGTCAACATCGCATCGCGGCGTTCTTCGGTGTGAAAGGCTAGCATCTCACCGATGGTGCGGGTCTCGCAGAAGGGGAAGAACAGGTATTCGGCGTTGTAGCAGTAATACATCCAATTGGATGGAGCGGCTTCAATCACCTTGTTAATCGTGTCGAAAACGACGGTCCGCGGTGCGCAGGTCAACGCAACCCGGTGAATACGTTTTGTCAATTCCTCCGGCAGTGTGAATTCTGCGGGCATAAAGGCGATCAGATTGGTAAACCCAAGTTTCAGGTGATGGCGTATTGTACTTTCAAGTTCGACATCGTCCTCGGCAAAGATCAGGGCAATCGGCCCCTTTTTCAGCGCATCCGTGCCGGATTGCAGGAAAGAGTTTACAGAGTCGTACTGCATGGCCTGTTCGCGCTCGTCTTGCTGGTGTTTTGGGTCAAAATCGGGTAATCGCGCGGGCATTGCAAGCGGCGTTCGTAAGGTATAGATGACGCCGATCCCGCGAACGCAAAAGGCCCTACCCATGTCGGAACCTAAAAAGCTGTACATCAAGACCTATGGTTGCCAGATGAACGTCTATGACAGCGAACGTATGGCCGAAACGCTCGGCGGTCAGGGATATGTAGAGACAAAAAGCCCCGATGACGCTGATATGATCTTGTTGAACACCTGCCACATTCGTGAAAAGGCCGCTGAAAAGGTCTATTCCGAGTTGGGTCGTTTCAAAGGTCTGAAGGCGGAAAAGCCTGATCTTAAGATCGGGGTGGCCGGTTGTGTTGCACAGGCCGAGGGCGAAGAGATCATGCGCCGTCAGCCTCTGGTCGATCTGGTGGTGGGGCCGCAAAGCTATCACCGTCTGCCCGAGATGGAAGCCAAGACCCGCGAGGGTACCAAGGCGCTGGACACCGATTTCCCGGAAGAAGACAAGTTCGAAAAGCTCAAGAACCGACCCAAAGCCAAGCGCGGTCCCACGGCGTTTTTGACCGTTCAGGAAGGTTGCGACAAATTCTGTGCCTTCTGTGTTGTGCCCTATACCCGCGGGGCCGAAGTCAGCCGCCCGGCGGATCGCATCATCCGCGAGGCGCAGGATCTGGTCGAACGCGGCGTGCGCGAAATCACTTTGCTGGGTCAGAACGTCAACGCCTATCACGGGGCTGGCCCGAACGGTGACACGACGCTGGCGGGGTTGATCTGGGAGTTGAACAAGGTTGACGGGCTGGAACGTATCCGATTCACCACGTCGCACCCCAACGACATGGCCGATGACCTGATCGAAGCGCACGGAACCTGCGACAAGCTGATGCCCTATCTGCACCTGCCGGTTCAGTCGGGCTCGGACCGGATTCTGAAACGGATGAATCGCAGCCACACGGCGGACAGCTATCTGCGCCTGATCGAACGCATCCGTGAAGCACGGCCCGATATCATGATGTCGGGCGACTTCATCGTGGGCTTCCCCGAGGAGACAGAAGAGGACTTTCAGGCCACGTTGGATCTGGTGGAGCAGGTGAGGTACGGGTACGCGTATTCGTTCAAGTATTCGACCCGTCCGGGAACGCCGGCGGCCGAACGGTCTCAGGTTGATCCTGAGGTGGCGGATGACCGCCTACAGCGCCTGCAGGCTGTGATCACCCGTCATCAGCGCGAAATTCAGGATGCCATGGTAGGCCGGAATGTCCGTGTTCTGTTCGAAAAGCCGGGTCGCCTGCCTGGCCAAATGGTCGGAAAATCCGAGTATCTTCATTCGGTTCACGTCTCGGGCGCCAATGTCGAGGTGGGTGAGTTGCGCGACGTTCGCATCACCGCGTCGGGGGCAAATTCGCTTGCGGGCGAGCTGCTCTGAACCTGGCTGAAACTGTGGTGAAAACACCAACGCCTGATTCTGAACCGAAAATTAACACTTGATTTATGACTTCGATCTATGCTCGGAGAAATGCTAGATTTTTTAGGGGTCTAGGGTTCCATACGTATCAGGAGTTCTAGTCTCCTAGGCAGATCAGTGTGTCGAGATGTCGGAGAGTGCGAGTGTTTGAATTGACGGTTCTGAAAAGCTCTGGTTTGCGTCTGTTCTGGGGGCTACTTACTTCCATTGTCTTCGGGTCCTGCGCTTTGGCCGGGAATCCAGAACCTGGTCTCACCGATCCGCCAGTAGTCAACCCCAAGCGTTCTAACGGCGACATAAGTGCATTTTACCTGGGCGTTTCCGGTGGATATTCTCTCGGAGGAACAGATGAGTTTGGGTTGGCAACGCCCGGGGCCACATTTCCCGTTGGAGACTTGGATCTGAAGGGGTCATTCGGCGGTGTTCGCGCAGGTTGGCGTGGAGTGCTTCCTGCGCGAAGTGGGCGCGACTACGTATATGGGCTAGAGATTGGGTACGAGTTCGGCTCGATAGATGATGAAGTCACCACCTCGGTCAATGGCGTGTCTGTTACCGGCGGCTCCGAGGTGTCTGATATATTTTCTGTACGGTTTCGCAGTGGCCTGACGAACAAAAGCGGCAGTATTTTGTATTTTGTGTCTGCTGGTTATGTTCGCGGAGATGTCGAAACGACGAACAGCCTTACGTTTGGCCCGACAGCCCAGTCCTTCCAGGAATCCGACAGCAGGAATGGTTTTTCTGTCAGTATCGGAGCTGAGCATAGCCTGAACGACGATTGGTCGATCACTGGTGAATACGAATATGTTCAGTTTGAGGGCAAGGATGTCGAGTTCGGCAACGGGTTTTCGACTCGTTCGACGCCTGAGTATCGCAGTCTTCGGTTTGGCTTGAACTACACGTTCTGACCTCCTTAAGTCTGGTGGCCTTTGGGCCTGAAGTCGGTTCGATATACTCGAGTGCAATCGGCGGTTTTGTCATTCGTTTGCGAAAATTTGAATCTGTGGCTTGCGCCCACCGGCAATTGTTGTCACGCTCGGGGAGAAACGCCAAGACAGGAGAACGGATTGGCCATCGGTGCCCTTACCCCACCGCAAGATGAAATGCCCCAGCGTGAGGCGTTTGTTGAATTTCCCGACAACCGGTTGTTGATTGATTTGTGCGGCGAATATGACCGTAATCTGACCGACATCGAACAAAAACTCTCGGTGCAGATTGTGCGCCGTGGCAACCAGCTTGTGGTCATGGGCGACGAAGACGCCCAGAAACAAGCGATCGAAGTTTTACAGGCGCTTTATACAAGACTGGAAACTGGCAAGGATGTCGAAGCCGCCGACGTGGATCGCGAATTGCGCATGGGCGGGTCCGAGAAGGGAACGGGAAGTCGCGAAGGTGATCAGCTCGAGATGTTCAAGGGCGGAACGGTCGAGATCAAAACCAGAAAGAAATTGGTCGAACCGCGCACAGATGCCCAAAAAGCCTATGTCCAGTCGCTGTTCAACAATGAACTGGCCTTTGGCATCGGACCAGCGGGTACGGGCAAAACCTATCTGGCTGTCGCTGTTGGTGTGTCGATGTTTATCGGCGGACATGTGGACCGTATAATCCTAAGCCGCCCTGCGGTCGAAGCCGGTGAAAAACTGGGCTATCTGCCGGGTGACATGAAGGACAAGGTCGATCCTTATATGCAACCGCTGTACGATGCGTTGAACGATTTCCTTCCGGGTAAACAGTTGGCCAAGCTGATCGAGGAAAAGCGAATCGAAATTGCGCCCTTGGCATTTATGCGCGGTCGAACTTTGGCAAATGCGTTTGTTGTCTTGGACGAGGCACAGAATGCCACGACTATGCAGATGAAGATGTTCCTGACGCGTTTGGGCGAGGGTAGCCGAATGGTGATCACCGGTGACCGCTCGCAGGTGGATTTGCCGCGCGGGGTTCAGTCAGGTCTGGCCGATGCGGAACGGTTGCTTAAGACGATCCCGAATATCAGCTTCAACTATTTCACGTCGAAAGACGTCGTGCGCCATCCGCTTGTCGCCGCGATCATCGAGGCGTATGAGGCCGACGCGGGCCGTGAAACCTGAGAGGTTTCAGGCTACGATGCCCGGGGCTTTGGACGACAGACATGAACCTTGAACTGACGGTGGAAGACACCCGCTGGCAGGGGCTGGAGCCCTTGGCACGCCGCGCCATTCACGCGGTTATGGACCATTGTAACCTTCAAGAAGACTGTGAAATCAGCCTATTGGCCTGCGACGATGTCCGTATCGCGGATCTGAACGCTGAATTCCGGGAAAAACCCTCGGCGACTAATGTACTGAGTTGGCCTGCCGAAGATTTGGCCGCGGACATCGCAGGTCAGCCGCCGTTATCTCCGACCCCGGATTTTACCGGAGAGACAGCTTTGGGGGATATCGCGATCTCATTTGACACCTGTGCACGTGAAGCGGCTGAGGCAGGAAAAGCCATGGATGATCATGTCACACATCTGATCATTCACGGAATGTTGCATTTGTTGGGATACGATCACATCCGTGACCCGGACGCCACTTTGATGGAGGGGGTCGAAGTCGAGATACTTGGCAAATTGGGTATTGATGACCCATATACTGTTTAATAGGGGCCATTTTGGCCGATCATTTGGAATGGGATAATGGGCGATACAGACGGCAGTTCTATGGCAGCGCAAAGCGCGCAACCAAAGGAAGGCACAGAAAACACCAAAGAGAAAGCTGGGTTTTTCTCTCGAATAGTGGATGCATTCTCGTCGCAAGATGATGAGCAGGTTTCGGACGCCAATGGGCATGAAACCGACAAAACGCAACCACGTGGCATGATCAATCTGCGCAGAATGCGAGTTGAGGATGTTGCGATCCCGACAGCAGAAATCGTGTCGGTCCCATCAACCATAACCAAGGACGAACTTGCGCAGGTATTTCGCGAAAGCGGCCTGTCACGTATCCCGGTCTATGACGGCACTCTGGATACGCCTTTAGGGTTTGTGCATCTCAAGGATTTCGCGCTGACCCATGGGTTTAACGGAACCTCATCCACATTCGACCTAATCTCGATGTTACGCACTTTGCTGTTCGTGCCACCCTCGATGCCAATCGGCGTTCTGATGACAAAAATGCAGACCGAGCGCAGACACATGGCGTTGGTGATCGACGAATATGGGGGCGTCGACGGTTTGGTAACGATCGAAGATTTGATCGAACAGGTTGTAGGCGAAATTGCGGATGAGCATGACGCCGATGAAAGCCAGCTTTGGCTGCAGGAAAAGCCGGGTTGCTATATCGTTCAGGCCCGCGTACCGCTCGAGGATTTCGAGGCCGAGATCGGACGTTCCTTGACCAGCCATGAGGACGTCGACGAAGAGGAAATCGATACCCTGGGCGGGCTTGTCTTCATGCTCTCGGGGCGCGTTCCTGCCCGTGGCGAAGTTGTCTTGCATCCCGAGGGGCCCGAGTTCGAAGTCATAGATGCCGATCCGCGCCGGATCAAAAGACTGCGGGTCATGTTGCCGGATCTCGTTGCATGAACCCTGCCGCGAGGTGGCCATTCTGGATGACTTTTGGTTTGGCAGCGTTTCTGGGCGCCATTGCGGCTTTTGGGCTAGCGCCATTCGGTTATTGGTTTGCAACTGTGGCCGCGCTGCTTGGTCTTGGGCCGTTGTTCGTCACTGCGCCTTCTCGGTCACGCGCGGCCTGGATCGGCTGGGCATTTGCCACCGGGTATTTTGCGCATGCTCTCAGCTGGATTGTCGAGCCCTTTCTGGTCGATGCCGAGCGTCACGCCTGGATGGCGCCATTTGCCCTGATTTTCATGGCCGGAGGGCTCGCGCTATTCTGGACCTGCGCTTTTTGGCTGGTGCGCCGTCCGAGCGCGTCTGCACTTGGTCAGGCTGTCTTGCTTGCATTGGCGGTTTCGCTTGCCGAGGGGGCGCGGGGGTATGTTCTGACGGGATTTCCATGGGCTGGATTGGCGCAAGTATGGGTTGACACTCCGGTGGTCCATGTTCTGGCGTTGATCGGCCCTTATGGGTTGGGCGCCGTGACCTTGTTGGCAACGTTACCTCTCGGGGCGGCGTTGGTGCAGCGCTCAAGGATCGGGGCGGCAGCCACGTTGTCTGTTGGTGCTATCGCGCTGGTAGTGGCTAGTGCGTTGTCTGTGCCTGCAGTGACCTTTACCGGTCATGTTGTCCGGATTGTGCAGCCCAATGCGCCGCAACACCAGAAATGGGACCCTGACTACGCTCCGCTTTTCTTTGCACGACAGTTGGAGTTTTCAGCAGCGCAGCCCCGACCGGATATGATTGTTTGGCCTGAAACGTCTGTCCCGGCTTGGTTGGGTAGCGCGCAACCCTATCTGGATGCAATCGCGGATGCAGCCAAGGGTGTGCCAGTTGTCTTTGGGATACAAAGAGGCGAGGGGCCTCGGATCTACAACTCATTGGTCTATCTGGGCGAAAATGGCCAGCAAGACGCGTTGTATGACAAACATCACCTTGCCCCGTTTGGCGAGTATGTTCCTTTTGGCGATTTAATGGCGCGTTTCGGTGTTTACGGGATGGCGACTACAACGGGACATGGTTTCAGTGCAGGACCAGGGGCCGAACTGTTCGAGGCGGGCAAGCTGGGCAAAGCACTGCCATTGATTTGTTATGAGGCCGTCTTTACGCAAGATGTTCTATCGGCTCCGGCGCGGGCTGATTTTTTGCTTCAGATCACAAATGATGCCTGGTTTGGAACCCGTTCGGGACCATATCAGCACCTTGCGCAGGCGCAGATGCGCGCTGTTGAACAGGGTCTTCCGATGATGCGTGCCGCTAATACCGGTGTGTCCGCCATGATCGACCCGCTGGGTCAGGTGACGCAGTCTTTGGCGCTGGGAAACGCGGGTTTCATAGACGCTGAGCTTCCTGCGCCTTTGGCAGCGACCCTTTATTCCAGGCTTGGCGACTATCCTCTTTTCCTTGCACTGTTTTTCGCGACGATCGCACTGTGGCGACCTGCTCGGCGGACTTGATAGCAATTACTGATTGACGCTTTCAAACTCTGAGCGTATCCCCCATGTGCCCGTCACAACGGCTTCCTGGCGTGATGGGGAAATCTTAATGGAGCACTTTTATGTCCCGACAGAACTATACTTTCACTTCGGAGTCCGTATCCGAAGGGCACCCCGACAAGGTCTGTGACCGGATTTCGGATGCGGTACTTGACGCATTTCTGAACGAAGAACCTGAAGCGCGCGTGGCGTGTGAAACTTTTGCCACGACCAACCGGGTTGTTATTGGTGGCGAAGTCGGTTTGTCGGATCAAGACAAACTTCACGATTACATGGGTCGCATCGACGAGATCGCGCGCGACTGTATCAAGGATATTGGCTACGAGCAGGACAAGTTCCACCACGAAACCGTCGAGGTTACAAACCTGCTGCACGAGCAATCTGCCCACATCGCACAGGGCGTTGATGCCTCGGGCGACAAGGACGAAGGCGCCGGCGATCAGGGGATCATGTTCGGCTACGCTACGACCGAAACGTCTGCGCTGATGCCGGCCCCGATTCAGTATTCCCACGCGATCCTGCGCCGTCTGGCAGAGGTCCGTAAAAACGGCACCGAGCCCGCGCTGGGCCCTGACGCGAAATCGCAACTGTCGGTCGTGTACCGCGATGGCAAGCCTGTGGGGGTCAGCTCGATCGTGTTGTCGACCCAGCACCTGGATGCAGCGCTGTCTTCGGATGATATCCGCGCTATTGTCGAGCCTTATATCCGCGAAACCCTGCCCGAAGGCTGGCTGACGGCCGAGACCGAGTGGCACGTGAACCCAACCGGCAAATTCGTGATTGGCGGCCCCGACGGGGATGCGGGCCTGACCGGCCGTAAAATCATCGTCGACACCTATGGTGGTGCCGCACCTCATGGAGGCGGCGCGTTCTCGGGCAAAGACCCGACCAAGGTGGACCGTTCAGCGGCCTATGCGGCGCGCTATCTGGCCAAGAACGTAGTCGCTGCTGGCATGGCGGAACGCTGCACCATTCAGCTGAGCTATGCGATTGGTGTTTCCAAGCCGCTTTCGATCTATGCCGAGACCTATGGCACAGGTCAGGTTTCCGACGCCGAAATCGAAAAGGCCGTTGGACAGGCGATGGACCTGACACCGCGCGGTATTCGTGAACATCTGCAGATGAACAAGCCGATCTACCAGCGCACTGCAGCTTATGGTCACTTTGGCCGTAAACCCGATGCGGATGGCGGTTTCAGCTGGGAACGCACCGACCTTGTGGACGCGCTGAAAGCGGCGGTCTGATCGGTATCCAAAGGTGCGCCCTGACGGGCGCGCTCTTTTCTGGTGCTTTTTGGGGGCGGCGGGTCTGTTGAGTGGACCGGCCGCCTCTTGCGTCTGTGGTGTCTGCGCAGTATGGGCACGGCCATGAGCACCGAGACACCCCAACGCCCCCGCAGGAACTTTTATGGCCGCTTCAAGGGCAAAACCCTGAAGCCCAGTCAAAAGACGTATCTGAGCGAAGACCTCGATGCGCTGTCCCCCGGTGCGGTCGATTGGGAGAGTAACCCCGAACGCGCGCCGCTGGACCTGCAGGCGCTGTTTGGCGGGCGAGATGTCTGGCTTGAGGTTGGCTTTGGCGGCGGTGAGCATCTGGTGCATCAGGCGGCGAACAACCCCGATATCGGCATCATCGGGGCCGAACCCTACATCAACGGCGTCGCCATGTTGCTGGGCAAGATCCGGCAGGCTGGGGTCGAGAACCTCGCTGTGCATCCTGGCGATGCGCGCGACCTGTTCGATGTTTTGCCCGAGGCCAGCATCTCGCGTGCATTCCTGCTCTATCCCGATCCGTGGCCCAAGACGCGGCACCATCGTCGCCGCTTTGTGACACAGGAACATCTGCAACCGCTGGCGCGGGCGCTGAAACCGGGTTCGATTTTTCGGGTCGCGACTGATATTCCCGACTATGTTCGCCAAACGCTTGAGGAAGTGCCACGCGCCGGGTTCGAGTGGCTGGCCGAGCGCCCGGCTGACTGGCGCGAACCATGGGATGATTGGATTTCCACCCGTTACGAACAGAAGGCTCTGCGCGAAGGGCGCACGCCGCATTACCTGACCTTCCTCCGCACAGGCTGATTGCCGCTGGACCAACCGGCCCCAATTCGCTAAGCGGCTAAGGCACTGATAGCGAAAACAGGAGCCCCCATGTCCGGACACGGCACGCCCATCCCGATGACCTCATATCCCTGCGGTCCGCTGACCGGAACGGCAGAGGTGCCCGGCGACAAGTCGATCTCGCACAGGTCGCTGATTTTGGGCGCGATGGCGGTGGGTGAGACGAAGATTTCCGGCCTGCTGGAAGGTGAGGATGTTCTGGACACTGCCAAGGCCATGCGCGCCTTTGGTGCCGAGGTCACGGATCACGGCGGAGGGGAATGGACCGTGCATGGCGTCGGCGTCGGTGGCTTTGCCGAGCCGGATCAGGTGATTGATTGCGGCAATTCTGGCACGGGTGTGCGGCTGATCATGGGTGCGATGGCTACCTGCCCGATCTCAGCCACGTTTACTGGGGATGCCAGCCTGAACAAGCGTCCCATGGCGCGGGTGACGGACCCGCTGGCGCTGTTTGGGGCGCAATCGGTTGGTCGCTCGGGTGGGCGTTTACCGATGACCATCGTGGGCGCGGCCGAACCCGTTCCGGTACGCTATGAGGTGCCGGTGCCGTCAGCGCAGGTGAAATCTGCTGTGCTGCTGGCAGGTCTGAACGCACCGGGCAAAACTGTTGTCGTTGAAAAAGAGGCCACTCGCGACCATTCGGAACGGATGCTGGCCGGGTTCGGCGCAGAGATCACCGTTGAGGATACAGATGAGGGCCGGGTGATCACCCTGACCGGTCGCCCCGAGTTGAAGCCCCAGGTTATTGCCGTTCCGCGCGACCCGTCCAGCGCGGCGTTTCCGGTTTGCGCAGCGCTGATCACGCCCGGTTCGGATGTGTTGGTGCCGGGCATTGGCCTGAACCCGACCCGCGCGGGGCTGTTTACCACGCTGCGCGAGATGGGCGCGGACCTGACTTATGAAAACGAACGCGAAGAAGGCGGCGAGCCCGTTGCCGATCTGCGGGCGAAATACTCGCCTAACATGAAGGGCATCAACGTGCCGCCGGAACGAGCGGCCTCGATGATTGACGAATACCCGGTGCTGTCCGTGGTTGCGGCCAATGCCACCGGCACCACGATGATGGGCGGCGTGAAAGAGCTGCGCGTCAAGGAAAGCGACCGGATCGACGCAATGGCCCGCGGGTTGCGCGCCAATGGTGTGACCGTGGAAGAGGGTGAAGAATGGTGGTCGGTTGACGGTCTGGGCATCGGAAATGTTCCCGGCGGCGGTACCTGCGAGAGCTTTTTGGATCACCGCATCGCCATGTCCTTCATGGTGATGGGCATGGGTGCGAAAACGCCGGTCTCGGTTGATGATGGCGGCCCGATTGCGACCTCGTTCCCGATTTTTGAACCATTGATGGCGACGCTGGGCGCCAAGGTCGAACGCGCGTGAGTTTCACTGTCGCCATCGACGGTCCAGCAGCGGCGGGGAAGGGCACGATCTCTAAGGCCGTCGCGGCGCATTTCGGCTTTGCCCATCTGGATACAGGGCTGCTATACCGCGCGGTTGGCAGGCGGACGCTTGAGGGGATGGAGCCCATCGCGGCGGCGCAAGCCCTGACCGCCGAGGAATTACAGCAGGGTGATCTGCGTACGGCCGAGATCGCGCAGGCGGCCTCGAAAGTGGCGGTGATCCCCGAGGTCCGCGCGGCTCTGGTCGATTTCCAGCGCGCCTTTGCGCGGCGGGTCGGGGGTGCGGTGCTGGACGGGCGCGATATTGGCACTGTCATTTGCCCCAATGCCGAAGCGAAGTTGTTCGTAACCGCCAGTGCCGAGGTACGGGCCGAGCGGCGTTACCTTGAACTGAGTGCCAAGGGGGCCAATGTCACGCGCGATCAGGTTCTGGCCGATGTGCGCGAACGCGATGCGCGGGATGCAGAACGCAGCACGGCCCCGATGAAACCGGCCGAGGATGCGGTGCAACTGGACACATCGCATCTGAGCATCGAGGACGCTTTGGCGCAGGCCATCGAGCTAATCGAACAGAAAAAGCCCGCGACGCCGTAACGCCGCGAGCTTTCGCTTGGAGGTGGGTTAAAGCTCGCCGACTGCGACGCTTTTGATCTTTGACCATTTGCCATCAGCGGTTTTTGCCGTGCCGGGTACGTCTTTCAAAAACGCGGCGCGGGTTTCGGCATTCAGGAACAGGTACAGCTTGCCGTCGGCGACCAGGTATTGATCCGGATCACCGTCAAATTTCTTGCCAACCGACACCCCGAACGAGCAGAACCCACCATGCTGCGGCAGATAGGCGGCGGGGTTTGCCTCGAACGCGGCAAGGTTCTCGGCGGTGGTGAAATAGTAGGAGGCACCGTCATAGGTGGCCGAATGGTTGGCAAAACCATCAACCGGATTGCCGTCATTGACCAGTGCCACCAGATCGACCCCATGTGCGGCCAGAGGAGCGCCCGCCGCCGAGATACCGTTCGAGACGTTGATTTCATCTGCGGCAAAGGCCGGGGCGGCGATCAGGGGCAGGGTGGCGATCAGAGTGGTCAGAACCAGGGATTTCATTGCGTTTCCTTTCATCATTTAAGCTAGGCGCGGCCGGATTGCCCGCCGCTGAAACAAACCTAGGCGTCAGGAGTTGAACGGACTATGATTGATGAGCTTGAAAACATTGCAGATCGTCCGATACTCGGATCGTTTGGAAGGTTCTCCTCACCAAGCTTTGTTTGGCCAGTGTCGTTTGATCCACATATGTTCAATGGGCAACCTGCAGGAGCGATGCGATGATCCGACTAGCCCTTTTTCTGATAGTTCTGGCCACAGGTCTGGCCGCTCAAGAGGCGCAGGACGCTCCTGAGTTGGAACCGCCCATGACCTATGAGCGGCTAGGAAAAATTCTGTTCGCTTTGGACCCGGAGGCGCTGCCGCAGGGGCCTGGTTTTCAGCTGACGGTCGGGGATACTCCGGTTCTGGTCATCACGGATGTGAACGCCGATCGGATGCGGGCCATGGTGTCGATTAGCAGCGCGGCTGATCTGTCACCCGCGGACCTGCAGCGCATGATGCAGGCGAATTTCGACAGTACGCTAGATGCGCGTTATGCGATCGCCAACGGTACCTTGTGGGCGGCCTATATTCATCCGTTGTCCACGTTGGAAAAAGACCAGCTGATCTCGGGTCTGGCCCAAACGGTTAACATCGCCAAGACATACGGCACCCTCTATTCCGGCGGTGCTGCAGAATTCGGTGGTGGTGACAGTCAGGGCCTACAGCGCGAATTGATTGATGAGCTTTTGAAGAAAGGCGAAGAGATCTGAGGCAGGCGCAACTATGCGCGTTCTGATGCTTGTCTGACACGCCGTTTTGGCGCGCTCAACGCCTATGTCATAGGCTCTGGCCCGGTGCGGGAAAACTGTTATAGTTCCCCAAAATAAAAAGGGGGGAGCAGAGCAGAATGAACAATCGATTGCGCAAAATCACCATTGTGGGTGGCGGTACAGCCGGGTGGATGACCGCACTTATCCTTGAGATGGTGTTGTCCCGGACATCGGCGCCAAAAGATCGACCGCGGATATGTCTGATCGAAAGCCCGAATATCTCGACTGTGGGTGTGGGCGAAGCAACGGTTCCTCGTATGCCGGTGACGCTCCGGCAGGCTGGAATAGCTGAACGGGATTTCTTTCGCGAAACCAACGCTTCCTTCAAGCTGGGTGTGAAGTTCTGCAACTGGAACAAGGACGCCAAAGGTAACCGTATCGATTATATGAACCCATTTGCTCATGGCCAAATGCTGGAAGGGCTTGAAGCGGCCGAGTATTACTTGCGATTTGGCAATGGGGATCGGGATTTCACGCAATCGATCGCTCCGCATGACGATTTGGCCCGTCTCTGCAAAGGCGCGCGACCGCTGGGCGCACCAGAATTCGAGCAGCGATTTGGCTATGCGTATCATCTGGATGCGGTGAAATTCGCAGGGATGCTGACCAGGGTCTGCACCAAGCGCGGTGTCGAGCACATTCAGGATGAGGTCCAGTCGGTTGAATTGGACGAACAAGGCAATGTCAGCCACCTGATGTTAGAGCGTAAAGGTCGCCATGACATCGAGATGGTTGTGGATTGCACCGGGTTCCGTGGGTTAATCATCAATCAGGCTCTGGGTGAGCCGTTCATGGATTACTCGGACTATCTGCCCAATGACCGGGCGATGGCATTGCAGATCGAACATCCTGATCCGGACAAGATCGAGAGTGCAACACGGTCCACGGCCCTGGGGGCCGGTTGGACGTGGCGCGTGCCTTTGTTTAACCGAGTGGGCACCGGCTATGTGTATTCCTCGGCGCATCGCACGGATGATCAGGCGGCGGACGAGTATCTTGAATGGTTGGGCGACAGCGGCAAGGGACTGACGCCGCGCGTTATCCCGATGCGCGTTGGGCGGGTGCGAAACGCCTGGGTAAAGAACTGCGTCGCCATCGGCCTGTCTGGCGGTTTCATCGAACCGTTGGAGAGCACTGCGATCCACATGATCGACCATGCGATCCGCTGGTTTGCCGAACACCTGCCGACGCGTGATATCGAGCCGTCACTACGCGCGCGCTACAACCGGCAGATGGACAAGCTCTATGATGAGGTGCTTGAATTCATTTGTCTGCATTACCGGCTGGGCAACCGCACGGATGATCAATATTGGATCGACGCCCGGACCGAGATGAAAATTCCTGACCGGTTGGCTGAGAACCTTGAGCTTTGGCAGCACCGTTTGCCTATGCAGCACGATGTCGAGTTTGCCACTCTGTTCGACCATCGCGTTTTCCAAACAGTGTTACTAGGCAAACAGGTCTACGACACCGGCTATGGAACTGGTATTCGCGACCGCGTTCGTCCGTTGAAAAAACCGATTTGGTTCCAATGGTGGAAGGGTGCGAAGGTGGATCTGGCTCAGATTCTTAAGTCCATGCCAGATCATAAGACATTGCTACGCGACATTCGCGGTGAATTGGAAAAACCGGCCTTCGGTAAGCCGGCAAGGCCGACAGTGGCGATGCCAGGCGTAAAACCGGCGCCTTTGGCCGTCCAGAACATGCCGAACTTTGCTGAAATTCAAAGCGGCGCAAAGGATTTGCAACTCTTTTAGCAGTACCTTGCGCGGTGCAAAAAAATGTTCAGACCAAACTTGGGGGCAGGGCAAAATCCTGCCCCTTTTCTTTGAAGGGGACACTTGTTGGTCGCGATATGGTATGTAATAACATCACAAATTGTGATGAGGCCAACGGTGCATTTTGAAGATGATACACATTTTAAGCGTGGGACGGTCAGGCGAAGCGGCCGTAACCTGCGCAGTAATCTGAAACGCCGGCGGCGGTGCACGTGCCCGATGCAGGCATACGACTCGTTGCCCTCTGAATTACGCGCCTGGCTGGCAGAAGCGTGCTTGCCCTGGAGCCCTTCCTCGGCCCTGAAAATCTGGAATCGTTCGGGTGGATCGGCAAATGCCGCCGAGGCCTTGTCCCGGCTTGATGCAATCGAGCAGTCCATGTTGAGAAGGGACTCGGTTGTCTGGACGGGCAAAGAATGCGCGTAAGCTGGCAATTAAGGGCTTTGCTCTTGCGCATTGTCTGAAATCGGCCTATACGCGCGCTGTCTTAACACGGGCGGTCAACGTCCGGATGACGTATCTGAGCAGGGCCGGGTTACCTCGGCCCTTTGTGTTTGTGTAGTCAGATGCGCACCGGATTACGCTTGCAAGGCACCATGAAACAAGACCGGCGGAGACAACCGCTCGGCCAGAAAAAACACTTGTAAAGGAAAACACTGCCACATGGCTGATACATCCATGGAGGAATTCGAAGCCCTCCTGAACGAAAGCTTCGAAATGGACACGCCCGAAGAGGGCTCTGTTGTCAAAGGCAAGGTTCTGGCGATCGAAGCCGGCCAGGCCATCATCGACGTAGGCTACAAAATGGAAGGCCGCGTTGATCTGAAAGAATTCGCAAATCCCGGCGAAGCCCCTGAAATCGCTGTTGGTGATGAGGTCGAAGTTTACCTGCGCGCCGCAGAAAACGCCCGTGGCGAAGCCGTTATCTCGCGCGAGATGGCCCGCCGTGAAGAGGCATGGGACCGTCTGGAAAAAGCATATGCCGACGACCAGCGCGTCGAAGGTGCAATCTTTGGCCGCGTCAAAGGTGGCTTCACCGTCGATCTGGGTGGCGCAGTTGCGTTCCTGCCCGGTTCGCAAGTTGACGTGCGCCCCGTGCGCGACGCTGGCCCGCTGATGGGTCTGAAGCAGCCGTTCCAGATTCTGAAAATGGACCGCCGCCGTGGCAACATCGTTGTGTCGCGCCGCGCCATCCTGGAAGAATCGCGTGCCGAACAGCGTGCTGAAGTTATCGGCAACCTGTCCGAAGGTCAGACCGTCGAGGGTGTTGTCAAGAACATCACCGAATACGGTGCATTTGTTGACTTGGGCGGCGTTGACGGCCTGCTGCACGTCACCGACATGGCATGGCGCCGTGTGAACCACCCGTCCGAGATCCTGACGATCGGCGAAACCATCAAGGTTCAGGTCATCAAGATCAACAAAGAGACCCACCGCATCAGCCTGGGCATGAAGCAGCTGCAAGAAGATCCGTGGGATCTGGTTGCTGCGAAATACCCGCTGGGCTCGGTTCATCAGGGTCGCGTCACCAACATCACCGACTACGGCGCGTTCGTCGAGCTGGAAGCCGGTGTCGAAGGTCTGGTGCACGTGTCCGAGATGTCCTGGACCAAGAAAAACGTCCACCCCGGCAAGATCGTTTCGACCAGCCAGGAAGTCGACGTCATGGTTTTGGAAATCGACGGCGCCAAGCGTCGCGTGTCTCTGGGCCTGAAGCAGACTCAGCGCAACCCATGGGAAGTGTTTGCAGAAACGCACCCCGAGGGCACCGAGGTCGAAGGCGAAGTCAAGAACATCACCGAATTCGGTCTGTTCATTGGCCTCGAAGGCGACATCGACGGCATGGTTCACCTGTCGGACCTGTCCTGGGACGAGCGTGGCGAGGATGCGATCCAGAACTACCGCAAAGGCGACATGGTTTCGGCCGTCGTTTCGGAAGTTGACGTCGAAAAAGAGCGTATCTCGCTGTCGATCAAAGCCCTGGGCGGTGACAAGTTTGCCGAAGCCGTGGGCGGCGTGAAGCGTGGTTCGGTCATCACCGTTGAGGTCACCGCGATCGAAGATGGTGGTATCGAGGTGGAATACGAAGGCATGAAGTCCTTCATCCGCCGTTCGGACCTTTCACGTGACCGTGCCGAGCAGCGCCCCGAGCGTTTCAACACTGGCGACAAGGTCGACGTCCGCGTCACCAACGTCGACAGCAAGACCCGCCGTCTGGGCCTGTCGATCAAAGCACGCGAAATCGCCGAAGAGAAAGAGGCCGTGGAACAGTACGGTTCCTCCGACTCGGGCGCGTCGCTGGGCGATATCCTGGGCGCAGCGCTGAAGTCGGGCGACTAAGTCCGGACCTCAGTCCAAACAGTTTTACGGCCCCGTACAAGAGTGCGGGGCCGTTTTTGTTGCGAATCAATATGTTCTGAATTTTGAGCTATATTCACCTGCTGTTCATGCTTAAGGGGGGCAATTCCCGTGAACGGGCAAAAAATCGCGTGACTTTGAGGCAGAATCAAGGCTCAGCAGACAGAGTCAACGTTCCCCCGAACTAAGTTTTTTCCTATACTGTTCAGAATAATAGACATGGTAATCCGGTCGCCTGGGAGGGTAACGCACATGATCCGTTCAGAACTGATTCAAAAAATCGCCGACGAGAACCCGCATCTTTACCAACGCGATGTCGAGCGGATCGTGAATACTGTGTTCGAAGAAGTGACCGATGCCATGGCCCGTGGTGATCGGGTTGAACTGCGTGGCTTTGGAGCGTTTTCGGTCAAACAGCGCGACGCGCGGGTGGGCCGAAACCCCCGTACTGGCGAGACCGTTCAGGTCGAAGAAAAAAGTGTTCCGTTTTTCAAGACTGGCAAGTTGCTAAGGGACCGTTTGAACGGTAAAGCCTAAGGCATGATGCGCTACGTTAGATATGCTTTTTTGGCGATCCTCGCGATCGTTCTGATCTCGGTTTCGCTGGCCAACCGCGAAGCCGTTGAGCTGACACTGATGCCTCAGGCGATTGCCGATCTGATTGGGTTCAATATCAGCACCTCTCTGCCCTTGTTCCTTGTGGTTCTGGGCAGCGTTGTTGCGGGCCTGGTTATCGGGTTCCTCTGGGAATGGCTGCGTGAGCATAAGCACCGTGCAGATGCGTCGGCCAAAACCGGTGAAGTTCGCAAACTTGAACGCGAAGTCAAAAAGCTCAAGAAAAAGCAGAACGAAGGCAAGGATGAGGTCCTCGCCATTCTGGACGAGGCCAGCTAAGCTAACATGTCCGATGTAGCGGTCAAAATTTGCGGCCTGACCGCCGCTGACCAAGTGCGCGCCGCAGCGGACGCAGGCGCGCGGTATCTAGGGTTCAACTTCTTTCCGAAATCACCGCGCTATGTCTCGCCGGAGCAAGCCGCCCAACTAACGGATCACGTCCCTGTCGGTGTGGCAAAAGTGGCCTTGGTGGTAAACGCATCTGATACGTTGCTGGACAGCATTACCGCAGCTGCCCCGTTCGACATGTTACAGCTACACGGGTCGGAAAGCGTAGAACGTGTGCAAGAAGTCAAAGCGCGTTACGGTCTGCCCGTCATAAAGGTGGTTGGCGTGGCCGATGCCAAAGACCTGCAAGCAATAGACACCTACAGTGATGTTGCCGACCAGTTGCTGGTTGATGCCAAGGCCCCTAAAAACGCGGTCTTGCCAGGTGGAAACGGGTTGGCCTTTGATTGGCGTTTGCTGGCTGGGCGTAAATACTGGCGTAAGCCTTGGATGCTGGCCGGTGGCTTGAACCCCGATAACGTGGCCGAGGCGATCCGGATGACCGGTGCACGTCAGGTGGACGTTGCCTCGGGTGTGGAGAGCGCGCCGGGTATCAAGGATGCCGATCTGATGCGTGCCTTTATCGCTGCGGCAAACGCGACCGGTTGACGCGTCTGGCAAAGCATCGAGCGAGTGCGTTTTGCCATGGCAAATCCCGCCGCTACCTCCTATGAACGAAAGGTAAGATGACGGAGACAGCCATGGCCAACGATCTTTTCAATTCCTTCATGTCCGGTCCCGATGAGCAGGGCCGTTTTGGCATCTTCGGCGGACGGTTTGTCAGCGAGACCCTGATGCCGCTGATCCTGTCGCTGGAAGAGGAATACGAGAAGGCCAAAGACGATCCGACTTTCTGGGCCGAGATGGATGATCTGTGGGCGAACTATGTGGGCCGCCCCTCGCCGCTGTATTACGCGGAACGTCTGACCGAACACTTGGGCGGCGCGAAGATTTACCTGAAACGTGATGAGCTGAACCACACCGGTGCGCATAAGATCAACAACGTGCTGGGGCAGATCATTCTGGCGCGCCGTATGGGCAAGACCCGGATCATCGCCGAGACCGGCGCAGGGCAGCACGGCGTGGCCACAGCCACCGTTTGCGCCAAGTTCGGCCTGAAATGCATCGTCTACATGGGCGCCCATGATGTGCAGCGTCAGGCCCCCAACGTGTTCCGTATGCGCCTGCTGGGGGCCGAGGTGATTCCGGTCACGTCCGGCCGAGGCACGCTGAAAGACGCGATGAACGATGCGCTGCGCGACTGGGTGACCAATGTGCGCGACACGTTCTATTGCATCGGCACCGTGGCCGGGCCGCACCCGTACCCGGCGATGGTCCGCGATTTCCAGTCGATCATCGGCAAGGAAGCGAAAGAGCAGATGCAAAAGGCCGAAGGCCGTCTGCCCGACACGATCATTGCCGCCATCGGTGGTGGGTCGAACGCGATGGGCCTGTTCTACCCGTTCCTTGACGACAAATCGGTGAATATCATCGGTGTCGAGGCCGGTGGCAAAGGCGTGAACGAGAAGATGGAGCATTGCGCATCATTGACCGGCGGGCGACCCGGTGTGTTGCACGGCAACCGCACCTATCTGCTGCAAGATGATGATGGGCAGATTCTTGAGGGCTACTCGATCTCTGCCGGTCTGGACTATCCGGGCATCGGGCCCGAGCATTCCTGGCTGCACGACATCGGCCGCGCGCAATATGTGTCGATCACCGACAAAGAGGCGCTGGAGGCGTTCCAGCTGTGCTGCGCCACCGAAGGCATCATCCCCGCGCTGGAGCCCAGCCACGCTCTGGCTCACGTTATGAAAATTGCGCCCGAACTTCCGAAGGATCATCTGATCTGTATGAACATGTGTGGGCGGGGCGATAAGGACGTGCAGACCGTAGCCAAGTATCTGAACTTTGACATGTCGGATACAGAAGGCCGTAGCGCCGACTAAACCCGATTTCGAAAACCAGAAAAGGCGCGCCTGCTTGAGCGCGCCTTTTTTGTCCGACTACCTGCTTAAGCCGTGTTGGAATGCTCTGTCAGAATCGTCAGAGATACGATGTCCAAAGCGCGCTGATGGGTTGCTTCAAGGTGCACTTTGGGCGCACACCCTTCGTCATGGGCCTGTAGAAAACGGCTGGCGCAAAGGCACCAACTGTCTCCGGGGTTGAGACCGGGAAAGTTGAACTCGGGGCGCGGTGTGTTGAGGTCGTTGCCGACATACTTGGAAAAGGCCAAAAACTCGGCCGTCATCACGGCGCAGACCGTATGGCTGCCCTGATCTTCGGGGCACGTATTGCAGGCCCCGTCACGAAAGAACCCGGTCAGAGGGTCTTGGGAGCAGGGGGCCAGAACGCCCCCCAGCACGTTGATGCTGTCCTGTTTTTGCATGGCGACACCCTACAGGCTTTGCGCAATACTGCGAAACATTTCGACATTGGCTTCGTTTACGCCATCGTCGCGGAACTTGCGATCTGCGCCGGTCGTCACGATCAAAACGCCGCGGGGTTGGTCGAAATAGATATACTGACCGTAAACGCCCCGTGCGAGAAACTCGCCCTCATGCGCACCTACCGGAATCCACCATTGGTAGCCATAACCGATCTTCCCGGCCTCGGTCGGAGCGCTGGGCAGGACGGATTCGGCGACCCAATCAGCGGGTACGAGTTGCTGATCGTTGTGCTGCCCATTCTGCAGGATCATTTGACCGAACCGGGCAAAATCCCGAGTTGTGAAGTTCAAGCCACCTAGAACAAAGGCAACCCCGGCACCGTCGGTCACGTAATAGCCGTCGTATTCCAGACCCAGCGGCTGAATGATCTTTTCGGTCAGTAAGTCAGTGACGCTGCGCCCGGTTGCGCCTCGGATCACCATTCCAATCACATGGGTGTCGATCGAGACATACTGCCAGGTCTCACCCGGTTTGGTGAAATTGTCCTGCAGCGAGGCTGCAAAATCGTCCAGCTTTCCACCCAACGCCACGACACGCCCCATACGGTTGATGTCTGACTTGGGGTCAAAATAATCCTCGTTGAATGTGACGCCGCTGGCCATATTCAGCACATTGCGCAGGGTCGCGCCGTCATAGGCCGTGCCCTTCAGTTGAGGGGCGTATTGAACCACCTGATCATCCAACGAGGTGATAGCGCCTTCCTCCAGTAGGATACCGAACAGAGCCGAAAGGTAACTTTTGGCGACCGACCAGGAAATCCGACGGTCTTCCGGCGTGGTGCCCAGGTAATACTCCTCGAACCGGATCTGACCATCCTGCATCACCAGAAGAGACGTCACAGCCCGGTCTTCGATCCACTGATCGGTGCCTTCGGGTAGATCAAAGCCAGTGCCATAGGGCAGGTCCCAGGTGGGGCCGTCACCGCGCGGCAGGTCGACCGTCAGGAACGCCTGTTCCATATGCGAGAAGTTATGGACAATCTTGTCTTCGCTGAATAGCGAATTCACTGCCATAAGTCGCTGAATTTCTTCGCGTTTCCAGAACCCAACAACCACGGCGGCCAGTACCAGCATCAATGTGATGCGCAGCACCCACTTCAACAGCGTTCTCATATGTCTCCTCCCATATGCGTGCTGTATTGGACCGCGCCCCGATGCGATCTGCAATCAGGACGTTACGGCAAGACCTATGAGTCTATTTGAACTTATCCAGCAGTTTTTGCATGGCCGATCGTTCATCGACCTCGGGCTCAGGCGCGGGCTTTGGTGCCGATTGGGACGGTTGAGGCGTTTTTGACGATCTCGGTGGCGCAGTCCGTAGGGCAACCGCATTCATGAACTTGCCGCTTTCGTTATCGACAAGATGCGCGGCCCCATCTGATACGCCGCGCAGCACGTCCTCCAGCCAGTCCGAGTCAGCCTTGGCAAAGTCGCCCAGAACGTAAGGAGAGACCATCTCTTTGCGCCCCGGATGCCCGATCCCTAGTCGCACACGATCATAGGCGGGGCTGATATGTTCGTGGATGGATCGCAGCCCATTGTGACCGGCGTGACCACCGCCCGCCTTGACCCGAACCTTACCGGGAGCGAGGTCAAGCTCATCATGAAAGACGGTCACATCAGTCGAGTCTAATTTGTAGAACCGCATCGCTTCGCCAACAGATTGACCCGAGCGGTTCATGAAAGTCTGCGGCTTGATCAACAGCACTTTTTCGCGACCCAGTCGCCCTTCGGCGATCTCGGCCTGAAACTTGGACTTCCAAGGGCCAAAGCTGTGATCTTGGGAGATCCTGTCTACAGCCATAAAGCCGATATTGTGGCGGTTGCGGGCATATTTCGCCCCCGGATTCCCCAAACCGACGAACAGCTTCATGATCTCGTCCCCGTTGCTTTGCACAAGGTTGATGGCACGGATCGCGACCGGTTTTCCACCCCAACCCTGCAAAAGAAAACGGGGCCCATCCGGACCCCGTTTCCAATCCAGTCACTCTAGCGTCTGGACTTATTCTTCTTCCTGACCGACGACTTCAACCTCGTCTGCGGCCACTTCTTCACCTTCTTCGTCGTCGCTGGTCGACAGACCGGTCGGTGCCGAGATGTTCGCGATCACGAAGTCACGGTCGATGGTGGGCTTGGTGCCTGCAGGTAGATCCACGGCCGAGATGGTGACAACATCGTTGATGTTCAGACCGGTCAGATCAATTGTGATCTTCTCGGGGATGTCACCGGCGGTGCAGACCAGCTCAACCTCAGGACGCACAACAGTCAGAACGCCACCCTTCTTGATGCCGGGGGCTGCTTCTTCGTTGACGAACTCAACGGGGATGAACAGCGCAATCTTGGTGGTCCGACGCAGGCGCATCAGGTCCAGGTGGGTCGGCAGGTCTTTGACAACGTCACGCTGAACGTCGCGGCAGATGACGCGGACGTCCTCGTGGCCTTCAACCTTCAGGTTCCACAGAGTGGACTTGAACCGGCCTGCTTTCAGACGCTTGAACAGTTCGTTGAACGGGATCTTGATTGCCAGTGGGTCTTTGTCGCCACCGAATACAACGCCCGGAACCATGCCTTCGCGGCGGGTCTGACGAGCGGCGCCCTTGCCTGTCCCCGTCCGTTCCAGAGCTACGAGATCAGGAATCTCTCCAGCCATGATAATTCTCCAAATGTTAGGGCGGGCATCCTCCAAGGCTGTATGCCCGCGTGAAGCCGCGTCCTTAGCTTGATTCATCTGTTTTGGAAAGGGGTTTTTACAGGTTCAAC
The DNA here is from genome assembly GCF_013033355.1 of Ruegeria lacuscaerulensis. GTDB lineage: Bacteria > Pseudomonadota > Alphaproteobacteria > Rhodobacterales > Rhodobacteraceae > Ruegeria > Ruegeria lacuscaerulensis_A. The sequence continues at coordinate 83,368 of NZ_WQDY01000005.1, forward strand.
CATTTGCGAGGCTCTGCCTCGCGCTCCGAGGTATTTTCAGCCAGATGAAGTGCGGATCCCTTGCTTGATCTGGCCACAAATATCTCGGGGGAGTCGCCCGGAACGGGCGGCGCGGGGGCAGAGCCCCCTGACGCCCTGATCACTTGCGCCAACGTCCGCCGAAATCTTCGGGCACCAATAGATTGTGCCGGCCCAGGTCGGTGACTTTTCTTTCACCACACAGTGCCATGGTTGTGTCGAATTCCTTTTGGATGACGTCCAGCGCGGTGGTCACACCTTTTTGTCCCATCGCCCCCAGACCATAGACAAACGCTCGGCCGATATAGGTGCCTTGCGCACCCAGGGCCACTGCTTTCAAAACGTCCTGACCGGACCGGATGCCGCTGTCCAGATGGACCTCAATATCGCCTCCGACCGCGTCCATGATCTCGGGCAGAACACGGATCGAGCTTAGAGCACCGTCCAGTTGCCGTCCACCGTGATTGGATACCACGATGGCATCAGCCCCAAGTTTGGCCGCCATCCGGGCGTCGTCTGCATCCAGGATACCCTTGAGGATGACCTTGCCGCCCCATTGTTCCATCAGCTTTTCGACTTTTTTCCAGTCGAGGCTGGGGTCGAATTGTTCGGCCGTCCACGCGCCCAGCGACGACGCGTCCGAGATACCGTCCACATGGCCAACGATATTGCCGAATTCCCGCCGTTTGGCGCGCAGCATTTCGATCCCCCAGGACCATTTGGTCATCAGGTTCGCGATGGTTTTGGGGGTCAGCTTTGGCGGCGCGGACAGGCCGTTTTTCAGGTCCTTGTGGCGCTGCCCCAGGATCTGCAGGTCCAGCGTGATGACCAAAGCGGAACACTTGGCGTCTTTGGCCCGTTGGATCAGTCGGCTGACGTAATCCTGATCCTTCATGGTGTAAAGCTGGAACCAGAATGGTGCCGAAGTGTGTTCGGCTACATCTTCTATCGAATTGATGGACATGGTGGACAGAGTGAAAGGCACTCCGAAATCTTCGGCGGCCTTGGCGGCCTTCATCTCTCCGTCTGCGTGTTGCATACCGGTCAGACCAACCGGAGCCAGCGCGACTGGCATTGTCACATCCTGCCCGATCATTTTGGACGCAGTTGACCGCCCAGACATGTCAACAGCCACCCGTTGGCGTAGCCGAATATCTTCGAAATCCGAGCTGTTGTCGCGAAAGGTCTGTTCGGTCCAGCTTCCGCTTTCTGCGTAGTCATAGAACATGCGCGGGACACGCCGTTCATAGATGCGTTTGAGATCTTCAATATTCGTGATGACGGGCATGAGGTCAGCTTTCGAAGGATTGGTATAAATTGTTTACCAATACCCGACCCGCGTCGCAACGCTGCATTTGGTGTTGGTAGGTGACTGGATTGTTCAAAGAAAAACCGCAGCGGCATAGGCCAACTGCGGTTTCAAAGCGATTAAGTGGTCGCAAGCCGTCTCAGGCGGAATGTGCCCCATCTGAGAGCGTCTTGACGAAGTCGAGTACCTCGGCGACGGGCTGGCCCTTTGCGATCTGACTGACGATAGCCGAGCCGACCACTGCGCCGTCTGCCACGCTGGCGATGGCCTTCGATTTTTCGGGTGTATTGATCCCAAACCCAACGATGACCGGCAGGTCGGTTGCGGCCTTAATGCGGGCGACTTCGGGGCCGACATTAGTGGCTTGCGCCTCGGCCGCGCCGGTAATTCCGGTAATCGATACGTAATAGACAAAGCCCGAGGTGTTCTGCAGCACACGGGGCAGGCGTTTGTCATCGGTCGTCGGGGTGGCCAATCGGATGAAGTTTAATCCGGCGGCTTGCGCGGGCAGGCACAGCTCGTCATCTTCTTCTGGCGGAAGGTCGACAACGATCAAGCCATCGATGCCTGCGGACTTTGCGTCCTTCAGGAAGCTGTCGACGCCGCGGCTGTAAATCGGATTGTAGTATCCCATCAGAACGATCGGTGTCGTGTCGTCGGTTTCGCGAAAGCTGCGGGCCAAATCCAGCGTGCGCTGCAAGGTCATACCGCCATCCAACGCGCGTTGTCCGGCGGCCTGAATGGTTGGCCCGTCGGCCATTGGGTCGGTAAAGGGCAAGCCAAGCTCGATCACGTCGACGCCCGCTGCCGGAAGGCCCTTAACGATCTCAAGCGAGGTGTCGAAATCTGGATCTCCGGCCATGATATAGGCAACGAATGCCTTTTTACCTTCGGCCTTGAGGGCGGCGAATTTGGCGTCGATACGGGTCATCTGTGATCCTTGCATTCAGGTTTGATCCTGATGTGCAGAAACTTTGGCCGGAAATCAATCCCGACTGACCAGATTGACCTAGAACCCCAGGTGATAGCGTAGGAGCAGCGCATTCACGCCGGGGTTAAAGCTTTCGGTACTGGCGTTCGATTTGTGAGTGACTGCCAGCGAAATGGCGTTGCCGCTGTCCAAGGTATAGCCAAGACCCAAGAGGCTGCGAATCTGAAAGCCACCACCCAAGTCATTGTCGCCATTAGAGGCGTTAAAATAGCCTGGCATCACACTCAACTCAGCGAACCAGCGATCCGAAAAGGAATAGATGCCCACCAAACCTGCGCCGATATGCGTGTCTCCGTCGGTGTCGACGGTCAGCGCCGCACCCAGACCAGCGCTGAAGCGCGTTGCTTCGTAAAACGGACGGTGCTGGTATTCCAGTGAAAACACGCCCTGATCGTCGCCGTTGCCGTTAGAAAAATCCGCAAAACCCGCGCCAAAGATGACAGATTGGGCCTGTGCCGAGGTTGCAGCCACGAGCAAGGCGACAGAAGTAAGTAACGCTTTCATTGGGTTCTTCGTCAATTAATTGTGTGTGAATTCCTACTTGGGGACCATGACCCGCGCGGTTCAACTCACGCAAGTACAAATACCGTAACGGTTTAGTGAAGCTGCGGTGGCCATCTGCCGGTTGCACCGGTTGGGTTGCGCATTTTCCACAACCTGCCTAGAAGACGCCGTCACATCGCTTCAGGAGGCCGCAATGGGCTTTAAAATGGGAATCGTGGGTCTGCCGAATGTAGGCAAGTCGACTCTGTTCAACGCGCTGACCAAGACTGCCGCGGCACAAGCGGCGAATTTCCCGTTCTGCACCATCGAGCCGAATGTGGGCGACGTGGCCGTGCCGGACGAGCGTTTAGACAAGCTGGCGGCAATTGCGTCCTCGAAGCAAATCATCCCGACGCGCATGACCTTCGTGGACATCGCCGGTCTGGTGAAGGGGGCGTCAAGGGGCGAGGGGCTGGGCAATCAGTTTCTGGCCAATATCCGTGAAACAGACGCGATTGCCCATGTGCTGCGCTGTTTCGAAGACGGTGATGTGACCCATGTGGATGGCCGCGTTGACCCGGTGGCCGACGCCGATACCATTGAGACCGAACTGATGTTGGCCGATCTGGAAAGCATCGAAAAGCGGCGTGCCAATCTGGTGCGCAAGCTGAAGGGCAATGACAAAGAGGCGCAGCAGCAGGACCGCCTGCTGGCCGAGGCGCAGGAGATGCTGGAAAACGGCAAACCCGCACGTCTGGTCGAGGTTACGGCCGAGGACGCCAAGGCGTGGAAGATGCTGCAACTGCTGACCACCAAACCGGTTCTGTATGTCTGCAACGTGTCCGAAGAAGAAGCCGCCGAGGGCAATGAATATTCCGCCAAGGTCGCTGAAATGGCTGCCGCGCAGGGCAATTCTCACGTCATCATCAGCGCCAAGATCGAAGAAGAGATTAGCCTGCTGGAAGCGGACGAAGCCGAAATGTTCCTGAGCGAGATGGGCCTGGAAGAACCCGGCCTCGACCGTCTGATCCGCGTCGGTTACGACCTGCTCAAGCTGGAAACCTATTTCACCGTCGGTCCGAAAGAGGCCCGCGCTTGGACCATCCGCACCGGCACCGCCGCGCCGCAAGCTGCAGGCGTGATCCATGGTGACTTCGAAAAAGGCTTCATCCGCGCCGAAACCATCGCCTATGACGACTATATCGCCGCCAATGGCGAGCAAGGAGCCAAAGAGTCAGGCAAGATGCGCGCCGAGGGCAAGGGCTACATCGTCAAAGATGGCGATGTGATGCACTTCTTGTTTAACAACTAAGCACGTCTGGTAAACGTCTGTATCAGAGCTTTTCGTTCAGGCTGCAATGGCTGATCAGCCACCCGTCGTCAGGTTGCCGGTGCAAAACGTTAAGGGATGTCCCGTGACCGGTCGTCCCTTCACTAAAGTGGACAAGGCACCAGCCGATTTGACCGTCGATGCCGGCCTGAACAACCGTAACGATTTTGTCCTCACCACCTTCCTCAACCCATTCAGCATGGGTCGCTTCGATAGCCTTTCGACCGTTGGCTGCAGGACCGTAGGGCGAAAATAGTTGTGCGTTATCCAGGAAGAACGACGCGCAACCAGTTGCATCTTTTGACCGATAGCAATCAACATACCTGTCATACAATTTCTGAAAAACTTCTACAGCGGTCATCCGAAGCCTCTCCGTGTTGCCCTTGCCATGTATTAGAGGCGAGTTTCTTGAGTGAGACAAGAATGCGTTCAAAGGTATGCTCGCATGCAAACGGTGCTTTTCCCGCAGGTTAATACGGCTAAAGTGGTCGTCGGCCCGTTATTGGAAAACTCGAATATGATCGAAATCCGCGACCTCCAACTCCTTAGCGCCCTTGCGCGGCACCAGCATTTTGCCAAAGCGGCCGAGGAATGCGGGATTTCGCAGCCCGCCTTTTCCATGCGCATCCGCAACCTTGAGGACAGGCTTGGCGTCTCGATCGTCCGCCGTGCCAACCGGTTTCAGGGCCTCACCGAAGAAGGCGAGATGATCGTCCAGCGGGCGCGGCGTATTCTGGATGAGACCAAGGCGCTGGAACAGCAGGTTCAGGCGTCCAAGGGTGAGATCACGGGGACGCTGATCCTGGGCGTGATCCCCACCGCAATTGCCTTTACCGGACGTCTGATCAAACGGTTGCAGCAGGCCCACCCGCGCATCCTGTCGCGGATCGAAACCATGTCGGCCACCGCCATTCAGCACCGGTTGGATGAGGGCAGTCTGGATGCGGGCATCACCTATGGTGACAGCATCGGCACCGATCTGCGGCAGGTTCAGCCCCTGTACGAAGAAACCTATGTGCTGCTGGTTCCTGCGCATATGACTGATGAAACCGGGCCGATCCCGTGGGCGCAGGTGGCTGAGTTTCCGATCAGCCTGCTTGAGCCGCAGATGCAGAACCGGCGTATTCTGGACCGGATTTTCGCTGAACAGGGCCTGCACCCGCATGTGGTGGCCGAAACCAGCGGCTTCACCGCTTCGATGGTCATGGCGCGCGAGGGGTTGGCGGCCACGGTTGTTCCCCGCGTGCTGGTACGGGCGCTGGGCGAGTTGAAGGGGACGAAAGTGCTGCCTCTGGTCGATCCGGTCGTCAGCAAGCCGATTTGCCTCGCCACGCTCAGCCGTGATCCGGAATTGCCAACGGTTGAGGCGCTACGGGCGGTTGTCGCCTCCTTACGGTGATAAGGAGTCGTTATCGTGCGATTGAAATATGCGATTTGACGATATGCTAGTCTGATGAGACACGGGGCCTTAATCGGAGGGCATCATGGCACCATTAGACACCAAGCCATCAGGCGCACCCAAGGGCGTCTGGAAGTCAGGTAAAGGCAAAGGGCGGCACACGCCCAAAGGCCGTCAGTTCACGGATGAGGCGCAGGCTAAAATCGCACGCCTGCTGGGCGACCGCCCGCGCCGCCGCGATCTGCTGATCGAATTCCTGCATTTGATTCAAGACGAACACGGCCATATCAGCGCCGACCACATCGCCGCTCTGGCGGTTGAGATGCGCATCGGTCAGGCCGAGATCTATGAGACCGCCACCTTTTATGCCCATTTCGATGTGGTGAAAGAGGATGATACGCCTCCGCCCGCGCTGACCATCCGTGTCTGTGATTCCCTGTCCTGCGAAATGGCCGGTGCCCAGCAGCTGCAAAAGGCGCTGGAGGACGGTCTGGATGCGTCGGAGGTTCGCGTCGTGCGTGCGCCCTGCATGGGCCGCTGCGATACTGCGCCGGTGCTTGAGATCGGTCACAACCATATCGATCATGCGACCCCCGAAAAGGTGCAGGCTGCGATTGCGGCTGATGACACCCACGCGCATCTGCCCGACTACGAAGCCTTTGCTGCTTATGAGGCGAACGGCGGCTATGCCAAGCTGAAAGAGCTGCGCGACGGTGGCGATTGGGAACAAGTTCAGGAAGACATCCTGTCCTCGGGCCTGCGTGGTCTGGGCGGTGCGGGCTTCCCGTCGGGCAAAAAATGGGGCTTTGTTCGTATGAACGAAGGCACCCGCTATCTGGCCGTGAACGGCGACGAGGGCGAACCCGGCACGTTCAAAGACCGCTACTATCTGGAGCGCACGCCGCATGTCTTCCTTGAGGGCATGCTGATCGCCGCATGGGCGGTTGAGGCCGAGACCTGCTTTATCTACATGCGCGACGAATACCCAGCGGTTCTGGAAATTCTGCGCCGTGAGATTGCCGCGCTGGAACGGGCCGGGATCGTCGCGCCTGGCTATATCGACCTGCGCCGGGGGGCCGGTGCCTATATCTGCGGCGAAGAATCCGCGATGATTGAATCGATCGAGGGCAAAAAGGGCCTGCCGCGTCACCGTCCTCCGTTCGTGGCGCAGGTCGGCGTGTTTAACCGCCCGACCTTGGTGCACAATGTCGAGACGCTGTATTGGGTCACTAAAGTGTGCCGCGAAGGTCCGGAATGCCTTAACAGCACCGAAAAGAACGGTCGTAAAGGCCTGCGCAGCTATTCGGTCTCGGGCCGAGTGGCGAAGCCGGGTGTTTACCTGCTGCCCGCCGGTTCGACCATTCTGGATGTGATCGAAGCTGCCGGTGGTATGGCCGAAGGGCAGACCTTCAAAGCCTATCAGCCGGGCGGTCCATCCTCGGGTCTGTTGCCCGCGTCGATGGATGATATCCCTCTGGATTTCGACACGCTGCAACCGCATGGCACCTTCATCGGGTCCGCTGCCGTGGTCGTTTTGTCCGATCAGGACACGGCCCGCGATGCCGCGCTGAACATGCTGCGGTTCTTCGAGGATGAAAGCTGCGGTCAGTGTACGCCCTGCCGCGCGGGCTGCGAAAAGGCGGTCAAGCTGATGCAGGCCGACAAGTGGGATCAGGATCTGCTGGAAGATCTGTGTCAGGTCATGGGCGACGCCTCGATCTGCGGTCTGGGGCAGGCGGCTCCGAACCCGATCCGCCTTGTCATGAAACACTTCGCTGACGAAATCTGAGGGGAGACAGAGCCATGCTAGACGCAAGCCCAACCAAGACCGTCACCTTCAACCTGAACGGCGAAGATGTCACCGTGCCCGAGGGCTGGACCATCTGGGAAGCCGCCAAGGGGCAGGGGTTCACCATTCCGCACCTGTGCCATAAGCCGCAGCCGGGCTACAAACCCGACGGCAACTGCCGCGCCTGTATGGTCGAGGTGGAGGGCGAACGCACACTGGTCGCTTCGTGCATCCGACCCGCAGCGGATGGTATGGTAGTCAAGACAGACAGCGACCGCGCCGAGAAATCGCGCGCCATGGTCATGGAACTGCTGGTCGCTGACCAGCCGGAGGAGGCACATGACGCGTCCAGCCACTTCTGGGACATGGCCAAGCTGAATGATGTCAGCGACAGCCGGTTCCCGGCGAAAGAGGCCGAGAAAATCCCGCTGCTGGATGACAGCCACGTTGCGATGCGCGTCAATCTGGATGCCTGCATCAACTGCAATCTCTGCGTGCGCGCCTGCCGCGACGTGCAGGTGAACGATGTAATTGGCATGGCCGGTCGTGGCCACACAGCGCAGGTGGTTTTCGACCAGAACGACCCGATGGGCGATTCAACTTGTGTCGCCTGTGGTGAATGCGTTCAGGCTTGCCCGACCGGCGCGCTGATGCCTGCGACCGTGCTGGATGACCAGCAGAAGGGTGACAGCAAAAACTACGACTCTGAGACCGAAAGCGTCTGCCCGTTCTGCGGCGTGGGCTGTAAAGTTTCGCTGAAGGTCAAGGACGGCAAGGTCAAGTATGTCGAAGGCATCAACGGTCCGGCTAACGAAGGTCGCCTGTGCGTCAAAGGCCGGTTCGGCTTTGACTACATCCACCACCCGCACCGTTTGACCAAGCCGCTGATCCGGCGCGAGGACGCACCTGCCAAGGGCTTGAACGTCGATCCTTCGAACTTGTCGACCCATTTCCGCGAAGCGACCTGGGAAGAGGCGATGGATCTGGCCGCGACCAAGCTGAAGGAACTGCGCGACGATGATCCGCGCAATATCGCTGGTTTTGGCTCGGCCAAGTGCACGAATGAAGAAGCCTATCTGTTCCAGAAGTTCATCCGTCAGGGTTTCCGCCACAACAACGTCGACCACTGCACCCGTCTGTGCCACGCGTCGTCGGTGGCCGCGCTGATTGAAAACGTTGGATCGGGTGCGGTTACAGCTGCGTTCAACGACATCAAAGACGCGGATGTGGCGATCATCATCGGGGCCAACCCTATCGAGAACCACCCGGTTGCCGCGACCTATTTCAAGCAGTTTACCAAACGCGGTGGCAAGCTGATCGTAATGGACCCGCGCGGTGTCGGGATGCGCAAGTTCGCCGATGAAATGCTGCAGTTCCGACCGGGAGCGGATGTGTCGATGCTGAACGCGATCATGAACGTGATCGTCGAAGAGGAGCTCTACGACAGCCAATACATCCATCGGTGGACCGAGAACTGGGAGGCTGAAAAAGAACACCTGCGCCAGTTCACGCCCGAAGCGATGGCTCCGATCTGCGGTATTGAACCGGATCAGATCCGCCGAGTGGCCCGTACCTTTGCACAGGCCAAGGCCGGCCTGATCTTCTGGGGCATGGGTGTCAGTCAGCATATCCATGGAACGGATAACTCGCGTTGTCTGATCAGCCTCGCGCTGATGACCGGGAATGTTGGTAAACCGGGCGCGGGTCTGCACCCGTTGCGTGGTCAGAACAACGTTCAGGGCGCCTCGGATGCTGGTCTGATCCCGATGTTCCTGCCGGACTACAAAACGGTCACAGACGACAACATCCGGGCGAAGTTCGCCGATGTTTGGGGATCAGAGGATTTCTCGAACGAAAAGGGTTTGACGGTCACCGAAATCATCGACCAGATTTACGCCGGAAATATCAGGGGCATGTATATTCTGGGCGAAAATCCGGCCATGTCTGACCCGGACGTGAACCATGCCCGCGCAGCGCTGGCAAAGCTGGACCTGATGATCGTTCAGGACATCTTCCTGACCGAGACGGCAAACTACGCCGATATCATTCTGCCGGCCTCGGCGCTTTATGAAAAGAACGGCACCGTGTCGAACACCAACCGTCAGGTGCAGCGTGTGCGCCCGGCTGTCGCTCCTCCGGGTGAGGCGCGTGAAGACTGGGCGATCACTGTGGAATTGGCGCAGCGCATCGGTCTCAACTGGGATTACACGGATGTGTCTCAGGTCTTTGCTGAGATGAAGCTGACCATGGAGTCGCTGGACAACATCACGTGGGAACGTCTGGAAAACGAAACTATCACCTACCCGTCCCTGTCCGAAACCGATCCGGGTCAGTCCATCGTGTTCGGCGACGGATTCCCCCGGGCTGATGGCAAAGCCAAATTCACGCCCGCCAGCGTCATCCCGCCGGATGAGGCCCCAGATGCCGAATATCCGATGATCGCCACAACAGGTCGTCAGCTGGAACATTGGCACACCGGGTCGATGACCCGCCGGTCCAACGTTCTGGATGCCGTCGAGCCCGAGGCGAACTGTTCGATGAACCCGCGGACCCTCAAACTGATGGGGATTGAGCCGGGTGAGACGATCCGCCTGACCACCCGGCGCGGCTCGATCGACATTATGGTGCGCGCCGACCGGGCGATTGCCGAGGATATGGTGTTCATTCCGTTTGCCTATGTTGAGGCAGCAGCGAATATCCTGACCAACTCGGCCATCGACCCGTATGGCAAGATCCCCGAGTTCAAGTTCTCGGCCATCAGGGTTGAAAAGATAGAAGACGCCATCGCGGCGGAATAACCGACCACCACTCATGTTGGAAAGGCGGCCCTTGCGGGTCGCCTTTTTCTTTTCTTGACAGAGATTTATTGACGGCCAAACCTGTCACCACTTTTGGTGGTGGAGGGTTCCATGGCGCGCCGCTTTGTCGATTTGTCCGTTCCGCTGGAAACCGGGATCATATCCGACCCGCCGATCATGCTGCCTGAAATCGAATACTTGACCCATGACCAGACTGCAGAACAGGTCATGTCTTTCTTTCCCGGTTTGACAAAGGATGATCTTCCGGGCGGTGAGGGCTGGGCCATAGAACGTTTGCAGATCGCGACCCATAACGGCACTCATCTGGATGCGCCGTACCATCATCACTCGACCATGAATCGAGGAGAACGCGCGATCACGATCGACGAGGTGCCGCTGGAATGGTGCATGAATCCCGGTGTGAAACTGGATTTCCGCCATTTTGATGATGGCTATGTGGTGACGGCCGCAGATGTCGAGGCCGAATTGAAACGCATCGGCCATACGGTGCGGCCATTGGATATCGTGGTCGTCAACACGTCCGCAGGCACGCATTATGGGCAACCTGATTATCTGATGAAAGGTTGCGGCATGGGCCGCGCAGCAACGCTGTATCTGACCGAGCGCGGTGTACGCGTCACCGGCACCGACGCCTGGAGCTGGGATGCACCTTTTGCCCTGACCGCTCAGGAATACGCCGAGACACAGGATGCCTCAATTATCTGGGAAGGCCACCGTGCTTCGATAGACATTGGGTATTGCCACATGGAAAAACTGACCAATCTGGAAAGCCTGCCGCCGACCGGTTTCGAAATCTCGTGTTTTCCGTTCAAGATCAAAGGCGCTTCGGCGGGATTCACGCGCGCCGTCGCCATATTCGAGGATGATGCAGATGACTGAACCATTGGGCGGCCATGATGGTCCCTATGACGCACCTATCGAAATTCACGGATTCAAGGTTCTGCCGGAATGGATCGACTATAATGGCCACATGAATGTGGGCTATTACGGAGTGGCATTTGATATGGCGCTGGAACGGTTGATGGTTGATCATCTGGGACTGGGCGAAGTTCAGGTCAGCGCGTTGGGGCAGGGGCCTTACGTCCTGCAATCGCAAATGTCTTTCCTGCGCGAAGTTCTCGAAGGTCAGTCGTTGACCTTTCGCTTTCGCATGTTGGATGCCGATCACAAACGCGGGCATTATTTTGCCCAGATGCTTTCGGCTTCAGGCGAGGTGTGCGCTACACAAGAAGCGCTTTTCATGAATGTCAGCCATACAACAGGTCGATCTGTTGCGTATCCAGATTGGGCTGCAGCCCGGTTGGCGCGGATGGCGCGTGATCATGCAGAGCTTGAGCCGGCGCCTCAGATCGGTCAACCGATTGCGATCCGGCGTCAGTAATTGCGTTCAAAGAACACACCCAGCCCAGTCTCGCCCCGGCCATCGACAGTGCCCCGGACGGTGAAGTTGTCGGTGACGTCAAGGTTCAGGTTCACTTCGGTGTCGCCTTCTGTGTTGACGGTGAAATCGGTGTAGAGGTTGTCGCTCAGGTAAGCGCCCGCGCCCAAGCGTCCCGCTCCGCCTTCCGTCGCGCCTATATCGACCGTGTCTACCCCTGTGCTGTCACGCAGCCCCTTGGTGGCATCACCACCTGCGCCGCTAAGTTGTGCCAGCGACGCCGCCATCTGGGCAATCACAAAGGGCGACAGTTCCGAGAACCGGTTGCCGAACAACAACATGGCCAGAGCCTCTTCGGCGGGGCGTTCCGGGTCAGAGAATACGTCGACTTCGGGTGAATCCAGCGGCCCGGCGATTTCGATCGTAGCAGTACCGTCCGAGGTGCTGGTTGAAGATTCGAACTCGATATACGGTGTGAGGTCGCCTTGCAGCGTTACGATACCCTTGGTCAACGCCAATCGACGCCCCAGAATATCAAAGTGACCGCGGATCAATTCTATCTGCCCTGACGGGATGACGGATGATGTGGTCCCGCCGATAAACAGCCGCCCACCCAGTTCCGCGTTCACGCCGCGACCGCGCACAAAGACCTCTTTCGGGGCCAGCAATGCGATATCCAAAGCAATGCGCGAGTCGCTTTGTGTGGTCTCTTCGTCCTTAACCAGACCGGCGCGTTCCCGTGTCAGCAGTTCTGCAGCACTTTCGCCAACATGCTGGATGTCGGGGATCGCAGCCGCCCCTACCGCGCCAGAGGCGGCTGCTAGGTTGATGTTTGTTTCAACGAAATTGATCTGCCCTGAAGCCGAGCTGTTTCCTGCCAACGCCCCGGTCATGGCAATTTGTCCAGCCAGTGTGGTCTCATACAAAAGCTGGTCCGTCAGAACCAGGTTATTCAAAGTCGTTACGATATTCGCGTTGAAGGGCGGGGTCAGGTCAACCGGCCCGGCGACCGAGAACGATCCGCCGGCGCGGGTGCCGCCGGAAATGGAAACCGTTGCTCGGCTTTGCGACAGATCGACTGACCCGCTGATGCCAGTGATTGTTTGCGCGGCGCCCGGAATGGCCAGCGATGTGCCAGAGGTGGTGATCGACCCGCTAAGGGCATCAAGCGCTGGCTTGCCCTTAAGAGTAACGTCATACCGGGCAGTTCCGTCGATTTTATTGGGTGAAATGAACAGGTTGGCAATTCCTATGTTCAAACCGCCCACAGCCTTCAGATCCGCTTCACCCGTACTTTCGTCAAACGTACCCGAAACGTCGCTGTTAATCTGCGCGGGGCCTTCGGCGCTGGTGTCGATGGTCCAGATGCCACTTTTGCGTTGCGCAGTTCCCGTGGCAGCGATGGTGCCGGGGAAGTCGGGTGCAAATCGTTCAATGCGATTGAGCTTGGCGTCAAATTCCACATCTGCGTCGCCGTCTGTTTCGACTGTCCCTTTGAGATTGGCATAAGAACTGTCAGGCCCGCTTAAATTTGCAGTTCCTTCCAACCCGGTCCGAGTTGGTGCCACGTTGCCTTCCAAAGTCAGGGGGCCAGACAGAGTCCGGGTCACACGGGCGACGTCGTCCAGTGTCACCGAGTAATCCAGCCCTCCGGCCTCGCGCGAGACCTTGCCCGAGGCGTTTGCAGAGATTGCCGTTCCTGTCAGTCGGAACGTGCGAACATCCAGACCCTCGTCGCCATTTTCAGCGTCTATGGTCAGGGTTGTACGCCCCTCAATCAGCTTGTCGAGCACCTCGATCCCGGCCCGAATGTTGTTGGCGTCCACGTTCCCTTGAACGTCAAAAGCGCGCGCGGCGAGGTCGCCGCTGCCCTGTAGGTTGGCGTTCACCGATCCGGCCAGATCTTGCCCGGCCAGTCCCGAAAAAAGCGACAGGTCAGGCACGGTCAAACGCGCCTGACCCTGGCCCGAGGGTTCTTCGGTCAGGTCATTTATCGTGGCCTGAACCTGCGCGCTCAGGGCTTGGGCGTTGATTGTTGCGCTTCGTATATCAATGGCATCTGCGGTCCGAGCACCATCCCACTGGATTGTAGTCTGACCGGTCAACAGGGGATCAATATCCGCCATGCCCGTTCGTATGTTCCGACCGACGACATTGGCGGTGCCGTCAAACTCCAACGTTTGTACTGTCCCCGTGCCGCTGACTTCTGCCCGTACAGAGCCCCCCAGCTCACGCTGGGCCAAGCCCGAGAACACCGACAAGTCCGCCGCATTTACCCGCGCTTGCCCGTCGATGGTCAGATTGCCATCGGGTGTGGTCACATCGCCGCTTGCCTGAGCCTGCGCAGCTTCGCTGTTCAGATCGAAGGCGCGGATAGTAATGCCGTCTGAATCACGTTTGGCATCCAGCGTGATTGTCGTTTCGCCAGTGATCACCGGGTCGATGTCGTCGCGCCCGGTTGACAGGTCGCTGCCCTCGACAGCCAGCTTGCCGTCAAAGCTGCCTTCCAGTGGCGATCCCGACCCATCAATTCTGGCCGAGACCCGCCCCCCAAGGTCCATCTGTGCGAGGTCCGAAAATCGGGCCAAGTCAGACGCTTCGAGCGTAGCTGAACCGTCCACGTTCAAACCGCTGTTCAGGCCATCGACCAAAGCATCCAGCGCAAGCGTATAATCCGATCCGACCAGTTCGAACCCCGATAGGTTCAGCGACTGATCACTGCCATAGTCAAACTGGCCGTCCAGCGTGATGCGTTGGCCGATGGCCGTGTTCAAAGCAGGATCAGTCAAATCAACACCGGTGACGCTGGCTTGAAGGTCGCCACTTACTGACAGGGTTTCGGCCTGATCCAGAACTCCTTGCGCCGTAATCCGGGCGTTTTGCAGGTTGGCTTGAGGGGATTTAAAGCCGTTCGCCGTCAGGCTCAGGTCCCAAAGGTTGCCGTTTTTCTGATCGAAAAGTGCGGAAATTTGTGCGGCCTGAAGGGATGTATCCCCGCCCGCCACAGGCAGGATCACAGCCTGACCGTCTGGCGGCGTGATACGTCCCTGCAAAGCCGCAAGTGCCAGTGTTCCGCCTTGGGCCAGTTGCAACTCGCCCTTCAAGTCCAACGCTTGCGTGGTCAGTTCCAGGTCTGAGACATCCAGCGCCCCTTCGGGTTTGGTTTGGCCGTTTACGAAAAGTCGTGTCTGGGTGCCAAAGAACGGATCGATATCGGCTGATAGAAATGGGGTCAGATCACCACTGAGGTCGGTGGTAAACGCAATGCCTTCTGATGCTCCTTCGGTGGCCGCGCGCAGGCGAATCTGACCGGTCAGGCGTTGCTGGTTGTCGCTGCTCAGGCCGATATCGGCGCTGAAATCCGTCAGCGGGCCGGACCCTTTGGCGGATAATCCGATAGGTGGGCTGTCGGGAATGTTCAGGGCGGTAGAAATCAGACCGCCGGATGCTTCGGTCACATTCAGATCAAGGGTGATCTCGCTGGTGGCGTTCTGGAACCCGGCGGTCAGAGTGATTTCGTCGCCCGCGCGGTCCAGCCGGGTGATATCGAGATTGGTGTCCAACGTTCCGTCGGCCAGGGAAAGATTGCCGGTAACCGAAAGGTCCGCAGCCACGCCTATCAACGGCTCACCCAGGGAAATCTCGTCTATACGAATTTCGCCGATCTCGATGGAAACGGGCAGTTCAGGAAGTTGAAATGGCTGAGTTTCGGCAGAAGGTGCAGGTTCGTCCGGTGCGGTTGTCGCGCCGGGCGCGCGAGCGATGTCGATTTCCTGCGCTGTCAACGCGTTAACCGAGAATCTGCCTCGGATCAGCGCCAGGCGGTTCCAGTCCAGTTGCGCGTCCTTGATGGTCAACCAGACGCCTTCATCATCCGCGACTGTGATTTCCTCTATTGTGGCGCGCGCGCTCAGTGCGCCTTGCAGACCCTTGACCGTAACGTTCTGATTGTCACCTGACAGCGTGTCTTGCAGGAAATTCTCAAGCATACTGCCACCGCTGTCTTCCTCCGCGGCCAGAGGAGGGGCATAGAGGACCAGCGTGGCGGTCAGGACTGTGTATGAATATCGCCTTATCAAAATGCCTGTCCGATCCCGATGTAGAACTGCAGCCCATCGCCGGTGTCGCCCTGAACGGGAACGGCGAGGTCAAGACGCAATGGGCCAAAGCCACCCAAATCGTATCTGACGCCTAGACCTGCGCCAGAATGGGACGCTGCGGCGCTGGTGACGAATGAGGACGAATCCACCACGCCGTAATCATAGAACCCGACCAGCGATATCGCATCGTTTATCTTGCCCCTGATTTCTCCGGAGAGTCCAAGGAAGGATTTGCCGCCGGCAATTTCGTCTCCGACCGGAATGCCGAGGCTTTCGAACGGTTGCCCACGTACGGTGCCGGCGCCACCGGAAAAAAACAGGAAGTCTGGGGTAACTGCGTTCAGTGACGGCCCCAGGACTGAACCCGCTTGCACCCGCCCAGCAAGTACAATGCGCCCGCCAGTTCCCAGGCTGGTATAGGTGCGCGCGTCAGCAAAGAACCTGATGCCGGTCTCAGTTTCTGAAATTCCCAGAAAGGGCATGATCTGTGCGTCCAGATAAAACCCTTTCGTCGCACTGACCTTGCTGTCGCGCTGATCCCACTCGGTGCGGGTGGGGACAATAAAGTATCGGAACTTGCGCCCGTCGCCGAACGCGTCATCCGCGTCGGACCATTGAAACCCGGCCGAAGCTTCGGCGTATAGCCGATCCGAGAAAGTACGTCGCGCACCATACGCCAGCGATGTTATAGTAACGTTGTAATTGTCGGTGTTGCGGCGTTCCAGCAGGGCGTTCCAGAACGTGTTGTCATCTGGTCCCAGCCGATCTGGCTGGTCCAGTCGAAGACCGATGCGCCCGTCCAGATCCTCGGCGCCGCCGATATTGCGCAGCGCTGCTTCGAACCGCAGCCGTTCTGCCCGCCGAAACACGTTGCGATGGGTCCAGGTTGCGGTCAGATCGATCCCATCCCGAGAGGCGATCTCGAATCCGAAAGTCAGGCGGCGTTTGGGCAGATCTTCGAAATAGGCGTCGAAATCCAGCGTGCCATCAGGGTTCGGGGTCTCGCGTTCTTCAAGCGCGACAACGTTAAAAGTTCCGGTCCTGCGCAGACGGGTCCCGACCTTTTGGATGTCCTCGGGGGAATAAACCTCGCCCTCTGGGAAACCCGCGATCTTTTCGATCGACGAGTGTTTCACATCCGTATCGCCCGAGATGATCATTTTCCCGAACGTCAAGCGCGGCCCCGGAGCCAGATCAATCTGAGCGTCCAACTGGGCCTGCGCGTGTCGGGCGATGACTCTTTGACCTTGAATATCGGCTTTGGCATGGCCTGCATTGCGCCAGCCTTGAACCCCTGCGGAACCGGCACGCTGAATCGCCCCGGTGGTGGCCAGTTCGCCGATCGCGAATTCTTCGGGCAGGACGGTCTGTGGGGCCAAAGGCTGTACGATCGCTTCACCAAACCGGAACTTAGGTCCGGTCTGCACAGTGATGGCGGCGCGGTTGATCTGCGTCGGTACGCTCAGGGAACTCAGTTCGGCCGCTTCCTGACCGTCCAGCTTGATGCTGACGACCGGGCTGAAATACCCCTCGTCGTATAGAATCTGAACAATGGTCCGATAATCCGACAACGCGGCCGATAAAATTTCCAGCGGTGTGCCCAGTCCGCGCGACTCGGCGGTGGCAACGGATGAGGTCTCTTCAAGACGCTCGATCAGAGCTTTGGGCGCGCCTGGAGCGGTCAGAGTTGTCTCTAGCGCAATTAGCGAAGTGGGCAGAACCGCAGCCAGCAGGCCAAACAGGCAAGTTCTCACACAAGCGCGCGGTCCGGTCTTCTGCATCAATTGGCCTCAACTGCCCCAAGTTGAAATCAGTTTTCGCCGTCATGGAAGAAGCGGCGCTTCATGACATTCATGTTAGAGCATTCATCGCCGGTCAGGGGGAAAAATAATCGAAACAGACCAGAAATTAGCGGGTTGTGTGATCAGAGAGTCGCTGGATCAGGACCCCACACTGCGGAACCAGCGAATGATGGCTTCGCGATCTTCGGGTTCCATATAAGTGACGTTGGCTGGAGGCATGGCGTGGCTGACACCAGCCTGCAAGTAGATTTGCCTGGCGTTGCGGGCAATGTCGCCTTCGGTTTCAAGCAAAACGCCCTTCGGAGCCCATTGGATACCCTCCCAGACCGGTTCGCGCGCGTGGCACATAGAGCATCTTCCCAGAACGACGTCATGTGCCTCCTCAAAACCCTCTGCCGCGGCGAATTTCTGTTCATATCGCGTAAGGGGTTGCGCTTCGGCATCTTCCACAGGTTTGTACATCGGCGCAGTCGACAGCCACATGATCCCAATGAAAAGCAGCGCTGTGGCCAGCCATGTCCACGTCGGGTTTCCAGCGCGTGCGTGGCGCGTGTTGAAATAGTGCCGGATGGTAACGCCCATCAGGAAAACCAACGACGCAATGATCCAGTTATATTGAGTCGCAAAGGCCAGCGGGTAATGGTTCGACAGCATCAGAAATACAACAGGAAGCGTCAGGTAGTTGTTGTGCGTCGACCGCAGCTTGGCGATCTTGCCGTATTTCGGGTCCGGCGTTCGGCCATTCTTCAGATCATCGACCACGATGCGCTGGTTGGGCATGATGATGAAGAACACATTCGCTGTCATGATCGTTGCGGTGAACGCCCCCAGATGCAGCATCATCGCGCGGCCCGTGAAAATCTGGTTGTATGCCCAGCCCATCGCCACCAGCAGCGCGAACAACAGCACCATCAGCAGGGTGGGACGCTGCCCCAGCTTGGATTTGCATAAAAAGTCATAGATCAGCCAACCCACAGTCAGCGAAGCCGCCGAAATCGCAATGCCCTGCCACAGCGCCAGATCGGCCTTTTGCGCATCAATCAGATACAGCTCTCCGCCGACCCAATAGACGATCATCAGCAGCGCCGCGCCGCTCAGCCAGGTGGCATAGCTTTCCCATTTGAACCAGGTCAGGTGATCGGGCATCCGCTCAGGCGCGACCAGATATTTCTGGATGTGATAGAAGCCGCCGCCATGTACCTGCCACTCCTCACCATCTGCCGGGCCTGAAATGTCGCGGTTCAGGCCAAGGTCCAGTGCGATGAAGTAAAAAGACGATCCGATCCAGGCAATGGCGGTGATCACGTGCAACCAGCGCACGGCGAATGCCATCCAATCCCAGAACACGGCAAATTCGAACATGTGGGGTCTCTCCGATTGGTTAGGGCCACACTAGGCAAACCGCTTTTTATTCGGTATTCCCGTATATTGCCAAACTGTATCAAAAAAAACGATAAGATGTCCTATCTCGACAATATCCGAACCTTCGTCCGCGTCTATGATTTAGGCAGTATGTCTGCAGCTGGTCGGGATTTGCGTATTTCCCCAGCGGTGACTTCGGCGCGGATATCGCAACTTGAAGATCACCTAGGCGTGCGCCTGTTCCAGCGCACCACACGCAACCTTTCCCCAACCGAGCAGGGCCGGGCGTTCTATCCAGGCGCAGTGGCCGTTCTTGACGCAGTGGATGAAGCCGAGGCGCAGGTGGTGCATCTGACCGAAGCACCGCGCGGGTCACTTTTCGTTGCTGCTCCGTTAGGGGTGGGGCGGCGATTGTTGGCCCCGCATGTGCCTGATTTCCTGTCAGAATACCCCGAGATTGACGTTCGGCTGCGTTTAACGGATCGATCGGTTGACCTGACGACTGAAGGCTTGGATCTGGCGTTCTTTATTGGTCAGCCCGAAGACAGCACATTGCGTATCCGCAAGATCGCAGACTGCCCGCGTGTTCTGTGCGCCGCGCCGGAATATGTCTCTCGACGGGGGATGCCGCGCACCGGTGCTGATCTTGTTTCGGACAAACATGAATGCCTGAACCTGCGGTTTCCGGGCGCGACCGAGTTCCAGTGGCTGCTGGAAACGCAAGACGGTCCTCGGCGGTTTGCGGTTTCCGGACGGTTCGAATGCGACGATGGCGACGTTCTGACGGATTGGGCCTTGTCTGGGCAGGGTATTGCAATGAAACCGGTGTTCGAAGTCGCCGAACACCTGAAATCAGGTCAACTTGTTCCAGTTGCGGTCGAGACGCCCCCGGTCGCGGTGCAAATGGCCTGCCTGTACACGCATAGGCGCCATCAGGACCCGAAGGCACGTCTGTTTATGGATTTTATGATCGCGAGAATTGGTAAGATCGTCAACGCGTTGGGCGAAGGGGGTTGATTGGGGCTCCCGCCACTGTTCGCGCCCTTCGGGCGCTGCACAGCGTTGGGCCCGGCGCTGCGGCATGGCCGCAGCGTGGGAACGCCCTTGAGTTGCGGAACGCCTAGATCAGGAGAAACCGCGCCGTACCTGAAAGGTGCGGCGCCCGGCCCAACGGGAGGAACCCGGCAGGGTGATCGACGGGCGGGAGGGGACCTGCGTTAACTGCCGCGATAGGTCGAATAGCCAAAAGGTGAAAGCAGCAGCGGTACGTGATAGTGCGCATCAGGATCTGACATGCCGAAACGTATTGGGATCTTGTCCAGAAACAGCGGATCTTCTGCCGATTGCCCCGTTGTGCGCAGATAATCGCCAGCGTCAAACACCAATTCGTATGTACCGATCGCAAAGGCGTCCTTTGGCAAAATGGGACTATCCGTTCGGCCATCAGCGTTTGTTGTCATCTGGGCGAGGATATGGCGCGCCTCACCCGCTACGCTGTAGAGCGTGATGCTCAACCCTTGGGCCGGACAGCCGCGCGCGGTGTCCAGAACGTGCGTTGTCAGATAGCCTGCCACGGCATTCTCCTGTGATCTGCAATTTGCTTTGCCACAGTCTGGCGCAAAGTTCTAAAATATGGAAATGCCAAAAGAACCGGAAACTGCGTTCGGATTAGTTTGATAATCATCCGGCTGTTTCTGGGCTATGGCTGAGGACAAACAAAAGAACGGACACCCATATGCAGCCCCCTCGTTATCCTCGCGACATGATCGGATACGGTTTGACACCGCCCGATGCTCAATGGCCCGACGGTGCCAAGATCGCGGTTCAAATCGTGCTGAATTACGAAGAAGGCGGGGAAAACAACATACTTCACGGCGATGCGGCCTCCGAAGCTTTTCTGTCTGAAATCGTCGGGGCCGCGCAATGGCCGGGTCAGCGGCATTGGAACATGGAGTCGATTTACGAATACGGCGCACGCGCCGGGTTCTGGCGGTTGCACCGGCTTATGAAAGACCTGCCAATTACGGTCTATGGTGTCGCGACCGCGCTGGCCCGGTCCCCAGACCAAGTTGCTGCAATGAAGTCTGCGGGATGGGAGATCGCCAGCCACGGTCTGAAATGGGTTGAGCACAAGGATATGCCCGAAGCAGAGGAACGCGCCCAGATTACCGAAGCGATCCGCCTGCATACCGAAGTCGTCGGCCATCGTCCGCGCGGCTGGTACACGGGGCGCTGTTCCGAGAATACGGTTCGATTGGTCGCTGAAGAGGGCGGGTTTGACTATGTCGCTGACACCTATGCAGATGATCTTCCCTACTGGATCCACGCAGGCGAAAGGGATCAGCTGATCGTTCCATATACCTTGGATTGCAACGACATGCGCTTTGCCACCCCACAGGGTTTTAACGCGGGCGACCAGTTTTATTCCTATCTCAAGGACAGTTTCGACGCGCTCTATGCCGAAGGCCAAGAGGGCGCGCCCAAGATGTTGTCAATCGGGCTGCATTGCAGGCTGATCGGGCGTCCCGGCCGGGTTATGGCGCTGAAACGGTTTCTCGACTATGCGCAGAGTTTTGAGGACGTATGGTTCGCGACCCGCCTGCAAATCGCACAGCATTGGGCCGCACATCACCCGCCGAGCCGCCATCCGAAACCGTCCCAGATGGACCGCGCAACATTCGTCGGAACTTATGGCGGCATCTTTGAACATTCGGCCTGGATTGCCGAGCGCGCGTTCGAGTTGGAGCTTGGCCGGGCTCATGACACTGCGGGTGGATTGCACAATGCGCTGACGCGAATGTTCCGGTCTGCCTCGGATCACGAAAGACTGAGCGTTCTGACCGCGCACCCGGATTTGGCCGGCAAACTGGCGCAGGCGAAACGTCTGACACAGGAAAGCACGTCTGAACAAGCATCAGCCGGGTTGGATGCGTTGACAGACGCCGAGCGCGCGGCGTTTACGGACCTGAATACTCGTTACACCGAGACGTTTGGGTTCCCTTTCATCATCGCGGTGCGGGATCACGACAAAGCCTCGATCCTGCAGGCGTTTCAGCGGCGGATTGAGCAGGATCGCGAAACGGAATTCCGCGAAGCCTGCCGTCAGGTTGAACGCATTGCCGAGTTTCGGCTGCGGGATGTTCTTCCGTCATGATGCAGATCGTCGCCCGTCCGCTGACCGCTCAAGCCTTTGCGCCGTACGGAGATGTTATTGAGGTTGCGGGTCAGCCAGACAAAATCATAAACCAAGGACAATGCGGCCGTTTCCATGACCGTGCCCAGATGGATTTCGTTGATGGACGCGCGGGTATCAGCTTGTTTAACGCTAATCCGCGCGCTTTCCCCTATGTGTTGGATATGGTCGAGCGGCATCCCGAAGGCAGCCAAGCCTTTATACCGATGACACATCAACCGTTTCTGGTCGTGGTCGCACCAAATGCCAATGGAATGCCCTGCCAGCCCGTTGCCTTCCTGACGTCACCCGGTCAGGTCGTAAACTATCATAGGGGCACTTGGCATGGTGTTTTAACGCCGCTGCATGGTCCGGGTCTGTTCGCGGTTGTTGACCGCATCGGTGCCGGGGCGAACCTTGAAGAACACTGGTTCGACACGCCCTATGAAATTGTCGCCCGCTGACGTCGCCAATCAGCGGCCAACCATCAGTCGGGCGACATCCAGCATCCGGGCCGAGAAACCCCATTCGTTGTCGTACCAGCCAAAGACGCGGACCTGATGTTCGCCGATCTGCCGCGTCTCTGGGCCTGCGATGACAAGCGACTCGGGGCGGGTCCGCAAATCGGACGACACCAAGGGCTCGTCCGTCCAACCCAGAACAGGAGATTGCGCAACGGCCTGACGCAGGTTGGCCTCGAACAAATCCGCAGACACCGGGTGTTCAAGAGTCACGATCAGATCAACCGCCGAGACGCTGGCCGTGGGAACCCGCACCGCTGCGCCCGAGACGCGACCGGCCAGATGGGGCAGAACCTCGTCAATCAGGTGCATGGCGCTGGTGGTGGTGGGAACCATCGAAAGTGCGCCCGCGCGGGATCGGGCCAGATCTCCGCGTGGTGCGTCCACCATTGGCTGGCTGTTCGTATAACAGTGGATGGTCGTCATGTGGCCCGATACCAGGCCACCGATCCCATCCAGAACCTTGACCAAAGGCGCCAGACCGTTCGTCGTGCACGAGGCGTTCGACACGATGCGCGCATCGCCCAGCCGGTCTTCGTTTGCCCCCAGTACAACGGTAACCTCGGTCGCCGGAGACGGGCCGGAAATCAACACTTTCCTCGCACCCGCCGTCAGGCCCTGGCTGGCGACATCTGATGTGCGTGCAACGCCCGTGCAGTCCATCAGGACATCGACGCCGGTCAGATCCACACGAGACAGATCCGCACTGTGGGTCAGCGGTATCGCCATCCCGTCGACGATCAATTCGTCAGCAGAGTGTTTAACATCGCCCGCATAGGGACCGAATGTGCTGTCGTATTTGAACAGGTAGGTGCAGGTTTCCAGCGGTGCAATGTCGTTGATCAGCACCAGCTGGATACCACTGTCCTGCGGCATGGCCAGAAGCTGCCGCAGGATCGTGCGGCCGATCCGGCCGAATCCGTTAATCGCAAGTTTCATGCGCAAGCTATGGCAGCGGGTTGCGCCGACCTCAATGCCCGTTTCGCCTTGGGGTCAGTTGCAACTGACCTGCGAAAAGAACTGGCCCGAGATATTCTGGTACATGCTGCCTCGGATGGGAGTGCACCCGGTGGCCTGCTGGATCGCTGCGATGGCCTGCAGGGTGCGCAGGCGCGGCGGCGGCCCAAACGGGTTGAGGTTGTTGTTGTCCCGCGTCGCGCGATACACGACCGGAGCATCCGAGACCTGCGTGATCGCCCAGGTCCGGCTGAAGACCGAAACCGATTTGGTCGGTTCCTTGGCGACCACAGGGGTCGCGTTAATAGCCGTAAGGCCGATGACGGCGGCCAGCGCCAACATTGATCCACGCAGTACCATTGAACAATCTCCAGTGCTAAAAACTGCGGGTATTTCATCAGATTCAACCGGTCCTGTGAAGCCCCGAGCCCAAGAAACCCACCGGAAACTCAGCGTTTAGACAGGGTTAGGGGCATGTGACGGTTCACATCCTTGTAAAGAAGATAACGAAACCGTCCCGGTCCACCGGCATAACAGGCTTGCGGGCAGAAAGCGCGCAACCACATATAGTCGCCGGCTTCGACCTCGACCCAGTCCTGATTCAGCCGATAGACGGCTTTACCTTCAAGCACGTAAAGCCCGTGTTCCATCACATGGGTTTCGGCAAACGGGATCACGCCGCCCGGCTCGAACGTGACGATGTTGACATGCATGTCGTGGCGCAGGTCTTGCGGATCGGCGAAACGGGTTGTGGCCCAACGCCCCTCGGTACCGGGCATCGGGGTTGGGGCGATGTCGCGTTCATTGGTGATGATCGGATCAGGGGCGGGCAGGCCGGGAACGGCTTCATAAGCTTTGCGGATCCAGTGAAACCGGGCAATATCTTCGCCGCGATTGTGCAGGGTCCATTCGGACCCGGCTGGGATATAGGCATAACCCCCTGTCTCCAACACATGAACGTTGCCGTTCAGCGTCAGGGTTGCCGAGCCTTCGACCACGAACACTACGGCCTGTGCGTTCGGGTCGGTTTCGGGGCGGTCGCTGCCACCACCGGGCTGAACCTCCATGATATATTGCGAGAATGTTTCGGCAAAACCACTCAGCGGGCGGGACAGAACCCAAAGCCGGGTGTCCTGCCAAAAAGGCAGGTAACTGGTGACGATGTCACGCATCGTCCCTTTGGGGATCACCGCATAGGCGTCAGTAAACATGGCGCGGTCAGTCAAAAGCTGGTCTTGTCCGGGATGTCCGCCTGACGGCGCATAATAGGTGGGCTGTGCCATTTGATGCCTCTGGTTCAGGTTTCTCGCACTATGGGGGGATTAGACAGGCGCTTATAGCGGCGCGATCGCAATAGGTTTGTTCGGGAATATTTGAAGGTTGAAACCTCTCGGGGTTGGCCATGCGGGTTCACATGTCTATCCTTGAATGAAAGTGCATTTCAGAATTGTGAGGCCCCATGAATTCTCTTTTCTCTCTTACAGCAGCAGGCGCTGTGATAATTGGCCTCAGCGTTACTGCGCAGGCCAAGCCATTGTCGCGGATCATCGCAGAATCGGGGTTGAGCCCGGACGATTTCACACTGCTGACGGCCGCGGCAGACGGATTGTTTCAGGGCAGTACGCCACAGGTTGGTTCAGAAGCTACGTGGGCCAGCACGGAAACCGACGCAAAGGGTACCGTCACCGTGCGGGATGTCCGCGGCAATTGCGTGCATTTGCAGCACTTGATTGAACCGGCCAATACCGATCAGATACGTGAGGTCAGAACGCGACGTTGCCGCGACGCGGGCGGCAATTGGATTCTCACGCCTTAAAGAGCGCTAGTATCCGCGCGCCCGGTCCACTTCGTGCAACAAGGGCGCGCCACTGTTGAGGCGCTCGAAATTCTCGGCCACATCGCGCAGAGCGTCGCCCAGATGCCAGCCAGAAACGTGCGGGGTGATTGTTACACCCGGATGTGTCCACAAAGGGCTGTCTGCGGGTAAGGGTTCGGTTCGGGTGACGTCCAGAACGGCACGACCGGGCCTTCCCTGATCCAAAGCCGTGATCAACGCGGCCTCGTCAATCAAATCTCCGCGTCCGGCATTCAGCAACTGGCTGCCGGGCTTCATGGCCGCCAGCATATCGGGTCCGAACAAGCCGACCGTTTGCGGGGTCGATGGCAGAATGGCACAGACATGGTCACATGCAGACAACAGATCGGGCAGGGCGTCCTCGCCATGCAGGCATGTGACACCGTCGATCTGCTTGGGTGAGCGACTCCAGCCCATGACCTGAAACCCTACCGCACGCAGCATCTTTGCGCTGCGGGCACCAATATGACCCAAACCCAGCACTCCGACCACAGTGTCTGGCGAATAGAGCGGCGCCTTCGGGGACCATTCCGATCGGTACTGCGCAGCCTCGTGGAAGGGCATGTTGCGCTGTTGACGCAGGATATAGGCCACGAACCACTCGGCGATGCCTTGCGCAGGCGCGTCAGGTTTCAGGCGCGTAACACGCACATGGTCGGGCAGGTTGGGGTTGCCGACAATCGTTTCGACGCCTGCGCCCAGTTTTTGCACAAGCTGCAGATTGGGCAGGCGGGCAAGTTGATCATCGCTGAGTCCTGCCAATGCGATCATTGTAATGTCGCTGGGGTCTCCGATCGTGGCGGGGGTGCGTACGTCCAGACCGGGCTTCAGTGCCCGAACATCCCGCGCGATATCGCTGTCGCTCATCCAATCGGACAGACCTGTCTCTATCAACAATGCCATTTTAACCTCCCCCGAACAGTTTGATTGACTTGACGTCCCGTCCTAGCTGGACATCTTGACGGCAGCTAAGTCATTCTCGGGCCAAAGGTAAAGCCCGGTCTCCGGGTCGGAGGAGGAAAACCCATGAACATGTCATTCGGCCTGCGTGATGAGAACGCTCAACTGTTACAACGTGTGGCAGACATGATCCGCGATGAGATCATGCCGCTGGAGGCAGAGTATCACGCAGAGATCGGCAAAGGGGATCGTTGGCAATATACAGAACGTCAGGCCGAAATCCTTGAGGGCCTGAAGGCAAAGGCCAAGGCTGCGGGGCTTTGGAATTTCTGGCTGACAGACAGCGACAAAGGGTTTGGTCTTTCCACCGTGGAATACGCCTATTTCGCCGAAGAGATGGGCAAGACCCCATTGGGCGCCGAAGTCTTCAATTGTTCCGCCCCGGATACCGGCAACATGGAGGTCTTCGAACGCTACGGGACCGAAAAGATGAAGGAACAGTGGCTGAAACCGCTGCTCGAAGGTGAAATCCGCTCGGCCTATCTGATGACCGAACCGGATGTGGCCTCGTCGGATGCGACGAATGTGTCGATGTCTTGCGTGCGGGACGGCGATGACTATGTCCTGAACGGCGAAAAATGGTGGTCGTCGGGGGCCGGTGATCCGCGATGCAAGGTCTATATCGTGATGGTCAAAACCGCCGGGGAAGAGCAGCCTAAACACCAGCGGCAGTCGATGATCGTCGTGCCGGCCGACACACCGGGGGTCGAAATTCTGCGCCCGATGGAGGTCTATGGCCATGACGACGCGCCGCATGGGCATATGCATATCCGGTTCACCAACGTGCGCGTTCCGGCTGAAAATATACTGTTGGGTGAGGGGCGTGGCTTCGAAATCGCTCAGGGTCGCCTTGGGCCGGGGCGTATTCACCATTGCATGCGCGCCATCGGGCAGGCCGAAAGCGCGCTGGATCAGATGTGCAAACGGTCCCTGCAACGCGAGGCGTTCGGTAAGAAGCTGGCCCAGCTTGGGGCGAATTTCGACATCATCGCCGAATGCCGGATGGAGATTGAGATGGCGCGCCTGCTGTGCCTCAAGGCTGCGTGGTACATGGATCAGGGCGATGCACGCGCGGCAGCACCGTGGATCAGCCAGATCAAGGTTGTGGCCCCGCGCGTAGCCTTAAAGGTGATTGACGAGGCGGTGCAGATGTTTGGTGCGCAAGGGATCAGTCAGGACACACCGCTTGCCACGGCCTGGACCCATGTGCGGACGTTGCGGTTGGCCGATGGGCCCGATGCGGTGCACCGCCGTCAGGTCGCGCGGGCTGAGCTGAAGAAACACACGCAGGAAAAAGTCTGAGCAAGGCCATGTTTTCCAATCCGGACGTGAGGGCGCAATCCTATTTCCACATTCGACAGGACGGTGCGTTTGTGGGCAATGACCCCGCGCGCGGCCCGTGGTCGGCCGTGCACTGTCATGCCGGGCCGGTCAGTGGGTTGGTCGTGCGTGCGGCGGAGACCGAAGTCGGGCCCGAGAAGATGTTAACCCGGCTGACAGTGGATTTATTGCGGCCATTGCCTTTGGCCGGATTGCGAGTCGCTGCCGAAACCACGCGCCATACAAAGACATTGGCGACAACGCGGGTGACCGTGCACGATTTGGATGACACGCTTTGCGCTGTTGCAACGACGATGCATCTGGTGCGCCGTGATCTTGGGCCAGTGCCAAACGTGACGATGCAGCCCCCTCGGTTGGATGATGCGGTAACGGGTCCCTTTCCGATTGGCGAAACACGTCACAACCTGCCGGGCTTCGCCAACCATTCGGACATTCTGTATCCCAAAGGCGGAAATCAGGCAGCCGGTCCAAAAACCGTTTGGATGCGCACGCCGCCGCTTTTGGCCGATGAGGCACAGTCGCCGATACAGGCCCTGTGTCCGCTGGCAGATTGCGGGAATGGTATCTCGTGGAACGCGCCCACCACCGAGATGGGGTTCATGAACACCGACCTGACAGTGCAAGTTCACCGCGAGCCGGTCTCGGACTGGT
The DNA here is from genome assembly GCF_013033355.1 of Ruegeria lacuscaerulensis. GTDB lineage: Bacteria > Pseudomonadota > Alphaproteobacteria > Rhodobacterales > Rhodobacteraceae > Ruegeria > Ruegeria lacuscaerulensis_A. The sequence continues at coordinate 111,605 of NZ_WQDY01000005.1, forward strand.
TGGCGTCAGAGTCACTGTGCCATTGGCAACCCTCGGGCATCGGGATGTCTCAGTCCGTACTTTATGACACAGAAGGTCCGGTCGCGACGGCGCTGCAAACGCTTGTCTTATTTCCGCCGGATTAAACAGTTGGCCGGATTCTGCGTGCTTTCTCAAAAGTGCGTTGTCGCTGCGGGGCCGAAACCCTATCTTTCTCACATGCGCTGGATATTGACCCTTTTCACCTTTTGCTTGCCGGTCCCGGTCTTGGCTCATCCCCATGTGTTCATCGACACGGGGCTGGAGTTCATCGTCGATGACGCAGGCAATCTGACACATGTGCGGGTAACCTGGGCTTATGATGAGCTGTATTCGCTTTTCGAGCTTGAGGACAGAAAACTTGATCAGGATGGCGACGGTATTCTGAGCGAGAGCGAACAGGCCTTTCTGGCCGGGTTCGACGCGCAGTGGATCGAAGGGTATAACGGCGATCTGGTGGTGCGTGCAGATGGCCAGATCATCCCTCTGTCGGGTCCGATGGAACCTACTGCCACCACTGATAACGGCCGCATTGTCTCGACCCACCTGAGGGCGGTTGAGGGCGAACCGGTCGCAGCGGCGGCTTTGTCAGCCAAGGCGTTCGATGAAACCTACTACACAGCATATGAGGTTACGCGCCCGGTAACAGTGTCCAGTAAGCTGACGTGCCAGATAGAGCGGACGGATCCCGATATTGACGGCCAGCTCGCCCAGATGCGGGCGTTCCTGCTGACCCTTGATGCCAATTATGATCTTGAGGAGAACGACATCCCGCTGGTTGGTGAAAGCTTTGCGACCGAGATCCGCGTTTCATGTCCAAGTACCTGATTATCCCTGTCCTCCTGTCGTTTGGCCTGCTGCTGTGGTTCTGGGGCAGCGGAGGATTTGACAGCCTTGCTGCCTGGGCCGCTGGCGAACAGCGCGAGTTCCAGAACCAGATCGCCCGATCCCTGCGCGCCGCCCGCGCGGAACAACCCGAAGCTGTCGCGACCCTTTTAACTGTTTGTTTCGCTTACGGATTTTTCCACGCCGTAGGCCCGGGTCACGGCAAAGTCTTGATCGGAGGGTACGGGCTGGGGCGCAAGGTGGCCTTTTGGCGTTTGTCCGCGATCAGCGTGCTGTCCAGTTTGGGGCAGGCCGTCACTGCAGTGGTTCTGGTGTATGCCGGGGTTCTGGTGTTCCAGATGTCGCGGGACAGTTTGGTTGGCACAACCGAGCAGGTCATGGCGCCCGTAAGCTATGGCGCCATCGCTGCAATTGGCCTTTGGCTGGTGTTCCGGGCGTTACGCAGTTTCGCCAGGCGGTACCGGGCGGATCGGACACAGATGCATCATCACCATCATCATCATGACGGCCACGATCATCATCACGGTCATGACCACGAGGTTTGTTCGGATTGCGGGCATCGGCACGGTCCGACGGCGGAAGAAGTTGCGCAGATCGGGAATTGGAAAGAGGCTGCCCTGCTGATTGTGGGCATCGCTGCGCGTCCCTGCACCGGGGCGCTATTTGTGTTGATCCTGACGTGGCAAATGGGCATCGCGATGGTTGGAATCGCCGGTGCTTTTGCAATGGCACTGGGCACGGCGACAGTGACAACACTGGTCGGTTGGACCTCATTTGGTTTGCGCGGCGGGTTGCTGGCCTCGGCCTCGGCCACCCGCTTTGCGCAGGTTCTGGCGCCAACGATCGAACTCGTCGCGGGTCTGGTGATCGCCGTTATTGCCAGCGGGCTGCTGCTGCGCGCGATTTAGTCGAATACCGGCTGAGGATATCCAACCCGCGCCAGGTACAGACCTTGCGGCGGACAAACTGGCCCGCAGGCGGCGCGGTTCTGGGCCGCAAGCGCGTCTTGCACATCCTCAGGTGTCCAAGCGCCTGCGCCGACCCTTTCTAAAGTGCCAACAAAGCTGCGCACCTGATTGTGCAGAAAAGAGCGGGCGCGAACGTGGAAATGCGCCTCTGGGCCCGAGAACCCGTCGGTTTGTTCCACCCGCAATTCATCCAGTGTTTTGACCGGGCTGGCCGCCTGACAGATCGAGGACCGGAAGGTGGTAAAATCATGCCGCCCAATCAGCGTATCCGCACCGGCCTGCATCGCCTGCACGTCCAAGCGATGATTGATCTGCCAAACCTGCCCAGCATCATGTGTGGCTGGCGCACGACGCATCAGGATACGGAACAGGTACTGCCGTTCGACCGCCGAAAACCGGGCGTGCCAGTCGTCATCGACCTGCGCCGCCTGCACAATCGCCACAGGGTGGGGTTTAAGGTGATAATTCAATGCTTCGGATAGACGGAACGGATCCCAGTCCTTGATCAGATCACAATGGGCGACCTGTCCCAGTGCGTGAACGCCTGCATCGGTGCGGCCGGCAGCTGCGATGGTATGCGCGCCGGGTTGGATGCGCGACAGGGCCTCTTCGATCGCCCCTTGCACGGATGGCTGATCCTTTTGCCGCTGCCATCCGGCAAACGGCTCTCCTTGGTATTCGACTTTCAACGCGTATCTTGGCATGGGCCGCTGGTAGCGCGACGCGCCGCCACGGGCAAGAGCGGGAAAGCGCTGGCATGTCAGGCGGTGGCTACCTATCTTGAGCGAAACAATAAAAGCGGGGCGACGGTTTGGTCATCTCTTCCCTGGCAGACAGTGTGGTACGCGGCGTCGAGTCCGTGGGCGATACCGTGTCAGAAGCCTTTTTTGAGCCAGTGATCCGGCTGGGCGTGACCGGTTTGGCGCGGTCCGGCAAAACGGTATTTATCACGTCACTGGTGGCAAACCTGCTGGACCGTGGGCGAATGCCCGGATTGGTGGCGCAGCAAGAGGGGCGGATCAATGCGGTTTACCTGCAGCCGCAGCCCGACGACACCGTGCCTCGGTTCGATTATGAAAACCACCTTGCGGCGTTGACCGGGCCTCAGCCACACTGGCCAGACAGCACCCGCGCCGTGTCCGAGTTGCGCTTGTCCTTCAAAGCACGTCCATCCGGGCTTTTGTCGGGTTTGCAGGGACCACGCACTGTGCATCTGGATATTGTCGACTATCCGGGTGAATGGCTGCTGGATCTGGCTTTGTTGGACAAAACCTATGAGGCTTGGTCGGCAGAGACGCTCGAACGCATTACCGCGCGTCCACAGGCTGCCACTTTTCTCACTCAGGCTAATGCTGCCGATCCGGCGGACATGCATGACGAACCCACCGCTCAGGCGCTTGCGAAAGCGTTTGCAGAGTATCTGAACGCGGCCCGTGATGCGGGGTTCTATGATTGCACACCGGGGCGTTTTTTGTTGCCCGGTGACCTGGCTGGTTCGCCGGTGTTGACATTCGCGCCGCTGCCGGTTGATCGACCTGCGCCCCGGCGCAGCCTGCACCGCGAAATGGCCAGAAGGTTCGAGGCATATAAGTCGCAGGTCGTTAAGCCGTTCTTTCGGGATCACTTCGCGCGGATCGACCGGCAGGTCGTTCTGGTGGATGCGCTGGGCGCGATTCATAAGGGTCCGCAAGCGGTCGAAGATATGCGCCGCGCGATGGCTGATATCCTGTCCGCATTCCGTCCCGGCCGAAACGCTTGGCTAAGCCGTTTGCTGCTTGGAAAACGGGTCGAGCGTATTCTGTTTGCCGCCACCAAGGCCGACCACTTGCACCACCAACAACATCAACGTCTGACCCATATCATGGAGGCGCTAATTCGTGACGCCCGCGACAGGGCCAGCTTTGCCGGGGCGGATACGACGGCCTTATCGATGGCCTCATTGCGCGCGACAACCGAGGAAATGCGTTTGCATGATGGGGTAGAATTGCCCTGCGTTCGAGGAACGTTGATGGATGGCAAACAGGCGGCGTTTTATCCGGGCGAATTGCCGGATGACCCTTTGAAACTGTTGGGGGCGGCGCGCAATGGGGCCGAAGGTTGGCTTGACGCCGAATACGGCTTCATGTCCTTCGCCCCCGCCAAATTGACTCTGCGCCCCGGAGATGGACCGCCCCATATTAGGCTGGATCGCGCAGCGCAGTTTCTGATCGGAGATCGCCTGTGATCGCAACTCTGCGCCCGGCTCGCAGCACCGATGCCGGTGCGACCGGAGAGATTCTGCACGGTTTCGCGCGCGAGAACGGCTGGATGCCAGAGCTACACACTCAGGCCGAGACCATCGCGTTCTGTGGCCGTATGATAGATCAGGATTGGGTCACAGTGGCTGAACTGGACGCCCGCGTGGTGGGTTTTCTGGCTTTGAACGGGACGGAAATCCATTCCTTGTACCTGAAACCCTCTGCCCGACGGCAAGGCATCGGACGACACCTGCTGGACCATGCCAAATCCCGGCGCACGCAGCTTTCGCTGTTCGCGTTTCAAGCCAATCTGCCTGCGCGGCGGTTCTACGAACATAACGGGTTTATCGAAGTTGCGCGTAGCGATGGGGCCGATAACGATGAAAACCTGCCGGACATTAAATATGTCTGGATACGAGAGGGGGCAGAAAATGGCTAAAGGTCCCGTGCTGATCGACCTCGAAGCGGACGAGCCCACTGTGGACGTGGCGAAGGCGCCTCCGGTGCCTGAGATCGGGCAACCTCAAGGGCAGGCGATGCAGGGCGCGGTCCGGCTTGCAGCTCGCAGGCCCTCGCGGCTGGCGCGTTGGTTCTGGGGGCTTGCCTTAGCTGCTGTTGGCGCAGTTGTGTCCATCGCGGCGTGGGACTTTATGAACGGGCTTTTGCTGCGTGCGCCGGTTTTGGGATGGGTCGTGACGGGGCTTTTTGCAGCGCTGGTGTTGGTCGCCCTGATCATCGCGCTGCGTGAATTGGCGGCAATCGCACGTTTGTCTCGTGTTGAAGGGATAAGGCAAGCGGCGGACACAGCGCTGGCCGAGGATGATCTGGCACAGGCACGCGCGGTTACGACCAAGCTTATTGCTTTTTACAAGGGTCGGGATGAAACCAAATGGGGTCGTGACAAGCTGACCGAACGTATGGGGGAACAGTTCGACGCCTCGGGGCTGCTGACCTTGGCCGAAGATGAATTGCTTGCCCCATTGGACGCCGCCGCCAGCCGCGAGGTCGAAGCGGCCGCCCGTCAGGTGGCCACTGTTACGGCCCTGGTGCCTTTGGCGTTGGCAGATGTCGCCACCGCTTTGGCTGCGTCGCTTCGGATGATCCGGCGCGTTGCTGAAATCTATGGCGGTCGCGCCGGGTTTCTGGGGAGTTGGCGGCTGACCCGTGCGGTTTTTGTTCATCTGGTCGCAACCGGAGCAGTCGCGGTTGGCGATGACCTGCTGGAGCCCGTTTTGGGTGGCTCGGTTCTTAGCAAACTGTCCAGAAGATTCGGCGAAGGTCTGGTCAATGGGGCCCTCAGTGCCCGTGTCGGTGTGGCCGCAATGGAGGTTTGTCGGCCTTTGCCCTTCTCTGACCGTCACAAACCCTCGACAAGGGGAATGATCAAGCGGGCCTTGGCGGGGTTGTTTTCCAAAACTTGACCTGCCGCAAGGTGCTGACGTCCACTGGATGGCATACCAGACCCGGAGCCAGCCATGACCGAGCACGGACACAGCCAACAGGAAATAGCCGAACGTATCAACGCGCCACCCGGCCGCGGCGTGCTGCGCGATGTCGTTTATGGGGGCATCGACGGATCAGTGACCACCTTTGCGATCGTGGCCGGGGTTGCTGGGGCTGGCCTTTCTCCGTTCATTATCGTGGCGTTGGGGCTGGCCAATGTTTTGGCAGATGGCTTCTCGATGGCGGCGGGCAATTACTCTGGCACAAAAGCTGAATTGGACAACATTCGCCGCATCCGCGCGATCGAGGAACGGCATATCCACCTGTACCCCGACGGCGAGCGAGAGGAAGTGCGCGAGATTTTGGCGCAGAAAGGTCTGTCGGGGCGGGTGCTGGACGAGGCGACCGACGCAATCACTGCAAACCGCGACAACTGGATCGATCTGATGATCGAAGGGGAATACGGGCTGGGCAGTGTCGACCCTCATCCTCTCAAGGCTGCGATGGCGACCTTTTGGGCATTCCTGATCGCGGGGATGGTGCCGCTGTTGCCCTTCCTCGCCGGGGTGGATCAGGCTTTTACCATTTCCGCCTGGATGACGATGGCCGTGTTTTTTGCCATCGGTGCACTCAAAAGCCGGTGGTCGCTGGCACCTTGGTGGCGATCCGGGGGCGAGACGTTGTTGATCGGTGGTGCTGCTGCCTTGATCGCGTATCTAGTCGGGTCGCTGTTTCATCCTTGACGGGCTAGATTGATCCAGCTTGGCGCAGGTGGTTGTTGAAGGTAACAAAAATAAACTCGGGCCTTTCATTGCCTGTCCAGCAACTACTTTAATTGCGGGTTTCCGGCGATTGCGGTGGTGCAGATCATCTTCGGGCAGTTAATCCCGCGCCTCACGTCTGGCTGCATTTAGCCGTGAGTTATACCTGCGAACTGGCGGATTTTCTGACTGTTGCCCAACGGGCGTCTCGGGTAGCCTGACGGTGAACCCAACCGGAGAGCCCATTGGAATCCTTGCTTGTTCTTGTTGGATTGATCGTGCTGGCCATCCCGGTAGGCATCGTTTTTCTGATTGTAAGTCACACCCGCCTGCGCCGTCGGGTTGAGCAGTTAGAGCAGGATCTTCGCGCGCTGGGTGGGGATGTTTCCAAAACCAGCGATGCACCACCCCGACCCGAACCGCGCAAGCCGACCGAAAAACCGGACAAAGCGCTGAAACCCGCCCCGTGGTCCAAGGCGCAGACACCCCAACCCGCTGCCGAGCAGACACCACTTGCCGCCGTAGTGTTTCGTGAGGACCGGTTTACCGCGCTTTCGACCTGGTTGCGAGAGAACTGGTTTTATGTGGTGTCCGCCCTTTCACTGGCGTTGGCAGGGATATTCTTGGTTCAATACGGTGTCGAAAATGGGATGTTGCCTCCGTCCGCCCGTGTGATTGCCGCGTTGAGTTTCGGTGTGGTGTTGATCGTGGCCGGAGAAGTGATCCGCCGCAGGTTTGGAGATGATGAAGCCTCGGCCACCGCATATTTGCCCTCGGTTTTCTCGGGCGCCGGTCTGGTTACCCTGTTCGGAGGTATTCTGGCTGCTAGGCAGCTCTACGACTTGATCGGCCCCGAAAGCGCGTTGATTGCAATGGTCGTTGTTGCCCTGTTGGGATTGATCCTTGGCTGGTTCCACGGCCCCTTGCTGGCTGCTGTCGGTCTGATCGGGGCCTTTGCAGCCCCCTTTGTTGTTGGCGGCACGTCCAAGGATCCGGGCTGGCTATATGCCTATTTCTTTGTGATCGCCGTTTTGGGATTGGGGATCGACACAGTGCGCCGCTGGGCGTGGATATCCGTCCTGACTCTGTTTGGTGCCTATGCCGCTTGCCTGCTGCTGGTGCTGTCCTCACCGCTGACAGAACCGTATTACCTGATCTGCGCCACAGCGTTGGCCGTGATTTCCATTGCCATACCAATTCGGCGTGTCTGGCCCGATCATGAGGGCGCGATGATCAGCCAGATCATCAGTCGCAAAACGGGCGATGCATGGCCCGAATTTCCCACGCGGGTTGCCTTTGGCGCGGTCGCCGTTAGTTCCGCGATTCTTTCGGTGCATTGGGCTGATAGCCCGGCGGAGTTCTGGCTGGGCGTTACCTTGCTGGCGGGGCTGGCGCTTGGATTGATGCTGTGGGGTAGGCGGGCGGAGGCATTGCAGGATGCGACGATATTGCCAGCGCTGGGCCTTGTCTGGTTCGTTCTGATGCATGGCTGGGATAACGGCATCGTTCTGCGCCACTTCGCTGAGACCTATGCCGCAACCGCCGAAGCGGACTACCCCTGGGTGGTCACAGTCTTGATCATTGTGGGTGGGGTGATTTCCGTCACTGCGGTCTGGCGCTCGATGCATGCGCACAAATATGCGGCCGGGTGGGCTGGCGCAGCTGCGGTCTTTGCGCCTGCGTTGGCCATCGCTCTTGAGGTCGGCTGGCACCCTGCGACTGTGATCGGAGCCTACCCGTGGGCACTGCATTGTATCGCATTGGGTGCGTTGATGGTTATCTTTGCCGAGCGTTTTTCGCGCGTTGACGGAGATCAACGGATGCGCGCGTCGCTGGCGACGCTCTCGGCTTTATCCTGTTTGACCTTTGCCTGCGTCATTGTCCTGAGTTCTGCGGCGCTGACCATTGCTCTGGTCGCGATGGTAGTCGTGGCCGCCGCGCTGGATCGCAAATTCAACCTGCCGCCGATGAGCTGGTTCATCTGGGCTGGTGTCTTCACGGTCACGGTGCGGCTGGTGTTGAACCCGGGGCTTGACTGGGCCGGTTCCGCCGCGATCCTTGAAATGACGTTGGTCTACGCAGTCGCAACCCTTGGTTTCCTGTCGGGTTGGTTGCTGATCCGCTCACTGAATCGGCCTGTTGCAACTCTATTGCTAGAGAGCGCCACCTGGGCCACCGGGGGTATATTGCTGTCTTTGCTGCTGGAACGCTGGTTGCAGAATTTTGGCGAGGGCAACGCCACTAATAGCCACTGGGGGCTGGGCTTACTGGCGATAATCTGGTTGCTTCTGGCCTTTGCGCAGGTTCAGCGGTTCGAACTGGGCGGAAAGCTGAACTATGCTCGCTATTTGCTTGCGGCGTTTTTTGCTGGGCATGGTCTTTTCCGATTGGTTCAGGCGTTGGTTGATGCGAACCCGTTGCTTAACAAAGTTGCGTCACCGGTTCTGGGTCTGCCGTTATTGAACACGCTTGCGGTCGCTTACTTGTTGCCTGCACTGGCAATTGGGCTCTCGGTCTGGAGGATTCATGCGACTCCGCTGTGGCTGAAGCGCGCCAGTTGGGGCTTGAGCGGTGGATTGACGGCTGTCTGGTTAGGGCTGATGATCCGTCATGTTTGGCAGGGCGCGGCCGGCATGTATGAGGGCAACGGCGTGACCCAGCCCGAGCTTTACACTTACACCATTGCTCTTCTGGTAATCGGGGCGGTGGTTTTCTACCAGTCGCTGGCGCGCCGATCCGACCTGATGCGCAAAGCCGGGCTGGCGGTGATTGGGCTGGCGGTGGCCAAGGTGTTCCTGATCGATATCGCCGGGCTTGGCGGACTGATCCGGGTGTTTTCGTTGCTGGCTTTAGGGTTGGCTTTGGCGGGTCTGGCGTGGCTTAACCGCTGGGCGCAGTTGCGCCATTCGCCGCATGCGCCGGAACCTCTGGACCATTGAGGGCGGGCGTCCTATAAGCGCGGCCATGTATGACCGGATGGCCATCATTATTCGAATTATATCCCCGGCGCTCTGACATCCTGAGACGCCGGGCAAAGGTGTTTGAGACCTCGCACCGACCGCTTCGATCCACACGACCAGATCATCCAAAGGACGCCCCCAATGTGCGCCGAAACACCTGATTACAAAGACACGCTGAACCTGCCCAAAACCGATTTCCCCATGCGCGCTGGCCTGCCCAAGCGCGAGCCCGCATGGCTGGAGCGTTGGGAAACCATCGGCGTCTATGACCGCCTGCGCGAGAAGGAAGGCCGCACGCCCTTTACTTTGCACGATGGCCCTCCCTATGCGAACGGCCACCTGCATATCGGACACGCGCTGAATAAAACCATCAAGGACATGATCGTGCGGAGCCATCAGATGATGGGCCACGACGCGCGTTATGTTCCCGGCTGGGACTGCCACGGCTTGCCCATCGAGTGGAAGATCGAAGAGCAATACCGCAAGAAGGGCAAGAACAAGGACGAGGTGAACGTCGTCGATTTTCGTCAGGAATGCCGCAAGTTCGCCGAGGGCTGGATCGATATCCAGCGCGACGAGTTCAAGCGCCTTGGCATCACCGGCAACTGGGCCGATCCCTATATCACCATGGACTACCACGCCGAGGCCGTGATCGCCGATGAGTTCATGAAGTTCCTGATGAACGGCACGCTCTATCAGGGATCGAAACCCGTGATGTGGTCGCCGGTTGAAAAGACCGCTCTGGCCGAGGCCGAGGTCGAGTATCACGACAAGGAAAGCTTCACAATCTGGGTCAAGTTCAAGGTTGTGAATGCGGGCGATCTGGATGATGCGTTTGTGGTGATCTGGACGACGACTCCATGGACCATGCCGTCGAACAAGGCGGTCGTGTACGGCAAGGATATCTCGTATGGCCTCTACGAAGTCGTCGGAGCGCCCGAGGAATGCTGGGCCGCTGTGGGTGACAAGTTCCTGCTGGCCGATAATCTGGCCGCTGATGTGCTAGGCCGTGCCCGTTTGAACGACGACCAGTGGACCCGTGTCCGCGACGTGACCACGGATGACCTGGCAGGTGTGCAACTGACCCACCCGCTGGCCGGGGCCGAGGGCGGCAATGGCGAATGGGATGACATCCGCGATTTTCGTGCCGCTGAGTTCGTGACTGATACCGAAGGGACCGGCTTCGTCCACTGTGCGCCGTCGCACGGGATGGAGGAATTCGAACTTTATCGCGATCTTGGGATGCTGGAACAGGTCATCACCTATAACGTGATGGATGATGGCAGCTTCCGCGCTGATCTGCCGTTTTTTGGCGGCAAGTACATTCTGTCCCGCAAAGGCGGTGAGGGTGACGCCAACAAGGCCGTGATCGACAAGCTCGCCGAGGTCGGCGGGCTGCTGGCGCGTGGCAAGATCAAGCACAGCTATCCGCATTCCTGGCGCTCGAAGGCTCCGATCATCTATCGCAACACGCCGCAGTGGTTTGCGTCCGTGGACCGTAAGCTGGATGACGGCATGGGTGAGATGGGGGATACCATCCGCGAACGTGCCCTGCGCTCGATCGATGAATTGGTGAAATGGACCCCGCAGACCGGCCGTAACCGCCTGTATTCCATGATCGAAGCGCGCCCGGACTGGGTTCTGTCCCGCCAGCGCGCCTGGGGTGTTCCTCTGACCTGTTTCACCAAGAAGGGCGCCCTGCCCACCGACGCGGACTACCTGCTGCGTAACGCCGATCTGAACGCGCGCATCAAGGCTGCGTTCGAAGAAAACGGTGCGGATATCTGGTACACCGATGGGTTCAAGGAACAGATGCTAGACGGCATCGCCAACCCGGTTGACTACGATCAGGTGTTCGACGTGCTGGACGTTTGGTTCGACTCTGGCTCGACTCACGCCTTTGTTCTGCGCGACCGCGAGGACGGGACCGAGGATGGTATCGCCGACGTTTATATGGAAGGCACCGACCAGCATCGCGGGTGGTTCCATTCGTCCATGCTGCAGGCTTGTGGCACCAAGGGCCGTGCGCCCTATCGCAACGTGGTGACTCATGGCTTTACGCTGGATGCCAAGGGCAACAAGATGTCCAAATCGCTGGGCAACACCATCGTGCCCGAAGAGGTCATCAAGCAATACGGCGCTGATATCCTGCGTCTGTGGGTGGCGCAGACCGACTATACCGCCGACCAGCGGATCGGGCCGGAAATCCTGAAGGGCACCGCCGACAGCTATCGCCGTCTGCGCAACACCATGCGGTTCATGCTGGGCTCGCTGGCTGATTTCACCGAGGCCGACCGGGTTGCGCCCGAAGACATGCCGCGCCTGGAGCGTTGGGTGCTGAGCCGTCTGGCCGATCTGGATGAACAGGTCCGCAAAGGCTATGCCGCCTTCGATTTCCAGGGTGTGTTCAGCGCCGTGTTCACCTTTGCCACGGTCGATTTGTCCTCGTTCTATTTCGACGTACGCAAGGATGCGCTCTATTGCGATGGCGACAACCTGCGTCGCCGTTCGGCCCGAACTGTGCTGGATATCCTCTTCCACCGCCTGACCACATGGCTGGCCCCGGTTCTGGTCTTCACCATGGAAGAGGTCTGGCTGGAGCGGTTCCCGGGCGATGACAGTTCCGTCCATCTGGTAGATTTCCCGGACACGCCCGCCGATTGGCGACATGCCGAGCTTGAGGCCGCCATGGCCAAGGTGCGCCGCGTGCGCCGTGCCGTGACCGCTGCGCTGGAAATCCAGCGTCAGGACAAAGTGATCGGGTCCAGCCTTGAGGCTGCTCCGATTGTGTATGTCGAGGATCAGGAGACCCGCGATCTGCTGGCCACGTTTGATGTAGACGACATGTGCATCACCTCAGGCCTGACAGTCAGTGGTGATCCTGCTCCGGCAGAGGCTTTCCGTGTGCCCGAGATCGAGGGCGTTGCAGTGGTGTTCGAAAAGGCTGAAGGCGAGAAATGTCAGCGGTGCTGGAAGATCTTGCCGGATGTGGGTCTTCATGCCCATGCGGGTGTCTGCGGTCGCTGTGACGAGGCGTTGGCGTAACGTCTCTGGCTTTGGAGTTTTGCGAGGCTCTGCCTCGCGCTCCGAGGTATTTATGGCCAGATGAAGGGGCGGATCGCTCTGATTGGGGTTGCGGGTTTGGCGAAACATCTGCAACCCTTTTTCTATGCCGATGATTGCCGTTGATACTCAGTTTGGCCGCCTTGGGGTTGAGGAAACCGATGGGGCGCTGACGCGTCTGGTTTGGGACGGGGTGGATGACGGGCCGGTCACGCCTTTGTTGCGTGAGGCTGCGGCGCAATTGCGGGCCTATGACCGGGGGCAGTTGGACCGGTTTGATCTGCCATACCACATCGCCGGATCGAAGTTTCAGCGGCAGGTTTGCGACCTGATGTTTGCCATTCCGCTGGGTGAAACGCGGACCTATGGCGAGATCGCCAAAGAGCTGGGCCAGCCGCCGCAACCCGTAGGACAAGCCTGCGGAGCCAATCCAATTCCCGTTATCATCCCGTGCCATCGGGTGTTGGCGGCAAACGGGCTGGGCGGGTTCTCGGGCGAGGGCGGTGTGGAGACCAAGGTCGCCTTACTGCGACACGAACGGGCGGCGGGTTTGCTGATCTGAGGAGCGGATTTCTGTTGCAATCCCGTTGCTTGAAGCTCAATTTATCTCATATTGAGAACTCAAGGGATCAAAGATCATGACAGCTCATACAGACCCTGCCGCTCGTAAGAAGGCCATTATTGACCGCCTGATGTCGTTGGAAGAACAGGAACTGGCAACCGCTCAGGCCCATTACGATGCGTTCATGAAAGAGTCGCAGCTGGATGATCGCGAAGGACATGACAAGGACGACATTGCGGCCTCTCGGGAAAGTGCGGATCTGGCGGCGGCGTTTGATGCGCCGGTTCAGGCGCATCACGCCAAGATCGACGTGATCGAGAACACCGATTTCAGTGTGACTGATACAGTCAAGCCCGGAGCCGTGGTCAAGTTCAACAATCGGCGCTTTGTCGTCTGTGTATCGACCACGCGGTTCGAGGTTGAGGGCAAGACCTATATGGGCATCTCAACCCAAAGCCCGATTTATCTTACGATGACGGGGCTGCAAGAAGGCGACGTTTTCACCCATAATGGCACCGAGTTCGAGGTGCAGGAGGTTCTTTAACTCTTGCGCTGGGGGATCACCTGCTGGGCGATCCCTGCAAACACCAGGTAGAGGCTGGTGATCACGAGCCCCCAGTGTGCCCAGCTTTCGGGGTGGAAATCGACCCAGGCGGCCCAGCCTGCGAAGAAGGTCCAGGCAAGCGCCATCGGGAGGGTCAAATTGCGCCAGCGCTCGGTGCGGACCGGGTGGACGAATTTCAGCGGCAGGAACATCGCCAGCGACAGCAGCGAGACCAGCAGCAGGATCACCCAGAAATTCGGCTCGAGCGCGAAGATCACGATGACGAACATATTCCAGCAGCCGGGAAAGCCGGAGAACGAGTTATCCTTGGTCTTCATCCGCGTATCCGCGAAATACATGGCGCTGGCAAAGGTGATGACGATGATGGCGAACCACCCGGTCCAACCGTCCATCAGTCCGGATTTAAACAGGGCGAAGGCGGGGATGAAAACATATGTCAGGTAATCGATGATCAGATCCAGCAGAACACCATCGAATTCAGGCGCATTGTGCTTGACGTGGTAATGCCGCGCCAAAGGGCCGTCGATTCCATCCACGATGAAAGACACAACCAGCCACAGATACATCAGGCTCCACTTTTCCTCGACGGCGGCCAGCATGGCGAGCATGGCAAAAACTGCACCGGTTGCAGTGAAAAGATGAACGGATAGAGCTTTGAATCTGAGTGTCATTCGCGTGTCATGTACGAAGCGTGCCCAAGATGCAAAGCAAAAAGCCGGGACATGCGAAAATGCATTGCGTCATGCCTTGGGATGGGTGCGGTCGTACACCTCCATCAGGCGGGTTGTGTCGACGGCGGTATAGGCCTGTGTGGTTGAAAGTGAGGCATGACCCAGCAATTCTTGTATCGCGCGCAGGTCCCCTCCAGCGGACAAAAGGTGGGTTGCAAAGCTGTGCCGCATGGCGTGCGGGGTCGCCGTGGCCGGTAGCCCAAGTTGCTGACGGGCTTTTGCCATAACCGCCTGAATGGCGCGAGGGTTCAGCGCCCCACCCCGCACACCGCGAAACAGAGGTTTGTCTTTGGCCAGCGGATGCGGACACAGGGTCGCGTAACGATCGACGGCCGCCCGTGCGGCAGGCAAGACCGGCACGATCCGTTCTTTGTTGCCTTTGCCGACGATTCGCAGCGATTGGGGTAGAGGAGCGTCGGCACCAGTCAGGGAAAGGGCTTCGGAAATCCGTAGGCCGCAGCCATAAAGCAAGGTGACTACGGCCGCATCGCGGGCCGAAATCCAATCGCTGGTCGATTGCAGCTCGACTGTTTCTATCAAGGCGCGGGCGGCGTCTTCGGCCACGGGGCGGGGTAGCTTTTGGGTGAATTTGGGGGCACGCGTTGACAAAACGGCTGTCGGCTCGAACCCTTCCCGTTCCGCCAGCCAGCGATAAAAGGTTTTAACTGCAGATAGCTTGCGCGCCAAGGACCTTGCGCCGACGCCGGAACTGCGCTGATCGGCCATCCAGGCGCGCATGTCGGATACTGTAATTCGCGCCAAAGCGGCCAGCCCCTGGCGTTCGCTGTGGTGCAGAGTCATGAACGACAAGAATTCGGCCACGTCGCTGCGATAGGCGGCCTGCGTATTTTCCGAGCGCCCGGACAGGGCCACAAGTCCCTCAAGCCAATGCTGCAACGCGTCGCGGCAGGCCGGAGAGATCAGGCTCATGACAGCCAGTTGCGCATTGAACGTTCGAACACGCCGGCGAAAAAGGTCAGCAGATCTGTTCCCAGTTGCGGAGTGAAATGGTTGGGGTCCTTCGCGCTCATGATAATCATGCCCGGCAGGCGACCCTCGCCAAGATCCAGTCTCATGCACGCCTCAGAGCGCAGGTGGTCGGCTTGCTCGCCGAATATGCGGTGGGTGGGATGAATGACTTCACGTAACACGACCTCACGTGCGGGGCCGCTGCGGTCGAATGTCAGGTAGTTGTCGACAAAACCGGGTTCGACAACGGCCAATGCACCGCCCAGTTTCTCGATAGCCGGGTCTTGCTGCAGGGCAGTGGTTTCCAGCACCAGAGTGATGCGATCAACGCGCAATATCTCGGCCACATCCGTACCGAGCGTGCGCAGGAAGTCTTCGAACCCTGTGGGCTCCAGCAGGCGCAAGATTGCGCGGTGGACCTGATTGGTGCCTGCAAGGTTTTCGTAAGCGGCGGCGATCACCGAACGGTGCGTGTCTTCAAGCCGATCCAGTCGTGCTTCGAGACGTTGCATGGCGATGCCACGCAGGTCGATGATGTTGTCTCCGCGCGCCCGTTCGTTGGCGGCGACAAGCGCCTGCATCAGGTCCTTGTCGTCGAGAACTGCGTCAGGCTCGGCCAGAATCGCCTCGCGGAGAGTGTCCTTGAGTTTGGTATTGCTGCTCATGTCCCGTCCGGTCTTTTTTATGTTTTGCCGCCTTATAGCACGGCTGGACCGATTTGCCTTGGGAAAAGTGAGCTTGCGGAAGGATTTCCCGGCTTTTGCGCAACGGGGGGCCTCTCCCAACTGCAAGAACCTGATCTGTGATCAGGGCTGGCAGTTGGGCCGGGCGCGGTGCCTTGCGGCACCGCGCGGCAGTGTCAAGGATCAGAGGATTTTCTGACCGGTTTTGGCCCAGTCGGCCAGGAAGGTTTCAAGCCCCTTGTCGGTCAGCGGGTGATCGGCCAGTTTCTTGATTACGGCAGGCGGAGCGGTGATCACGTCGGCGCCGATGCGGGCGCTGTCTGTTACGTGGTTCACGGTGCGGATGGATGCGGCTAGAATTTCGGTCTCGAACCCGTAATTGTCATAAATCTGACGGATATCGGCGATCAGGTCCATGCCGTCGAGGTTGATATCGTCCAGACGTCCGATAAAGGGCGAGATGAAGGTCGCACCTGCCTTGGCGGCGAGCAGCGCCTGATTGGCCGAAAAGCAGAGCGTCACGTTGACCATCTGGCCTTCGTCAGACAGGGTTTTACAGGTTTTCAGCCCTGCCCATGTCAGCGGAACTTTCACGGCGATGTTCGGCGCGATCTGGGCCAGCTTGCGGCCTTCGGCGATCATGTCGTCGGCTTCGGTGGCGACGACTTCGGCGGATACGGGGCCGTCGACCAGATCACAGATCTCTTTGGTGACTTCCAGAATGTCACGACCTGATTTCAGGATCAGCGAGGGGTTGGTGGTCACACCGTCCACCATGCCCAGATCGTTCAGTTCGGCGATGGCGTCGATCTCGGCTGTGTCTACGAAGAATTTCATGAGGGCAGTCCTTTGATGGGTTGGCCTTGGTCGCGGATGGCTTTACCCCAATAACACCGATGCTGAAACCCCCGACCCGAGGAGATGCGGTGAGCGCGCAGGAGTATTTCGACCAGGGTGAGCTGGTGGCTGTGCTGACCACACAGCCCTTGGACCGGACGCTGGACTATAAAGCGCCCGAGGGCGGGTGTTTTCTGGGCGCGTTTGTCGAGGTGCCGCTGGGCCCGCGCAAGGTACTGGGTGTGGTTTGGGGGCCGGGGCAGGGCGGTTTTGATCTGGCCAAGGCGCGATCCGTGATCCGGGTGCTTGAAGTCGCGCCGATGCGGGAAGAGATGCGGCTGTTTCTTGGGAAAGTGGCCGATTACACGCTGACGCCGATGCCTGCGATGCTGCGGCTGGCAACCCGCGCGCCGGGGTTGGGCGATCCGCCGTCGATGCGAAAAATCTATCGTTTGGGGGATGCCGAACCCGACCGTATGACCGACGCGCGGACCCGTGTGCTTGAGGTCCTGCGCGACTATGGCGGGTTGGCGTTCACGTTGAAGGAACTGGCCGAGCAGGCGGGGGTGACGTCCTCGGTCGTCAAGGGCTTGGTCAAGCAAGGCGCAGTGCGCGAGGAAGACAGCCCACGTGATTTGCCCTATCCGCGACTGGACCCAGACTTGCCGGGCAAGACGCTGACCGGGGATCAGGCCGACGCTGTCGCGCGCTTGCAGGCCGGGCAACGGTCCGGCGACTATGGCACGACACTACTGAAGGGCGTCACCGGCTCGGGCAAGACCGAGGTTTACCTAGAGGCCGTCGCCGAAGCCCTGCGCATGGGGCGGCAGGCGCTGGTTCTGTTGCCCGAGATCGCCCTGACCGCCGAATTCCTGACGCGGGTCGAGGCGCGGTTTGGTGCGCGGCCTGCTGAATGGCACTCGGGTGCCACCATGACCGAACGCCGCCGGGTCTGGCGCATGGTCGGGCAGGGGGAAGCGCAACTGGTGGTCGGTGCGCGTTCGGCGCTGTTTCTTCCGTTTCGCGATCTGGGGCTGGTGGTGGTCGATGAGGAACACGACACCTCTTATAAACAGGAAGACGGGGTGCACTACAGCGCGCGGGATATGGCGGTGCTGCGGGCCTCGATCTGCGGGGGACGCGTGATTCTGGCCAGCGCGACGCCATCGCTGGAAAGCTGGGCCAATGCCGAGGCCGGAAAATATGAGCGGCTGGACCTGACCTCGCGCTTTGGGGCGGCAGTGCTGCCGGAGATGAAGCCCATCGACATGCGGACCGAGCAGATGCAGCCGGGGACGTGGATTTCGCCGTCGCTGCGGCAGGCAGTGCGGCAACGGATCGAACGCAGGGAACAGTCACTGCTTTTCATCAACCGCCGTGGCTATGCGCCGGTGACGCTTTGCCGGGCGTGCGGTGAACAGATCGCCTGTGATCATTGCGACGCGCGGATGGTTGAGCACCGGTTCCTGAAACGCCTGATGTGCCACCAATGCGGTGAGACCAAGCCGATGCCCGACACCTGCCCGTCCTGCGGGGTCGAAGGCAAGCTGGCCCCGGTCGGCCCCGGGATCGAACGGCTGGCCGAAGAGGCGGAGGCGACCTTCCCCGAGGCCAAGATCGCAATGCTGAGTTCCGATCTGTTCGGCTCGGCCCGCGCTTTGAAGGCCAAGATCGAAGAAATTGCCGAGGGCGACGCGGATATTGTCATCGGTACGCAGCTGGTGGCCAAGGGGCACAACTTTCCAAAGCTGACTTTGGTAGGAGTGATTGATGCCGACCTGTCGCTGCACGGGGCCGACCTGCGGGCAGCGGAGCGCACATTCCAGCTTATGCGGCAGGTTGCAGGCCGGGCGGGACGGGCGGATAAGCCGGGGCAGGCGCTGTTGCAGACGTTTCAACCTGAACACCCGGTGATCCGCGCCATTCTGTCAGGCGATGAAGAAGGGTTCTGGAAGGCCGAGGCCGCCGGGCGTCAGGCCGCAGGCGTCCCGCCCTATGGGCGCATGGCCGGGATCGTGCTGTCCGGGCCCGAGGTCGGTCCGGTTTTCGACATCGGCAACGCGATGGCACGCAACGATGCGCCGCTACGCGCCATAGATGCCCAAGTCTTCGGACCTGCGCCCGCGCCAATAGCACGAATACGCGGGCGGCACCGTGTACGCCTGCTGGTCAAAGCCCCCAAAGGCGCGCCGATTCAGGATGCTATCGCCCGCTGGATTGCGCCCCTGCGTCTGAAGGGCGATATCCGCCTGACCGTCGATATCGACCCGCAGAGTTTTTACTGAGCTCTGCACCGGTGCAGACCGCCTGTGCGTCTGCCCCCTCGCCAAACCGAAAAAATGAGCGTAGAGCGGTGTCATGCTGAAACCCATGCCGCTCTCTGATGCGCAGAGCCTTCCGTTCTGGCGCCGTCCCATAACGCTCTTGTTCATGATGGCGTTGATGATGCCCATTGCGTTCAACGCGTGGAGCGCGCTGCTGAACAATTTCGTCATCGAAGTGGCGAATTTCGACGGAGCGGATATTGGTCTGCTGCACACCGTTCGCGAAATTCCGGGCTTTCTGGCCGTTGGTGTGATTGCGGTGATCATCTTTATCCGCGAGCAAGTGCTGGCGATGATCTCGCTAATGATGCTGGGCGTTGCGACGGCGATCACGGCGTGGTTCCCCAGCCTTGGCGGGCTGCTGTTTGTGACCTTGTTCAGCTCGATCGGGTTTCACTATTACGAGACGGTAAACCAGTCGCTGCAGCTGCAATGGTTGCCCAAGGATCGCGCACCGCAGGTGTTGGGCTGGCTGGTGGCCATGGGTTCAGCGGCGACGGCAGTGGTTTACGGTTTGATCGTGCTGACATGGGACCGGTTCGATCTGTCCTATAACCTCGTGTTCATGGCGGCAGGCGGCGTGACGGCCCTGTTGGCGCTGTTCTGCCTGCTGGCTTACCCGCAATTCGATGCGCCGACGCCGCAGACCAAGAAACTGATCCTGCGCAAACGCTATTGGCTGTATTACGCCCTGCAATTCATGGCCGGTGCCCGGCGGCAGATCTTTGTCGTCTTCGCAGGCTTCATGATGGTCGAGAAATTTGGGTTCGAGGTGCATGAGCTGACCAGCCTGTATCTGATCAATCTGGTGATCAACATGGCCGCCGCTCCGATGCTGGGCAAAGCCGTGTCCGTGTTCGGCGAGCGCCGCACGCTGATCTTTGAATATGCCGGTCTGGCCATCGTGTTCGCGGCCTATGGCGGCATCTATTGGTTTGGCTGGGGCGTGGTGCTGGCCGCGATCCTTTACGTGATCGACCACGTGCTGTTCGCGCTGGCATTGGCGCTGAAAACCTATTTCCAGAAAATCGCCGACCCTGCCGATATCGCACCAACCGCAGCCGTGGCGTTCACGATCAACCACATTGCCGCTGTATTCTTGCCTGCGTTGCTGGGTTTGCTGTGGGTGGTCTCGCCCGGCGCGGTGTTTACGCTGGCGGCAGCGATGGCGATGATCTCGCTGGCCTTGTCGTTGCTGATCCCGCGCCACCCCGAGCCGGGCAATGAAACCATCCTGTCAAAATACGCCCCGGCCCCTGCGGAATAAGCCAGCGCTTGACCTTGCCTGCCCGGCGGCCTAGGCGCAGGGGAAACCCAAACAGGAGGCCCCCATGCCCACATTCACCGCGCTGACCACTCTGATGGGCAAGAAAGCCGCCGAAGGCTTGGGCGAAGCAATGGAGCGTCTGGAACCGGAACCCACCGGCGTTGGTGTGTTCGAGGTCGAGGATGGCTCGGGCCTGTGGGAAGTTGGTGGCTATTTCACCGAAACCCCGGATGAAACCGCGCTGGCCGTTCTGGCCGCCGCATTCGAGGCCAAGCCCTTTGTTGTCTCGGAACTGCCCGAAACCGATTGGGTCGCTCATGTGCGCCGCGAACTCGCCCCGGTCGAGGCCGGGCGGTTCTTTGTCTATGGCAGCCACGACGCGGACAAACTGCCCGAAGGCCGCATCCCTTTGCTGATCGAGGCCGCGATGGCTTTTGGCACCGGGCACCACGGGACGACGCTGGGGTGCCTCAAGGCGCTGGATCATCTGCTGAATGAGGGGGTCGAGGCGACGAAGGTGGCCGATATCGGCTGCGGCACCGCTGTTCTGGCCATGGCCGCAGCGCGGGTATGGCGGGGTGATATCATCGCCAGCGATATTGACCAGGTGGCCGTCGATGTGGCCGAGGCGAACTTGAAAGCCAATGGCATGGCCGGACAGGTGCAGTGTGTCGAGGCGGCGGGGTTCGACCATCCCGACCTGAAAGCGCATGCGCCCTACGATCTGATTTTTGCCAACATCCTGAAAGGCCCTCTAGTCGCGTTGGCACCCGAGATCGGGGCGAATCTGAACGCTGGCGGGTATGCGATTCTATCTGGAATTCTGAACGAACAGGCCGATGATGTGGTCTCGGTTTATTCTCAAAACGAGTTCAATCTCACCCAAAGATCCCAGATTGGCGAGTGGACGACGCTAATCTTAAGCAAACAGGGCTAAATTCGGGCCATTTACAGGAGTTTTGTGGATTCCTGCCACTTTTTTGGCGCAATCTCTTTTTACCGTTCAAGCATGGATATCGGGGGCGGTTTGTGGAGGCTGCCATGACTGGAAAACAACTGGAATTTGATCAGCGCATTCATCGCCTGAACAAAAAGCACGCAAAACTCAGCCGAGGCTATCGCGCGACGATGCGCAAAGATGGTCTTGTCGTTATGAGGCCGCAGCGTGTTCAGTCGGCTGTGCCGTTCAAAGTTCTTGTGATGGCTTTTTTGGGCTTTGTCGCATTCAAAACTTTCTTGCTTACGAGCTTAGGTTCTGGCGGGTATCAGTATCGCGTGGACAGCCTTGCCGAAGGCACTCAGGTCGAAAAAGCTGGTGCGTGGATCATGCAGATTGATCCGCTTTCTTCGTTTCTCTCAACTCAGGTCGCCAAATATTTGCCCTGAGTTTCGTCTGCTCTGACGAAAAACGCCGCGCATAGATGAATGCGCGGCGTTCTTCTTTGCCCCCGAGGGAGAAAGGGGCTTGTGAGTGGTGGGGGTATGCTAATCCCTACCGGCGGCCTTCTGCCACGACGTCGATGTCGCCCCGGCACAGACCGATATCTTCCAGTTCGCGATCTGTCAGACCGCTCAGCGCATTACGGGTCATGCGGGCGTCATTCCATTCGATAACGGCGTTTGCGGCCGATGCAAAAATTCCGCCGATACGGCCAGCAGGGCCGAATGAGCCAGTGGTGGCGCGGGTGGTATCCAGTGCAGCCATATCCTGTTTCCTTCTGGTTAGAGTTCCATGAGTGTCATTCGATTTGACGGGCATTTAGGGATGTCGTTCTGACACTGCAAGTGATGAAAACGCATGTGTCCTATGCGTTTTTTGCAAGTCTCGGAATTTGTGAAAACCCCTTAATATTATGGCCATTTTACGGTCATAAAACATGTCGAAAACAGGCTTTCCGCTGTCGTAAATTGACTGATTTGTCGGTGGCGAAACAAGTCTGTCGTTTTTAGCCCGCCCGTCAATTCGCTTGGAAAATGTTCACGCTTCGTGCTAACCCGTAAGAAAGATCACAAAAACCCGAGCAGGCTGGGGCACAACATGCGGATTTTGGGCATTGATCCGGGGCTACGAACCCTGGGATGGGGCGTCATCGAATCGCATGGCAGCCGCCTGAGCCATGTGGCCAACGGGCTGTGCAAATCGGATGGGGATGATTTGGGTGAGCGGCTGTTGTCTCTGCACAACCAGATTGTCGAGGTGATCGCCGAACACGCACCCGATCAAGCCGCGATCGAGCAGACTTTCGTGAACAAGGATGGCGCTGGAACGCTGAAACTGGGTCAGGCGCGCGGGGTTGCCCTGCTTACTCTGGCGCAGGCGGGGTTGCCAGTAGGGGAATACGCGCCGAACCGGGTTAAGAAAACGGTGGTAGGTGTCGGGCACGCCGAGAAAGAGCAGGTCTTGCACATGGTAAAGCTGCAGCTGCCCGGGTGTCAGCCCAAAGGCGCGGATGCGGCAGATGCGCTAGCGATTGCGATCTGTCATTCCTATTACGGCACAGCGCCGCAGGCGCGGATGAAAGAGGTGCGGGCATGATCGGAAAACTCACAGGGAGGCTGGATTACCGCGCGGCAGATCACATCCTGATCGACGTGCGCGGGGTTGGGTACATCGTCTATTGCTCGGACCGGACCATGGCGGCCTTGCCGGGTGTGGGTGAGGCGGTCTCGATCTATACGGACATGGTCGTGCGCGAAGACCTGATGCAATTGTATGGGTTCTTGTCTTTGGTCGAAAAGGAATGGCATCGGCTGCTGTGTTCCGTTCAGGGCGTGGGGGCTAAAGTGTCTTTGGCAATCTTATCGGCGCTAGGCCCGGATGGCGTCAGCCGCGCGATTGCCTTGGGCGATTGGGGCGCGGTCAAGGCGGCCAAGGGCGTGGGGCCGAAGACGGCGCAGCGCATCGTTCTGGATCTGAAAGACAAAGCGCCGGGTGTGATGGCCATGGGCGGCACTGTGACCGAAGCGATGGATGGCCCTGCGCTGGAAACGGTCGAATTGGTTGAGCCCACGCCTGCGCCGAAACGCGCGGCGAAACCAGCCTCGGGCAATGCGGCGGCCTCGGCGGGTGCATTGTCGGCGCTGTCCAATCTGGGGTACGGCCCGTCCGAGGCGGCCTCGGCCGTGGCCGAAGCGGCCGCCAGCCTGCCGGATGTGGGCGAGGCCGAGTTGATCCGGGCGGCGTTGAAACTGCTGGCTCCGAAAGGCTGAATGAATGACTGACGCCGATCCAACCCTGCGCCCTGACCCTTTGCCCGAGGACAACGATCGCGCCCTGCGTCCTCAGGGATTGGATGAATTCATCGGTCAGGCTGAAGCACGCGCCAATCTGCGCATCTTCATCCAATCGGCCCGTCAGCGGGGCGAGGCGATGGACCATACGCTGTTTCATGGCCCTCCGGGCCTTGGCAAGACGACGCTGGCACAGATCATGGCGCGCGAGCTGGGGGTGAATTTCCGCATGACCTCTGGCCCGGTGCTGGCCAAGGCGGGTGATCTGGCGGCGATCCTGACCAATCTGGAGTCACGCGACGTTCTATTTATCGACGAAATCCACCGCCTGAATCCCGCCGTCGAAGAGGTTCTGTACCCGGCGATGGAGGATTTTGAGCTGGATCTGGTGATCGGTGAAGGCCCCGCCGCTCGGACCGTTCGGATTGAGTTGCAGCCCTTTACTCTGGTCGGAGCGACCACGCGAATGGGTCTGCTGACCACGCCCTTGCGTGACCGCTTTGGCATCCCGACAAGGCTGCAATTCTACACGGTCGATGAACTGCACGAGATTGTCACCCGTAATGCTCGCAAGCTGGGCGCCCCAGCAGATGACGCAGGCGCGCGTGAAATCGCGCGCCGGTCGCGCGGCACGCCGCGCATCGCGGGGCGGTTGCTGCGTCGGGTGGTGGACTTCGCCATCGTCGAAGGCGACGGGCGGATCACGCAGGAACTGGCCGACGGCGCGCTGACCCGTTTGGGCGTGGACAATCTGGGGCTGGACGGTGCGGATCGGCGCTATCTCAAGCTAATTGCCGAAAATTACGCTGGGGGACCGGTGGGGATCGAAACGCTCTCGGCGGCGCTGTCGGAAAGTCGGGACTCGCTGGAAGAGGTGATCGAGCCCTATTTGCTGCAACAAGGGCTGATCCAGCGCACACCGCGCGGGCGGATGCTGGCGCAAAAGGCGTGGACGCATTTGGGTATGGCCGCGCCCAAGGGGCAAAGCGATCTGTTTGGTTGAAGCCTGAGACCAGAACTTTTATGGGTGCGCCATGGCAACCACCCAGTGTCGAGGATTGCGTGTGACCCCTGAAGACATACAAACACTGTTCACCCGCGAAAGCGGAGAGTTCCTGTTCGCCCGCTGGGGGCGCCCAATCGTCCCGATCGTTTTTGGGGTGCAGGACGATACGCTCGCCACCGTCAAAGGCGCGTTTGAGGCGGTTGTAACCTTGGCCGGGCACAAGATGGCCGAAACCGACCCCGAGTTGGGCGCAAACTGCATGGTCTTCTTTTTCCGCGACTGGAAGGAGTTGCTGGAGGTTCCCGATCTGGACCGCCTCATCCCCGACCTTGCGCCTTTGGTGGATCGACTGATCTCGGCAGATGCCAATCAATACCGCGTTTTCCGGTTCGAAGAGGATGGTGCAATTCGGGCGGCGTTTGTCTTTCTGCGCATGGACAATGAGCTGTCGAAAGTTCCGGCTGAAACCCTGGCGCTTAGCCAGGTGGTGCAGACAATACTGCTTTGGTCTGACACCGCTTTTCGGGCGCAATCACCGTTGGCTGTGGCTGGTGAAACAACAGTGTTGCGCCCCGATGTCGCCGCGTTGATCCGGGCCGCTTACGACCCCGTGTTGCCAGGGGCAACGCAAGATTCTGCACATGCTTTACGATTGTTCGCGCGTCTGCAAGCAAGCCACTAGGTCGAACCTCAGGGGATTTTGCTGTGGAACGCTGACAGCAATGCGGTCTCGTCGGTGAAAAAGGCTTCCTCTCCCACCAGATCGGTGACGCCGTACCTGTCCAGTTCCGCGCGCACCTTTGGTGAGACAAGCAAGAACACCAACCGAATGCCCTGTGCGTCCAGCACCCGGTCCATGTCGCGCAACGTGAAACCGGCGGAGAAGTCCACGTCATCTACGGCCGATGCTTCAAGGCAGAACCAGCGTATATCGTTTTGTGGGTCCGACGTGATCGCCCGGATCTCATCTGCAAGCCGTTGCGTGTTGGCATAATACAGGCTGTGGGAAAAACGATAGATCACCAGTCCGGGGTCAAACTGGTTGGGGCGCTCGATGGATTTGGCGCGCCAGCCTTCGCCTGTTTCATTGCGCACGAACACGGTGTTTCTGGGGTGATAGCCGCGTCGCGTATGGTCGATCAGGGATAGGGCCATCGCCAGAATGATCCCTTGTTCGACTCCAACTAGCACCACAACTGCAGCGGTTGCCACTGCGATCCAGAATTCGGACCGTGCCTGGCGATAGATCGCAATCAGACCCTTTACGTCGATCAGTTTGAGTCCGATCAGAAACACGATTGCAGACAGGGCGGCGTTAGGCAGATACGCCAGTGGACCGGTCAGGAACAGAATGACAATAAGCACGATCAGCACGGTGGTCAGCTGCGCAATCTGACTGCGACCACCCGCGCTTGCGACCATTTCGGTTTTTGTGGGGCTGCCGTTAACCACAAAAGTCCCGCTGAACGCAGCGCCAATATTGGCCAGACTCAACCCGATCAAATCAGTGTTTTCGTTGAAGCGCTCTTCATACCGGGCAGCGTACGCGCGCGAGGTTGCTGCGCTTTGTGCCAGGATGACAACAAAGATCGAAATGGCCGTCGGCAGCAATTGTTTGAACAGGTTCCAGCTCCAGTCGACATTTGGAATGGACAAGGAGGGCAAACCGCTGGGAACAGGGCCAAGCACTGCAATTCCTGATGCGCTGAGTTGGAACGCCCAACTGCACAGGATGACGCCGATAATGGCGATCAAAGGCCCCGGAATTTTGTTCGACAAGCGTTTGCAGCCGACGACGATGACTAAAACAGCAGCGGATACCAGTAGCGTACCGGAACTGATCTGATCAATCTGTTGCACGGCATCTGCCAGCTTTGCGATTGTGCCATGTCCGGAAGTCTCGATCCCCAATAAGCCGGGGAGTTCACCGCACGCGACCTGGATACCGACGCCGGTAAGGAATCCAACAAGCACCGTTCTGGACAAGAAATCCGCAAGAAAACCTAAGCCGATAACTCGGGCAACTATCAGCAATACCCCGGCCATCAACGCCAGGAGTGAGGCAAGGGCCAGATATTCGTTGGATCCCGAAACCGCCATGCCCGCCAGCGCCGAAGCCGTAATTGCCGCCGTCGCTGAATCTGCGCCCACGACCAAATGCCGCGAAGATCCGAAGATTGCGAACAGCGCCATCGGTATAAGGATAGTGTACAGGCCAGTCACGATCGGAGTGCCTGCGATTTTGGTGTATCCCATCACCTCAGGGATCGCGAGGCAGGCAAAAGTCAGCCCTGCCAGAACCTCGGCCGGCAGTCTGGGCAGGTTCAGCGGCAGAATGCCCTGAAAAATCGGTAGCGCCCTGTTTTCTCGGCCTTTACCTGCCACGTTGCCCCCTATGCAATGTCGGTTTCTTGAGTGAGAGTGTATCGGGAGGAGCGTTGGAATACGAGCATCTGTACCTGATCACGAAAATTAACAGGTCTTGGGGATTGCAGGTGGCACGGCGGACATGCATCTGTTTGGAGTGGGGGATGCCCCGTTTGTTCAGAAGTCCTTATGTGGCCGGAATTCAGATCATGACCCAAGATTCAGACGCGTTGAAAAAGCACATTTTCCCGATCCGGGTTTATTATGAAGACACCGATATGGGCGGCGTGGTCTACCACGCGAACTATCTGAAATACATCGAACGTGCCCGGTCAGACTATGTACGCAATATTGGTAACGACCAGAACGCGATGCGGGATGCTGGCATCGTCTGGGTCGTGCGAAAAATCGAAGCTGAATACCTGGCCACAGCCAAATTCGATGATGAACTGCAGATCGAAACCTGGATCACGGCACTTTCGGGTGCCAGATTAACGATGGCACAGCGCGTGACGCGAGGGGAAACCGAGGTATTCACTGCCTCGGTCACGGCAGTTTGCATGAATGGGCAGGGCAAACCGGTGCGTCTTCCGGCAGAGATTCGCGCATTGATGTAACAATTTTGACCGCCCGGGTGGTTCTGTTGGCTTTTCATACCCAACTGCGTTAGCGTTCATCAAAACAAGGCCAAAGAAACGGCCGTCAGGCAAAAACTAAAGAGCAGGTTCATGGAAGCTGAAACGCTGGCGCTGGCGCAGGAGATCGACTTCTCCATGTGGGGGCTGTATGCCCGCGCGACCTTTATCGTCAAACTGGTGATGCTGATGCTGATCGGTGCGTCGGTTTGGTCTTGGGGTATTATCATTCAGAAAATCATCAACTATCGGGCCGCCCGGCGCGAGGCGCAGGTGTTTGATGAGGCGTTCTGGTCCGGAAACCCCCTGGATGAGTTGTTCGAGCAGATCGGCACACAGCCTGACGGCAGTTCGGAAAAGATTTTCGCCTCGGGTATGATCGAGTGGCGTCGCTCGCATCGTACAGATGGCGGGTTGATCGCCGGCGCAACGGCCCGGATCGACCGATCGATGGATGTGGCCATCGCGAAAGAGGCTGAGACTCTGCAAAAGGGTTTGCCTGTCTTGGCAACGGTAGGTTCGACCGCACCCTTTATCGGCCTGTTCGGAACTGTTTGGGGCATCATGAACGCCTTTATCGAGATTGCCGAACAACAAAACACCAATCTGGCGGTTGTGGCCCCCGGTATCGCCGAGGCTTTGCTGGCGACCGGTCTGGGCCTGTTAGCCGCGATACCGGCGGTGATTTTCTACAACAAACTCAGCGCGGACAGTGATCGGATCGTGGGTGGCTACGAGGCGTTTGCCGACGAGTTCGCCACCATCCTGTCGCGCCAGTTGGACAGCTAAGTTGGGTGCGGCGGTTCAGCAAAGCTCGGGCGGGAATGGGCGCAGACGCGGACGGCGTCGCGGTCGTGCACAGCCCATGGCCGAGATTAACGTGACCCCGTTTGTGGACGTCATGCTGGTGCTGCTGATCATCTTCATGGTGGCCGCACCTTTGTTGACGGTCGGGGTGCCGGTGGATCTGCCCAAGACCGCGGCAAGCGCATTGCCCGGTGACAACGAAGAACCCTTGACCGTGACGCTGACCGCTGATGGGCAAGTGCAGATCCAGACTACTGACATTCAGCGTGAAGAATTGATTGGCAGATTGCGCGCCATCGCGTCCGAGCGCAGCAGTGACCGCGTGTTCTTGCGGGCGGATGGCTCGATCCCTTATGCGCAGGTGATGCAGGTAATGGGTGCGTTGAATGCGGGCGGGTTTTCCAATGTCGGGCTTGTGACTGACACCGGCGGCCCGACGCTTGACGAAGGTGGAGAGTGAGGCGGCACGGTGGATACCGGCACCAAGATCTCGGCGATTGCCCATGTCAGTCTGATCGGATGGGCCTTATTCGGCGGCACGTTCCGGTCCGAACCCTTGCCTATGGCCGTACAGGATGTCTCTGTGATTTCGGCTGAGCAATTTGCGGCAATGACCGCCCAACGGGACGCGCCCGAAGTGGCCACCCCGGCCGCTTTGCAGCAACCCGAAGCTCCGGTCGAAGATGCAACGCCCCCCGCACAGGTCGAAGAAGAGCAGCCGGTGCCAGAGGTATCGGAACCGGCTGAGCCGGAGCCTGATACGGTTCCGGAAGCGGTTGAGCCCCCTCCTGAACCAGTTGTGATAGAACAACCCCCGACGCTTGAGCCTCCCGAGCCGGACGTAGTTGCCTTGCCAACACCGCCGGGACCCGAAGCACAGCCGCGCCCTGCGGACAGGGTTGCGCCCGAGCCCGTCGCGCCGCCTCCGCCCGAGGCCGCACCGGATGATATCGAAACACCCGCTGTGTCTTTGGACGAAGGCGCCGAGGTTCAGCAGGAACAGCAGGATCAAACCGCCCCCGAAGAGGCGACAGATGAGATCGTGACCGAGGCCGAGGAAGCCAAGGAATACGCGCCCCGCAGTTCTCCGCGTCCGCAGGTTCGGCCAAACCGACCGACCCCTCCGGCGCAGCCCGAGGTGGCGGAAGCGCCTGAAGCCGAGCCCGAGACGCCTGCACCCCAGCCTGCGGATGAAAGCGCCATCGAGGACGCGTTGGCTGAAGCTTTGGGGCAGGGCAACGAACCCTCGGGCCCGCCACTGACCAGCGGTGAGAAAGATGCGATGCGTTTGGCAGTGTCCAAGTGTTGGAATGTAGGGTCGTTGTCGACCGACGCGTTGCAGACTGTGGTCGTCGTCGGGTTTTCACTCACGCCGGATGGCAATGTGGTGGGCGGCAGCTTGCGCCTGATCGAGAGTTCCGCCGGATCTTCCGGCGCTTCAAGACAGGCCTACGAAGCCGCCCGGCGTGCTATCTTGCGCTGTGGAGCCAGAGGATATGACCTGCCTGCTGACAAGTATGAGCATTGGCAGGATATTGAGATTACATTCAATCCCGAGAGGATGCGGATCAAATGATGAGATTTCTGACCAGTCTGTTGCTTGGCTTGACGCTTTTGACAGCGCCGGTTTATGCCCAGAACGGACCGCTGCGCTTGGAACTGGATCAGGGTATCATCGAACCCTTGCCCTTCGCGGTGCCCAGTTTCGTGCCCGACAGTCCCGCTGCGGCTCAGTACGCGCAGGATATCACGCGGGTTGTCGCAGCGGACCTCACCGGCACCGGGCTGTTCCGCGAAATCTCATCCGATGCGTTTATCAGCCGGGTCAGCAGCTTTGAAGCTCCGCTGCAATTTGCCGACTGGAAGGCGATCAATGCCGAGGCACTTGTGACCGGGGCGGTGAATGTTTCGGGCAATCGGCTGACGGTCCGCTTCCGGGTCTGGGACGTTTTCTCCGGGCAGGAACTTGGTAACGGCTTGCAGTTCGCAGGCACTACAGATGGCTGGCGGCGCATGGCGCATAAGGTGGCCGATCAGGTCTATAGTCGCGTGACGGGTGAGGGCGGTTACTTCGACAGCCGAGTGGCCTTTGTGTCGGAAAGCGGTCCCAAGAATCAGCGGCTTAAACGTCTGGCGATCATGGACTACGATGGTGCCAACGTGCAGTACCTGACCGACAGTGCAGCCATCGTGCTGGCCCCGCGCTTTTCGCCGACGGGCGACCGGTTGCTTTATACCAGCTATGAAACCGGCCAGCCGCGCATCTATGTGCTGGATGTGGACCGTGTCCGCCGCACCGAGCTGAACACGCCCGGCGGCACGATGAGCTTTTCGCCGCGCTTCTCGCCGGATGGACGCTCGATTGTCTATTCGCTGATTCAAGGGGGGAATACCGATCTTTGGAAGATGGATCTGGCCTCGGGGCAAAGCGTGCGTTTGACTAACACGCCGGCGATTGAGACCGCGCCCAGCTATTCGCCAGATGGGTCGCAAATCGTGTTCGAAAGCGACCGCTCGGGCACGCCGCAACTGTATATCATGCCCGCAAATGGGGGTGAGGCGACGCGGATCAGTTTCGGTCAGGGGCGTTATGGCACGCCGGTCTGGTCTCCGCGCGGCGATCTGATCGCGTTTACCAAGCAGAACAAAGGCCGGTTCCATATCGGCGTGATGCGCACCGATGGCAGTGAGGAACGGCTGCTGACCTCGTCTTTTCTGGACGAAGGGCCGACATGGTCGCCCAATGGCCGGGTGATCATGTTTACCCGCGAAACCCAAGGGGCGAGCGGTCGGGCGACTTTGTATTCGGTGGATATTTCGGGCCGGAACCTGCGCCCGGTGCGCACGCCGGATGGTGGCAGCGATCCGTCCTGGGGGCCTTTGCAGAATTGATCGCGGGGGCGGTCGGAAAAGTTCACAAGAAACCCGCGCTGTGATACACAGGCGGCAATAAACAGATAAAACAACGAGGCACTTGAAATGAACGTATTGGGCAAAGTGGTAGCAGTGGGTGCGCTTGGCATTCTGGCTGCCTGTACCAGCAACGATCCATCCGATTTGGGCGGGGGCTTTGGCAATGGCGCGAATGGTGGTGGATTGGCGGCTGGGTCACCAAGTGATCCGCGCTCACCTGCCTATTTCCAGCAGACCGTCGGCGATCGTGTGTTGTTTGCGGTCGATCAATCAACGCTGACACCGCAGGCGCAGACTGTTTTGCAAGGGCAGGCGGATTGGTTGCTGGCAAACCCGGATTTCGTGGCGAACATAGAAGGTCACGCGGATGAACAAGGCACCCGTGAATATAACCTCGCACTGGGCGCACGCCGGGCGAATGCAGCACGGGAATATCTGATCTCGCGCGGGGTGGCAGGCAATCGCTTGACTACGGTCAGCTTTGGCAAAGAACGCCCAATCGAGATTTGCAGCACCGAGGAATGCTATTCCAAGAACCGCCGTGCGGTTACTGTGCTGACCGGGTCAACACTGGGGTAAGGCGATGAAAGTTGCAGGATGGGTTCTGGCGGCGGTTCTGACCACCGCCAGCGTGGCGCAAGCGCAAGATCAGCAAACTCTGGCGGATATCCGGCAAGAACTGACTGTGTTGCATGTGGAAATCCAGCGTCTGAAGCGCGAGTTTTCGACAACGGGCTCTCCGGCACCGAACCTGTCCGGCAGTTCGATATTGGAGCGTGTGGACGCGATCGAGGCCGAGTTGCAGCGCCTGACCCGTCAGACCGAGCAGTTGAACCAGCGGGTGCAGAATATCGTCACCGACGGCACCAACCGCATTGGCGATCTGGAGTTCCGTCTGGTCGAACTGGAAGGCGGTGACCTGAGCGCGCTAGGAGAGACCTCGAGCCTTGGAGGGGACACCGAGATTGCTACCGCGGCCCCGACCTCGCCCAGCGCACCGGTTGCGATTGATCAGGGAGAGCTGGCAATCGGTGAACGGGCGGATTTTGATGCTGCGGCGCAAGCATTGGCTGAAGGTAGTTTCCAAGCAGCGGCCGATCAATTTGCCAATTTTGACGTCTCTTACCCGGGCAGCCCACTGGCGCCTGAAGCCAATCTGAAGCGCGGGCACGCGCTTGAGGGCCTGGGCGACACGCGTGAAGCTGCGCGTGCTTTCCTGGCCAGCTTTACCGGCGACTCCGAAGGCGCATTTGCGCCTGAAGCGTTGTTTGAACTTGGCTCGGCCCTTGGGCGTCTTGGGCAGCGGGATCAGGCGTGCATCACGCTTGGGGAAGTCGGGGTGCGGTTTCCCGCCTCTTCTGCAGCGACTAGCGCAACGCAGGAAATGACCTCGCTGGGCTGTCCTTGAGCGAACTTGCCGACAGGTTACGATCCGAGCTTCGTGCAGGTTTGCCTGAACGGTTGCCTTCTCGACTAGGTGTTGCCGTATCGGGCGGAGGCGACTCGGTCGCCTTGTTGCATCTGATGAATGATCTCGCTCATGCCGAAGGTATTGAACTGCGTGCGGCGACAGTAAACCACCATCTGCGCGCGGAAGCAGCGACCGAGGCGCTGTGGGTTTCGGACCACGCAAAGTCTATGGGTGTGTCGCATGACATTCTGGAGTGGCACGGTTGGAAAAAATCGGGAAACCTTCAGGATCAAGCGCGTCGCGCACGGTACGATTTGCTGACGGACTGGGCGCGGCGAAACCAGATCGGTGCGGTTGCTTTGGGTCATACTGCGGATGATCAGGCCGAGACCTTTCTGATGCGTTTGGGTCGCGCGGCAGGTGTTACCGGTCTGTCCGGCATGTCGACTGTTCGCAATCGTGACGGGTTTGTCCTATTGCGTCCGATGCTGAAGATCACCCGGCAGACCCTGCGGGAATACCTGACCGAGATCGGGGTCGAATGGATCGAAGATCCTTCGAATCAGGATCGTCGTTTTGATCGTGTCAAAGCCCGTGATGGGTTGGCCGGGCTTGGCGAAATCGGCATAACGGTCGAGTCTTTGGCACGGGTTGCTGATAATCTTGCACAAGCCCGTGATGCCTTGGATCACTTTACGCAGGAATCCGCTGCCAAGGTGTTGGTTCCGGTGTCCGGTGATGTCTGTTTGGATCGCGAGGGCTTTGACGCTCTGCCCCAAGAGATTCAGCGCCGTTTGTTGATTGGCTGCATCCGATGGATTGCGGGAGGTGACTACCCGCCGCGCCAATCAGCGGTAGATGTCGCCCTTCATGCGATCAAACAGGGAAACGGGGCAACACTAGGGGGCTGTGTTCTTGTTACAAAAGCGCAGAAAACATGGATTTGTCGAGAACTAAACGCGATTTCGTACGAAACATGCGATCCCGACCAGACTTGGGATAAACGCTGGATTCTGTCCGGCCCCTCCGGAAGCGATTTGCAAGTAAAACCACTTGGTGAACATGGCATCGCGCAGGTTTCAGGTTGGCGTGATCTTGGAAAACCACGTGCGGCTTTAGTCGCCTCGCCCGCGATTTGGCACAAAGATGTGTTAATTTCGGCCCCATTGGCCGGTTTTGGCAACGGATGGCGCGCAGAAATCGTGTCGAAATGGCCCGACTTTCACTCTTCGTTTTTATCGCATTGAACCTGCTTGAATCCTCTCTATTTTAAGAAGCAACCCGGCGGACACGCATCCGCCGAAATCTTTTGGGAGATTTTCCTTGGGCAACGCTCGTAACATCGCCTTCTGGGTCGTTCTGTTTTTGCTGATCCTTGCACTGTTCAATTTGTTCAGCGGACCGGGTGGAACGCTTCAGAGCAATGAAAGAACCTATTCCGATTTCGTGGCCGCCGCGCAGAGCGGTGAAGTCAAAAACGTTACGCTGGATGGTGAACAGATTCGCTATACCACGCAAAGCGGCGCAAATTATGTGACCATCAAGCCAGCTGACGCCGAAGTCACAAAACTGCTGATCGATGAAAACATCCCTGTGCAGGCGGTCAAACAGCAGCAGTCGGGTTTCCAGTCCTTCCTGATTACTCTGCTGCCGTTCCTGCTGTTGATCGGCGTCTGGGTCTACTTCATGAACCGGATGCAGGGCGGCGGCAAAGGCGGCGCGATGGGCTTTGGCAAGTCCAAGGCTAAGATGCTGACCGAAAAACATGGCCGCGTGACCTTTGACGACGTGGCCGGTATCGACGAGGCCAAGGAAGAGCTGGAAGAGATCGTAGAATTCCTGCGCAACCCGCAGAAGTTCAGCCGTCTGGGCGGCAAGATCCCAAAAGGCGCGCTGCTAGTTGGCCCTCCGGGTACTGGTAAGACACTGTTGGCCCGTGCGATTGCAGGTGAGGCAGGCGTGCCCTTCTTCACCATCTCAGGCTCGGACTTTGTCGAGATGTTCGTGGGTGTTGGTGCGTCCCGTGTGCGCGACATGTTCGAACAGGCCAAGAAAAACGCACCTTGTATCGTGTTTATCGACGAGATTGACGCCGTGGGCCGCCATCGTGGTGCCGGTTATGGCGGCGGGAATGACGAACGCGAACAGACGCTCAACCAATTGCTGGTCGAGATGGACGGGTTCGAGGCCAACGAAGGTGTTATCATTCTGGCGGCTACCAACCGTAAGGACGTGTTGGACCCCGCGCTGCTGCGTCCGGGCCGGTTTGACCGCAACGTGACCGTCGGCAACCCGGACATCAAAGGCCGGGAGAAGATCTTGGGCGTGCATGCGCGCAAGACGCCTCTGGGCCCCGATGTCGATCTGCGCATCATCGCGCGGGGGACACCGGGTTTCTCGGGTGCCGATCTGGCGAACCTGGTGAATGAGGCCGCTCTGATGGCCGCGCGTGTGGGCCGCCGCTTTGTCACCATGGAAGACTTCGAGAACGCCAAAGACAAGGTGATGATGGGGGCCGAGCGTCGCAGCATGGTGCTGACGCAGGACCAGAAGGAAAAGACGGCCTATCACGAATCCGGTCACGCTGTGGTTGGTCTGGAACTGCCACTGTGCGACCCGGTCTATAAGGCGACGATCATTCCGCGCGGTGGTGCGCTGGGTATGGTTGTGTCGCTGCCGGAAATGGATCGCCTGAACTATCACCGCGATGAGTGCGAGCAAAAGCTGGCCATGACTATGGCCGGTAAAGCCGCCGAGGTCATCAAATACGGTGAGGATCATGTCTCGAACGGCCCCGCCGGGGACATCATGCAGGCCAGTCAATTGGCGCGCGCGATGGTGATGCGCTGGGGCATGTCAGACAAGGTCGGCAATATCGACTATGCCGAAGCGCATGAGGGCTATCAGGGTAACACCGCAGGTTTCTCGGTCTCGGCCCATACCAAAGAGCTGATCGAGGAAGAGGTAAAGCGCCTGATCCAGCAAGGGTATGAGCGCGCTCACCAAATCCTGACCGACAAGAACGAGGAATGGGAGCGTCTGGCCCAAGGTCTGCTGGAGTATGAGACCCTGACCGGCGATGAGATCAAGCGCGTCATGAACGGTGACAAACCAACCGAAGATGATGACGAAAGTGACAAGCCGGACGAAGGCAGCGCACCCAGCGTGACGGCTATCCCAAAGACCAAGGTCAAAAAATCTCCACCCGATGGCGGGATGGAGCCGGAACCGACGGCATAATTCAAAAACCCGGGCTAAGACCCGGGTTTTTCTTTTCTTTCCCGGGTGCCTGCATTCTAGTAGCGGCTGGAACAGAGCGAAGGAGAGAGACGATGCCGGTCTTGCGCAAAACGGAATTCACGGCCGAAGTTGTCTGGCTTGGTCAGGTGCCGACTGGGGCCTCCATCAGGGCCGAGGCCGCGGCCTCATTGTCTCTTGGGTTCGCGGGGGTTGCAGGAGAGCGACACGAGGGGGAAAACCGCGCGTCCTGCGTGCGCATGACAAACATCTATCCCAAGGGCACGGAAATCCGAAATGTACGGCAGCTCTCGGTGTTGTCCCAAGAGGAAATGCAGGAAACTGCGGTCGAGATGGGGCTGGACACGCTTAATCCGTCCTATCTTGGGGTCAGTATCCTGTTGAAGGGTATCCCCGATTTCACCCATGTGCCTCCGTCATCGCGCCTGCAAGGGCCGGATGGAGTAACGATCACGATCGACATGGAGAACCGCCCCTGTGTGATACCGGGACGCGAGGTCGAAGCCGATCTGCCCGGTCACGGTGCCGCTTTCAAGCCTGCCGCGCAGGGAAGGCGCGGTGTGACGGCTTGGGTCGAACGCCCCGGAGTTCTGAGCTTGGGTGATTCCCTGACGTTGTTTGTTCCCGATCAGCGCGCTTGGGCACCTTAAGACACAGGCTTTCCGATGCGAAACGATCAAAGTTACGTGACGCCACCCTGTAAGTGACGCTACGCCGTTTCAAGACATGATTATGTCGGAATCCACATCTATCGCCACGGTACACGACGGTATGGGTTGACCAGCGCCGACGCCCTGCGTCGGTTTTGCACGGCATTCAATCAGGGACCCTGCCCAATGAGCTATAAATCCGACATCGAAATCGCCCGCGAAGCGAATAAGAAGCCGATTCAGGAAATCGGTGCCAAGATCGGCATCGACTCTGCCGATCTGCTGCCTTACGGCCATGATAAGGCCAAGGTCAGCCAGGACTTCATCAACTCGGTTCAAGACCGCGAAGACGGCAAGCTGATCCTTGTCACCGCGATCAACCCGACCCCTGCGGGTGAAGGCAAGACCACCACCACCGTTGGTCTGGGCGACGGTCTGAACCGCATTGGCAAGAACGCGATGATCTGTATCCGCGAAGCCTCGCTGGGCCCGAACTTCGGCATGAAGGGCGGCGCTGCGGGTGGCGGTTACGCACAGGTTGTTCCGATGGAAGAGATGAACCTGCACTTCACCGGTGACTTCCATGCCATCACATCGGCCCACTCGCTGCTGTCGGCGATGATCGACAACCACATCTATTGGGGTAACGAGTGCGACATCGACATTCGCCGCGTTGCATGGCGTCGTGTGGTCGACATGAACGACCGCGCGCTGCGTCAGATCACTGCCTCGCTGGGTGGCGTGTCGAACGGTTTCCCGCGCGAAGCAGGCTTTGACATCACCGTTGCGTCCGAAGTTATGGCGATCCTGTGCCTGGCCAACGACCTGAAAGACCTGGAAAAGCGTCTGGGCGACATCATCGTTGCTTACCGCCGCGACAAGACCCCGGTTTACTGCCGCGACATCAAGGCCGAAGGCGCAATGACCGTACTGCTGAAAGACGCAATGCAGCCGAACCTGGTGCAGACACTGGAAAACAACCCGGCCTTCGTCCATGGCGGCCCCTTCGCGAACATCGCGCACGGCTGTAACTCGGTCATCGCGACCAAGACCGCGCTGAAAGTGGCTGACTATGTCGTCACCGAAGCAGGTTTTGGGGCCGACCTGGGTGCCGAGAAGTTCATGAACATCAAGTGCCGCAAGGCGGGAATTGCCCCGTCTGCAGTGGTGCTGGTTGCCACCGTACGCGCGATGAAGATGAACGGCGGCGTCGCCAAGGCTGACTTGGGCGCAGAAAACGTCGATGCGGTTCAGTCCGGCTGCGCTAACCTGGGTCGCCACATTGAGAACGTGAAGTCCTTTGGCGTGCCGGTTGTTGTGGCCATCAACCACTTTGTCACCGACACCGATGCCGAAGTTGATGCGGTCAAGAAATACTGCGCCGATCACGGGGTCGAGGCGGTACTGTCGCGTCACTGGGAACTGGGCTCGGAAGGCTCGGCACCGCTGGCCGAAAAAGTCGTGGAAATCGTCGAAGGTGGCACTGCTAACTTCGCGCCGATCTACCCCGATGACATGCCGCTGTTCGAGAAGGTTGAAACCATCGCCAAGCGCATCTACCGCGCCGATGAGGTTCTGGCCGACAACAAGATCCGCAACCAACTGCGCGAGTGGGAAGACGCGGGCTATGGCAACCTGCCGGTCTGCATGGCGAAAACCCAGTACTCGTTCTCGACCGATCCGACCCTGCGCGGTGCGCCCACAGGCCACTCGGTCCCGGTGCGTGAAGTCCGCCTGTCCGCTGGTGCCGGCTTCATCGTGGTTGTCTGCGGCGAGATCATGACCATGCCCGGTCTGCCCCGCAAACCGGCCGCGGAAACCATCTGCCTTAACGACGCAGGCGAGATCGAGGGCTTGTTCTAAGCCCCCAAATAAGACATCTCGTGGTCCGGGGATATCCCCGGGCCATGAGGAGACGAACATGCCCACTCTGACACCTCCGCAGGACTGTCATTCAATGCAGGAACTGCGGGTTCAGATCGACAAGCTGGACCGCCAACTGATCGAGATGTTGGTGATGCGTGCGGGATATATCGACCGCGCCTCGCAGTTGAAACCTGCCGAGGGGCTGCCCGCCCGCATCCCGGACCGTGTCGAGGAAGTGGTGCAGCGCGTGCGCGCAAGTTCGGACGATCTGGGTATGGACCCGGACCTGGCCGAACGGCTGTGGCGCATATTGATTGATTGGTCGATCGCACGCGAGGAACGTGTGCTCGGCGCCGACTGATCGGGCGTTTCAGGCGCCTGATCCGTTTTTGATAGAAGGGATGACAGGATGGTAGCCGAGGTTATCGACGGTAAAGCTTTTGCGGCGAAAGTGCGCGCGCAGGTGGCTGATCAGGTTGCAAAGCTGAAAGAGCAAAGTGGTATCACGCCCGGTCTGGCAGTGGTTCTGGTTGGTGAAGACCCGGCCAGCCAGGTCTATGTGCGCTCGAAAGGCAAACAGACCGTCGAGGTCGGCATGAACTCGTACGAGCATAAGCTTGATGCCGAGACCTCGGAAGAAGACCTGCTGGCGCTGATCGACAAGCTGAACAACGACCCCGCCGTGCACGGTATTCTGGTGCAGTTGCCTCTGCCCAAACACCTGAACGAAGATCTGGTGATCAACTCGATCGACCCGGCCAAGGATGTGGACGGCTTCCATATCTCGAACGTGGGTCTGCTGGGGACGGGCCAGAAATCGATGGTGCCCTGCACGCCGCTGGGTTGTCTGATGATGCTGCGCGATTATCACGGCTCGCTATCGGGGATGGACGCGGTGGTGATTGGCCGTTCGAATATCGTGGGCAAGCCGATGGCACAGTTGCTGCTGGGTGACAGCTGTACCGTGACCATCGCGCATTCGCGCACCAAGGACTTGCCAGACGTTGTGCGCCGGGCCGACATCGTCGTCGCCGCCGTTGGCCGCCCCGAAATGGTGCCGGGCGACTGGATCAAAGAAGGCGCAACCGTAATCGACGTAGGCATCAACCGGATTGAGCGTGACGGTAAGAACAAGCTGGTCGGTGACGTGGATTATGCCAGTGCGGCCGAGCGTGCAGGCGCAATCACCCCGGTTCCGGGCGGTGTCGGTCCGATGACCATCGCCTGCCTGCTGGCCAACACCCTGACCGCCTGCTGCCGTGCAAACAGCCTGCCGGAACCTGAAGGGCTGACCGTCTAGC
Source organism: Ruegeria lacuscaerulensis (assembly GCF_013033355.1). Taxonomy (GTDB): domain Bacteria; phylum Pseudomonadota; class Alphaproteobacteria; order Rhodobacterales; family Rhodobacteraceae; genus Ruegeria; species Ruegeria lacuscaerulensis_A. The sequence continues at coordinate 151,284 of NZ_WQDY01000005.1, forward strand.
GCGTACGATCCGCGCAAACCAAAGAATGCGACGGGCCGGGAGTGGAAACACTTACCGGCCCGATTGTTTCACGGAACAATCAACGAAACTTAATCTGGCAGGGTTTGAATATGGCGAGAACGATGATAAACCTATGATCTCAGCGAGTTAGGCGCTTGAGTGTCATGCTCGACTGGAAACAGGAGAGAGTATCTGAGCTGTCATGCCGAATAAACTAAGCTCATTGGTTGCCGAGTTTACGATGCGCCGGGTGGTTGCCGGTGCGATTTTCCTGCCCTTAATGGCCATTGCATTTCAACCGTTCCAGAATATGGATCTGAGCTTTTCCTTGCGCCTGATATTTTGGGCCGGGGTCACAGCCTTGGCTTTGGGGGTGACATGGGCGGCGCGACAACTGCTGAAGAAATGGTTCGCTGAAACCTCTTTCACGGGGTGGGATCTTGCTTTTACGTTTGTTGCTTTTGCGCTGTTCGTTCCTTCGCTGTGGTTGATGACCTTGCTTGTCTTCTCGGCTGGTGGGCAGCAGGCACCAGACGTCCTGTCAGTGGTATCTTACGGAGCTTTGTTTACGACCGGGCTGTTGATCATCCGGCGGGCTCCGGTTCAGTCAGCTACGGATCTTGACATCGACCGCTTTGCGCCACGACTTTACAGGCGATTGCCGCAAGAGTTCACGGGGCAGGTTCTGCGTCTGGCAGTCCGGGATCATTCCGTTGACGTCGTCACCACCGAGGGGCTTTTCACCATCCGATCAAGGTTTACCGATGCCATTGCCGAGATGGAGCCCGAGCGTGGGCATTGCACCCACCGCTCGCACTGGGTGGTCGACGCTGCTGTGACCGGGATTGAAAAGAGTCACGGAAAAACGTTTCTACGCCTGACAAATGGCGAACTGGTCCCAGTCAGTCGCAAGTACAAACCCATACTTGAAAAAGACGGCGTAATCTAAACGCCTCAGCGAGGCATCGGGATCATCTGCGGGGATTGGCCCGTTAGAATCGCCATAGCGCGGTCGCTCATTAGTCCTTTTAGCGCCTCGTCAGAGCTGTATAGACCGCCGGTGTATGTACCATACGCGGGCAACACTAGGCGCGTTTCGTCGAACAGAAACGCAGCACGCGTGATTGTTCGTCCGCGCAGCCGGAACCGTGCCTTGGGGTGGTAGTGACCTGAAACCTCTGCTTGACCGTCCGGTAGGGCTATGTGTCGGAACACAAGCGATCGCAGCTTGCGCTCAGCCAGATGGGTGCCACCCAATTCGACCGGGCCGGGGTCGTGGTTGCCTTCGATCCAAATCCAGGTCCGACCGGCTTGCAACGCCGCGATTTGCAGCTTTTCCCGATTTCCAAGGGCCGAGGCCGCATCTAGGTCGTCAAAGCTGTCACCAAGGCAAATCACTGTGGTTGCTTTGGTGTATTCTACATCGTTTGCTAACCGTACCAGCGTGTCCAGCGTGTCGTAGGGCGGTAGTGAAGCGCCTCCTCGCCGTGCGATGCGTTCTGCCTTTCCCAGATGCAAATCCGACACGCATAGAAGGCTTTCTTCCGGCCACCACAAAGCCCCGGTTCCAAGTGCGCGCAGGTCATGACCGGCGAAGGAAAACGACAATTCGTTCATGGTACGTTCTTTGCTTGTTTACGCGCCCGAGGCAAGTGATTCCAAGCCCGCCTCTTGCAGCAAACGCGCGCTCTCTTCGGCCAGCAGGCGCTCTTCGGCTGATCCTTTGACTGGGACCTTTCCAACCTCAAGAAACAGCGGTGCCGCAAGGGGCGACACCCGGTTCAGCCGTTTCAAGTCAATTTGGTCGCCGATACGCGCTATCATGGCTTCGATCCGTCCGAAGTCGACCAGGCCTCGCATGGCTTCTTCACGGGTAATTTGCATCAGCAGGTGATCGGGGTCGTATTTCAGCAATGTGTCGTACAAAATATCCGAAGAAAACGTTGCCTGACGACCGCTTTTGCGTTGTCCGCCCGTGTTGCGTTCGATTAGCCCTGCAATGGTGGCCGAGGCCCGGAAGGTCCGCTTCATCACCGCGTTCCCGGCCAACCAAGTCTCAAGCCCATTGCGCAGTGCCTCTAGTTGAAACAGTGGGCGGGGGTCCGTTACGGCATCCAACCCCCAAATCAACGTTGCGTAGTCGGTCGCGACAAAGCCCAAGGGGGCAAGGCCGGTTTCTTCCATCCGTTTCGTCAGCAATAAGCCCAGTGTTTGCTGCGCGTTGCGACCCGCAAAACCGTAGACGCAGAGGTGTTCGCGCCCATTATCGGGAAAGCTTTCGATTAGCAGCCTGTCGCGGTTGGGCAGGCGCGAGACCTGCCGCTGGAGCGTCAGCCACTCGGTCGTATGCGCGGGCAGTTGCGGCCAGTCGGGTTGCGCGAACATGCGCAGAATACGATCGCTCAACTGGGTTGAGGTGGCAAATTTGGTGCCCGAGAAGGTGGCGATCTTAGGCTTTTTGTCTGCGCGGCGGCTGACCTCGACCGTCATCTCGCGCAGCCCCTCATATCGCACGATCTGACCGCCGATCAGAAAGGTATCGCCGGGGGTGAGCGAGGCTGCAAAGGCTTCTTCAACCTCGCCCAGTGGCTTGCCGCCCCGGCTGCGTTTCAGGCGCACTTTCAGCGTATCGGTGTCCTGAATTGTGCCCAGATTCATGCGGATACGCTGCGCGGCACGGGGGTCACGCAGTTGCCACAGACCGTCAGGGCGCTGTTGCAGCCGCTGCCAGCGGTCATAGGCGCGCAGGGCGTAGCCGCCGGTGGCGCAAAACTCCAGACAATCATCGAACTGCATGCGGCTGAGATCGGCGAAAGGCCCGGCGGTTGTCATTTCGGAATAGAGCGTATCCGCATCAAACGGCCCCGCCGCCGCCGCGATCAGGATATGTTGGCACAGCACGTCACGGGGGCCTGCGCCGCGTGGCTCTCCGTCCAGATCATGCGCGCGGGCGGCCTCAAGCGCTGCGACGCATTCTACCACCTCGAACCGGTTGGCCGGCACCAGTAGGGCCTTGGAGGGCGCGTTGTATCGGTGATTGGCCCGCCCGATCCGCTGGACCAGCCGTTTGACGTTCTTCGGCGCACCGATCTGGATCACAAGGTCCACGTCGCCCCAATCGATGCCCAGATCAAGGCTGCCGGTGCAGACGATGGCGCGCAGATCGCCGCGCACCATGGCGGCTTCGACCCGCTCGCGCTGTTGCCGGTCAAGGCTGCCGTGATGGATACCGATAGGCAACGCATCGTCATTGGCCAGCCAGAGATTGTGAAAGAAAATCTCGGCTTGCGCGCGGGTGTTGTGAAAGATCAGCGTGGTCTTGTGCTGTTTGATCTGCTCCAGCACAGCGGGGATGGCATATGCGGCACCGCCCCCGGCCCAAGGCGGCAGCTCCTGCGTTTCCAGCATCCGAATGTCGGGGTCCGGACCTGGATCGGCCTGCACGATCAGGCAGGGGTCAGGGTGGCGTGCCAGAAAGCGCGCGATGGCCTGCGGGTCTTCGACCGTGGCCGACAGACCCACCCGGCGCAGATCAGGGCACAATGATTGCAAACGCGCAAGCGCCAGCATCAACTGATCACCGCGCTTGCTTTCGGCCAGCGCGTGAATTTCGTCGATGATCACCCGCTGCACCCCCGCGAACATGCGCGGCGCGTCCTCATACGAGGTCAGCAGAGCAAGACTTTCCGGCGTCGTCAGCAGGATATGCGGAGGGTCCACCCGCTGACGTTTCTTCTGCGTGGCCGAGGTGTCGCCAGTGCGGTCCTCGATCCGAATGGGCAGGCCCATTTCGTCAGCAGGGCCGCGCAGGTTGCGGCGGATATCGGCGGCCAGCGCTTTTAGGGGCGAAACATAGATCGTGTGCAGACCGCTATGCGCGCCATCGGCCAACTGCGCCAGTGTCGGCAGAAATCCGGCCATGGTCTTACCCCCACCCGTCGGCGCAATCAGCAGCGTCGCCGGATCGGCAGCCCGGTCGAACATTTGTCGCTGATGAGGGTGGATCGACCAACCTTTGGCGGTGAACCAGTCGGTGATCCGGGCGGGAATCTGCGTCATGGGCGCAGACTACCTGCCCGGCATCGAAATGACAGTGGCTTAGTGAACGATCTTTTCTTCGCGCACGAACATGTTGGCCCATGCGCGGTCGATCAGGTCGGGGCTCATCTGATAGGGGATGCCTTCGAATTCACAGATTGAGATCATCTGGTCGATCAGGAAGATCGGCTGATAGTTTGCATAGATATTGTTGATGGTCGGGTATTTTACCTTCAGCAGATGAACCAGCGCGGCCTCATCCAGCGGCATCCCGCGTTTGCGCGCCACCATTGCAAAGATTTTCAGGAAGTTTTCCTGGTTCGGCCCGTCGATCTTGATCTTGAAGAAAATCCGGCGCAGGGCCGCTTGGTCGAAGATTTCATTCGGGTGGAAGTTGGTCGAGAAGATGACCAGCGTGTCAAAAGGCACCTCGAATTTCTCACCTGACTGCAGGCCAAGGATATCCTTGCTTTCCTCCAGCGGGACAATCCAGCGGTTGATCAGTGCCTGCGGAGGCTCGGCCTGACGTCCAAGGTCGTCCACGATAAAGATGCCGCCCGTCGATTTAAGCTGCAGTGGCGCCTGATAGGTCCGCGCAGTGGGGTTGTAGACCAAGTCCAGCATGCTGAGCGACAGTTCACCACCGGTCACAACGGTGGGGCGCTCGCATTGTACATAGCGTGAATCGAACCGTTTGCGGCGGCGTAGGCTGTTGGGGTCGTCGGCCTCTTGCTCGATGGCTGTGTGAACGATCGGATCATAAACGGTGATCACCTGACCGGCATATTCAATTGCGCGCGGGACATAGACATTGTCGCCAAGCGCGTCACGAATACCGTTTGAGATGGACGACTTACCGTTGCCCGGAGGACCATACATCAGGATCGAACGGCCTGCGCTTACTGCAGGTCCAAGGTGATCCAAAAGACTGTCGGGCAGAACCAGATGCCCCATTGCCCCGGTTAGCTGGTCGCGGGTGACCTGAATGTTTCGGATGGATTGGCGTTTGACCTGTTCGCGGTAGACATCCAATGGAACCGGCATGGCACCGAAATATTCCGACTGGCTGAGCGCGTCCAGTGCACGGGCTTTACCTGCATCTGTCAACTGATAGCCCATCTCGTTGCCGCTGTTGGCGTTCAGGGTACCTGTCGCCTCGATCAGTTTCTGTTCGCGCGAGATATCGATCAGTTCTTGAGTCACCGAGCCCGGCAGGCAGATCGCTTCCGCCACTTCCGAGACCGTATCAACGTTCTTGCGAAAAATGGTTTTCAACAAAATGTCCCGCATCATCACGATGGGCAATTGCATTTCGCCCAAGCCTTTGGGGGCAGGGGGGGCCATTACCGAGGTCGTCTGCATATTCATGAGGGGTGCTCATCCATCCAGTATTCACGCCATTGGCCCACTCGGGCCGCTTGCGAAAAATCTGGTCCCGCTTTGTGGCATCACCAAGGCGGGGACAAGGCGGAGTAATGATAGTTTACGAGCCGTAAACAGTCCCAAGGATCAGGTAGATGGCGAGGCTGCCGCCAAGTGCAAATCCCATGGGAAACTGTTTGTCGCGGGACCAACTTTCCCAATTAGGTGCGATAGCGCGCATAGCAGTGTTTTTGGCCAGCCTGTGCGTTACAAACGCTGCGAGCGTTGTGGACATTAGAATGAACATCATCGTCACATAATCGCCGCCCCAAACGAACGCGGAAGCAGCCGCAATAAATTTGGCGTCGCCCGCTCCCATGACCCCGGCGGCGTTGGCAAGAATGCCTATTACTAAAGCGACAAGAATGTGCAGCAACTGCCAAAGGTAGGGCGGAAGCGTTACCGCAAAGGGGCCGATCCAGCCTTCGGACCAATCGGTCGTCCATGGCGGGATGACGATCAGACCGACAAAGGCAAATACTCCGGCCAAGGCAATAACCGCGTGGTTCTTGATCAACATGTCGCGCATATCGGTGAACGCGACATAAAAGCAGATCGGCAGAACGAAAGGCAAAAACCACCCCGCCGCGGCTGCCGGAATTTGCATCAACTTAGGCTTCCTCGAGCGCGCGCAACGAGCGGACGGCTTCTTCGAAATGTTGCGGATGCGTGGCAATCGCTTCGCGGAACAGGTTCTTTGCAGTTGTTACATCGCCCTGTTTGACCGCGGAAATGCCCATAGTATTCAACAGCATGGCCCGTTCGGCCTGTGTCAGCGGCACGACCGGCATGCTGTAATTGCCTTGCGCCGCGCGGGCAAGAACGAGGTTGTTTTTGGCTGTGAACAGAGACTTGTCCTGTCGAATGGCTTCAGCGAACAAGCGCTCGGCTTCTTCATATTGACCGCGTGTCAGTTTGGAATAGCCCCAGTTGTTCATCACGCCGCCAGGCCGCGTGGTCAGGCCAATCGCCGTTTCATAGAATTGATCCGCCCGTTTCCAGTCCTGGTTTGAGTCGGCGACAACAGCCTCCAACCGATACCTTTTGAAGGTCTCGAAAGTCGGCGGAACGGAATCCAGTACTTTTTTCGCCTCGGTCCAGTTTCCCGCGCGAACCAGTGCGTCGGCATATTCGACCCGATCAACACTGGCCGAGCCCTTCATGGTGGTCACTTTTTTCCAGGCGGCTGCTGCCTCGGTGGTGCGCTTTGCCCGCGCCAACGAAATCGCCAACCCTCTTTGCAGGTCAATGCGACCGGGATTCTTGGCTGCAGCACCCTGAAAATAGGTGACGGCCTCATTAGGATCGGCTGCTGTTAGCAACACTTCGTTCAGGTTGGTTTCGTCGATAACGTTCACTTCCTGAAACGTCTTTTCGACCTTTTCTTCCTCGGTTTCTTTCGCGCAGGCGGACAGGATCAGCCCGCACGTCACCAATGACATAATCAAGAATTGTTGGCGCATTTTTGCGTCCCTTACTGCTCTTGCCTGTTTTCCTGAAGCTTGCGAAGCTTGAATTGCCCGTCGCCTTGTTGCTCCAGCGTGTATTCTTGTTCTTCGACGTCAGTATTATCAGAATTTTCCATTTTTGCGAGTGCTAAGCGCAGATTGTCCCGAATTGCGTCACTTTCGCCATTGTCTAACGCAAAAGCCCGTCGAAACACCTGAGCCGCCTCTGGATACTCGCCTTTCTCCATCAGAATGACGCCCAGATTGTTCCATGCAACCGGCCAGTCGGGTTCCTCGGAAACAGCGCGACGCAGCAGAGTTTCGGCGGGCTTCAACTGGCGCAATCCCAGGTTGGCAGTGCCCATGGCAGCCATGATTTCGGCGGTCATGCCCTGGTTCAGCGCGGCGCGGGCAAAGGAATCCAGTGCCAAGTCATACTCGCCGGCCCGCAGCAGTCGGTTCCCGACCACCAAAGGATCCTGACCTTGGCCTTGTGGATCAATGCCCGGAGCATCCAAATCACCAGACAGGTTTTCTGTGCAAGAGGCCACCATGGCACATACCATGGCGGCCCCGATCACGTGGCGAATCCTTGGCCGGACACACCTGAGTGTTGAAATCATAAGGCTATCAGCCCCCTGGATTACCGCCTGCAAACTCTGCGATACCTTTTGCCGAAGGTCCAACCAGAATGACCAGCAACGGCGGCACCGTCAGCATCATTGTGGCAAGTGTCATTTTCGTTGGCAACTTGTTAGCAGCTTCTTCTGCACGCATCACGCGTTTGTCACGCATTTCGCCGGCATAAACACGTAGGGCTTCGGCAATCGAAGTACCGAATGTGGCCGATTGGATCATAACGGTCACAAATGAACTGACGTCCTGAACGCCGCAACGTGTTCCGAAATCCCGAAGAACAGTGTCCTTGTCCTTACCAGCTTTCATTTCGTGGGCTACAACCTCGAATTCCTGCGCAATGTCGGGATAGGAAGCCTTCATCTCAGCCGCGACGCGCACGATAGCCTGATCCAAAGACTGGCCTGCCTCAACACAGACAAGCATCAGGTCAAGGGTATCAGGAAAACCGGCGACAATGGCTTCTTCGCGTTCTGCTACACGGCGGGTGATCCAATACCGTGGAAGGAAGTATAAGGCGATGGCGGGGAAACCAATGCGGATCGCCATTTGTTGGCCGGTAAACTCGTTGTCCCCAGCCAAAACGGTCACCAACATCACGCCGATCGCGATACCGACCATCCCCAAAGCAAACTGGGCGAAGTGAAAGAACCGTACCGCGTCCTTAGAGTGATATCCCGCCTGCCGCAGTTTAAGCTGCATCGCTGACAGCTCTTCCTGGTTCTGCGGTTCCAGGAACGTAGAAAACTTTTCCAGCTGTTCGTTGCGGCCGGCATTGCGCAGGCGATCCTGCTTGCCCTTTTTCGTTTTCTTCGGAGCTGCCGTTGAACGCTGTAGCTTTTTCAACGGATCTTCTGGTTGGTTCATCATCAAAGGAACCGCGACCAGGATCATGATCAGGCCGAGGACACCGACGACAATAAGCGGACCGAACTGCCCAAGGTTTTCAGTCAGTAAGGTGTTGATTTGGGTAAAAAATTCCATGTCGCTGCCCTCAGACCTTAATGTTTGTCAAAATGCGCATGACGATCAGGTTCAACGTCAGCATGATGCCGACAAAGAAGCAGGCCGGAATGAACCACGGATGGTCAATCACCTCGTCATAATAACCGGGGTCTTTCACAAGGATGAAGACAAGACAGAAGACAGGGAAACCTGACAGGAACTTGCCCGACCATTTGGCCTCGGCAGTGATGGCCTTGACCCTTCGGAACAGGCGGAAACGAGCGCGGATCACCTGTGCCAGACCGGCCAGAATTTCCGCCAGGTTACCACCGGATTGCTGTTGGATGCCGACCGCAACAGACAAGAAGCGAAGGTCCTGCATGTCCAGCCGCTGCGCCAGGTCTTTCAGCGCTTCGCCGACGTCACGGCCATAGGCGCACTCATCTGCGATGACGCCAAACTCGGTTGCCAGGGGATCTTGAACTTCATTTGCAACAATCTGGATCGAGGATACAAACGGATTGCCCACCCGCAAAGAACGAACCATCAGCTCTACTGCGTCGGGCAGTTGTTCCTCTAGCAAAGCCATCCTTTTCGAAGCTTTATGATTGACCCAAGCATAAACGCCACCGACACCGATAGCGATCGAGATGGCTATCCTCAGAAATGTTGCAGTGGCGGTGCCGATGCTGAGCCCAACAAAGGCGAAAGCAGAAACCAGCACCATTATCATGATCAATTGGCGTGGCGAGAACGCAATCGCAGCCTTCTGCGCCTTATCCGCGAGCAGTGAATAAAGCGGGATGGACTGCGTTTGCATGTGCTGCTGCATCTCTTTACGCAGCTGCTCAAGCACTTGTTCTCGGCCGACGCCTTTGTCCAACATGTCCAAACGCCGGTTTACGCGGCTGTTCAGGCTGATGGATTTGCCGAATGCGACCAGATAAATACCTTCGACCAGAGCCAGAACGGCGACGAAGATCACGACATATATGAGAGCCTCAATAGGCAGTTGCATCTCAGGTTCTCCTTACACCGTAGTTGGTTCATAGATGGCGGCGGGTAGGTCAAAGCCCCACAACCGGAAGCGTTCGGAATAGTGGCTGCGCACGCCGGTGGCCGTGAAATGGCCTATAATCTTGTTGTCGGGTGTAAGTCCAACACGCTGAAATCTAAAGATTTCTTGCATTGAGATAACATCACCTTCCATGCCCGTGATCTCGGTGATCGAGGTCATCCGACGTGAACCATCCTGCAGACGGCTGGCCTGTACAATCAGGTTCACAGCGCTTGAGATCTGGCTGCGGACCGCTTTGATCGGCATTTCGATACCTGCCATTGCGATCATGTTTTCCAAACGCGAAATGCCATCACGAGCCGAGTTGGCGTGGATTGTCGTCATCGAACCATCGTGGCCAGTGTTCATGGCCTGCAACATGTCGATCACCTCGGCGCCACGCGTCTCACCCACGATGATGCGGTCGGGACGCATACGCAGGGCGTTCTTCAGACAGTCGCGCGGGCTGACTTCGCCTTTGCCTTCCACGTTTGGTGGGCGGCTTTCCATCCGGCCCACGTGGGTCTGTTGCAACTGAAGTTCCGCCGTATCCTCGATGGTCAGGATGCGTTCGGCATCGTCGATAAAGCTGGACAGAGCGTTCAGCGTGGTCGTTTTACCAGAACCCGTACCACCCGAAACGATCACGTTCAGGCGTGTCGACACCGCAGCTTGCAAATAGGCGGCCATTTCTTCGGTGAACGCACCAAAATTGACCAGGTCGTCGATGCCAAGTTTGTCCTTTTTGAACTTACGAATGGACACCAACGAGCCATCAACCGCAATCGGCGGCACCATGGCGTTGAAACGCGACCCATCTGCCAAGCGGGCGTCAACATAAGGGTTGGATTCATCAACACGGCGACCCACAGCGGATACGATCTTGTCGATGATCCGCATCAGGTGCTTTTCGTCCTTGAAGGTGATGTCGCTGATTTCCAGCTTACCGGCACGCTCCACAAAAATCTGCTGCGGACCGTTCACCAAGATATCGTTGACCGTGTCGTCTTGCAGCAAGGTCTCAAGCGGGCCAAGACCGGTAACTTCGTCATAAAGCTCTTTGTTCAGTTGGAAACGATCGTCCCGATTCAGAACAATGTTCTTGGTCTCAAGGACTTCACTCGCAATGGCACTGATTTCTGAGCGAAGGTCGGATTCGTTGGCGTTTTCCAGTGCAGCAAGGTTCAGGTTTTCAAGTAGTTCACGGTGCAACTCGATCTTGATCTCGCTCAACCGCTCTTTGCGCTTGCGCTCGCGATCGGATGCTGTCGGCTCAGCGGCCTTTTTTGCCACAGGCTTGCGGATCATCGCGTTTGCTGTGGGTGCCTGTGGGGCTGCAGAGGTGGGCGTTGTCGCCTTGACCTCGGCCTGAACAGGCTGCGCTTCGGGCTGTTTTTTGTATCTTGAAAACACGGCGGTTCCCCTTTCGGACCTGTCTTACGCAGCTTCTGCGTCGCTGCTGCCAAGGCTGTGGAGCGATTTTGCCAGCTTTGCGATTTCACGGCGCAGTGGGTTTTTGGCGGCTGAACTTGCCAGCGGTAAACCATGGTCACCGCTTTGCATGACGGGTTTTCCCCCGTCCGGCAGTTGCAGGTCGATGGATATTCCAAGGCTTTCACCCATCCGCTTGACGCGGCTTTTCCCGTTCAGATCGGTAAACTTCGGAGCTCGGTTCAACGCGAAACGCAGTTTGTTGAACGGTAGCTCTTCCGCTTGAAGAGCGCGCTTCAGACGCAGGGCGTTTTGTGCCGAGCGCATGTCGAGTTCGATGACTGCAAAATACACATGGGCCGCTTGCAGGATGGTCTCGGACCATTGCACCAAAGTCGACGGCATGTCGACAATCACGTAGTCAAAATGCTTGCGCGCAGTGTCAATAACGCGCTGGATATCTTCCGGAGTGATCAGATCCAACGGCACCATGTCAGACGGCGCGGTCAGAACCTCCATCTTGTCCTCGTAGGACTGCAGCGCCTGAGAGAACATGTCGTCATCCATGGACGCCGTGTCAGACAGCATTTCGAACACTGTTTCTCGGCGCGGTAGATCCAGGTAAGTCGAGACCGTACCAAACTGTAGATCCAGGTCGATCAGGCATACCTTGGGAGAAGTCTTGTCCGATGTGGTCGCAAGTTCCCAAGCCAGGTTCACGGCCATGGTGGTAGATCCGACTCCACCGGCCAATCCGTGAACCACAAACAAGGCACCTTCCTTTGATGCCCCTTGGGGCAGAGACACGGCCGTTTCCTGTGTCACAACCGCGGGATCAGGTTTGTTCATACGCGCAATGGCTTCCTGCAACTCACCTTCTGGAAGCGGGTAGGGGACGAATTCATCAGCGCCTTTCCGCAAGAGTTGGTGCAACGCTGCAGGAGTCACGTCCTCGGCGATCAGAACCACTTTGATCCTCTTTTCCTTCGCGCGAGAGATGATTTCACCCATCATGGTCAGGTCATCTTCGTCCTCACCATCAATAGCTAGGGCCACGAATTCTAAACTGTCGGCTTCAGGCTGGCCGAAAAACGCAAGAGCTTCTGCAAATCCCAGGTCGCCCCAACGCTCACCCAGTGCCGCTTCCATATCTTCAATCAGCAGATCAAAGTTCTGGACGTCACGACTGATCGTGCAGGCCAGAATGGCGTTGTTGTCTTCGTTTGTCGTGGCGTTCGTCATTAACAAAATCCTCGTCCAGAGGGCAGCAAACCGCGACGAACCGTTCAGGTTTGCCTCGGCGAGCTGATGCCCGGTTGCGGCTTTTTTTGCCGCACTACACCCAATTGTTGAGAATTTGGCTTGGAACTTAGGCGAGAATGGGGCGCAAAAGAACCAATTGTTGGGAATTGGGCGACGATGTCGCCCAATTCGCGTTATTATTACTCAGATGCCTCGGCGGCGTCTGTGTCTACGATGAAGCTCTCGGTTGTCGCGCTTTCAACGTATTCGCGGTAGATGACTTCCGCGTACTTGCCGTCAAGCAACTGAGGTTTGCGATCTACAAAGCCAGACACTTCTGTAATCGTACGGCGGTTGCGTCGATCCCTATTCGGCGTGTCGATCAGAGGCTGCGTTTTACCGAAGGAAACAACAGCTTCTAGCCGTGACCGCGAAATACCCTGCCGTGTCAGGAACGCGACCGCAGCATTGGCGCGACGCTGGCCTAGGCTTTGGTTATACGACTGAGAGCCGACTCGGTCCGTATGGCCGTAAACGCGGAAGCGCGCTTCGGGGAACTGCTTGATCCAATCGGCTTGCCGTAACAGTACACGCTGTGCGTTTGCATCAAGCTGTGCGCTGTCGAACGCAAAGTTGATCTGCGTTGGCACTTCCGCCGCGAACCTGCGACCCAGGATCTGAGCATAGGTGAGTTCACCTGTCAGAACCTGCTGGTTGTTCAGAGTTGCATTTCCGAAGGCACCTTGGTCGACTTCATATCCGGCCTCACGCGTACAAGCGGCGACAGCGACCGAAAGACCCAGTGCTATAATCCACTTCTGCATTGGTCCTATCCTCCTAATCATTCCAGGATGTAGCCGTAGGAGCTACCAAAATCCTGTTTGGCGACTTCAGACGCACCACCTGATCCTAAACGTTCGGTGCGTGCTGTCTTGCCGTTGATGAACAGATCAAACTCGCTTGGGGGCTTGACCCGGTCGGTCGGCAGAGCCAGCGCTTCACCACGTGTCGGCGAGACCAGATGCGCGGTGACGATCACGACGAGTTCCGTTTGCTGGCGCTGGTATTCAGCACTGCGGAACAGCGCACCCAGTACGGGAACATCGCCGAGCCACGGAACCTGATTGTTCAAGTCGCTGAAGTCATCCTGAATAAGCCCCGCAATCGCAAAGCTCTCACCATCCCGCAGCTCAACCGTGGTTCTGGTCCGACGGGTGATAAAGGACGGTACGTTGTTACCCGCAATCGTGAAGTCCGAGCTGTTGTCGATTGCCGACACTGACGTACCCATTTCCAGGTTGATCAAGTCGCCGTCCACAACGCGCGGAACAAACAGGATCTGAACACCAAATGCTCGGTATTCAATCGCGATGTTGCCGTCATCCGCGGGAACCGGGATCGGAACTTCGCCACCAGCAAGGAATTCTGCTTCCTGACCCGACAGCGCGGACAGGTTCGGTTCCGCAAGGCTACGCGCCAAACCTTTAGCTTCGAGCGCTTCCAGCAACAAGCGAACCTGTGTGGAGCCTGCGCCAAAACCGAACAGGATCGCACCTGTGTTGGTTTGTTGCAGAGGAATGTTATTATTCAACGCGTTAGCCAAAGCACCGGCAGAGTTAAGTGTGTTGAAACCCCCGGTTACGTCGCTTCCTCCAAAGCCCAGCGACGCCGTCAGGCTTTTTGCCACTGATCGGCTCATTTCGGCAAAGCGCACTTTCAGCATGACTTGCTGGACGCCGCCGACCGACATCAGGTTGGAAACACGCTCGGGCGCGTAGCGCTCGGCCAGTTCCAATGCCCGCGCCAGTTTGGCTGAGCTAGAGATGGTGCCCGACAGTACAATACCGTCATTTGCGGTCCGCACTTCGATCGGCTCATTCGGCAGGATCTGCCGCAGCCGCTCTTTGAATTCGGATACATCCGGGGAAACCCGAACGCGCACGTTGGCCAGCAAATTGCCAGCACCGTCGAACAATGTCAGAGTGGTCAGACCGGGCGCCTTGCCCAATACATAAATGGTACGGTCCGAAAGCGACGAAATATCAGCGATTCCCGCGTTGGCAATGCTGAGTTCGGCAAACGGTTCCTCACTCTCAACAACAATTGCGCGGTTCATCGGGACGTCCAGCGTTTCCGCTGTGCCCTTCTTTACCACACGAAGATTTTGAGCCCAGGCGGCATCGCCGATGGAACTCACTACAAGCGTCAACCCCAGAAGGGTTGCGCTAATCCAAGAATGTATTTTCATGTGACCTGCCTCTCCGATCACGCCTCGTTTTAGGGCTAATGCCTTATGTGCAATAACACTGCGTCAATTGCTAATTTATTGCAATAATCAATGGTTTCTGGAATTTTCCTTATGTGGACAATTCGCAACAACCAAAATGAAACAAGCCGCGCTGGGTGCGCGGCTTGTGACAGTAAATCCCTGATTTAACGTTAGTTTGTACAGGGAATTTGACTCTGAACAATTTCTGCACCACGCCGGATATTGGTGTAGCACTTGCGCTCTTCCACCTTTGCCTCGACAGGCGCGGCTTCCTTGATTCCCAATAGCTTTCGCTGATCAACCTCAATCGCGCTGGCGACCGTTTCGTCCTGAACACCCACCAAGGCCAGAGACATCCGTCCGGTGTTTTGTGCCTGCGCCAAAGACGCAATCTGTTCAGGCGTTGCGGCCACGGTCACAGTACGCGCGATGCTCGCGCCCGTCAGATCAGACCCTGCCGTTTGGTCGACGGCAATCAGTTCGACGTTGGTTTGGATCAGGCGCGTGATTTCACCACCTTCACCCGCAAGGGCCCCTGAAACTGAACCAGTCCAGTAAACATCGACATTGTCACCTGGACGCAAAAAGCCGGATACTCCTGACGCAACGTCGACTCTGATAGCAAAGGCGCGCATTCCCTTTTGGAGGCGCGAGGTCAATCCAGCAGATTCTCCAGGTTTGGTGACCTTGACTTCCAGCAGAGCCTCATTTTTCTCCATGGCTCTCAGAATATACCTGTCGCCTTTTGCGTCTTCGGGAAACAATGTGGCCAGTTCCTGGAAGGTACCTTCTGGAAGCGCGTCTTCAGGCCATTTGACAAGTCGGACATCCTCTTGAACCAGGCGCTCTCCGTATTTCAACGGGCGGTTCGATACAAAAACGTCCACGGTGGCGATGTTGGTGGCATTTGCCATCGCGTCTTGCGCGGCTTTTTTCTCTCGTTCAAGCTGGGCTTGAGTTTGTGCGATGTAGTCTTGCGCCAGATAAACAGCGCCACCGGCCAAAGCGACCCCGACAATCAGGACAAGTCCAAATACTGCGCGCATTTGCGTACCCTCGTATTTTTCTGTTTTGGTTTTGCTGCCGTCATGCGCAGCTAATCTCAATCACAGCTATCGACGAATTGTGTCGAAAAGGGGGACAATCTTTGATTTTTTTTTCGTCCGTGCCAAATCATGAGTTTGGTCACCGACTGATGAGTCAGTAGGTGATATTGAATTCAGGTTTATGAACTTCCATCGATGAAAGCGCAGTTCCTGTTTCCGAATCAACGTGTTGAATCGGATCTGAAAGGTTCAGGAAAATGATTGACCCAAAACCAACCAAGCCGGCCGTTAGAACCACCCAATCAACGGTAACGGCCCCATCTTCGTCTGCAGAAAAGTTTGCAATTCTGTGCATCATGAGAGACCCAACTTAAAAAGAAAGTTTATAAAAAAAGGGCCACGCTTTGAAACCGTGGCCCCCTTCAAGTACGTTAAGTACTAAACTTAGCTTTGCGGTGTGATGGTGGTCACCGGAGTCGAAACTGCAGTACCCGACAGCGCGCCTTCGACGGTGTTCGCCAGCTGGTTGGTACCTTCACCAACCTGGGTGTAAGCAACTGCTGCCAGGCCAACGATGGCTGCGGTCAGAACAACCCAGTCAACTGTTACTGCGCCGTCTTCGTCTTTGCGGAAGTTCTTGATGAACTTGATCATGTTACGTCCCTCCTAAAGGATCAAAAAAGTCAATTAAACCTTGGCGTCTTTCAGAGCTTTCTCTCTCAGTCCGCTCTCGACCGTCTCGGTATGGCATTATGTTTGACGGTCAGGCGTGGCAGGAATTGGGCCAAATCACATTTTTTTTCGCGGAAGTTTAACTTTTTCGCAGGAGTTTAGGTAACGCATTGAAAATAAATAAATAAAAAATCAAAAAACGTATTTCGACCTCACTGTTCCGATGTAATTTTACGGCAAATGAGGCGAAAATGCCCCAATTCACGTTGTTTTTATGGCTTTGAACGCAGATTCTTGGTTCAAATCAGTCAAAAGATAAAATTCATGAGGCGGGCAAAATGAATCTGCGGGACGCAATACTCTGCGCCGGTGCGGTGGCAATGCTGTTAACAGGGCCGGGCTCTGTTGTTGCTCAGACAATTGAACCACGTGGCGTTTATAAAAGGGTGAAGCCGCCGAAACCTGGGTCGCGGCCCAAGATCACCGTGCAGATATCGCCAGAGGAACACGCAGCCCGACCTTCGGCGCCCAGCACTGGTGCGGACCTGCAAGAATCCGAGATTATTACACGTACACGAGTCGCGCCGCCGAGCTTGCCGGGCGGGGCCGACAAACCCGCCGGATCCTATACGGCTTTTTGGGAAGAAGTGTCGCCCGCGCTAGATCAAGCCGGCGCAGGACGTCTGGATCAAGCGATACAGGCATTGGCAGCCGTCAACGTGTCCTCTCCGCGATTGCAGACTTTGCAGAACATCGCTCAGCAACAGGGGGTCGACATCCTGCGTTCGACAGTTGGTACGAATGTTTCGCCTGCGCTGGTGTTGGCCGTGATATCGGTTGAATCTGCTGGCCGGGCTGACGCGGTCAGCCACGCGGGTGCTCAGGGGTTGATGCAATTGATGCCAGCAACGGCAAGGCGGTTTGGCGTTGAGGACAGCTTCCATCCCGGCCAGAACATCTCGGGCGGGGTGAAGTATTTAAACTGGTTGATGGAGGAGTTCGGAAACGACCCGATCCTTGTGTTGGCTGGTTATAATGCAGGTGAAGGGGCCGTCCGCAAACATGGGGGCGTACCGCCCTATAAAGAGACGCGCAACTACGTGCCCAAAGTGCTTGCCGCGTTTCAGGTCGCGCGGGCTTTGTGTCTGACCCCTCCGCAGCTCATCTCGGACGGGTGCGTTTTTCAGACGGCAAACTAAATAGGCCCACGCAGGTTGGTGGGCCTTCTTTGGTTCAGGCGACGATTGTCGCCTCGGTGGCGGCGCGCATCTCGTCTTCGCTGACGCCATCGGCCAGTTCGACGATGCGCAGGCCGCCTTCAACCACGTCCAACACGCCCAGGTTGGTGATGATGCGATCGACCACACCCTGACCGGTTAGGGGCAGGGTGCATTCTTTCAGCACTTTCGAGTCGCCGTGTTTGTTGGTGTGATCCATAACGACGATCACGCGGCCTACGCCAGCCACCAGATCCATCGCGCCGCCCATGCCTTTGACCAGCTTGCCTGGGATCATCCAGTTGGCCAGATCGCCTTTCTCGTCCACCTCCATCGCGCCCAGAATGGCCGCTGCGATCTTGCCGCCGCGGATCATGGCGAATGAGGTTGCACTGTCGAAATAAGCGGTGCGAGACAGTTCGGTTATCGTCTGCTTACCCGCATTGATCAGGTCGGGGTCTTCCTCGCCCTCAAAAGGGAAGGGGCCCATGCCCAGCATTCCGTTCTCGGATTGCAGTGTAATGTCCTTGTCACCCACATAGTTTGCCACCAGCGTCGGGATACCGATGCCGAGGTTCACATACATACCGTCTTCCAGCTCATCCGCCGCGCGGGCGGCCATCTGATTACGATCCCAAGGCATTATGCGTCCTCCTTCTTGCGGGTGGTGCGCTGTTCGATGCGCTTTTCGTGGCTGCCCTGAATGATGCGGTGCACATAGATGCCGGGCAGGTGGATGCTGTCGGGGTCCAACGACCCGGTGGGCACGATCTCTTCGACTTCGACCACACAGACTTTGCCACATGTGGCCGCTGGCACGTTGAAATTACGAGCTGTCTTGCGGAACACCAGATTGCCGGTCTCGTCCGCCTTCCACGCTTTGACGATGGCGAGGTCGGCAAAGATGCCTTCCTCCATGATATATGTCTCGCCGTTGAAGTCCTTATGCTCTTTGCCCTCGGCGATCACGGTGCCTACGCCTGTCTTGGTGTAGAAACCGGGAATACCCGCGCCACCTGCGCGCATCCGCTCGGCCAGCGTGCCTTGCGGGTTGAACTCTAGTTCCAGCTCGCCACTGAGATACTGACGCATGAACTCGGCGTTTTCTCCGACATACGAGCTGATCATCTTCTTGACCTGACGGGTCTGCAGCAGAATGCCGATCCCAAAATCGTCGACGCCCGCATTGTTCGAGGCAAAGGTCAGATCCTTCGCGCCCGAGGCTTTGATCGCCTCAAGCAGAAGTTCCGGGATGCCGCACAGGCCAAACCCGCCCGCTGCGATCAACTTGCCATCCGAGATCACTCCGTCGAGCGCCTCAGAGGCATTGGCATAGATTTTCTTCATGGAAAACTCCCCCAATGACATGGTGTTGGGCGAGTTGTGCCGCCACGTCACGGGGAAGTCAATGAAACCAAGGGGGTGGTGGTATTTCTACCTATTCCGCCTTGTTGGTCGTCTTTTTGGCGGCTGCGGTTTTCTTTGGCGCGGCTTTCTTCTTGGGGGTAGCCTTCTTCTTGGTGCCTTTCTTGGCCGCGCGTTCGTTGACCAGTTCGATGGCCATTTCCTGCGTCACGTCTTCGGGCTTGATGTCCTTGGGAATGGTCGCGTTGACCTTTTCCCATTTCACATAAGGCCCATAGCGCCCGTCCAGCACCTGCATCACACCGCCATCGGGGTGATCACCCAGCTCTTTCAGCGGCTTGGCCGCCGCCCGCCGTCCACGCCCCGGATTGGCGCGTTTTTCAGCCAGCATCTCAACCGCGCGGTTCATACCAATTTCAAAGACGTCATTGGGGTCTTTGAGGTTCGCGTAGACCGGCTTAGCCTCTTCCGGCATCTGGTGCATGATATACGGCCCGAACCGCCCGAAATTCGAGCTGATCATGCCGCCCTCGGGGTGTTCACCGATCTGGCGGGGCAGGGACAGCAGGGTCAGTGCCTTGTCCAGATCCATGTCGTCCTTGCTCCAGCCGCGAGGCAGGGACGCACGGGGCGGTTTCTTGTTCTCGGGCGTGGGTTCGCCGCGCTGGACATAAGGCCCGAACCGACCGGATTTCAACCAGATCTCATCGCCCGCATCTTCGCCCAGCAGACGTTCGTCGCCCTCGGCCCCTTCGCCTGCGATGGGGCGGGTATAGGTGCATTCGGGATAGTTGCCACAGCCCACAAACCCGCCGGTGCGCGAGGTTTTCAGGTGCAGTTGTCCCACGCCGCATTTCGGACAAACGCGCGGGTCGGACCCATCCTCACGCGGTGGATACAGCTGGGGCGCCAATGCCTCATCCAGCTTGTCTAGCACTTCGGAAATCCGCAGCTCGGATGTCTCACCAATCGCGGCCGAGAAATCACGCCAGAACTTGCCTAACAGGTCCTTGTAGTCGCGGTCGCCCGCGCTGACATCGTCTAGTTCACCCTCCAGATTGGCGGTGAACTCATAGCCCACATACTGCCGGAAGAAATTCAGCAAAAAGATCGTAACGATCCGGCCCTTTTCCTCGGGGATCAGCCGGTTCTTGTCCTTGCGCACATATTCGCGGTCCTGAATCGTGGTCACGATGCTGGCATAGGTGGACGGACGCCCGATCCCTAGCTCCTCCATCCGTTTGACCAACGTGGCCTCGGTATAGCGCGGGGGTGGCTGCGTGTGGTGTTGCAGGGCCAGCACGGCTTCATTCTCGGCCAGCACGGCCTGTTTGTCGTCGCTGGTGGCCTTGACGAATTGATCCTTCAGTGAGGTCTTGGCGAACCGCGCCGGATCGCCTTGCGTGATCTGCGGCAGGCGCTTGTCGTCGTCATCGGCCACGTCGTCGCGGCCTTCCTCATAGACGCGCATGAATCCGTCGAACATGACCACCTGACCAGTGGCGCGCAGGCCGACCTGACCGTCATCGCTGCCGATCTCGACCGTGGTGCGTTCCAGCCGTGCGGCGGCCATCTGACAGGCAATGGTGCGTTTCCAGATCAGATCATAAAGCTTGCGCTGATCCTCATCGGTGACCTTCAGGTCGCTGGCATCGCGGGTCATATCCGTGGGGCGGATACATTCGTGCGCTTCCTGCGCGTTCTTGGCCTTGTTTTTATAGATGCGCGGGCTGTCGGGCACGTAATCCGCGCCATAGCGGTCGGTGATTGTATCGCGGGTGGCGGCCACGGCCTCGGGGGCCATGTCGATGCCGTCGGTCCGCATATAAGTGATGTAACCCGCTTCATACAGGCGCTGCGCCACCTGCATCGCGTGACGCGCGCCCATGCCGAACTTGCGGCTGGCTTCTTGCTGCAGGGTCGAGGTCATGAATGGCGCGCTGGGGTTCCGAGCCGCCGGTTTCGCCTCGACCGAGGTTACGGTTAGCGCGCGGCTGGTGATCGCCTGAACGGCCAGCTCCGCCTGCGTAGCGTTCTTCAGATCATGCTTGTCCAGCTTGTTCCCGGCCAGCGTGACCAGACGCGCCTCATAAGTCTGGCCGCGCGGAGTTTCGAACAGAGCTTTGACCGACCAGTATTCGACTGGTTTGAACGCCTCGATCTCCATCTCGCGCTCGACGATCAAGCGCAGGCAGACGGATTGTACGCGTCCTGCCGATTTCGCACCGGGCAGCTTGCGCCACAGGACGGGGGACAGGTTGAACCCCACCAGATAGTCCAGCGCGCGGCGGGCCAGATAAGCCTCGACCAGCGGCATATCGACCTGACGCGGGTTCTGCATCGCTTCGGTCACGGCGTCCTTGGTGATGGCGTTGAAAGTCACACGGCTGACGGGCGTGTCCTTCTTGATCGAGCGGCGCTTGGTCAGCGCCTCTTGCAGGTGCCAGCTGATCGCCTCGCCCTCGCGATCGGGGTCAGTGGCGAGGATCAGGGCGTTGTCTTCTTTCAGCGCGTCAGCGATGGCTTTGACATGCTTGCGGCTGTCATTGCCGACCTCCCATTTCATCTCGAATTCATGTTCGGGATCGACGGATCCGTCCTTGGGTGGAAGGTCGCGCACATGGCCATAAGACGCCAGAACCGTGTAGTCGGGGCCAAGATATTTGTTGATCGTTTTGGCCTTGGCAGGGGATTCTACAACAACTACAGGCATTTAAGGTGAAACCTCGCTCGACGGATTATGCGCCTTCTATGATGGTGCAAAATGTGGAGGGCAAGAGCCAATTGTCAATGCGTTCCTTTGGGCACAGGAATTTGGCGGGAATTTCAAATTGATACGCACAGAATAACGGTGCGTCCGGCAGGTCAGGCCGAGAGGGACAACAACCCGCCGGGCTGTCTTTGTATGCGTCCATCCAACTCCAGATCGACAAGCGCGGGGCCGATCTCGCCCGCCGTCGCGGCGATATCGCGGATCAGTTGATCTTCGGCCATGGGCGAGGGGCCAAGGCATGTTAGAATCGCCTCGTGCAACGCTGCAACCGCCGTGGGGGTTGTCGATTGAACAGGCGGTTCTTTGGGTTGGTCGCCAGTAAGAAGATCGCGTTTCGGCAGAGATTCGATCACATCCTCGGCCGATCGCACCAAAGTTGCGCCATCGCGGATCAAAAGGTTGCAGCCGCCCGCGCGAGCATCAAACGGGTGGCCGGGGACGGCCAGAACCTCGCGCCCCTGATCCAGCGCGTCGCGCGCGGTGATCAGGCTGCCGGATTTTGCGGCGGCTTCGACCACCACAACCGCTTGGGCCAGGCCCGAGATGATCCGGTTGCGGCGCGGAAAATGCCGGGCTTGCGGTGCCACGCCCATGGGCTGCTCCGATACACGCAACCCGGATTCGGCGATTTTATGGGCGAGATCAGTATTCTCGGCGGGATAGATCACATCGACGCCGCCGGCCATTACAGCAACAGTACCTGTATCCAAAGCGGCCACATGCGCCGCGGTGTCGATCCCGCGTGCAAGGCCCGAGACGATGACATGTCCCTTTTTGCCCAGGTCCGTCGCCAGCCCTCGCGCCATCCGCGCGCCGAGTGACGAGCAATTGCGCGCGCCAACCATCGCCACCGTGGGGCGGTGCAATATCGACACGTCGCCGATGGCCCACAGCATTGGCGGGGCATCATTGAGATCGTTCAAAGCGTCAGGAAAATCGGCGGACCCAAGGCACAAAAGCTGCGCTTTGGCAGCTTTTGCGGCCTTGAGTTCCGCCTCAATCACGCCGGGCGGGCACGTTTCATACCCTGCAATACCGGCGGCGCGTGCCATTTCGGGCAGCGCGGCCAGCGCATTCTGCGCTGATCCATGTTCCCGCAGCAGCCGACGAAACGTCGCCGGACCAACCTTGCGAGAGCGCAACAGACGAAGCCAGAAAAACCGATCCTCTTCCGTGGTGGGTGGGAGTGTGGGGTGATAGGAAGAAAGCTGCTCTTCGGTCATCCGTTGCTCCGCCTGATTGCAGAACTGGTTTACGACTGCAGGAGTTAACAGCTTCTGAATCGCTTCAAATTTTCCCAATATTTTTTCGAATTGAGTCGTGAAGATGCTTTAATTCTCTGAAAAAATGGGAAAAATTTCGAGGCGCTGCGCGATAAACCGAAGTGTTTCTGGAGCAAATAAGCGGTCTTCGGGGCGCAGTGTTAACCCTGCACCCCGAGAAAACCGTTTTGATTCTGACCTATGCCGCTGATCCGCCGACGGTTAGCCCATCCATTAAGACAGTCGGCTGTCCAACGCCTACAGGCACCCACTGACCGTCTTTGCCGCACGTTCCCATGCCGGGGTCCAATTCCATATCATTGCCCAACCCTCGAATGCGGTTCAGCGCGGATGGTCCATCCCCGATCAGGGTTGCGCCCTTTACCGGCGCTCCGATTTTGCCGTTTTCCACCCGATACGCCTCGGTGCAGGAAAACACGAATTTGCCATTGGTGATGTCGACCTGACCACCACCAAAACCAACGGCCCAGATTCCGTCTTTGATTTCGGCCACTAGTGATTCAGGGTCGGCATTTCCGCCCAGCATCACAGTGTTGGTCATACGTGGCATAGGTTTATGTGCATAGCTTTGGCGGCGGCCATTGCCGGTTGGCGAAACCCCCATCAGGCGCGCGTTCTGGCGGTCCTGCATGTAGCCGGTCAGGACGCCGTCCTCGATCAGGACGGTGCGCGAACTGGGCGTGCCCTCATCATCAACCGAGATCGAGCCGCGCCGATCCACAATCGTGCCGTCATCCACAACCGTGACCCCTTTTGAGGCGATCTGCTGCCCCATCAGCCCGGCAAAAGCCGAGCTGCCCTTGCGGTTGAAGTCGCCCTCTAGTCCGTGGCCGATCGCCTCGTGCAACAGGATGCCTGGCCAGCCAGGGCCGAGCGCGACTTCCATTACACCTGCCGGGGCAGGGACGGCGTCCAGATTGACCAATGCGATCCGCAGCGCTTCGCGTGCCTTGTCCTGCCAATCGGCGGGGTCTATCAGACCGTCCAGGCCCACGCGACCTCCTCCGCCCGCCGAGCCGCTTTCGCGCCGTCCGTTCTGTTCCACGATGACCGAGACATTCAGACGGGTCATAGGGCGCACGTCCCGAACGATCAGGCCGTCGGGGCGTAGAATCTCGACTTCTTGTACTGACGCGGCGATAGTGGCGCTGACCTGTACGACCCGCGTGTCCAAATCACGGGAAAAAGCATCGATCTCGCGCAACGTTTCGATCTTGACCGGAAAGGTGGCGGATTCGATCGGGTCTTCGTCCGTATAAAGCCGCGTGTTGGTGGCCCGAGGCGCATCCGCCAAGGTGCCGCCGCCATCGCCAACCGCCAGGCGAGCCGTTTCCGCGGCCCGTTTCAACGCACCAATCGAGACATCAGTCGAATGGGCGTAACCGGCCACTTCACCCTGCACGGCGCGCAGGCCGAATCCTTCGGAGGCGTCGTAGGATGCCGTTTTCAAACGCCCGTCGTCAAAGATCAGCGACTCGGATTTCCTGCGTTCGACAAACAATTCTCCGTCCTCGGCGCCGGCAGTGGCAGAGCGCAAAACCGCAAGCGCTTCGTCGTGTGGTAAAGCGCTTTCAAATGGTCGAAACGGGTCGTTGGGCATGGGTTGGGACCTTTCGGGTTTGATCCAGATCAAAAATAGCGTCTGTTTGACGCAAGCATTTTGCTTTATCTACCCACCGGAATATGGTTTTTAACGCGGCTAAAGACAACGGGAGAGGTGCGACTGATTCACACCTTTTCGCCAGGGACGCAAAGATCAAACGATCAGGACAGAATATGAAGAATGCTTTGATGCTTTCGGGCTTTATGACAGCCCTATCCAGCCTGCCCGCCATGGCTCAGGAGCTTGAGATTATTGGCAAACCGGTCGCAGGCGGTGTTGGCTTCCAGCCCGCTGTGACGGATTTGGCAACAGGAATCCAAAGGCTGGACGGGATGATTTTGGTGATCATCACCGCAATCTGTATTTTTGTTGCGGGCCTGCTGGTTTACTGCATCGTGCGCTACAATCAACGTGCCAACCCGACACCGGCGCGGTTTTCGCATTACACTCCGGTCGAGATCGCCTGGACGCTTGGCCCGATTCTGATTCTTGTTTTCATCGGTGCGTTTTCATTGCCGGTTCTGTTCAAACAACAGGAAATTCCCGAAGGCGATGTGGTCATCAAGGTCGTGGGTAACCAGTGGTACTGGACCTATGAGTATGTCGATCACGACTTCGCCTTCGATAGCTATCTGTTGGGCCATCCTGCGACACTGGACGAAGGTGCGCGCCCGGCTGATGCTGATGTAACGCCGTTCGTTCTGGATGATGCGATGCGCGCCAAACTGGCTGACGCGGGTTACAGCGATGACGAGTGGCTGCTGGCAACCGATACGGCTGTTGTCGTCCCTGTCGGCAAGGTGATCGTGATGCAGGTTACGGCCTCAGACGTGATTCACTCGTGGACCATTCCCTCGTTCGGTGTGAAGCAGGACGGTGTGCCTGGTCGTTTGGCCGAACTGTGGTTCCAGGCCGATAAAGAAGGCATCTATTTCGGTCAGTGTTCCGAATTGTGTGGCAAGGATCACGCCTATATGCCGATCACCGTCAAAGTGGTCAGCGAAGAAGCCTATGAGGAATGGCTGCAAGGTGCTCTGGAAGAGTATGCTGGTCAGCCTGTCTCGTACCAAGTTGCCTCGAACTAAGCCCTTCGCGGACTAGGTTGAAACCCGCAGGCTGCGCGGGGAGCGCGCAGCTTCTGCCCCAAAAGGACCCGAAATGAGCGACGCAAGCATCAATGCCAGCCAAGTGACCGCCCCGGCGCACGCGGATGAGGCCAGCTTTGGCGATTATTTCGCCCTGCTGAAGCCGCGCGTTATGTCACTGGTCGTGTTCACGGCCTTGGTGGGGCTGCTGGCCGCGCCGGTGTCGGTGCACCCTTTTGTCGGGTTCTGTGCCATTCTGTTCATCGCCATCGGCGGCGGCGCGTCTGGCGCGCTGAACATGTGGTGGGATGCGGACATTGATCGGGTGATGAAGCGCACCAAGGGCCGACCTATTCCGGCTGGTAAAGTGCAGGAGGGCGAGGCGCTGTCGTTGGGGCTGGCACTGTCGGGCCTGTCGGTGATCATGCTGGGGCTGGCGACTAACTGGTTTGCCGGTGCGTTTCTGGCGTTCACCATCTTCTTTTACGTCGTCGTTTACACGATGTGGCTGAAACGCTCGACGCCGCAGAACATCGTAATCGGCGGTGCGGCAGGGGCCTTCCCGCCGGTAATCGGGTGGGTCGCGGCTACGGGCACAATGTCGATTGAGCCTTGGCTGATGTTCGCCCTGACCTTCATGTGGACCCCGCCGCATTTCTGGGCATTGGCGCTGTTCATGCGCTCGGACTATGACGATGCGGGAGTGCCGATGCTGACCGTGACCCATGGTCGCCGCGCGACGCGCTGGCATATTCTGGTCTACACGGCTCTGCTTGCCACGCTGGCCGTGGGCACCGCGTTCTCGGGCATTGGTGGTCCGATCTATCTGACCGTCGCCGTGGTGATGAACGCGCTGTTCCTGCGCGGCGCGTGGCAGATCTCGCGCCGGACCGAGGAAGATTCCGAGGCGGACAACTTCAAGGTCGAGCGGAGCTTTTTCAAACTGTCGCTGCTGTATCTGTTCCTGCATTTCGGCGCGATTCTGGTTGAGGCTTTGCTGAAACCCTATGGGCTGGGAGGTTGGTCATGAGCTTGCGCAAAAGCCATGAACTGCACGAACGCCGCTTTAGTCGCAATCTGGGCGTGGGCCTGACGCTGGCTGCGTTCATCGTGATCATTTTCGGCCTGACGATCGTGAAAGTCTCGGGCACGAATTTCAACATGGCGCCGCAGGAGGTGCAGAACTGATGGCTCTGTCCGGTCCTCAAAAGACGGTTGCGCAGACTGTGGGCGTCGTGGTGCTGATGGGCAGCCTCGCCTGGGCGGCTGTGCCGTTTTACGATTGGTTCTGTCGCGTCACCGGATTCGGCGGCACAACTGGCGTGGCCGAAACTGCGCCCGAGGATATTCTGGACCGCACCGTTACCGTCCGCTTTGACGCGTCGAAAGCCAAGGATATGGCTTGGGAGTTCAAACCGGTCGAGCGCGAAATGGAAGTGCGCATCGGCGAGACTGGCTTGGCTTTCTACGAGGCGTACAACCCGACCGACCGCCCGATCGCGGGGCAGGCATCGTACAACGTCGCGCCTTACTCGGCGGGTGGGTATTTCCAGAAAATTGCCTGTTTTTGCTTTGAAGAACAGGTGCTGCAACCCGGCGAACGGGTTCAGATGCCAGTAAGCTTTTTCGTCGACCCTGAAATGGTCGAGGATCTGGAAGCGAAATATGTGCATACGATCACTCTGTCGTATACATTCTACGAAATTGACCTGCCCGAGGGCTATGCCGCCCTTGATGCGCAGGCTGATACAAACACGAACTAACGCCTGTAGGTGAGGGACGCTGATGGCACACGCTAAAAACCACGATTATCATATTCTGCCGCCGTCGGTATGGCCGCTGATAGGGGCCATTGGTGGCTTTGTGATGCTGTTCGGTGCTGTCCTTTGGATGCACGGCGTCACATCGTTCATGTTCTGGATGGGTCTGGTCGCCGTTCTTTACACCATGTTCGCCTGGTGGTCCGAGGTCGTGGCCGAAAGCCGCGCGGGCGACCACACGCCCGTGGTGCGCATCGGCCTGCGCTATGGCTTCATCCTGTTCGTCATGTCCGAGGTGATGTTCTTCTTTGCCTGGTTTTGGTCGTTCTTCAAACATCGCATGTACCCGATGTACGACTATGCCGGAACAGAGTACATCCAGCCCGATATCCACGCAGTTGATCCGTTCCACCTGCCGCTGATCAACACTCTGGTCCTGCTGCTGTCGGGCTGCGCGATCACCTGGGCGCACCACGCTCTGGTACATGACAACGACCGCAAGGCGCTGATCAACGGTCTGGCCATCGGTATCGTTCTGGGTATCCTGTTCACTGCGCTGCAGGGCTACGAATATTACGAACTGTTGGCCCATGAAGGTTGGGAGTTTGGTGGTGATCAGTTCTATTCGAACTTCTTCATGGCAACCGGTTTTCATGGTGCCCATGTGATCATCGGAACGATCTTCCTGACGGTCTGCCTGATCCGGGCTCTGCGCGGGGATTTCACGCCTGAGAAACATGTGGGTTTTGAGGCGGCTGCATGGTACTGGCACTTCGTCGACGTTGTCTGGCTGTTCCTGTTCTTCGCCGTCTACATCTGGGGTCAGGCCCCGCTGTTCTGATCCGCTCAGATCGGTAAATTGCAAAAGCCGCCCGTTGGGGCGGCTTTTTCTCTGTCAGGGGCGCAAGATTGCGCCCGATACAATTGCGCGGTTGCAATCGGGGCCGCTCCGCCCTTAACAAGACGCCGGTTTCTGTAACAAGGTTTCACCTGACTATGCGCCGCATTCTGTTCCTGCTGATCTTTGGCTTTGCCGGTCTCGGTGTGCTGATCTCGCTGGGCCTCTGGCAGGTGCAGCGACTGGCCTGGAAAGAAGGTGTTCTGGCCGAGATCGACGCGCGTATCGCGGCTGAACCTGTGAGCCTGCCCCAGAGCGTATCGGAAGATGGCGACAAATACCTGCCCGTGACAATTTCGGGCGATATGG
Source organism: Ruegeria lacuscaerulensis (assembly GCF_013033355.1). GTDB lineage: Bacteria > Pseudomonadota > Alphaproteobacteria > Rhodobacterales > Rhodobacteraceae > Ruegeria > Ruegeria lacuscaerulensis_A. Next base: position 179,783 of record NZ_WQDY01000005.1, read on the forward strand.
AGCCGGGGGAAATCCACGTTTTGGTCTCGGTCAAGCAGGTTGGCGCGGGCTATCGGATCATCCAGTCTTTCAGCACTAAGGACCGCACCATTCTGGTGGATCGCGGCTTTGTACCGACTACGGCAAAACAGGCCGAGCGTCTCACCGGTTCGATGACAGTGATCGGCAACCTGCATTGGCCGGATGAGATCGACAGCTACACGCCCGAACCCGATATCGACGACAACATCTGGTTCGCGCGAGACGTGCCCAATCTGGCCGCCGCGTTGGGGGCCGAACCCATCCTGCTGATCGCCCGGTCGGAAACCGACCCGGGCATCACACCTTTGCCGGTGGACACGGCGGGCATCCCCAACGATCACCTACAATATGCAATCACATGGTTTGGTCTGGCTCTGGTCTGGGCCGCAATGACCGGTTATTTCCTGTGGCGCAACCGCGCCCCTGCACAGAGTGAAGAGCAATGAAATATATCTCGACCCGTGGCCAAGCGCCGGAACTGACCTTTGAAGAGGCGATGCTGACCGGCCTTGCCCGCGATGGCGGCTTGTACCTGCCCGCCGAGATCCCGGTGATGAGCCATGATGAGATCGCCGCTTTGGCTGGTCTGCCCTATGAAGAGATCGCGTTCCGCGTGATGTGGCCCTATGTCAGCGGCTCGTTCACCGAGCAGGAGTTCAAGGACATCGTTGCCCGCGCTTACGAAGGTTTCGGCCATGACGCCCGCGCGCCGATTAAGCAGCTGAACGAGAACCACTTCCTGCTGGAACTGTTCCACGGCCCCACGCTGGCCTTCAAGGACTTTGCCATGCAGCTGATCGGCCAGCTTTTCCAGGTGGCCCTGAAGCGGCGCAATGATCGTGTGACCATCGTTGGCGCGACCAGTGGCGACACGGGTTCCGCAGCCATTGAGGCGTTTCGCGGACTGGACGCGGTGGATGTGTTCATCCTGTATCCGCATGGCCGCGTGTCCGAGGTGCAGCGCCGCCAGATGACGACGCCTGCGGACAGCAATGTGCATGCGCTCGCCGTGGATGGTGATTTCGACGATTGCCAGGCCGCGCTTAAGGATATGTTCAACGATTTCGATTTCCGTGACGGTGTGAAACTGGCCGGTGTGAACTCGATCAACTTTGCGCGGGTGCTGGCTCAGATCGTCTATTACTTCTCGGCGGCTGTCAGTGTTGGCGCGCCGCATCGCAAGGTCAGCTTTACTGTGCCAACCGGCAACTTTGGCGACATCTTTGCGGGCTACCTGGCCAAGCGCATGGGTTTGCCCATAGACCGTCTGGTTGTGGCGACCAACCAGAACGACATTTTGCATCGCTGCCTATCGGGTGAGGGGTATTTCAAGGGCGACACCATCCCTTCGATCAGCCCGTCGATGGATATTCAGGTCAGCTCGAACTTTGAACGGGCGCTGTACTATGCCTATGGCGAGGATGGCAGCGCTGTGGCGCAGTTGATGGATGAGCTGAAAAGCGGTGGCTTCAACGTCAGTCAGGGCGCGATGGAAGCCCTGCGCGAAAGCTTCGACTCGGGTCGTGTCTCCGAGGATGAAACGCTAGAGACGATCAAACACACGCTGGCCCATAGCGCTGGGCTGGTTTGCCCGCATTCGGCCATCGGCATCAAGGTGGGTGAAGATCACCGTACGGCGGATGTACCAATGATCACTCTGGCCACTGCTCACCCAGCGAAATTCCCGGCGGCGGTCGAGAAGGCGAGCGGAGAACATCCGCCTCTTCCATCCCGCATGTCTGATCTGTATGAACGTCCGGAACGGGTGACACGGATTGCCAATGATCTGGGTGCCCTCGAGGATCATATCAAAGGGCATATCGCCGAGTGACTGTCAGACAAGACCAACTGAAGAACGGATTTCGGATCGTCAGTGAGAACATGCCGGGGCTGCAATCTGCGGCCATCGGCATCTGGGTGACCGCGGGTGCGCGGAACGAGCGGATCGAACAGAACGGCATAGCGCATTTCCTAGAACACATGGCGTTCAAGGGAACCGAGCGGCGGTCTGCGCTGCAAATCGCCGAGGCGATCGAGGATGTGGGCGGCTATATCAACGCCTATACCTCGCGCGAGGTGACGGCCTATTACGCCCGCGTTCTGAAAGACGACGTTGCGCTGGCGATGGACGTGATCGGCGACATCGTTCTGAACCCCATCTTCGACCCGCGCGAGATCGAGGTCGAGCGCGGCGTTATCCTTCAGGAAATCGGTCAGGCTTATGACACGCCCGACGATGTGATTTTCGACTGGCTGCAAGAACAGAGCTATCACGATCAGCCCCTGGGCCGCACCATTCTGGGGCCGACCGAGCGGGTCAGCGCGTTTTCGCGCGAAGACCTGTCGGGCTTTGTGTCCGAGCATTACGGCCCCGAGCAGATGATCCTGTCGGCAGCAGGTGCCGTGGATCATGATGCGCTGATGAAAATGGCCGAAGAGATGTTCGGTCATCTGCAACCGCGCAAAGGGTTGATTGCTGAGGCCGCGAAGTTCACCGGTGGCGAAGCGCGGCAGGAAAAGAATTTGGAGCAAGCGCATTTCGCGCTGGCAATCGAAAGCCCGGGCTATCGTGATGATGCGATCTATACGGCGCAGATTTATTCCACGGCTTTGGGCGGGGGCATGTCTTCGCGCCTGTTCCAAGAGGTGCGCGAAAGCCGCGGGCTTTGCTATACAATCTTCGCTCAGACCGGGGCCTATGCGGATACCGGCACGACGACGATCTACGCAGGAACCTCGGCCGATCAGGTGGGCGAGCTGGCGACGATCACCATCGACGAGATGAAGCGCGCTGCCCAGGATATGAGCCCGGAAGAAGTCGCCCGCGCCCGTGCCCAGATGAAAGCTGGGATGCTGATGGGGTTGGAGAGCCCATCGAACCGGGCCGAACGTCTGGCGCGGCTGGTGCAGATTTGGGGCCGGGTGCCCTCGCTTGAGGATACGGTCGCCAAGATTGACGCGGTCAGCACCGAGGATGTGCGCGCCTTTGCCGAAACCATGGCGGTGCAGGCCCCGGCGGCGCTGGCGCTTTATGGTCCGGTCTCGGGCGCGCCCACTTTGGTGGAATTGCAGGAGAGGCGCGCGGCGTGATGCTTCTGGGCCGACGCAAGCTGAAACTCGAGACAGCGCGCCTCAGCCTGCGCCCGCCGGTGCATTCGGATTTCAACGATTGGGCGGCGCTGCGGCGGGCCTCGAAAGAGTACCTGACCCCCTGGGAGCCGATCTGGGCCAAGGATCACCTGAGCCGCAAGTCATTTACCAACCGGGTCTATTGGGCGCAGAGGTCGGTGGCCAGCGGCACGGCGATCCCGCTGTTTTTGTTTCGCCGGGAAGATGACACGCTTGTTGGCGCGATCACTTTGGACAATGTTCGACGTGGCCCGGCACAAGCTGGGACACTGGGGTACTGGACTGGTCAGGCCTATGCCCGCAACGGGTATATGCGGGAAGCGATCGGGGCGGTAGTTCACCACGCCTTTACCCGGCTGGACCTGAGCCGGATCGAAGCAGCGTGTCTGCCCGAGAACAAAGCGTCGCGGGCATTGTTGGAGCGATCTGCGTTCAAATACGAGGGCGTGGCGCAGTCCTATTTGCAGATCAACGGGCGATGGCGGACGCATGTTTTGTATGCCTGTCTGCGATCCGACCGGCGCGGTAAGACCGACACGGGGTAGGGGGCTCTGCCCCCGTCGCGGCAGGCCGCGCCTCCCCCGAGATATTTATGGCCAGATGAACAAGGGGCATGACTTGGGGCGCAACTGCGCTAATATCGGGTTATGCGCTGGGTGGTTGCAGCAGTGTTGGTGATGTCAGGCGGGGCAGTCGCGCAGGAGCGGCGGCCGAGCCATTGCATTGCTATTGCCGATGCGGCGCCCGGCATTGAATATGTTCACAAGGCGGCTTGGACGGATCCAGTGCCTGAGTTCTCGGTCCGGATCAGCTACGTCGCTCATGCTTCGTTTCTGATTCAGACGCAGGGTGGGCTGAACGCGGTCACGGACTTCACGGGTTTCATTGGCGGTGCGGACCTGATCCCGGATGTGGTCACGATGAACCATGCACACAGCACCCATTGGACCGCGAACCCCGATCCGGCGATTCCCCATGTGTTGCCAAGCTGGGGAGAGTTCGGGCAGGGGATCGAGCATCATCTGGATCTGGGTGAGATGCTGGTGCGCAATGTCTCGACTGATATCCGATCTGTCTATGGCGGGGTCGAAGAGCGCGGGAATTCGATTTTTGTCTTTGAGATTGAAGGGCTTTGCATCGGGCATCTGGGGCATTTGCACCATATCCCGTCAGATGCGCAGTTTGCGGCCTTGGGACGGTTGGATGTGGTCATGGCAGCCGTGGATGGGGGGACGACCATGCCTTTGCCCGAGATGGTGCAGGTGCTGAAACGGTTGAAAAGTTCGGTCATTATTCCGATGCATTGGTTCTCAGGCTTTTCGTTGGATCGGTTTCTCGTCGATATCCGGGACGAATTTCCAGTCGAGCGGGAAGGTGTTTCTGAGTTGGTCGTTTCGCTTCGCACCCTTCCGGACCGGCCAACGGTCGTGGTTTTGGAGCCTCAGTACCTGATTGACATCGAATAAAGCTTGTCGGGTCTGCCGGAGTTGGGCAAGGAAAGCCTATGACTTTGAATCCCGCTGATGACGCCTTTGCCCAATCCGTCCGTGACGCCCTTGGCGGCGAGGTCTTGCGCAAGCCTGAACCGCGCTATTCTGAGGAGCCCCGTCGCAGGTTTTCAGGGCAGGTCGGTCTATTGGCGGCCCCACGCAGAACAGAAGAGGTCGCGGCCCTGGTGCAGCTGGCTTCTGCCGCGTCGGTGCCTGTTGTCCCCTATGGAGGCGGGACTGGATTGGTTGGAGGACAAGTCATGTCCGCCGGACCTGCGCCCCTTTTGATATCGCTAGAGCGGATGACCGCGATCCGCGCTGTTCATCCGACGGAGAATATCCTGATTGCCGAGGCAGGCGCGGTCCTTGCTGATGTGCAGGCCGCCGCCCAGAGTAACAACCGCCTGTTTCCTTTGTCCTTGGCTGCAGAAGGATCGTGCCGGATTGGCGGCAATCTTGCGACCAATGCGGGCGGGGTCAATGTGCTGCGCTATGGCAATGCGCGCGATCTGTGCCTGGGGCTTGAGGCGGTCTTGCCGAATGGTGTGGTCTGGCACGGGCTCAGCCGGTTGCGCAAGGACAATACCGGCTATGATCTGCGCAATCTGTTGATCGGGTCCGAGGGGACGTTGGGCATCATCACGGCGGCGTCTCTCAAGCTGTCCCCGCGTCCGGCTGGGGTCGGAACGGCGATGGTACAGGTTACGTCGCCCGAGGCGGCCATAGATCTGCTGGCTCTGGCGCGGGATCAGTTGGGCGATGGCGTCAGCACGTTCGAACTGATCCACAGGCAAGGGCTGCAGTTTTTGTCCGAGGTATTGCCAGACGTTCGCCAGCCTTTCGCGATTTCACCCGAATGGTCGGTGCTGATCGAGGTTGGTTTGTTCGGCGGATTGGACCCTCAGACAGCGCTAGAGACGCTTTACGCTGCTGCGGACACACGGGGCCTTGTCATGGATGCCGTGATCGCGCAAAGCGAGGCCCAGCGGGCGGACTTATGGGCAGTACGCGAGCGCATTCCCGAGGCGAACCGGTTGATCGGCTCGGTTTCTAGTCATGATATTTCAGTGCCAATTTCGGATATTCCCGAGTTCATCCGGCAGGGTCCGGACGAAATTGCGCGGATTGGACTGTTCCGCATCAATTGCTTTGGGCATCTGGGGGATGGGAATCTGCACTACAACGTGTTCCCTCCGGCCGGGCGCCAACGGTCGGACTATGATGCGCAGCGCGGACAAATAAAAAGCGCTATCCACGATCTGGTGGACAAGTTCGGCGGGTCAGTTAGCGCCGAGCATGGGGTTGGCCGCCTGAAAACGGATGAATTGGAAATATATGGGGATCCGGCCAAGCTGACCGCCATGCGGGCAATCAAGTCTGCGCTTGATCCAAAGGGTATAATGAACCCCGGGGCTGTTCTGAAGTCATAGAAGCGGCTCGGGTGTCCCCGAGCCGCTTTTGGCCGTTTTACGAGGCCGGCAGAATCACTTTGTCGATGACGTGGATAACGCCATTCGTTGTTTCGATATCTGCCTGAACGACAGACGCGTCGTTGACCATCACGCCATTGTCCAGATCAATCGTCACTTCGCCGCCTTGAACGGTTGCAGCCGTCATGTCATCGGACAGATCGCCCGACATCACCTTGCCCGGTACCACATGATAGGTCAGAACGGTGATCAACTGATCTTTATTCTCGGGCTTCAACAGCGTTTCGACAGTACCTTCGGGTAGTGCTGCGAAGGCTTCGTCGGTCGGGGCGAAGACAGTGAACGGGCCATCGCCTTTCAGCGTATCAACCAGCTCGGCGGCTTGAACGGCGGCGACCAGAGTTTCAAAGCTGCCCGCGCCGACAGCAGTGTCCACGATGTCTTTCTTGGCTCCGGCGAATGCAGCCGATGCGATCAGAGCGCCGGACACACCGGCAATAGCGAGTTTGCGAAACATGGTAACAGATTCCCTTGTTGGAATGCCGTCAGTGGCATCGACAAGGGGTACGGCGCCCAATCACAACAAGATCACTGAATATATCGATAAATTGTTATTGAATATGCAGTGACCCGCGCTAAGCCGACGCGGGTTGGAATTTCCACTCACGTTTTTGTGATCGAAGGGCCTTCAAAGACCTTCGAATTCACACAAAACATGCACATCCATGTCCAGATCTTCCAGAACTTTGCGGCCGCCTAGCTCGGGCAGGTCGATGATGAACGAGCAGGACACGATCTCTCCGCCCAATCGTTCGATCAGTTTGATGCCAGCCGCTGCGGTGCCACCTGTGGCCAGCAAGTCATCCACGACAAGAATCTTCTCGCCAGGCTGGATCGCGTCATCGTGGATTTCGACGATGGCCTCACCATATTCCAGTTTGTAGTCTTGGCTGATCGTGGTGCCGGGCAGCTTGCCCTTCTTGCGGATTGGAACGAAGCCAACGCTAAGCTGATGAGCAATCGCGCCACCCAGAATAAAGCCACGTGCCTCTAGGCCCACGACCTTGTCGATGCGTTCGCCCGCATAGGGATGCAGCATCTGATCAATCGCCATGCGAAACCCACGTGGGTCTGCGAACAGGGTGGTCACATCGCGGAACATGATCCCTTCATGTGGGAAGTCGACGATGGTGCGGATGTAATCCTTGACCGACTTGTTTCTGGACATGGCGGACCCCTTTGGCGTCAGAATACGCTGGGCTGTTTGGCCCATTGGGGTCAGTCATGCAAGGATTGATTGTGTGATCTTATTTGCGGCGTTTCAAAAGAACGTTCGGCAAGCTCTTGTATCGGTACAGAGACGAAGGCAGCCACGACAAATGGGGTTTGCGCCAATTGCGTTGGTCTCGCAAAAGAAATGCCTGAGCAGCATGCAGATTCATTGCCATAATCCTTTTTTATTGTTAGGTGCTCGATAACTACAATTTCTATGCTATGTATATACATTGCATCGCACAAAGAATCAAGGGTCTGTCAGGGATAGGGCGCGTGGCTAAGAAAGACGGTAAAAGTTCTACCAAGAAAAACAGTCAATTGGTTCTGCGTTTAGACAAAGACGAGCGTGATGCTTTCGTTGAGCTGTGCAAAGAACTCGATACCTCGGCCGCACGGGAAATCCGGCGGTTCATCCGCGGTTTCATGAAGGAAAACGCCGAGGATTAGGCCGGGCGTCGCAGGACTGCGGTCGCCACGCCCATTCCGATCAGGGACAACCCTCCGAATTTTGTCATGGCATTCAAAACGCCTGCGCGTCCGATCATCATGCGCAACCTGTCAGCCATCAACGCATAGGCCAGAGCGTTCAGCCATGCGAGGCCGACAAATGTCGCGATTAAGATGGCGAATTGCGGGCCCAGGGGGTCTGTTAGACGAATGAACTGCGGGACAAATGCAATGAAGAACGCAATGGATTTCGGGTTCAGGGCCGTGACAGCCGCAGCGTGCCCAAAGACACTGCGCGTTGTAACATCGCGGCCGGTTTCTACCGTCTGTACGCCGCCCACGGGTGCGCTGCGCAAAAGCTTTACTCCAAGCCAGATCAGATAAGCCGCGCCTACCCATTTCAGCACCGAAAACAAGGTTGCTGATGCCAGAACCAGCGCCCCCAACCCAAGCAATGACGCTGTCATCGCGACCAGATCGCCTAAAGCGACCCCTGTGGCCGAGGCGACAGCGACGCTGCGCCCTTTGGACAACGCATAGCTGAGAACCAGCAGAACGGTTGGGCCGGGGATCAGCAGCAAAGCGGTCGAAGCAGCCACAAAGGCAAGCCAGAGATCAAGGGACATAGGGCATCCTGTTAAACGTTTTGCACCACAAAGCCTGTGCGCTGGCGTCAGGTCAAGCCCTCGAACGATCCGTCACGAAGCGCATCAAAGCTTCAAGCGGACCGCGATAGAAGCTCCGACGCCAAACCAATGCAAATCCGGAGGATGCGACACAGAACCCAACGCCATACCCTAAAATCTGAACCGCGCTCAGGGAACCGTTCAGCAATCCGGCTTCGTCCAGAATACCCATGCCAATCAGAATATGCGCCACATACAGCGTCAGGCTGATGCGTCCCGGTGCTGTTAGGGCTGCAGCAATTCCCAGTCGCTGAATGCGTGGCCAAAGCTTCAGCAGCAACCCGATTACGACGCAGGATGATCCGGTTCCTGCCAGGATATAGAACGGGCCGGGCGGTATCGACGCGGTACCAAGATAAGGGTCCGAGACCAGTATCCTGGGAAACAGGGCCAACACCGCGGCTCCAAATCCCCACATGATCAGGCGGTGTTGAATGCAGATCGTATGCAGTTGCGACCGCCCGATGGCCATGCCGATCAAAAGGAGAGCAGCCCATGGCAACACTGGGTGCCAGCCATTGAAAACAGCGTTGCGCAGAAAGCCGGGCAGGGTCCAAAGGTCGGTGTAGGTTAGCGTGCTCCAATCCCAACCCCGATCATAATCGAAGGTCAGGTGCGCCAGAACAGATAGCCCAACGATTCCCAGTGCCCCAAGCCACAAACCGCGTGGAGAGGATGCCAGAAATGCGGCTCCAATCAGGAAATACAACGCGTAGAAATGCAGGATATCGGCGTCAAACACCGTCATGTTGATTAGGCCGAGCACAAACAGAAACGCCGCGCGTCGAAGCACCAAGCTGACCGAGAGCCGGGCCAATCCGATCCCAATGCCTGCCAAAATGACAAACAAGGCCGCCGCGCGCCCTTCTAAAGCGTTTACAACACCAGAGGCCCAATCCTGACCCGAAACGACCTGTGCTGCAATGCGGAAGTTCACCAACACCATGCCGCAATAGGCCAGAAACCTGGCTGCGTCCAAAGCCTCAAATCTTTGCATACTGCCCTCTGATGCGGTCTCGACTGCGGTTTGACACGCCATTGTGGCGCAACTGCGGCTTAAATTCCCAACCGGGATAAACAAATCGCAAGCGCGGGCAACGGTTCACTTTGGGTTCGGTACACAAGAGGTGACCTGCCCCACCGTCGCAGATAAAGATTGGATTAAACCCGCGAGTTGCGCCTTGAAACGTGGCACGTGATGCACGACCTCAGACGAAACCACGTGCTGCGCAAAAAGGAGTTGAAAATGGTGACCGAGACGACAGATACGAACGCGCGCACAAATTCTGCGCGGTCCGGGTTCGGGCGGCCGAAGCTGTTCCTTGTAGTGGCTTTTCTGTTGGTCGGAGTGGTCTATTCAGGCGTGCTTGGGTACATCTATTTCAACCAGCAATCATTGGTTTTCAAACCCGATGGTGAATTGCCGAAACCATCAGAAGTCGGGTTAGCGGACATGGAGGTTGTGTCTCTGCCCATGGCTGATGGCACTTTGCTCACAGCATGGTCAGCCCCTGCGGTGCGAGAAGGTGCGCCGACGGTACTGTTCTTTCATGGTCAGAGCGGGAACCTAAGCGACCGATCCGACAGGTTGCGCGAAATTCTCAACAGTGGGTTTGGCCTGTTCGCCCCAAGTTACCGTGGTTTTCCCGGCAGTGCAGGCGAACCTTCAGAGGAGGCGCTGATAGCGGATGCGATTTTGATGTATGACCGGCTAGAGGCCGATGGTGCCTCGGTCATTTTGCATGGTCAAAGCCTAGGGACAGGAATTGCAGCCGCCGTAGCGGCCGAACGCCCGAATGCCCGAATGCTGGTGCTTGAGGCTCCTTACACAGCGACAGTGGACATCGCGGCCGAGCGATATCCTTTTCTGCCTGTCTCTGCCCTGATGAAGGACCAGTTTAGAACTCGGGACCTGATTGAGAGTGTTAAAGTGCCGACTCTGATCTTCCACGGAACTCTGGATGATACCATTCCGGTTGAGCACGGTCAGGCTTTGGCCGCACTGGCAGGCGAGACCGTTCAGTTGTTCGTCATCCCGGGCGGAACGCATAACGACCTATGGTCACATGGACTGTGGGATAAGGTGCAAACAGCCCTGTCGCGGTAGGCCGGATTACAATACCCGACCAGCCACAGCATCCAGTTTAGCCAGCAGGGCCGGGTCGCGTTTTTCAGGCGCGGTCAGGATCGCATATTCCAGCGCCCGGTCACAGCCATGAGGACAAGGCGCACGGTCCGGCCCAAGCAGATCGGGCAACCCCTTGACCAGTGCGCGTCCTTTCTCGGCATTCCCGGTCAGAGTTGCAATGATTGCGGTCACGTCGACTTCGCCATGGTCTGGGTGCCAACTGTCGTAGTCGGTGACCATCGCGATCGAGGCGTAACACAGCTCGGCCTCACGGGCGAGCTTGGCCTCGGGCATGTTGGTCATTCCGATCACGTCGCAGCCCCAGTGTTCGCGGTACATTTTGGATTCCGCCAGCGTCGAGAATTGCGGTCCCTCCATCGCCAGATATGTTCCGCCCCGGTGGATGTTTATCCCTGCCGCCTTGCCAGCGGTTTCGCATGCATCCGACAGGCGGGGGCACGTCGGGTGGGCGACGCTGACGTGGGCTACACAGCCAGTACCGAAAAAGCTTTTGTCGCGGGCAAAAGTCCGGTCGATGAATTGATCCACGATCACGAAATCACCCGGCGCCATATGCTCGCGAAATGACCCGCAGGCCGAGACCGAGATGACATCGCTTACGCCCAGCCGTTTCAGCGCATCGATATTCGCGCGATATGGAACCTCGGTCGGGGAATGCACGTGGCCGCGCCCGTGGCGCGGCAGGAACGCCATCTCGACCCCGTTCAGTGATCCCGTCAGGATTTGATCTGACGGATCGCCCCATGGTGTTTCAACCGTGACCCATTCAGCGTTCTCTAGCCCGTCAATGTCGTAGATGCCTGATCCGCCGATAACCGCAATCTTGGTCTGGGTCACTTGTTCTCTCCGGGTTGTGGTGCCTGATCCGGGATTTGTGCGCCGCAGTTTTGGGTTTGACAAGGGTCAATACGAATTACTGCAGCGTCAAAAGGTTACGGGTTTGCGCCTGCTGCTGAAAATCACTCCACGCTGCATCAAATTGCTGTAATGGCCATGTCAGGTCCTGCGCCTGTCCGTGTCGGTCACGGAAAACAAAGCGATAAGCGTCTCCGTCCAACATGGCAGCGATGATCTCATCCGCGCCGCTTCCGTCGAAGGTGCAACCAAGGCCGGTCAGGCATCCAGGGCTGCGGGTGCGCCAGACAACGCCGTCGCTGCCGTCAATGCGGAAGCCGGACGGCCAGAACAAGGTGCCGGGTTCTATTCCGAATTCGACCTGAACTCCGGTCGGGGCAGGGGTAATAAAGACGTATTGTGCGCCGAATTTGGGGCGGTACGAGAAGACCTCGGCCCGGCGAATATAGCAGCGCTGCTTCAGCGCGCCGTATTCTTCACGTTCGTCGCAGATCGAGTTCCATACGCCGAACGATTCATAATGGGTCACGCGCCAATTGCTGGCCGTGTCATTGCCCCGCAGGTCCTGTGCGAACGCAGCCATCGGGGCTAGTAGGAAAAGGATCAACCATCGCATGGCCAATAAGTGCGTATCCGTGACGCCCGGTTCAACTCACGACTCTGCGATCGCTCGGTATGCGCTTTTTGCATAGCAGCCTCCCACCTGATGCGGTGGCTCCAAGGTTCGATGACGGGTAGAAAGCCCCTTTCGCGCGCGCACCAACCGACAGGACATCTTATGCCCCGAGCCATGCTGGCAAGCTTTGCCAACCGTATCGCCAAACCCGACCTGCGTTGGGTGCCGGATGAGGGGTTGACCGCCTCGCGCCTGCGGATCGAGCTTTTGTCCGGCCTGACTGTGGCCCTTGCGCTGGTGCCCGAGGCTGTGGCCTTTGCCTTTGTTGCCGGTGTGCATCCGTTGGTGGGGTTGTACGCGGCTTTCATGGTCGGTTTGATCACGGCGCTGATCGGGGGGCGTCCGGGTATGATCTCGGGCGCGACCGGGGCGCTTGCGGTGGTAATGGTGGCGCTGGTGGCAGAACATGGGGTCGAGTACCTGTTTGCGACCGTCGTTCTTATGGGAATTTTGCAGGTGATCGCAGGGGCGATGCATTGGGGGCGGTTCATCCGTCTGGTGCCTCATCCGGTGATGCTGGGCTTTGTGAACGGTCTGGCCATCGTGATCTTTCTGGCGCAGTTGGGCCAGTTCAAGGTGCCCGGCACCATGGAGAACACCGGCCACGGCATGGGCGGAGGTGAGTGGCTCTCGGGTCTGCAACTCTATACCATGCTGGGTCTGGTCGCGCTGACAATGGCGGTGATCTGGGTCATGCCGCGCATCACGCGGGTTGTTCCGGCCCCGCTGGCCGGGATTGTCGTCGTTGCCGCATTGGTAATCGGCTTTGGCCTGGACGTGCCGCGCGTCGGTGATCTGGCCTCGATCGAAGGTGGCCTGCCGCCCTTCCACATCCCGATGGTGCCGCTGACCTGGGAAACCTTTGAAATCATCCTGCCCTACGCCGTCATTCTGGCCGCCATCGGCCTGATTGAATCGCTGCTGACCCTGAATCTTGTGGGTGAGATCACAGGCAAACGCGGCGGTGCATCGCAGGAATGTATCGCGCAGGGCGTTTCCAACGTCGCGACCGGTTTCTTCGGTGGCATGGGTGGCTGTGCGATGATCGGCCAGTCGATGATCAACGTGAAATCAGGGGGGCGGACTCGCATCGCCGGGATCGCCGCTGCGCTATTCCTGCTTATCTTCATCCTTTTTGCCTCACCACTGATCGAACAGATTCCTCTGGCTGCACTCGTCGGAGTGATGTTCATGGTGGTGATCGGCACCTTCGCCTGGAATTCGTTTAACATCATGCGAAAAGTGCCTCTGATGGACGCGTTCGTCATTGTGCTGGTGACGGTTGTGACGGTGATGGAGGACCTCGCGGTCGCAGTAGTCGTTGGCGTGATCGTCTCGGCGCTGGCTTACGCATGGAACAACGCAAAACGCATCCACGCGATTACACGTGACTCGGCGACCGAGAAAGGCGCTAAGGTATATGAAATCCAGGGCCCTCTGTTCTTCGGGTCGTCCGACGGGTTTGTCGAACTCTTCGATGTCTCGAACGACCCTGAAACCGTAATTGTGGATTTCGCCGAAAGCCGCGTTGTTGATCAATCAGCACTTCAGGCCATTGAGAACATCGCCGGAAAATACGAAGCCGCAGGCAAACGGGTCATGTTGCGCCACCTGAGCCGCGATTGCCACAAACTGCTGAACAAGGCCGGCCATCTGATGGTCGATAGTGATGATGACCCGGATTATGAAATCGCGGTGGACTACTCTGTCCGCACCGGCATTCTGGGTGGCCACTGAGGCTATAGGGAGGCTCTGCCTCGCGCTCCGGGATAATTGCAGCCAGATGGGTATAGGATCCCTTACTTCATCTGGCTAAAAATACCTCGGGGGAGACGCCCGCAGGGCGGCGGGGGCAGAGCCCCTTTTGCGATCAGTCATCGGGACGGTTGAGGGAAAACAGTTCCGTGACCACGGAGTAGTCACGGTACCCTAGCCGTGCCAGTGGCTGGAATGTGGTGACGTCGAATTTACCGTCTTTCAAACAGTCGTCTCTTAAATGCACGCCAGTTACTTCTCCGAAGACAACGCGGTTTGCTTCTCCGGGCAGCTTCACGATCTGGGTCAGCTTGCATTCAAGGGCGGCAGGCGCCCCCTGAATCCTGGCGCAAGGAATGGTTTCACACTCTATTGCAGTCAAACCTGCATGGTCGAATTCATCCACGTGTTTCGGCAATCCCGCAGAACTTGCGTTCATTGCATCCCGATGCGCATGCGCCACGACATTCACACAAAAAACACCTGTGGCTTCGATGTTGGCGATACTGTCTTTGCCACCGTCCTGATCTGGTTTCGTGCCCGTCGTGGCGAACATAACCTGAGGAGGAGTATATGCGACGCCGTTAAAAAACGAATACGGGGCCAGATTGTTCACTCCATCCATGTCGCGGGACGAGATCCAGCCGATCGGGCGTGGCGTGATGATGGCGTTGAAAGGGTTATGCGGCAAACCGTGGCCGTCTTCGGGGCGATAGAACATATATACTCCAAGCGTTTGCCCAAGGCGTAACGAAGTGCTAGGGCGAATTCCAGCAAGGAAAAGAGGGCAGGGGTGCAGCAATTCGCGATCAAGCCGGAGGAACCGGACGATTGGTGGGAGGTCGAGGCTTTGTACGACCTGTGTTTCGCGCCGGGGCGCGAGGCATTGTCCTCGTACCGTTTGCGCGATGACGTGCCACCTGTTTCCGGGCTTTCATTGGTTGCACGGGATGGGCAGGGGATTTTGGCAGGTGCGATCCGGTTCTGGCCCGTGCATGTCGGGGGTCATGATGCCCTGCTTTTAGGACCCGTCGCCGTGCACCCAACACACCAGGGCGAGGGTTTGGGCGGATTCCTCATTCACGAAGGCCTGCAAGCGGGGCGCGAAAAGGGGTGGCAGCGCGTTATGCTGGTTGGTGATGCGCCTTATTACGCAAGGTTCGGGTTCTCACGTTTGGAACACATCAAGATGCCCCCGCCAACCAACCCAGATAGGGTTTTGGGCGCGGAGCTGACTGAAGCGGCATGGTTTGGAGTCACGGGTTCGGTGACCCGATGGTCGCGCTGAGCTATTGAAAATCAGACAACAAGTTCCGATGTTTCTGTCAGGAGGATTTCATGCAGGACATCGCTCTTGTAGAAAAACTGGATACAGAGGCCGAGTTGGATCGGCTTGCCGCGCATTACAAATCTGCAGGGGGTGCTGGCGTCAAACTGCTCAACAGTCTTGGCGGATCGGCTGAAACCTTGCTGGATCAGCTGCCAGACCCGGTCAGGCGGGGGCTGACAGGCGCGACTGAACAGGCACTATGGGCTGCTATGCACGCGGCAGAAGGTTCGCGCCGTGCGGTGCCGGATCAAAAGCCATGGGTAAACACAGCCGTGACCACAGTAATGGGCGCGGCAGGTGGGATAGGCGGTGTGTCGTCCGCATTGATGGAGCTGCCAGCGACCACAACAATGCTGCTTCGTGCGATACAGGGTGCCGCCGCGTATGAGGGGTTCAATCCTTCAGAGGACGGAGTGAAGTTCGATTGTGTTCGCGTTCTTTCTGCTGCCGGGCCACTTTCATACGATGACGGCGCCGATCTGGGCTTTTTCTCGGTCCGCCTGACTCTGACAGGGCCGGCCATGCAAAAGCTGATTGCTGCCGTCGCGCCGAAACTGTCAGTGGTTTTGGGGCAAAAGCTTGCGACGCAATCTATTCCTGTCCTTGGGGCGTTGGCTGGCGGCGGGACGAACTTCGTGTACAGCCGGTATTACCAACAAATCGCCCGGGTCCATTTTGGCTTGCGCCGCCTTGCCGTTGACGCCGACATTCCTCATGATCAGCTTTTACGTAAGCTCTCTGCGCGAATGTAGGATATTGGACAGCGCATTGCTTAACCGTGATGCGACAGCGGTGCCCATACGGTTACCTGCAGCCATAGAGGTATTGATATTGCGCTGATGGGCGGTATCTATTCCGCATCTGAAGTCTGGACGGATCATGATTCAATACGCGTTGAAATGCAGTAACGGTCACAGTTTTGACAGTTGGTTTCAATCGGCTGCAGCTTACGACAAGCTGGCAGCTGCAGGGATGGTGTGCTGTGCTGTTTGTGGTAACAGCGAGGTCGAAAAAGCGATTATGACGCCGCGTGTCCGGCCAGCCCGAACCATTGAGGCGCGCTCGGAACCCTCTGAACGTTCGGAAAAGTCGGTGGATATGGCGACGCCTACACCGGATGTTGAGCAGGCTCTTGCCGAACTACGTCGCAAGGTCGAAGAGAACTCGGATTATGTCGGCAAGGACTTTGCCAGTGAGGCCCGCAAAATTCACTTGGGTGATGCGCCTGAGCGGGCGATCTACGGCGAGGCCAAACCCGAAGAGGCAAAGGCCCTGATAGATGACGGCGTTCCGGTGGCGCCTTTGCCCTTTGTTCCAACGCGAAAGACCAACTGACCCATGCATATTGTGATCACCGGAGCAGGCCGTGGAATCGGACGCACTCTGGCGGATCGTTATCGGGCGCAGGGGCATAATGTGACCGGAACCGCTCGCGATGGCAGTGCCGAGATCGTTTTGGATGTCACAAAGCCTGACCAGCAGCGCGCGATGGCGTCACAGCTTAGAGATACTGCCGTCGATCTGCTGATCTGCAATGCTGGTGTCTATCTGGATAAGTCGGAAAGCATCGCGGGTTACCCGGCCGAAATGTGGGCTCAGACATTTGCATCCAATGTGACCGGAGTATTTCTGACAGTTCAAGCGCTTTTACCCAATCTGCGCAAGGCCAAGGGGAAAATCGCCATCTTGTCTTCGCAGATGGCCTCGCACACGCGGGCGCCGGGTGGCAGCTATATTTACCGCTCTTCAAAGGCGGCTGTGTTGAATTTGGGTCGCAACCTGTCAACGGAACTTCGTCATGACGGCATTGCTGTTGGAATCTATCATCCGGGTTGGGTTCAGACAGATATGGGCGGGCCCGCAGCTGAGATCACCGTAGATCAGGCCGTGGATGGCCTGATAGATCGGTTCAAAGACCTGTCTTTGGAAAATACGGGCTGCTTTGATACCTTTGACGGCCAAGCGCATGCTTACTGAGCGGTCAGGGCAACCGTCGGGATCTCATAAACTTCGCCGGGATCGACGAAGATCACCATGACATTGCCTTGCGTCTCATAGCTAAGGCGCGCGGCTGAATTTGTTGAATCCGGCACGCCATCGGTGAAATAGATGTTGCGGACCTCGCCGTTGCCCATTCCAACAGCCAAAGTTATTTGCCCATCGTCATGGCGGCGCAGCTCGGCATTGCAGCTGCGCAGCGGCTCTCCGGCATTTGTTGCGCAAGGGACAGTTCCCAAAGCATTTTTCCCGTCTGTTCCTGCCAGTGTTGAAACCTGGGCCAGCGCTGGTGTGGACAAAAGAGCAAAGACAAGAGCAAGACGGGGCATGTTGGATTTCCTGAAATAACGGACGAGAGCAAGCTGACACCGCTAGGAGCGGTTGTAAAGCGACCGTACGACGCGACCGAACAGGTTTTGAACACTTGCCCTTGCGGCCCCCCTGACTTAAGACGCACGGGATCTGAATTCCAAGGCGCGGAGACGACTGCCCCCATGCCCGTACTCGTGATGAAATTCGGCGGCACATCCGTCGCCAACCTGGACCGTATCCGCCGCGCGGCCAAGCGTATCGGCGTTGAAGTGGCAAAGGGCTATGACGTCATTGTCATCGTCTCGGCTATGTCCGGCAAAACCAACGAGCTGGTGGGCTGGGTGAACGAGACCTCTCCGTTGTTCGATGCGCGGGAATATGATGCTGTTGTGTCCTCGGGCGAGAATGTGACCGCTGGTCTGATGGCGTTGACGCTGCAAGAGATGGATATCCCTGCGCGCAGTTGGCAGGGCTGGCAGGTGCCGCTGATGACCACCAGCGCCCACAGCCAGGCCCGGATCGAGGAAATCCCGACTGAGAACCTGAACCAGAAATTCGGCGAAGGCATGCGGGTCGCCGTGGTCGCCGGGTTCCAGGGCATCAGCCCCGAGGGTCGTATCACCACGCTAGGCCGCGGTGGTTCGGACACGACGGCGGTGGCCTTTGCCGCAGCTTTTGGTGCCGAGCGGTGCGACATCTATACCGATGTGGACGGCGTCTATACCACCGACCCGCGCATCTGTGAAAAGGCGCGAAAGCTGGATCGTATTTCGTTCGAGGAAATGCTCGAACTTGCCTCGCTGGGGGCCAAGGTTCTGCAGACCCGCTCGGTCGAGCTGGCGATGCGCTACAAGGTGAAACTGCGCGTTCTTTCAAGTTTCGAAGAACAATCCGACGAGGCCGGTACGCTGGTCGTCGATGAGGAGGATATCATGGAATCCAATGTTGTGGCCGGTGTGGCCTATTCCCGCGACGAAGCCAAAATGACCGTCGTATCCGTGGCCGACCGCCCCGGCATCGCCTCGATCATCTTCACCGCGCTTAGCGATGAAGGCGTGAACGTGGACATGATCGTGCAGAATATCTCGGATGAGGGGCGCACGGATATGACCTTTTCCTGCCCCACCGATCAAGTGGCGCGCGCCGAAAAAGCCCTGTTGGCGATCAAGGATGCTGGTGAGCTGAACTACGCCGAATTGGTCGCTGACGAAGACGTCTGCAAGGTTTCGGTGGTTGGTATCGGCATGCGGTCGCAATCGGGTGTTGCAGCCAAGATGTTCAAAATTCTCTCGGATGAGGGGATCAACATTAAGGTCATCACAACTTCCGAGATCAAAATTTCCGTGCTTGTAGACAGGAAATACATGGAACTTGCGGTTCAGGCACTGCATGATGCCTTTGAACTGGACAAGGCGGCCTGAGCGTTTCAGCCAAGGGTCTTGCCTGACGCACTAATTTGGGTGGGCCATGGCGGACGGTACCGAAACAGAATCTCGTAAGCTGCTGGGGCGGCTGCGCGAAGAGATGGCGAGCGAGGCCGCCGGTCAGGAACGTCTTGACCGGATCACCAGTCTGATTGCGGATAGCATCAGGGCCGAGGTGTGCTCGATTTACCTGTTCCGCGATGAAGATACGCTTGAACTGTGCGCGACCGAGGGGTTGGCACCCGAAGCCGTTCACCAGACCCGGATGCGCATGGGCGAGGGGCTGGTTGGGCGGGTCGCCAAATCCGGCCAGATCGTCAATACGGCGGATGCACCTTCAGCCAAGGGCTTTCGGTATATGCCCGAGACGGGCGAGGAGCGGTTTTCGTCTTTCCTTGGTGTCCCGATTCAGCGCCTGGGCGAAAAGCTGGGCGTTTTGGTGGTTCAGTCGCGGGACGCGCGGGAATACTCAGCCGATGAGGTCTACGCGCTGGAAGTGGTGGCCATGGTTCTGGCCGAAATGGCCGAGCTTGGCGCCTTTGTGGGCGAAGGCGCGGCCTTGTCGCCCCGTCATCAGCAATCTGTACAGTTGACCGGAGGGCCGGCGCAGGAAGGATCTGCCGAGGGTCATGTCTGGTTGCATGAGCCTCGTGTCGTTGTCACCAACCCGATCGCCGAAGATCCACACCGCGAACGTGAACGCCTGATCGAAGCGGTGGATGAATTGCGGGTGGGCGTCGATAAGATGCTCGAGATTTCCAAGGATGGCGATACCGAGCAGTTGCAGGTTTTGGAAGCCTATCGGATGTTTGCCAATTCCAAAGGCTGGATGCGCCGGATGGAGGAAGACATCGCGCGTGGCCTCAGCGCCGAGGCCGCCGTGGAGAAAGAGCAGTCTCAGGCCCGCGCTCGCATGGGCCAAGTGACAGACCCTTATTTGCGCGAACGGCTGGCGGATCTGGATGACCTGTCGAACCGTCTGCTGCGTATTCTGACGGGGCAGGGCAATACCAATGGCGCAGATCTGCCCCCTGATCCTATCCTGATTGCGCGCAATATCGGCCCCGGCGATCTGTTGGAATATGGCCGGTCACTGAAGGGCATCGTGCTTGAGGAAGGCTCGGTCGGTAGTCACGCCACCATCGTCGCCCGCGCGCTGGCGATTCCGCTTGTGGTGCATGTGGGCCGCATCACGACCGAGGCGCTGAATGGGGATCATATCCTGGTCGACGGCGACAACGGCACCGTGCATCTGCGCCCCGAAGATACGGTGGTCTCGGCCTTCCGCGATAAGATCGCGATGCAGGCGAAGGCGCAGGAACGCTATGCCTCGATCCGCGAAACCCCGTGCGTAACCCGCGATGGTGAGCGGATCAATCTGGTGATGAACGCGGGACTGATGGCCGATTTGCCGTCGTTGAACAATTCCGGGGCCGAGGGTGTGGGCCTGTTCCGGACCGAGCTGCAATTCCTGATCCGCACGCAGATGCCCAAACGATCCGAATTAGTTACGCAATATCAGCGCGTACTGGATGCGGCGGGCGAAAAGCGGGTCGTGTTCCGAACGTTGGATATCGGTTCGGACAAGGTGTTGCCCTACATGAAACACGTGGCCGAGCCCAATCCTGCGCTGGGTTGGCGCGCGATCCGAGTGGGGTTGGACAAGCGCGGCGTGATGCGCATGCAGTTGCAAGCGCTGCTGCGCGCCGCCAATGGCCGCCCGTTGTCGATCATGTTCCCCTTCGTTGCACAGGCGGATGAGTTCCGCGAAGCCCGTTGGGAGGTCAACAAAACCATCGAACGGGAAAAGCGCCTGGGTCACGTCCTGCCGGAAAAGATCGAAGTAGGGGCGATGCTGGAAACGCCTTCGTTGGCTTTTGCGCCGCAGAAATTTTTTGACGAGGTGGACTTCGTCTCGATCGGTGGCAACGACCTGAAACAGTTCTTCTTCGCCGCTGACCGCGAAAACGAGCTGGTGCGCCGCCGCTATGATACTCTGAACGTCAGTTTCCTCAGCTTCATCGAGCGTATCGTCGAGCGCTGCAATATCTCGAACACGCCACTTTCGTTTTGCGGTGAGGATGCTGGTCGCCCGGTCGAGGCTTTGTGCCTGGCCGCTATGGGCATCAGGTCACTGTCGATGCGCCCGGCCTCGATTGGTCCAGTCAAAAGCGTGTTGTTGCGCGCCGATCTGCAATCGCTGCGCAAGATTATCGCGGATGCCCGGCACCGTGGTGAACAATCCGTGCGACCAGCAGTGATGGAATGGCTACGTAATCAGGGGTGATCGCAGCGCCGCAGGGGGCATAATTCAAATCTGGTGTTGATTTTAACGCCGGTTTTGACTAGTTCCACGGTAAATGTTAGCGATAACATGTCTGGCGATGCCATTGAATCTGAAGGAGCCCGTCGATGGTTTCACGCGTTATTCCCGTTAACCCCTTTGATCTGGTGCTTTTTGGCGCGACCGGGGATTTGGCGCAGCGCAAGATTCTGCCCGGACTTTATCATCGATTCGAGGTTGGCCAGATGCCGCCTGATGCACGGGTGATTGGTACAGCGCGGTCTGACATGGACAGTGACGGGTTCCGCGAGCAGCTTCGAGCGTCGATGCAGAAATTCGCACCCGGGTTCAAAAAGGATGTCCTGGATCGATTTTTGGCACAGGTCGAATATGTGCCGGTGGACGCTTTGGGTGATGCGGGGTGGTCGGATCTGGCCAAGACCTTGCGCCCCGATGTGGTGCGCGCGTTCTACCTGTCCGTCGGGCCCAGCTTGTTTTCCGGGATTGCACAACGCTTGAACGATCACGGACTTGCGACGCCGGACAGCCGTATCGTGGTCGAGAAGCCGTTTGGGCATGATTTGGCCTCGGCCAAGGCGCTGAACGAAGGGTTGCGGGCTTGCTTTGAAGAGCATCAGATTTATCGGATCGATCACTATCTGGGCAAGGAAACCGTGCAGAACCTGATGGCTTTGCGTTTCGCCAATTCCCTTTTCGAGCCGCTGTGGAATGCCACCCATGTCGACCACGTCCAGATCACCGTGGCCGAAACCGTGGGGGTCGAGGGGCGGGGGGCCTACTACGATCAGTCTGGTGCAATGCGGGACATGGTCCAGAACCATCTGGTTCAGTTGTTGTGTCTGACCGCGATGGAGCCACCCTCGAAATTCGCGCCCAACGCGGTGCGCGACGAGAAGGTCAAGGTGATCGAGGCGCTGGAACCGGTCGAGCCTAAAGACATCGCCCGCGGTCAGTACCGCGCCTCGGATGGTAAAAACGGCTATGTCGATCATGTGGGCGATCCGGCCAGCCGAACCGAAAGCTATATCGCGTTGAAGGTTCATATCGGCAACTGGCGCTGGGCCGGCGTGCCGTTTTACCTGCGCACGGGCAAACGCCTGCGCGCGCGCGAGTCCGAGATTGCGGTGTTCTTTCGCGACCCGCCGCATACGATTTTCCCGAATGTTGGCCCTCTGCACGGCAACGTGCTGGTGATCCGTCTGCAACCGGACGAAGGCATCACCCTGCGCACCACGATCAAAGACCCGGGTCCGGGTGGGTTCCGTTTGTCCGACGTGGCGCTGGACATGAGCTTTGCCGAGGCGCTGGGCGCGGATGCACGGGCGCAGGACGCCTATGAACGGCTTGTCATGGACGTCATTCGCGGCGACCAGACCCTGTTTATGCGTGGGGACGAGGCCGAGGCCGCCTGGGCTTGGGTTGATCCCATTATTCAGGGTTGGGAGGACCGCGGCGACCGGCCTGCACGGTATGATCAGGGCAGTTCCGGACCCGAAGAAGCCTTGATGCTAATGCATCGCGACGGGCGCCGTTGGCGTCAGATCGGAGGATAAACATGGTTCATTCTGTAATCACCGACGTCACTCAACGTATCATTGACCGCAGCGCCGATCTGCGCGGCCCTCACTTGGAACGGATGGAACAGGCCAAGTCCAAAGGCCCGGCCCGCGCGCACCTGTCCTGTAGCGGTCAGGCCCACGCCTATGCGGGCGCGGGCGAAGACCAACAATCAATGGCCACCGGAACAGCGGGCAATCTAGGGATCGTCACCGCTTACAATGACATGCTCTCGGCGCACCAGCCGTTCGAGCGTTACCCGGCCCTGATCCGCGATGCGATCCGCGCAGCGGGTGGTACGGCGCAGGTCGCGGGCGGCGTTCCCGCCATGTGCGATGGCGTCACGCAGGGCGAGGCGGGGATGGAACTGTCGCTGTTCTCGCGCGATGTGATCGCGCTGGCCACCGGCGTGGCGCTCAGCCACAACACCTATGACGCTGCCGTTTTCCTCGGCGTCTGCGACAAGATTGTCCCCGGCCTGATCATCGGGGCGCAGGCATTTGGCCATCTACCCGCTGTCTTCCTACCCGCCGGTCCCATGACCAGCGGTCTGCCGAATGATGAAAAGGCCAAGGTCCGCCAACAATTCGCGACCGGAGAAGTCGGCCGCGATGAGCTGATGAAGGCCGAAATGGCCGCCTATCACGGCCCCGGCACCTGCACCTTTTATGGCACCGCCAACACAAATCAGATGCTGATGGAGTTCATGGGACTGCACCTGCCGGGCTCTAGCTTCGTCAATCCCAACACTCCCTTGAGAGATGCCCTGACCGAGGAAGGCGCCCGCCGCGCCCTGTCTCTCAGCGCGCTGGGCAATCACTATACGCCCGTGTGCCAGATCCTCGACGAACGCGCTTTTGTGAACGGGATTGTCGGCCTGATGGCCACAGGGGGTTCCACCAACCTGCTGATCCACCTGATCGCCATGGCCCGCGCGGGCGGGATCGTGCTGGACTGGCAGGATTTCTCTGACATTTCCGCTGTGGTGCCTTTGGTCGCGCGGGTCTATCCCAACGGTTTAGCTGATGTGAACCATTTCCACGCCGCAGGCGGGCTTGGCTATTGCATCGGCACTTTGTTGGAGGACGGCCTGCTGCACCCCGATACGCTGACGGTCGCAGGGCAGGGGCTGCACAATTACACCAAAGACCCCAAGCTGAAAGATGGCGAGTTGGTCTGGGAAGAAGGCGCGGGCCAAAGTCTGAACGAAAAAATTCTCCGTCCGGCCAGCGACCCGTTCCAACCCACCGGTGGCCTGTCACGCCTGACGGGCAATCTGGGAACGGGCGTCATGAAAGTCTCGGCCGTTGCCCCCGAACATCAGGTGGTCGAGGCACCGGTCCGCGTGTTCCACGACCAAGACGCGGTCAAAGCCGCGTTCAAGGCGGGAGAGTTCACTGGCGATGTCATTGTAGTCGTCCGCTTTCAAGGGCCAAAGGCCAACGGAATGCCTGAACTGCACTCGCTGACGCCCATGTTGTCGATCCTGCAGGGCAGGGGCCACAAGGTCGCGCTGGTCACCGATGGCCGCATGTCGGGCGCATCCGGCAAAGTCCCGGCTGCGATCCATGTGGTTCCCGAAGCGCTGGACGGTGGTCCCATTGCCTGCCTGCAAGACGGCGATATCCTGCGCGTTGATGCGGTAAAAGGCGATTTGGAAATCCTGACGCCCGGCGTGTTGGACCGCCCGCCCGCCACCGCCGACCTCAGCGCCAATCAGCACGGCGTCGGGCGCGACCTGTTCGGAGCCTTCCGCCAGAATGTCGGGTCCGCTGACACTGGCGCCAGCATTTTCGGAGTGTAAAACATGTCCAAAACCCAACGCACCCGCGAGATTTGCGCACTGGCCCCGATCGTGCCGGTTCTGGTCGTCGATGACGCTGCTCAAGCACGGCCTCTGGCCGAGGCGCTTGTCGCAGGCGGCCTCCCCGCGCTTGAGGTCACGCTGCGCACCCCCTCGGCGCTCAGTGCGATCCGCGCCATGGCGCAGGTGCCGGGCGGTGTGGTCGGCGCAGGCACGCTGATCACCCCCGAAGACGTCCGCGCCGCGAAAGAGGCAGGTGCTCAATTCGGTGTCTCACCGGGCGCAACCGATGCCTTGATCGCAGCGTGTGAGGCCGAGGGCTTGCCGTTACTCCCCGGTGCTGCCACTGCGTCCGAGGCGATGCGTCTGCTGGAACAGGGCTACGACATGCTTAAATTCTTCCCGGCCGAAGCGTCCGGGGGCGCCCCGGCGCTTAAGGCTATTGGCGCGCCCCTTCCGCAAATCACATTCTGCCCGACAGGTGGCGTGTCTCCGTCAAATGCACGCGATTACCTGTCCTTGTCGAATGTTGCCTGCGCAGGCGGTAGCTGGGTCGCGCCCAAACAAATGGTCATGGATGGCGACTGGACCGGCATCGAAAAACTTGCACGTGAGGCGTCGCAGCTGATGGATTGACGCCGCGCCGGACGTCACTAAATTGGGCGTCAATTCAGACAGGTTGACCCCATGACAAATCACATCTCTCTCGCGCAGGGGCGCGAGTATCTGGCCATTCCTGGCCCCTCAGTAATGCCCGACGCAGTGTTGCAAGCGATGCATCGGCCTTCGCCCAATATCTACGAAGGCGAACTGATCGAGATGATGCCCGCCCTGACCGCCGACCTAAAACGTGTGGCCCGAACCGACCACCATGTGGCGATTTACATCGCCAACGGTCACGGCACGTGGGAGGCAGCCTTGTCCAACGTGATCGCCCCCGGCGAAACGGTGCTGGCCCCTGCGTCGGGTCGGTTCACCTATGGCTGGGCAGAAATGGCCGAAGGGATCGGGGCCACGGCGCAGGTAATCAATTTCGGTACATCCTCGGGGTGGGACTTCGACCTGATTGCCGAGGCCCTCCGCGCCGACAAAGCGCAAGAGATCAAGGCCGTACTGGCGGTGCATGTGGATACGTCGAGCTCGATCCGCAATGATATTCCGGCTCTGCGGGCCCTTTTGGATGACCTGAACCACCCGGCGCTGCTGATGGCAGATTGCATCGCCTCGCTGGGCTGCGACCGGTTCGAGATGGACGCCTGGGGCGTCGATGTCATGGTCACCGCCTGCCAGAAAGGGCTGATGACCCCGGCTGGCATCGGTTTTGTCTATTTCAATGAAAAAGCCGCTGCCAAACGCGCCACAATGCCCCGCGTTTCACAATATTGGGACTGGATACCCCGCACACAGCCCGAACTGTTCTACCAGTATTTCAATGGCACCGCGCCGACGCATCACTTGTATGGGCTGAGGGCTGCGCTCGACCTGATCCACGCCGAAGGGATCGAACATGTCTGGACTCGCCACGAACGTCTCGCCACAGCTATTTGGGCGGCCTGCGAGACATGGGCCGATGGTGGAGCCCTCCACCTCAACGTCGCCGACCGTACCGACCGCAGCCATGCCGTCACGGCGCTGCGCCTGACCGACGGGCAGGGAACCCCGTTACGCCGCTTCACCGAAACCCAACTTGGCCTCACCCTCGGAATCGGGTTGGGGATGGAGGATTGGGACGGCTGTTTCCGCCTTGGCCATATGGGTCACGTAAATGGCCAAATGGTGATGGCAATGCTTGGCGGGATGGAAACGGCCATGGCAGCCCTCAACATACCTCGCGGCACAGGCGCGCTGGAGGCCGCTGCCGCGATCTTGGCCGCGTGAACAGAGGGTCCGCTCTTCATCTGGCCAAAAATATCTTCGGGGGGAATCGCGCATCGGCGCGATGGGGGGGCGGACAGCCCCCTATGCGATCAGCCGCCTCGCGCTACGGCCAATGCTTCTGGCAGCGCGGCTGCAAACAAATCCAGATCAGAAACCGCGCCACAGCTGACCCGAATGCAACGGTTCTGGGGCGCCACAAAAGGCATCCGAACAAAAATACCCCGAGCGACCAGTGCCTCCAGCACAGCCTTGGCAAAAGCCCCATCCCGGCCACAATCGATTGCCACGAAATTCGTGGCCGAGGGCAAGGCTTCCAACCCATTTTCCCGCGCGATCTGTCCAATCCGATCGCGCGCGTCGGTGATCTTCGCCTGAACTTGCTCCAACCATTCGGCATCCTGCAGTGCCGCCAGCGCACCGGCTTGCGCCGCGCGATTCATCCCGAAATGATTGCGAACCTTGTTGAACGCTGAAATTAAACCGGGCGCAGCAATCGCATATCCCACCCGTGCACCAGCCATGCCATAGACTTTGGAAAACGTGCGCATTCGGATCACCCTTGGATCACCGGCATTAATCGGCGCAGCAGTACCTTCTGGCGCGCATTCTACGTAGGCTTCATCCAGCACCAGTAAACATCCTGTGGGCAGTTTCTCCATTGCAGAAACGATGTCTGCACCCATGTGCCAACTGCCCATCGGGTTGTCTGGATTGGCCAAATAAACCAACTTGGCTTCAACCTTTGCCGCCTTTGTAAACAACGCGTCAAGGTCTTCATGGTCACCACGATAGGGTACCTTGTGAAGGATCCCTCCGAACCCGGCCACGTGGTAGTTAAAAGTCGGGTAGGCCCCGTCCGAAGTCACCACTGCATCGCGGTGACCAACGAACAAGCGCACAAGATATCCAAGAAGACCGTCAATTCCTTCCCCCACGACGATATTCTCAGGCGCGACGCCGTGATGGTCGGCCAAGGCGTTACGCAGATCATAGTTCTCGGGATCGCCATACATCCAGATGCCAGTGTCGGCCATCGCTTCGATTGCCCGTGGTGAGGGGCCGAAAACGCTTTCATTCGCACCCAATCGGGCCACAAATGGTGCGCCCTGCTGCCGCTCCTGCGTTTCGGGGCCGACGAACGGCACTGTGGCAGGCAAAGACAGGGCAAGAGGAGTGTATCGAGGTTGGGTCATGTGGGCAGATAAACGCAAGGTCACCCTTCAGGCAAGCTTGTGTTCCAAGCTGTCGCCGCGCAGTCTGCTTGCAAGGCAGCGGGAGGAACATTCATGCGCATCGTATACGGCCTGATTCTGATCGGGCTTGCCTATCTGGTATTCTGGCCGGTTGATGTTGATCCCGTTGCATGGGAGCCCCCAAAAGCCCCGGAATTTTCCGGCGAATTCGTGGAAAATAACGCGCTGGACAAGCTGGAGCTGATCCGCCTGCCCGAAGATGCAGAGGGCCCTGAAGACCTTGCAATCACGGGAGATGGCGCGATCTACACGACTGCGTTGTCCGGTGCGCTGTACCGCATTGATGGAAACACGCCTGAAAAAGTGGATGATCTTGGCGGTCGCCCGCTGGGGCTGAAGGCCGGACCGGATGGGGTGCTTTACATTGCCGACAGTTTCCGTGGCCTGATGCGCTGGACCGGCCCCGGTACGCTGGAAACGCTGGTTTCCGAGATTGCGGGTGCGCCGGTGGTTTATGCCAATCAGCTGGATGTGGCGCAGGACGGCACGGTCTATTTCTCGAATTCTTCCGATCGGTTCGACCCCGAGACAATGGGCGGCACCAAGCCAACCTCGGTACTGACCATCTGGGAGCAGTCGGATACAGGCTATGTGGCCCGACGCAATCCTGACGGCAGCACCGAGAAAGTGGCTGAGGGGTTTGTCTATACCAACGGGGTCGCCCTCTCCCCGGACGAAGACTTTCTGCTGATCGCCGAAACCGGTCGCGCGCGCGTCCACAAGCTGTGGCTACAGGGTCCGAAATCCGGCCAGCGCGAGGTTCTGTTGGATAACCTGCCGGGCTATCCGGACAATATCGAGGCGCAGGGCGACGGGACCTACTGGATGGCGTTCGCCAGTCCGCGCGTGCCAACCGAGGCGCTTATGCCCTATCCATTTCTGCGCAAGGTGATCTGGCGACTTGGGCCAATGGTAAGGCCGGCACCGATTCACAGGGGAATGCTGATTCAGTTCGACGGTGAAGGAAACATTCTTCAGAACCTACAAGATCCGGGGGGGCGGCTGGGTATCACGACCGGTGGCCGGGTTGTGGGGGAGGATTTTTATGTCATGACGCTGGATTCGCCGTGGTTCGGTCGGATGTCTGCATCAGACCTGCCCCCACGTTGATCTGGAACTTGACGATCCTTCGGGGCATTGTTGTGCAAACCTGAATTGAGAGGCCCGCATGTCACGCGTATCCGTCGAATACAAAGATCATATCGCCCACGTTACGCTGACACGCGGCGACAAGATGAACGCGTTGGATGATGCGATGATCAAAGCCATCCTGAACGCGGGTCAGGAAGTGGCCGCCTCGGACGCGAGGGCGGTAGTCCTGTCGGGTGAAGGCAAAAGCTTTTGCGCCGGGTTGGACATGGCAAGTTTTGCCAAGATGGCGCATATGGATCCGTCGGAATGGTTGATGACACGCAGCCATGAAGACGCGAATGAGATGCAGGAACTCGCTTTGATCTGGCGGCGCTTACCTATGCCGGTGATCTGTGCGGTCCAGGGCGTGGCCTATGGTGGTGGTTTGCAGATCGCGCTAGGCGCAGATATCCGGATTGCCCATCCCGACACCAAACTGGCGGTGATGGAGATGAAATGGGGCATTATTCCCGACATGGGGGGGATGGTGTTGCTGCCCAAACTGGTGCGTACGGATGTGCTGCGCCTGCTGACCTATACTGCGCGACCCATCAGCGCGGCGCAGGCGGAGGAATGGGGACTGGTAACCAAGCTTTCAGATGACCCGCTGACCGAAGCGATTGCGCTGGCTGAAAACATCGCCGGGCAAAGCCCCTCAGCCGTGCGCGCCGCAAAGCGCCTGATCGACTTGGCCGAAACTCAACCACGTGCCGAGGTGCTTTTGGCCGAATCCTCAGAACAGGTGGAGTTGATCGGCAAGCCCGAGCAGATGGAGGTCATCGCAGCCCGGATGCAAGGCCGCAAGCCGGTCTTCAAGTGATCACCGCATGAAGGTGCGTCGCGCATCGCGGGCCATGTTATAGCGCATTTCCAGATCTGCGATGCGCGCCATCGCCCGCTTGCGGGCCTTCGGATCGGTCAGCTTGGCATAGTCCTTGCGGGCGGTATCGAGGTCTTTCTTGATCGCAAATTCCTGGGGCAGAACACCCGCCTGTGCCATAATCCTGCGACCAGCTGCGATGGCTGGATCGCACTGCGCATCGGACGAACGATCAGGCAGAGGTTTGCCTTCCCCCTCAAGGCCCTGCAATTGCCCTTCGGCTTGCGCCTTCCTGATCTGGCGTTCAATGAGTTTTCCAAACGATCCAAACATGGGCTGATAATAGGTCAGAGTAAGGCAAAGCGCTAGCGGATGCGGTTCGACACCAGATAGGCGAGCCCCCCGGCCAGCAAGCCCCAAACCGCTGCCCCCAGACCAAAGACCGAGATACCCGAGGCCGTGATCGCAAATGTCAGAATAGCGGCCTCGCGCTCGGTCGGAACCTCCAGTG
Source organism: Ruegeria lacuscaerulensis (assembly GCF_013033355.1). Classification (GTDB taxonomy): domain Bacteria; phylum Pseudomonadota; class Alphaproteobacteria; order Rhodobacterales; family Rhodobacteraceae; genus Ruegeria; species Ruegeria lacuscaerulensis_A. The sequence goes on from NZ_WQDY01000005.1 coordinate 210,019, forward strand.
CGGCGGCGGTGGCGTTGGCCAGCACTCCGATCAGCGCAATGCCGGTCAGGGTGCCCATCAGCAGCGGATCAGCGTGTAAGGCAAAGCCGGTTATGGCCACAGCGAACACGCCGAAGATGCAATAGAACACGCCCGCCATCACTGCCGACCAATAGCGTTGGGTAGGATCGGGGTGACTATCCTCGTTCGAACACATTGCAGCGGTGATCGCAGCCAGACAAGTGGCCGGAGCGCCAAACGGTGCAGACAGGATGCTGGACGCGCCAACGGACGAAAAAAACCGACCCGATGCGGGGTCATAGCCAAAGCTGCGCATCACCGCGATGCCGGGGATGTTCTGGGTGGCCATAGTGACGATGAAAAGCGGGATGCCGATTCCGATGACCGAGGCCAGCGAGACTGTGGGCATCGTCCACACCGGGGCCGACACCCATTGCGCTGGCGCTACCGATGCCTCACCCGCGTTCAGGATGACCATGATCGCTGCGGCCACCACAGCTGCCGGCACGGCAAACAGGCGGTTGATCCGACCGGCGATGAACCATGTCAGGATCACGGGCAGCGCCTGCCAGGGCAACTCGACAGCGGCTTTGAATGGGACGATACACAACGGCAGCAACACGCCGCCCAGCATCGCCTGCGCCAGTGTTGTGGGGATCGCGGCGGCGAACCGGCCCAAGGGTCTCCAAAGCCCTGCTAGTACCGTCAACGCGCCTGCACACAGGAAGGCCCCCGTGGCCTCGGCAAATCCGGCGGCGGGCATGGCGGATACGGCCAGCAGCGCAGCGCCCGGCGTGGACCAGGCTACGCTGATCGGCTGCCGGTACCACAGGCTTAACCCGATTGCCGTCAGCCCCATCGCAATCGCCGCCATCATCAAACCGGACGCGGATTGCGCCGCCGATGCCCCCATCGCGGCCAGCCCTTGCAGCACGATTGGGAAGGAACTGAAAAAGCCGACAATCGCGACGACCAACCCGGTCGAGACGGTCTGGAGCGGAGGGGCTGCGCGTGTCATCTGGGCCTCGGGCGTTGTCATGTGCCAGAGCTAACAAGCCTTTGAACCACGCGGCAAGCCCTTTGATGGCAAAAGAAAACCCCGCCAAAGGGGCGGGGTCTGCTTTAGTGTATATGCCTGAAGATCAGGCGATCTCGGCCAGACGGGCCAGCGCCTCGTTCAGCTTGGCCTCTTCTTCCTCGCGGGCGGCTAGGTTGGCTTTGGCTTCCTCAACCACCTCTTCCGGGGCCGAGGCCACGAATTTGGGGTTGTTCAAACGTCCGCGCAGACCGCCCAACTCCTTGGCCAGTTTACCCTTGGCTTTCTCCAGCCGTTCCTTTTCGGCACCAATGTCGATGATATCGGCCAACGGTAGGCCGAAAGAGGCCCCGGGAGCGGCGATCGAGATGGTGCCTTTGGGCAGTTCATCGGCCTTGGTCAGGCTGTCGATCCGGGCCAGACGCTTGATCAACGCCTCGTTGCGGTCCCATGCGGCTTGGCCATGGGCGTCGATTTCCGTCACCAGCATCGGCACGTAAAGCCCTGCCGGAACCCGCATCTGGGCACGGGCCGAGCGGGTGTTTTCGATGACCGAGATCACCCAGTTCATCTCACGATCCGCATCGGCATCGACCAGTTCGGTGCCATAGGTCGGCCAGTCGGCGTGGACGACCATTTTCGCGCGGTCGGCGGTCAGCCCCCAGAGTTCCTCGGTGATGAACGGCATGATCGGGTGCAGCAGGACCATGCACTGATCCAAAACCCAGCGCATGGTGGCGCGGGTTTCGGCCTGCGCCTCGGCGTCGTCGCCTTGCAGCAGGGGTTTCGACAGCTCCACGTACCAGTCGCAGACCTTGCCCCAGACAAAGGCATAAAGCCCGTTCGCGGCGTCGTTGAAGCGGTAGCTTTCCAGTGCCGCGTCAACCTCGGCCCGCACGCGGGCGGTTTCGCCGATGATCCAGCGGTTCACGGCGGCTTTGGGTTTCAGGTCGGCCACGTCCAGTTGCGGGACGTTGTCGGTGAAGACCTCGTTCATCTCGGCAAAGCGGACGGCGTTCCACAGCTTGGTGCCGAAGTTGCGATAGCCGGTGATGCGGTCGCGGGACAGTTTCAGGACGCCGCCGATGGCCGCCATCGAGGCGTTGGTGAAGCGCAGCGCGTCGGCACCGAATTCGTCCACGATCTCTAGCGGGTCGATGACGTTGCCGGTGGTCTTGGACATCTTCTTGCCCTTCTCGTCGCGGACGAGCGAGTGCAGGTAGACGGTGTGAAACGGGATTTCGTTCACCACGGCCAGTTGCATCATCATCATCCGGGCGACCCAGAAAAACAGGATATCCGCGCCTGTGATCAGAACGTCGGTGGGGAAGTAGCGCTCCAATTCCTCGGTCTGCTCGGGCCAGCCCAGCGTGCCGATGGGCCAGAGGCCGGAGGAGAACCACGTGTCGAGGACATCGGGGTCGCGCCACACCGGATAGACCAGCTTGGTTGGGTCTTGTTCGACCGCGTATTGGGCAAGACTTTCGGCGAACTGATGGATCGCTTCATGCTTGTCTACGACTTCGATGACCGTCGCGTGGCTCAAAGGGCTAGGAATGTTAGCGTTGTCGTCGAGGAATTTTTCAGTGACGGCCTCAAGGCTTGCGGCACATTCCATGACATTGCCACGATGCAGCATGCCGCCTTCGTTCAGCAAACGGCCCAATTCGACCAGATCAAGGTTGCCGTCGTTTTCGTCATCCTTGAAGTTCTCGGCCGACAGATCGAGCCCATACCAAACCGGAATCTGATGGCCCCACCACAGCTGACGCGAGATGCACCAGGGCTCGATGTTTTCGAGCCAGTGGTAATAGATCTTTTCGCCCGACTCCGGGATGATCTTGACCGTGCCGTCCTTGACCGCATCCAGCGCAGGGCCGACTACCTTTTCGGCGTCGACGAACCACTGGTCAGTGAACATCGGCTCGATAACGACTTTCGAGCGGTCGCCGAAGGGCTGCATGATCGGTTTGCTCTCGACCAGAGGGACCAGCGCCGCCGGGTCGTCATCCTCGCCCAGCTTGGTGCCCAGACGCGGATCATCGGCGCGGGTCATCACGGCCAGACCGTCGGCGGTGATTTCTTCGACGACTTTCGCACGCGCTTCGAACCGATCGAGGCCGCGCAGGTGATCGGGGATCAGGTTGATCGCGTCGATCTCGTTCTCGGTGAATTCGCGACCACGCGCGTATTCCTGTGCCTTGTCGGCCTCATCGGCATAAGTCGCGCCATCGGCCCGCATCGCGCCTTTGGTGTCCATCAGGCGGTACATCGGAATGCCGCCGCGCTTGGCGACCATGTTGTCGTTGAAGTCATGCGCGCCGGTGATCTTTACCGCGCCCGAGCCGAAATCAGGATCGGGATACTCATCGGTGATGATCGGAATCTGGCGGCGATGTTCTTTCGGGCCAACCGGGATTTCGCAGAGTTTCCCGATGATTGGGGCGTAACGCTCATCCGACGGATGAACCGCAACCGCGCCGTCTCCCAGCATGGTTTCGGGGCGGGTCGTGGCGATCGAGATATAGTCGCGCTCTTCCTCAAGGACGACGTTCCCGTCCTCGTCCTTTTCGACATAGGTATAGGTCTCGCCCCCGGCCAGCGGGTATTTGAAGTGCCACATGTGGCCCGGTGTCTCGATGTTCTCGACTTCCAAATCCGAGATCGCAGTCTCGAAATGCGGGTCCCAGTTGACCAACCGCTTGCCGCGATAGATCAGGCCCTTTTCGTACATATCGACGAAAACCTTGATGACCGCGTCGTGAAAATTCGCAGAATTTTCGTGGCCTGTGCGCGGATCACGCGGTGCGCCCGCCATGGTGAAGGCGTTGCGCGACCAGTCGCAGGAGGAGCCCAGACGCTTCAGCTGTTCGATGATCGTGCCGCCGTATTCGCCCTTCCATTCCCAGACCTTGTCGAGAAACGCCTCGCGCCCCAGCTCACGACGTCCCGGCTGCTGGGTGGCGGCCAGCATCTTTTCCACCTGCATCTGCGTGGCGATGCCGGCGTGGTCCTGACCAGGCTGCCACAGCGTGTCGAACCCGCGCATCCGGTGCCAGCGGGTCAGGATGTCTTGCAGGGTGTTGTTGAACGCGTGGCCCACGTGCAAAGCGCCCGTCACGTTGGGCGGCGGGATCATGATGGTAAAGCTTTCGTCGCGCGAGCGGTTCGCGCCTGCCTTGAAGGCTCCGGCCTGTTCCCAGGCCTCGTAGATGCGGGCCTCGGCCTCGGCCGCGTTGAATGTCTTTTCCATCGCCATGGGGTGCGTCCTGCGTCATCAATCTCGGGTCAGCGATTGCAATAGCGAATGGAGGCGGGAAGGGGAAGGGTGCGTGTGCTATCCGGCCTGTGCAAATCGGGCACGGAAGTAATCCTGCACCCTCTGATAGGCCGGTTCGTGGAAATCCAGCGTCAGCAGAGAGTGATCCTTGCCCTCATATTCCTGCGTTTCAAGGTCGTCACCAAAGGCGTCTTGCAGAGCACACATCAGCCGTTTCGGGGCCAGCTTGTCATCCGCATAACGCATTGCAAGCCCCGTGCCTTTGGCGACCATGCCCGCACGGGCTTGTGCGATGTCATCGGGGCTCATTTGCAGCTTATCGCCGCCAAAGATCGGTAAGGCGGGCTGGCTGGCGACGCCGCCCAGAACCGCGTCCTCGGCCATCAGGGTCAGAGCGAAGCTGCCGGTCAGGCACATACCGATGACACCCACGCCTGCTGCGTTGTCACGGGACTTTATCTCGGCCGCCAACGACCGCATCCAGCCTGCGATGGGGCTTTGGCGGCCTTTGAGGAACATGTTGAACTCGCGCCGGACGCAGAACAGTCGGGCCATGTTGCGGCCCATCGTGACTTTGCCATAGGTGCCGAACATATGCGGCAGGTAGACACGAAACCCCGCCCCGTTCAGGCGTTTGGCCAGATCCAGCGTTTCCGGTCCGATTCCGGGCAATTCCTGCAGGATCAGGATGGGTGGGCCTTCGCCCCCGGCATAAACGTCATGGGTTGCGGTCTTGCCGCTCGTCATCGCGGCAGAGAAAGGGAAAACGGTATCATGTGTCCAGGTCATGGGGTCTGAGGCTATCGGAATCCCGCAGAACTTAAAGTCCAAACCCCTGTCTTTTTCTGGACATCGCCCACACGCGGGCTACGGTCGCCTTCGGAACCGCGCAGGAGGGTCGCCCCATGGAAAAATTCGGCAGAAGCCAGCCCGTCAAACGGACCGAGGATCAGAGGTTTCTAACCGGGCAGGGGCACTACATGGATGATGTTGTACCAGAAGGTGCCATGCACGCCGTGTTTGTCCGCTCGCAGGTGGCGCATGGGGTGATCACGGCGCTTGATCTGGACGCGGCGCGCGCAGCTGATGGGGTTCGGCTAGTGATGACGCTGGAGGATCTGAAAGAGGCCGGGATTGACACCGTGATCAATGCGACGACGGTCAAGAACCGGGACGGCTCGCCCGCAGCAGCGCCTGCGCGTCACATGCTGTCGACCGACCGGGTGCGCTTTGTTGGGGAACCGATCGCGGTGGTTATTGCTGACACTCAAGCCCAGGCCCGTGACGCTGCCGAACTGGTCTTGGTCGAGATTGACGAACGCCCCGCCAAGCTGGACGTGGACGCGGGCGGAGAGACCTTGCACCCCGAAGCGTCGGATAATCGCGCATTTGACTGGGGTCTGGGCAACGAGGCCGCGACCGAGGCCGCGTTTCAGGCTGCGGCGCATACTGTATCGCTCAATGTGGTGGATAATCGGGTCATCATAGCCTCGATCGAGCCGCGCGGCTGTCAGGCCAACTGGGTCGATGGTCGCTTGCATTTTGCCTATGGCGGACAGGGGGTTTGGGCCATGCGCGCTCAACTGGCGCAAAAGCTGCGGGTTGAGCCTGAAGACATCCGCGTCACCACTCCGGATGTAGGTGGCGGCTTTGGTATGAAGGTGATGCCCTACCCGGAGTATTTCTGCACTGCCGTTGCAGCGAAGAAGCTGGGAAAACCCGTGCACTGGATTTCCGACCGGTCCGAGGCGATGCTGTCTGACCATCATGGCCGCGACCTGACCTCGCTGGCCGAACTGGCCTTTGATGCCGATCACCGGATCACGGCCTATCGCGTTCACAGCAAGATCAATCTGGGGGCCTATAACAGCCATTTCGGGCAGGCGATTCAGACTAGCCTGTTTAGCAAGGTTTTGATGGGCGTCTACGACGTCCAGACGACCTATCTGCGGGTCGAAGGGTTCTTTACCAACACCACACAGGTCGATGCCTATCGCGGTGCGGGCCGCCCCGAGGCGATTTATGTGCTAGAGCGCGTGATGGACCGCGCCGCGCGCGAACTGGGCGTGGACCCGTGGGAGCTGCGCCGCAAGAACTTCATCCGCCCCGAGGCGTTTCCCTACACCTCGGCCACCGGCGAGACCTATGATGTGGGCGACTTCAACATGATCCTTTCCCGCGCGGGCGAACAGACTGCGGGGTTTGCAGCCCGCAAGGCCGCCGATGCCGAACGCGGCCTGATCCGGGGGCAGGGCCTGTGTTACTATATCGAAAGTATTTTGGGCGATCCTTCCGAGAACGCGAAAGTGGAGTTCTGCGAGGATGGCACCGTGAACCTCTATGTCGGCACCCAATCGAACGGGCAGGGGCATGAGACGGTTTATGCCCATTTCTTGTCCGATCAGACCGGGATTTCGGCGGACCGGATTAATGTGGTGCAGGGCGACAGCGATCAACTTCCTCATGGTGGCGGTACTGGTGGGTCTCGGTCCGTTACGGTGCAAAGCACGGCCACACTGGCGACAATCGACGTCATGATCGCCGCATTCACGCCCTATCTGGCCGATAAGATGGGTGTGGAGGAGAGCGATGTGACCTTCGATCACGAAACCTTTCGCGCGTCGGGGTCGAACCTGACGCCTACCCTGACCGAGGCCGCGGATATGGCCCGCGCCGATGGCCGTACTGATCTGCTGCAACATCACGCGCGCGCCAACCTGGATGCGCGCAGCTATCCCAATGGCGCACATGTTGCCGAAATCGTCATCGATTCTTACACCGGAGAAACCTGGGTCGACCGCTATACAGTGGTCGATGATTTTGGTAACCTTATCAACCCGATGCTGGCCGAAGGGCAAGTACATGGCGGTGTGGTCCAGGGGATCGGACAGGCGCTGACCGAGCGTGTTGTGCATGATGCGCAGGGGCAACTGCTCACGGCTTCGTTGATGGACTATGCCTTGCCGCGCGCCGCCGAGATACCCATGATTAAGTTTACCTCGGCGCCGGTTCCGTCAACTTCAAACCCGATGGGTATGAAGGGATGCGGTGAGGCAGGCACCGTGGGCGCGCTGGCCGCAGTGGCAAATGCGGTTCAGGATGCGCTCTGGGATCACGGGGTGCGACAGGCGGATATGCCTTTCACACCTCAAAGAGTATGGGAGTTGCTGACGCATGGATCTGTCGCGGCTGAGTAGAAAGGTACTGGGATGGCTCGGACGGCCTCTGCGGTCCGAACACTCAGCCGAGTCGCGCCACCGTGAACCGATCAGCCATGTGATTATCCTCGACGGGACCATGTCGACGCTGGAACCGGGGTATGAGACCCACGCGGGCCAGACCCTGCGCCTGTGTTGCGAGATGGGCAGCAAGGTTTCTGTCTTTTACGAATCCGGGGTGCAGTGGGAAAGCTGGAAGTCCTCGCTGGACGTGATGATGGGGCGGGGGATCAACCGCCAGATCAGGCGTGCTTATGGCTATCTGGCATCGCGCTACAAACCCGGCGACAGGATTTATTTCATCGGCTATTCGCGCGGAGCCTACGGCGTGCGCAGCCTTGCCGGGGTGATCGATTTGATCGGGTTGCTCAAGGCCGAACACGCGACCGAGCGGAACATCAAACAGGCCTACCGACACTATGAATGCAACGCCAACGGCAAGGCGGCGGCTGAATTCCGGCAAGCCTTCTGCCATGAGGATGTGGCGATCGAAATGGTTGGTGTCTGGGACACGGTAAAAGCGCTGGGCCTGCGCCTGCCGCTGCTGTGGCGCTGGGCCGAAGAACGCCATTCCTTCCACAACCATCAGCTCGGCCCCGCCACGCGCCACGGCTATCACGCCATGGCGCTGGATGAGACCCGCGAGGTGTTCGAACCGGTTTTGTGGAAATGTACCCCCGATTTCAAAGGTCATGTAGAGCAGGTCTGGTTCCGCGGTACGCACGGGGACGTCGGCGGCCAGTTGAACGGGTTCGAAAAGGCCCGTCCGCTCAGCAACATTTCCCTGATCTGGATGCTGGACAAGGCCGAGATGCACGGTCTGCCTCTACCTGACGGGTGGCGCGAGCGGTTCCCGACCGATAAATCGGCGCGGTCGGTGGGCACATGGCGCGGCTGGGGCAAGATTTTCCTGCTGCGTAAGTACCGAAAAGTGGGGCGCGACCGGTCCGAGCGACTGCATGTCTCGGTCTCGCCGGATGATCTGCCGGGGTGGGTGCCGATTCCGGATTTGCCGTCACATCCGGCGCAGTGAGAGGTTGAAGGTGGGCCAGTGCCTCCAAGATTACCGGAACCTCAATGTCGGGGTTTATTCCAATCTTACTTCGCCTTGCTCGTAAGCTACTGTACTGATATCCTTACTATACGCTTGGCACATAAGCTGGGCAGTGGAGATTTCATGTTTACGATTGCGGGAAACCGCTAAGTCCTGAATGCAGGACGACTAAGCCAAATCGTGCCTGCACGAAAGTGTTAGGCTTTCATTTTCGCGTGGCTCGTGAACGCTCAAACTAACATCACCGATGCATGAGCTTTGCGCCCGTCACATCACGCGTATTTGCTTGATTGGCGGCACGAAGAAAGACGGAAAATCAATGAAAATTCGACTAACAAAGCAAAACGATATCGCTGCCTTGCAGGAGGTGCTTAACGGCACAGAGCTTTACCCCAGTGAAATGCTCCCTGACATGGTGGATGGATTTCTATCCGACGGTCAAGGCCTCGAGATTTGGCTGACATGTGAAAAAAACAGTAAGGCTGTTGGGTTTTGCTATGCTGTCCCCGAGGAACTTGCCGAAGGTGCATGGAACATGCTCGCCATCGCAATTCTGCCAACCGAGCAGGGTAAAGGTTTTGGCGGCGCCATCGTTAAGCATCTAGAAGTCGAACTCAAGAAGCGTGGACAACGCATTTTGATAGCCGACACTTCGGGTTCAGACGAGTTCGCAAAGACACGCGTGTTCTATCGCAAAAACGGCTACAGCGAGGAAGCTCGTATCAGGGATTTCTGGGCGGCGGGGGATGACAAAGTCGTTTTCTGGAAGTCGCTGATCTAATCCCCATGTGTTGTTCTTGACCTGTCCTCAGACAGGTCAGTTTCACGTGTTTGCCCAACTTGGTAACGGCAGTTGCGTCATGCACGTCCGACGCCTTGACTTGAAACACCCTCGCAGCTTTCTGCGAGGGTGTCTTCCTCGAAAGAGCCCGTGATTTTGCAAAACTGCCGATAAGAGGGTCTGAGAAACGGCTAAAGCCTTTCCACATCCCACAATACAGAATTGGGTTCTGTCGTTCCCGATCACCGCCGCCGGTCGCGGCGTGAACTCATGGGCTGGAACGCCACGCCCACATGCGCCTCGCAATAGGGTTTGCCGGCTTCAACCGGCAGACCGCAGAACCAGAAATCCTCGGTCGCGGGGTCGCCGACGGGCCATTTGCACGTCTTCTCGGTCAACTCCATCAAGGTTAGCTTCTTGGCCTTTTTCTCGACCTCGTTGACCTTGGCCAGTGCCTCGGGGCTGATCTCATTGGCCGAGGGTTGCGGCGGAAGCGGCTGACCGGCGGGGATGATCTGGCGGCGGGCTGGCACGGCGGGCTTCGCCTCGGCCGCCGGGGCAGGCGCGGGGCGCGCGGGTTCGGTCTTTGGTGCAGGTTTCGGCTTGGCCTCGGCCTTGGGGGCTGCGGGGGCTGGCTTTTCCTTGGGCTCGGCCTTGGCGGGGGTGGCTCCGGTGGCGCGGTTCGACAGACCCAGACGGTGGACCTTGCCAATAACCGCATTGCGGGTCACACCGCCCAGTTCCTTGGCGATCTGGCTGGCCGACTGGCCCTCGCCCCACATCTTTTTAAGCAGCTCTACACGCTCGTCAGTCCAGGACATCATTTGCCTTTCAAAAGCGGAAAGCGGCCCCGGATTCGGGCCGCCTTGGGAAATCGTCTCAGCCCCCTATTTTAATCACTGCCGCCCGAGTTACAAGCGGTCTTCGAATCAGGTCAGAGGCAGAGCATGCAGATTCCCGCAGAACACACCGAACGTCGCTTTGGAAGGGTCAACTGGATGGGTCTTTACACGCTGTCCAGACGTGAGACCCTGAGGTTCATGTCCGTTTGGACCCAGACTTTACTTGCCCCGTTGGTCACCGCCGGATTGTTTCTGCTGATCTTCAATATTGCCATCGGCCCCAGTCGATCAGCAGTGATGGGGGTACCGTTTTTAACTTTTCTGGCGCCAGGGATCATGATGATGACGGTGATCCAGAACGCGTTTGCCAATACTTCCTCTTCGATGATGGTTGCTAAAGTACAGGGCAACATCGTTGACACCCTCATGCCGCCTCTGTCACCGTTGGAAATCCTTCTGGGCTATCTGGCCGGAGCCATCGTGCGCGGGGTGCTTATCGCATCGATCGTGGCCGTTGCGCTGGCTTTGGTGTTGGGAATCGTGCCGAAATATCCTCTGATCGCGCTGGTATTTGTTGTCTTCGGTGGAGCATTGATGGGTGCTTTGGGCTTATTGGCTGGGATTTTTGCCAACAAGTTCGACCAGATGGCCGCGATTACCAACTTCATCGTGACGCCTTTGGCCTTCCTGTCAGGCACGTTTTACTCGGTTCAGGCATTGCCACCAGTGCTTAATGTCCTCAGCCATGCAAACCCGATTTTCTACCTGATCGACGGATTGCGCTTTGGAATGATCGGGGTTTCTGACAGCCCAGTATGGGTAGGGGTGGTGATCTGCGGTGTGGCTACGCTCGTGATTGGCGGTTCGGCGTGGACAATGCTGCGGACAGGCTACAGATTGAAATCGTAGAAGCGGAAAACCTTTAAAGTGAGAAAATTTGGTTAAATGTTAACGGCTTGTGTGTTAGGCGGTCGTTGCAGATAACAATGCGCGGTCTGAAAGGCTGAATATGCAGGAATTGATTGTTGGGGGCGACTTTGAAAGCCCCGGTATTTCGAATGCCAGCAATTTCCAGATTTTCGGATCCTATGGGTCATGGACAGGCACGGAAATTGAGATTGGCCGCGAAAACCTGTTTCTAAACACAGGCGATACGACGAACTTGGTTCTGGAACTGGATGGGAACCGAAACGAAACCTCTGTCGCGGAACAAACCTTTACAGTCACTGGTGACAATAAATCCGCAACACTGAGCTTTGATATCGCAGCTCGTCAAACCGGCAGCGGTGGCCCTTTTGATGATCCTGTGTTGGTCGAAGTTCTCGATTCCAATAACAACGTCATTTTTACGCAGACCGTGACGCCCACTTCTGACGGGTCATTCACGCGGGTAGAGTTCAATTTCGATTTTGGCGCCGAAGGCGACTATACTTTGCGATTTACCGAAGGGGGGGATGACAACAGCCTTGGCAGCATCCTCGAAAATATTTCGCTTATGGTCTGTTTTGCCGCCGGCACGCGGATCAAAACACCGCGCGGTGATGTAAACGTCGAAGACTTGCGGGTCGGTGATCTTGTTTCGACGTTGGAAGGTGAAGCAAAACCGATCCGGTGGATTGGCTCTAGAACCCTGGATCGGTTTGATCTTTTGGCCAATCCGAACATGCGTCCGGTTCTGATCCGCCAGGGCGCTCTGGGGCAGGGGATGCCCAATCATGATCTGAAAGTGTCACCACAGCACCGGTTGATGCTGCGATCCAAGGTGGCTCAACGGGTTTTGGGCGACGCGGAGGCGCTGGTTCCTGCCAAAAAGCTAACTCACCTGCCCGATATCGACGTTCAGGCGGACTGCACTGAAGTCCAATACTTTCATTTTGTCCTTGAAGAGCATTCGATAGTCATTGCTGAACACGCCTACACCGAGTCGCTGTACACGGGAAGCGAAGCGCTAAAGATGCTGGGTCCTGACGCTTTGGAAGAGCTGGCATTCCTTTTCCCGGATCTGGCCGTTACCCAACCGACACCTGCACGCCCATTGCATTCGCGCGGCAAGCTAATCGAAAAGATGTGCCTGCGGCTTGTGCAAAACCAGAAGCCGGCGGTGGAGCTTGCGCAATGACCTCATCGTCTCTTGTCGAAGGCGGCACCACGATAACGCTTGAGACGGACCGGACGCTGCTGACTTTGGCTGCCAAGCTCGCTGAGAAACAAATGATGTCGGCGCAGGACGCCATTGGCGAAATCGAGCAGGCCTTTACACGTGCCGCCGAGGCCGAGCACGGCCCCGAATATCTGTTCTGGGCAAAGATTGGAAAAGATGGTGCGATTTCTGTCGCTCAAGTCCTGAAAATTGTTGAGGTATTGACTGACCAATACCGCGAAGTTGCTCTTTCAGACCTAAGAAACAATTTCCCGGATGCGCAGATTGGCCAGTTTGTTGTCAATGCAATTGACCCGGTCCACCCACCTAAGGTCGCGCATTGGCTCAGCCCGCGCGCCACGGATATCAGCGGTTTGGATCTTTCCTTGACGTGATCGGGGGGGCGGTACGCGCCTCGCGCCAGACCAGCACCAGTCCACCGAACAGGATGATGGCAGAGCCGGTCAGGCTGATATGATCCGGCACTACGCGAAACACGGTAAAATCGTAAAGCGCAGCGAACACCAGGGTGGCATAGCTGATCGGCGCCACAAACGACGCATCGGCGCGTGCCATGCCATTGACGAAGCACGCTTGCGCGCAGGCCATCAACACGCCGATTCCCGCCAATGCTGCCCATTGTTCTGATGTAGGCGTTCGGAAAACGAAACTGACTGCGACTGAGGCGATCGTTAGTCCCATCGCGTTGTTGATCAGCAGGATCTGCAATGGCACCTCGCGACCCGCAAGTTTTTTAATGAATATTAGTTCCATCCCGATAGATGCCGCAGCTGCCAGCGCCAGCAAGGCTGCAGGTTGAAAGCTGTCGGGCGTAGGGCGCAGCAGAACGAGAGCCCCGGCCAGAGCGACGGCGGCGGCGAACCAGCGCCAGGGGCCAATGCTCTCTTTTAGGAGTGGAATGGCCAGGATCATCGCAAAAACCGGGTTCAGGAACGAGATCGCCGTGGCATCCGAGATTGGTATATACGCAACGGAAGCAAACATGAGCGTGATGCCGACCCACCCAAAGCTGGTGCGCCCGATATGTAGACCCCAATGTGGACGACTGAGGCGCGGACGCAAAACGCCAACTGTGCAGGCGATCACCAGAAATGCGAACAGAAAGCGGCCGTGGCTTATCTGCATCGGGTGCAGGGGCGGGCCAAGCTCGTCGGTTCCAAGGGCTTTGGCCAGGAGGGTTGTTCCTGCCAACAGCGCACTGGCGGCAAGGATCAGAAGTGCCGCAAGGGGCGGGTTGTGGCGCGCAGGTGTCATGCTCAAGCGGTGGGGCACTCTCGGTCAAATGACAAGTGTCAATTTCACACAACAATCGCATTTTGAGCCGTGCGCAATTTTGGGGTTCCCTGACCGGGCGCGCCCCGCTATACGACGGGCATGATCAAAAACGCGCATATTCTGTTACTCCGACGCCGACGCATCGCTGCGTAACCGGCCAGTTTGATCTATTGCGCTGTAAATCCGCGCAAACCTCACCAAATCAGTTGACGACTAGGGCCTTCGTGTATCACTCACGGGGCTTAACATATCGAAAAGGATGATCCGATGATCCCGTCCGTTCTGCCGACCTATAACCGCGCGCCCCTGACCTTTGTGAAGGGTGAAGGCGCTTGGCTGACCGAGGCGGATGGCCGACGTTTTCTGGACCTCGGCGCCGGGATCGCGGTGAACGCGCTGGGGCACGCGCATCCGGCGCTGGTCAATGCGTTGACGGAACAGGCGCACGTGCTGTGGCATGTCTCGAACCTTTATCACATCCCACAACAGCAGGCGCTGGCCGACAAGCTTGTTGAACATACCTTTGCCGACACGGTGTTCTTCACCAATTCCGGGACGGAATCGTGCGAGTTGGCCGTGAAAATGGCGCGCAAGCATTTCTACGACAAAGGCCAGCCCGAGCGGGTCGAGATCATCACCTTTGACGGCTCGTTCCACGGTCGGTCTTCGGCCGGGATCGCAGCGGCCGGGTCCGAGAAGATGACCAAGGGCTTTGGCCCTCTGCTGCCCGGTTTCGTACATGTCACGTTCGGCGATCTCGACGGTGTGACCAACGCAATCACGGCCCAAACTGCTGCGATCATGATCGAGCCGGTGCAGGGTGAGGGCGGTATTCGTCCCGTGCCAGATGCAGAACTAAAAGCCCTGCGCCAGATTTGCAACGACAACGGCCTGTTGCTGATCTTTGACGAAGTGCAATGCGGTGTTGGCCGCACCGGCAAGCTGTTCGCCCATGAATGGGCAGGTGTGACGCCGGATATCATGATGGTCGCCAAAGGCATTGGCGGAGGCTTCCCCTTGGGTGCCGTTCTGGCTACCGAGGATGCGGCCAATGGCATGACTGCGGGCACGCATGGGTCGACCTATGGCGGCAACCCACTGGGCTGCGCCGTGGGGTGCGCGGTGATTGACCAAGTATCGACGCCTGCATTTCTTGAGGGTGTGAACCGCAAGGCGGGCCTGCTGCGGCAAAAGCTGGAAGGTCTGATCGCCGATCATCCTGATGTATTCGAAGAGGTGCGTGGCGCCGGCCTGATGTTGGGTCTGAAGTGTAAGCCCACCAATATCGACGTGGTGAACGCAGGTTATGACAACGAAGTTATCACCGTGCCTGCCGCCGACAACGTGATCCGCCTGTTGCCACCGCTGACCCTGACCGAGGACGACATCGCGCAGGCCGTGATCCGTCTGGAAAAAGCGGCCGCGCAGGTTGCTGCAAACATGGCCTCGGCCTGAGAGATACTTGAATAAAAAGTGACATGATATGAACCACTTCCTTGATATCCACAAAACCGACGCCGCCGCGCTGCGTGGCATGATTGATCAGGCCAGCGCAATGAAACAGGCGCGCCTTGGGCAGCCTAAAGCGGCGCTGGATGATGAACAACCGCTCAAAGACCGTATGGTCGCGCTGATCTTTGAAAAACCCTCGACCCGGACACGTGTGTCTTTTGATGTGGGCGTGCGCCAGATGGGTGGGCAGACAATGGTGCTGTCCGGAAAGGATATGCAGCTGGGCCATGGCGAAACGATCGCCGACACCGC
Source organism: Ruegeria lacuscaerulensis (assembly GCF_013033355.1). GTDB lineage: Bacteria > Pseudomonadota > Alphaproteobacteria > Rhodobacterales > Rhodobacteraceae > Ruegeria > Ruegeria lacuscaerulensis_A. The sequence goes on from NZ_WQDY01000005.1 coordinate 225,430, forward strand.
CCGCGTGCTGTCGCGCTATGTGGACATGATCATGATCCGTACATTTGACGAGACGATCCTGACCGAAATGGCTGAATATTCGGACGTGCCCGTTATCAACGGCCTGACCGATCGTACCCACCCCTGCCAGATCATGGCCGACGTCCTGACTTTTGAGGAACACCGTGGCTCCATCGCGGGTAAAAAAGTGGTCTGGACCGGCGACGGCAATAACGTCTGCGCATCGTTCCTGCACGCGGCGGGTCAATTCGGCTTCAACCTGACCTTCACTGGCCCTGCGCAGTTCGATCCCGAGGAAGAATTTATGGGATTTGCCCGTCAGAAGGGGTCGCGGATCGTTGTGGAACGTGATCCGTTCAAAGCGGTGGAAGGGGCTGACTTGGTGGTAGCTGACACTTGGGTCTCGATGCATGACAGCCAATCCGCCAAGGAGCGTCGCCACAATCTGCTGCGCCCCTATCAAGTCAATCCCGAACTGATGTCCCATGCCAAGCCCGATGCACTTTTCATGCACTGCCTGCCTGCCCACCGTGAGGAAGAAGCCACGTCCGAGGTCATGGACGGCCCGAATTCGGTGATTTTTGACGAGGCCGAGAATCGCCTGCACGCGCAAAAGGCAGTCATGCGCTGGTGTCTGGGCGTTTAACGTCTGGAAACATCCCAGACGCGTAATCTGACGAGCGTTCGCGCGCTCGTCAGTAAGATCAAAACGCAGAGTATGATCTTGCTCATGATCTCCATCGTGCCTTCGATCAGTAGCGCGTGGATGATGCTGCCTGCGATAGTTACTGATGCCAGCGTGGTGTGTGTCAATCGCCAGACTCGAAATCGAAGGGCTGTGCGCTGACGCAATATCCCCAACGCAGCGGCCGCGAATGCTGTCCACATCGCGATCACGCCCCAAGCCGAGAATGGCGTAGGCGACGTGAAGGTGAGGGCATCAACGACGTCCGGCGGGCTGGTGATCCATAATCCTCCGACGTGGATCACAATCGCGCCGACCAATGCCATCCCAACCCAGCGATGCAGATGGCGGCCGAACACAGGCGTAAGACCGGGCAAGTCTTTTGCGGCCAATAGTGGCTGCAACAACAAAAGGCTCAGGCAGGCGACACCCGCAAAACCTGCCGCGATATAGACCGGATCCCGCCACGCGAGGTATGGGCTGAACCCAGCGGCAATGACCGGGATGAAAATGACGGCGATCAGAACCGCCCAAATCGCCGTGATCTGACGCATGTATCAGGCAGGTTGAAGTACGAAATGTGCGGCAAGTGTTTTGTCCCTCGCGCTGGACATCACCGGACGCAGGAACACCGTTTTGAATTCACCGCTGTCATAGGCAAGATGGCCATGCGGTTGGCCAAATGCAGGCACAATCTGCGGCATCTCCAGCCGAAACTCTCCGTTGGAATCTGTCAACGTGGCCCCGTGGCTTTGAGGGTCGCGTTCATGGCCTTCGGTTGTATGGGCCCAGATCTGGATGCGCTGACCGGGCAGTGGCGCGCCATCGCCGGCGCGGCGTACAGTTCCGGTCATCCAGAACCCGCCGCCTCCGATCCGTTCAACGATCGGCGCGCCCGCGCGATAGTTGTTGGATCCGCCCCTCATGGAGGGTGTTGCCGCCAAGCCCTTTGCCCGAGCAGGCACAAACAGACCCGAGGCTAACACGGCCCCTCCGCCCGCGATCAGAGAGCGACGGTTGAGTGATGAACGGGTCATGGAAACCTCCTGAAGCCTGCAACCATATAATAGATAGCACGCTTGCCATCCATTCCGAGGGGTGTTTGCGAATTGTGAATTCCTTTGACGGATGGCCAGTCGGCTGCAATCCTGACCTACAGGATGTTGTTGCCCATGAGGCCCGCCACATGACCCAAACAGATCGTATCACCCAAGACGAAATTGCCGCCTTTCAGCGCGATGGGGCAGTTGTTCTAAGATCCAAGTTCTCGACCAATTGGCTTGATCTTTTGCGCGCCGGGATCGATGCCGATCTGGCCAACCCGACCGACAATTTTGCCCGTCATACCAAAGACCTGCGTGCGCCCGCGTATTTCGAGGATTACTGGGCTTGGAACAAAATTCCTCAATTCCGGGATTTCGTCCATAACTCGCCCTGTGGGTCGCTTGCTGCACAGCTTTTGGACGCCGAAGCGATCAATCTGGTCATGGACAACTGGTTCCTGCGAGAGGCGGGATCCACCTCGCGCCCACCGTTTCATCAGGATTTGTCCTATTTCGATTTCGAAGGGACAATGTGCGTTTTGTGGCTGCCGCTTGAACCCGTCACCAAGGAAAACGGTATTGCCTTCGTCAAAGGCTCGCATTTATGGGACAAACTGTTCATGCGCGTTCGTTTTGCTGACGGCCACCCAAGTTATGAACCGACCGAAGTTGCCGGACGTACATATCATCCACCGCCCGACGTAAACGCGGACCCAGATGCTTTTGAACTGTTGCAATGGGATATGGCGCTTGGGGATTGTATCTTTTTTGACATGCGAACTCTGCATGGTGGGCTGTCCTCGGTCACACCAACCCAGACGGTTCGGCGGTTTACTTTGCGAATGACGGCACCGGACGGGGTGATCCGGTATCGTGGGGACTGGGCCAAAGGCGAACGCGCACAGTTCGAGGCCGCAGGATATCGCGAGGGTGATCGCATCGCGGGGCCGTTTTTTCCGCAGTTGTGGCCTCGTCAGGCTAGCTGATCTCATCAACTGGGGGTGGGGGCCAGCGCACTGATTGTGTGCGTATATGATGATATTATTGCCGATTAATGTGTTATACATTGCAAAAATGCACGAAATACAGATCGCAGGAGCATAGCAATGAGTTGGAATCCGACCCACAGCCCCGAATGCATGTCCGAAAACACCTCTCTTGAGACGTTGATCATTCCTCGCGCGCGTGATCTGGGCGGGTTCGAGGTGCGCCGGGCTTTGCCCTCAGTCGAGCGGCAGCTTGTGGGGCCGTTCATATTCTTCGATCAGATGGGCCCGGCCGAATTCATAACCGATGGCGGCATCGATGTGCGTCCGCACCCTCATATCGGGTTAGGCACTGTGACCTATCTGTATCGGGGCGAATTTGAACATCGCGACAGTCTGGGCACCCATCAGATGATCTATCCCGGTGAGGTCAACTGGATGGTGGCCGGGCGCGGTGTGACCCATTCCGAGCGGACAAGCGACCAGACTCGCGGTACACGGCACAGTCTGTTCGGCATCCAGACCTGGATCGCCTTGCCTGAACAACACGAGGATATGGCCCCGGATTTTGAACATCATAAGCAAGGCGCGCTGCCCCATATCCAGGATCACGGCGTGTCCGCTCGCTTGATTCTGGGGTCAGCCTATGGCGAGACCAGCCCTGTGACGATGCTGTCCGAAACGTTTTATCTGGATGTGCAGCTTGATCCGGGCGCGTCCTTTCCCCTGCCAGATGATCATGAGGACCGAGGGGTCTATGTCACCCAAGGCGCGGTCGAGATCGCAAATGATACATTTGATGCGGGCCGCATGATGGTGTTCCGCCCCGGCGACCGGTTGTCTGTGAAGGCCGGCCCGACCGGCGCGCGCCTGATGCTGCTGGGGGGCGCAACGATGAACGAGGATCGTTACATCTGGTGGAACTTCGTGTCGTCCTCGAAAGAAAAGATCGAGGTCGCGACACGGGAATGGAAAACGGCAGATTGGGCGAACGGGGCGTTCCACCTGCCGCCCGGCGATGATCAAGAGTACATTCCGATCTCGGCCGAGCTGGAACGCAGCCGCCCAAGGCTTGCTCGCTGACGACGCGTCAGGGGGCCTTGTCCACGACTTCGATCCCGGCGATCTTTACCGAAAGGGGAGGGTCGCCATGAAAATCGTGATCGCTGGCGCGGGCAGCATCGGGTGTTATTGCGGGGCTTTGCTGTCTCAGGGCGGCCACGATGTCACACTGCTTGGACGTGCGCGTATCTTTGCTCCGATCAAGGACCGAGGTCTGACGGTCACCGACTTCTCGGGTCTGCAGCAACATGTCTCGGACCTGACCCTGTCCGAAGTTCCAGCCTGCCTTGCAGATGCCGACGCCGTCATCGTTGCTGTCAAAACCCCGGCGACGGCCGAGATGGCTGAATTAATCGCGCGATACGCACCGTCGTCAGCGCCAATATTGTCGTGGCAGAATGGGATGGAAAACACCCGGACTTTGCGCGCGGCCCTGCCGGGGCGGGACGTGCGGGCCGGGATGGTTCCGTTCAATGTGGTCCCGACCGACCCCGGCAGTTTCCACCGGGCGACTTCGGGAGAGATTGTAATCGAGAGCGGTGCCGGCGCGCTGGGGCAAAAGCTGAGCAGTCCGAACCTGCCAGTTGTTGAAAGCGATCAGATCGAGGCGGTGCAATGGGGCAAGTTGCTGATCAACCTCAATAATGCGCTGAATGCCTTGTCGGGACTGACGTTGAAGGACCAGCTTTTGGATCGGGAATGGCGTAAGCTGATGGCCGATCAGATGGCCGAAGCCCATGCGGTTCTGAAATCAGCAGGTCTTTCCGTGGCCTCGACCACACCGCTTCCGGCTTGGATGACGCCTTTCATCCTGCGCCTGCCGACCCTGCTGTTTAGTCGAATAGCCGCCCGGATGTTGACGATTGATCCTTCGGCGCGCACATCCATGGCCTATGATCTGATGGACGGTAGGCCAACCGAGATTGACAGCCTGCAAGGCGAGATCCTTCGCCTCGCAGCTGTCCAGGGCCGGGCTGCGCCGATTTGCCAGAAGGTTCGCGACCTTATCGAAGGTCGACCCACCACTTCGATGACCCCGCGGCAAATCAGGGGTTGAGCATTGTTTTATTGAAAGGCCGTCAGTATCCAGAAGATCACGGCTGACATAGCAGCAGCAGCCGGAACCGTAACAACCCATGCCGCGATAATGGTCATGAAATGCGAACGCCGCACCAGTTTGCGCCGCTTATGCTCTTCCCGCGCCAAACGACGCTGGGGCGGTCGCTGCTGGTTCGAGGCTTTCCAGCGGCGATCTGAATGCCATTCACGATAAAAACCAACGCCGAACACGGCGCCAACAGCGATATGTGTCGAACTGACGGGCAGACCCAGCCAGCTTGCCACGATCACGGTAATCGCAGCCGACAGAGCCACGCAAAAGGCACGCATCGGGTTCAGTTTGGTGATTTGGCTGCCAACCATGCGGATCAGTTTGGGACCGAACAGGAACAAGCCGAAAGATATCCCGAAGGCCCCGATCACCATAACCCATGTCGGAATCGCAACTTTTGAGGCAAAGTCACCGAACTCGGCCGCGTGCACGATTGCAGCCAAGGGGCCGACTGCGTTGGCGACATCGTTGGCGCCGTGGGCGAAGCTCAGGAATGTAGCCGAGATGACCAGCGGCAAACCGAACAAGGACTTCAGTGATTTGGTCCGGTTTTCCAGTCCTTCGGATTTGCGGCGCACCCATGGAATAGTTGCCGACCACGCCAAAATTCCTGACAGCAGCCCAACCAGCAGTGCGATTTCCAGATCGACTTTCACGATCCGCTTCAGCCCTTTAACGGCCAAATATGTTGCGAATGCTCCGGCCATGACGCCGACCAGAATGGGAACCCATCGCCGTGCAGCAGCGATCTTGTCATCCTGATATTGAATTTTGGCCTTGATCAACCCAAGGAAACCCGCAGCAATCACCCCACCCAATACCGGAGAGATGACCCAGCTTGCCGCAATGGCGCTCATGGTTGCCCAGTTGACGGCGCTTAGACCGGCTGCGGCAATACCTGCGCCCATAACTCCACCCACGACCGAATGTGTGGTCGAAACCGGAGCGCCAACCCAAGTGGCAAGGTTAACCCACATCGCCGAAGATATCAGCGCAGCCATCATAGCCCAGATAAACACGTTGCTTGTCTGAACCGAGGCCGGGTCGATGATGCCTTTCGAAATCGTGGAAACCACGTCTCCTCCGGCGAGCAATGCTCCAGCGCTTTCGGCAATCGCTGCGATAACAATGGCGCCACCCATGGACAGCGCATTGGCGCCGACGGCTGGGCCCATGTTGTTGGCCACGTCATTGGCGCCGATGTTGATTGCCATGTATGCGCCGAACGCGGCTGCTGCGACTACGATTAGTCCACCATCTGCCTGGCCAAACAGAACTGCCGCCGACAAACCGGCAAGGGCAATAAAGGCCAGCGCAATCCCCGGTGCCAGCATGGGGCGTGCCACGTGGACATTCGCGGTTTCAACGCGTGAGATACGGTTCAGATCGCTGTCCAGCGTCTGCCATCGGGTTTTTGAGCTTTGGTCTGACATAGTGTTTCATACCGAAAATCGGATCGACGCATGCCGCTATCCGGTTTCCGGTTCAGGGACAACACCGTTGTAATCAATTTGTCGCTTAATTGTTACAATTGCCTCAGCAAGTCACGCAACTCGGGCTCGTGCACCCTCTTGGCTGCGGTCGTGGGCGATACCCACTCGCGTGTGCGCTGATCTTTTTCTGGGAAGTCTTCGGCTAGGTCCTGAACCTCGATGCGGAAAACCGTCGTCAGAACGGGTTGTGCCGAGCCATCCTTGAGGACTTTCTCATATGCAAATTGCCCGACGGGTTTTTCCTGAACGGTTCGCGCCCTTACCCCGGCTTCTTCCCAGGCTTCCTGTCTTGCGGTCTGTGCACCATTGAGCCCGTCAATCGGCCAACCTTTTGGTATGATCCAACGTCCGGTATCGCGGCTTGTAATCAGCAGAACCTGCACGCCCTCGTTTGTATTCCGAGTGCACAACGCGGCAAATTGCACCCTGCGCGGGCGCAGGATCAGAGGTCTTGCGACCTCTTCCCAGATATTGTGCAGCCATTTTGTCATGCTCTTACGCCCTGTGGTCAGGGCGCCTCCTCAGAGCAGCACATAACAACGAAATGGTATATGTTCAATGAAGGGGTGAAGGTTTGATAGGTGTTGGCGGTCTTTGTGCCCGGAAAATGATCAGACTGTCATCAGCGGATCAACGTCGGCGTTTTGCGCGCAGTGTCGGATCAGCTTGGGTTGGATCCTCTGGCCACGGGTGTTTTGGATACTGGGCGCGCATATCCTTGCGAACGTCTTCGTACGAGCCGGCCCAGAACCCCGGTAAGTCCCGTGTGATCTGGATTGGGCGCTGGGCAGGGGACAGCAGAGTGATCTTGAGGGGCTCGCCGCCCACCATCGGATGGCGGGTTACTCCGAACAGTTCTTGCAACCGGACCGAGATTTCGGGGGCCGCACCGCCGTAGTCAATCGGCACTTTCCGACCCAAAGGTGTTTCGAATGATCCGGGCGCGCGTCGGTCCAGCTCCTGTGTCTGGTTCCAATCCAACCGGGCGCGCAATGCAGGTAGCAGGTCGAACTTTTTCCAGTCGTCAGCCGATCGCACGCCGGAGAGCATCGGCAGCAACCAGTCCTCTAACGACGCGGCCAGCCCGGCAGGCGAGAAGTCGGGCAGGTCAACGCCCTCGGCCCTGACCAATTCGACCCGCGCGGCCAGACGCGCCGATGCGCCGTTCAACCGCAGACCCAGATCGCGCACTCCGTCCAGCATTGCCATAGCCAGTATGTCTTCGGGCACGTCTTTCCAAATGCGGTCGTCCAGAGTTATGGTACCCAGCCGCTCTTGCCGACGCGCAACAACGCGGCGGTCCCGTTTGGACCAGACGCAGCTATCAACCCAGTCGATCTGATCCGCGAACAGATCGCGAATTTCGCGCTCGGATATTTGCGCGGCCATGCGCACACGCGCCTCACGGGGGTTGCCGTCGGTGTCTGTGACAACCAGATAAGGGCTCGCTGCCAAAGTGTCGGCACTGTCCAACACCACACCTTTTCCGCCAGACAGAACATATCGCGGATCGTCACCCTTGCGACGCTGGCCGATACGGTCGGGGTAGGCCAGCGCAGCCATGGCTGCGGGGCTCAGATCAGATGGCTTTCCATTTCGGCGCAGCCGCTTGGCTTCGGCCTTTATGCGGTCAATTGCCCCCGAATTCACTTGCCAGATGCGATTGCGCTGAAAAGCGCGCAGATCGCGTAGTGCTTCTAGCCGCAGCAACATATCGGTCGGCGCGCCGCGCAGCGGGTCTCGTTCGGCCATCAGCGCGGCCAGAGAAGATGCGTCCGACCCGGCACGCTCTAGCATGTGGCCTAACCGGGGATGCAGGGGCAGGGCCGAAAGGGCGCGTCCGTGATCGGTGATCCGCCCCTTGCCGTCCAAAGCGCCCAACATGGTCAACAAGCTGCGGGCTTCGGCCATGGTGCCTTCGGGCGGAGGGGTCAGAAAAGCGAGGTCGTTTGATTCAGCCCCCCAAAGCGCAAGCTCCAGCGCCAGACCGGTTAGGTCGGCGGCTTCGATCTCGGCTGGGGGGTAGGCCGCGAGCGCGCCCTCTTCTCCTTTGGACCAAAGGCGATAGCAGACCCCTTCTGCCACGCGCCCCGCGCGGCCTGCGCGCTGGGTAGCCTCGGCACGTGTGACGCGTTCGGTGACCAACCTGGACATCCCCGAGCCCGGATCAAACCGCGCGCGTCGCGCCTGCCCCATATCGACCACAACACGAATATCTGGAATGGTCAGAGAGGTTTCGGCAATCGACGTGGCAAGAACGATCTTACGCCCCTCCTCAATCGGAGCTATGGCCTTGCGTTGTGCTGCAAAGGGCATTGCGCCGAACAGGGGGCGCAGCGTGCATCTGTTAGGCAAGCGTCCGGCCAAAGCGGCCTCGGCGCGGCGAATTTCACCTTCCCCGGGCAGGAACACAAGCATCCCACCTGCCGTTTCACGCTCGGCCTGAACCACCAGATCGACCAACGCATCCAACCGCCGTGCTTGCGGACCAAGCGGGCGGTCCAGCCAGCGTGTCTCGACCGGAAAACTGCGGCCCGCAGACGTCACTAGCGGAGCGCCCATCAAATGTCCGACCGGTTCAGCGTCCAATGTCGCGGACATTGCCAGCAGGATCAGATCGTCGCGCAGCGCGCCCATCACTTCGAGGCAAAGCGCCAGCCCTAGATCGGCATTCAAGGACCGTTCGTGGAATTCATCGAAGATCACCGCGCTGACGCCGGGCAGATCGGGTTCGGATTGCAGCATCCGGGTCAGAATGCCTTCGGTCACAACCTCGATCCGGGTGGATTTGGACACTTTTGCCTCGCCACGCACCCGGTAGCCGATAGTTTCCCCCACGCGCTCGCCCAGCGTTTCGGCCATGCGTTCCGCTGCGGCACGGGCAGCCAGCCGACGGGGTTCCAGCATCACGATCTTGTCAGCGCACAGCCCTGCCTCGAGCATTGCTAAAGGCACACGAGTCGTCTTGCCCGCGCCCGGGGGCGCTTGCAGCACGGCGCGCCCCGAAGCTCGTAGGGCGTCCAGCAGATCGGGGATGGCGTCTTCAATGGGCAGGCGAGTCATGCGGGCTTTATCCGCCAAGCATCGGGCCGCGTCCAGTTCTGTGGTTTGCGGGTGACGACCTGCTTACATCCAGACGGATTCCGGCGCAGTCCGGTCTGGACAAATCGGCTTCAGCGACGGCAAGTAGTCGTGCCGCAAAAGATCGGGGTTAAAATGGAAATAGACAGCCTGAGTGACAGGATTTTAAACGGGGATCGGCGCGCGCTGGCCCGTGCAATAACCTTGGTAGAAAGCGGCCGCGCCGACCACCGAGCGCAGGCCAGCGAATTGCTGGCGCGTCTCGCAGGCGCGGGGAGACAGGCATTGCGGATTGGGCTGTCAGGTACGCCGGGCGTCGGTAAATCCACGTTCATCGAAAGCTTTGGCATGATGCTGATCAGTCAGGGATTGCGCGTGGCGGTTCTGGCCGTCGATCCCAGTTCGACCCGTTCTGGGGGCTCGATTTTGGGCGACAAGACCCGGATGGAGCGCCTAAGCCGGGAACCTGCCGCCTTTATCCGACCTTCCCCCAGCCAAAGCCATTTGGGCGGTGTTGCGCGTCGAACGCGCGAAGCCATCGCCCTGTGCGAGGCAGCTGGGTTTGACGTGGTTTTGATTGAAACGGTTGGAGTAGGGCAGTCGGAAACCGTGGTGTCCGAGATGTCAGACCTGTTTCTTTTGCTGCTGGCCCCTGCAGGTGGGGACGAGCTGCAAGGGGTCAAGCGCGGTATTATGGAGATGGCCGACATTATTCTTGTCAACAAGGCGGATGGAGATCTCAAGGCAACGGCCACACGGACCTGTGCCGACTATGCAGGAGCGCTGCGTTTGCTGAGAAAGCGCCCGCAAGACCCTGAAGGATTCCCCAAGGCCATGACGGTCTCTGCGGTTGAAGAGCATGGGCTTGAGCAATCCTGGGACGAAATGCGCTCTTTAACAAATTGGCGCAAGGAAAGCGGTTATTGGTCCACGAACAGAGCGGAGCAGGCGCAGTTCTGGTTTGAACAGGAAGTGCGCAATGCGCTCTTGTCGCGGCTTGCGACCCCACAGGCCCGCGCCGAGATGGAACGGCTGGGCAACGCGGTTCGAGAAGAGGGACTAAGCCCGTCAGTGGCGGCAGAAACACTGTTATCGAACCTGATGCCAGGCCAGGGATACTCCTGAAGACAAGAATTGCGTGATGTGAACCGAGTTTCCCGTACTGCGTGCGGGGGGCTGTCGAGTGCGCGTAAAGATGGTATTGTGATCGTATAAATCGCAGGACCTGAGACTATGCCTCGTATCAATGGGACCAACAGTGGCGATGATATTGACGTCACAAACGACAGCGGGACGCTGAACGGCACTCCCCAAGGGTCTCCTATTGATAACATTCGCGGTCGAGGCGGCGATGACGATATCACGGTCACGGACAGCACGATTTCCGACAACGTGGTTGGGAATACGGGTAACGACAACATCGTCATTTCCAATAGTACTGTGATTGGACGAGTCTCGGGCGGTGCAAATTCCGATACGATAACAGTCAGCGGGTCTGATGTCGGCTCTATCAGGCTTGGGGCGGGTAATGACACGCTCAATTTCAGCAGTACGACCGTCAACGATGACGTCGTCGGCGGAAGCGGTACAGACACGCTGAACCTACCGGAAGGCACGGTCGTTAACGACGCCACATTCGGTACGTTCACGGTTGAGGCCGGGGTTGCCTATTCGGTGTCCAGTGGCACGTTCACGCTGCCGTCGGGCGCAACCGTCACATACAGTGCTTTCGAAAACGGGTCGGGCGTGCCGTGCTTTACTCGAGACACCAAGATTTTGACGACCAAAGGTGACCGTTGCATCCAGACGCTGAAGGTTGGGGACGAAGTTCTGACGCTGGGACAAGGCGTGCAAGCGCTGCGATGGATTGGGCGACGCAGCATTTTCAAGGCAGATTTACAGGCCAACCCTCGTCTGCGACCAGTTCGTATATCAGCAGGGGCGCTTGGTGATGGCCTGCCGCACGAAGACCTTTTGGTATCGCGACAGCATCGAATGCTAGTGCGGTCCTGGATCGCGCAGCGAATGTTTGGTGCGCCTGAAGTTCTTGTTGCCGCGATCAGACTTGTTGATACGCCCGGCATTTTCGTTGACGAGAACGTGGATGAGGTGGAGTATTTCCACCTGCTGTTTGATGCGCATCAGGTTGTTTTTGCCGGAGGAGCGCCGACTGAAAGCCTTTTCACCGGTGTTGAGGCGTTGCGGGCGTTGGACCCCAATGCGCGGCGTGAGATTTTCGAGATTTTCCCAGACTTGGCCAAGGGTCTTCCCACGCGAGAAACCGCCAGATTGATACCTGAGGCACGGCAGCAAGCCCGGTTGTTGGAACGCCATCTTAAAAACGGTAAACCGCTTTTGTGGTCGCAATCGGGACCTGCTGGCTGAACAAACAAAGTTGGCGTAAAGAATCCGCGCGATCCGTCTTGACCCTTCCGTCGATTCCCACTACACGCATCCAACCAGTTTTCGGGCGCGACTTCGGGTTGCGCCCCTTGTGATTTGGCCGAGGTGTTATGCCGGGCCTCCAGAAACAAAGGAAGAAACCATGTCGCGCCGTTGCGAACTGACCGGAAAAGGCCCGATGACTGGCAACAATGTCAGCCACGCCAAAAACAGAACTCGTCGTCGTTTCCTGCCGAACCTGAACGACGTTACCCTGCAGTCGGAAACCCTGGGTCGTGGCGTAAAGCTGCGCATCTCGGCGGCTGCTCTGCGCTCGGTCGACCACCGCGGTGGTCTGGACGCGTTCCTGGCCAAAGCCAAGGACGACGAACTGTCGGCTAACGCGCTGAAAGTGAAAAAGGAAATCGCCAAGGCGCAAGCCTCGGCCTAAGCCTTTTTCACATGTAAAATATTCGGCCCTGTACCCATGATGGCGCAGGGCCTTTTCTATTGCATCAAAGCCAAAAAGCGCGATTTGGTGACAATCCGTGGATATGGAGTGATTTTGTTCACATACCTCCGCTCTGAATGACGTTATGTTTAAGCATATTCATCCGACGGAGATCATTCTCATGTCTTTCAAATCTCTCGAATCTTTCTCCCTGTTGGCCGCTTTTTTCGGCAAAACCTTTGGGACATGTTTTCGGATGCAACGTCAGGTGAACAGGTTGCATACAAGCCTGACCAAAGGGTCTGTCAAGCGTACCGAACGGGACGGTTGATACTTTCCTCCTGACCCACGGGCTTCAAGCGTATTCGATTGCGCTTGAAGCCCTCTTAACGTCCGGCCTATATCAAAGGCGAAATGAAAGCTGTTCTGCATAAGACGTTGCCTTTTGTATTGTCGCTGCTTGTCTTGCTCACCGGGCAAGGAGTAGCCGCGTCTAGGGGCATGGAAACTGCCGTTGGGCAGATGGTCTTGTGTACCGGAGACGGCCCTGTGGTCGTCTATACGGATGCGGATGGACAACCCACGCAGCCTCCGCATTTCTGTCCGGACTATGCGATGACGTTGCTTGGGGCGGTCCTTGATGTTTCGTCCCGCGTGCCCGAAGCGCCAAAGCCCGATCAGGTTCAACCCGCACGGACACGCCGCAACCTGATTGCGGCACCAATTCCACATCACCCTGCGCGGGCTCCTCCTGTCGTGTTCTGACAATCAACTTATTCTCAGACACTTAAAGCAGGAGAAGCCAGATGCGCTTTTCATTCAAACTATTGGCCACTCTGGCCGCCGCCACCATTGCAACCGCCGCAGTGGCACAGGATTCGATTGCCGTCGAAGATGCTTATGCGCGTTCGTCCGGCAAGACTGCCAAAGCCGGTGCGGCGTTCATGATGATCGAAAACACCGGTGACGCAGATGACCGGTTGATCGCCGTTGAATCTGAGGCTGCGGCGCGGGTTGAACTGCACACGCATGAGGTTGATGCCAACGGCGTTGCCAAGATGATCCATGTCGAGCAAGGGTTCGTGATCCCGGCGGGTGAAGCTCGTGCGCTGAAACGCGGAGGGGACCACGTCATGTTCATGGGGCTGACGGCGCCTTTCGAAGAAGGATCCACTGTCCCCGTCACTTTGATCTTCGAAAAGGCAGGCGAGGTCGAGGTCGACATTCCGGTTGATCTGAAGCGTCACGACGCTGGTGGGCACGGGTCGCATTCGCACTGAAGCTACGCGCGTCTTCGCGCCGCTTTGCGGCGGTCATCCACGCGTCAGGCCGGGCTGAGCCCGGCCTGTTTGCGTCGAGTCTAGCGGTTGACGACGCGCATCGAAACGCGGTCGCGGGCGGATTTGAAACGCAATGCGAGGAAGATCATGACCCCCGAGAAGGCCAGCGCCGAGAACGCAATGGCCCAGCCCAGTGCCACCATTCCGCTGCCTGGCCAGAACATCAGAACCAGCCCAATCAGCAACGCGACGATCCCTGAATTGCGGAAGGTTGCCGAATCTGGATGCTGATCCGGTATTTGTCGCCACGCTGCCAGCGAACCGACGCCAACAATCAGGGCCCATGCACCCAAAAGGAAGAAGGTCAGTCGCGCCACGCCCTCGGGCCAGATCAGAAGGACCAGCCCAATAAGCAAAGCGCCTATTCCGAATCCTCCGATCAGGCCGCGTCGACCGAACCCAAACAGGGTGACGCCGCCGTCAAGCACCAGTAGCAGACCGACTAGACGCAACAGAAGCGAAATGCTGCCCGTCGGCCAGAACAACGCTGCAACCCCCAACACACCGGCGAGAATGCCGCGCAACAAAAAAGTCCACCACAGATTGGCCAGCTGCTCTCCCATCGCTTCGCGACCGTCCAGGCTGTGGCTATCAAGGATTTCTTCGTGCGGCGTATGAGGGTCGGTCATGTGGGCCTCCGGTTGTGGTCGCGGGTTCAGTATACAATAAATCTCTTTTGTATCTGACATCTATTGTTGCCCCAGCAGGTCGTCGACCCAGCGTGGGACTGTTTCCGACGCCGGGCCGAGGATGACCGTTTCAAAGCTGGACGCGCCATCCGAGGGTTCAAGGTTTAATTCGACGGTCCGTGCACCAGCATTGGCAGCCTCGTGCACGAAAGCGGCGGCCGGATAGACCTGCCCAGAAGTTCCGATCGAAGCAAAGATCGCAGCCTCGGAAAGGTGATCGTAGATGGTTTCCATGTGATAAGGCATCTCTCCGAACCAAACTACGTCGGGTCTGGCAGACGGTGCGGCACATGCGGGACAGGATTCACCCACGGACATCTCCGGGGGGGCAACCCAGCGGTGGTCGCACGCGGCGCAAAGCGCCCCTGCAAGGGTTCCGTGCATATGAAGAACGTTTTTGGCCCCGCCGGCTTCGTGCAGGCTATCTACGTTTTGGGTCACGATCACAACATCACCGGGCCAGTTGCGTTGCAACCGGGTCAGCGCTTGATGGGCCGGATTAGGTTGCGCGTTCGCCGCCTGAATGCGGCGGGCATTGTAGAACCCCTGTACCAAAGCCGGGTCACGCGCAAACCCTTCGGGTGTAGCGACATCTTCTATCCGATGCTGAGACCAAAGCCTGCCTTCGTCCCGAAATGTGCCCAACCCGCTTTCGGCCGAGATTCCTGCTCCGGTCAGGATGACAATCTTTTCCATTCCTACCTCACACGTTACACCTTGGTGCATGAGCCACCGTATCCTGTTTGTCTGTTTGGGCAATATCTGCCGTTCACCCGCTGCCGAGGGCGTGTTTCGCGCCCGTGCACCACATTATGCGACTGATAGCGCCGGGACCTCGAGCTGGCATGTCGGCGACCCGCCCTATGGGCCGATGCAGAAGGCAGCAATGGCACGGGGGGTAGCACTGGGCGATTTGCGCGCCCGGAAATTTGTGGCCGAGGATTTCAACCGGTTTGATTTGATCCTTGGTATGGATGCCGACAACATCGCCAATATCGAGGATCTGCGCCCCGAGGGCAGCGACACTCCGGTCCGCTTGCTGACCGATTTTGCCCTAGAAACCTGCGCGGACCATGTGCCCGACCCCTATTACACCCGTGATTTTGACGGAGCTTTGGACTTGATCGAGGCCGCTGTGGAAGGCCTCGCCGCTCATCTGCGTGGTTAGGCCATCACCTTAAGCCGACCGTCCAGCCAAGGCAGTTGCGTCAAGGCTGGGTCCACGATCTGGCTGCGCATCAGTCGGCGCATCATATCGGCCACCTCTTGCGGAACCTGATCGGACCAGTCGGTGCGGGTGAACAGCGAGATCATTCGAGAAAAGTCCCCAAACGGGGCAGGGTGCGCCTCAAGCCCGTCGTGGAACCGGGCGGCGCGCATGAACCCTAAGGGCGTGGTGATGGCCCAGCCAAGGCCGCGCGCGACCATCGCCATCAACGCAAGGTGCGAACCGATCTCGAACCGTTCCTCGAACTCTAGTTTCTGGCGGGCCAGATGTGCCTCGATCTGGCGACTGATAAGCTGTTCACGGGCATAACGCAGAAAGGGTAGGGTCTGCACTGCATCCTGCGCTCCTTTAGGGGTCACCAGAATGAACGGGTCCTGCACCAGCGGGTATTCAGCAACGCCTTCAAGCACTTCACCCGAATGGGCTGATACGGCCATGTGCAGGCGCTGTGCCTCGAGATCGGCGAACAGATCAAGACTGGGCAGGGTGATCAGTTTGAATTTCGAACGCGTCAGGCTGTCGGCCAGCAATGTCGCCAGTCTGGGTGTCAGGTCATTGTCGAAATCGTCGATCAGCCCGATGGACAAGGTAGTCAGATGACCCAGATCCATCACGGTCAATTCGCTCTGGGCCATTTGCAATTCGGCCAAAACCGTCTCAGCGCGGGTCAGAAAGCTGCGCCCGGCCTGCGTCAGCCGCATTGGGCGGCGTCCGTGGTCGACCAGTTCGGTGCCCAACGCGTTTTCCAGATTGCGTAATTGCTGGCTTACCGATGGCTGGCTGAGCCCGGTGATCTCGGCCGCCTGCGCCACCGAACCGGTGCGCGCCAAGGCCTCGAACACTTCAAGGCCCCGCAAAGTCAGCCCTTTCATCACCATCGCACACCCCTTTTGCTGCGCCTTTTCTGGGGCGCAGGACGGGTCAGGTCAAGGATGCTGAGGTATTTAGCTACAGATCGCCTGCGCCATCTGGCCAAAATTCTGATATCGATCCCATAGCGCATCATCCCGCGCGGTGCGTGACATTTTCAGCTCCTGCGCCTGATGGGGGTCAGCGAACCATTTCGAGACGGTCTTTTGGTCGCTGCGCGTCAGCGCCTGATCGGCCACGCGTTGAATGCAACTGCACCGATCCCGCGTCGCAGCCGAACGGTCCGACGCCAGACACGCCCGCTTGATTTGCGCGGCCTCAACCGCCAACGGAGAACTTGCCACGGACGCAGCACAGAATGCTATTAAGAGGAACTTTTTCATGCTCGAGCCTCGTTTTTGCCTGCCCGGAGGGATCTTGTGCCCCTCTCGGCCTTAAGCGGAGTATGAATCAAACTGGTTTAGGGATCAATCGGGGGGTGCGAAAATGTGATTGGGCAGTGGAGCAAAGTCGCATTTGCTTAGGCAAACCAACGAATTTGAAAACAAAATGCTTAAGAAATACGGCGGCGCATTCCATTTGCCACAATCCCCTGGGGCTACCAGCGATGACAAAATCATGCGCAGTGTCGACGGGCTGGTTGCCGCCGATGAGGTGGTCTTCACCGAGAAAATGGACGGTGAGAATTCGACTATTCACAACCAGGGCTGCCAACCACGCAGCCTTGATGCCCGATACCATCCGTCGCGCGATTGGATGAAAGCTTTTGCGGCTGGCATCTCACCTCAACTGGCCGAGAATGAGCGTATTGTTGGCGAGCATCTCTTTGCACGCCACTCTATCGTATATCGCGCTTTACCATCCTGTTTTCTGGGTTTTGTATGGATCAAACAAGAGGAGGTTCAGGCCTGGGACGCGACTCTCTTTCGCTTTGCCGAACTTGGGATCGCGCCGGTACCAGAACTGCATCGCGGGCCGTTTTCGGATCAAGTTGTTAGCACTGTTCTTTCCAACCTCGATCTCGATAGGCAAGAGGGTTTCGTGGTTCGTGATATGGCTGCATTTTCGGAACAGGATATGCCAACCCGCCTGGCCAAGTATGTGCGCGAAGATCATGTGCAAAGCGACACGCATTGGATGAATGCTGAACTGATCAAAAACGAGCTTGCATGACATCCGACAAGCCGCGCGAACAAAGGCGTTCGCATGGGGCTGTCCCACCTTGACCAGCGACTGTTTTCGAACCATATCCCGTCGCTATGACAGACCTCGCTCATATCCGCAATTTCTCCATCGTCGCGCATATCGACCATGGCAAATCCACCCTTGCTGACCGGCTCATCCAAGAGACCGGAACGGTCAAGGATCGCGACATGAAGGAACAGCTGCTCGACAGCATGGATATCGAGCGTGAACGCGGCATCACAATCAAGGCCAACACGGTCCGCATCGACTATACCGCCGACAATGGCGAGGCATATGTGCTGAACCTGATCGACACCCCCGGCCACGTGGATTTCGCCTATGAGGTCAGCCGGTCGATGCGCGCGGTCGAGGGCTCTCTGCTGGTCGTGGACTCGACCCAGGGGGTCGAGGCGCAGACGCTGGCAAATGTATACCAAGCCATCGACGCTGATCATGAGATCGTGCCGGTGCTGAACAAGATCGACCTGCCCGCGTCCGACTGTGACCGTGTGGCAGAACAGATTGAGGATGTGATCGGCATCGACGCGACCGACGCCATTCAGGTTTCGGCCAAAACGGGGCAGGGTATCCACGAGACGCTGGAAGCCATCGTGCAGCAACTGCCCGCGCCGCAGGGCAACCTCGACGCGCCGCTCAAGGCGATGCTGGTGGATTCGTGGTATGACGCCTATCTCGGCGTGATCGTTCTGGTCCGCATCATGGACGGCACGCTGAAAAAGGGGATGCGGGTCAAGTTCATGTCGAACGGCACTCTGCATCACGTCGACCGAGTCGGTGTCTTCCGGCCCGAGATGGAGATGGTCGATAGCCTCGGCCCCGGTGAGATCGGTTTCCTGACGGCCTCGATCAAGCAGGTCCGCGACACGCGCGTGGGCGACACGATCACCAATGACCGCAACGGCACCGAGGACGCGCTGGACGGCTTCAAACCCGCGCAGCCGGTGGTGTTTTGTGGCCTCTTCCCCGTCGACAGTTCCGAATTCGAAGACCTGCGGGATGCGATCGACAAACTGGCGCTGAACGACGCTTCGTTCTCGTTCGAAATGGAAACCTCGGCGGCACTTGGTTTTGGTTTCCGCTGCGGCTTCCTAGGGCTGTTGCACCTTGAGGTCATCCGCGACCGCATCGAACGCGAATATGATATCGAGCTCATCACCACTGCGCCCTCTGTGATCTATCACGTCTACATGAAAGACGGCGAGATGATCGAGCTGCACAACCCCGCCGATATGCCTGACCCGTCCAAAGTGGATCATATCGAGGAACCGCGCATCAAGGCGACCATTCTGGTGCCCGATGAATACCTCGGCGACGTGTTGAAACTGTGTCAGGACAGGCGTGGCATCCAGATGGACCTGACCTATGCGGGCAGCCGCGCCATGGTCGTCTATGACCTGCCGCTGAACGAGGTCGTTTTTGACTTCTACGACCGCCTGAAATCGGTGACCAAGGGCTATGCCTCGTTCGACTACCAGATGACCGGTTATACCGAGGATAATCTGGTCAAGATGTCGGTTCTGGTGAATGACGAACCGGTCGACGCGCTGTCAACCATGGTTCACCGCGACCGGGCCGAGATGCGGGGCCGCGCGATGTGCGAAAAGCTCAAGGACCTGATCCCGCGCCACATGTTCAAAATCCCGATCCAGGCGGCGATCGGAGGCAAAGTCATCGCGCGCGAGACCCTCTCGGCCCTGCGCAAGGACGTGACCGCGAAATGCTACGGAGGCGACGCCACGCGGAAACGCAAACTGCTGGACAAGCAGAAGGCGGGGAAAAAGAAGATGCGTCAGTTCGGCAAGGTGGATATCCCCCAGGAGGCGTTTATTTCGGCGCTGAAGATGGACAGCTGAGGCTGTCCATTTCTTCCTCTTGGTTTGTCCAAGTTTACGCGGATTCTGGATCGGCGTCCGATTGTCCGAGGTCGGTGAGTTCAGTCCAGACCGCCTCAGGTATGTCCCAATCGGCCCACTCAAGCGTTTGGTTTACATGCTGGGGCCACGTCACCCCGCAAACTGTTGAAGCAATGTTTGCATCTCGAAGCGAGAATTGTAGCGCCAGCGCGCCCATTGGAACATCGTATCGGGCGCAGATATCTTCGACCGCGCGCACAGGCGCGAGCATTTCTTCTGTTGCTGGCCGGTAAACGTAAAAGTGGTGAACCGCGCTACCTCTTGCCAGAATTCCTCCCGCGTAGGGTGCTGCATTTAAGACGGTGACACCCTTGGAAACGGCTTGTTCGATTAGGGGCGAAGCATTCACGTTTACAAGTGTGTGCCGGTTATGCGTCATCACAACATCGAAGTCCCAGTCGCGCAGCATAGGCGACAAGACGTCCAGCCGTCCGCCGGCCAAACCAACGGCAGTTGCAAGGCCTTCCTCTTTGATTTTGAACAATTCGTCCAGCGCACCTCCGCTGCGCGTGATCTCTGACATATCACCAGCGTATTCCGGGTCGTGGAGGTGAAGGATGTCGACGCTGTCTACGCCGAGTGCCTTCAGGCTTTGTTCTAAAGACCGCCTCGCTTGGGTAGCGTCGAACACGCTCGTCTCCATGTCGCGGTCGATTTTCGTGGACAATACACAGCCTTCTGGCAAACCACCGAGTTCACGAATTACGCTCCCAATGCGGTCTTCACTTCGGCCCATAGCATAGCCGCGGGCGGTATCGATAAACCCGTCGGGGCGGGTAAGTATTGTGCGCAAGGTTTCTCGCGCCCTATTCTCATCAACTTCGTAACCATAGATTTGCGGAATGCTACCTATTCCTGTTGACCCAAAACCAATTCGAGGAATTCGCACCCCGGTTAGACCGATTTCGTGAAACGTCGTCATGGCTCCCCCTCTTCTGAAATTCGAATCAGAATATATGAATATTCGACGGGATTCTTATGCACTTCAAGCTGGAGGGCTGAGTAAAATCACTCGAAAGCCAAACAGGATATCCAAATATGTGATCCTCCTCACAGCCCAACTTTTTGAAACTTGTTAGTGTTGACCTAGCGGCAACTTCGGCAGGAGGCCCCTATGTCCATGGTCCCCATAATCGCCCTCGGATCGGCAGGTCTCTATTCCATTGCCATGATCTCGATGAAGTTCTGGTGGAAAATCCCCGGCCTCGGCCTTAGCCTGTTGATCGTGGCAACCCTGCTGGCCGCCGCAACGCTGGAGCTTGCCGCGCTGCGCGAGGAGCGGTTGGGCATCATCTATACCGGCATTCTGGGGGCCGAGGTTGTGCTGATCGCCATTGCCTCGTTCTTCTTGTTCGGTGAAGACTTCTCGATGCGGGAAGGGATCGGGATTGCCTTGGTTGTCGCCGGAACCGCCTTGGCGTGGGCCTGATTAACCGCAATCTGAACCCTTCATGAAGCTTCCTTCACAAATGTTGTAACGCGTCTGCACCCTCCCAATCTGTTCAGCAGGCCAGCACCGGCCTGGACAAAACGGAGGAAGAGACAATGACCAGATTTATGACTGCCGGAGCAGCCGCTCTGGCCACGAGCCTTACTCTTGCAACAACAGCCATGGCCGACACGCCCGACCTGCGCGGCACGTGGGTGGGCAGCTATACTGCCGTCGGCCCGAACCGGACAACGACCGGCGATGTGCCCCGGTTCAACAACGCCGAGTGGGTGCTGGATATCCAGAAGCAGCAGGACAATGTGTTCTGGGGGCCCAGCAAGTGGCGGTCAAGTGCCGCTCAGGACTGGCGAATGCTGGATGCCACCGGGACCATCAGCCTGGACGACCCGACCCGGATCAGCATCGTCGAAAGCTCGGCCAATCCCGAGATCGGTGTGAATGCGCTGATTGATGCTCGGTATGAGGACGGCAAGATTTATGCGGATTTCCGTAGCCTGCGTCGCGGAACGACCTACAGCACCGTTCTGGAACGTCAGGTGAACTGAAGCGTTTCCGGTCCGGTTGGGCTGTAGGGGGTACCGGCTGTAGTTAATCTGCAGCGCTTAGTGGGTAATTCCGGCCGGGTCGGAGCGCTTCTCAAATTGGTCTCCACAGGGAGGAGACGGGTCGGGCGGTGGCTGGATCGCTCGCGATAAGGGCAGGATGGCCCGATGTCGGAATGTGTTCCCGGCATCGGTTTCCTAACCCGTGCGGACCTTCAGCGCAGCCTCGTGTGGCGAAACGAAGCCGCTGTCCGACCCAACTTGTTGAAAATCCTGAAAATGGTGCGGCTGCGCGTTCGCCAGATTTTTGGTTGCCCCGGTGATCGCGTCACCGAGTGTAGAGAATGCGCTGCTGTATCACCGGCTTCAGGTCACAAGCCGCAGTCGTTAAATAGCCTGCTGTACGTCACTTGCAGTGTTGCTAATCGCGTCGCCAGCTTTGCCGATGTCTTTCCCGACACCTTTTGCCGTTTCACACGCTGTCAAAGTCAATAGGGCGGCCCCAATTAGTAGAGTGCGGATCATCGTTTGCTCCATAGGTTTTGTTCTCTGAGCGTCGTAGCAGTTTTTCCCGTATGTAACCAGCGGTTTGGGCGGTTTCAGTTTCGGTAAAGGTAGGGGCCGCTGACCCCGGTTACCAGAAACACCAGGGCCGCGGCGCAGACAATGCTGGGACCGGCGGGCGTATCGGCCATATAAGCCCCCGCCAACCCACCCAACGCCGCCAAAGAGCCAAGGATCGCGGCGCAGACAGCCATGGCTTCGGGGGTTCGGACCAAAGATCGCGCAGCCGCTGCAGGGATGACCAGAAGCGCCGCAATCAGCAGAATACCCACGACTTTGATCGCCACGGCCACAGCCAGGGCCATAGCCAATGTCAGCCAAAGTTCCTCGCGTTTGGGATCAATACCAGACGCATAGGCCAAGTCTGGATTAAGTGTGGAAACCAGCAGGGCAGACCATCTCTGAACCATCACGGCCAGAATAAGAGCGCCACCGACCCAGATCGTCACCAAGTCTGTTTTTGCCACGGCCAAAATGTCGCCGAATAGAAAGGCATCCAGGTCAAGCCGGACGTCCGACAGAAGTGCGACGCTCACCAGTCCGGCCGCCAGTGCGGTGTGGGCGATGACTCCTAACAGAGTATCCATCGCGAAGCCTTTTCCCCTCAGCAGCGTTACGGTTAGTCCCATTGTAAGGGCCGCAACGATGATCGCGGGCAAAATTGGCAGGGAAAATGCGAGGGCCAGAGCAATTCCCAACACAGAAGCGTGCGCGGTTGCTTCACCCAAGTAAGCCATGCGGCGCCAAACCACGAAACATCCAAGCGGAGCGGCTGCGATGGCTACTCCGACACCAGCGAGGGCCGCGCGTACCATAAAGTCATCCAGCATCAGTCTGCCTTTTCCTGCGAGAGTGTCGAGCCGTGATCATGGTCGTGTGAATGACTATGTTGGTGTTGGTAAAGCGCCATTGTTCCCTTCGTCCCACTTCCGAACAAGGCGCGGTATTCCGGTGCGTCTGCGACCGAGCGCGGAGAGCCCTCGCAGCAGATATGCCCGTTCAGACACAACACACGGTCTGAGGCCGCCATAACGACATGCAAGTCGTGGCTGACCATTACGATCGCGCATCCCAGATCGTGTCTAACCTGCTCGATACGTTGATAAAACGCGGCGGCACCCGGCTGGTCTAGCCCCTGGGTTGCCTCGTCCAGAAGAAGCAATTGCGGCTTCTCCAGCAACGCGCGCGCCAAAAGGACACGCTGAAACTGGCCGCCGGACAGCTTGGTCATCTGACGGTTTCGCAAGTCAGGTACACCCGCATGGTCCAACGCGGTTATGGCGTCACGTGCGGAAACGCGGCGGGGCAGGCTGAGGAACCGTTGAACCGTCATGGGCAAAGCCGCGTCCAGTGCCAGCTTTTGCGGAACATAACCAATCCGCAGGTTTTTGGCCTGTTTGACAGTCCCATGTGCGGGCAAAGCCGCCCCGATCATCGCGCGTAGTAACGTGGACTTACCTGATCCGTTTGGCCCGACAATCGTTACGATCTCACCTTCCGAGACAGTTGCGTTCACATGTTCAAGGATAGTTCTGCCGTCCGCGCGGATCGACAGGTCTTTCAGCGTAATCAGAGTTCTTTTCACGCCTGCAATCCTATGCATTCGGGGCACAGACCCTCGGCTTCGACAACGACGCGTTCGATCTGGAAGCCCGAAGTGTTCGCGGCAGCGCCCAGCCTGCCCTGAGTCAGTTCAGTTTCTGTTTCCGCGACGGCCTTGCACGCCCGGCATATCAGGAAGGCCGGTACATGGTCGTGTGTCGGATGCGCGCAGGCAGCATATGCATTAAGTTGTTCGATACGGTGGACAAACCCGTTTTGAACCAGAAAATCCAGGGCTCGATACGCGACAGGCGGTTGCGACCCCATCCCTTCGGTGGATAACACTGCAAGAATTTCATAGGCTCCCATGGCCTTATGTTTTTCAAGCAGGATCTCTAGGACGCGCCGCCTGACAGGCGTAAAGTGCAAGCGTTTCGCTTTGCATTTGGCCTCGGCTTGCGCAAGGGCAGTCTGAACGCAATGCGTGTGATCATGTTGCCTGAAACCGACTGTACTCATTAGGGGCTCCGTCATTTTGTGGCTTGATATGTTATAACGTGGGGCATATCAAGCGACCAGTAAATGTAATAACATATCATTCAGGAGGCATTATGCTGCGTTCCACGGTATGCGTTCTTGGCGCTGTTATGACTAGTCAGGTTGTTGCGGAACCGCCCAAGGTAGTTGCTGATATTGCGCCGATTCATTCGCTTGTTGCGCGCGTTATGGATGGTGTCGCGGAGCCCGTACTGATCGTGCCGCCTGGGGCGTCGCCTCACAGCCACGCGATGCGCCCGTCCGAGGCGCGCGCGTTGCAATCTGCTGACATTGTCTTTTGGGTTGGTGAGGAATTGACGCCTTGGATGGACAAGCCGCTGAGCACTTTGTCGGCAGGGTCAAAAAAGATTTCTTTGCTGGAGGTTGACGGTACGATCCTGCATGAATACCGCGATGTTGTTGAAGAGAGTGGTCATGACGACCACACGGATCACGACGACCATGCTGGTCACAAGGACCACGAAGACCATGGTCATGAGGACCACGCGGATCATGATGACCATGGTCATGAGGACCACGCGGATCATGATGACTATGCTGGTCACAAGGACCACGACGACCATGGTCATGATGATCATGCTCATGACCACGACGGAACAGACCCACATGCGTGGCTTGATCCGGAGAATGCGCGGACATGGGCTTTTGCGATTGCCAATATTCTTGCCGAGGTCGACATCGAAAATGCGCAGGCATACCAAGACAATGCCAAAGCGTTCGACAATGAATTGACTCTGCTTGGCGACCAGATCAACGCAGATTTGGCCGACATGAAGGCGCATCGTTTCATCACGTTCCACGACGCCTATCAGTATTTCGAAAAGCGTTTTGGGTTGGAAACATCAGGCTCTGTCAGCTTGGGGGACGCGGCCAACCCCGGTCCCGCGCGCTTGGCAACGCTTCGGGAAAAAGTTTCAGAAGATCAAATAGACTGCGCTTTTGCCGAGCCTCAATACGACACCCGGCTGGTAGAGACCGCGATTGAGGGGTCAGGCGCCACGATCCTTGATCTGGACCCTGTCGGAATCGCTGTTGATCCAGGTCCGAAGCTCTATCCCACGTTGTTGCAGGCTATGGCACAGAGCTTTTTGGTTTGCGCAAACGGGTCGTGATTTTAACAGTTCGGCTCATGCTGTCTGTTCCTCACAAAACAATTCATAGACCACTTCGAGCATGCGTTTGGGGCGGTCATCAGCAAGGCGGTAATAGATCGCCTTGCCCTCGCGGCGCGGCATAACAAGCCCTTCAAGGCGAAGTCGTGACAACTGTTGCGACACAGCAGCCTGACGCGCTGACAGCAACTCTTCTAGCTCTGTCACAGATTTTTCGCCGGATATAAGATGACACAGGATCATCAGCCGTCCTTCGTGGCTGATCGCCTTCAGAAAATTCGAAGCCCGCGTCGCGCTTCCTGCAATGAGCTCGATGTTATCGTTTGGTATGTCCTGCTTAACCTGCGCCAGTGCCATTATCTTGTCCTTTATGCCCAGTCGGGCGATGGTCTACGTAAAATCCGGACTCGGTTACTCGAGCCGCTTAAGTGCACATACTGACCAAATCTGTCCATATGCATGAATCAAAATGACGTGATGGGAAAGAGAGCATCCGCAGACAAAAGAAGCCCCTAGTTGAAAACGGGCAGTGGCGGTGTCGCGCCACGCAGAAACAACTGCCGATGGCCGACAAAAAGCAATGTGTTGATCAGAAGTCTCCAGCCCCCCTTGCAGCCCCTCTATGGCAACACTAAGACTCAGGTAACGTTTCTTCGGGTAAAGTCCCGATCCATAGCAAAGCAGGCAGGTTCCTAATGTTTGATCCCGTTGATACCTACATGAATACGCTCGTCCCCATGGTCGTTGAGCAGACCAGCCGGGGTGAGCGCGCCTATGATATTTTCTCGCGCCTGTTGAAAGAGCGGATCATTTTTATCAATGGCCCGATCCATGACGGAATGAGCCATCTGGTGGTGGCTCAGTTGCTGCATCTTGAGGCCGAGAATCCTAACAAAGAAATCTCAATCTACATCAATTCGCCTGGCGGTGTCGTGACAAGCGGTTTGTCGATTTACGACACAATGCAGTATATTAAACCTAAGTGTTCGACATTGGTGATCGGTCAGGCGGCCTCGATGGGGTCGGTTCTGTTGGCCGGGGGCGAGAAAGGAATGCGCTTTTCGCTGCCCAACAGCCGTATCATGGTGCACCAGCCCAGCGGCGGATATCAGGGGCAGGCGAGCGATATCATGATCCACGCCGCCGAGACGCAAAAGCTGAAAGATCGACTGTATGACATCTATGTGCGTCATACAGGGCAGACAAAAAAGGCTGTTGAGAAAGCACTGGATCGCGACAACTTCATGAGCCCGGAAGAAGCAAAAGACTGGGGTCATATCGACGAAATCGTCGAAAACCGTGCGAAAATGGACGGCGAAGAGAGCTGAGAATAAGTCCTCGCGTCACGTGCGCGAGGTACATTTTTGAGATTGTAGCCGCCTCAGTGGTGGCCTAAGCTGCAGCAACATGCGGCAAGCGCGGCCCCGGGCGGGGCCGCAGGGACGAAGCCCGAAAGGTAGAACATGGCGACGAATTCAGGCGGTGACGGCAAAAACACGCTCTACTGTAGCTTCTGCGGCAAGAGCCAGCATGAGGTGCGCAAGCTGATTGCCGGACCCACAGTGTTTATCTGTGACGAATGCGTCGAACTGTGCATGGACATCATCCGCGAAGAGACAAAGGCCAGCGGCCTGAAATCCAGCGACGGAGTGCCGACACCCAAGGATATCTGCGAAGTGCTGGACGATTACGTGATCGGTCAGGCCACGGCCAAGCGGGTCCTGTCGGTGGCCGTGCACAACCACTACAAGCGTCTGAACCACGCGCAGAAGGCGGGCAGCGATATTGAGCTTGCCAAGTCCAACATCCTTCTGATTGGCCCCACGGGGTGCGGCAAGACGCTGCTGGCCCAAACTCTGGCGCGAATTCTGGATGTGCCGTTCACCATGGCGGATGCGACGACTCTGACCGAAGCGGGATACGTGGGTGAGGACGTCGAAAACATCATTCTGAAACTGCTGCAGGCGTCCGAATACAATGTCGAACGTGCGCAGCGCGGCATCGTCTATATCGACGAGGTCGACAAGATTACGCGCAAATCTGAAAACCCGTCGATCACGCGCGACGTATCGGGTGAGGGTGTACAGCAGGCGCTGCTGAAACTGATGGAAGGCACCGTGGCCAGCGTTCCGCCGCAGGGCGGGCGTAAGCATCCGCAGCAGGAGTTCCTGCAGGTGGACACGACCAACATCCTGTTTATATGCGGCGGTGCATTTGCCGGTCTGGACAGGATCATTGCACAGCGTGGCAAGGGCTCGGCCATGGGTTTCGGGGCAGACGTGCGTGACAATGATGAGCGTGGCGTCGGTGAGATTTTCAAGGATCTGGAACCTGAGGATCTGTTGAAATTTGGCCTGATCCCTGAATTTGTTGGACGTCTGCCGGTTCTGGCAACGCTTGAGGATCTGGACGAGGATGCTCTGGTCACGATCCTGACCAAGCCCAAGAACGCGCTGGTCAAGCAATATCAGCGCCTGTTTGAACTGGAAGATGCCGAGCTGGCCTTTACCGATGATGCGCTCAAGGCGATTGCCAAGAAAGCCATCGAACGGAAAACCGGGGCACGTGGTTTGCGTTCGATTCTGGAAGACATCCTGCTGGATACGATGTTCGAGCTTCCGGGTCTGAAAAACGTGACCGAAGTTGTGGTCAACGAAGAGGCCGTGACATCTGAATCGCAGCCTCTAATCATTTATGCGGATGCGGCCGAATCTGCTTCGGCGGGTTAAGACCTTACATATCTGATCCATGCGGCGCGGTTCTCCGCGCCGTTTTCTTATGAGGATACTGAAATGATCAAGCGCATCTCATCAGGTGGCGAATTTGAACCTAAGCTAGGGTATTGCCGCGCCGTGGTTGCCGGAGGTTGGGTGCACGTCTCTGGTACTGTCGGGCAGGGTGATACCGTGGTTGAGCAGTGCCGTTCGGCACTGACGGTGATTGAAAAGGCACTGACCGAAGCTGGTGCAGGCTTTTCAGACGTCGTTCGTGTAACTTACATGTTACCCGACAAGGCTGAGTTTGAGCCATGCTGGCCAATTTTGAGCGAGACATTTGGTGCGAATCCTCCGGCCGCAACAATGATCGAATGCGATTTGATCGACCCGAAATACCGAATTGAAATAGAAGTGACCGCGTATTTGCCGGAATAGGGGGTGCGGTCCTTGTGACACTGGACCTTGGCGCGCCTTTGGTCCATATCTGCGGAAACAGAATTGCCGGAGGCAGCCCATGGGGATCCTGAACAGTCTTTTGCGAGCCGTGACCTGGTGGAACGGGGCCACTCTGAACACGCAGATTTACACTGCGCGCAAGGGTGAAAAGGTCGGCGAGGACAACCAGGGCAATGTGTTCTACCGCAATGCGGATGACAGCAAGCGCTGGGTCATTTTCAATGGCGAAGCCGAGGCGAGCCGTGTCGATCCTGACTGGCATGGTTGGCTGCACCGTACATGGGACGAGCCCCCGACTGACAAACCATTGCCGCACAAATCGTGGGAAAAACCACATCAGGAAAACCTGACCGGTTCGGCGCTTGCCTATACTCCTGCAGGGTCCCTGCGTCGCCCGGACCCGATTGAACGTTCCGATTACGAGGCTTGGAGCCCCGAATAAACGAGGCAAATTATGTCGAGCTACAATGTTTCCGAAGTCCTGGTTGGCGGCGCCGTGTTGGCCTGTGCCGTTGCTTTTGGGGTCTATGCCAGCCAGTCCACCGGCCTGTCGCAAGGTGGTACGGGTTATGAACTGGGCGCATCTTTCCGGTCGCTTGAAGGCGTCGGTGTTGGAACAGATGTGCGATTGGCCGGGGTCAAGATCGGTACTGTAACGGACGTAACGCTCAACTCCGAAACCTACCGGGCGGATACGACGTTTTCGATCTCGGACGGTATTCTGGTTCCGGATGACAGCGCGATTGTAATTTCGTCCGAGGGATTGTTGGGCGGTAACTTCGTTGAAGTGATGCCGGGCGGCTCGCCTTTCTATTTCGAGCCTGGGGATCAGGTCACTGATACCCAGGGCGCGGTCAGTCTGATTTCGCTTCTGGTCAAGTTTGTCGCCGGGGATGGCAGCTAATGCGGCGTCTCGCCATTGTGCTTGCCATGCTGGCCGCCACGGGCGCATCGGCGCAGCAAAAAGTCCAGTCGGGGCCGGGTGCGATGCTGCGTGGGTTGGACAAGGTCAGCGGCCAAACCGTTGACGTCGAGATGCGGAACGGTGAAACACAGCCCGTTTTTGGTCTGGACGTCGCGTTGGGCGATTGCCGCTATCCGGCCGAGAACCCGACAGGTGATGCTTTTGCCTATCTCACGATTTGGGAAAATGGCAAGACTGACCAACTGTTTGACGGTTGGATGATCGCCACGTCACCGGCGCTGAATGCACTGGACCATTCGCGCTACGACGTTTGGGTTATTCGTTGTATAACGCCATCCGGCGATTGAGTTAAGTCGGCGGTAAAATCCGCGCTGGCGCTGATCGCCTTTTCCAGTTCTTGCCGATATTGCGTGCGGGGTATTTCTATCGCACCCAAAGAGGCCAGATGCGCTGTCAGAAATTGGGTGTCGAACAGATGAAATCCTGTTCTGCGAAGCCTGTCTGTCAGATAGGCCAATGCGATCTTTGACGCATCCGTTCGTCGCGAAAACATGCTTTCGCCGAAAAACGCGGCCCCAAGGCAAACGCCATAGACGCCGCCTATCAGGGCCGATTCCTCCCACACTTCCAGCGAGTGTGCATGGCCCGTTTGATGTAGGTGTTGGTACAGGTTGCGCAACTCGTCATTGATCCACGTGTCGGCGCGGTCGGCGCAGCCATCGACGACCCCAGCGAAGTCCCGGTTGATCGTGATGGAGAACCCGCTGTTGCGTATGCGCCGCGCCAAACTGCGGGAAATGTGGAATCCGTCCAGCGGGAACACACCGCGAAATTTGGGGTCGACCCAGAACAGCTCGGGGTCATCGCGATGCTCAGCCATCGGGAAAATGCCGATGGAGTAGCCGTGCAGTAAGAGGTCGGGGGTCAGGCTCATACTGGAATCTCAAAGGGCGAAAGGTAAAAACCCTTCGCCCTTAGTATGTTAGTCTGCCATGTTCTCGGCAAGCCACTTTTCCAGCCAATGGATGTTGTAGTCACCGCTGTGAAGATCAGGCTCTTGCAGCAGGGCGTGAAACAGAGGCACGGTCGTGTCGATACCATCCACGATCAGCTCGCCCAAGGCACGTTCCAGTCGCGCCAGCGCCTCGGCCCGGTCGCGACCCTGTACGATCAGCTTGGCAATAAGTGAGTCGTAATAGGGCGGGATCGAGTATCCGTCATATAGCGCCGAATCCATCCGCACGCCCAGACCGCCGGGCGCGTGATAGGCCGTGATCTTGCCGGGGCAGGGCGAGAAGTTGGGCAATTTTTCCGCGTTGATCCGAACTTCGATGGCGTGGCCGTTGATTTCCAGATCGTCCTGGCCGAAGGACATCGGCAGACCCGAAGCGACGCGGATTTGTTCGCGCACCAGATCGACGCCGAAGATGCCTTCGGTCACCGGGTGTTCCACCTGCAGACGGGTGTTCATTTCGATGAAATAGAACTCGCCGTTTTCATACAGGAACTCGATGGTGCCCGCGCCGATATAGTTGATCTTGGCGACTGCATCGGCACAAATCTTGCCGATCTTTGCGCGTTCTTCGGGGGTGATGCAGGGGCCGGGGGCCTCTTCGAACACCTTCTGATGGCGACGTTGCAGCGAGCAGTCGCGCTCACCCAGATGAACGGCTTTGCCTTTACCGTCGCCAAAGACCTGAATTTCGATATGGCGCGGCGTGGTGAGGTATTTCTCGATATAGACCTCGTCATTGCCAAAGGCGGCTTTGCCTTCGGCGCGAGCGGTCATGAAGGCGCTTTCCATCTCATCCGCCGTCTGTGCGACTTTCATGCCGCGCCCACCACCACCGGCAGTGGCCTTGATAATGACGGGATAGCCGAATTCTTCACCAATGCGCTTGGCGTCTTCCAGCGTCGGAACGCCGCCGTCGGAGCCGGGAACACAAGGAACACCAAGGGCTTTCATCGTGTCCTTGGCGGTGATCTTGTCACCCATCACGCGAATATGTTCAGCGGTGGGGCCGATGAAGGTGATGCCGTGGTCTTCGACGATCTGCACGAACTCGGCATTCTCGGACAGAAAGCCATAGCCGGGGTGGATCGCCTGTGCGCCGGTGATCTCGCAGGCCGAGATGATGGCGGGCACGGACAGGTAGCTTTGCGGGCTGGGCGGAGGGCCGATGCACACCGATTCGTCCGCCATGCGCACATGCATCGCGTCACTGTCGGCTGTTGAATGCACGGCGACCGTTTTAATCCCCATCTCGCGCGCGGCGCGGATGACGCGCAGGGCGATCTCGCCTCGGTTGGCAATCAGGATTTTGTCGAACATGGGCCCGCCTTACTCAACGATGACCAGAGGGGTGCCGAATTCCACAGCGTCGCCGTCACCGACCAGAATACGCTTGATGGTGCCCGATTTGGGCGCGTGGATGTGGTTCATAGTTTTCATCGCTTCGACGATCAGCAACGTGTCGCCTTCTGACACCGATGCGCCGACCGAGATGAACGAAGGCGCGCCCGGTTCGGGCTGCATATAGACGGTGCCCACCATAGGCGAGGTCACAGCACCGGGATGGCTGGCCGGATCTTCCTGCGCTGCGGGGGCCTCGGGTGCAGCAGGGGCTGCTGCTGCAGGGGCTGCTACGGGTGCAGCAGCGGGAACGGCCATCTGAACCGGCGCGGCCGCAGCCTGGGTCATACGGCTGACGCGGACGTTCAGGCTGTCTTCTTCGCCATACTCGCGTTTGACCTGCAATTCGGTCAGGTCATTTTCTCGCAGCAGTTCAGCCAGAGCTTTGATGAATGCCACGTCCGCTTCGTGTTTGGTGTCTGTCATGAGTGTCCTCGACGGTTCCCCTTTGGCCCGTCTGTGCGTTGCGGGCTTTGGTCTGATTACGCAGCGTTATAAGCCAAGCGCACTGCCATGAAAAGCGCGTCTCGACCTGTCGCGGTGCGGTTTTGGTCGAGTAATTCAAGCAAAAAGTCGCTAAAGCGGCATTCCAGAGAGTTTCGCCACAAGTTCAGGTAGTTTTCGGGCGCCGAATTTCTCAAGCAGGCGAGCGCGGTAGGCTTCGATAGTGCGGTAACTCAGGCCCAGTTCGACGCCGATTTCCTTGGCGGATAAGCCGCGGCATGAAAGAATAGCAACCTCGCGTTCGCGCTGAGTTAGTTCGACCAGAGGGCGTTCCTCGGAGATGTCGGAAAAGCTCCAGATGCCGTGTCGGAACGGGTCGTCAGGGGTCAAGGATCGTCCACGCGCGCGGCACCAGAACAGATCGCCATTGCGTCGACGCATGACTCGTTCATCCGTGTAGTAGCCTGTGCCGCGCATCACCTGCAGGCTGCGCGCGCCGATCCTCTCCCAATCCGCGACTGATGGGTAAAGGTGCAGCAGCGGCATATTGCGGTACTCTGTTTCTTCCCCGCCAAACGTACGCGCGAATTGCAGGTTGCAGCGCCGGATGATCCGGTTCTCCAGCTCTACAAGGCCAATGGGGGCGTATTCGAACGCAGGGTCACTCATGCTTGCATCGTGCCGGGAATTGACACGGAATTGAAGGGGTTGGGCTCAGAAACTGACGTTTCGGGCGCGAGCGTGCGTTCTGTCAGAATTGTTAACTATGTAAATAGAGATTGAAAACTAGTCCTTAAGTAAAAGTATTTATTGAATAGTTCTGAAAATAGAAGGTAGGTTAGTCGCGGAATATGCCTTTGGGGAGGGGCCAAAACATGCGCGATACACTGACAGGTAGCCGAATTCGCGAGCGGCGTCTGATCGCGGGGTTGCGGCAGGCGGAATTGGCCCGAAAGGTCGGGATATCAGCGTCTTATTTGAACCTTATCGAGCATAATCGCCGAAGGATCGGGGGCAAGCTGCTTGTTGACATTGCATCGGCTCTTGCTGTCGAACCTTCGGTGCTGACGCAGGGGGTCGAAGCCACCTTGATCTCGGCATTGCGGGAAGCGGCGGCGGACGCAATCGGACAAAACGCTGAAATCGATGCGGTTGAGGAGTTCGCGGGGCGGTTCTCCGGTTGGGCAGGTGTGCTAGCACAGATGCATCGTCGCGTAGTCTCTCTGGAGCGCACAGTCGAAACGCTGTCGGACCGTCTAACCCATGATCCGCATCTTGCGGCTTCGATGCATGAGGTCTTGTCGACCGCCGCCGCCATTCGTTCGACCGCTGCAATTCTGGCTGAGACTCAGGAAATCGAGCCGGAATGGCAGGACCGTTTTCACCGCAACCTGCACCAGGATGCAGAACGGCTTGCAGACAGTTCGAAATCGTTGGTGACTTATCTGGACGATGCTGACTCGGCGGATGACCGACGCGGCGTACCACTGGAGGAGGCGGAGGCTTTTTTCGAGGCGCGCAGCCACCATTTTCCTGAAATCGAAAGCGGCGGCAGCAGTAGCGAAGTCGATCTTGAGGCGCTTGATTCCGCCGCGGTAAAAAGCGTGACCCGCGCGTTTCTGGATGTGTATGCACAGGATGCGCTGGCGATGCCGTTGGAGGCTGTAAAGGCTGCACTTAAAGGGTCTGAACCTGACCCGCTGCAGCTGTCGCGGCAGTTTTCGGTGGATATCGCGACCGTCTTGCGCCGGTTGGCTGCTTTGCCGCCGGGCGTTCTGTCGCGACCGACTGGGTTGGTGATATGTGATGCCTCAGGCAGTATTCTGTTCACCAAGGCGGTGCCGGGCTTTGCGATGCCACGCTTTGGCGAGGCGTGCCCGTTGTGGCCCTTGTTTCAGGCATTAAACAGACCTCTTGTGCCCATCCGAAAGCGGATTGTTCAGTTGGGGCGTTCAGCGGCCGAATTTGACTGTTTTGCCTATGCATGGCCGCAAGCGGCTTTAGGCTATGACGACGCACCAGTGTATCGTTCTGTGATGTTGGTGCGATCAGTGGATGAAGGCCCTCAGGATACGCAGAATGTGGCTCGTGTTGGCCCCAGCTGTCGCGTGTGTCCGAACGCTGAATGTGAATCTCGTCGTGAACCGTCAATTCTGAGCGAAGGTTTTTGACAGTTTCCTGACAGACGGCGTAAGCTGGCCTAGACAGGTTTACGGATGGGTAGCCCGTCACGGGGAGGAATACTACAAATGAGCCGTAAGGTTCTGTTAATTGAGGATGAGCCGAACATTGCCGAGGCTATTCGGTTTTTGCTGACGCGCGAGGGTTGGCAGGTTGAAACGCATGCCGAAGGATTGGACGCATTGCGGGTTATCCAAAGCGCCGACCCTGATC
Organism: Ruegeria lacuscaerulensis; assembly: GCF_013033355.1. Taxonomy (GTDB): domain Bacteria; phylum Pseudomonadota; class Alphaproteobacteria; order Rhodobacterales; family Rhodobacteraceae; genus Ruegeria; species Ruegeria lacuscaerulensis_A. The sequence goes on from NZ_WQDY01000005.1 coordinate 260,087, forward strand.
TGGTTATTCTGGATGTCATGTTGCCGGGCAAGAGCGGGATGGAAATCCTGCGCGACCTGCGCGAGCTTGAAGACTTGAAGACCTTGCCGGTTCTGATGCTGACCGCGCGCGGACAGCTGCGGGATCGCGAGATGGCCGAAAATGCCGGAGTCAGTCGTTTCATGACCAAACCGTTCTCGAATGCCGAGGTTTTGACCGCGGTGCGGGATTTGCATGCTCAGGCTACGCGGTCATGAGCATTAGCGAAGATCGACGGCCTCAGGGTGTTCGGCCTTCGCTGTTTTTGGAACGTCAAAGCTATCGCCGTCGCCGGCTGTCGGATGCCGCTCGCTTTTTGCCGATTCTAGGCGCCGCTTTGTTTGCCATCCCATTGCTGTGGCCGGGGTCTGATGAGGCAGGAGACGGCATTCGGCTATCGTCGGCCATTCTTTATATCTTCGTATGCTGGGCCGTTCTGATTGGCATCAGTTTGGTTTTTGGTTTTGCAGCCAGACGTATGGCCACTCAAGACGAAACCGATCAGAGACCAGACTGATGGCAACGCTGAACGTCCTGATTCTGGTGTGTTTGGGCTATGTTGTACTGTTGTTCGGCGTGGCCTTTGCGGCTGACAGGCTGGCAGCTGCAGGCCGTGGGGCGTGGCTGCGATCCCCCTTGTTCTATACGCTGTCGCTGTCGATCTACTGCACCGCCTGGACATTCTATGGCGCGGTCGGGAACGCTGCGCGATCGGGGTTGGAATTCGTGACGATCTACCTTGGTCCCACGCTGGTCATGATCAGCTGGTGGTGGGGCCTTCGCAAACTGGTAAGGGTGGGGCGCAGCCAGAGGGTGACCTCGATCGCAGACCTTATTTCTTCGCGCTACGGAAAATCCAACACCCTGGCGATTTGTGTGACCGTATTGGCCGTTCTGGGGGGCACGCCCTACATCGCCTTGCAGCTTCAGTCCATCACCCTGTCTTTCTCGATTTTCGCCGAGGCCGATCCGACAGGTCTTTATCGCGAAGGATCCAGTGTGTTTTGGGTCGCTGCTGGATTGGCAGTCTTCGCGATTCTGTTCGGAACACGGAACCTTGACGCCAATGAACGGCACCACGGGGTTGTGACCGCCATCGCGCTGGAGTCGGTGGTCAAGCTGTTTGCCCTTCTGGCTGTTGGAATCTTTGTGGTTTGGGGCGTCGCGGGCGGGCTTGGTCCTATGTTGGACCAGATCGATTCATCCGAAATCGGTCAATGGAACGTGGATGCGGGGCGCTGGACTACTTTTGTGTTTCTGTCGGCGGCATGTTTCGTCTGTTTGCCTCGGATGTTTCAGGTCATGGTGGTCGAAAATTCGGACGAGGCGCATCTGAGAACAGCCGCATGGGCGTTTCCTCTGTACCTGCTGCTGATGAGTTTGTTTGTCGTGCCCATCGCAGTTGTGGGGTTGGACCTTTTACCCGAAGGATCCAACCCTGACCTTTTCGTACTCACCGTGCCTCTGTCTCAAGGGAATGAGTGGCTGGCGATGCTCTCGTTCATCGGCGGGTTTTCGTCCGCTACATCCATGGTGATTGTCACTGCCATGGCGTTGTCGACTATGGTGTCGAACCATGTTGTCATGCCGATCTGGCTTAGCACGCAAGGGGGGGCAGGATCGGTCTCGGGGGATGTCCGGCATGTTGTTCTTATGGCGCGGCGGATATCCATTGCAGTCGTCATGGCGCTTGGGTTCTTTTACTACCGTTTGTCTGGTGGCGGCGCGGCACTGGCGTCTATTGGCTTTATAGCTTTTGCCGGAATTTCCCAGATTTTGCCTGCCCTTGTGGGTGGTTTATTCTGGCGCGGGGCGACCCGGACAGGGGCTCTTGTCGGGTTGACCGTTGGGTTTGTGTTGTGGATTTACACCTTGTTGCTGCCGGAGATGGGTGGCGGGTTCATGTCTGGTACCATCATTCAGAACGGTCCTTTCGGTTTGGAGTGGCTGCGTCCTCAGGCGCTGTTTGGGATCGAAGATATGGACCCGATCGTGCATTCGGTCATGTGGTCACTGTCTCTGAACACGGTGGCGTTCTGCGTGGCCTCGTTGCTTAGTTTTCCCAGCCCGCTGGAGCGCTTGCAGGGTGCGCAGTTCGTCAATGTGTTCGACCATTCCGTAGCGCCTCGCGGTTGGAGCGGCTTCGTGGCGCAGAGCGAAGATCTGATGATCATGACCCAGCGTATTCTGGGCGCGGGGCCGGCGCAGGATTTCTTTCAGGCCGAGTCGGAACGGCAAGGTGGACGTTCCAGTCTGCCAGAGCCGACACCTGCCTTTCTGGAACGGCTTGAGCGAGAGCTCAGCGGCTCTGTCGGCGCGGCGACGGCGCATGCGATGATCGGGCAGATTGTGGGCGGCTCGTCTGTCTCGGTCGAAGACCTGCTGGCTGTGGCCGATGAATCGGCGCAACTGTTGGAATACTCCAGCCAGTTGGAGACAAAGTCGGCCGAGCTGACCCGGACGGCGCGCCAGTTGCGGGATGCGAACACAAAACTGACTCAAATCTCTGAGCAAAAAGACAATTTTTTGGGCCAGGTCAGCCATGAATTGCGCACGCCCATGACCTCAATCCGGGCTTTTTCCGAAATCATGCGCGACACTGACGGATTAAGTCCCGAGGAACAGACGCGCTATGCTGCGATCATCCACGATGAGGCGCTTCGATTGACCCGCCTGTTGGATGATCTGCTGGACCTGAGCGTGCTGGAAAGTGGCAGGGTGAACCTGAACATGGGGGGCGATACGCTGCGCTCGGTTTTGGACCGGGCCGTCTCAAGCGCCCTGGCGGGATCAAGCAGTGGTATCGAGGTGCGGCGATCCAAGTCGGCCGAACGTATTCCGCTTCACACCGACTTGGATCGGTTGGGGCAAGTTTTTATCAACCTTATCTCGAATGCGCAGAAATACTGCGACGCGGATGAACCTGTTCTGACCATCTCGGCTCATGACGTTGGTGGGCAAGTGGTGGTTGATTTTGCCGATAACGGCAGCGGCATTCCTCCGGAAGCTCGTTCAATGGTGTTCGAGAAATTTGCCCGTGTGAGCGGTGAAAAGGCCGGAGGCGCGGGCCTCGGCCTGGCGATTTGCCGCGAGATCATGCAGCGGCTGGGGGGTGAGATCACCTATCTTCCCGGTCAGGGCGGCCCTGCGTTCCGGGTTCGCGTTCCATTGGCCTACCGTCAGGCCGCTCAGTAGTGGGCGCGTAAAGACATTCGTAACCTCAGCTGGGTTAGACCGGATGTCAGGCACAGGAACGAAGGGCGGTTTTGGGAATGACGCAACCGGTCGGCACGGCGTTGGCGCGCAAGCTCTCGGCAAGTCAGGAGGAGCGGGGTGACAAACCGCGCTCTGTTCTGCGGGCTCTGCGATTGGCATTCGCACGAGCGGCAGGGGATGTGATGAAGCTGCCCATGACGGTGATCGGCGCAAAACAATCATGTCGACCGGTGGATACATTGGCTGAAGTTGCCAAGGATGACTGGCTTTTCGTGCTGCTGGGAAATGGGGATGGTGTTTCAGCGGCCGTGTGCCTTGATCCTGGCGCAATGTCTGCAATCGTTCAGGTGCAGACATTTGGGCAGGTCATGTCGGACCCGCCTACCGCGCGCGTGTGCACGGATACGGATGCGGCTATGGTCGCACCTCTGATCGAAGAGGTACTGACCCGCGCGTCCCGTATCGTCGAATCCTCGAGCGATCAGGCGGGTTTGACGGGATATGAATACAAGGCGCGTTTGCCGGACAAGCGCACGCTGACACTGGCTATGGTCGAAGATATTTATGACGTATACGAACTGACGGTCGAGCTTGGCGGAGGAGTGCGACAGGGACAGATTTCCCTGTTTCTGCCGGATCGTCAAAAAGATGGTGACCTTGATGACCCCGACGAACAGGTCGCAGGCCCCAATCTCGAGCAGTCGTCGGGCGTATTGCGAGCGGAGCTGAACACGGTGATCTGCCGTATGTCGTTGCCCTTTGCGTCATTGTCTGGGTTATCGGAAGGTGATGTTCTTCCGCTGGTCGGGGCGCGTGTAGACAAGGCCGAAGTCTTGACGATTGACCGATCACGGGCTGCTGTGGGTCGCTTGGGCCAATGTGGCGGAATGCGCGCGGTGCGATTGAACGAACACGAAACTATACCCAGCCCGCTAAACGCGGCTGAGCATGAGTTTCTTGAAGCCCGGTCGCCAACGGCGCAGCCCAAATCCGAGCATGATCTTGAAACAGATATTGTTCCGATCACCCCAAAGGCACTGGAAACGATTGAGGATGAGTTGACCCTGGGCGACTCAGATCAGATTGCAGCCGAGATTTCAAAGCTTGCGGGGCTGGATGGCAAACCTGACTAATGCTGCCTAGTCGCTCACGCTGCGAAGTTGATCCAGCGCAGGTCTGAGGTTCTCAAGCGCGTAACCGGCCTTGGTGGTTGCATCCAGAATGTCATCCGTGCTCATCCGGTCACATTGCCCAAGGGCCCAGACAACCGAACAGCGCGTGCCCGAGGCGCAATAGGCCAGAACCGGGCCGCTGCAGCGTTCGGCAAGTTCGCGCTGAAGGGCGACGTTTTCCGGCGTCATCGTCTGGTGAGTCAGTTCCAGCACTTCGTATTCCATTCCAGCCGCGCGAACCGCCTGTCCAATCGCGTCAGATTGCAGGTCCATCGGAACTTCGCTGTTGGGTCGGTTGCAGATAACCCGAACAAAGCCTAAGTCAGCAATGGTCTGAACGTCCTCGACCGAAATTTGCGGCGAGACAGCGTAGCGGGGGGTAATTGGTCGAATCTCCATGACAATTGATTAGGCCGGGTTTGCGGCTCTGTCCAGTTGCGCCCCGACGACGGGTGCGGCGAACATCCCGGCAATCATGGCGATCAGGAACACCACTCCACCGATGCCACCATAGGTGACAGAGGCAATCGCTGGGCCGGGGCATAAGCCGGACAGACCCCATCCCATACCGAACATCACGGAACCTACGACCAGTCGACGATCCAGCTCGGGCCGGGACGCTTGCGGATACTTGCCCCCTGTCAATGGTTGACCGCGCGCGGCGATTTTCCAGGCGATCAACATCGGCAGGATCGCCCCGCCCATTACGAAGGCAAGCGTCGGGTCCCAGTTGCCGAACACATCCAGCCAGCCCTGCACCTTCGTTGTATCGGTCATACCCGAAATCAACAAACCCGCTCCGAACAGCGACCCAGCTAGCAAAGAGATCAGAACCCGCATCAAACCCATCCCAACATGTGTCGCAGCAGGTACAGAGTTACAGCACCTGAACCGATATAGATAAGCGTTGCCACGATACCGCGAAGCGAGAACCGCGATATACCGCAAACTCCGTGCCCCGAGGTGCAGCCATTCGCGATCCGCGTTCCGACACCAACCAGGACTCCTGCGATTATAACGACAGGCAGATTGCCGGTCAGATGAGTTTGCGGGGCAGGGGACATGAACAGCCACAGCACCAGGGGCATTCCGATCAGCCCCGCGACAAAAGCCAGCCGCTCGGCGGTGCGATCCGTGCTGTCGACCAGCCCCCCGAGAATTCCGCTGGCCCCCATTATGCGACCGTTCCCAAGCAGGTAAACTGCGGCGCCCAAGCCGATCAGTAGGCCCCCTGCCAATCCCCAAATCCACGCGACTTGCATTGTTCGCCCCCTTTCGGCGCTAAAGCTTGTTGATGGGAAGCTTCAGAAAAACATCACCTTTTTCGTCCGCAGGCGGCATCTGACCTGCACGCATGTTGACCTGCAGAGACGGCAGGATCAGGCGTGGCATACCAAGGGTCGCATCACGCGCGTCGCGCATCTCGACGAATTCCTCGACCGGTCGTCCCTGACCAATATGCACATTCAGAGCTTTTTGCTCGCCCACTGTTGTCTCCCACGCGTATTCGTCCCGACCGGGTGCTTTGTAGTCATGGCCGACGAACACTCGGGTTTCATCCGGCAGAGACAATATTTTTTGGATCGATGCATACAGCATCTCAGAAGACCCCCCAGGGAAATCACACCGCGCGGTGCCGAAATCCGGCATGAACAATGTGTCGCCGACAAACGCCGCGTCTCCAATCACATAGGTCAGGCAGGCGGGTGTATGGCCGGGTGTGTGCAACACATCTCCGCGCATCTGGCCAACGTGAAAGCTGTCACCTTCGCGGAACAAGGCATCAAATTGGCTGCCATCGCGCTGAAACTCGGTCCCTTCGTTGAAGATCTTGCCGAAGGTTTCCTGAATGGTCACGATTTGGTCGCCGATACCGATTTTGCCACCAAGTTCCTGCTGTAAATATGGAGCGGCCGAAAGGTGATCGGCGTGCACGTGGCTTTCCAAGATCCATTCTACTTTGAGGTCGTGCTTTCGGACGAAGTCTATGATCATGTCGGCCGAGTTGGTGTTTGTCCGCCCCGAGGCATGGTCGAAATCCAGAACGCTGTCGACGATCGCACAAGCTTGACCTTCGGGTTCCTGAACCAGGTAGGACACTGTGAATGTATCTGTATCAAAAAACGCTTTCACCTTAGGTGTCATTTTGCTCTCCGTACGTGCCTCAGTATTCATATATTAAATGCGGAATATAAGGCAATCAACAGTTCGTGACTTGATGTCTGTCAAGGCAGCTTAGGCTGGATTGGCATAGAATTTAAACAATCCGCAAAACCACGCGATGACCGGGCGCTTGGCAGGCGAGTTTTCGCCCGTGATCGGACTAAGATCGGCAAGTCTTAAAACGGTTACCTATATGAGGTTAATCAGACAGCATTTGGGAGGATGAACATGTCTACAAGCAATTTGTATTCCGAAGCTGAGCAGCTTGAAGCGAAGTTGCAGGGTGCCTGTCTTGAGACGCGGCTGGCTCTTCAACCCAGCGTGACCAAAATCATCGAGCGTATGCGTCAGCAAGGTGTCCACATCCCATCGCGGTTGCGGCGTTTGGATGCGGCGTTGTGCGAGGACGCAATGGAAGCGCGATTTGATAATCTGCCAGTCTAAGGCACATTCTCAACTGAACGAAATTCCAAGTATCACAAGCATCAGCCCGAGAACCGACAGGAAAAGCGAACCCAGGTTCCAAGGCAGAACGCCCTGAACAACGGCGCGCAACTCATCATCCGACAAACCGGACTTGCGCGCCTTCATCACCCGTAAAATGCACCAGACCAATCCCAGAAGGCCTGCGAGCGAGAGGGCAGCACCGCCCCATGTGATGATTTGAAACATGGTTCCCCACAAACGGTTCACTGATTTCTTCAGCGCTTATCGGATCGTACTGCGTCACACAAGCCTGACCATGGATTGTGCGCTTGCGGTAGGTGCAGAGGCAAGGTATCCCGCGAAAGCCGCTGTTACAGCATCAAACCGCAATCGCTGAGAGAGACGAAAATGGAAGATATGACCGAAGATCAGGCCACCGCCAACTATCGTGTGACAGCGGGTGAATTGCGCCAGTTCATTGAACGCTTCGAGCGATTGGACGCTGAGAAAAAAGACATTGCTGAGCAGCAAAAAGAGGTCATGGCCGAGGCCAAGGCGCGCGGCTACGACACCAAGGTCATGCGTAAGGTTATCGCTCTTCGCAAGCGTGACCAGGATGATATTGCCGAGGAAGAAGCTGTACTTGAAATGTACAAAGAAGCGCTGGGCATGAACTAAGTAATTCCGAGGCCCTTACAGCCTAATTTAGCGGGCGACAGGTCCCTATTTGACCGAAATTGTAGGGGCAGTAGAGGTGGCATCTCGATCATTGAGGTGCAAAGAATGCGTTTATCGATTTTCTTGTCTACGGTCGAAGAAAGCGGACGCCGGTTGTGGTCTCCAACCGGTCGATATCCTGTTCGTAAAGCTCTGAAAACGCGTCCACAATATCCGAATTCCAGCCAGCCAGGTCGAGTTCTTCTTCGATTTTGTCCGGATGCGCATTCTCTGTCAGAATCAGTGCAAGGGCGTCCGTGACCTCACCGCGAGTCAGGTTTGAATCTGGCTGCGTTAAATCTGCTGCCTTCTGCTTTCCTTCGTCCGTCAGCAAAGACAGAAGCAGATCGAATTCCTTGTTGATCGGAGTATCGTCCGGCAGATCCGCAATCGCGCGGATAATGTCGCCCCAAATGAACGGCGTGTCTTCGTTGCACCAAAGCGTTATTTTCACGTTGGGGGCAAGGTCGCGAATATCGTCAATCATACCGATCCAGCTGAGACAGCTCAGGTCAGTGTTGTCGATAACCGCCGCGCGTTCCGCTTCTGGCAATGACATTAACAACTTGGGGATAAAGCTCCCAAGGTTTTTTAGGGCCAAAAAGATCTCGACCTGATGGCCATGAAACGCGTGCTCGAGCAGGGCCATTCTTTCGCCCGCGCGAGGGTAAAGCTGCCCGTCCAAAAGAGTTGCTCCGCGATCACCAGCGAACTCGTTGCTCAGGAAGATCGCGCGTTGAGCGTTTTCGTCCGAGGGCAGCACATTTCGCAACCGATCCTCGCCTTTTGGGGTCAAAGAGCCCGAGTGCAACGCCTGAAACACCGGATTAAAAACTTGCCGAAATCTTCTGGGGCCAAAAAATCGGGTTCCTGTTTGGGACAGAGTTGTATTGTTGGTCTGTAAAGACGTGAGTAGCCGGCCTTCGTCGGTAAAAGCAGCACCGGCGTGGATGGCAACCTGCATCGTTGGTATACGTCCTTACGTCTTTGGCCTTGTCTGCCGGATTACAGTCTGAGCGTGGTACAGTCAAACCCGGGCTATTACAAAGCGCTCGCCCGATTGGACACGAAGAAATCGGACTTTCCTTAAGCAAGGATGAAATTTGAGGCTTGCAGTCCCTCGCCAGAGCCATTAATCGACACGCAATGCCCCTATAGCTCAGCTGGTAGAGCAACTGATTTGTAATCAGTAGGTCCGCGGTTCGAGTCCGTGTGGGGGCACCACTTTAACATCCAGTTGCGTTCGATTTTGACTGATAGTAGCTTGTAGTTGCAGGATTTCTACTTTCGGATTGTCCGATGTTGTCCTGCCACGTGCGCTGTAATCTGCCCCCAAATGGGGTACCAAATTGGGGTACGTGCCACACGGTGACTGGAAGGTACCCCCAATGCCTGTTTTGAGCGACGCACGGATTCGGGCTCTGAAACCTAGGGAGAAGCCCTACAAGCAGGCCGATTTTGACGGGCTTTATTTGCTGGTGAAGCCGAACGGTTCGAAACTCTGGCGCTTCAAGTATCGTTGGTTCCAAAAGGAAAAGCTGCTGGCGCTGGGCAAGTATCCAGAAGTGACACTGGCCGATGCGCGACGGAAACGGGACGACGCCCGCAGCCTGATCGCAAATGGCGAAGATCCTTCCAGCGTGCGCAAAGACAAAAAAGCCAGAGAAGAGGCAGAGAACAACGCTACCTTCTCCAAGTTGGCGGCAGAACTGCTGGAAAAGAAGCGCAGCGAAGGCCGTGCCGAAGCAACGCTGACAAAGACCGCCTGGTTTCACCGGCTACTTTCCGCAGACATCGGGAAAATGCCGATCACGCAAATAACAGCACGGGATATTCTGGTTCCGCTGCAGAAGATGGAAAAAAAGGGCAATCACGAAACCGCCGTACGGATGCGGTCTGCTGCCGGGGCCGTCTTTCGCTATGCCATCGCCCTGGGACTCGCGGATAACGATCCGACCTATGGTTTGAAGGATGCCCTGATCAGGCCCCAAGTACAGCACCGCGCGGCAATCACTGATCCGGCGCAGGTCGGTGCATTGCTCCGGGCTATCGACGGGTTTGCTGGTCAAAGAACTACGCGCCTCGCGTTGCAACTGCTCGCATTGACTGCCCTGCGCCCCGGAGAGTTGCGAATGGCGGAGTGGGATGAGATCGACGAGGCCAGAATGGCGTGGACCGTTCCGGCACATCGCGCCAAGATGCGGCGGCCTCACACAATACCGCTTTCCCGCCAAACCTTCGATCACTTGAAGGAACTGCGCGACCTGACGGGTTGGGGCAAGTTGCTCTTTCCATCGGTACGTTCATCCAAGCGCTGCATGAGCGACAATACTTTGAATGCCGCGCTGCGCCGCATGGGATACGAGAAGGACGAGATGACGGCGCATGGCTTTCGGGCAATGTTTTCCACACTGGCCAATGAGTCCGGCCGCTGGCATCCGGACGCCATTGAGCGAGCCCTCGCCCATGTGGAAAAGAACGAAATCCGCCGGGCATATGCACGCGGAACACACTGGGATGAGCGAGTTGATTTGACACAGTGGTGGGCAGATCAACTTGATAAGATGAAGAAGGAAAAACTGGGACATGATTGAATGTGAACAAGCCCCGGTAAAACCTACCGAACAATTGATCCAAGCTTGGGTCTATCAGAGCAGTTGGTCCCTCAAAGACGCGGTCCTACTTGCGTTGGGCATTTCGCCGGATGATGCCGGAGCCGCAAAGGAGCTGGATGACCACAGTGCGCTACTAACTAGAACGAAGCGGTCGGGTGAACGATTTGGCGCGCCTGTTTTTTGGCTTTGGTGGGCAGAGCGCAACAACCTACCGTTCCATGCAGATTGGTGGCTAGCCATCACACCGGAACGCCCGATCGTATTTGACGGTCAGCATTTTGCGCATCGAAGGAAGGAAATTCTTTCCCCTGAATACGCTGGGCAGGAACGGATTCTGATCGGGGAATGGATCCGAAAACCTTATTGGACAGCCCGCGAGGCAATCGATTTGTCGCTGAACTTTAAGCCATTCCGCACAGAAAGCTGGCGCGGTCACGCCCCGGAAACCGGAGAGACGATACGTGAGCGTGACGACAGGTTCCTGATATTGGAAAGGGCGTTAGAGATCGGGGAAATCAGTGAGAAGGCGCCTGCAAAGGACTATCTGCTTTGGCTGGCGAAAAGGGGGTATTATGTGTCCTTAGCGTGGCGGCGTGTCGTGGGGATGCCGCCTCACGATGGCCAGCATCCGGATACCGTTGCCGAGAATGCGGAAATCATCGCGGAGAACGAAAAACTTCGAGATATGCTGCGAGCGAAAGATGAGCGCCTGTCTGCTTTGGAAGCAAAGCTTGAGGCCTCTTCCTCCCCCGAAAACAGCCGGGCGCAAAAGTCTGCAAGCACTACACGGATCGCAACGCTTCAAAAAGCCCTCATTGCATGCGCAGTGGACGGTCACAGTTATACGCCCATCCAAAAACGCTCTGACGTGCCGAAGCAGATTGCGGACAAAGCTGCTGAACTTGGCTGCGGGGTGGATCAGCAAACGGTTCGTAGGCTTCTAAAGGAGGCAAGTGAATTGCACGTCAACAGCAACTATTGGAGCGACTGAACCCTTAAAAATATAATTCACATCGTGGATCCACGATCGGACTTCGTGGATAATCGCTGCACAAGACCGGACCTCGTCAGCCTTGGACCATCTGTAACAAACATAGATGGACTACGATGCAATTTGACGATCTTCCCAACGAAGCGCTGCTGCGCGAAAAGCAGATCCTGCACCCTCACGGTCCCGTGCCTGTATCCCGTTCGACGTGGTGGGCAGGCGTCCGTGCTGGGCGCTTCCCTCAGCCTGTACGTCTCGGGCCTCGCACAACAGCTTGGCGTGTTGGTGATATCCGCGAACTCTTGCGGGAGGGCGCTTAATGCACCAGCTCCCGAACCTTTCTCTTTCCCATAACTGGGCATCTCTGAATGGGGGTGCCGATGGCTAAATTCAGCTACAATTCTGCTATAGGGGATCTGTTCGCAGATCCCTCTACTGCCGGTTCGCAACCGCCTGCGTATGACACCAATCAAGGCGGGGTTCAGACTCAAGTTCAGCTTCATTCCAATCCGCCCGCTCTGACGCCAGTGCAGGTTGCTGCATTGGAGGCGATAGAAGCTGAAAACCTCGGCGAAGACGAACGCTATCTCAAAGACGTTGAAGTGGCTAAACGCTTCGGTATCGCTCGCCAAACAGTTTGGAAACGCGTGGAGCTTGGTGTTCTACCGGCACCGATCAAGCTGCCTCCAAACAGCAGTCGCTGGCGCCTATCCAGCCTGCTCGCATTTGAGAAAAAACTGGCTGAAGCATCACACCAAACCAAGAAGAAAAGTCGCAAGTCAGGGCGCAAAATATGACACGGGCCCACTACAAGGTGAAGGTCTGCCAAGACCAAGTCTATTCGGTAGATGAACTGTGTAAAATCTACAATGTTCGCCGCAATGCCATCACCGACTGGATGAAATCCGGCCTGCGGAAATCAGACGATCTGCGTCCTTTTATTTTTCGTGGGGCTGAGCTGCAACGCTACCACAATGGCCAGAAGCGCAAACCGCTCGCTAAACTGAAACAGGGTGAGTTCAATTGTTTGAGCTGCGGCAGCGCATGTTATCCCGCTCCACAGTCGATCTCGCTGATGACAACCTCCAGTCATAGGTACATGGCGGTGGGCGTCTGCGCTACCTGCGATGCCCAGGTAACAAAGTTACTGAAAGCGTCAGAATACGACAGAATAGAAAAATGCCTTATGTCGGGTACCAGCCTGGCTCTGATAGACGAAAGTAATTGTGAGATCCCAGCTGATACCGGGAATAAACCCCGCTTTCGCGAGACGGTTTGGTACCCGACAAACGATCGGATCGTGCATGAGTGGCAAATCTATGCTGGGCGCTTTGAGACTTCGACCAAACGCGCCCATCTGCGGAGCATCCGCATGCTGGAGGTTTTCCTAGGAGGCAAAGCCTTCGACAAGGTCACGCCAAAGGACGCCGCAGACTTTCGTGATCATTTGGTTAATCTTGGCCAAACGCTCAAAGAGCATGGTGGTTTGAGTAATTCTACCATCCGGCACCACGCGTCGCAGGTTCGCCAGTTCTTCGAATGGCTCCGGCTTCAGGACGGCTACAAGCGTTTGAGTCAAAACATCCCACTCTATCTGGAGCTTCCAAAGGCGGTACACGCCAAAACCCTGCCGCGTGATGATCGCGACTATCTGACGATCGAGCAGGCGGAAAAGATGTTGGAGAAGATGCCTGATCGCACGATTGCGGAGCGCCGTGATCGCGCCATGGTGGCTTGTGCTTATGCCAGTGGGTTACGCGCCGCAGCGCTCACTACGCTGAGACTGAAACATATTGACCTTTGTAAAGGGGAGCTGGTTCAGGACGCCTTAGAAATGCGCGCAAAGAATGGGAAGAGCTTTCGCAGTGTTTTCTTCCCGCGTACTGAAGCCTTCCAAGAGGTTTTCGTAAGCTGGCTTTCGGAGCTAATGGTAATGGGCTTCACCCAAGACGACGCTGTCTTCCCTGAGCTTGCACATCTGAAACAACGAGGATCAGAGATCAGCCCCGTACCCCCGATGAAATCCTCCTCAGCCGTGAGCTGCGCCTTTGATCTCGCCACCTCCCAGATCGGACGCAAATGCACACCGCACTCTGTTCGTGATACGCTCAAGGCGCTTGGGGATGAGCTTTGCACCTCTCCCAAAGACCGTAAAGCCTGGTCCCTAAATCTTGGCCATACGAACGAAAAAATCACTGAAATCTACTATGGAAAAATGTCGGACCATCAACGTCGCAGCATTATCGAGGGGCTTTCTACTGGTGGTTTGCTAACCGCCAAGGAAAACGCGATGGTGCTCGACTTCTATGAAAGCCGCTTCGAACGGGGCAGTGACGAGTACAACATGGCAAAACGTTTGGCCGAAAGGCGTGCGGCTGCCCGCGATGGAGATGAGGTGCTGGAGTAGGGGGCATTTACCGCGCTGAACACGAGCGGCGGAGATGCGCAGAAGGTAGACTTCGGAAATCTACGAGAACAGCGCAAAAAATTTCTTTCACCAAACGCCGAACATGCTGAGACGGGGTTAGGCAAACTTACCGCTCACAATGTTCCAAAAGAATCTCTGTGAGGAACTAAGAATCCTTCAGGATTGCGTAATAAATTAGGTTCCGCACTTTTAGTCGGGGTTTTCTGCAGGTTTGGAAAGGTCGTGCGAATTGAAGGTGGGATCCAAATCAGTTCGTACATGCAAAAGGACGCACTTAAAGCCCGGAACATGCCGAAAGCGCAAGGTGTTTGGCAGAGGTGGGGATTTTTAGGTTAGTGATTAAGCCGCTGTTTCGTCCTCATTTATTCTAAAAAAAATTGAGTACAGAGTCGGCACCACTATCAGCGTAAGAACGGTTGCAAAACTCAAACCGCAGATGATCACCACTGCGAGTGACTCGAAAAACGGATCCCACAGCAAAGGCATTACTCCAAGTACAGTAGTAAGTACTCCCAATGACACTGGGCGGACGCGTAGAACGGCTGAGTCAACAACAGCCAGCAATCGAGGTTTTCCACCGGCAATCTGAGTATCGGTTTCGTCAATAAGGACGATAGCGTTTTTGATTAACATCCCTGTTAGAGACAAAATACCCAGTATTGCCATAAATTCGAGTGGCGTTCTGGTTGCCGCGAGCCCCCAGACGACTCCAATGAGAGCCAGAGGTACTGTCAACCATATGATCAGTGGTTGTCGGACTGCGTTAAATAAGAAGAAAACTACGACAATCATCGCTCCGAACCCAAGCGGCATAGTCGAAGCTAAACCGTCGTTCGCACTTTGCGAGTCCCCGTACTCACCTCTCCATTCAAGAGAATACCCACTTGGCAATTTTATTGCCTCTACAAGTGGTCGGACTTGAGCGAAAAGGTCGCCTGAGAGTACTTCTGGTGCGTTATCGGCTTGTGCGGTGATTGCAAGCTTTCGGTCGATGCGCCTAAGGTTCCCAGCTTCGAAAACAAGGTCAAATCGGTCTACAACTTGGGATATTGGAATATACCCTCCGGCTACATCGCTATAAACTTGGATGTTTTTTAGGTCACTGATATTGCTTCGGGCTGCTTCGAACGGGCGCATAACTATGTCCAATAAGTTGTCGCCTTCGCGATAAATCCCTATCGGCGCCCCTACTTGATGCCAGTAAACTGCCCTGGAAATTTCCGCTTGGGTGAGACCGAGCCTGCGGGCGTTTTCCGTGTCAATAACTGGTCGAATTACCGGCTTTTGTTCGCGCCAGTCGTCTTTTATCGCGATGGCTCCATTTTCAGCGAATATCAGTTTTGCCTGTTCGGCGAGTTCCCGAAGCACAACGGGATCGGGTCCAGAAAATTCAGCTTCGACTTTCGATCCACCACCGGGGCCCAGTACAAACTTCCAAACTTTTGCATATGAGTCAGCGTAGTTTTGGTCAATCCATGACTGAATTTCAGGCTGTAACGCATCGATCTGCCGGTAATCCTCTACGTCCACCAAAATTTGACCATAGGCGGGGTTCTGGTCTTCACTGTCGTATACCAACATGAAGCGTAAATGCCCGCTGCCCACGGACAGATTAGTAGAGTTGACACCTGGCAGAGTTAAGAGATGCGCTTCAATCTCTCGCATGTCCTGACTGGTTTGTTCAATGTCGGTTCCCTCTGGCAAAAAGTAATCCACAACAAATTGCGCCCTAGTGCTGTTGGGAAAGAAGCCCGGCGGTACCAGCGCAAACCCTGCGATCGCAGAGAGAAAGAGCGCAACAACAAGCCCCACAGTCAGGTACCGGAACCGGATCGCATACGCGAGGAGAGCACGATAGGCACGGAGAATTGCATTCTCTGCAGGCGGTTTTTCCGAGGTTGGTTTCAGCAGCAGAGTGCAAAAATAAGGCGTGAGCCAAATCGCTACCAACCACGAAAAAAGCAACGAGATAGAAATGGTCCAGAAGAGGCTTCCGGCGTATTCTCCAGTGTTGTCCGGTGAAAAGCCAATTGGGGAAAACGCCAAAAGTCCTACAACTGTTCCTCCGAGCAGCGGCCATTTGGTTTGATTTACGACAGAGATAGCAGCGTCGCTGGTGGCTTCGCCGCGTTGAACTCGGACCAACGTACCTTCGACAACGACAATAGCGTTATCAACCAGCATGCCGAGCGCAATGATCAGCGCGCCTAGTGAAATCCTTTGCATGTCGAGCCCCAGGAGCTGCATGCCGGCAAGCGTGCCTGCGACTGTGACCAACAGAATACCTCCCATGAGTATTCCGGATCTTAACCCCATAAAAATTAGCAATATGCCTACAACGATGATGAGCGCCAGAACCACGTTCATGACAAAGTCGTTGATCGATTCTTTTACCGAAGCAGACTGATCAGAGATTGGCGAAATCTGGATTCCGATTGGCCTTAGGTTCTCCAGCTCGTTTATCCGTTGCTTCACGGCTTCGCCCATGTTCACAACGTTTCCGCCCAGGCTATTCGATATTCCAATTCCAATTGCAGGCTGACCGTCCCGAAAAAGTAGGGGGCTTGCGGGTTCAACGTAACCGCGCGACACGGTTGCGATATCTGAAAGTCGAAATGATGCACCACTACTCGGCACAGAAACGACTAGGTCTTTGATAGCGTCAATTGAGGCTACTGCCGCCGACGGACGTATCTCTATTCGTCGCGAGTTGGACTTTATGGAACCCGCGGGCGCTACGAGGTTTTGTCCCTCCAGAACTTGCCCAATTTGCTGCGGTGATATTCCAAGTTCTATTAACCTTGCTGGTGCATACTCTACAAAGATTGCTTCATTCTGTTCACCACTTAAGACCACCTTGGAAACACCGCTGACGGCAACCAACTCCCTCTGGAGCTCCTTCGCGTACTCGTGGAGCTCGGCTATTGAATAGCCATCGCCAACAATCGCAAAATATAAGGCATACACATCGCCGAAATCATCGTAGACCTGAGATTGGAGCGCGTTCGGCGGCAGGCTTGTTTGAGCGTCAAGAATCTTTGCGCGCAATTGGGCAAATCTTGCATGGAGTGACGGAAAATCAGGTGTCGTGGGGATTGTAAACTCGACCGTCACAGTGCTGAGTCCGGGTGATGAAACTGACTTCACCTCTTTTACCCCGGAGAGCTCTTGTAGAGCATTCTCAATAACCTCAGTGACTTCTTCGGCGACTTCTTCTGCAGTGGCACCCGGATAAGGTGTTATGACCTGAGCTTGCCTTATTATGAACTCAGGATCTTCGAAACGAGGAAGAGTTAAGTATGCAAAATAGCCAGCCACCAAAATGAGAATAGTCACCAACGCGGAAATTAGACGCTTCTCAATTGCAAACCTTGCGAGATCCATTTGCTACTCACCAACTTTTGAAATCGGGCGAACTACCATGTCTTCCTGCAGTTCGCTCAAGCCTGCAGTTACAATCATTTGCCCTTCTTCAAGGCCAGTTTTTACGAACACGAAGTCTTCAGATATTTCTCCCAATTCAACGGGTCGACGCTTGACAGTGCTGTTGGATCCATCCAATAGCCAGACATAAGGGGAACCGTCGGGGCTTGCCGCTAAAGCTGAAAGTGGAACCACAACATGTGTGTCGCTTTGCCCGTCCGCCCTAATAATCACGCGCGCTACCATCCCAGGCAGTACAATCAAGTCTTCAGGCGGGGTTACTGATAGACGACCTCGATAGGTTTGTGTTGCTGCGTCTGCTTGCGTAGTAAACTCGACAAGGTCTGCGTTCATTTCTACGCCCGGCAACGAGTCGAACGTAACCATGCTAACAACATTGTCGAAGCCAATTGACGACATTGCGATTATGTCAGCGCCGGGCAAGTCATAGCTTACATCTACAGTCGATAGATCTTGGATTAAGGCGATGGTTTCACCGGCTTGAACATTACGAAAATTGTCCACGTTGCGCTTGGCAATCGTTCCGTCGAACGGCGCTCGAAGCGTAGCATCGGAAAGATCGTTTTTTGCCGATTGAATTTGTGTTTTAAGGCCACGGATCGCCGCTTCTGCAGCAATTATTTCTTCTGGCCGTCCACCGATACGACCAATTGTAAGCTGCTCTTCTCGTGACACCAGTTCAGCTTCTGCCAGACGAAAGGCAGCTTCACGTTGTTGGTACTGCGCAGTAGGAATTACCCCCCTCTCCAAAAGCTGAGCTGAGCGGATGTAGTCTTCCCGAGCTTGGTCTCTTTGGGCTTGAGCTGCCTCAACCGAGGCTTCTAGAGCTGTAATTTCTTCAGGGCGTGCACCTGACCTCAGCACAATTAAATTCGCCTCGGCCTCTTCGAGTTGGCTGTTAAGCCTTTCTACCTCGACTTCAAAGTCTCGGGTGTCTAGTTGGGCAACAACGTCTTCCTGCATGACACTGCTAGAGGCCCTAATTGGCAGCTCTGTAATTCGTCCACTGACTCTAAAAGAGAGTTCAACTTCCTTCGACGGATAGACAATTGCAGGATAAATCCTTTCAAAATCAGATGAGGCTTTAAGAACAGTGAAGACTTTTGCTGGTCTTATCGTTGTGGGAGCGTCTTGTGCTGCTGCCACGATGGGTAAAGCACCAAGTAAAACAACCGCCAATGCCCCTCGGAAAATCAAATGCATAGTTTTTCACCTGCTTTTAAGATGCTCGCTCGTTGAGCGCACCCAAGGGGCCCATCAAGCTTCGCGAGAAAAGAGATCGCTTGAACCAACTCTGCCCGCACCTGCAGATTTTCACAAATTGGGCCGAGCCAAAATGGCTCGGCGAGAGCTTCAGGGAAGTGGACAGATTTTATTGTTGTATTATAAAGCGTAAGCGAAATATCCGACCAAAAAACTAAATTCGCGAAAGCCTGAAGGTCCACCGTAGTGCCCAGCGATTTTCGATTTCAGTAGAACTCGGTGTTAAGATCTTTAACGAGTAGCGTTGTTTGCTGGAAGATACCGCGCGTCTACCTGAGTAGAAGCGAGAAGTAGGAAAAACTTACCGAGCCTCGGTGCAACTTGGAGCTAGGGTGCATTGGCAATCAGAAACCAAGTTCTCAATCTTCAATCACTCTTCGTTGCAATGGCTGCTGTTCAGCTGGCCACTGCTGGATCTGGTACTTTGGTTCCACTCGCGTTTTCTGAAATTGGGGCGTCTCAAGAAGCCGCTTCGTTTGCGGCGTCCGCATACTCTGCAGGGTTTTTAGTCGGGTGTTTTGTTGTCGCCAGATCGATTGCTGATATTGGCCACATCCGTGCATTTGCTTCTGGCGCAGCTATCACGATAGCGGTGGCCATACTTTTTTCTGTTTCCACCAACACACCATTTCTTGTCTTTTTGCGGTTCCTCTCCGGTTTGGCCACCGCAGGGCTTTTTTCGATCGGTGACACGTGGATCAATGAAACTGCGGAGGAAAAGACCCGGGGAAGAGTTCTCGCAGTCTATGCGATAATAGTCGGCGTAGTCGCCGTGTTCAGTCAGTTTTTAGTTTT
Source organism: Ruegeria lacuscaerulensis (assembly GCF_013033355.1). GTDB lineage: Bacteria > Pseudomonadota > Alphaproteobacteria > Rhodobacterales > Rhodobacteraceae > Ruegeria > Ruegeria lacuscaerulensis_A. The sequence continues at coordinate 279,332 of NZ_WQDY01000005.1, forward strand.
TGTAGTGCCCGGGGATATTCGAGAGGTATTCGTCTACGTCGCTTTGTTTTACTGCATTTCGATTGTGGTCATCTCGACTACTCGCTCATCTCCTCCCAATAATGAAACCACGGTACCCATTCGAATACGCGGTTTATTTAAGGACGCCCCAGCCGCAGTCTTGGGCGTATTCGCCATGGGTATGGTGTCTACAACTTTGTTGAGCGTTGTCCCCTATAATGCTGCTCAGCTAGGGGTCGAAATAATCGATGTGGCCCTTATGGTAGCCCTCATTTATCTCGGGCGTGTCCTTTTTCAGTTTCCGCTTGGATGGCTATCCGACAAGATGGACCGTCGGAAAGTAATCTTGATAGCTACGGTAACCGCAACAGTAGTTCTTCTTCTTATGGCGGTTCTGGTCGACGTGGACTACGACCACAGCGTCAATTCATTCGACTACAACTCAATCGGCTTCGTAATCCTTTGCGTTATTCTGATGCTACTAGGTGGAAGTTTGCTCACTCAATATTCTTTGCTTGTGGCGCACGCGTTGGACAGAACGGTTCCTGTCTACGTCTCTTCGGCAGCGGTAACTATGCTATTGGTTTGGACTCTCGGATCGATAAGCGGCCCCTTGATAGCCAACTTAGTTACCACTTTTTTTGGTGACATCGCGCTTTATTGGGTAAATTTTGCGGTCATGTTTTGCTTTGCACTGTATTTGGGGCAAAGGATTTGGTCAGTTGAACCCGTGTCACGAGCCGAGCAGACTTTTCACACTGAAGTCTTGCCAACCAGTACGGAAATGGCTCCTACCGAGAAACGTTAGCGCAATAATAAATTTGTGCTTGTTTGGCATGCTATACTTGAACGCAACCAAAAAGACTGCGACGCTTAATGCGCTCCCAGAGCTGGAACGACGATCAAGAGGTATGGTCCAGAAAAAAGTTGCTGGCCCGTGTGTTAGTTTAACCCAATGGAGCTAGTGGTGGAGAAGACGGGACGCGGGCATCGGAGTAAGCTGATTATTTTGCTACTGCTGCTTCTCCAACTGGGATGCTCAAATATATCTAGGAACCCAGTAAGTGAATTGGATCTAGAGAGTCCACAAGTTCCAGGCATCGAAGGTGCTCGTTATTGGGCCGATGTTGCTCCAGTCAATATCAGTGAACTGCTGGAAACAGCTCAACGTCAAAGGCGAACATCTGGGTTATCTTCAGATTATACACTAACACTATCGGGCGGAGGCGAAGATGGAGCCTTTGCTGCCGGCATTTTGAACGCATGGAGCGAATCCGGCACACGCCCAGAATTTATGGTCGTTACCGGTGTTTCAACCGGTGCTTTGGCCGCGCCGTTCGCCTTCCTGGGGTCTGACTATGACGATGAGCTCAAAGAGCTGTACGGTGGGTTACCACCGTCCCGGATATTCAGAGGACGACTTGTAACTGGTATCCTAAGTGGTTCTTCTGTCAAAAGCTCTGACCCATTAAAACAACTTATACAGTCTTACATAACGGACGATTTTCTAGCGCAAATTGCCAAAGAACATGGTCGCGGACGGCGTCTGTTGGTTCAGACAGTAAGCCTGGATGCACAAAGGCCAGTACTTTGGGATATGGGTGCAATCGCTAACAGCAATTCAGCGAATGCAAAAAAGGTATTCGCCGATGTAATACTCGCCTCTGCGGCAATTCCGGGCGTTTTCCCTCCGGTTTTAATTGATGTTGAGACTGATGAAGGTGTCCGGGATGAACTTCACGTTGATGGTGGTGTATATTCTCAAACCGCCTACGTGCCTGGATGGGATATCCCAAGGAAATATGCTCGCGGTGGCAAGCTGTATGCAATCCGAAACGGCAAAGTTGAGCCAGAACTTAGAGTTATTGAACCGGGGGTCTTCCAAGTGTCTGCACGCTCGCTTTCTACGCTAATCAAGGCGCAAGGCGTAGATGATCTTACGATTGCGTACAAACTAAGTCTGCAGCGAGACGCCGAATACCAAGCCACTTGGATTGGAACTGATTTCGAATATCCTCTAGCTGAGCCGTTTGATCCAGAGTACATGCAAGCGCTATTTGACTATGGTTATCAGCGTTTTAACTCTGCGACCCTTTGGAGCGATCGTCCGCCTCGGTAAGCACGATTACTTTATTGGCGCCAAAGGGATCGTTGCTTCAGTTGGCTTGTCAGGTAAATCATAATCATTAATGTATGCACTTATGTCGATGAGTGAAACTGAGCGCAACCGGTTACGACTTTGGCGCCGCTGGCAAGTCACGTTTGATCATTTTAAGTATCCGCCCCCTATGCAGAGGGTGCATCAAGCACTTGTTATTCATCCTCAACCGTGGACAACTCGCGGTTTGGCTAAATATACTAATTTGCCTCAGACAAGCGTGAGACGGCAGCTGACTTTCCTGGCGAACCCGAACGTGCAACGTGTAGACGATGGGTTTCAAATCACAGAGTTGGGATTGGCTTTGAACTGGACTGTGCATCGCGAACTTACAAAGTTCGTTCGAGGCGGGCACCGATTTAGCCAAGAGCTAATTTCCGCACACAAGCAGTCAACTGGTGCGAATGGTGTGGGCGGGGCCGACTACGAATGGCTTGCTACGCATATCTGGTGGCCAGTAATTGAGGCGCCGGAAATTCTGGACGCGTAGGTTGTTTAATAGTTTGGATTGGCAGCGCCTTAAAGCTTGAACGAGAGGATGTCGGTTGTTCGTAGACTTAAGCGCTTATGTGGTTGCAAAGACTGCAGGAAACGAACTCACAATAACTCTAACTCAATTACCTACAATTGTTTAATGGGGGCAATGGACGTGGCGGCAAAGAAAAAAATCTCTAAGAAGTCCTATGAGACAGAATTGAAGAGATTGCAGGTGGAGCTTTGCCACCTCCAAGGATGGGTGCAACGCACTAAAGCAAGAGTTGTTGTAGTATTCGAAGGGCGCGACGCTGCAGGAAAAGGCGGCGTCATCAAACGTATTACCGAGCGTGTGAGCCCACGAGTTTTTCGGGTCGTTGCGCTTCCTGCACCAAGCGACCGACAAAAGTCCCAAGTCTATGTCCAGAGGTATTTTGAACATCTGCCTGCAGGAGGCGAAATCGTCCTGTTCGACCGAAGTTGGTACAATCGCGCGGGAGTGGAACGGGTCATGGGTTTCTGTACCAACAAAGAATATGAGAACTTTTTGACCGATGCGCCCGGTTTTGAGCGATACCTTGTCAGGGAAGGTATCATACTTTTGAAATATTTTTTTGATGTTACTAGAGAGGTTCAGCAGGAGCGCTTCAAGGACCGCATGATCGATCCTAGAAAACACTGGAAACTAAGCCCGATGGACGTGGAGTCCTGGGCACGTTGGTGGGACTACACAGAAGCATATGAGAGAATGATATCGGAGACAGACAGTGTACATGCGCCTTGGTTCCGCGTTCCCGCAGACAACAAACGCCTAGCAAGGCTGAACTGCATTTCACACTTACTTCAGTCGATCCCGTATAATGAAGAGCCCTTTGTGCTTCCGGAATTGCCCAATCGCCGCGAACACAGGAAAGGTGCTCCGAAGTCCATTTCGTTCAAACATACTGTTCCGCAAAAATACTAAACGGGCTTTGAGTCGGAACACATCCTTTCACACTCCATTGGATTGCCCGTTTTTTATACCGCTTCACGTCCAAAGGATCACCCACCTAATAAGACAGAAAGTTTTGTCACAAGACTTTAGTTGATCGTCGTTTGTTCACTTAAAGCAGTGTTCGAAAAATTCGTCTATCTCACCTGATTGTAAAATTTCGGCTTCTTCTTCACTGTATGAATCCGGTACTTTTCCAGTGGTTCGATAGCGGACGTATTTATGTGCATAAACTAGGATAATTCCCTGCGCTAATTCATAGAATACTCTACTTTCGTTTTCATCTACTTCGACACCTTGTTTCATTATTTCATAAACACAATTTTCGGTGCCTGTTAGGATCGTCTCTTCGCCTAAGAATAAGTAAGAATGTGTCTTTTCATCTGCTGTAACTGGAACACCAGCTACACTGCAAAGGGCGATGCTGATAGCGCTTTTGATCAATTTTTTCACGTTGATAGCCCTTCTATTCTTCATAAATTGGCTTTTTTGTAAGTATCGGCCCAGTCTAGCAGCAGGATCGTTTTGTTGCACCCTTGTTCGATCATGCTCTACCATCGGACCATAATTTCCGGTTGCACCTGTGCAGCTTGTTCAAGACCGCATGGTGGTGCGGCGAAGTTAGGAGTCTGTTCATGGCAGAACCGATCGTGGTGGACAGTTTTATTGCTGTGACTCTTGGCATCGTTGTGTACTTTCTAGGATCAAGGCTCACAGAGCAGTTTGGGTTTTTGCGCAAGTACTCAATCCCCGAGCCGGTTTCAGGTGGCTTACTGGCGGCACTAGTGACACTAGGCGTGGTAACTGTGACTGGGCGAGAAGTAGTTTATGATCTGGCGTCGCGCGACTCTTTGCTGATCTACTTCTTCACCACAATTGGTCTTAATGCGAAGTTCTCAGACCTAGTTAAAGGCGGCCCACTTCTCGGCCTCATGCTTGTTTTGACCATTGGGTATATGTTTATCCAGAATGGAATAGGCATTCTCGGAGCTTCACTATTTGGCTTGCCATCTCAGGCCGGTGTGATGATGGGGACAACGTCTCTCATCGGTGGTCATGGTACAGCCATAGCGTGGGGCCCAGTTGTTGAAGAGCAATACGCTGTAGCGGGGGCGGCGGAGCTTGGCATCGCCGCTGCAACGATCGGATTAATAATGGCAAGTCTAATTGGCGGACCAATCGCCAGCTACTTGATTGCGCGTGACCGGCTCGAACCAAGCGCGAAAGAGAAAACATCGATTTCCAGTTCCAATCAAGACGCTATTGAGGTGATAGCTTCTACTGATCCAACCGGTGGCCCGACGAATCCTGGAATGATGAGAGCTATTCTTTGGACGCATCTAGCAATTGTGATTGGCTTCATTGCAGATGAGTCGCTGGAATTAACCGGAGCAAACCTGCCGCTCTTCGTGCCATGCCTTCTTTCCGGTATTTTACTTGCAAACCTGACGCCGAGAGTTTTTCCGAAGATCAAGACACCAACGGGTACCGCCTCGTTGAAACTATTACAGGACTTCTCGTTAGCAGTGTTTCTTTCAATGTCTCTAATGAGTATGCAGCTTTGGACTTTGGCGGGTTCCGCTGGTGTTTTAGCCGTCACTATGACGCTTCAAGCTGCGGCTGCGGCAGCTTTCATCATATTCGTTGTCTATCGAACGATGGGGCGAAACTATTTTGCTGGCGTGATGTCTGCAGGTTTCGCTGGTTTCGCTCTTGGAGCTACACCAACGGCCATAGCCAACATGACGGCTGTGACGCATAAATATGGCCCGTCTCCGCTTGCCTTCATTGTACTTCCGCTGGTTTCAGCTTTTTTTGTCGATATTGCCAATGCATTTATTATCCAATTGTTCGTCTCGAACTTACCTTAGATTCAGGCTCAATTGAGTTTCATAGCCAGAAGTCGACCCATGCAGCCAAAGCGATAGCGGAGAAGAACGTCGTTGGTTACCAATCGTATCGGCTATCGACACGCCATCAAAAAATCATCTCGATAAGGCTTCGGCGTTACAACGACGCTTGTCGGATTGAGCGGATATTTTGCTTTGCTTTTTTCCTGGGATACAGACGTGTATCCATTTTCTTCTCAATCTGCTGTGTAGGTCGTGCCCGAATTTAGTTCAACTGTAAAGCTACTATCATCATTTGGGCACTTCATGCTGACGCGGACCTATTATTTAGCGGCGTTAGTCGGGCAAGCTACGTTCCAAGAGGGGGTTAACGAGCCCAATCGAAGGTCGCTCAAACACATTTAGCAGCAGAGTTTATCGAGTTGGGAAAACTCCTGCTGGCCCCCAACAGCAATTTACTAGTCTTTCAAGCCGCGCTGCATCCTTCCCACGTGGCGAAAAATGTCGGTGAGCATTGCCGTCATCAAACCAAACATGAAAAAACCGTTTGCACCAGTCATCCCGCCAAGCAACCTCTGGTGCTGTGGGACGACTACATCGCCAATACCCAAGGTCGTATATGCTACCAATGAGTAGTACACCGCCTCTTCCAGCGTGCTGAATACTGACATCTTCAAAAAAAACTGGGGCCCACAACCAAACGCCAAATGTGGTCACGCTCATTATGCAAACCACGACCATGATCAATACTACCACGAATGACATAAATCGGTTGTCCGAATGGCGAAGCCACGGCTCCATTTTTTCAAGTACTTCGTTGAGAACGCCCCACATTATCGCGCCTGTCATAATTGAGAACAGCGTGATAACTGAGCCCAGCAACAATTGACCAATCACGAGACTTTCTCCTTTGCCGTTTCTTGTACCGGTGCCGCCAAGGCAAAAGTTGCTTCGCACAGAGGTCCGCGCGCGGCACATGATTTTAAAGGTCGAAGGCGGTAACCCAAAGATTTCGAGTGCGGCTTATTTTTCCAGAACCAACTTTCTGCGTATCGCGAAGTGGCATTCGTCAGTTTTTGAGTTGTCACACCGAAACATTCTTTTACCGGTAGCGCTTAAAATCATTATCAAAATCTTTCGACCTTTTATATTCTAAAATACGAATGAAAAGGGGGCTTTAGACTTGATTTCTGAGGTGCCAAAGCCACGCGATTGCAGACCGAACGCGGTCGCCATGCAACTTTTGGCCTTGTTTCTTATGTTTAGCGCTTTAACGCCTTCGGTGTTGGCTGAGGAAGTTGAGGACTATTCCGGTCTCAGACTCAGCCTTCCATTTGCCTTTTATAATGAAACATTTGGTCTGAGCGCAGGCTGGGTAGAAGGACGGGTAGGTTACCTGCAACCTCAGGCTAGGATACTTGGCACAATTATTGCTGGTGACACTGGCTCAGCAACAGGTTTTCTTGCTGCGGAAGACTTACAGGTCCCTCGATGGAAGCGCCTCTTTATCGATCCCATATTTTCTCTCGGTTATTACAACGACGCAGACACATATGTAGACGGCAATCCGGATTTCGCAGGGGAGCGAGCTGGAACGAATGACTCGAACAAAGACAACTTTGTCACAGGAAGCGGTTCGGACGTGTTTTCGCGAGTCCGGTTCAAGTATCTTTTGCCGATAGGTCACGGTCGCAATCAAGTTGTTCCTGACTACAGTATACGCGACGGCTTCCTGGTTTCCGGCGCGACAGGTGGATCGTCTCTGAACCCATTTGAAAGTGGGCGAAGCTTTTTTGAGATAAGGCCGTTTCACAGAGCGTTGGTGAGCGACGGAGATGATTTCGACGGCGAGTTACGAACGAATGGTCTTGATTTCGTCTACTTCTGGGATAACCGTGACTTTCCGGTGAACCCCACGAAAGGCGTTGGCCTCAAGCTGCAATACTCAAGGGATTTCGGCTGGTTTGACAGCACAGATTCCTGGACTGTGATGCAGGCTGAATTTGATGCCTATCACGATTTTGGTGAGTCTGCGTGGTTTCGTAGTCGTGTGCTTGCATTCGATTTCTGGACTGCAGACACACCGTCATGGAGTGAAAATGGTGGAGTTATCTCCAATCGTCCTCCTCCTTACACTGGAGCCACGCTTGGAGGTTTGTTTCGTATGCGCGGCTTTCCGGAAGAGAGATTCAATGATCGTTCTGCCATCTACTATTCTGCGGAACTTCGCATGACCCCGTATTGGAACCCATTCAACCAATGGCCCGCCGCCCAAGAATTGCTGGGTGTTGAGTGGGTGCAGGTTGTTCCATTTGGTGAGATGGGCCGCGTCGCAGGCAGTTACGATCTTGGCGAACTGCATTCTGACATGAAATGGAGCGCTGGTATTGGGTTGCGCGCATGGGTTCAAGGCTTTGTAGTCAGAGCAGATACCGCATTTTCCGACGAAGGTGTTAGGCTGCAGATGATGATTGGACAACCATTTCAGTTTTGAAATGAACGCAGTTTCCTTCAGCCCAAAATAACTTTTTCTAAGCTCTGGAAATCTTGGAAACCAATTTGCGAAGTGCTAATTGTGCAGGCAGTGGTATGCCTCACATTAATAGCTTGAGGGCGAGTGTTAAATACAATTGCCAGCCATGCATTCCCGTCTGCCAATCCATCCTCTTGAAAGGAACGACTGTTAAGTCGCTTAATTCCAGCGCCATTCAAGCCAGCTACAAGCTATAGCCGACCCTGCTAATCTGTTGAGTTTTTGGCACTTCAATAGTCGGCATCTGGAAGACGGAACTGTATTTCTTAGGAACCACTTTAGTGGATCAGCTCAGAGGGACATGTTCACAACAAAGAAGGCTTCGAGCAGAACTTTCTTGTCCGGCCCATTGTATCAGTGAAACTTGGTCTCTCCCGCGCTCTCAGAAACCGTTGTTCCTTTTTCTCCACGCACTGCCGCAGGGACATCTGCGAGGGCGCAAATGATCGCGCGACCGCCCGAGGATCGCACAAAGTCTTGTGCAGCCTGGACCTTGGGGCCCA
>NZ_WQDY01000006.1 GCF_013033355.1 Ruegeria lacuscaerulensis
TCCACCATCCTTTTAAACTGTGATTACCCGCCCCCGATGACCGCGGCACCCGAAAGATGGGTTGCCACATACATCATAAATGGGAGCGGGCGGACTCGCCTTCGGTTACATCTGCTCGGGCAAAAGCGCGACAGGAATATCCTGATAGCAGACCGGACGCAGGAAGCGACGGATCGACAGCGTGCCCACAGAAGTTGCACCAAAATTGGTCGACGCGGGGTAGGGGCCACCATGCACCATGGTATCACACACCTCGACCCCGGTAGGGAAGCTGTTGGCCAGCAGACGCCCTGCTTTACGCTCTAGCAACGGCAGCAACGCCTGTGCGTCGGCCGTATCACCCGCGTCCAAATGCAGGGTACAAGTCAACTGACCTTCGATGGCGCGCGCCACCTGCAGCATCTGGTCGGCATCGCGAACACGTACAACTATACCCAGAGGGCCAAAGACCTCTTCCTGCAGCTTGTGGTCGGCCAGCCAATCGTCGCCCGAGACGGTAAACAGATAGGGTGCCGCGTCGCGGGTTTCGCAACTGGTGCCAATGATCTGAGTCACGCCGGTGCCGGACGCAACGCGCGATACGCCATCGCGATACGCGGCGGCAATCCCGTCGGTCAGCATGGTCTGGTTGGCAACAGCGGACAGGCCGGTTTCAGCCGCCGATTGGAACGCATCCGCGTCCGGCCCGTCGATCACAACGGCAATACCCGGATTGGTGCAGAACTGCCCCGCACCCATGGTCAGTGAACCCGACCAACCCGTCCCGATCTCGGCCCCGCGCGCAGCGGCGGCCTGAGGCAGGATGAACATCGGATTGACCGAGCCCAGCTCACCAAAGAAAGGGATCGGCTCATCGCGTTGCGCGCACAGGTCGAATAGGGCACGACCACCGCCAAGGCTGCCGGTAAAACCCACGGCCCGGATTAGAGGGTGCTGCACCAAACGAGTGCCCACATCGCGCTTACCGCCTTGAACCAGCGAGAACACACCCGGATGCACACCGGTCGCCTTGATCGCGGCATCAATGGCCTGCGCCACGATCTCACCCGTGCCGGGGTGCGCCGAATGGCCCTTGACCACCACCGGACAACCCGCGGCCAGCGCCGCAGCGGTATCCCCACCCGCGACCGAGAACGCCAGCGGGAAATTCGATGCGCCGAACACGGCGACGGGGCCCAGCGGGCGTTGGATCATCTTCAGATCGGGGCGGGGCAGGGGCGCGCGGTCCGGCATAGCCGGGTCGTGGCGCAGGTCCAGATAGTCGCCCTTTTCGATATGATCTGCGAACAGGCGCAGCTGGCCGACGGTGCGGCCACGCTCACCCTGCAGACGCGCCTCGGGCAGGCCGGTTTCTTGCGTTCCGATTTCGGTGATGGCATCGCCGCGGGCGTCGATCTCATCAGCGATTTTGCGCAGCAACGCGGCGCGATCCGCACGCGAAGACCAACCAAAGCTGGCAAATGCCTCTTCAGCGGCTTCGACGGCTGCATCAACCAACGCAGGCGTGCCCACGCAAAAGTCGTGGCTGGGCCCGTGCGCCGGTTCCGAGGTAAAAGGAGCGTCGGTCGCGACCCATTCGCCCGCGATCAGGTGTTTTCCGGTCAACATGTTCAAATTTTCCTTAAATCAGCCCGCGTTGGGCCAGGTTTCGCATCAGATGAGACGCCCCGAACGTCCATTCCGGGCATTCCGTCGACAGGCGCACCGTATTGGTCAGAGCGCCCAGTTTGTCGTTTGCAATCGTGACAGCGTCACCGATCTTGTGAGTGAACCCGCCACCCGGAGTGTCACGATCCTGCGTCGGAGCGAAAAGCGTTCCGAGGAACAGCATGAACCCGTCCGGATATTGGTGATGACGCCCGACGGTTTGCTTCACCAGATCCGCGGGATCACGGCTGATTTGGGACATCGACGAATTTCCGTTCAGCACAAACCCATCCGGGCCGGTTACAGTCAGGGTCAATTCGGCATTGCGCACGTCGTCCAGATCAAAGTTGTCGTCGAACAGGCGGATCATGGGTCCGATGGCGCAAGAGGCGTTGTTGTCCTTGGCTTTGCTCAGCAGCAAGGCTGAGCGCCCCTCAACGTCGCGCAAGTTCACATCATTGCCCAGCGTCGCCCCCTTGATTTCACCCTTGGACGTCACAGCCAGCACGACTTCGGGCTCGGGGTTGTTCCACGTCGAAATTGGGTGGAGCCCAACATCCGCACCGAATCCAACCGAGGACAGTACCTGCGCCTTGGAAAACACTTCGGCGTCTGGCCCGATGCCAACTTCCAGATACTGGCTCCACAGACCTTCCGAGATAAGCGCCGCCTTTACCTGTGCCGCATCTTCCGAACCGGGCACGATATTGGACAGGCTGTCACCAATACGGGCACCAATGCGCTTGCGGATGGCTTCGGCCTTGGCCGGGTCGCCGGCTGCCTGCTCTTCGATGACACGTTCAACCATAGAGCCGGCGAACGTGACACCACAGGCTTTCACCGCCTGCAGGTCACAAGGCGCCAGCCATTGATGTTCCCCATCTAGCGGCCCGAGCGTCTCGCCCGAAGCCGAGCGCACGTACCCCGCGGCATCGTCCATTTCGAGGATGTCGCGCACGGTCGGTGCAGTTTTCGAGGTGATGTCGACAACCTGACCATCGCGCAGGGTTACGACAGCAGGGCCAACACCGGGGCGTTCAACACGCCCGAGCCACAGCCCGTCTGAATCCAGTTTAGGAGAAGTCATTTCAGTCCCTGAGGTTATAGGCACGGGCGGCATTACCGCCCAGAACCGCATTGCGTTCGTTTTCCGAGAGATCGCTCAGAAGTGTGTCGGTGGTGTCCAACCAGCGCTGATATGTGCTTGCCAAGGTACAAACTGGCCAGTCGCTGCCCCAGATCAGGCGTTCCGGGCCGAACGTGTCCAAGAGGTGCTGGACATACGGGCGCAAGTCGTCAGTGCTCCAATCCGCAGCTGCTTCGGTCACAAGGCCGGACAATTTGCAATAGACCGAGGTTTCCTGCGCCAAGGTCGCCATATCCTGAGCCCATCCGTCGATCACACCATCGCTTATCAAAGGCTTTGAGCCGTGGTCGATGACCACGCGCATCTCGGGATGGCGCGCCAGCAACTGACGCAGAGGGGCCAGATGTTGGGGCAAAGTCAGTGCGTCAAATGTCAGGTCGTTCTGCTGAATGGCCAAAAACGCAGCAGACAATGCGTCGTCCAACATCCAAATGGGATCAGCTATGTCCTGAATCATCGGCCGCAAACCGACAAGCGCCGGATGCGCGGACAGCGCCTTGATCTGATCGGCCACGTCCTCCGCTTCGAAGTCGACCCACCCGACTACCCCTTTGACAAAAGGCGTGTGGTCCGCCAGAGACAACATATATTCCGTCTCGGCCACAGTCGGCGCCGCCTGTACAAGAACGGTCCCCTCGATCCCAGCCGCTTCGATCAAAGGGGCTAGGTCTGACGGACCAAAGTCCCGACAAATCGCGGCCAGTTCCGAAGTGAGCCAACCATAATCGCCCCGAGCCAAAGCCCAGAAATGCTGGTGCGCGTCGATCTTCATCCAATCACACCCTTTTTCAGGATGATGTTGCCATACAACCTGCGCTCACCTGTCTGAACAACGGCAAAAGCTGTTGCGGCGCGATCATAGAACGCGAAGCGTTCAAGACCCTGCACCACTGCCGGGTTGTCTGCCGTTTCATTGATGATCTGCTGAAAATCCGCGACCGCCTCTGGCACAGCATCGGGGTCTCCGACCACCTGCATCGTCAGTGCTGGGTCCGGCACAAAATTGTCCAGTGGCATCACCGACAAAACTGCGCGCAGGATCTCACTGACCGACGATCCGTCGGCCCGAATGCAGAGCGTTCCTGTACTCGTTCCCGGAAAATTGGCGTCCGCGATCACGATTTCATCGCCATGGCCCATCGCACGCAAGGTGTGCAGCAATTCGGGTGACAGGATCGGGTCGATGTCACGCAGCATCGGCGGCCTCCGAAGGAAGCGGGGCATCAGGCCGGATCAGCCCTTCGCCCCGCAGGTCGGACCAAAGGCCGGCAGGAATCTCGCGATCTAACAACGCGACATTGGCCTGCACCTCTGCGGCGTTTACCGCGCCCGGGATCACAGTTTTGACGGACGGATGCCCCAACACGAACTGTAATGCCGCCGCGATCAGAGGTGTCTTGTGCGCCTGACATAAAGCTTCGATGTTGCGGACGCGCTGCAAAATCTCCTCTGGCGCATCATCGTAGTTGTATTTTGCGCCCGGCACTGCACCGGTTGCCAGAATCCCCGAATTGTAGGGACCGCCCAGGATAATTCCTACGTCACGCTTTTCACAAAGCGGCAAAAAGCTGTCCAGCGCCTCTTGTTCCAACAGGGTGTAGCGCCCCGCCAGAAGGAAGCCATCGAAATCGCCCAGACCAAGTAGTTTTTCGCAAACTTGCCATTCGTTCACGCCCGCTCCGATGGCTGCGATTTCACCGGCGTCACGCAGCTCTACCAGCGCTTTGTAGCCGCCGCCGTCAAACAGCTCGCGCACCTTGGCATCGGACAGCTCCTGACTGCCCTGGCTGAAAACGCAGACGTCATGGATCAGCAGAATATCCGCGTTGGCCACCCCGATCCGTTCGCGGCTGGCCTCGTAGGAACGCATCACTCCGTCATAGGTATAGTCAAATACGATCCGCTTTTGCGGCACGTCAACAAAAGCCTCAGGGGTCACTTCATGCGGTTCACAATCCAGCAGAAGTCGCCCGATCTTGGTCGACAGCTGGATATTTTCGCGTCCAAAGCGGGCGATTGCTTCGCCAAAGCGTTGCTCGGAGCGTCCAAGCCCGTATTGCGGTGCAGTATCAAAAAAGCGGATACCCGCATCATAGGCCGCCTGCAGGGCCGCTTGGGCGTCTTCGTCGGAAACCTTACGATAGAGGTTCCCCAATGGTGCGCCACCGAAACCCATGCGGGTCAATGGTACAGGGCGCGCCGTGCGGTTGTTCAGTAATTCTGTAGTTGAAGCGGTCATCCTGCCTCTCGTTCGGTTTGGAGCGATAAGTTGAAAAGGTGGGGTTTTTCCTGACGCAAGACTTCGATCCGAGGCATGAGCTGGCCCATATGGCGGCGCATGGCCTGCTGCGCCATGTCTTCATCGCGCTCTACTATTGCGTTGAATATCGACCGGTGCTCATCAAGCGTTTCAACGATCCGGCCTGGCGTCGGCAGCAGCAGCATACGTGCGCGGCTAACCTGAAGGGAAACGGTCTGCGCAACATCTGCCAAACGGTGGAAACCCGTGAAATCCATCAGCAGAGCATGAAATTCCTCATCGGCCTGATAAAAGCCCGAGATATCCTCATCCTCGACCAGAAGCTCTTGCAAACGCATGTTGCGACTTAACCTGCGACGCTGATCCTCGGTTAGGTCGCGGGCGACTTTGGCAATTGTCGCCAATTCTAACGCTTCGCGCAGAAACATGCCTTCGCGTATCTCTGACATCGAGAAATAAGAAACTCGGGTTCCGGATTGCGGAACGACGTCCACCAACCCTTCTGCATCCAGTCGCGCGATGGCTTCGGCAACCGGCGCGCGGGACACGCCAAGCCGTTCGCATATCGGCGCTTTCCTGAGGTTCGCTCCGGGCGCAAAGTCCAGAGACAGGATTGCGCGTTTGATAGACAAATAAACACGGTTGGCCAACGAACCTTCGGTCGATGAAATGTCACGCAAAAGCGTCGCGTCGATATCTTGTGGCTTATTCATGAAAGTTGATCTAGCATACTAACATGTTAGTTGACAAGTATGTGATCGCAGTTTAGCAATCACTGGCAAGCAAGCAGGAAAACGATGCAAGCAGATCAAGAAATAAAGGCTTTCACGCCCCCGACTCGCGATACGGTGAAGCTGAGCCCCGATGACAATGTCGTTATCGCACTGCGTGAACTGCAAGCAGGCGAGCAGCCCAATGACGTGCCGGTTCCGTTGGTCTCTCAGATTTCGCGAGGCCATAAAATCGCGGTTGCGCCAATTTCCAAAGGGCAGAACGTGATCCGCTATGGTCAGATCATTGGTCAGGCGAAATCGGATATTGCGCCCGGTGACCATATTCACGTCCACAACCTGGGCATGGGCGCGCATCAACAGGATTATGCCTACGCGTCCGCAAACTCCGCGTTACCCGCAATTGCGGAAGAGCGGACTTTTTTGGGCTACCACCGCGCGGATGGCAAAGTGGGAACACGGAATTACATCGGGATTCTGACCACGGTGAACTGCTCGGGCTCGGTTGCACGGTTCATCGCCGAGGCAGCCGAGAAATCCGGAATGCTTGACGAGTTTCCCAATGTAGACGGCGTGGTCCCGATTGTGCACGGCACAGGCTGCGGGATGTCCGGTAAGGATGAAGGGTACGCGACCTTGTTCCGCACTCTTGCGGGCTATGCGCAGCATCCTAACTTTGCGGGTATTCTTCTGATCGGTTTGGGATGCGAAGTTATGCAGGTGGCCGATCTGGTGGGGGGTCGTCCGATCCGCCCCGATGGTGCTCTGCGCTATATGACTATTCAAAACGAAGGCGGAACGCGGCGCACGATTGACCGAGGCTTGGCCGAGATCAAGGGTATTGCCGAACTTGCCAATCAAGTGACGCGCGAACCCGCGCCAATCAGCGAAATTACGGTAGGGATGCAATGCGGAGGCTCGGACGGGTATTCGGGCATCACTGCAAACCCTGCATTGGGATATGCATCCGACCTGCTGGTGCGTCACGGCGGAACGACAATCCTGTCGGAAACGTCCGAAGTATACGGCGCCGAGCATCTTTTGACTCGCCGCGCCGAAACGCCCGAAGTTGGCGCCAAGCTGATCGAGCGCATCCAGTGGTGGGAAGACTACACCGAACGCAACGGCGGCGAGATGGACAACAATCCAAGCCCCGGCAACAAGCGCGGTGGACTGACAACCATCCTCGAGAAATCTCTGGGCGCGGTTGCCAAAGGCGGCACTGCTCCTATGCGGGACGTCTATAAGTTTGGCGAGATCGTGGACAAGAAGGGCTTTGTCTTCATGGACAGCCCAGGTTTCGACCCGTGTTCGGTGACGGGGCAGGTGGCCTCAGGCGCGAACCTGATCGTTTTCACCACCGGGCGGGGTTCGGTCTCGGGCTATCAGCCGACGCCTTGCGTCAAGCTGGCAACGAACTCTGAGATGTACGCACGGATGGCCGACGATATGGACCTGAACTGCGGTGACATCGTCACCGATGGTGTCAGCATCGAGGCGAAAGGAGAAGAATTGTTCGAAATTCTGATCCGCGTTGCCTCAGGCGAGAAAACCAAAAGCGAAGAGCTTGGATTTGGGGGGGTCGAGTTTGTCCCCTGGCAGATCGGCGCGGTAATGTAATTACGCACCCTGGGGGATGAGGGTAGCATGGGAGGGAACATGACAAAACTGGTCGACATGACGGGGATCGAAAAGTATTTCCCCGGCGTGCACGCGCTGAAAACGGTGCAGTTCGATCTGTTTTCGGGCGAGGTTCACGCACTTATGGGCGAGAACGGTGCCGGGAAAAGCACGCTGATGAAGATCCTGTCGGGGATTTATCAGCGCGACGGTGGTGATCTGGTGATCGAAGGCAAGTCGGTCAGCCCGACCACGCCCGGCGAAGCGCAGGATCTGGGCATCGGTATCATCCATCAGGAACTGAGCCTGATGAATGATCTGACCGTAGCGCAGAACATCTTTATCGGTCGGGAGCCCCGCAAGAGCTTTGGTCGATTGGACGAGGCCGCGCTAAACGCACAGACGGCCGAGATTTTCGCCTCGATGAACCTGTCGCTGGATCCAAAGACATTGGTAGGCAGCTTGACCATTGCGAAACAGCAGATGGTCGAGATTGCCAAGGCGCTGTCTTTCCGGTCCAAGGTTCTTATCATGGACGAACCCACAGCGGCCCTGAACGATGCCGAGATCGCCGAGCTGTTCGTAATCATTCGCCGCCTCAAGGCCGAAGGCGTGGGCATCGTCTATATCAGTCACAAAATGGACGAGCTTAAGCAAATCGCCGACCGCGTCACCGTGATGCGCGATGGCGAATATGTGGGCACCGTAGGCGCGGCTGAGACACCAATCAGCCAGATCATCGCCATGATGGTGGGGCGTGAGGTGAACGAGAAACCTCTGGACGTGCCCGATCTTGGCGACGCCGAAGTTTCGCTTGAGGTGTCCGGTCTAAATCGCGGCAAAGAGATCAAGGATGTCAGCTTCTCGGTCCAGAAGGGCGAGATTCTTGGGTTCGCGGGCCTGATGGGGGCCGGTCGGACCGAGGTTGCGCGCGCGATCTTCGGCGCGGATGTGAAGGACAGCGGAACGATCCGCGTTCATGGCCAAGAGGTTTCGATCAAGTCGCCCAAGGATGCCGTGACTGCGGGCATCGGTTATCTGTCCGAGGACCGCAAACATTTCGGGCTGGCCACCGGCATGAACGTGCGCGACAATATCGCGCTGGCTTCGATGGATCTGTTCACCGGCACCGGAGGGGTGTTGAATGACGGTGAAATCAGCACCACGGCCAAGGGATATATCGCACAGCTGGGCATTCGCACGCCCTCGGACGTGCAAGAGGTCCGACTGCTGTCAGGGGGCAATCAGCAAAAGGTTGTGATTGCAAAATGGCTGCTGCGCGATTGCGATATCCTGATCTTTGACGAACCCACGCGGGGCATCGACATCGGTGCGAAGTCCGAGATTTACAAGCTGCTCGAAGAACTCGCAGAGCAGGGCAAGACTATCATCGTGATCTCGTCGGAACTACCCGAGATCATGCGCCTGAGCCATCGCATCGCTGTGATGTGCGAAGGCCGACTGACCGGCATTCTGCCCGGCGGAAAAGACACCACTCAGGAAGACATCATGCATCTGGCCACCCAACGTGCGGCGGCGATGCAGGTAACGGGGGCACCACAATGACCACGGCAACAGACGTTGAAAAGAAGAAACCACTCGCGGGACTGTCCGACAGCGGCGCGTATCAAAAACTACTGGCATTCGCCAGTTTGATCGCGCTGCTGATCGGCTTCTCGATCGCGTCGCCAAACTTCATGCAGACCTCGAACATGATCGCCATTTTGCAGGCGACCTCGGTCAACGGGGTGCTGGCAGTGGCGGCAACGCTGGTGATCATCACCGGGGGGATCGACCTGTCGGTGGGCACGCTGATGACCTTTTGCGCCGTGATCGCAGGCGTGGTGCTGACCTATCTGGGGATGCCCCTGCTGCTGGGCGTGGCGGCAGCCATCGCGGCGGGCGCGTTCTGTGGGCTTTGCTCGGGCACTTTCGTTGCCAAAATGAAGATCCCGCCTTTCATCGCCACGCTTGGCATGATGCTGATCCTGAAAGGCCTGTCGCTGGTCATCTCGGGTACGCGGCCGATCTATTTCAACGACACGCCGGGCTTTGACCAGATCTCACGCGGGTCGCTGATCGGAGAGATTTTCCCGGCTCTGCCCATCCCGAACGGCGTGCTGATCCTGTTCCTGGTGGCGATTGCAGCGTCTTACATCCTGAGCCGGACGGTTCTTGGCCGCTACACCTTTGCCTTGGGTTCGAACGAAGAAGCAGTTCGCTTGTCCGGTGTGAACACCGACGCTTGGAAGATGCGCATTTACGCTCTGGCGGGCGCAATCTGCGGCATCGGCGGCATATTGATTGCCTCGCGCCTGAACTCGGCGCAGCCTGCGCTGGGTCTGGGATACGAGCTTGAGGCCATCGCGGCCGTGGTGATCGGCGGCACGTCGCTGTCGGGTGGACGCGGTACCATTCTAGGCACGCTGATCGGCGCACTGATCATGGCGGTCCTGACCAACGGCCTGCGCGTGCTGTCCGTGGCGCAGGAATGGCAAACCGTTGTCACCGGCGCAATCATCATTCTGGCGGTCTATGCCGACATGGCGCGGCACAAAAAGTCCGGCTGAAGAAACCAAATAACAAACGACCAACTGTGGAGGAGAAAAACATGTTTTCACGTCGTTTCATTCTGGGGGCGCTGAGCGCTGCCACCCTTGCAGCCCCGGCCTCGATGGCCACTGCAGAGGAAATCTATATCCCGCTGGTATCCAAAGGTTTCCAGCACCAGTTCTGGCAGGCCGTGAAATCCGGGGCCGAGCAGGCGGCAGACGAATACAACGTCACAATTACTTTTGAAGGCCCCGATAACGAAACCATGGTGGACCGTCAGATCGACATGCTGGCCGCTGCACTGGCCAACAACCCCAAAGCCATCGGCTTTGCTGCACTAGACAGCCAGGCGGCTATCCCGCTGCTGCGTCAGGCGAATGACAAGGGTATCCCGATCATCGCGTTCGACAGCGGTGTTGACAGCGACATCCCGCTTTCAACAGCTACCACCGACAATCTTGCTGCGGCCGGGCTGGCCGCCGACAAAATGGCTGAGAAAATCGGCGGCAAAGGCAAAGTCGCCGTTGTAGCACACGACCAAACCAGCCGGACCGGTATCGACCGCCGTGATGGCTTTGTGAACCGTATCGAAGAAAAATATCCCGATATCGAAGTTGTCACCGTTCAATACGGTCAGGGCGACCACCTGAAGTCGACTGAAGTTACCAAAGCGATCCTGACGGCCAACCCTGATCTGGACGGCATCTTTGGCACCAACGAAGGTTCGGCCATTGGCGTTGTGAATGGTGTTCAGGAACTGGGAACCGAAGGTCTGGTCATCATTGGCTATGACAGCGGCAAAGCGCAGAAGGATGCGATCAAAAGCGGCCTGATGGCTGGCGCGATCACGCAAAATCCCGTCGGCATCGGCTACGAGACTGTAAAAGCAGCGGTCTCCGCGCTGAATGGTGAAGAAGTCCCGGCCCTGATTGACACTGGTTTCTACTACTACGACGCGTCGAACATGGATGATCCGAAAATCTCGGCCGTTCTGTACGACTAAAGCCATCCACTCACGGTGACTTTTCCGGCCCGCCAATTTGGCGGGCCGGATGTCGTTTGGATTTTCAAAACGCAGTTTAAACTAAAGAATCGATCTGGCGATCGCTGCCAGTTTCGCAATGAAACTTAGAAATTGCGCAAGGAATGTGCTACTGTTCCCGATATAGTTGTTTTTATACGTTAAAGGTTATTGCTTCTGTGTCCGATAAATCGAAAAATCTGTTTCGGCTTCGACCTTTGGAAAGGGCTGATGTAGAAACCGTCGCGCCTTGGTTCCAAAACATTGAAGACCTCGCTCTGTTTGATCGAACATCCCGCATTCCCCAAAACCGCCTCCAGACTGAAGACAGTTGGAAAGATGCTTTCACATCTGAAGGTTCCGGCTGCAAATGCTGGTTCATTGTTGAGTCCGAGGAAGAAGAAGCCTTGGGCATGGCTGGTCTCGAGGGGATTTCGAATATCAATCGCGACGCGGTCGTTGCAATGTTTGTACACAAGTCCGCACGTCGACACGGAGTTGGAATCCGAGCAACCGCGATGATCGTTGACTTTGCGTTCCGACAACTCGGCCTGAATCGCTTGACTTCATATTACCGCGCCGACAACCACAGCAGCCGTGACCTTGTCAGTAGAATTGGCTGCCAGGTCGAAGGTACAATGCGGCAAGCTTGGTTTGCGGATGGAGAGTTCCACGACATGATTGTTGTGGGCATCCTAAAGGACTACTGGATGCAGCACAGAGAAGTTCTCGCCTCGGAATTATCCACGGATACTGTCGTGGAAATGGGAGCATCGGCCTCATCAAACTGGTCATGGCCACCCAGGTTGGCAACAGGCAGCGAAAGGTAGAAACAGCCGACAGTCGAAAAAACTAAAAATTGCTATATGTTGAAACGGGTGCCTATTTGGCACCAATTAAACGAGTATTGCCTGTGAATACCTCTAGTCCGAATTTTTCAATGACGCAAAAGCTCGGTGCTGTTTTGTTCGCCGACGTGGTCGGCTATTCCCGCTTGATGAGCGAGAATGAGCTGGACACATATAACGCTCTGAAATCGTTACTATCTCATCTTGAAACATGTTGTGCAAAATATGAGGGGCGGGTCGTCGAAGTACGTGGAGATGGGCTGCTTGCCTTATTTGAAACGGCCACAAGCGCAGTTGAATTTGGCATCGAACTGCATCGGATCGCAAGCCAACACAACGAAACTCGAACAGATGATCAGCGAATCAAATTCCGCGCAGGCGTTCATCTCGGTGAAATTCTGATCGATGATCGCGGGATTCACGGCGACAATGTCAATATCGCGGCGCGGTTGCAGGAAATTGCAGAACCCGAGCGTGTTTACGTCAGCTCTGCAGTCTATGACCAAGTCTGCAACAGGCTGCGGTACGGCTACGAATTCCTGGGCCCCAAGCAGTTAAAAAACATACTCAATCCTGTCTCGACCTATTGTGTGCGCAGCGAAGTTGCAGGCGCGACAATGGCCGGCACCATGCGCCCGGAAACGCCCACGAGTCAGGTTCTAGAACGACCGGACACTCCGTCCGTTGCGGTGCTTCCCTTCGGCAGCCAAGGCGGAGATGAATCCGACAGTTGGATTGCCGAAGGCATGACCGACGACATCATCATGAATCTGTCAAAGTTCAGGAACCTTTTCATAATCGCGCGAAACTCCTCTTTCTTTTTCAAGGCACAATCGATGCCTCCAAAAGAGGCCGCCCAGCGATTGAATGTACGCTACATCGCGCGGGGCAGCGTCCGCCGGTCGGCCAGTCGAATTCGCATTTCGGCGGAACTGGTGGACGCCACCACCGAACGGACGATTTGGGCGGAACGGTTCGACCGCAGAATCGACGATATTTTCGACATATTGGACGAGGTGACCGAGTGCATCGTTGCAGCGACCGCCGTGATGATCGAGTCCCATGAAAAGCAGCGAATGATCCAAGCGATGCCATCCGACCTCGAAGCGTACAGCTCGGTTCTTCAGGGGCAGCATCACATCTTCAAGTATACGCGAAACGACAATCGCAAGGCGCAAAGCTTCTATCAATCGGCACTGGAACGCGACGAAGGGTATGCCCGCGCGGCCGCGGCGCTGTCGCGCACCCTGAATATAGACTGGCGGTACTCCTGGACAGAAGACCCAAGCACCGCGTTGGATCAGGCTCTGAGATTTGCGCAACGTGCTATCGAGCTCGACCCGACTGACGCGCGTGGGTTTGGCGAACTGGGTTATGTCCACCTGTATCGCAAAGATCACGATGCATCGATCCAGTCATACCAGCGCGCCTTGGCGCTGAACCCAAATGATGCAGATATGCATTCGGACTATGCCGACGCGCTGGCGCATTCGGGCGACAACGAAACAGCAATCACCCATCTGCAACAAGCAATGCGGCTGAACCCGTATTTCCCGGATCAATATCTGTGGCACCTTGGCGGGGCATATTACAACCTTCGCCGCTACGAGGATGTTATCGAAACAGTCAACAAAATGAACAACCCAACCGAAGGCCAACGAATGCTTGCAGCGAGTCACGCCCAGTTGGGCAATATGGAGATGGCCCGGTTGATTGCTGACAAACACCGTGAGGCGCATCCAAATTTTTCTTTGCAACGGTGGGCCAAGGTTATGCCCGACCGTTTGGAAGACGATACCCAGCATTTTGTCGAAGGATTGAAAAAGGCCGGGTTCTGAATAAGAAAAAGGGCGCGACGAGCGCGCCCTCGTTACATTGATCGTAAGCGACCCTCAGTCGCCGCCCCGGACTTTGGCCCCACTTACTTTGGCGCCGCTAACCTTTGCGCCTGATACTTTGGCACCGCTTACCTTAGCCCCGCTCACTTTGGCTCCAGATACCTTTGCGCCACTGATCGCCGGGCTATCGAAGCCGAAATAGATATCCAGTAGGACTTGCTCGAACTGGCCAGCCATCACATCCATGCGCATGGTCTGATCGGACTTGTCGTAGTTCCAAACACGTATGTCATCAGCAACCTGATAGTCTGCGGCTGCAACCCCACCAATAGACGGGTTTTTCGGGGCCCGTGATGCGTTGTCGTCTGGAACGTTTGCTTTTGCAACTTCCTTACCGTCACCATGCACTAGAAAAATCACAGGTTCGGGAAGGTCATAATATGTGCCTTCGTAAGCAAACCCATAAATTTTTGCGAATTGTGCTTTGTTGTTTCCTTCATCGCCCAATTGCTTTTCCAGATGCTTGTTGTTGCCCTGGCCGTTGTTCGACTTTGCCGTATAGCTCAAGTCTTCCAATACTCTTCCGTAAATCAACACTTCTGAAAAACTGAGTAATGTCTCCGCCATAAACTCATCTCCCAATTGCGGTCGAGATGCACCAACCACCTCGCCCTCCACCACGACCCAAATTATAGACGGGCCAACAAATCCAAAAAATCATCCTATTCCTAAATGCCATAATTTGAATTGAAAAAAAAGAACTTACTCACTCTGTATCCGGCACCAAAGTTCGAACCGAATTGGCATGACTGTCTTCGTCTGGGTTCGGCAAACGCGGACCTGCCGTCGTCAAACCGATATCGCGCATCCGAAAATTACCCTCTATTATTTGCCGGAATGCGCCGCCGGTAATTTCCTGATCCACAGTAACTAGTGCTTTTTCGACACCAAAATAGCTGAGGGTATCAGCATCCAATAGGCTCCAGGTATCAGCTAAATAGGTCCCCAAGTAGTCGCGCGCCTCAAGTAGGGCAACGCGGAAACCCTCGGGGTTTTCCGCGTATCGCTTGTCAAAAACGTTTTGCATGATAGCGCTGTAATCGGGCGAGTCTTCCAATTGGTCCGACAGATCCTCTTCCTCAGGTGAAATCAGACCGTGTAGCAAAAGGCGTTCGTGATAGATGTCGACGAAAATGTCGAACATTGCTCCGGTCAACGGCTCAGAAAGGGCATGTTCGCTGGACCAACCCGAGGAAAATTCCGAGAGGGATCTGTTATTAGCCGCCGTTCTGATTTGCGCGTTTTCGGACAATTCTGCAAATCGATTCAATCGGTTGAATGTGTAGAGATTGCCCCGAGTGTTTTCCAACAGCTTTTCAACAACTGATCCAAAATGCAAAGACGCCAACAGCGCGACCAGATCGGCGGCGGATTCATGAAACCCGTAATACTCGCCCGAAGCGTCGCCATCGGCGGGCATTCCAATCACGCTATAAATTATGGCGTGACCAATTTCATGCGCCACGACATCGAAATTCAGACTGTAGGGGCGGTATTCGTTACCGTGCTCATGTGTTCCACCGGTTTCCAGAAAGCCCCACCCAATATGAGCATTGTCTAGGCTGGGTAATAAAGACAGTTCCAAACGGTCGAAATCACGCGCGAAATGCCACGGGATGGGGCGGTCGAAATAGCCTTGCCACACATCCATGGTGAAATGAGCGGAACCGAAAAGATGCGCCGCTTCGAAGGACGGATCGGATGGGTCGATATGGATGAAATTTCCCAGTTCATCTGGCATTGCAGGCGGTTGTATATATCCATCCCACGGGGGTAGGTACATGCCCGGTCCGTTGGGACCTGGAACAATGGCACCATAGGGTGTAGTTTTACCAACCGGATTCACCGTGTACATACGCGGACCAGAAGGTCCGGGACCGATGCTGCCTTGTGGTGCAGATATCTCGACCAGTTCCAATTCCGCGTCAGGTTCGAGAAAAGGCGACTGTGGAAAAAGCAAAAACCGAGTGCCCGGTTCCTCATTCTCCGTTTCTTCGGGTAAGTTCATAATGCGCCCTCCCGCTTGGTTCGCTGGTCCGTCACGCGCCAGAAGGCGACGAGCTATCGGTCCTATGGCAAAATAAAAACTCGGCTTCTATCAAATCGAACAAGGCATCCCGATCGGGAAGTCCCAATGAAACTGCGTATGAGTCAAAATCATCCGGTATGTCCCGGTCAAGTATTGTTTCAAAATACCACAACACCATCGACAACCTTTCGGCGTTCGCCATTTGGCTGGTCGAGAGGGATAAGGCTGCCTTTTCTTTTGCCCGGTCGCGAAACTCGGCATAACGGCCGGCACGGCATAGTTCAGAAATGAGCTGAACCTCAATCCGGTTTTTTCTATCGGCAATCGCCCCTTCAATTCGAGTATTATCGATCAGCATGGCCTCGTAGCTATCAAGACTTAGATCGTTGTCATCGAGCCACCGCATTAAATCGGAATGACGTGGCAGACCCACGCTGGCCCGGTGGAGCGACATTTGGCGCATGACCGCGTCTCGGTCTAGCGAGTTTCCAGGACGCACATCCGCTTCCTGCGCCAATAGGCTTAGCGCGGCGCGTTCGCGCAATCTGGAAAAAAGCTGAGGGTTCAGGCGCAATTCATCCAACACCGCGTGACCGTAGGTTGTTTCTCCATCAACCCGGGCGCGCAACCCCTTCCAAACCAGCGTCCTTTCCATTCGAATTGGGTTTTCTAATGATGGGGTAGATCTGGCCAAGTGTTCGGCCATCTGTCGAAGCATTGCACAAGCGTCCTCAGCCTTCGCATCGACCTGCCCGGTTTGCACCCAAGCTTGGAAGTCGGCGATACCCTTAAGATGACTGAGGGCCTGGCAGATACTTTCCCAGCTTCTTTGCTGGTAATGAATGCTTTTTGCCACGCCTAGCATTTCATCAGCATTCGCCAAAGACACCAGCCCGTCGGCCACCGCCTTTGCCACCGTCGCACGCACCGACACCATCGGGACACTAAGCGCAGGATATCCAAGCTCTGCTGGTCCATGCAGGACGGCAACTTCATCATCGTCCTGCAAAACATCCGCGCGGTAGTCTTCGAAAATCTGCCCGACACCGATCATTCCCATGTCCGACAGCTCTGCAGCCCTGAGCGCACCCATACTGGCGCTTCCGAAGACTGG
This sequence comes from Ruegeria lacuscaerulensis, assembly GCF_013033355.1. Taxonomy (GTDB): domain Bacteria; phylum Pseudomonadota; class Alphaproteobacteria; order Rhodobacterales; family Rhodobacteraceae; genus Ruegeria; species Ruegeria lacuscaerulensis_A. The sequence goes on from NZ_WQDY01000006.1 coordinate 16,869, forward strand.
TATACCCTGCTCCATAGCCCAAAGAATTTCCTTGTGCCAAACCGACGGCACCCCTTCGAAATATCCGTCGATAATCCCGATAGCATTTGGTCGGTCGCGCGCGGCCCGATAAACATCCCCCTGCCGAACCGGAGGGAGTATCGTGGCCTCCAAATACTCTGCTATCCTTTCATGGGGCAGAGTGGGGCCGACAAATACAACGACACTCATGCCTGGGCACCGCCAACAGCGTTCGCACGGCGCCCCGGAACATAATCGGGGTCATCATGCGGGGCCTCAAGACCGGGAATAATCGCCCTGACAACCGAAATATCCAATTCTGAGCGAGACAGATTGACGACTACTGTTTGAGCAAGTCCAACCTCGCGCAAACGGTTCAGTAACAACTCTATATCTTCGTCAAATGAATCGGTTGAGTAGGTGGCGCACTCTGAAAAATCCTGCAGCGGAGAGGTTTCTTTGATCAGGTTCTGTACAAAAGCGCTCCGATCAATTTTTGCCTGATCAGTAAACTCTGACGGATCCAAATCATCCCGTGCCCCAGAGATATAGGTCAGACGTGTCTGCGCAGCTTCGGTCACCGCGCGCAAAAGTGCAATCGCACGATCCGGGTGACACCCATCTCCGATGCCAATATGGCCGGTCTTACCTTCTGGTTCGCAGATCACACAGCGAAAACAAGCGATGCCAACATCAGACGTCGTGTCCCAAAGACCAATCTCCAACCCCGCATGTGAGATCATGTTCAGAGCCTGTTGGCATCGGTCGTCTTCAATTGTCCTGACATCTATCCGATGTGGATTTACCATATGATGCCAGAGGGTTGTCGCGTCTCTCTCAATCACTTCACAGATTGCATGGCAACTTGCTTCGGTCACCGTATTTCCAGACGCCAGCCCATTGGTGGTTCTTGGAAAAGCGCAATGCCCTCCAACTGGGGCACTGGTGTAATCCGTGTCTACCATCTCTAAAGGAACCCAACAGTCTAACTGTGTATTCAGTTCATGGCCCTGAACCCACATAATAGCTTGATCTGGATCGAAACGCCCTCCGGCCACACGGGGCAGGGCGTCAATGTCAATAATAAAGGCCCGCCGGATCAGATCATTGTAACGGGCCAACTGTTGCGGAAGTTGAATCTGTTCTGCATGCCAGGACTCGATCGCCTCCATGACGCCTGAAGCCCGGGCCGCGCTAAGCGACAAGCCTTTTCCTAAAGACACTGCAACCGACCGAGAGTTTGGTCGCGTCACCATAACCGTCGGCAAGCCTATTCGATCCAGACCTGTCAGGTTGGCCACTCGCGTAATACCCATCGCCTTCAGGTGTGGCTTGACCAAGCTGAGCGTTTGTTCAGGGTCACGCGCCCGATGCGTGTCCAAAATGTATTTTTTCTGTGAGTTTAAGGACATGAGACGAACCCAGAACAAACCAATCAGGTGTTTAACATGATGTTGAAATCAATATGAAACACGATGGTTGATCAAAGATCAGCGGTCAACAGTAACACGTAGAGCCAAGCAGAGTTGTCACGATTTTTAACATAACTATCATTAAGCCTATCTGGCGAGAGGAAGCGAACACGTCCTAAACTAGGGTCGCCACAAATACCCTACCTTGCTCAAAGCAACTGAAACGAGGATGGGCCCAAACAGAGCTCAGTCTATGTGAGTGTCTGTCTGATGTCAGCGCCAATGGGACAGTTCGGGTCGATTTGATATGAGCGAGTTTCTGGCTCATCGTACGGCCCCAATGGCGGGCCACTTTTTCCAGGTCAAGGTCATCGGAATCGGTAACCGCTTGTCCCACCCGACAAAGTCGCAGGAGTAGTTGATATCGGCCCTGCCGTCGAATTGCTGCCTGTCCGCAACAGGTAAAACCCGTCTCAAACCGACGAGCATTTTCTTTACCAAAGCTCGCTCGACACCCTGAGCATTGGTTGTTGCCAACCTTTCGGCCATGTTCAAAATCTGGTGCTTTGCGTTCATAGCAGCCCCTTCTTTCTAAGCCAGCCCACAAAGCCGCCACGAGATCTTGGAGCCATTTTTTACAGCAACCATTGCTGCGGCCTTTAGCTCTGTATCAGAGGCACCAGCTGCCCATAGAAGCGTGATACTCAGCGCTTCTGACGCACCTTGAGGTCCAATGGCGGAACCAGTCGCTGTGGTGTCCGTTGGCTCTTTCTGCTACGTCATACGCGGTCTCAGTGGGTAACGATCTGAGGCAAATGTAAGCCAATCCTGCCAAATCTTCTTCGGACAACAGGCGCGCAAGGACGTTCTGAGACCTTAGCCAATTTTCGGTATCACCAAGCACAAAACAGGCCCTTGTAGTCATCATGGCGCGATCCCTGCGGTCCAGTTTTGCCAGCTCTGTGGGCCAGGAGGCAACAACTTCGGCAAAGTCCTTCATTCGCCCTGCCCCTCCACCATTTGAGCCGCTAAGGCGATGGATGCCGCCCTAGCCAACACAGGAGGGGAAGGATGACGATTCAGACACCGATAGTCACAGACGAAGCTAAGTTCGATGCAGGCACTCAAGCCATTAGGTCAACCCACTGGCCATTCGGCAGACGCAAATTCCATGAGATGGTGAAAGCGAATCTCATTAAGCCGCATTTCGCGCATGCCGGCGCCCGGCCGATCTATTACGTGGAAGAAATCGACGCCGTTTTTCAGCCCCTAGCGTGTGAAAAGCTGGGGCGACAGTGGGGGCCAAAACTATACAAACACTAATTTAATTAATGATTACAATTTATACTTGGTGCGGGTGGAGGGACTTGAACCCCCACGCCTTGCGGCGCCAGAACCTAAATCTGGTGCGTCTACCAATTTCGCCACACCCGCATCCTAGACAGAACCTGTCAGAGTGATCGGGTGAATAGCAAAGCTTGAAAGCAAGTGCGAGAGGGAATTTCATCCAGAGCAAAGGTTTATTCCACGATTTTCAAAGAATCCTACGCACGAAATGCACGCACCACATTTGCGCCACAATTCAAACGCCAAAAAATCTTATTCGCGTCAAAATAACACCGCCTTGCCAGTAGTTGATGGGGGCTGAGGACTTACCGAGTCTTTTTGCCTTTGGGCCACATACGAGTTTCCAGCTCAACTTCAACAAAAGGGTCGTAACTGTGACCAACATGATGAACTCTGCTGCTACCGAGCAAGACGCCGTTGGTCTTGCACGCGAAAGTTTTCTTGGTGAACTCAAAACCCTGACCAAAGATCATCCCGACACAGGGTTTGGTATCTCATTGCGGACCCATTCGGGTGGCCACTACCTGTTAGCCAATTCCCGGATGCCTCTGCCTAAGACCAAATCCGCAGGTTTCCCGACCGGCCGTCGTCTTGCCTGCCTGGAAAACAGTGAGTGTTTCAGCTCGATCGAAGTGCTTGCCGATTCCGGAGCCTATGAAACAATCACCCCTGTCGACGAAGCGGCGATACTGGGGAATGCTTTGAACCTGATCGCACGCATCGATACGCTGACCAGCACCCAGCCCGATCAGGTCCCACACCATATCGCCGCGACCGGAACCGGAGGCTGAACTATGGCGCGCAATGACCATCTTTTGTCCGTTGGCAACGAAGCTCTGACGCCTATGACGTCGGCCATGTCCGCGCTGACGACGCAGATCGACCAGCTGACTGAGGTGGCAGACGCGCGCTCGACCGCCCGGCTTGCCACGCTGAAAACTAAAATCGAAAATTTCACTGCCAGCGTTACGTTGGTTGGTCAGGTTAAGGCGGGCAAGTCTTCGATTGTCAACATTTTGGCCGGGCGCCCTGCCCTGTTGCCCTCTGATGTAAACCCGTGGACCTCGGTGGTCACGACGTTGAACATAAACACCCGGACCGAAGGCGATACACGGTCCAAGTTCACGTTCTTCGAGCAGGAAGAATGGGACAACCTGATGATCGGTGGTGGTCGTTTGGGCGAACTGGCAAATCGTGCTGGGGCAGACGACGAAATGGACGATATCCGCCGTCAAATCGGCGAGATGAAGGATAAGTCAGAAGAACGCTTGGGCAAGCATTTCGACCTGATCCTGGGGCAAAGCCACCAATACGACTACTTCGACGAAGAGCTTATCCAGCGCTATGTCTGTCTGGGTGATGAGGATGATCCGGACATCAATCCGAAAACCGGACGATTTGCCGACGTCACCAAGTCCGCTGACCTGTTCATGGACATTCCGCAGTACCCAATTTCGTTGAAGCTCTGTGACACACCCGGCGTGAACGATACATTCATGGTGCGCGAGCAGATCACTCTGCGCAGCCTGCGGGGGTCCGAAGTCTGCGTTGTCGTTCTGGCTGCAAGCCAGGCGTTGACAACTATGGATATGGCGCTGATGCGCATTATCGCGCAGTTTGAAAACCGCCAGATTATCCTTTTCGTCAACCGAATTGACGAACTGGCGGACCCTGTAAATCAGGTTCCGGAAATCCGAGATCGCATCCAAGACACGCTCAAGCAAAACAACATCGACGCCAACACCAGCGTCGTTTTTGGCAGCGCGCTCTGGGCCGAGGCAGCGATCACCGGGAATCCCGATATCCTGACCGAGGAATCGCGCGAGGCTTTGAACACTTTCTATCTGGCCGCCGGGTTTGGCGATCAGGCACCCTCACTCGACAAAATCTGGGCGCTTTCGGGCTTGCCAGACCTTTTGCTGGCCATGAATGAACGGATCGCGGAGGGGGCGGGCAACCGCCTTCTCGAGCGCGTCCGCCACAGGGCGCGCAATATTGCAAGCCAAATCCGCGCCACTGCAGTCGCCAAGAGCCTGTCTAATAGCGACGGCATTGTCCGAGACCTGGATGGTGTGTCGACCGAAGAGGCAATCGCAAAGATCACCGAACAATACGAAAAGAAAGTGGCGGAACTGACCACGTCACTACGTGACAAAGTGATCGAACGTCTGAAGTCGGCGGAATCCAATTTTGTCAAACGTGCAACGGACTCTTTGATCTCTCATCTCGAGCAGAATGGAGAAGAAGGCACGTGGCAATATGATCCGGCAGGATTACGCACCTTGCAAAAAGCAGCCTATTTCAGCTTTGCACGCTCGATGCGCAAGGAAGCCGGTTCGCTGTACTCAACCGCGGCCTCGGATGTCGAAGCCCTGTATCAGAAGCTCTTGGGCAATCATCTAGGCGAGTTTGCCATCGAAGCCCCCATCGTGCCACGGGTCCCGCCCCCATTGGGAATTGGCCGGACCATCGCACTGGATTTGCAAAGCACATGGTGGCGTCGTTGGTGGCAGCGTCGTAAAGGGTTCGAAGCCTATGCTGCGGACTATACGCGGTTGATAGCTTCCGAGGCGAATTCGATCACCAAAGACATCGAAGAAAACCAGGTTGCTGCAGTGTTGGAAAATGTCCGTGCTGTTCTTTCAGACTTCTTGCGTGAGCAGAAAGAGACATTGCTGAGCATTTCGGCCTCGGCCGAAGCCGTTCCAAATCCAAACGCAGCACTGTTGGCGGGTGGGGCGCCCCAGAAATCGCGGGACGATATCCTGGGCGATATCCTGAAAGATCTTAGCAACGAGGCAGCATAAGTAGCGACATGGCAAAAGATTCACAAACCCGCTTCGTTTCATCCAAGGCATGGGAACGCGTCGAGCAATGGTCCCGCCGCAAACCTATCTTCGCTCTTATGGGCGAATTCAGCGCCGGCAAATCCACCTTGATGAACTTTCTACTGCGGTCGCACACGCTGCCAACGCAGGTGACGGCAACTCAACTGCCGCCGGTTTGGTTCAGCTGGGGCGATCAATCTGCTTACGTTCAGCGCGACGATGGCTCGCGCGATGATATCACGTTGGATCAACTGGAAACCGTCGGAGTGAACGATGCTCAGTTCATTCGGATTTTCCTTGAAGCTGACATTCTGGAGGCCGTTGATCTAATTGACACGCCCGGTATCTCGGACCCCAAAATCTCGGACGATGTCTGGCGGCGCGCCGTTGGTCAGGCCAATGGTGTGTTGTGGTGTACCCACGCGACCCAGGCCTGGCGCGAGACCGAACGCGCAACATGGGTGGCGTTGCCAGAACGGCTTCAGAATAACTCGTTACTGTTGGTGACGCGTGCCGACGTGTTGGGCCCCAAGGATCGGCAAAAAGTCCTGCGCCGCGTCAATCGCGAGGCCGGGCATCTGTTCAATCGCTCGATCTTGTTCTCGGCTCGTGATGCAATTACCGCACGCGACAAAAGCGGCGATGCCGAGCTTTGGGCACGCAGCGGCGGCGGCAAGATGGTCGACAGCTTCCTTGAGATTACGGAACAGATCATGGACCATCGCGCCGATCTTCTGGCGCGGTACCAGATTGACGACAGCCTATCTCCCATGGCGTTGCATGATCGTGTTGACGAGATTCAGCAGGACCAGTCTTCTCCATTGCAGTTGGTGAACCCGGAAGTCGATCCATTCGAACTGGATCGCGACGAAGTTGTCACCAGTTTCCCCGTGCGCCCTGCCCGCGTGGAATTGCGCGCTGACGACAGTGAACGCGCTCCTCGTATCGAGCCCGATGAGGCAGATCGCCTGAGGGCCGAGATGACCACCAGTACAGTTGACGCGGCACCGATTGCGGACACGCAGGAAGAAGAGGACGATCTGCGCGCTTTCTTCCGCGAGTCGCCGAGCCCTACGCTGAATCTGACCGATGCACCGCTAAACACGTCCGACGAAGATGAGTATGACCTGTTGGATGAAGAGGACTTCGAAGACGAAGACTTAGTCGCAGAGGTCGCGGCTGAAAACGCTGAACAGGATGAAGACGTTTCCGACACCTTTATGGTTTCGCTTGAAGATAAACTGTCGGCGACACCTGAACAGACGGAAAATACTCGGGAAGTTGCAGAAGAAACACCCGCTGAAACATCGGTTTCTTCTATCACGGCGCTCATGGCCGAGCAGGCGAAACATAGCGAAGAGTTCGAGCCAGAACCCGAGACCTCGGGGTTGATCGATATGCAGGTCGTTTCGCTGCCGAACGGGTCGGAACCACCGGTCCACAAGGAGCGACTGGAGGATGTACTGAACGCTCCCGCGGGCTCTCCTCTCAGCGCCGCCGCCATGTGGCGCGAGATCTCTGAAGATGAGGAGCTGCCGCAGGACGCCGAAGGTTTGAAAAAAAAGTTCATGTCTTTCCTGGACGAATACGATCAGATCGCGGCGGAACACTTTGCGCGCGGCACCAAATCCACGGTGACACCATTGCCTGAGGCAAACAAAAACGGCGGGGCCGAGTGGCATGTATTGTAACAGGTTTCTGAAATAGAAAAGCAGTACGTAAGATGAAAATCGAAGCCGCTTTGATCACAGCCACCGAGACCATACCCGACTGCATCGCAGCCGGGTATGTCGATATGGAAACGGGCATGTTGCTGGGTGCTCATGCGCCCGACCCGCAAGACCAGAGTGTTCTGGACACTCTGGCAATTGCTGTTGCCAACCTGTTTCAGGGGCGCGGTGTCCGTGGGTTTGAGGCACTTTTGCGCAGTACTGGAACGGAAGACACACAGGAAGAGGGCTTTGGCGAAATCGCGGTATTGGCTGGCGACCGGATCAATATCTTCCTGCGCACTCCTGCGTACCCGGATCACGTTGTCTGCTACATCTGCCGCAGCAGCGCCAATATCGGTTTGGCCCTAACAAAATCACATCTAAGCCTCGCGCCGGTTACGGCGGCGGTTTGAGCGAGACCAGAGGAGGTCAAAGTATGATGGATGCGGAAATACTCGACCTGCTCGAGGATATTGGACGTTCGTCCGTGGCACGCCAGAACCCCGCCGTTACGTTGACAGGTGATTCAGCGCAGACCCGGCGCGATCAGGTCCTGCGCACCATTCGGGGAACGATACTACCGCGCCGTCTGGAGTTTACAGCGGCAAATGGCGATTGCCTGGCTATCGAAGTGAACAGCTCTAGGGTGACGGATGTATTTCGCGTTCGAACCGGGATCGCCCCTGACTTCGAAACCCAACCGCGTGATACACTGGCTAAGAAACTGGCCGAAATCGTTACGGATATCGCGTCAGCTCCTGGACCGCTGAGTTTGATATCGTTGCAACCAGACGCCGTGCTAGAAGCCGACGACGTCGGCATCACTTTCAGCGAGATATCGAAAGCCTGTTTTCAGGTCGAACTGCCATCTGAACCGATCGTTTCAATCGTGCCAGAGCCCGCTACAGACGACGTGCCAGCCGACGAACAGTCTGTACTTACGAGCGGGTTCTTTGACGGCGCGGCATCTTTCGCGCTTGGCCGTATCCATATCGGGGATAAGTTCGACGTCCACACCGACGGCGTTTGTGCATCAGGGCAGCCAGCCTACGCCGACCAAACCGTTTTGGAACAATTCGTCAAAGACCTAGTCGGTTGGAGCGAGGATTCTACAAATGACGATCGCGGTCCTCAGTTGATCGTAATGCGACCAGCCGGCGGCAAGGGAACTGCGCTGGCCGCGCTCAAAGATGGTCAACAGACCGCTATTGTGATCCATGAAAGCCGCAAACTGGGTGCCGCGGTAAACTTGTGGAAGTCTCTAACAGGCTCAGGCAGATGACCGGGCCTGAAACGTTCAAATTTTCGGCGAATTCAATCTGTGAGTTCGAGTAACCAGGGTAAATGTTATGAGTGAAAATCAACGTCGCGAATTAATAAGGGTTGCCGAAGATCTGAAAGGTCTAAGCAACGAAGAAACACGTCAGTTTATTTCCCGTATTGTCGCTGATCTTACGGATCTCAAGCCCTCTATTGCCTTTGTCGGGCAGATCAAAGCGGGCAAATCGCGGCTGATTAACGGGTTCACCGGTCAGGCAGAGTTTCTGCCTTCGGATGTGAATCCTTGGACGACGGTCATTACCGACATGCATTTCGGGCATCCTTCGGGCCGCACCAGAGGGGCCGAGTTTCATTTCTTTGACAACCGGCAGTGGCAATCTCTGATCGCCGAAGGTGAAGAGCTGCGCAATATGTTCCCCGATGACGAGGACAGTTATAAGCGCGAGATGATCGAAGAGCAGGTTGATGCGATGAAAGCGCGCGCCAAACTGCGTCTGGGTATGAGTTACAAGGACCTGTTGGGTCAGCACCACGACCTCGATAATCTGACGACCGACGATTTGGCGCGGTACGTTTGTGCAGGCGACGACCCGACTGACGACGGGAACCATGACCCCGGCTCGGACCGCGGTCTATACAGCGACATTACCCGAAAGGCTGAGGTCTATTTTGACATCGGCCATTTTCCTTTTCCGCTGACAGTCACGGACACACCCGGAGTAAACGACCCGCTTCTGATCCGCGAAGAAATCTCTCGCCAGTACCTTAAAGAATCAGACTTTTTCGTTGTCGTATTGTCGGCGCACCAAGCCTTGTCACGGGCGGACCTGAAATTGTTCCGCTTGATGCAGGCGCTCGAACTGGGTCAAATCGTAGTCTTTATCAACCGCGTGGACGAGTTGGGCGGTGGTGCAGAGGATGCCGTCAAGGTGCGCGCCGACGTAATAGATGGGCTGGACAAGGCGCTTGGCAATTCGGACATCGATGTGCTGATGGGCAGTGCGCAGTGGGCCCACTACGCGCTTACGGGCGACGATACTGGCGTCAACCATGACCACGTCCTTGCATGGCTTCGCGCCCATCCCGAACAGATGAAGCAATATCTGGACGGCGTTGAAGAAATCAAACAAGGTCCCGGTCCGATCAGCCGCGAAGGCGTCCTGAGGTTTGCTGCGATGATCGCATCCGGGCTTCCCGATCTGCGTCGCCACGTCACCAGCGCTTTGACCCACGGCCCGCGCGATGAACAGCTTCGTATGGCATGGCAACACTTGGACAGTTTCGCCAAGGGAGAGTTGGAACGGTCTCGTGCGCATCTGCGGGCCATCGAGGAAGAAATTTCTGGCAAACCCGAAAGCGAAGATGACAACGACAAAACTCTGGCCGGGTTGCGTGCGAAAGTGGCTGACAAGACGTCTGAGATCATCGACGGAATGGATGAAGTTCTAGCCAATCTGCGCGGTGTCATGGACGATACAGTGGCCGAAGCGGTATCGGATGTGGTGCGTGGACCCAATGGGGATTCACCCTTGCTGGCGAAGGGCGGCGAGACGGAACTGAATTTCGGCCCGCTGCGCGATCGTATGCGCGAACTTGTCCAAGGCGCCACTCAGGTTATTCGCCAGCGAATGCTCAGTGAATTATACGCGATCGACATGCAAAGCAACGCCGCCTTGCGCGCCCTGCCCGGTTGGCAGGATCAGACCGACAACCGAATGAACACAAGCGCTGTACGGTGGTTCCGGCCTGACACAACGGCGCTGACACGCGGAATTACGGTTGAGCTGCGCGTGACATGGCTGTCGCGCCTGATTTCGCGTAAAAGCGTTGTTACCCGCGCTGAGAACATGATCGTTCAGGAATTTGAAATGATCGGGGATGACCTGGTCGACACTGCTCGCAGTGACTTGCTTGAGCGGTTGAACACAGTTTTGGATCATTACATGGCACTTTTGGCAGGGCACCTTGAAAGTCGCTCTGGTTCAAGCGAAACAAATGCCAAGGCCGAAGCGCAAGAGGCGTATAACAACGCCCGCCGTGTTGCAGATGAACTGGACACCGTTTTCGGAGCTGACGCCGCGAACGAGACTTTACCTGAGGCAGCTGAATGATCGAATTTCCGGGAACCGAGAAGGAAGTGCGTAAGCTTGAGCACTTTCTGACCGCGACTGAAGACCTTCCCACTGACGCCAAGCTGGACGACATGCGCAATCGCGCATTGGCCCATGCCGAGCGCCTTTCGAATGCGGTCAATATCGGCTTCGCCGGAGAATTCGGTGCCGGGAAATCCAGCCTTGCCAATATGCTGGCGGGTGCCGACATTCTTCCGACCGGCCCGCAGCATCTGAAACTGCCGCTGGTGATCGTTGCCTATTCCGAAACTCCTGAAACGACAGTGGGGTGGTGGGGCAAAGAACCCAAAGTGTATTCCGGTATTGCGCTGGAAAAGGCGGCTCAGGAAAATCCAGATTTTATCTCTGTGGGGATTAACACCCCTGCCCTGCAGGAGATTTCGTTGTTTGATTTGCCTGGAACCGGCGCATTGGACGACAGTTACAAGCCAACACTGGATTTGTTGAAATTCGTCGATTGCGCGATCTGGTGTACCAACGGGACCCACGCCTGGCGTGAGACCGAGCGCCATCTGTGGTCCCAGGTTCCTCAGGAACTGCGCGCTAACAGTTTGCTTGCCGTAACGCATGCCGATTTGCCACCTGTCCGTGATGCGCTGGACCGGGTCCTTGCGCGATTGAACAAGGAAAACGGCGAAACGTTCCGTTCGGTGGTGCCAATTGGTACGCCGGTGGCAGTACGGGCCATGGCGCAGGAACCCGAACCAGACTTCGCCCTTTGGGAAACTTGCGGCGGGCAGAACTTGGCCGAACAGGTATTGGAAATCGCGTCAAACCGCCGCCAGCATGACATCTCCGCTGCGCAAAGAGATCTTGAAAACGACTTTTTACCCTATCTGCAAACGCTGGATATTGACGAACCCGAACCAGCGCAGCCTGACACAGCCAAGATGCAGGCGGTCCTGGAATCCGCGCTGCCACCGCTGGAAAATCCGATCCTTGAAGACTGGCTTGCCGCGATTGCCAGTATCTATGAGGACTTGCGAGAATCCTCCGAAATTGAACCCACGGCCTTTTTGACCAGTTGCCAAGAAATCGTCGAGGATTTCGCCGAACGTTTGGAACAGGGCGGAGAAATAGATCCGCAGGCCGATTGGATTCCAGCTGAATTCGAAAAAGCCACGGATTTGCTGTTGCTGCTGCAATTTGAAAGCGGCGATGCGCCTTTGAAGGATGCGGTCAGTATTCTGGCCCAGCTCAGCGATAACCTCGCTTGGGCAGGCAGCCGGGTTGAGTCATCACAACCGCGTACCGGCACTTAACGCAATCACGTTAGGATTGTGCCTTTAAGCTGCGATTCGTCGTGTCAAGAATCATGCGTTCATTGTTTCGGAATCAGTGAACAATCATTCCAAAACCGGCCTTCAGTCCGCATTCTTTTGCACCAACACATCAACATTTAGACTTCTGCCTTAGCGCACCACCAGATGTTGATTATTGCACCTTCCCGTTCTCAGTGAAGCCATGAGGCGGCCCCAATAAAGTCAAATTTGAATCGTCTAACATTCTTAGTTGTCCTGCGGTTGTGTTTGTTTGTGAGTTGACGCGCTGTTTCAGCAAAAATGCGGCCGCAAAATGATTAGAATGGGCGGGAAGAAATGAGCCATAATCAGGCTGTCGATGCGACGCACGACGAACCTAAAATTGAAGGTCTGCAACCGGGCGCAAAGCTATTGCGCGGCCAGTACGAGATCCTGCGGTTTCTCAGCAATGGCGGTTTTGGGATCACATATTTGGCGCGTAACAGCCTGGACCGTGAGGTCGTGATCAAGGAATGCTATCCGGGCGCTCTTTGCCAGCGTAACGGTGATGCGGTCGAACCCATCGACCCCCGGCAAAAAGAAGACTTGCGCGCAATCATTGATCTGTTCATTCAGGAAGCCCGCAATCACGCACGGCTGGTCCATCCCAATATTGTCGACGTGCATCAGGTGTTCGAAGACAACGACACCGCCTACATTGCAATGGACTTCATCCAGGGTTGCGATCTTCTGGACTACGTCGAGAATCCCGACAACAACGCCGGACCTGACTTTATTGTTCAGGTAACCGAGAAAATGTTGTCGGCGGTGTCATTCATCCACCAAAGTGGAATGTTGCATCGCGACATCTCGCCCGACAACATCCTGATTGACAGCAACGGTGAACCTGAACTGATCGATTTTGGCGCCGCCCGCGAGCAGGCCGCGAACCAGTCTGCTGCACTTTTGACACTGCGGGTGATCAAAGACGGCTACTCTCCGCATGAGTTTTACGTACGCGGGGCAGAACAAGGCCCCAGCAGCGATCTCTATGTACTGGCGGCGACTTTGTATCACGCGATCAGTGGCGAGCGTCCGGTCGATGGGCAATCCCGGTTGAACGCATTCAACAATGGCACCAAAGATCCGTACCTTCCTCTGGCTGGACGGTACAAGGGATATCCCGACGGCTTCTTGGAAGCGATCGACAAAGCGATGGAGGTTCACGCTACAGACCGTCTGCAAACGGCATTGGACTGGTTGCGTATGTTCCGCGGCCCCGGCGTGATGTTCGATACGTTTGAATATCGCCCTGTTTCCGTCATCGTCGCGATGGATCGTTTGGACGAAGAGGCAGAAAAAGCTCGGGTCAAAGCAGAAAGCGAAAACGCCGAGGCTGTCGTGACAGCCTTGCTTGCGGGTAATCCTGACATCGCCCTGGGTCATGAAGACAAGAAAGAGGACGAACTGGCGACTTTTCAAGCACCCGAGGAGCCTCCGGTCGCAGTTGACACGATCGTAAAGAACGGCTCAGGCGGCGGGGCTAAAATGATGGCCGGTGTTGCGGTTGTTGCTATTGCCCTAGCCGCGGGCGGCTATTTCGCAATGTCGGGCAAAGACGAGCCTGCAATACAGCCAACCGACCCCGAGGTCGCCCTCGCGAAGATTGAGGCGGCCGCCGAGATCCCGGAACCCGCCGCTATAGATGAAGCCGAAGTTGCAGAACCAGCCACAACAGACGACGCAGTCAACGTCGCGATCGAAGAAACACCCAAGCAGGTGGAGTCAGAGCCGGAACCTGTCGAGCAGACCCTGGCTGAACCGGCTGTCACACAAGAGGCAGAAGCCCAGACAGCCGAACTCCCTGCCCCTGCGGATGACACCCCAATTACTCTTGCCGAGGTTCAATTCGCCTTTTCACATTGGGACGTGGAAATCCCATTTCAGATTTCCAAACGGCGTGTCTCGACTGGCAATGTAATCGCCGTCACTGGAATCGACCCGACACAAGATATGTCGGTGATCGGCGAATGGGTCGAACGTGGCGCCGCAATCTATACCCTCAACGGAGAGCCAGTACAGTCCGACGCAAGTTTTGCAGCACAGGTGTTGAACGACCTGAACGTCGACCCCGATGGCTATATCCGCGTCACAGCTCGGTATCGTCCGCTGGGTGAAAAAAGAGCGATGAACGGCCTTCTGGCATTGCCGGCGATGCGCATGGTCGGCCTGGAAAACGGCTATGGCCTGACAATCCGAAATTCAGACGGCCAGGGGTGGTCAACGATAGTCAAGACAGTACCGACTGACACTGCAGGCGGACTGCGCGAAGGCGATGTTTTGGTATCGGAAGCGCAGACGGGAAATGTGTTGGATGGCCCTGAAAGCCTGGATGCAATGCTGACGGCTCTGGTCGCCGAGAACCAACCACAAGCCCGCCTGACCGTTTTGCGCAACGGAGCCCAAACCGATGCCGTCATGCAACTAGCGCAGGAGTAATTCACCCGGTTCGTTTTGTATCCGCCAGTGTGTGTTTGCTGAGGATCGTGCGCAAGTTCGTACATCTCTGTCGGGGCCCGGCCCGTCGCGGAAAGTAACAGTGACTACGGTTTCCAATCATCAGTGCCATTGCGCAGACCTGCGCGAAGGTGAGTAGCAGCCCCATGGGACTGAAGTCCCGTGCACAGAAGCAAAGGTGTCGTCACCATGTTCAAATACAAAAGCCCTCTGAGCCGGCTTCTAGAAGGTGCCGGCAAGCCGAAAGAACCCGAAACCGAAGAGGTTACCGAGGTCAGCGCTGACAAACCCGAACCGATTGCGGATTTCAATGCGCTGCGAGTCGCTCTGGCGGGTAACAACATGCCGTCATCGGGTAGCTACGAAGACACAGAAGATCTGCTTCCCGAAGAGGACATGCCAGAGTTCGCAGAGAATGAACCCGTGGCCGACACCTCGGATGACAAAATCCTGTCTGAAGTTGTTGCCGAAGCGCACGAGCCTGCAGACGAGATTGAGCCAGAACAGGTCGAAGAAGACCCAATTGTAACGCTCCACGTCGCCACCGAGGAAACCATTGCCGAAACCGAGGTCGTTCTGGTCGACGCCACCACTTCGGAACCCGTGATCGAAGTCGTTGCCGAGGAACCCTCAGCCCAGATCGAAGAAGTTACCGCGGAAGTGGTCGATGGACCTCTGGCGCCTCAGTCAGAAGAAACCACAGCCGAGGTGGTTGAGACACCTCCCGCCCCGCAAGCGGTACAATCGGATCGTCGTGGACGGGTCAAAACCACCTTCTTGGGCTTTGAGCGTGCCGACACGCATGTGCAGGATCTGATGGAAACATCCGAACCAGTGGCCAAGACGGAAAGCGCGCAGCAAACATTCCCGGTTGGTTGGTTGGTTGTGACGGCCGGCCCAGGACGCGGAGCCTGCATAACGCTGACAGAGGGCCTGATGCAAATCGGGCGCAACGACGATCAGGCCATTCAGCTGGACTTTGGCGACACCGGCATTTCCCGCAGCAACCACGCTGTCATCGCCTATGACCCCGAAGATCGCAAATGCTATCTGGGTCATGGCGGCAAGGCCAATCTGGTGCGCCTGAACGGCAAGCCCGTCCTTAGCACCGTAGCGCTGAACAGCGGCGACTTGATCCGCATCAGCGAAACCTCAGTTCGGTTCGCGGCCTTCTGCGATGATGGCTTTGACTGGCGGGACGCCTGATAGATGCTGGCAACCCCGGCATATGACATTGCGCTGATCCTAGATCAGGGTCGGCGTGAATCGCAGGAAGACGCGGTCGCTGCCCGCATGTTCGATGCAGCGGGAGCCGGGTATATCGTGGTCGCCGATGGCATGGGAGGGCACGCGGCGGGCGATGTAGCATCAGAACTTGTCATAACCGCCTGGCGCGAGGCGCTGGACGCTGAACTGGAAGAAACCGTACCGTCCGAGAGTGCGCTGATCGACGCGTTGCCATTGGCCGCCATGCAGGCCAATGCCGCCGTGGCACAGCATTCCGAAGAACAGGGTGAGGGGTTCAACATGGGTTCAACCATGCTGGGCATCCTGCTTTTGGAACAGCGGGTTTTTTGGATCTCGATTGGCGACAGCCCCTTGTATTTGTTTCGGGACGGAATGTTGCGGCAAGTCAACGAAGATCACTCGATGGCGCCGATCATCGACGCGCAACAGGCCGAGGGCAAGTTGACCCGAGAAGAGGCGCTGTCGCACCCGGATCGGAACCAATTGACCTCGGTCATCATGGGTGCCGCTATCCCGAAAGTGGATTGCCCTGAACTCCCGCTGGAACTGACCACATCGGACGTACTGATCGCTGGCAGTGATGGGCTTCAGTATCTTAGCAACCCCGAGATTGAGCACATCCTGCAGACGCAGTCGAAGGCTTTGGCACAAGATATCGCAGACGCGCTGTGGCGCGCCTTGCGCGACAAAAACGACCCCGATCAGGACAATGCGTCCATCGCAGTTCTGAAACTGACAAGAAACGATTAAAGGCAAAGCGACAGGACACATGAGACCTCATCTGATCATCTCCAGCCTGGCTCTTGCGGCTGCGACCGGCACCGTCTCGGCGCAAGAGGCGTGCTCGACTTACGAAATTCAGCGCGGCGACAGTCTGCGCGAGCTGGCTATTCAAGTTTATTCGACCGAAGATTTTGGCATCATCTTTGACGCCAACCGCGACGTAATCGGGAACAATCCGAACGTAATTCGTGTGGGTGACGTACTAACCCTGCCTTGTCTTGAAGATGTAGGCCGGGCCCCCACACCCCCTGCAACCGAGGCTGAGGCAATGGCCGCCGAGATGGCGTCCGAACTGGTGAAGGCCGCAGAAGAACGTGCTGCAAAGGCCATTGCTGAAGCTGAAGCGCGCGTCGCGGCAGCCGAAGCAGAAGCCGAGCAAGCCAGCCAGGAAGCAGTTTTGGAAGCCAAAGCTGCAGCCCGCCAGGAAATTGAAGCCGCTCGCGCCGAAGCGGCCGCGCTGATCCGGGATGCGGATGAAAGCGAGCAGCCTGAAATTCGCGACCGTCAGCTGTTGCTGATTACCGGCGGCAACTATGCACCTTTCACAGACGAAGCTCTGCCGCATCGGGGGCTATACACAAACCTTGTGGAAACCGCGATGCTACGTGCAGCGCCGGAACAGGGATACAAGATCCAGTTCGTCAACGACTGGTCCTCGCATCTGGACCTTCTGATGCCGACACTGGCCTTTGACGCAACCTTCCCTTGGTCGCGACCGAATTGCGACGAACCCGCGGCCTTGTCGGAAAAAGACCGCAGCCGTTGCGAAACCTACGACTTCTCGAACCCATTCTACGAAGTGGTCGACACCTATTTCGCACGCGAAGGTTCTGGCTATGAACAGACCCTGACCTATGCTGATTTCGCCGGCACCACGATCTGCCGACCCGAAGGTTGGACGTTGTCCCACATGGACGCGGTTGGCCTTTACGAACCGGCAATCTCACTTTTGCGCCCAGTGTCCCCTGACGACTGTTTTCATGCAGTTATGGAAGGCCGCGCAGATATCGTGGCAATCGAAGCCCATCTGGCTGTCGAGGCGATATCGCGCCTGGGATACGAACACCGCATCATCGAAAACCCCAACCTTGCGGCGATCAAGTCGCTTAACGTCATGACCCACAAAGATAATCCGGATGGGGAAGCGATCCTTGAGACGCTCAACCAGGGTCTGGCGATCATGCAGCAATCCGGAGAGTGGCGCGACATCGTGTCAAACGCTCTGCGGTATCAAATGGAAAATGGCTAAGGCCCCAATTGGCCTAACAACAATAATGTCTGGAGGATGAGGACATGTTTAATATTGATCTGAAGAAAGTTGCGCTGTCGGCCACCGCCGTCACTGCCCTGAGCGCCGGAGCCGCCGCGGCACAGGAAGCCTGCACAAACTACACCGTTTCCGATGGCGACACGATGGCGACCATTGCAATCGCAGCCTATGGCACATCGAACTACCAGCCGATCTTCAACGCGAACCGCAACATCATCACCAACCCGAACGCTCTGGAACCCGGCCTTGTTCTGGCTCTGCCCTGTGAAGATGGCAGCCTTCCCAACGGTCAGTCCGCGCAAGAGATCATTGCAGCCGAAGAACAGCGCGCGGCAAGCGTCAAACGTTCGAACGTATATGCGCCGCCCATCAAAATGGTTGCGGGCAACGGCTGGGAGCCCTTCACCACTGAAGGCCTGAGCGGCGGCGGCATTATGACCCGTCTGGCGACAACCAGCCTACAGCGTGCGGGCAACCAGCGTGACTATTCTGTCAGCTTTGTCGATGACTGGTCTTCGCACCTGGAAACTTTGCTGCCACTCGGCGCGTTTGACATTTCGATCGCCTGGACTGTGCCGGATTGCACGAACCGCACCTATGAATGGTCCCCCGAAACCGAAGCACGTTGTACGCAATTCGTGGCCTCGGTGCCGGTTTATGATGTGGTTGGCGGCTTCTATACCCTGCCCGAAAGTGACTACACAAACGCCACCACTTTCAAAGATTTCGAAGGTGCAACTGTCTGCCGTATGCAGGGTTGGAGCATGGTCGTTCTTGAAGAAGTTGGCCTGAACTACGACAACACAACTGTGGTTCAACCAAACTCGGCACGCGAATGCCTGGATGCGGTTTTGACCGGTACTGCAGATGTCGCCGCATTCGAAGTGGAACTGTTCGCTGCGACCATGAAAGACATGGGCCTGACCTCGAGCGACATCGTAGAAAACCCGTATGTCTCAACACTGTCGTCGATGAGCTTCCTGGCGCACCGCACCAACCCGTTCGCTCGTGAATACATCGCGATGATGAACAAGGGTCTTAACGAGATGCGCGAATCCGGCGAATGGTACGCGATCATCTCGGATACGTTGCGCGAGCAGAACGAAAAGCTCAACGCAGCGTCCAACTAAGGCTAAACAAGAAAGGGCCGGTTGAAAAACCAGCCCTTTCTTAGACTACCCAGCCCCTAAGGGAATCCCCCAATTACCAGACTTTTCTGGAAGTACAGGATGCAGCTAACATACCCGGTGAGGTTTCTACCTCTCCACTCACTCTAAAAGGGGCCGACTTTGGGGGTCGGCCCCTTTTACTTTTCTAGTTTCTTTGCGCCTCACGCCATAACGCGGGCCAACCGATGTTAATCGATCAAACCGTTCAAAGTTGCGCTCGGGCGCATAACCTTTGCGGTCTTAGCCGGATCGGTGTGATAGTACCCACCCAGATCAGCAGCGCTGCCTTGCGCGGATGCCAGTTCCGCCAGGATCGTCTCTTCTCCGTCTGCAAGTGCCGTCGCCAATGGTGCAAATTCGGCGGCCAGTTCGGCATCGTCCGATTGCGCGGCCAAAGCCTCGGCCCAGTAACGGGCGAACCAGTAGTGGCTGTCGCGGTTGTCGGGCTGGCCAACTTTGCGGCTGGGCGAGCGATTGTGATCCAGAATACCTTGCGTTGCGGCCTCGGCCGCAGCACCCAGAACGCCTGCCTTGGCGTTGCCTTTGCTGTCGGCCAGGAAGTTCAGCGATTCACCCAGCGCGCAGAATTCACCCATCGAGTCCCAGCGCAGGTGGCTTTCCTCGACCAGCTGCTGCACATGTTTTGGGGCCGAACCGCCCGCACCGGTTTCAAACAGGCCGCCGCCATTCATCAGTTTGACGATGGACAGCATCTTGGCCGAGGTGCCCAGTTCCAGAATGGGGAACAGGTCGGTCAGATAGTCGCGCAGCACATTTCCGGTGATCGCAATCGAGTCGTTGCCTGTGGTGATCGTCTCCAGAGATTGACGGGTCGCTTCACGCGGGGCCAGGATCATGAACTTGTCAGCCACGCCAGCCGCCTCAAGCGCCGGTGTGACGTATTTGATTAGTTCAGCATCATGGGCGCGATTGGCGTCCAGCCAGAAGATCGCTTCGGACCCGGTCAGGCGCTGACGGTCCATGGCCAGCTGGATCCAGTTCTCGATCGGGGCTTTCTTGACGGTGCAGGACCGCCAGATATCGCCCTGCTCGACGTCGTGCGAATGCAGCGTCTCGCCATTGGCCAGAACGATACGGATAGTGCCGTCGGCAGGTGCCTGGAACGTGGTCGGGTGGCTGCCGTATTCCTCAGCCTTCTGCGCCATCAGGCCCACATTGGCGACCGCACCGGCAGTGGCCGGGTTCAGCGCGCCATTGGCTTTGAAAAAGTTGATCGTCTCGTCATAGACGGGTGCATAACAACGGTCGGGGATCACGCAGTTGGTGTCACCTTTGGCACCGGCCTCATCCCAGCCTTTACCGCCCGCGCGGATCACGGCGGGCATTGAGGCGTCGATGATCACGTCCGACGGTACGTGCAGGTTGGTGATGCCCTTGTCGCTGTCGACCATATACATGGAAGGACGGTCGGCCTTAATCGCGTCGATGGCGGCTACAATCTCGGCATTGTCTTTGACCCGCTCCAGCAGATCACCAAGGCCCGAGTTCGGGTTCACACCCAGCGCATCCAGCTCAGCACCAAATTTGTCAAACACCGGAGCCAGCCACGCCTTAACCGCATAGCCGAATATAATCGGGTCCGAGACCTTCATCATCGTGGCCTTCATATGCAGCGAGAACATGGTGCCGTCTTTTTTCGTGTCCTCAATGGCCTCAGCAAGAAACGCGGACAGAGCTTTGACGGACATGAATGTCGCGTCGGCCACGGTGCCCTCGGCCAGCGGCCAGCCGTCTTTCAGAACGGTGGTGGTGCCGTCTTTGCCCACGAATTCGATCTTGGCATCGCCTGCCTGGGCGGCGGTGATGGTGGCCGATTTCTCGTTTGCGTAGAAATCATTGCCGGACATGGACGACACTTTGGTTTTGCTGTCCGAGACCCATTCACCCATCGAATGCGGGTTCTTTTGGGCGTAGTTTTTCACTGCTTTTGCGGCACGACGGTCGCTGTTGCCTTCGCGCAAAACCGGGTTCACGGCCGAACCCTTGATGGCGTCATAGCGCGCACGAATGGCCTTTTCTTCGTCGGTCGAAGGTTCTTCGGGATAGTTCGGAATGTCGTAACCCTGTGATTGCAGCTCTTCGACGGCGGCCACCAGCTGCGGGACCGAGGCCGAGATGTTGGGCAGCTTGATCACGTTGGCTTCGGGGGTTTTCACCAGCTCACCCAAAGCGGCCAGATCATCGGTGATGCGCTGTGCATCTGTAAGGTTCTCTGGGAAGGTCGCCAAAATGCGCCCGGCCAGAGAAATATCCTTGGTTCCAACGCTCACGCCCGCGGCGGATGCGAATTTGCGAATGATGGGCAGGAACGAGGCGCTGGCCAGTTCGGGCGCTTCGTCTACAATGGTATACAATATGTCGAAGTCTGATTTATCTGCCATATTCTTTTACCTTTTTTAAAGCCTTTCGGGGCGTGCGTTCCAAGAGCTGGCCACTTCTGCGTGGCCAAAGCGGGGCGCGACAAGATTACCGCCCCAACGGTGACTCTGATTTGACAGGGCCTCCCTTAAATCAGGATCGCCTTGGGATCAATTCCCTATCTGGGGCGCAAATTGACACGGGTGGGTCGATTGTTCCGCATCCAGCACGACAAAAACACAAACCGAAGGAAAAAACGCAACTATTGGTCAGTCGATTCCGACACCGGTTTCTCAAGTTGGAAGAAGCTCATGTCCCAGGCAACTCGTAGGACATAGTCCTGGACCAACTGATCCAAATGATCTTCGGACCCGGCATAGGCCGCCCATGGAACGGAAAGGCCAGCCGGGGCAAACAAACAGTTCAAAACCCACATTCGCCCGGCATATCCGAACCTGTGCAGCGCCGATTCCAATTCTGATTTCGCCAAGTCAGGCCTGCCTGCCAAAGCAAAAAGCCGACCGCTCGATAGCAACTCTCTTTCGCCGCGCCACATATACCAATCAATCGCTGCGTCATACCATCGCGTGAAAAAGGTGCCCTTAACTTTTTCAACGTCACCCTTCTGAAGGACGGCAAGCTTCTTTATATATTCGATCCCCTTGTTCTCATCACCGATCTTGAGATGAACCAAAGCCGGCCAGTACAAATCTGATGTTTTGCCCTGCTCTAGCCGCGCAAGGTTATGTGCCGCCTCAAGCGCGCTGTCGCGGTTCCCGGTGTATTTCAGATCGTAAAGCAGTTGAGAGAAGTACACCCAGTCTTCGTCCGGCCAGCGATCCTTGGCCTGTTTTAGAAATGCCTCGACCCCGTCAAAGCCGTTCAACTCATAGCTTAGATCCAGCAACTCATAACCCGCCCTGCCATAGCCTGAGTCAATCTTCAGGGCCGCTTGCAACCCGCGCCTTGCAGCGTGCGGGCGCCCGTTCCGTCTGTCAAAACCGGATTTGCGGTACAGGGCAAACAAACTGTCAGGATCTATCTGCAACGCGCTGTCGTAATCCGCTGCTGCCGCCTGAGTGTCACCAAGGGCGTCATAGGCGAACGCGCGTCTTAAGAATGAATTTGCGTCATTGGGATACACCGCCAAAGCACGAGTGTAATCCGCAACCGCCATGTCAAATTGCCGGTCGCGATAGTACGCCCGCCCTCTGAATCTAAACAGCGCATTACGATTGGCCTCGGTGGCTCCGTTCCCATTCAACAGCGCCGTACACGCAGACACTGCCTGGGTGTGCTTTGCCTTGCCGCCGAAACAAGTCAGCGAAAGCTCGGAATAATTGACCGAGGATTGAGACGGCGCGTTTGCTGATAACAGCAGCGCGGTTGCGACAATAAATAGGGCGGCAACCCGAATTTTCATGAGGATCCTTTAGCATAGAAAACTTTCCTTAAGGTAGAAATGAGGCCTGCCGCAAAAAAGGTTTGAGCCGTGAAACGGATCGCACGTGATGCCTGCAAGGCACGGTGTCGTCTAAACGCCCCAAGTGTCGCTTAACCGATACCCGCCTTGCCATGGGTCATCGGGATCCAGCATGTGCTGATGGGTGCCGGTGATCCAACCCCGGCCGCTGATCTCTGGGATAATTGCAGGTCTGCCTTCCAGATCCGCATGCCCGGTAATGCGGCCTGTGAAACGCGAACCAATGATCGAAACGGCCTCGAATGTTTGACCAACAGCCAGTTCTCCCTTGGCGGCCATCAAGGCCATTCGAGCCGAGACAGCCGTTCCCGTTGGCGAGCGGTCGATCTTGCCCGGTTGAATCGCCACGGCAGATTTTCCGGTCAAGCCAGTCGGAGTCGCCTGAACCGGGCCGCAAAACGCGCAGAATGAGATATGGGTCCAATCCGGGTTCTGAGGGTGGGTAAAACCCAACTGTTCATTCGCAGCGTTGGTAATCGCTACCCCAATGCGCGCGAGATCCCGAGCCTCGTGCGCTACGATATCAAAACCCAATGTCGCCGCGTCGACCACGACAAAGCTGTCGCCGCCATATGCTGTGTCAACGACCAGCTCCCCTACACCGGGCACATCCAGTGTAGCGGCAATTCTGTCCGCGAAACTGGGCAGGTTCCGAACATGAATACGTTGGGCTTTGCCATCGCGACATTCAGCACGAACCCTTACCAGACCTCCCGGCGCTTCCAGCGTCAGATGCGCTTCCGGCTCTTGCATCGGGATCATACCGCTGTCCAGCAAAACGGTGGCAACGCAGATCGCGTTCGAACCGGACATGGGCGGCGTATCTTCGGGTTCCATGATGATGAATGCGGCATCCGCCTCGGGATGTTTGGGCGGCACCAAAAGGTTCACGTGGCGAAAGACACCACCGCGGGGTTCATTGAGAACAAAATTGCGCAAAGTCTGATCCTGCGCAACGAACGAGCGCTGTTCCCACAGGGTATCTCCGGGCGGGGGCAACACACCCCCTACTATGACGTCACCCACTTCACCCTCTGCATGGGCCGATATGACGTGGAGTGTTTTGACGCTGCGCATTTGACCTCTCTAAAATCGAGTAGCCGCGTAAGGCGTCATCGGGATGGGCAGTTCATCGCCGTCGACCAACCCTGCTACAAGTTCAGCCGTACCCGCAGATTGAGTTAGCCCCAGATGCCCATGCCCAAAGGCGTAGATGACATCAGGTGCGTGCGCAGCCGCCCCAATGACCGGGATACTATCCGGCAGGGATGGCCTGAAGCCCATCCATTGCGTTCCCCCCGCCGTGTTCAACCCCGGCAGAAATTGAGTCGCTTTGTTCAGCAGCGTGTCGGCGCGCTTGAAATTAGGAGGCAAAGTCAGCCCACCCAATTCGACCGCACCACCAATGCGCACGCCGCCGTTGATGCGGCTGGCGACAAACCCATGTCTTGAAAAGGTCAGATGCATCCGCAGATCGAAAGCGCCGGGTGGCAAGGTTGTGTTGTAGCCGCGCTCGGTTTCTAGCGGGATATGGTCGCCCAGTGTTTGCGCCAGATGATGCGACCAGGCACCCGCAGCCACAACAACTTTTGTTGCGTCCAGTGTCCCGTCGTCAACGGTTATCCGCACACCATGTTCTAACGGAGTCAACGCGCGAATATTGCGCGTTTCGATCCGCCCCTGCCTTTCACGAAACGATTTGGCCAAATGGTCGACCCACTGCTTTGGGTCGATCACGTTAAGCCAGTTCGGGGTGAAACCAGCATGGGTGAACCGTCGACTAAGTCCCGGCTGTTTCTCGGCGATCGCCTCGGGTGTCTCAAGCAGTTCAAATTCGATTCCGTGCGCGCGTCTAAGATCCCAGGTTGGCAGGCTGGCGCGATATTCGGTCTGGGACTCATACAATTGCAGTTGCCCATCGCGCTGCATCATCTCTTCGCCATTGACAGAAGGGATCAGTCGCTCCAGAGCGGCGCTGGAAATCTTCATAAGGTTCGACTGCGCGCCCAACAAATCCGTATAGCGCGACGGCTGGCTAGCTCGCCAAAAGCGATACATCCAAGGTGCAATCTTGAACGCATAGGCTGGAGGTATCGACAACGGGCCCAGTGGGTCCAGCAACCATTTCGGCGCTTTGCGCATGATGCCTGGAGTCGCCAGCGGTTCGACCTCGGGGAAGGCAAAAGCCCCGGCATTTCCGGCCGAGGTTTGCGCGGCGACTCCGTCTTTGTCCAGCACCAGCACCGAGTGTCCCCGGCGCTGTAACTCCAGCGCGGTTGTGATGCCGATGACTCCGGCCCCAATGACAACAACTTGCTGAGTCATAACTGAATGCCGTTGCGGAACGAATCAGCTGCGGCAAAAATCAAATTGGCCTGAGCCATTATATGAGCCTGCCCGGTAATCGAAGGGATAACTCCACCTTCGTGGCCAGGCTGATACGACAGGCGATACGTGCTACCAATAATGCTTTGTTGAACGATTTCCTCGCCTGGGACCAAAGCACCATCTGCCGCCATACAAGCCAACAGGGCCGAGCATCCCGTCCCGCAAGGCGAACGGTCATAATTGTCGTCCGGGCACAGCACAAAGTTGCGGCTGTGAAGATCCGGGTCGATTGGCGTGTCCTGAAGGATGACATGATCAATCAGCTCGCCCTTTTCGCCCCCGATGCCCTGAGCGATCGACGCCTTGCGGATGGCAACAGTCAGATCGGTCAACGCGCGAATTCTGTCAGACGTTACGGGGATCGGGCTGGGATCAACGATAAAGAACCAATTGCCCCCGTAGGCAACGTCGCCCACGATTTCACCGTGGCCCGGTACGCTTATTGTCACGTCACTATGGACCCGTCGGCTTTCGATATTTCTGACTGTCACAGTGTTTTCGTCATGCAAAGTAACCGCCACTACACCGGCAGGAGTTTCAATTCGGTGCTCTCCGACATCAATGCGACCCAGATGAGCCAGTGTAACCGCCAGCCCGATTGTGCCGTGGCCACACATGCCCAACACCGCATCCACGTCGAAATAGATCACACCAGTCACGCAGGTCGGGTCGACCGGTTCAACCAACAAAGCACCGACCATTGCCGGTTGTCCACGAGGTTCAAGAAGGACGGAGCGATAGAACTCTCTATGATCGGACTCCAACCTCCGTGCACGGTCAGCCAATGGACCAGTCCCCAGATCCGGCGCGCCGTCAAGGATGACCCGCGTGGGCTCCCCGCCGGTATGGCTGTCGATCACATGCATTCAGCAATCACTCCACCCTGTTTCGACCAGTTTGCGAACCATGCACCGAACAGCGCGTATTGCTGTTCGCAATAGTTGCGTTGTGCATCTGTTAGTTCATCTGTTTCGTTGAAGTGCAGACGGTATTCCTCTTCCCCGTTCAGAACCAGCAGGTGTTTGTAGTAGAGCACCAGATCCGGCCCTTCGTCAAAGCTGGACAATACATGAATGGCCTCGGTCAGCTCTTGTGCGCGTTGGCGGGCTTCCGCGTGGCCTTTGGCTGCCTTTTTAGACAACGCGGCCAGCAATAGCGCTTCGCGCGGCAATGCAGTCCCAATCCCGGTGATCGAGCCGGTGGCACCGCAATTGACAAAACCGTGGTAAACCTCGGTATCAACCCCGACCATAAGCGTGACTTGATCGTCTTGGCTGGTGATGTTTTCAGCCGCATATCGCAGGGCAGCCTTGCCCCCGAACTCTTTGAAACCGATCAGGTTGGGATGTTCCGCGCGCAAAGCAAAGAACAGGTCAGCGCGCGTTGCGAACCCATAATAGGGACTATTGTAAATAATCGCGGGCACGTCGGGCGCGGCACTCAGGATCGCTTTGAAGTGGTTCCGCTGCGCAGTCGGAGAGCTACCACGGGTCAGAACACGTGGGATCACCATCAGCCCCACAGCTCCGACTTTTTGTGCGTGGGCGGCATGGTCAACAGCGGACTTGGTGTTGATTGCCCCGGTGCCGACAACGACGGGCAGACCGGCAGCGACCAGACGCTCTACCCCTTCCATGCGTTGGGCATCAGTCAACAGCGGCCAATCCCCCATCGAGCCGCAATAGACAACCGCCGACATGCCTGCGTCGATCATCTGACGTCCTTTGCGAACCAAAGCGTCAAAATCCGGCTGGCGATCCGCTGTGCATGGGGTCATGAGCGCGGGCATAGTGCCGGTAAAAACGTTGGTGGCCATCGGACAATCCTTCGAAAACACAAGTTTGAGAACGCAGCGCATGCGCTGCTTTTCTTTGCGTTATCGGATATTGGATACAAAATCCACACTCAAATAGCTAAAAAGGCGTCGAACTCAATGCACGACGCCCTTCTAGCCCAAAATCTACAAAGACTATCGCAGCCGTTCGCCTGTTTCGTTGTCAAACAACATCGCCCGCTCGGCCGAGAACGAGATTCCGATTCGTGCGCCTTGCTTGCTGCGTTCATCGTCACGCTCTTCGATGATCAGCTTGTCGCCATTTGCGGTCAACAGATAAGAATAGCTGACACCGCCAAGCGCTTCGGTCAGGTCCACGGTGCAGGTATCACCTGTACGATCGACCAGAAGGTGCTCAGGCCGTATCCCCAACGTCACTTTCGTCGCATTTGCGGGGACAGAAGACGTCACCGGTACAGGATGATTGAACGCGGGGTGCGTTACACGGCCATCAACCACGTTACATTCCAAAAAGTTCATCGCTGGCGAACCAATGAACCCGGCAACGAATCTGTTGTCTGGGTCGCGGTACAAATCCATCGGAGCACCAACCTGTTCGATCCGACCGTCTCGCAAAACAACGATCTTGTCGGCCATAGTCATCGCCTCGACCTGATCGTGGGTCACATAGATCATGGTTGCGCCGATTTCATTGTGAAGGCGCGCGATCTCAACCCGCATTTCGACCCGCAATTCGGCGTCAAGGTTCGACAACGGCTCGTCGAACAGGAACACGTCGGGACCGCGTACAATGGCCCTGCCAATGGCAACACGCTGACGCTGACCGCCGGACAAGGCCTTTGGTTTCCGTTTCAGGTATTGATCCAACTTCAGAATAGCTGAAGCCTCTTGAACTTTTTGGTTTATCTCGGCTTTCGCCACGCCGTTCATGCGCAGACCGAACCCCATATTCTCGGCCACAGTCATGTGCGGATAGAGTGCGTAAGTCTGGAACACCATCGCAACGCCACGCTTGGCTGGGTCCAGATGTGTCACATCTCTTGCGCCGATGTGGATTTCGCCTTCGGTGGTTTCCTCAAGTCCAGCAATCATCCGCAGCAGTGTGGACTTACCGCACCCTGAAGGGCCAACGAAAACACAAAACTCTCCGTCTTCGATCTGCAGATCGATTCCATGAATAACCTGCGTCTCGCCATATCGCTTGATCGCACCGTTCAGAGTGACCCCTGTCATGTCCCTTGCATCCTGTCGCTATTTCCGTTTGGGCGGGTTTCCGGGAACCGCCATGACTGCGCCTCAGCTCCGATCTGATCGGCCACACGGCGGACCCGAGGCACCCAAGCTTGTAGCTGGGCAAAACTCATCCGCTCAGTTGACCCGGTGATCGAGATGGCCCCCAACATGCGCCCCCCTTCTGTCAAAACCGGGCAGGCAACGCAGATGATTCCGGGCTCATGCTCTTCATCATCCACAGCATATCCGCGCTCTCGGATCGCAACCAAATCAGCAACCAATAACTGCTCGGATGCGAGCGTCTTGTCTGTAAAGCGGTAAAAGCTCTGCTGTGAAAGAGCTTTGGCCAGTTGGTCCGGTTCCAAATGTGCCATCATTGCCTTGCCGACACCCGTGCAATAGGCAGGACCCACCTTCCCCGCTTGCGAAAACATTTCGACCGGCTGCGTCGCGTTTCTTTTGTCTACGTACAGAACCTGACCGGAATCCAGCTGCGCCAAATGAACAGTTTCCCCGGTTTCACGGCTAAGCGCGTCCAAAAATGGCCGGGCAATCGGCGCGAGCGAGCTTTGTGTCCACGCTGCGTGGGCCAGACGCACCAGACGCAGCCCCGGCGCATAAGTCTGTCTGTCGGGGTCATAAGACAACATACCCTGATTGGTCAGCGATTGGAGAAACCGATATAGCGTGGCCTTTGGGAAATCGCTGTGTTCAAGCAATTCGCCAAAGCGAACCGGACGCGCGAAAGCCGCAACCTGATCCAGCACATCACATGCTTTACCTATCGTTCCGTCACCAGCCACGGGCGCGCATTCTCCTCCACTTACCCAATGGCCGAGGCCACGAGGGTCTTGACAAGACTAACCGAGTCGATGTGTAGTTTTCAACATATAAAACTGAGTTCCACAATATGGAACCATATGGAAGCTAAGGGAGGAAACCATGCATTCCATCTACAAGCGCACAACGGCCGCGCTGGCCATGAGCGTTGCACTTGCTGTTCCGGCATATGCCGAACTGACCGGCGAGCTGCGAATCTTCCTCGATACATCGAACCCGGCGCCCCGCGCGACGATGGAAGCGATGATCGACCGTTTCGCAGCCGAGCACCCCGGACTGGAAATCGAAACCACGGTGATCGACCGTGAGGCGTACAAAACGCAGATCCGCAACTTCCTGACGGCTGACACGCCTGATGTTGCCACTTGGTATGCGGCCAACCGTATGAAACCCTATGTCGAAGCTGGCCTGTTCGAAGATGTCTCGGACCTATGGGCGGAGCCTGAGATCGCGGAAAACCTTGCCTCGACCAAAGGTGCGATGACCATCGACGGCAAGCAGTGGGGCGTGCCCTATACCTATTACCAGTGGGGCGTTTACTACCGCAAAGACATCTTTGATGAGTTGGGCCTGTCCGAGCCGACCACCTGGGAAGAAGAACTGGCGAACTGCCAGAAGATCGTCGATTCAGGCCGCGCCTGCTACACGATCGGTACCAAGTTCCTTTGGACCGCAGGTGGCTGGTTCGATTATCTGAACATGCGTACCAACGGCTTCGATTTTCACAACCAGCTCGCCAATGGCGAAATCAGCTGGGAAGACGACCGCGTCAAACAGACCTTCGCCAACTGGAAACAGCTGATCGACATGGGCGCGTTCATCGACAATCACCAGACCTATAGCTGGCAAGAAGCCCTGCCCTTCATGGTCAATGGCGAAGCAGCGGCATATCTGATGGGTAACTTCGCCGTGGCGCCGCTGCGTGAAGCAGGCCTGTCCGACGACCAGCTGGACTTCTATCAGTTCGTGGCCATTAACCCGGACGTTGAACTGGCCGAGGACGCGCCGACCGACACGTTCCACATCCCTGCCAATGCTTCGAACAAAGAAGCCGCACGTGAATTCCTGCGCTTTGTGGTCTCGGCTGATGAACAGACCGAAATCAACAACGGTTCGAACCTTGGTCAGTTGCCGGTGAACGCCAAATCCTCGGTGGACAATGACAAGTTCCTGCAGCAGGGCTTCAACATGCTGTCATCGAACAGCCCCGGCGGCGTTGCCCAGTTCTGGGATCGTGATGCGCCTGCTGAAATGGCCAAAGTATCGATGGAAGGGTTCCAGGAATTCATGGTCAAGCCAGACAACGCTGACCGTATCCTGGCCAAGCTGGAACGCGCACGCCAGCGTATTTACGACAACTAATCCGGGCAGAGCGGGGCAAAGCCCGCTCTGATCCAGAACCTGCGTAAGGCGGGTGCCAACCCGCCTTACTCCATTGACCAAACCCCGAGATCCAAAATGTCCGCTGTCGACGTTCCCGAACAAGAAAGCTGGTTCCACAGAAACCAACAGCGTATCGCACCGTGGCTGTTTCTGGCCCCCGGCCTGCTGTTCTTCATGGTCTATGTGATCATCCCGGTCTTTCAGTCTTTCAACCTGTCGCTTTACGAATGGGACGGGCTGGGCGCGGCGGAATATGTGGGGTTTCGCAATTACGAAGACCTGTATTGGGAATGGGTCGACCGGGATGCGTTCTATACCTCGCTCAAGAACAATCTGATCTGGCTGATCCTCTATCTGGCCGCGATCCCGGCGGGTCTGTTCATCGCGCTGTTTCTGAACCAGACGGTTGCGGGCATTCGCCTGTATAAGTCTCTGTTCTTCTTTCCCTTCGTAATCTCTCAGGTCGTGGTGGGGCTGGTCTTTACATGGTTCTACGACCCAACCTTCGGCCTTCTGAACGAGTTTCTGAGCTTTTTTGGCCTAGGTCCGCTGAACGTGCTGGGGGATGAGCGGTTCGTGACCTATGGCATCATCGTCGCCGGCCTTTGGCCGCAGACGGCATATTGCATGATCCTCTACCTGACCGGCCTGAACGCCGTGGACCCCGAACAGATCGAGGCCGGACGTCTGGACGGTGCTAAAGGTTGGCGGATGCTGTGGCACATCATCCTGCCGCAACTGCGCCCCGCCACCTTCATCGCCTTTGTCGTCACAATCATCGGCGCGCTGCGCAGTTTTGACCTGATCTCGATCATGACCCAGGGCGGCCCGTTCGGATCGTCCCGCGTACTGGCCTATTACATGTTCGAGGTCGCCCTGTCCGAATACGGCTTCCGCATGGGATATGGCGCTGCCATCGCCGTGATCCTGTTCCTGATCATGCTGTGTTTCATCGCCTATTTCCTGTGGTCGATGTACCGCGAAGAAAGGGGGCACTGACATGTTCCCCAAACCCATAGAAAAACAACCCCGCGCGGCCCAGATCACCTATCAGGCCATGCTGCCCATTGCCCTGCTGTTGTGGCTGGGGCCCTTGCTGGCGGTGGCGCTGTTTTCGGTCAAACCGGCGGCAGACTTCACCAATGCAAACTACTGGGGCCTGCCCTCCAGCTTTGAGGGCGCAGTCAACTATGGGCAGGTGTTCTTCAATTCCGACATGCCGCGCTACCTGCTGAATTCATTCCTGATCACCATCCCCACCGTGATCGGCGCGGTGGCACTCAGCTGCATGACCGGTTTTGCATTGGGCATCTACAAGTTCCGCTCGAACCTGTGGATTTTCTTTCTG
This sequence comes from Ruegeria lacuscaerulensis, assembly GCF_013033355.1. Taxonomy (GTDB): domain Bacteria; phylum Pseudomonadota; class Alphaproteobacteria; order Rhodobacterales; family Rhodobacteraceae; genus Ruegeria; species Ruegeria lacuscaerulensis_A. The sequence continues at coordinate 48,658 of NZ_WQDY01000006.1, forward strand.
TTCGTCGCCGGCAATTTCGTACCCTTCCAGATCCTGATGGTACCTGTGCGCGACCTGACGCTGGAACTTGGCCTCTATAACACTAAAACCGGGCTGGTGCTGTTCCACATCGCGTTCCAGACCGGGTTCTGCACGCTGTTCATGCGCAACTTCATCCGCGCCCTGCCGTTCGAGTTGATCGAAGCCGCGCGGGTTGAAGGCATCAGCGAGGTCCGCATCTTCTGGTACGTGGTCCTGCCACTGATGAAACCGGCGATTGCGGCGCTCAGCGTGCTAATCTTCACCTTCATCTGGAACGACTATTTTTGGGCCGTCGTGCTGACCCAAGGCGCCGAAAGCCAGCCGGTCACGGCGGGCATTACCAGCTTCAACGCCCAGTTCCGCGCAGCCTACCAACTGATGAGCGCGGGTTCGATCGTCGCCGCCCTGCCGCCTGTGGCCATGTTCTTCCTGATGCAGAAACACTTCATCGCAGGCCTGACGCTGGGGGCCGTGAAATGACATCAAATCAGAGGTTTGCAACATGGTAAAGATTGCCTTTATCGGCGCGGGCTCGACCATCTTTATGCAAAATATCGTGGGTGACGCGCTGCTGACCCCATCTCTGGCCGACAGCCACTTTGCCCTGATGGACATCGACCCCAACCGTCTGGCCGAAAGCGAGGTCGTCGCTCGCGCCATGATCCGATCAGTTGGCACAGGGGCCAGTGTCACCACCCACACCGAACGCCGTGCGGCGCTGGAGGGTGCAGATTTCGTGATCACCGCCTTTCAGGTCGGTGGCTACAAACCCTGTACGGTAACGGATTTCGAAATTCCCAAGCAATACGGCCTGCGCCAGACCATTGCCGATACTTTGGGCGTAGGCGGCATCATGCGCGGGCTGCGCACGGTGCCTGTGCTGTGGGACATTGCACAGGACATGATGCAGCTGTGCCCCAACGCCACCCTGCTGCAATATGTCAACCCGATGGCCATCAACACCTGGGCCTTGGCCGAGCAATTTCCGGCGCTGAAGCATGTGGGCCTGTGCCATTCGGTCCAGAACACAGTCGAAGAGCTGGCCCATGATCTGGATCTGCCCAAGCACGACATCCGTTACAAGGTCGCCGGGGTGAACCACGTTGCCTTCTTCCTGCGGCTAGAGCATCAGGGGCGCGACCTCTACCCCACCTTGCGGCAGGGATATGCCAGTGGGCAAATTCCGAAGCCACCGCTGCTGATGCCGCGATGCCCCAACAAGGTGCGGTATGAGGTGATGGATCATCTGGGGTATTTCTGCACTGAAAGTTCTGAACATCTGGCCGAATATGTGCCATGGTTCATTAAGGACGGACGCCCGGACCTGATCGAGCAGTTCTCGATCCCGCTGGACGAATATCCCACCCGCTGCGAGGAGCAGGTCGCCGCTTGGCAGGAACAGGCCAAGACCCTGACGGATGGGCGCGATATCGACGTGACCCGCAGCCATGAATTCGCCGCCGACCTGATGAACGCCATTGTCACTGACACGCCCTATCTCGCTTACGGCAACCTGCCCAACACGGGCCAAATCCCGCAATTGCCGCTGGGCGCTGCGGTCGAAACCCCCTGTCTGGTGGACAGCAACGGTGTGCAGCCTTCGGTCGTGACCGACATCCCGCCGCAACTGATCGCGCTGATGCGCAGCCAGATCAACGTGCAGGAACTGACAGTCCGCGCGCTGCTCGACCAGAACCCTGAACACATCTATCACGCCGCGATGATGGACCCCCACACCGCCGCCGAGCTGGACCTGCGCCAGATCCGCCATCTGGTCAGTGATCTGCTGACCGCGCATTCCGACTGGTTGCCGGACTGGTGCCAGCCCGCCAAAGCCGCTTGAAAGGGCTTCGCAAATGACCAAGAAACGCCGATCAGAACACTGGTATGGAAAGCTGGACAAGGACGGGTTCATCCACCGCTCGTGGATGAAAAACCAGGGCTTTCCAGACCACGCTTTTGATGGCCGCCCCATTATCGGCATCTGCAACACATGGTCGGAACTGACACCCTGCAACTCGGGCCTGCGCGATCTGGCCGAGGGCGTAAAGCGTGGCGTGTGGGAGGCAGGTGGCTTCCCTGTCGAATTCCCGGTCATGTCGCTGGGCGAGACCCAGATGAAGCCCACCGCCATGCTGTTTCGCAACCTTTTGGCCATGGATGTCGAGGAATCGATCCGCGCCTATGGCATTGACGGTGTTGTCCTGCTGGGCGGGTGCGACAAGACCACGCCGGGCCAGTTGATGGGCGCGGCCTCGGTCGATCTGCCGTCAATCGTGGTCAGTTCCGGCCCGATGCTGAACGGCAAGTTCAAGGGCAAAGATATCGGCTCGGGCACGGATGTGTGGAAGTTCTCGGAAGAGGTCCGCGCGGGCGAAATGACCCTGCAGGATTTCATGAACGCCGAATCCGGCATGTCGCGCAGTAAGGGTGTCTGCATGACCATGGGCACGGCCTCCACTATGGCGTCCTTGGTTGAGGCAATGGGCATGTCCCTGCCCACCAATGCCGCTCTGCCCGCCGTTGATGCGCGCCGTATGGCGCTGGCGCATCTGACCGGAAAACGGATTGTCGAGATGGTGGACGAAGACCTCAAACCCTCGGATATCCTGACCAAAGAGGCGTTCCAGAACGCTATCCTGACCAATGCTGCGGTGGGCGGGTCGACCAACGCGGTGGTTCACCTGCTGGCGCTGGCGGGTCGCGTCGGCGTGGACCTGACGCTGAAGGATTTTGAAATCGGGTCAGAGATCCCGCTGCTGGTGAACTGTATGCCCTCGGGGCAATACCTGATGGAGGATTTCTGCTATGCCGGTGGTGTTCCGGTGGTGCTGAACGAACTCAAACCCTTCCTGCGGCCAGCGAAAACGGTTCTGAACAAGGATATCTCGGCCCATTTTGACGGTGCTGAGTGTTATAACTCCGATGTTATCCGGCCCTTTGACGGTCCGGTCAAACCTGCGGCGGGGCTGCGGGTCTTGCGCGGCAACCTCGCGCCCAACGGAGCCATCGTGAAACCCTCGGCGGCGACAGATGAATTGCTGGAAACCGAAGCCGAAGCCTATGTTTTTGAAAGCATCGAAGACCTGAAGGCCAATATCGACCGCGATGATCTGCCGGTGAAGCCCGAGACCATTCTGGTGCTCAAGGGCTGCGGCCCCAAGGGCTATCCGGGCATGCCCGAGGTCGGCAACATGCCGATCCCGGCCAAGTTGGTAAAAGAAGGCGTGCGCGACATGATCCGCATCTCGGACGCGCGCATGTCGGGCACCGCCTTCGGCACCGTCATCCTGCATGTCAGCCCCGAGGCGCAGGCGGGCGGCACGCTGGCGTTGGTCAAGACCGGTGACCGCATCCGTGTATCGGCCAGCAATGGCGAACTGGAACTGCTGGTGGATGAAAAGGAGCTGGACGCCCGCCGCGTCGCGTGGCAACCGGACGATCCGCACTACACCCGCGGCTATGCCCGGCTTTACATCGACCATGTGCTGCAAGCCGATCAGGGCGCGGATCTTGATTTTCTGGTGGGCAAAGACACCCGCCTTGTCACCCGAGAGAGCCACTGATGACCCAACCCGCCACCTTCCACGACCTGAACGGGGCCTCGGTCTACATCACCGGCGGTGGGTCCGGCGTGGGTGCAGCCCTGACCGATGGGTTTATGGCTCAAGGGGCCAATGTAGCCTTTATCGGACGCTCAGACGCCAGCGAATTTGTCGAGCAGATGCGCGACAAGCACGGCCGCGCACCCTTATTCCTGCAAGGCGATATGACCGATATCGACTTGCTGCACGCCACCATGCAACAGGCCGCCCAGGCACATGGCCCCCTGAACGTGCTGGTCAACAACGCTGCCAATGACAAGCGCCACTCGCTTGAAGAAACCACGCCCGAATTCTGGGACTGGATGATCGAAGTCAACCTGAAGGCTTATTTCTTTGCCTGCCAGCAGGCCGCGCAGCAGATGACGGCGGGCGGGGCGATCATCAATTTCAGCTCGATCAGCTACATGATGGGGAATGGGGGCTATCCCATCTACACCACCGCGAATGCCGGTATCACCGGCATGACCCGGTCGCTTGCGCGTGAGCTCGGGCCCCAGAACATCCGTGTCAACGCCCTAGCCCCTGGCTGGGTTCTGACGCAAAAACAGCTGGATATGTGGGCCACGCCCGACGATCTGGCCGCCCACATGGAACGGCAGTGCCTCAAGGAGCACTTGACCCCCGAAGACATGATTGCGCCTACCTTGTTTCTGGCTTCAAACGCCAGCCGCGCCATGACCGGACAGTGCATGGTGGTAGATGGCGGCGTCGTGGTAACGGGGTAGCAGCATGAGTATTGAATGGATTGCAGCGGATTGGGGCACCTCTCACTTGCGGGTTTGGGCCATGCAGGGCGGCAACGTTCTGGATCAGGCTCAATCCGACAAAGGGATGGGTAAGCTTCCGAAAGATGGGTTTCAAAACGCGCTGTTGGAACTGATCGATGACTGGTTAGGGGACGCACCGGTCGATGTCGTCGCCTGCGGCATGGTCGGTGCGCGCCAGGGTTGGGTTGAGGCCCCCTACTCGGCCGTGCCAACGGCCCCGGTGCCTGAAACGCCTATTCGTGTACCAAATACAGACCCCCGCATTCGCGCTTTTGTGGTGCCCGGTCTGAAACAGGCTGCCCCGCCAGATGTGATGCGTGGCGAGGAAACGCAAATCGCTGGTTTCCTGTCTGGGCGCAAGAACTGGGATGGTGTGATATGCCTGCCCGGAACGCATACCAAATGGGTCCAAGTCAGCGCCGACGAGGTCGTCAGCTTCCGAACTTTCATGACAGGCGAGATGTTCAGTCTGCTTAGTGAGCAATCTGTTCTCAGACACTCAGTCAGTGACGGCTGGGATCAGGACGCTTTCGCCGAGGCCACGGCGGACACCCTGTCGAAACCCGAACAGATGGCGGCGCGCTTGTTTGGGCTGCGCGCATCGGATTTGTTGAACGCAGATGATCCGGGCGCCGCGCGCGCGCGATTGTCAGGTTACCTCATCGGGGCAGAACTGGCCGCCACGCGCCCCTACTGGCTGGGGCAACAAATCGCAATCATCGGGGCCGACAACCTTTCTAAAATCTATGCGCACGCGCTTAAACAGCAGGGCGCATTTGCTGAAATTGCGAACAATACCCAGGCCACTCTGGAGGGTCTGCGGCAAGCCCGGAACCGCACGAGGCAAACAGCATGAGCAGACCCATCATCGCCATTCTCAGAGGGCTGCGTCCTACCGAAGCTGCAGATGTAGGCGCCACCCTGATCGACGCTGGCATCGACAAAATCGAAGTTCCGCTGAACTCTCCCGACCCGCTCGATAGCATCGGGATTCTAGCCGACAAATACGGCGAAAAATCCCTGATTGGCGCTGGTACAGTCTTGGCCACATATCAAGTGGAGGCCGTGGCCGCTGTCGGAGGTAAGCTGATCGTTTCACCGAACTGCGACATCGATGTCATCAAACGATCGGTCAGTCTGAACCTGCAAAGCTGGCCTGGCATCTATACACCTACCGAAGCGTTCAATGCTCTCAAGGCCGGGGCAACCGGCCTTAAGCTGTTTCCCGGCGTAATGGCAGGCCCCGCGGGTTTGGCTGCATTGCGCCCCGTTTTGCCTGCAGGCACACAAGTCTTCGCCGTCGGTGGCGCAGGCCCTGAAAACTTTGGCGAGTGGATCAACGCCGGCGCAGATGGGTTCGGCATAGGATCAGCCCTGTTCAAACCGGGTATGTCAGTGTCCGAGATTGCCGAGCGCGCCCGCAAGATCGTTGCGGCCTATGACAAGGCGGTTGGATGAACTCCGTCTACGACGATCGCCCCTGCGAGCTGGGCGAGGGGCCGCTGTGGCACCCCGGTCGGCGACAGCTGTTCTGGTTCGACATTCTTGGCAAACGGCTGCTCACGCAACGTGACGGTGTGCCCCAAAGCTGGCAATTCGATGAACATGTCTCAGCCGCAGGGTGGGTCAACCGGGGCGTGCTGCTTATTGCGTCTGAAACCGGCCTGTGGCGGTTCAGCCTGGACACTGGCGAAAAAGAGTTGATCGCAACACTAGAGGCAGAGAATTCCATAACGCGCTCGAATGATGGCCGGGCTGATCCGTGGGGCGGGTTCTGGATCGGAACGATGGGCAAGAACGCGGAACATGGGGCTGGATCGATCTATCGGTTCTGGCGCGGCGAAGTCCGCCGTTTGGTGCCAGATGTCACGATCTCTAACGCCATCTGTTTCGCGCCGGACCGATCCTGTGCCTATTTTTCTGACACAATGACCAAACAGGTTATGCGCTGGTCGCTGAACCCTCAGACTGGCTGGCCGGAAGGCGACAGCACCGTTTTCCTTGACCTGCGCGATGATCACCTGAACCCTGACGGCGCGGTGGTAGATACCGAAGGCCAGATATGGATCGCGCAATGGGGTGCGCATCGCGTCGCAGTGTATTCTCCTGACGGGCAGTTCCTGAAAGCCGTGACCTTTGACGCGGCGCATACGTCATGCCCGGCGTTTGGAGGCGACGATTTGACAACCCTTTTCTGCACAACCGCGCGCCAAGGGCTGGATGCCGAAACGCTTAGAAACCATCCCACAAACGGTATGACCTTTGCCGCACCAAATGCGGGGCAAGGCCAGCCAGAACACAGAGTGATCCTATGACTCCCGAACTCGGCGTCTGCTATTACCCCGAACACTGGCCAGAAGAAAACTGGGCTGAGGATGCCGCCCGCATGGTCGAGACCGGGCTGTCCTGGGTACGCATTGGCGAATTCGCCTGGAGTCGGATGGAGCCTACTCCAGGCGATTTGCAATTCGACTGGCTGGATCGGGCCATTGAAACACTCGGTGCAGCCGGTCTGAAAGTGGTTCTGGGAACCCCGACTGCCACACCTCCGCGGTGGATGATTGAGAAACATCCTGACATGCTGGCAATGAATCCGGATGGAAGCCCACGCGAATTTGGTTCTCGCAGGCACTACTGCTTTAGCCATGAAGGTTATATCGCGGAATGCGCGCGGATCACCCGTATCATGAGCGAACGCTATGGTCGAAACCCTCACATCGCAGCATGGCAGATAGACAATGAATACGGCTGCCATGACACAACCCTCAGCTACAGCCCGGTCGCGCTTGTCGCGTTTCAGAGCTGGCTTGAAGCGAAATATGGCTCGATTGACACGTTAAATACGGCGTGGGGTAATGTGTTCTGGTCGATGGAATATGACGGGTTCGACCAGATTGACCTGCCCAACCTAACTGTGACTGAACCCAACCCCGCCCATGTTCTGGCCTTTCGCCGGTTCAGCTCGGATCAGGTGGTGGTGTTCAACAAAGCACAAGTGGACGTGTTACGCGGGCAGACCGACGCGCCGTTGTTGCACAATTACATGGGTCGCGTGCTGGAGTTCGACCATTTCAAGGTGGGCGAGGACTTGGATATCGCCACGTGGGATAGCTATCCGATCGGTTTTCTGTCGGACCGTCTTGAGGCGGATGAGGCGCACAAGACCGCCTTTTTGCAACAGGGTGATCCTGACATGCAAGCCTTCCACCACGACCTCTACCGCGCGGTGGGGCGGGGTCGCTGGTGGGTGATGGAGCAACAACCCGGCCCGGTGAACTGGGCCCCATACAACCCGGCGCCGCTGCCGGGTATGGTCAAGCTCTGGTCGCTTGAGGCTGTCGCCCATGGCGCCGAGGTGGTCAGCTACTTCCGCTGGCGTCAGGCACCGTTCGCACAAGAACAGATGCATGCCGGGCTTTTGACGCCGAATGATCGCCCGGCCCCCGGATTAACTGAAGCGCGGGAAACTGCAGACACCTTAGCCGAAATCGGTCCGGTGGCCCAAACAAGGGCAGACGCTGCCATTCTGTTCGACTATGCCTCGGATTGGGCATGGGCGACACAGCCTCAAGGCGCTGGGTTTGATTACTTCCGGCTGGTGTTCTCGGCCTATCGCGCCCTGCGCCGGGCGGGGCTGTCGGCGGATTTCCTTTCACCCGACACAATCCCAGAGAACGGATACAAAATCATTCTGGCACCGGGCCTGGCGACAATCGACAAAGACCTTGAACATCGCATCCAACAGGGATGCACTCTGGCGATCCTTGGACCGCGCAGTGGGGCGATCACACACGATTTTCAGATCCCAAGCACAGGCCGCCCCGGATTAACCGGATTGGACAGCGAAGTTGATCTGATTGAGACCTTGCCACCGTCGATCCAACGAAACGTCACAGGTGGTGGTGCGGCCCAGCATTGGGTTGAGCGGTTGTCGGGAACAGCTCCGGCCTTGTTGACTCATGCAGATGGCACCCCCGCGCTTACAGGTACAGATACCCTTTGGTACCTCGCTGGGTTTCCCGATGAGCCTCTATGGGATCGCGTCGTTCAAATGGCGGCCCAACATACCGGTTTGAAACTGCATCCTGTTCCCGGTGGCCTGCGCCGCCGCGAGACTGAACACCACGTGTTCCTGATCAACTACAACGCGACGCCGGTCACGTGGAACGGGCACGTGATTGATGCCTGTGATGTACTGATCGTTGAGAAAGAAACGCCCGCCGAAGGATAATTCCGGCGGGCGTGATTGACGTCGCTAGTCTGTCTTCAGACTGTTCGGATCAAAGGCCCCGCCGAACCCACCGTTTGTCGACGGCTGCGGCTCCGAGCTCGACTCCTCGTCGCCTCCGCCCAACGTGTTCGGTGCAAACACATTGCCAAACCCGCTGTTGTTTGACGGTTTCGGCATTGATTGCGCACCACCCTGTTCGGCCTCTTCCGCTTCGCGCTGTTTGCGGCGTTCTTCACGTTGCTTGCGCAGTTCTTGAATACGTTGCTCCGCCTCAAGCTGCTTTTGCTCTTTGACGTTGGCGATGCATTGCGCAGGGTTATAGGCTGTCGCGGTGCCAACCACGGTGATCGTGGCCACGCCGAAGACAACCACCAAAAGGGCCGCCACGTTGCCCGCGAAGAAGCTGGGCAACTTGATCTTGCCCGCCAATTCCTCGACCGTGGCGTTCTTGCGCGCGGCGGCCACCAGCTCTTGCCGTTTCAGCTTGGCTTCATTCAGTAGAGCAAAGAACACAGTTAGCGCCACGATGATGAAGGCCAAAGCCGAGATCGAAGGCGTGATGCCGTACCGCACCTTTTGCGCCAGTTCGATGGTCAGCGTCGGGTATTCGCCAAAGGTGAAAGTGGTCGTGTTGTAGTTCTCGAACGACGCGAGGAATGCCAGCACTGCGGCGCTTGCAATCGCGGGTCGCATGAAGGGCAGCAGGATCTTGCGGAATGCCTGCGCATGGGTCGCACCAAGGTCCAGCGCGGCCTCGGTCAAGGCCACGTCGTATCGCTGCAGACGCGCCACCAGCACCAGCATGCAGTAACTGGCGATAAAGGTGGACTGGCCAATCACCGTCAGGAAGATGCCGTTCGACAACACACTATCCGCGCCCAGCCCGAGCATCCGGTTGATCCGGTCCCAGAACACCAGTGTCGAAATCCCCAGCACAACGCCGGGGATCAGGATCGGCGCGATGATGATAGTGTAATAAGTCGCGCGCAGCTTGGGCCAGATTTGGGTCAGCATCAGCGCCCCCGCCAGCCCCATCGCAACCGACAAAACCACCGTACCGGCCCCGATTATTAGCGAGTTCTTGATGCCGTTCAGGATACGCTGATCCTGAAACAGTTCTCCGAACCACTGGAAGGTCAGGCATTCCCACGGGGTCATCCGTGGGAATGCGGACGAGTTGAAGGCTGTGACTGACATGATCACCAGCGGGCCCAGCAGATACAGGAAGAAGATCGCCAGATAGACCCAGATGCTGATACGCAGGAAGGACAGGTTCATTTCCCGATATCCCCCATATTCACCTTGAACAGGCGCATCACGGCCAGCACGAACAGGATACAGGTCACCAGCAGCACGATGGCGTAGGCGGCCCCCTGCGGCCAGTCATTATTATCGTTGAACTGCTGATAGATCAGCTGCGTGAACCACAGCGAGGACGGCCCGCCCAGAATCTGCGGCGCGGCCAGCGCGCCAGCCGACAACATGAACACCATCGTACAGCCCGAGCTGATCCCCGGCTTGGCGTAAGGAATAACTACCCGCCAGTGAATACGCCACCAGGGCGCACCCAGATCCCGCGCGGCCTCGATCTGATTGTGGTCCAGACTTTCGATCACGTTATAGATCGGGAAAATCATCAGCAGGATGTAGGCATAGCCAAGCCCTGCATAGAGCGCGATATCGTTGCGGATAAAGTCAAACGGCGTATCCCAGATGCCCAGCCCCATGAACAAGGTATTCAGCACACCTGTCTCGCCAAAGATAATCCGCAAAGCAAAGGCACGCAGGATTTCGTTAATCCAGTAGGGGATGATCAGCATGATCGCAAAGATGCGGATGTGGCTGCCTTTGGACTGACCCAGATAATAGGCGATCGGGTAGCACAGGATCAGGTTGAAGATCGTCACACAGACCGCAGCCAGCAAAGTGCGGAAAAACACGCGCAGATCAACTGCGTTATAGTCCTGACTGCCGCCTTCGGGGCCGTAGATCAGGTATTTGTAGTTCTCCAGCGTATAGACATCCTTTGGCCCGCCAATCTCGGGCGGAGGCAGGTTGGGCCGGAATGAGAAATCCAGCATCGACAACTGAGGGAGGATGATCAGGCCGATGGTCCAGAAGATCACCAGACCCAGAATCGCCAGCCCCATGCCTGTGCCATTGCGGTTGAAGAATTCTTTCAGGAAACGGGGCATGTGATTTCCCCTATTCCGCAGCCAGCTCACCTGCCGGAACCAGAACCGCGTTGCGGGTCTCGTATTCCAGCCGGATGGTCTGGCCTGTGTGATCCTCGAAGGATTGCCCGACATTGGGCAGGGATACCTTGATCTCTTTACCACCGTCGCCTTCGGTGAAAATGTTGAAGACGTTGCCTTCGAATTCTTCGTGCTTCACACGTGCCGTAACGCAATGGTCGCCCGGGGCGTCATCGGAAGCGATAGCAAAGGCTTCGGGTCGGACGAACATCATTGCCTCATCTCCTTCGCGCATCTTGCCCTGATTTGCAGTGGAGATCCGCGCCACCAGATCGCCGGTGCGATTGGTCGAGATCACGGCTTCAGTCCCCATGACCCGCCTGATCTTGCCTCGGAACACGTTGTTTTCCCCAACGAACGAGGCCGCAAAAGCCGTGTTTGGGTCATTGTAAATCGTCTTGCCGTCAGCAATCTGGTCGATCACACCCGCCCGCATCACGGCGATGTTGTCGGACATGGTCAGCGCCTCGCCTTGATCGTGGGTGATGTAAATAAAAGTAATCCCCACACGTTGCTGAATCTCGCGCAGTTCGGTGCGCATATGCTGGCGCAGCTTCAGGTCCAGCGCCGAGAGCGGCTCGTCCAGCAGCAATACGTCGGGTTCGGCGCACAGGGCGCGCGCGATGGCCACACGCTGACGCTGGCCGCCTGAGAGTTCACTAGGCAGTTTGTCGCCCTGCCCCGGCAAGGCGATCATGTCCAGCAACTCATCCGCGCGTTTGCGGCGCTCTCTGGCACTGGCTCCTTTGATTTCCATTGAGAAGGTGATGTTCTCCCAGACCTTCATCAGCGGAAACAGTGCGAGGTTCTGGAAGATCAGTGCAGTGGGCCGTTTGTTCGGGCCGATCCCGCGCATGTCGTTGCCACCGATCAGAACCTTGCCTTCGCTGGGATCAAGAAAGCCGGAAACAGCCCGCAAGATCGTCGTCTTGCCGCAGCCCGAGGGGCCAAGGAACGAAAAGAAATCCCCCCCGTTGATGTTCACATTAGCATCCCGCACGGCGACGAAATCGCCGAACCGAATCCACAGGTTTTCCAGATCTACACCGACCCCTGCACTCATTTTAGGTATCTCCGTCTGGTGCGGATGGGGACCACACCGATATAGTGTCCGTCACGCCAAAGCGCACGGATGGATGGCCCCCCGCGACATCGCGGAGGGCGTCGTTTCAAAGCGATCAGGCGCTTTTGAACTTGTTGACGAACTCAGTCCGGGTTTCGGCGTACCACGGTGCCTCAGCCGGCCACGGGTTGAGGTTGGCCAGCGAGTCGCCCGGATAAGCCTCGGCAAAGTTCTTCTTGTAGGTGTCGCCCGAATATTGATCGGCACCCAGAACTGGCGAGTTATAGCCGTGGCTGTCGATCGCCACACCAGCCGGCTTCGCCTGATAGGCAAAGTCGATGAAGGCGTAGATCTGATCGATATTCGTCGCACCGGTCGGAATCGACATACCGTCAACCCAGGCCATCGCACCTTCAACAGGGGCTTGGTAGTGTACAGGCTCGCCTGCCGATTTCAACGCCAGCGGTGGGCCGTCCCAAGTCTGACCAACCACAACACCTTCGTTCAGCAGACCGTTTTTCTGAGTATCCGCGTCATTCCAGATCAGCTTGATCCGGTTCTTGCGCTCGATGCACCAGTCGGCGATCTGGCCCCAAACCTTGCGCATGGTGTCTTCGTCACCATAAGCGGCCCAGACCGAACCCGGCTCCATCTCACCCGAACGTTCCATGTAAAGACCTGCGCCCAGCATCATCGAATGCGCGCGACCCATGGTTTTGCCCGCGTTCTCCTCGGACCATACATCGCCATAAGACGGCGCATCGCCTTCGGGCAGCCATAGATCGGTGCGATAGGCAATGCCCTCGGTGCCCCAGATATGCGGCAGCCAATGCACGCCCGCGTCACCAAAGTTCCACGCATCCGTGCCAATCGCAGCCATCGCCGGGTTCACCAGATCAATCGGCACCTTATTCATGTCGAAGGGCTGCAACAGCTCCAGCGGTTCCCACTGCAAGGACCGGTTGTTGGTGGGCGAGACGATGTCAAAGCCCTGGCCTTTGGTGGCCTTCATCTTGTTGATGATCTCTTCGTTCGAACCAATACCAGTATAGTTGACCTTGATTCCGGTCAGAGTTTCAAACTCCTGCAGGAAGGACGGCGGCAGGTAGTCCGACCACATCAGGATGTTGATTTCACCCGACGAGGCCAGCGCGCTTTTGCTATAAAGCGGGGCAGCCAGCGCCGCCGCACCAGCGCCTTTCAGGACTGTCCGCCGGGACAGGGTCTTGAATTCAGTCATAGTTGTATCTCCCGTTTTCATTAGTTTTTTGTTTTTGTGTTTACACGCTAGACCTTTGCGAGACCTCTGTCAGTCCAAAAGTGACAGTTATCAGTTTTCATAGGTCCAGTTTGCGCTGCTCTCTTGCACGATCCTGTGCGCAATTCAGCAAATGCACGGCTCTGGCCCGAAAAACATCAAAATTGCAGAAACGTTAAAAATATGCCGCTTGATCCACATGCCGATAAATGAGGCAAAACGGAGCAGACCCGCTTACATGTCGAGTGAAGCAGGCAAAACCAGATATGAGAGTGCTTTAGTGATTTCCAGAAGAATCAGGATGTTGCGCGCATGCTTTTGCCATCATGGAACAAGTGAACTTTCTCAGGGCTAGCCGAGACTCCGACTGTTTGCCCTCTTTTGCCGCGTTGAATCCCTTGCAATTTGGCAATGACGGCTTCGGCGCCTTTACGACTCTCGAAATACAGCAAAGTCACCTCGCCCAATGCTTCTGTGAAATCGACAACGCCTTCGAACGCAGGGTTTTCATCGGTGGGTACAAAGTCTTCGGGCCGGATGCCGACATTGACCTGCTTGCCAATGTCTTGCTCTTGGGTCGCGATACTGCTTGTAACCGTTCCGCCTGAATCCAGATCAACCACCGTCTCGGAACCAGTTTGCACGATGACACCTGGCAACAGGTTCATCGCCGGAGAGCCTATGAACTGCGCGACAAACTCATTGTCGGGTGTTTCATACAACTCCAACGGAGTACCAACCTGTGCGATACCCTTGTTGGCCAGAACAACAATCCGAGTGGCCAGTGTCATGGCCTCAACTTGATCGTGGGTCACGTAGATCATTGTGCTGTCGGGCATCGCCTCTTTCAGGCGCGCAATTTCAATGCGCGTCGCAACACGCAGGGCCGCGTCGAGGTTCGAAAGCGGTTCGTCGAACAGATAGACCTTGGGATCGCGCACAATGGCCCGCCCAATGGCAACCCGCTGACGCTGCCCCCCGGACAGAGCCTTGGGCAAACGGTCCAGAAACGGTTCAAGCTGAAGTATACGCGCGGCGCGTTCGACAGCGGCATCCACATCCGCCGCAGGCATTTTGGCGATCTTGAGGGCAAAGGCCATATTCTCGCGCACGGTCATGTGGGGATAAAGCGCATAGCTTTGGAACACCATCGCAATGCCGCGCTGCGCCGGGGGCACATCGTTCATCACCTGCCCTTCGATCTCAAGCGTCCCGCCCGAGATCTTCTCCAGCCCTGCAATCATACGTAGCAAGGTGGACTTACCGCAGCCCGAAGGGCCGACGAAAACGATCAGCTCGCCCCGGTCAATGTCCAGATTGATGTTCTTCAGAACATCCACATGACCATATGTCTTGGCCACGTCCGTGAGTTTGAGTTCAGACATAACCTACCCCTTGTCCCGCGCCAGCAGACAGAATTGCGCAGCGTCGAGGGACAATGCCCCTTCCCCGTCGACGCTGCCCAACTCCTCCCCGATTATGTACCATTTTCCGTCCGGCAGAGTGACCTCAGCCGGGTCCGAGCCCAGGTTGAAGGCGCAGAAAACCTGCTCGGTCGGCGCGTCGCGCAGAAAAGTCAGAACAGGACCGATTTGGGTCATCTGCATCTGCTCCCCGGACATCAGTGCCGGATGCGCATGCCGCAGCGCAATTGCGCGACGATAGTGGCGCAGCATCGAGTTCGGGTCCTGTTCCAGCCTGTCTACCGCGCGCTCGGCTTGCAGCGGGCTGACGGGCAGCCAAGGACGACCGGCGCTAAATCCCGATTGCTCGTCCTGCGCGGTCCAGACCATCGGCGTGCGGCATCCGTCGCGGCCTTTGAATTCTGGCCAGAACTCGATGCCGTAGGGATCTTGCAGGTCTTCGAATGCCACATCGGCCTCGGGCAGGCCCAGTTCCTCACCCTGATACAGGCAGGCAGAGCCGCGAAGGCACATCATCAGAACCGCGTGCTGTCGAACGGCCTCGTCGCTTAATCCCCAACGTGTCGCGTGTCGCTGAACGTCGTGGTTCGAGAAGGCCCAGCAAGGCCACGCATCACCGGCCTTGTCCTCTAACTGATCGAAAACCTGTTTGGCATAAGTCGCCGTCAGCGCGCGTTTTTCCAGAAACTCAAAGGCATAGCACATGTGCATCCGCTTATCGCCGGTGGTGTATTCTCCCATGATCTCAAGCCCGCGCTGCGCGTCGCCGACCTCTCCCAGACAGGCGCGGCCTTCATATTCATCAGTCAGCGCGCGCAGCCGTTCGAGGAAGGCGATATTCTCAGGCTGGCTTTTGGAGAAAAGGTGATCCTGATGGTTGTAGGGGTTCACCATCGGCGCAATCGAGGCGTTGCGTTGATCCATCGGCAGGTCGGGGTTGTCGCGCAGCTGCTTGTCGTGGAAGTAAAAGTTGATCGTGTCCAGCCGGAACCCATCTACGCCCAAATCCAGCCAGAACCTAGCCACATCCAACAAGGCGTCCTGAACCGCTGGGCAATGGAAATTCAAGTCGGGCTGCGAAGTCAGGAAGTTGTGCAGATAATACTGCAACCGCCGCGAATCCCACTGCCAGGCCGAGCCTCCGAAGATCGACAACCAGTTGTTTGGCGGCGTTCCGTCCGGTTTCGGGTCCGCCCAGACATACCAATCGGACTTTTCGCTTTCGCGGTTGGACCTGCTCTCGCTAAACCACGGGTGCTGATCCGAGGTATGCGACAACACAAGATCGATCATCACTTTCAGCCCAAGCCCATGCGACTGATCCAGAAGCTCTTTGAAATCCGCCATCGTTCCGAACATCGGATCGACATCGCGGTAATCGCTGACATCATATCCGAAGTCCTTCATCGGAGATTTGAAGAACGGCGAAATCCAGATCGCATCGACCCCAAGCGAGGCGATATAGCCCAGACGCTGAGTAATCCCTTTCAGGTCGCCAATTCCGTCGCCGTTGCTGTCCTGAAAGCTGCGGGGATAGATCTGATAGATCACACCGCCACGCCACCAATCGGACGCTGCTTGGGTTGCCTTCGTTGTGTCCACAGTGTTCTGCACGTTCATCAGAAGCCTCTATTTGACGGATCCGGCCAGCAGGCCTCGGACCAGATATTTTTGCATTGCGAAGAAAACGATCAGCGGCACGGCGATCGATACGAACGCCGCCGTGGCCAGAATTTCCCAGTTGCCGCCCCGCGTGCCCAGCAACTCGACAATCTGGTTGGTCATGACGGTGGTCTGACCCGACGCGTCGATCAAAAAGACCTTGGCGACCAGCAGATCATTCCAAGTCCACAGGAACTGGAAGATCGCGAAAGAGGCCAGCGCCGGGAAACTCAGCGGAAGGATCAGTTTGGTGAAGATCTGAAACTCGGTCGCTCCGTCGACCCGCGCGTTTTCGATCAGGTCTCGGGGAAGGCCAGCCATGTAGTTGCGCAGCAGGTAGATTGCCAGAGGCATCCCGAACCCGGTATGGGCCATCCAAACCCCAAGATAGCCTTTCCCGATCCCGATATTGAGGTGGAATTTCAAAAGTGGGATCAGCGCCAGTTGCAACGGCACCACCAACAATCCAACTACGGCAGCAATCAGCAGGGCGCGGCCGGGGAAATCCATCCACGCCAACGCATAGGCCGCAAAGGCGGCCACCAAGATCGGAATGATCGTCGCAGGGATGGTCACAGTCAAAGTATTGAAGAACGCCCGCCCCATGCTGTCAGAGGAATCTTCGGCCAACAAAACCTTGTGGTAATTGGCCAACGTGAACTCGGGCGGCAATTCTGCGGTCACGAATACACGGGCGCCCCGGCTGCCGGTAAATTCTTCCGAATTCTCCATCCGGTAGTTGCCTTGCGCGTCCACGGTAATCGTACCACCCCGGCGCAGCTCAGCAGTGTCACCCGGAACAAATGCGTCCACGGCCCGAGAGCTGACACCCCATTGAGAGATCGTAGCCGTTGTGCCCGCGTCAAACAGGTTGCCTTCAATCACGTAAACCCCGTTTTCCAGAACCTGTGTGTCCGGCGCGGTGGACCGCAAAGTCAGGTTCTGTTCGGACGGGAAAAGCGATTTCCACCAGCCGCTTGTGGCAATTTGATCGGCCGTGCGAAAAGACGAGATCAACAGCCCAAGTGTTGGCACAACCCAAAGCACGACCAGAAATATGACCGAGGCATGGACGACCCAGCGCAGCGCCGGTTTGGTTCCTGCAATATCGCTCATGGCCTCACTCCATCTCTTTGCGCGCGTTGCGCACGTTCCAGATCAGGATCGGAGTGACCAGCAGCATAATCACCATGGCCGAGGCCGACCCCACACCCCAGTCATTGGCGCGGAACAGCTTGTCATACATGTAGTTGGCGAGAACCTGTGTCTCCCACTGGCCGTTGGTCATGGCAAAGACGATGTCAAAGACCTTGAGCACGGTGATGGTGATCGTGGTCCAAACGACCAGAATGGTGGTCTTGATCTGCGGCACCTTGATACGGAAGAAAATCTGGAACGGGTTGGCGCCATCCAGAATGGCGGCCTCGACGGTTTCCTCGGGGATGCCACGCAAGGCCGCGGACAGGATCACCATGGCAAAACCGGTTTGTATCCAGATCAGGACGACCATCAGGAAGAAACTGTTCCAGAACGGGATGGTCAGCCAAGTTTGCGGCTCGGTCCCGCCAAAGAAGATATAAAGCGCGTTCAGCATCCCGATCTGATCCTGCTCGGCTGGGCGAGTGTCATAGACCAGTTTCCAGATCACCGATGCACCCACAAAAGAAATCGCCATCGGCATGAAGATCAGCGACTTGGCGATATTGCCCCAACGAATGCGGTCGGTCAGTTGCGCAACCAAAAGACCCAAAGCGGTGGACATCGCTGGCACGATGATCAACCAGAACATGTTGTTGCGCATGGCTTCCCAGAATTTGGGCTCATTCGCCATCTGGATGTAGTTTTCCAGGCCCACCCATTCATAGCCCCCACCGGGCACCCGATCCGTAAGGGACAAGCGCAGCGTTTCAACCACCGGATAGGCCAGATACAGGCCCAACGCCGCCAACGCCGGGAACAGAAACAACCACGGACGGATCATGTTAGCGCGGTTGATATTGCGCCCTGCATTCGGGCCGCGCGCCGGGAACAGCACTTTGTCCAGAAATTGGTTGGAGAGGTAGAAATAGCCCACACACCCTGACACGCCGATGGCGATGGTCAGCAGGCCCTGTAATGCCGGATGCATGCCGCGTCTCCCTTGCGACGGTGGCAGGCAACCCGAACCAGCGGGTTGCCCGATCAGGAACGCTTAGTCCAGCGCGTCCCAGGAGGATTGGATTTCGTTGGCAACCTCTTCCGCCGAGGTCCCGCCAGCATAGTCGACCATGCCGGTCCAGAACGTCCCCGCGCCAACGCCGCCGGGCATTAGGTCAGACCCGTCAAACCGGAAGGTGGTTGCTCCCAGAAGGATGTCGTTCATCTTCTTCAACGTCGGATCCGAGAACAGCGAGGTATCAACGCCCTTATGCGGCGTCAGGAACCCGGTTAGCTGCATCCAGGTCTCGTGCGCTTCGGGGGTCTGCAGATACTCGATCAAAGCATGAGCGCCGGGGCTGTCATTGGTGATCGCCCAAAGCGTGCCCGCACCCAGAACCGGGCTGCCCAAGTCCTTGCTTTCATAGGCCGGGAAGTAGAAGAAATCCGCATCGTCACCCACGACCGTACCTTCCGGGAAGAATGCCGGGATGAACGAGGCCTGGCGGTGCAGATAGCATTGCGGCGGAGAGCTGAACATGCCTTTGGGACTGTCGCGGAAATCGGTTGTGGCCACGGCCCCTGCCCCACCGGCGACATAGTCGTCGTTGCGGGCGAAGGCTCCGAATTCCTCGATCGCTGCGATGACTTTGGGGTCATTGAATTTCATCTCATTGGCGACCCAGGCGTCATAATCCGCGGGCGATTGTGTACGCAGCATCATGTCCTCAACCCAGTCGGTCGCGGGCCAGCCGGTCGCCCCGCCAGACCCCAGACCGATGCACCAAGGCGTCTCGCCATCTGCCACAATCTGGTCCGTCAGAGCTTTGAGTTCCTCCATCGTGGTCGGCACTTCGTACCCGGCGTCCTCGAAGTTCTCGGGAACATACCAGACCAGCGATTTCACATCGACCTTGTAGAAAAATCCGTAAAGATTGTCTGCGCCGTCCGGGCCTCCGTAAGTCCCCAGATCGACCCAGGATTGGCCTGCAGCGTAATTGTCGCGAACCCAATCGGATGTGCCATCTGCCAAAGGCGTCAAGAATCCGGATTTGGCCATATCCGCTGCCAGACCGGGCTGCGGGAACACCGCAACGTTGGGGGCAGATCCTGCTTCCGCGTCGATGCGGATCTGCTGTTCGAAACTATCCGAGCCGACATAGGCGTACTCATGCCCAGTCGCAGCAGCAAAGCCGTCCAGCACTTTTTCGACATTTTCCTGATCCGGCCCCAACCAGGGGCCAAACACCGTGACCTTGTCGGCATGCGCCGCGCCCGCCATCAGGGCGAACGTTGCCGCGCCTGCGTAAAGCGAGTGTTTCATGAATTCTCCTCCCAACTCTGTTGCGCCCGTGAGACTCAGTTTTCAAAGCGCTTTGAATGACGGGTTTTATCCGCTAACATTCAAGTTCTGTCAATATTGGGTTTGAAATTCGTCAAAAAATTAATAAACACACGGCGTGTAGAAACAGGTTGACCCAATAGGAAAACCCACTCACAACAGTTTTGCCACCAATTTGAAGGCGCTTTGAAGCGAAATGAACCTAAAGCAGCTCTCAGAAATCCTTGGTCTTTCGCAGACAACGGTCAGTCGCGCGCTGAACGGATACCCCGAGGTGAACGAGGCCACGCGAGAGCGGGTTCAGGCTGCAGCGACCAAACACGGCTATCGCCCGAACAGCCGCGCCAAAGGGCTGGCCACGGGCCGTTCAATGGTGATCGGGCATGTGATTCCCAGCTCATCGCAACATGAAATGGTGAACCCGATCTTCGGGGATTTTGTTGCGGGGGCCGCCCGGACCTATGGCGCGCATGGCTATGACATGATGTTCACCAATGCCGACGATACCTCGATCGAACGCACCTATCGGGACTTGTTCCAACGCGGCGCTGTCGACGGGGTCGTTCTGCAAGGCCCCAAGGTCAACGAACACCGGATCGAGGTTCTGACTCGGATGGCGGTTCCGTTCATCGTCCATGGCCGCTCGACCGGAATCGAGGTGCCCTATGACTGGGTCGATGTGAACAACAAGAGCTCATTCCTGAGGGCGACCCGGTTTCTGATTGATCTGGGGCACAAACGTATCGCGCTGATCAATGGGTTAGAGGATATGGATTTCGCCCAACGTCGCCGCGAAGGATATCTGCAGGCTCTGCAAGAAGCTGATCTGACGCCCGAACCCGCCCTGATGCGCAGCGCCGAGATGACCGAGGTTTACGGCCATCACGAAGCCTGCGACATGCTGCAACTGGACACCCCCCCGACGGCCATATTGGTCTCGTCAATGATTTCTGCCATCGGGGTGCGGCGCGCTTTGAATGAGGCTGGGCTGAAAATGGGTCGCGATGTGTCCGTCATCGCGCATGATGACGACCTGTCCTATCTCAAGAATGGACAAGACGTGCCGATCTTTACCGCAACGCGATCCTCGGTCCGGCAGGCTGGGGAAATCGCCGCCGAAATGCTGATCGACCGGATCAAATCGCCGGACGACCCGGTTAAAACTAGATTGCTGGAGGCCGAACTGGTAGTTGGCGGCTCGACCGGCCCCGCTCCTGACAGGTTCTGAACATGAAGTATACCCGTGCTGATTTCCCCAAAGATTTCCTCTTTGGTGTCGCAACCTCTGCCTATCAGATCGAAGGCCACGCGCAGGGTGGCGCAGGTCAAACCCATTGGGACACGTTTGCGAACACGCCCGGCAATGTGGTGCGGGGCGAAAACGGAGACCTCGCTTGCGATCACCTCAACCGTTTCGATCAGGACTTTGATCTGGTGCGCGAAGCCGGTTTTGATTGCTATCGCTTTTCAACCAGCTGGGCCCGGGTTCTGCCCGAAGGACGTGGGGCCGTGAACCAAGCCGGGTTGGACTATTACGACCGGCTTGCCGATTCGCTGCTGGAACGCTGCATTCGCCCCTGTGCGACGCTCTATCATTGGGAACTACCCTCGCCGCTGGCGGATTTGGGCGGGTGGCGCAACCGGGATATTGCTGGGTGGTTCGCCGATTTCACCGAGGTCATCATGGGCCGCATCGGCGACAGGATGTTCAGTGTTGCCCCCATCAACGAACCCTGGTGCGTAAGCTGGCTGAGCCATTTCGACGGCCACCACGCCCCCGGCCTGCGCGATATCCGCGCGACGGCTCGCGCGATGCATCATGTTCTGCTGGCGCATGGCCGTGCGACCGAGGCGATGCGCGGTCTGGGCATGTCCAATCTGGGCGCGGTGTTCAATCTGGAATGGGCCGAACCCGCCGATGACAGCCCCGAGGCGCGCAAGGCGGCCGACTTGTATGACGGAATCTACAACCGGTTCTTTCTGGGCGGCGTGTTCAACAAAGCCTATCCGCAAAATGTTCTGGACGGGTTGGAACCCTATCTGCCAACCGGGTGGCAGGATGATTTCGACACAATCGGCGCGCCGGTCGACTGGTGCGGACTGAACTACTACACCCGCAAACTGATCTCGCCCGCCGACACCGCCTGGCCCAGCCTGCAAGAGGTCCCTGGCCCCCTGCCCAAAACTCAAATGGGGTGGGAGATTGAGCCTTCTGCCCTGACACGTTTCCTTACTCGGGCCGCTCGAGAATATACCGGCGATCTGCCGATCTATGTGACCGAAAATGGCATGGCCAGCTCTGAGCGCCAGCAGGATGAGGACCGGATCGACTACCTCAACCAGCATTGGGCCGCTGTGAAAGACGCGTTGGATCAGGGCGCGCCGGTCAAGGGCTATTTCATCTGGTCCCTGCTGGACAATTACGAATGGGCCCTAGGCTACGAAAAACGCTTTGGTCTGGTTGATGTGGATTTCGATACGATGGAGCGGACACCCAAAACGTCCTTTGAGGCGGTGAAAACTGCCCTCGCCGGTGCACAAGTTTCTGTCCCCCTGGCACAACCCGCCGGAGCCATGCATGAACACTGGAATCTGGTTGCCGATATCGGCGGGACCAACACCCGGTTGGGAGTTATCTCAAACGGGAAACTCACCGATCTGCGCAAATACCCAACGGGTCAGCTGCCGCAACTGCTCGAGGCGTTTCATAGTCTGCGCGACGAGATTGGCACCGATCCACGCGCTGTTGTCGCCGCCGGGGCCGGCCCGGTGCGAGATGGTACGATCCGACTGACCAACGCGCAGCTTGATTTGTCCGAGGACGACATCGGTCGTGCGACCGGCGCGCAGCATACCTTCGTGATCAATGACTTCACCGCAGCGGCGTGGTCTGTGGCCGAAATCGGTGCCGGTGACGTCGAAGTGTTGCAGGGTGCGGAAACCCCACCGGTCGGCACCCGCTTGGTCGTTGGGCCGGGCACCGGCCTCGGGGTTGGGTCGTTGCTCTATTCCGAGGGGCACTATCATACGGCATCCGGCGAAGGCGGCCATGTGGGCCTGTCCCCGCGCCACGCAGACGAGGTTGAAGTATTTCTCGCCGCCCGCCAGGTCGCGCCCGAGTGTTTCTTTGACGACTCGCTGACCCTTGAAGCCGAGATGTTCCTGAGCGGCACCGGCCTGCCCATCCTCTACCAAGCCATCCAACTCGCGGCCGGTCAAACCAACGCAGAAACCCGTCCTGCAAAGGATATCCTGCAAGACGCGCTGGCTCAAACAGACCCTCATGCGGTACGCGCGGCCCATATGTTTACCACACACTTGGGGGCCGTCATGGGCGATATGGCTGTGACCATGATGCCTGCGGGCGGTGTTTTTCTGGTAGGCGGCGTGGCTGAAAAGAACCGTTGGCTGTTCAAGGACGCCTTCCGAGACGCCTTCAACGCAGGGGGGCGGTTTAGTGAGTTGCGCCGGTCGATGAACCTTTATGTCTCCGAACAGGATGAATTTGGCATTGTTGGCGCTAACAATTTCTGCAAAAGTGCGCTCGCGCGTCGGATGGCCTGACGCGGCCAAACCGGAAAGGTCCCCGAATGATCTTGTGCTGCGGTGAAGCGCTGATCGACATGATCCCCGCCCCTACCACCGACGGTGGGCAGGGTTTTGTCCCCCATTCCGGCGGGGCGATTTTCAATACCGCCATCGCGTTGGGTCGTTTGGGCGCATCAGTTGGAATGCTCACTGGTTTGTCCCGCGATATGTTCGGCGATCAGCTTGTCGACGCCTTAACCAACAGCCAAGTAGATCAGACGCATGTCATTCGCTCGGATCGTCCCACGACTTTGGCATTCGTACAGTTGAAAAACGGCCACGCGACCTACTCGTTTAACGACGAAAACTCGGCGGGCAGAACGCTGATGCCCAAAGACATGCCGCCGCAGTTGGCCGGTGTTACGGCCCTTTATTTTGGCGGGATAAGTCTTGCTTGCGAACCCTGCGCTGATGCCTACGCTTCGGTTCTGGAGCAGCATTGTTCTGACCGCGCCGTGATGCTGGACCCTAACATCAGGCCAGGCTTCATCAGGGATGAGTCACGGTATCGAACGCGGTTGAACCGGATGATCTCGCAGTCGGATATTGTAAAAGTATCGGACGAGGATCTTGATTGGATTCTTCCCGGACAAAAAGGTACCGCTGACAAAGCCCGGCGATTGCTACAAGACGGACCTACCGCCGTGATTGTAACAAAAGGCAGCGATGGGGCTACGGGCTATTTGGCAGACGGAACAGAAATATCGACACCCTCCAACCCGGTCGAAGTTGTCGATACGGTCGGCGCTGGCGACACGTTCAATGCAGGCGTTCTTGCAGAGTTGCAGAAATCCGGCCACTTGACCAAGTCAGCCGTACGCCATCTTACAACTGATGCGCTAGGCGCGGCCCTCATCAAAGGGGCACAGGTTGCTGCGATCACTGTATCCCGCGCAGGTGCAAACCCACCCTGGGCGCATGAGCTTTGAGCTGAAGAGGCACAGATGAAACGATCTGAAATTAATTCCATCAAATCCGAAGCAGAGGCATTCATTCACTCTTTCGGCGCTGTATTGCCTCCGTTCGCCAGGTGGGCGCCTGACCGTATACGCAGCGATGATGCGCAAGGGATTCGAGACCGTGGTCTAGGCTGGGATATCACCGATTACGGGCAAGGCCGGTTTGATGAGCTTGGATTATTCCTTTTCACCTTGCGCAACGGCGACGTGACCGATCTGAATAAAGGCCGGGGGATGCTCTATGCCGAAAAGCTGTTGGTCTCCCGCGACAAACAGCTTTCGCCGATGCATCGCCACATCATCAAGGCCGAAGACATCATCAACCGCGGCGGCGGCGATCTTGTGATGGAGATTTATGCGTCGGACCCGGATGGCGGTATTGACCGTGACAACCCTGTCGTCGTCCCCAGCGACAGTTGTCCTGTAACCATCAAACCCGGAGAGCTATTGCGCCTGCAACCGGGAGAAAGCGTTACGCTAATGCCCGGGATATGGCACGCCTTCTGGGCGGAAAAGGGCGACTGCTTGATCGGCGAGGTCTCCACAGTTAACGACGACCGCACGGACAATGTATTCGAAGACCCTATCCCGCGTTTTGCAACGATCGAAGAAGATGTTGCGCCTGACTTCTTGCTGGTATCGGACTACTAGCCACATAAGTCCGTTTTACTAAACGGAAAAACTCGGTATCATTCTCAGGCGCACTGCAAAACTGTGATAGTATGTCAGCGGTGAAAGGGCCCGAGGATGGTAACAAAAGCCGAGTTGGAAGCAGAAGTTGCGGAGCTCCGTCGACAACTGGAAGATAGGTCCCAGACTGAAAACCCTGCCAAAAGCGAAAGCGTAACCGAACAGATTTCGGACACACTGGATCAATGGACCTCGCAGATTGACGAGGTGCTGACGGAATTTGAGGATATCCCTCATAAGAAATCGATTATGTTTGCCATCGGAATCTTCGCGGTTGGCTACCTGATGGGCCGTTCCCGGTAGGAGACCACACATGAGCCGCATTTCCCGAAACATTTCGATCATCCTGCGCGCCGAACGCCTGATTGCGCAACGGCAGGTTGCTGTCGCAGCGAAACGAACCGGCATCTACGCCGCGGCAGGATTTGCCATCGGTCTGGCTGTAGTGATGCTGAACATAGCCGGTTTCTTCTGGCTTTCGGCGACGCTGACCAAACCTGTGGCTGCTCTTATTCTGGCCGGGCTCAATCTGGTACTCGCCGTCTTGCTGGCATTGATCGCGAACTCGATGACTGCGTCGACGGATACAACCGCAGCCGTCGAGCTGCGCGATATGGCCCTGCAAGACATTGAGGTTGAAATAAAAGAAAACCTAACCGAAGCGCGAAATGTTGTCTCGGGCGTCCGGCGCGATCCAATAGGCGCGCTGACGCCAGAAATCGTCAGTGCGCTGTTGGGTTCCGCGCTCAAGTACGCTCGGAACCGCAAAACGAAAGCAGATTGATTACATCATCGCTGCAGCGGCCCGCGCGATCACCATCTCTTCATTCGTTGGGATCGACAGAATTCGGACTCGGCTGAAATCGGTCGACAGAACTGTACCGCCATCTGCATTGCGTGCGTGGTCCATATCAATTCCGATCCACCGCATCCCATCACATACCATTTGCCGAATTGGGGCTGAGTTTTCGCCAACACCACCGGTAAAGACCAGTGCATCAATCCCCTCCAGCGCGGCCGACAACGCGCCCAACTCCCGACGGATGCGGAACACGTAATAGTCAATGGCTTTGCGCGCATCGGGCGTATCCGCGGCCAGCAGAGTCCGCATGTCTGAAGAAATACCTGAAAGACCCAACAGTCCTGACTTGCGATACAGGACTTCAGCGATTTCATCGGCAGACATGCCGTCTTGCTGCATCATGTAAAGCACAACACCGGGGTCCAGTTGCCCGCTGCGCGTCCCCATAGGCAAACCATCCAACGCCGAGAACCCCATAGTCGATGCAATGGCACGCCCTCCGGACACCGCGCACATTGAAGCACCGTTGCCTAAATGCGCGATAACCACCCGGCCATCGTAAAGACCCGGTGCGATCTCTTTCAGCTTTTGTGAAATGTAGTCATAGCTAAGTCCGTGAAAGCCGTACCGACGCACACCTTTGTCGTAATAGCTTTGCGGCAGCGCGAAGGTGTCATTGACCCACGGGTGCGTACGATGGAAGGCGGTATCGAAACAAGCGACCTGCGTCGTGTTGGGGAAAGCCGCGCTGGCGGCACGAATGCCCGCAAGGCTGTATGGTTGGTGCAGCGGCGCAAAGGGGATAAAGCTGCTGAGAGTATCAATAACAGCGTCGTCGATGCGAACAGGCTCGGAATATACGGTGCCCCCATGCACCACGCGATGCCCGATCGCACGGACATGAATGTCAGGCAGATATTCCTGCGCCAGCTCCAGAAACGCATGGATTGCTTCGTCATGGCTTTTGGTATTGCTCAAAGGCCGGTCTATCGACCGCCCACCAGCGGATTGCGCCAGTAGACGCGGCGCGTCGCCCAAACGTTCAATCTGTCCACGCCACCGCATACTGGGGCGATTGTCATCCACCAGTTCATACAGCGCAAACTTGAGCGAAGAAGAGCCGGCGTTCAACGCCAGAACATGGTTAGCCATGGATTTTGCCTTTGGTTGCATTGGCGTGCAGCGCTGCCACCGCACAAGATACCAGGCGCGACGCGTCGTCGTCTGACCGGGACGTCAGGATAATGGGCGCTGCTGCCCCCAGAACGATGCCAGCGGCCTCGGCATGAGAGATGAAAGTAAGCTGTTTCGCCACCATATTTCCGGCCTCGATATTCGGAGCGACCAGAATATCCGCAGCGCCGCCGACCTCGGACGTAATACCTTTGGTCCGTGCCGCGTTCAGGTCAACCGCGTTGTCCATCGCCAGAGGGCCGTCGACCAAACCGCCTGTGATCTGACCCCGTTCGGCCATCTTGGACAGCAGCGCTGCGTCTACTGATGAGGGCATATGAGGGTTTATCGTTTCAACCGCCGACAACACCCCAACTTTCGGGGTTTCGATCCCTATCGAGTGCGCCAGATGAATTGCGTTCTGGACGATATCTGCCTTGGTCTCGAGGTCAGGCGCGATATTAACTGCGGCATCCGTTACCATGATCGGCCGCGACATGCCCGGTACGTCCATCACGAATACATGCGACAGTCGCCGCCCGGTCCGCAGCCCCTTTTCCCGACGCAGAACCGCGTGCAACAGCTCATCAGTATGCAGATACCCCTTCATCAAGGTTTCCGCCTTTCCTTCGACCACCAGGTCTACTGCCTTATGCGCAGCTACCCCATGGCTGGCGGCTTCGACGATCTCGATACCTGTCAAATCGGCACCCAGTTCGGCTGCAGCGGCTTCGATCTTGCCTCGGTTCCCCACAAGTATGGGCGTGATGATGTTGTTGGCATGGCCCAGCAAGGCACCGCCAAGCGAATTGGCATCCTCGGGGGCGACAACCGCTGTTGGCATCGGATCAAGCGGGCGCGCCTTTTCCAACAGCGCGTCGAAATGGCGATGGCGCTGAACAACAAGACCCGGAACTTCGACCGAGTCGAACTGCATGTGTTGGGCGGGTGGTGTTACCTGAACACTTCCGCTGAGGACCAGAATATTGTCCCCAACGCGGTGCACTTCGGTTGTGCAGATCAGATCGCCGTCTTCCAGCTTTTCCGCGACAGTAACAAAGGCCGTCAGCTCATCCCCCGCCAAGACCGGAACATGAAAGCTCAGATCTGCACGTCGGGTCTGCGTCCCTGCGCCCGGCAGAATATTTCCCAACACCGCCGCCACCAGGCCCGCAGGCCACAACGCAGGTGCGACCGCTTCGGGCCGACCGTCGCCATCACCATCATAAGCCGCCAGATGCAACGGATTATGATCACCTGATGCCGAGGCAAACGCGTACAGGTCGTCGACTGTACACAGTCGGGTCAATTGCGCCTCATCGCCAACTTCCAGTTGCGAAAACGTTCGATTTTCGAGGATTTTCATTCTGTATCAACTCTGCTTGATTTCAGCAGGCCGCTTTGCTGGTCTGCGAGTCTTTGATGTCCGAAGTGCTGCTGTCTTAGGCTCTGGCGCAGGCAGGTCAAGCACTTGTCGCAAGTCTCGAACCATAGCTATCAGCTCGGTTGTAGGTTGCGGAATATCTCCAACAATCCTCTCGATCAGATCAACAGCTTTGCTGCGCTCTTCCTCGGCGGGTAATAGATCAGACAAACTGTCGAGGGCGCCTTGTTCGTCAAACGTCGTTATGATCGTCTGTTCGTGCAAAAGGCGGCGACGCTGTTCAACCGTCAGGTCTTTGAACGGATCCTCGTGTTTAAACACATGAGCCCAACGATCCAATATTTCCGAGCGAAAACTTTGATTGCTGTAGGCCAGCAGGATCAACATGCGGACGACAGCTTCGGCGACGCCCCCTTGTTTCATATGGGCCAAAGCGGCCTGCACTTCGGGAAGGGCCTTCAGTCCTTCAGGGTCTGGCAAGGTTCGATGGGCCGCATTTTTTCGCCCAAACCACGTCGCCACCGGGCCGCCCCACATTGAAAAGAACGCGGCTTCGTACCAGGCATCGCGCAGGTCCCGGCCCAAGTCCATCATCTGCTCGATCCAGTCCCCTGTCAGTTTCTCCAATTGCAAAAAGGGATTGTCCTGCGCAGCAACCAAGCGGTTTTCCTTGGCCAAGTCAGCGGCCATTTTCACGGGCAACATCGCAGGCTGAGAGGAAGACGCCAACGCACGTTGCTGCCGCAAAGGATGAAGATCTTGCAAAGCCTGACCCGTGGTCGGCGTAACCGCAGATTGCACGAAAGGGCGGCCAAAGGTTTCGTAGATATTTGCCTGAGTTTCCGACATATGCGCTACAGCAGCAAAACAGGTCTCGTCCTGCTGCCCGTCATCCAGCGCTGCCACATCTTTCAGTGTCCGCTCCAAAAAGCGGACTTCGAATTTCTTGTCGAGCCCCTCGCCCTCGACGTTTTCGATCTTCATCTCATAAAGCCCCGGCGCCATGGCTTCGACCGTTTCAAGGGTCGAGGCAAGCTCGGTATGCTCTTTCCGCGCGACTTTGGACGATACGAAAATACCCAGATGCCCGACTTCGTCGTGCAACATGTAAACGATCCGCTGACCGCGCAGGCGGATTTCTTCTTCGTCGGTATAGGTTGCGGCAATCCAGTTCAGCGCCTGTTGAGGCGGTGTGATATTGTCACCCTGGCTGGCGAAAACAAATATCGGGCCCTTCACTGCCTTGATGTCGATTGGCACACCGGGCTCCAGCTGCGCCGTGTTCTTGACCAAACGATTGCCCACAAACAGCTGCTCGACGATCCAGTGGATTTCGGCTTCGTTCAAAATGAAGTAACCACCCCACCAGCGTTCAAAGTCCAGAAACCGCTGGCGGCCGCCTTCGGGATCACGATAGAGATCAAAGTACTTTCCAAAGTAATTCCGGCTGGGGTTCAGCTGTTCGAAATTCATCACCAGATTGGCACCGTCAAACTTGCCAGCACCCAGATCGGACCAAAACATCGGCTGCCATGTGCCGCCCAGAACTCCGGCATTGTACCGCATCGGGTTTTCCCCGACTTCGCCTGACCAAGGGGCAATCGGCGCTCCGTTCAGCACAAGCGGGCCCGTCAAATCGGGGTTGCAGGCCGCCATGATCAACGTGGCCCAACCGCCCTGACAGTTACCCGTGACAACAGGTTGAGGACTGTTGGGATGGCGGGCGCTTACCGTTCTGACAAATCCGGCCTCAGCATGCATGACATCGGCTAGGGTCTGGCCCGGCACCGGGTCACGACCAAAGCTGACAAAATAAACCGGGTGCCCCTTGGATAGCGCTACCCCGACCTGACTGTCGGTTTTAAATCCGCCTATTCCTCCACCATGGCCCGCCCTTGGATCAATGATCACATACGGGCGTTTGGTGTTGTCGATTTTGACACCTTCAGGCGGCACGATCTGCAACAGCTGATAGTTGCAAGGCCGCTTGAGCTGCGCGCCATCCACCACAACTTCGTAATCGTAAACCAATACGGGTGGGCACCCAGCAGCTTCGTGTTCAAGGAAAATATCGCCGCGCTCACGCAGCACATCCATTGTCAAAGCGACCCGCTGGCTTGCGTCCTTCAGGTAATCCGCCCAATCCTTCGCAATGAATGATGAGCCAGCAATTCGCGCAGACGCGTCTGCAAGGCCCTGAAGCAGGTTTCGCGTACGCTCGGAGTGATCCGCCGCGATTTTACTGGACTGCAGCGCAGCTGACTTTGACAACAAATTCCATTTGACCTGCGATTGTTCCAGCGCATTTTCAACGGCACTATAGGTTCTGTCATTTGCGACGGCTGCATCGCGGGCCATATCGGACCCGAACTGCAGAGACTTGGAATGTGTATTCGGTATCATGAGGGCATCCTTTAACCGACGATACTGTATCCGCCGTCGATGGGATGGACCCCACCGGTGACGTTGAATGCTTCGCGACTGGCAAGAAAAGCGGCATAGGCACCAACATCCTCGATCGTCGCCAAATGGTGCGTGGGTGCTCGGGCGGCGGCATCTGACAGCAGGGCATCGAATTCAGCCAGCCCAGAGGCAGCCCGTGTTTGTAACGGGCCAGGCGACAATGCGTGAACCGAGATACCCTTTGGCCCCAGCTCCGCAGCAGCATATCGAACAGCAGCTTCAAGCGCCGCTTTGACCGGGCCCATGATACTGTAATTTTCAACGACCCGGCTGGCACCCAGAAACGAGACCGTCATGCAGGTGCCGCCACGATCCATCAATGGTTCTGACAGACGGATCATACGCAAAAAAGAATGGACCGAGATATCCATGGCCAATGCAAACCCCTCGGCCGAGCTGTCCACAACGCGACCATGCAAATCATCACGCGGAGCAAACGCGATCGAATGCACCAGTGTATCCAGCCGACCCCACCGCGCGCCAATCTCATCAAGCAGCGCCTGCGTCTGATCTGGTTTTCGGACATCCAGCGGCATAACGATTTTTGCCCCGACCTGATCCGCGAGGCCTCGCACATGCGGTTCGGCCTTGTCATTGAGATAGGTCAATGCGACCTCGGCCCCTTGCGCATGCAGGGCGCGGGCACAACCCCAGGCAATCGACTGATCATTGGCCACGCCAATAATCAGCGCTTTCGTTCCATCCAGGCGGAACATGGTGCCGATCCTCTCGTTTTTTCTGCGCTGCAGCATAGGCGATTCCACCCAAAACCACAAAGTTTACGCTACGGCATAGCGTCCAAAACCGCCCATGCCGCAGCGCCGCATAACAAGAGAATGTAACAACCGCACAAGAGGTGTGCTGAATATCGGCGGGTTGCCAATCAGATGTCTAAAGTGTGCTCTTTCTCCCAGCGTGAGAAATGGCTGACGAAGGAATTCCATTCCTGATGCTTCATCTTCAGGTAGGCGCTGGAAAATTCGTGCCCCATCGCCGCCTTCAGCCCCGCGTCACTGTCATAGGCGCGCAGCGCGTCCAGCATGTTCAGCGGCAGTTTCGGTGCGTCGGTTACGGTGTGACCCTCAGCATACATGTCGATATCATGACGCGGGCCGGGATCGGCTTTGGAGCGCAACCCGGACAGCCCCGCCGCGATGATCACCGCTTGCAGCAAATAGGGGTTCGCAGCCCCGTCCGCCAAACGCAGCTCGAACCGGCCCGGACCGGGCACGCGCACCATATGGGTGCGGTTGTTGCCCGTCCACGTCACGGTATTGGGTGCCCAGGTCGCGCCCGACATGGTGCGCGGGGCATTGATGCGTTTGTAGCTGTTCACCGTGGGGTTGGTGATCGCAGCCAACGCGCTGGCATGTTTCATTATCCCGCCGAGGAAATGTTTGCCCTTTTCGCTAAGGCCCACTTCTCCGGTCGGGCCGTCACCTTCACCCGCGAATACGTTGGTCTTGGCATCAGCCCCCGGTGCATCCCAGACCGAGATATGGGCGTGACAGCCATTACCTGTCAGTCCCTCGACCGGTTTGGGCATGAAGGTAGCGCGAAACCCGTGTTTCTCGGCCACGGATTTAGTCATGAACTTGAAGAACGAATGCTTGTCGGCGGTGCGCAGAACGTCGTCGAATTCCCAGTTCATCTCGAACTGGCCATTGGCGTCCTCGTGGTCGTTTTGATACGGGCCCCAGCCCAGATCCAGCATGTAATCGCAAATCTCACGCACAACGTCATAGCGGCGCATCACCGCCTGCTGGTCATAGCAGGGTTTGGCGGCGGTATCGAACGGGTCGCTGATCTGTTCGCCATCGGGGGTCAACAGAAAGAACTCGGCCTCGACCCCGGTTTTGACATGCAGCCCTTCGGCGGCGGCCTCGTCGATCAGACGGCGCAGAACGTTGCGCGGGGCTTGGGCCACGTCTTCACCCTCCATCACACAGTCTGCCGCAACCCACGCAACTTCGGGCTTCCAAGGCAGCTGAATGACCGAGGACGGATCGGGCACCGCCAACATGTCAGGGTGCGCCGGGGTCATGTCCAGATAAGTGGCGAACCCGGCAAAGCCTGCGCCTTCGATCTGCATCTCGGCGATGGCTTGTGCAGGGACCAGTTTGGCCCGTTGTCCACCGAACAGATCGGTGAACGAGATCATGAAGTATTTGACGCCTTTTTCCTTGGCGAAAGCAGCCAGATCTGTCGTCATGGTCGGCTTTCCTTTCCCTGTTGAACCCAAAAGAAAAGGCGCGGCCCCGGTCAGGGTCGCGCCCGCTTGTCTCAGAACCCCGGCTTGCCCGGATACCAGTCTGTCCCCGCCAGAGGCACGCGCGCCATGGCGGCGGCCTCCATCGTCAGAGCACACAGGTCTTCGGGCTCCAGATTGTGCAGATCGTTGTGGCCGCAGGCGCGCGCGATGGTCTGCGCCTCAAGCGTCATGACCTTGAGGTAGTTGCGCAGACGCCGCCCGGCCTCGACCGGGTCAAGGCGCGCCGCCAGTTCCGGGTCTTGCGTGGTGATACCCGCCGGATCGCGGCCTTCGTGCCAATCGTCATAGGCCCCGGTGGTGGTGCCCAGCTTCTGATACTCGGCCTCCCATTTCGGGTCATTGTCCCCCAGCGCGATCAAAGCCGCCGTGCCGATGGCCACCGCATCCGCGCCCAAAGCCATCGCCTTGGCCACATCCGCGCCATTGCGAATACCGCCCGAGATCACCAGTTGCACCTCGCGATGCACACCCAGATCTTGCAATGCCTGCACGGCGGGGCGGATACAGGCCAGCGTCGGGATACCCACATGTTCGATGAAGACATCCTGCGTGGCCGCGGTGCCGCCCTGCATCCCGTCCATCACCACCACATCAGCCCCGGCTTTCACCGCCAGCGCCGTGTCGTAATAGGGTCGCGTCGCGCCGACCTTCACATAGATCGGTACTTGCCAGCCGGTGATTTCGCGCAACTCTAAGATCTTGATCTCAAGGTCATCCGGGCCCGTCCAATCCGGGTGCCGACAGGCCGAGCGCTGGTCGATCCCTTTGGGCAGGGTCCGCATCTCGGCCACGCGGTCGCTGATTTTCTGACCCAAAAGCATCCCGCCGCCGCCGGGTTTGGCGCCCTGACCCACCACAATCTCGATTGCATCAGCCTTGCGCAGATCGTCGGGGTTCATGCCATAGCGCGAGGGCAGATACTGATAGACCAGCTTGCTGGAATGACCGCGTTCTTCAGGTGTCATGCCGCCGTCGCCCGTAGTGGTCGAGGTGCCCGCAGCGGACGCGCCGCGACCCAGCGCCTCTTTCGCGGGGCCTGACAGCGCACCAAAGCTCATGCCCGCGATGGTGATCGGGATATCCAGTTGGATCGGGTTCTTGGCAAAGCGCGTGCCCAGCGTGACCGAGGTGTCAC
The DNA here is from genome assembly GCF_013033355.1 of Ruegeria lacuscaerulensis. Taxonomy (GTDB): domain Bacteria; phylum Pseudomonadota; class Alphaproteobacteria; order Rhodobacterales; family Rhodobacteraceae; genus Ruegeria; species Ruegeria lacuscaerulensis_A. The sequence continues at coordinate 82,888 of NZ_WQDY01000006.1, forward strand.
AGCGTTCGCGATAACCTTCCAGCGGATAACGACTGACCGAGGCCCCCAGAAACAGCAGGTCGTCGAAATGCGGCACCTTGCGTTTCGCGCCGCCACCGCGAATGTCATAAATGCCCGTAGCCGCCGCCCGCCGGATTTCCGCGTTGACCGGGTTGGAAAACGTCTCAGACTGTATCGGCATCGTGCGTGGTGTGTGATCGTCCATAACGGTCTTCCTCAGTATTCTGCCGCGTTGTCGACATCGAAATTATACAGCTGGCGGGCCGAGCCATAGCGTTTGAACTCTTCGGGTTTGGCATCTGCGCCTGCGCGCTCCAGCAGGTCCGCCAGCAGGGTCAGGTGTTCGGGGCGCATCTCTTTCTCGATGCAATCCGCGCCCAGACTTCTGACCGAGCCGCGCACGAACAGCCGCGCCTCGTACAGGGAATCCCCCAGCGCGTCGCCCGCATCCCCGCAGACCACCAGCGTCCCCGCCTGCGCCATGAAGGCGGACATGTGGCCGATATTGCCATGCACCACAATGTCGATCCCCTTCATGGAAATCCCGCAGCGCGAGCTGGCATTGCCCTTGATCACCAGCAACCCGCCATGGCCGGTTGCCCCGGCATATTGGCTAGCATCGCCTTCGACGATCACCGTGCCCGACATCATATTCTCGGCCACGCCCGGCCCGACCGAGCCTTCGACCCGAACGGTCGCCTGCTGGTTCATCCCCGCGCAGTAATAGCCGGTTGAGCCTTTGACCGTGACCTCAATCGGAGCATCCAGTCCGACGGCGATGGCATGGCTGCCCTTGGGATTCTGAACCTGCCACTGGGTCTGGTTTGTCTCGGTGCTTTGGGCCTGAAGGGCGGCGTTCAGCCCGCGCAGGCCCTGTTCTGCAACGTCATAGCTCTGCATGTCAGTGGCTCCAGAAATAGACGGTGGCGGGTTCGGGTTCCCAGACGCGGGCGTCCTCGATCCCCGGCAGTTTGACCAAGGCGCGGTACTCGCTGCCAAAGGCCACATATTGATCGGTCTCGGCCATTACCGCCGGTTTGCAGGCGATGGGGTCGCGAACCACGCCGAACCCATCCTTGGTGCCGACCACAAAGGTAAAGAACCCATCAAGGTCGTGCAGGCTGCTTTCCAGCGCTTCGCCCAGAGTGGCCCCGTTCTGCATTTTCCATGTCAGATAGGCCGCGCCGACCTCGGTATCGTTCATGGATTCGATCCGCACGCCTTCGCGCATCAGTTTGCGGCGCAGCGCATTGTGGTTGGACAGCGATCCGTTGTGCACCAAGCACTGATCCGCGCCGGTGTTGAACGGATGCGCCCCTTCTGTGGTGACAGCGGATTCAGTGGCCATGCGTGTATGGCCAATCCCGTGGCTGCCGGACATCGAGGTCAATTGGAACCGCTCCGCCACCTCCCGAGGCAATCCAACTTCTTTGTAAATTTCGATCGCATCGCCGTCGGACATGATCCGCAGGCCAGGGCGCAATTCCCTCAGGGCCTGCCGCGCAGCGCTGACTTTGTCGTTGGCCATGCTCAGAACCGCATGAGTGTCATTGCGACCCAAGCTGACGGGGCTGGTCAAGACATCGGCCAAATCTTCGGCCAAAGTCTGAAAATCCGCGTCCGGATTGTCGGATTGCACGGTGAGCTTCGCCTGATCTCCGACAGGTCCATAAATCGCGATCCCGGCGCTGTCCGGGCCGCGATCTGTCATTGTGATCAGCATATCTGTCAGCATCGCGCCCAATTGAGGCTCGAGCGTTTTGTCCTTCAAAAAAAGGCCGACAATTCCACACATGCGTCAGCTTCTCCTGTGTTGAGTTGGGCAGACGCTAACACCTGAACTTCAGGTTATCAACAAAGGGAAATTAATATTCATAAGGGGAATATTTTCGGCTATCTATTTCTCCCGCATTCAAAAATCACGGAGAGCAACCCCGCAAAACCTCAGCAGCGGTTTATCAATCGCCGAATCGTGACTAACGCGTCTGCGGATATGAGATGATCGACAGGTAGCGGGCTGGCAGTTTGCGCAGCACCTCGGGTCCATGCGGTGCGTCCGCATCAAAGAACAACGTATCACCCGGCTCCAGCAGGTAAATTTGATCGCCGTGTCTGTAATCGACTTCGCCTTCAAGCATGTAGAGCATTTCAATCCCGTCATGCTGGAACGTCGGGAAAGTGTCGGACTCTTCCGTCAGCGTGATCAGATAGGGTTCGACCACAACACCACTGGCATTAGACCCCATATGACCCAAAAGGCTGTATTGATGGCCTGCGCGTGTCCCGGCTCTCTCTGTTTCAACGCCCTTTCCCGCTTTGGTGTGGGTTGCGTTTCGGGTTTCTTCATATCTGCGGAAAAATGCAGTGATCGGTGTGCTCAGAGCATTGGCCAGCGATTGTAGCGTCGTCAATGAAGGCGATGTGTAGCCGTTTTCGATTTTTGACAGCATACTGATGGATAACCCGGTCAGCCCCGACAATTCCGCAATTGTCACGCCCTGCTGCAACCTCAACGCGCGGATTTCACGACCGATCGCCGTTTCGAGGTTCTTTTCACCGGGGTCCCTGACCTTGTGGGGATCCTGAGAAAACTGAGGTTTGGACCTATCGTTTGATGCTTTCACCAACCTATCCTTAACGCCTTTCGCTTCGTCGTTATCGCCTGCAATTTTCTTGAAGGGAAACATATTTTCAAAACTACATTCCTGCGCAACCTCCGGTGATTTGTGTTGACCGGCGATCTGATCTCGGGCAGTGACGCATTTGATGGTTCCCTGGGGCATGCTCCAGCGGTGAAAAGGGAATACGGTGAGGTTTAAGTGCCAAGTCCGTAACTGCCCCCGCAACTGTAGGCGGTGAGCGAAGCCAATATCCCACTGACATGAATAATGTCGGGAAGGGTGGCCAAGCCTCGACCCGCAAGTCAGGAGACCTGCCATCGCAACCGAAACCAACCCGGGGCGGGGCGTCCTGGAAGGAGGCTTGATGGTACCTCGTACGCCTTTATGCGCGACCGCGTTTCAGTACGGCCCCAGCGGCCGTGGAACAGACGCTTGATGGCCGAGCCCACTGATCATTTTGTTCTGATCTGCGCGACCTGTCAGGGTTTGGAGGCAGCGCAGCACATTGCGGATGCCTTGTGCCCTGAATTGCCTGCGGGTTTCGCAGTGCGCACAGTAGACTGTATGGCTGGATGCGATCACCCGGTCACTGTCGGATTTCAGGCCCTAGGAAAAGCCCAATACCTGTTTGGTGATATCGGCACCGAGCAAGAGCTGAATGCTCTTGCCCAATTCGCCGCGCAATACCTGGGCAGCGCAACTGGTTGGACAAAGGCCACAGACAGGCCGGCGCCTCTGATAACCAAGACATTGGCGCGCATGCCGGCGTTGGCTGTTCGAGGAGCTCGATGATGACCAGACCCTTCCTGCAGGCGCGTGGTGTAGCCTACTATTCTTTTCACGGTGACGTTCTGTTGCAAGACATCTCGTTCGACCTTGAAGAGGGGTCGGTTCTGGCCATTGCCGGTCCGAATGGCGCTGGCAAAACCACTCTGCTGAACTTACTTTGTGGCGCTGAAGCTCTGTCCGAAGGCGACGTTCTGGTGCAAGAGCAGAGCTTGAAGACACTGTCAGCGACGGAGCGCGCCCGAAAAATTGCCGTCGTCAGTCAGCAGGAATATCCCGATGGGCGCTTGCATCTGCGTGACTATGTGGCACTTGGGCAAATTCCAATTCGCTCGGACCGCTCCTCTGAAGATCACGCAAACGACTTGACGCGAATTCTGGACCTGACCGGCCTTTTGGAGCTTGCCGACAAGCGCATGGCAGTGTTGTCGGGTGGCGAACGTCAGCGCGCCCATATCGCGCGTGCGCTGGCACAGAACCCTACTCTTCTGTTTTTGGACGAGCCGACGAACCATTTGGATCCCGACGCCAAAGGGCGGATGTTGTCGCTGGTCGCTGGACTGGGGATAACCGTCATAATGATTGTCCATGACATTGTCATGATCCCCGAATTCGCCACCCATGTCGCGTTGATGAAATCTACCCGGCTGACCGGGTTTGGCCCTGTTTCCGAGGTCCTGACGACTCAACATGTGCGCGACACGTTCGGCGTCGACTACTTGTTCTTTCAGCACGACGGTCGGATGATCCCCGCGCTGGACATACGAAAAACCACTGTTTCCCAACCCTCCAGGAGATTTCCAAAATGAAACATATCTTGTCCGTGGCTCTGGTTATGGCCATGGCGGGCGGTGTTGCTGCGCATGAAGTGACCGTAGACAATTGTGGTGAACCGCTGGTGTTTGAAACCCAGCCCGAACGGTTGGTCGTACATGACATGAACATGACCGACATGGCCTTTGCGCTGGGTCTGCAAGACAAAATCGTCGGCCTCACGGGCATCACCGGCTGGTACAAAACCAGTCCTGAATTCGACACACTACGTGGAGATATCCCCGAACTGGCCCCGAAATATCCCTCGGTGGAAAATATTGTCGCGGTAGAACCCGATCTGTTCTTCGCCGGCTGGTACTATGGAATGCGTCCCGGTGGTGATGTAACGCCAGAAACACTTGCCCCGTTCGGGATCAAAACCATGATCCTGACTGAAAGCTGCGTTCATCTGCATAAAGACCGCCCCGAGGCCAGCATGGACCTTTTGTTTGACGACATTCTGCGGCTGGGCAAAGTCATGCATGTCGAAGACAAGGCCGAAGCGCTTGTATCTGGTTGGAAGGATGAACTGACCGCAATCGAGGCAAAAACCGCAGACTTACCGAAACCTCGAGTGTTTCTGTTGGATGGCCCAGCGGACGCTCCGTTCACTGCTGGGAAATACGCAATCCCCAACGCAATGATAGCAGCGGCGGGTGGTCTCAATGTTACCCGTGATATGGACACAAGCTGGGGTCGCACGTCATGGGAAACCGTGGCAGCCGCGAACCCTGAATTTTTAGTGCTGTTGGATTATCAAACCGGAAACGGAGCGGCGGATACGTTCAGGTTTCTGCAAGAACACCCTGTTATGTCACAAACCGACGCGGTCAAAAACGAGCGCTGGATCGGTTTGCGGTACGAAGAATTGACCCCTGGGCCGGCAAACATTCAGGCCATCGCAAAATTGGCAGCAGCCATGCGCACGGGCCTGAACTGATTTGGGCCGTCTGGGGCTGACACTTTTGATCGGGGTGGTCATTCTGGCCGCCCTTCTTCTGGTTTCGACAATATACGGAACCACATCCATTCCTCTGTCCGATACGGTCTCAGCTATTATGCTCGGCGCTGGTTTGGTCGAGGGAGACATGTCACCCCTTCACCGTATCGTCTTCGACCTGCGCCTGCCCCGCGCGCTTTTTGCCGCCGTGATCGGCGCTGGCCTCGGAGTTGTTGGAGTTGTGCTGCAAACGACTACCCGAAACGATCTGGCCGACCCGTTCCTGTTCGGTCTTTCCTCTGGTGCGGCGGCGGGGGCGGTGTTCGTCATTACGGTGACTGGTGACATACTGGGGTTCTGGACTTTGCCGATAGCAGCATTTTGTGGGGGTCTCGTGGCCTCAGGCATTGTGCTGGCTCTTGTCCACGGGCTGCGAACCAGTGCACCGGAAAAGCTCATCCTGGCTGGGCTTGCCGTGTCGTTTCTGTTCTCGGCGTTGACTAATTACCTGATTTTCGCAGGTGACAACCGTGCTGCGCATTCTGTCATCTTCTGGATGCTGGGCGGATTGGGTCTGGCGCGTTGGGAAACCTTTCCGCTCGTCTGCGCGGGTTTGGTCCTGATTCTGGCCTATTCACTATATCGCAGCCGTTGGCTGGACGCCTTGTTGACCGGTGACATGACGGCGTCGACACTGGGTGTCCCGGTCCAGTCACTGCGGTTCAAGATGTTCTTTGTTGCCGCTTTGGCTACGGCTGTATTTGTCTCAGTCGCCGGGGTGATCGGGTTCGTCGGGCTGATGGTTCCGCATATCGCGCGCGGAATTGCCGGACCACTGCACACCCACTTAATCCCTGCGGCCGCGGTGGTCGGCGCTGTTCTGCTGACCGGGTCCGATATCCTCAGCAGGCTGCTGCTGGCCCCGCAAGAACTGCCGGTCGGCATAGTGACCACCTCGTTAGGGTCCGTTTTCGTGTTCATTTTGTTGCTGAGAACTGCAAACGCGAAACGGTAGGTCACACGGAGCCTGTTCACTCATTCTTGGGCTGCAAACTGTGGTCACCTGTCAAATTCCGACATTCATTTAAAATATATCCTAGATCAACCTTAAGAGTGCCCAAAAAATGATCTAAATCAAAACCGGCTCGGTTCAAAAACGCTAAGCGGAAATTAGCAAACAAAAGAAACGACGAGAGCCAGGTCTAAAATGGACCAAGTGACGACCCGTCGCGCTTTCCTGCGCGCCCGATTTCAAGAAGAGGACGGCAAAATAGCCCGGCCTCCGGGATCGGTCGGCCAGGTCTTTTATGATCAATGCACAAAATGCCGAGACTGCGTCGTGGCTTGCCCCGAAGGCGTTCTTTCAATCGCGGCAGATGGATTTCCCGCGTTCACTCCAACCGAAAATCCCTGCACGTTTTGCGGCGCGTGCGCCGAAGCCTGCCCAACACCGGCGCTTGATATCAGCCGATTGGCCCTGTGGCCATGGCGCGCGTCGCTTGAAAAGCAAGCATGCCTATCCATGAACGGCGTCAGCTGTCGCATCTGTCAGGACAATTGCGAGCAGAACGCAATCCGATTTTCGCTCCAAACCCAAGGGCGCGCGGAACCCGCTTTGAATGTTGACGCGTGCAATGGATGCGGATTGTGCGAGGCGCTTTGTCCTGCTGACGCACTTACACTGAAGCATAACCCTCAACCTCAAATGGAAGCGATACAATGAACATCTGCGGTTGCCTTGCCCATGTCGCGCCGGACTATGCTGCCAATGCGGCGCAATCCATGGCCGCAACTCCGGGCGTCGAACTCCACGCCCAGACCGAAGACGGCCGTTTCGTCGTCGTTGTCGAAGATACCCCTGAACGCCTTGCGTCCGAGACCATCATGGATCTGCACCAGATCCCAGGGGTCGTGTCTCTGACGTTGACCTATCACCATTTCGAGGACCTCGCAGAGACCCGCCCGCGTCCCGATGCCCCAAGCCAAACCACCAGCCGGAGGCTCACGCTATGACACATTCTGAATCACGCCGGACATTCCTCAAGGCCACTGCGGCCACAGCCACAGCCTCGGCCGCCGGTATTCCGCTGGCCACAGGCGCAGCCGACGCTCAGGCGGCAACGCCGGATATCCGCTGGGACAAAGCCGCGTGCCGGTTCTGCGGAACGGGCTGTTCCGTTCTGGTTGGCACCAAGGAAGGCCGCGTTGTGGCCACTCAGGGCGACCCGGACGCGCCGGTGAACCGCGGCCTGAACTGTATCAAGGGCTATTTCCTGTCCAAGATCATGTATGGCAAAGACCGCCTGACCACTCCGTTGCTGCGCAAAACCAATGGTGAATACGACAAGAATGGCGAGTTCGAACCGGTCAGCTGGGACGAAGCCTTTGATGTCATGGCCGCCAAGTGGAAAGAGGCGCTGGCCAAGAAAGGCCCGACCAGCGTGGGCATGTTCGGCTCGGGTCAGTGGACGGTCTGGGAAGGCTATGCCGCCGCCAAACTGATGAAAGCTGGCTTCCGCTCGAATAATATCGACCCCAACGCGCGCCATTGTATGGCTTCGGCTGTTGTTGGGTTCATGCGGACCTTTGGCATAGATGAGCCGATGGGCTGCTATGACGATTTCGAGCACGCAGATACATTCGTTCTGTGGGGTTCCAATATGGCCGAAATGCACCCCATCCTGTGGTCGCGCCTGACAGACACGCGTCTGACCAAACCGGGCTGCGAAGTTCATGTCCTGTCAACATTTGAACATCGTTCTTTCGAATTGGCGGACAATGGCATCGTGTTCAATCCACAGACAGATCTGGCGATCCTGAACTATATCGCAAACTACATCATTCAGAATGGTGCGGTGAACGAAGACTTCGTCAAAAAGCACGTAAACATCACCAAGACGGCAACCGATATCGGTTACGGCCTGCGCGACGAAAACCAACTTCAGCAAGACGCGGAAAACCCGAACTCGGGCAAAATGGAACCCATCAGCTTCGAAGAATATGCCAAAGCTGTTGAGCCATACACTTTGGAATATGTATCTGAACTCTCGGGTGTTCCCGCTGACAAGCTTGAGAAACTTGCGAAGCAATATGCAGATCCAAACCGGAAAGTCATGAGCCTTTGGACCATGGGTTTCAACCAGCATACGCGTGGTTCGTGGGTGAATTCGCTGATGTACAACGTCCACCTTTTGGTTGGCAAGATTTCCGAACCCGGCAACTCGCCCTTCTCGCTGACCGGCCAACCATCTGCCTGCGGCACCGCCCGAGAGGTTGGCACATTTGCCCACCGCCTGCCCGCGGACATGGTTGTCGCGAATGACGAGCACCGCGAGATTTGTGAAACCGCATGGAAAATTCCCGAAGGTACAATCCCGCCAAAACCGGGCTTCCACGCTGTTTTGCAACACCGAATGCTGAAAGACGGGGTGCTGAACGCGTATTGGGTTCAATGCAACAACAACATGCAAGCCGCCCCGAATATCAATGAGGAAGGGTACCCCGGTTATCGCAATCCTGAAAACTTCATCACAGTTTCAGACCCTTATCCAACCGTCACCGCAGTTTCAGCTGACCTGATCCTGCCAACGGCTATGTGGGTCGAGAAAGAAGGCGCATATGGCAACGCCGAACGCCGCACTCAGTTCTGGCATCAACAGGTTAAAGCGCCGGGCGAGGCTAAGTCCGACCTTTGGCAGCTGATGGAATTCTCGAAACGCTTCACCGTAGAAGAAGTTTGGGGCGAAGAGCTGCTGGCCAAGATGCCAGAGCATCGCGGCAAGACGATGTTCGAGGTTCTGTTCCAGAACGGGAATGTTGACAAATACCCGCTTTCTGAAACCGCCGAAGGTTTCGACAATGACGAAGCAGAGCATTTTGGGTTCTACGTGCAGAAAGGATTGTTCGAAGAATACGCCGAATTCGGGCGCGGTCATGGGCACGATCTGGCACCGTTCGAAATGTACCATCAGGCACGCGGTATGCGTTGGCCGGTCGTGGACGGCAAAGAAACGCTTTATCGTTTCCGCGAAGGCTATGACCCCTATGTACCCGAAGGGGCCGACGTGAAATTCTATGGTCACAAGGACGGCAAGGCCAAAATTATCTTCGCGCCTTACGAACCTGCTGCTGAAGAGCCGGACAATGAATACGATTTGTGGCTTTGCACCGGCCGGGTCCTGGAACACTGGCATTCGGGTTCGATGACCCGTCGGGTTCCGGAATTGCACCGCGCCTTCCCGTCAGCTGTTGTTTTCATGCACCCCGACGACGCCCGGGATCGCGGTCTGCGGCGCGGTCAGGAAATTGTTTTGTCCACTCGCAGGGGCGAGGTGACCAGCCGGGTCGAAACCCGCGGGCGCAACAAGGTGCCACGTGGGCTGGTCTTCATGCCTTGGTTTGACGAGCACCAGTTGACCAACAAGCTGACGCTGGATGCAACCTGCCCGCTGTCGAAGGAAACCGACTACAAGAAATGCGCCTGCAAGGTTGAGCGCGCGTAAGAGACTGGCAAGGCAAAGGTAAGTCTCATGTCTGGTGTTGGCTCTCCCCTCTCGCCGCAGCGGCGCCGGTTCCTTCAGGACTCGGCGCGCGCCGCAGGCGGCTGCGTGGCGGCCGGGTCCATGTTGGCCTGGCTGGCACGCGACGCGCGGGCGTTACCAGCCGAGGCATTGCGTCCCCCCGGAGCCTTGCCGGAACAAAACTTCCTGTCCGCCTGTATCCGTTGTGGCCTTTGCGTGCGGGATTGCCCCTATGACACGCTGAAACTTGCCGAGCTTGGCGTCGATGCCGTCGCCACCGGCACACCCTATTTCACCGCTCGTGACGTGCCCTGCGAGATGTGTGACGACATTCCCTGTGTCGCCGCCTGCCCCACTGGGGCGCTGGACCCCTCGCTGGACAACATCGACGACGCCGACATGGGGGTGGCCGTTCTGGTCGATCAGGAAAACTGCTTGAACTTCCTGGGGCTGCGGTGCGACGTCTGCTACCGCGTCTGCCCCGTGATTGACGAGGCAATCACGCTTGAGACCGCGCACAACACCCGTTCGGGTCACCACGCGCTGTTCCTCCCTACCGTACACGGCGACCGCTGCACCGGTTGTGGAATGTGCGAGAAAAGCTGCGTTCTACCGGAAGCCGCGATCAAGGTTCTGCCTACCCGGCTGGCACGCGGTAGCAGTGCCGACCACTATCGCAAAGGCTGGGAAGAAAAAGCCGCCAAAGGCGCGCCTGTGGTCGAAGGTATCATCGACCTGCCCGACCGCCTGCCCGGACCGGGTACCGATAATCTGGTCACGCCGGGCGGCTTTGCGCCGGAGTACAATTTGCCGGGGGCCGGACAATGAGCACCCGCACCCATATGCCTGTCGGACAGGAAGCCATCGAAGTCAAAGGCTGGATCGGCGCGCACAAATACCTGCTGCTGCGCCGTGCCTCTCAACTGTTCTTTCTGGTTCTGTTTCTGCTGGGCCCGTGGTTTGGCATCTGGATCGTTCAGGGCACGCTGGCCGGGTCGCTGACCCTTGGCGTGCTGCCGCTGACCGACCCTCTTGTGCTACTGCAAAGCGTGGTTGCCGGGCACTGGCCCGAGCTTACCGCCCTGATCGGAGGCCTGATAGTTCTGGTCGTCTACGCGCTGATCGGCGGGCGCGTCTATTGTTCCTGGGTCTGCCCGATCAACCCCGTAACCGATGCCGCCCATTGGCTGCACCGCAAGCTGGATCTGCCGAAAGGCTGGCAACCCAAACGCGGTACCCGGCTGTGGATCCTAGCTACGGTGCTGATCGTCTCGGGTCTGACCGGCGTCATCGCATGGGAGCTGATCAACCCGATCACCATGCTGCATCGCGGGCTGATTTTCGGCGCGGGCTTTGTCTGGGCGATGATCGTTGCGATCTTCTTCTTCGACCTGTTCGTGTCACGCCACGGATGGTGCGGGCACCTGTGCCCGGTCGGAGCATTCTATGGCCTGATCGGCAGCAAAGCGATGTTGCGTGTCAGCGCGCACAATCGCGCAGTCTGTGACGACTGCATGGATTGCTTTGCCGTTTGCCCGGAAAACCACGTCATCTCACCCGCGTTACGCGGCAAAACCGGCACCACACCGCTGATCCTGTCGCCCGACTGCACGAATTGCGGCCGCTGTATCGATGTCTGCGCGGTCGATGTCTTCAAGTTTACTCACCGGTTCGACGACCAGGTCGCCGCGCCTTTCGATCCCGTTCCCGCGCCCGAGAGGCGCGCAGCCAGACCTACCTAAGGGAGTGCCAAGATGAACAAGCCAATCCTGACCGGCGTCACCGCCCTGATCCCCGTTTTACTTCTGAGTAGTTTCGCCTTTGCCCAATCCGCGCAAGTCGAAGCCCTGCGCGGGGCCGAGGTTGATGAACCCGTTCCACTCGATCAGGTCCACCGCACTATCGAAGGGCGTATGCAGAGGAATTACCGACAGCAACCTCCGCTGATCCCGCATTCAATCGACCAGTACCAGATTGATCTGCGGACCAACCAATGCCTGTCCTGCCACGACTGGACAAAGGCCGGTGAGCGCAACGCACCCACTTTATCGATGACGCACTACCTGGATCGCGAAGGACGTGAACTGGATCAAATCGCCGGTACTCGGTACTTCTGCAATCAGTGTCATGTTCCGCAGGCAGACACGCCCGCGCTCGTCGACAATGTTTTTGAACCTTCTTCCGGAAACTGATCCAACGCTTGACTGAAAGGAGCACCGACATGGCAGACTCCCCCGAAAAACGCGGCTGGATAGGCCGCATCTGGAACGCGATCTGGACACCGGCCGTCATGTTCAGCTCGGGTTTTCTGGTGCTGGCAGGTTTTCTGGCTGGCATCCTGTTCTGGGGCGGGTTCCACTGGACCCTGGAACTGACCAACACCGAGGAATTCTGCACCTCGTGTCACACGATGGAGACCAATCTGGGCGAATACCGCGAAACGGTTCACTATAACAACCACTCGGGCGTCCGGGCTATTTGTTCGGATTGTCACGTTCCCCATGAATGGAACCACAAAATCAAGGCCAAGATCATGGCTGTCAAAGACGTTTATCACGAGTTGGCTGGCACAATCAGTACGCCTGAAAAATACGAAGACCATCGTCTGAGTATGGCCTCGGCTGTGTGGAAAAAGATGAAGGCATCGGACAGTCGCGAATGCCGCAACTGCCATAATTTCGACTACATGGACTTCACTATTCAGGAAACCCGCGCCGCGTCCGAACACCAAAGGGCGATCGACAACAACATGACATGCATCGACTGCCATCAGGGCATCGCACACAGCCTGCCACCCGGATACCTGGAACAATACCAAGAGGTGACGGAAACTCTGGCGAGCAAAGCGTCTGGAACGCTGCAAGATCAGGTTGCTGATAGCAGCGCAGAAATCCGGTCATTCCTGACCAAGCAGGCCGACTGAGAAAGGGCACGATATGCTTGAACTTCTGGGAACAATCGGCGCCAACATTATCAGCCTGCCGGGCATCTTGGGCCTTGCGCTGGGTATGATGACCCGCAACCTGATGCTAGGCGCGGTTATAGGCGGTGTCGTCGGTGTGCTTGAAACGCTTATCTTCGCACACTGGTCCTTTGCCAATATCCAGACCATCGAATTGGTTATCGCAGTCGTCGTCGGCTTCTGCGCCGGAGCACTTGGATCGGCGATCCGCATCAAAGGTGCGACTGTCTAACCAAACGGTATCGGCGACGCGAACCTTCGCGTCGCCTACGCGCTTCCCGTTGCGCGCCTGAACGCTCAACTTGATCCAAATCCGTTTCCACCGCATGATCCTGCAATGGGTTTTGAAGTCGGAACATGGCTGCAAGAACTTGGGTTGGGTCAGTACACTGATGCGTTTCGGCAAAACGACGTCGACGCGCGTGCGCTGCCTCTGCTTACGAATGACGACCTCAAGGAAATAGGGGTGTCATTGGGCCACAGGAAAATCCTGCTGGCTGCCATTCAGGAATTCGATCAACAAGACCATGTCTATTCTTCGGCTACTTCTTTGCTTCCGGATCAAGCGGTCAAAAACGATGAGGCCGAACGCCGGCATCTGACGGTGTTCTTCGCTGATCTTGTCGGCTCGACAGAACTGACGAACCAATTGGACCCCGAAGACATGCGCCTGCTGTTGCAAACCTATCAGGACGCAGTTGCAGGTGCGGTATCACGCTATGGTGGCTTTGTCGCCAAGTATCTTGGCGATGGATTGCTGGTCTTTTTTGGTTGGCCGCGTGCATTCGAAGACCACGCCTTGCGCGCGGTTAAGGCCGGTTTAGAGGCTATCTCCCGGGTTCAAAAGCTCCGGACGCCTTCCGGTCAACCGCTGGCCGCACGTATAGGCATCGCAAGTGGCGATGTAGTTGTTGGCGATACAATCGGCGAAAACACACATGAAGAAGGCGCGATGACGGGCCCAATCCTCAACCTTGCTGCTCGGTTGCAGGAAAAAGCCCCGCCGAACACGGTTGTTCTGACCCAAGAGGATTCGCAAGCGATGCTACATCGTATTTTCGAATTCTCGTCGCTTGGGCGCGTCGACCTTAAGGGATTTGAAGACCCCCGAGAGCTCTTGCAGGTGGTTAGTGAAAGGCAAGCTGAAAGCCGGTTTAAAGCAGCACATCGTGATGACGGATCAAACCAGCTTGTTGGGCGCAGTTCCGAAAAGGGTATCCTGCAACAAACCTGGCTTCGCGCCCGCGCAGGACAGGGTGAAGTCATTCTGCTGACCGGAGAAGCGGGCATAGGAAAATCACGCCTGACAGAAGAATTTCTGAACGACGTTACGAATGCAGGTCAGGCTGATATCATCAGACTGAATTGCTCGCCATATCTAACCAGTAGTCCGTTCCATCCTGTAACCGAGCGAATATCGCAGGATGCAGGAGTGGAGCCAGGCTTCGACGACGACCAGGTGTTGCGCCACGTCCGGGCCATGCTCGAAGCGCGGCAAGGCATCGACTTGGATCAGGTTCTTCCCGTTTTTGCAGCCTTGGTCGCCCCAGCAAGCGCATTGGCTCGGGATATTCTGGACCTGTCTCCGCAGGAACAGCGCGACATAACCGTGCAAACGTTGATAAAAACGGTGCAGGCGCGGTCGCAGGTTAAACCGGTCGTTCTGTGCGTCGAGGATGCGCATTGGATCGACCCGTCGACGAACGCCTTGCTTGATCGGTTCCGGGCGATCTGCGCAGATTTGCCGCTGATGATCCTGATCACGCACCGCCCTGGCTGGGAACTACAGCGCGACGCCGGTGATGCGCACGTCCAGACCTTGCACCTGCGTCGTTTCAACTTTGAACAGGTTGAAAACCTGATCCGAAACATATCGGGCCATTCACCAGACGCGTCATTGGTTCGCCTGATCATGGAAAAAACCGACGGCGTGCCTCTATTCGTCGAAGAACTTACCAGCGCATATATGGAAGCCGGAGAGGAAAATCTGGCCGTTCCGTCTTCGTTGAAGGGCGCATTGATGGCCAGGCTCGACGCCGTGTCGCCAGAGGCAAAGCAAATGGCGTTGACAGGCGCGGTCATCGGTCGCGAGTTTGCGCTGGACCTTCTGGCGGAGGCAATTGATCTGGAAAGACCGAACCTGCAGTCGGGGCTGGCAGAACTGGTGGAAACGGGACTTGTTTTCGAAAGCGGACACAGCCGCGGCCAATTTGTTTTCCGGCATGCCCTGATCCGCGATACCGCATACCAATCCATGCTGTCTGCGACCCGAAGAACCCAACACGCAAACGTAGCCAAGGCCCTGACACGTCTGCGATCGGCCGAGATTGCGCGCCGACCTGAATTGGTCGCAAGGCATTTGACCGAAGCGGAAGACTGGCAGATTGCGTTCACGCAATGGAAATTGGCAACAGAAATGGCCCTTGCCCGGTCTGCCAGTCAAGAAGCGATGGCCAACGCGACCGAGGCACTTCATGCTGCAGAGAACCTTGGAACGCAAAACAGCGCCGAAACAATCACGGCGATGGTTCTGGTTGGGCGCAGCTACGACAGCCTTGGGGATCTGCCTCAAGGGATTGCCAAGCTCAAACAAGCCTCCGACGCGGCCCGAACACTGGGACATGCCGAACTGTCCGCAGACATCGCGCAGCACTTCGCGGATTCGTGCATGATGTCCAGCCAACGTCACAATGAGGCGATCTCATTGTGTCTTGAGGCACTGAATGGTCTGCCCGAAGACGACGAAAGACGCCAGTGCCAGTTGATGAGCCAACTCGCTCGGGCCTATATGTTTATCGGTCAGTTTAGTGAAGGGGCGGAGTACGGCCACCGCGCCATGAAACTGGCGGCAAATCTCGGTGACTACAAATCGCAGTTCTCAGTCATGATGATGCGTTTTGGTGCCCCGTTTGTGGCTCGGCAGGATGAAGAGGCGCGAAATTGGCGGCAAAACCTGCAAGCCATGCACGACGTCGCCGAAAAACTGGGCACGATTGACCAAGGGCGCGACCGGACCCTCAGCCTGTTTGTTGGGGCCGAGATGGCTGACAGGGTTATGCTTGACCGCTCGCTCAAGCTGCTGACAGAGGTCTCGCAAAAGGACAATCACCTGCAGCTTTACTGGGTTCAAATCCACGCGCGCGCGATGGTTGCCATCATGGAAGGCGCTTGGCAACAAGCCGAAGCATTCGCGACTGAGGCTGTAAAGATCGGCCGAAAAACCCACGGTAAACACATCGAAGGTGTTTTCGGTGTGCAGATGTTCACGATCCGACGCGAACAGAACCGGCTTCACGAGGTCGCTGCGGTGATCAAGAAACTGATGGAGGAAGACCCCGACGACATCACTTGGAAACCTGGCTTTGGTCTTATCGCCGCCGAGTTGGGCTATTCCGACCCGGCCGAACGGATTCTCGACGAATTGGCGGCAAACCGGTTCGACCTACCGGCAGATGCCATGTATTCAACTACGCTGTCATATCTTGCGGATATTTGTGTCGCGGTTGGCAGGCAAGACCATGCGCAAACGCTGTTTGACCTGCTTTTGCCCTACGAGGACCTGACGATCACTGCTGGTGCCACCACCGTTTGCACCGGGGCGGCCGCACGCCGGCTAGGCAATCTGGCAACCTTGCTGGGCGATCGCGACATCGCGGAACATATGCTGACCAAAGCAATCGAGATCGACACAAACATGGCCAGCCCACCTTGGATCGCGCACAGCAAGGCTTCATACGCGTCTGCTTTGCGAAAATTCGGGCATAAGCAGAACCTCGAACATGCGTTTCACCTAGAGGCCGAAGCGTTGGCAATCGCACAGAATTTGGGTATGATTTCCCTTATGTCTAAGCTTGAAGGAACGGTCACTTAGTTCATAAACGCATACCCTGGGGGTGCATATGCCAAGATATATTATAGAACGCCATTTCGCCGAACAGCTGAATATCACGGACGACGGCAAAGCGCACATCAAGGAAATCAACGATGAGGAGGGGGTCGAATGGATCTTCTCGTTCCTTAGTGCCGATAAACGCAAAACCTATTGTCTTTACGAAGCGCCTGACGAGGAAAGCCTGAGAAAAGCAGCCGCGCGCCTGAACATTCCGGTAGATGTTATAACTCCGGTAGATCGGATAGATCCGGGAGTTTTCGCGTAAGACGCAATAATTGAAACTCCAATTTCTATCAGAGGCAAGTGGCAAGAGACCTTCCATTATTAAGGAAGGCATCGATTATGTTCGACGTAAAAACTCTGCATGGGACTTCGGCCCAAGTTGACCAGTCTTCACTGGATGATCTTAGTGCGGCTTTACGCGGTGGCGTGTATTGCGAAGGTACTGCGGAATACGACGCAGCACGCACAACCTGGAACAGTATCGTGGATCGCCATCCTGGATTCGTCATTCAGGCTTTGGGTGCAAGCGACGTACAAAAGGCAGTGAATTTTGTAAGGGACGCTGGTCTGGTCATGTCAGTTCGATCGGGCGGACATCAGATCGCCGGTCACGCTGTTGCTGACGATGCGGTTATGCTGGACTTGTCCCAGATGCGATCGGTCCACGTAGACCCGATGGCCAGAACCGCTCGAGTCGCACCTGGCGCCTTGCTGGGCGACGTTGACCGCGAGACGCAGGCCCACGGCTTGGCCGTTCCGCTCGGGATCAACTCGACAACCGGTACAGCCGGATTGACCCTGGGTGGAGGTTTCGGCTGGACCACACGCAAGTTTGGCATGACTATCGACAACCTTCTTTCAGCCGAGGTGGTCACAGCGGAAGGTATGATCGTCACTGCATCACCGTCCAGCCACCCCGATCTATTTTGGGCAATCCGTGGTGGCGGGGGGAATTTCGGCATCGTCACCTCGTTTGAATTCCAACTGCATCCTCTCGGTCCTCAGGTCCTATCCGGACTGATTGTTCACCCTATCGAAGCCGCGCCAAGCTTGTTGGCCGAGTATGTGCAAATAGCGGATTCTGCACCCGATGAATTGACAGTCTGGAGCGTGATGCGCAAAGCGCCCCCTCTGCCCTTCCTGCCCGACGAATGGCACGGGCGGGAAGTTCTGATCTTTGCCGCCTGCTATGCCGGCCCCATGGGAGATGGCGAGGACGCCATGAAGGAACTACGCGGGTTGGGCTCTCCGATTGTGGATGTCATTTCGCCCCACGCCTTTGTGGACTGGCAGGCGGCGTTTGACCCGCTTTTGACACCGGGTGCACGGAACTACTGGAAAAGTCACGATTTCAGCACGTTGTCATCAGATGCGATAACGGGGTTGCTGAATGGTATCTCCAGCTTGCCCGACCCGGCATGCGAGGTGTTTATTGCGCATGTGGGCGGTGCCATGGCCCGCGTGTCTTCCGACGCCACCGCATATCCGGAACGGTCCGCGCATTTCATCATGAACGTCCATACCCGGTGGGAGGACCCGCAAAAAGACGACGAATGCATTGCATGGGCACGCGCGCTCTATGATCGTATGACGCCCCATGCCACCGGCAGCGCCTATGTCAATTTCATGCCCGAAGATGAGGCCGATCACATGGCCGGTGCCTACGGTGAAAACGGGATGAGGCTGGCCAAAGTCAAGGCGCAGTATGATCCGGAAAATCTGTTCCGGCTTAACCACAATATTCTGCCCGCCTGACGCGTGGCGCTATACGTGAAAAGACGATCGGGCCAACCAGGTGCTGAGGTCTTTCTCTGCTGCTACGATGGCTTCGTTGTTCAGAATCTGAGACGTCATTGCTTTTGATACGGCGCGTACACGTTTGTTGATCGCGACATCGCCGGTATCAATCAGCAAATCGTTCACATCCAGTTTTTCGTATATCGAAAGCAGTCGGTTTTGTATCGTCCGCAGCGCCAGTTTACGACGGGCAGCAATCGCCTTATCCGGCAAGCCAAGCGCAAGATCGGTCAGAATGGCTAGTTCAACCTCGGTCAGGGCTTCACCGGACCGGCTCTGATCCCTTTGAATCTGATGGATCTCGCGATCCACCATGATCTGGGCTTCAAGCAACACCGCCCGCAGAGCCAGATGCATCCGGGATGGGCTGGCCGTCTTTAGGACATAACCATAAGCCGCCTTTTTCGGCACAATCCGGGCAATGCCACGCAGGTAAGCCTCATCCGAATAGTTCGACCAGAATAGAATACGCGTGTCAGGTCGTTCTGACCAAATGGTGCGCGCGGCCTCGATACCATTGCGCTCTTTCATGCGCAGGTCCATGACAATAGCTTCAACGGCGTCCTGACGGGCCTGAATTTCTCCGTCCCGGCCATTTGTCGCCAGACTCACTTCCGACGCCTCGGGCAAAGCTTCTTGAACCAATTCCTTCAAGTAATTGGCATGCATCGCGTCGTCTTCGACCAACAGAACTTTCATGCACTCACCTTTCTGTTGGGGCATTCGGACACCGGAAGACAAACGCTGATTTCAGTGCCTTCAGAACACCGTATGTCAAACTGCGCGGCGATCAATCTGGCGCGTGTGCGCATATGGGTCAGACCTCCAGACGCCTTTTTTGTCTCGAGTGCGGAGGCGCTTGCGCCATTGTCCCTGATCCGCAAGTGAAGCCCTTCGCGACATTCGATCTCGACCAAGATCGAAGAAGCATCCGCATGACGTACAGCATTGTTGATGGCTTCTTGTGCAATCCGAAACAAAGCGATCCGCTTGGTTTGTGGCAGGTCATCTATAAGACCATCAGAAAAATCACGCACGTCGATCTCGATGTCCTGATCGGCGCCTACCGCGCGCTCTAAATGAGTCCGGACGGCGTGTTGAAAGCCAAACAGTTCCAACAACGATGGAATAGACGTGTCGATTATTTCTCGCAGACCCTGGATGCAGATCTGCAAATTGCCGCGTAGCGCTTCGATGTCTTTAACTGTCTTACAGCGCTCCAACTCACGACTGATACGAGTCATGTCGGCCAAAGTCTGATCATGCAAGTCCATGCCGATCCGTTGGCGCTCCAGTTCCAACGCATCTGTCAGGCTAAGTGCACCTAGACGCAACCCTTCCTCACGGGCTTGTAGTTCCGCACGCATGATCGCTTCGCGCCGTGTTTGTTCATTTGCACGCAAGGCATAGAAATATGGGGCAAGGATATCTGCGATATTGCGGACTTGTTCCAAGGCCTGTTCATCGTAGAAATCCGGCTTTCGGGAAGAACAGTTCAGTGCCCCGATCGTACGGCCAAGCACCTTCATCGCAACATTCACACGGCTGCGCATTTCATGCCTGATGATGGGTCCGCAATCAGCGCCTTCGAAGACGTATCGCGGGTCCTCTAAGGCATTTCCAGTGAGTAGACTGTCACATTCGCCGCGCAATATATCGCGTACCGGAGATACCTCTACAGGAGCCCGCGTACGGCTCCAACTCGTGCGAAGACCTACTTCGTAGCTTGTGTTCCAGTATCCTTTGTCGTCGATGAGACAAACATCCAAATGATCGACCTGCAGAATGCGGTCAATCTCGGACTTGACCGAGCGCAGCGCGGATTTGATGTCCAGGTTTCCCGCCAGGTGGTTGGAAATTCTAAGGTAGTAGGCAAGATCAGCCATCGACGCACTTTCGGTAAATTGGCCGGCACACCAGAGTATAGAAGTCTGCCCCGATCCTGTCATGCGGATTACCGCAACAGTTTTGCGGGAACCCGCAAGCTTTGCGCGCATCCTACTCTTAACCTTTCGGACCTGCCGGGGAATCTTTTCGACATCGTCCCGGAGGAGCGGGCGCGGTATTTGTGCGGCGGATCGGCCGCCGAGGGAGGAAAGAATGACACTCAAGGCCATTATGCTCGGCGCAGCCGCCGGGATCACGGTATTCGCAACCACTAACGTCGTGGCGGACACATCGGACAAGCGCATCGCCTTGTCCAACAACTATGCCGGTAATTCATGGCGCCAAGCGATGCTGGAAAGCTGGCAAAAAGTCGGAGAGGCCGCGGTTGCAGACGGTAAAGTTGCTTCCGCTGATGCCTTTACGACGTCCGAAAACCAGGCCACCGAGCAGGCTGCGCAAATTCAAAACATGATCCTGCAGGGGTATGATGCGATCGTGATCAACGCGGCCTCGCCCACAGCGATCAACGGCGCCGTCAAAGCTGCCTGTGACGCCGGAATTACCGTTGTATCCTTTGACGGTATCGTACAGGAACCCTGCGCATGGCGCATCGCCGTCGATTTCCAACAAATGGGTCGCGAACAGGTCAAATACTTGGCTGAACGCTATCCCGAAGGCGGTAACCTGCTTGAAATCAGGGGCTTGGCAGGCGTTTTCGTGGACGATGAAATCAGCGCCGGCATCCATGACGAAGTGAAGAACTCCAACTTTGAAATCGTGGGTTCGGTCCATGGCGATTGGGCTCAAGATGTGGCTCAGAAAGCCGTTGCGGGTATTTTGCCCAGCCTGCCCGAGATTGTCGGTGTCGTGACCCAAGGCGGTGACGGCTATGGAGCTGCACAAGCCATCGGAGCCACCGACCGGGCAATGCCAACCATCGTCATGGGTAACCGGCAGGATGAGCTGCAGTGGTGGTCAGATGAAAAAGCCGCGAACGGTTATGAAACGACTTCGCTGTCGATTGCACCCGGTGTCAGCACCCTGGCTTTCTGGGTGGCGCAGCAGGTTCTGGACGGAAATGAGGTGCCCAAGGACCTTACCGTTCCCTTCCTGGCTATTTCACAGGACGAACTCGAAGACGCGTTGAAAACCACGCCGAAGGGTTCGGTTGCGAATGTCGAATACTCCTTGGAAGATGCCAAGGCCGTGATCGCTTCGTCCAAGTAAATCGATGACAGACATGCAAACGATATCCGGCGCACCTGATGCGCCGGTTGTCGCGCTGGACGCGGCCCATATGTCATTTGGGCCAGTTCAGGCGCTTCGGGCCGCGTCGATCGAGATCAAGGCCGGGGAATGTGTTGGTCTTGTTGGCCACAATGGCGCCGGGAAATCAACGCTGGCTAATGTGATCAACGGGCGGTTAACCCCAACAGAAGGTGCGGTTCAGTATCGGGTCTCGGACCCCGCCCATAAAAACAGTGAAAACGCGCAGGCGTCCGGAGTGCGTAGCGTGTTTCAGGAACTATCGCTTTGTCCAAATCTGACGGTCCTGGAAAACCTGCGGATCCCGTATCGCAATATGCCGCGCAAAGGCTGGCGCAAAATCGCGTCGCAGAAAATGTCGGACGCGCTGGACCTTGTCTTTCCCGGCCATGGCATTCGCCCTCGCGCCACAGTTGGCGATCTTAGTATTGCCGAACGCCAAATGGTCGAAATCGCCATCGCTTTCGCCGACCGCGACAGCGAGCCCAGTCTGGTTATTCTGGACGAACCAACCTCGTCGCTGGATGCGGCAATCGCTCAGCAGTTGCTGGACCATATCAAGCGTTACTGCTCCGAGGGCGGAGCGGTTCTGTTCATTTCGCACATGATGGGCGAAATTTTCGACGTCTCAACCCGCATCGTGATCATGAAAGACGGTCAGATCGTGGATGACAACCCGGCACAGGCGTTTACCCGTCAATCCATCGTTGACGCAATGGGGCATGTCGCACCAGATGACGACGCGCAGGGCAGCGCGCGATCCGAACGGGAGCTGGGACCGGTCCTTGTCAGCTCTGCTATAGGGCTGAACGCGCGCCGGGGCGAGATTGTGGGTTTGGCCGGTCTGGCCGGGCATGGGCAAGCCGAAGCGCTGGCTCAGATCTTCTTTGACCATTCCTCCGTCTGGAAATCAGGCAAGCGCCCCGAGGTTGTTTTCGTGGCCGGTGATCGCGCCCGAGACGGTGTGATGCCCCTATGGTCCATTTTGCGGAACCTATCTTTGACGACCTTGCCAGAGTTCAGCAAGCGCTGGATGGTAGACCGACCGGCCGAGTCGGGGCTGGTTCAGAAATGGAAAGACAGGATCGGAATTCGAACAAACAACCTGCTGAACCCGATACTATCTTTGTCCGGCGGCAATCAGCAAAAGGTCCTGTTTGCCCGTGCCCTTGCATCCTCGGCCCCTTTGGTCGTGATGGACGATCCGATGCGCGGCGTGGATATCGGAACGAAAAAAGAAGTCTATCAAATGATTCAGAACGAAGCCGCCAAAGGCCGCAGCTTTCTTTGGTACTCGACCGAGACCGACGAAATCCTGGAATGTGACCGGGTCTTTGTGTTTCGCGCTGGCGAAATCGCTGCAGAACTGGTCGGTGATGAGATCAGCGAAGAAAACATCCTGCATGCCTCATTCGAAATGCAGGAGGCAGTGAAATGAGCGGCGATCGTCTACGCCTGGCCCTGCCGGTTTTGTCGCTTGTTGTATTGTTGGGGGCCGTCTTCTATCTGCAGCCCCGCGCGATGAGCTATTTTGGTCTGAACCTGCTGTTCAATCTTGCCATACCAGTGGCTTTGGCCACTATCTCCCAGATGATGATCATCATGGTCAACGACATCGACCTTTCCATCGGGACGTTTGTCAGCTTTTGCGCCTGCGTTACGGCGACATTTGTCCATGACACCCCTGTTATTGGCTATATGATCCTGGCCGCAGCCATCTTGGCTTACGCGCTGCTGGGCGCATTGATCCAATTGCGCGGATTGCCCGCCATCGTTGTTACACTGGGCATGTCCTTTGTCTGGGGAGGCCTAGCGGTCTTGATCCTGCCATCCCCCGGTGGAGCGTCGCCGGAATGGCTGAAAACACTAATGAGCCTGAAGACTCCGCTGGTTCCGATCGCCGTTGTTGCACCACTGGTCATTGCATTGGCCGTGCACTTTTTGATCAAGCGATCTTGGGTCGGAGTGATCCTACAGGGTGTCGGCGGAAATGACCGTGCAATGGAACGTGCAGGATGGTCGTTGGTGCGGTTGCGAGCCTCGGCCTACGGGCTGGCGGGGCTGTTTGGCGTACTTGCAGGGATGTCTCTGGTCGGGCTGACAACCGCCGCGGATGCCAATATCGCGCTGCGTTATACGCTGTTGTCGATAGCTGGCGTGATTCTCGGCGGCGGAGAATTCGTCGGCGGTCGCATTTCTCCTTTCGGGGCCGTGATTGGTGCTTTGACTTTAACGCTGGCCGCCAGTTTCCTGTCGTTTCTGCGCCTGTCACCGGACTGGCAGATTGGCGCGCAGGGCGCGATCCTGATCCTTGTTCTTGCCGTTCGGCTTGTCTTCATCCGCAAAGGGGCCGTTGCATGACCAACAACGCATCAGAACCGATGACCGCTGCAACTCCTGTCCGCGCGTTACTGAGCAAACCCTGGATTTGGGCATTTCTTGCGGCTGCCATTACCTTCGGCGCCACCAGTCTGATCGCCGGATCCGGGGCCGGATCGTTGTTTTACGCCGCCCTGACCTTTGCGTCTTTTTCGGCCATTGTAGGCATTGGTCAGATGTTGGTTATCACTTTGGGGCCCGGCAACGTGGACCTGTCCATTCCAGCTTCGATGACCTTGGCAGCCACGCTTGCCTTGAAATTCATGGACAGTGAAACCGCGATGATCTTGCCCGGGCTGCTGGTCGCAATCGGGGTTGGTATCGGCTGCGGGGTCATTAACTTTGGCCTGATACTGTTGCTGCGTATCCCGCCCATTATCGCCACGCTTTCAGCCTCGTTCCTGTACCAGTCGCTTGCGATCTGGTCGAACCGGGGCCTGCGGATCAAACCGCCCGAACCGTTGGCAGAATTCGCAACCGGTGGCGCACTTGGTATTCCGAACATCGCCGTAGTCGGCATCCTGTTGGCCATCCTCGCATGGGTCGTGTTAGAGCGCGCAATTGCCGGCCGCTGGATTTCCGCAATCGGTCAAAACCTGCGCGCCGCCCGTCTCAGCGGAGTGCCCGTCAACGCGGTACGTTTTGGCGTCTACGTGAACTCAGCCGTCTGCGCTGCACTTGCGGGGTTTTTACTCGCCAGTTTCTCGGGCGGGGCCAACCTGAACATGGGAACCGAATACATGTTGATGTCGATTGCCGTGGTCGTGATCGGAGGATCATCCATCGGTGGCGGCAATTCAAATGTGCCCGGTATCTGGGGTGCCGCTCTCTTTATGTTTTTGATCGTCTCAATGCTGAACTCGTACGGGCTAGGGGCCGGAATTCGGTTGATCCTGACCGGTGTCGTTATCGTCGGGGTCGTCGCATTGGCCAGTCGCAAAGGATACGATGTATGACCCTTTCGCAGACATATGAAATTATACGCCCGGAATTTCGCGATCTGATCCACACTAATGTAGGGCTTTCCCGAATATCTGCGGGACATATATGGACTGAAGGTCCTGTTTGGTTTCCTGCTCATAATCTGCTGCTGTTTTCAGACATTCCGAACGCGCGGATATGTCAGTGGACACCCGACGGAGGGGTAAGTGTTTACCGGCAGCATTCGGACTATGCCAACGGCAACACCCGCGATCCGATGGGTCGTCTGGTAACCTGCCATCACGGAACCAGATCGGTGATCAGGACCGAGCACGACGGCAGCAGGTCTGTGATTGCAGATCGCCACGCGGGGAAACGCCTGAACTCTCCCAACGACGTGGTCGTGCGACAGGATGGTTCCATTTGGTTCTCGGATCCAACCTATGGCATACTGTCAGACTTGGAAGGGTACAAAGCCGAGCCCGAACAGGACGGCAGTTTCGTGTATCGTGTCGATCCCAATTCGTTTGAAATCACTGCGGTGACGAAAAGCTTTGTCCAACCAAACGGGCTGGCATTTTCAAAGGATGAAACCCGTCTTTTCATCGCGGAGTCCGGCAGCAGCCACGATCCATCTGTACCGTCTGTTCTTCGCGTTTTTGATGTGGGTGAAGATGGCACTCTTGCGAACGGCGCTGAGTTTTGTGAGATTGATAACGGCCTTCCTGATGGGCTGCGTGTAGATCGACACGACAATATCTGGTGCTCGGCAGCGGACGGGGTTCATGTATTTTCTCCTGACGGTGATCTGCTAGGAAAAATCAGAGTGCCCGAAACCGTTGCCAACCTGACTTTTGGTGGCGCGCGGGGAAATGTTCTGTTCATCACCGCATCGACGTCCGTCTACTCGATCTTTGTCAATTCGGCCGGAGCCAGACCCTAGTCTATAGGGCCTATAAAACCGACCAGCTTTTTGGCGAACTTACCTGTTTTGCCCGCAACCTTGATGTTGTTGAGGGCGACGACGGTGTCTGTGTTCTCAAGACCCGTGCCGCTCGCGGTACACAATTCGTGCAGCAACTCAAGCAACCCACCCAAATCTCGTGGCACATCGTCGGGCAGGTCCACCAACATCCAGGACAAGGCCCGTCTGACCGCCTTGCCATGCTGAGCGGACACACCTGCCACCTCGGCCAAACGCTTGGTCCATCGCCGCAGCGGCAACGCTGCGAAAAAGACAAGCTGACGGGCGGCGGTAGCGAATTCGGTCGGACTGAACATCCTCTGCGCGATGATCGTCGCAAGCGCATCAACCGAGCTTGTTCCGATCCCTTCATCGGCGCTAGCCAAATACCAAGCCAACATTGCGTGAGACATCGGACCGGTGTTTAGTCCAGGTCTGAAGAAAGGGTCCAAAAACATCAGACAGAAATGGTTGGTTAACTTCTGGTCGAGTTCCAACTCGAAGATACCAGACAGAAAAAACAGCTCTGATTGCGAGGGTCTAAGTAAACCGACCCACGGGCTTGGGTGAGTGAACCAACTGACACCTGGATCACCAAGATATGTGTGCGCAAGCTTTGCCGGCACAGCAAAACCCAATTCTCGGGGTAAATGCTTGGGTATCTCAGGCGAAATGTCCACCCGCGGCATAGGCCAGAAAAATTCGTCGATCCGACGAATTTCGGCGTGGAACGTATAAATTGCTGGTACACCCGCTCCGGGAATGGAGTTTCCGACTAACTTCTGGACTGCGGGATCAGGTCTACATGGCAGCCGTGAAGCCCAGGCAAGCGCCCATAATTGCGGATCTTTCTCGGGAATGTGATCTGCGCCCATTGCGTAGGCCAGGGCTCTTTCTTCCTCGGTTTCGGGCGTGAAATCCAAAAGGGCCGCTTCGCGATCCTCTGGCGCGAGTCGCATTAGCGCCAACTTAAAATCCGCCTGCCCCGGAACCAACTTCTTCTGCCGGTACTCATCCATACGCTGGATCAGCTGTTGCGGAGCCAGGTATCCACGATTGTCGGTCGGAGCAGACAACATGGGTACCGATAGACCGGCCTGCACAAATGCCAGCAGTTCAGCAGAACGCGCAGAGAACATACCAACAAAGCTGTTTGGATCGGTTCCCAAAGGAATATGACCCGAGTATCGGGGCTGCAGGGAGGGTTCTATTTCCGCCACAAAATCGCTACAGCGCGCCCACGCGAGGGCCGTAGCTGCAATAGGAATCTGCAGATGGCTTCTGCTTTCAAGCCCAGCATCAATCCCGCGCGCCCTCAACTGGTTTGCCCGCTTGGCCAACGGATTCAGCAAGGGCTCTGCTGACGCTCCATAACGTGCCATGCCATCCAGAGCACGCTCGGTCAGTACTGCATCATCGCAGTGTTCAAGCAGCGCCAAAAACGTTTCAACAGCTTCTTCCGCCGACGCAACTGGAACGACGTCTTCGAGCACTGGAGTTGGGTAAAGGGTTTCATTGGTTTGGACAGGAGCGTCTTGCAGATGAGCGGCAAGTCGAGTTTGAACAGTAGGGGCTGCCAGCTCCAGGTAATCCCTCATCCGAGACTGTATTTCGGCATCTTTCACCTGATCCAGTTCTTCGACCAAATCAAGCGCCAGCGCCTGAACCTCTCCGGCCTCAGAGATCAGGGCCGAAACGGCGACTTTGGCCACGTCACGCATGCTTTGGGGATGCCGTTTGGCACTGCTTTTCAATAGCCTTATCGCCAGTTTTGCCGATGATTTTTGCCTACTTTGAAGCGCCGGTTCGATAGAAGTCACAAGCAAAGTCGGGTCCACCCCCCCATTTGTGTCCATCCGTTTCAGAAACTTCAGGGCGAATGCAACAGTGGGTGGAACAGGGCTGCTCAGCAAGTCGAGGTAACGGTTTGCCCGGTTTGCAATCTCATCTTCCGTGGGGTCCATGGCGACGTGGAACCGGGAATACCACCCAGCCCTGAACTGGCCAAAGTCCCGCTCTAACGCATCCAAGGACGCATCCAGAAGCCTTTGCCTGTCTAAAGTCCCGTCCCGGCTGAGTTCAATCAGTAAGTTGGCCCATGAAACATTTCGCCCACAGTACTTGTCGCATGCGGCTAGGCTGAGGTCGCCGCCGCCTTCGACCTCAAAAAACCGCCAGACATCCTCGGCAAGAAATTGTGTGCGGGCCAATTCCGGTATGCCGGCCTGTCCAGCATAATAACCAAGTATGTAAGCATCAGTTTTGGGGATGGTGCAAAGCCCCTTGTTAACAAGGGCGTGGATTGTGGTGATCAATCGAGGGTTATCTTCGACCGCAGCTTCGGCCCACGCGTTCATCCAGCTTGGGTTCAGTACGGCAAAAACCTCCTCCAGCGGGATCGAACTTGGCAGAATGCGCCAATCGCCGCAGCTGTATTCGGACGGGCGCGCCGTTGCCAAGACAGCCACGCCTAAAGCCTCCAAATCCTTGGCTAGATCAACTGGAGGTTTGAGACCGTTAAACCGAACGTCCCAGGCTGCTTTCTGCTGACGCTTTTGAACTTTCAGCGCAGTTGGAGCAAGTTTACGGCGGTCTTCTTCGGAAAGATCGGCCAGTGCCTTCAGGACACGCTTGGCCGACTTTGTCGTGACCAACCGGATGAAATCCGTTTCGTTCAATGCAAACGCTCCAACTCCATCTCTACTGCAAGAACATGCTTGCAGGGCCCCCGCGTCGTCTGATGTTTGGCGTACCACGGACAAGTACAACTGTATCCGTCTTGAGAGAGACGCACGCGGTGAGTGACGTTTTCACTGACTACGTCGGCGCCAGTTTGCGACAACGTCACAGCCTTGCTGTCAAAAAGCGCCCGCGCAGACTTGAGACGAGGGTTGAGCGCCTGCAGACGCTCCAGACCAAACGGGAGC
The DNA here is from genome assembly GCF_013033355.1 of Ruegeria lacuscaerulensis. Classification (GTDB taxonomy): domain Bacteria; phylum Pseudomonadota; class Alphaproteobacteria; order Rhodobacterales; family Rhodobacteraceae; genus Ruegeria; species Ruegeria lacuscaerulensis_A. The sequence continues at coordinate 111,566 of NZ_WQDY01000006.1, forward strand.
TGCCGGTGGAACCAGGCGTTTCGAGAAAGGTCAAAACCAACTTGGCCAATTGCCGCCAGATGTGAGATCGCCTGACGAATGTCTGCGCCGGATACGCCAGGTTCATGCCCCAAAAACGCTAGGTCGAGACTATCTTGCCAATTCAAATGGGCGCGAATGATCGGAACGCAGCTGTTCGAATGAACCAAGTCAGACAGCAACCGTCCATCCCCCGAAAAGCCGCGCCAAGGCTCTGCGTTCAATACCAACGTGAATCTCTGAGAGCCGAAATCCAACTCCCAGGCAGAACTTCCAAGTGACGGGTTTCCATAAACATTCAAATATCGCGCTCTACTCGCCAGAGTCTCCAAAACACGTAAACGATGCGCCCCACGCAAAGGTACACTATCAGCGCTTTTGCGCGTCATCGTTCGCACTCGGTTTCCCGCGGCAGAAACCCAGAGCAAATGATCGGCTTTTGAACGCGGCAACGTACGCAAAAACCTTTGTGCCGGTACGGATGGAAGGGAAAAAACCTTCTCCATACCTGCAAGATGCCCTTGTACTTCGGCGAACCCTTTCAGCCAGCGCAATGGCAGCGGAACTTTGCGTTCTGTCACGCAGCCTTTTTCATGCGCTATATCTACAAAGGATGAACCGATTCCGATTGTTAGTTCGCTGCTCGGTTTCACCTGCGCCAACAGAGCACGCAATTCAGGCCCAAAATCTACATTCGTCGTGCCAGTTCTCCGCTTTTCCACCTCAAGCGACTCATGCTCGAGGTCCAGTCGCGCATACACACTGCAACAGGCGGAAAACCCTTCAAACCGGACACATTCTCGCCCGACGGTCGCAACCGGATCAGCTTCGCGCAGGATTCGCGCCAGCATGGCGGGCGGAACATAGAATCGTGAACCAACAATTTCAGATATCGCGCGCAGAGCTTTTGCGGTCAGGTCCGGCTGAATGGCTTTCGCTTTCAGATAAGTTTGCGCGCTTTCTGGCTGGCCTTTGTCCGAAGCCAATCGCAGAAACTTGGCTTGTCCGGAACCCGCCAAGGACGAGCGGCCATCATAGCTATAGATATAATCGATTCCGCTCATTCCGGAGCCCTAAAAACCTGTCAAAGGATGTAAATACTTTAAGCAATGGTAGCTAGCTGAATGAAATCTTTGCAACCATCGCAACTCGGGATTTGGTCTTTTCTTTCAAATAACTCGAGCTCAATATATACACCTTTCTAATAAATGCGGATGTAAATTCAGGTTTTCTCAATGCTCAAATCCGAGCTCAGATCTTTCCATGCGGTTGCGACATTCCGAGGATTCTCGGCTGCCGCGAGGGAGCTCAACATCACGCAACCTACGCTTTCGACACAGGTAAAAGACCTCGAAAGCCGCTATAATATTCAACTTTTCAACCGCGTTGGGCGTGAAGTACATCTGACCAATGCAGGCGAAGAATTGTTAGCCATTACATCGCGATTGCACCAGGCTGAGATTGACGCCGAAACGCTGCTGGAGTCGTTTCGGGGATTTCACGCCGGTCGTCTCAGTATTGCCGCGGTCGGGCCTTTTCATGCAACGGATATGATCGTTGCCTTCAAATCCAAATACCCGGCGATCGACATTGAGGTTTGGTTTGGCAATTCGCAAAGGTGTTTTGATCGGATTCTGTCCTACGACGCTGATGTCGCCATCCTGGCCGAAGTTCAATCTGACCCCCGAGTGACAACTCAGCTCTATAGCACACACCAGGTAGTGGCGTTCGTAAATTCCGACCACCCTTTTTACCATAAGGAAAGTATCTCAATTGCCGACCTTCACCGACAACGCGTAGTCCGACGCGAGGTCGGTTCCACCACGCGGCTGGCCATCGAAACCGAAACGGAAAAACGAGGAGTCGTTCTGGATCCAATTCTGGAGTTGGGAAGCAGGGAAGCTATTTGGAAAGCTGTAGAACAGGGTATCGGAATCGGCTTCGTCGCCGATTTCGAATTCGTTTCTCACCCCAATCTGCGCGCAATTCCGCTTAGAGATGCAAAGGTTGAGACCCGCTATTATCTGGCACATTTGAAAGAGCGCGGAGACTCTCGACTTGTCCAATCCTTCTTTAAAACAGCATTAGAAGCCAAGTGACGCTGGCTGCTTCCAAACCATTTCGGCTGGCTCATTTGTTGCGAACACCACGCTGTTTTCTGGCTTCAGCCTAGACTGGCATTTTCTCTTTCTGACCATCAGTCTAAGATGTGTCAAAGCTCTCAGGACCCAGGGTTCCGTTCGTGAAAAATGACTTAGTACCACCACCTGCCCCTCGCGAGGAGCTTAGAGCCGCGCGCAATCAGGGTGCAAAATTCTTGGCGCTTGCTTTCCTGTTCAGTGTGTTTGTTAACCTTTTGATGCTCACTGGCCCTCTTTTTATGTTGCAGGTCTACGACCGGGTGCTTGGTTCACGCGCGGTGGAAACCCTGGCAGCGCTTTTTTTGTTGGTCGCTCTGCTATATGCCCTGATGGCCATGTTAGACTATGCCCGCGGTCGGATTGTTGCGCGGTTTGGTGCACGGTTCCAATCCCAGTTGGATGAACGGGTGTTTGACGCCACTATGCGCAGATCTCTGCATCCACAAATCCGTGCAGCTCCGGCAACGGCCCTGCGGGATCTGGAATCCATTCAAAACCTATGCTCATCACCGGTATTGCTTGCTGTGATGGATATCCCGTGGACACCAGTCTTTCTGGCGGCCATTTTCCTTTTTCATCCGCTGCTAGGGTGGTTGGCCATCGCAGGAGGTGCGGTTTTGGTCGTCATCGCTCTGATGAACCAACAACTGACGCATCGCAAAATCGCCGCCGCACAATCTGCTTCGGCCAAGGCCAACTCATTTTCGGAACATGCCCGCCAAGCCGCTGAGATTGTGCGCGCTCAGGGTATGCAAACCGACATCACCAACCGCTGGCAACGACAGCGGACGGATGCATTGCGGCAAACGATTTCCGCCAGTGATTGGACAGGCAGCTTTTCATCTCTGACAAAGTCCCTCCGTCTGTTTTTGCAATCTGCCATGTTGGCCCTTGGCGCGTTGCTGGTGTTGCGCAACGAAGTGACGCCAGGTGCTATGATCGCCGCGTCGATCCTACTGGGCCGAGCTTTGGCCCCGGTTGAACAGGCTATAGGACAGTGGTCGATGGTTCAGCGCGCCAGAACTGCATGGGGTTCATTGAACGAGTTCCTGCAATCTACGCCGCCCGACGCTCTGCGCACAAAACTGCCCACACCCGAGGCCAATTTAACGGCCAAGACGGTCACGCTCATTCCGCCTGGCGCGGAAAGTCCGACATTGCGCAATGTGTCCTTGTCTTTGGAGCCGGGAAAAGCGCTCGGCGTGATCGGGAAAAGCGGGTCAGGAAAGTCAACACTGGCAAAGGTGCTTTTGGGCCTTTGGCGTCCCGTAAATGGCGAAGTCCGCTTGGGCGGGGCAACCTTGGATCAATACGAATCCGGCGAGTTGGGACAGCACATTGGATACCTGCCGCAGGATGTGACGCTGTTCAATGGAACCGTCTCGGAAAACATCGCGCGCATGTCCGAGAACCCGGATGCTCAGGCGGTGGTAGACGCCGCCAAAAAGGCAAATGCTCATGATCTGATTTTAACGTTGCCCAAAGGCTATGACACGTTTCTTGATGGCAATGACAGCCAGTTATCAGGTGGCCAGAAGCAACGTATAGCTCTAGCACGCGCGCTCTATGGAAATCCGGTTCTGCTTATATTGGATGAGCCGAACTCGGCCTTGGATGCCGATGGAACCGAGGCACTGAACGCGGCAATTCGCGGTCTCAAGTCCGAAGGAAAATCCGCCATCATAATGACCCACCGCCCGCAAGCAATTTCAGAATGCGACGACCTGGTCGTTATTGAAAAAGGGCAGGTCGTGAAGTCCGGAAATCGGGACGAGGTTTTAGGAGCTATGGTACAAAATGCCAATGTGATCAAACGCGACCTTAGCAAAACGACTGTCAAGGTAACCCGAGAAAAGGCGAACGACTGATGCCGGACCAGGACGCTAATAATATACGGCCTGTCTGGCGCATAACTTTCCCTGCTATCGTCGGGTTTGTTGCCTTGGCGATCCTAGTTGGAGGGTTGGGTATATGGTCGGTTCGTACACGGCTTGCCGGTGCCATCGTTTCCCAGGGTACCATCGAAGTAGAGAGCAATCGTCAGGTCGTTGAACATCCTGACGGCGGCGTCGTCGGAGAGCTTTTTGCCCGCGACGGAGATGCGGTGGATAGCGGCGACTTGCTGGTGCGGCTTGATGATACTTTCCTCACCTCTGAAAAAAACATTGTCGAAGCGCAGCTGTTCGAGCTTCTGGCGCGCAGAGCCCGTTTGGAAGCCGAACGCGACGGTGTTTCTATCGACAACCTTGCGGCGCAATTGCAAGAGCTTAAAATGCAAGAAGGTTTGGCCGATGACCTTGTCTACGGACAACAGCGTCTGTTCGAAGCGCGCCTAGAAACGCTGACACAACAGACCGGACAATTGCGCAACCAACTTGTTCAGATTGAAAGTGAGATCAAAGGCAACGAATCTCAACTGGCTTCCCTGCGCCGTCAGATGGAGCTGATCAACGAAGAACTGGAAGACCAGCAAAGCCTGTTTAAACGTGGTTTAACCCCTGCAAGCCGCGTTCTGGCCCTGCAGCGTGAACAGGCTAGCCTGACCGGGGAAATCGGACGTCTTGAGGCATCCATCGCGCGACTTCGGGGGCAGATCGCTTCGACGGAAATCGAAATAGTCGAGTTGACCGCGACACGGCGAGAGGAAGCCATCGCAACCCTGAGGGACATTCAGGCCCAGATCGCAGAACTTGCGGAAAGGAGATTGTCGTTGACAGTTCGCTTGTCGCGCCTGGATATTCGGTCTCCGGTCACCGGCACCGTTTATGGCAGCGAAGTATTTGCCTTGCAATCGGTGATCCAGGCAGGTGAGCCTATGATGTATATTGTGCCACAAGACACACCGTTACTGGTTGCAGCAAGAGTGGATGCAATCCATGTGGATCAGCTGCATGTCGGGCAACCCGTTCTGCTGCGCTTCACAGCCTTTAACCAACGTGAAACGCCGGAAATTGCGGGCAAGGTGATCAATGTGTCAGCAGACACCTTCACTGACGAGGCAACAGGTCAAACCTTTTACCGCGCTGAAGTAACACCCGATGACGGCCAGGTCGAACGTCTGAATGGCCAGGAACTGCTACCGGGTATGCCTGTTGAGACTATGATCAAGACGGACGAAAGAACGCCCCTTTCCTTCCTCGTCAAACCGCTATCAGACTATTTCAATCGAGCATTCCGAGAATGACCTGGGAACGGGCTTAAACTGACTCGAGGTTACCTAGAAGAATTGAAGTCATGTCAGCAGCCAGAACATTGTCGACCACAACGATATCTGTGCCCGTCTCGTAACTGACATTGGTTCTGGTGACAGCTGAAAGGTCGGCATCGGCGTCTATAAAAACCCATTCCGCCTGGTGTGAAGAAGATTGCCCAACTGCCACTTGCAAGACCGCAAGCGCATCCAACGCGTTCACTGCACCGTCCCTGTTGATATCTGCCGCAATCAGATTTTCCGCGGTAGCCGGCCCCCATGTTGGGTCAAGCCCAACCGCAATACGAAGAACCTGAAGAGCATCAAGGGCTGTAATGTCTCGTGACGCCGTTGAATACCCTTTCACGATATCCAACTCACCCGTGAAGGTTCCTGATGGCAGGCCCAAGTCGAACACGCCATCGTCGTCAGCCCGCACGCTCACGGTCCCGCCTCCATCTATCGAAAAGCGGATCTCAGCGTCGCTTAACCCCGCATTTGTAGACGTAGAATCAATCGTAATGTCGCCCTGAATGCCGTCCGAGCTGCCGGGATCAAGCCCACCGAAGTCGCCAAAATCGACGGGAATGTGGTCCGGCCCTCTAAGTCCCGCCCCGAACACCTGTACAAGCGACAACGGGCTACCCGTGTTCGAATTCACCTCGATCGTTTCATTCAGGTACTCTATTACCGCACCTGTTGCCGTGGACGTAAAGGTCAATTGTTCGGGCGTTCTGAGTAGAGGGTAGTCAAACACGTCCAACCGATCGACTCCGACCTGAAAATCGGTGATCGTGATGGGGTCACTTCCGTATTGGGCAACGAAAATGTCCGCACCAGCCCCGCCCGTCATTGTTGTCGCTCCGGTGCCCGCAATCAGGATATCGTCCCCTGCTCCACCGTTCAAAGTTGTTTCCAGAATGCTGCCGCTGAGGATGTCGTTCTGACTTGTTCCGTTCACAGTACCGAACCCGTCACGTACGACGCCCAAATTGGACACATCGACGGACAGCTGTGTCAGTCCCGCATCCTGCTGCGAGGCTACAAGTATCTGCAACTCATCACCCACATGTGCAACGCTGAAGGCTTCTACGTTTTGCAGACCGCTTTGAAGCGTATCTTCGAAACTGTCTTGGTGAACCAGTTGTCCGTCGGGCGTCATGGTGAACAGTGTAATCCCGTCATCCCCTCCGCCGGCGACAACGAAAACATGACCGTTCACCTCGACAACCTCGAGATCCTGAACGTTGCCAAACCGCGTGTGCAAAGAATCCAGCACATGATCTGTGGGGGTCAAACTGCCGTCACTGCCGAGCATCATGACACTCAACGAGTTGCTCTGGGCACCGGCAACCACAACCCAGGACTGACCATAAGCCTGAACGACTTCCACTGCGGTCGGTGTCGCAATTCCCAAGGTACTAAGCGTGTCAGTATTATCCACTTCACTGATTGCGCCTGTTCCGTGATTGATACTGAAGGTTCCGACTGTCCCGGAGGTGGCATCGCTTGTCACCAGAATCGAACTGGACGCAATCTGTATCACTTGCATCGAATCAGCTTGGCCCGTGCTTGACCCCGCAAGACGCACAGTCCCATCGCCTTTAAGGTTATAAGTTGCAATCTCCCCGGTGGATTCATGAGCTACAGCCAAAATTCCACCAGACAGCTGGACCACGGCAGAGACATCCCCGCCTCCCACAAGTGTTCCTGTTTCTTGTAGCGCCCCGATTGTGCCGTCTGGATTCAGTTCATACCCAACCAAACCGCTGGCCGAGCGCACATCCAACACCAGTTGGACCCCGTCAGCAAAGGAAACGGGTGTTCCAATACGTCCAACCTGAAACGAGATCGAACCCGCAAAATACTCGGTGTCTTGCACTTGCGGGATCGCGCCGTCGATCAGTTTCCAAACAACCACGCCGCCGCCTGGACCCGTCACGCTGTACAGATACGTATCTCCGTTAAACGTTTTTAAAGCCGTATCGCCGATACCTGAATCGAGCGCTGCACTTCCCGTTGCAACCACTCCTTCGAACTGAAGCATCATAACCATCACCCCACGCCACACCTGGCTTCGTGAATAGGATGACCTGATGCCCAGTCCGAAACAAAAGCGCGAATGTGGTGAAAACGAGGAGTTCAGTTTCAGATTAACACAAATTTTTCAGGTCCGACCGCATGAGTCACAGATGGGAAAGACAGATGAACAGCAACTTGCCCCATCGGGCGGACGCGGACACCACATATGAGGGTAAGATGACCAAAGAACCTGAATCCAGAACCCGTACGCACGAATTGCAGGCGGACGCAGCTGACAAATCCAAACTACAAAAGTGGATTGACGGAAAGATGCGCCGTTGGGCCGGAACAGGGCTTGCCGGTGGTCTTGGTTCGACTCTGTTGGCATTGCCCGCACTTGCTCAGGCCACCGTCGAGGAACTCTACGCCTTCCAATTCGCGGAAACCATTCCAGGTGTTCGATCGGTCAAGTTGTTAAAAGACGGAGATGTTCTTCTGAAATTGGCCAATGGTCAAACGATAGTCGTTGCCGCTGAAAAAGTTCAAATTCTTGAAAGCGGCGCCATTATGATAGCCGAGGATGCGGTGGCCGAAATTGCACAATTCAGCCTAGCGGCCGAAGCCGGCGGCGCGGCTAGTGCCGGTGGCATCAGCGGCGTAGGAGCCGCACTTGGCGGGCTTGGGCTGGCAGGGGCCGCAGCAGCCGGCGCAGGAGGAGGAGGCGGTGGCGACTCTGCTCCTCCCCCAGCTCCGACCTACCCTCACCTGAACCTTTCTGGTGTACAATCCACTGCATTGAGCAGTGCCGCATTGAACATAAACGCGGCTGAAGGCGCCGAGTCAGTCCAAGTTGCTATTGGAAGTTTTGTCGCGCCGGCCACCTTGAACAGTGATGGAACCTGGAGCCTGTCTTTGTCGCCTGCACAGGCAGCCAACCTACCTCAAGGCGTGACAAATGTTGTCGTCCGCAGCCTCGACGTTGATGGGAACGAAATCTCGACCGAGACGGTCACTTTTGACATCGATACATTGCCACCAAACGTGGCAATTTCAGGACTCTCAGCTGGGAACGTGATGAACGCAGCCGAACAGGCAACTGACCTGATAGTCTCTGGCACGACAGACGCGGAAGATGGACAAACAATTACGGTTACCGTCGGAGGTCAAACCTATACCGGATCAATCTCAGGAGGACAGTGGGCCGTCACGGTTCCCAGCTCGGATCTGACTGCATTGTCCGATGGTTCCACCATTACTGTTACCGCGGACGTCCAGGACGAGGCCGGAAACCCGGCCGTTCAGGCTACAACCAGCATCGAAAGCGATTTCACCGCACCGGCGGTCACTTTAGATCAGGTTGCAGGTGGGTCGATTGACCTTATTGATGTAGGCAGCGACTTGTCACTGACCGGCACGACCACCGCCGCCGACGGGGAAGCAATTACGGTAAACTTCAACGATCAAACATACTCGACAACGGCCTCGAGCGGCAGCTGGAGCGTTTCGGTTCCGGTCGCCGATCTTTCGGGATTAACGACGGGAACGTCGGTATCTGTAAACGCGGTTGCCTCTGATGCCGCCGGTAACGTTTCACCTCCGGCCTTCAGTTCTGTACCCGTGGACCTTACTGGCCCCACTATCGCTATCTCACCACCGCCCGTTGGAAGTGTCATCAATGCCGCTGAAGTTGGGGCAGATCTGACCATCAGTGGAACAAGCGGAAATGTACAGGATGGACAGCAGGTTACAGTAACAGTGAACGGGCAGACATATACCGGCAATATCACGAGTGGCAGCTGGAGTGTAACCATCCCGACAGCTGATCTGGTCGCCCTCAGCGACGGTGGCTCATTCACGATTACGGCAGACGTGATGGACACAGATGGTCTTAATGCCCCTCAGGCCAGCGCGACTTTAGACAAAGACGTGACCCCCCCGACCCTGAGCATCGACAGCTTTTCTAGCGGAACCGTTTTAAACGCATCCGAGCGGGGAACTGATTTGACGGTTACTGGATCGTCGACAGCGGAAGACGGCCAAGCTGTCACTGTTGAAATCAATGGGCAGACATACATTGGAACCGTGTCCGGTGGCACCTGGAACGCCACCATCCCTGCGGCACATCTGTCGGCGTTGACTGATGGCGCTACGATTTCTGTCGCTGCCAATGTTTCGGATGCAGCGGGCAATCCTGCATCCGAGGCCAGCAGCAGTTTTAACACGGACTTTACGGCTCCGACGATCAATATCACCGGGCTATCCGATGGCGCTGTCCTAAACGTATCTGAGCAAGCCACCGACATGACAGTTTCTGGGACATCGGATGCTGCAGACGGCACGGTTGTCACTGTTAAAATCGTTCGCCCAGACGGAACCGTGGATGTTTCCGGGACGACAACGGTCTCAGGCGGCACATGGAGCTATACTGCCTCTTCAACGGCGTTGGGTACATTGCAAGATGGGGTCACGTACAATGTCACATCGACGATTGCGGACGCAGCCGGAAATGTTTCCAGCGACACCGGGACTTTGCAAACCGATTTTAGCGCACCTTCCATCACGTTGGATGCGCTGCCAATAGGGCCAATCCTAGATATCAATGAAGCAACCAGCGATCTTGTGGTCTCGGGGTCGACCAGTGCAGAAGACGGACAGATTGTTTCAGTCACATTGAACAATCAAACTTACACAGCTGTTGTCACCGGAGGGACTTGGTCCGCGACAATCCCAACGCTCGACCTTTCATCTTTGTCGGACAGTACCGGATTCACCTTGTCAGCGACGGTCAGCGACACAGCAGGCAACTCGGCGACGCCAGCTACGACAAGCCTTACAACTGATTTACGCCCGATTTTGACTATAAACCAGACGGGATCAAATAGTGCGGTTGACCTTGGCAGCGCCCAGAGCTCGGGCGTTACAGTTTCCGGAACATCAGTTGGTTTGAGTTCAGGACAAAGTGTTAACATTACGCTGAACGGGTCTCCGGTCGGGTCTGCGTCTGTGGCCGCCGATGGCAGTTGGTCTTTGCCGGTCAGCGCGACAGCTTTCACCGGCATTGATGCAGGGGACAATTTGAACTTTCAGGCTTCGGCAACAGTAAGCGGAGGTTCTGATCCTCTTCCGGTTTCGGACCAGAACAATGCTCACGAACCTGGAGCGTATACGATTGTCCAAACAGACAACAACGGCTCAACTATGACTTTTGAGATTTACGCAGACCCGGGTCGAGATATATCGAGTGGCTTGGCAATCACTGCAGAACTCGGGTTTGACCCATCGGTCGTAACGTTCGATTCCGGATCGGATGTTGAAAACGGGGCTTTTGACCTGTTTCTCACCAATCCGGTTGGAGCATCGGCAGTAAGTTTCGGCGGAGCAGCCACTGTGTTCACGGATCTCTCCCAACCTTTAGTAACTTTCACCATGACGGTACAAGACGCCAGCCAGCCTGTAGTGTTGTCCGTGACAACACCTGACGGTGGTCCAACAGTTTATCACTTAGGCACGGACGGTGACGAAACCCTCACGGCAACCGATGTCGACAACGTTTTGCGCGGTCAGGGAGGCGACGATTCGATCGACTTGACCAGTACGGGACGAGACCTTGTAGTGTTTGAAGCCGACCCAGCGGAAAACGGGGTGGACACGATTACAGGTTTCACTTTGGGTCCCGTTGCCGACGTCACCGACGCATTGATGTTCAGCGGTCTCAACGTAAGTTCCTTGCGCGGCAATGGAACCGGAGTTGAGACCCTCGGCGCAGGGGACGCTTTGGGCGGGAATACCGGCGTTGTGGGCTTCACGACTGTCTTGTCAGATCTGACAACTGGCACCATCGAAACGGCAGTTGAAAGCCTGACTGGTGTACAGAATGGGGACGAGATCCTCGTACTCGCCACCGACGGCACGGACAGCGTATTGGTCAAGGTTGATTATTCGGCTCCGGGATCGGCAACGGTCGATACTGTCGCTCAGTTCACGGGATTGAATGATCTAAGCGGACTGAGCGCGGACAACATCCTACATACCGACCCGACCGGCGCGTCGGTTTAAATTCCTGCCACGCTGCCGGCAATTATTGCTGGCAGCGACTCCAGAACGGAAGTCCGCACATGTCAAAAACTAACTTGGCACCAGTGACCTACTGTCGCCACAAAGACAAAGGTTGGTCTCGTTTCAAGACCTACCACTTCGCAGAAAACCTTACGCATTGCTCTGTTGTTCTCCAGGAAATTTTTCAGGCAGCGTCAGCATATCCAATTGTTTTCAGACAAATTGGTCAACACATCATGCCGGTCGCTCTGCTTTCAATGAGCGAAACACAGACTTCACCTTTTATCGCGCCGGATGGTCGCTGGCTTGCAAGCTATGTGCCAGCTGCATTGCGCTGCCCCCCTTTTGAGGTGGAAGTAACAGACCCGAAAACCGAAGACTACAGACTAATGGTCAACGAGCGTTCCGAGTTGATTGGACTAAAATCCGACGGGGAACCTTTTTTCGATGACAAAGGTGAACTGTCGCAAGAATTACGCCGCGTTCTAGTCTTTCTAAAAGCCTGCGCGATCGAGACCAACAAAACACGCAAGCTATGCCAGATGATCTCTGATCTCGGTTTTCTTAAGCCCATAGAAATTTTCGAAAACGTTTCACTACCTAAGGGCTGCTTTGGTGCATCGCTTCCAAAAGTACGAGAAATGCCATCAGAGACCTTAGCGTTTTTATACGAAAGCGGTGCTCTGCTTTTGATTCATGCACATAAGGTTTCTATCGCTCACTGCACCTGGATTTCGCGCGCTCAAGAAAAATTGACCTATGATCGCTTTGCAAAACCATTCACAGAAAATTCAGAAGTCTCTGATTTCATTCAAGCATTAGCATGCGCCCAGTCGGATGAAATGATAGAAACCGGTGAAATGTGAACTGTAATGTCAAATCTCAGATTCACCCCCATCACAAAACTGCTCTTTGTTCTTTGTTGCTTATCAGGATGTGCTTCCGCACCTGACCTGGCGTTTGTTGAAAAGTCTTTTGAGCACGGATCGGTCGGCGTTGGCGCAACCGCGCCTTCACCTGAATTGGCAAAAAGTGAGTTCGGTCAACTCGTACGTTCAGCCGTTCAAAATAGTCCCTCCAACGCACGTAGCGCAAGCAGATATGACCTGGCAATTGCAGATCGCGACTCCACCCGGGGCGCATTTCTGCCACGCGTTTCAATGGGGATTAACGCCAGATCCGAACGCGTGGACAGCGATATAGCAGGTGTGACGCCCTTCGTTCGGATATCGCAACTAGTATATGACGGCGGCGCTGCGTCCGGAGAATTGACTGCCGCGAAAGCCCGAATTCTTGAAAGTCGCGGCGATCAACTGCAAACTGCCGCTGCCATCGCCCTAACCGCAATTGAGGCATATGTCTCAGTTACTAATCAAAGAGAGATTCAAAGAATCTCCCTTGAAAACGTGGGCGTCCATGAGGAAATAACGCGCCTAATTACAGAGCGTTTTGAACAGGGCGCCGGTTCAAATGCCGATGTATTGACCGCGCAGTCCCGCATGGCAGACGCGCGGACACGGTTCGCAGATGCCAGAGCCCGCACAGATCGTGCTGAAGCTCAGTTTCATGAAGTGTTTGGCCACGAACCTGGCACCTTATCACCAGCGATAGAAGCTCCAAGAGTGCCAAGAACAGATGCACAGATCATTGCCGAAAGCCCTCAGGTTCGCCGCGCTGATGCTTCTTTGCTGGCGGCTAAATCGCAACAGTCAGCGGCGATTGCAAGACGTCAACCCGACATAGAAATTGCGGCATTCACGGATCGCGATGACGACAATGATGCGAATTTCGGCGTTGATCTATCGTTCAGCTACGAACTTGACAGCACAGGCCAACGAAAAGCGGCGATTGCCTCAGCAGAAGCTCAGGTCAAAGAGGCAGAATTTGCAAGAGAAGATCTGGTTCGTCAACTTCGCCGTGAGTTAGAATTCGTGCGCTCTGACCAAATGGCGGGAGCGGAAAGACTACAGGCAGCTCGGATTGCAGCCACCGTTAATGCTGACAGCGTTAAAGCTGCTCGCGCTCAGTTCACCATAGGACGGCGCAGCCTGATCGAAATCCTCGACGCACAACGCGACTTTGTCAACGCGCAGGAACGGCTAATCCTCGCCGAACAGAGTTTCTTTCTGACAAACTATGTGGTGCTCAGTTTGACAGGGGACATCCTTGATCTGTTGGGAATCCAGACGTTTGAACATGGAGCAAATCAATGATCGACCTGCGTTCCCTAACCAAAAGGACAGATTTACCTGATCTGGAAACGTGTTTGATTCACGTGGCTTCATCTTTGGAAAGATCGATTTCAGTAGCCAGTTTGCAGGCTGCAAGGTCCGGGGTATCGGGGAACTTAACCATTCCCCACGCGATTCAAGTTGCGCAAAATGCTGGACTCCAAGCTGGTTATGGCGCTTGGACGCTCTCGAGTTTCGACAATACGTTGGCTCCTGCCCTGTTATTTTTAAAAGACGATCGCGTCGTGGTTTTTCATGGGCGCTCGACCAGTGGCAGGGTCTTAATTTATGATCCAAGTCTGGGTGATGAGATTGGTGAAGTCTTCGAAAACAATCTCCAAGATGTTTATACCGGTTATGCGATCGTATTTCGCCGGTCTCAATCCGAAGATACAAAAAACAGCGGGTACCCTACTGCGGGCCATTGGTTCTGGTCCGCGATGGCAGCAAACCGTTGGTCCTATTTTCAGGTTGTCCTGGCGGCCTCGATTGCCAACCTGCTAGGTTTGTCCACCTCTGTTTTCATCATGGTCGTCTATGACCGTGTTCTACCTAACGAAGCCAAGGAGTCACTAATTGCCCTGACAATAGGCGTTGGGTTGGCTTTGCTGTTCGACTTCGCCCTCAAGTTGTTGCGGGCAGGGTTCATTGATCAGGCTGGGCAGAAAGCCGACTTGATCATCGGGCGTCGGATTTTCAATCAATTGGTTGATTTGCGCATGACTTCTCGTACCGGTTCAACCGGCGCTATGGCGAGCACAGTTAGGGAGTTCGAAACTCTGCGAGAGTTCTTTACTTCGGCAACCCTCGTCGCCTTAGTGGATTTGCCGTTCATTGGCTTGTTCATATTTGTAATTTACTTGGTCGGGGGCCCTTTAGCACTTGTGCCCGCTTTGGCAGTGCCGGTTGTTCTTATGACGGGTCTGATTGCTCAACCAATTCTGTCACGGCTGGCCGAGCAGAATTTTTCAGACGGGCAATCCAAGCAATCCGTACTGGTCGAAACTGTGTCAGGGTTGGAAACCATCAAAACAACGGCGGCGGCACAACAAATGCGTGCCCGTTGGGAAGATGCATTGGAACGGCAGTCTTCCCACGGCGTGAGAAGTCGTGCAGTTACGCAATTTGCACTAAATTTGACGGGTTTCACGCAACAGGCGGCCCAAGTGTTGATCGTGTTCTACGGAGTTTTTCTAATTGCCGATGGTCATGGAAGTATGGGTGCGCTTATAGCTTCGGTTATGTTGACAGGACGGGCATTGGCGCCGCTTGGGCAACTGGCCCAGACACTTACACGGATCAATCAGGCCCGAAGTGCCTTTAAGAACCTTAACGCACTGATGAACGCCACGAATGAACGACCTCAAGGTCAAAAGTGGATACGTCGACCTGAATGCCAAGGCCAAATAACATTCAGAAACGTAGAGTTCACTTATCCAGAGCAGGCGGATGCTACTTTGTCTGGCCTTTCCTTTGATATCAAACCCGGAGAAAAAGTCGCAATTCTCGGCCCAATCGGCTCGGGGAAAAGCACAGTCACACGGCTGTTGCTTGGGCTGTACCAACCCCAGTCCGGGTCTGTGATGCTTGACGGAGTGGACATTCGCCAGTTGGACCCCGGGGATCTGCGTCGAAACATCGGGACTGTTCTACAGGATATCTGGCTCTTCTCAGGGTCGATACGGGACAATATTGCAAGTGGCAGCACCAGGCCTCGCGACCGGGACATTATCGAAGCCGGTAAAATTGCAGGTGTAGAAGATTTTACCGCCGACCGATCCGGGGGGTATGACTTAATCCTGTCAGAACGTGGCGAGGGTTTATCAGGTGGGCAGCGGCAGTCCATTGCCCTAGCCAGGGCTCTAGTAACTCGACCTCCAATATTGTTGTTGGATGAGCCGACCAGTGCGATGGACGTCAAAACTGAAGCGAAAGTTATAGACCGCCTCAAAAAAGCGACGACAGACACTACGATGGTCATCGTTACCCATAGAACCAGCCTGCTGTCTTTAGTGGACCGTGTCATTGTTATCGAAAATGGACAGGTCAGCGCCGATGGTCCCAAGAGTATCCTAACTAACCACACCCTTGCTCAGCGGAGGCATCTGAATGTCGCAGCATCATGATTTTGCGTCATTGGCACGGGAAATGCGCGGGCGGTCACCTCTTAAGGGCTCTATCCTGTTATTGGTCATATTGGCGTGTCTTATCAGCGCGGGTTTGTGGACCTATCTTACAGAACTGGACGACGTAACACGTGTAGACGGCAGGGTGGTTCCATTGGCGGACGTCCAGCTGATCGAAGCAACAGAAACTGGTGTGCTGCAGCATCTGCACGTGAACGAAGGTCAATTCGTGGAAAAAGGCGCGTTGCTGATGGAGTTCGACACGACGCAAATCGATAGTCAATTCAGTCAGGAACAACAGCGCGCTTTCGGATTAATGGCGCGGGCGGAACGGCTGATGGCCGAAATTGAAGACCGTGAGCTCTTTTTTTCCAAGGAACTGATGGAAGGGGCGCCGGACGTGGCCCGATCGGAAACTGCTTTGTACCAAGGTCGTCAGTCAGAGCTCATCGCTGAAATCGCGATCCTCGAGCGTCAACGGGAGCAGAAACAAAGGGAGTATGAAGAAGGGCTGGTAGACAAGTTAACAGCCGACGAAACTCTTAAGATCCTAGCTGAAGAGCGCGCCATCATGACGCCGCTTGTAGAAAAACGGATGGAACCCGCCACGACGCTGTTGACTCTGCGCCGTAATGAAGCCGAGTGGCATGGGCGCAGAACACGTGCGCAAGCTGTGACCAACAGACTGCAGACTGGCCTCGCAGAGATTGACGACCGAATTCGTGCGACGCGCAGCCGGTTTCACACTGCAGCCTTGACTGACCTTGCTGTTACAACGGCGGAATTGGCAGCGCTAAAACCCGTTTTGCCGGCTTTGCAGGATCGCGCAAGTCGCGCGCAAGTTAGATCTCCGGTTCGAGGCGTGGTCAACCGGATTCACAGAACCACGATTGGTGGGTTGG
The DNA here is from genome assembly GCF_013033355.1 of Ruegeria lacuscaerulensis. Lineage (GTDB taxonomy): Bacteria > Pseudomonadota > Alphaproteobacteria > Rhodobacterales > Rhodobacteraceae > Ruegeria > Ruegeria lacuscaerulensis_A. Next base: position 128,252 of record NZ_WQDY01000006.1, read on the forward strand.
CCCGCAGCGGAGAGGAATTGATCGAGTTAGTTCCACTCGGGGACAATTTGCTTGTCGAAGCCTACGTGCGTCCAGATGATATCGCGTTTTTGCACGCCGGACAGCCGGTGAAGGTCAAAATCACCGCTTATGATTTCGCTCGATACGGTGCGCTGGATGGGGAAATAGTCCGGATCGGTGCAAACACCATAACGCGATCAGAACGAAATGACGAAGAAGTTTTTGTCGTTGAGATTCAAACCCAACAGTCTTTTCTGGATGCCAACGGAGTGGCAGTTGAGATCATTCCCGGCATGATCGCTGAAGTCGATATTCTAGCGGGGCGAAAAACTGTGATGGAATACCTGATAAGACCCGTCGTCAAAGTCAAAGAGCAAGCTCTGCGGGAATAGAAAGGGGTTCTGAAGGCGGGCCAACCGAACTAATAACCTGAAATCACTTGGCGGCCGTGGACTGAAAAACTCATAATGCCGATCGCTTATTGCCAAACGACATCTCCCAGAAAAATGTAGCCTGCACCATAAATCGTTTTGATTAATTTGGGGTTTTTGGGGTCTTCACCCAATTTGGTACGCAGTCGGGATATTCTGACATCCATCGCCCGATCAAAACTATCCCCTGCGGCACCGCCCAATGTCTCTTGCATATGTGCGCGACTGATCAACCTTTTTGGGCTTTCCAGAAACAGCCGCAAAACTTCCCCTTCGGCGTGGCTGAATGGGGTCTCGGTCCCTGCGCCATCATCCAGGATGTAGCGATCGAAATAGGCAGTCCAACCGTTAAAATGCGCCACATCAGAATGAGTTGGTCGCGCCCGCGGCGCTCGCAACCGGGCCCGTATGCGCGCGACAACTTCGGCAGGATCAAAGGGCTTGGTGATATAATCATCAGCACCCAATTCCAAACCGGTAACCCGGTCCTGTACCTGGGCTCGGCCCGAGATGATTATGACCGCTGCGCCTTGCTCTAGCGCCAAGCGATGCACCAGCGCCAGACCATCTGTGTCAGGCAATGAAAGATCCACCAGGCACACGTCTGGAGTAACACGTTTCAACGAGGCTTCAAACTCGCGCGCACGAGAGAAACTCTGGGTCCGGAAGCCTGCCTCCTCCAAAGCATCGGTCAATATCCGTCGAATTTCAGGTTCGTCATCAACGATCGTGACCAGCGGTTGGGTCATCAGGCGGTCTCGGTTCTGATCAGGGCGCAAAGTTGAGCGCGGGTGAATGGCTTGCGTAAAACTGGTGCTCGGACAAGCGCTTGTTTGTGCAATGGATCGGAATAAGGCAGCGAAGTCATTAGAATGCAGGGCACCGATGCGTTTATGCCGTCCAAAAGATTCAACCCGGTCTCCTCTCCCTCCAGGCGGATATCCGACAGCACCAAGACTATGTCCTGTAAATTTTGAACCAAAGCCAAAGCCTCGGATTTCGAAGTTGCCTCGATCACGGAAAATCCCAGTTCGACCAGCATGTCGCGGAATTGGCTTCTGAGCGCGTCGCTGTCTTCGACCAACAGAACAAGCCCCTCTTGCACGGGCGGAGCCGGTCTGTACGGCAAACGCAGCACCACAGAGGCGCCAGACGGTGTGTTGCGCAGATCCAAATCGCCGCCAGCCAGTTTGACCGTGTCATAAACCATTGGCAAACCCAGCCCAGACCCCTTATTCCCCTTGGTGGTAAAAAACGGGTTGAGTGCTTTGTCCAATGCTTCAGGCGAAAAGCCGGGGCCAGTATCGGAAACCGCGATTTCCGCCCAGATGCTACCCACCTTATGAGCGCTGATGGTAATCTGACCTGTTTCACCACAGGCATCGCGCGCATTTAACACAAGGTTCAGCAGGGCATCCTGCACCATGCCTGAATCCAGCATCAAGGCGACGTCTGGCAGTGTATTGACCACCGATAGCCCAACACCGCGCGGCAACGACGGCGAGGCCAGAATGCGCAGGTCTTCAAGTAACCCACGCATATCGGTTGCCTTGGGTTGAGGAGTACGATTGCCCGTCATATCCGCTATTCTGTTCAGCAATTGGCCCCCGCGGCGGGCGGTCTGTTGCGTGGCGGTGACCAACTCACGGGCATATTCCGGCAAGTCCATCTTTTGCAGTCGGGATTGCATTCCAAGAATGATCGTCAAGAGGTTCGAGAAATCATGGGCAAGGCCGCTGGTCATCTGGGCCGCCATGGCCCGACGGCGCGTTTGCTGCAAGGCGACCCGGGCTTGTGTTTCTTCGGTGATATCGACTGACATGACATAAACCCCGCCTTCTTTGTCTGGCGTGAAAGAAACACGAATACGTCGCGAACCCTGGTTTTCAGTGAACTCGAAAACGGATGTTTCCCCGTCATACGCTTTCTGAAGGTGCGGCTCGACTTTGTCATAGGCCGCAGCACCCAATGCCTCAGAAATATGCATCCCGATTATATCGGACGGACGGCCTGGCATCACTGAATTCAGACGTCGATTGGAATAGTCATATCTTCCTTCAATATCCAAATGCGCTATATGAGCAGGCATCATTTCAGTCGTCATGCGCGTGCGGGCTTCGGTTTCGGTCAACTGCCGCTTGGCTTCTTCCAATGCCGAATTTGTAGAAGCGAGCTTTCGGTTCGCTGCCGACAGTTCCTCGGCCCTGTCCAAAAGTTGCCCGGACAGTTCTACCGAACGGGCGCGCAGCAGGGCCTCAGCCTGTTTGGTGCTTGTGATATCTGTATAAACTGCAACCCACCCCCCCTTGGGCAATGGCGCGCCCTCGACCGAGATAACCTGACCGTTGGCTCGAACGCGTTCAAGGTAGTGGGGTTCAAAAGTCAAAGCCTGTCGGATTCGGCGTTCGACAATCTGGTCAGCATCGGCATCGTCGCCATACTCACCATGTGTCGCCAGATAGTGGATGGTATCCCGAAACAGCGCACCGGGTTTGACGAGGTCATCGGGCAGGTCAAACATCACCTGAAACGGTCGATTGCTTACAACCAGTCGTAGCTGACTGTCATAGATCGACAACGCCTGACCAATCAGATTCAACCCGGCCGACGTCATCGCTTTGATCTGTTCTTCGGTGATGTCCAATTTCACCCTCCCCGAGTTATATCCGTAACATCGGAAATCTCGCAGGTGTAGAGGCGTTAGCGCCCAAGGCCACGCAGAATTCGATCAATGCCTAGAGCGAGACTTTGGGCCGTCGGATGTAACCGCACATAATGACAGCGTGTGGTCCATATTGCGCATTCGGTGCCGCAACATTTGGCGCGTAAGCCGGGTCAGTTCGGGTGCGTAGTCGGGGTTGAACGCCACGTTTTCAAACTCTCCACGGCCCGTGTGGTCAAAAAGCATAGGAGGTAGGTCCGCAGCGAACTCGACCAGAGTAAAGCGGTCATCCCGCAATATTCCAAGGGATGAATCGCTGGGATCAGTCCCTAGCTGTTCCTGCCAGATCGTGGGGTTCAAAGGTTCGGAAAAGTCCAGCTCACTAAAGGAATAGCTGCGCCAGTCCTCGGGCAGGTTCCCACGCAGCAAAGGCAGCAGAGACCGCCCATCCATCGAATTTGGAATGGATTGCCCAATCCAGTCGAGAATAGTCGGGGTAACATCGATGGATTCGGTCGGAGCAGAAATCACGGAACCCGCTTGGTCTCGATTGCCAGGCAACCGGATCAAAAGGGGTGTGTGATAGGCCGCATCATAGACGGTCATTTTACCCCAGCTGTTTCGATCTCCGAGCATTTCTCCGTGGTCAGCAGTGATAATGATCAAAGTGTCGTCATACTGGCCACTGTCCTTCAGGAACTGGACGACCCGTCCGATATGGTGGTCGACTTCCGTCGCCAACCCCAGATAAACAGACCGCAGAATTTGGATATTCTCAGGCGTCGGATCAACGTTCTTAAAACCCAGGACGAAATCAGCAGCAGTCTGTTTTTGCATAGTAGGTGCAAAGAACGGATGAACTTCGGCCTCGCTGTTCGCGCCCCCAAGCCCGGCAGGCAGAGGGAGCGACGTCGGGTCATACATGTTGTTGTAGGGGGCAGGTGCCACAAGGGGTGGATGCGGGCGGATATAGGTGAGATGCGCAAACCAATTCTGCCCAACAAGCGGCGCCATACTATTAAGGAATACATCCGTCAAAAACGCGGTGTCACTGTCTTTTGCCGCGTACAACGCTGGGTCATTCAGTTTGACCTGCCCACCGGATTCAGAGACCGGTGAATGGACATCCCAATAGCTGTCAAAGGAATAGCCTTGTTTCATCAAGTGCGACCGCCATGGATAAGACTCTTCTAGTCGCATCTCGACCACTTCTTCGAACCCGGCCATGGGTTGTTCATAAGACCGAAGAACAGGGTCATTTGGGTCGTGTATCCTAGGGTCGGCCGTCGTGTCGGTATAGCCAAACAACAAAGGCGAATAGCCAGCCTTTCGCATTTCACTTGCTATGGTCGGGGTGTCGTGGCGCAAAGGTGTCCCGTTTCGCACGGACCGATGGTTCATCGCGTATTGCCCGGTCAGGATAGAGGCGCGCGACGGGCCACAAGGGTTGGTCACTGAAAAATGCCTGTCAAACGTCACCGCCTCTTGCATGAAGGCGCGCATGTTGGGCAGGTCGACATGTCCCGCCAGTGCGCCGTTCAGACAATCGGCCCTAAGCTGGTCAATAATGATAAAAAGGACATTCCCGGCGCGTTGCATCCCAATTCCTCTGATCCTGCTGGCTTGGCTTTTGATGCGGACATTGTCCGGGTTCTACCCAAGCAGCAACAGATTCGTCACACTTGGCCTTAGTTAAGATCAGACTTGAAACGTGTTTGTCAGCTTGATCGATCAATCCTGCGTCTGAAACTGTCACACATGCGCTATTGAGAGGAGAGAATAACCCGAATCTTTCGAAAAATACGTTGCAGCGCACGCGTGTTTTAAATCACATACGCTCATGACCCGACCAACTGTAAATTTGAACCATGATGCTGAAGGCATCAGCATTCTAGTGTCGGGTGAACTGCTAACCCAAACCCTAAGCAGTATAGAAGCCGCATTCACATCCTTCACGCCTACGGGGAACAAGGTCGTTGTCGACCTGTCAGACGTTCAGGCAATGGATACAAGCGGCGCATGGCTGGTCGCCGATCTGACCCGCCGGGTACAAAAGGCAGGGGGTGAGATTGATCTTCATGGTGCGTCACCTGCCTATTCCGACCTGATTGCGACTGTGTCCAAAAGCATCCCCGATGACCCAGTAACTGAAATTCACCATCGCAGCTTTGGAGACTGGGTGGAAAGCGTCGGCAAACGGACGGCGGGCGGGTGGAAAGACACCCTGTCGATGCTGGACTTTCTTGGCCTGACGCTGCACCGACTAGGCCGGACCCTTCTGAACCCACGCAGGCTACGGCGGGCGGCTCTGGTCTCGCAGATGGAAGAGGTCGGTTTCAAAGCCATTCCGATCGTTGCCTTGATGGGTTTTCTGATTGGCGTCGTTTTGGCATTCCAAGGTGCAACCCAGTTGAAACAGTTCGGCGCCGAGATTTTCGTAGTCGAACTGATCTCGATCTCGGTTTTGCGGGAATTGGGCATCCTTCTGACGGCTATTATTGTGGCAGGTAGGTCCGGTTCGGCTTTCACGGCGTCCATAGGCTCGATGAAAGTGCAAGAAGAGATTGATGCCATGCGCACCTTGGGCCTGGACCCGATTGAGGTTCTGGTCATCCCGCGGGTGGTCGCCTTGCTGATTATGTTGCCGATCCTTGGCTTCATTTCCGATATCTCCGCCCTGATTGGCGGTGGACTTATGAGCTGGATCGACCTCGACGTCAGCCCCGGAATGTTCGCGACGCGGTTGAAGGAAAACACAGGCATCTGGCAATTTGCGATCGGCATGATCAAAGCGCCGTTCTTTGCACTGGTCATCGGTGTTATCGCCTGTTGGCAAGCGTTGCAGGTCAAGGGGTCTGCTCAAAGCGTCGGGCAGAGGACAACCTCGTCTGTGGTTCAATCCATTTTTATGGTTATTGCACTGGACGCTTTGTTCTCGATCTTCTTCTCGGTTATGGGGGTCTGACATGGACGGAACCGTTCTGCAGAAAACAACCCAGGCCGACACCCAGCGCGAGGCCGTCATTCGGGTACGTAACCTGACCAACCAGTTTGGGCCGCAGGTGGTTCACCAGCACCTTGATCTGGACGTCTGGCGCGGTGAGGTACTGGGCATTGTCGGCGGGTCAGGTACTGGTAAGTCCGTTCTGCTAAGGACAATTGTCGGGCTGAACAAACCTACAGCTGGCAGTATTGAAGTTCTGGGCGTCGACGTGTTGAACGGTCCCGAACAGGAGCGTCGAAGGATTGAACAGCGTTGGGGTGTTGCATTCCAGGATGGGGCGCTGTTTTCGTCACTTACCGTTTTGCAGAATGTCATCGCTCCTCTGCGCGAACACACTGGTATGAGTGAAAGCCTAATGTGCGCACTTGGCAGTTTGAAAATCAGCCTAGTCGGTTTGCCTCAGCTCAGTTGTGGCAAATTTCCTTCGGAACTTTCAGGCGGGATGCGCAAGCGGGCTGCGCTGGCCCGTGCGTTGGCAATGGATCCCGAAATCGTTTTCTTGGATGAGCCCACGGCCGGGTTGGACCCGATCGGAGCCGCCGCTTATGACGATCTGATCGGAGAACTGCAAAATGCGCTGGGATTAACTGTATTCATGGTCACGCACGATCTGGACAGCCTGTATGCCATTTGTGACCGTATTGCCGTGCTCGCGGAAAAACGCGTTTTGGTTGAAGGGCCGATTGAAGAAATGACCAAAGTCGATCATCCTTGGGTGCAAGAATATTTCACCGGCCCTCGGGCGCGCGCAGCGCAAGAGAAAGGGCAAAGCAGGTAGAACCATGGAAACCCGAGCGAATTATATCTTGATCGGCGCCTTCACCCTTGCGGGCATACTTGGTGCTTTCGGGTTCTTTCTGTGGCTCGCCAAATTCGAAATCTCGCGGCAATACGCTTATTATGATGTGTTGTTCGAAAATGTCTCGGGCCTATCCGCTGCTGGTGGAGTCAGCTACAATGGCCTGCCGGTAGGTCAGGTGATTTCTCTGAATCTCGATGAAAATGACCCTTCAAAAGTACGCGTTCGTCTGGAAGTTGACGCTGAAATCCCGGTTACGACAGAGACAATCGCTCAGTTACAATCGCTTGGTGTAACAGGTGTCAGCTATGTCGAGCTGACCGGTGGTTCGCCCACAGCCGAGCGTCTACCGCAGGATAGCCTCATTAAAAGTAAACGCAGCGCGATACAATCCTTATTCGAAGGCGCTCCGCTGCTGATGGAAAAAGCAATAACGTTGCTAGAAGACATCAATGAGGTCGTCGACGACAAGAACCGGCAGGCGGTTTCGGATATTCTGGAAAACGTCGCCTCGGCCACTGGTCGCCTAGATAAGACACTGTCAGACTTTGAAGGCCTGTCGTCTGATCTGGGTGGAGCAGCGCGTGAGATTTCTGCTTTCTCAAAACGGCTTGATAATCTGGCCGACACGGCGGAAACAACGCTGGAAACTGGTACGGACACTTTAAAAAGCGTTAGAACAGCGTCCGAATCCGCCGCTGCTGCCTTGGACAGTGCAAAGGTTACTTTTGAAACAGCGGATCAGGTCATCCAACAGGATCTCAAACCATTCATTGAGCAAGCCTCGTCTTTGGCTGAGAACTTGTCGGGCCTGTCGGATGAAGGCAGCGTCGCGCTGGCAACCGTTTCCGAGACTTTCCTGAATGCAAACAAAACCCTTGGTACGATCACAGGTGCGATGGAAGCGGCCAAGGGAACCCTCACCTCGGCCGAGCGTGCCTTTGACTCGGCGAACCGAGTGATTAACGAAGACGTGGGAGAGGTGGTTGCAGACATTCGTAACGCAGCCAATCAGGTGGCGAACACGGTCACACGGGTAACCGACCGGCTGGACGAAATATCAGCTGATGTTCTCAGTGCTTCAAAGTCCGCTTCTGAATTGCTAGGCACGATTGACGGCATCGTTCAGGAGAACCGCCGTCAACTTTCTGATTTCATGCGAGTTGGCTTGCCCCAATTCACTCGCTTTATCGAAGAATCCCAACGGCTTGTCGTTAGCCTCGATCGGTTGGTCGACAAGGTCGAACGCGATCCTGCACGCTTTTTGCTGGGAACCCAAGCATCGGAGTTTCGCCAATGATCAGGATATTCCTTGCTTTACTGGCGGTTGCGGCCATCGCGGGCTGTACAGGGCTGGGAACGCTTACGCAGGCGTCTAAACCGAACGATCTCTACTTGCTCACGCCCAAAAGCACATTTTCAACGTCCTTGCCACGAATCCAACGACAGATTGTAGTGGAAGAACCGACCGCAACCGCGGCGGTCAATACGGATCAGATCGCGGTGCAACCTACACCGCTTCAGGTGCAATACCTACCGCGGGCGCGTTGGGTGGACCGGGCACCTTTGATTGTTCAATCCCTGCTGGTCGAAAGCTATGAAAACAGCGGAAAAGTCGCTGCAGTCGGACGGTCCATTGTGGGTTTGCGCGCGGACTATGTCATAGTCCCAGACCTACGCGAATTTCAGGGAATCGTCGTAGAACAGCCCGACGGCTCATCAATTGTACGGGTCGAAGTCAGAATGAATATCAAAATCATCGATGAGTTCGAGGACAAGATCATCGCGTCGGACTCGTTTCAAGAATATGTCATTTCAGAAAGCGACCAGACACCCGATCTGGTCAATGCCTTTGACGTCGCATTGGGCAAGACCATGCGCGACGCTGTCGAATGGAGTATTCGGAGAATACACACCCACGCCAGCAACAACCCTAGGTCTTTCTGATAGAGGTTATTGGGTGCCGCGTAGGACGGCACCCGTTGTGACTAACGTTCAAGCGATTGCGCGAGGCGCATCAGCGTCACAGCTTCTGATCGATACCCAAACGTATCATCGCCACGGGATGTGCTGGCCAATGCGATGGCTTCATCATAAGACCAGCCATTTAGATATTCACCTCGGCGTAGCAACTGGCCGAACCCTGCAATGGCATATGAGAAACCAATATCTTCGGTCACGTCGCCCTGCCCGGAGAAAATCGGTTCCTGGATCAATTGGCTTTCTTCTGAGCCCGGTGCTTTGAAGCGCAGCTTCAAGTAGCCAATCTCTTCAGACGCGTCGGACACCACGCTGTCGGCATAGCGAAGAGGTTGGTTCCTAATGGCTTCAGACCCCACCGGCGTCACTTCGTATATCGCCGTGACCGAATGCCCTGCCCCGATATCTCCGGCATCGACCTTGTCGTTTGCAAAGTCCTCGCGTCGGAGGCTTCGGGTTTCATAACCGATCAGGCGGTATTCAGCGATCTGAGCGGGATTGAACTCTACCTGAATCTTCACGTCATTTGCGATCGGGAACAATGCACCTGTCAGTTGGTCGACCAGAATTTTACGCGCCTCGCTCAAGGTGTCGATGTAAGAGGCCTGACCGTTCCCATTCTGAGCCAGCGTCTGCATGACCTCATCGTCAAGATTGCCGCGCCCAAACCCCAGAACGCTGAGATATGTTCCGCTGTCTCGCTTGCGAGCAATAAAGTCCCGCAGCGCTTCGGGATCAGCCATCCCAACATTGAAGTCACCATCTGTCGCCAAAAGGACTCGGGTAACCTCACCTTCAGCAGACATAGTTTCCGCCACTTCATATGCTTGCTGTAAGCCGGCCTGCCCTGCAGTCGAACCACCAGCTTCAAGGCGCTGAAGGGCAGCTAGGATCTTACCTTGATCAGAGGCAAATGTCGGCTCCAAAACTTGTCCAGCGCTGCCTGCATAGGTGACGATGGACACCTGATCCTCGGGCCGCAACTCAGCCAGCATTAAGCGGAAGGACTTCTTGAGCAGCGGCAGTTTATTGGCGTCCTGCATCGAACCCGACGTATCGATCAGAAAGACAAGGTTAAGCGGCGGGCGTTCCTCAACAACCGGCGTCGTACCTTGAATTGCGACATGGACAAGCTGAGTCCCATCGTTCCAAGGGGTTGGGCTTACAGTGATCGAAGGTCGGAAAGGCGCTTGACCGTCGGGCAGAGGATAGGCGTAGGGGAAGTAGTTTATCATTTCCTCGATACGCACCGCATCACGCGGGGGCAATTTGCCATTCAGCAACGACGACCGAACGATTGAATATGAGGCCGTATCGACGTCGATCGAAAATGTGGACACGGGATCGTCTGCTGTAATTTTCAGCGGGTTTGTTTCGGCAGTGGCAAATGCCTCAGTATCCCTTTCGAGGGACAAGCCATGCAGGCGCGACAGCTCAGGTGGCGTGCTGCCGCCCTCATCCGCAGTCAGGGCATTACCGTCTACGACGGATTTCTGGTCTGTAGCCCGCTGGTTTCTCGGCTCGGACAATGGGGCGGCGAGTTCGGCCAACACTGGGGCTTCAAACCCTGGCTCACTGTTACCGAGAGCGTCTTCAGCCTCTGCCACCACATTTTGTGGGACATCGGATTGGACTTGTTTCCAAGACGTCGGCTTCGGCACATAGTCACGAGTCTGCGGCAGGATCACAACCAGAGCAACGGCTGCAACGGCTGTCGTGGCCGTCAGCAGACCACGGTGTGAGAGGGCATTCAACATGGATTTCGCTCCTTTTGTCACGCGGGCCAATAGGCCTCGCCTGACATTGGGACGGTCCAGGGCGGACGATGCTTGGAGCGCCGCAAAGTTTTTTTGCGCCAGTTTCATATTGGCGGCTCGACGGGATGCGTCTGGACCGGGGGTCGAGACGTCCATTACTTTCTTCAACTGCTCAAGATCATCGGTCATTGCGCCAACTCCTCTTGTCGCATTGCACGCAGACGCTTTCGAATTTCAGCAAGACGCCATGATACGGTACCTTCGGACACTCCCAATACTTCACCCGCCTGCGCATGCGTCATCTCATCTTCAAGGGTCAGGGCCAGCGTCTCCTGCAAGTCGAGCGGCAACAACCGCATCGCTGTTTGCAGCCACTCGACGGCTTCCGCTACCTCGGCTGCTTCGGCGCGGCGCATTTGCTCAACGTCGCCCCACCCAAGCGCGGCTCTGCTGCGCGTCGCCTGCCTGCGGCGTGTGTCCTCGACGGCGTTCACCACAACGCGATACAACCAAGTGGTAAATTTCGACCGCGCTTGAAACCCGGCAATCTTGGACGGCAAACCGGCACAGATATCCTGAGTAATATCCTCGGCCTGTTCCTCGCGGCCGGTCAATCGATAGGCCAGACGGAAAATTCGATCGTAGTGACGCTCCAGAAGGGCAGCAAACGCCTCAGCGTCCCCTTCAATCGCGGCTTGAGCCAAGTCTTCATCCGACGTTTCCATGCGCATCACGATGAGTAAGACGCATCTGAAAGGTCAATCCTTGGCGGCATTCGTAAAAAAATCAGAAATGTTCGGATGTGGCTTGTTCCCAATCAGCCGCATACTCATCCGGAATGGAACCTGAAAGGAAGGCACCGGAAGCCACCAGCGTGTATTGATCAGCATAGGAATTCTCACGCTCATCTGCGGTACGGCGCCGGATATCTGATGGGTGCAACTCGGCGGCGGTTTCTTTGCCCATAGCCCCCAGAATTTCTACAAAGCTTTCCACAGTCGCATCATGGTAGCGCTGAACACGCTTGCGTTTTTGCGGTACGTTCACCGCTCTCCCCCTGATCGGGTCTTGGGTCGCCACGCCGGACGGGCATCTGTTTGTGTTGCAGTGCAAGGCCTGAATACAACCTATCGCGAACATCATCGCCCGGGCCGAGTTGCACATATCGGCACCCAACGCGAATTTCTCGATCATGTCATATCCCGTCGCCACTTTGCCCGAGCAAATGATCCTAATCTGATCCCGCAACCCTACACCGCGCAGGCAATTGTTGACGAAGATCAGAGCCTCGTTCAGAGGCATCCCCAGTCGATTGGTAAATTCGACCGGGGCCGCGCCGGTGCCACCTTCGGCACCGTCAATGGTGATGAAGTCCGGCACAATCCCTGTTGCAAGCATCGCTTTGCAGATTGCCATGAACTCAGACGGGCGTCCAATACACAGTTTAAACCCGACCGGCTTACCACCTGATATTTCGCGCAGATGCTGCACGAAATGCATCAGGCCCGTTGGCCCCTCAAACGCAGAGTGCACCGGCGGAGAAATAACGTCCTGATGCACCGGCACACCCCGGATTTGAGCGATTTCTTCGTCAACTTTCGCGGCAGGCAGCACACCGCCATGAGATGGCTTGGCCCCTTGCGACAGCTTGATTTCAATCGCCTTGACAACTTCTGTACCGGCTTTTTCGGCAAATTTGTCCTTGTCGAAACCGCCATCGGCCGTCCGACACCCAAAGTAACCGGTTCCAATCTGCCATATGATGTCTCCGCCTTCGGCCAAATGGTGCGGAGACAACCCGCCTTCACCAGTATTATGGGCGAATCCACCATCCTTAGCGCCACCATTCAAAGCTCTGATCGCGTTTGCGCTCAAGGCACCAAAACTCATGGCAGATACATTCAGTCGCGAGGCGTTGTAGGGCTGGCGGCACTGGGGGCCACCCAGCAAGACACGCTTTTCACTTTCATCCACATGTTTGGGCGCGAGCGAGTGGTTGGCGCGGTGATACCCAACAGTCAGGATATCGTATTGCGTACCAAACGCCTGCGTATCCACCTGCCCCTTGGCGCGGGCATAGACCAACCCACGGATGATACGATTAAAAGGTCGGCCACTTTCGTTGGTCTCAACGAAATACTGACGTATCTCGGGGCTGACGAACTCCAACATATATCGGAAGTGACCTAGAACCGGATAGTTGTTGAGCACATTGTGCTTGGTGGTCAGAACGTCATAAAGCCCGATCACTGAATATGGCACCAAGAATATCAACAACCAATGCGCAGGAGGCCAAAAGAGTCCCCAAACAACCGTCAGCGGCAGACACACATAACTGAGAAAATAAAATAGTCTGCGGACGATCATCCTAGCTCTCCAAATCAGATGGCGGGTCGATCAAATCGTGGGGGCATTTGGCGTTTGATTGCAAGCAATTGTATCAGTGCATTTAGATGACGGTGATTTTGAGGGCAGGGCTTCACGGTCGGCTCATAGTTGATCCTACTTTAGTCACACGGTATCCAACTCGCACGCTTGAAACGGACGAAACCATTGGCCCAAAAATCTACCCACCCGAAGGTTTCAGCCACAGCGTGGATGTTTTTGGCTGTTTTCGTGGGTGGCGCAGCAGGGTCGTTGTTTCGAGAGGCTTTTTCTATAGAGATCCCCGGCATTCGGATCCTAACAACAACCTTCGGGATTAATATTGCCGCCTGTTTTGTCTTGGGCTGGCTATATTCCATAAGACACCGCGTACATGCCCATGTCCTGCACCTTGGCGCTGTCGGGTTTTGCGGCGGGCTATCTACCTTTTCCTCTTTTGTTGCAGACTTAGACATGTTGGCCGCTATAAACCCCTGGTACGCCGCAATGGCTGCTGTACTTGAGATCGCATGTGGCCTGATTGCCGCCCTCGCGGGCGAAGCAATAGGTCGCCGCGTTTTCAACACGAGGTCCGGGTGTTGAGCGAATTTTACCAGCATATAATGTTTGGTTTAGGCGGAGGTCTAGGTGCGGTCCTGCGCCAATGGGTGGCTTTGAAAATCAATCACGATCTGCCTTTTGCGACGTTGATCGTAAATGTTGCAGGAAGTTTCATTCTGGGCCTCTGGATCGGGTACCTCGGCGGGGTAACTGAGATAAGCGAAGAACAGAAACACCTTGTTTTCGGGTTCTGCGGTGGCTTCACGACCTTTTCAAGCTTTGCTTATCAGTCGCTGGAGTTGCGGCGCAGGAACACATTTGCCCTGGCTGCGGGCAACATATGCCTCAGCCTTGCCTTATGCTGGATAGCGCTTGGATTTGGTCTTTTATTGACGAGGCTTTGAGTGCCGAAGAGTTCGCGTTTCTAACTTGGTCACTACATTGGAAACGTGTGCATGCGCACCGCCAAATTTCCCATGATCCAGATTGTACCGACTATGATGATCAGCAAAACCAGCGTTGAAAACAACACAAGATCCAAATCTTCACGGCTACTGCGCCTGCGATCAATGTGAAGGAAGTAGACCAGCTGTAAAATCAATTGCGCAAGCCCCAGCAATCCAATCGTCAAATAAACGCCCTTGGTCGCAATACCGAAGACAAACGCTGCCAAGAAGACAGAAATGGTCAGAAGCAGTGAACCGCCATATCCTATAAGATAACGGCGGCGTTCCCGACGGTGCATTTCGCTGCGCTTATCCATAGGCAAGCCCTCCGAAATAAACGATCGTGATGATCCCGATCCAGATCAGGTCCAGGAAATGCCAAAACAAGGCCAACCGCACGACCCGCGACATAAGCAGGTCTGTCAGACCAAAAACGCGAAGCTGGATGCCAAGCACGATCAACCAGATGCAACCGGCAGCAACGTGCAGGCCGTGCAGTGGAACGAGGCCATAGAAAGCGGACAGAAACCCGCTGCGTTGGGGAATGCCTCCCTTTTCAGCCATCGCCATAAAATCACTCATTTCAAGAACCAGAAAACTCAACCCTAAAACAAGCGTGACGCCAAACCACATCACAATGCGTGAGCGTGGCAGGTTGTACTTCAAGGCCAGCATCGCCAGCCCCACAGTCAAGCTGCTCGTAAGCAAGATGAGCGTTTGGGCAAAAATGCTCTTAAGGTTGAACAGCTCATGCGGACCGGGTCCACCGGCCTGCGCATCTATCATGGTGATGTAGATCGCGAACATCAGACCAAAATAGACAAGGTCGCTCATTAGAAAGACCCAAAAACCGAATGTGACGACTTCACTGGCCTTGTCCGCTTCGGGATGCCTGCGGCCCAGATTCAATCCGGGGTAACTGTGGGTTGGAGCGCGCTTCATGTTGTGGCCTCCATATCTGGTCGCGCGAGACCACGGTTTTCAGGTGCGCATTCATGGTCGCGATTGACAGGGTCCGAATTGCGCACGATCTCAAGCCATGCTTCATGCTGTTTGCGCACCTCGGTGGCCGGTATGACCACTTCGGTGTCCGTTTGGAACGTCCAGGCGATGAACGCCACGACGATAAGGACGCTCATCAACGCGGCCAACCACCAGATCCACCAGACAAGCGCGAACATCCAAACACCACTGAAAACACACAAAACGAAACCGATCGCGGTATTGCGCGGCAGCAAAATATCCTCGTAAGCCTCAGGCTGCGGGTAAGCTTCATTTCGTTCCTTGGCCGCAGCAAAATCATCCCGCTCGGTCACGTTGGGGATGATAGCGAAGTTGTAAGGCGGCGGCGGCGCCGGCGTCGACCATTCCAGTGTGCGGGCATCCCATGGGTCGCCAACCGGCACGCGTGTTTTCTCGCGGTCTCTGATACTGATCCATAACTGCGCAACGACCGCCAGCAACGCTGACAGGAGCACCAGTGATCCAAGCGCCGCAACGATCATATAGGGGTGGAAGCTGGGGTCCTCCCAACTGAAAGACCGTCTGGGCATCCCCATCAAACCGACGAAATACAGCGGCAAAAAGGTCAACATGAACCCAACTGTCCACAGAACAACCGTCAGTCGCCCCCAAGCTTCGTTCAAACGAAACCCAAAGGCCTTGGGGAACCAGTAGTTGTATCCAGCCAGCAACCCAAACAACACCCCGGGCAACAACACGTTGTGGAAATGCGCGACAAGAAACAGCGTGTTGTGAACCTGATAATCCAACGTTGGATTAGCCAGAAGAACGCCACTGAGGCCGCCAATCACAAACAGCATAAGGAATGCGAGGCCATACAGCATCGGGACCGAGAAACGGATTCGGCCCCGAAACAGTGTGGCCATCCAGTCATAAACCTTCACTCCGGTCGGAATAGCGATCAGCATCGTCGCAATCCCAAACACCGCATTTATCAGCGCGCTTTGACCCATCGTGAAAAAATGGTGCAGCCAAACCGTGAACGACATAACCGCGATCGACATCGTGGCGATGACAAGCGAGTTGTAGCCGTACAGTCGTTTGGCCGAAAAGGTTGCGAAAATCTCGGAATAAATCCCATACGCGGGAAGGACCAGCAGATAGACCTCGGGGTGGCCGAACAGCCAGAACAGATTGGCATAGTTCATCATGTTCCCACCAAGGTCGTTGGTGAAAAAATGGAAGTCCAGATATCGATCCGCCGCCAACATCAGAGCCGCCACGCCAAGCGGTGGCATTGCGAAAACGATCAGGATCGAGCTGCAGATGATCGTCCAACAATACATCGGCAGACGCATGAAGGTCATACCGGGCGCGCGCAATTTATAGATCGTTACCGCGAAGTTTATGCCTGTCAGAGTTGTTCCGATACCCGACACAACAATGGCCCAGATCCAGTAGTCCGGTCCTACGCCGGGGTTAAAGGCTGCACCAGTATAGGGTGGATAGGCCGTCCAGCCACCGGTCGAGAACTCTCCGACCACCAATGACACCATCAGCATCATGCCTGCGGAGACCGTAAGACCAAGGCTGATCTGGTTCATGACCGGAAAGGCGACATCTCGTGCACCGATCATCAGGGGAACCAAAAAATTCGCAATGCCGAAAACGAAAGGAACCGCGACAAAGAAAATCATGATTGTGCCATGGGTACTGAACAGTTCGGCAAAGTGTTCAGCTTCCAGAAAACCTTCACCTGGGCCTGCGGCCTGCTGAGCGCGCATCACAACACCTTCAAGAACGCCCCGAGCCAACATGACGATTGCAAAGACGATGTACATGATGCCGATTTTCTTATGATCTGCGCTCGTCAGCCAATCGCGCCACAGAGGGCCCCAAAGACGAAACCAAGTCAGTAAGCCGATAACGGCTATTGCTCCGACTATCACAATCGCGGCGGCGGCGTTGGCGACAATCTCATTGGCGTTCGGAGACTGGATCAGCCCCGCAATCGGAAAAGATTCCCAACTCAGACGGCCGAATATTCCGCTGTACTCAATCGTCATTGCCCGCTCTCCTGACCATATGAAACGGTCCCGGGCTGTTGCGCTACCGACAAAGGTTGACCGCTGTGGTAACGGTGCAGAATAGAATGAAACAAGTCGCCGTCATCCAGTGTGAAATACAAGGCGTTCAGAGGCATCGTCGCGGTGCCCAACGCAGCCTGAACTTCGTCCCTGTCGGTGCGCATTGCCAGTGTTTTATAGGTCTCGGTTGTTAGCGGAATGCCGTTGGCTCGCACGCTGTTTACCCACGCATCGAAATCCTGCAACTGCATGGCCTGTGTCAGGAATTTTTGCTTGGTAAAGCCCCTGCCATTGTACTGCGTGTTTTCACCCTGCATGGTCTTTGGCGTGTTGGCGACGAGATGCAGTTGAGTGGTCATTCCCGGCATCGCGTAAATCTGGCCGGCTAACGCAGGGATCATGAAAGACTGCATAACGGTGTCAGTCGTCAACGTTATCGCGACTTGTTGCCCTACAGGTATCCCGAACTCTCCCACAGTGGCGATGCCGTGGTCAGGATAGATAAACAACCATTTCCAATCTAAGCCTACGACCTGCACATTGATGGCAGGCGCTTCACCAAATGAGTTTGCATAAGGATCCAACCGGTGAGTTGCCTTCCACAGATAGAAAGACAAGACCGCGACGATCACGACCGGAACGCCCCACATCAAGAACTCCAGACGCGCCGAAAAGTCCCAGTTCGGGGCATAAGCTGACTGACTTTGTTTGCGCCTCCGATACCTGATTGCGATCAAAGGTACGAGGCATAAAACCGGCACAACAGCAATCAGGATCAACAGCGTTGCTCGCACCAGATGTGTTTTCTGAACGGCTGCGATGGGGCCTTGCGGCTCCAGAAAACTGTCGGCAGCATGGGCCACATGTGCAAACAACCCCGCGGTCAGAACCAATGCAGCGATTGGCAACACAGCGGATGACACTCTGAAATGGGCCACGCCTGTTCGCCCTCCTACGGCATATGGTCTGGCTGAACTATCAACAGAGTCGGGCGATTTCTCAAGAGTTTTCCAAAACCCCAAATTGTTCTTATTCCTTTGCGATCAACCCCTGCCTTATACAAACGAACTATTGACTTGCGAACCACGTAGGTTGAGACAATTCGGAAATGCATTGGATTGTTTGTTTTCTTGCTCTTCTACTTTGCACGACTGTTGCGCGGGCTCAGGACCGCGCTGCCATCGAACACCAATTTCAAGCGTGGATTGATGAAACCATATGGCCGAACGCAAAAGCCAAGGGCGTTTCAAAACACACTTTTCAGCGAGCATTTGACGGTGTGATGCTCAACTGGGATCTTCCCGACCTGGTTCCACCCGGAACACACAGGGTGCAGCCGACGCAACAGAAACAGGCCGAATTCGGTGCGCCTGCCCGCTATTTCAACCCTGGCTCAGTGCAAGGTGCAACCTCGGTTGGGCGTAAGATGGCCCGCCGCCATGGCGCGGTGCTTGCCCGAGTTGAAACTGAAACCGGTGTCCCTGCCCGCATATTGTTGGCTATTTGGGGACGAGAAAGCGGATACGGTCAAGTGCCCATCCGGCATGACGCCATACAGGTTCTGGCTACCAAAGCGTTTATGAGCACGCGGACGGAACTGTTCACCAAAGAACTGATCGCAGCGCTCGAGATTGCCGAGGCGGGCCACGCCCCACCTGGTAGGATGAAAAGCAGTTGGGCCGGAGCTCTTGGGCAACCCCAGTTCATGCCCTCGAATTATCTTGAACATGCGGTTGACGGAAACGGAGACGGACGCGCAGACATCTGGACCTCGGTTGACGATACTTTGTCGTCAATTGGGTACTATCTTGCGCGGCATGGCTGGGTGCCGGGCCGCGATTGGGGATTTGAAGTCACGGTTCCCCTATCTGTGTCCTGCGCAAACGAGGGGCCTGATCAGGGTAAACTTATTCGTGATTGGGCTAAACTGGGCATTCAGCGAGTGTCGGGGAAACCATTCCCACAGCATGAACTGCCCGAAGAAGGATATCTGATGATGCCTGCTGGTCGAAACGGACCAGCATTTCTGGTTACACCAAATTTCTATGTGCTGAAGCGATACAACAACAGCGATCTGTATGCACTGTTTGTCGGCCACGTAAGCGATCGCATCCAGTACCAAATCGGCGACTTCAAGGGACGTTGGGGTGCGATAGACCCGCTTTACCGATCAGACATTGTAGCAATGCAGAAAGCATTAGAAGCTCAAGGGAACGACGTCGGCGGAGCGGATGGTTTACCTGGATTCAAGACGCGCCGTTCTATCGGTAGGTGGCAGGAACAAACTGGCCGTATCCCGACCTGTTTCCCCGCGGCTTCAATGAAAGCGACTCTGGCCAAATAGCGATTCGCTGTTTTCACAGGCTATGCTTGAGCCATTACCAAGCGTAAAGCGTCAACCTGTTTCCAAGCAGCTTCACAAAAGTGTCAAGAAGCGCCTGCGCTAAATTATTTTATTGCCGGATAGGACCCGTTTTCATTCACAATTGACGTTAGATTGCCCAATTTGCAGGCAAAGGCTTTAACCTTTTTTGAAATAATGCCAACGTCAGCCCCAGTGAAGGGCGACTTTCGCAACCACGTTTCCGACTGCAACCGAAAGACTGCGACGCGGTGTTCATTGCGATCTGACAAAGCAAACTGTGAACCCGTCCCGAGCTCGATCCGAGCCGGACAATCAGAGAGGTCAGCGACCGCTCTGACGGGCTATGCGTGTGTCGCCCCCAAAAACGGGAGAATACAAACATGAACAAATATATTCGAACTTCGCTAGCAGGTCTGTTGACCTCGACCATGATCACCGGCGCGGCTTTTGCCGCCGGGACCCACCCGACCACGGGTGAAGCGCTGGCCGATGACCAGACGTTCACATATCGCATTCTGGACGAGCACAGCTCGGTCGATCCGCAGGTAGTTGAGGATGTTTCGGGCGCCGAGATCGTCCGCGATCTGTTCGAAGGTCTGATGAACCAGGACGAAGACGGAAATCTGGTTCCAGGTGTAGCAACGGGCTTTACCACGAATGACGCCAAAGATGTCTACACCTTCACCCTGCGAGACAACGCTAAGTGGTCCAACGGCGATCCGGTTACAGCAGGCGATTTCGTTTTTGCCTGGAAACGCGCCGTCGATCCCGCTCTATCCTCGCCCTATGCGTGGTACATGGAGCTGATGTCGATCGAAAACGCGTCTGAAATTATCGCAGGCGAAAAGCCGGTTGACGATCTGGCCGTCAAAGCCATCGACGACCACACGCTGGAAGTAAAGCTGAGCGCACCGCTGTCCTATTTCCCGCAGATGACCACGCATGCGACCACCTTCCCTGCCCCGCAGAAAGTGATTGAGGAGTTCGGCGACGCCTGGACCAAGCCCGGCAACATCGTGTCGAACGGTGCTTATGTTTTGACCGAGCATCTGCCGCAGGAACGCTCGGTTCGCGAGCGCAACGAGATGTACTGGGACAACGACAACACGATTATCGAAAAAGTCGTGGCCTTGGTCATCAACGACGAAAACGTGGCCCTGACCCGCTATCTGGCCGGTGAGCTGGACCGCACCGAAGTGCCCGCAGGCCAGTTCCCGCGCCTGCAAAAAGAGCACCCGGAAGAGGCGATCAGCTTCCCGCGTCTGTGCAACTATTACTACACGTTCAACCTGTCCGAAGGTGGTCCGGAAGCGTTCAAAGACCCGAATGTCCGTCAGGCCCTGTCGCTTGCCGTAGATCGTAAGATCATCACCGAGAACATCATGGCAGGCGGTCAGCCGCAGGCATATACTTTCGCGCCCGAAGCAACCGCAGGCTTCACCGTTCCGGACGTCGAAATGGCGTCTATGTCGCAAGCCGAACGGGACGAGCTGGCCAAGGAACTACTGGCCGAGGCCGGTTATGGCGCAGACAATCCGCTGAGCTTCGAGATGGTCTACAACACGTCGGAAGCGCACAAGAAAGTTGCCGTGGCGCTGAGCCAGATGTGGAAACAGAAACTGGGCGTGAACGCCGAGCTAGCCAACATGGAATGGAAAGTGTTCCTGGAAGAACGCGGTAACCAGAACTTCGATCTGGCCCGTGGCGCATGGTGTGGCGACTACAACGAAGCCTCAACCTTCCTGGACCTGTTGCAGTCGGATTCGGGCTATAACGACGGCAAGTATAACAACGCCAAAGTTGATGAACTGCTGGCCTCTGCCAAAACCGCGGACGATGCCGCGCCGCTTTATACCGAGGTCGAGCGTATCATCGCGCAAGAGACCCCCGTCATCCCGATCTATCACTACGCTGGCGTCTACATGATGGACAGCGATGTGGGGAACTGGCCGGTCAATAACGTAGAGCAAAACTGGTACTCCAAAAACCTCTACAAAACAGCCGAGTAATCACCTTTAGATCCCGCTGTGCCCCATGAACCGCTTTTGGGGCACAGCCAATAATTGGGGGCATGAAATGCTTGCCTATATCATCCGGCGGCTGTTGGTCGCCGTTCCGACGATCTTGTTGTTGATCGTCGCTTGTTTCTTTTTGATGCACTTCGCGCCCGGTGGGCCTTTCACCTCGGAACGGCCTCTGCCGCCTGCGGTTCTGGCCAATATTGAGGCACGCTATGGGCTGGACCAGCCGCTGTGGAAGCAGCTTTGGGACTATCTGTATAACATCGTGGTGCATTTCGATTTCGGGCCGTCCTTCAAGTTCAAGGACCGCGACGTGAATGACATCATCGCCCAAGGTTTCCCGATCTCGCTGACTTATGGATCGCTGTCGTTCCTGTTTGCTACCACGATTGGCGTAGGCCTGGGGATTGCGGCAGCCATCAAGCACAATAGCTGGATCGACTATTTCGCTGTCGGTCTGGGCATTGCAGCTCAGGCGCTGCCGAACTTCATCATGGGCCCGATCCTGATCCTGACCTTTACCCTGTGGTTGGGCTGGTTGCCGGGCGGTGGCTGGAATGGGGGGCAATGGCCATACCTGATCATGCCCGTCATCGCGCTCGCGACCTCATATGTCGGCTCGATCGCGCGGATCACACGCTCGTCGATGCTCGAGGTTCTGAACTCGAACTTCATCCGCACCGCGCGGGCCAAGGGCCTGCCGACCAGAACCGTGATCTGGCGCCATGCGTTGAAACCGACGCTCTTGCCCGTCGTCTCCTATTTGGGCCCGGTCTTCGTCTATGTTCTGACCGGTTCGGTCTTCGTGGACATCTATTTCTCGACCGGAGGTCTGGGGCAAGCCTATGTCGGCTCGGCCCTTTCACGCGACTACGCGGTACTTTTAGGGGTCACGATCCTCTATGGTGCGCTGACCGTCATCGTGAACCTTTTGACCGACCTGGCCTATGCCTGGTTCGATCCGAAAATCCGGTACTAAGGGGCGAACCATGCTTGGAAAATCTCAAAAAGCCGCCCACTTGGCCGAAGATATCACGGATTACACGGTCATTCAGGGGCGTTCACTGTGGCAGGACGCGCGGATGCGTTTTGTGCGCAATAAGGCTGCGATGGCCAGCCTAGTCATTCTGGCGCTAATCGTTCTGTTCACAATCATCGGTCCCTATTTCGCGGTCTGGAACAATGAAGAGATCGACTGGAACGTCATGGGTGACGTCCGCGGCATGGGGATGCCCTCGGTTGAGACGGGGCATTTTTTTGGCGTCGATGATCTAGGGCGCGATCTGTACAGCCGCGTCATACAGGCCACCACCACATCGCTGCTAGTCGGTCTGATCGGGGCGGCCACGGCGCTAATCGTGGGCACCTGCTATGGTATCGCCGCAGGATATATCGGTGGCCGGACCGACAGCGTCATGATGCGCTTTGTCGACATCTTGCTGGCGATCCCGGCAACTCTGGTGATTATTCTGCTGCTAGTCGTGGCAGGTCGATCCTTCTTCATGCTGTTCATCGCACTTGGCGCGGTCGGCTGGCTGACCATGGCTCGGATCGTACGGGGTCAAACCCTGACCCTGAAAAACCGTGAGTTTATCGAGGCCGCCCGCGCCGCAGGCGTCAGCGAATTCACGATCATGTACCGCCATATCCTGCCCAACTTGCTGGGCGTGGTGATCGTCTATGCCTCGCTTCTGGTGCCTGAAATGATCCTGACCGAGAGCTTTATCTCGTTCCTTGGGCTGGGGATTTCAGAACCTTACACCTCGCTGGGTCGTCTGATCGCGGAAGGGGCGGGAACCATGGGGTATGGCACCCTGTGGCAATTGATGTTCCCGCTGACATTCTACGTCGCCATCATCATCACGATGTTCTTCATCGGGGATGGTTTGCGTGACGCTCTGGACCCAAAGGATCGCTGATATGAGTCTGTTTTCCGTAAAAGACCTGAAGGTCCAGTTCGACACGCCCGATGGCGTGGTCGAGGCCGTCAAAGGCATCAGTTTCGACATAAACCCCGGCGAATGCCTTGGCATCGTGGGTGAAAGCGGGTCGGGCAAAAGCCAAACCTTCATGGCGGCCATGGGCTTGCTGCCACCTGCTGGTCGGGCGCTTGGGTCAGTCAAATTGAACGGCACCGAAGTCCTGAACCTGCCCATCAACCGCCTGAACAAGATCCGTGGCTCAGACGTGGGCATGATCTTTCAGGACCCATTGACCGCGCTGACCCCGCATCTGCGCATCGGCCAGCAAATGCGCGAGGTTCTTCAGGTGCATGAGGGGCTGCAGGGTTCCAAAGCGCGGGCTCGCTGTCTGGACTGGCTGAACCGCGTCCGCATCCCCGAGGCCGCGCGGCGACTGGATCAATACCCGCACGAGCTGTCAGGCGGGATGCGCCAACGCGTGATGATCGCCATGTCGATGCTGTGCAATCCCAAACTGCTGATCGCGGATGAGCCGACAACGGCGCTGGACGTGACCGTTCAGGCCGACATTCTTGACCTGATGGTGCGCCTGC
The DNA here is from genome assembly GCF_013033355.1 of Ruegeria lacuscaerulensis. Classification (GTDB taxonomy): domain Bacteria; phylum Pseudomonadota; class Alphaproteobacteria; order Rhodobacterales; family Rhodobacteraceae; genus Ruegeria; species Ruegeria lacuscaerulensis_A. Next base: position 152,207 of record NZ_WQDY01000006.1, read on the forward strand.
AAAAGGACGAAGGCACCGCGATTGCCCTGATCACCCATGATATGGGCGTAGTCGCCCGTATGTGCGACCGCATTCAAGTCATGCGCATGGGCGAATTTGTTGAGGCCGGAGACACCCGCGAAATTTTCCGCAACCCGCAACACGACTATACCCGCACCCTTCTCGAGGCGATGCCACGCATTGATGCGGGCGATGCGCCCAAGGCGTTGGAGAAGGTCGAAGAACCGCTGCTCAAGGTCGATGACGTCAAGGTGCATTTCCCGATCAACGTCAAAGGCGGGCTGTTCGGGCGCAAAGTGCCACTCAAAGCCGTCGATGGCGTAAGCTTTGACATCCGCAAGGGTGAAACTCTGGGCGTTGTGGGCGAATCCGGCTGCGGCAAGTCCACGCTGGCGCGCGCTGTATTGCAACTGATCGAACCCAGTGGCGGAAATGTCAGCTGGTTGGGCCATCCTATTGTGGGTCTGAAACGCGCCGAGCTGAACAAGTACCGCAAGGACTTGCAGATCGTCTTTCAAGACCCATTGGCCAGCCTCGATCCGCGCATGACAATCTCGGCTTCGATCGCCGAGCCGCTCAAGACCTACCGCCCTGATCTGACGGACCGCGAGCGCAAGCAGATGGTCAGCGAAATGATGGAGCGTGTGGGCTTAAACGCCAACATGATCAACCGTTATCCGCACGAGTTGTCAGGCGGTCAGAACCAACGGGTCGGCATCGCGCGCGCGATGATCAACAAACCCAAGCTGATCATCTGCGACGAGGCGGTCTCGGCCTTGGACGTGTCCATTCAGGCGCAGATCGTTGAATTGCTGCGCGAGTTGCAGCAGGAGTTCGGCCTTTCGATGATCTTCATCAGCCACGATCTGTCGGTTGTACGTGCCGTGTCGAACCGGATCATGGTGTTGTACCTGGGTCGGATCGTGGAGCTGGGGGATGGCGAGGTGATCTGCTCTGATCCGATCCATCCCTATACCAAGTCTCTGATATCGGCTGTTCCGATCCCTGACCCAGATGTGGAACGGAGCCGCCAAAGGCTGAAAATCCCCGGTGAGCTTCCCTCGCCGATGGATCCGAAGGCTGCCCTGCGGTTTCTCCCCAGTCGCCTGTCCGCTGGCCAAGAGGACTATGTCCCGCAACTTAACGAAATTAGGCCCGATCACTTCGTTGCGGAGCATGATCCACTGGAAAGCATTGTGGCCAATGCATAGTACAAACCTCAAAGCCAGATTCTGGCTTTGAGGTATTAACCAACCCGCCTGTTTTTCCATCAATTAGGCGCTTTTTTGGAAACTATCTCGCTCTAAAATATAAATTAGTTTCCTAATATAGCACGAAAGGTAAGGTTTCATTCGCATGTGACAATGGATCGTTTTGACTTCCCTGTATTGGGATGGCACGATTTCTCCTGTTTCCCTAGCGGTCTCGCGATGTCATTGAACATTCCGGGTTCACGGCCTAAGACAACGTTCCGAAGCCTCTGGACTTCGGTGCAAATTTTAAAAACTGAGAGGTACAATGGTACGCAAGGTTACCAAAGCGATTTTCCCGGTTGCGGGACTGGGTACCCGCTTTCTGCCTGCGACGAAATCCGTCCCCAAAGAGATTATGACTCTGGTCGATCGTCCGCTGGTCCAATACGCAATTGACGAAGCGCGTGCGGCTGGCATCAAGGAATTCATCTTTGTCACATCGCGCGGCAAATCCGCGCTTGAGGACTATTTTGATCACAACCATATTCTGGAGCAAGAACTCAAGGCCAAGGGCAAAGACGAGCTGCTTGAAGTGCTGGATGAAACCAACATGGAAAGTGGCGCAATCGCGTATATCAGGCAGCACAAAGCTCTGGGCCTGGGTCATGCTGTGTGGTGTGCTCGCCGATTGATCGGGGATGAGCCCTTTGCCGTCATGTTGCCTGATGACGTCATCGCCGCGGACAAACCGTGCTTGCAGCAAATGGTCGAAGCCTATGAGGAAACCGGCGGAAACATGGTGGCTGCGATGGAGGTTCCCCAAGAAAAAACCAGCTCCTATGGTGTTTTGGACGTAGGTGAGAATATCGGACAAGTTGTCCGGGCTCGTGGCATGGTGGAAAAGCCCAAACCGGATGAGGCGCCTTCAAACCTCGCAGTGATCGGTCGCTACATTCTGGGCCCATCGGTTCTGTATAATCTGAACCAGAAGAAAAAAGGCAGCGGTGGTGAGATTCAGCTGACGGACGCGATTGCCGAGGATATCGGGAATGGTGTGCCGGTATTTGGGCACAAGTTCGAAGGACAACGTTTCGACTGCGGCTCGAAGGCTGGATTTCTACAAGCAACCGTGGCTTTTGCATTGGCCCGACCCGATCTGCGCGACGACCTGCGGGAATATCTGCACGATACGATGGCGACTGACCAAGCAGCCCAATAATTTCCGCCCCATAATCTCAGTACAAAGGCACCCGGTTTTGGGTGCCTTTTCTTTTTCGGGCAACATGACAGAAAACTTACCACTTCCTTTTGGACGCGTTCTGCCCGCTTAGCGTGAATTCATCCATTTGATGGCAGTTTGGCGCGCAAATCAATTGTCGGACCAGCATCTTCAGGAGGACACGCCCCAATGCCACAAGTTTCACCCCGCTTGGATTTACCATTCATTCAACCCTCGCAAGCACAAAAGCACGTCACTCATAACGAAGCCTTAAGGCAATTGGATATGATTGTTCAATTAAGCGTCGTGGCAACCGATGCATCAAACCCACCAGTGGCCCCAGCGCAGGGTGAAGTTCATGCCGTAGGTGAAGCTCCGATTGGTGAATGGTCAGGTCAGGAAAACATGCTTGCGGCATGGTTGGATAATGCGTGGCACTTTGTAGCGCCAGATATTGGCTGGAGAGCGTGGGACATCAGCGCCGGGCGTGTGAAAGTCTGGACAGGCTCGAATTGGGTTGTGCCGGCAGGGGCAACGCAGAATCTGGACGGGATAGGCGTCGCAACGACCTGGGACGCAACAAACCGCCTCTCGGTTCGTTCTTCTGCCACATTGCTAAGCCATGAGGGCAATAGCCACCAGTTAAAGATCAACAAGGCAAGCGCGGGGGATACCGCTTCGCTTTTGTTTCAATCCAACTGGACCGGTCACGCCGAAATGGGACTGGCAGGCTCAACTGGTTTTTCAATCAAGGTTTCGGCAGATGGGAACACATGGACAGATGCCCTTGTTTTCGATCCGACAACTGCAATTGCAACTGGTGCAGCGATTCAAAGCAGTGCTTCGGACGTAACTGCGGGTCGTTTGATGCGGGCGGATTTTGGCTATAGCCCCGGCAACGTGCTGGGATCTGTGTCACAAACATCAGGCACGCCGACAGGCGCAGTGATCGAGCGGGGCTCGAACGCAAATGGTGAATTTGTTCGTTTCGCAGACGGCACTCAAATCTGTACAGTCAATCTGAGCGCAGTAGGCTGCACCATCGGCGAAGGCGCGATTTTTTCAAGCGGGCAAAACAGTTGGTCCTTTCCAATTGCCTTTGCCTCTGGGACCAAACCTGCCCTAAGCGGCAGCGGTGGATCGGTCTCGCGATTTGTCGGGTTTGATGCGCCGGCAGCCACAAATGTGTCCTACCAAGTACTATCAACGGTTTCTGACCCTGCGCCTGTCGCTCCGACCGCAACCGCCACAGGACGCTGGTTCTGATCAGAGGTTTTGTGATCTGAGCTTTACTTTGCCCGCAATTCAGCATCTGACTGTTCCAGAAACCACGCATAGGTTTCGTGGATGCCGTCTTGCAAGGTGATCCGCGCACGCCAACCCATATCCGCCAATCGTGACACATCCATGAGCTTACGCATTGTGCCATCTGGTTTGCTGACATCCTGAGTGATCCGCCCGGTGTAACCCACCGTGCGGGCCACCAGAGTTGCAAGCTCCGCGATCGAGATATCCTCGCCACAGCCGACGTTGATATGGCTCAGCATGGGTTCTGTGTTGGCTTCATAAACATCGCGTGGCAGATCGAGCACAAACAGAGACGCTTTGGCCATATCGTCTACGTGCAGAAACTCTCGGCGAGGCTTACCGGTTCCCCAGATGACTACCTCGTCCAGACCGTCCCGCTTGGCTTCGTGAAAACGACGGATCAAAGCCGGCAGAACATGGCTGTTTTCAGGGTGAAAGTTATCACCTGGGCCGTACAGATTGGTTGGCATAACTGAGCGATAGTCAACGCCGTGCTGCCGGTTGTAGCTTTCGCACAGCTTGATACCTGCAATCTTGGCAACTGCGTACGGCTCATTTGTCGGCTCAAGCACTCCAGTCAGCAGAGCATCTTCTCGCATCGGTTGCGGTACAGCCTTGGGATAGATGCATGAGCTGCCAAGTTGCAGCAGGCGCTGGACTCCCACTGAAAACGCCTGATGGATAACGTTGCATTCGATCATCAGGTTTTCGTAAATGAAATCTGCCGGGTATGTATTGTTCGCGTGAATACCTCCGACCTTGGCTGCCGCCAAAACGACAACATCGGGCCGTTCGGTCTCCATGAAGAGCCGAACTGCGGACTGATCAGTCAAATCCAGTTCCGCATGAGTGCGGGTTACAATGGTCAGTGCCTCACCTGCCGCCCCACGATCTTGCAACTGCCGTAGTATGGCCGCACCGACCATACCACGATGACCGGCAACATAGATTTTCCGCATTGCGCCCACCTCAGCCATTTTCCAGGCTTACTGGCAAATCGAAGCCGTGCTCTTTCAGCAAGGCATGACGTTTGGCGGTCTTGAGGTCTTCGCTTACCATTTCAGAACACATTTCCTGAACGGTCAGTTCCGGCACCCATCCAAGTTTGGTTTTGGCCTTCGAAGGGTCGCCCAACAGGGTCTCGACCTCGGCGGGCCGGAAGTATTGCGGATCGATACGCATGACGACGTCCCCGGGCTTAAGCGCGGGCGCATTTTCGCCCTTGACCGCTTTGACAGTCGCAACTTCCTGAACGCCTTCACCCGAGAACTCCAGCGTAACACCCAGTTCCGCAGCGGACCACTCGATAAACTGACGAACGGAGTACTGTACGCCTGTCGCGATAACGAAGTCTTCTGGCGCATCCTGCTGCAGCATTAGCCATTGCATCCGCACATAGTCTTTCGCGTGCCCCCAATCGCGCAGACTGTCGATGTTGCCCATGTACAGGCACTCCTCAAGCCCCTGCGCAATATTCGCAAGACCCCGTGTTATTTTCCGCGTCACGAAGGTTTCACCCCGGCGCGGGCTTTCGTGGTTGAACAGAATTCCGTTGCAAGCATACATCCCGTACGCCTCACGGTAATTCACAGTAATCCAGTATGAATAAAGCTTGGCTACGGCATATGGGGACCGGGGATGGAACGGTGTGGTTTCTTTCTGAGGAATTTCCTGCACCAAGCCATACAACTCGGAAGTCGACGCCTGATAGAAACGTGTCTTCTTTTCCAGGCCTAAAAACCGTATCGCTTCCAGCAATCGCAGCGTCCCAATCGCATCGACATCCGCTGTGTATTCCGGCGATTCAAAGCTGACGGCAACATGGGATTGCGCGCCGAGGTTATAGACCTCATCCGGCTGAACTTCCTGAATGATTCGAGTCAGGTTGGACGTGTCGCTGAGATCACCATAGTGCAAGTGGAGTTGAGGGTTCGGATCGTGCGGATCCTGATAGATATGATCAATGCGTTGCGTATTAAACGACGAGGCGCGGCGCTTGATTCCGTGAACTTCATACCCTTTCTCCAAGAGAAACTCGGCCAGATACGATCCGTCTTGCCCTGTAATGCCGGTTATTAAAGCAGTTTTTGTCATTGTCTCGTTCCACAAAACTCAATCTGGCTGGTAGGACTCTCAGAAACAGCAAGAACACCCAGAATGCAACCCGGCGGCAGGAAACGGCATTGAAACCCGTTGAACTTTGCGAAATGCTGGCGCGCGTTAAACAGTCTTTTGTTGAAGGACATTGAAAAATGCGGATAGCGATGATCGGCACAGGTTATGTTGGCCTTGTGTCGGGCGTTTGCTTCTCGGATTTTGGCCATGACGTTATTTGCGTCGACAAAGCCGAAAAGAAAATCGAGATGTTGCAAGCTGGCCAAGTTCCCATCTACGAACCGGGACTTGATGTCCTGATGGCCAAGAATGTAGCAGCAGGGCGGTTGAGTTTCACGACCGATCTGGCTGCTGCCGTGGACGGTGCAGACGCAGTTTTCATTGCCGTTGGAACCCCAACCCGGCGCGGCGACGGGCACGCTGATCTGACCTACGTGATGGCCGCCGCGCAAGAGATTGCTCAGTCGGTCACCGACTACACCGTGATCGTCACCAAATCGACCGTGCCCGTCGGCACCAACAGAAAGGTGCACGAGGCTGTTCTTGAGGCCAATGCGGATGCAGATTTTGACGTCGCTTCAAATCCTGAATTCCTGCGCGAAGGAGCGGCGATTGACGATTTCATGCGCCCCGATCGTGTTGTCGTTGGCGTTGAAAGCGATCGCGCCGCCGAAGTTATGGCCGAGATTTACCGGCCGCTCTATCTGCGAGACTTCCCGATCCTGACGACGGATCTAGAAAGCGCCGAGATGATAAAATACGCGGCAAACGCGTTTCTTGCGACCAAGATTACTTTCATCAACGAAATCGCCGGCCTGTGCGAACGTGTGGGCGGTGATGTCAAAGAAGTCGCGCGCGGCATTGGTCTGGATGGTCGTATCGGCAACAAGTTCCTGCATGCTGGTCCGGGTTATGGTGGCTCGTGCTTTCCTAAAGATACCGCTGCTTTGGCGAGGATCGGTCAGGAACACGCTTATCCGATGCAGATCACCGAAACTGTTATGCGCGTGAATGACGGTGTCAAACACCGCATGATCGAGAAAATTCGCGACGTATGCGATGACAGCTTTAACGGTAAGACCATCGCGGTTCTGGGTGTTACGTTCAAACCCAACACAGATGATATGCGTGATGCCCCTTCGTTGACCATTGTCCCCGCACTGATCGGCGGAGGCGCAACGGTTCGGGTTGTGGATCCGCAGGGCCGAGCCGAGGGATTAGCCTTGTTGCCGGGCGTGGAATGGTGCGACGACCCTTATACCGCAACCGCCGATGCGGATGCGGTCGTATTGCTGACCGAATGGAATGAGTTCCGCGCACTGAACCTGTCGGACATGGCACGTTCAATGAAGTCCCCCCGGATGGTGGATCTGCGGAACATCTATTCGAAATCGGCTGCCCGGAAATCGGGATTCGAAACCTATATCGGTGTGGGCCGCTGACCGCCGCTTTAAGAATTGGCGTATAGCGGCACAGAACTGTCTGCTCCCTCAGCCAGGGCCTTGCTCTGATCTTGCCGTACCTGCTCGTAAAGCGCCAACGCCTCGGGTGAAAACAGCGTTTCGGGCGCAGGTACCGGCACGAAATTGCTTTGCGTATCTTCGCCCCGTGCCAACAGGGCATAATCGCGTTCGGCCACCAATTGCTTTGCATTCGGGTTCAGATAGCGGATGGCCAGACCAATCCGCCGGTCATCCGAGCGGTTTGGTCCAGAGCCGTGGATGGTCAACCCGTGGTGCAGCGACATCTGACCCGGTGCCAGCTCGATATGGGTTTTATCCTCATCCGCGACCTCTACCGCGATCTCCTGCCCGCGCGACAATAAATTCGTATCCGAATAGGTGTCGTTATGCGGAAGGATCGGGTTCTTGTGGCTGGCGCTTACGAAATCCATACATCCGCTGTCACACGTTGCAGGAGACAGCGCGATCCACGCGGTCACCTGATCCGGCGTTTCGCCCATCCCCCAATAGGTCAGATCCTGATGCATACCGACTGTTTGGCGGGTGTGCGGTTCCTTAACAAAAAACTCGGCCGACCAAACCATGATATCCGGCCCCAGAATACCCTGAACGATATCCAGCACCCGAGGGTCCGTCGCAAGGCGCGCTGCCAGCGGCATAACAAGATGTGCGTTGACCCGTTTATAAGTATTCAGGGGTAGCGGAAGATCTGCGCCAAGCCAGTCTTTCTCGATCTGTTCGAACTCTGCCCTGATCTCGGACGTTTCCTGTTCCGAAAACGTAGTGAGCGGGTACAGATATCCGTCCTCCCAATAGCTTTCTATCTGCTCAGGCGTCAGACTGCCAATCGGCGCGGAATTCAATGCAGACATGCGTGTCTCCTTCTCAGGCATGTCTTCAAAGCTTAGACGTTATCCGAAGTAAGGCAGAATGTTGTGTCTTGCCCGTGAGGATAAGTTGAGCTTAGCCTGAATTCATGTCGTCCCGCATCCCATCCCTCAATTGGCTTCGTGTCTTCGAGGCTGCGGCCCGCACCGAAAGCTTTGCGCGCGCGGCTGGGCAGTTGAACATGTCTTCAGCCGCCGTCAGTCAGCAAGTCAAAGCCCTGGAAAATCAACTGGGAACGCCCCTGTTCCATCGCCATGCCCACTCTGTGACACTGACCGAGGCAGGTCGCGCCTATTTGCCTTCGGTCCAGCAATCGCTTTTGATGCTGGAAACGTCGACCACGGGTCTTTTTGGCGAAACGCGCGGGCAACGCTTGTACGTTCAGTCGGTGCTTTTGTTTGCGCATGGTATTCTGGCCAGCGGGTTGCCAACGTTTCAGGACCTGTACCCCAGGATCAACCTGTCTTTGACGACCGGTAATCTGACGGCAGACTTTGCCAATCGATTTACCGATCTTCAAATCGTTTTCGGAAACCCGACACTTTTCGGCACTGAGGGCGACGAATTGTTGCGCGAACGCCTTTACCCCGTCGCTCCGCCAGATATCGCGGATCGCATCCATAGCCCTGAGGACCTGTTTCAGTTCACCCTCATCGAAGTTTCAACCCATCGCGCCAGCTGGCTTCATCTGTTCGAAACACTGCGCCTTCCAGCTGGGCGGGCCCGGTTTTTCTTTGCCGACAATTCCATAATGGCGGCTGAGCTATCCGCCAACCGAGGCGGTATTGCCTTGGCGCGTGCCCCTGCATCTGACCGGGTCATGGCCCTGTCGGGCCTTGTTCCCTGCCTGCCCGGCATCGACGTTGCGGGGCAAGAAGCCTATCACCTGATTTACCCGTCCAAATCTGCTTTGCGACCCCCCGCCCGAGACTTTCGCAACTGGATCATGGATTACAGTGCTGCGGTCCAGACACGGTAACGTCCCTGCCCTGTCACCTCGCGGATCAAACCGCGTGACGTGAAAAGGTCAATGTTACGCTGCGCGGTCGCTCGTGACGCCTTGGTCAATTCTTCAGCCAAAGGAACCGAAACCATTGGCCACGCGGCTAGCACATCAACCAGCATTGGCGGGGTTTTCCCACTCAGATCGGACGTAAGATCCCGAGCACGGAGTTCCCACGCGCTGACACGGTCCAAGTGAAGTAATGCAGCCAAAACGGCCTGACCTAACCCCTTGATCCATGCACTTAGCTTATCGTTGACCTCTCCAACCCCACGTAAAGCACCCGGTCCAGACAGTGCAACCGGCATGAAAAGGGCGCCTCCCCGGCCCATCGTTGCCGCGTGTCGGGCGGCAATGACCGCAGCCTCTGTGTCTTGTCCCATGCCCTGAGACAGAGCGCGCCATGCGTGGAATGCAATCGCTGCTTGCGTAACCGGGTGCAGGCTTGCAACCCTGTCCATCACGTCCGCCAAATCAGCAATCGCCTCGGGGACCTCGTCCATGTCAAGCGCCATACGATCAAGAAATGCGGTCAATCCAGTGGTCCAGCCACCCTCGGCCGGGCCAGCTCCGGTTGTCAGGCGTCTGACGGCCCAACCTGCCCGAAACAACGCCTGAACGTCATCTCCGGTCGATCCGATCCGCAACCCTGTCCACAGCGCCAGACGATCAACGCCAATCCGGTCACCGGTCCACCAACCTAGGTCTGAAACATCCATCAGTGCCAACCGATGCGTCCATCCCTCTGGACCTGCTCGTAGTCTCTCGTCCAGAGCCCCGAAACTTGCCGCAAGATCCGCCAGTTCATAGGAGAGTTCGGCCTGCGCGGCCCGCCAATCTCTGAAGTCGAACAGTGTTCTGCGGTCGGCCTTCGGACCCGGTGGCAGAAAATCTTCGTCAATCTCGGCGTCGGCGGGCAGAAACCACAGATCGTCTTCCTCTGGCGGATCAGCATCATAGATGCTGCGCGGCCCCAGCGAGTCGTCGTCTTCCGGGTCTGGCCTGACAGGTTTAGTGGTCATACCCGGCATATTTCGGGTATTTCCACCAGTTCACAAGGCGTTTCTGCAGCGGATGGATCAGCTGGCGAAACTTGCGGTCAAAATATCCAGCTGCCCTTCCAGAGGTGTCTGCGGATTGCTGCCAATCAGCATATAACCATAGCCACCTTCGGACCATGTCGCCGTTGCCAGACCGCTAAGCTCGGCAAGATTGACGTCCTTACTGGGGGCACCCTCACCTTGTCGGATGATACAAAAGGCGAATGGTTGGCCTTGTTCGTCGGCAAATACCACCTGAACCAGCGGTTTGCCATTGAATGACAAAACCTGCGCGCGTTTCAGTTCCATTCCTGGCAAAGCTTCAAGCGTTTCGCGGTTCAAGGACCGTCCCAGCTCTGCCTCTGCCAAATCGAACTGCATTTTCAGCGCCTGTTCCGAGTTGTCCAGCGACGCAATCGTGTCTGGTACATAAAGCGACTGATAGATCGCCGCCTGCTGCGCCCAACCCAGAGGTTCAGGCCGGGTTGTCCAGAACGTTGCTGACACAGCGACAACTGCCACCGAAGCCGCAACGGCCATCAGGCGCCACGGTCCGCCTGAAGATTGCGAAGATTCCACCGGCTGCGGCTCTGGCAGCTCAACTTTCGGCGCCTCGGCGGGCACCTTTTCAAATACCGCCTGCACCATAGGTGCGAACGGGTCCAGCGCCATAAGGCGCGCCTCGAGCTCAGGGTCGTCCTCGACCGCGTGTTCAATCGCGGTTGCCTGGTCGTCATCCACTGTGCCTTCCAGATACGCTATCAGCGTCTCATCGGAAAACTTCATTTGCCACTCCGTCGAACGGCGTCTGCAGCACTTAGCTGCATCACGGTTTTAAGTTTCTGCCGGGCGTTAGACAACCGGCTCATAATGGTTCCAATCGGCACATCCAGCATCGCAGCCGCTTCGCGGTAGCTATAGCCCTCAACGAACACAAGCATGACCGTTTCCCGCTGCGCTTCAGGCAGGTGCATCACTTGAGTAAACACCTCAGCTGCGAAAATATTCGTTTCCGAGTCAGCTTCAGGCGAAATTAATTCTGCTTCGGGTGTGACCGACAGCGCCTGCGCCTTCCGAACCGAGCGCGCCCGGACTTCATTCAGCCAGATCGAGCGGCAGATCGTCATCAGCCAACTGTCCAACCGGTCATGTGATGTCACTTGATGATGGCGCTCGAGCGCGCGAAGGCAAGTGGATTGCAATAAATCGTCGGCTACGTCGGAGGCGCCGGACAAGGCCAGCCCAAACCGCCAGACGCGTTTTGAATGCGTCTGTATCGCGCCGCGTACGGCTTGTTCGGAACTAATTGCACCAACCATTGAATAAATAGTGACCTGTGTGTGTTTGACATTCACGAGCCGGGCCCGCCTGGTCAGAATTGACATAACCCGTGGAGGAAAGAAATGAAACTTCTGTTGAAAGCAGTCACGATTGCGTCGGCAATTGTTGCAACGCCAGTACTGGCCGAGCATTGGACCCTGTCGCCTGAAAACTCTCATTTGGCGTATGGTACCATCAAGAAAGACACCGTGGGCGAGGTCAATTCCTTCACCAACCTTTCCGGTCACGTGGGTCCAGATGGCAAGGCCGAGATCGAAATCGATCTGTCGTCGGTCGAAACGAATATCGACATCCGTAACGAGCGGATGATCGAGCACGTCTTCCGCAAAGCGGGCACTGCCGCCCTGAAGGCCGAGTTTGACATGGCCGAGGTCAAGGCGCTTGGAGTAGGCGAAACCGCGGTAATTGACGTCGAAGCGGTACTTACGCTGGTGGGGACAGACGTGGAATTCGAGGCAGAAATGTTCGTTGTCCGCGTATCCGAGACGTCGGTTATGGTGTCAACCAATGACATGGTGTTTATCAGCACCGAAGACGCAGGCGTGAATGCAGGTGTCGACAAGCTGATGGAACTGGCCAGCCTGCCCGGCATCACCCGCACCGTACCAGTCACTGCGCGCTTGTTCTTCAACATGGATGAAAACAAAGCCGAGGCAACACCCGCTGCCGCTGCAACCCCGGTCGCCGTCGCTGCGGTGGAAGGCGACATTAAAGCCGGTAAGAAAGTCTACCGCAAATGCAAAGCCTGCCATCAAATCAAAGAAGGCAAGAATGGCGTTGGACCGTCATTGTACGGAATCGTCGGTGCACAAGCAGCACAAGCGGAAGGGTTCAAATACTCGGATGCTCTGAAGGCGTCAGGGCTGGTCTGGAACCCTGAAACTCTGGCTGCCTTTTTGGCTGACCCCAAAGGCGCCCTGCCCGGCAACAAAATGCAGTTCCCCGGCCTGAAGAAAGAGGAAGACATCACCAACGTGATTGCCTATTTGCAGGACGAGGCGCAGAGCTAAGGCTCAAAACCGTTTCCCTCACCTGCCCCGCCGCGCTATGCCTGTCATAACCAAATGACAACGCAGGGGCGGGGCATGAACGAGACGGTCAAACTGGAACTGGACGAGATTAAGGCTCTTAGCCTCAACATCTTGACAAAATCCGGTTTTGGAACGGACCACGCTAACGCAATTGCAGGGATGCTTGCGACCTGTCAAATCGACGATTGCCAGTCTCACGGGTTGTTCCGCCTGTTCATGTGCAACGACACCATGAAAGCGGGCAAGATCGATGGGCGTGTCGCGCCGGTGTTGGAACATTCTGACAATGCCATCGTTCGGGTGGATGCGCAGGACGGCATGTCCTTGCTGGCCTTCGAACAGGCGCTGCCGGTACTGATCGAGAAGACGCGAACCCACGGTATTGCCGCCATGGCGATCAACCGCTGCTTTCACTTCTCGGCGCTCTGGCCCGAGGTCGAGCGCTTGTCTGCGGTTGGCCTGGCCGCGATGGCGATGGTGCCCAGCCATTCCTGGGTCGCCCCTGCGGGGGGCACGCGCGGTAGCCTCGGCACCAACCCGCTGGCCTTCAGTTGGCCGCGTCAGGGGCAAGACCCGTTTACATTCGACTTTGCCACCAGTGCCTTCGCCCGCGGTGAAATTGAACTCTATCGACGCGCGGGCAAGCCCCTGCCCGAGGGTGTGGCCATCGACAAGGACGGCCAACCCACGACCGATCCACAGGCGGCGATGGAGGGCGCAATGCTGACCTTTGGCGGCTATAAGGGCTCGGCCCTGTCGATCATGATCGAGCTGATGGCAGGCCCTCTGATCGACGATTTGACCAGCCTTGAAAGCATGGAATACGCCGAAGGCGCGGGCGGCGCGCCCTATCACGGCGAGATCATTCTTGCTTTTGATCCGGCCCAGTTCAGCGGTGGCCGTTTGGCCGCAAATGATACCCGCGCCGAGCGTTTGTTCGCCGATATCATCGGTCAGGGCGCACGCCTGCCCTCGCAAAGGCGCTTTGCCGCAAGGGCCCGCAACACTGAACGTGGTTACGTCGAAATTGCCAAAACGCTGCACGACGATTTGCAGGCGCTAGCCGCTCAGGTGTAAGGCCTCTTTCCCTTCGGCATATGGCTGGCTAAGTAGGTCCTCCGGATAATACTCAGGAGGCCCCCTTGGACCGCATCGCCCGCACCATCGCCACAGAGATCAGCGCCCGCCCCGAACAGGTCGGTGCTGCGGTGAAATTGCTGGACGAAGGGGCCACCGTTCCCTTTGTCGCGCGGTACCGCAAAGAAGCGACAGGTGGGTTGGACGACACTCAACTGCGCACGCTGTCTGACCGGCTGACCTATCTGCGCGAACTTGAAGCGCGGCGCGAAACGATTCTGGGCTCGATTAAGGATCAAGGCAAACTGACCGACGATCTGGTCAAGTCCATTACTCGGGCGGACACAAAGGCGCAGCTGGAAGATATCTACCTGCCTTACAAGCCCAAGCGCCGCACCAAAGCCATGATCGCGCGCGAAAACGGGTTGGAGCCGCTGGCCGATGCGATCCTGACAAACCGCTCGGCCAATCCGGAGGCACTGGCCGAGCGTTATGTAACCGAAGCCGTGCCCACCACCAAAGATGCCCTGAACGGCGCGCGCGACATCATCGCCGAGCGATTGACCGAGGATGCAAGCTTGTTGGGCGATTTACGCGGCTTCATGCAACGCGAAGCGTATCTGACGTCCAAAGTCATCGACGGCAAACAAACCGAGGGTGCCAAGTTCAGCGACTATTTTGACCATGTCGAGCTTTGGGCCAATACGCCCTCTCATCGCGCGTTGGCGATGCTGCGCGCGTCCAAGGATGGTATTGTTACACTTGATATCGCGCCTGAACCCGAGACCGGAGTGGCGCGCGCCGAGGCCATAGTTGCTGCGTGTTTGCACACGCGCAGCGATGCACCCGGAGACGTGTGGCTTCGCAAGGTGGCGGGTTGGACGTGGCGGGTTAAACTGTCCCTGTCCCTTATGGTTGAATTGATGGCCGATCTGCGCAGCAGGGCGCAGGATGACGCAATTCAGGTGTTCTCGAATAACCTCAAGGATTTGCTGTTTTCCGCACCAGCAGGTGCCAAGGCAACGCTGGGATTGGACCCCGGCATTCGTACCGGTGTGAAGGCGGCTGTTGTCGACCCAACCGGCAAAGTCATTGCCACCACCACGCTGTATCCGTTTCAACCGAAAAACGACCTGAAGGCCACGCAGTCAAGCATTCTGGCCATGATCGAAGCGCATCAGATCGAGTTGATCGCGATCGGCAACGGCACAGCAAGCCGCGAAACTGAGAAGATGGTCGCCGACACGTTGAAACTGCTGCCCAAGTCAGTGAAAGCGCCCACCAAGGTGGTGGTTTCCGAGGCAGGCGCTTCGGTATACTCGGCCTCGGAACTCGCGGCGCGTGAGTTTCCCGATCTGGATGTGTCACTGCGCGGCGCTGTTTCAATCGCACGGCGCCTGCAAGATCCGTTGGCCGAGCTGGTCAAGATCGAACCCAAATCAATCGGAGTGGGCCAATATCAGCACGATGTGGATCAGCACCGGTTATCGCAGTCGCTGGCATCCGCCGTCGAAGATGTCGTGAACGCCGTTGGGGTGGACCTGAATACCGCCTCTGCCCCGCTCCTTTCACACGTCTCGGGCCTGGGGCCTGGCCTTGCCGAAGCCATCGTGTCACATCGTGACATCAACGGCCCGTTCGCCACGCGGTCCGAACTTTTGGACGTCGCGCGGTTGGGTCCACGCGCCTATGAACAATCCGCAGGGTTTCTGCGCATCCGGGACGGCAAAGAGCCCCTGGATGCATCCTCGGTGCATCCCGAAGCCTACGACGTAGCCCGGCGCATCGTTTCTGCCTGCGGGCGAGACATTCGGCAGATCATGGGGAATGAACAGGCCCTGAAACGGCTGAAACCGCAGCAATTCGTCGATGCCAGATTTGGCCTTCCGACTGTCCAAGACATCTTTGCCGAGCTTGAAAAACCCGGGCGCGACCCGCGTCCAAGTTTTGTAACCGCGACTTTCCGCGAAGGTGTCGAGGAGATTTCCGATCTAAAGCCCGGAATGGTTCTGGAAGGCACCGTGACCAACGTCGCTGCCTTCGGCGCGTTTGTCGATATCGGTGTTCATCAGGACGGGCTGGTGCATGTCAGCCAGTTGGCCGACAGGTTTGTCAAAAATCCCCATGACGTGGTCAAAACCGGCCAGATTGTCAAAGTGGCCGTCGTCGATGTGGACACCAAGCGCAAACGCATTGGTTTGAGCATGCGCAAGAAAAAGGGATAGCCTTGGGTGCGTTGCACAAGCAAAAAACCCCGGCAATTCAGCCGGGGTTTTCAGAAATCTACAGTGCGACGAACGCCCTTTTACTCGACGATCTTGTGCGAATAGCCAGCCGTTTGTGACGCGTGGAAGTCTTCGACCCAGTCAACGGTAAACGCGTAGTCATCCTCGGTCAGCGGCTTGTGGCAGGCCATGCACGGAGCTTCGTTCACACCAGCCTTGTTCGAGCCGTCGACTTCAAAGACCGAATAACGCCAATCGTCATTCTTATAGATTTCAGGGACATCATCCCCCCAACCGTCGCGCTTTTCCATTGCCGTAAAGAGCTTACGCTCGCCAGCAATCAATTTACCCTCAGCGTCCTTTAGCAGATTACCATCAGCGTCTTTTTTAGCGTCGTAAATCTCGACCAGGAAATACGAACCAGGTTTGAACGGCAGACCGGTCTTGACCCCTTCAAGCGCCAAATCGTTACCGCTGAAGAACCGAACCTGTTTACGGTCGTCATAGTCTTTGCGGTGATAACGGGTGAACGTGGTTTCATGATCCTTCGGGAACGCCATCAACGATCCGTCAAGACCCGTTTCATTGCTGGCAACCGCCCCAGCTTCGCCCCCGGGCAGGCTGGCGAAATAAGCGGCCAGATTATCGATCTCTGCATCGGACAGGTTCGCTGCGATGGCGTTCATCAAATCATCCTTGCGGCTTTCGGTTTTGAACGCCATCAACTGCTTTTTGATGTAGCCTTCTTTTTGACCGGCAAGGTTTGGGAAGTTGTCGGCCGTACTGATACCAGCACTACCGTGGCAGGCGGCGCATTGCGCGGCCGTTTCACTACCAGCCTGGATATCTCCGGCATTCACAACGGTCCCTAGCGAGGTGCCAACTATGGCGGCCCTTAGTGCCGCTTTTACCAACGATTTCATCAAATGTCCTTTCACTGGCTGGCAGCCGCCCGAAACATGACAAACGGCGATGCTTGCTGTGGTCAGGACATTAGGCACATGAACTACGCACGCAATGGATGCACCGTTCACAAACGCGCACAAAAAAATGAGACCATTTTTAAGCTTGGTGCAGGCCGAAACGGGTCATTCGATCCGCATAGCTTCGGTTTCGATTTTTATGTTCACAAGGTCACCCACAAGGCCATTCTCGACCGCGTAAGTCATGCCATAGTCGCTGCGTTTGATGGAGGCTTCTATCGAAAGCCCAAGCACAAACCGTTTGTGCCCAAATGGGTAGGGTTCAGCCTTGTTCAACGTCACGTTCAGTGTCACCGGCTGGGTCACGCCCAATATCGTCAGGTCTCCGGTCACTGTGCCCGCATTGTCTGTGGCGGCTGTACCAGACTCTGCGACAAAGGTGATTTCGGGGAATTCCGAGACATGCAGAAAATCCTTGTTTTTAACGTGCCCGTCACGCGCCTTGTTAAAGGTGTTGACGCTTTTGGCGTCGATCGCGACTTGAACATTCGCCAGTTCCTGCGTCTCGGTGTCATAGTCGAAAATACCCTGCACATTGCCGAATATCCCCAGCGTGTCGGCGTATCCAATGTGTTCTATGGTAAAAAACACCGTCGTATGTTCGGGGTCCAGTTCGTAGCTCGCCATTTCGGCGGCCGCTGCGATTGGAGAGGTTGCGATCAGAAAGCTTAAAGCAATATTGCGCATGGCTGGTCCCTTGACGATTGTCGAACTAGATAAAGGTAGTCAAACAACCATATAGCCCGCGCCCTGCACCGACAAAGTAAACTAAATGCGCTTAACCCGTCTAACTTGTGCCACTTGGAACATTCACCGCGCCAAGGGAGCGGACAAGCGGGTTGATCCCGATCGTATCCATCGAACCATCGCTGCTGATCTGGCCCCTCTTCGGCTGGACGTTTTAGCCTTGCAGGAGGCCGATGGCGAGTGCCGGCCACATGCGCGAATTTTAGACATGCGCCGCATACAGGCCGACACCGGCTTGGTTTACCAGCATGATCAGCATGCGATGCGATGGGGATCACAAAGCGACGGATTCCTGGGAACCATTCTATTTCTTCATCCGCTTTTTGAGGTGACCCACCGCGATGTTGTCGATCTTCCGGGGCATTGCCACCGAGGCGCGGTCGTGGTCGAGACCCTGCGAGACGGCGTCGATATGCGAATTCTCTCAACGCATTTATCGCTGTTCCAACCCTTGCGCGTCATACAAATGCGTATCATCGGGCAATATTTGCGGCGCCGCCCTAAGATGCAGACAATTCTTCTGGGTGACTTGAACGAATGGCGGCCGTGGGGTGGTTTGATGTTTCACAGACGTCTTGTTGGGCAAAAGCTTGCAGGACCTGCGCGGGCGACCTTTCCGTCACGCCGCCCTTTGTTGCCTCTGGACCGAATTATGACTGATCGGCCTGATGGGGTCTTTGATGCACAGGCTATGTCGACGCCGAATCTGCGCATGGCGTCAGACCATTTACCATTGATTGCTTCGGTCAAGGTTTCGTGATCACCTGAATAATGACGCTCGGCATTTGTTAAGAGATTAGTCAAAAGGGAAATCTACGCTAGATCACAATAGATTATGACACTGCAAACCAAAGCCCAAACGTCACAGCGCGTGACAGCGGATCGCCAGTCTCTCTGGCTGATGTCGCCCATGACCTCCTTTTGGCTTCAGGTAGGTTTGATTGGGTGTGGGCTGACAATCTTGGCATGGTTAGCCCTGCCAACCGTTTTTTGGGTTCTGCTTGCGTTCTTCGTGGCCTCGGCCCTTGCCGGGCTGGGGTTGGCAACTTCGTACCCTCACAGGTTGCTGGGCCTTTGCAATACCGTAACCTTGCTGCGCGCGGCCCTTGTGGCGTTCCTTTTCGGCACGCTTTTTGTCGCCGACACTGTGTCGGGCTGGGTGATATTCTGTATCGGAACAAGTGCATTTGCGATGGATGGCCTGGACGGCTGGCTGGCCCGTCGCTCGGGACTGAAATCCGATTTCGGCGCGCGGTTCGACATGGAAACCGATGCGGCCTTGGGTGCAGTGCTTGCGCTGTGGCTGATGCTATCCGGAACCACACAGGCCGAAGTTCTGATTCTTGGTTTTGCTCGCTATGCCTTTGTTGTTGCTGGTTGGGCAATACCCCGACTGCAAGGAGGGCTTAGGCCATCCTTTCGTCGCAAAACCATCTGCGTGGTACAGATCGCGGCACTTTTGATCCTCATTTGCCCGTTGGCACCTCACTTTCTGATCGCGCCGATTTCCATCAGTGCGTCAATCGCGCTGAGTTACTCATTTGGCGTGGATATCCGTTGGCTGCTGAGCCGCAACTCATGAGGTTATCTTTCGCACTTGTCCTCGGCGCTCTTTTGGTCTTTTGCGCTTTGGTCCTGCCGAACCATCCCGGCACAATGAATTGGTCTGCGGTGAACCGCTGGCCGCTGGAATTGCCCGTGATCCTTCTATTCATGATCGCATTCGGAAGGATCCCTGGGGTGGCGTCAATTCTGGCGGCCCTTTTGATCGCAGCCAGCCTGATGAAACTCGCTGACTACGCCACATTCACCGCGTATAACCGCACCTTCAATCCAATCGTCGATACATTTTTGATCGAGGCAGGTTTTGGCTTGTTGCAAGACAGTGTTGGCAGGCCCTTGGCCATAGCGATGGCTGTGACAGGCGGCGCGCTGGTGGCCATCTATTTCGTATTGCTGCGATTTGGGTTGAAAGCCTGGGGGTCTCTGTCACCCCCCGTTTGGGCGAAGACGGCTGCGGTGCTTGGCATAATGATCACAGGATCCTGGGCCGTGGCGGACGCCGGGCATCACCTTAAATACTGGCGTTTTGATCAAAGCCCTCCGGGCACGGCGTGGACATCCCGGCTGGTGTTCAAGCGTGGGACCGAGATGCAGGCAACCGTTGACGATCTGTCTGTGTTCCGTCGCGAGGCGCGGGCAGATCCGATGCGCCAAGCGCAAGGTTTGCTGGATAGGCTTTCGGGCCGCGATGTTCTACTGATCTGGATTGAAAGCTATGGCCGCGCGAGTTTTGATAATCCACTGTATTCCGAAACCCACCTGCCGACGCTGCAAAGTGCCGAGACGGCCCTTACGCAAGCGGGATTGTCCGTCAAAAGCGGCTGGCTGACCTCACCCACGGCAGGTGGCGAAAGCTGGCTGGCACATGGCGCCTTGTCGACCGGACTTTGGACGTCGGATAACGGACGCTACAACGCAATGCTGGTCAGCAATCGAAAGTGGTTGTTCCACTATGCGCGGGATGCCGGCTATCGCACGGCGGCGATCATGCCTGCGATTACGCTGGCCTGGCCCGAAAGCGCCGTGATGGGGTTCGATCACATATTTGCAGCCGCGGACATTCCTTATCGCGGAAAACGTTTTGGCTGGGTGACTATGCCTGATCAGTTCACTCTGGCGACCTATCAGGATTTGCTACCGCCCGACCCACGGCCTGATTTCATTCAAGTTGCGCTGATCTCGTCCCACGCGCCATGGACACCGATCCCGCAGATGATCAGGGATCAGGACCTGGGCGATGGAACCGTTTTCACACCGATGGCCGAGCAAGGCCCCCCCGCGCGGGAGTTATGGAAGGATCACGATGATGTGCGGGACGCCTATCGCCGCGCGGTCGACTACAGTTTGCAAGCAGTGTTTTCGCATGTGGCAAAACTGGGTAAGCAAGCACCACTGGTTATTGTCGCAGGAGATCATCAAGCCGCAGGTTTTGTGGCTGGCAGTGACAATCGCGATGTCCCGATCCATGTTATCGGCCCCACAGATGTTCTGTCTTTGATTAACCACTGGGGCTGGGCTGACGGTCTAGCGCCCGCCGCAGATGGCCCGGTACGTCGGATGGATACGTTTCGCGATGATTTCCTGTTAGCCTTCACTTCTTCGGGGCAATTAGCGGGGGAACCGAGATGAGTGCCCGCCTGTTTCGCCTGTTCGGATCACTTGCGCTGTTGGGCGTCGTGTTGTGGTGGAGCGCGGCCGGAGAGGTCTGGGAAAGACTGCGCGAAGCTCAGCCGTTCTGGATTGTGATAGCAATCCTTGCCTTGAATTGCAGCACCCTATCAATGGCACGGCGATGGCAGCTAACCGCGCGGGCGTTGGAGCTGAAGATGACTTTCCGCGCAGCGCTAAAGGAATATTATCTAGCTCTTCTCGCCAATTCGCTGTTACCCGGTGGTGTCGTTGGCGATGTCAGCCGTGCAATCCGAACACGCCAGCATGGCGACCTGAAACGCGCAGCGCAATCCGTCGTGGCCGAGCGGCTTATGGGCCAGGTGGCTCTGTTTGCGGTCCTTTTTGCCGGTCTGTCCGTTAGTTTGTTGTGGCCGGGTGGAATCGAATGGCCCAGCGGGACAGGATGGATGCTGGGAGCTGGCGTTGCCCTGTCTTTCGGTGTGTTGATCTGGCTGGCGTCGGCTCAAAAGACAGCCCGTTTTACGAAGTTCTGCCTTGTGCTGATGGTCCGCCCAGAGATTTCGGCTCATGCCATGACGGCCGCTGCTCTGTTGATCTTCGGCCTCTATGCATGCGCCCGTGCTACTGGAACAGAACTATCGATTGAGGCAAGCGTGACAGTTCTGCCCTTGGTCTTGTGCGCCATGCTGGTTCCGTTGTCGATCGCCGGTTGGGGATGGAGAGAAGGCGCCGCCGCCGCGCTATTTCCCATACTCGGGGCATCGCCCGAAGCTGGGATCGCGATGGGTATCTGTTATGGTGCTGTGATGCTGTTGGCCGCCCTTCCTGCGGTTGCTTTTGTTTTTATGCTCTCCGAAGCTGAGTTGAACACAAATCCCTTGGAAAACGCATCATGAGCGCCGTTTTTGCGATACCCGGAGACAAAGACCAGCGCACCGGCGGTTATATCTATGATGCGACCGTATTGGATTTGTTGAACCAAATCGGCTGCCCAACCGCGCATCTGGAACTGCCCGGCAGTTTTCCGAATGCACCTGCGCATGACATGGAAACTGCGCTGAATGCTCTGCGGGCCGTTCCTGCCTCTACCCCGGTTATCGTGGACGGTTTGGCTCTGGGCGCCATGCCACCCGAAGGTGTCGCCAGTATTGCCGCACCTGTGATCGCGCTTGTCCACCATCCGCTTGGGCTGGAAACCGGAACAGATCCCGCCCGCGCACAGGATTTGATCCGCAACGAGGCCGCAGTGCTGGAACATGTCGCCCATGTCATCGTGACCAGCACCCATATCGGGGAGACGCTTTGGGCCGATTTCGGTGTGTCCCCTGATCGGATCACTGTGGCAAGCCCCGGCTTCCTGCGCCCCATGACTGGTTCAGCACCTGTTTCACCACCGCTGATCCTGAGTGTTGGATTATTGTCATCGCGCAAGGGCCACGACGTTCTGATCTCTGCTTTGGCGCAAATTGCCGACCTGCCTTGGCAAGCGGAAATTGTCGGCCGCCCGCAAGACCCAAACTATACAGCAGAATTACAATCACAGATCTCGAATGCAGGGTTAGCTAATCGTATCCAACTAAGGGGCGAGGTCGATGGTGCCGCCATCGAGGATGCATACCGACGCGCAAGTATGTTCGCTCTGGCCACACGATACGAAGGCTACGGTATGGTCCTGAGCGAGGCGATGCTGCACGGTCTGCCGGTTGTTTCCTGCGCAGTCGGCGCGGTCCCCGAAACGGTTGGCTATGCCGGGCGTCTTGTGCCCGCCGATCAACCGGATGCCTTTGCAGCCGAATTGCGCACCCTGCTGGAAGACCCGGATCAGTTGGCGAAAGCTGCGCAGGCTTCACTGGAACAGTCGGCAGGGTTGCCGAGCTGGCACGACACAACCCGGCATTTCGCCGATGTCATCAAACGGGTGGCCGAGTCACTTGCGCCGCCTTTCCCCTTTGGACCCACGAAATGAACTGGACTGCCTATGTTTGCTGTTGAAGTCCGCGACCATGTAATGATCGCGCATTCCCTACCCTCTCCTGTTTTTGGCCCCGCGCAAGGGATGCACGGCGCGACCTTCGTGGTGGATGCGGCGTTTTACACCGAAGATCTGGATGAAAACGGTCTGGTCGTTGATATCGGCTTGGCCACCGAGGCTCTGGCCAACACGCTTGCCCCGCTGCGCTACGCCAATCTGGACGAAGTCCCCGCGTTCAAGGGCAAGATCACAACGACCGAGTTTCTTTGCTATCACATTTGGGATCAACTCAAGGCGGTCGCAAAAACCAGCGGATTGGGCGACAATGGCCGCGTCAAACGCATTCGGGTGCAGCTGCACGAAAGCCATGTGGCGCGTGGGTGGCATGAAGCAGACATCTGAAACCAGCTTTGAACCGGATTGGCTGAATCTTCGGGAACCAGCCGATCACCGGGCCCGCGATCCAAAACTGCTCGCTAGTGCCGCAAGCTGCGTTCAAGATGGGTCCATTGTACTGGATCTGGGCAGTGGCACCGGATCAACGGCCCGGGCATTTGTTCAAGCAGGGTTCGGCAAGATGCGTTGGCGCTTTTTCGACAACGACGCGACCCTGTTGCGTATTGCAAGTGATCGCCATCCCGAAGCCGAATGCGTCGTCGGCAATCTCGGTGACGTAAAAAATCTGCCGCTCGGGGACGTCGGCCTGATCACGGCTTCGGCCTTGTTCGATCTTATGCCCGAAAGCTGGATCAATGCTCTGATCCTCCGTGCAGCCGAAGCGGACATACCAATCTACACGGCCCTGAACTACGATGGCCAAATGAGCTGGACGCCCAACGACGAACGTGACTGTGTCGTCACTCGGGCGTTCAACTGGCACCAGACGAACGACAAAGGTTTGGGACCAGCGCTGGGGCCGTTATCCGGGTCACGGTTTGCGGAATTGAGCGAAATAGTGGGCTACACTGTTGCTTCCGCACAAAGCCCGTGGCGGTTGGGGCCGCAAGAGACTCAACTGCATGACGCAGTTTTAGACGGAATCGCGCAGGCAGCCCACGAGGCGGGCGAGAAACACGCCCTCGATTGGGGAATAGACAGGCGGGGCGCGGTCGCAGAAACGCTTGGGACGATTGGGCACACTGACCACTTATCGGTACCACGATGACAGTCGCTCAACTCTATACAGAATGCGGAGAAACCAATGCACGACATTGACGTAACACCCAGGGTTTGGGACCGCATTCTTGCCGTTCGAGCGGGTCATGGTTGTCTGTGCGATCCGGATTGGACGGAAGGCGAAAAGCGGGCCATCTCTGTCTATGGAGCGTTAGCACAGCCGAATCCCTCGGGTCAGGTGATCGGGCAGATCGGGCAATCACTGGACGGACGGATTGCAACTGTTTCGGGCGATGCCAAAGACATCTCTGGTCGTGAAGGGCTGGTACATTTACACCGTCTACGGGCTTTGTCGGATGCGGTTGTGATCGGCGTTAAAACTGCACTGCATGACAACCCACGCCTCACCGTTCGCCTCGTAAAAGGACAAAATCCGGTCCGCGTGATCATTGACCCAAACGGGAGGATGCCAAACGATATCGGTCTGATGCAGGACATGAACGCCCGGTGCATAGTCATCCAATCGGTAGATGCACCGCGTCCTGACCATATCGAAGTGGTCAAGTTGCCCCGCACCCATTGGATTTCGCCGGCACAAATCCTGAGCGCCTTGCGTCAGCGTGGATTGAAACGCGTCTTGATCGAAGGTGGCGGCATCACGATTGCTCAGTTTCTTGAAGCAGGGCTGCTGACCCGGCTGCATGTCGCGGTTGCACCCCTATTGATTGGGGCCGGACCACAAGGGCTGACCACATCACCGGTCGCTAGCCTGGCGCAGGCCCTTCGGCCTAAGACGGACGTCTATGGTTTGGGTACTGACGTGCTGTTTGACTGCACACTGGAACCTCGACATGAACAAGTGGCTACCTACCCCTTACCCTGCCGGACCGCTGCTCATGCGTCCTAACGCGAATAAGTTGAACTATAAACAATGACCGCCAACCCAGAACCGCCAACACGGGCTTTATGGATTACTAAAGCCGCTAGCACTGAAATACGCGAAACGGACATCCTTGATGGCCCGGACCATATACAAGTGTCCACCCTGTTCTCGGGCATCAGCCGGGGCACCGAACGGCTTGTGTTTCACGGTCAGGTACCGCGCAGCGAACATGACACCATGCGTGCGCCGTTTCAGCAAGGCGATTTCACCTTCCCCGTCAAATATGGCTACTCGGCTGTTGGCACCGTTCAATCCGGACCGCGTGAGGGTGAGACTGTATTCGCGCTATATCCCCACCAGACACGGTTCAGCATACCCTCACATGCGGCCATTTCGATCAATCCATCCGTTCCTCCTGCCCGCGCCGTGTTGGCGGCCAATATGGAAACAGCATTGAACATCATGTGGGACGCGGGCGTTTGCGCAGGCAGCAAAGTGACCATTGTTGGCGGCGGTGTTGTCGGCGCGCTGACCGGATACCTGTGTGCCAGAACGCCCGGAACCGAGGTTTGCATAGTGGACATCGACCCGGACAAGGCCGCGCTTGCCGGACAGTTGGGTTGTGCTTTTGCCACCCCCGAAAACGTGCCCGAAGACGCAGACATGGTCATCCACACCTCAGCCACCTCAAGCGGATTGGCGACAGCAATAAACGCTGCCGGTGTCGAAGCAACAATCATCGAAGCCAGTTGGTATGGTGATCACCTCACGACCGTGCCGCTTGGTGCCCAGTTCCATCAAAGGCGGTTGCGGATCATCAGCAGCCAAGTCGGTCGTATCCCCGCACATATGGGAGCGCGCTGGGACTACAAAAAGCGGCTAACCAAGGCGGTTGACCTGTTGGCAGACCCAGTTCTGGACGTATTGATTTCGGGTGAAACTGATTTCGCAGATCTTCCCGAGAACTACGGGTCTATTCTGGAAGATCCATCGACCCTCTGCCATAGAATACGGTATTCCAACAGATGACGTTGCCGCAGGAAGTTACTCCTTGGCTGTCGCCCAAGGCGTCTGAACACATGCAAGCGATGGCACGGGCCGCGCTTTGCGCCGGGGCCGGGTTGCAACAAGCCTTCAAGACCCGCGACACGCTAAACATTTCGCAAAAATCCAAAGGCGATTTCGTATCCGACGCAGATCGCACGGCAGAAGCGGAAATCAATCTGCACCTGACCGCGACCTATCCCAAGTATGGTTGGCTCGGTGAAGAGACTGGCACGCGCGCGGGCATCGGAACGGCTTTGCAATGGGTGGTGGATCCGTTGGACGGGACGACGAATTTCCTCAAGGGTATTCCCCATTGGGCCATATCCATAGCGTTATGTGATGGCGACGATGTACTGGCTGCGTTGATCTACGATCCCCAGAAAGCCGAAATGTTCACAGCCGAACGCAGCTGCGGCGCATTTTTGAACGGGCGACAGATAACGGTCAGCGGCGAAGGTGATCTGACCGCAGCTTTGTTTGCCACTGGCGTCCCTGCCGGGGGGCGTGTGACCTATCTGAAACCTGCCCTTCAGGACCTTGAACGACTTATGCCAGAGTGTGCCGGTATTCGCAGAAACGGCGCTGCGGCCCTTGATCTTGCCTATGTCGCCGTCGGGCGGCTTGAAGGGTACTGGGAGCGGAACCTGGGCCCGTGGGACATTGCTGCAGGAATTCTGTTGGTACAGGAAGCCAAAGGGGTCGTGCAGCCGCTTTGGCCGGATCAAGACATCTTCTCGTCAGGCTCTTTTCTGGCAAGTAACGCAGCCTTGGCAAATACGTTCCGCAAGTTCATTGTCTGAGATGACCTTAGACAAATCCCCCCGCCTGGTCACGCGCCTGCGTTTGTGATGAGGTCGTCGTTTGCAAGGTGGTCGATCAGGTGCCGGACGCGGGTCGTCATACGGCGATTTTGCGGGAAAAGAGCGGCGACGACATAAGGTGCCACACGGTAAGTAGAAAACAGTTCGATCAAAGCACCCGACCTGAGAGCCTCAGCTACTGTGTAAGCAGGACATCGTGCGATCGCCACACCATCCATCGCAAGACGCGCCGAAGCTGCGGGGGCATTGGCGCGCAACCGTCCGCTTACCGGAACCGCCACATCTTCGCCTTTGATATCGAACCGCCACAGCCCGGGCTCGGACATGTTCCCGTCAAGAATGCAGTCATGTGTCGCCAGGGCGCGTGGGTCTGTCGGCGTGCCTGCGCGGTCCAGATACGCGGGGGATGCGCATACGATTAAAGGCATTTGCCCCAGTTGACGCACTTTCAGTGAACTGTCGCGCATCGGACCTATCCGGATAGCGAGGTCCAGACCCTCATCAATGATCGACACCCTGCGGTCGGACAGGTTCAGGTCAATCTCGACCTCGGGGTGCTGTGTTGCAAAGGCCGCAAGTGACGGCGCAAGCCGCACCGAGCCAAAGCCGGTCGGCGCAGAAATCCGGATTACGCCGCGCAGTGATTTCTGGGCGTTTCGGACTGTTTCCTCAAGTTCGTCAAACCCATCCAGCAGCGGTTCGCACATTGCCAGATACGTCGCACCCGCATCTGTCAGGGATACGCTGCGTGTCGTACGGTTCAAAAGCTGCACGCCCAATGCCTCTTCCAGATCAGCAACATATTTGCTGACCAGTCGAGATGAACGCCCCATCCGCTGCGCCGCCAACGTGAAAGAGGCATTTTTTGCCACCAGCGCGAATGCGCGCATTCGATCAATCTTGTCCATTTCATTGCGCCCTTTCAGGGCCTAATTATTCGCAAAACCTGACAATTATCATCCAACTTCGCAAGAGTTATCTGTCCGTCAGACACAGCTTATGAATGACAGGAGCCAACAGATGTCCAACGCAGTTCGTATCCACCATTTCCCGAAATCAGGTCACGCGCATCGTGCTTTGGTCTTCGCCCAGCTCGCAGGAATTGCGCACGAGGCCATCTTTGTTGATCTGGCTGCCGGAGAGCACAAGACACCAGAATTTCTGGACATGAACCCAAACGGTCAAGTGCCGGTCTTGCAAGATGGCGATGTCGTCGTATCGGATTCGAACGCAATTCTGGTCTACCTTGCCCGGAAATATGCGTCTGACTGGATGCCCAGCGATCCAGTCGGAGAAGCTGCTGTCCAGAAATGGTTGACCCTTGCCGCAGGTGAAATTGCATTTGGGTCATGTGCTGCACGTTTGATTACAGTCTTTGGTGCTCCGTTGGATGCTGATTTTGCCGCGGCCACCGCAGACAAGGCAATGAAAAAGCTAGAAAATGGCCTTGAGGGGCGTGATTGGCTGGTTGGCGACCGCCCGACCATTGCAGATGTAGCTGGCTATTCCTACACCGCCCACGCGCCCGAGGGGAATGTCTCGCTTGACCCTTACCCGAACGTACGGGCCTGGATCGCGCGTTTCGAGGCCCTGGATGGCTTTGAACCGATGCCCTCCACCGCTGCGGGCCTCGTGGCCTGAACCAAACCTGCCCGAAACTTGAGTGTAAAGAGCTTCGGGCAAGGGTTCCCAGTGTTGGGAAATAAAGAAGGAGTGAACCGATGGTCGACGCAGATACCCCATTCCATGCCGGTGAACTGGCCGCACAAAAACGCGCGGGCGCGGATAATATTGCCACCATCGGAACACGCTATATACGCGACTTCATGCCCGAACAGCACCGTACGTTCTATCAGGCGCAACCGTTTCTCGTCGTCGCCTCAGATGACTTGGAAGGTCAGGTCTGGGCAACAATCATCGAAGGGCCTGATGGGTTCATCGGGTCTCCTGATCCGGAACGCCTGACGTTGGATACACAAGTTGACCCGCTGGATCCTCTGGCACACTGCCTGCAGGAAGAGACCGATATTGGGGTGGTCGGGATCGAACTGGCCACAAGACGCCGCAACCGTCTTAGCGGCCGGACCCGACGTTCGGACCAAGGGCTGATCATAGACATTCGCCAAACGTTCGGAAACTGCCCGCAGTACATCAATGAACGCGATTGGTGGCGCGCGCCGAGAACCGTGCCCACAGAAGCCCAAGAATCCGACCATCTCAGCCCCGGCCAAATCGCTCGCATCCGTGCCGCTGACACGCTTTTCCTAGGGTCCGGTCATCACGCCCCGCAAAAGGCGGCCTCGGATGGGTACGACGCTTCGCATAGAGGCGGCGAGCCGGGGTTCGTGCGCGTGATCAGCCCAACCCGGTTGCGCATACCGGATTATTCCGGGAACAACTTTTTCAACACGATTGGAAATCTGCTGCAGGACCCCCGTGTCGGATTGTTGTTTGTCGATTTCGCAACCGGTGGACTTTTGCATCTGACCGGGCGCGCCAAGATCGACTGGGCGCCCGAAGAAGCGCGTGATCCAAACATTTTGCGCATGATCGACGTTACGATCGACGCGGTGATTGAACGGACCGAGGCACTTTCGTTACGTTGGTCAACGGACCCTGCCCCGTCGCAAAACCTGACCGTAGTCGACAAGAAATCCGAGGCCGAGGGGATCACATCGTTCCACCTCGCTCCGGCCGAGGGCGATACTCTGTCACCCTTTCAAGCCGGGCAGCATTTGCCGATCGCCCTCGAAATACCTGCGCATGATGTAAAGATACGTCGGTCTTATTCCCTGTCGGGCAAACCCGGTGAAGACACTTACCGGATCACTGTAAAGCGCGAGCCAGGTGGGGCTGCATCGCAATTCCTACACGACAGCATCAAAATAGGAGACACGATCGAAGCCCGCCCTCCGGCTGGTGATTTTCTGATACCTGATTCAACACGCCCTTTGGTTCTGGTCAGCGTGGGTGTTGGTTTGACACCAATGATGGCCATGCTGCATCGGTTGGCGCAACAGAATACCGGACGCCAGGTATGGTTCGTGCATGGCGCACGCAACGGTCGTCACCATGCACTGTCCCAAGAAACAGACCGCCTGATCTCGGCGACCCGCGGCGCACGGAAACGCGTGTTTTTCAGCCAGCCCGAAAGCAGCGATCTGGTTGGTCGTGATTTCGACGCAGAAGGCCGTATCACGGCCGCAGAGGTTCTGGCGCTCGATGCCGGTGCGGATGCGCTTTACATGCTTTGCGGTCCCGCCGGATTCGTGACTGATCTGAAGTCAGGTTTAGAAGCTGCCGGAATAGACGGAAGCCAAATCCACTATGAAACCTTCGGCTCTGCCTGACCGCTGCCGTTAGTCCAACCGCTGTTTGCTATGGTTGAGGCTAAGGATGTCGCGACGGCTGTAATGCCCTGCCGGGTCCAGTTTCAGATGTGCGGCGATAACCTGATCCACATCGATCTCAGCATAGAGCGTGATCTCTTCGCCCGTGACTGGGCCCGCAATCAATTTGCCACCGGGTGCCGCGATCATGCTACCGCCGTCGTTGATGACATCGCGCCCCTCGGTTACGTGTTTTCGCAAGGGGAAGCTGTCAGGAATGTCACTGCTGCGCAGCAGACCCGAAACCGAAACAACATAAACTCGCCCCTCCATCGCGATGAATTGTGTGATGTGGTCGGTTACGTCCAGATCACCTGGCCATGTTGCGATATGCAACTGTTCTCCCTGCTGGTACAGCGCTTGCCGGGCCAGAGGCTGCCAGTTTTCATAGCAATTCAAACCGCCGACCCGGATGCCTTTCCAATCCTGAACAGCCAGACCATGCCCATCCCCATCGGCCCATAGCAGCCTTTCGTGAAACGTCGGCTTGAGCTTGCGATGCACATTCACGACACCCTTGTCGGGCAGGATTGTCACCAACGAGGCATAAACCGAACCGCCCGAACCAGCCCGTTCAACGATCCCGGTCATGACGGCAACGCCAAGGTCAGTTGCCTCGGCACAGATCGCAGCAATCTCGGGGCCGTCGGTCGTAATCGCGGACTTCAGATAGGCCACATGCCCGATCTTCAGCAGCTCGTCATTATGGGCCACGCTCGGGGCGCGCAGCCATACGGGATAGCCGGACAAAAACACCTCGGGGAAGACAACCAATTCGGCCCCACTGGATGCGGTATCCCGCAGCAGGGCGATCAGCTTGTCCGTGCTGGCCTGTGGATCAAGAAAGACCGGAGCGGCCTGAACAGCGGCAACTTTCATAAGGCAATGTCCTGCTCGTTTTAACTATGACCCGCGCATGATCTCATCAGGCACGGGCCAGGGTGTCAAATCAGACGTTTAACCCGGATTGGCCGGCGCTTTGTCCATATCATCCGAAACCGGGCCCCAGGGTTGCGCAGAATTGCACCAGATCTGGATCGAGGGCTTGACCCATGAACTGTCCTGCAACGTCCCGGCCTTTACCGCCGCAAGGTCACCAAAGGCCGGCATCTCGGTCGACAGGGGCGAGCCGCAATTGCCGCAGAAATTACGGGTCACCGGCTGCCCGGATGCCCCGTTCATCACATAGGTCCTGCGGCTGTCACCCTCGAATGCGATCGACGCGGTCGGCACCAGCACATTGGTCGAATAGGCCGAGCCGCTTTGCCGCTGGCAATCCGGACAATGGCAGACGACCATCATGGCAGGCTCATCGGCGCTGGAACTATAGGTGACCTGTCCGCACAGGCAGCTTCCTTCGATCTTGGGCATTGGTGTCTCCTTGCTGATGGTTCTGGTTTTATTGGGATTTCTCTTTTGTTGGCATCAGGTGGGCGGCCGATTGATTGAACAGGGTTTCGTTCTGCTGCGCCGTGGCTTTGCCCGTGAACTGAGCGTTTTTGTGCAGGTTGATCGCATCACGAACGGCAGGGCGTGCCTTGATCCGTTGACGCCAGGCGGCAACGTTTGGAAAAGCATCCAGTGAAACGCCCAAAGGTTTCGCGATGAAGGCCCACGGAAAACACATCATATCTACGATCGTATAGCGGTCGAACATATACTCGCGCCCCTCAAGCCGGTTCTCTAGGACCGCCAGAGACCGTTCGAACTCGCCCTTGTATCGCTTGTGGGAATAGGGCTGGTCCTTCGGCGCATAGTTCACAAAGTGGCTCAGTTGACCGCCCATCGGACCCTGATTGGCTGCCTGCCAGAACAGCCATTCGGTAAAGGCGATCCGCTCGCGTGGGGTTTCGGGGCCGAATTGGCCGCTGCGATCTGCCAGGTGCAACATGATGGCGCCGCTTTCGAAAACACTCAGCGGGCCACCGTCTGCGTCATGGTCCAGAATGGCCGGCATCCTGGCGTTTGGGCTGATTGCCAGAAAGTCGGGTTGGAACTGGTCGCCACCGCGCAGGTTCATAAGAATGGTGCGATGATCCAAACCAGTTTCGGCCAGCATGATCGCGACTTTCCAACCGTTCGGTGTGGGGGAGTAATAGAAGTCAATCATGATGCATCCGCCAGAGGGTTTGGGGTCAGGCTCGCGCGGACCTCGGCAGTGTGTTCGCCCAGTTCCGGCGCGGGGCGCAAGTCGGTCGCCGGAGTACCATGAAACACGGCAGCCGGCCGGGTCTGCCGCAGGCGACCGGCAGTCGGGTGGTCATATTCGACGAACATACCATTGGCCTCGAGCTGCGGATGTTGGCGCATCTCGCGTCGTGTCAGGACAGGGGCACAGGGGACACCCGCCTCTTCCAATGCAGTCAACAACGTGTCACGGTCAAGGTCACGCACCATCTCTTGCGTCAAGTCCAGCCGCGCGTCCCGGTTGATGTCGCGCAACTCGGTCGTTTTAAAGCGTTCGTCGTCGATGATATCAGGGCGACCTGTGGCATGGGCCAGAGCCTCCCAATGTTTGTTCTGCATGATCGAAATACTGAGGTATCCGCCTTTCACCTCATAGATCAAATCATGGAAAGACTGGCTGGCCTCAACCTCCATCTCATCGCCCACAAAGGTGTGGCCGTTCATGTCCGAGGCCCAGAGGAAAGCCGCCACTGTGTCCAGCATCGACAGCGTGACCTTCTGGCCCTTTCCTGTGCGTTCGCGGGCAAACAGCGCGGCGGTCACCGCCTGACTGGCCTGTACCGCCGTCAGCTTGTCGGGCAGGATCGTGCGGACCAGACGCGGACGCTCCTCGTCCGATCCGGCCTGAACCGTGGTCAGCGCCGATAACGCCTGTATCAGCGGGTCATAGACAGGCTTATTGGCCAAAGGTCCGTCGAACCCGAACCCGGAAATGGACATATAGACCAGCCGGGGGTTGAGCACACTCAGCACTTCATAGCTAAGCCCAAGACGATCCACGACACCGGGGCGGAAATTCTGGATAAACACGTCGGCGTCCTGCACCAGCGTCTTGATCATGGCGATATCATCGGGATTTTTCAGATCGGCCACCACCGAGCGTTTGTTGCGGTTATTGTTCAGGTAAGAGGCCGAATGTCCCCCTCGGCGAGTCGCCACGTGACGGGTAAAGTCGCCGTCGGCGCGTTCGATCTTGATTACATCGGCTCCCTGATCGGCAAGGATCATCGTGCTCATGGGGCCGGAGACAACGGCGGTCAGATCAATGACCCTAATGCCCGACAGGGGGCCGTTGCGCTGAATGTCACTGTGCTGGGCCATCGCCAAACTCCTGCAAACCTTAGTTTGAACCTAGGTTGCGAAGGAACAGGTTTGTACTGCAAAAACCTCAGCAAGAGTTGAAAAAAATTCAATTCCTTTGCGTCAGCAACCAGTCATGGAACCGCTTGACATCGGACCGCATGGCACCATCGGGCCGCGCAACATAATAGCCGATATTGTCGGCGTCGGGCAGATCAAAAGGCGCGCACAGAACGCCAGCCGAAAGCAAAGAATCCACCAGCGGTCTGCGGCCCAACGCAATACCCAAACCGTCCTGTGCCGCCTGAATCGTCAATTCATAGGTTTCAAGACTATACCGCTGATTGGCCGCCGGAGGTTGAAACCCCCGCGCCTGGCACCAGTGATCCCATTCTGCATCCACGGTCGTATTTGCCAAAACCCGCTGGGTTTTCAAAACTTCCGCCAGCGCCATACCCCCAATCGTCTGAGCAAACGCAGGCGACATCACGGGCACGATGACTTCGCGCATAAGCGGAGTTACAACCGTTTGAGGCCACTCGCCCATTCCCCGCCGGATTGCCAGATCAACATTTTCCCGTTCTAGATCAACCACACGTGTTGTGGTGACCAAATTGACCTCAAGATCGGGGTGGCTACGTTCAAGATCGGAAAGCCTCGGCAACAGCCAGCCGGCTGCAAAAGACGGCGTCAGAGTCAAAGATATCCGCTTGCGCCCCGGCATCGAACGGATGGCCTCGGTCGCGCGCAGTATCTCGGACATCGGCCCTTTGATCTGATCAAAAAACTGTGCGCCATCGGCGGTCAGAAACAGACGTCCCTTGCGGTTTTCGACCAACCGGACCCCCAGTTCGGATTCAAGCGACTTGACCTGGTGGCTGATAGACGACGCCGAAACTTGCAAGCGTTCCGCTGCCTTGACGGCGCTGCCGGTCAAAGCAACTTCGTAGAAGGATTTCAGCCCACCAAAAGGCGGGAAATAATCATGTGGAATGCGCGGTCTGAACTTGGACATGGCGACATCTTAGCCCTCGTTCGGGAGATGAACAGCCAGAACAGATCAAATCCCTTTCGCACAGTTTATGACTATCTCATACAGTGTTTAGCAAACCAGAAAACGCTGTTTGGTTGATGACTCCGTGACGCCTAATCACTCGCGTCGTATTACCTTTCCGGGCGTTTAACCTTGTTCCTATGCGAATGCACAGAACATCGGCACAAGCAGTGAATTCCGGCGTCTGGGGATCGACCTGAAAAACGGGCCTATTTCTCTCAAAACTGGCGAATTCAGAAAGCCCACTCCGGGCTCAAGCCGCTGTTTTGACATCTCTTCCTCAGTTCATGAGAACTCTTCTTCCAACAATCCCGAACGTCTGATCTTTTCTAAACAGATAAGTTTAACTGTGGGTCTCTAAGTGTAACTTGGTCGGAAACCGGTCAGACAGGCAGAAGTTGTTTTCCACGCAACATCGCAGGGAAGGGCTGGGTTCCCAAACCAAACTGTCTTCGTTCGCATAGGTATCCAGACGCGCCAAGATAGCTTCAGCCCCGATCGTATCCGCATAAAACATCAACCCACCACGCCACCGTGGGAAGCCACAGCTTCTTACGGTAACAAGATCAATACTTCGAGCGGATAAGGCAATTCCTTCGTCAAGCAGACCAACCGCTTCGTTGATCATCGCACATAGCAGCCTGTCCCTGATCTCCTCTTCAGAATAGTCACAGCGGGTGATCCCTGCGAAATGTGCTTCCTCCAATGCCAGGTCGGCCACGATCGGGTCGTCAACCTTCCCACCCCCGCCGGGATATCGATACCAGCCTGCTCCGACCTTTTTGCCCAGCTTGCCCAGCTCGAGCATCCGGTCCGCGATGGGAATATATCGGCGGTTCGGGTCGCGCGGGGCGTTTTCGCGACGATTGGCTAGAGCAGTGTCCACACCGGTCAGGTCCTGCGCCTCGTACGGACCCATGGTAAAGCCGAATTCGACCATGGCCTCGTCCACCTCCCACGGGGTCGAGCCATCCATCAGCACCGTATCCGCCGCTTCGTGGTACCGCGCGAGAATGCGATTTGCGATGTGGCTAGTGCTGGGGGCGTCCTGCCCACGCACAGCGCGTTCCGTAAAGAAGATATGGCGCAGGGCGCGGGCTTGTGCGCCTTGCCGCAGGTCCAGAAACGCCGCGCGTTCCTGGGCCATTGCGTCCGACAAAGGGGTTGTGGCGGACAGGGCCACCAGATCAATCGCCCGAGGCGGCGCGATCTGGTGGGGCATCCGCTGCGTGACATCGGCGCGCGCGGCCGCAATCGCCGTATCATCTGCGGCGGGCCGGTCCCGTAATCCGGGCGGTAAAGACAGCTCCAGCGCGCCTATATCCAAATGTTGCGCAACATCCACCGGATCCTCTGCGATACCATCCACCAGCCCCAAGGCTTCGGCCTGTTCAGCGGTGAGGGGCTTGCCGGTTGCAATCAAATCAACCGCAGCCGCAATCCCGATCAAGCGCGGCATGCGTTGCGTTCCGCCCGCGCCGGGCACCACGCCCAGCGTCACCTCGGGCAGGCCAATCCGGATACCCGGCGCCGCGATCCGATAGCGGCAGGCCAGCGCCAGTTCGCACCCACCGCCCAACGCAACCCCCGTGATCGCCGCAACCCAAGGCACGTCCGAGGCCTCGATCCCATGCAAAATTTCCGGCAAATGCGGCGCAACTGGCGGCGCGTCAAACTCTCGCGCATCCGCACCCGCAGCAAATGCGCGCTGCGATCCATGCAGTACCACCCGCGACAGACCTTTCTGTGCCTGAACCCAAGCCAACGCATCCCACAGGCCCTGGCGAACGCTGAGACCGATGGCATTCACAGGCGGGTTGTTCAGCCTGACAAACCCGACGGCCCCCTGACGCCAGACATCCACGGCCATCATCGGCTCCTTCTGCGTTATAGTTCACTTATGTGCGGATATAGACCTAGGTCACGCATCCAACAGCTTTTGCGTCCGGATCATCGTCACCAATTCATCCAGCGACTGGTCCAGCGCCCGCCCCGACGTGTCCAGCATGAACCGCGCCCGCGCATAAAGAACCTCGCGGCTGGCCAGGATCGAGGTCAGCTGCTCCATCGCGTCGGCATTGCCCGCCATGGGCCGCTCATCACCCTGCGCGCGCACCCGGTCCATATGCTCCTGCGGCGAGGCCTTCAGCCAAATCGTATGGAAACTGGACAGCAACTTGTTGAGCGTCTCGGGCTCGGACACGATGCCACCGGCCACGGCCAGGATCACGCGGTCATAGTTTTCGATGACCCGATCCAAAGACCCGGCCTCAAGCTTGCGATAGCCTTCCTGCCCGTAAAGGGCGAGGATCTCGTCAATCGGCATTCCGCCATGCAGGGCGATTTCTTTGTTCAGCTCCAAAAACGGCGCATCCAGTTGTTCAGCCGCAAGTTTACCAAGCGTCGATTTCCCCGCACCGCGCAAGCCAATCAGACAGACGCGCTGTGCCCTTCCACCCTGATCGCTGCCCGGCGAGAGCGCCTGCAACACCTGATCACGTGTTTCGCTATCGGCGGCAGAGAACAATTCGGCCACGCGCAGGCTGGTGGAGTTCCACGGATCTTCGGCACCCACGAACCACTCGATCCGGTGATCCAACGAATGCGCCACACGTTGCAGCAACCCGATCGAAATATTCCCCGTCCCGGATTCAAGCTGCGCCAGATAGCGCTGTGACACGCCCGAGCTTTCGGACAGAACCCGACGAGAAATGCCTTTGCGTTCACGCGCGCTGCGGACCCGTTCGCCCACCTGCACCATCAGCGCCAAGATGCTGCGTTCGATCTCGGAATCTGTGTCAATCTGGGTCGACACCCCGCTGAAGGTTGTAATTTCCGCCATGTTTCGCAATTCCGAATGTGTATAATAATGCACAATACGTTCGCCGGACCAAAAAGGAAAACGGTTATGTCCCGGTCTGCTCCGCGTCACGCAAAAACGGAGCCAACAGGTCTTGGATATCCTGCGGAGGTTGGCGTTTTTCAAACGCGTCTGCCACGATGAAGACGCTGACGGTCTGGGCCGAAAAGCACAGTTGGCCATCCTGTTCGCCATCGACGCGAAACGTGATGGAGGATGTGCCCAACCGGCTGGGCCATACGTGACAAGCCAGCGTGTGCCGGGGCGTGACCGGGGCTTTGAAATCCATTTCAAGCCGGACGAAGGGCGTGCCGACATTGCGGTCCAGTTCCAGCTGATACCAGCCCTGACCCAGATGCTCTTCCCACCAGGCGTTGATCGCATCCAGCGTGAACCATGGCAGGCGCCCGGTATAGGCGATGCGCGCCGGGTCGCAATCGCCCCATGTCACCCGGATATCATGTCGATAGGCCGAGGCTGGCCGGGCCGACATCAATAGGTCTCCACGTGGTACCGACCAGCGTCGCGCATCTGATCCCGCCGCGCGGTCCAGTCCTGTCCAACGCCCGCCGAGATTTCAGTCAGAGCTTGCTCGACCCCGTCCTCCATATCCCGCAGGCCGCAGATATAGACATAGCTGTTGGGATCTTGCAGCAGATCGGCGACGATGTCCCGTTTGGCCAGCATCCTGTCCTGAACATATTCCTTGTCCTGACCCTCTTGCCGGCTGAATACCAGATGCTGATCCAACAGCGTCTTGGGCACTTTCTGCAAAGGCCCGAAATAGGGCAGGCTGTCAGGCGTTCTCGCCCCGAAGAACATCGTCATACCACCGTGGATCGTGCCCACCTTGCGCTGACGGCGCATGGTAAAGGCGCGCATCGGGGCCGAGCCGGTGCCGGTGCAGATCATCAGGATACGCGCATCCGGGTCGTCGGGTAGCAGGAAGGTCGACCCGAACGGGCCGGTGACATTGACCGCATCACCCTTTTTCAGATCACAGACATAGTTCGAGCAAACGCCGCCCTCTTCGCGTTTGACGGTCAGTGAGACGTTGTTGAAACCGGGTCGTTCGCCATCGCGCGGGCTGGACACGGAGTAAAGCCGCGGAAGGTGCGGCTGCCCTTCGCCGGTGGTGCCGGGCGGGATGATCCCGATCGACTGACCTTCCAGAACCGGCATCGGGTGGCCCTGAAAATCCAGAATGATATGGCGCACGTCACTGTCCGAGGACGCCTCGGTCAGGCGGTAGTTGCCCTGCACAACGGCCTGAACAGGTTTGCCCAAGTTGTACAGATTGATCGTGGGTTTCGACGCCGTGGCCGGGGCCTTGGATTTGCCCCCCGCACCCTTATGGGCATCGGCCAGCAACGCGGCCATCGCATCATCCAGCGCCTCAATCCCGGTGTCGGCGTCATCCGAGCCCAGATCCTCCTGTTCCGGCAACTCCTCCCACTCATATTGCTGTTCGAGGCTGTAGGGCTCGGTCACCACGCGCCATTCGTCGATTGATCCGGTCGGGCAGACCGGGATGCAGTCCATGCAGAAATTGCACAGGTCCGCGTTTACAACCACGTTGTTGTCGTCATGTTCGATAGCCTGTTCGGGGCAGGTCATCTCGCAGGTGTAACAACGGATACAGATTTCCGGGTCGATCAGGTGCTGTTTGATGGGTTTGTTCATGATTTATGCCGTCGCTGGATAAGGGCGGGAAGGGTCATGGCGTCGATAAGTGTTGCGCAGATGCCGGTGCAGGTGTCACAGCCAAGACAACGCCCCCGGATCACCGAGTGATTGGGCTGTACCTCGGCCTTGTCTACGCTGAGTGCGGAGCGTTCCGCTGGCATTATCCATATCCTTCCCGCGTTGGCTGGCAAGATGCGGCGGGCAGTGGAGATCCCCACCGCCCTGCCAAACAGGCCCAAAATCAGGCCATGTGCAGTTTCACATATTCGAAATCGCCGGGCTTGTTATCGATCCCAACCTTCGGGGCCGAGATCCAGCCTGCGTATTTGCCGGGCTCATAGCACGGCACCATAAGCGACTGGATATAAGCCCCATCTTCTTTGGAAGGCAGCCATTTGTCGGCATTCGCGGCCCACTCCGCCTCAGAGATGATATCACCTTCGGGATTGGCCTTAATCGCGGCAAAGACGCCGATCTGGCGGTGGAACGCCTCGTCTGGCAGGGCCAAGTTGAACTCGATCCCGGCTTTCTGGATGATCTTGTTCCAGCGCCCGACACCGCCCGAGGCATCTCGGACATAGTCGTCGCGCAACCGCATGTTGATCGCGGTCAGTGCAGGCACGTCCTGAGTCACGATCGCCCCATCAACGATGGATTTCACCGCATAGGTGTCGCTTTGCAGCATGTGGTCGTCGTCGATACGGTTCTCCATATACCGGCCCTTGATACCCGCGTTGAAGGCGTTGGCGGCATTGGTCGAGACCTCCTGCCCGAACAAGTCCAGCGACAGCGAATAGTGCAGGTTCAGCTTTTTCTGGATCGTCGGCAGGTCGATCACGCCCAGATCGCGGACCTTGCCGATATCGTAGGGGTCGGTCAAACCGGCCTCGTTCATCGCCTCGCAGGTGCGTTGCACGATACGGCTGACACCTGTTTCGCCCACGAACATATGGTGGGCCTCTTCGGTCAGCATAAAGCGGCATGTCCGGCTGAGCGGATCAAACCCAGATTGCGCAAGGCTTTCCAGCTGCATTTTGCCGTCACGGTCGGTGAAATAGGTGAACATGAAGAAGGACAGCCAATCGGGTGTTTCTTCGTTAAAGGCGCCCAGCATCCGCGGCGCTTCTTCGGAGCCCGAGGACCGGATCAGCAGGTCATCCGCCTCTTCCCGGCCGTCCTTGCCAAAGTATTTCTGCAGCAGATAAACCATCGCCCACAGGTGGCGGCCTTCTTCCACGTTGACCTGAAACAGGTTCCGCATGTCATAAAGCGATGGCGCAGTCAGACCCAAGAACCGCTGCTGTTCGACCGAGCCCGGCTCGGTATCGCCCTGAATGACAATCAGACGTTTAAGCATGTTGCGGTATTCGCCCGGCACCTCCTGCCATGCTTTCTCACCCTTATGCTCACCCATTGGAATGATGCGCTCTTCGACCTGCGGGGCCAGCAAAACGCCCCAACGGTATTCCGGCATTTTCACATAGTCGAACTTGGCCCAGCCTTTGGGGTCAACACTGACGGCAGTGCGCAGATAGACCATGGATTCCTGAAAGTTCTGTGGGATCAGCCTGTTCCACCAGTCGATATAGCCGGGATGCCATTTCTCAAGCGCTTTCAGTACCTTGCGGTCCTGACTCAGGCCGACATTGTTGGGGATCTGAGTGTCGTAACTTACGTTGATGACGTCTAGCATATC
This sequence comes from Ruegeria lacuscaerulensis, assembly GCF_013033355.1. Taxonomy (GTDB): domain Bacteria; phylum Pseudomonadota; class Alphaproteobacteria; order Rhodobacterales; family Rhodobacteraceae; genus Ruegeria; species Ruegeria lacuscaerulensis_A. Next base: position 192,826 of record NZ_WQDY01000006.1, read on the forward strand.
TTTCTCCTGATGAAGCTCGGACGGAACCTGTCACACACGTTCCATGTCATATTCGCCGCGCAACCCGGTGCCGTACCGTTGCAACGCGCCATCGGGACCCACTGCATTGGGACGGTTGAAAATCCAGTTCTGCCATGCGGTCAGGCGGCCAAAGATGCGGGTTTCCATGGTTTCGGGGCCCGCGAAACGCAGGTTCGCTTCCATCCCGGTCATTGCATCGGGGCTGAATGAGGCGCGCTCTTCCTCGAAGATGCGGATCTCGTCTTCCCAGTCGATGTCATCCAGGATCATCGTCACAAGGCCCAGCTTGTCGGCAGCTTCGGCATCCAGCGAGGTGTTTTTATGGTCTTCCATCTGGCCCGCCGCATCGGGCGTGCCGTAGAACCGGGTTTCAAGCCGGGTCAGGTCATTGCCCATGGGCAAAGGTCCAAAATTCGCATCAGTCAGAGTGACCGTCGCCAAGGGACGATTGTCGCCTTCGAACTCGTCTTCCATCATATATGTGCGATCCACCGCCCACAGGATTTCGGCCAGAATACCGGTAAAGCACGAGCCATGTTCGACCAGCGCTGACATCGACCGTGATGTGACGTCGATCCGTTTCATTAGGCGCTTCCAATACTGCAGCACCTCGTTGGCCAACCAGTGGTCACGGTTGGCCAACAACAGCGCCTCATGCGCCTGGAACAGCTCGGGGTCGCCTTGGGTGCGGAAGACCAGAAGCCCCAACTCCATCTCATTCAGGCGCAGGTGCAGGATGGCGTCGTCCAGTTCGCGCGCCAGCCGCAACAGATAGGCCTGATCCCCCTGCGCCGTGAACGCGGCCATGTCCTGCGGCGCGTCGGCATCCGGGCCACTGATCGTCACGGTCGCCTTGCGGGCATCCCGATCAACAGCCACCTCAATCAGGCTATACGTGACCGAGCCATCTTCGCCGACCGTCTTGTCCAACGGACCCAAAGCAACCCCAGTGGCATCCGGCTTGGGCATCGCGGCGGCGAATTCGCGGGCACGTTCTTGCACCGTGGCGTCGAACTTGGAGTTCGGCACGACCTCATCCACCAGACGCCAATCCAGCGCCCGCTTGCCTTTGACCCCTTCTTCGGTCGAGCAGAACACATCGGCCAGATCGCGCCGCACCTTGCGTTTATCCGTCACTCGCGTCAGCCCACCAGTTCCGGGTAGAACCGCCAACAGAGGCACCTCGGGCAGCGCGACCGAGGATGTGCTGTCATCGGTCAGCATGATGTGATTGCAGGCCAGCGCCAGCTCATAACCACCCCCGGCGCAGGCGCCTTTGACGGCAGCAATATATTTCTGGCCACTGTCTTTTTCGGCGGCTTCGTAGGTGTTGCGCGTCTCATTGGTGAATTTGCAGAAGTTCACCTTGTGGCTGTGGGCAGCCCCCCCGAGCATCCGGATATTTGCACCCGCGCAGAACACCCGGTCCTTACCGGATTGCATGACGACCACTTTCACCTCGGGATGTTCAAAGCGCATCCGTTGCACGATATCAGCCAGTTCGATATCGACGCCCAGATCGTAAGAGTTCAGCTTGAGTTGATACCCCTCGAACAGCCCCTGATCTTCGTCGACATCCATAATCAGGTTCGCAACCGGCCCATCATATTCCACCCGCCAATGGCGATACTGCGATGGATCGGTCTGAAAATTGATGACCTTGGTCATGTGCAACTCCTACGTTCAGTCATGCAGGATAGTGCGCTGCATGTATCGAGTAAAGGAATGAGTGCAAAATAACGCATCCTTTAGATGCATTTTTTGCCAGCTCTGCTCTCTTCGTCTACTTTTTTGTGCATTATTTTGCACATTCCACCATTCAAACCCAGAACAGCCCCTCCTGCCCGGTCCACCGCCTCGCAAGCCAGATCATCGGATAGGGTCATTAGCCGCGCCATCGCGCGAGGCTGCCCCATCCGGCCTTTAAGACAGGCGTTTGCGTATTGAATAACCGCCTGCACCATCAGACGTTCTGGCGAATTGGGCGGGCAGGCCAGCCAGACGGCCTCAAGCACCTCATGCGCCTCCCAAAAATACCCTTCGTTCAGAAAGGCCAATCCGCTGGTCCAGGCAGATGTACCCACTAGATCCGACGGCGCAACATCCGACAGGCCGGTTTTCAGCGGGTCAAACAGACCTTCGGGGTGACGCGCTGTCTGACCCGGTACGTAAGCGTGCGGAGGCCAACAGTCGCTGGTCATGCCATTTCAGGCATTGCCTGTTCCAACCGCTCAAGCCGGGCGGTGAACTCTGCGATTGCTGTCAGGGTTGCTGTGGGTTGATCAAACTGAGGGGCGTGTCGACAATTGTCCAGTATGGCTGTTTCGACTGGAGCATAGCTGCGGGTTTCAACCTCGGCAATCTGAGCCAGTGTGCCATACTGATCATCACGCCCCTGAATCGCAAGCGTCGGAATGCGCAGGTAGTCGATAACATCCGCCACGTTCCAATTGCGGAAACCGGGGTCCAGCCACGCATCACACCAGCCATTAAACGTCGCCGCCGGGTCGCGGTGATAAGACGCCAGCCGCCCAGCCAGATCGCCGGTATCGAACGCCCCCCGTGCGGCGGCAATCGAGGCCAACCCCGTCTCTTCGGTAAAGAAATGCGGCGCCATCAGGATTAGCCCCCGCACCCGCTGGTCCGAGACCGAACCCGCATAGATCGCCGCAATCGTCGCACCGTCGGAATGGCCCAGCAGAACCGCCCGCTGAATACCAGCCTGATCCAGAACGGGACCCAGAACCTGCTGCGCTTCGACGGTCATGTAGTCCAGAGGACGCGGCAATTCTGCTGGACCGGACTGGCCGTAGCCCGAGCGGGAATAGGCCAGAACACCAAAGCCGGTTGCCGCCGAAATCTCGGCCGGGAAATCCCGCCACATCGCTAAACACCCCAGCCCTTCGTGCAGCATCACGATGGTCGGCGCATCCTGTGGCGCAGGGCCCCAGGTGCCGTATTCCAGTTCCGTGCCATTCACATCCATGCGGCCCGAGCCGCCATCCTGCCAGATCATGCGGTTTCCCTCAGTTTGAAACGTTGGATTTTGCCGGTTGCAGTTTTGGGCAGATCGTCCACCACCTCGACCCAGCGCGGATATTTCCACTTGCCAATCCGGTCTTGGACAAAGTCCTTCAGATCCCCGATCGCATCCGCGCTTTGACCATCTTTCAGAACGACAAAAGCGCGGGGCTTGTCCAAGCCTTGTTCGTCGGCATGGGCTACAATCGCGGCCTCAAGGATGGCGGGGTGTTCGATCAGCGTCTGTTCAATCTCGAACGGGCTGACCCAGATGCCGGACACCTTGAACATGTCATCCGTGCGCCCGCAATAGATATAGCGACCCTCCGGCGTGCGCTCGTATTTGTCACCGGTCCGGGTCCATTCACCTTCGAAGGTGGTACGCGATTTATCGCGTCGGTTCCAATAGCTTTCGGCCGAGGACGGGCCCCGCACCAGCAGCTCGCCCACCTCGCCATCCGCCACGTCCTGATCAGCTTCGTCGACCAGACGCACGTCATAGCCGGGCACCGCTGTGCCCGAGGTTCCGTAGACGATGTCACCGGGCCGGTTTGACAGGAAGATATGCAGCATCTCGGTCGAGCCCACGCCATCCACAATCTGCGCACCCATGTTCTTTTCCCATGCCTCACCCACCTCGCGGGGCAGCGCCTCGCCAGCCGAGGTGCACAGGCGCAGATTGGGTTCGCTTTGTAGATCGCCCGCCTCGAACCGTGCGTTCATCGCGGCAAAGAAAGTCGGCACGCCGCAAAAGAGCGTCGGCTTGTGGACGGCGATGATCTGGAACGCCACATCCGGCGTTGGGCGGCCACCCAGCAGGATCGTCGTTGCCCCAACCGACAGCGGAAAGGTCAGCCCGTTGCCCAACCCATAGGCAAAGAACAGCTTGGCGACGGAAAAGACCACGTCATCCTCACGGATACCCAGCACCTGCGCCCCGAATGTATCGGCGGTGGCCCGAAGGCTGGACTGCACATGGCGCACACCTTTCGGCAGACCCGTCGAGCCCGAGGAATAGAGCCAGAACGCGGCCTCATCACTGTCCGAGGTGACGGTTTCCACTGGCGTGGCCCCATCCATGAACGCCTCAAGGCTGGTGGTGCCATCGGGCGCGTCGCCTATAACGATCACCTGCCGCAGATTTGTATTGCCTTGGACCGCAGGTGCGACTGTGGCCCACATCTCGGCCGATACGATCAGGACGGTCGCGCGGCTATCGTTCAGGGTCGCGGCATAGACCGGCGCGGATAGCAATGTATTGATCGGCACCGGAATGGCTCCGGCCTTGATCGCGCCCCAGAACAGGATCGGAAATTCGATCTGGTCCAGCACAACCATCGCCACACGTTCTTCGCGGCGCACGTCATGTCGCGCCAGCGCGCCCGCAAACCGCGCGCTTTCCTCGGCCAGGGCGCGATAGGTCAGCGTGCGTTGCTGCCCGTCGGCCTCGTGAAAGGCCACTTTGTCGCCGCGCCCTTCGCGCAGGTGACGATCCACAAACCAAAGGGCTGAATTCTGGTTTTCTGACACGGGTTCCTCCTCCCCTCGACAGGCCAGCGGCTGCTTGCCGGAAAAACAATCACCCTGATGTGCGACCCATCTCCCCTATGGGACGCCACGTTGGGGGATCATTCGAATCGAGGTTTTTGGAAAATTCCGCCCCGACGCCTGAAATATGCGTTATAATGCACATCTCCCGGATATGTTTGCAACAGTGTTTTTTGCGTTTGTGCATTTTCTTGCACAAATCGGCGCAGATCAGCCAAATGGGATCAGGAATAGGGTGATCGCCGGGAACAGCACCAAAAGGACAACACGCAGGATGTCAGATCCGACAAAGAACAGCACGGCCTTGTAGGTCTCGGTCATACGGGTTTCACGGTCCATCGTGTTGATCACAAACAGATTCATCCCGACTGGAGGCGTAATCAACCCGACCTCAACCACGATCAACACAAGGATACCGAACCAAATGGCTGTGCGCTCTTCGGCGATGCGGTCGGCCATGCCTTGTGTGACTCGGATACCGATCTCTTTCTGCAAATCGCGACTGATCTCGGCCCCTGAGGCAATCAGGACCTCGACCTCGGCGCGGATGTCGGGGGCAATGTCGGCGGCTCCGGCCAGAGCAGCGCGGGCTGCATCATGTTGCATCGCGATCAGGTCGACCAAGCCGAAATCCAGCACGGATATGACCGGGTAGAAGATGGGAATCGTCAACAGGATCATGCTGAGGCTGTCCATCACGCAGCCCAGGATCAGGTAAAACACCAGGATCAGAGCCAGAATTGCCCAGGGGCTGAAGCCCTGACTCAGCACGAAACTCGCCAGTTCCTGCGGCACATTCGTCAGCGCCAGAAACCCGTTATAAAACCCTGCGCCCAGAATGATGAAAAAGATCATCGCGGTGGATTTGGCTGTGGTGGTGAAGCTGTCTTTCAGCGTCGACCATGTCAGCCCGCCATTCGCAAGCGCAATAAGTCCGGTTCCAGCCGCACCCACAGCAGCGCCTTCTGTGGGCGTGAACCACCCCGCATAAATGCCGCCGACGACGCCGCCAAAGACAACCAGCACGGGCCAGACGTCTAGCAGCAACCGAAACCGTTCACGGTAAGGCACGGCAGGACGGGTTCCGGCGCTGTCTGGGTAAAGGCGCACATAGACTGAAACCGCAACCACATAGCCCAAAGCCGCCAGAACTCCGGGGATGAATGCGGCCAGAAACAGCTTGGCGATATTCTGTTCGGTCAGGATCGCGTAGATCACCAACACGACTGAAGGCGGGATCAGAATGCCCAGTGTCCCCCCGGCGGCCAACGTGGCGGTCGAGAAGCCGCCGGCATAGCCATACCGACGTAACTCAGGCAGTGCCACGCGCCCCATCGTGGCCGCCGTCGCCAGCGACGATCCGCAGATCGCCCCGAACCCAGCGCAAGCTCCGATCGCGGCCATGGCGACACCGCCCCGGCGATGGCCCAAAAAGCCCTCGGCAGCCTTAAACAAGGCCGTCGACATCCCGCCCAGCGTGGCAAAATAACCCATCAGCAGGAACATCGGCACAATCGACAGGGAATAGCTGGAGAAGGTCGTGTAGGTCTCGGATTTCAGCCGGCCCAACGGGATATTCAGGTTGCCGGTGACAGTCACGATCCCGATCAGACCGGTGACGAACATGGCCAACCCGATCGGAACGCGGGCGAAAATCAACAAAAGCAGCGCGGGAAAGGACAGCAACCCGATGGCGAGATCGCTCACGGCAGGATTTCCTTTCCTGTCGCGCATTCGCGGATGCGAATGCCCGCCATATAAAGACCGACGACTGCGGCCACCACGGCCGCGCAAAAGCTGGCGGCATAACCCCACCAGACAGGGAATTGCAGGATAAACGTATTCTCACCAAACCGCAGCTTCGCCATCATGCCCCCAAACAACTGCACTGCGATCAGTACCAGAACGGCGGCAAAGACCACCTCGGCCAACATGCGCAAGATACGGTCAACCCGAGGCGATAGTTTCGAGGTGAAAATATCCACGACCGCATGACCCGAATTCAGCTGACAGAGCGGCAGGAAGGCAAAGATGGCAAAGGCCACGCCCGCCTCGACAATCTCAAAATCGCCATTGATAGGCCCGACACCCAGCCCCAGAGCCCATTCGGAAAAGCCCGGCGCAACCTGCCCGATCCACCCATGCAGCAATGTATTGAGGGACCGGCCCAGAACCGAGATACAGATCAACAGGATCAAAGCCGTCAGAACAGCGCCGCCCAGCAATGCCATGCCGCGCGCCAGCTTTTCTATCGTTTGGTGCATGTCCCCTCCACCAACGGTGCCGATGCAGATTTTGGAATAATTGCCGCGCGGCGTTCGGAATACGCCGCGCGGAAGGTCCGGCTTAGCTGCCGTACTCGTTCATCAACGCTTTGGCCCGATCGATCAGGGCCTGACCGTCAATGCCCTTTTCGTTCATCTCGGACAGCCAGGTGTCATAGACAGGCTGTGCGGCCTCGGCCCAGGCGGCGGATTGTTCAGCGTCCAGAGTCACCACGTTGTTCCCGCGATCCAGCGCGATTTCACGCGCGGGTTCGTCATAGGCCTGCTGGACTTCGCCTGCGAACATGGAGAACTCCAGACCCGAGTTGTCGTCGATGACGGCCTTCAGATCATCCGGCAGTGCGGCGTACTTGTCCTTGTTCATGGCAAGAACGAAGGTCACGGTGTACATCATCGGCCCGGTGAATTCGGTGTGATTTTCCACCAGTTCCGGCACTTTCAGCGCTTTGGTCACTTCCCACGGAATGGTCGTGCCGTCGATCACACCCTTGGACAGCGCCTCGGGCACCGCGGGCACAGGCATACCCACCGGGGTCGCGCCCAACGTGCTGAGCAAGGCGTTGACCTGACGCGAGGCGCCACGGATTTTCATGCCGTTGAAATCGTCTGGCGTCAGAACCTCTTTATTGGCATGGATCATGCCGGGGCCGTGGACCCAGCCACCCAGAACCTTCACGTCCGAAAACTCACGCGCGGCGATGTCTTCTTCCAGCAAGGTCCAGAACGCGGCCGAAGCGGGCTTGGCGTCATTCACCAGGAAGGGCAGTTCGAACACTTCGGTCGACGGGAAGCGGCCCGGCGTATAGCCGATGACGTTCCAGGTCATGTCGATCACGCCGTCGATCACCTGATCCAGCAGTTCCGGCGGCTTGCCGCCCAGTTGCATCGAAGGATAGCGGGTGATTTCGATACGTCCGCCCGAATCCTCTTCGATCTTATCAGCCCAGACGTCGATGATTTTCGATGGGATCGTCGCCTGCGCAGGTAAGAAGCTTTGCAGGTTGAATTCATATTCGGCAGCCGTTGCTGCCGTCCCCATGCTTAGGGCCAAAGCCCCTAACGCCCCGATCAGCGTGCGTTTAATCTTCATTGGTTCCTCCTCCTCTGCGCGATGCGTCGCGATGCAATTTAATGCATAACATGCATAATATCGCAACTTTTTTTGCAAACCCGCTTATCATCAGTCCAGCGTCCTAGGTCCGATACGGGGCGGTATCCAGTCATCGCATGGGATCATGTATGGCCCCCTTATGCTTTTATCGCAACGGTATGGCCGCATCCGTGCGTTGCGAAACCTCTTGCACAATGCAATCCTGCACACCGGGGACAGGAGGATAAGATGCGGACGCAAGTTCTTGTGATCGGCGGTGGGCCGTCGGGTTTGCTGTTGTCACAGCTTCTGGCAACGCAGGGAATCGAAAGCATCGTTCTGGAGCGTCGGACCAAGGACTATGTGCTGGGCCGCATCCGCGCCGGCGTGCTGGAGCAGGGCTTTGTCGACCTGATGGATCAGGCAGGCGTCAGCGCGCGCCTGCACGCTGAGGCAATTGAACATAGCGGCACGTTGATCGCGGTCGAAGACGACTGCTTCCGGGTCGACTTCCAACACCACACCGGCACCCCGGTTCTGGTTTACGGCCAGACCGAAGTGACCCGCGACCTCTATGACGCGCGCGAGGCCGCAGGTGGCGCGATGATCTTCAACGCCGAAAACGTCACCATTCATGACGCTGAAACCGACGCCCCCTATGTGACCTTCACCACTGATGGTCAGGATCAGCGTATCGATGCGGATTTCGTCGCGGGCTGCGACGGATTTCACGGGGTCAGCCGCCAAACCATCCCGCTGTCAGTCCGGCGCGAATACGAAAAGATCTATCCCTTCGGCTGGCTGGGCATTCTGTCCGAAACCCCGCCTGTGCATCACGAACTGATCTATGCCTCGTCCCATCGCGGCTTTGCGCTTTGCTCGATACGCAACGAGGCGCTCAGCCGATACTACATCCAATGCTCCCTGTCCGATCACCCTGAAGACTGGACCGATGCCGCCTTTTGGGCCGAGCTGAAACGCCGCATTCCACAGGAATATGCTGATCGCCTTGTAACCGGCCCGTCGATCGAAAAGTCCATCGCGCCACTGCGCTCCTTCGTGACTGAACCGATGCGATGGGGGCGGCTGTTTCTGTGTGGGGATGCCGCGCATATCGTGCCCCCAACCGGGGCCAAGGGGCTGAACACGGCGGCCTCGGACGTGCACTACCTGTTTCAGGGCTTGAAGGACTACTACCAAGACGGGTCTGAGGCCGGGATCGACGCCTATTCGCAAAACGCTCTGGCGCGGGTTTGGAAGGCCGAGCGGTTCAGCTGGTGGTTTTCAACGCTGCTGCACCGCTTTCCCGACCAGTCCGAATTTGACCTCAAGATGCAACGGGCCGAGATTGACTTTCTGCGCAGCAACGAAGCCGCGCAAAAAGCGATGGCCGAGAACTATGTGGGGCTGCCGTATTGAAGATGACCGACGAAAAGGGGAACGGGATGGATCGCCATGCAACCGGCATGTCCGTGCGCCGCAAGGTTCTGGGCGACGCCCATGTAGATCGCGCCGAGGCGCGCAAAACCGCCTTTGACGCGCCGTTTCAGGACATGATCACCGAAACTGCGTGGGGCACGCTGTGGGCGGACGACACGATCACCCCGCGCGAGCGGTCTATGATTACGCTGGCACTGCTGGCCGCGACGCGGAACTTTGACGAGATCCCCATGCATGTGCGCGCCTGCGCCAATACCGGGGCGTCGAAAGACGATATCCTTCAGGCGTTCCTGCACGCCGCCGTCTATGCCGGCGTTCCCTGCGCCAATCGGGCCATTGCCCTTGCCAAACAAACCTTTTCCGAGATGGAGGACATGGCGGAATGACCCAGCTTTTCCCACGCGACAGGGCCTGGCATCCGCAAGCCTTGGACCCCAACTACAAGACCAGCGTGACGCGGTCTCCGAGACAGCCGCTTTTGTCTCTGGAAGGAACCACTAGCGAGCTGTCCGGCCCGACCTTTGGCCATGGTGACATCGACCCGCTGGACAATGACCTGCTGCGCAATTTCGCGACAACCGGCGATCCGGTGGGCGAGCGTATCCTGCTGCACGGACGGGTGCTGGATGAAAACGCCCGCCCGGTGCCCAATACTCTGGTCGAGATATGGCAAGCCAATGCCGGAGGGCGGTATCGACACAAGAAAGATACCTATCTGGCCGCTATCGACCCGAATTTCGGCGGCTGTGGGCGAACGCTGACCGATGATCTGGGTTACTACCAGTTTCGCACCGTCAAACCCGGCGCTTACCCTTGGCGCAACTGGGTCAGCAGTTGGCGGCCTGCGCATATTCACGTGTCAGTCTTCGGGACCAGCTTTGCGCAGCGCCTGATCACGCAGCTTTACTTTGAAGGCGACCCGCTGATTGCCAAATGTCCGATCATCAACACGATCCCCAACCCGCGCGCGATTGACCAACTGGTGGCCGCGCTGGATATCAACGCCTCCGTCCCTTTCGATTGTCTTGCTTACAAGTTCGACATCGTGCTGCGCGGGCAGCGGTCGACCTATTTCGAAAACCGGCCCGAGGGGAACTGACCATGGTGCAAAAGCTGGACTATCTCAAGGAAACGCCCTCACAGACTGCGGGGCCCTATGTGCATATCGGGCTGGCCCCCGGAGACGCCGGGTTCGATATCTACCGGCACGAGTTAGGCCGTGACATCGCGGGGCCAGACGCGTCAGGGACGAAGATCACTGTGCGCGGTATGGTACGCGACGGAACCGGCGCGCCGGTCAAGGATGTACTGATCGAAACATGGCAGGCGGATGCAAATGGTGTTTATCCCGATCAGGGCTCTGTTGATCCGGGCTTTCGTGGCTGGGGCCGTGTGATACCAGATTTCGACACGGGTGAATGGGCGTTCGACACGATCAAACCGGGCGCTGCTAAAGACCAAACCGGCGCAGTAATGGCACCACATATCAACTTGTGGCTCGTTGCACGTGGGATCAATCTAGGCCTCAACACGCGGCTTTATTTCCACGATGAAATGGCGGCAAATGCGTCGGATCCGGTGCTGAACCTGATTGAGCAGCCCGTGCGCAGGCAAACTCTTATCGCGGAACAGGTGGAAGGCGGCTACCGGTTCGATATTCAATTGCAAGGCCCTTCAGAAACGGTGTTTTTCGATGTCTGATCCTGTCTCACAAACCCCCTGCATCATCTGTGTGGCGATCACCGGATCGGTGCCCACCAAGGCCGATAACCCGGCCGTTCCCATCAGCGTGCCGGAGCAGATCGAAAGCACTCATGAAGCTTTCGAGGCCGGAGCCTCTATCGCTCATTGCCATGTGCGGGACGCTGAGGGCAAACCCACCTCGGACCCCGACCTGTTCGCAGCGCTGAAGGAGGGAATCGAAACGCACTGCCCCGGCATGATTGTGCAGCTTTCAACCGGGGGGCGGTCCGGCGCGGGCAAAGCGCGCGGGGGCATGTTGCCGCTGTCCCCGGATATGGCCTCGCTTTCGGTGGGATCGAACAACTTTCCGACGCGCGTTTATGAAAACCCGCCCGATCTGGTGAACTGGTTGGCCAGTGAGATGGTAACCTACGGCGTCAAACCCGAGATCGAGGCTTTTGACCTGTCGCATATCCTGCAAGCGGCCCGGATGCACCGCGAGGGGCAATTGCCCGATACGCCCTATGTCCAATTCGTCATGGGGGTCCGCAATGCCATGCCCGTGGATCGAGATGTATTCGACTTCTACGTCAAAACCGTGCACCGCCTGTTCGGAGACGTCCCGTGGTGCGCCGCCGGGATCGGGGCTGGGCAGATCAAGCTGAACGAATGGTCCATCGCGGCGGGCGGGCATGTGCGCACGGGGCTGGAGGACAACGTGCGTTTGGATCGCGACACGCTTGCCCCGTCCAATGCAGCGCTGGTGCAGAGAGCCGTCGATCTGTGCCACGCCCACGACCGCCCAGTTGCGAGTGTAGACCAGGCGCGCGCCATTCTGGGCCTGCGCCCGGCTGCGGCCTAACGTTAGGCCGGACGACCCAAAATAAGGACGTAGACTATGACCGATCTGTTCTCGCACCCCTGGTTTTCGGGCCTGTTCGGAGATGCCGAGACACAAGAGATCTGGTCGGCGGAGCGGTCACTTACCCATATGCTGGCCTTCGAGGCCGCCTATTCGCGCGGGTTGGGTGCAATCGGAAGAATCCCCGCCGAGCAAGCGGACGCTGCTGCCGCATGGATTGAACAGGCCGTGCCCGGAATGGATACCTTGCGCGCTGGCACCATGGCGGATGGGCTGCCTGTACCGGCTCTGGTTCAGGCCCTTAGATCGGATGCAGGCCCATTGGCCCCGGCCATTCACACCGGAACAACATCCCAAGACGTGATGGACACGGCCTTGGCGTTGACCCTGCGCGAGACCAGCAACCTGCTGCAAACGCGCCTGTCGCAGCTGTCGGACATGTTGGGCGATCTGAGTGAACAGTTTAGTGAACGCAAAATCATGGGGCGCACGCGGATGCAAGCAGCCCTGCCCGTCACCGTCGGCCACCGGATCGGAACCTGGCGCAGCCCTTTACATGCCTTTCACCATAGTATCGAAGACATTCGCCCTAAGATCGAGCGCGTTCAGCTAGGCGGCCCTGTTGGCGATGGCCAGACGATTGGGACCGCGCGGCGGGATTTGGCGACCCATATTGCCAACTCTTTGGGGTTGCATGACGTGGATCATGGTTGGCAGACCGACCGCAACGGTTTGGTTGATTATGCCAATCTGTTGTCGCGGATCTCAGGCTCGCTTGGGAAAATCGGGCAGGATATTTGCCTGATGGCCCAAGAGGGCGTGGACGAGATCACGCTGTCCGGCGGCGGGACATCTTCGGCCATGCCTCACAAACAGAACCCCATTCTGGCCGAACTGCTGGTAACCTTGGCTCGGTTCAACGCAACACAGATATCGGGAATGCATCACGCATTGGTGCATGAACAGGAACGATCCGGCAGCGCTTGGGCGTTGGAATGGATGATCTTACCGATTATGGCGCAGACCACGGCTCGGTCACTCACTGCGGCGACCACACTGTGCTCTCAGATCGTTTCTATTGGTGTCGCGCCCGCCTGACGCCGCTCTGCATATTGACTTGATCCCTGCACCGCTTGGATTCAACCATCAGAACTATTTTTGGGGGGCCTAGCAAAGTTGCGACCACTCCACTCCATTTTTTCGACAAGCTCATGAAACTATGCTTTGGAAGCGATGGCCTTTGCAAAACATAGGCAACGATCAGACTAAACCTTGAAAGGTATCCCCCTTTTAATTTGCGCTGATCGCCTGTCCTGACCCATCGAAGAACTGCAGTTTCTCAGGCGCGAAAAGAAGGCCAACCTGCATTCCGGCCTTTATCTGCGTATCCCCGCCAAGGCGAACCGTCACCTTCTCATCAAATCCGCAGTCGACGATAACGAACATGTCGGCCCCAAGGTATTCGACAACCTCGACCACGCCATCACTATTCCCCGCACCAGATTCAACAACGCTGATATGTTCAGGACGGATACCCAACCGGGTCGCGTCACCTGTTCGGTCAAATGGGCCAATGCCACCATTTTCCAGACGAAACCGGTCCCCCGCCACAGAGCAAGGCAACACGTTCATCTTTGGGCTGCCAATGAACTGCGCGACAAAAAGGTTGGCGGGGCGTTCGTACAACTCGCGCGGAGTGCCAACCTGCGCGATCTTGCCGAATTCCAGCACCACGATGCGATCGGCCAGAGTCATCGCTTCGACCTGATCATGGGTTACATAGATCATGGTTCGGTTCAGACTTTGGTGCAGTTTCGCGATTTCATAGCGCATTTCGACCCGCAGAGCGGCATCAAGATTGGACAAGGGCTCGTCGAACAGGAACGCAGTAGGGTCGCGCACGATCGACCGGCCGATCGCGACACGCTGTCGTTGGCCGCCGGAAAGATCCTTGGGGCGGCGCTCCAGATAAGGATCCAATTTGAGAACCTCGGCAGCCTTTCCCACACGTTCAGCTATTTCAGGTTTCGACACGCCCGCAACTTTCAACGAAAAACCCATGTTTTCGGCCACGGTAAGGTGAGGGTATAGCGCATAGGACTGAAACACCATCGTCAGCCCCCTCTTGGAGGGCGGATGGTCGGTTACGTCATCGCCATTGATCAGAAGCGATCCGCGCGAGATATCCTCGAGCCCACCGATCATCCGCAACAATGTGGACTTGCCGCAACCAGACGGCCCCACGAAAACGACAAACTCACCGTCTTGGATTTCCAGGTCGATGCCCTTGATCACCTGAACTTCGCCGAACCATTTCTCGACGGCTTTAAGCTGGATACTCCCCATCAGTTCTTCCCCGCCCAATGCAGCCAAACCGCAGCCGTCCAAGTGAAAGAATTGCCTCCTGCCGGGCCTCCGGTAAGAGGGTCGAAATACTCGGCAAATCCATGGCCCGCGATAAGCCGGGCTGTTTTCAGACGCAAGGCTTCGGCTTCAACCCCATGGCCCATCTCGGCCAGTCCGAAACCTGTCAGCATGTTCATGAATGCCCATGTCGGGCCGCGCCAGTAGCGGCGTTCGTCAAACTTGGGCATTTGCGGGTCATAGCTTGGAATGGGGTGTGGGACAGTAGTCAGAACCGTCTTGACCCGCTCAAGCATCCGGTCAGAGTCAATGCCCGCATACCAACACAAGTAGCTGGCGTTCGAGACGCTGTCCGCCCATTCACCGGTATGCGCATCGCGCGAATCAAACGCACCAAGCGCGTCATTCCAAAGCGAACGTGCGCCGGTTTCCAGTATGTCCACATCCTCACTGAGCCCTTCCGCCTTTAACCCCAGACCGTTGCTGATAGCCAACAGATCGCGGGCGGCGCGCAAGGTCGTGAAACTCATGGTTGGATCGGCCACACGGAATGGATTCAATGCCAGCAGTTTCTCCTGATCCCAGCCAACCTCGCGCCCGATGTTCACCAGTTTGATGTAACGGTCGTAATCGTATTTTGTCGGTCGGTCCGCGCTGTTCACGTGGCTGGTGTCACGGCGCTGATATTCACCCACATCCGAGGCATCAATCGCCGCCATCGTATTGTCCCAATCTGGCGCGTTGTCTCGCCCGGCCTCCCATGGATGCGTCGTGCAAACTGCACCGTGATCGTCCAGCCGCCATGCCATGATCCAGCGATGCCAGGCCAGCATTTTGGGAAATAGCGCGCGCATCCTCTCTGCCCCAATGGTCGGGTCTATGTCCAAAACCCGCCGGGCCATTGTGGCGGCCAGTGGTGGTTGGATAATGCCCGAAGATGGGATGGGTCCGGTGCCGCCCCAAACATCCGGGCCCGGAAAGTAACCCGGATCGGGCTTGTGAAACAAGATATGCGGAACCATGCCATCCGCCCATTGGCCCGAGAACAGCGTTTCAAGTTCGGTCCAGGCGCGCGTGATGTCGAACTCGGCAAAACCCAGCGCGGCAATCGCGCTGTCCCAGTTCCACTGATAGGGGTAAAGGCCGCTGGTGGGGATGGTATAGCCACCGCGATCATTGGCGATCAGAATGTTGCGGGCCGATTCACTTGGGGTCGTATAGTAGTTCATGTCAGTCATCCTTTGACCGAGCCTGCCGTCAGGCCCTTGGTCATGAAACGTTCAAGCCCCAGAAACAGGGCCATGATCGGAACGGTGGCAATCACCGCACCGGCCATCAGGTGTTGGCGTGGAATTTCCGAGGAATTCAGCATCGTGACACCTCGGGTCAGGGTGAATTTCGACGGGTCATCCAGCAGCATGAAGGCCAGCAGGAACTCGTTCCAGGCGATCATGAAGACGTAAAGCGAGACCGAGGCCAGTGCCGGCAGGCTAAGCGGCAAGGTGATCTTCCAGATCACTGCCAGCCGCGACAGGCCGTCCATCAGACCCGCCTCTTCGACCTCGGTCGGCAGGCCCCGGAAATAGCCTTGCAGCATGTATAGGGCGACCGGGATCGTCGTGACCGGGTAGATCATAACGATCCCCAGGATCGAGTTGCGCAGGCCCGTCAGCGAGAACGCGATGTAGATCGGCAGCGCCAACACGATCATCGGCACCATGTAGATCAGCAGGATTGAGCGCGAGAAGGCCTTTTGGCCTTTGAACCGGAACCGCGCGACTGCATAGGCACCGGGTACACTGAAGGCCAGCGTGATGAACACTGTCAGGACCGAGACATAGAAGGATGTCCACAGGTAGGTGCCGAAATTGAAGTCGCGGAACAGCTCGGTATAGCTGCGGAACAACGCACTGCCCTGCGACAGGTCGACCGAGAAATCCAACGGGTTCTGCAAAAGCGCCTGTTGCGATTTCAAGCTGGTCATAACCATGACGTAGAAAGGGATGACAACAATGGCGGTGAAAAAGATACAGCCAAAGCCAGTGCAGAACCGGATCACGGCATCCTCGAATTCGTGCCGTGTGAGTTCCCCAAACGGCGTGTCCCGCAATATCGCGGTAAGCGACAGGTGCGTCACGACAGCCATAGCAAAAACGGTCACCAACAAAGCCTGCAGGGACGTTTCAGAGCCGATCAGAACGGGACCAAAGCGCGTCAGGGCCGACAGTCCTAACATGGTCGTCAGACCAAGCCGCGCCATAGCGTGTCGTTCGGGGTAACGCACATAGATCAACCCGGCTACAGCGCCCCAAAGAAGGCAGAGCAAAACCTGCGGTCGAAACGCTGCTCCTGTCGAGAAGGACATGGTAATGGCGACGGTGGTCGCAATCACAACCAGCCAGAGCGCGCCCAAGGCTGGACCAGTCAAATAGCCTTTGCGCATCACAGGCCCTCCTCTCGGCTGATGAAACGGAAGAAGACAAAGCTGAAGGCGATCAGGCACATCAGGATCACCACGGCCACCGCCGCCCCTGCCCCGATATTGGAAATCGCAAAGGCCTGTTCATAGACGTTCACGGTCAGCGTACGAGTCCCCGCGTTGCCGCCGGTCAGCAGGAAAATGTCGTCGAACTTGTTGAACGTCCAGATAAAGCGCAGCAGGAACAGCACCGACAGGATGCCCAGCAGTTGCGGGATGCTCAGCAGCCAAAACTTCTGAAACGGTGACGCCCCATCCATATCTGCCGCTTCATACATGCTAGAGTCGATGGATTGCATTCGCGCCAAAATGAACAGGAAGGACAGCGGAAAATAGCGCCAGATCTCGAACACTGTCACCATGATCAGGGCCAGAGGACGTTCGCCGAAAAAATTGATAGGTTCACTGCTCAGCCCCATTTGCACAAGCAGCGCATTGGCAGAGCCTGAGAACGGATCAAACAGCGTAACCCAAGTAAAGGCGACGGCAATGACCGGGGCCACGTAGGGGAACAGGTAAAGACCCCGTATGATCCCTTGCCCTTTGAAACTTTTGTTCAGCAACAGGGCTGCGAACAATCCCATCACCAGCGCCCCGATCGTGCCGAACACCGTGTAGAACAGCGTGACCCACAAAACGCCCCAGAACTCATCTCCGTCAAAAACGCGGGCGAAGTTTTCGAGGCTGAACTCGAAATTGGTCAGAACGCTTGGGCCACTTCCAGTTATGCTGGGTTCGGACCCTTCGATCAGATCTTCGAAAGTATCCGGGTCACCTTCCAGCGTGACCGGAATGCGAACACGTTCGCGATAGCCACCTTCGAGAGTGCCGAAATCACAGAACAAATCCTGCCCGTCCAGCACGCAAGGGGCCAAGACCTCGCCCGCGGTCACGCCATCCGGCAAAACGTCGGTTAAGGTGACACCGGTGACAGCAATATCCTGACTGGAGTTTCGCACGCGGTATTCAATCCGCAAATCATCACCTGATCCGCGCAAGCTCTCGCGCACAACGGGTGCGGGCGGCCGCAGATCGGACAAGGTGAACGGCTTGAAACTGATCCAGAAGATCGCCAGCAAAGGCAGGATCACGACAAGCGATACGCTGATTACGGTCGGGGAAAGCAACGCCCAGGCCAGACGCGCCTCGCGTTTGGCTAGCGCCCCGGTTCCGGTCGGTGGGGTGGCCGAAGACATAAGGGACCTCAGAGGTTTAGGTGTAGCGGCGCGCACGCCGCTACTAGTGCCGGTCAAGCAGGAGTTTACTGGACCTTGGCAAGCTCATCATTCATCGCGGCCACGGCAGCCGCGGCGTCGATTTCATCATCGATATACTGGCGCACAACCCGGTTGATGGCCTGACTGTTGATCATCTTGGAGGCCAGCGAAAGCTGCCCTTCGGCCACGCCCCAACGCTGCGCCACATCCAATCCGCCGACAATCTCATCTATCATCGCCTGATCATAAAGATCACCCAGCGGCGCCTTGCGGTCGACGCCTACAGGCAATTCTGCCCAGGCTTCGGCAAAAGCGGTCGGGTTTTCGGCGTTACCGCGACGAACCGGGAACTTACCCTCGGGCGCGATTGACAAGGTTTGGGTGTACCCGTCATCCATGGCGTATTTCACAAACTCCATCGCCGCGTCCGTGTCGGCGTCATTGGTGATCCCAAAATACCGAACATCGCCCCAAGCTGCCCCATCCGGGTTGGAGGGGCCTGAGAAATTGGTGACAATCCCTGTTTTCGACGCCAAATCGCGCGAGGTCGGATCATCGTTGATTGTTGGCGGCGCGCTGTCGCGCAGACCGGCCAACTCGTCCAGAATGAAGGGCGACCAGATGATCATCGCGGCTTTGCCATCAAAATACAGCTCGCGCGATTGCTTCCAGAACAACTCACCCGGAGGCGACGCTTTTGAAATCGCCTTGTAGAAGTCCAAGACCTCGGTTGTCTTCGCTTCGTCCAGAGGCTGGAACCCATCCGGGCCGACCGGGCTGACGCCATTGGCAAGGAACACGTGCTCCAGCACCTGGCTCATGAAGTTCTCGTCCACCTTGGTTGCGGCAACAAAACCATACATCTCGGGCGGGTTGTGCAGCTTGTCCAGCGCGGCCAAGACATTTGCATAGGAACTGGGCGCCTCAAGTCCGGCCTCGTCAAACAAGTCCTTGCGATAGACAATCATCTGCGTCCAGCCATCCACCGGCACCGACGCGGTTTCGCCATTGAACGCAGCCATCGCCAAAGCACCCGGAGCGAATGTGCCAGCACCCAGTTCTTCGATCACCTCGGTCGCGGCTTCGGTGTCCAGAATACCAGCCTCGGCCCAAGGCAGAGCGTATTGCAAAGTGTGATAGACCACGTCCGGCAGGTCCCCGGCGGCAAATGCGGCAGTAGCGCGCGTTCCCAGATCGCTTTCGGTGACCGGGATCACCTCGACTGTGGTGCCGGTTTCGACTTTGAACTGATCGGCCATCTCTTGTTGCTTGGCCAAACGCTCGGGCTGTTCCTCTGTGGTCCAGAACCGGATCGTGTCCGCTTGCGCCGACAACGCGGTCAGCGCACAGGCGAGCGACGTTCCAAGCAACAGCCGGGACGCTTTGGATTTCAGTCTCATGTTAGATCTCCCCGTTTTTGGTTTGTTAGATATTGTCGTTTCTGCGCCAGTTCTTCTGGCGTCAGTCTTGGCGGGCCGTCCGAACCACCCGTAACAAGGGTGGCATCAACCAGTTCTTGTAATGTCGAGGGGTCAGCCCCTTGGATTTGCTGGATCAACAAGGTTGCCAACCGTTGCCCTGCCTTGCGCGAATCCACCGAGAAGGTTGTCAGCGCCGGGCGGGCGTATTGGCATTCCGGTACGCCGTCATAGCCAATCACCGAAATATCGCGCCCAATTTCGAAACCCTGATCCTGCGCATCCGCGCAGAACCCCAGAGCAGCCAGATCGGTCGCAAACACAATCGCTGTCGGAGGACATTCCAGCGCCATCAGCGCCCGCCCCTGCGACGCACCGTCTTCGCGCGTGCGTGCGCCCTCACGGATTAAATCCGTGTCCAAAGGCAGGCCAGCAGCCTGCATACCCTCGGCATAGCCGTCACGGCGCAGATGTGCGTAGTTGAACTTGGGGTCGCTTCCAACAAAGCCGATACGCGAATGCCCAAATTCGTTCAGCCGCAAAACGGCGTTGCGCATTGCACTTTCCCCCGCAATGTCGAACCACGAGGTTTCGTCCCACTTGTTCGGCTGCCCATAGCCCGTGCGCCCGTAAAGGATATGCGGAACGTCGAGGCTACGCAGCAAACCGATGCGCGCATCCTTCACTGCTGTTCGCGGTAGAATGAATCCGTCTGCCTTGCGCTCCTGGTAAAGTCGGCTGAGCACTTTCAGCGTGTCTTTCTCGGATGTGGCCGTAGAGATGGTCATGGTCCAGTCGAGACTGCTCGCCGCTTGGCAGGCTCCGGCCAGAAAGTCCTGCAAGAAGGGATTGTGCTGATCCGGCTCTTCGCTGTTCAGCACCATCGCAATAGCCCGAACCTGCCCGGTTCGGATCGCCTGCGCGTGACTGAGCGGTCGATACCCCAAGGCCCGCGCGGCCTTTTCAACCCGCGCACGCGTAACCGGAGAAATATCGGAGTACCCGTTGAGCGCCCGTGAAACCGTGCTCTTGGACAAGCCAAGATGTGCGGCCAACTCGTCCAGCTTAACTCGGCCGGACACAGTCATCTGGCTGGAATGGTTGATTAGCGGATATGAAAGATTCGTAGTCATTAAGGCTATTTCAATGCACCGAAACCGGTTTCGGCAACAAAAAAGTTAAAAAAAGTGCAAACTGTCTATTTTTTGGAAGTTTTGAGGATTGTCTTGGCAATTCTTGCAGCGCACGAGAGACCAGTACACTTGTAAGCAATCACATCCACTAACGAACCATCAAAAGTAGTGTGCTTGTTAGCGCTAAAACCAATACGGCCTTTGAAGACTTGAGGCCACACTAATTCTCTGCCCAGTTCAGGCATTATTCAAACGCGCGAACAAGTTGGTTGTGCCACGATCAAACATGTTTTAGAAAGTGGGACACTTTACAAATATCCAGTAGCTTCGCGCTTGCTTTGTTAAAGTATCTTCTTTGAAGCTACCCGACAGAAATGCCTACCTTCACGGCAAGATCCGAAATACCCAGTAGGACTTCGATAAGTATCACCAGAATCTGTTACAGACTTTTGGCTATTGACGGCGTCAGATACCGCGGATGAATGACTTTCGGTAAAACCAGCCGAAGGCCAGTTCTTGGATTTCTTCAAAGGTACGCAGAATCCAAAAGGGCGTGATCCTTTTTGCGGTAGTTTTCTATATCCGGTACGGAATTTCTTGCCAGGATCTGGAAGAAGTCATGGCCTGCTGCGGTATCTCAGTTGTCCACAACACGGCAAACTGATTGGTTGCTCGGTACTTTGGCGAATTCGCCAGGACAGTTCCGTGACTCAAAGCTTGGCAACAAAACCAGCGAAAACGGGTTTGTTTTGGAGTCATAGGGCTCTTTTAAACCAGCAAGTCAGTAATAGTCGCTTCGCGCTATGCGCTCATTATCCTACCTTTTTGCGTATTACCTTTCAACACACCAAACGAAAAGTTTTCGTCGCGCATCCCAATTCTTCCCAGTAAGCTACAATTGGCATTTTGATCAGCCAACGTTGTGCAATTACATATATTCTCAAAGGCAGGAGAAACTTCCTTGCTAAGGATATGCGGGTGATGAACAAATTGTGGCTCTAATGCCGTGCGAGCGTCGAATTGCTCAATATAGTACTGCAAAACACTATTGAGATACCAAAGATCCTATTACGCATCTTTCGAAACCGGCATGAACGCTTCAGGCTCAAGATCTTCCCAAAACTCAAAAATCTTAGAGGCATTCAACCCGGACCGCCAACCATGTGTCCGGAAGTGCTCTCGATCAAGTTCATTTTCCAACCCTGCCATGAACAGACGCTTATCAGCATCTCTTTGCGTAGGGTTTCGCCGCGAAACCAACTTCTCAACAATAGCGAACATACGTGAACGTTCCGAACGCTCGGCAGCTCTTTTTGCGTATGCCTGATCCTCCTCATACTTTTCCAGGCGCCGCAGCCGAGCAGCCTCTTTGGCTTCGGGCGAAGGTTCAACGTCGTTCTCAGGTGAGTTTGATTGGTAATCGTCCCGTAGAGCCGCTGAAAGATACCCCAACGCAGATTTCACACTCCCCTGCCCGCTTACATATTCGAGTTTCTGCTGTACGTAGTCTTCACCGTGCTCCGCGATCCACTGACGAGCTAACCGGTCAGACACGCCTTGCTTTAGCAACTTCTTATAAACCGGCAAATTTCGAACCCCATCACTGTCGTCAATTTGGAACATTGCCTTTTGGGGGTTACCTTTAATCCTGAACCTAATATCGGTGACTGTACGACCTTTCTTTTGAAAATCCGCCTCAACCAGAATATCCGAGCTCTTGTTTACCTCTGCCACAGCCGGCTTGATAATCTTTGCGTTCAGATGCTTGAAACTACTGTAGTAGTCGCTTCCATCAACGCCCATCAACTTCCTAAAAACATCCAACGACCACCATCCAGTCGAACCGGTTCTAACAAACCTGTAACAGTTTTCATAAAGCGCCAGTCCATGACCAGAACTGAAGTTCTTCTGAATTTGCACGTTAATCAAAGCGTAAATCTTGGGGTCGTAGAGTTTTTGAGCCAGGGCTGGTGAATAGGCATATTCACAGACACCGCCCTTCAGCTTTGCAAAACTTAAAAGAGACGAAACTCCCCACTCTTGACGGCCCTTTTCATCAAGCATGTCCCACTCGGCTACAGTTTCAGCCAAAGCTCGAAGGCTTGATCGCAATGTATCAAAATCGTTTGAGTTGTACCCAACCATCATCGCTAGTGTTCGCGCATCAATTGTATGGGTTGTCGCAGACGTCAATGCATCATAGGCGTTGAGCAAAAGTACATTCGACAACTTACGCTGCAATAGCGTCAACTTACCGCTGATGTGTATAGCAGCGACGTTCTTTTTGACTGCTTCACGGCGCAACGCACCCGAGAGACGGTCGAGGTTCAATTTTGTTTCTGGCATGATTCTGCCTGACTGCTCTTTATTGTGACATTTGACACGAAAGGTACCTTCGGAGCAAACAATTTTGGGTGCCTAAATACGGGATGACCCTTATCCTGCAGACGGGTACCCAAAGACATTGCATCCGAACTTATCCACAGAAACCTCTGTATATTGACCACACCTCCGTAAC
This sequence comes from Ruegeria lacuscaerulensis, assembly GCF_013033355.1. Taxonomy (GTDB): domain Bacteria; phylum Pseudomonadota; class Alphaproteobacteria; order Rhodobacterales; family Rhodobacteraceae; genus Ruegeria; species Ruegeria lacuscaerulensis_A. Next base: position 215,905 of record NZ_WQDY01000006.1, read on the forward strand.
CACGAGCCAGCGCCGATACATTTTTTTGCTTTTTCCAGAGCCTAAAAGGCGGGTTTCCCCACATCCTGCGAATCGGGCCCTTTCCCACCGAATTCTGTTACCAATCGACCTGCATACGGGTACCTTTGATACCGAAGATTGGTCCCTTAACAACCGTAACTAGGTACCCAATACGCAGTATATTATTGTTTTACAGAGGTTTTCTAATGGCAAAGATTCTAAATATCTAAAATTAAATAAACGATTTGTTGCGTTGTTCTATTCGTTTTTTTATCCAGAACAGACCTCCAAGGCGCTCTATCCATGTTTTTTGTGGAAAACCCCGACTCACAGGATAGCGCCTACGTAAAATGTTCGCTAAGTTCGGCGATATACGCTCTAATAGCGAACATACTGTGAGGCACACACAATGAGCAAACCGACGCAACCTCCCCTGCCCCCCTACTTTAACCTAGATCCAGAGCAAGCGGCAGGGAAACTTCCAGACCCTATTGGAACCACGCGGTTTGCCAAGGCGGCAACATTTTGCGCTAAGGGGAGGGAAGATCTGGCACTAAGAGGTTACGCTCCAGACGGAGAAAAACGCCTTCGCCGTTTTTCTATTTGGGAAATAACAAAGTACCTAATTCCGGTAGCTCCTGCGCATTTAAGACGTGTATTGAAGGCCAATCCGGAACTTCCGCAAGGAGAAGGTGAGGCCGGCTCCAAATGGTTTACTCTTGAAGAAGTTATAAGTCTCAGAAAACACTTTGCGGCAGGCGGAGTTAGTACGAAAGAATACCTGCCTTATCGTCCGGAAGGATTGCCTGCAAAAGTTGTGGCTGTCGCAAATTTCAAAGGAGGCGTTGGTAAAACGTCTACCGCCGCGCATTTGGCAATGTCTGCTGCGTTAGACGGCTACAAGGTGCTGGTTGTTGATTTGGACAGTCAAGGATCCATGACCTCTATCTTGGGCGGACGCGTAGCAGATGAGTGGCAAACAGTTTTCCCTTTGATAGCAAAAGATTACGCGCGTGCGGTACAGGAAGAGAACCGTGTGCGAAGCGCTGCAGGACAGCCAGAAATAGCCTTGGATGAAACTCTAGAAGAGGCGATGAAAACCTCCCCAAAAGACGTAATTCAAAAAACACATTGGCCAAACATTGACCTTATCGGAGCGCAGTTGAACCTCTACTGGGCCGAGTTTCAGATACCTGTGTGGCGAATGGGACTTCGGAGTTGGCCGTTGTGGGATGGCTTGACAAATTTCTTAGAGGACGAGGGGGTTCTGAATGACTACGATATTGTCTTTCTCGATACCCCTCCTGCACTTGGGTACCTTACAATCAACGCTCTTGCAGCCGCTGACATTCTTTTGGTGCCGTTGGGGGCCTCGTTCCTTGAATTTGATTCAACAGGCAGATTCTTCGATATGCTCTATACGACTTTCGCCAGTATAGAGGACGGAGAGAATGCGGCCTTGAGGGCCGCAGGTCTACCGGAATTGAAATTTGAGTGGGACGTTGTTCGGGCCATCATAACCAGGTTTGACGCCAGCCAGCAAACAGACATGGCGAATGTCATCCAAGCTTATTTTGGTGACTTTATGAATGCTTACCGGCAGGATTTTACTGCGCTTGTCGGGCAGGCGGGCGAGCAAGTCAACGGCATCTATGAAGCGGATTACAGAGACTTCAACCGGGAAACCTACGTCAGAGGGCGGGAAACGTTTGATCGCACATACGCAGAATTCAAAGAAGTCCTGATCGGTTGCTGGTGGCGCGACGCAAACATGGGAGGTGAGAGCAATGGCTAAACGCAGAAGACTTTCGGTGCCGGACACTAAGGAGCTCAAGGAGATCGAGGAAGGTTTCGCCGCGAAACCATCGTTGAACCCATTTGAGGGTTCGGGTGTCACGCCCCCAATAGCGCAAGTTGCTGCAGAAGCTGCCATGCTAAACGGTATGACGTCCGTCACTGATCGGGCTGCTTTGGCGAAAGATCAAGGTGACGCGTCCAAATGGCGCGCAGCTCAGGACGCCGGATTGGTCGCTGAAGAGCTGCCTATCGAAGCGATTGATCCTGACTTCATTCGTCGCGACCGTATGGCCGAGGACGAAGAGGCGATGGCCGAGTTGCTAGAATCGCTACGGGAAAACGGATTGAGAACGCCAATTGAGGTGACGCAAAGCGGCGAAGGCTATGGGCTGATTTCCGGCTTTCGACGACTGGTGGCCTTCCGTCGTCTATCTCAAACGGAGCCGCGGTTTGCCAAAATCCCGGCATTTGTGCGCCAAGCTGGAACGGGGCAGGGAGCCTACGTTTCGATGGTCGAAGAGAATGAACTGAGGGCGAATCTTAGCCCATACGAACGAGGTCGCATTGCCGTGTTGGCTGCGGGGCAGGGGGTTTTTTCTTCGACCGAGGAGGCGGTGGATGTTTTGTTTGCAGCAGCTTCTAAAGCCAAGCGCTCGAAAGTCAGAAGTTTTGCCCTCGTGCACGAAGCATTGGGGGACGTTTTACGATACCCCATTGATTTGACAGAGAAAATAGGATTGTCCCTTGCGGCTGCATTGCGTTCGGGCGCTCAGACGGAGCTTCGGAATGCCTTGGTCGCTTCTGAGCCGAGTGATGCGAAGTCAGAATGGGCTGTTCTAAACGCAGCACTAAAATCATTGAACCAACCCGGCAAAATCAAGTCGCGGGGAGGTAGGCCTCAGAAAGTGCAAAAACTGACTTCTGTCGCGTTGTCCGGTGGAGGCAACGTGGTCGGCGAATTGTCGGCCAATGAAGTGCGTATCCGCATTCAGATTGAAAACGTTTCAGTCGAGGAAGCTCAGGCGTTGCTTGAAAAGATTGCTAGCAGTCTGGCCTAGGTCACGTTCCATTCTGTAAGCCTTGGGTTCGAAGGTTGGCTGTGCTCTGTCTTCGTTGAGAGAGAACAGAGCGCAGCTACTTCAACTGGCATGAAATGATCAGGTTTTAGCTGCACCGAAAAGCTGGGCGTGGAGTGTCAACGTTTAAGTGGCGAAGAGATTTGCAGGTACGCTGGCCGTCTTCCGAGAAAAAAGTTTTCGAATAGCCATTCCGGAAATACCAAACCTGGAAGCTAAATGGTCCTGCGGTTTGATCGGAGTTGCTCGGAAGTCTACGATCGATGCCTGAGTCACAAGCAAGAGCCGTACTACGGATTATGAAGTGTACCTGCCGAGGTGAAAAGCAGGGCTATTGATTACTGCGCGCATTTCAGAAGACAGAAAAAGTTAACAAGACAAGGTTGCTAGTTGTGGTGAACCAAAAGACAGCTAGGGTTAAAGAGCCTAACATCACCATACACCTGTAACACGGCTTCAAAGCAGTGCTCAAAAGCTGTAAATAATGGGCAGTAAAGGCAATGCTCTGTTAAAAAAATGTGTCGTAAACTTCTTTGAGGACCAACGTCGGCGACATGATTTGCAACAAATCTCCAGAAACGCATAGCTTTGCAGAGCCCACACCACAACGCCTTCGGCATCATAGGTGATCGGAAGCTTAGTGGCGCCGACGAACCCGTCGGAAACCCCCGCGCGCACCGCGATCTTGCCAAGCCTCTTGGCCAGCGCAAAACCCGTTGCCGTCACATCCGGGGCTGTGGTATTACCCACCACAACTTCGAGCAGTCGCATCACATGGGCGGGCGAGAAGAAATGCAACCCGATCACATCAGCAGGCCGGCCTATCATCTGCGCAATCGCGTTCAGATTCAGATATGAGGTGTTCGAAGCCAAAATAGCGCCCGGGTTCGGCGTTTGTGCCGAAGATTGCCTGGAGGAAACGGGTCTGACCCTGTTCGAATTGTACGATTCCGCGACAAAGGTGACGATCGGGCAGGAATTGACGGCGATCGAGAATTCCCTGCGTCACAAACCCTATGAACCCGGTCTGGGCATCGGAATTGGCCGCCGCATCCGGCCCGAAACACTGGGGATCTGGGGTTATGCCCTGTTGTCCATCCCGACCTTCCGCGCCAGCCTGTCAACTGCGATGGACTATGCGCGCCTGTCTTTCATGATCGCACGGATGGACCTGCTCGAGCAGGGCGACGAGGCGCTGATCACCTTCGGTACATCGCCGTTGCCGCAAAACCTGCGAAAATTCCCACTGGAGCGGCACCTGACCGTTCTGTTCAACTTTGCCTCTGTCTTATTGCCTGAAAGTCTTGCGGCGAAGACGACGTTTCGCACCATGGAATATGACGCAGGTTTTGCCACCGCATTGAACCGGGAACTTGGGCTGGTTGTCGAATCCAGCAACCAGATGAATACGGTGGTGATTCCCCGGTCATTGCTGGATTTGCCCCTGCCGCAACATGATCCCGAGAAGCTGGTCATGTGCCTCAAGCAATGCGAGGCGCTTCAGGGCAGCCGCACGCAGAACACCTGGACGGCGCAGGTTCAGGATGCGATTCTGTCGGATATCTCGAACGCGCCGACGATCAAATCGGTGGCTCAGACCCTAAAGACCAGCGATCGGACGCTGGCCCGTCGGTTGGCCGAGGAAGGGTCAAGTCTTCGTACCATTCTTGTCCGGGTCCGGCTGGCTATCGCGCATGAGTTGCTGACGACCACTAACCTGAGCGTATCCAAGGTCGCCTGGCGCGCGGGCTATGCCGAACCGTCAAGCTTCGTGCGCGCGTTCACGAAGGAGTACGGATATACGCCGGGCAAAGCAGGGCGGAATATTTAAGTGGGTATCAGCTGAACTGTGCCTTCTGGGTGGCGAAGCACAGTGCCAGATAATCATACACCGCGCGAATACTGGGGTTTTCGTGCAATTCGGGGTGCGCGGTCAGCCAGATCTCCATTTCGATCAGAGGTTCTTTCTCCAGAACGCGCACAAGGTCATGATGGCGCGCGGCGTGAAAGCTGTAGATCGGGCCAATGCCCAAATTGGCGCGAACGGCCCGTATCACCCCTAGAACATTGCGCAGGCGCAGCGCCGTATTGCCATGGCGGGTGACGGCGTCGACTTCGGAAGCGAACCTGCGCGACCCTTCGATGGCGATGGTGCGATGATCGGACAGATCGGCAATGGTCTGTGGGGCACCGAACTTTTCGACATAGGTCACCGACGCGTAATAGCCGACTTTCATCACGCCTACTTTCTTGGCGATCAGTTCTTTCTGGGTCGGGCGTACAAGCCGGATCGCCACATCCGAATTCCGGTTGAGAAGGTCGGTCAAACGATTGTCAGTGACCATTTCTATTGAAATTTCGGGGTAGGCTGTAACAAACTCGGGCAGTTGATCGATAAGCCAGGCATTTGTGACGGCCTCGGTTGCGGAAATCCGCACGGTGCCCCCCAGAATGTCTTCGCCTTCCCAGGCGTTGCTTTCGATTTTCTTGGAGGTCAACTGCATCTGCTGAGCGATGGCCTGCAGGCGCTTGCCAGCCTCGGTCACTTTGAAATGCCGCGGGCCACGCACCAGAAGCTGAGCGCCCAGCTGTTCTTCCAGTGCCGCGATGTGGCGACTGAGCGTAGGCTGACTGATCCGCAGACCGATTGCGGCCTGTGTCAGACTGCCGACCTCGACAGTTGCCAGAAAATCACGGACGCCGTTCCAGTCCAGCGGTTCATTCATCGGTGCTCCGATCGCTATTGCGCCCGTTTGAAACTGCAAAAAACCACTGCAAGATGTCAGAGAGTGCAGGGGCGCAACAGCTCAATATGCTATTCATTTTTGAATGAATACTATACTTAAGCGGCAATTTCCTGTCAAAAAAGAATATGCATCATGTTTTAGATGATCCGTCAGCGGGTTGAGCAACCATAGGTGGAGACGAGAGGACCACCAATGGTATTGCGGATGCAGCCGACACCCGACGCTACACAGGCCGGGTTGTGGCGGACGACCAATTCCTCCCAAATGATCGCACAAGCGAAACGAGCACAGCAAGGAATCATGACAGTATGACGCGCCCCATTAGCCTGGAATACAACGGCGAGGTTGCCGTCATTCAATCCGACAATCCGCCCGTGAATGCCTTGTCGCATGCGGTTCGGTCCGGGCTGCAGGACGCCTTTTTACAAGTGATTTCAGAGGGTAAGGCCCGGGCGATTGTTCTGATCTGCGAGGGCCGCAGTTTCTTTGCCGGCGCCGATATCCGGGAATTCGGCGGCCCGATGCTAGAGCCGGTTTTGCCAGATCTGATCAATCAGATTGAGTCCTGTCCGATCCCTGTTGTGTCGGCGATTCACGGCACTGCCCTTGGTGGCGGCCTCGAAGTGGCGATGGGCACACATTACCGCGTGACGGCCGACTCGGGCCAGTTGGGTTTGCCCGAGGTTAATCTGGGGCTTTTGCCGGGCGCGGGCGGCACGCAACGCCTGCCGCGTTTGGTGCCGATGGATGAGGCGGCTGGCATGATTACCGGTGGTCGGCCGATCAGGGCGCAAAAGGCGATTGAGATCGGGCTGGTCGACAAGGTGGTGCCCCTGGCCGATTTGCGGGCTGAGGCGCTGGCTTTTGCGCAGGCTTTGATCCGCGACGGGAAAAGCCCCAGACCCACCAGCGCAAATGACTGCGATCAGATGAATGCGAACCGGTTTGCGGTCCTGTCCGACAAGGTGCGAAAATCGGCGCGCGGATCGGTTGCGCCATTAAAATGCCTTGAGGCGCTTGAGGCCGCCATGCTGTTGCCCTTCGATGAAGGTCTGGCGAAAGAACGGGCGCTGTTTCTGGATCTTGTGCAAAGCGATCAGCGCGCGGCCTTGACCCATGCATTCTTTGCCGAACGGCAGGTGGGCAAGCTACCGGAAATCAAAGGGGTCAGCCCCAGGGACATTGCCACTGTCGGGGTTGTTGGTGGCGGCACGATGGGGGCGGGCATCACTGTATGCTCTCTTTTGTCCGGCCTTGACGTGACACTGATCGAACGCGACGCCGAGTCCGTTGATCGGGCAACCTCAACCGTTTCAAAGCTGCTGATGGGAGCCGTGAAGCGTGGCAAGCTCAGCCAGCAGGCCTGTGACGCGATCCTGTCCGGCAGCTTCCGGGCCTCGACCGACTATACGGATCTGGCGCAGGCTGATCTGGTGATCGAGGCCGTGTTTGAAAGCATGGAGGTCAAGAAAGAGATTTTTGGCACGCTGGATCAGGTCTGCCGTCAGGGCGCTATTTTGGCATCGAACACCTCATATCTGGATCTGAACGCGATTGCGCAGATGACAGGCCGGCCTGCTAATGTGATCGGGTTGCATTTCTTCTCACCCGCCCATGTGATGCGACTGCTCGAAGTTGTAGTGGGTAATGCCACAGCCCCGGATGTGACGGCGACGGGTTTTGCGCTGGCCAAGAGGCTTGGCAAGATCGCGGTGCGCGCGGGGGTCTGTGACGGGTTCATCGGTAACCGCATCCTGTCGCAGTATCAAAAGGCGAACAACGCCACGGTTCTGGCCGGGGCCAGCCCGTTTGACGTCGACGCGGCGCTGACCGGGTTTGGTCTGGCGATGGGGCCTTTTGCCGTGGGCGATCTGGCGGGGCTGGATATCGGCTGGGCCAACCGCAAACGTCCGGCCCCCACGCGCGACCCCGGAGAGGTCTATCCCGAATTCGCCGACCGCCTGTGCGAGATGGGCCGCTTTGGCCGCAAGACGGGCCGGGGGTTTTACATCTATGACGACGCAGCGCCCAATGGCCGCCCCGACCCCGAGGTTGAAGAGATAATCGCCGAAGAGCGCGCGGAAAAGGGCATTGCTCCACGTGCGATCGACGCGTCAGAGATCGTGGAACGCTATATGGCAGCGATGGTGAATGAGGCCGCGCGGATTGTCGAAGAAGGCATCGCGCTGCGGCCGCTGGACGTGGATGTGACCTTGCTAAACGGCTACGGCTTTCCACGCTGGCGCGGTGGGCCAATGCAGTATGCCGACACCGTTGGTATTTCCAAAATCCTGTCTGATATTAACCGCTTTACCGAAGACGACCCGCGTTTCTGGCAGGCGGCCCCTTTACTGGAACGTCTTGCGCAAGAGGATCGTTCCTTCGCTAGCCTGAACACCCAAGGAGAGTAGCCGATGAAACAAGCTGTCATCGTATCCACCGCCCGCACTGGGCTTGCCAAGTCTTATCGCGGGGCGTTCAACGAAACGCACGGCGCGACCATGGGCGGCCATGTCATCGAACATGCGGTCAAACGCGCCGGTATCGACGGGGCCATGGTCGAAGACGTATTCATGGGCTGTGGCTATCCCGAAGGCTGGACCGGGGCCAATATCGGGCGCCAGTCCGTGCTGCGCGCAGGGTTGCCAGTGACGACCTCGGCCAGCACCGTGAACAGGTTCTGTTCCTCGGGCCTGCAAACGGTGGCCATGGCCGCTCATGCCATCGTGATGGAGGGGGCCCAGGCCGCGATTGGTGCCGGTGTTGAAAGCATCAGCCAGATGCCTCCGACCCGCCCGCCGCAATCGCGCGAGGCGTGGCTGGAGGCGCATAAGCCCGACGTCTACATGGCGATGATCGAAACGGCGGATGTGGTCGCCAAACGCTATGGTATCAGCCGCGAGGCGCAGGACGAACTGGCGTTGGAAAGTCAGAAACGCACGGCTGCGGCGCAGGCCGCCGGCAAGCTGGATGACGAGATCGTTCCGATCACCGTCACGCAGGCGTTCAAGGACAAGGAAACCGGCGAGGTGACCCGCAAAGATGTGACCTTTGCGATGGATGACTGCAACCGCCCCGACACCACGCTTGAGGGCCTGTCCAGCCTGGCCCCGGTGCGCGGCGACGGGCAGTTTATCACCGCAGGCAATGCAAGCCAGCTGTCGGATGGGGCGGCGGCGCTGGTCCTGTTGGACAGAGATGTTGCAGCCCGCGAAGGGGTGGAGCCCCTGGGCGCGTTCAAGGGTTTTGTGGTTGCGGGATGTGAGCCAGACGAGATGGGGATTGGCCCGGTCTTTGCGGTACCGCGCCTGTTGGAGCGTCATGGGCTCAAGGTCTCGGATATCGACCTTTGGGAGTTGAACGAAGCCTTCGCCAGCCAGGCACTGTATTGCCGGGACCGGTTGGAGATTGATCCGGCGATCTGCAACGTCAATGGTGGTTCGATCTCGATCGGGCACCCCTTTGGTATGACCGGGGCGCGCATGACGGGCCATCTGCTGATCGAGGGTAAGCGCCGTGGCGCAAAGCTGGGCATTGTGACCATGTGCATCGGCGGCGGAATGGGTGCCGCGGGCCTGTTCGAGATCTTCTAACAAAGGCGCTGCAATGGATCTGACTTACAGCACCAAAGACGAGGCTTTTCGCGCCGAAATCCGCGCCTGGCTGAAAGATACCCTGCCCAAAGACCTGTCCGAAAAGGTACGTCTGGGCAAACGCCTGAGCAAAGCTGACATTGAACTGTGGCACAGCTTGTTGAACGCTCGGGGGTGGCTGGCGCCAAACTGGCCACGTGCCTATGGCGGATGTGAATGGAACGCCGTGCAGCGGCATATCTTTGAAGAGGAATGTTGTCTGGCCCATGCGCCGCGCAACCTGCCTTTTGGTCTGAGTATGCTGGCCCCGGTGCTGCTGGCCTTTGGGTCCGAGGCGCAACGTCAGCGTTTCTTGCCGCGTATTCTGGATGGTCAGGATTGGTGGTGCCAGGGCTATTCCGAACCGGGAGCGGGGTCGGATCTGGCGGCAGTCAAGACACGGGCTGTGCGGGAGGACGATCACTATGTGGTCAACGGACAAAAGACCTGGACCACGCTGGGCCAGCACGCCAACTGGATTTTCTGTCTGGTGCGCACCGACCCCGATGCCATAAAGCAAGAAGGGATTTCCTTTCTGCTGATCGACATGAACACGCCGGGCGTCACTGTCCGTCCGATTGTTCTGATCGACGGCGAGGCCGAGGTGAATGAGGTGTTCTTCGACGATGTCCGCGTGCCCGTCGAAAACCTTGTGGGCGAGGAAAACAAGGGTTGGACCTATGCCAAATACCTGCTGACCCATGAACGCACCAATATTGCGGGCGTCGGGTTTTCGAATGCCGCGCTGGCGACGTTGAAAAAAGTGGCTGGTCAGGTGCAGTCAGGCGGGCGGCCGCTGGCCGACACGCAGTTGTTCGCGGCGCGTATGGCGCAGGTTGAAATCGACCTGATGGCAATGGCTATGACCAATCTGCGGATGGTGTCTGCGGCGGCCAGCGGCAAGGCACCGGGGGCCGAAAGCTCGATGCTCAAGATCAAGGGGACGGTAATCCGGCAAGAGCTGACCTCGTTGTTGCGCCGCGCCAACGGACCTGACGCGCAGCCATTTCAGAGCGATTTCCTGAACGGCGGCCACAACGCCGAAGAACTTGGCCCGGAACACGCCGCCGGGGCGGGGCCGAACTATCTGAACATGCGCAAATTGTCGATCTTTGGTGGCTCGAACGAGGTGCAGCGCACGATCATCACCAAGTCGATCCTGGAACTGTAACGGAGCCCGTCAGATGGATTTCAATCATACCGAAGAACGGGTCATGCTGCGCGACACGCTGCAGCGGTTTCTGGGGGACAGCTATACGCACGACCATCGTCGCGCGGTGATCGCCTTGGAGCGGGCCTATGATGAAACGGTTTTCAGCGCACTGGCCGAACTGGGCGTTCTGGGGGCCTTGTTCACTGAAGAGCAGGGCGGTTTTGGGGGCCACGGGTTTGACCTGTCCGTGGTGTTCGAGGAACTGGGCCGCGCAGGTGTGATCGAGCCGCTGCTGTCCGCCCTTCTGTCGGGCAGCATATTGGCGGGGATGGGCCGTGACGAACTGGTGGCAGAGATCATCACGGGCGAGCAGATCATCGCTCTGGCCCATGGTGAGACGGACGCGCGCTACGACCTGAACCATGTCGCGACCACCGCGCAGGCGCAGGGCGACGAACGGGTGCTGACCGGGACCAAGACCAATGTGCTGTTTGGCGCGCAGGCCGGACATCTGATCGTCAGCGCCCGCGAAAGCGGCGATGTCTGGGACGAGGCCGGGATATCCCTGTTTCTGGTCCCGATTGACGCTGAGGGTCTAACAGTGGTCGATCATCCCAATCTGGACGGCACTTCGGGCGCGACCGTGACGCTGCAGCAGGTGCGTTTGGACCCCGCCGCGCGTCTGGGGCAAGCAGGTGCGGGTTTTGCGGCAATCGAAGCTGCGGTGGCCCGCGCCCTGACCGCGCTGAGCGCCGAGGCGCTTGGTGCGATGGAGGTCGCCCGCGATCTGACGGTTGCTTATCTGAAAGAGCGCAAGCAATTCGGTGTTCCGATTGGCAAGTTTCAGGCCCTCCAGCACCGAATGGCCGATATGCTGATCGAGATCGAGCAGGTCCGCTCGGGCGTCATTCTGGCCGCCGGTCATCTGGACGGGCCCCGCCCCGAGCGGGAGCGCCATGTCAGCGCCTTCAAGAACCTGGCGGGACGGGTGGCAGCCCTGGTCGCGGAAGAGTGTATTCAGATGCATGGAGGGATCGGGATGACGGACGAATATGCTCTGTCACACTATGCGCGTCGGCTGACCATGATCGACCATCAGTTCGGCGACGTGGACCATCACCTGATGCGGTTCACCGCGTTCGGCGCGGAATAATCATGGCGGATACCGAATTGAAACGCTGGCCGCTGAAACTGGCGCAAACGCTAGGGTATTCAGTGGGGTTTAACCGCGAAACCCAACAGGCCTTTTGCGGGTTGGAGATGGGTGATCTGCACCGGAACCCACGCGGGACCATTCATGGGGGCATAATGGAAACGATGCTGGACACGGTTGGAGGGTTAACGGCCAGCCTGTCCGAAGACCCAGACTCGGTGATGCCTGCTCTGACCATGACGCTGACGATCAACTACGTGTCCGCAGTGGCCTCGGGGCGGTTGCGCGCTGTGGGGCGGGTGACGGGTGGCGGCCGTAAGAGCAAGTTCGTCGATTGCGAATTGCGCGACGAGGCGGACGCGCTGATCGCGACTTCGACCGGTGTGTTCAAACTATTGCCCGACCAGCGGGCCGGAGGAGGCAAATGACTGATAATGTCAAAACCGAGCGGCGGGGCCATGCGCTGATCATCTGGAACTGCAACGCCGCTATGCGCAACGCGCTGACGCCTGCCTATTATGACGGGGTGATTTCCGGGGTGCAGGAGGCCGCCGCTGATGATGGCGTCGCGGCAATCGTTCTGGCCGGTGAGGGTGATTTCTTTTGCGCCGGGGGTGACCTGAACGCGCTGCAGGAACGTCGCGCCCTGACCTATGAACAACGGCAGGACAAGATCGACAAGCTAGGCGATGTTATTCGCAGCCTGCGTACCAGTCCAAAGCCCGTTGTCGCCGCGGTTGAAGGCGGCGCAGCGGGGGCGGGTGTTTCCATTGCAATGGCCTGCGACATGATCGTGGCGGCCGAGCAGGCGAAGTTCACACTGGCTTATGTTCGCGCCGGGCTGGTGCCCGACGGGGCCGTCACCTATGCGCTCAGCCGGGCTCTGCCCCGTGCCACGCTGGCGCGTATGGCGATGATGGCCGAGCCGCTCGGGGCCAGCCGACTGTTGGATCTGGGCGTGATCACCGAAACCACCCCCGCGGGCGAAGCGCTGGCGCGCGCCTGCGCGCTGGCCGATCGCTTGTATCAGTTTCCCCCGCAGGCACTGGCCGAGATCAAGCAGTTGCTGAATGCCGCCGAGTCCTCGGATTTCGAAAGCCACCTGACACGCGAGCGGGACGCCATGGCGCAGGCTCTTGGCGGGGATGAGGCCCTGACCGGCATCACCGCGTTTCTGAACAAAAAAGCCCCGATTTTCCGCGAAGGAGATTGAAATTGGCCCAGACTGCCACCCGACCAAAAATGTTTGATACCCCAGTGACCCGCACCTACGGCACCAGACTGCCCGTGGTCGCCGGTGGCCTGCAATGGCTGGCCAATGCCGACTATGTCTCTGCGGCGGGCAAGGCGGGGATCCTCTCGTTCATCACAGCCGCCTCGTTCCCCGAGACCGGCGATCTGCGCTCGGAGATCCGCCGATGCCGCGACATGTGCGAAGGCGCGCCGTTTGGGGTCAACGTTTCGATGATCCCGAAGCTGGTGCCAGGTGAAAAGACCGAAGACATCTTTCGCCTGATCGCCGACGAAGGCGTGCGGTTTGTCGAAACATCCGGGCGCAGCCCCGAGGCATTCATGCCGATCCTCAAGGATGCGGGGATTGTCACCCTGCACAAGGTGCCGTCGCTGCGCTATGCGGTTAAGGCGGAACAGGTGGGCGTCGACATGGTCTCGATCGTGGGGGCGGAATGCGGCGGGCATCCGGGCCTGGATATGGTCGGCAGCATGGTCAATGCCGGTCTGGCGGGCGAACGCCTGACGATCCCGTGGCTGGTGGGCGGTGGGTTCGGCCACGGCAAACAGGTGACTGCGGCGCTGGCGATGGGCGCCTCGGGTGTGGTCATGGGCACGCGTTTTCTGGTGGCCGAAGAGTTGCAGGCCCATCCCGGTTACAAGCAGGCGCTGATCGACGCGTCCGAACTAGATACGGCCCTGACCATGCAATCGGTGCGCAACACCGTGCGCAGTCTGCGTAACGAAACCACCGCCATCGTGTCGCAGCTGGAGCGTGACAATCCCGACATCGGTATCGGCGGCCTGATGGAACATGTCGCGGGCAAGATCGGTCGGAAGGCCTATGAAACGGGGGACGTGTCGCGTGGGATTTTGTCGGCGGGCCATGCGTTGGGATTTGTCGACCGGGTCGAGCCTTTTGCAGCCATCGTTGATCGGCTTGAGGCCGAAGCCCTTGGCGCGTTGTCGCATCTGGGTGCGGTTGCCTGAGCACGCGCATCCAGCATTCACATGTGAATAATAAGAATATGAATTTGGGCGTTACTGCCTGATTTTGAATTTAACTAAAGTCAAGTTCAAGACAGGACTGACGGAGGGAGGAAGGCGATGCCTTCAGCGGAAAATCAAAAGCCGGTCGCCTTGGCAATCGGGGCGGGGGACGGGATCGGGGCGGCGTTTGCGCGCCGGTTTGCCCGGGCCGGGTATCGCGTGGTCATCGCGCGACGGGATGCAGAGAAATCCGCCGCGCTGGTGGCCGAGCTGGCCGCCGAAGGGCATGAGTTGCACGCCTTTTCGCTGGATGCGCGAGACGAAGATCAGGTTGTGGGCTTTTTCGACAAGGTCGAGGCCGAGATGGGCCCGATCGAGGTGGCACTTTACAATGCCGGATCGAACTCGCCCTTTCCGTTTCTGGAAACCAAATCCACCATGTTCCGCAAAATTTGGGAACTGGCCTGTTTCGGCGGTTTCCTGACCATGCGCGAGGCCGCCTCTCGCATGGTGCCGCGCGGCAAGGGGACGATCCGCCGCCATCAGGATCTGCACGAGATCTACGGTCAGGCCCCGGTCGCAGTCGATGTGGCGCGCGCATATTTCCTGCGGATGGCGCAGAAAGCCGCGCGACAGGTCATGACCGGCGCGCCTTATCTGCTGGGTGAGACATTCACTCTGGCCGATATCTTGCTTGTCACCTGCCTGCGGTTTGCCGATCGCATGGGGGTCGAGCGTCCGGCCGAATTCGACGACTATTTCCAAAGACTGACAGGCAGACCCGCCTTTCAGGCAGCTATGAAAGCGAACCACACATGACCGATGAGATGCAGAAGACCGGCCCCTTTGCCGGTATCAAGATTGTCGACGTGACCACTGTGATCTCGGGGCCGTGTTCAACCGGTATCCTTGGCGATCAGGGGGCGGATGTGATCAAGGTGGAACCCCCCACAGGCGATATCATGGGCGCCCGGGGCAAGGTGGCGGGGTTCACCCCGGCCTTTGTATCGTGCAATCGGGGTAAGCGGTCGGTTGCGCTGGGACTACAAAAAGCGGGTCTATGATCCGGTGGTGCAGGCCCTGTCGGGGCTGGCCGATATGCAATCTGATCCTTTGACCGGTCGGCCCAAGATGATCCGTTCAGTCGTGGTGGACAAGATCACCGCTGTTTATGCAGCGCAGGCTGTTTCGGCGGCGCTCTACAGCCGGTCGGTGACGGGGCAGGGGCAGCATGTGGAAGTCTCGATGCTGGATGCGATGCTGAATTTCAACTGGGTCGACGGCATGGCGCCTGTGGCCGTTGTCGGCAAGGAAGAGGACGCTTCCAACACCCCCCATGACATGATCTTTCCCATCTTGGGCGGCTTTGTCACGGTCGGGGCAATCTCGGACAAGGAATGGGTGGGTCTGTGCAAGGCGATGGACCGCCCTGACCTGATCAAAGACCCACGATTTGCCACCCCCAGCCAGCGCGAGATCAACCGTCAGGAACGGCTGGAACTGATCGAAGAGGTCGTTTCGACCCGTGCGATGGCCGAACTGCTTGCCTCGCTTGACGCGCACGATGTGCCCTGCGCGCCCGTGCTGCGCCAACATCAGCTGTTCGACGATCCGCAGGTGTTGCACAATAAGGTGGTCGAAGTGGGCGATCAGCAAGGTCTTGGCCCCGTCCGTCAGGCGCGTGGTGCGGCAAAGTTCTCCAACCATGCGCCGCGTCCGATCACGCGGGCTTCGGCCCTGGGCGAACATACCGAAGCGGTCCTGCAAGAGTTGGGTTTTAGCATGGCGGAACGTGCAAAGGCTGAATAACCTGCACGGAACATTGCGGCAAAAAGGAAAGCCTCATGAAGCGCATTCATGACATCCTGTTGAACGGCGCACCGGACGCGGTTGCGATTGTCGATCATGACGGCACTGCGTTTACCTATGGCGCGTTGCAGGCGATGATCAAGGACGCCGCTGCGAGTTTGACCCGGCATGGGGTGCGGGGCGGCGATCGGGTCCTGGTGCTGGCCGAAAACAGCGTGACCTTTCTGGTCGCCGTTATGGCGCTGAGCCGGCTGGACGCCTGGACGGTTCTGGTCAACGCGCGGCTGACCGCGGCCGAGGTTGATCGCCTGATCGCCCTGTCCGAGGCACGGTGCACGGTGTTCACACCCGAAGCCTCTCCGGCCTCGGCGGGCCATGCCCGGCGAATGGGGGCCACTCAGGTGGCCACGCTGGATTGCGGCGCGTTCATGTTGTCGCCTCTGCGCGACGTGCAGATCGAGCCGGTTCAGGCGGGTTCGGATCAGACGGCGGTTCTGATTTATACCAGCGGCACGGTGGGTGAACCCAAGGGCGTGATGCTGACCCATGGCAACCTGTGTTTCATGTCTCAGGTCTCGGGCGATATGCGGCGGATCACGCCGCAGGACGTGACGCTGGCGGTGGTGCCCGGAACCCATATCTTTGGTCTGACCTCGGTCTTTCTGGCGGCACTGGCCAAGGGCTCGGGCCTGATTGCAATGCCGCGGTTTGAAGTCGCGCCGGTGTTGGATGCGATCCGGTCGGGTGTGACCATCCTGCCCGCTGTGCCACAGATTTTCGCCGCCCTGATGGCTGAGCTGGGGCATGATCCGGCCCGGATTACCCCCAACAGGCTGCGCTTTATCTATGCCGGAGGTGCGCCGCTGGACCTGAGCCTCAAGCATGAGGTCGAGGCCCTGTTCGGCCAGCCGCTGCACAATGGCTATGGGCTGACCGAAGCCTCGCCCGGCGTTGCCGCGACCCGACTGGATTATGTGCGCAACGACAGTTCCATCGGTCTGCCTGTTCCGGGGGTCGAGGTCCGCATTCATGCACCCGACGATCAGGGAGTTGGCGAATTGCAGCTGCGCGGCCCAAACGTGATGAAGGGTTATTTCCGCAATCCCAAAGCCACCGAACAGGCGATGACGGCGGATGGGTTCCTGCGGTCGGGCGATCTGGCGCGGCAGGATGCCGATGGGGCGTTGCATATCGCGGGACGGTCAAAAGAGCTGATCATCCGTTCGGGGTTCAACGTCTACCCACCCGAGGTCGAGGCGGTGCTGACCGCCCATCCCGCCGTCACGCTCAGCGCGGTGGTGGGGCGCAAAGTGGACCGCAACGAAGAGGTTCTGGCCTTTGTCGTCGCCCGCGCGCCCGTGACCGAACAGGAACTGCGCGCCTGGGTGCGCGACCGTATGGCGGCCTACAAGGTGCCCTCGCGGATTGGGATTGTCGCGGCTTTGCCGCAGGCTGCAACCGGCAAGATTCAGAAGAACAAACTGCTGACCGACCCGGCCTATGCGCTGGACTGATCCTGCTTCCGGGGCGTACCGGTAGCTCAGACTGGCGACAAGTTGCGAAGCTATTTCAAGCCGATCCGCGATCTTGCACCGGGCGCAGCTCACCGAGCGTACAAAGGGTTGAACACCCGGATCGAAGGATCACACAGACCCACTCGAAAGTGTGAAAAGCTTAGGGGGCGGTTCAAGTCGCCAAAACAGGCGCCAAGGTTTCTTGCCACCCACGACCAGTTCAACACCGTTTTTCGACCTCGCCGCTATCAACTCTCCATCGTCTCATTCCGTCACACCAGAACCGAAGCTTTCGGCCTCTGGGAGGTTATATTGCCGAAATGAACGTCTGGCAGGAACCGGCCCCACCCCTCTCAATCACGCGCAAAAAAGTTGGCAACGCCGTTCTGACCCTAGTTAGTTACTCCCATTCGTTGTCTGTAATGCTCATGGTTTTTAAGCGCGAAGTCAGGGTAGTTGGCTTCATTCCCAAAAGTGCGGCTGCTCCGTTTGCTCCGGAAACCTGACCACGAGTTTCGCGTAGCGCAGAAACTAGATTTTCGCGGATCAGGTCCTGCATCTGCGCTTCGGTACGTACAGTGGGGTTCGACGCGGTTTCGAAGGTCTGGCCGGCAAGTTCGATCACCATTTTTGCATCCTGCGATACGATGGCGGCACGCTCCATCACGTTGTGGAGCTCCCTTACATTTCCTGGCCAATTATAGCCTAACAGTTTTTGCACACCGTGTTCGGTCAGTTTCGGGACCGGGCGGTTCAGTCTTCGGCAGGCAATTTTCAACAAGTGCAGCGATAGTGGAGCGATATCCTCGGGACGGTCGCGCAGTGGTGGGCAGGTGATTGGAAAAACACTTAGAAACAGAAATAGGTCTTCGCGGATGCGGTCCGCCCGACGCGCCTGTGCTTCAGTCAATGCCGTCGCGGCGATAACCCGGATATCGATGGGCTTTTCCCGGGTGTCGCCTAGACGCTGAACTTTTCCATTTTGCAGCGCTGCCAGGAATTTTCCCTGTATTTCGAGTGGTAGTTCCTCGACATCGTCTAAAAACAGGGTCCCGCCATGGGCCAGCTCTAGCTTGCCGGGCTTGTCCCGAGTGGCCCCGTTGGGGGCGCCGCGAACTTGGCCGAACAGTTCCGCTTCGACCTGCTCCGGCGCGACAGAGCTGCACTTGAAATGGATCAGCGGACGTCGGGCGCGTGCGCTGGCCTTGTGAATTTCGGTCGCGACTAAAGATTTGCCGGTTCCCGTTTCGCCCGAGATCAAAACGGTTGCGTCTGTTCCGGCTACCAGATCAATGCGAGTCACGATTTGCCGGATCGCAGGAGATATTCCGATGATATCGTGATGGGCACGCTCGGACGTAATGGCTTCTTGCAGATACGCGTTCTCTTGTTCCAGCCGGTCGCGCAGGGCGGCAACCTCGTCTAACGCTTCGCGCAGCTTTCGTTCGTTTTCTTTTCGTTCAGTAATGTCACGAAAGATGACCACAGCCCCCGCCAAAACTTGTTGGTCATAGATAGGGGTCGAAACATATTCGACCCGGATTGGCTTGCCGTCCTTTCGCCAGAAGACCTCGTCCTCGATGCGGTGCACTTGTTCAAACCGGAACGAACGGTAAATCGGACACTGTCGTGCGGGATAGATTTCACCGTTCAGGTGGTGATGGTGAATCATGGAATGGATGTCTTTTCCCAGCAGGTCTTCGGTCGTCCATCCCAACATTTCCTGCGCGGCGCGATTGACGAATGTGGTTTTGCCCTCGGCATTGACACCATAGATCCCTTCACCGGCAGCGTTCAGGATAAGTTGGTTCTGACGTTCAAGTTCGGCAAAGAAGCCTTGGGTGCGCTGCCATTCGACAAGGCCGCCTCGAAAGGTCTCTGCCGTGGCCGCTTGTTCGGCCCTGCGATCCAGTGTGTCCAAATTGGAAATCGTCATCATCACCCAACCTGGTTTTCCTGGCATCATTCGGGCGCGCAATTCGCAGCGCAATGGCTCCTTAAACGCTGTTGTCAGCGGCACATCGCGTGTCCAGCCCTCGGTCCGGTGGTCGACCTCTTCCATGAAGACGATAAACTGAGGCAGCGCATCGCCCAAGTAGTAGGAAAATGGCAGCGGAACTGTGCCGCCCAGCAAATCGGTGGCGTGACGATTCCAGTCGACAATTCGGTCAGCCGACGTGTCCAGAACCAAAGCTGCTTCGGGCAAGGCTTGCAGCAGGGAATCGGAGGAAAGCAAATCGAGCGTCATGCTACCAAAGTAATGCCGCAGTGCGGTCCGAGAATACGAGATTTCGTAATTTACGAAATCTCGTAATTTTCATCTGGGGGAAGCCATATTAACCAACTGACAAATATATATTTTTTAGGGCGCACAAATTTTGAGCGCCCTCTGTTTCGCGATCGGAACCCCTGCCACCATGGTCGCAAATCTAGCGAAACAGGGGAAAATCATGACGATCAAGAGCCTCGGAAACCCGTTCTCAGAAAAGACCGATTTGCGCCATGGTGCGGATTGTGGCTGCGATGGATGCCTATCCGGTCACGGACATGACAAAGATCACGCCGAACCCGAACTCATGTCTGCTGAGCAGATCACCGAGCGTGTGGTCGAAAGTGCAATTGTGCGGTCGATCTTTGGTCAAAGTGATATCAATCGTCGGTCATTTATGGGAATGTTGGGGGGCGGTACGGCGGCTGCGGCGCTGGCTTCGGTCTTTCCGCTGGATCAGGCCAAAGCAGCCATTCTGGACAATCTGGGAACACCCGAAAAGACCGACCTGAATATTGGGTTTGTCCCTATCACCTGCGCGACACCGATCATCATGGCGCAGCCGATGGGATTCTACGAACGCTACGGTCTGAACGCGCAGGTTATCAAGACGGCTGGCTGGGCCGTGGCGCGTGATAAGTCCCTGTCAGGCGAATATGACGCCAGTCACATGCTGACCCCGATGCCGCTGGCGATGACCATGGGCGCGGGATCGGTCGCGACGCCTTACATCATGCCCGCCGTTGAAAACATCAATGGGCAGGCCATCGTGCTGTCGAACGAGCATCTGGACAAGCGCGACCCGGCCCAGTGGAAGGGGTTCACCTTCGGTGTGCCGTTCGAATACTCGATGCACAACTTCCTGCTGCGCTATTACGTGGCCGAGTTCGGGCTGGACCCCGAT
The DNA here is from genome assembly GCF_013033355.1 of Ruegeria lacuscaerulensis. GTDB lineage: Bacteria > Pseudomonadota > Alphaproteobacteria > Rhodobacterales > Rhodobacteraceae > Ruegeria > Ruegeria lacuscaerulensis_A. Next base: position 236,179 of record NZ_WQDY01000006.1, read on the forward strand.
GTCGATATCCAAATCCGCGTGGTGCCGCCGCCAGAGATGGTTGCCAACCTGCGCGCAGGGAACCTCGACGGCTATCTATCGCCCGACCCGTTCAACCAGCGCGCTGTTTGGGAAGGGATTGGTTTCATCCACACTCTGACCAAGGACATCTGGGAAGGTCACCCGTGCTGCGCCTTTGCCGCGCCGCAAAGCTTTGCCACCGAATTGCCCAACACCTATGGCGCCTTGCTCAAGTCGATCATCGACGCCACTCAGTTCGCGTCGAACCCGGATAACCGCAAGGACATCTCGGAAGCCATCGCGCCGACCAACTATCTCAATCAGCCGGTCCCGGTGATCGAGCAGGTTCTGACCGGCACCTATGCGGACGGGTTGGGTGAAGTTCAGAAAGTCCCTGACCGGATCGACTTTGACCCGTTCCCCTGGCACTCGATGGGTGTGTGGATCCTGACCCAGATGAAACGCTGGGGGTACATTGAGGGCGACGTCGACTATCAGGGCGTGGCCGAGCAAGTCTATCTGGCTGCCGATGCCAAGAAGATCATGACCGACCTAGGGTACGACGCGCCGGACGTGACCTACAAATCCCACACCATCATGGGCAAGACCTTCGATCCGAAAGACCCTGAAGGCTATGTCAAAAGCTTTGCAATCGGGAAAGCCTCGTAAATGTTGGACAATCTAACCCTGAACCAGCGCGCGGCGCTGCTGTCGGTGGTGATGCTGGTGGTCGGCCTTCTGATTTGGGAGGCGGCCATCCCCGCCCAGAAAGCCGCCGGAGAGCTCACGGAATACGAGCGCCTGACTGGCGGCGGTGCCCCCAAGGCGGGTGTGCCACCTCCAAGTCAGGTCCTCGCCAAAGCATGGGAGCAACTATCAAACCCGTTCTATGACGCAGGTCCAAATGACAAGGGGATCGGCATTCAGATCGGCTATTCGATCTATCGCGTTCTGACCGGCTACCTGATGGCTGCACTCGTGGCGATCCCCTTAGGGTTCCTGATCGGGATGAGTCAGGTCGCCTACAAGGCATTCAACCCGTTCATTCAGGTGTTGCGACCTATTTCGCCGCTGGCCTGGATGCCCTTGGCGCTGTTCATCATTCAGGACAGTGAGGCAAGCGCGATTTTCGTGATCTTCATCTGCTCGATCTGGCCGATGCTGATCAACACCGCCTTTGGTGTGGCCGGGGTCCGTCAGGACTGGGTCAATGTCGCACGCACGCACGAACTTGGGCCGTTTCGCACTGCCTTTACTGTCATCCTGCCCGCAGCTGCGCCCACGATCATCACCGGGATGCGCATATCCATCGGCATTGCATGGCTAGTGATCGTCGCGGCCGAGATGCTCGTGGGGGGAACCGGCATTGGCTACTATGTGTGGAACGAGTGGAACAATCTCGACCTCACCTCGGTGATCTTTTCCATCCTCATGATCGGCGTCGTTGGCATGCTGCTGGATTCGGCCTTTGCCTACCTGCAACGCGCCGTGGCCTATGCCGAGTAAGGAGCGTTTCAAATGAGCCAACCGTTTCTCAGTATTGAATTGCTGACCCAGCAATTCCCCGACGGTCAAGGGGGCACCCTGACCGTCTTCGAAAACGCCAGCTTTGGCATCGAAAAAGGAGAGTTCGTCTGTATTCTGGGCCATTCCGGCTGCGGCAAATCCACGATTATGAACATCTTAGCCGGACTGGCCGAACCCAGCTCGGGCGTGGTTAAGATGGACGGGTTCGAGGTCTCGGGTCCCTCGCTGGATCGCGGCGTGGTGTTCCAGAACTACTCTCTGCTGCCATGGTTGTCGGCGTTGAAAAACGTGACTTTTGGCGTGAAGGCGCGCTATCCCGACTGGCCTGCTGCCAAGGTCGAGGAACACGCCCGCGCCTTTCTGGCCAAGGTCGGACTTGAAGGCGATGTGGTTCATCGTAAACCCAGCCAGCTTTCGGGTGGGATGCGTCAGCGCGTGTCGATCGCGCGGGCCTTTGCAAATCAGCCCAAGCTGTTGTTGTTGGATGAGCCATTCGGCGCACTGGATGCGCTGACCCGCGGCACCATTCAGGACGAATTGCTGAAGGTATGGAGCGAAACCGAGCAGACCGTGTTCATGATCACTCATGACATAGATGAGGCAATCCTGCTGGCTGACCGCATCCTGTTGATGACCAATGGTCCCTTCGCACGAGTGGCGGAGTCAGTTGAGATCACCATTCCCCGGCCTCGTACCCGGACTGAGATTGTCGATCACCCCAACTATTATGCGATCCGCAACCATCTGGTTCAGTTCCTCGGACAACGTTCCAAGGAATTGGCCGGTCAGGCCAGCGACGGCGCCGCGCAGCGACCCGAGACGGTGACTATCGACCTGACCGAAAAGACCGAGGACCAGAGCAATCCGCAACTGCGCGCGGTCAATGATTGAAAGCGCCAGGAACAGACATTCCAAACAGGAGGAAACCCAATGAAAGACACAATCGAAATCCCAACTATGATGACCAAAGAAGATGTCACCATGATGATCCTGTCGGCCAAGAAGCAGGCTGGACTGACCTGGGAAGGTATCGCTGAGAAAATCGACATGTCGCCGGTCTGGACCCATTCTGCCTGCATGGGCATGAACGCTTTCCCCGCCGACAAGGCCGACGCCTTGGTCGCGCTTATGGCCCTGCCGCAAGAGGCCGCCAGCGTTTTGACTGAGCCGCCAACCAAGGTCTGGGAACAAAGCGTGCCAACTGATCCGTGCATCTATCGCTTTTACGAAATCGTCGGCGTTTACGGCCCGACACTGAAAGCGTTGATCGAAGAAAAATTCGGAACTGGCATCATGTCGGCAATTGATTTCGACATGCAGGTGACGCGCGTGCCGAATGAAAAAGGCGATCGCGTCAAGGTCGAGATGTCGGGCAAATATCTATCCTATAATTCCTGGTAGTAGGGATGAACTTTTTGGATAACCTGGCTCGGGGTCTGCCTTAACGACTTAGGATACGGATGTGTTACGTCCGTTAAGCTGAACGTATCTCGAGTCAGAAATCGGCGCGATGAAAAGAGCGATCTGAGGAACGCTCTTTTCCCAGTCCTGATATAAAGCACCTTGGTTCAAGTAAGAGAGCACCGTGTTCACGACAAGCTATATCGGGAACGCACATTTTAGGATTGGAACGCCGCAGTCTGCCGCACCTGACTTTTCCGAACATGCGGCACGAGAGTTACGCTCGATCTGTCAGATAGCAACAGAGCCAGCGATCTAGTCGAAATGAATTCTGCCTGCCGTCAGTTTCGCCGTTCGGTGAAACCAGTATTGTGCCGGGAATCCATGAAACTTGCGCCATCTAGGCCGTCGAATAGTACTCATCTTGTATAGATTTTTGGTTGCTTACAGCCTTGTCGAAAATGCCAACTGCTCTTAAAGCGTCGGCGGACAGGCCGTCATCGTTGAATCTGCTCAAGTAAAATGTCCCGAGATTTCCGATCTGCGCGTCCAGAAAGCTCAGGTTTCGTGACTTCATTTTATGAACCACAAATAAGTCACCAATACATCCGATCCCGACACCGGCCGAAATGGCATTCAAATATGTACTGATCCCTTCTGCCCGAAACACTGGCTTATACTCAATACCCAAAGATTCGAGTTTGGAATAAAAGACCTTGGAAAATCTTGCGTTATCCGAAAGCTCGACTATCGGCAGTTGAAAGCCCTTCATATTTTCTTTCAGTGAAAAATCCTTGTTTGAAATCCACCGCATGGTAAACGGCCAGCTCTTCTTGAGAAGCGGTGCATTGTCCTCCTGAATCACCGTATACGCGATGTTTCCCTTCAAATTCCTGATTTTGCCTTCGATGTCTTCGGAATTCAGCAATTCGATAAACAAGGACGACAGGCTGCCATCTGTTCCTGAGTTGAATATCTTGTAAGGGTTCAAGAAAGATTCGACGGTCGACACGAAGGAAATTTGAACCGGCTGAATACGCGCTGGATCGCAGATACGGCGAATGCGATGGACATTTCGGAGGATCTCTTGGCTGCAATCCAACAATTCGCGACCGTTGTCTGTCAGGGTTAAGCTGGCGTCACCGCTTTCGAACAGGTCAAACCCGACCAACGCTTCCAGCGAGCGTATTCTATTGCTTATTGCTGGCTGGGACCGCCCTAACTCTTTTGCGGTTTTTGAATAGGATTTAACCCGACACAAGATCGCAAAGGACTCAAGAGCCTCTAGTGAAATACGCATTGTTTTGGCCTGTAAACATGCCCCGCCACAAACGGGCGGGGCAGGGCTTTTATTCGTCGCGGAATGTCTTGGTCATAGCGTCACGAATGGGCCGTGACAGGTATGAGATGACCAGGCGTTCTCCGGTTGAAACCAGTACTTCAACGGGCATGCCGGGAACCAGATCCTTGTTTTGAATCTTGGAAAACTCGTCTTCCTGAATTTCCACTTCAGCGCTGTAGTAGACCGCGCCCGTGGCGGGATCCGAAAGCGTATCAGCCGAGACCCACTTTACCGATCCATTTAATTCCGGAGTTTGGTTGAAGTTGAAGGCGGTCAGCCGAACGCGGGCTTCTTGACCTGGCACGACGCGGTCAATTTCTGTTACGGGAATGTTGGCCATCAGGATGGGCTGCTCGGCCACAGGTACAATATCCATAAGCGCCTGACCCGGAGCGACAACCCCACCTTTTGTGTGAAAACCAAGGTTGAGAACCCGGCCATCCAGCGGAGCAAGAATCTGGCTGCGGGCAATACGATCCTCAGCCGTTGTTTTACGCTCCAACGCTTCACGCAACCGCTGCGAGACATCGGACAATTCAGTCGACACTTCTTCTCGTGAGGTTGCTGCGTTACTGACCAAAGCACTTTCCACCTCGGCTGTCTGTGCCATGACACTGTCGATCTGAGCCGTGTTCGTGGACAGGCTGGCCTCGATATCCAATGCCGCCCGGCGGACCTGAAGCAGACGAGTTACGTTCGCCAGGCCTTTTTCGTTCAAAACCGAAACAGTCTCGAGTTCTTCCTGGGTCAGCGATTTGTTGGCTTCTTGAGACTTAATCTGGCTACGCAAACCCGCGACCTGCGCCAAAAGGGCCTCTTTTTGAGTTTCCAGCTGGGCTATGTTCGCGCGCTTAGCCATCGAGCGGCTTTCGAACAGCTGTGCTTCGCTTTCAAAAATCTCCTTGTAGTCTGCGGTTTGGGCGAATTCTGCAGCGGAAGACATGAAATCTTGTTCGTTCAACTCGGCCTGCAAACGCGCCTTGCGAACAGTCAGGGACGCGATCTGGCTGCTGAGCGCGTTCAGTTCCGCCTGTTCACGCGTGGTGTCGAGGCTGACAAGAACCTGACCTTGCTTGACTGCGTCGTCTTCTGACACGTGGATTTCGTAGATGATACCACCTTCCAGATGCTGCACCGTTTGGCGATCTGTCTCCAGCGCGACCATGCCGGGGGCTACAATGGCGCCGTCGATCCGAGTTGCCATCGACCAGTAGCCCAATCCGCCCAACATCAGGCTCATGGTTGCCACACCCAAAAGAACCCAGTTGCCGATCTTGTCTGCCGGAGCTGTCTTTGCGTTACGCATTGGTTTTGCCCTCACGTTTTGGTGCCGCATTCTCGGCGCTTTCGGTTGATTTCTTGTTGCGGTTTTCGGAGTACGTCCGAAGGATTTCATCCCGCGGGCCGTAGGCCGAAACCATGCCGTTATCCATGACAAGCACCTTGTCAGCCTGATTCAGGGCGCCCAAACGATGAGCAATCATGACAACGGTACGGCCCTCACTTTTGAGGCGATCGATTGTCATGGCCAAGGCCGCAGAACCTGCCGCGTCCAAATTGGAATTCGGCTCATCCAGCACGATCAGCGATGGGTTCTTATACAGAACCCGGGCCAATCCGATCCGCTGACGCTCGCCTCCGGACAATGCGCTGCCGCTTTCACCCAGTGGTGTGTCATACGCATTGGGCAGTTTCAGGATCAGGTCGTGAGCGTTGGCCGCCTGCGCTGCTGCAACGACATCTTCGTCAGATGCGTCTGCCTGAAAACGGGCGATATTCTCGCGTACCGTTCCATCAAACAGTTCCACAGTTTGAGGCATGTAACCGACCGAGTCCCGCAGTTGAAGCGCGTTCCAATAGCTCATGTCCGCGCCGTCCAGCCGCACGCTGCCTCGGTTCGGTTCCAAAGTACCGACAATCACGCGAGCGAGGGTGGACTTACCTGATCCGCTGGGGCCGATGACGGCCAGAACTTCACCCGGGTCCAGCGCAAGCGATACGTTCCGCAACACGGTAGACGCACCGTCAGGGGTTGTAGCAAAGACGTTTTTCAGTTCCAGAACACCGCGGGGTTGAGGCAATTGAACCGAAGGCTGGGACGGCGGGTAATCCTCGAGAAGAGAATTCAGTCGCTTGCGCGCGGCAGTGGCCAGCACATATTGACGCCAGCTCCCGATCGCTTGTTCGGCCGGGGCCAATGCGCGACCGACCAGAACGGATGCGGCAATGATCGAACCGGCACTTAGATCACCCGAAATCGCCAGATACGCACCCAGACCCAGAACTGCGGACTGAAGGACCAGACGAACAGTACGAGAGATCGAAGACAAGGTTGCCGCCATGTCGCTGATCTGGCTTTGTTTGACTTGAGCCTGACCGTTCAGGCCGTTCCAGTGGTCATAAAGATCATCGCGCATCCGCATGGCATGTGCCACTTCATGGTTACGTGACACGTCATTCAGCACGCGGTTGCTGCGGGTAAGGAATTGATTTGCCCGTGCAACACCGCGCTGAGTCAGAACGTTGTTCACCATGGCGACAACCAGCAGGAACGCGACGCCAGCCAAACCGGCATAGCCCAGCCAGGGATGCAGAAGATAGGCAAATCCAAGGTAGATCGGTGTCCACGGCGCGTCGAATATAACGGCCGGGGTCGAACCGCCCATGAAATCACGCAACGTACCAAGGTCACCTACGGCATCGCGCCCTTTGGCACCACCTTCTTTGACTGACCGCTCGATCTGCGCCTGGAAAACGCGCTTCTCCAGAGTGTTGCCCAGCCGGTTGCCGATGCGGATCAGGATACGCGACCGGACCAGGGACAACACGCCGAACACAAGATACAGCCCCAACATCAACACGCTCAGACCGAATAGGGTCTGGTAGCTTTGGCTGGGCAGTGCCCGGTCGTAGACCAGGATCATAAACAAAGGACCGGTCAACATCGTCAGGTTGATCACCATACTGATGGCGCCGGTGGCAAAAAGGCCCGGGCGAGCAGCACGAAACGCTTGCTCAAGCTCGGTACGTTTGAGGGGACTATGGGACATGGTGGCCCTCTTTCTGACATAAAGGAATGGAACGGCGGCGACCGTCTAGGCCGCCGCCGAGTTTGGGTTAGACCAGAACGTTGTCTTCGTTCAGATCGGCCAGCTGGACGCCAAGCAGCGTGATGCTGCCTTCGGCACCCAGGTCGATGACAACGTCATCACCGTCCTGCGACGCAACCGCGGCCAGATCCGCGAATTCATCGAGATCGAACGCTGCCGAGGTCAGGTCCAGAGTGTCGCCGTTGGCAAAGGCTTCGAAGTCACCAATGACATCGTCACCCAGTCCGGCTTCGAAGACGAAGGTATCCGCACCGCGGTTGCCTTCCAGACGGTCGTTGCCGGTGCCGCCGTTGATGATGTCATCACCGGTACCGCCGCAGATCTCGTCGTCGCCCGCACCGCCATCAATGATGTCGTTGCCGCGGCCGCCTTCGATCATGTCGTTGCCCAGACCACCGTCCAGGATGTCGTCACCGCGACCACCGTCCAGAATGTCGGCGCCATCGCCGCCTTCCAGAAGGTCATCACCGTTGCCGCCATCCAGGTTGTCGTCACCCAGACCACCGACCAGATCGTCGTCACCGTTGCTGCCGATAAGCTGATCGTTTCCGGCTTCGCCGTCCAGATCGTCATCGCCATTGCCACCGTCGACAACATCGTTGCCTGCACCGGCTTCGACAACATCGTCACCGTTACCGGCTTCGATTTCGTCGTCACCGACGCCGCCAACCAGATCGTCGTCTCCGTTGGTGGGTGCAACAACCACTTCTTCGGCGAAGACAAAGTTCTCAGCGACCAGCTCGTTCGGGGCAACCCCTTCGAGCGTGACCTGATCACCATTGCCAAGGTCGATAATGGTGTTTTCACCATCGGCCGTGATGTTGAGCTCTTCGAGCTGCGTGACACCGAAGTCCGACACGTCCAGGAAGTCACCGTCTTCAACACTAGTCGAGAAGTCAGCCACGACGTCGAAGCCCGTTCCGCGACGGAACGTGAACGTGTCGCGACCGGACCCACCGATCAGGGTGTCGTTGTCGGCACCGCCATCCAGGATGTCGTCGCCACGACCACCGTCGATGATGTCGTCACCTGCGCCACCGAACAGTTCGTCATCGCCACCTTCGGCAATGTCGATCACGATGCGCAGCAGCTGCTCTTGGCCGTTGTTGCGGGTGAAGTCACCTTCGATCGGGTCAACAATCGTATTGGCAGCAGTTGTGCCACCCAGAATGTTGACAGGCTCGCCATCGGGGTTGCCTTCCGAGCCGTTGAAGCCCGGGTGCTGACCCACGACACCGTTCTCGACGATACCCTGATCACGCGCGGTCTGGTTGAGGAAGGCGGCGCCTTCTTCATTGTTGACCTCGGTGCCAGCGTCCAGAACGTCGTTGCCGAAGCGTTCAATGACAAGCGGCCCCAGGAAGTTGCCCTCTTCGTCGAAGATCGGATCAGCCAAGGCGTCATCCGGCACGGCCAGGAAGGCGTCGTTTGACGGGATAACCATGGTTGCCCAGGTAAAGAAGCCCTGCCCAACCTGAGCCGTGTTGACGTTCAGCGTGAAGCTGGCCGTTTCACCCGGATCAATCGGTCCCGGCGCACCGAGGCCACCCAGAATGGTCGCATCCACACCGTTGTCACCAACCTGCTGGTTGAATTCAGCCGCAATGCCTTCGACGCTGCCATCTTCTGCCAGACGTTCCAGACCCTGGCTGGCCGCTTCACCTTCGGTAAACAGGTCAAAGCTCTCGCCATTGTGGAAACCGAACCACACGGGGGTCAGGAAGGTTCCGCCTTCGCCCAGAGTGTTGGTTACCGTAACGGTAATCGCTTCGCCGTCACCAACCGCGTCACCACGGATGACATCGTTGCCTGCACCACCATTGATGACGTCGTCACCAGCAGCGCCTGCCAACAGGTTGTCACCATCGTCACCAGTCAGGAAGTCGTCATTTTCAGAGCCTGTCAGGTTTTCGATGCTGATCAGCTGGTCCGCAACCGCATTGCCGTTGGGTGCTGCGTAGGTTGCAGTACCGTTCGCCAGGTTGGCTGTGACCGAAGATCCGATGTCCTGGAAATCTGCAGTGTCGATACCTTCACCACCATCGGTGATGTCGTTACCGCCGCCGCCTTGCAGGACGTCATTGCCTTCGCCGCCTTCCAGGATGTCGTTGCCACCACGGCCAACCAAAAGGTCGTTGCCGTCGTTGCCGGTCAGGGTGTTGGCGCCACTGTCACCAAACAGCTGGTCGTCATTGGCAGACCCGTCCAGGTTTTCGAACCCGTCGAAGTTTTCGAAGATCGTGACGTTTTCATTCGGCGCGTAAGCTGCGCTTCCGGTTGCCAGATCTGCAATCACTTCGGCTCCGATGCCCTGGAAGCTGTTGGTGTCGATACCTTCACCACCGCTCAGATCATCCAGACCGCCGCCGCCAGCGATGAAGTCATCACCCGCGCCACCGTCGATGTTGTTCGGTGCAGCACCTGTCGCAACAATCTCGTCATCGTTGGACGAACCGGTGATGTTCTCGATGTTGGTGAAGGTTTCCTGGATCAGAGGGCCATTTCCACCACCGCCGTTGTATTCGGCCGTACCGCTGCCATCTGCTGCCAACGTGACACGAACACCTGCGATCGTCGGATCTTCGGCACCCAGGTTGATGTTGGAGAAGTCGTTGGTGTCGAAGCCTTCGCCGCCGTCGATGACGTCGGTTCCGCCGCCACCCAGCAGGGTGTCGTCACCTTCGCCGCCGTTCAGGATGTCGTTTCCTGCGCCGCCGTCCAGAAGGTCATCGCCAAGCCCACCGTTCAGAGTGTCGTTTCCGGCACCACCCCGCAGGATGTCGTCACCGTCCAGACCATCAAGAACGTTGTCATTGTCGTCGCCAATGATCTCGTCACCGTCATTCGAACCGATGACGTTTTCGATGCTGGTCAGGGTATCGGTTTCAGAGACCGCTTCGGTCACTTCTTCGATGTTGGTCACACCCGAGGGGTTAAACGACACTTCGTCGGCGCTTGCCAGGAAGCCACCTGCGTCAACCAGCGAGTCACGCACAACCGGGCCATTCTGACCGGCAGGTGCGTTGTGCAGGTGGATCGCGGAAACCACGCCTGGGATCGGGGTCAGCAGGTCGGATACGGCCAGGCCGGTTACCGACAGTTCGGACGAGTAGGTTGCCACGCCGTCAATAACAGTGACGGTCACGGTCGCCAGTCCGGTTGCTTCGGAATCCGACAGCGGGCCGGGTTCTTGTGCTGCGTCCAACCGCGCGGTCAGAACGACTGTACCGTTGCCGTCTTCGTCCAGGTTGTTTTGAGCAACCAGCAACTGACCACGGATCTCACCACCGGGGAAGTCCTCGGTGTGGATGTTGTAGTACAGCTCTTCGGCAAGCGCTTCGTCAACCAGGCTGTCGTTCGGATCAGCAAAGTTCACGAAAGGTGCGTCTTCAATCGAGACCGAGAAGCCGGTTTCGCGTGTTGCTGTTCCTTCAAGCAGGTCAACACTGACAGGAACGTCGATGTCGTTAAACGCAGCAGTGTCGATGCCTTCGCCACCATCCAGAATGTCGTCGCCCAGACCACCGGTCAGAACGTTGTCATTCTCGTCACCGATCAGGTTGTCAGGATCGTCGGAACCGATGATGTTTTCGATGCTGGTCAGAGTGTCGGTTTCGGTCACGGCATCGGTTACGTCTTCAACAGACAGAACGCCCGACGGGTTTTCCGAAACTTCTTCTGCGCTTGCCAGCTCGGCGCCGGCATCAACCAGCGTGTCACGCACGACCGGACCGTTCTGGCCAGCGGGAGCATTGTGCAGGTGGATGGCAGATACGACGCCTGGGATCGGAGTCAGCAGGTCAGATACGGCCAGACCAGTTACCGACAGTTCCGACGAGTAGGTCGCAACGCCGTCAACGACGGTTACTGTGACAGTCGCCGTGCCGGTTGCCAGAGAGTCGGACAGCGGGCCAGGTTCTTGCGCCGCATCCAGTACCGCGGTCAGAGTCAGCGTACCGTTGCCATCCTGATCCAGGTTGTTTTCGTCGACCAGCAACTGACCACGGATCTCACCAGCTGGGAAGTCGGCGGTGTGGATGTTATAGTACAGGTTTCCCGCCAGCGCTTCGTCAACCAGGCTGTCTTCGGGATCGGCAAAGTTAACGAAAGGTGCTTCATCGACTGTGACCGAGAAACCGGTCTCGCGTGTTGCCTCACCTGCGGGCAGATCAACTTCGACTGGGACGTCGATGTCATTAAAGGCTGCAGTGTCGATACCTTCGCCGCCGTCCAGCATGTCATTGCCAAGACCGCCGATCAGCGTATCGTTGCCGCCGAGACCTTCAATCTGATCATCACCACCCAGACCGTTGATAATATCGTCTTCGGGTGTTCCCATCAGTTGATTGTCGTTATCGTCGCCTTCGATAATCGGGTTCATTATTTCTTCGGGGTTCATTTTGCACTCCAAGCTAATAAGTAAACGCTGTTGCGCTCACGCCGGGTAACCTGCGCTTGGAAGAAACCGTCTCAACTGTTCAAAAATGAAGGGGGGATCATCAATTGGGTTGTGATCCTGAACTATTTATTAACTCACTGCTTTCAAAAGAATAATTTTTTCCCCTCACGAAGTCACAAGTAAAGTTGAAGACGGTTTTTTTCCCGTGGAAATGTGAAAAAATAGGGAATGACCAAAGGTATGACCCCATGAGCGACAACGGCCAGCTATCAGATGCTTTCCAGAAAATTCCTGTCCAGGATTGGGATTTGTTGCGGTTTCTGGTGTGTGTTGCGCGCTCGGGCAGTATTGCTACGGCCTCGACGCAGCTTTCGGAAAGCCCGGCCACAGTGGGGCGTAAGTTACGTGAGCTGGAAAAGTCGCTTTCTTTGCCATTGTTCGAGCGCGGGTCCAGCGGTGTTACGCTAACTCCAATCGGTGATGATATCCTGCAAATCGCGCAGCGGATCGAAACTGAGCTTTGCCATATGGGTGAGGTGGCCCGTGGTCATCTTGGCTTTAAGGGCAGCCGTGTTTCCGTCACCGCACCAGAGGGGTTCGGGGCCTCGGTGCTGGCGCCTAAACTCATTGAATTCCATTCGCTGAACCCGCACATCAAGATCGACCTTTTGTTGTCGAACAAAAAAACCAACTTGCATAACCGCGAGGCTGATATTGCCGTGCGGTTGGGTGAACCCGAAGCGTACCGTGTCAACAGCGAGAAGTTGGGTGTTGTAAAATTCGGCATATACGCATCGCGAGAATATTTGTGCGATTTGGAACCGATCAGGTCACTAGAGGAATTTTTGGGTCACAACGTCATCGTGGCCACGGGTGCGCTAAGTCAAACTGTACAGGAAACCGAGTTTCGTAAAATCACTGGTAAGTGCAATGTTGCTGCCAGAACAGACAATGTGAATGCCCAACTGATGGCCGTGAGAAGTGGGTTGGGATTTGCCGCGCTGCCTAAATTCATGGCGGCTGGTCATTCGGATCTGATCGAGGCCCTGCCAGGCTTTCTGACACAATCATTGGATTTATGGATACTAACCCATAGTGACATCGCGCCTTATCCGTATGTGCAAACCACAACCGAATTTCTGACTCAGGTCTGCAAAGATATTGTCGAGCTGGAATAATCAGACAGGTAGATCCGAACGAATGTCCTTTCTAAATTCGAACCTGTTTTCCGTCGGGCACTGCGGCGATTTGTACATCCACCTTTCCGAATAAAACCCCCGCGTAGGTGTTTTAGGGTCATCTGTCGGGTCCATCGACAGACAATGGAAAGGAATGAAAAATGACTCTCTCTCGTCGTGGTTTTCTTGCGTCCGCTGGCTCGGGCTTGCTGGTTGCAGCAACGCCTGCCTTGGCAAGATCGGTAAGCGCTGGTGAAGCCTATTCGCTGCCGTCCCTTGACTACAGCTACTACGCTCTGGAGCCCGTTATTGGTGCGGAAACCATGGAGTTGCACCACAGCAAACACGCTGCTGGTTATGCGCGCAACCTGAACAAACTGATCCCGGGGACAAGCCTTGAAGGTCAATCTCTTGAAAGCATCATCAAGACTGCAGCAGCGGATCGTGGCAAATACCAGACTGTTTTGAACAGTGCCGGTCAACATTGGAACCACTCGGAGTTCTGGAAAATGCTGGTCCCCGGCGGCACCGGAGTACCCGGAGCTCTGAAGAAGAAGATCGAAGGTGACTTCGGCAGTTTCGAAGCCTTCCGCGAGCAGTTCATCAACGTATCCAGTAAACAATTCGGGTCCGGCTGGGGTTGGCTGGCTGTCGACACGTCGGGAAAACTGGTTGTCCTTTCGACACCGAATGGTGAGAACCCGCTGGTGCACGACATGTTCCCTCTTTTGGGCGTCGATGTCTGGGAACACGCTTACTACGTTGACTATCGCAACCGCCGCAAAGAGTACATTGCTGCTGTTGTTGATGGCATTGTCAATTGGGAATATGTGGACGCGCGTTTGTCAAACGCCTGATCGTCATCATATTAAAAGCCCAGAAGTTCAAACGCTGAAACAGTCGAACAGTCTGTTTCAGCGTTCTGCATCTCCCGCTGTCTGTCAATCGTCAGGGATTTTGGCAACGCGCGCTATGATGCGATCGTTCGCTACATCTACGTTATGTTTCAGTTCCTGTGTGACTACGATCATCGGCGAGTGAAGGTTTTTTTGCGTATCCAGCGGCCGGAATTTGTCCAGTGCCTTGGACAGATCACTTCCAATCCGTGCCGCGTCGCGCAGTTCCTGTTTCGATGCGCCTTTTTTTGGAATCTCGAAGTCCAACAAAAGCGCGTTAATCTCGGCAGTCTTGAAGTATTTCGGGTCTAATCCTGGTTTCAATTTGACCGCGCTGGCTTTGATCATTGACCAGGACTCGATATTCATTTCGATATCGCATGGTAACCAGCTGACATCCGCGTTTGAGCCTATGGTCTCAAATTCCTTGTCCTGCAATGCCGCGCGAAGATATTCGACGACGCCCTGACATACGTCATCGGAATCCTCGAACACCTCGGGGGTCAGCCCGCAGCTTTGCAACGCCCGGCGCGCCTGTGCGTCACCGTCTATACAAGCACCATAAGCCAGCACACACTTGCCCAGCGTCGTGTTAACCTTGATCGCCTGGCGGGCCAGCCTCCGGTTTTTGGGTTCTGCCCTGGCCAGCAGGAACAACTCCCATCCCTCTTTGATCCGATCCCGCGAGTATTTCTCGAACCAGAATTTGTTCAGGAATTTTCCGATCTTTTCGATGCTGGTCATAGCTGCCGCGCCGACGTGAGTTTGATCGGCCAGACGCGCAGCTTCTGCACCGACACCAGCAATATCAGCAGCAACTTCGGCAGCGTCGTGTATGGTGCCTTTGATCAGCGCATCGCGTTCCCCAACCACAGCAGGTTCATATGGGCTGTAGCTTCCGGCGATCGCGTTCATTTCGCGGGACCACTTGGACAGGGATTTGCGTCGTCGGTGCAGCTTAACGCTATCCATGACCAGAGTTCGAATTTTACCAATCAATCCGGCCGCGGGTACCGCAGCCAGCATAATACCTGTCGCCCCCTTACTGGCCTGATCGGCAATCTTGATACGTTGTTCGGTCTTTTTCACCTCAAGTGTCAGCTGTTCGACCGCTGACATCGCCTTTTCATACTCTTCCTGATAGAGTTTGGGGTCCGCATTGAATTTATCCAGACGCTTCAAATCGGCCTGCTTTTTGAGGTCTTCAAGCCAGGCGTCTTCTTCCTCCATGTCGGCTTCGATAACGGCGCGGAACCCCGGGTCCTTGAGTAGAGTTTTCGAAATGTCGTCATAGAGACCGCGGATTTCGTCCTCGGTTTCTGGGTTGTCCCCGTCCGGATCATCCTGCAGCTTATCGACACGATCGCCCAAAACCTCCATCTGACCCAATATTTTATTTTCATCTTCTTTCGACAAGTTCATATTTGCGACAGCGCGGACATCATTATGTGTAGCGCGCTCGCAAACAGTCAGCATTTTGTAAACCTCGACTGCGACCGTTTCGGGGTCAAGCTTGCCCGGATCCAGTGACATGAACAGCTTGAGGTCCTTTTGATCCTCGGGGATGTTCAGCCTTTTGGCCGTGTCCCTAATTTTTTGATACGCCTTCTGAACTTTGACCTTGTCTTTGCGAAAGCTCTCATCGGCCATCTGTTTCGAAAGTTCTCTTGTTTCCTCCATAATGTCGCGCTGGTCGTTGACTGTGGCCATGTATTTGCTCATCCCGAATTCGGATTGGCCTTCAGCATGTTCTTCTTCAATTCTGGCGGTGACGGCAAAATCTGCATCGCTGCCGTGGCCACCCCAGCCGGCCTCGATGTCATCGGCATCCTTGTCTTCACGGACCGCGTCACCGATCAACCCGGCTGTTCCGGTAAACGGGCCAGAGGTCGTGAATAGAAGCACTTGCTTGGCGAAATCGTCCCAGTCGCCTTTCTGCGCGGCGGCTACCATCTTGTCGATCATTGTAACCGAAAGACCCATTCCCTTGGCCAGCATGCCCCAGGAGGATGCCTCATCCCGGCTGTCATTTCCGGTGTCGCCCCAGCCACCGTCGTCGCCCTTGGTTCCCGATGCTGACATCGACTCGCCCGCAGCGTCGCAGATATCGGCGATGGCTCCGACCACAAGCTCGCGGGGGTCTTTCAGGGTTTTCCTGCCCTCGGCGACCTGAGTGAGTTTGGACACCGCTTTCAAACCCGCTTTGCCTGCCAATATCCCGAATTTGGTTTTGTGTTGACGGTTCTGGGTATCTGCGTTCGTGGTCAGGTCTTCTGCTTCGGTTGCGCTAGTGATGCCTGCCGCGACCGAGTCAGCAAAGGCACCTGCCAGTTGAATACCAATATCGCGCCGTTTTTCCTGTTTCGCCCTATAGGCCTGAGCGGCCTCAACCGCTCCAATGGCTGCTGCGGCTCCGCATTTGCGTGCGGCGTCCTGAGCGACGAACTTTCCGTATTGCTGTGTCAGCTTCGCGGCTTCGTATTTCTCTTTTTCCTCGCCTTCCGCACTTTTGATCTGCGCGTCCAGCCATTTGTCGTAGTCCTTAACACCATCTTTCTTTTGCGCTTCGAATTCGGCGCGCGTCAGTTGTAACTGGGTGACTTTCTTGTCGTCTGCAGCGAGTTCATCCAGAGTTTTCTCGTCGTTAATTGTTAAACCACCGAACTTGAGGCGGTTTTTCTCGTATCGAACCCCGTCCTTTTCATTGCGAAGCTGTTCGATTTTTTCGGGGTCTTCTTCTTCTTCGATTTGCTCGGACAGCGAAGCTTCTTCCTTATCCAACCAGTCCTTATAGGAAAGTTCCTCGTTTGGATTGTCCTTGAGGTATTTGGCCTTGGTCAGGTCGGCTTCGGTGATCTCGGGTCTGTCCGCTTTCGGCAATGCTTTGATCTCGGCGACGGTTTTACCTTCTATCACTAGGTCATTGTACTCGTCGGGCATCTCGTCGACGTCGAGATCTTCATCCAGCGCAATGTTTTCTTCCTTGAAGTTGATGAACTTCGCCAAATCCTCGCGACTGGCTTCGGTGATCGAGATATTGGCGTAGTGAAGCGCCTGACTGGCCCCAAGATTGGCGGCCGTCATCAGCAGCTTGCCACGGCGGAGCGCCTTGTCGACCCCCGCCACCTTCATCTCCTTACCTTCTTCGCGGGCCATCAATTCGGTGTAGACGGCGGCCGCATTCTTGAACACCTGCATACCTTCCGAGAAACTGTCAGGCACAAGGTTTGACGGGATAACCCCTTCACGAACCAACGGTGTCCACAATTCTTTTTCGATATCTCGGTCGCTGAACAGGCGTTCACCTTTTTTGTCGACCATCGCCGCCAATTCATTCGACTTTTCAACCAGCGGCCGCAACATGTCAAAGATTTCGCGGATCGCGGTGGCCGCCGCTTCGGACTTGAATTCGAATGTCTCCTCACCTTTCTTGAGGCCTACAAACTCGCCCGCGCGATCCGCAAAACTGTCCCATTCACTGTCTTCGATTTCGACCGGGATTTTGTCTCCGTCCACTTGCGCCAGTACTTTAATGGTCTTCGGGAATTTTACGTCTGCCGCGTTCCAGGCAGCCCCCAACACTGGATTGGAAAGAGCCATCGCCTCGTTAAGGTTGTGGTTCCTTTTTTCGACGACAAGACCCAACTCACGCAGACCGTCGCGCAGCGCTTGTTTTGTTTCTCCGAAATCCTCACTGGAATTGAGCACCTCAATGGCCTTTTCACGCGCGATGAGATTGTCGATTTCGTCTTGAAGATTCTGAGTCAACTGACCGCCGTCGCCAAAGACCTTCGTCATCCAGACACGTTCTGCTTCAAATGACATTTCGCTCTCCTGGCTTAGGTCTGTTTAACTTCGGCGAGTAAGTCGGCTTCGGTCTTTTCCAGAAAATGTAGCAGGCGGCGCACAGGGCGGCCGTTGTCGAACGGGTTTGTCTTGATCAGACCGCCGATCATTGTTTCTTCTAGGAACCGTCGATTTCTTCGGATCACGGTAAAGGCTTCTTCGCGCAGGGCGATCAGTTCAGGCATGCCCAGACCCTTGGACCGTTTTATCAGGTCGCCACATTTGTCATCGAGGTCCATCCGTTCTTCGATCTGCTCGGCCACGGTGCCAATATTCTTTTTATTCGCGTCGTAAAGACTGACAAAGGCGTTGGCGGTCGGGTCTTCATCTTTGACCTTCCGGGCTTTCTTCGCGACCGCCGGAACATGTTCTTTGTGAAAAGCTTCAAGCCCGTCGTAAAAAGGAGAAAGGCCGTCACGGAGACGTTGCAAAATCAAAGCGAACTTTTCATTCGAGCTCTGATCTTTTGACATCTTCAATGGCACATTTGCTTCTGCGAAATCACGTGCTTCTGATAACAGACGTTCAGCCTCAATCGTTAATTCATCGAAATCTTCAGGGGTTGCGGCGGTTTTAGCTCTTGTTTTCAACGCCTTGAGAAGAACCTCATTGCTTTCGAAACTGTCGCGTGCAGCCCCTTTCAGCTTTTTCTTTTCCTTGCTGACGAAGTTTTTCAGGGTCTTTTGCGCTTCTTTAAAGTTTGCTTCTGACTTGTTGAGCCTGTCGTTAAGGTCGCCTGAGTTGTTTACGTCCAAGATAGTTCTAGCCAGGGCGCTGGCGTCTTGGCGTTTCAATTTGCCAGTCAGCTCATCCACGCTCAGCTGCCCAGATGGCAGCCCGGAAAGTGCTTTTTCGGTTCGAACCAGACTGTTTATCTTCCAGTCCATACGTTCGGTCAGTTTATCCAACTTTCGGTCAGCTTTCTTAACAGAGCTGTTTTTACCGATGTCGACTTCTCCCCAAATTCCGTCGAACAACCTGTCGTACAAACCTGCATAGTCTTCGCGGTCGGCGGCCTGTTCCAGGGATTTTTGCGTCTCGGAGTCAATCTTTAAGCCGCGGATGGTGTTTTCGCCGTTCTTTTGCGAAAGCTTTTCGCAAAACACTTTGAGGGTCTTCTTGAACTGAGCGATGAACGCCTTGGTCTTATCCTTCTTGGCTTTGTCGAACTTATCTTTGAAGTCTTTGTAGTCTGTTCGATAGGATTCGAGGGATTTGATACGAGCCTTCAGCAAATCTTCGTGTTTTTGCAATCGTTTCAAGGCTTCAGCCAGCTTTTCCGGGTCCTTGATGTTACGGTTTTGCAGGTCCAGTTCATCCTGGAAATATTCTTTTGCAAAGTCTGAATACTTAATCACCCGATGTTCGAGGAGGGCTTCGTAGCGTTTTGCGCATTTCTCGTAAGCCTTGTAGTTATCGGAATGCTCCTTCAGAACATCAAGATCCTCGGAGATTTGGTTTTCAAAATCTCGAAGTAGAAGAAAGTCGGCCTGACCCAATTCCTCTGAAGCAGCCAGCATCTGCAACACCTCAAGCTTGGCGGCTAACGGTTTCATGATCTCCTGAGGCAAGCCCGAGACCCCGCGCGCTGTTTTTATCTTGCCGTGTCCGGTTGCGTCGGCCTCTTTTTGCTGAACCTCGTGATCTTTCACGCTGAGGTAATTTCCGATAGCGCTTTCATGCGATTCTGCGCTTTTTCGGAAGACGGCTTTCAGGATGATTTCTCCGGTGTGGATATGCTTGGCCGCCTTATCTTGCCAGGCTTTAAGTTTCGACGGATCGTTGCCGAAGTGGCTCAGGACATCATCAGAGTCTTTCCATTTCAGATTGTAGCTCTTCGTTGCGCTCTGAAAATCGACCAGGGCTTTATAAGCCTTGGTTTTGGTTTGCGCCTTGTCGTTTGCATACCTGCGGCTCAGCTGTCCTGCGGCAGCGCGCATGTCCTTGAGATAGTTCAGTGTCGCCAGCGCGTCGCGCGCTGTGTGTTCATGCTGATCTTCCTTCGCCTCTTCAGCCAATTCCTCGGTTGATTTTCGCTCGTCAACGGCTTGGGCGACATTGACTTTCACATCTGAATTGCCCTGAAGCTCTCCGTCTGGAGCGGCTGCGGGTTTTTCGTTGGACAATGCCAGCTTTTCCAAGGTCTCAAGATACAGAAGCCCATTCAACACGGCCTGTGCATCGCTATACCGACCCGCTTCTGACAATTTTTTTGCCAATTTCGCCGAACGTTTCAGTACCCGCTGGCCTCGTCTTGTGAACCGATCGTCTTCTTCCGCAAGATCCGCGCTGATGGTTTTCAGTTTAAGATCAATAGAAGTATTGAGCGCCTTGATTTTCTTCTTGAGCTGTTTTTCGTCTTGTTGACGTGCGCGAAAATCTATTGGGTGACGCCAGGCTTTCAGCAGTTTGACCTCATTCGTCGTCAAGTCGAATGCGTCAATCTCTTTGTCTGTGAAAGTGAAATTCCCACGTTTGAATTTTTCGAAATCGGTTCCGTCATCCGCAAGGGAATAAAGCGCCTCGGAGGCCTCGGCGATTTGCTCCTCAACATTGGCGGCGTTTGGAACTACAACGGCTTTCAGCCGCAATGCCGCCATCAGTTTGGCTGCGAAATCCTTTGCTCTGGCCTCATGCCAATCTTCGTCTTTTTCGCCGCGCATGCGCGCCCCCCGTTTTGAAAATCAACCTGCCCTCAGGACGTGTTTCATCTTAGTAACCGCATCACCCAGAACCGTGCCCAAAGACATGGAGACCCCAAGATCATTCGTGTCGATCAACTTGATTGCCGGATTGCTCGACAAAAAGCCGGCCATGTCGTCAAAGGCTTTTTCTGCTGAATCCAACGCATCTGGCAGGCGCGTTTCGTTTGCGCGGTCCAGTTCGATGAAGGCGGCGTTCAATTGAACGAACAGATTTTCAGAAAAACCGGTCAGACCACTTTCCGACAGGGTCTGGCAATTTGGATCGTCAAAGGCAGACAGTTCTTGCCTCAACTTATCGATCTGGCCAGATACATCCCGGTGCGCTTCGTCCCAGATGTTGCGAATGCGGGCCGCGACCTTTTTACCTTCTGTTTCAGGTGCCAGCTTTGCGGAAGGTTCATCCGGTCGTTTTGCCTGTGCAATGGCGTTTTCGACCTGTTCAAGCTGGATGAGAGCCGCCGCTGTATCGCCACCCGCGACCATGGCCTTAGAGGCCGCGAATGTGTGCAGTGCTTTCTCAAGCCCTTGCGTGCCTTCGTCCAGTGCCGACTTCAATAATTTGGCAACCCGCTGCAATTCGGATGTTGGATCGGGCCCATTCGTTGTTTCCGGCTTGGCAGTGTTTATGCCTGCCTTTTTGGCGGCAGTGATCTTATCGGAAAGGATTTTTAGGATCTTGAGTGCATCGGAATATTTGCCTGCCTTCGCCAAGGCTTCGGCCTTGTCCCAGATTGGGTTGGCCTTGTCGGGATCAAGAAGGCCCGCATTTAAAGCGGACTTGAAAACAGGTGCGAATTTTTCGGATCCGATTTGCCAGCGCTTCTTGTTGAGATCGACAGGTTTTGCGTCTTGTCCATCATCCGAGGTAACTGGGGTGTGCAGCGCGGTCCTGAGCCTTTTTGCGACCTTGATTGCACCTGGATAGTCATTTTCCTCATCGCCTATCCTCAGGGCATAACCCCAGGCCGTGCGAATTTTGGACACGTCTCCTTCACCGGCTTTCAGAAACGCGGCTACGTCAGGGGCCAGATTGTCCTTTAACGTCTTCCATTCAATTGCGTCAGGGTCCGGCGCAGTATCATCGTCGGCGTCATCTGCAGCAGGCTCGGTATTGAACACTGGTTTTTCAGGTTTGTCTTCTGGACCGAAGACTTCAACCCGCATCGGAGCCTCGGCCAGTTTAAGGAACTCTTTCGTTTTCTTGGCCAGTTGCGCGACCACGTCACTTTGGCAATGGAGGTTAAGCGTGTTTCCGTCGCACCACATTGTGCCAGAGGAAAGTTTTTGTGTTTCACCTTCGCTTTTTGCGCGTTTGGTCAATGCGTCGGGCGCCAAAATGCGATCGACCAGGAAGACTAGGTTTTCAGTCGTCTTGCCCAGACAGATCGCAAAGTTCAGTTCCCGCTTTCGAGCAGCCGCAAAATGCCCCTTGAGTTCTTTTGTTTTCTTCTTGTCAATCGCCATGGCTTCCCCCACGTAACGATTTGACAAAAGATCACTTCAAAATTCAACTTAATTGCTGATTTCATCAGCGCCCTTCAGTTCACGAAAATCCCAAAGCATCCGGACTGAATCTGTCGTCGCACCCCTACGTCGACGAGATTTACGTTGTTTCCAAACAGCAGGACAAAAACCTATCTGGCTTGTATGCTTATAATTTTTCGGTGTGGCGACTAGGTGATCAATTTGGGTTGCCCGTGTCGTACGGGGTCGCGGGCTACCGCAATACTTGTTCCAAGCTGTTGCTATTTGATTTTTCGAATAACCATCGCACCGGACCCAATGACGGCTATTCGGGCCAGATTGTCGTTGCATGCATCTATATTGTCGAGATTATAAGCTGATCGTTTCGGGGAACGCTGTGCCGGAGTTAGGGTGGGCTGCGACCATCGTTTTGTCCCGATTTAAGCCGATTGAAAGGAAAAACGCGCGGATGCGCATTGGGGGGGGGTGGATTTTGGTTAAAGTTCTGCTGGTGGAAGACAATGAAATGAACCGCGATATGCTATCGCGCAGATTGACCCGTAAAGGGTTTGCGGTCGTGGTTGCAAAAGACGGGTTAGAGGGCGTTGCCATGGCGGGCAGCCAGTCTCCGGACATCATATTGATGGATATGAGCTTACCTGAGATTGATGGCTGGGAGGCAACACGGCGCATCAAGGCCAACTCAGACACAGCTTCGATCCCGGTTGTTGCGTTGACTGCTCACGCAATGGCCAGCGACAGGGAAAAAGCGTTGGACGCGGGTTGTGATGATTTCGATACTAAGCCCGTTGAACTTAGCCGCTTACTGGAAAAGATGGAAAACCTGTTGCCCGCGTCCTAGTGGCTGCACAATTATCCCGCTGCAGGTTTGCGCCGCATAACGAAAAACGTACGAACCTGACCTTTGCCTTTGACACGAATATCGGCAGGTTCGGAAAGGTCAAATCGGTGTTCGATCTGTTTGGCTGTTGTTTCGGAAACTTGAACCCGGTTTGGCGCACCGGTTGATTCCATACGGCTAGCCATATTCACTGTGTCGCCCCAAACGTCGTAGAGAAATCGGTGTGATCCAATTATGCCAGCGACCACGGGTCCGCTGTGGATGCCAATTCTGACATCCATGGGGTGATCCAATTCATGGTTCAGAAATTCGACCACTGCCAACATGCGAAGTGCCATTTCTACGACCGCTTCGGCATGGTCACCCCGATGATCCGGAACGCCAGCGGCCGCCATATACGCATCCCCGATTGTTTTGATCTTCTCTACGCCGAGTTCTGACGCGATTTCGTCAAAGTCTGAGAAAACGCGGTTGAGGTTGTGAACCACATGGGCAGGCGGCAGTTTGGACGACAACTCGGTGAATCCAACAAAGTCCGAAAACAGAACAGTTGCTTCACTGTGGCGATCGGCGATCATTGTTTCACCGTCATTCATGCGTGCCACGATTTTCTGCGGCAGGATGCTGTGGAGAAGTTCCATATATTTTTGTTTTTCCGATTCCACTTGCCGAAGGTACTCGCGTTCGCGGTCCCTCCAACGCCGTTTTTCGAGGGCGGCGCTGATCCGGGCTTTCAGTAGGACGGGGTTGAACGGTTTGGGCAAATAGTCCTCGGCTCCGGCCTCGATGCAGCGCGCGACGCTTTCGAGTTGGTCCAGGGCCGAGATCATTATGACCGGAATATCGCGGTAAGCGTCATCATCCTTTAATCGGGCCAAGACATTGAAGCCGTCAATATCGGGCATCATTAGATCAAGCAAAACCAGATCGAACGCGTGTTGCGCCATCATCTTCAGGGCTGTTCGCCCTCCGTCTGCGGTTTTGACTTCATGGCCGTCCCGTTCCAACCGACGAGCCAAAAGATTTCTGTTTGCCTCAAGATCATCCACAACGAGGATGCGCCCGATCAGCCCGGCGGTATCCGCAATTTGTTGGGTAGACTGCATGCTCTGGGTGAGTTTTGTGAACATTTCGGCGGCGTCGTCGGACGCTTCCGGAAGGCCAAACCCCCCGTTCGGTTGATGGTCGGACAAAGCCGACAGCCTGTCGATATGTTGCAGCAAAGCTTCGGTGTGCTGAAGCAGGCCCAGAATGTCGGGTTTCAATTGACCTGCGTTCAGTGCTTCCAAATCCTCCAGAAGCATTTCGCTATAGCCCTTGATTGCGTTCATGGGTGTTCGCAAGTCGTGACGCAGTCGTTTTATTCCTTCATCACCGCTGATTGTCAGCTTTATCGCCATTTCGGGACGAAGCAGCTGATCGACAAATGCGTTCAATTCGGTTGCCGCTCTGGAAATACGGCTCAGGTCGGATACGGCATCCTCGGGGACCATCTGTCTAGCTTCGTTCTCAAGTATATCGCAAAGCCCGACAATCACGCTGACCGGAGATATCAGCGTCTGACGTAAATTCGCTAACCACAATGCTTGCGCTTGTTGGGCTTTGGTCTCCGGTAGGTCGGTCACGGCCGATGTTTCCGTGAATCTGAGCTTGGCAGAATTTCATTCAACTGATTCAAGATTGTTTCGATTTCATCCCCGTCCTTGCGGATCAGCGTCTGAACGGAACCATTCAAACGTTTCCGATCTTCGTTCGACAGAGTCTTAGCCGTCACGATAACAACGGGTATCTCTTTCCACTGATCATTCTTCCTCATCCTCGCAAGGAATTCGAAACCGTCCATTTCGGGCATCATGAGGTCAAGCAATATTACATCGGGCACTACTTTCGAAAGCTGATGCAACGCATCCAGCCCGTTGACAGCCTGATCTATCTTCCAGCCTTCCTTCTCAAGAACGCGGGAGATGAATTCGCGGGTCGCTGCTTCGTCCTCGACAACCAGAACGCTCGGCGTCGGCTGACTGGGGCAATGGTCCTTTAGGGCGCTCAGAAGTTCGATGGTATCAATCGGCTTGGCGAGGTATTCACTAGCACCCAAAGACAAGCCCCGTTGACGGTCTTCTGCAAAGGTAAGCATGATAACCGGGATATTAGCCAGTTCGGGATCATCCTTCAGTTTGGAAAGAACCGCCCAGCCGTCGACCTCAGGCATGAACACATCCAGGGTTATCGCATCTGGCCGCACTGTCCGAGCGAGCTCCAGAGCCTCCTCACCCCTAGTCGAAGCCAAAACCCGGTATCCTTCCCGATGCAG
Source organism: Ruegeria lacuscaerulensis (assembly GCF_013033355.1). Taxonomy (GTDB): domain Bacteria; phylum Pseudomonadota; class Alphaproteobacteria; order Rhodobacterales; family Rhodobacteraceae; genus Ruegeria; species Ruegeria lacuscaerulensis_A. The sequence goes on from NZ_WQDY01000006.1 coordinate 261,223, forward strand.
TCGCCGACCTAATAGGTCATGTACAGTAGGGTCATCATCCACCAGCAAGATAAGCGGAGCGTTCGGATCAATGTTCGGATCGTTTTGGGAGAAGTCCGAGACCTTTAGCCGATCAACTGACGGATCTTGGCAGATGCGCGGCAGTCTAATTGTAAAAGTGGAGCCTTCGCCCAAAGCGCTAGTGCAATGAACGTCGCCCCCCAACTGTTCACAGAACACCTTGGTAATCGACAAGCCCAAACCAGTCCCGCCATAGTTTCGTGTCGTAGAAGAGTCCGCTTGGGTGAATGCCTCAAAAACCCGGTCGACTTGCTCTGGCGTTATTCCGATCCCGTGGTCAATAACTGAAAACTCGATTAAATCAGCCTCGCTCGACGGTGTAACCGACAGCACGACGTCTCCGTTCTCGGTGAATTTGCAAGCATTGGACAACAGATTGAGAAGCGCCTGACGTATCTTGGTCAGGTCGCAGACCATGTCACCTATGCCTTCGGAGCATTGAATTTTCAGCGTATTTCGGTTTTTTTCGGCCAGCGGTTGCATAGTTGTGCCGACATCATTGACCATCTGGGCGACGTCGAAGGATTCGAGATTGAATTCCATCTTCCCAGCTTCGATTTTGGACAAATCAAGGATGTCGTTGATTAATGCGAGCAAGTGTTTGCCAGCCGACTGAATCTTACGAAGATCGCTCAGGTTTGCTTCGTCATTCTGGTCTATGGCTTCTTCCAGCATCAATTCGCTATAGCCTATAATCGCGTTCAGCGGCGTGCGAAGCTCGTGGCTCATATTTGCAAGAAAGGTGCTTTTGGTCTTGTTGGCAGTTTCCGCGATGTCTCGGGCCACACGCAACTCACGTTCCGCTTGCTTTTGGGTAGTTATGTCACGGCCATAAATGTTTGCGTACCCGCCTTCCGCAATGGGCCACAGCAGAAGGGAATAGATGAGGCCGCCCGCTTCATACTCGAAATCTTGTCGTTCATCATATTGCAAACCCTTGCTAACGCGTTTGCGCCAGCCGGTCCCTACGCGATCCCCGACTTTTAGTTGCAATGCGTTGATCAAGGGGGCGCTTGCTTTGTTTGCATAGATTAACTGACCCTGACTGCTGATGCGCAGTACAGGATTTGGATTTTCTTCCGGGATACGAGCCAATTCTCGCATCCGGTTTTCGGCTTGCTTCAGTTGCGTGACATCCCGGCCATACAGATTGACGTGTGCAGCGTCGGGAACCGGCCAGAGCAGCAAGGTATAGACCATGCCGCCTGCTTGGTATTCAAAGTCTTGCCGTTCATTTTCTCGCAGGCCCATTTCAACACGCTGCATCCAATCCGGGCCAACCTTCGTTCCCACTTTCAGGCTTAGCGCGTCCAACATCGGCTTGCTGGCTCTGTTGGCGTATATCAAAGTACCATCGCTACCGATGCACATCACCGGGTTGGGGTTTTCCTCGGGTATCTGTGCCAGCTCGGCATTGCGTGCTTCGACTTTTTTTAGCTCGGACACGTCGCTGTAAATCGCGACTGTGGCGTTGTCGCGGGTTTTGCGTTCGCTTATTTTTATCCACCCCCCGGATGTTCGGCTTTGCATCTGGGTGCCTTCGGGATTGGCGTGGCGTTTCAAGCGTTGCACCAGCCATTCTTCTTCGCGCCCGACCGCATCAGCAATCACGTTGAGCGAAAGAGCTTTTCGAACAACCTGTTCAAAGCTCATACCTGGTTTGACCAGATCTTCATGCCCTGGATACAGCATCTTTCGATAGGTCTTGTTCGCAAGCACCAACCGGTCTTCGGAATCGTACAGAGCGAAACCTTCTGGAATTGTGTTTATTGCATCGACGAGTCCGTCCAGTTGTTGATCTGGTCGCGAAACACGTAATTGTCGGTCAAGAAACGCCGTTGCACAAAGGATCGCAGCGCTGTGTGCGACGTTTGTGTCGGTCTCACTGAATTCGGTCGCCCGCTCGCCTTGAAGCAGGATGGCGCCAATAACTCGTCCAAGGGATTTGACAGGTAACACCATCGTGGCGACGGAGGTCTTGCTGTCATGTGCGCTATCTCGCTCTGGTGAATTAAAGCGTACTTGACGGTTACCGGTAGTCAGCGCGTTGCCGATAAAGTCTTCGGCGATTGGGATTTGCTCAGAGCTCCAGACAACCCAATCCTTGTTGGCTTGTGCGGTAGTGCCTTCCAAATAGAAATCACCACCCGGACTGAGCAAAGCGAACGCGCATTCATCCATGACCAACAAGGTCTTCAGCTTGAGTGCGACTTGAAAAAGAAGGTGATCGGGATCAGGTGTTCTTTCAACTATGGACGCAATCTCTTCCAACATGGCTTGTCTGGCAGCGTCTGATTGATGTTCATGACGGCTATTGGACTGATTCATGTCGCGCTCTCCATTTGGCGAGATCAGCGCATCACCGAAACACTGTTCTTCAGGTTTCCAAACTCGAAAACAGTTGAACGGAAGTCGGAAAGCAAAACAAGGTTGATTTCGCTTTGTTCTGGTGCGGGCGGAACGTCCGAGGCTGTCGCTGTAGCTTGGCGGCGCAGGACCGGCGGCAGGGGAATTTGGCATTTGGCGTTACTATTCAACGACCCGAGAAATAGGCCGAAAGCTCTTTAGACAAGTCGAGGAATAGCTGATGCACCTCGTCTATCGAAGGTACGTCCAACTGATCGATGCGTTCGACATACGGGCAGTTAATGGCGCAAATAGCGGTGCCTTCGTGATCGAAGACAGGATAGGCTAGATTGGTAACACCAACTGCAGTTGCGGATGGCATCCTTTCGTAGCCAACTTCTCTGATGCGGGCTACATGTTCCATGAACTCGCCCCGATCAAGTTGTGGTTCGCCTCGCGCCAGCCGATGGATGTCCAGAAGAGCCTCAATCTGTTGATCGGTGCGAAAGGCGGCCATGACCCGACCTGTCCCGGTGTTGCCCAACCCCATAACGGTACCCACGCGCAACGAAAACACCCAGTCACCTGGTGCCGCAACCGAGGCCACCACAACGATGTCACCATTGCTTTCCATACTCAGGTGGCAGGACTGCCAGGCGCGTCGTGTCGTCACGCGCATTTTGGGTGTGGCAACTTCCAACAACCGCTCGACCGGTGGGTGGCGTTGCGACAGCGCAAACATCTTTAGGCTCAACGAATACAGGTCGTCGTCTTTGGAACGAATGACGTAACCGCGCCGGACCAGGGTGGACAGCATTCGGTAGATTTCGCTTTGCGACCGATCCAGAGCGCGGGCGATATCACCTTGTGTCAGTCCATCCCCGTGGAGTGACAAAAGCTCAATAATATCAATGCCTTTTTCGAGTGCTGGCGCACGATACTTTTCGGTTTGTTCCACCACGTCTTCCTCCTAGGCCGAATGCATAAAGCATCGTTTTGCCGACTGCAAAATGTCAATGTTGATTTATTAGTAAATACGTGATTTAAATATGAACAGAGGTGGAGGAATCAAGCGCGTCGGAGTTTTAGGAGGCCCGGCGCCTGCCAAGCCTGAGATTGCGAAATATTGCTGACCCAATGAGGTTAGAAGCCATATGGCTAAGAGTTGGCTAAGCAATTGCGCGTTTTGGGGAATGTGCCTTGTTGCATGACTAAAATTTTGGGACCGAGGAAAATGAAGCCAAGAAAAGGCCGCCTGGCCGGAAAAAAAGCGCTTGTTACTGCGGCGGGGCAGGGGATCGGCCGCGCAAGTGTTGAACAATACGTGGCCGAAGGCGCTGAAGTTATTGCTTGCGACATCAACGAGGATACGCTGGCCGAACTTGAGGCTATCGAACGCGTCTCGGTGGTCAATCTGGATGTAACGGATGCTGACGCGGTGGCCGAAGCAATTGCATCTGCGGGTGAAGTGGATGTTCTGTTCAACTGTGCTGGATTTGTGGGCTCCGGAAACATTCTGGAATGCGACGACGCGCAATGGGATTTCAGTTTTGATCTGAACGTCAAGGCGATGTTCCGGTTGGCCAAGCTGGTTATCCCCGGAATGGTTGCCAGGGGCGGTGGTTCAATCGTCAACATGTCGTCGGTGGCGTCTTCGATCAAAGGGGTGCCAAACAGGTTTTCCTACTGTGCGTCCAAAGCCGCAGTGATCGGGCTGACCAAATCAATCGCGGCGGACTTCATTACAGACGGCATTCGTTGCAACGCGATTTGCCCCGGCACCGTAGACAGCCCCAGCTTGCACGATCGCCTGCGCGCGATGGGTGATTACGATCAGGCGTTGAAGGATTTCGTCGCGCGGCAACCTATGGGCCGGATTGGCCATGCAGACGAGATTGCAGCACTGGCGACCTATCTGGCCAGCGATGAAAGCGGATTTACTACAGGGCAGACTTTCGCCATCGACGGCGGCTGGACTGTGTGAGCAAGGAGAAACTTAG
>NZ_WQDY01000007.1 GCF_013033355.1 Ruegeria lacuscaerulensis
CAATCGTGCCGATGTTGACGTGCGGTTTTGTACGCTCAAACTTTTCCTTTGCCATGATGGCCTCCTTTTTCGGTAATGAAGGGAGCCCGTGAACCGGACCCCCTCAAATCTTTGGTTATGCGTATTTCGCCTGGATCTCGTCCGAGATGTTCTGCGGAACCGGATCGTAGTGATCGAACTGCATGGTGAACTGGGCACGGCCCGACGACATCGAACGCAGAGTGTTGATGTAGCCGAACATGTTCGCCAGCGGAACGAACGCATCGATCGCGATCGCGTTGCCGCGCGGTTCCTGACCAGACACCTGGCCACGACGCGAGGTCAGGTCGCCGATGATACCGCCGGTATATTCTTCCGGAGTGATCACTTCGACCTTCATGATCGGTTCCAACAGTTTCGCGCCAGCTTTGCGCATGCCTTCACGCATACACATACGGGCCGCGATTTCGAACGCCAGAACGCTCGAGTCAACGTCGTGGAACTTACCGTCCAGCAGGGCAACCTTGAAGTCGATCACGGGGAAGCCAGCCAGCGGGCCGCTATCCATGACCGAGTTGATGCCTTTTTCAACACCCGGGATGTATTCCTTCGGAACGGCACCACCAACGATGCGGCTTTCGAACGAATAACCTTCGCCTGGCTCGGTCGGCTGGATTTCCAGCTTAACTTCACCGAACTGACCCGAACCACCCGACTGTTTCTTGTGGGTGTAGGTGTGCTCGACCGGCATCGAGATGGTTTCACGATAGGCCACCTGCGGTGCACCAATGTTCGCTTCAACCTTGAACTCGCGCTTCAGACGGTCAACCAGGATGTCCAGGTGAAGTTCGCCCATGCCCTTCATGATGGTCTGACCGGATTCCAGGTCAGTTTCCACACGGAAGGACGGGTCTTCGGCGGCCAGACGGGCCAGACCCTGGGACATCTTCTCTTGGTCGCCCTTGGTTTTGGGCTCAACCGCGATCTCGATGACCGGATCGGGGAAAGTCATGGTTTCCAGAACGACCGGCTCTTTCGCGTCACACAGGGTGTCACCGGTGGTGGTGTCTTTCAGACCTGCCAGCGCGATGATGTCGCCTGCAAACGCTTCTTCGATCTCTTCCCGGTTGTTCGAGTGCATCATCATCATACGACCGATGCGCTCTTTCTTACCTTTGGTCGAGTTCAGGATCGAGTCACCCTTGTTCATGGTGCCCGAGTAGATCCGGGTAAAGGTCAGCGAGCCAACGAAGGGGTCGTTCATGATTTTGAACGCCAGACCCGAGAAAGCCATATCGTCGTCTGCACGACGGGCGATGTCACGAACTTCTTCCTCGTCGCCGGGTTTGAAGCCCATGTAATCAACGACGTCCAGCGGGCTGGGCAGATAGTCGATCACAGCGTTGAGCAGAGGCTGAACGCCTTTGTTCTTGAACGCCGAACCACCCAGAACCGGAACAAACGCGATGTCCAGAGTACCTTTGCGCAGCAGGGCGCGCAGGGTCGGAACGTCGGGCTCATTGCCTTCCAGGTATTCCATCATCGCGTCGTCGTCCATTTCGACGGCCGCTTCGATCATCTTGCCGCGCCATTCGTCAGCCATGTCTTTCAGGCTGTCGCGAATCGGTGCTTTGATCCAGCTTGCGCCCAGATCTTCGCCCTGCCACAGCCACTCTTCCATGGTAACCAGGTCGATCAGACCTTCCAGCTCAGACTCGGCGCCGATCGGAATACCAACCGGAACGGCGCGTGCGCCGGTGCGGTCTTCGATCATGCGAACGCAGTTGAAGAAGTCTGCGCCGATCTTGTCCATCTTGTTGACGAAAACCATACGCGGAACCTTGTAGCGGTCAGCCTGACGCCACACGGTTTCGGTCTGGGGTTCAACACCGGCGTTTGCGTCCAGAACGCAGACGGCACCGTCGAGAACCGCCAGCGAACGCTCAACTTCGATGGTAAAGTCAACGTGGCCGGGGGTGTCGATGATGTTCAGGCGGTGCTTGGGGGTATCGGCGGTCTGACCGTCCTCGGTGCGCTCCCAGAAAGTGGTGGTCGCAGCCGAAGTGATGGTGATGCCGCGCTCCTGCTCCTGCTCCATCCAGTCCATGGTGGCTGCACCATCGTGCACCTCACCGATGTTGTGGGATTTACCAGTGTAATACAGGATACGCTCCGAGCAGGTGGTCTTACCTGCGTCGATGTGCGCCATGATACCGAAGTTACGGTATAGTTCGAGCGGATATTCGCGTGCCATTTTGGATAAGCCTCTGGATTACCAACGGTAGTGGCTGAAGGCTTTGTTCGCCTCGGCCATCTTGTGGGTGTCTTCGCGCTTCTTCACGGCAGTACCGCGGGACTGTACAGCGTCCAGCAGTTCACCGGCGAGGCGTTCTTCCATGGTGTTTTCGTTGCGGCCACGGGCGGCGGTGATCAGCCAGCGGATGGCCAGTGCTTCGCGGCGCTCGGGGCGTACTTCGACGGGAACCTGATAGGTTGCACCGCCAACCCGGCGCGAGCGAACCTCGACCGACGGTTTGATGTTGTCGAGCGCTTCGTGGAACACTTCGACAGGTGCGCGCTTGATCTTGTTTTCAACGCGGTCAAAGGCGTTGTAAACGATGCGCTCTGCGACCGACTTCTTGCCGTCGATCATCAGGTTGTTCATGAATTTGGTCAGAACCTTGTCGCCAAATTTGGCGTCAGGCAGGACTTCGCGTTTTTCGGCGGCGTGACGACGTGACATATCAGCCTCTCCTTCTTACTTGGGACGCTTCGCGCCGTATTTCGAACGACGTTGCTTACGATCTTTGACGCCCTGAGTATCCAGAACACCGCGCAGGATGTGGTAACGCACACCGGGAAGGTCTTTTACACGGCCGCCACGGATCAGAACAACCGAGTGTTCCTGCAAGTTGTGGCTTTCACCGGGGATGTACGAGATGACCTCGAACCCGTTGGTCAGGCGCACTTTGGCAACCTTACGCATAGCCGAGTTCGGCTTTTTCGGTGTGGTGGTGTACACACGGGTGCAGACGCCGCGTTTCTGCGGGCACTGCTCCAGGTGCATGGACTTCGAGCGTTTTACTTTGGGCTGCCGCGGCTTGCGGATCAGCTGTTGAATAGTTGGCATTCCGGTTTCTTCCCCGTTTTGCAACACACATGACATGCACGCGCATTGCGTGCGGTTAAACTTTGCTGCACTCATGCGTCCACAAGCGCAAAACCCGCGAGCGTTCCCATTCCGAGGTGAACGTCGCGGTTGGTTATCAGAGGACGCGAACTGCAAAATTGTTCGGGTCTTGACCAGTCCATTACTGAGATCGGTTTTGAGGCGGCCCCCGGTACCGAGATGGGCGCGTATTAAGGGGAGTCGGCGCAAGTGTCAACAGTACACCGGACCCGTCGCATATCAGCCTGCATTCCGTTGACTTATACGGTCCGATCGTCGGCCGCCAGTGCTGCTTGCCATTGCGGGTTCGGGGGCGCAGGGGCATAGTCGGGGACAACGCCACGCACCACGGATGACCCATGCAAATCATCGGCCTGTGCCGCTTTTCCTACCCCGCCCATGGCGGCTTTCAGGTCGAACATGACACGATCGAGGAACGGCGCGCCTATCTCTACCACCCTACCCGGCTGGAAGAGAGGTTTCGCCTGTTTGAAACCACCACCCTGCCCTGTCTGCGCGAACAGACGGATGGAGATTTCCAATTGCTCATCGTGATCGGGGATTGCCTGCCGAAACCCGCATTTGATCGGCTGCACGACCTGACCGCAGGCATGAAACAGGTGCAGATCATCGCCCGTCGCCCCATGCGCCACCGCCGGGTGATGAAAGAGATCCTGAACGCTGCGCGTCACGACCCCAACGCGCCCTGTATCCAGTTTCGCCATGACGACGACGACGCCGTGTCGGTGGATTTCGTCGAACGGCTACGTATCGCCGCTGACGAAGGCGGTGCGCTGATGCGCAACCACAAAACGGTCGCCATCGACTATAACCAAGGGTTCCTGGCGCGGTTCGGGCCCGAGGGCATTCACGCCGCGCAGGTGTTTCAACCGCTGCTGGGGATCGGGTTTGCCATGTACGTGCGGGGTGGAAGTGACCTGACAATCATGAATTTTGGGCATCACCGGATCGGTAACTACATGCCAGTGATCAGCTATCCAGACGCGCCGATGTGGGTGCGCACGCTGAATTCGTTCAACGATTCACCCCATGCCCGCAAAAGCAACACCCAGCTTGCACCCCTGACCCCCGAACAAGAGGGCGAGTTCATCGCCCGCTTTGCCATCGATCAGGACGCCGTGCGTCGAGTTCACTCGGCTGCATGAGCCGCACGTTCGCGGAATAGAGTAAACAGGCCGGCGCCGACGACCAAAACAGCGCCAGCCATGGTGACGGCATCAGGCCAATCTCCGAACACGACCCAGCCCAATGCCAGCGCCCACAGTAGACTGGAATAACGGAATGGCGCGATGAAACCCACATCGCCCTCGCGCATGACCATAACGCTGCACAGATACCCGATCAGCACAAACACCGCAGCGCAGGCGATCATCACCCCCGCGTCGAATGGGACAGGTTGCCAGCCCGTGGTCGCAGAGGCGATCCCGGCCGACACCGTAATAGTAACCGATGTCGCCAGCGTCACCGTCAGCGAAGGCACATGAACGGACATGCGCCGCGTGATCAGATCCCTCACAGTGACGGACAATACCGCAATCAGAGCGTAGATGGCATAGATACTGAAACCTTCGGGACCCGGCCGGACAATCAGTAGCATGCCAGTAAAGCCCAACCCGATAGCCACGATCCGGCGCCAGCCGATTTGCTCCCGAAAGAACAGCACCGCGCCTAAAGTCACTGTCAGTGGTAGCGCCTGCAACACGGCGGTCACATTGGCCAATGGCATGTGCAACAACGCAGTCAAAAAGAAGAACGTGGCCGACAACTCGGCCAAACAACGCGCGGCGATCAGCCATTTGTCGTGGCGTGGAAAGTTCAGATGCAAAGCCCCCAAATGCCGCGCCAAGAGATAGACCAGAACCGTCGCCAAAGCCCCGCGCATCGCCACCATCTGGAACAAAGGCACCTGCTCCCCTGCCAGCTTGATCAGCGTATCATTGATGGTAAAGCCCGCCATGCTGCCCATCATCAGCAGGGCGCCTTTTATGTTTGGAGACATGGAAACCGAACTCAGATATTTTCGTGCTCATTCGCGGGGATGACGCGCTGCAAGTCAATAGACGTGGCTGGAAAAGTGAATTGCAGATCGCACCAATGTGTTGAACGGTTTGACCATTCTAAAGCTAATTTTCTGGAGACATTGTGTTTGAGAAGAATTCTCAAGGTTTTGGTCAGCGACCACATCGCTACCAAACCCGTGGTGATCAGCCGCAACCAAAGGCGCGCGTGACACAGTCGAAAACCCGCAGACCTCAGCCTGGCCCGACCCCTATCAGATTTGACTTAGTGTTTTGGGGCGCTCTCAGCTCGTTGTTGTGTTTTTCCTATTTTTCAACCTTCAAGCAATTTCTGATCTGGCACCGGAATCCGTGAAAAACGGTGACACGCCGGGCGCGTTTGGAGTGCCTGTTGCCATATTGACCATTGTTTGGATCGCCGCCATTCCAGTCTTGTTTGTTCGCGGCGTCTATCGAAGTGCGCTAAGCGGAAAACTACTTCTTAATTGGTTTGCGACGGGCGCGTTTGTGGAGGTTGCGCTTGGCGTTCTGTTCCTGAATCTGAGCACTTGAACGCACATCTGTCGCATTGCCTGAGCCCACCGTGCGCCTTTTTTGATACGATCGGCGCTCTGTTCGGCAAGACCACAACAACAAAAAAAGGCCCCGCGTTTCCGCAGGGCCTGTTCTTTGCTCTGAAACCGCGTTTATTCGCGGCTTTCGGGGGCGTCGACCACGATGTCCAGCTCATCACCGACCATGTCGTCGTCAATAACCGGAGCAGCCAGAGCAGCGGCTGCTTCGGCCTCTTCCCGGCGCGCCTCGATGACGACGTTGTCGCGACCTTGGGCCACCTGACGCACGGCCTGAGTCGCGCCACCGGTACCAGCGGGGATCAGACGACCAACGATGACGTTCTCTTTCAGGCCAACCAGCTTGTCTTTCTTGCCCTGAACCGAGGCTTCGGTCAGCACGCGAGTGGTTTCCTGGAACGACGCCGCCGAGATGAACGAACGCGTTTGCAGCGAGGCTTTGGTGATCCCCAGAAGGATCGGCTCGCCCTGTGCCGGACGACCACCGCGGGCGATGGTCTTCTCGTTGGCCGCGTCGAACTCTTGCTTGTCGACATGCTCGCCTTTCAGCAGGGTGGTGTCGCCTGAATCCAAAATCTCCCACTTCTGCAGCATCTGGCGCACGATAACCTCGATGTGCTTATCGTTGATCTTCACGCCCTGCAGACGATACACGTCCTGCACCTCGTCGATCATGTAATCCGCCAGCGCTTCGACACCCATGATGGACAGGATGTCATGCGGAGCAGGGTTACCGTCCATCAGGTACTCACCCTTCTGGATGAAGTCCCCTTCGGCGACCGGGATGTGCTTGCCCTTGGGCACCATGTATTCAATGGTCTCCATGGACTCGTCAGCCGGCTCGATGCTGATGCGGCGCTTGTTCTTGTAGTCGCGGCCAAAGCGCACGTAACCATCGGCTTCTGCGATGATCGCGTGATCTTTCGGACGACGGGCTTCGAACAGTTCGGCCACACGCGGCAGACCACCGGTGATGTCCTTGGTCTTGGCGCCTTCACGCGGGATACGCGCGACAACGTCACCAGCTTCGACAGTTTGACCATCTTCGACCGACAGGATCGCATCCACCGACATCGGATAGTGAACCGGGTTGCCCGCATCGTTGCGGACTGGTTCGCCATCTTCACCGACCAGAATGATCTCGGGCTTGAGGTCGCTGCCTTTGGGGGCGGCGCGCCAGTCGATCACGATCTTCTGGGTCATACCGGTTGCATCGTCGGTCTCATCCCGGACAGCGATGCCCGAAACAAGGTCGACATATTTCGCGGTACCGGCTTTCTCGGCGATGATCGGCAGAGTGTAGGGATCCCATTCATACAGCTTGTCGCCGCGAGCAACCTTGGCGCCATCCTTGACGAACAGCTTGGAGCCGTAGCCCAGCTTGAAGCTGGCACGCTCTTCGCCGTGTTCGTCGTTGATCACCAGCTTCATGTTCCGGCCCATGACCAGGCTTTCGCCTGCGGCATTGATCAGAATCTGCGGGTTCTCGAACGCGACAACACCTTCTTGGTTCGCTTCCTGGAACGACTGCTGACCACCTTGCGCAACGCCACCGATGTGGAAGGTCCGCATGGTCAGCTGTGTACCGGGTTCACCGATCGACTGCGCGGCGATGATGCCGACAGCCTCACCCGTGTTCACCATGGTACCGCGTGCAAGGTCACGGCCGTAGCAGGTGGCACAAACGCCTTCCTCGGACTCACAGGTCAGAGGCGAGCGGATGCGCATCGAGGCAACGCCAGCTTCGTCAATGGTGTCGGCCATGCGTTCGTCGATCAACTGACCGGCTGCAACCAGAACCTCATCGGTGCCCGGACGCAGAACGTCGTCGGCAGATACACGGCCCAGCACGCGCTCGGCCAGCGAGGCAACAACCTCACCGTCATTCACGGCGGCTTCGGCAGTGATCGCACGTTCGGTGCCACAGTCGATCTCACGAACGATACAGTCTTGCGCCACATCCACCAGACGACGGGTCAGGTAACCCGAGTTCGCCGTCTTCAGAGCGGTATCCGAAAGACCCTTACGGGCACCGTGGGTCGAGTTGAAGTACTCGAGAACGGTCAGACCTTCTTTAAAGTTCGAGATGATCGGCGTCTCGATGATGTCACCGTTCGGCTTGGCCATCAGGCCGCGCATACCGCCCAGCTGTTTCATCTGAGTGACCGAGCCACGCGCGCCCGAGTGGGCCATCATGTAGACCGAGTTCGGTTCCTGCTCAGAGCCGTCCGCTGCCCGATCCGACGACGAAATCGTCGACATCATGGCCTCGGTTACGCGGTCGTTACACTTCGACCAGGCATCGACAACTTTGTTGTACTTTTCGCCCTGAGTAATCAGGCCGTCCATGTACTGCTGTTCAAAGTCCTTCACCTGACCGCGGGTGTCATCAACAATGCCCCACTTGTCGTCCGGAATGACCATGTCGTCCTTACCGAACGAGATGCCCGCCTTGAACGCTTCTTTGAAGCCCATCGACATGATCTGGTCACAGAAGATAACCGACTCTTTCTGACCGCAGTAACGGTAGACGGTGTCGATCACCTGCTGCACTTCTTTCTTCCGCAGCAGGCGGTTGACCAGTTCGAACGGCGCTTTGTTGTTCATCGGCAGCAACGCACCCAGACGCAGACGGCCCGGAGTGGTTTCATAACGCTTCTGAACTTCGTTGCCTTCGTCGTCGATCTGCGTGATCCGCGCGGTGATTTTAGAGTGCAGATGCACCTCACCCGCGTCCAGCGCGTGCTGAACTTCTTCGATCGAACCAAAGACTTTGCCTTCACCCGGCATGCCTTCGCGTTCCAGGGTCACGTAGTAAAGACCCAGGATCATATCCTGCGACGGAACGATGATAGGCGCGCCGTTAGCAGGCGACAGAACGTTGTTCGTCGACATCATCAGCACTCGCGCTTCCAACTGGGCCTCAAGGCTCAGCGGGACGTGAACGGCCATCTGGTCCCCGTCGAAGTCGGCGTTAAAGGCCGAACAGACCAGCGGGTGCAGCTGGATGGCTTTACCTTCGATCAGAACGGGCTCGAACGCCTGAATGCCAAGACGGTGCAGCGTCGGCGCACGGTTCAGCATGACAGGGTGTTCGCGGATCACCTCGTCGAGGATATCCCACACTTCGGGACGTTCTTTTTCGACCAGTTTCTTCGCCTGTTTCACGGTCGAAGACAGACCTTTGGCTTCAAGGCGCGAGTAGATGAACGGCTTGAACAGCTCCAGCGCCATCTTCTTGGGCAGACCACACTGGTGCAGCTTGAGTTCCGGACCTGTCACAATGACCGAACGGCCCGAGAAGTCGACGCGTTTACCCAGAAGGTTCTGACGGAAGCGACCCTGTTTCCCTTTCAGCATGTCCGACAGCGATTTCAGCGGACGCTTGTTGGCGCCGGTGATCACGCGGCCACGACGGCCGTTGTCGAACAGAGCGTCCACGGATTCCTGCAACATCCGCTTTTCGTTGCGGACGATGATGTCAGGCGCGCGCAGTTCGATCAGACGCTTCAGACGGTTGTTCCGGTTAATGACGCGGCGATACAGATCGTTCAGATCCGAGGTCGCGAAACGGCCACCATCCAGCGGAACCAGCGGACGCAGTTCCGGCGGAATGACCGGGATCACGGTCATCACCATCCACTCGGGACGGTTGCCCGACTCGAGGAAGGATTCAACAACTTTCAGACGCTTGATGATCTTCTTGGGCTTCAACTCGCCGGTCGCTTCGGCCAGATCAGCGCGCAGTTGCTCGGCTTCGGCTTCCAGATCGATTTGGGCCAGCATCTCACGGATGGCTTCGGCACCGATATTGGCGGTGAACGCGTCCATGCCATAGGCATCCTGCGCATCCATGTACTCTTCTTCGGTCAGCATTTGGCCGTAAGTCAGGTCAGTCAGACCGGGCTCGATGACGACATAGTTTTCAAAGTACAGAACACGTTCCAGATCGCGCAGCGTCATATCCAGCATCAGACCGATGCGGGACGGCAGCGATTTCAGGAACCAAATATGTGCGACGGGCGCGGCCAGTTCGATGTGGCCCATACGCTCACGGCGGACTTTTTGCAGGGTGACTTCCACACCGCATTTCTCGCAGACAACGCCGCGATATTTCATCCGCTTATATTTGCCGCACAGACATTCGTAATCTTTGATCGGGCCAAAAATACGCGCGCAGAACAGGCCGTCACGTTCAGGCTTGAACGTCCGGTAGTTGATGGTTTCGGGTTTCTTGATCTCGCCATAGGACCAAGACAGAATCCGCTCGGGCGACGCCAACGAGACCTTGATCTCGTCAAAGACCTTCGGGGGCGTCAGCGGGTTGAACGGGTTGTTGGTGATTTCCTGGTTCATTTGTTACCTCAAATCTTGCGGAAGGGGGGACGGGAGAAAGGGCAGCGCCCTTACTCCTCAACCTCCGCATCCAGGAGTTCCATATTCAGGCCGAGGCCACGGACTTCTTTAACCAGAACGTTGAACGATTCCGGTACGCCCGCTTCAAAGTTATCCTCGCCCTTGACGATCGACTCATAGACCTTGGTCCGGCCGGCGACGTCATCCGATTTCACGGTGAGCATCTCCTGCAGGGTGTAGGCGGCGCCGTAAGCTTCCAGAGCCCAGACTTCCATCTCACCAAAGCGCTGACCACCGAACTGCGCCTTACCACCCAGCGGCTGCTGGGTAACCAGGCTGTACGGCCCGGTCGAACGCGCGTGGATTTTGTCGTCCACAAGGTGGTGCAGTTTCAGCAGGTACTTGATGCCCACGGTGACCGGACGTGCGAATTGCTCACCGGTGCGACCGTCGAACAGAACCGACTGACCGCTTTCCGAGAAGCCCGCACGCACCAGCGCGTCGTTGACGTCCGCCTCTTTGGCACCGTCAAAGACCGGGGTTGCGATCGGAACACCGCGGGTCACGTTGCCCGCAGCCTCGATCAGGCCATCCTCGTCCAGACCGGTGATGCCTTCTTCGTAGACATTCTCGCCATAAGCCAGCTTCATCGCTTCGCGCACCGGGGTCAGATCGCCGGACCGGCGGTATTCACCCAGAGCGTCGTCGATGTTCAGACCCAGACCGCGTGCGGCCCAACCCATGTGGGTTTCAAGAATCTGACCAACGTTCATACGCGAAGGCACACCCAACGGGTTCAGACAGAAGTCGACCGGCGTACCATCGGCCAGGAACGGCATGTCTTCCATCGGAACAACCTTGGAGATCACACCTTTGTTCCCGTGACGACCGGCCATCTTGTCGCCCGGCTGCAGCTTACGCTTCACGGCGATGAAGACTTTGACCATCTTCATCACGCCCGGCGGCAGGTCGTCGCCACGGCGAACTTTCTCGACCTTGTCCTCGAAACGGGCGTCCAGAGCGCGTTTCTGCACTTCGTACTGCTCGTTCAGAGCCTCGACGATCTGTGCGTCCTGCTCGCCTTCCAGCGCGAGTTGCCACCACTGACCACGGGTCAGGGTTTCCAGCAGTTCCTCGGTGATCACCGAGCCCGGCTTGACGCCTTTCGGGCCTTTCACAGCGGTTTTACCCAGGATCAGACCTTGCAGACGCGCATAGATGTTGCGGTCCAGGATCGCCAGCTCGTCGTCCCGGTCACGGGCCAGACGTTCGACTTCCTCACGCTCGATCTGCAGCGCACGTTCGTCTTTCTCAACGCCGTGACGGTTGAAGACGCGGACCTCAACGACCGTACCGTAATCGCCCGGCTTCACGCGCAGCGAGGTATCGCGCACGTCGGATGCTTTCTCACCAAAGATGGCGCGCAGCAGCTTTTCTTCCGGGGTCATCGGGCTTTCGCCCTTCGGAGTGATCTTGCCGACCAGAATATCGCCCGGCTCAACATCCGCGCCGATGTAAACGATGCCCGCCTCGTCGAGGTTGCGCAGCGCTTCTTCACCGACGTTCGGGATGTCGCGGGTGATCTCTTCCGGACCCAGCTTGGTGTCACGAGCGGCGACTTCAAACTCCTCGATATGGACCGAGGTAAAGACGTCGTCACGCGCGATACGTTCCGAGATAAGGATCGAGTCTTCGTAGTTGTAACCGTTCCACGGCATGAACGCGACGACCACGTTCTTACCCAGGGCCAGCTCACCCATATCGGTCGACGGACCATCGGCAATGACCTCGCCCTTCTGGACAGTGTCACCCACCTTGATCAGCGGACGCTGGTTGATGCAGGTGTTCTGGTTCGACCGCTGGAATTTGCGCAGACGATAGATGTCAACGCCCGCATCGCCCAGTTCCAGATCCTCAGTCGCGCGGATAACGATACGCTGGGCATCGACCTGGTCGATGATACCAGCGCGTTTCGCCTGAATCGCAGCGCCTGAGTCGATCGCAACCTTTTCCTCGATCCCGGTGCCAACCAGCGGCGCTTCGGCGCGCAGCAGCGGAACCGCCTGACGTTGCATGTTCGAGCCCATCAGAGCGCGGTTGGCGTCGTCATTTTCAAGGAACGGGATCAGCGATGCCGCGACCGAAACCAGCTGTTTCGGCGACACGTCGATCAGGTCAACATTCTCACGCGGGGCAAGCGTGTAGTCACCAGCCTGACGGGTCGAAACCAGATCGTTGATGAACTTGCCATCCGCATCCAGCGTCGCGTTCGCCTGCGCCACGGTGTGACGCATTTCTTCGGTCGCGGACATGTAGTGAACCTCATCGGTCACCTCAGCGTCTTTGACGACGCGGTACGGTGTTTCGATGAAGCCATACTTGTTCACGCGGGCAAAGGTGGCCAGCGAGTTGATCAGACCAATGTTCGGACCTTCCGGCGTTTCAATCGGGCACATCCGGCCGTAGTGGGTCGGGTGCACGTCGCGCACCTCAAAGCCCGCACGCTCACGTGTCAGACCACCCGGCCCAAGCGCCGACAGGCGGCGTTTGTGGGTGACTTCCGACAGAGGGTTGGTCTGGTCCATGAACTGCGACAGCTGCGACGAGCCAAAGAATTCGCGAACAGCAGCCGCAGCCGGTTTCGCGTTGATCAGATCCTGAGGCATGACAGTGTCGATCTCGACCGACGACATACGCTCTTTGATCGCGCGCTCCATGCGCAGCAGGCCGACGCGGTACTGGTTTTCCATCAGTTCGCCGACCGAGCGCACACGACGGTTGCCCAGGTGGTCGATATCGTCGATGTCGCCCTTGCCGTCACGCAGTTCCACCAGCGCTTTGATGCAGGCCACGATGTCTTCGCGACGCAGGGTACGCAGGGTGTCCGGCGCGTCCAGAGCCAGACGCATGTTCATCTTCACGCGGCCAACAGCGGACAGATCATAGCGCTCGCTGTCGAAAAACAGCGTGTCGAACAGGGCCGACGCAGCCTCAACGGTGGGCGGCTCACCCGGACGCATGACGCGGTAGATGTCCATCAGCGCGGTGTCGCGGCTCATGTTCTTGTCCTGAGCCATGGTGTTGCGCATGTAGGGGCCGACATTGACGTTATCGATGTCCAGAACCGGGATGTCGGTGATGCCCGCATCCATCAGATCCTTGACAGTGCCACCAATCAGGTCGCCGTCCTTGTCGTATTCCAGGGTCAGTTCATCACCGGCTTCGACATAGATCGCGCCGTTTTCTTCGTTGATGATGTCCTTGGCGACGTACTTCCCAACGATGTTGTCGAAGGGAACCAGCAATTCGGTAACGCTGCCTTCGTCTATCAGCTTTTTGACCGCGCGCGGAGTGACTTTCTTGCCCGCTTCGGCAATCACTTCACCCGATTTCGCGTCGATCAGGTCGTATGTCGGACGAGTGCCGCGGACACGCTCGGGGAAAAACGGCGTGACCCAGCCTTTCTTTCCATCCAGTTTGTAGGACACGGTGTTGTAATACGCGTCCATGATCGCTTCCTGATCCAGACCCAGCGCATAAAGCAGGGTCGTCACAGGCAGTTTGCGGCGACGGTCGATACGGGCAAAAACGATGTCTTTGGCGTCGAACTCAAAGTCCAGCCAGCTGCCGCGATACGGGATGATGCGGCAGGCGAACAGCAGTTTACCGGACGAGTGGGTCTTGCCCTTGTCGTGGTCAAAGAACACACCGGGCGAGCGGTGCATCTGGCTGACGATCACACGCTCGGTGCCGTTCACGATGAACGTACCGTTCGGCGTCATCAGGGGCATGTCGCCCATGAACACGTCCTGTTCTTTGATGTCTTTGACCGACTTCGCGCCGGTATCTTCATCGACATCAAACACGATCAGACGCAGAGTGACCTTCAGCGGTGCGCTGTAGGTCATGTCGCGCTGCATGCACTCTTCGACGTCGTATTTGGGTTTTTCCAGATCGTATTTCACGAACTCCAGAACGGAGGTCTCGTTGAAATCCTTGATCGGGAAAACCGACTGGAACACGCCTTTGATGCCTTCGCCGTCAGTGGGCTGTTCTGCATCGCCGGAGCGCAGGAAAAGATCATAAGAAGATTTCTGTACCTCAATGAGGTTCGGCATTTCCAACACTTCGCGGATTTTGCCGTAGTATTTACGAAGACGTTTCTGGCCAAGGAACGTTTGAGCCATGTCAGATGTCACCTTTCAAGTTCTCAGCGGGCAAAGACACCGTCGGGCCCCGGCATCCTGCACATTCGAGACGACACGTCCGGATCAATTCGTGGCCACCGTCCCGAAGGCAGCCTCCCGATCCACGAACCGCGTCTTAGAAAACGCCCCAACATATGAGGCCCTTTCTAAGACAGGTTCGGCTGGACCCGGATTTCTCCGGGCCCAGCCTGAATTTTCGGCACATCAGCGATGCACCTGTCGGTTGGCTTAGGCCAGCTCGACTTCGGCGCCAGCTGCTTCCAGCTTGGCTTTGACTTCTTCGGCTTCTGCCTTGTCAACGCCTTCTTTGATCTTGCCGCCAGCTTCAACCAGCTCTTTGGCTTCTTTCAGGCCCAGACCGGTGATGCCGCGAACTTCTTTGATCACGTTGATTTTCGAAGCGCCGGCGTTCTTCAGAACGACGTCGAATTCGGTTTTTTCTTCCTCAGCTGCGCCGCCGGCGTCGCCACCAGCTGCCATGACAACTGCGCCGCCTGCTGCGGGCTCGATGCCGTATTCGTCTTTGAGGATGGTTTTCAGTTCTTGTGCTTCCAGCAGGGTCAGACCCACGATGCTTTCTGCGAGTGCTTTCAGATCAGCCATTTTATCAGCTCTTTCCGTTTACAGTGTGTGTTCCAACGTCAGGGTGTTCACCCTACGCAGATCATTCAGTGCCAACCGCTTACGCAGCTTCCGCCTTCTCTTCGATGGTGGAAAGGATGCTTGCGATGTTGCTTGCAGGTGCGCCAATTGCACCGGCGATGTTCGAAGCAGGCGCGCCAAGCATACCCGCGATCGTAGCAATAAGCTCTTCACGCGACGGCATTTTCGACACGGCTGTAACACCAGCCCGGTCCAGAGCGTTCTCGCCCATTGCACCGCCAAGGATTTCGAACTTTTGGTTCTCTTTGGCGAAGTCCTCGGCCACCTTGGCTGCTGCCACGGGATCCTCGGAATAGGTCAGAACGGTCATACCCGTCAGCAGGTCACCAATGCTTTCACATGGCTTTCCGTCGAGGGCGATTTTGGCGAGCCTGTTCTTGGCAACACGCACGGCACCACCCGCGTCACGAGCACGTGCGCGAAGGTCCTGCATCTCGGCAACTGTCAGACCGGCGTAATGGGCAACCACTACGACGCCAGAGCTTTCGAAGATTTGGCCGAGTTCCTCGACCACTTTCTCTTTCTGGGCTCTATCCACAGTTCTCTCCAAGTTTGGGATGTTGGACATCCCGGCTCATATTTGCCGAGGCCGAAACCCCAGCGTTCAGGTCCGTTGTTACGGGATTGGCCAAAATGCGCCCGAGGAATGCGACCCTCAGAATTCTTTGGTCTTACCCGTCTCAGGCAGGGAATTAAGACCTTTCGCAAGGTCACCCACCGTCTTGGACGAAACGAAATAAAGCGCACGACGAATCGCACGCTTTACTCCGCAAGTCTCTTTAGGGCAGATAGGCGGGGTTTCCAAGAGGTAAATCACATCAAATCGCTGCAATCCCTTCCCAGCGAGGCACCCTGTCCAAACTGTATTGTGCGGCATTGACATGTCATTCACGCTAAGGTCCTGTCTCGCGCACCCAAACCCCGGATAACACGCTGCAAATGCCGAAACTCTCCCCGCAAGAACACCGATTTGCGACAGGTTGCGTCGAAGAATTCTCGGCACATGGCAGGAACCTAAGCTTATCCGGGTTTGAATGCGTCTACCGATCGCATGATTTTGCTGACACCCGGTACCTATTGCGCCTGAGAACCGGTTCAGGGGAGTACGCCCTAAAGATTGATACAACCTCTCCGGAAACGGGTCGGTTGCAGAAGGAATATGACCTTCTGACGACCCTGTCGGCTTATTTCGAAGACACGCAGACTTTGCAAGTTGTTCGCCCTGTCTACATCTCACCCTCGCAGACGTTCTTCGTGACAGAGTATATCGACCGTCCAACCGCAGCGGATCTTATTCACAAAAGTCCTGATGCGGATCAGGTCGCCCAGATTTATCGACGCGCCGGAGAATGGCTGCACCATTTGCACGCGTACCGCCCGCTACAGCAATACGGATTTCGACCGAAATGGATGCTCGACAACATTCAGGCCGCAGCGGCGCATGTCCCACAAGAGATTCAACGCGAAAGCGCGGCAATGCTGGATGTGCTGACAAACGAAGCATGGAGCCTCAGGGGCACTCTGGAAACGCAGGTGTTTTCACATGGTGATTTCCATGCACAGAACCTGATCGTCGGCCGAGGGCATATGATCGGTTTGGATTTCACCGAGGTCAGGGTGAAACTGGCCCCCTATGACATCGTGGACTTCCTGAAGTCCGATGTGTTTCGCGACGCTCCCCCTCAGGAAGTGGATCGCAGTGGCATTTTGAAAACAAACAAAGAGATGTTTTTCCGGCGTTACGCACACCCCATCCATATGGGCATTCTGGACACCTGCATCCGAGGACGGTTGATTTTGGACTGGTTGGCACTGTGGCACTTAAACCATCGCTGCAGCCCGTACGAGGAAGACAAACGGCACAGGCTGGGCAACCGACTGCGCATCGCATTTCAGGACCGTTTTGATTAACGCAACTTTCGCGCTGCTAACAAAATTGTGTGATCGGAGCTGAAGAAATGGCTAGCAAAATCAGACTCAAGCAAATTAAATTGCGCACTGGATATAGGTTTTGCCGGTTTCCAACCTAAAGCCTCCGCCTGGTTAACAAGTTTCTGTAAGGTTAAGTCGAGCACATGGTACTTCGCAGTTTTTTCGCTCAGGACAGCTCCAGCCTGATTGTGACCTCCAGTTCTTCTGGCGGCATCGTAGGCAACTCGATTATCAACAACTCGGATACGCCGGACGGGACCATCTTTTCCTTTTCTGGCGGCGGCGGGACGACCGTCACGCTGGATGACACCAGCGGCAGCCCGGATATTTTCAACGACGACCAGGCGGGCGGACATATCATTACGGATGGCGGTGGGATTGTCGCCGACGGTACGCCGGTCGAGTCAGAATCCATTATCGTCCTGCGCGCCCTGGACGGTGATGGCAACCCGGTCGGACCCGAAATCGAGGTCTACGTTTTTTCGCAAAACGGCGTCACCTCGGACGTTTGGGGATTTGCAACGTCTGCACCACTGGACCCCGGAACATCCTATATCAAGGTTTCAGGATCCAACGCAGGCAGTTCGGCTTATGACGACTACATCCCCTGTTTTGGCCCAGGCACTCTGATCGCAACATCCGAAGGGGATGTCGATATCGCGCAACTCAGCCGTGGTCAGAACATCTGGACCCGCGATGCCGGTTTTCAGCCAATCATGTGGATCGACACGACCACAGTCCCCGGGCGCGGCGCCTTTGCACCTGTTGTGATTGAACAGGGGGCCATCGGAAACACCAAAAAACTTATTCTGTCACAGCAACATCGGGTTCTGGTCGCTTCGCCCGCGATAAGCATGCTGTTCGGGTCTTCTGAGGTTTTCGTTGCGGCCAAGCATCTTTGCAGCCTGCCGGGTGTTGAAATCCGCGAGATGGACAGGATCACCTACACGCATTTCATGTTCGACCAGCATCACATCGTTCGGTCGAACGGAGCGTTGACAGAAAGCTATTTCTTTGGCGAAAGCGCGAAACATGCCTTGTCCTCGGCGCAGCGAGCCGAGATTTTGGCCCTGTTCCCCTCGCTTGACCACGCAAGGGACGCCTTCCGTCACACCGCAGCCGCGACGATCAACGCCCGTGAAGCAGCAGTTCTAAGCGCGTATATGTGACCTGACAGGATGCGGGATGCCGCCAATCCCGGCATTTGCGCAACGCACCCGAACGCTGCATTGTCTGCAAATACGAATGCGGACGATTAATGCGAAGAGAAAAACCTTGGCATGTGGTGGAACTTTCAGGACTCGACCCTCGACAAAACAGCCTTGAAACTTTGGCCAGGTTTCGCCGCCCAGGCGGGGTTGTCGCGCCATGGCTGGACGCTGACCAAACTGTCCCGCCGAGACGATCCGGAAAACTCTCGGATTGTTCTTCGCGCAAAACACAGGTCGGGTTTGTCTTACGCCTACAAGTTCCAGCTTAAACCCGAGTCGCAACAGGGGTTTGTCGCCCACCACATGCTCCAGGAACGAGCGTTTCATGCTCTGGGGGAAGACGCCACCCTGACCGCGCCCAAACCTATCCAGGTGTCACAGGACGCTCAAACAAGCCTCTTTGAATACATAAGGGGTCACACCTTCGCTGAACTCGTCCGCAAGGCTGAGGGTCGGCCTGTCCAACAATTGGACCTTTTAAAACAAGCCGGGGTCTGGCTGGATGCCTATCACCGCACACAGATCGAAGAGCGCCGCATCTTTCAGCCCAAATACACGGTCTGTTACTATCAGGAGCTGGAAAAACAGATCACCGCAGGCACTGCAGCCGTACCCGCACGGCAACTGTTTCTCGCCGGTATCCGACGGATCATTGAGCTGGCGCCACAGTTCGAGGGCCAGCAAACGATTTCGGCAATTCAGCACGGCGACTTTCACCTATCCAATCTGATACGAGACGACCAGCGGACACTCGGGCTTGACTTTTCCAGCGATCAAATGGCGCCGGTCGGACATGACATTTCAAAAGTCTTGCTGGATTTTACCACCCTGACCCGTTCTGCAAACGAGGTGGCGCCCGGCCGAGTCGTCCCCGACGATGTCACGTCAGCTTTTTTCGAAGGGTATAAACTGGTCGGTCCAAATGATCCCAGCCTGGCTTTTCTTCTTTATCCACGCGTCTTGTCGACTTTGGCCCGCGTGCCACAGAAAAAGGCGCTGCGCACTGCGGCTAAGCAAAGAACTCTGCGGCGGCTACGACCCTTTGCGAAAAGGGCTTTTCAGCCGGATCACTTTACCAATTGACACAAAAAATCCCGGGCAGTTCTCACCACCCGGGATCAATTCTTTGTAGTCGTGCGTCAGGGCTTATTCGCCCGCCGCAGCCGCCACATCCAGAGTCACGCCTGGGCCCATGGTCGAGCTCAGCGCGATTTTCTTCATGTAGGTGCCTTTTGCGCCCGACGGCTTGGCTTTGGCCACAGCCGAAACGAATGCGCGCACGTTTTCGGCCAGCTTAGCTTCGTCGAACGACGCTTTGCCAACGCCAGCGTGCACAACGCCGCCTTTTTCCGCCTTGAACTGAACTTCACCGCCCTTGGCGGCTTCCACGGCTGCTTTGACGTCCATGGTCACGGTGCCAACCTTGGGGTTCGGCATCAGGTTGCGGGGGCCCAGAACCTTACCCAGACGGCCAACGATGGGCATCATGTCCGGGGTGGCAATGCAGCGATCGAATTCGATGGTGCCGCCCTGAATGGTTTCCATCAGGTCCTCTGCGCCAACGATATCCGCGCCTGCTTCTTTCGCTTCGTCAGCCTTGGGGCCACGAGCGAATACCGCAACGCGCATCGCTTTACCGGTGCCGTTGGGCAGGCCAACAACGCCGCGAACCATCTGGTCAGCGTGACGGGTGTCAACGCCCAGGTTCATCGCGATTTCGATGGTCTCGTCGAATTTCGAGGTTGCGTTGGCTTTGACCAGGGCAACTGCGTCTTCGATCGACAGATTTTCCTTGCCGGCGACAGCTTCGCGCGCAGCGCGGGTGCGTTTACCAAGTTTTGCCATCTTACTTCACCTCGATGCCCATAGAGCGGGCCGAGCCCAGGATGATCTGCATTGCGCCTTCGACGTCGTTGGCGTTCAGATCTTTCATTTTGGCTTCGGCGATTTCACGAACCTGCTTCGAGGTCACGGTTGCCACGGTCTCACGACCTGGGTTTTCCGCGCCACGGGGGCGGTTACGCTTGCCAACCGGCTTCAGACCAGCTGCTTTTTTCAGGTAATAAGACGCGGGCGGCGTCTTGATGTCCATGGTGAAGGACTTGTCCTGATAATAAGTGATCACGGTGGGGCATGGGGCGCCGGGCTCCATGTCTGCAGTCTTGGCATTGAACGCCTTGCAGAATTCCATGATGTTGATGCCGCGCTGACCCAGCGCCGGACCAACTGGCGGCGACGGGTTCGCCTGACCTGCAGGAACCTGCAGTTTCATTGTACCAGCAAGCTTCTTGGCCATTTGGTTTTCCTTTCAACGTAGGTGAAACGCGTTCCACCCGGTTTATGTTGCGTGGTCCGATCCGGGATCGCGATCCCAGCAACCTCCCACGAGAGAATCTCGCCCGAAGACGATAGAGGCGGCATTTACAGGGGAACGATGGGGTTGGCAAGTAGATGTCACCTTATTCCCAATTGACCCTTTTTGTCTTGGTCCGACCTCAGTGTCAGTTAGAAAAGCCAAACAGAATAATTTACTTGAATACATAAGTTGCGCCAGAGAACAAGACGGGTATCTTGGAACTGCTTGATTGCAAAAGAGGTGATCGGGGATGGCATCATCTCGGCTGAACAAGGGGCTACTGATCTGCGTTTTCCTAGCGATGCTGCCGGGATGTGGCAGCAAGGCTCAGGATCAGGACGCCGCGTCCGAGACTACCGGCCAATCCAACGGGTCCAACAGTCCCGCGTCAACCGTCACGACGGGGATTGATCCTGCCAACTATGCCGGTCGGTTTCAGATAAAACTGACCAAGGAAGTTCCCCTGCGCGACATTCCCGTTCCTTTCACGGTTTACAGTGGCCTTGAAGAAGCCAGCCCCACAAGGTTGCAAATAAGGGCGTTCATGGACTTGCGCGGATTACAGGAAAAGGCGCCGCAGATTCTGACTGGCCCTCTGGAAGAAAGCTGCAAACGTCAGATCTATCTTGAGGTCCGCGATGTCACTGCCATAGGCGATACTGTAAAGGTCGAGGGTTCGGCCCGCGCTCAATTTACCAGGTGCAACCGGCGTGAAGAAGCTGGCATTCGTTATTTTGGCGCTACAGTCGATGCCGTTGCTGTCGCCAAGGCGGAAGTTAAAGGCCAGTGCCTGACATTCAGTATCGAAAATGTTGACCTCAACCCGCGTGGCTTTATCGGCGCCGTCAGCAATCTTTTTGGTTTGACCAACCGCATCAACGAAGCCGTGCTAGAAAAGGGTGGAGAGTTTTTGGCCGCAAACCCGGTCTGCCCGCCACTGCCCGAAGAATTCGCAGTTCTCGACCCAATCTACGAATCCGGCGGCACACGCGAAATTGCTCCGGGCGGGATGGGAGCCGCAGTTGTCGGATCGGCTGATGTCAGCGCCGAGACAATCGTCAAAGTCCTTGCGGGCCTAAAAGCGCTTGGTGTTTTGGAGTTTGCTGAATGAGACATTGGTTCATGATCTTGGTCTTGGCGGCAGCAGTTCCCGGCGTTCGCGCTCCTAGCGCTCAGCAGGTGAACTTTCTGATCGACGCTACCTTACCGGTGCGCGAAACAAAGCTCCCCTACACGCTGGACATGAAAATCACTGCCGCTGCCCCTACACGGATCGGGGTAAACGCCCTTCTCGATCTCCGAGAGATACAAAAAACAGTGCCAGAGCAGTTGGCTGACAACGCGATCATCGACAATTGCGGCCTGCAGGCCCGGCTGGATGACTTAAGCCTCAAAGCCCAAGACGACGCGATTGACTTGAATGGAGATGTAACCATCACAATCTTCGAATGCAGTCGAACCAGCGAGCGCGACTTTCAGCGGGGCGAACAAAAAAGAGCCATCCTGGCGAATATGTCCACCGCGGCGACCGTCGAGCTGCGCGACAATTGTGCTTATTTCAAACTCATTGATCTTACACTTACGGCCCCTGAAGAACAGCGCGAGCAACTTCTGAAGGACGACACTCTGGACTCTGTTAAGGAATTGATGCTGGCCGCTGTGGACCTTGTTTTGAACGAAACCCCATTGTGTCCGGAATTACCAGCAGAACTCGCTTCACTCGATCCGGTTTACGACAATGGCGGCCCGAAAGAAATCGGAGAAGGCGGGCTGGGTGTCTTTCTTGACGGATCGGTGGATTTCAGCCCGTCGACAATCCTCGACATTCTGACAGCCCTTCAACAAAATGAACTGATCCCCGGACCGCCATAGCTACACAGTTCTTTCCCTGCCACCGAAGTAGCCTGCCCCTTGCCTCCGGCTGCTAGAACTGGTTTGAAACAAAAAAACGCCGCGTTGCTCAAGGCATCGCGGCACTTCGAATCTCGCAGCAGGTTAAGTCAGCTCTGCTTGGTCACCTGCGTAAAGTCCAGCTCGACCGGGGTTTCGCGACCGAAGATCGAAACCGAAACCTTCAGCTTCTGATTCTCGTCGTCCACGCCTTCGACCATGCCGTCGAAATCCTCGAACGGGCCGTCGTTGACCTTGACCTTCTCGCCGACCTCGAAGGAGATCATCAGCTTGGGCGCTTCTTCGCCTTCCTGAACGCGGTTGAGGATCTGGTTCACCTCGGCATCACGCATCGGCATCGGACGGCCTTGCGGGCCCAGGAAGCCGGTGACGCGGTTGATCGAGTTCACAAGGTGGTAGCCCTGATCCGACATCTCCATATGCACCAGCACATAGCCGGGCATGAAACGGCGTTCGGTGGTGACCTTTTTGCCCCGGCGCACTTCGATCACCTCTTCGGTGGGCACCAGCACTTCGTCGATATCGTCCTCAAGGCCGTGCTCTGCCACCGACGTGCGGATCTGTTCTGCGATCTTCTTTTCGAAATTCGAAAGAACGCTGACCGAGTACCACCGTTTCGCCATGAACCTGTCGTCCTTGTTTTTCTAAGGCAGCGGCAACGCGTGCCCGTGATTGAAATTCCATTACGTTACCCGGAATAAAAAGCGGCGCGCGGTCCGAATCGCCGCACGCCCATTCCGAATAGTTCCGCGTGACCTACAAGGACATCGCGTGCTGTGCAAGGGGGAAGCGGTGTTTCCACCCTGCCCGCGCGGGTTTAGCCGAACATGCCCAGGATCAGTTGCAGACCGCCACGAATGCCCAGATCGACCAGCGCAAAGAACACAGCGGTAAGGGCCGCCATGATGAACACCATGACCGTGGTCAGCAGAACCTCGCGACGCGTCGGCCAGACGACCTTTGCAACTTCGGCGCGGACTTGCTGAATGAACTGGATCGGATTCATGGTAGCCATTTGGCGGTGTTCTCTCTGCTAGCGGATGGGCCGGACATAACCGGGCATTGCGGCAATTTCAAGGGCTGTCAGGGCTTGGGCTTGTCGTCCCATTCATCGCTAAGGATGCGCCGCGCGTCGCCCTCGGGATCGTCATACTGGTTCGAGCGGACAGTATAGACAAACGCCACCAGCCCAACCCCTCCCAGAAACAGGGAAATCGGTATCAGATAGGCCAGAACTTCCATCGCTTTACCTTACCCGCAATGCGTTCAAAGACACGGTGATAGACGATGTCGACATCGCCAGTGCCGCAATCAGCGGCGTAGCCAGACCAACCACAGCCAACGGCACTGCGATGATATTATAGACGGTGGCGATGCGAAAGTTTTCGCGAATCCGTTTGGTTGCTTTGACTGCGGTGTCGCAGGCGTCGGCGATGGGTGACAGATCATTCCCCAGAAGCACAATGTCCGAGGCCACCCGCGCCGCATCCAGCGCCGAGGCCGGTGAGATCGACACATGCGCCGCCGCCAGCGCCGCCGTGTCGTTCAGCCCGTCGCCCACCATCAGCACGTGATGGCCCTGATCGCGCAGAGCCTCAACATGCGTGGCCTTGTCCTGCGGCAGGGCCTGCGCAATCCAGTTCTGAATCCCCAGCTTGCCCGCCAGCGCCTGAACCGCGCCTTGCGTATCGCCCGAGATCAGGATGACCTCTTTACCCGCATCACGCAGCGCCTGCACCGCCTCCACCGCGCCGGGGCGCAGAGCGTCCGAGAACAGGAATGCCGACGGCGCTTGCCCGGCGATGGCCAGCCATGCGGCGGTTTGATCGCCTTCTTCTGCGCCGGTCCATGCCGCCCGGCCCAAACGCACGCGTTGGCCACGATAGGTACCCTCAGTACCGTAGCCCGGAACCTCTGTGACCTCTTTCAGCGTGGCAGGCTTGATCCCTGCCTCGCGAGCGGCCTTGGTCAAAGCAACCGACAACGGGTGCGAGGACGCTTCGGCCAGTGCCAGCGCGACCTCAAGGTCGGATCTCGAATGATCGCCCAGATTGGTCAGTTCCGGAGTGCCAGAGGTCAGCGTGCCGGTCTTGTCGAAAACAACCGTATCAACCTCGGCCAGACGTTCCAGCGCGGTGGAGTGTTTGATCAGCATCCCTTTGCGGAACAACCGCCCCGAGGCCGCCGTGGTCACCGCAGGAACCGCCAGCCCCAGCGCACATGGGCAGGTGATGATCAGCACGGCGGCGGCGATGTTCAGCGCGGTGCGGATATCGCCGGAATAGATATACCACCCTACAAAGCTGAGCGCCGACAGGATATGAACCCCCGGCGCATAAAGCTTGGCGGCCTTGTCGGCCAGCGAAGTATAGCGCGAGCGCCCCGATTCAGCGATGGCCACCAGATCGGCCATACGGTGCAGAGAAGTGTCCTCACCCACCGCCGTCGCGCGGATGGTCAGAGGGCCGGTCAGGTTGACCTCACCGGCGCTGACAGTCGTACCTGCCTCGGCAAAGACCGGCAGGGTTTCTCCGGTCAGCAGCGACCGGTCGAGCTCCGATTGACCCGAGACAATCTCGCCATCCACGGGCATCCGCCCGCCGGGGCGGATCAAGATCAGGTCGCCTACGCTCAGCGTGGCAACGGCGACCTCTTCCTCGATGCCATCCACGACCCGAATGGCGCGGGGGACTTCCAGCGCGGTCAGCTCCTCGGCCGCAGATCGAGCAGCAGCGCGAGTGCGATAATCCAGATAGCGACCGGCCAGCAAAAAGAAGGTCAGCGTCAGGGCGGCGTCGAAATAGGCATGTTCACCGCTCAGCGCAGTTTCCCACAGCGATGTGACCAGCGCCAACAGGATCGCCAGTACGATTGGCACATCCATATTCAGACGACGCACGCGCAAGGCCGACCACGCATTCGCAAAGAAGGGCTGCGCAGAGAAAGCAATCGCAGGCAGCGCAATCGCCGCCGAAATCCAGTGGAACATGTCCCGCGTTGCATCCGCTGCCCCGGACCAGACCGAGACCGACAGCAGCATCACGTTCATCGAGGCAAACCCGGCCACCGCCAGCCGCATAAGCAGATTACGCCCCGCCTTGTCAGCCTGCGTGGCGGACAGGGCGCCGGGGTCCAGCTCATGCGCCTCAAAACCCGCGTTTTCCAGCACCGGGATCAGATCGGCAGCACGCAGATCGGGCGCGGCTTTGATCATGGCGCGTTTCAGGGTCAGGTTGACGCGCGCATCCTCGACGCCGGGCGTGGCGTTCAGCGCGCGCTCGACCGTCGAGATACAAGCCGAGCAATGGATACCTGGCAACGACAGCGCAATCTGTACGTCCTGAGGGATCGGCCGTGCGGGTTCTGCTGGGGCTGCGACACAACCCGGACAAGCCGCCGTACCGGAACTCATCTGCGCCACAGTCCCCTACCCCTTCACATAGAGCGGTACGCGCTGCGCGAATTCCGCTCCGCTATGGTCTTTGGCAACCAGACGGATGTTCCAGTTGCCCTTGCCCAGCGACGCGGGCGTTGCATAGGCGATGCCGTCAAAGGTGAAATCGGGAGCGAAATCCTCTTTGACATGCGTGGCCCGACCCACGACGGCCTGCAGCTCGGCCACCTGAACCGGCGCACCGGTCTTGTCGATGATATGCAGGATCAGCAATCCGCCGGAAACCTCTGCCCGGATCTCCCAACCCAGAGCCTGCTGTTCCTGCAGGCGTTCGTTGAACTCCTGACTGGCCACGTAGGAGTTTTTAACCTCAAGCCCCGGAAAGGTCTTCACAGCACTGTAGGCCAGCACCAGATTGACGGCGATGATCACGCTGAAGGCCCCAACAAACACGGCCAGCGCGTGTTTTCCGGTGAATTGACGTTCTGCCATCTTACTGCCCTCGTCCGTTGAAGGTCGTGTCTTTATAAGCGCGCTCGCCGCTTTGCAGGTCTTCGACCCATATGCGCACAGGCGTCACATCCTCTGCCGCTGGACCAGTCTCTTTACGCGCAACGATATAGACGCGCTCAAGCTGGGCAGTATCGGCTGTGACATTCACTGTATCAAGATTCGTACCCTCAATCACGATCCGCATGGCCGGATCGCCGGTCAGCGACAATTTGAACAAGCGATCCTCGCCATGCTTATTGCGCAGCCGCACGTCGTAGGTGTTGCGGATCGTCCCGTCGGACAGGGTCACAAAGGTCGGGTTCCGCACAGGCGCGACGGTCAGGTCGATTTCCGAGCGGATGAACAACGCGAACAGCAGCGCAAAGCCCACCGCCGACCACATGGCCGTATACATGATGGTTCGCGGGCGCAGAATGTGCTTCCAGATGTTCTTGGGCGGCTGACCAGCGCGTTCGCGGGTCTCGTCGCTCAGCGCCATATAATCGATCAGACCGCGCGGTTTGCCGATCTTGGCCATCATGTCGTCACAGGCGTCAATGCAAAGCGCGCAGGTGATGCATTCCAACTGCTGGCCATCACGGATGTCGATCCCCACCGGGCAGACATTGACGCAGGCCATACAGTCGATGCAATCGCCAAGCTCGGAATCCGCCGTGCGCTTGCCTTTGCCGCGCGGCTCGCCCCGCCATTCGCGGTAGCCCACGACCAGAGTATCCTCGTCCATCATTGCGGCCTGAATGCGCGGCCACGGGCAGGCATAGATACAAATCTGTTCGCGCGCGAAGCCGCCAAACAAAAAGGTGGTGCCGGTCAGAATCAACACGGTCGTATAGGCCACGGGATGCGCATTCCCAGTCACCAGATCGCGCAGCAATGTGGGCGCATCGGCAAAGTAAAACACCCATGCCCCGCCGGTCGCGAGACCAATCAGGAGCCAAACCGCCCACTTCGTGACTCGCAGACGCGCCTTGCGCAAATCCATCTTTTCCTGCCGGTGCAGACGCAGACGCGCGTTGCGGTCGCCTTCGATCCAGCGTTCGACCAGAATGTAGAGGTCGGTCCACACCGTCTGTGGACAGGCATAACCGCACCACACGCGCCCTAAAGCCGAGGTGAAAAGGAAAAGGCCCAAACCGGCCATGATCAACAGACCGGCCACGAAATAGAACTCGTGCGGCCAGATCTCAATCCAGAAGAAATAGAACCGGCGGTTTGCCAGATCCAGCAGCACCGCCTGATCCGGCAGGCTGGGGCCACGGTCCCATCTGATCCACGGAGTGACGTAGTAGATCCCCAGAGTAACCGCGAGGATGATCCATTTCAGATTTCTGAACGGGCCGGATACACGACGGGGGAAAATAGGCTCCCTTGCAGCATATAGGCTGGGGGCGGGGTCGGAATCGCTCACGAGCTGGCTCCAGATTTGGCTTTATTTTTTGTGTCTTGTCCCAGATCACACAGATAAGCTCTTTGACATGGGTCAAAAGCGCATCGTGCAGACACCTTTTGTCACATGCGACCGGATTGCCGCCGCAGCCAGGACACGAAGGTTCTGACGGCCGGACGCATAGAGTTTTCAGTGGTTACAATATGATATCCGCTGTTGCCCGGCTGGCAGAACAGTTCGACCAGCCGTCCGTCGGCGATATCGGATTCGACAAAATGCCGCGCCGTCACCGTGACGCCCTGACCCGCGCGGAGCCCGTCAAGCAGCAGGTTTCCGGGCAATGCAATTCGCCCGGCACGGGGGCCGTGCTCTACTCCTTGTCCAGCAAGCCATGTCGTTGCTTCAGTGGTCCCGAACTCTTCCAGCCAAGGCAGCTGACTTAACTCGGCAGCAGTCCAGTCCGTCTTGTCCCCCAGCAATGAGGGTGCGGCCACTATGGTAATCGGGCTTGGCAGTAAAAGCTCGGATGTCACTCCGGGCCAACCTCCCGCTCCATAACGAAGAGCCACATCCACCCCGCCGGGCCCGAGAGTCACAAGCTTTGGGGTAGGGTCCAACGCTAAATCAATATCCGGATGTTCCGCCTGAAAAGCCGGCAGCCTTGGCATCAGCCACGATGCAGCGAAAGACGGGGTTAGAGAAACATGAACCGGTCGATCAAGGCCCGATTGCACCAGATCGGTCACTGCCGCGCCAATTGCACGAAACCCAAGGTGTAAAGCTTGGGCCAGGTGCTCACCCTCGGGAGTTAGAACCATTGACTTGCCCGACCGGTCCAGAAGGCTGGTACCTAAGTGCTTTTCCAACGCCCGCAGCTGCTGGCTGATTGCAGCGTGGCTGACATTCAACATCGAACCCGCCTGCACGACATTGCCCGTTTCCGCAAAGGCAGAAAAAGCCCTGAGCGCCGCAAGGGGCGGCATCTTCATCCAATCCATCTGTAAGCCTTACTTACACACTGACAAGGTAATTGATTCGCATTTTAGGGCCCACAGGGCAATCCTCAAATAAGCTACAAACAGCAAAGGAGTGCAAAAATGCTTTCGATCCTAGCGCGCAGTTTCATGACCGCGACCCAAAGCGTGGACCGCAATCAGCAAGAAAAGCAACACCGTCAGAATTGGCTGCCGGACGCGCATTGGTGGAAACAAAAAAGCGATGCGCGCGAAAAGGTGAGTCTGGACCACACCTTTTTTCGTCTGTAGTCTAAAAAGTCAGCACCGGCTGTTCTGGAAACGCGCGAACAGATGGAACAGCCGGTGCTTCAACCTTCGGACGGCGAACCGTCCGGAGGTATTCTTTTCGCCTTACTGACCGCCACCCAGCTGGTGGACATAAGCGGTCACGGCGCGGATCTGCGCCTGAGTCAGGCGGTTTTCCCACGGAGGCATAACGCCGAAGCGGCTGTAGGTGACCGTCTCGGTCAAAGCCTCTTCACTGCCACCGTACAACCAGATCGCGTCGGTCAGGTTCGGCGCGCCCTGGAAGACATCGCCTTTGCCGTCTTCGCCGTGGCAGGCTGCGCAATTGTCTTCGAAGACAACCTTACCGGCTTCAGCCGCTGCGTCATCCGACTGGGCGTTGGTCAGGGACATCACGTACTGAACGACCTGAGTGATCTCATCCTTTTCAAGAAGCTCGCCAAAGGCCGGCATCTCGGAATAGCGCGCATCGTCGCTTTCTTCATTCCGGATACCATAGGCAACGGTATATTCGATATCCTCAAGCGAACCGCCCCAAAGCCAGGCGTCATCCAGAAGGTTCGGGAAGCCGGTGGCCCCCTGCGCGCCCGAGCCGTGGCACTGCGCACACCAGGTGCGGAATACGGCACCACCCGAGTTCACAGCGTATTGCTGCAATTCGGCGTCCGCCGAGATTTCCTCAAGCGGCGTTTCCACCAGCCGCGCATTCCAAGGCGCGTTGGCTTCTTCGAAGGACACGATATCCTGCTGCACTTCCCCGCGCGAGGACCAGCCAACAACACCAGCGGTTGCCGATTGAACCAGCGGCCATGCCGGATACATGATGGTGTAGATCACGCCCCAGAAGATACAGGCGTAAAAAGTCCACAGCCACCAGCGAGGCATCGGATTGTCGAATTCTTCGATACCGTCCCAGCTGTGACCCGTGGTATTCGGATCTCCCGGCTGTTTATCAGGTGTCTTGCTCATGGCCGCGCCTCCTTGGATTCGGCGGGTTTGTCTTGATGCCGGAAGGGGATGTTGGCGGTGTCGTTGTATTCCTTGCTGGAACCGGGGCGGAAAACCCACACCACGATGCCAATGAAGAAAGTGAACAACAGCAGCAGCATCCAGCTATCCGCGAACTGTCTGAGGAGTGTGTATTCTTCCATAACGCCCTCCTTAGCGGCTTGCGTCCGGGGTGAAGGTCGAGAAATCGACCAGCGTGCCCAGCATCTGAAGATAAGCCACCAACGCATCCGCTTCGGTCAGTTCTGGCTGACCGTCGAAGTTGCGCACGCTGACCTTGTCGCCATAGCGCTCAAGCAGCCCGTCATAGTCGCTGTCGGGATCGGCCTGCGCGCGGAAGTCAGCCTCGGCATTGGCCAGCATGTCTTCGGTGTAAGGCGTGCCGACAACCGCGTTCGCCTGCATGATGTCACCGATATACTTGCCGTCCAGCTTGCGGTTTTCGAGGAAGCCGTATTTCGGCATCACCGATTCTGGCACAACCGACTGCGGATCACGCAGGTGGTCCACATGCCACTGGTCCGAATAGCGGCCTCCCACACGGGCCAGATCAGGACCGGTCCGCTTGGAACCCCACTGGAACGGGTGATCATACATCGATTCAGCCGCCAATGAGTAGTGGCCATAGCGTTCGACCTCGTCCCGCATGGGGCGGATCATCTGGCTGTGGCAGACATAGCAGCCTTCGCGAATGTAGATTTCACGCCCTGCCATTTCGAGAGGGGTGTAAGGGCGCATGCCCTCCACCTTCTCGATGGTGTTCTCAAGATAGAACAGCGGGGTGATCTGCACGATGCCACCGATGGTCACGACCAAAAAGCTGAATACCAGCAGGAGGGTCGCGTTGGTCTCGAGGATCTTATGTTTGTCGAGAATTGCCATTGCTCCGGCCCTCCTTATTCAGCCGGGACCGCGACGGACAGGCTGGCCTCTTTGGCCGGCGCTTTCCGCACAGTCATCCACAGGTTGTAGCACATGATCACGGCACCAGCGACGAACATCACGCCACCCAGAGCACGCACCACATACATCGGGAACTTAGCGGCCACGGTGTCAGCGAACGAGTTCACCAGGAAGCCGTTGGCATCCACTTCGCGCCACATCAGACCTTCCATGATACCAGTGACCCACATCGACGCGGCGTACAGAACGATGCCGATCGTGGCGAGCCAGAAGTGCCAGCTGACCATCTGCAGTGAATACAGACGCTCGCGCTTCCACAGGACGGGAACCAGGAAGTACAGCGCACCAAAGGTGATCATGCCGTTCCAGCCCAGCGCGCCCGAGTGCACGTGACCAATGGTCCAGTCCGTGTAGTGAGACAGCGAGTTCACAGCGCGGATCGACATCATCGGACCCTCAAATGTGGACATGCCGTAGAAGCCGACCGAGATTACCATCATACGGATCACTGGATCGGTGCGCAGCTTGTCCCATGCGCCCGACAGGGTCATCAGACCGTTGATCATACCACCCCAGGACGGCATCCACAGCACGACCGAGAACACCATGCCCAGCGTCGAAGCCCAATCCGGCAGCGCGGTATAGTGCAGGTGGTGCGGACCGGCCCAGATATACAGGAAGATCAGTGCCCAGAAGTGGATGATCGACAGCTTGTAGCTGAAAACCGGACGCTCAGCCTGTTTCGGGATGAAGTAATACATCATGCCCAGGAAACCTGCAGTCAGGAAGAAGCCCACAGCGTTGTGACCGTACCACCACTGGATCATGGCGTCTTGCACGCCCGACCAGACGATGACCGATTTCGAACCCCAGATGCTGACCGGGATGGTGATGTTGTTCACCACGTGCAGCATTGCAACGGTCACGATAAAGGCCAGGTAGAACCAGTTGGCCACGTAGATATGCCGCTCTTTCCGCTTGATCACGGTGCCCAGATACACGGCCAGATAGGCGACCCAGACGATGGTCAGCCACAGGTCAACATACCATTCGGGTT
Source organism: Ruegeria lacuscaerulensis (assembly GCF_013033355.1). Taxonomy (GTDB): domain Bacteria; phylum Pseudomonadota; class Alphaproteobacteria; order Rhodobacterales; family Rhodobacteraceae; genus Ruegeria; species Ruegeria lacuscaerulensis_A. The sequence continues at coordinate 31,921 of NZ_WQDY01000007.1, forward strand.
CGGCATATTCTTTGGATTGCGTGCCACCCAGAACATAGCCGGTTGCAGCCAGAACGATGAACAGCTGATAGCCCCAGAACACGAACCACGCCAGATTGCCCCCCCACAAGCGCGCGGCGCTGGTGCGTTGCACCACGTAGAATGAGGTCGCAATCAGTGCGTTACCACCAAATGCAAAAATCACAGCCGAGGTGTGCAGCGGACGCAAACGGCCAAAGTTCAGATAACCCTGCGCCCATTCAAAGTTCAGCGCCGGAAAGGCCAACTGGAACGCGATAAAGGTTCCTGCGACGAAACCGATCACCCCCCAAAAGGCGGTTGCGATCACGCCATAGCGGATGACCCCATCCATGTACTCACCGGAATGATCCACGAAAGTCTCTGGCTCATCCGTGTTTCTCAGCGTCCAGATGAACAAACCACCGGCGATCAACATCACCAGAATTGCATGCACCTGATACGCCAAATCGCGTGCATAATTGGTTGCGATCGCGGCGAATACCGCAATCACACCAAGCACGATCAGCTTGATATAATTTGACATATTGCGTCCCTTTGCCATGCCCCGCGCGATTCTTTGGTGTCGCGAGACCCATTTGACTGGCAGCTGTTTTCTACGACAGCTGCTCAAATTGCTTTGATCTGTGTCAAGACAGAGCTCCGCATACTATGACAATGCTGAGGAAACGAATGGGCTGGAACGTCGCAGGGAACCGGCCCGTAAGCACGAGGTCAACATGGCTTACAAATCTCTCCTCACTGTTATGACAGAAACCACGCAATCTGACTCGGCACTTGCACAGGTCGTGGCGCTGGCGGGGGCTCAGGACGCGCATGCTGAAGCACTGTGTCTTGGCGTCGACCGCAGCCAGACAGGGTATTATTATGCGGGCGCTAACGCTTTGATTCTTCAAGAAACCCTAAACCGAGCCAATGCTGAAGCCGAAGAGATTCTGGCATTCGCAAAAGACTTCTTTACCAAGTCAGGAGTGCGATGGTCTGCCGAATCCGGTGTTGCGCAAATCGCCGATTTGGGGCGACATGTTGCGCATCGCGCCCGGTTTTCCGACCTTGTCGTTTTGCCGCAGCCCTACGGTGAAAACCGCGGCGTCGAAGCGGAACCCATTGTCGAAGCCGCGATGTTCGAAGGGCACACCCCTGTGTTAATTGTTCCGGACTCGGCTAAAATCTTCAGCAAGCCCGGCACCATTTTGATCGGCTGGAATGAAAGTGTCGAGGCCATGCGCGCCATTCGCCGGGCTTTGCCTTTCCTTATTGCGGCAACCCAAGTGCGTATCGTTGTAATTGACCCGCCTCGGCATGGCCCGGATCGTTCGGACCCCGGCGGGATGCTGTCACAGATGCTATCGCGCCATGGGGTCAAGTGTGAAATCGATGTTCTCAGCAAAACCATGCCACGGGTATCAGATATCCTGAACCGTCACGCTGTGGATACTCAGGCTGACATGATCGTCATGGGGGCTTACGGCCACTCGCGCTTCCGCGAAGCCATTCTTGGCGGCGCAACTCGCAACATGTTGGAACAATCCTCGGTTCCGGTCTTTCTGGCGCACTGAAAGGCCTCAGACCAGAAAGCCACCATCCGAGTCGTCACCCGCCTCTTCCATAAGGCGGCCCATATCGGGGATCGTCACGTGGCGCTTGCCTTCCAACAGGATGACCTCATCTTTTTTGAGCGCCGAGATCTGACGGCTGACCGTTTCCAGCGTCAGGCCAAGGTAATCGGCCATCGCCTCGCGGGTCAGCGGCAGGTCGAAGACGATGGCCCCCCCTTTTTGGTTGATTGAGGCATCGCGGCGCGCGATGATCGACAGCAGGCTCGCGATCTTCTCGCGCGCGGTCTTGCGCCCCAGCACCAGCATCCATTCGCGGGCCGCGTCCAGTTCGTCAAGCGTCATCTGCAGCAACCGATGCGCGATGTGCGGCGTGGTGTTCATCAGTTCTTCGAAAGGCTTTTTCCGGAAGCAACACATGACAACATCTGTGGTCGCCTGCACATCGTAAGGCGCCGATTCGCGCCCCGGGCGCCCGACGAAATCGCTTGGCAGCAACAGTCCGACCATCTGAGTGCGCCCGTCTTCCATCGTCTGCGTCAAAGACGCAATCCCCGACACGACCGAGCCAACAAAATTCATCTGATCGCCGGACCATATGACAGTCTGACCGGCCTCGAAACTGCGATAATACTTAATGCTTTCAAGCTCTTCCAGCTCATCAGCATCGCAATGGGCACAAACGGCCCGATGTCGGATCGGGCAGTCTGCACAGTTCGTATGGTCGATCTTGAATGTGGGTGTCATGCGCGCTTCCACTTGATCTCTATCAAAGCATCTGTTCGTGGCGTCCTCTAACCGTACCGTTATGATAGTAAAACCACAACTGGCACGGCTTGGACTATTTGACGCGAAAGTCCCGCGTTACACAAGCTATCCCACCGCCCCCCACTTCAGCAATGACGTAGGGTCAGAGCTTTTTGGAGACTGGATTTCCGGCATCACACCTGGCAGCGAGATCTCGTTGTATATCCACGTTCCTTTCTGCCGCAGGCTATGCTGGTTCTGCGCCTGCCGGACGCAAGGCACCCAAACGGACAATCCGGTCATCGCCTATGTGGATGTCCTCAAAGCCGAGCTGGACCTGCTGGCTGCGCGCTTGCCCCAGGGCGTGACCCTGTCTCGCCTGCATTGGGGCGGCGGTACGCCGACCTTGCTGAACGCGGATCTGATGCGCGAACTGGCGGCGCGAATTCTGGACGTGGTGCCTTTGGGGCCGAACGCCGAATTCTCGGTCGAGATCGACCCCAACGAGATTGACGAGGCACGTTTGGATGCCTTGGCCGAGGCCGGGATGAACCGCGCCTCAATCGGGGTGCAGGATTTCGACGACGAGATACAGAAGACCATCGGCCGCATCCAAAGCTATGACACCACGCGCAAGGCCGTGGACATGATCCGCGAACGCGGCATCACCAGCTTGAACGCCGATATCCTCTATGGTCTGCCGCATCAGACCAAGACCCGGATGACGGAAAGCGTGCAAAAACTGCTGTCGCTCAACCCCGATCGCGTGGCGCTGTACGGCTATGCGCATGTGCCGTGGATGGCCAAACGGCAGCAGATGATCCCCTCGGACGCGCTGCCTACTCCGGAACAGCGTCTGGATCTGTTCGACACCGCCCGCCGTCTGTTCATGTGGGACAATTACGCCGAGATCGGCATCGACCACTTCGCCACGCAGGAAGACGGCCTGACCCGCGCGTTGAACGCCGGTAAGCTCAAGCGCAATTTCCAGGGCTATACCGACGATCAGGCCGAGGTTCTGATTGGTGTCGGGGCCAGCTCGATCTCGCGCTTTCCGCAGGGCTATGCGCAGAACGCGCCCGCCACGTCGGCTCATACTAAGGCCGTCCGAGAGGGGCGATTCTCAACCTCGCGCGGACACCTGTTCAAAGGTCAGGACGTACTGCGCGCGCGCTTGATCGAGGCGCTGATGTGCGATTTTCAGGTCAACACGGCCGAGATTCTGCGTGACCATGGTATCACTGTCGCCGAATTGCAGGGCATGTATGCGGATGCCAATACCGCCTTTGACGGGCTGCTGCGCATCACCGAGGATGGTCTTTTCATCCCGCACGAGGCCCGCGCCCTGACCCGCATGATCGCGCGCAGCTTTGACGCCTATGACCTGAGCAAGGCAGGCCACAGTTCGGCGATCTGACCTCTTTCCGGCGGGCCGGGTTCACGGTCTGCCGACCCCCAACCCGCACAGGGGCTTGACGCAGGCCTCTGGTTTTCTCCACACTCAGGGGTGCAATCGCACCCCGAGGCAGGCGAATTCGCAGACAGCTTTTACCGACGCAACCGCGCCGGACAGCCCTTTTCGTGCAGGTATATCTGCAACCTGAAAGAGGGACAGCACCCATGCGCGTTTTCACCGTCCTCGGCCCCAGCCAATCGGGCAAAACCACTCTGGTCGAGGCCATCAGCCGCCTCGACGGGCGGCCCACCACATTCGACGTGTCCGGGACCGTGCATTTGCACGGTTTTTCTTACCTGGATGAACCCTGGTGCGCCATCGACGTCGACGGGGGCGGCGATAACCTGGCCTATGTTGGGCCAGCCATGGCGATCTCGGACGCGGCGGTCGTGGTCGTTCCACCTGATCCCAACGCGGCCGTCCTGTGTGCGCCCTATTTGCGTTTGGTGGAAGAGGCCGGTATCCCCTGTTTCCTGTTCATCAACCGCATGGACAGCCCCAATGGCCGCATCCGCGACATCATCTCGGCGCTGCAAACCTATTGCACCCAGCACATCGCCTTGCGACAGGTGCCAATCCGCGAAGGTGACACGATTGTTGGTGCGGTCGATCTGATTTCGGAACGGGCGTGGAAATACCAAGAGGGCCAGCCCTCGGCCCTGATCGAACTGCCGCAATCGGTTGAGGATCGCGAGCAAGAGGCCCGCACTGAACTGCTGGAAACGCTGTCGGATTTCGACGATCACCTGCTGGAACAATTGATCGAAGACAAACAGCCCCCCAGCGGTGAGATTTACGATCTGGCCGCGCAGGTCCTGCAGAACCACCAGCTGATCCCGGCCTGTCTGGGCGCGGCCAGCCATGGCAACGGGCTGACCCGCCTGATGAAAGCCCTGCGGCACGAAGCACCCGAATTCGACATCGCTGCCGACCGGGACGAGGCCGCCGAGAATGCACGCGCCATCGCAGGCTTTGCGGATGTGAAAAAGCATATCGGCAAGATTGTAGTCCTGCGGGGCCTGGGTGACGGCGTCAAAGCGCATGAAGCATTGGGCGGTGAGACCGTCGGCAATCTGACCACGCTGGACGCCAAGACCCAGATCACTGACTTGCCCGCCGGGCAAATCGGGCTGGCGGTGAAATCCGATCACCTGAACCCCGGCAACATCTATGACAGCAAAGGCGCGACACCGCTGCCCGAATGGGCCTCGTCACACCCGGCGGGGCACCGTCAGGTCGTCTCACCCGCGCATGAGCGCGACGACGTGCGCCTGTCCAACGCCCTGTCGCGTCTGGTCGAGATCGACCCCGGCCTGCATCTGGGACAAGACGACCTGAGCGGCCACGCCGTTCTAGGCTCGCAAGGTCCGCAGCATATGCGCCGCGTGACGGCGAAGCTGGCTGAGGATTTCGGGATCGAGATCGCCACCGACACCGTCGAAACAGCCTATCGCGAGACGATCCGCGCACCCGTCGAACATCGCCACCGTCACCGCAAGCAATCAGGCGGCGCGGGGCAGTTTGCCGACGTGGTGATCTCAGTCGCGCCAATGCCACGCGGGGCGGGGTTCCAGTTCGAAGAGGTGGTCAAAGGCGGCGCGGTGCCGCGTAACTATATCCCCTCGGTCGAACATGGGGCCAAAGACGCGCTGGAACAGGGGCCCGAAGGCTTTCCCGTGGTTGATGTCAAAGTCACGCTGAGCGACGGCAAGCACCACAACGTCGACAGTTCCGACTATGCCTTCCGCACGGCAGGCAAGAACGCAGTGCGCGAGGCGCTGCCCCAAGCCAAGCCCGTGGTGCTGCAACCGATCCTGAGTGCGGAGATTCACCTGCCCTCGGATTTCGTGGGAGATCTGGTGCCCACAATCAGTTCACTACAGGGGCAAGTTCTTGGGTTTGAGGGCAATCCAAACGCCTCGGGTTGGGAAATATTCAATGCCCAGCTTCCCGCCGTAGCGCAGGATGAGCTGCACCGCACCCTGGCCAGCGCCACGCGCGGCACCGGCTGGGTCAAGCTGAGCTTTGATCACTACGAGGAACTGCGCGGCCCGGTGCCAAAACCAGCCGCCAAGGAGAAAGCCAGCGCTTAAACAAGGAGCGGGCTGGGATCAGCCCGCCGCCGCAATCAGCTCGCGGGTATAGTCTGTCTGCGCGTTCTCGAACAAATCCTTAGCCGTGCCCATCTCGACCACATCGCCGTTGCGCATGACGATCACGTTGTGGGACATGGCGCGTACGACCTTCAGGTCGTGGCTGATGAAAAGATAGGCCAGCCCGTATTTCCGCTGCAGATCGCGCAACAGATCAACGATCTGAACTTGAACCGTCATGTCCAGCGCGCTGGTCGGTTCGTCTAGAACCAACAGCTTGGGCCGCAGCACCATAGCGCGCGCGATGGCGATCCGTTGACGCTGCCCGCCCGAGAATTCGTGGGGATATCGGTCCATTGCGGCGGGGTCGAGGCCCACTTCGGTCATCACCTCGGCCACCAGATCGCGCGGGGCGCGGTGCGGGTCGACCTTGTGAATGGCCAGCCCCTCGGCAATGATCTGCATACAGGTCATCCGAGGGCTGAGGCTGCCGAACGGGTCTTGAAACACGATCTGCATATCCTTGCGCAGCCGTCGCAATTCCCGCGTGGACCAGCGGCGCACATCCTGATCGCGGAAGGTGATCCCTCCCTCGGACGCGATCAGCCGCATGATCGCCAGCGCCAGCGTCGTCTTACCCGAGCCGCTTTCGCCGACGATCCCCAGCGTCTCACCCGCGCGTACGCTGAGCGTGGCGTCATTAACCGCCTTCACATGCCCAACGGTGCGTTTCAGAAATCCGCGCTGGATCGGGAACCAGACCTTCAGGTGATCTGTCCGTGCAACCTCTTCGGCATCCGACGCCACCGGATCAGGCTGGCCTGAGGGCTCGGCGCCCAGCAGTTTGCGCGTATAGGGGTGTTGGGGGTTGTCAAAAATCTCGGTCGTGACGCCGGTCTCGACAATCTCACCGTCTTTCATCACGCAAACCCGGTCCGCTATGCGGCGCACGATGCCAAGGTCATGGGTGATGAACAGCATCCCCATGTCTTCGGATTTCTGCAGCTCGGCCAGCAGTTCAAGGATTTGCGCCTGAATGGTCACGTCCAGAGCCGTTGTGGGTTCATCCGCGATCAGAATATCGGGCTTGTTGGCCAGCGCCATGGCGATCATCACACGTTGCCGCTGTCCGCCTGACAACTGATGCGGATAGCTGTCCAGCCGGTCACGCGGATCACGGATGCCTACCTTGGTCAGCAGTTCCACAATCCGGTCTCGTGCAGCATCCCCAGTAACGCCCTGATGCAGCGCCAGCGATTCCGCCATCTGTTTCTGAATCGTATGCAGCGGGTTCAGCGAGGTCATCGGTTCCTGGAAGATAAAGCTGATGTCGTTTCCACGCACATCCATCAACTTGTCCTCTGACGCTCCGATCATTTCATCGCCGTCATACTTGACCGAACCTTCAACGATCGCACTGTCGCCCAGCAACGACACCGTGGACAGCGCCGTCACCGATTTGCCCGACCCGGATTCGCCCACCAAAGCCACGGTTTCCCCACGATCAACGGTAAAGGACACGCCCTTGACCGCCGCCGAGACCTGACCGTCCTGCTTGAACGAGACCTTCAGGTTGTTCACATCCAAAAGGCTCATGAGAAGGTCTTTCTGGGATCAAACGCATCGCGGACGCCTTCGAAAATGAAGACCAGAAGCGACAGCATGATGGCAAAGGTGAAAAACGCGGTAAAGGCCAACCACGGGGCCTGCAGGTTCTGTTTCGCCTGCAAGGTCAGCTCACCAAGTGATGGGGCCGAGGACGGCAGGCCGAAGCCAAGGAAATCCAGCGAGGCCAGACCGCCAATTGTACCCGTCACGATGAACGGCATGAAGGTCAGCGTCGCCACCATGGCATTGGGCAGCATGTGGCGGAACATGATCGTCATGTTGCCCACGCCCAACGCCCGTGCGGCGCGCACGTATTCAAGGTTTCGCGCCCGCAGGAATTCAGCCCGGACGACACCGACCAAGCCCGTCCAACTGAACAGGATCATCAGGATCACCAGCAGCCAGAAACTTCGCCCCAACACCGCAAACATGATGATGATGACATAGAGCGAGGGCGTCGCTGACCAGATCTCAATCACACGCTGAAATATCAGGTCCAGCCAACCGCCAAAGAAGCCCTGAATGGCCCCTGCAAAGATACCAACAATGCTGGCAGCGCCAGTTACCATCAGCGTGAACAGAATGGACAAACGGAAACCATAGATCACCCGCGCCAGCACATCGCGCTTGGTATCATCGGTACCCAGCAGGTTCTGCCCATTGGGCGGCAGCGGCGCGGCACCTGCGCGATCCACGCTGGTGTTGAAGGAATACGGGATCAGCGGCCAGATTGCCCAGCCGCGTTCGAATCCGTCAGCTTCATAGGTGCCGGCCTCGATCTGTTCGATGATGCCTTCGGGGTCGTCGAAACAGTCTTCAATCCCGCCGCTGTCGATCAGGCACATGACCTCGGGGTCGCGATAGATCGCCTCGGTCTGGAAATCTCCTCCGAACTCCGTTTCGGCGTAGAAATTGAAGATCGGCGTGTAGAATTCGCCTCGGTACTTCAAAAGGATCGGTTTGTCATTGGCGATGAACTCGGCGAACAGCGACAGGCCGAACAGGATCGAAAAGATGATCAGTGACCAGAAGGCCCGGCCATTGCGGCGGAAGTTGCGCCAGCGGCGCTGATTGAGCGGAGAAAGAGCCATTTACCCCTCGCGCTTTTCAAAGTCGATGCGCGGGTCGACCAGCACATACATCAGGTCACTGATGATGCCCACAACCAGACCCATCAGGCCAAAGATAAACAGGGTGCCAAAGATCACCGGATAGTCGCGCGCCACGGCGGCCTCAAAGCCAAGTCTGCCCAGACCATCCAGCGAGAAGATCGTCTCGATAATGATCGAGCCACCAAAGAACACACCGATGAACACGGCTGGAAAACCGGCGATCACGATCAGCATCGCGTTGCGGAACACATGGCCATACAGCACCTTCCGCTCGCTCAGTCCCTTGGCGCGGGCGGTCATGACGTATTGCTTTTTGATCTCGTCCAGAAACGAGTTCTTGGTCAGCAGCGTCAGCGTCGCAAAAGCCGAAATCGTAAGCGCTATGATCGGCAAAGCGATGTGCCAGAAATAGTCCGTAATCTTGCCGAACAGGCTAAGGCTGTCCCAATTGTCCGAGGTCAGCCCCCGCAGTGGGAATATCTGCCAGTAGGACCCACCTGCAAAAAGCACCAGCAACAGGATCGCGAACAGGAAACCGGGTATGGCATAGGCAACAATAATCGCCCCGCTGGTCACGGTATCAAACCGCGATCCGTCCTTGACGGCCTTGCGAATGCCCAGCGGGATCGAGACCAGATAGGCAATCAGGGTCGACCAAAGACCCAGCGAGATCGACACGGGCATCTTTTCCAACACCAGATCGATCACACTGATCGACCGGAAATAGCTCTCGCCAAAATCCAATGTCAGGTAGTTGCCCATCATGGATAGAAACCGCTCGACCGGCGGTTTGTCGAACCCAAACTCTTTCTCAAGCTCGGCGATGAATTCAGGCGGAAGGCCGCGGGCGCCGACGTATTTGTCGTCAAAGGCCCCTCCGGCGGGTTCAGCGGCCGCTCCGGCGTCACCACTGCCTGCAAAACCGGCAAAGACGTCACCCTGCCCTTCGATTTGAGCAATGATCTGTTCGATCGGTCCACCGGGCACGAACTGAACCAGCGTGAAATTGACAATCATGATGCCCAGAAGGGTCGGAATAACCAGCAACAGGCGTCTTAGAATATAGGCGCCCATGTTAACGCAGTGCGCCTTTTGCCTTCAGGCCAGCCTCTTTTTCAGGGTTTACCCACCAAAGATCCAGATAACCGAGTGTGAAAGGCGGCAGGTTTTCAGGGTATTCGTACATGTCGTAGTAAGCCGTCCAGTAGTCCGCGACATAACCGTCAGGGATGATAAAGAACTCATACCTCAGGACACGGTCCAATGCCATAAGCGCTGCGTCTTGTTCTTCCTGATTTGTCGTATCGAATGAGGATTCGATGACCGCGTCAACCAAAGGGCTGGCCAAACCCGCAGGGTTGAACAGGCTAAAGGCGGCTTCTTCCGAACCGTACATCTGACTAAGACCGCCGCCCGTCGACAAAAACGATCCATACCGGTTCGAATAAACCATGTCGTAGTCGCGTTCACGGCGGCGCAGTGTGAACTGTGACGGATCAACCTTCTCGGCCGAGGCATCCACGCCAATCGCCTGCAGGTTCTGAACGAAAGTCTCGATCATCGTGGCCGTTGATGTGGGAATGCTTGAGGCGTAAGGGATGTTAACCTTCAGCGTCTGCCCTTCAGCGTTGCGCCGCAGATTGCCGTCACCAACCGGCCAACCGGCCTCGTCCAATAATTTCGACGCCTTGCGCAGATTTCGACGATCATTCAGGCGCGCCGAATTGGATTCATGAGTCACCAAGGCAGGTTCGCTCAGGACTTCGGCCGGCACAACATCGCCCAGCGCCTCGAGGAAGGCAAGCTCAGCCCCTTCTGGTGCGCCTGTCGCTTCGAGATGAGTACCCTGCACAAACGAGCTGCGCGGTGAATTGAGACCGAACATCAGCGATTCATTGGCCCATTCGAAATTGAAGGCCAGCGCTATGGCTTTGCGGACATTCTTATCCTCGAACTGCGGCTTTCCCAGATTGAACACGAAACCCGATGGCGTCGGCGGGCTGCCATCCGTAATCTCATCACGAACGACCGACCCTTGGGTCAACTTCGGAAAGTCATACCCCGAAGCCCAAAGCTTGGGGTCGCTTTCAATGCGCATTGTGTATTCCCCGGCCTTGAACCCTTCGAACGCGGCGGTCTGGTCGGCGAAATACTCGACCCGAATGGTATCATAGTTGTTGCGCCCGACATTGATCGGCAAATCCTGCCCCCAATAATCGTCGCGCCGCTTGTAAACGATGCGGCGGTTAATGTCATAGCTATCCAGCTTGTACGGCCCCGACCCAACTGCAACTTCAAGCCGCGGTTCGTCCAGGCGGCGGCTCTCATCGGCCTCGAACCACGCTTTTGAAAACACCGGTGTCGAGCCAACCGTTTCGATCAACCCACGCCGTGTCACTTCGGGACTAAACGTAAACTTGACCGTATGATCATCCAATGCTTCGGCACCGGTGACCATCCGGCCAACGGCCTGCGCATAAGATGGAAGACCCTGTTCGATAAACAGTCGGTGGCTATAGACCACATCTTCGGCAGTTACTGGCGATCCGTCCCAGAATGTTGCTTCGGGCCGGATGTGAAAGATCACGTAGTTGCGGCCTTCGTCATATTCCATGCTTTCCGCAAGCAGGCCATAGTATTGACCCACACTATCCGAGGTGCTGTCGATCAACGAGTCGTACTGCAGGGTCGTCAATGCACCGGCACGCCCTTTGCGCGAATACGGGTTCAGAGAGTCGAAAGTGCCTGATCCAGCCAGCGACAGCTCGCCACCCTTTGGGGCTTCGGGATTCACATAACCCAGATGCGGATAATCCGCCGGGTAGTCCAGATTACCAAAATAAGAGTACCCATGGCTGCGCATCACATTTTCTTCTGCGGCGCTGACGGCGCTGCTTGCCCCCATAACAAGCGCTATTCCCAATGCTGCCGCCCAAGGTCGCATATTCGAAACGCGCAGTGCAGGCAGGAGGGGTGTCATGTGGCTCATCCTCTGGATCGTTGTCGTCTTTATTTTCGTACGCGAAGGCTAAAAGACCAGCGCTGACAGATTCAAGTTTAGAATGCGTGAGCGCTTTGTGAAGTTCTGTTTAGACAAAAAAAGCCGCTGCACAAAGCAGCGGCTTTCAATTTTTGGAATATCCAAGGACTGGATCAGTTGCCGATTGTCTGCAGATAGGCAATCAGGTCAGCGCGCTCTTGCGGTTTTTTCAAACCAGCAAAGCTCATCGAAGTGCCCGAGATGTAAGCACTTGGGCGCTCGAGGAATGCATCCAGTGCTTCTGGTGTCCAGTTGCCACCATGCGCTTGCATCGAAGCCGAATAGCCGGTGAAACCCTTGGCCGATGCAACAGGGCGGTCAACAACGGCGTAAAGGTAGGGTCCGGTTCCGTTGGCTCCGTCTTCCAGTTTGTGGCAAGCGGTGCATTTGCGGAAAACGCGTGCGCCTTTTTCCGGATCGGCGGCGGCCAGCAGGTCTTCGAACACCACTTCTTCGGCGTTGGCGCTTTCACCAGAGCTTTCGGTTTCAATGATGTAAGAGGCCGTCTCGCCATGACCATCGGCATGGTACAGGCCTTCGGCGGCCCATTTGGCCAGAAGCAGCACCAGGAAGGTGCCAAACAGGCCTGCGGCGGCCTTGGTAACTGTCATCGTGTCGAACATTGATCGCGAGTCCATTTAGCTGTCTTGGGGGTGTCTAAGGCTTCCCCTGACAAGAGGCAAGGTATAGACACCGCGACTAAACGCCCAATCTTGGAACTTGTTGCACGGAATCGACCAAATGACCAAACGTATCGCATTTCAGGGGGAACCCGGCGCCTATAGCCACGAGGCTTGCCGCAACGCGCGCCCCGATATGGAGGCCCTGCCCTGCCGTACCTTCGAGGATGTGATCGAATCGGTTCGGTCAGGTGAAGCCGAACTTGCGATGTTGCCGGTTGAGAATACGACCTACGGCCGAGTGGCCGATATTCACCGCTTGCTGCCCCATAGCGGGCTGCACATTATCGACGAGGCCTTCGTGCGGGTGCATATCAACTTGTTGGCCGTTCCGGGTGCGACGCTGGAGGATGTTACCGAGGCGCATTCCCATCTAGTCTTGCTGCCACAATGCGCGGGCTTCCTGAAACAACACGGCATCCGTGGCCGCGTCAGCCCAGACAATGCCCGCGCCGCGCGCGAAGTGTCCGAACAGGGCGAGGTTCACTCGGCGGCGTTGGCCAGCGAATTGGCCGGAGAGATCTACGGCTTGGACGTTCTGGCCCGCCATATCGAGGATAACGACGACAACACCACTCGTTTTCTGGTGATGTCACGCGAAGCGGACGACGCTCGGCGCGGCGAAAATGGGATGATCACCAGCTTCGTCTTTCAGGTCCGGAATATTCCGGCGGCGCTTTACAAGGCGATGGGCGGATTTGCGACCAACGGTATCAACATGACCAAACTGGAAAGCTATATGGTCGACGGATCCTTTACGGCGACCCAGTTCTACGCTGATATCGTTGGCCACCCAGATGACCGCAACGTGCAACTGGCGATGGACGAGCTGCAGCACTTTACCACCAATGTCGAAGTTCTGGGCGTTTACCCGGCAGCGCAACCGCGCGGTTAGTCAGGCAGATGAACGTTTGTTGCCGGTATTTCAGCCGTGATGATATCGTTCTTCTATCTCTCTCGAGAACTCGCTGAGCCGTGATTGGAAACGACGCTTGAAGCGTGACTTTCCCAGTCTGATAGACTGCAGGAACAGGCGTGCAGGCAATGATTTTGCAGCCAGGCTCAGGTCCACACTCAACCGGGTTCGGCGTTGCGATAAGGCCAGGAAATCAACAGTCGTCGTACCACTTACGCCCTTTCCTGCCGCGTTGAACTGCATACTTGCTGGCGGATCACACTCGGCCATCTCGATAGAGACGCGACGCGGCTTGCCCCGAAGCTTGAAATCCGCCTGCCATGTGGTACCCGGCACAACACCCATGTGGCCCGAAAGGCGTCTGACTTCGATCCCGCGACGCATTGCCATACGCTCGAAACGTTCAAAATCAGCGACCATTTCAAACACTGCGTTGATGGGTGCGTCGATATCTTCATGTGCTGTGAATTGCATGGTGTCCGAGGCTCTTACCTTTGATTCCCCAATATTCTGTCAATCCAGCGTATCCGCCAGCCAGTGCTGCAAAAGAAAATGCGCGATGGCACCCTTCCGCGCAGGCATCAATGTCGGATGTTCACCAGCAAAGGCCTGCATCATTTCCGACTTGCTGACCCAGATGGCGTCTTCGATTTCAATCGGGTCGATTGTAATATCGCGTGACAGCGCCAGACCTGCACACCCAAACATCAACGACGCGGGAAAGGGCCAGGGTTGGCTGGACAGATAAGTGACTGCTCCGACGGGTACTCCGGCCTCTTCCATCACTTCGCGGCGCACGGCGGCTTCGAGCGTTTCACCGGGTTCGACAAAGCCCGCAAGCAGGGAATACATCCCGTCCGGCCAACCCGGAGACCGCCCCATCAGCACCGAATCTCCATGCGTGATCAACATGATGACAACCGGGTCCGTGCGCGGGAAATGCTGACCCCCGCAAGACGGACAGCTGCGCTGCCATCCCGCCTGCGCCAAATCACTGGCGGCACCGCAGCGGGCGCAGAAACGGTGCGTCTCGTGCCAGCCGATCACCGCCTTGGCTGTTGCCGCCAGCTCCGCATCCCGAGGGTTCAGACGGGTCATGATCCGGCGCAATTCGACAAAAACATGCCCGGTGGACAACGCGGGGTGCTGTTGCTCGGAACGGTCGAAGAATGCCCCAACCTCGGACAGGTCCAGCCCCTCGGCGTCCCACCCCGAGATGTCCAAAGCGAACAGCGGAACGTGATCCGAAATACCTAGAAAGACTGGTTCTTCAACAATTCCGCCCGGTCCATTGCGCAACAGATCGTGCGTCAGCGGCAGCAACGCCAGCCGATCCAGAGCTTCGCCCTCGACCAGCACCTTACCGCGCCACAACATAAGGCATCTTGCCTCCGGGTCGTTTGCGACTTGCGCAAGCCCCCCGGGATCGTTGCGCAGATGTGCTGCGCGATCCAGTCCCGACCCGCCAAACGTCACGGTTTCCGCGTATTTCATTGCAATCCCTTCAGGTTGTCGGCACAGGGCTGCCACGAGCGCCGGATCGTTGCAACGACATTTCTGCCTGGTGGGAAATTGAGGAGATAATGTGATCAACTCAAACTCTGCCTTGAAACTTGCGTCAAATACTCTTTTTGTTGAAATAGGTTAACCAAAAACGTCTAAAAGCAGAGTATTGCAACATCCCCCTTCCTCTCTAAGCGCAACGATCAGGATTTTGGGAACCTCGGATCTGCATATGAATGTGACCGGGTTTGACTATTATCGGGATGCGCCGGAACCCATGATTGGGTTTACCCGCACAGCCACACTGATCCGCCAAGCTCGAACCGAGGTCAAAGATGCCCTGACCATCTTGCTGGATAACGGGGATTCACTGCAGGGAACGCCTATTGGGGAATGGGCCGTAACACAAACCCAGACCCGTCATCCTCTGATGGAGGCTTTCGAAGCGCTGGATTACGATGCCATCGGACTGGGAAACCATGATTTCGGCTTCGGCTTGCAGGTTCTGGACCGTATCCTGCGCCAATCCCCCTGCCCTGTCTTATGCAGCAACGCGCACCGGTTGGACCGCCCCGGTGCTTGGAGCAGGCAGGCAGTGCTAAGCCGAACCATGAAAGCCGGAGGCCGCGAATATCCGATCAAAATCGGCGTTTTTTCAGCCCTGCCGCCGCAAACTGCGAACTGGGAGGCGCACCGGCTAGAGCAAAAGGTCCGCATCGACGATATCCTGTCCACGGCACGACACGTGTCGCAAGAGCTGAAGGCCGCTGGCTGCGATCTTGTGATCGCGCTTGCGCATTCCGGGATCGGCACCGCGCAACCGGAGCCGAATCTGGAAAACGCCGTGATTCCCCTTGCGGCCATCGGACCGATCGATGCGATCATAGCGGGACATTCACATCTGACTTTGCCGGGCGCGTCGCATGAAGGGTTTGCGTTCGTGGACAGTGCCAAAGGTCAAGTGCACGGAAAGCCGGCTGTCATGCCGGGCAGCGCTGGGTCGCATCTTGGTGTGATTGACCTGACAATGAAACTTGGTGACGACGGAAAATGGCAGGTAGAAACGCACCGTTCACACCTGAAGGCAATCGCACCCGGCTTTGTTGGCGCTGAGGTTCCGGAAGACCCCGAACTGTCGCGGATTTTTGCCAAGGCGCACCGCGAAACTCGCGCGCAGTGCAACACGCCCGTTGGACACACGTCGCATCATCTGCACAGCTATTTCAGCTTTTGCGCCTGGGATCGCGGTCTGGCGCTTGTGGCTGCCGCGCAAGCTGCAGCATTGCGGCAGCATATGCAGGGAACTGCCTATGCAGGGCTACCCGTCTTGTCGGCAGTTGCACCGTCAAAATTCGGCGGTCGTGCAGGACCTCGGTTTTTCACCGATATCCCACCCGGGCAGATATGTACGCGCCATGTTGCCGACCTGAACGTGTTTCCGAACGAGATGCAGGCCGTCATTGTCTCAGGCACTGAAATCAAGGATTGGCTGGAAATGTCCGCTGGCGTGCTGAACCAGATGCGCCCGGGTGAACAATCGGACCTTGTGGATACGAATCGCGCCGGACATAATTTTGACGTGCTGCACGGGCTAACTTACGCACTAGATCTAGCATCTCCGGCGCGGTTCGACGCAGCTGGCGCAATACTTCATCCCAACAGCCATCGGGTTCACGAATTGCGATTCAACGGCCGCCCTATCGACGCAGATCAGCGCTTTGTTGTCGCGTTGAACAACTATCGCGCCAACGGAGGCGGGAATTTCCCGTTTGCCGAAAACGCGACCCGAATTCCTCTGCCGGTCCTTCCGATTCAACATATTGTACGGGATTACCTGTCGGGCGTCTTACCGATGGACCCTTTGGAAGAGGCACTCCAGCCTTTTCGGTTGTCACCCATACCCGGTGCCCATGCGCTTGTGAAAACCGGAGCGGCCGCTGACCAACACCTGGAAGAACTGGCACGCTACCGCGCCAAAGTCATCGGTCCGGATGCGAAAGGTTTTCTGAGTATTCAGCTCTCCCTCTGACGGGTTGCCAAGCATGAACCAAATGCCTATATCCACCGTTGAGAGGTTGGCGCGGGCGAGCGCCTCGCCAACCTGGTCAGGTCCGGAAGGAAGCAGCCACAACGAGCCCCGCTTGGGTCGATGTCCAACCTCTCACTTCATCCCCGACAGTTTTGACCGGTTTAGACACGCAGCACTTATGCGATCAAGCGCGGCCATAGGGACGCGTTGCGACGCGCGAACGCGCCGATATGGCCAATGTCCTTCAGTCCGAATTCCTGCGGTGACAGTACATGACGCCGAGCGCTGGAGCCGTACAGATCTGCCAACCGCCAAACGGCTTCGGGCGGAACCATCTGGTCGTCCTCGAAAGTGAACAGATCGACCGGTTTGCCTTTCTCTGCCCAGGTTGCGGCTGGTAGCGTTTTTCCGATTTCAGGCAGATAGTTTTGGGGCGCCGTGCACCACTTGCGCCACTGCCAGTAAACCAGTGCAGGCAGGTCGGCCCCAAATCCCACTGCCTTTCCTGGCAGGTATCCAACAGTTTTTACCGCCAGCGGAACATGTCCATACCAGAACAAGGACGCCAGCGCGCGATAAGGCCATGGGTGATCACTGATTGTCACCAGCCCCGAACACACACAGATCATGCGATCTAAATGGTCGATATCAGGTTGTATTGGCCCCAACATCCCTCCGACCGAGTGCCCTATGCTCCAGTGTTCTGCGTGTGGGTAACGTTGGCGCATTTCGGCTCTGGCGGCAGGCATGTCGGTCAGCGCCCAATCCGCCATCTTTACCCGCGATTCCTGCAGTAGTCCGGTCAGTGAGTGGCCAAAGTCACGATAGTCGTAGGTCAGGCAAGCGATCCCCTGATCCGCTGCCAGCCAATGCGCGAAATGCTGATAGTAATCCCTCGGGACACCGGTCGCACCATGTACAACCACAGCGACTTTGGGATCGGTCACGGGCCGGTACAGGCGCGCCGACAGCATTGCCGAACCGGCAGAAAACCGAAAATCCTCGGTCAGGACGGGGGGTGTATCATCCAGCATAGCGTTGCTCACCTGATCTGAACTGTTCGGTTCACCCCTTATCCCCACTTCTTTGGCCGGGCTGAGTCAAGGGCGCATCAAGATGACCAAACGTCCACTTTGCGCGCGCGCCCGCTTGACTCAAAGCCCGCTCAACCGCTAGCGATGGCGTGATGGTTCTTGTCCCGTGTCGGGACAAGATGAAAAGGGAACACGGTGCGGTTCTGCCCGGTCATGCCGGAACGATCCAATGCCGCGACTGCCCCCGCAACTGTAAGCGGTGAGCAATGCCGAAATACCACTGGCCCGCAAGGCTGGGAAGGTCGGCAACGCGATGACCCGCAAGTCAGGAGACCTGCCATCAAAGCAAAACTGTAACTCGGGCGGGGTGTCCGGGCGGGATTGTCAGCGCGCTGTCACACCTGATCCATGCCCCGTTCCCCGCGCGGAGGGCGCATTATGATCTGGAAGACAAAAACGCACCAATTCAGTGCAACCCTATGTCAGAAAACCGGCAAGACCTGCCCGGCTCTGGCGCAGATGGCACGGGCTATTGTGCAGGCGATGGAATCCGCAGTGCCTGCCACGTCGGATGACTTCGCGTTGGACGGCAGCGGAGAGCTGGGCCATTGCCCACAGGGCTGCATCGCCCGATTCCGCGCCCAGAAAGATCAAATTCGCATCTTCTGCGGCACCAGCACGGACGCCTCGCTCGACGCGTTGGATGGTTATGCGGATATGGTGTTCGGCCTCGATGCTGCGGCCCGTCCGGCCAGCCTTTTGCCAGCGCCGCCCTGTGCCATGCTTGAAGTGTCAGAACTGGCCCCGGCGCACCCCGCGCAGCCCGAGCAGCATCTGGCCCTGTAGCTCAGCCCGGAGCGCAGGTGGCCCAGCGCATCTGCCCGTCGGTTTCAACCGCACAGGGCCGCACGGCGCGCAAGCGACGCAACGCCGCGTCGGGTGCCATACCTTGTTCTACCATCAGCCGCAGGACGATCATCCCCGACCGCCCGCACCCGCCCCGGCAATGCACCAGCACCCGCCCTCCACGCGCCAGAATATGCCCGGCGGACTGGCTGATCTGCGGCCACGCGGCCTCGGTGTCCGGCGACGGCGCGCCAAAATCTTCAATCGGCAGGTGCGTCCAGGTTATGCCCTCGGCGTGCAGGTCATCTCCCAGTTTTCCCGCCCCGGCCTGCTCCATCTCGGAGCTTGTGGTCATCGAAATCACAAGATCGGGCCGCCAGCGGCGGATAACATCCAAATCCCGCGCATACTCCCCCGCGCGCCCCGGCAACGGCGACAGCGCGACGTGACCGGCCCCGACCTCGACCACGTGAATTGCAAATGGCTCCATCCCCGGCCTCCTTCTCACATAGCTTCTATGCTGTGCAAACTGACCTGCAAACCGAATTTCCCCCAAGGCGGCGGTGGACGCGGGCGGCGGGGGTCTCTACGCTGCATAGGAACCCGAATCCGACAGAGCAGATATGACCGACACGCCCAGCCCCGCCTATCAGGTTCTTGCCCGCAAATACCGCCCGGAAACCTTCGCCGATCTGGTCGGTCAGGACGCCATGGTACGCACGCTGAAAAACGCATTCGAGGCGGATCGGATCGCGCAAGCCTTTATCATGACCGGCATTCGCGGCACCGGCAAAACCACCACGGCCAGGATCATCGCCAAGGGCATGAACTGCATCGGCCCCGATGGCGAGGGCAAACCCACGACCGAGCCCTGCGGCCAATGCGAACATTGCGTTGCCATTATGGAGGGCCGCCATGTGGACGTGATGGAGATGGACGCCGCCAGTCGCACAGGCGTCAATGATATTCGCGAGATTATCGACAGCGTGCGTTATCGCGCGGCCTCGGCCCGCTACAAGATTTACATCATCGACGAGGTCCACATGCTCTCGACCAGCGCCTTCAACGCGCTGCTCAAGACGCTTGAGGAACCGCCCGAGCATGTGAAGTTTATCTTTGCCACCACCGAGATTCGCAAAGTGCCGGTGACGGTCCTGTCCCGATGTCAGCGCTTTGACCTGCGACGGATCGAGCCCGAGGACATGATCGGCCTGCTGCGCAAGATCGCCGATGCCGAAGGCGCACAGATCGCCGAAGACGCGATGGCACTAATCACCCGCGCGGCCGAAGGTTCGGCGCGGGATGCGACCTCGCTACTGGATCAGGCGATTTCACACGGCGCCGGGGAAACCAGCGCCGATCAGGTGCGTGCGATGCTGGGTCTGGCCGACCGGGGCCGGGTGCTGGACCTGATGGACATGATCCTGCGTGGCGATGCCGCCGGGGCGCTGACCGAACTTGGCGCACAATATGCCGAAGGCGCCGACCCGCTGGCCGTGCTGCGCGATCTGGCCGAGATCACTCATTGGGTGTCGGTGGTAAAGATCACGCCGGATGCCGCCGAAGACCCGACCGTTTCCCCTGATGAACGCGCGCGGGGTCAGCAAATGGCCGAGGCCCTGCCGATGCGGGTCCTGACCCGCATGTGGCAGATGTTGTTGAAAGCGCTCGAGGAAGTCTCAGCCGCGCCCAACGCCATGATGGCCGCCGAGATGGCCGTGATCCGCCTGACCCATGTGTCTGACCTGCCCAGCCCAGAAGAACTGATCAAACGGTTGCAAGACGCGCCTCCCCCACCGCCAAACGGCGGGCCCGGCGGCGGAATGACCGCACAATCACACGCCGCGCAGGCCCCGGTGGCCTCCACTTATGCGCCGCCCATTCGCGGCGGGGCCGGAGCGCCCACGGCCGCACTGGCGCAGGATGTGCAAACGGCATTGGCCCGCTACCCGAGTTTTGAACATGTGGTCGAACTGATCCGCACCAACCGGGATGTGAAACTGCTGGTTGAGGTCGAAAACGGCGTCCGGTTGGTGTCTTACCAACCCGGTCGGATCGAGTTCACGCCAACAGACTCAGCCCCAACCGATCTGGCCGCCCGCATGGGTACCGCACTACAACGCTGGACCGGCAACCGCTGGGCGGTGACCATTGTGGCCAACGGCGAGGCGGCAACCATCGCCGAAATCCGAGATGCCGCCGATCTGGCGTTAAAGGCCGAGGCCGAACAGCACCCTCTGGTACAGGCGGTGCTGGCTCAATTCCCCAAAGCCAAGATCAAACGCATCGAAACTCCCGAAGAACGCGCCGCCAAGGTCGAAACCGAAGCCCTGCCCGAGGTCGAAGACGAATGGGACCCGTTCGAGGAGGACTAACCCTCCCGCGCCCGCCACGGGCCATCGGCTGACGCCGATACCCCTGAGCGACCTTGGGCCCGGCAGAGCGCGGGCGTTGCCCGCGCTCTGCCGGGCCCAACGGGAGGAGAGGTCTTGCAAAAGACCGCGACGACGGGCGGGAGGGCACTGCCCCCTTGTGCCGCACGGGCGCTGTCCGTATCTAGGCGACAAACCGATTAGCAGGAGAAAACGTAATGCTTAAAGGACTCGGCGGTCTGGGCGATATGGCCAAGATGATGAAATCCGCGCAGGATCTGCAGACCAAGATGACCGGCATGCAGGAAGAACTGAACAATCTGATGGTTGTCGGCGAATCCGGAGCTGGACTGGTCAAAGCCACTGCCACCGCCAAGGGCGAACTCAAAGGTCTGGACATCGACCCCTCGATCTTCAACGGCGACGACAAAGAGGTCGTCGAAGACCTGATCCTCGCCGCTATCAAGGACGCGCAGACCAAAGCCGCCGAACGCGCGCAGGCCGAGATGGCCAAGCTGACCGAAAGCATGGGTTTGCCCGCAGACATCAAGCTGCCGTTCTGATAGACACTCCTGACGGTCCAAAGGCCGGGCACCCTGCCCGGCCCCTGTGCAGGGGTACGCGCGTTGAGTTCGAACAGCGACATCGACAATCTGATCGACCTGATGGCCAAACTGCCGGGGCTTGGGCCCCGCTCGGCCCGTCGCGCGGTGCTGCACCTGATCCGCAAACGTGCGCTGCTGCTGACACCCCTGTCGGACGCCATGCAGCAGGTCGCCATCACCGCCCGCGAATGCTTGAACTGCGGCAACGTGGGCACCACGGACATCTGTGACATCTGCAACGCCGAGGCCCGCGCCACCGGAGAGCTGTGCGTAGTAGAAGACGTCGCCGACCTCTGGGCGATGGAACGCGCAGGCGTGTTCAAAGGCCGCTATCACGTGCTGGGTGGGACACTCTCGGCACTGGACGGCGTCGGCCCGGACGAACTGCGCATCCCGCGCCTCAAAGATCGCGTCACTGCAGAAGGGATCACCGAGGTCATCCTCGCCCTGAACGCCACCGTCGATGGCCAGACTACGGCCCATTACATCGCCGACCAGCTAGAGGGTCAGGTGCGCCTGACCTCACTCGCTCAGGGTGTGCCGATTGGTGGCGAGTTGGATTATCTGGATGACGGAACGATCACGGCAGCGCTGCGGGCGCGCAAGGAGATCTAGCGAACCATACCAGACCTAAATAGCAGGTTAAGAGGTCAGGACAGCTCGCGCCTCGACAGGAAAACATCGGCCCATCTGCGGTCTGTACCGGATAGATAATGCATGCATTGTTCCGCGTCTGTCCGCTGCAGTCTTTTGTTCCTGCTACCCATGATATAAACAAAGTCAAACGCCTTCAGGACCGCGGCAAAGGCCTGGGCGTCGAATTCAGGCTTTGGTATCCGCCACCCTTCGAACACCGCCAAATCAACGCGCTGCCAGAATCCGAGTGGAAGTTCGCTCATCAGCACCTCATCCAAACCTTGGGTATCAGATTTCCAAATCAACCGTCGCTTTCGGGCCTCATCCCCCATGCAATCGTCAAGCAACTGCTCCGATATCTTGCGGATCGGGGCTTTGATCACGTGATGGTTTCTGCCCGCTACTGCATTCTCATTGAACGAAAAATTTCCTCCGTTCACATCGTCAGTAAAAAAGGTCAACTCACCATCTGTCGTTCCCAGACCGAAGTTATGGACCGTCGCAGTTGGCATCCCGCCGATATTTCGCTCAAGATGCTCGACATTGTCCGGGCTGGGTTCGAAACAGGAAGCGGAATGCACGTTCTGGTAATTGAGCAGCACCTGCCGCGTATAGAGCCCGACATTCGCCCCGACATCAATAAGATGGTAAGAGGCTGCATCGCAAACCTGACCAATGAAGCGTGTTTCGTTGAAATTCCACTCGTACTGCTGCGCGACATGAGGAAAGATCGAGCCATCGGTCAGAAGCGAGATCTCGTCCCCCCGCTCAAACGTTCCACGAAGAGGGCTTTCCTCGGATAGCCGCATTTGCACCGAGGTGCAGGTACGTCGAAGAAAACGTATCTGTTGACGGTTCATCATGTGATCCTGAATAGTGAAAACATCTAATCTCGAACAACGGCCACCACCGGCATTACCCGATCGCGCACAAAATGGAACAATTGCGCCTGCTTCTCAAGATTTGATAGAAACGTTCGGCACATTTGGCGCTTTAGATGCGCCGGACTTTGGTATCAACTCGATTCCGAATGCGAGCGTCCGTTATTCGACATATTTCAGGAGCTTAACCAATGCCACGTCTTCTTGCTCTTTTGTTAACGGTAGTCACAACAACAACAGCGTTTGCACAAGACCTCATCGACAAGGGTTTCGTCGAGGGTTGGAACATCATGATGGACCCTGCGCTTGGGAATGGGTGCCTGATCCAGACGATTTATCAGGATCTCTCGGTCGTGCGTATCGGGTATGACGCGTTGGACAAACGCGGTTATTTCGCCGTCTACAACAAGGCCTGGGGCGAGATCGAACAGGGCGAGAGCTATCCGATCCGTTTTGAACTGGATGGCAAAAGCTACGATGGCACCGCAATCGGATTCAACGAACGCGATGTGCCCGGTGCAACGGTGTTTTTCACTGACCCCAAATTCGTTGATGCGATTGCACAGAACAAGACCTTGACCATCTACAACCCGCAAGGTGAAACCGTGATGGCCATTGATCTGAAAGGCACCGCCAAGGCGCTGGGCTATGCGCGGGAGTGCCAGAACCGCGAGCTTTAACGAATCGGATCGAACAGAGCATCCTTGGCCGTGCAGTCGCGGATCACATCTCGGCCACATGGCACCGGTTTCAGGTCGCGCGACAGGCAAAGGCGTACCTCTTCGATATAGCCCTGTTTGCAGGTGACGGTGATCATGTCGCGCTCTAGCGCAGGGTTTTCCTTTAGAAACGCCTCTTCCACCACTGAGGCGGGCAGTTTGACCGCCCCGTCCAGCTTGCGGAACACAGGCGGGCGGGTGACACCCTCATAGGCCGCGCGCGACAAAGCGTAGTAGTCCGCCGCAGACAGGCCCGAACAGGTTCCGTGCTTCTTCCACTGGTGCCACGCCAGCCCAGAGGTGCCTTGAATATCCGCCATCTCGCGCGTCATCGCGCGCGACGGCGGCGCCTTGACCGTCGGGCAATAAGACGGCCAGCCTTGATGATATTGCGGCCAAAGCCCGTGCAGGATCCACCCATGATCGTGCCGCGCATCGCATTGATCAGAGCCGCGCGCATCACCTTCGCGGGCACACCAGTTGGGCGACCAGCTCAGCGACAGGACGTAATAGTCGAAAACGCCCGCCTTCTCTCCATCGGCCAGTGCGACCAGCCCGCTGAACGCCCACATGACCAGCGCTAGAATCCCGTGACGCATTCGCCTCTTCCCTTCTTGCCTTTGCGCGACTATATAGGCCCGAAGTTCCCCGACAACGGAAACCTGCCCCAAGATCACGGGGCCGCCGAATTCCGGCGACGGGACAGATGTATTTACAGGAGACGGGCTGATGGCAAAACCGCTTATGGCCAAAGCAACCGCCGTTTGGCTGGTGGACAACACCACGATCAGCTTCAAGCAGATCGCGGATTTCGTAGGAATGCACGAGCTTGAAGTGCAGGGTATCGCGGACGGTGACGTGGCCGCCGGCGTCAAAGGCTTTGACCCCATCGCCAACAACCAGCTGACCCAGGATGAGATCGACGCGGCGCAGAACAACCCGCTGCACAAGCTGAAGCTCAAGTTCAACGCCGCTGCGGCAGGCGAGGAAAAGCGCCGTGGCCCGCGCTATACCCCTCTGTCCAAGCGTCAGGACCGTCCGAACTCGATCCTGTGGCTGGTCAAATTTCACCCGGAACTCAGCGACGGCCAGATCGCCAAGCTGGTCGGCACCACCAAGCCCACCATCCAGTCGATCCGTGAGCGTACCCATTGGAACATCGCCAACATGCAGCCGATCGACCCGGTTGCGCTGGGCCTGTGCAAACAGTCCGAGCTGGACGCGATTGTCCAAAAAGCCGCCGCGAAGAAGGCCGCCGAAGGTGGCGTCATGAGCGATGATGAGCGCCGCAAGCTGGTCTCGACCGAGCAGTCGCTGGAAATGGACGCCGCACCGAAAATCCCGACGGCCATCGAGGGGCTCGAAACCTTCTCGCTGTCCGATGATCCGGTCGAGGAAAAAGACGATGAACCGATCATCGACGCCGATAGCTTCTTCAACCTGCCCAAAGGTGGCGGCGACGAGGAAGAAGACGAAGATCCGCGCTTCTGATACCCAATCAGCCCCGGTCCGAAACGGCCGGGGCTTTTTTGCCCGAGATACCTATGCTGAATGTCTTGTCCTCTGTCTTCGGCCCGCACCGTGCGGTGTCGATCTATGCGTTTCTGAAAACATGGGGCCTGCTGATGGTGGCGATCGTCGGCACAGTCTCGGTCGCGGCAGCACTGCTGGTACTCAACGATGATGGCGCGCATGAACACGACTCGTACCTGACGGTTGCGGTTCTGACGGCGACCCCAATGAACGGGGACTTGAAACACGGCGTTATCGCGTCGGTTAAGCTGCCCGACGGGTCCACCATTTCGATCGACGAATCCAAGGAACACGTCGCGCGCACCGTCGGCGATACGGCCTGCGTCGAAAAACGCGTTTACGTCAATAGCGGGGAAGCAAGGTACCGCTTCAAAATGCCGAGCCTCTGCGAGGCCAACCAATAAGCAAAACCGCCCGGAGGCATCTCCGGGCGGTTTTTCCTTTAGATCATCTGGAAGACGATCCCTGAGATGATCGCGCCAGTAATCCCCAATCCAAGATAGGTCGCAAAGACCCGTGGCTTGACCAGCGACCATACGGCAGCCATCGCCGGGATCGAGCTGACCGCGCCTGCGATCATGAACGACATGGCAGCGCCTGCGCTCATGCCCTGCTCGGTCAGACCCGCTAGCAACGGCGGTGCGACGTAAGAGTTCAGATAGGCAGGCATTCCGACCAGCGCCGCGATGACAATCGGCACGACGCCTTCGCCCCCAACCACACGCGCGATCAGGTCGGCGGGCACATAGCTGACCAGAAGCGCCTCGAGCACATAGGCCAAAGCTAGCCATTTCAGCAGGAACATCCCGTTCTGGACAAACTCAGCCCGGAACCGCGTGCGGCGTTCCGGTTCCTGCCAGAATTTCCAGACCGGCTTGTCGTCCTGTTTCGGACCACAGCCGCAGCACCCGGCGGGTTTGTAAACACGCAGAGGCTCGGCGAACGCCCCACCGCGCATCAAGGCACGCACCACGAAGCCTCCGAACAGGCCCAAAGCGACGGCGGCGACGGCCTTACCGATGGCAAACGGCCAACCCAGCGCGCCCGCCGTGATCAGCAGGGTCGGCGGGTCGATCAGCGGTGAGCTCAACCAAAACGCCATCACCGCCGACAAAGGCGCGCCCAGCGCCAGCAGACCGGCGATGAAGGGGATCACCTCGCATGAACAGAACGGGGCAAGGCCACCGAACAGGGCGGCGAGGAAAATCATCCGCGTCTCGCGCCCCTCAAATGCACGGGCGACCATGACTTCGGCACCGGTGGCCCTGAGGTAGGATAGGAGCAGAACTGCGAACAGAATATACTGCCCGGTATGCGCCAGCGCTTTGCCCGCGAAGACTACCACCTCACCCCAGTTTCCGGGGTCCAGAACGGCAACCGCGATCAGAATAGCCACGATCACTGCCCAGGGCGTTTTGATCAACTCCAGCGCAGCTTTGGCTTGGACCTTCGGGTTTTGCGTTAACTCAGCCATCGTTTGCAGCCTTTCCGACTTCGTCGGCGCAGCACTCGGACAGAATGAACTGCGCCAAAGCGCGCAGCTCGTCATAGCTGGCGCGGTTGATGGTGGTGCGACCGATCTTTTCCTGCTGCACGACCCCTCCTGCGGCCAGAAAGCGCAGATGATGGGCAAGAGTAGACGGCGCAATTCCGGTGCGTTCCTGAATCTCACCAACCGTCAGCCCGGCCTGACCGGCGCGGACCAGCGTTTTGAGAACCTTCAACCGGGCCTCGGACCCCATGGCGGAAAATCCTGCTGCTGCAGTTTCCCACATATCGCAACTCCATTAAACTAGATTTCTAGTTATTTAGGTTAATGTCGCGT
Source organism: Ruegeria lacuscaerulensis (assembly GCF_013033355.1). GTDB lineage: Bacteria > Pseudomonadota > Alphaproteobacteria > Rhodobacterales > Rhodobacteraceae > Ruegeria > Ruegeria lacuscaerulensis_A. Next base: position 59,130 of record NZ_WQDY01000007.1, read on the forward strand.
ACCCGTCAATGACAAAATGCGTAAGTCCAGATTGCTCACCGCATAAGTCCACCCTATAAGACTTGAATGGGCATCTCAGTCGACACCTTCTTTCTGGAACTCAACGGTCAGGGCACGTTGCAGGCGCAGATCCAGCAAATGATTGCCGAAGGCATCCTGTCGGGTCGTTTTCATGTGGGCGAGAAGCTGCCCTCGTCCCGCAAACTGGCGGCCCATCTGGGCGTCAGCCGGATCACGGTGACACTGGCCTATACGGAACTGCTGGCCAATGACTATCTGACCGCCAAGGGCCGGTCGGGGTATTACGTGTCGGAAAACGCGCCAGTGCCCCCGAAATACACGCCCACCCCGCGCGGCGACGAGACGGTTGACTGGACCACGGCACTGGCCCGCCGATTCTCGGACGGGGACACCCTGACCAAGCCTGCTGACTGGCGCGACTACCGCTATCCGTTCATCTACGGTCAGGCCGACCGGTCGCTGTTCGATCATGCCAACTGGCGCCTTTGCGCAGTTAGGGCGCTGGGGCACAAGGATTTCGATTCTCTGACCGGCGATTACGTGGATCAGGATGACCCGCTGCTGGTCGAATTCATCGCCCGCCACACCCTGCCCCGCCGCGGCATCGCCGCCCGCCCCGAAGAGATTTTGATCACCATGGGCGCACAGAACGCGCTTTGGCTGGCCTCTCGCATTCTGTTGAACCACAACCGAACTGCTGTGATCGAAGACCCATGTTATTACGCCCTGCGCGATCTTCTGAACCATTCCGATTGCAAAGTGGCTCCGGTCGCAGTGGATCGCGATGGTTTGCCACCCGAGGCGCTGCCCGATCAGACCGATGTGATCTTTACCACCCCCAGCCACCAAAGCCCGACCACAGCCACCATGCCCGTGGACCGGCGCACCACCCTGCTGGCCCGCGCCCGCGAATTGGACGCCATGGTGGTCGAGGATGACTATGAATTCGAAATGGCCTTTCTGGGTGCGCCCTCGCCCGCGCTCAAATCGATGGACCGGGATGGGCGGGTGATCTATGTGGGCAGCTTTTCCAAATCGCTGTTCCCTGGCCTGCGCCTTGGCTACATGGTCGGGTCCGAGCCGTTCATCCGCGAGGCCCGCGCCCTGCGGTCGCTGGTTCTGCGCCACCCGCCGGGGCATATCCAGCGCACGGCGGCCTATTTCCTGTCCCTTGGCCATTATGACGCGCAGATCCGGCGGATGTCCAAAGCACTGGCGCAGCGGCGCGCGGCGCTGGATCAGGCCGTTGAACAGCACGGCCTGACCGTGGCCGGGCGCGGCGTGCTGGGCGGCTCATCCATCTGGATGTCGGCACCGGATCATATGGACACGGCCCGGCTAGCTCAGGAATTACAGGGCCAGAGCGTTCATATCGAGCCCGGCGCGCCCTTTTTTTCCAGCCCTGACCGGCCGCAGAATTTCTACCGTCTGGGATATTCCTCGATCGCGCCGGATCGCATCAATCCGGGCATAAAACGCATCGCCGAGGCAATCCACGCCTGTTAGCGCAACACTGGACCTATTCCGCCGCGCATTCTGGCCCTAACGCCGCCCCGCGCCATCCGTCAAAACCGTATCTAAAGGCAGGGCAAGAGACCCGGCCATTCCACATATGCGCGGAGATCACTCAGATGAAAATGACCACGGAAGAGGCCTTTGTTAAGGTTCTGCAAATGCACGGGATCGAACATGCGTTCGGGATCATTGGCTCGGCCATGATGCCGATCTCGGACCTGTTCCCCAAAGCGGGGATCATGTTCTGGGACTGCGCACACGAAGGCAGCGCCGGTATGATGGCCGACGGCTACACCCGCGCTACCGGCAAGATGTCGATGATGATCGCGCAGAACGGCCCCGGTATCACCAACTTTGTCACCGCCGTCAAAACCGCCTATTGGAACCACACCCCGCTGCTGCTGGTCACGCCGCAGGCCGCGAACAAGACCATCGGTCAGGGTGGTTTCCAGGAAGTCGAGCAGATGAAACTGTTCGAAGACATGGTCGCCTATCAGGAAGAGGTCCGCGATCCGACCCGCGTGTGCGAGGTTCTGAACCGCGTGATCATGCAGGCCAAACGCGCCAGCGCTCCTGCGCAGCTGAACATCCCGCGCGATATGTGGACTCAGGTTATCGACGTGGACCTGCCCGCGATTGTAGAATTCGAACGTCCCTCGGGCGGCGAAAGCGCCGTAGCGCAGGCGGCCGAGCTGCTGTCGAACGCCAAGAATCCAGTGATCCTGAACGGTGCGGGCGTGGTTCTTTCCGAAGGTGGAATCGAGGCGTCCAAGGCACTGGCCGAGCGTCTGGATGCGCCGGTCTGCGTCGGCTACCAGCACAATGACGCCTTCCCCGGCTCGCACCCTCTGTTTGCTGGCCCGCTGGGCTATAACGGCTCAAAGGCGGGGATGGAGCTGATCAGCGAGGCCGATGTGGTTCTGTGCCTCGGCACCCGTCTGAACCCGTTCTCGACCCTGCCGGGCTACGGCATGGAATACTGGCCTGCGGATGCCAAGATCATTCAGGTCGACATCAACCCGGATCGGATCGGCCTGACCAAAAAGGTCTCGGTTGGCATCATCGGCGACGCGGCCAAGGTGGCCAATGGCATTCTAGCAAATCTCGGCGATACAGCTGGCGACGCCGGTCGCGATGAGCGAAAGGCGAAAATCGCTCAGAAGAAATCCGCTTGGGCGCAGCAACTGTCCAGCATGGACCACGAGGATGACGATCCGGGCACCACATGGAACCAGCGCGCCCGCGCGGCCAAGCCCGACTGGATGAGCCCCCGCATGGCGTGGCGCGCGATCCAGTCCGCCCTGCCGAAAGAGGCGATCATCTCGTCCGATATCGGCAACAACTGCGCCATCGGCAACGCTTATCCTTCCTTCGAGGATGGCCGCAAATATCTGGCCCCGGGCCTGTTCGGCCCCTGCGGCTATGGCCTGCCGTCGATCATGGGTGCCAAGATCGGCTGCCCGGATGTGCCGGTTGTGGGCTTTGCTGGTGACGGTGCATTTGGCATCGCCGTGAACGAACTGACCGCCATTGGGCGCGAAGAATGGCCCGCGATTACGCAGATCGTCTTCCGCAACTATCAGTGGGGGGCGGAGAAACGGAACTCGACCCTGTGGTTCGACGACAACTTTGTGGGCACCGAGCTGGACACCAAGGTCTCTTACGCCGGTATCGCGCAGGCCTGCGGCCTGAAAGGCGTGGTGGCACGCACCATGGACGAGCTGACAGCAGCCCTGAATCAGGCCATCGAGGACCAGAAGAACGGCATCACTACCCTGATCGAAGCCATGATCAATCAGGAACTGGGCGAGCCCTTCCGCCGCGACGCGATGAAGAAACCGGTGGCCGTTGCAGGCGTCACCGCCGATGACATGACCCCGCAGGCCGGGGCGTAATCCGCGTGAAGCCTCTGCGCGCCATTCTCGGGACAGCAAGCGCGTCGGACAAGATCATCGCCCTGTCCGAGGGCGACGATCCCCGCGTTGTCGAAGGGGCCGTCAAGGCCGTGAAAGAGAGTGTTGCGCGGATCATACTGATCGGAGACAGGGCCGAGGTTTCGGCCCTTCTCAACGCACATGAGGGATATGACCCGGATTGGATCGACATTCATGACCCGGCCACCTCTGACCTGACGCCCGGCCTTGCGCAGGCCCTGTATGAGCGGCGCAAGCACAAGGGCTTGACGCTGGATGAGGCGCGCCAGCAGATTACTAACCGCCTGACCTATGCTGCCATGCTGGTGCAACAGGACATCGCCGACGGCACGGTCGGCGGCGCGGTCGAGACCACGTCGGACACTGTGCGCGCCGCGTTGCAGATCATTGGGACCGCACCCGAGGCGGCGATGGTGTCCAGCTTCTTCCTGATGCTGTTCTGTCAGGACCACCACGACGTCAAAGGCGCCCGCATCTTCGCCGATTGCGGTCTGGTCGTGGACCCCGACGCGCAAGAGATGGCGGAAATCGCCCGTGCCTCGGCTGAGTCCTACACCACCCTGACCGGCGATACGGCGCGCGTAGCGATGCTGTCCTTCTCCACCTCGGGCAGCGCAGAACATCCCAAAGTGTCCAAAGTCGTCGAGGCCACACAGATCGCACGCGCCAAGGACCCAACCCTGTTGATCGACGGAGAGCTGCAATTCGACGCCGCCTTCGTTCCCGAAGTCGCCGCCACCAAAGCCACAGAGTCGCCGCTCAAAGGTGAGGCAAATGTCTTTGTCTTCCCCAGCCTGAATGCTGGGAACCTCGGCTATAAGATCGCCCAGCGCATCGGCGGGGTCGAGGCCATCGGCCCAGTACTGCAAGGGCTGGCGAAACCCGCGAACGACCTGTCGCGCGGTTGTTCGTCCGAAGACATCCTGCACATGATCGCCGTCACCGCCGTTCAGGCGCAACACAATGATGCCGGGACATAAGTCGTCCTAAGACGTGACAACGAAAAAATTATTCCGATTTTTCTCAAAACGTGGGAATGATCGGGTCGCAAGCTGAAAAGGGGGCGCATTTGAGCCAGCCAGTGATCGACACCTCGCCCAAGGTTTCCGACGAGGTCCGCAAGACCACCTGCTACATGTGCGCCTGCCGCTGCGGCATCAATGTCCACATGAAGGACGGCAAGGTTGCCTATATTGAAGGCAACCGCGACCACCCTGTGAACAAGGGCGTTCTGTGCGCAAAAGGCAGCGCCGGGATCATGCAGGTCAACGCGCCCTCGCGCCTGCGCAAACCGCTGCGCCGAGTTGGCCCACGCGGATCGGGCGAATTCCGCGAGATCGAGTGGGACGAGGCGATCAGCACCGCAGTCGGCTGGCTGAACGAGCTGCACGAGACTGCCCCGCAGAAACTGGCCTTCTTTACCGGCCGCGACCAGAGCCAAAGCTTCACCAGCTTCTGGGCGCAGAATTTCGGCACTCCCAACTATGCAGCCCATGGCGGGTTCTGCTCGGTCAACATGGCGGCGGGCGGAATCTACACAATGGGCGGCGCGTTCTGGGAGTTCGGCCAGCCCGATTGGGACCACACCAAGTTGTTCATGCTGTTTGGTGTGGCCGAAGACCACGACAGCAACCCGATCAAGATGGGCATCGGCAAGATCAAGGCGCGCGGCGCGCGAGTGATCGGGGTGAACCCGATCCGCTCGGGCTATAACGCGGTGGCCGACGATTGGGTCGGGATCACGCCCGGCACCGACGGTCTGTTCATCCTGTCGCTGATTCATGTGCTGATGAAAGCGGGCAAGATCGACCTCACCTACCTTGGCCGCTACACCAACGCGCCGGTTCTGGTGAACGCCACAGACGGCCCGGAAAAGGGCCTGTTCCTGCGCGACGCGGACGGCAAGCCCTTAGTGATCGACCGCGTGACGGGAAAACCCGCCGCCTTTGACAAACCCGGCGTCCGTCCGGACCTGTCAGCGACCTATGACAAAGACGGTGTTACCCACCGCCCGGTCTTTCACCTGATGGCCGAGAAATACCTGTCCGACGAGCACGCACCTGAAAACGTGGCCGACCGCTGCGGCATCCCCGCCCAACGCATCCGCGCCATCGCGGCCGAGATTGCCCGCGTCGCCTTTGACGAGGCCATCGAACTGGATCACGAATGGACCGACTTCCGGGGCGAAAAACACTCCAAAATGACCGGCCGCCCAGTCAGCTTCCACGCGATGCGCGGGATTTCGGCCCATGCCAACGGATTCCAAACCTGCCGCGCCCTGCACGTGCTGCAAATTCTTCTGGGTACGGTCGAAGTCCCCGGAGGCTTCCGCTTCAAGCCGCCCTACCCCAAACCGGTCGAGGCGCACCCCACCCCGCACGGCGACCGCCGACCGGGCCGCCCGCTGGAAGGCCCGCATCTGGGCTTCCCGCGCGGCCCCGAAGACCTGCTGCTGGACGAAAACGGAACGGCCCAGCGCATCGACAAAGCGTTCACGTGGGAAAACCCGATGTCGGCCCATGGGCTGATGCATATGGTGATCTCAAACGCCGCTGCCGGTGATCCCTACAAAATCGACACGCTGTTCATGTATATGGCGAACATGTCGTGGAACTCCTCCATGAACACCAAGGGCGTGATGGAGATGCTGTCGGCCAAAACCGAAGACGGCAAATATGTCATCCCCAAGATCATCTACTCGGATGCCTATTCCTCGGAAATGGTCGCCTATGCCGACCTGATCTTGCCCGACACCACCTATCTGGAACGGCACGACTGTATCTCGCTGCTGGACCGCCCGATCTGCGAGGCCGACGCCGCAGCCGACGCCATCCGCTGGCCCGTGGTGGAACCCGACCGCGATGTGCGCGGGTTCCAGTCGGTTCTGATCGAACTGGCAAACCGCATGAGCCTCCCGGGCTTCACAAACGAAGACGGCACGCCCAAATGGAAAGACTACGCCGACTACATCGTCAACCACGAACGCAAGCCCGGCATCGGACCGCTGGCCGGGTTCCGGGGCGAGGATGGCGATAAAGAAGGGCGCGGAGCGGTCAATCCAGACCAGCTGACCCGTTATATAGACAATGGCGGCTTCTATGTGGCCCACATCCCCGAAGGCGCAGATTACTACAAACCGTGGAACACAGCCTATCAGGACTGGGCCGTCAGCATGGGCCTCTATGACAGCCCGCAACCCTATCTTTTCCAGCTCTATTCTGAACCGATGCGCAAATTCCAGCTGGCCGCTGAAGGGCATGGGGACCGCCAGCCCCCCGAGCACCTGCGCAAACGCCTCAAGGACACGATGGACCCGCTGCCCATCTGGTACGAAACCGACCAGCAGGGTAACGAAGGATTCACCGTCAACGCCCTGACGCAACGCCCCATGGCGATGTATCACAGCTGGGGCACCCAAAACGCATGGCTACGTCAGCTGCACGGTCGCAACCCGCTCTACGTGCCCACGAAATTGATGCGTGAACACAGGCTGGAAGACGGCGATTGGGCCAAAGTCACCTCGCCCCACGGTGAGATCACTGTGCCGGTGATGGAGATGGCCGCGCTCAACGACAACACCGTCTGGACGTGGAATGCAATCGGCAAACGGAAAGGTGCCTGGGCCTTGCAGGAAGACGCGCCCGAGGCGACCAAGGGCTTCTTGCTGAACCACCTCATTCACGAACTCCTCCCCCCCAAAGGTGATGGCATGCGCTGGGCCAATTCAGACCCGATCACGGGGCAAGCTGCATGGTTCGACCTCAAGGTCAAACTCGAAAAAGCCGCCCCGCCCTCGGACGCCCAAAGTCAGCCGGAATTCGATCCTATCCAGTCCCCCGTCGGCACTGGCCCCAAGGACCTGGCATGGAAGGTGGGCAAATGACCCTATCCGCTCTTCATCTGGCCCAAAATACCTCGGGGAGCGCGAGGGGCTGGCCCCTCGCTCCTGTCTTCCCCACCAACGCAGAGGCAAGGCAATCATGACCCAGCTTCCCCAATCCACGGACCGCAAAATGGGCCTGGTTATCGACCTCGACACCTGCGTCGGTTGCCATGCCTGCGTGATCTCATGCAAAGGCTGGAACACTGAAAACTACGGCGCACCATTGTCGGATCAGGACGCCTATGGGGCCGACCCCTCAGGCACATTCCTCAACCGGGTACATTCCTACGAGGTGCAACCCGCCGGCGGTCATGCCCAACTCATCCACTTCCCTAAGTCCTGCCTGCATTGCGAGGACGCCCCCTGCGTCACCGTCTGCCCCACCGGGGCCAGCTATAAACGGGTCGAGGACGGGATCGTTCTGGTCAATGAAAGCGACTGCATCGGTTGCGGGTTGTGCGCATGGTCCTGCCCCTATGGCGCGCGGGAACTGGATGCGGCCGAAGGCGTGATGAAGAAATGCACACTCTGCGTCGACCGCATCTATAATGAGAACCTCCCCGAGGTGGATCGCGTGCCGTCCTGCGTTCGGACCTGCCCCGCCGGTGCCCGCCATTTCGGAGACCTTGGCGACCCCAATAGCGATGTCAGCAAACTGGTAGCCGAACGTGAAGGCATGGATCTGATGCATGAGATGGGCACCAAACCTGTTAACAAATACCTGCCTCCGCGCCCCAAGGATCAGATTGAGGAGCAGATCGACATTCTCGCCCCCCTTCTGGCCCCTGTAGCCGAAGAGCCGAAAGGGTTCCTTGGCTGGCTCGATAAAGCACTGGAGAAGCTCTGATGCATCCGGCCCCTTCTGTCATCATCTTTACCACCCTCTCAGGCTTGGGCTTCGGTCTTCTGTTCTTTTTGGGTCTGGGAGTACCTGACGTCTCGGGCTGGGTGGCATTTGTTTTCTTTTTGATCGCCTATGCGTTGTCGGTTGGCGGTTTGATGGCCTCGACTTTTCACCTTGGCCACCCCGAACGCGCGTGGAAGGCGTTTACACAGTGGCGGTCAAGCTGGCTCAGCCGTGAAGGCTGGTGTGCCGTGATCGCTTTGATCGTGATGGGGCTTTATGCGCTTGGGGTCGTTTTCGCAGGTCAACGCTGGAGTGCTTTAGGTCTATTGGGCGCGGCTTTCTCATTGGCCACGGTTTTCACGACCTCGATGATTTACACCCAACTTAAGACAATCCCGCGCTGGAACATGGCGCTGACACCAGCGATGTTTCTGAGCTTCAGCTTGGCGGGTGGCGCGTTGCTGGCCGGACAAACCACAGTTTCCATCATACTTCTTGTGGTCGCCGCTACAATTCAAGCGCTGTATTGGTGGCGTGGGGATACTGCCTTGGCCCGCTCCGGCACCGATATCGGAACAGCCACGGGTTTAGGATCACGTGGTGACGTCAGAGCGTTTGAACCGCCGCACACCGGTACGAATTATCTGCTGCGCGAGTTCGTGCATGTGGTTGGCCGCAAACATGCTGAGAAACTTCGTATCATTTCTTTTGTGCTGGCATTCATGGCACCGGTGTTGTTCCTGCTGCTGCCGTTCAGCCATGCCTTTGCCGCCGTCGCGGTCTTGTCCCATATCGCAGGTGTTGCCACGTCACGTTGGCTGTTCTTCGCGCAGGCGGAACATGTCGTGGGGCTGTATTACGGCAAACGCTGATGGAGGGGGCCAGCCCCCTCCTTGGCCTTTAAGGCCAATTCCTCCCCCGAGGTATTTGTAGCCAGATGAAGAACGGATCCGGGTGGAAGCGTGGTTTTACAACAGGCCTGCGTGTTTCATGGCTGCTTCGATCGCGGCTTTGGTGCTGTCTTCCAGTTCGGTCAGAGGCGAGCGCACTTCGGGGCTGCACAGGCCCAGTTTGCTAAGCGCGTATTTGGCGCCCACAAGGCCGGGCTCGATGAAGATGGCATCGTGCAGGGGCATCAGGCGGTCCTGATACGCAAGCGCCTTGGTATAATCGCCATCCAGCGTGGCCTGCTGAAATTCGGCGCAGAGTTTGGGTGCCACGTTTGCAGTGACCGAGATACAGCCGACGCCGCCATGGGCGTTGAAACCCAGCGCAGTGGCGTCCTCGCCCGATAGCTGGCAGAATTCCGAGCCGCAGGACGCGCGTTGCTGGCTGACCCGAGCGATATCGCCTGTGGCATCTTTGACGCCCACGATGCGCGGTAGTTTAGCCAACTCACCCATGGTTTCGGGTGACATGTCGATGACCGAGCGGCCGGGAATGTTGTAGATGATGATCGGGATATCCGCGCATTCATGCAGGGCGCGGAAGTGTTTGATCAGCCCTTTTTGCGTCGGCTTGTTGTAGTAGGGTGTCACAACAAGTGCCGCATCCGCGCCAACTGTCTGTGCGAACTGCACAAAGCGGATCGCTTCGACGGTATTGTTCGATCCAGCCCCCGCAATCACTGGCACGCGACCGGCGGTTGCCTTGACCACCTCGGCCACGACGGTTTCGTGTTCTTCGTGGCTGAGTGTGGGGCTTTCACCCGTCGTGCCCACAGGGACCAATCCGGTCGAGCCTTCCTGAATGTGCCACTCGACCAAACGTTTGAGCGTATCCAAGTCCAACGCGCCGTTAGTGAACGGAGTGACGAGGGCTGGCATTGAGCCTTTGAACATGACACGCTCCTTGGTGTGCGGTTAGTGTTTTTTTGCCTCGCGGGTCATCACAATCTTTGCGATGTGTGTTGATCCCGACGATGCAAGCTTTATCCTGAATGGCTCTATCCTTGGTTGGTTGGGAAATGCAAGGCATGACACGCGTTCTGGCGCTTTTGACGGCTGTGATTCTGGTTTCATTCGGGCAGGCAAGGGCCGACGCGGTGGGCGACCTGCGCGCGGGTCTTTACGAGATGCGCAAAGGCGATTGGAACGCCGCCCTGCGCGAATCTGGTGCCCGAGGGTCGGTATCGCGCGACATTATCGTATGGCACTGGTTGCGCGAAGGCTTCGGGACTTCAGGCGATGTGTTGGTTTTTCTGGACCGACGCCCCGATTGGCCCGGCCTCGCATGGCTGCGACGCAAAAGCGAGCCAGCCTTTACCGGAGCTGATCCGGATCGCGTCGTGAAATTCTATACAGACGTTCCACCTCAGACCGCCGAGGGTGCATTGAATTATGCTGTGGCGCTGAAGGCCAAGGGGCGGTCGGGGGATGCCGAGGCTGATATCGTGGCCGCCTGGCGGACCATGCCGATGGGGTCCGGACTGCAAAAGAACTATCTTGAGAACTTTGGATCGTTACTGAAACCTCATCACGCGGCGCGGCTGGACCGGATGCTGTGGGACGGTCATCTGGTTAGCGCTGGCCAGATGTTGCCTTTGGTCAGTACCGATCAGCGTAAACTAGCCGAGGCGCGAATTGCATTGCAAAAGCGGCAACCGGGTGTCGATGGCAAGGTCGCTGCGGTTCCGAAATCACTGGCGGACGCGCCGGGGCTGGCCTTTGACCGCTTTGTCTGGCGCGACAAGAAAGAGCTGGACGACAGTGCAATTGACCTGATGCTGGCGCGTTCCACCGGGCCGGATGCGTTGGGGGAACCCGACAAATGGGCCGAAGGCCGTCGCCGTCTGGCGCGGCTTGAGATGCGCAATGGTAGCGCCTCAAAAGCCTACAAGATTGCAGCGAACCACCATATGACGCCTGAGATGGGCTATGGTTATGCCGATCTGGAATGGCTGGCCGGATTTCTGGCGCTGCGGAAACTGAACGACCCTGGCACGGCGGTGCGCCATTTCCAGAACTTCTCGGATGCAGTTGCGTCCCCTATTTCGAAGGGGCGCGGCGGCTATTGGCTGGGGCGGGCCTACGCGGCCCAGGGGGATGCGGACAAGGCTTATGAAGCTTATGCGATGGGGGCTGACTACCAGACCTCATTCTATGGCTTGCTGGCGGCGGAACGGATCGGTCGACCCTTTGACAGTGAATTGGCCAGCCCACGCCGAGCCCCGCATTGGAAACAGGCAGGATTTGCCGATTCCAGCGTGCTGGAAGCGGGTCTACTGCTGCTGCGTGCGGGCGAGGACAACCTATCAGAACGTTTCCTGACCCACTTGGTCGAAGATCTGGACGACACGCAGGCCAACCAATTGGGTGATCTGGCGATCGAACTGAAACAGCCACATCTAGCAGTGATGATTGCCAAACGAGCGGCAAAAACCGGTGTCGTGCTGCCCGCTGCGTACTATCCGGTGCATCCGGTTGCCGATCTTGGCCTGCCAATGGCGAAGGAAATGACGCTGGCCATCGCCCGCCGAGAAAGCGAGTTTGATCCGGTCGTCATCAGCGGTGCAGGCGCACGTGGATTGATGCAGGTGATGCCCGCAACCGCTCAGTTGGTCGCCAAGAACATGGGGATTCTCAGCGGGCACAAGACCTCGAGCCTTACATCGGACTGGCAGTACAATGCCAAGCTGGGTGCGAACTACCTGTCTAGTCTGGCCGAGGATTTCAACGGCAACGTGGTGATGATGGCCGCAGGCTATAACGCTGGACCACGCAGGCCGATCTCGTGGATGGATCGGTATGGCGACCCGCGTGCAGGTGAGATCGACATGGTCGACTGGATTGAGACTATCCCATTCAGCGAGACCCGGAACTATGTGATGCGCGTCGCCGAAAGCCTGCCGGTTTACCGCGCACGGCTTGGGCGGCCCGCCTTGCCTGTCCCGTTTTCGCAAGAACTCACGGGGTCAACTCTGGCGGCGTTCGCGCCATAGGGTGAACAGCCCCGCCGCAATCACCAGCGCGGCCCCTACGACAACTGCGGGCCGCAGCGATTCTCCGAAGACTGAGATGCCAAGGATTGCGCTCCACATCAGGTGGAAATAGGCAAAGGGCTGCACGGAACTGGCCTCGGCCATCTCATAGCACTTGATCAGCAGCCAGTGACCCAGAACGCCGCTGAGACACAAAAGACCCATCCAAAGCCAGTCGCCGCCGACCATCGGCTCCCAAAACCACAGGCCTATGACAGTCATGGCAACGGCCCCGGCAATACCGGTCCAGAAGAAGCTGGTCGCGGTGCTGTCACGTCGTGCTGCGTATCGGGTCAGCAAACCATAGACGGCAAACATCAGGGCCGAGATCAGTGGGATCACCGCCCACGGATTGAACACGCCCATGCCCGGCTGCAGGATAATCAGAACCCCGACGCACCCCACTCCAATTGCCGACCAGCGCCGCCATCCAACCTGTTCGCCCAGTACCGGCCCGCTGAGTGCCGCAATCAGCAGGGGATAACAGATGAAAACCGCCTGGCTTTCGATCAACCCAAGGATGGTAAAGGCATAAACCGCGACGCAGACCTCTCCGGCCAACAGAACACCGCGCAGGATTTGCAGCCCCAACTGACTGGTTCTTGCAGTGGCCGCGATCCCTCCGGGTGTGCGCAGGGCCAGTGCGATGACAAACGCCGCGAAGAACCAATAGCGGATCATGACGACCATGTAGGTGTTATATGTCCCTGCCAAATGGCGCGAGATTCCGTCCTGCAAGGCAAACACAACTGTGGCCGAAATCATCAGCGCGATGCCCGCGCGGGTGTTGTTTTGCTGGCTCATGATCTGACAGCGCGGGTCATATGGCGTTTGCGGCCGAAACCCGGCGCGCGGGTGACAGCAAAGCCCGCATCCTCAAGCCCGCGACGCACAAACCCTGCGGCAGTATAAGTCGCTGCCGTTCCGTCTTGGGCGGTATGGTCAAATACCTGTTGCATCAGGTCAGCACCCCAAAGTTCGGGGTTCTTGGCGGGGGAAAACCCGTCCAGAAACCATGCATCCGCAAGGCCCTGCCACGCAGGCAGGGCTTGCCGGGCATCGCCTTCGATGACCTCAAGGTGCAGAGTGCCCAAATCGCAAATGCCTCCCCGCCATGTAGCCAGAAACCGTTCGGCCCATTGGGCCAATTCAGGAAAGGCGGCCAAGGCACGGGACATGTCATCGCGGACCATTGGGTAGGCCTCGAAACTGGTGAAGGTCAGCGGAGTCGACTGGCCCGATTTTTCCCACGCAGACCAGACGGTCAACAAGTTCAGTCCGGTTCCGAAACCTAGCTCGGCAATGCGAAATCCCGGCGCAAACCGTGCAGGCAGATCATTGCCCGCCAGAAAAACATGCCGCGTTTCCTCCAGCCCATTCTGGAGCGAGAAATAGGGGTCATCGAAACGGTCCGAGACGGGGATCTGCCCATCCCGCCATGTCAGTTCGGCACGCTGGTCTGCCATCGGGGAATCCTGTAGCTAAGCGGCGCGACACTGAACAAGGAAATGAGGTTTGGCAATGGTCGATGTGACGGTGCGGGGTGCAGGTATCTTTGGCCTGTCCATCGCTTGGACCTGCGCCCGGCGCGGCGCCAAGGTGCAGGTGGTCGACCCGTTCGGCCCCGGCGCGGGCTCTAGCGGCGGGCTAGTGGGTGCGCTGGCCCCGCATGTGCCCGAGAACTGGAACGCTAAGAAAGCCTTTCAATTCGACGGCCTGATCATGGCCGAACCGTTCTGGAAACAGGTCGAGGCGACAGGAGGCGTTTCGCCCGGCTATGCCCGGTCAGGTCGCCTGCAACCCATTGCCGATCAACGCAGCTTGGACCTTGCCTACGCGAGAGCCGGGACGGCACAAGACTTGTGGCAAGGCCATGCCGAATGGCGCGTGGTCAAAACCTCGGAGATCGGTGCTTGGTGCCCGCCCAGCCCCACCGATTTCGTCATTCACGACACGCTCAGCGCGCGGATGCACCCCAGACGGGCCTGTGCCGCGCTGGTCGCCGCGTTAGAGGTGATGGACGTGCACGTTCAGGCGGAAGCGCCTGACAAAGGTCAGGTTATCCACGCCACCGGGTTGGCCGGGCTGCAAGCACTGAGCGGCGCTTTCGGAAAGACAGTCGGCAACGGCGTCAAAGGACAGGCCGCCCTGCTGCGATTTGATGCGGGTAACGTTCCACAACTTTTTGCAGACGCCATTCATTTCGTTCCTCATGCGGACGGAACGCTGGCGATCGGTTCAACTTCGGAACGAGAGTATGACGATCCAACCAGTACGGACGCTGCGCTGGAAGATGTGTTGGAACGCGCCATGCGGGCGGTGCCGGTGCTGCATGGGGCCGAAGTGATCGAACGATGGGCCGGCGTCCGCCCTCGCAGCAAAAGTCGTGCACCGATGCTGGGGGCACATCCTTTGCATCAGGGGCAGTTCATTGCCAATGGAGGGTTCAAGATCGGCTTTGGCATGGCACCGAAAGTGGCTGAGGTGATGGCTGATCTGGTGTTGGAAGAACGCGATACCATCCCCGATGATTTCAGGTCCGAAGCCTCACTCTGAACGGGGCACGGCCTGCGCGCTCATACATTGGCGTCCGTCCGGGCCACGCACCCACATATCCGCGCCGTTCCGACACAAAATCGCCTGCTCAAAATGTATCAAAGGCGAAGAGGCCCGGAAAGAAAACTGCGCCAGCGGGCCAATCTGATCCTGCGCGAACATCATCAACAGTTGCGCTAGCAGGGGGCCGTGAACAACCAGCCCGTCATAGCCTTCGACTTCGCGGGCATAATCCAGATCATAGTGTATTCGGTGCCCGTTGAACGTCAGCGCCGAATAGCGAAACAGCACTGTCGAATCGAAATCGACCTCCCGCCGATGCGTTTCATCCAAGCGTGCTTGAGGTGCGACAGGCCGGACAACATTCGCCGAGGGGTCTTCGCGGTAAACCAAATCCTGCCATTCCGTCAGGCAAAGCGCTCCGTTCTGGTGGAATTCGTGACGCAGAGTGACAAACCCAAGCGGGCCGCTGCGTCCAGCCTTAACCTCGGAGCTTTCGCAAACCGTCCGCTTCTCGGCCTGCGCTCCTGCTGTTAGCGGCGTATGAAACTCCAACCGTCCCCCGGCCCACATGCGGCGCGGCAGGCCCATGTCGGGGATCAGCCCGCCGACTTTTGGGTGCCCGTCGCGCCCCAGCTGATCTGGGGTCTGTGGAGACCAGAAATACAGGTGATGAAAAAATGGTGGCAACTCGGACCCGGCTGCTACACTTGGCTTTTGACCCAGCGTTGCCTGCAATGCGGTAGCACGCGCCGGGTCCAGGGTGTCAGTCAGGATATCCTCGGTCATAAGAAAACCCTAAGCAGCGCGCCTGTGCAGAACAAGCCATCAGGGCTTTCAAAGACCCGCTTCCGCCCGCAATTTCTGCATCAGGGTCCGCAGGGCACTTTCATAGCGCTCGCTGACCAGCTTGCCGTGTTCGTCGAATTCGTTCGAACTGTCAGCCAAATGGATTTCCGGGCCCTGCAGGATGCGCGGCTGGAACGGAACCATATAGCCGCGCAAAACCATTTGCGCGCGCTCCCCACCGGCCCGTCCGGCAGCCGCAGACATAACAGCGACAGGCTTGTCAACCCAGGGACGACCCTTGGTTCGGCTGACCCAATCCAGAGCGTTTTTCAGTACGCCAGACGGCCCCTTGTTGTATTCCGGGGTCGAGATGATCACCGCATCGGCCTGCGCGATCTGATCCGCCAGCACCTGAACGGCGGCGGGAATACCCTCGCCTTCTTCCAGATCGCCGTCGTAAAGCGGCAGATTCAGGTCTGCCTCGATATGGGTGGCGGGTTCGAACAGCCGGGCGGCCTCGCGCAGCAGTTTACGGTTGGTCGCGCTTTCGCGAAGTGAGCCGGAAAGGCTCAGAAGGATCGGTTCGGACATTGGGAAGCTCCGTTGCGTGTTCCCCAATACGTAGCGCGGCTTTGTCGTGGACCAAAGCCCACCTGACGCGCAGTCAATGTGCGCAAAAGGGCGCCAAAAGGCGCCCTGTTCGGTCAATGTGATCAGTTGGGGATGATCTCGATATCGACCCGACGGTTCTGCGCCTTGCCCGCAGCGGTCAGGTTCGATGCAGCAGGACGACTTTCGCCCAGACCAATGGTCGAGATCCGCGCGCCATTCACGCCATTCGCTTGCAGAATATCCGCGACCGAGCGCGCGCGACGTTCGGACAGGCCCTGATTATACGAGGCCTCGCCATCGCTGTCGGTGTGGCCGATAACCTGCACGTTCGAATTGGGATAGCGCGTCAAGTTCTGACCCACCTTCACCAGATCGGCCCGTAACGCCGGACGCACGGTCGCGCTGTCGGTGTTGAAAGTAATGTCGTTGGGCACGGTCACGATCAGGCGGTTGCCTGCGTTCACAATAGTAATGCCGTCATTGGCCAGTTGCTGCCGCAGCTCTGCCGCTTGCTGGTCCAGCTGATTGCCAATGATTCCACCGCCTGCTGCGCCGATTGCGGCACCGGCCACGGCACCCAGAAGCGGGTCCGAGTCGTTGGCAATCGCCCCAACGCCCGCGCCAACAATACTGCCCAGAATTGCACCTTGCTTGGCGTTCTGGTTCGGATCGGCCGGAAGGTTCAGGGTACCGGGGTCCGTACAAGCACCCAGAAACATGGCCGAGCACAGCCCGGCGGTTACAAAAAACTTGGAAATCGTCATGAATTCACCTTCTGCTCTGGACCTGTTTTTTAGGTCCATGTTGTTTGAGGCAGTATATCGTGCCTAGTGCAGGCAGGCTCAAGCAACAATGCGGTGATATGGGCAGTTACTCGCCGTCTAATGGGCTTTTGGTCCAGTCTCCCATTGGTTTTGTTCCTGCCAGATGGCGCGCAACGGCTCTCCCTGACCGCAAAAATGGTCATCTATCAGTTCGCAGGCCCAGATTCGATCCGTGCGGAAGTGGCGAAACCCGCTACGAAGCTCGCACCAGGCGACCAGCATGGTGCATTCTATGTGATAAATCAGAGCGACAGGCCGCACGACACGTTCGGTTTTTTCCTCTTGGGCATTGATGTAGGTGATGCGAATCTTGCGCTCGACGCGGATGGCCTCTCGGTAGTTCACAACGGGGATACAGCCCTTGTCGGGATCGTCGATCGGTGCGCCCCACGGCGCCACTTGCAACCAGTCCGCAGGCGCGCGCAGTGCCTCGATCTTGCGGCACACCCGGTCGGCAGCCTGTTGCAACGTACTGTCCCCGGTGCGGGCCAACATTGACAGGCCAACCCACAGCGCCTCAACTTCTTCGGCGTCGAAATTCAGGGGCGGCAGGTCATACCCGCGCCGCATCATGTAGCCGACCCCTGCTTCGCCCTCAATCGGAGTGCGTTGCGCCTG
The DNA here is from genome assembly GCF_013033355.1 of Ruegeria lacuscaerulensis. GTDB lineage: Bacteria > Pseudomonadota > Alphaproteobacteria > Rhodobacterales > Rhodobacteraceae > Ruegeria > Ruegeria lacuscaerulensis_A. The sequence goes on from NZ_WQDY01000007.1 coordinate 76,708, forward strand.
AAGTGCCGCGATGTCGCGATACACCGTACGCACCGAAACTTCGAGCTTTTCGGCCAGCACCTCGGCTGTGACCGGCGCGTCGGTGGCGCGCAGGATCTGGATGATTTCAAACAAACGGGTCGAGCGACGCATGGCGGTCTCCGGAGTTTTTCTGCTGACACCTTAGCACACCCCCCTGACAAGGTGGTGTCAGTAGTGATGCGCCAGATTGGATCACCAACACAGGAGATCCGCCATGCCAAGCCGCGACAATCACGTCATGATGACACTGCAACTTGGGCGTTGGTCGCAGGACCACAACCTGCGGGCGTTTGAAATCGAACGCGAACTCATGTCCACTCGACAACCCTGCGCCCCGCGGCGACGAATTAGGCGGTTTTCGCTTGGAAACTTGAAACTGCTCTGGACCGGGACGGCTTAGAAATCCGCCACGGCGCGGAACTTCATCGACGCGCCGCCATCGGGGCTTTTCAACCTTAGCTCTTCGGAATGCAGCATCAGTCGCGGATAGTCCCGCGCTGGCCCTTCCGCGTAAAAGGGATCGCCCAGAATGGCATGACCCAGCGATTGCATGTGCACGCGCAACTGATGCGAGCGACCGGTTTTCGGAAACAGACGGATACGTGTCGTCTCACCCTCATGTTTCACCACGCGCCAGTCGGTTACGGCGGGTTTTCCGGTCTCGTGGCACACCATCTGACGGGGGCGGTTGGGCCAGTCGACAATCAATGGCAGATCGACAGTGCCGATCTTGTCCTCAACCTTCCCCCAAACGCGGGCGATATAAGTCTTGCGGGTCTGGCGCTTTTCGAACTGCATACTCAGATGACGCTGCGCATGCGACGTCTGCGCAAACACCATCACGCCCGACGTATCCCGATCCAGCCGATGCACCAGCAGCGCCTGAGGGAACACCGCTTGTACACGGGTCAGCAAGCAGTCGGCCAGATGCTCTCCGCGTCCTGGCACTGACAACAGACCCGAGGGTTTATTGACCACAATCAATTGCGCATCTTCGTGCAGCACATCCAGTGGGGTCAGAGGGGGATTATAGGCGTCGCTCATGCGCGCCTGCCTATCTTACCGCGCCCCCTCCCGCAACGTCGGCCTTGCCTGCCCTGAACGGTTCGGCAAATCTGTTCCAAAGCGGAGGAGAATAGATGCACCCAACTATCGAGCGTATGCAAGAGGTCGTCGCCAAGGGCGATGAAACCCTGATCCTTGAGTTGCTGGCCGAAGACGTGCGTTTTTTGCCCCCCACCTATTTCAGCACATGGACCGGGCGAGAACCCGTGGCGGCCGTGCTGGGACATGTGGGACAGGTGTTTTCTGATTTCCATTATCGCCGGATCATGGGGGACGGCAAGGATTGGGCGCTGGAGTTTCAGTGCAAGATCGGTGATCTGGATGCGGTTGGCGTTGACCTGATCACGCTGAACGATGACGGGCTGATCCAGGATTTCGAGGTCGTCATGCGCCCCTACAAAAGCGTTGGCGCCCTGCGCGAAGCGATGATGTCCCGCGTTATGACCGACGCGCGGTTCCTCAAGTTCAAAGACGCTTTAAGCTGATATGCCTCTCGCCGCTGATCAACTTTTACGCGTTCCCCTGTTGCCCGTGCTGGCGGCACAGGGGTTTTCCGTACGCCGGAACGCGCGGTTCCTGCCCGAACCCTCAGGTCCACGTGAAGGCCGAGAAGGGCGCGGTCCCCGGTTGCGTCTTCTGATTGCCGGGGACAGCTCAGCCGCTGGTGTCGGCGCAGGCACTCAATCACAAGCGTTATCGGGGTGTTTGGTCCGAGAACTGTCTCGCCACTACGCTGTAGAGTGGCGGTTAGAGGCGACAACCGGGCACACGACGTTGGACACGATCGAACGCCTGCAGGCTTTGAACGGGCAATTCGACATGGCGGTGACCGCTCTGGGCGTCAACGACGTCACGCGGGCTGTTTCCCAAAGGGTTTTCATGGAACGGCAGTCGCGGCTGCTTGCGTTGCTGACGGGTAAGCTGGGCGCGCGGCGCGTTGTTGTAACCGCCGTACCACACATGAACCGCTTCCCCGCGTTGCCCCAACCACTGGCCTGGGTCCTGGGCCAACAAGCCGCCCGGTTGGATCTTGGGTTGCGAGATGTCGTGGAAAGTTGCGCTCAGGCACGACATCTCACTCTCGATCTGCCGGACGACCCGGCACTTGCGGCACCTGACGGGTATCATCCAAGCCCGAAAACCTATGCCATATGGGCGGCAGAGGCCGCGCGCCTATTGCGTCAGGCCTGAGCCCGTATCTGCCGGATCATCGGGATCGAATACACGACCAAAGCCGTCCAGATCAGCGGGAAAGCGATCATGCGGCCCCGGTCAATCTGCTCGCCGAACACAGCTATGGCGGTGATGAAGATCATGGTGGGCGCGATGTATTGCAGGATGCCCATCGTCGACAACCGCACCAGTTTGGCCCCGTTTGCATAGACCAACAATGGCACAGCCGTCACGATCCCAGCACAGGCCAGCAGCAGGGTGTCCGTAAGCCCCATGCCAAAATGCCCTGTGCCCTTCACGCCAAGCAAGGTGACATACATCAGGGCTGGAATCAGCAGGATCAGCACCTCAAGCAAAAAACCCTGATTGGGCCCGATGGGCAAAGACCGTTTGAAAAACGCATAAAACCCCCAGCTGACCATCAGACCCAACGCAGGCCACGGCAAGCTGCCTGCTTCGACGACCAGCACCAGCACCCCCAGCGCCGCAATCGCCACCGCCGCCAATTGTGTCTTGGTCAAAGGCTCTCGCAACAACGCCGCGCCCAAGGCGATGCTGAACAGCGGGTTGATGTAGTACCCCAGCGCCGCATCCAATGCCCGGTCATTGGCAATAGCCCACACATAAATGGCCCAATTCACCGAGATCAGCGCCGCAGTCAAACACGCCATAACCAGCATCTTCGGGTTCACCAGCGCCGCCTTCAAATCCTGCGTCCGCCCCAAAGCGACCAGCAGCAACCCCGCCACCGGCACTGACCAGATAATACGGTGCGAGACAATCTCGATCGGCCCGACATGCGCCATGGCTTTCATATAGAGCGGCAAGAATCCCCACAAAACATAGGCTGTGACAGCCAATACCAACCCCTTGGGCGTGTCTGCGGCATTCTGTGGGATGGGTGTGTTTGCCACGGCGGGTCTCCGATTGATATCGGACTCTCTACGGCAAACCTCTGCCCTATGAAAACCACGAAAACTGTGAAGCCGGCCATCAGGAATTCTGATACGTCACATGTTTGGAACCAAACCAACATGCGAGGCTCTGCCTCGCGCTCCGAGATATTTTTGGCCAGATGAAGCACGGATCCTGCACTTCATCTGGCCTCAAATACCTCGGGGGAGTCGCGCCTTGCCGCGGCGGGGGCAGCGCCCCCTTTTCCCGCGTTTCAGACTTTTACGCGTTCCGATTTGGGATCGTACATCGGTTTCAGCGAGGCTTCTGCTTTGACCTTCACGCCGCAGACGTCGATCTCATAGCTTGAGGCAAGCACATCCGCAGCCTTCTCGCCCGCACAGGGCACATAGCCCAGACCGATGGCGCCACCCAGCATGTGGCCATAATTGCCCGAACTCAGATAACCCACATATTCGCCATCCCGCAGAATGGGTTCATTGTGGAACAGCAGTGGCTCGGGGTCAGTCAGTCTGAACTGGAACAACCGGCTTTGCGGCCCGCTTTCCTTACGGGCAATAACCGCCTCACGTCCGATGAAATCGCAGCCCTTGTCGGTTTTCACGGCAAAACCCAACCCCGCATCAACTACATGATCCTCACAGGTGATGTCGTGGCCGAAATGGCGGAATCCCTTCTCGATCCGGCAAGAGTCCATCATATGCATCCCGCAGAGTTTCAGACCCATATCTTGCCCGGCCTCGTACAGGGTTTCGAACACGTGGCCCGCCATGTCGGAGGAGACGTAGATCTCCCACCCCAGCTCGCCCACATAGGTGACGCGGTGCGCCCGGGCGAGGCCCATGCCCATCTCGATCTCTTGCGCGGTGCCAAACGGGTTGGCCGCGTTCGAGAAATCGGCGGGCGAGACCTTTTGCAGCAGCGCGCGCGCGTTGGGGCCCATGACGGCCAGAACGCCCTCACCTGCGGTGACATCGGTGATGACCACGTTGAACCCACCCGCGTGGCGATGCATCCAGGTTTGATCGGCCAGACGGGTGGCGGCGGGGGTGACCACCAGATAGGCGGTCTCGGTCAGGCGGGTTACGGTCACGTCCGCCTCGATCCCTCCGGTGCGGTTCAGGAACTGGGTGTAGACGATCTTGCCATTGGGCACTGAGTAATCGCCACCTCCAATGTAGTTCATGAACGCCTCGGCATCCGGCCCTTCGACGCGGATTTTGCCGAAGGAGGACATGTCATACATGCCCACATTCTCGCGCACCGCACGGTGTTCAGCGGCGGAGTTTTCGAACCAGTTCTGGCGCTTCCAGCTATAGTGGTACTCGCGTTCCTGACCTGCGTTGGCGAACCAGTTGGCGCGCTCCCACCCGGCCAATTCACCCATGACGGCCCCCTGTTCCAGCAGGTGATGGTGGAACGGAGTGCGCCGCACGCCACGCGCTGTGGCCTTCTGGCGATAGGGGTAGTGGTCGGCGTAAAGCAGGCCCAACGTTTCCTTGGACCGTTCGAACAGATACTTCTTGTTGCCCTGAAACGGCTGCATCCGGCTGATATCCACATCGCCCAGATCAAACGGTTTCTCGCCGCTGTCCATCCACTCGGCCAGCGCCATACCCGCGCCTCCGGCAGATTGGATACCGATCGAGTTGAACCCGGCCGCGACCCAGACATTGTCCATTTCAGGCGCGAGGCCCAGATGATAAGCATCGTCGGGCGTGAAGGATTCCGGCCCGTTGAAGAAGGTATGAATCCCCGCCTCGGCCAGCATCGGCATCCGGTTTACTGCCGCCTCAAGGATCGGCTCGAAGTGGTCGAAATCCTCGGGTAGTTGGTCGAACTCGAAACTGTCGGGGATGCCCTCCATGGCCCATGGCTTCGCGTTGGGTTCAAACGCGCCCAGCAAGATTTTGCCCGCGTCTTCCTTGTAATAGGCGCACTCATCCGGCACGCGCAGAACCGGCAGCTGGGTCAGGCCGTCAATGCCTTCGGTAACGATATAGAAATGCTCACACGCGTGCAGCGGGACGTTCACGCCCGCCATTCGACCGACCTCATGCCCCCACATACCGGCGCAGTTCACCACCATATCGCATTCGGTATGACCCGAGCCGCTGCCGTCATCGGCAACCCAGTCGACGCCCGTGACCGTGCGCCCCTGTTTGACGATATCGGTGACTTTCACCCGTTCCTTGACGATCCCGCCGCGTTGCCGCGCGCCCTTGGCCAGCGCCAGTGCAATATTGGCCGGGTCGCCCTGCCCGTCCAGCGGCAGATAGACCGCGCCCTTGACGTCTTCGACATTCAGATGCGGGTACATCTCTTTGACGCGCTCGTTCGAGATTTCTTCGACCTCGACCCCAAAGGCGCGGGCCATGGCGGCCTGACGGTAGATCTCTTCCTTACGCTCCTCGGTCAGCGCCACGGTGATCGAACCGCAGCGTTTGAACCCGGTGGCCACGCCGGTCTCTTCTTCGAGCGAGCCGTACAGTTCCTGCGAATACTTCGCCAGTTTGGTCATGTTCGCCGTCGCCCGCAGCTGCGCGATCAGACCCGCCGCGTGCCATGTGGTGCCGCTGGTCAGCTGCTTGCGCTCCAGCAGAACGACATCACTCCAGCCCTTCTTAGTCAGGTGATATGCGACCGAGCATCCGATAACGCCGCCGCCGATAATGACCACTCGGGCCTTTTGGGGAAGATCAACCATCCTGAAATCTCCGCGCTGTCAGGTTTGGGCCAAAATGCCACGGAAGATCGACAACAAATGCGCCAAAAGCGTCACAAAATCGGTAATTTTCACCGATGTGTCGCGCGCTTTTCGCGACGAAGAACAAAGGGCGTGACGCCGAAAAAGCTTTTGTAAACAGACGAAAACCCGTTCGGGAACCCGCAGGCCAGGCCGATCTCGCGCACGCTCATGGTGGTGTTGAGAAGCAGGTTGTTGGCCTTGGCCAGCCGCATCTCGCGGTAGAACCCGTTGGGGGTGGTGCCGAAGAAGGTCTTGAACTTGCGCTCGAGCGAGCGGTTGGACAGATGCAGTTCCTCGACGATCTGATGGATCGGCAAAGGGTCTTCGATATTGGCCTGCATCAACTTGATGCACTGGTCCAGCTTGGCATCCCCGGTGGCGGTCAGACGTGTGCCGGAAAACGGCTGCATCGAGGAGAAATCGCGGATATTTTCGTGCAGCATGATATCGGCAACAGTCATCTTGGCGGGTCCCGAGATATGACGGCCAATCACCGACAACGCCACATCCGTCGTCGCCTCCATCCCCGCGCAGGTCACGACAGCGCCTTGTCGCGTCGCGATGGACAGCTTGGCCTCGAACCGGGCGCCGCGTTCGCGCAAGAACGAGGCGTTTTCCCAATGGGTTGCCATATCCTCGGTGCCGTGTTCGTCGATATAGCGGCTGGCGGCTTCAGCCAGCAAAAACACCTGTGCGCCGCGATAGGTGTAATCCGACACCACGCGACCCAAGGACAGATCGGGGTGATCGGGGTCGGTATTGCCGATGACAAACAGGTAGTCCGCTTTGGGTTGGGCGCTGACAGGCTCGGTCTGAATCATCGCGTCGCTGCTGGAATGAATAGGCCCGCCCTTCAAAGATTTATACGCATAGGTAAAGGGCGGACGCGGACAAACGCGATTGGCCAGCCGCAGCACCTCGACCAGCGACGCCAGTTCCAGCAGCACATAGCCGGGGGCGACGAGGATATCGAAATGCTGCTGACCCGCCATCGCCCTAGACGATCCGGTGTCGGGCGGCGTGCAGCGCGTGGGCCAGCGCTTCGATATGATCGGGGCCGACTTCGCAGCAGCCACCGACGATGGTGGCCCCGTGTTCGACCCAGGACATGGCGAAATCGGCATAGGCTTCGGGGGTCAGATCATGACGTTCTTGCAGCGCATCGACGGTGGGGGCGTCTTCCAAAAACCCTTGTGTGATGCCGGTGAAGCCATTGGCATAGGCCCCGTAAGGGCGGCCCATCGTTTCAAGGATCATCAGTGCGGGCATCACCGATTCCGGGCGGGTACAGTTGATCAGAACCGCATCGGGCGCGAAGCGATCGACCAGAGGCGCGACCTGCGCCAGATGCTCGCCCGAACGCAGGCGGGTGCCGTCATTATCCATCACTGACAGCGCCAGCCAGACGGGTTTGGTTGCGCTTTCCGTCCCGCGCAACGCGCCTTCGGCCTCTTGCAGGGACGAGACGGTTTCCAGCAGGAATAGGTCCACCCGGTCGTTCATCAGACCGACCAGCTCGGCATACTTCAAGGCCGCGTCTTCCACATCGGGCTTCAGGTCGGGCCGGTATGAGGCCAGAAGCGGCCCCAGTGCCCCTGCGATCCGCCCGCTCGAGGGCGGCCGCGCGCGTTCTGCCTGTGTCAGCGCCGAGTCGATCAGGGCGGGCAGTTGATCCTCGATCCCTTCGCGCACCAAGCGCGAGCGGTGCACGGCATAGGTGTTCGTGGTCGCCACCGTCGCGCCACGGCGGAAGTAATCGGCATGGACTTGCCCCACCAGTTCGGGCTGATCTATCATCACGCGCGTTGACCACAAAGGCGTGGGCTTTTCGCCACCGCGCTTGACCAGTTCCTGCCCGATCGAGCCGTCCAACAGGGTGATATCCGCCATAGCCTTACCTTTCCTCAGGGAATGAGAACCAGTTTTCCCGCAAATGCTTTGGACTGAAAGTCCTCTTGCGCTTTGGCGATATCTCTTAGCGGATAGGTTTTTGAGATCAAAGGTTTGATCCGGCCTGCGTTCATAAGTTCGACCAATCGTCCGAAAACCTCGAAGGCCTGATGGGTGCAGCCGTGGATGGTGATGTCGCGCAAATAGATATCGCGCAGATCGGCCTGAACGATGGGGCCGGCGATGGCACCAGATACCGCATACTGCCCGCCGGGTTTCAGCGACAGGATCAGGTTGGGCCACGCGGGACCGCCGACGACGTCGATCACCACATCGAACATGTCTTTCGGCAAGGGCGCGTTTCGGTCAAACGTATCCGTTGCCCCTTGATCTTTGACCACATCGGCTTTGGCTGGGCTGGTGACACCCCACACGGTCGCTCCGCGTAGCCGGGCAAGTTGCACAGCAGCCAGACCGACCCCGCCCGAAGCTCCGGTGATTAAAACCTTGTGGCCTGCAGTCACGCCTGCGCGGGTCAGCAGGTTTTCCGCCGTGCCAAAAGCACAGGGGATGGCAGCGATCTCGGCATCCGACAGCGGTGAGGCCGAGACGTCATACAGGTCCGACGCCTCAACCAAACAATATTGCGCGAAGGCCCCGTCAATCTCGGACCCCAGCGCGATAAACCCGGTCGGGTTGCCGGGGCGTGGGCGCGGCAGGTTGATCGGGCAGGTTACACGCTGGCCGGGTTGGAACCCAGTCTCGGGTCCGGCAAGTTCAACGATGCCGCACAGATCGCCGCCCTGAATGCGCGGGAAGTGTAACGCGCCACCCCAGCCGCCCGCGTCGACCTCCTGATCCACCGCATCCGTCGCGCCGGTAATGTCTGAGGAATACCAGCCGACACGTGTGTTGATATCGGTGTTGTTGACCCCAGCTGCCGCGACCCGAACCAGCACCTGACCGGGCCCGGGTTGTGGCACCGGGATATCCGCGCGCCACTCCAGCGCCTCTGGCCCGCCGTGGCGGGTCAGGTGAACGCCCTGCATGACGCGCGGAACAGCCATGGTCAGGCCCGCAGCCGGTCGTTGGCCGGATCCCAGAGGGGTTGATCCTCTTGCACCACAGCGGGGTATTTCTGGCCGTAGATCTCGACCTCCAACGCGGTGCCCGGATTTGCCAGTTCCGACTTGATCATGCCCAGCGCGATGGATTTGCCCACGCGATAGCCCCATGCGCCCGATGTGGTCTCGCCCACGATCTGGTCGCCTTGCCAGATGCAGGACATGTAAGGCGCGTCGCAGTCACCGGCCTCGACCGTCAGCGTCACGAAGGACTTCTTCACCCCCTGCTGCTTTTCGTTCAGGATCGCGGCCTTGCCGGGGAAATCCTGCGGCTTGTCTAGTTTGACGAAGCGCCCCAGCCCGCCTTCCAGCAGAGAGTAATCGGTCGACAGGTCGCCCTTCCACGCGCGGTAGCCTTTTTCGATCCGCAGCGAGTTCAGCGCATACATGCCAAACGGCGTGGCACCAGCCTCAAGGATCGCGTCATAGATCGCAGGCATGTCGTCGTTCAGAGCGTGAACTTCCCAACCCAGTTCGCCAGCAAAGGATACGCGGATCAGATAGGCGGGTTTCCCTGCCACAGTGGCGGCCTGATGGGTCAGCCATCCCAGCGACAGGTCGGCATCGGTCAGACCCGACAGGATGTCCCGCGACTTCGGCCCGGTGACGATCAGCGTGTCGCGGGTGGTGGTCACATCCTCGACATTGACGCCCGAGGGCATCGCATTCACCAGAATGTCCCGGTCGTGCCATTGCGCGGTGGCGGCGGTGATCATGACGAACTCATCTTCGCCCAGACGCAAGCAGGACATCTCGGTCAGGATGCGGCCCCGGTCGTCGGCGATATAGACCAGATTGATCCGGCCCACCTTGGGCAGACCGCCCGTCACCAGCCCGCGCAGTGCCTCGGCAGCACCTTCGCCCTTAACCATGAAGCGCGAGAAACCCGGCAAGTCCAGCACGCCGCAATGGTCGCGCACGGCCTCGCATTCTTCTTTGATCCGCTGCTCCCACGGGCCAGAGCGACCCCATGTATGCGTCGCATCCAGCGAGGTATCGTCGCCCGGCTTGGCGAACCAATTGGCGCGTTCCCAGCCGTTATAGGCTCCCATAACGCCGCCCAGTTCCTTGATCTTGTCATGAACCGGAGACAGCTTCTTGTCGCGCGCCGCAGGCCATTCGTGATGGGGGAAGTGCATGGCGTATTCGTTGCCATAGACCTCCATGCCCTTCTGGTTGCAATAGTCTTGATCGGTGTAGTCGGTGTAGCGGCGTGGATCGACGGCCCACATATCCCATTCGGTCGCGCCATCGACGATCCATTCGGCAAGCACCTTGCCAGCGCCACCGCCCTGCGCGATGCCGAAGGTAAAGGTGTGCGCCTCAAACGCGTTGCTTACGCCGGGCATCGGCCCGATCAGAGGCAACCCATCCGGCGCGTAAGGGATCGGGCCATTGATGACACGTCCAACGCCCGAAGTTGCCATCAGCGGCACCCGCTCCATCGCGTCGGTGACGATGTCTTCGATCCGGTCCAGATCGTCGTTCCAAAGCTGGAAGCTGAAATCCTCGGGCATCGGATCGTCTTCGGTCATCCAATGGCCCTTGCAGTTGGGCTCATACGGCCCAAGGTTGAAGCCGTTCTTCTCCTGCCGCAGGTAGTACGAGATATCCACGTCGCGCAGCAGCGGCAGCTTGCCGCCGTTTTCCTTTGACCACGCTTCCACCTCGGGGATTTCATCGGTCAGCAGGTATTGGTGGCTCATGACCATCGCTGGTACCGTGCGCCCGCCAAAGGGTTTGAACCATTCGCCCACACGCTGCGCATAGTACCCAGCGGCGTTGACCACGTAATCGCAGGCGATATCGCCCTTTTCGGTATGCACAGTCCATGTATCGTCGTCATGCTGTGTCACGCCAATCGCCGGGCAGAAACGGATGATTTTTTGCCCCATGTCCCGCGCGCCTTTGGCCAGAGCCTGCGTCAGTTGCGCCGGGTCGATGTCGCCGTCGGTCGGATCGTAAAGCACGCCCTCAAGGTCATGGGTTTCAAGGAACGGATAGCGTTCCTTGGCCTCTTCGGCGGTCCACATCTCCATCGGGATGCCTTGGTAGCGGCCCATGGACAGGGCGCGTTCGAACTCCTGCATCCGTTCCTTGCTGTGCGCCAGACGGATCGAGCCCGAAACGTGGTAGTTCATCGGGTAATCAACCTCATCTGCCAGCCGCGAATACAGCTCGGTCGAATAGCGTTGCATGTTCATGATCGCCCACGAGGTCGAGAATGTCGGCACATTGCCCGCCGCGTGCCAGGTGGACCCGGCCGTCAACTCGTTCTTTTCCAGCAGAACGCAGTCGGTCCAGCCCTTCTTGGCCAGATGATAAAGCGATGAACAGCCGACGACGCCGCCGCCGATGATGACCACACGGGCCTTGGTTGGAAAATCACTCATGGTTTTGCTTCCCTGTTAGTATGCCCGCTGGGGCAGATCGTCCTGAATGTCGTAGTAGTCGCCCTTGTCGGCGACGAAGATATGTTGGGCGAGTTTCAGCCCGGTGGGCTCGTCCAGAGACCCTATTGAAACCGCAATCGTGTCCTCATCATTGTGCTGCCAAAACAGGAACGAGCCGCAGGCGCTGCAAAAGCCGCGCTTGGCGATGTCCGAGGCGCGATACCAACCCAGCGTCTCACTGGAGGTAAAGCTGAGGTTGTCTTCATGCGTCTCGCAGGAGGCCCACAGATGACCCGATTGCCTGCGGCATTGGCCGCAATGGCAGACGTTGGGTGCGGCGAGGTCTCCGTCAATGTTGAAGGCGACCTTGCCGCAGAGGCAGGAACCGGTGTGCATGTCTTTACCCCCTTGCTGTAGGCGTTGCGCTGGTGCCCAGCAACACGCCGTAGATGATGAAACAGGTCGCCATCACGCGGCGGACCCAGATGTTGAACACAGCCCCCAGCGCAGCCTTGCCCATCAGCGCACCCAGCAGGGTGAACCCCGTGTAGCTGAGCGTTGTGATGACCAGCGCGGTGGGCATGATCACCCCCATCTGCTGCCAGACCGGCACGTCGGGCTGCACGAATTGCGAGAAGGCCGCCAGATACCCGGCCACGCTTTTGGGGTTGATCGTCGCCACCGCCAGTGCGTGCAGATAGACGTGGCGCGCGGGTCGCTCGGTCGCGGGCGCGGGTTTGCTGGCATTGATCCAGCCGCGGATGCCCATCCAGATCAAGAACCCCGCGCCGATCAGTTTGGCGATGAAAAACCCGGTGGGTGAGGCCGCGATCAGCGCCGTGACGCCCAGCGCCGACAGGACCAGAAAGGCGCTGGCCTGTGTCAGGATCGCCAGCACGCCCAACATCGCCTTGGCAAAGGGCAGGCTCATCCCGTTTGAGATACAATTGACCGCATTCGGTCCCGGTGTGGTGACGAACACCACCCAGAACAGGGCGAATAGGGTCCAGGCCTCGAAGCTCATTCAATACACCGGCGGGGCGATAACCCAGATGGCCACGGCGGGCTCATCATAGGGGTTCGCCCAGTGATAGGATTCGTGTTTGATGCGGAAACTGTCCCCCGGCCCGACCGAAAACTGCCGCCCGCCAATCGTCAGGTCCAGCCGCCCCGAGATCATATAGCCCACCTCTTGCGTCGGGCGGTCGGCGGGGGTCTGCATCTGCGAGCGGGGCTCGAAGGTGGAATGCACCATCTCAAAATCATCGGTCAGATCGGGCGATAGCAATTCCTCGATCAGTCCTTCTTCGCCCGATCCCATCGGGCGGCGTGATCCGGCGCGGACCACATATCCCTGTTCATCCGCCGGGGCGGCAGAATGGGCAAACAGCATCGACATGGGCACGCCCAGACAATCAGCCATCTGTCGCAGGTCCGAGATGGACGGATCGGACATATCCCGCTCGACCTGGCTAAGCCACCCGACCGAGCGGTTCAGCTTTGCCGCAATCTCACTCAGCGTCAGCCCGCGCGCTTTGCGCAGGGCGCGGATATCAGCACCAAGGGTCGCGCTTTGGGGGGCCTGCGAGTTCAATTACCGCTCCGTGTTGTCGTGAAATTTCATCCCTGTTTTTCACGATGGCGCGAATCGATGAAAAAACCAAGCGTTTTTTCACTTGGGTAACGCGGCCACGTTCGGTATCGGTCACGCATGTGGATTGCAGTGATGTATCTTTGGGCGATCAATACCCTGACCCTGCTGGCCTTTGGCTGGGACAAACTTCGCGCTCGGCGGCGCAAGCGCCGTGTGCCGGAACGTCGTCTGCTATGGCTGGCTGCGCTGGGTGGCAGCCCCGGAGCCATAGTCGGGCGGTGGATATTCCGCCACAAGACCCGCAAACGGGGATTTTCGAGGTGGTTATTTGCAATCCTGATCGGTCAGGCCGCTGCTTGCTATGCTGCCTTCACCTTTCTGCCCCCGCTGCTGGGCTAACCGACCTCAGCGTGCGAACACATCGCGGAGGATAGAGGCAAGCCCATCGGCATCTGCCTGAGTAAACGCATCGGGCAGATCGCTGTCGATATCAAACACTGCGATCACCTCACCCTGCGCGTCAAAGACAGGCAGCACCAGTTCCGACCGGGTTGAGGACGCACAGGCGATATGGCCGGGAAATGCGTCCACGTCAGCCACAAGCTGCACCTCTTGGGTCCGGGCCGCTGCGCCACAAACGCCACGGCTAAAGGGGATGACAAGACAACCGTGGCCACCTTGGTAGGGACCAATCTTAAGCAGGTCGGGCTCGGTCACCCGATAAAACCCGGTCCAGTTAAAGCGATCATCGCTGTGATGCACCTCGCAGGTGACGGTCGCCATCAGGGCGACCTCATCCGTTTCACCCTCGGTCAGAGCGGCAATGGCTTTAGCAAGCTGCGCATAGTCGACGGTCATGGTCACTGGTCCGGATCAATTTGCTTTGTGCAGCGACCTATGCCGAAAACGCCAAAGCGTCAAACCCGTTCGATTGCGATCGCCGTCCCTTCACCGCCACCAATGCAGATGGCCGCCACACCCCGTTTGAGGTTCCGCTTTTCCAACGCATTCAAAAGCGTGACCATGATCCGTGCGCCCGAAGCGCCGATTGGGTGCCCTAGCGCACAGGCCCCTCCGTTGACATTGACGATGTCACGGGGCAGGCCCATCTCGCGCATGAAGGCCATGGGCACGACCGCAAAGGCTTCGTTGACTTCCCACAGATCCACATCGTCCTTGGACCACCCGATTTTAGCCAACAAGGACTGCGCCGCAGGAACCGGAGCAGTGGTGAACAAACCCGGTGCCTGAGCAAAGCTGGCATGGCCAAGAATGCGCGCGCGTATGGTAAGCCCGCGGGCCTCGGCAGCATCGGTCGACGCCAGAACCAGAGCGGCAGCACCGTCCGAGATAGAGGAGGAGTTGGCTGCCGTTACCGTCCCGTCTTTGCGAAATGCTGGTTTTAGCGTCGGAATTTTTTCGGGACGCGCCGATTGCGGTTGTTCATCAGCCGAATGAGTGATCTCTCCCTTACGAGAGCGGGTCACGACAGGTGTGATCTCGGCGTCAAAAGCCCCGGTTTCCTGCGCGGACAGCGCGTTGGACAACGAACGCACGGCGTATTCATCCTGCTCTTCACGCGTGAACTGATACGCCTCGGCACAATCCTCGGCGAAGGTTCCCATCAAACGGCCTTTGTCATAGGCATCCTCGAGCCCATCCAGAAACATGTGGTCTACGACCTGCCCATGACCAATCCGAGCACCGCCACGCATCTTGGGCAGCAGATAAGGTGCGTTCGTCATACTCTCCATCCCGCCGGCAATCATCGTGTCGGAATGACCCAAGGCGATTTGGTCGTACGCAATCATCGCAGCCTTCATGCCCGACCCGCACATCTTGTTCAGTGTGGTGGCGGGAACGTCCTCGCCAAGCCCGGCAGCAAAGCCCGCCTGCCGCGCCGGCGCCTGACCCTGACCGGCCGGCAAAACGCAGCCCATCAAAACCTCGTCCACTGTGTCGGCCTGTGCACCATCAAGCGCCGCACGGATTGCGGCCCCACCTAGTTCGGCAGCGGTGACCCCGTCGAACATCCCCTGAAATCCACCCATCGGAGTGCGTGCAGCCCCTGCGATCACGACCTGTTTCATACGGATGCTCCTCTCAACTTCCCTACCTTTGGATACCGAATGGTAAGATTTGCCGTCTAGCGTATTTCTACCATTTATTTTCAGTTTGAAGGATAGTCGCGTATGAGCCTGACCAGCAAAACGACTGACACAACGCAGGTCATTACGGTCCATTCCGACCGGATTGATGCCGCGATGGCCATCCAGTTCAAAGAAGACATGCGAAGCACGGCACAAGGCGGGGCGCCACGGGTCGTTCTGGATTTGACGGATGTGGAATTCATTGATTCCAGCGGGCTTGGGGCCATCGTGGCGTCGATGAAGCAACTCGGCAGCGAAAGACGCCTGGATTTGGCCGGGCTGCACCCATTTGTCGAAAAGGTGTTTCGGCTAACGCGCATGGATACGGTGTTCAAGCTGTACCCGACATTGGACGATGCGCTGACGGCTGCGGCGGACTGACGGATCTGAATGGGCGCAATGGCCATGTGTGACGAGAATTGCATGGATTTGAACTTTGCCGCGACCGAGGCTGAAGCCAGCACTGGCATCGCCAGAATTAGCACCTGCCTAGAAGCTCAGGGCCTGCCGCAACACAAAGCTGCCGACGTCAAGATCGCGCTGGCCGAGGCGATCAATAATGTCGTTGAACACGCATATGCGGGAATTACACCGGCAAAGGTCAAGGTCAGATGCCGATTGCACGAAAACTGGCTTGAGATCCTGATCTCGGACACAGGCAACCCACTGCCGGGGTTTCGCGTACCTGACGGGGTCCCTGCCCCGCTTGGCTCCTCGCTGGATGATCTGCCCGAAGGTGGGTTTGGCTGGTTTCTGATCCATGAATTGACCAGCGAAATCCGTTATGAACACACGAACGGCTGCAATCGTCTGTCCCTGCGCTTTGACTTTCCACGCTTGGGCTAGACCGAAAATGTCACAATAACGCCCAGATCAGACCATTGTCGCGCCGCAAACAAAGAGCAAAAGTTAACTCGTAGCTCAGATAGCTTCCCTCGGCGCCTAGTGTCACAGCCCCCACCCAGTGAACGGCGCCGAGGAACTTCCCCTTGATTTGACTGGACAATACCAACCCGCGCGATACGTTCGGCGCGTTCAGTCACGGGAGCATCACTATGCGCGATTTCCATACACCGGGCCGGTCACAGGTTCTGGCAACCGAAGGCATGTGTGCCACGTCACATCCTTTGGCGGCTCAGGTTGCGTTGCAAATTCTGCAGCAGGGCGGCAATGCGATGGACGCCGCGATCGCAGGAGCGGTCTTGTTGGGAATTTGCGAGCCGCAAATGACCGGTATCGGCGGCGATTGCTTTGTACTTTTCAATCGTGCGGGCGAAAACAAAGTTCGGGCTCTTAACGGATCAGGTCGCGCGCCTGCTTCGGCCAAAGCGCAAGACCTGCGCGCCAAGGGTTTGGAGACTGTACCCTTGAACACGCCCGAAGCTGTGACAATCCCCGGTGCGGTGGATGCATTTTGCCATTTGGCTGATACCGAGGGAAAACTCGGGCTTGAAACCATTCTTCAACCCGCCGTTCATTATGCCGAAATCGGGGTTCCGGTCGCGCCGCGGGTGGCATTTGACTGGATATCGGGCGCACCCAACCTGCAAGGCGCCGCACGAGACCACTATCTGTTCAACGGGGCCGCACCCGAAATCGGGCAGGTTTTTTGCGCGCCCGGTCAGGCCCAGGTGCTGCGGCAGATTGCCAAATACGGCAGGGATGCGTTTTACACCGGGGACATCGCGCAGGACATGATCGATGCCCTGACAAGCCGCGGCGGCGTACATACAGAAGCGGACTTCGCCTCGACCGCCTTTTCCAAGACGAAACCGGTGAGCGGCTGGTACCATGACACCGAACTGTTCGAACATCCGCCCAACGGTCAGGGGGCCACGGCGATTCTTCTGCTTAATATTCTGAAGAACTTTGATCTGTCCGGTATGGACCCGTTCGGGGTCGAGCGTATTCATATTGAGGCTGAAGCCTCAAAATTGGCCTATGACGCCCGCAACCGGTTCATTGCTGACCCCGATCATATGGCACAGGCTCAGAAGTTCACTGATCAGGGTATTGCCGACAGCTTAGCCGCGTTAATCGAGCCCAATCGCGCGATGCCAGCTGCTGCACCGGTCACTGAGGCAATTCACAAAGATACGATCTATATCACCGTCGTCGATCGCGACCGAATGGCAGTTTCACTGATCTATTCGATCTTCCACAGTTTTGGCTCGGGCATCGCATCTGAGAAATATGGGATTTTGCTGCAAAACCGCGGCGCTGGGTTCACGCTGCAACAGGGCCACCCCAACGAAATGGGCGGCGGCAAACGCCCGATGCATACCATCATTCCAGGCATGGTCATGCAGGACAACCGGATCACCATGCCCTTCGGCGTGATGGGCGGAGCGTTCCAGCCAACTGGCCATGCGCGCCTGTTGTCGAACCTCACCGATCACGGTTTGGACCTTCAGACCAGCATCGACGCGCCACGCGCATTCGCTGATGGGGGTGTACTGAAACTCGAGCGCGGAATTCCGCGCAAGGTGGCTGAACAATTAGGCGACATGGGTCACAAAGTTGAAATTCCGGAAACCCCGCTCGGCGGTGCCCAGGCAATCCTCATCAAAGAGGACGGTGTGCTTGAAGGCGCAAGCGATCCCAGAAAAGACGGTTGCGCGCTTGGCTACTGACCAAGCGCCGACTGCCCCGTTGTCAGTTCAGGTGAAAGTGCAAAGGGTACGCACCGTTTTCGAACGGACCGAACATGTCGGGAATATCGGGATGTTCCACCGGTTCGCCCGACTGGTCAGCAACCAGATTTTGTTCAGAAACATAAGCAACATAGAAGGATTGGTCGTTTTCGGCCAGCAAATGATAGAACGGTTGTTCCCTGAGCGGACGACTGTCTTCCGGTATCGCTTGATACCATTCTTCCGTGTTCGAGAATTCCGGATCCACATCAAAAATGACCCCTCGGAAGGGATGTTTTTTGTGGCGAACCACCTGACCCAGACGGTACTTGGCGTTTGTCTTCAGCATATCTTCAGCCCCCAAAGGTCTTACTACTCTTTTATGCGCTGAAATGCCAATCAATGATCGGAAATTAAGGGAAACAGTCTGTGAACCTCTTACTGACAGTGTTTGAAATTGTTGCTCCGGTCTTTCTTTTGGCCGGAATCGGCTATGCGTGGGTCAGGTTCGGATTCGAATACCGACTGGAATTCGTGACTCGTTTGGCGGTCACGCTTGCAGTACCCAGCCTTATTTTTGTTGCCCTTATGCAAACTGAGATTCCCGCAGGCGAGCTGACGCGATTCACACTGGCGGCCATTGTTGGCCATCTGGTACTTGCTGTCGCATTCGGTTTATTTGTGCGGTTTTCCGGGCTGGATCGCAGAACCTACCTTGCACCGCTCATCTTTGGAAACACGGGCAATTTGGGGCTACCGCTTTGCATTTTTGCCTTTGGCCAGGCCGGGCTTGGATTTGCCGTGATCTTTCTGGCCGTCACTGCACTTTTCTCTTTTACATACGGGATTTATCTGGTTGCTGGCAAAGGCGCGTTTGGCAAAGTAGCACGCGAACCGATGGTATGGGCCACTTTGCTAGGCGCGCTATTTCTGTGGCGCGGGTGGGAAACGCCACTGTTCCTGACCAATACACTGGATCTATTGGGACAAATGGCTATTCCAATGATGCTGATCACTGTCGGCGTCGCAATAGCGCGCCTGACCACCCGGAATTTGGGGCAAGCTATCTGGCTTTCAGCGTTGAAACTGGCGGTCTGTTTCGCGCTTGGCTGGGGTATCGCACTGGCGTTCGCTTTGGATTCGGTCGCATTCGGTGTTCTGGTGCTGCAAATGTGTGCGCCCGTGGCCGTGACCTCTTACTTGCTGGCCGAACGCTTCGAAGCCGACGCGGACGCAGTAGCGGGTATGGTTATGGTCTCGACCGTGATGTCGGTGGGCGCAATGCCTATAATTCTAGCTATTGTGCTGTAACGATTGTGATTTCCTAAACGCTCAATTTGCGCTAGAATAAAGAAAAAAGGCACGAGGCACATGAGCAGAATTCTTATCGTACTCTTCGGGGTGCTGCTTTTGGCATCCTGTAGTGGCGGCTCGAAACAGCCGCCCAGCAAGCTGAATGACGCGTGCAGCATTGCGCGCGAGCGGCCCGACTTTATCAAGGCATTCAAAACCACAGAACGGAAATGGGGTGTCCCAGTTCACGTACAGATGGCGACAATCTATCAGGAAAGCCGCTATCGGCACGATGCGCGCACTCCACACCAATACGTGCTGGGTGTCATCCCGATGGGCCGCCAAAGCAGCGCCTATGGCTTTAGCCAAGCTTTGGACGGCACGTGGGAGGAATACCAGCGCGAGACCGGCAAACGCCGTGCCAAGCGGGACCGTATCCGTGATGCGTCCGACTTTATCGGCTGGTACATGACCAAAAGTCTAGATCGCAATGGGATCCAACTGCACGACACGCGTAACCAGTATCTGGCGTATCATGAGGGCCATACCGGCTATGCTCGCGGCAGTCATTACAGCAAAACTTGGCTGTTGAACGTCGCCAACAATGTAGATGCACGCGCCAAACTGTATCAGGCACAACTGTCAGGCTGCCGTTACTAAAAGGTCAGCGGGTCAGCGATTGCCTGACCCGCTTCTGGTCCGGCGCGAGAAGAGGTTGTTATCCAGGTTCCTGCCCGTCTCAAGCGGCCCTAGCAAGACCGTAGTCTGGCTGCCTGCGTTGTCATGGATCACCCATTTGCGCAGCTCTACCGGATCGCCGGTAAACATCAGTTCGATCCGGCCCGAATCCGGGTTTTTGGGATCTTGCGCTGTCACGACCGTAGCCGTGCCATCAAAGTCGTGCCCGACCACCATATTCGCCTGAGCCAAGTTCACGTTCCTCGCCAGAACCAATGACAGCGGTGTGCGCCGCAAGGGGTATTGCTCGGGTGGTTGATTGGACTTTGGGTCGAAAATCTGAACCGTCCCAGCCCGCGCCAGAACAACAGCGCTGTTAGGCGGGTCGTATTCGAACCGCATTTTGCCCGGCCGTTCAATCCACAGCTTACCGGTGCTGAGCGACCCGTCATCATTGACCTGAGTGAAGGTGGTCTGAACGGTTTTCAACTCGTTCAGATAGTTTGATATCTGCGACAATGGCAGCTTGTCCGCGGCCCACGCGGCGGGTGCGGCCAATGTCAAAGCAAGGGCAAAAGCAATCTGTTTCATAAGGCACAGATAGGCGCTTTGCCCTTGTTATTAAATATCCTATTGCTCGGGGATGAGGATTTCGCGCTTTCCGACATGATTGGCTGCGGAAACAACGCCTTCGTCCTCCATCTGCTCAACCAGTCGGGCGGCTTTGTTGTAACCGATGGCAAGTTTCCGCTGGATATACGAGGTCGAGCATTTGCGATCCTTGATCACAATCGCCACCGCCTGATCGTACAAAGCATCCTCGCCATTGGTGTTGCCACCGGTATTCAGGCCAAGAACTGCATCGATATTGTCGGCCTTTTCCTCGGCCGGGCCATCGACGACACCGCTCATGTAATCGGGCGGGCCGAACTGTTTCAGGTGGTTGACGATTTCTTCGACCTCTTCGTCCGACACGAACGGGCCGTGGCAACGGGTGATTTTGGCCCCGCCAGCCATATAGAGCATGTCGCCCTGCCCCAGCAGTTGCTCGGCGCCCATCTCGCCCAAAATGGTCCGGCTGTCGACTTTCGAGGTCACCTGGAACGAGATCCGGGTGGGGAAGTTTGCCTTGATCGTGCCGGTGATCACATCAACCGAAGGCCGCTGCGTCGCCATGATCAGGTGAATACCCGAGGCCCGCGCCATCTGCGCCAGACGTTGAATACACGCCTCGATCTCTTTCCCCGCGACCATCATCAGGTCGGCCATCTCGTCGACGATAACGACGATATAGGGCATCGCCTCGGGCGCGAATTCTTCGGTCTCGAAGGTGGGTTCTCCGGTCTCGTCGTCAAAACCGGTCTGGACCGTGCGGCTGAACATCTCGCCCTTGGCCAACGCATCCTTCACTCGACCGTTGTAGCCCGCGATGTTGCGCACGCCCATTTTGGACATCTTGCGATAGCGGTCCTCCATCTCGCCCACGACCCATTTAAGGGCGACAACCGCCTTTTTTGGGTCGGTCACAACGGGCGACAGCAGATGCGGGATTCCATCATAAACAGACAATTCCAGCATCTTGGGGTCGATCATGATCAGGCGGCATTCATCAGGCGTCAACTTATAGAGCAGCGACAGGATCATCGTGTTGATCGCCACCGATTTACCGGACCCTGTGGTCCCTGCGATCAGCAGGTGGGGCATCTTGGCAAGGTTCGCCACGACCGACTCCCCTCCGATATCCTTACCCAAGGCCAACGGCAGCGCATGGTTGCCGTCGCCGAAATCACGGCTGGCAAGGATTTCACGCAGCACCACCATCTCACGGTTCTCATTGGGCAGTTCGATGCCGATGACCGAGCGCCCCGGCAGAGTCGAAACCCGCGCCGACAGCGCCGACATCGAGCGTGCGATATCGTCGGCCAAACCGATCACACGACTGGCTTTCAGACCGGGTGCGGGCTCTAGTTCGTACATAGTAACAACCGGACCCGGGCGAACGCTGACGATCTCCCCCTTGACGCCATAGTCATCCAGAACGTTTTCCAGCATCCGGGCGTTTTCCTCCAACGCCTCATCGCTGAGGTGATGGCGCTGAATGCTGGCGGGGTTGGCCAGCAGGCCCAAAGGCGGCAATTCGAAATCGGAATGCTTGTCCTCGAACGACAGCGCAGGTTGCGCTTCGGCCTGCGCGCGGCGCGAAGGCTGCGGCGCGCGACGCACAGGTTGCGCGACAACCGGTTTGCGCGGTTCAGCCACCGGGATTTTCATCGCCGGGCGCGACTCAGGGGCGGGCTCGGGTTCAACCATCGGCTCATCCTCGAACACGGCCTCATCATAGTCCGGCTCGGGCGCAAAATCCTGATGCAGAGGTTCCTGCCACTCGGTTGGTTCTGCCGTCAGCATCGGCTCGGGTGGCAAACCAGTCGAGGTCATCGGCGGTTCCGGCGGCAATTCGCCCGCACCAGAGTTCAGGATCAACGGATCAGGCCCACGCCCCCGCCCTTTAGTCAGCGGCAGGTTCGGGTCATGTTCGGGCGTCATCTCACCCGCGGCGACCTTACGGTTGCGCACAGCGGCGGAAATCTTGGACCGGATGCGGTCTTCGCCCGGCATCTCTTCAAAATCGGCGATAGGCTCGCGGTCAATCAATTCAGGCTCGGGCATGGGATCCGGGCGGCGGATCAGATCGGGGATACGCGACAGCAAGCCCGATTTCACGGGCTCGGGCGCAGTCAGCGGAGGCTCTTCGAACAGCGGATCGGCGTAAGCCAAGTCATCGTCGAACACGGCTTCGGCGGCTTCGACACGCGCGGCTTTGCGCTCATCCCATTGCGCGCGGCGGTCACGAGCCGCCTGCGCGGTTGCCGACGCACTGCGGCCCAGCAGGTTCATCAGCGTGTCGTAAGACATCACCAAGCCCAGCAAAAAAGCCCGGAAGCCTTTGCGCACATCGTCCTTCGTAAAGCCCAAGACGAAAATGCCCAGCGCCAGCATCCCGAGCGCCATGGCCAGCGACATCAGCTTGACCACGAAATGCGATGCGACCGGCAACAGGGTTAGCAACGCGCCCATGACAGTGTCGCCAAACAGCCCTCCAAGGCCGAAACTATGGGTCGAACGCCAAGCCTCATCGGGCACCAAGGTCGCTGCATAGACCGAGACGACGGCAATCCAGATCGGCGCAAAGATCAACCGGGCAATCGCGCGATCCTCGCCAAAATGTCCCGCAAATCGCACGCCCCAGCCGATCAGAACCAAGGCAATGCTCCAGCTGCCCCAGCCCACGATCATGAACAAGGGCGCCGCGATAGACGCACCAATACGCCCCATCCAGTTCTGCACCGGCGCATCGGTCGAGACCATCCAGTTCGGATCATCCGGCGTGTAGGACCAGATCATAGCAGCAGCTGCCAGCCCCAGCAGGATCAAGGCAATCCCAATCAACTCCTTGCTGCGCCGCTCAATGGCGGCTTGCGTTGTACTGTCCAGCAATGGATCGCGGTTGCGCGCGTTCAATGATGCCATTTTGCCCTCGTACCTCACGAATAGATGCAGTCGCGGAGCGTAATCAGCCCCTGCTGCAACTCTGTTTTTGGAGCCACAAGCGCGGCCCGAATAAAATGCTCGCCCGGGTTTTGTCCCGGATCGCCTTGGGAAAGATATGCGCCTGGCAGAACCCGAAGCCCGGTTTCACGCCAGAGCTTCAATGCGGTCTCTTCGCCGTTATCGACCGGTAGCCACAGGAAAAACCCAGCCTCGGGTGACATATAGCCTTGCACACCTGCAAACACGTCATCCGCGATGGCGTATTTTTCCTGATAAAGCGCGCGGTTCTGGATGACATGCTCCTCGTCCGCCCAAACACGTGCGGCGGCGGCCTGCAACGGCAAAGGCAGTGGCGATCCGGCATAGTTGCGCAGCTGTTTGACCCGTTTGATCGTATCCGGCCCGCCCGCAATCAGACCCGAGCGCAGCCCAGCCAGGTTCGACCGCTTCGAGAGTGAGTTGAACAGCACCACACGTTCAGGGTCTGCGCCCATCTCTTGCGCGACGGTCAGTGCGCCGACCGGTGCCTCGTCACGGTAGATCTCGGAATAGCATTCATCCGCGAAGATGCGGAAATCGTACTTTTCCGCCAACCCGATCAGTTCGGCCCAATAGTCGCGTGAGGCCACAGCGCCCTGAGGGTTGGCGGGTGAACAGATATAGGCCGCGACGGTGCGGTTTAGCACATCCTCGGGCAGGCCTGCATAATCGGGAAGGTGTCCAGTGGCAGCAGTGGCCGATACAAAAACAGGGTCCGCCGCGACCGAGATCGAGGCCACCATATAGACCTGATAGAACGGGTTCGGGCACAGGATGACCGGCTTCTGGCCATTCTTTTCCTCGGGGCACAACGCCATGGCGGCGTTATACAGCCCCTCGCGCGTGCCATTCAGGGCCATCACGTTGGTGTCGGGGTCCATCGTCACGCCATAGCGGCGCGCGATCCAGTCGGTGATCGCGCCACGCAGCTCGGGTGAGCCTTCGTTGGGCGGATAACCTTGAAACCCTGCGGCATTCTCAGAGATGACATCCGTCACCCAGGCCGGGAAATCGTGCATCGGCGCGCCGATAGTCATGTGAATCACATCGCCGCCCGGTTGATGGTGGTCCAACAGGGTGCGCAGACGCGGGAAAGCGTATTCCGGTAGGTTCGAAAACCGCTCGGGGAAATTCATATCTACTGCCTCAAGTTCGGGATCATAGCGCCCCGTTTTCAGGCAGGTTACAGGCCGCACCCCGTTTCGTCCAGCCAAAGTGATGGCGAATCAGGGGATTGTGGCATTCAGGCCAATGCCGCCTCGGCCGCCGATCCGATCCGTAGCAGAGCCTCCTCGGACCCAGGATAGCCCATCATCATCACCCCGCAGCCCGGTGTTCCTGTCGGTAAGGTCAGCGCGGCCAGACCCATCAGGTTGCCGATCCGCGTGTTGCGCAAAGCAAGCAGGTTTTCAGTGACGTAATAGTCGTGATCGGTCAGCAACCGATCCAGATTAGGCGGTAGAATCGGAGCAGTCGGTGCCAGAACAGCATCAAACCCGGATGTGGCCGCATCCCAGGCAGCGCGAGAGGCCTTCAGCTTGGACCACGCCGCGATGTAATCCGCACCCGAGACATTCTTGCCCGTGCGGAACCGTTCGAGGATTTCTGGATACATCGCGTCCGGGTTGGCTTCGATCACATCGCGCCACAGGCCATAGGCCTCGGTCGTGTAAAGCACACCGGACAGCGCCATCGCATCCGCCAGTTCGGGCACTTCCAGCGGTACGATCTCGGCCCCGGCATCGCGCAGACGCTCCAGCGCGCTGTCATAAGCGACGCGAGGAGTGTCGCGCAGGTTATCCTTGGCGATATTTTGCAGATCGGCAAAGCGGCGGCCTTTCAGGCTGGCCCCACGCAGATCGGCGGGTGTGCCGCCTTCCAACAGGGCCAGCATATGCGCCGCGTCCTCAACCGACCGGGCCAGCGGGCCCACAGTGTCGAAGCGCAGGCACAGCGGCACCGTGCCTTCAAGGCTGACCCGCCCAGCAGTTGTTTTCAGACCCACCAGATTGTTCCATGCGGACGGAATACGCACCGAGCCTCCGGTGTCGGACCCTATCCCACAAGCCGCCAAGCCCCAAGCGACCGAGGCCGCCGCGCCCGAGGATGACCCGCCCGGCACGGCATCCACATCATCAATGCAGGGCGGCGTGTCGGTGATGGGATTCAGACCAAGGCCCGAGAAGGCCAGCTCGCTCATATGGGTTTTGCCCAGACAGACCGTGCCCATGGCCGTGGCGTTGCGCACGACAACCGCGTCCGCCTGCGGCACCCGGCCTTTCAGCAGGGCCGATCCGGCCTCGGTCCCGGTGCCCGCGGTATCGAACAGGTCTTTCCAGCTGATCGGAACCCCGTCCAGCAGTGACCGGCGCAGACCCAGCGCAGCGCGATCCTGCGCGGCTTTGGCCTCGGCCCGGGCGCGGTCGTGGGTGACGCGCGCATAGATGCGGTCGCGGTAGGGATGGGCGTCGATGGCGGTCAGATAGGTCTCGGTCAGCTCGACCGGGTCAATCTGGCCCATGCCGATCCCCCGCCCCAGATCACACGCCGTCATGGTCAACCAGTCCTGCATCCCTGCCCCCTTGGAAAATTCTGCTGACGGGACGGTAGCGACAGGACCGCACATGGACAATCCCGAAAGGGGGCGCATATTGCGGGGCATGGAACACAAGACCGATATCCTGATCGTAGGCGGCGGCCTGAATGGCCCGGCTTTGGCTTTGGCGCTGGCACAGACGGGGCATTCCGTCACCGTCATCGACAGTTTGGCCCAAAAAGTCCGCAAGAACGCGGCGTTTGACGGACGTGCCTATGCACTGGCGCTGGCCTCGCAACGGCTGCTGGATGCAGTGGGTGTGTGGGGCAAGGTCGCCGATCACGCCCAGCCCATGCTGGAGATCAAGGTCACGGATGGACATGCGGGCGCGGGCCCCTCTCCGTTCTTCATGCATTTCGACCATGCCGAGATCGAAGAGGGCCCGATGGGCTTTATGGTCGAAGACCGCCACCTGCGCCGCGCCTTTCTGGACGCCATGGCCGAGGAGACCCGGATCACGCAGATCAACGGACGCACGGTTGTCGCGCAAGAGGCTGACGCGACCGGTGTGACCCTGACACTGGATGATGGCGCGACCGTTTCGGGTGGGCTGCTGGTGGGCTGCGATGGCCGCCGCAGCGGCACCGCCGCGCGCGCAGGGATCAAGCGGACGGGGTGGGATTACGGCCAAACCGCGCTGGTCTGTGCGATTGAACATGACCTGCCCCATCACGGTATCGCGCATCAGTTCTTCATGCCGCCCGGCCCTCTGGCGATCCTGCCACTGACCGGCAATCGCAGCTCGATCGTCTGGAGCGAAAGGACCGAGGCTGCCGAGCGCATCAATGCGCTGCCCCAGGCCGATTATCTGCAAGTCCTGCGCCCCCGGTTCGGCGATTTTCTGGGCGACATTCGTATCGCCGGAGACCGGTTCACCTATCCGCTGAACCTGACCATCGCCAATTCCTTTATCGGTGACCGCATGGCTCTGGTCGGGGATGCCGCCCACGGGATGCACCCGATTGCAGGCCAAGGGCTGAACGCCGGTTTGCGCGATGTGGGCGCATTGGCCGAGGTTCTGACCTTGGCCGGACGACGCGGCGAGGATATCGGATCGGTGCTGGTGCTGGAGCGCTTTCAGGAATGGCGGAGGTTCGACACGGCCTCTCTGGCAATGGCGACGGATGTGTTCAACAAGCTGTTTTCCAACGATAATCCGCTGCTGCGGATGGGCCGCGATATCGGGATGGGGATCGTCGGATCGCTGCCAGGCCTACGGCGCGGCTTTGTGCGCGAGGCCGCAGGGTTGACCGGAGACCTGCCCAAACTGCTGCAAGGCCGCGCGATCTAGTCCAGCTCGCGCGCCTCATCGACCAGCATAACAGGAATGCCATTGCGGATCGGAAACGCCAGCCCGGCGGCTTTCGACACCAACTCTTGCTTGTCCGCGTCATAATGCAGGGTCGTGTGGGTCTGCGGACAGATCAGCGCCTCAAGCATGTGGCGGTCAAACGCGTGTACAGTCATTGTAAGTGGTCCTCGTTCGATCCGCCGCGCATCGCAAATTCGATCAATGTTACCAAGGTCTCGCGGCGGGTGCGCAAACAGGGTGCCTCAAGTAGCGCCTGTTTTTCTTCGGGGTCGAAATCCAGCAACATCGACAGCGAATTCACCAGCAGCTCATCATCCGCATCTTTCAACGTGTCCCAATCCGTCGATAGGTTTTGCGACGAAAAGAACTTTTCCAACAGGTTCAGGAAACGCGGACGATTGAACCCGTCATCCTGTTCGGTTTTACCCAGATCGCGGTCGAACCCCTCCCACGACACGGCACAGCGGCGATAGGGGGTGAAAGCGTCCAACTCTGACCGGATTCGGAACCTCGAGACTCCGGACAGCGTGATCAGATAGCGCCCATCCTCGGTCTCGGAAAACTGCGTCACTCGGCCTGCGCAGCCGATCTGGTGAAGACGCGCGTCGTCGCTGGCAGACGGGTTGGGTTGCACCATCCCGATCAATCGTTCCGGTGTTTTCAACGCATCATCCATCATCTGCAGATAGCGCGGCTCGAAGATATGCAGCGGCAGGCGCGCGCGGGGCAGCAGCAGCGCCCCGGGCAGAGGGAATACGGAAACCGTTTCCGGCAGGTCGGCGGGATGCATCATGTACCCGAGTGTAGCTCTGATCGGAAATTAGGCAAATATCATCGAGCTGAGCTTACGCCGCCCGTTCAGAACAATCGGATCATTGGGCTTGAGCGCATCAAAGATCGTGAAGAGCTGCGCCTTGGCCGCGCCTTCATTCCATTCGCGATCGCGACGGAACAGGTCCAGCAATTGCGCGACGGCCTCTTCCACATCGCCGTTCGCGTGCAGCGCCTGCGCCAGATCGAACCGGGCCTGATGGTTGTCGGGGTCGGCCTCAACCGCCGCCTTCAGCTCGGCCACGGGGCCGGCATCGGCAGCTTGTTTGGCCAGTTCCAACTGCGCATGGGCAGCTTCCAATTCGGGCGCGTTGGATATCTCGGCCGGGGCGCCGTTCAGGATCGCTTCGGCCTGCTCCAGATCATCCGCCGCAATATGGGCGCGCACCAGCCCGCCATAGGCACCGGCGTGGTTGGGGTCTTCGCCCAGAATGGCGGCAAAGGTCTGGGCGGCATCCGTGGCCGCGCCCTCGACCAGCATTTCCTCGGCTGCGGAGACGGCTTCGTCCAACTGTCCACCGGGGCTTTCGCCACCCGCCGCTTCGATCACGCGGTCGATGAACGCTTTGATCTCGGATCCCGGCAGCGCGCCCTGAAAACCATCAACAGGCTGGCCCTTGTGAAACGCATAGACGGTCGGGATCGACTGAATGCGCAACTGGCCTGCGATCATCTGCGCCTCGTCGACATTGATCTTGACCATCTTGACCGCGCCCTTGGCGGCGGTGACGGCCTCTTCCAGCATCGGGCCCAAGGTTTTGCAGGGGCCGCACCACGGAGCCCAGAAGTCGACAATGACCGGCACGTCTTGCGAGGCTTCGACGACGTCGGCCATAAACGTGGCCTCGGACCCGTCCTTGATCAGGTCAGTGGCGGCAGGGCCGGTGGCAGTGTTCAGAAGGTCCATGGCGATACGTCTCCGGTTCAAACTTGCGCCTTATATGCAGCCGCGCGTCGCGGAAACCAAGGGCAGATTTGTGCTGTTATAGGTCGAAAGTGGCAAAAACCGGGGCGTGATCACTGGGTTTCTCCCACCCGCGGGCGTCGCGCAGGACCCGGCTGGAATGCCCCGCGTTCGAGATATCGGGTGTCGCCCAGACGTGATCCAAACGCCGCCCCTTACCCGCCGCATCCCAATCGCGCGCGCGGTAGGACCACCAGCTATAAAGCTGCCCTTCGGGGATATCCTGACGGGTGACATCAACCCAACCACCTGCATCCTGTGTCTCGGCCAGCGCCTCAACTTCGATCGGTGTATGCGAGACGACCTTGAGCAGTTGTTTGTGCGACCAAACGTCATCTTCACGCGGGGCGATGTTCAGGTCGCCAACCAGAATGGATTTCTCGGGCTTCTCAGCGCGGAACCAGTCGCGCATGTCCGCGAGGTAATCCAGCTTTTGCCCGAACTTCTCATTCACCTCGCGGTCGGGCACATCACCGCCCGCAGGAACATAAAAATTCTGGATGGTCACACCGTTTTCCAGCCGCGCGGCAATGTGGCGGGCATGGCCGAGACCGGCGAAGTCCTTGTCGCCCACCTCCTCCATCGGGATACGCGACAGGATAGCTACGCCGTTATAGCCCTTTTGTCCTCGCGCGACCATGTGGGTGTAGCCCAGTTCGGCGAACCCTTGGGTGGGGATTTTCTCGACGGGGGATTTACACTCTTGCAGGCACAGCACATCGGGAGCCTCTTCCTGCAGCAATTTCAGCACGATAGGCTCGCGCAGACGCACTGAATTGATATTCCAGGTGGCAAGAGTGAAAGTCATGGGGGATTCCTTTATCGCGGTTGCGCGCGACGTTAACGCGGTAGAAGACAAGGTGCCATCGGAAAAAGCAGCGCTTTCCCGGCCTATAATCGAGCAGGGGCGGAGTTAAAAAGCGCTTGCGCTTCGGTAAAAATCTCCTCGACGATTTGGGCGGCAGGCATGATGTCACGGACCATTGCAACACCTTGCCCAGACCAAAGTGACATCGCTTCGATATCCCCTTCTGTCCCTGACAACGGCGTATAGCTCTGGTATCGGACAACGTCCTCTCCACCCGGGCGCTGACCGATGATTTCGCCTTCGTTCGGGCGATGCCCCGGAGCGGCCGAGCCTGCTTCTTTCCACGTTTGCGCGGTAGAATTGGCTAACGCGCGATGTGGTGCTTGCGGCCATTTCACATCATACAGGTCAGTGTACCATTCGGTCTGCGCCTCAGACGCATTCAGCACTCGGCGGCGATAGTCTTCGTGTATCGTTGCCTCGGCACTGGCCAAAAACCGAGTACCAACCCAAACCGCCGAAGCCCCCAACATCAACGCAGCCGCCATACCGCGCCCGTCGGCAATTCCGCCAGCAGCAACAACAGGAATCGAAACCGCGTCCACGACGGCCGGAATCAGCGCCATTGTCGCGACCTGCCCCCAGACATGGCCACCTGCTTCCCACCCTTGGGCAACGATGATGTCCGCTCCGGCATCCTGCGCGGCCTTTGCCTCGGCAGCGTTACCGACACTGACCATGACGCACAGCCCGCCTTTCTTGGCGTCCGAGATGGCCGAAGGTTCCATCCCCCAGAACAACGAAACGGCGTGAACCTGCTTGTCGATACAAACCCGCAGCTGGTCTTCGTACGGGAAGGCGAGGTTCAGATTGACGGCGAAATTGCGATCCGTCAGCGCACGCACGGCATCTATCCCTTCCGAGACCTGATCCGCAGGCTTACCCCATAGGGGAATCACTCCGTACCCGCCTGCATTACAAACAGCCGCAACAAGTTCAGGTCCAGCGGCCCCACCCATAGGGGCCGACAGAACGGGTTTTTCAATATTCAACAGAGTGCAGATTTCGTTTGCCAAGTCTCACGCCTCCCAATTCGTTGGGCAGAATTGGCACCGCGAACCACTGATAAGTCAAGCAGTTGGATCAAGACTATGGGGCAGCGCCCGAGCCAAAAAAAGCCGGGCCAAAGGCCCGGCAGTCCAACAGGGAGGTACATGTCATTACCCGGACATGCACGGGTTGGGAGTAACCTAAATATATCTTCAGAGTATCACTTTGATCTGCGTCATACCATCAAAGTTAAGATACCAACCGATATCCGCCCGATTCTGTGACCAAAAGGCGCGCGTTCGACGGATCGGGCTCGATTTTTTGACGCAGGCGATAGATGTGGGTTTCCAATGTATGGGTGGTGACACCTGCGTTGTATCCCCAGACCTCATGCAACAGCACATCGCGCGCGACGACGCCATCAGCCGAACGATAGAGGAACTTGAGGATGTTCGTCTCTTTCTCGGTCAGACGGATTTTGCGATCTTCTTCGGTGATCAGCATCTTCATCGCGGGCTTGAAAGTGTACGGCCCCAGAACAAAAACGGCATCTTCGGATTGTTCGTGCTGACGCAGCTGGGCGCGAATGCGGGCCAGAAGAACCGGGAATTTGAACGGCTTAGGAACATAGTCATTCGCACCGGCATCCAGGCCCAGGATGGTGTCGGCGTCGCTGTCATGACCGGTCAGCATCAGGATCGGGCTTTTGACGCCCTGCTTGCGCATCAGGCGGCACAGCTCGCGGCCATCTGTATCCGGCAAGCCAACATCCAGAATCACCAGATCGTAAATCGCCTCGCGGGCGCGCTCCATTGCCGAGGCACCATCTGACGCTTCGAACACGTCGAAGTCTTCGGTCATCACGAGTTGCTCACTCAGCGCTTCGCGCAGATCCTCGTCATCATCCACCAACAGGATTTTCTTAAGCTGTGCCATTCCCGGTCCTCCTAAGCCTTTTCGGACACTTGCGCGTAGAACACGCTTTCAACAAGGTTTGCTGCAATCGTCTCACGCCCTCGTGTCCGGCGAGTAGGAATTGTTTCACATTTCTTTCGGATCGCGCTAGAGGATGTTTTGACCGTTATAGGGTAACATACATGAGTCTCATTCCGGATATCTCTGAACTGCTGGCGCGGGCACGGGCCGACCTGCGTATGGGCGTTCCGGTTGTGCTGACCGATGACACCGGGTTCAGCGTTGTCGCCATTGCCGCAGAAACACTTAGCGCACAACGGCTTGCCGATTTGCGTGGCCTGGATGGTGACCCGGTGGTTGCCATCACCGTTCGCCGTGCCGAGACGTTAAAGGCACGCGCCTATGACGGTGATTTGGCGCGGGTCGTGGTTCCGGCCGACGTCGATATTTCCTGGGTTCAGGCCGTTGCCGACCCCTCGGACGACCTGAACGCTCCGATGAAGGGGCCGTTGATGAGCGAACGTACGGGCAATGCGAACCTTCACCGTATCGCCATTGCCCTTACCAAATCCGCGCGGCTTCTGCCTTCTGCTGTTGTTGTGCAGATCGAAGATGGGCGCGGTTTTGCGGCCTCGAACGGGTTGACCTGCATCGACCATACCCGCGCTGCCCCGCATCTGGCAGATCGTAGCCTGCTGAACGAGGTGGTCGCCGCGCGCCTGCCCATGGAGGTTTCCGAGGCCGGACGCCTGCACGTCTTCCGCCCCGAAGATGGGGGTGAAGAGCATTACGCCATTGAAATCGGGCGACCAGATCGCAGCAAACCGGTTCTTGCGCGTTTGCACTCGGCTTGTTTTACCGGCGACCTGATGGGCAGCCTGAAATGCGATTGCGGACCACAGTTGCGCGGCGCGCTGGCGCAGATGGGATCTGAAGGGGCTGGTGTCCTGCTTTATCTTAACCAAGAGGGGCGCGGGATCGGCCTAGCCAACAAGATGCGCGCTTATTTCCTGCAAGATCAGGGTTTTGACACGGTCGAAGCCAATCACCGCCTTGGGTTCGAGGATGATGAACGTGATTTCCGGCTGGGTTCAGATATCCTGAAGTCGCTAGGGTTCAACGCGGTGCGCTTGTTGACGAACAACCCCGCCAAAATCGCCATGATGGAAAAAACCGGCATTGCCGTGACCGAACGTGTACCTCTCAAGGTTGGTGAAACTGCACATAACCGAGGGTATCTGGCTACAAAAGCAGCCAAGTCGGGCCATCTGCTGTGACGCCAAAAGATCTGGTGCTGACGCCTCGTGGGGTTCGGTTCGCTGGCCGCATGTTTCCATGTTCAATCGGAAAAGGCGGGCGTAGTCCGACAAAACGCGAAGGCGACGGCGCCACCCCAACTGGCGAGCACCAAATCGTCGGAATGCTTTATCGGCCAGACCGGATTTCACCCCCAACCGCTTGGGCGATTCCGATCGGGCCCCGCGACCTGTGGTCTGATGATGTGTGCGACGCGCGATATAACCAACTGGTCAGCGCGCCCTACGCCTGCAGCCACGAAAAGCTGCGCCGTTCCGACCCGTTATATGATCTGGTGTTGCTCACGGATTGGAACTGGCCGAATGCAATACCAGGGCAAGGGTCGGCCATTTTTCTGCATCAATGGCGGCGGCCAGGTTATCCAACTGAAGGCTGTGTCGCCTTCCGGCGCGATCACCTCCATTGGATTGCTGCCCATGTTCAACCGGGCACGCGGCTGATCATTCCTGAGGTTTAACGCGTGCGCCAAATATCGCAGATCCAACCCGCACATGGGTCGCACCCAGCGCGATTGCGCGCTCAAAGTCGCTGCTCATACCCATCGACAAGCCTACCAAACCGTTTCGTTCGGCGATCTTGGCCAGCAAGGCAAAATGCAGCGCAGGTTCTTCTTCCACCGGAGGAATGCACATCAGCCCCTTCACAGGCAGGTCAAGGTCTCGGCACTCGGCAATAAACGCATCAGCATCAGCTGGGAGAATCCCAGCTTTCTGATCTTCTTCACCTGTATTGACCTGAATAAACAGTTCGGGACATGACCCAATCTCTTGCGCCAAACGGGCAAGAGTTTTCGCCAGCTTCGGGCGATCGACCGAATGAATTGTGCTGAATAGCTCCATCGCCTGCCGGGCCTTGTTGGTTTGCAAGGGGCCAATCAGATGAAGGTCAATATCGGGGTAGGTTGCAGAGAATTCGGGCCACTTCCCTGCAGCCTCCTGCACGCGATTCTCACCAAAGCACTTATGACCCTGTTGCAGTAAATCGCGGATACGTTCGTTGGGCTGCACCTTGGAGACGGCGATCAGTTGAACTGACCCTTCCGGCCGCCCGGCGGCGGTTTCGGCTTTGGCAATACGGGCAGAGATTTCCTGCAGTGACATGGGATTCCTCATTCTGGCTTGGGGGCAGAAAAACACCATGTCGATCAAAAAGAAAAGGGCAGGTCCGAAGACCTGCCCTTAAACCTTGCGGTTCAGATCAACTTAGAAGTTGAACTGAGCACCAAAGTCTGCGCGCAGCTGCGAGTCGTCGCAGATGTCACAGTCGCTGTTGCCGATACCACCGCGCAGCGATGCACCGCCACCCAGGTCGTACAGAGCACCGATACCGTACTGCTGCAGGTCACCGTCCGCGTTACCGTCGCCGTAAGCGAAGGTCAGGGTCAGAGCCGAACCAACATTGTAGGCCGCCGAAACACCCCATGCGGTGCCGTCGGTTTCGTCGACTTCGGTTTTATCGTCTGCGACAAACACAGTACCCGAGAAGTCACCGAATTCTGCGCCCAGCGTCAGAACCAGCAGGCTTGGATCGTCGGCCAGGATACCGTCCGAGTCGGTTTGACCGTATGCCAGAGCAGCAGTGATGTTGTTGAAGGTGTAGGTCGCGCTGATGTCCCAACGGTCAGCGTCGTTGCTTACACCTTGACCTTGGAAGATGGTCGCTTGGTCATACGAAGCGCCAAATGCGAAGTCACCAACTGCGTACTGGAAGAACACAGCGTTCGAACCCGAACCGGTCGACGAGTATCCCAGGAAGTTATAGTCAACGCCCGAGTACTGGCCGATGAAGTTTTCCAGGCCAGGCTCGTTACCGTAGTAGTTTGCCAGGTTGTCGAATGCACCTGCGACGTTGCCCGCGTCAACACGCAGACCACCGTAGATGACCGAGAAACGCGCACCGTTCAGGCCAGCCGAGTTGGCTTCGCCGGTGCTTGCATCTTCGTCAGCCTGCAGACGAACACGACCCGAGAACTCGACGCCGCCGTCGGTTTCAACGTTTGCGTCCAGGTTCAGACGGAAGCGAGAAACCAGAATGGTCTCGTCGGCTTCGTTGAAGAAAGTGTTGGTTGCACCGCTTGCAGTGGTGGTGGTGGTCGTGAAGCCACGATCCTCCAGGTAACCAATACCAAAGCGGCCATAACCGCTGAATCTAACTTCGGCCGCGGCAACCGATGCGGTTGCGATCAGAGCGGTCGATGCGAAGAGAACTTTTTTCATCTTGTTTCCCTCGGTTTCAAAGTTTTCTAACTCGACAAGTGTCATTGCACATGTCTCAGCACGGGAACCGTTTCGCTCTTTTTGCCCCCTTCACGCAAGTATGGCATAAACGTGAAGACCGCATTGGCCACAGATTGGTGCAAGGATGTCACAGTCAGTTTTGTGACCTCTTCAGTAAGTAAACCCACCCGTATGTGACAATAATAGGGTTGTTGCCGCACTGGACCTTGTCTAGGAGTATCACCTAGCAAGTGAGACCCAGTGAAACAGGACACCTCTACAATGCGCCTGCAGACGATTTTCGGCTTGATCATAGCGACCGCACTCGTGTCGACCTGCGGACAGAATCGGAGCGCTGCCCCCAACCCCAATCTTGGAAACGTGGATGGTGGACGTTCGGACGAGCGGGAACTGAACGACCCAAATCGTTCAACCATCTGGGATGTCTTCAATACCGGCAATGCCGAGCAGGTCGCGAATGTGAACCGTTATCTGTGGACGGCTTCTCTGGATGTTCTCAACTTTCTGCCTGTGCAGGAAGTCGATCCGTTTACCGGTGTAATTGTAACGGGTTACGGCACCCCACCGGGTGGCGGGCGCCAATATCGCGCGACCGTCCACATCAGCGATCCAGCCCTCGCAGCGCGGTCGCTCTCCGTGGCACTCCAAACCAGCGGAGGCAACCCGGTCAGCGCGGCGACCACACGCGCGGTAGAAGACGCCATCCTGTCCCGAGCCCGCCAGCTGCGCATCGCGGACAACAAGTTCTAGCAACTTGCGGAAAATCACACTAATACCACGCCGGGTTCACACCCGGCGTTTTCATTCACGAAGGACCGCATGATGTCGCGCTATTCGGCCAACGAAATTGAAGCAAAATGGCAAGAGGCCTGGGACAAGGCCGGAATCTTTGCCGCTAATCACAAGGCGGACAAGCCGAAATACTACGTGCTTGAGATGTTCCCCTACCCGTCTGGCCGAATCCATATGGGACACGTACGCAACTACACGATGGGCGACGTGATCGCGCGGCACAAACTGGCGACTGGGCACAACGTGCTGCATCCAATGGGCTGGGACGCATTCGGGATGCCTGCCGAGAACGCTGCGATGGCTATCGGCGGCCATCCCAAAGACTGGACCTACGGCAACATCGCCGACATGCGAGGGCAAATGAAACCGCTTGGCCTGTCGATCGACTGGTCGCGCGAATTCGCCACTTGTGACCCGGAATATTACGGCCAGCAACAGGCGTTGTTTCTGGATATGCTTGAGGCCGGGCTGGTCTATCGCAAAAACGCCGTGGTGAACTGGGATCCGGTCGACATGACCGTTCTGGCCAATGAACAGGTGGAAAACGGGCGCGGCTGGCGCTCGGGCGCTCTGGTCGAGCGGCGTGAACTGACCCAGTGGTTCTTTAAGATCAGCGACTATTCCGAAGAATTGCTCGGCGCGCTGGACACACTGGAAAACTGGCCCGCCAAGGTGCGGTTGATGCAGGAAAACTGGATCGGCAAATCGCGCGGCCTGCAGTTCAGTTTTGAACGCACCGATGGTGCCGAGCCGATCACCGTCTACACGACTCGCCCCGATACGCTGATGGGCGCGTCTTTTGTCGGCATCTCGCCCGATCACCCGATTGCCAAGCAGCTGGAGGCTGAAAACGCCGAAGTCGCTGAATTCGTAGCCGAATGCCGCAAGGGCGGCACCACGGAAGAGGCCATCGAGACCGCAGAAAAGCTGGGCTATGACACCGGCATCACCGTCAAACACCCGCTGGACCCGAATTGGGAACTGCCAGTCTGGATCGCGAACTTCATCCTGATGGATTACGGCACCGGCGCAATCTTTGCCTGCCCAGCCCATGACCAGCGTGATTTGGACTTCTGCCGCAAATACGGTCTGCCGGTGGTCGATACGTTCTTTGCACTGGACGATGACACCCCGGTCGACAAGATCGCTTTCGTTCCGCCGAAAACCGAGAAAGTCCGCTGGGTGAAACACTTCGCCGGCCTGACCGAGGCGACGGGTGATGAGGCCATCAACACCACCGTCGATTTCGCCGAAAAGGCGGGCTGGGGCGAAGGTGTCACCAAATATCGCCTGCGCGACTGGGGTTTGAGCCGCCAGCGCTACTGGGGCTGCCCGATTCCCGTCGTGCATTGCGATGCCTGCGGCGTGGTGCCCGAGAAGAAAGAGAACCTGCCAGTTCGCCTGCCCGATGATGTGACATTCGACAAACCCGGCAACCCGCTGGATCGTCACCCGACCTGGCGCGACTGCGGATGCCCAAAGTGCGGGGCCCCGGCCAAGCGTGAAACCGACACGATGGACACGTTCGTCGATTCGTCTTGGTATTTCGCCCGCTTCACCGCGCCGTGCGCGGAAACCCCCACTGATCTGGCCGAGGCCGAATACTGGATGAATGTCGATCAGTATATCGGCGGCATCGAGCACGCGATTCTGCACCTGCTCTATTCGCGATTCTTCGCCCGCGCGATGCAGATCACCGGCCACCTGCCGAAGAAAGCCATCGAGCCATTCGACGCGCTTTTCACGCAGGGCATGGTGACTCACGAAATCTATCAGACCCGCGACGCCAATGGCCGCCCGGTCTATCACCTGCCAGAGGACGTGACCGACGGCAAACTGGCCGACGGCACCGAGGTCGAGATCATCCCCTCGGCCAAAATGTCGAAATCCAAGAAGAACGTGGTGGATCCGGTCAGCATCATCTCGGCCTTCGGCGCAGATACCGCGCGCTGGTTCGTACTGTCCGATTCGCCGCCCGAACGCGATGTGGAGTGGACCGCATCCGGGGCTGAGGCCGCGTTCAAACATCTCAGCCGTGTACATCGCATCGCATCGGAAATCGCCGAGTCGGACGTTCCAGCCAACGGAGAAGACGAAACCCTTCTGCGTGAGATGCATAAGGCGATCCATGACGTGTCGGGCGGGGTCGAATCCTTTGGGTTCAACGCA
This sequence comes from Ruegeria lacuscaerulensis, assembly GCF_013033355.1. Lineage (GTDB taxonomy): Bacteria > Pseudomonadota > Alphaproteobacteria > Rhodobacterales > Rhodobacteraceae > Ruegeria > Ruegeria lacuscaerulensis_A. The sequence continues at coordinate 114,965 of NZ_WQDY01000007.1, forward strand.
TCCATCGCCAAGCTCTATGCCTTCACCAACACGTTGGCGAAGTCCAAGGCCGGCACCGATGCCAAACGTCAGGCCGCCAAGACGCTGGCGCAACTGATGTCGCCGATGACCCCGCACCTGTCCGAAGAACTGTGGCAGCTGCTGGGCGGCGAAGGTCTGGTCGCCACCGCGCCGTGGCCCATCGCTGATGAAGCGATGCTGGTCGATGACACCGTCACCCTGCCCATTCAGATCAACGGCAAGCGCCGTGCGGAAATCAGCGTTCCCAAGGATATGGACAAGGCAGAGGTTGAAAAAATCGCGCTCAGCACCGAAGCTGTGCAAAAGGCGCTGGATGGCAATGCGCCGAAAAAGGTGATCGTTGTGCCGGGCCGGATCGTGAATGTCGTTGTTTGATCGCAGAACCCTTTTGTTATTACCGCTGGCGCTGGCCGCTTGCGGGTTCGAGCCTGTTTACGCCCCCGGCGGATCGGGTTCGGCTCTGAATGGCAGGGTCGAGGTTTCTGCCCCTAACTCGGTCAACAGCTATCTTCTGGTTCAAAATCTGGAACAAAGGCTGGGCCGCACTGCAAGTTCGGGCTCGGACTACGCGCTGAACGTCAATGTGTCGACCGTCCGTCGACGGGCGGCGATTACGCAAACGAATGAAACGGATCGTTACACGATCGAAGGGCGAGCGGATTTCGCACTCAGATCCAATGCGACGGGCCAGGTGATCACCTCTGGCTCGGTCGCGGATTTCGTAGGTTTCTCGGCCGCAGGATCGACGGTATCCGAACTGGCGGATGAACGGGACGCGAATGAACGTCTGATGGTGATTCTGTCAGATCAGATCATCAGTCGGCTTTACGCGACACCGGATCTTGCGCAATGAAGCTCAGCCCGCGCGAGGCTGAGGGGTATTTTGCGCGGCCCGACACCGACAAGGCCGGGCTGCTTATCTATGGCGCGGACGCGATGCGAGTGGCATTGAAGCGCCAACAGGTTCTGGCCGCCTTGCTCGGCGCGAACGCCGAAGAGGAAATGCGCCTCACCCGAATGCCGGGGGGCGACCTGCGCGGCGATCCCGCACTGTTGCTGGATGCGGTAAAGGCAGTGGGCTTTTTCCCCGGCACGCGCGCTGTCTTTGTCGAAGACACCACCGATGTTGCCGCCCCCGCGATCATTGCCGCGCTTCAGGATTGGGCCCCTGGCGATGCTCAGATCATCGTCACGGCAGGCCAGTTGAAGCCCAGTTCGAAAATCCGCAAGGCGTTCGAGGGTCATACCTCGGCCTATGCGGTGGGCATTTACGACGACCCGCCCTCGCGCGGAGAAATCGAAAGGATCTTAGGTCAGTCCGGGTTGCAGAATATCCCGCACGAAGCAATGTCGGCACTGGCCGAGCTGGCCACCGGTATCAGCCCGGGCGACTTTGCCCAGACGATCGAGAAACTGTCGCTGTACAAACGTGGCGACAGCGCCGAGCTAAGCATTGAGGATATCGAGGCCTGCGCGCCACGCTCAACCGAGGCAGCGCTGGACGATGTTCTGAACGTGGTGGCCGAAGGTCGGGCAGGCGAAATCGGCCCTCTGATCCGGCGTCTGCAGTCGCAGGGTACCAACGCGGTCAGCTTGTGCATCGGCGCGACACGGCATTTTCGAACTCTGTATGCCTGCGCCTCGGACCCCGGAGGGGCTGCGCAGGGCATCGGCAAGCTGCGTCCGCCGGTCTATGGCAAGCGGCGCGACCGGATATTGCGGCAAGCGCAGGGCTGGGGCGCGCCAAAACTTCAAACCGCGCTGACCGTTCTGACCGATACGGATCTGTCCTTGCGGTCAGCCGGGCAAACTGCGCCCGCGATGGCTTTGGTTGAACGTGCCATGATCCGTCTGGCGATGCTGGCCCGGTCGCGCTAGCGATCCAGCCACCGAACGGCCCCGCGCCCAGCCCAGCGGCCAGTGGCCAGACAGCCGGTCAACAGATAGCCCCCGGTCGGGGCCTCCCAATCCAGCATCTCTCCGGCGCAGAACACACCGGGTTTGGCCGTTAGCATCAGGTGGCCATCCAACGCGTCTCGCTGGACCCCGCCTGCAGTTGAGATCGCCTCGTCCATCGGGCGCAGGCGTGCGCCCACGATGGGCAGGCGTTTGAGCGCCGCCACCTCATGTCCTTGCGACACGGCAGCTTGCTTGGACATCTCGTGAAACAGAGCGATTTTCTGCGGCGGCAGTTTCAGCGCCTTTTTCATCCATTGCGTGAACGTGGTTTTCGCGCTTTTTGCGGCAAGCCGCGCCTGCAAGGTCGCCGCGTCCAGATCAGGCAACAGATCAACATGTAAGTCCGCGCCTGAACGCAAGGCCGGGGTCAGGGAATAAAGGCCCCCGCCCTCCAACCCGGTGGCGGAAATCGTGGCTTCCCCGCGGCTTTCCAGCTCTCCGGCCAGCCAGCGCACCGCTTTCAGCGCCTTGCCAAAATGAGGTTGCATATGGGGGCTCCACGCCACCGACAAGGCAGAGTTCGCCGGTTCAAACGGGGCCGGCGCCACACCTTTCTCTGCCAGTACCTGCGCCCAGTGCCCATCCGACCCCAGCCGCGCCCAGCTTGCCCCACCCAACGCCAGAACGGTGACGTCAGTTGCAATTGCCTGCACTCCCTCTGGCGTGTCAAACGACAGCGCGTTGCCATCCCAGCCCAGCCAGCGCCAGCGGGTTCTTATCTGCACACCCGCTTCATCCAACCGTCGCAACCATGACCGCAACAATGGCGAGGCTTTCATAGCGCTGGGAAACACTCGCCCGGTCGAGCCGGTGAACAGCTCTTGCCCCAGCCCGCGCGCCCAGTCTTGCACGGCATCTGAGTCAAATTCGGCCACCATCGGATGCAGCCAATCCGCCGCACTGCCATAGTTGGGCATCAGCGTCTGGAGCGGTTCATCCTTGGTTAGGTTCAGACCGGATTTTCCTGCCATCAGGAACTTACGCGCGACCGATGGCTTGGCCTCGGCCACCAGCACATCATGGCCCGCTGCGGCCAGCTGCTCTGCCGCCATCAGACCGGCAGGACCGGCCCCGATTACCACCGCTTGCGCCATTGCCGTCCTCTTGCTTTTCGCATCTGCGGGCGCACATTCTGCCCTATGTCAGATCGCGATCCCATCTGCCCGCTATGTGACCGCCCCATCCCAGACGGGGGCGGCAGCCTGCACCATCTGATCCCAAAACTCAAAGGGGGCAAGGGCGGACCTACGATTTTGCTGCATATCATCTGCCACAAAGAGGTCCACGCCACCCTGTCCGAGGCCGAACTGGCCCGCAGCTATAACACGGTCGAAACTCTGCGCGCGCATCCCCGACTTGAGAAATTCCTGAGCTGGGTCCGCAAACGCCCGCCCGGATTCCGCTCGAAAGTGCCGGGCAAGCGACGCGGGCGCTGATCAAGCCGGCCAGACCCGATCACCAAATGCATCCGCAAGGGGCGTGTCGATCCCTTCAAACTCCAACCCGCGGTAATCAGGAACAGGGGCAAACTGGGCACCAGCGAGGTGCTGAAATTCCAACGTCGTATAGGGGCGTTTCCAAAGCCATTCGCGGTTTTCCACGGACCATAAATCCGCGTTTGGCGGTGTATCTTCTGAAAACGCATAGAAATGCAGATCAAACCCGTACTGTGCCACATCCTGCATCGACAGTAAGCGCATGCCCTGCGCGCGGCAAAACGCATCTTCGGCCGCGATATCGCCAGTACGCAACGTGATCTGCCCAATCCGCGCATCAGCAAAGGGCGCGTCGGGGCTTGCGGCATTGTCTGGCCGGTTGCCTTCGAAATCATGCTGCAACACTTCGATCACAAACCCTTCGGGGTCTTGCAGGTGGCACAGGTAACCGATGTCCAGAAACTGCTTGGGGTCCGAAACCTCGACCCCCTTTGCGCGCAAAGCGTTAACCGCCAGATCGAGATCCGGTACTGTGACACCGATCTTCCAATACCGTTGCCCGCGGTCGTGACTGTACCCGCCGCCGCCGGGCATCAGGACCAGGTCAGCATCCAAACCAGTATACCCCACACGCTGACTAACGCCCTGAGAACGCGCGGACATGCCCAGCGTATCACCGTAGAACGCCGCCAACCGGTCAGGATCGGCAACACGCAACCTTACAGCAGACAGCCTCATGGGCACAGCGCCGCGATACCCGCGGCAGTTTCCGGGTCGGCGGCCACGCTGTCCGCAACCAGTTCCAAAGCTGTTGGCATCAATGCGTCTGGCTCGACCACGCGGTCGACAAGACCGAAATCATAGGCGTCCTTGGCGGTGATCTTTTGCCCGGCCATCAAGATCATCTTCGTACGCGATGGTCCGATCAGAGCCGCCATGCGACCGGGATCGGACGGTTGCGGCAGAAAACCTAGCTTCATGACCGGATAGAAAAACTTGGCGTTCGGCACCGCAATTCGGATGTCGCAGGCCAGCACCATGCCATTGGCCCCACCGGCCAGTGTTCCGTTCAGTGCAGCGACGGTCAGACAGGGCAAAGCAGCTATGGCCCCCGAAAGCCTCTCCCACAGATCCGAAGTTGCAAGACCGGCCCGCGCTTCGTCCAGATCAGCGCCCGCACTGAAAACCTTGCCGTTCCCGGTCAGGATCAGAGCGCGGGCATCGGTTGCCGCCTCGGCAATCTGGCAGAGTTCGGTTAGCATGGCCCCGGTCAGCGCGTTGGCTTTGTCGGGATTGTTAAGTGTAACGGTCCAAAGACCATCCACCTGTGTCAGTTCGATCACGTCAGACCTACCCTTTTTCGAATGTCTTCCCGCCGCAGGGAAATCTCGGTGCCCAAAAACTCATCGGCATCCTTTGAACACATCCAAAGCAACGCCCGTGCGGGCCAGTCGGCCGGGATATGATCGCTCCAATCCAGTTGGCTGACCGCATTGATGCCGCTGGCCTTAATCACCCGCTGCATTTCAGTGGCCACAGTACCCGGCGACAGGCCTATAGCGCGGATGCCGTGCATTGATTCCTCAAGATGCAAGCACTCCGTCAGCATCTTTGCCCCCGCTTTCGAGGCGCAGTAGTGACTCCATGCTTCAATGGCGTTCGAAGCTGCACCCGATGAGACAGTGATCACCGTACCGCCCCCAGCAGCTCGCATGACCGGCAAAGCCGCACGCATACCATGGAAAACGCCTTTAAGGTTTATGTCTATGGCCTTGCCCCACGCATCTGCATCCGCATTTCCAAGGTGAAAGATCGGATCAATCACCCCTGCATTGCCGATCAGCACGTCCAGCCCACCAAAGCGATCCACGCAATCGGCAATGGCTTGCTCGACCTGCGAAAACACGCTGACATCGCATTGTAGCGCGATCGCGTTGTCCCCAAGTTCCGAAGCCAGTGCAGAAATCTGGTCCCGGCTGCGCGCCGCCAGCGCGACATTCGCCCCGGCTGCGGCAAAAACGCGCCCCGCCTCGGCCCCAATGCCGCGACTGGCCCCTGTGATCAGTACGGTTTTTCCTTGCATGTGGACCCTGTACCTCCGTTGTTTTGAGATTGTGTGAACGTCTACCGCGCGAAGGGGGAAAGGGTCCAGTCCTTGCCCCTTGACGCCCGCCGTCACAGACACGACGATGCCTGTAAAATTCATCAAGAAGGGTTCTATAATGTCCGTTTTCCTTCACCGCAGCTGCGGTGCTGTATTGGCCTATGCCTTAATCTCTCAGGGGGCGCTGGCTGATGTCACCGCGCAGGATGTCTGGGATGATTGGAAATCCTACCTGACCCAAATGGGCTATACTGTGGAAGCTCAGGAAACCTCAGACGGCAATGTGCTGACAGTCACCGATATGACCATGACGATGGCTCTGCCAGAAGAGGATGGATCCTTTGACATGGTCGTCCCTCAGATGACCCTGACCGAAAACGGAGACGGCACCGTCAGTGTAGACGTCCCCGAAAGCTTTCCGATGACCGTGAAGGGTGATGGCAGTGGCGAGACTTTCTCGACCGAAATCCTATACGCCCATACCGGCCTCAAGATGGTTGTCTCGGGCTCGCCCGAGGATATGACATATGACTATTCCGCTGGCTCGATTGGGGCCAAGTTGGATGGGTTTACCGTAAATGGCGAAGAAATGCCCGCGGACGCGCTGGCCGTCAGCATCGCATTGAACGACGTAAGCGGAAGCTCGCGGATGAAAATCGGTGAGAACCGCGATGTTGACCAGAACTTTACAGCCGCCGACCTGACATACGGGCTGGTTTTCAACGATCCCGAAAGCGGCGAGACGGCCAATGTGGACGGTGCGCTTCAACAACTCGCGTTTGAAGGCACCACGGTCATTCCATCAGATTTCGACGTCGCTGATCCGCAGGCTTTCTATGATGCCGGCTTCGCCTTTTCCGGCCGCTTCACCTACGACTCAGGCAAATCCGCTTTGGCGGGAACCAGCGAAGGCCAAGCGTTTTCACTGGGAAGCGAGTCCCAAGGCGGGCGCCTAGCCGCCAGCCTGGACGCGCAGCGCTTGGCGTACGACATCGAACAAAACAGCACCAAAGTGGCTGTAACTACGGCAGACCTGCCGTTCCCGATCGAAGTCGCGATGGAAAATGCGGGTTTGAAATTCGAGTTCCCGGTCCAGGAGTCCGAAGAAATTCAACCCTTTGGCTTTGCGATGAACCTGACAGACTTCACTATGTCTGACGTATTGTGGAGCATCTTTGACCCCGCAGGCGCTCTGCCTCGAGACCCGGCAACAATTGCGCTGGACACGACCGGTACGGCGAAAATCCTGACCAACTTTTTTGACCCCAACGCAGTTGAGACACTTGCCCTGTCCGATACCGCACCGGGCGAGCTGCATTCGATGAAGATCAACGAATTGTTGATCTCGCTGGTGGGAACCAAGCTGACCGGCGATGCCGATTTCGCCTTTGACAACGCAAACACCGAGGCTTTCGACGGCCTGCCCACGCCAAAAGGTACTGCGAACCTGCAGCTTGTTGGCGCGAACGGGTTGATCGACACGCTGATCGGCATGGGGCTGATGTCGGACAGCGACGCATTGGGTGCCCGCATGATGATGGGTCTTATGGCGGTTCCGGGCGAAGAACCTGACACGCTGAACTCCAAGATTGAATTCACCGAAGAGGGCCAGATTCTGGCGAACGGCCAGCGTATCAAATAACCATCGAGGGAAGGCTTCTGTCGGGGCCTTCCCCTTTACCTGCGGCCGACGCGCCGAAACAGTACAGACCCGCCACTGCTGACGCGCTGATCATAGGCGAACCCAAGGGCGGACAGGTGGTCGAAACACGCTTTTATCCCGCGCAGCCCGATCTTGCGGGTGTGCACCTCTAGATAGACCTTGTCCACATTCGCCAGATTGGCTCCGTCGAACAGGTACTTCTCGCCGCCTTCGATATCGACAATCAGAACATTGGCGTCGAAGTCGCCAAGAATTTCTGACAAGTGCCGTTCTGGCACGCTGACCTCTTGTACATACTCGGGTTTCGGATCCAAAGAAGACGACCAGAACGGATCACGAATGTAAAACGTCGACATCCCCAATTCGTGCGAGTCCGCCAGCGCGACCGCATTCAGCACTTCGACCCCTTCAATTCCGTTCGCGGCATGGACGCGGCCGATAAAGTCGCACAGGGTTGGGTTGGCCTCGATGCACATCACGCGACGAACGTTCAACTGGGTTGCCAGATAGGACGAGATGAACCCGATTCCGGCCCCAAGCTCGACCACGCGGTCCTCGGGATCGATGAATTTCGGCAGGCCGGTCACCTCGTCCTTCTCGTACCGTTCTGCGCGGATGGATCGTGCAACCTGAGGCGTGATGACATCCGGTTCATTCGGTATCCGAACCCCACGCAACGAGAGAAGATCTTGCATAAACTGCCCTGCCCGTTTGCCCTGCGCCAACCCGTGCAGAGCCTTCATTTCGCAATCAGGTTTAGCCCATGCCCCAGTCCTTAGCAGCCGGTTTTTTGCTGAAAACCAAAAGTTTTTGCACCCTTCACGCAGCTGCTATGGTCCTGATCCACCCACAGCCCTTGCGGGACAAGCTGTCCAAGGCTAGGTCCAATACAACCATACCGGAGGTTTCATGACCCGCACGCCCGAAGATATCAGCCAAGATCTGCTGGACGCCGCCCGCAAGGCCGGAGCAGACGCTGCAGACGCCATCGTACTTGACGGGTCATCCGTTTCGGTCGAAGTCCGCGGCGGAGCGTTGGAACATGCGGAACGCTCGGAAGGGGCTGATCTGGGTTTGCGGTTGTTTCTGGGTAAGCGTCAAGCGATCGTTTCAAGTTCTGACAGCCGCCCCGAGACCCTGACAGCCATGGCCGAACGCGCCGTTGCTATGGCGAAAGAAGCACCCGAGGATCCGTTTACCGGACTGGCACGGACGGATCAGCTGGCAGCTGATTGGGATGTAGAGGCACTTGAGTTGTTCGATCCAACGCCCGAGCCGAGTGCCGAAGACTTGCTAAAGGATGCTCTGGCAGCCGAAGCAGCCGCGCTGGCTGTGCAAGGCGTGTCACAAGTATCGGACGCGGCGGCGGCCTATGGGGTTCACCGCGTGCATCTGGCAGCGACCAACGGCTTTTCGGGCGGGTATGAACGCAGCAGCCGGTCGACCTCGTGCGTTGCAATCTCGGGCGAGGGAACCGGGATGGAGCGCGACTATGACGGCGACAGCCGTACATTCCAGTCCGATTTGCGCAGCCCCGATGACATCGGTCGCAGCGCGGGTGAACGGGCTGTGCAGCTGGTCGGCGCGCGCCAACCAGTGACCGGTACGTTCCCGGTCCTGTTTGACGAACGCATATCGTCCTCGTTGATCGGTCATCTGCTGGGTGCAAGCAACGGAGCCGCCATCGCGCGTGGATCTTCGTGGCTGTCCGACTGTCTGGGAGAGCAGGTGCTTCCTGCCCACTTATCCCTGATCGAAGACCCGCATCGTCCGCGCATTGCCGGATCGCGCCCGTTCGACGCCGAAGGACTGCCCACCCAACGCCGGGCTATTGTCGAAAACGGTGTCCTGACTGGCTGGACATTGGATCTGGCCAGTGCGCGCAAACTGGATATGGTCTCGACCGGGAACGCGGTACGCGGCGTGTCTGGCCCACCTTCGCCCAGCAATTGGAATCTGAGCCTGACTCAGGGTACACAAAGCCGCGAAGACCTGCTGCGTGACATGGGCACCGGGCTGCTGGTCACGTCGATGATCGGGTCCACGATCAACCCAAATACTGGCGATTACTCGCGCGGGGCCTCGGGGTTCTGGATCGAAAATGGGCAGATCGCCTACCCGGTCAACGAATGTACCATTGCGGGCAATCTGCGCGACATGCTCAGGCGGATCATTCCGGCAAATGACGTACGACCTTACCTGTCGCGCGTTGTGCCGTCGGTTCTGATCGAAGGGATGACACTTGCCGGCAACTGACCTGCAACTGCTGATCGACGCTGCGCTTGAGGCCGGAAGGATCGCAACGCGGTACTCTGGCACAACTGCGCAACGCTGGGACAAACCCGACGGAGCCGGCCCAGTTACCGAAGCCGATCTGGCCGTGAACGCAATGCTGGAACAACGCCTTCCCTTTGCGCGTCCCGACTACGGTTGGCTCAGCGAAGAAACCGAAGACTCGCAGGCGCGTCTGTCCAAAGATCGCGTGTTCATCATTGATCCGATCGACGGAACCCGCAGTTTTGCGGAAGGGTCAAAAACCTGGGCGCATTCGCTTGCGGTCGCCCAGCAGGGCGAAGTCACGGCCGCAGTGATCTATTTGCCTTTGCGCGACATGCTTTACGCCGCAGCCAAAGGACAGGGGGCCACGCTTAACGGCGCGCCGATCAGGGTGTCCGGCGCCATGGACTTGGAAACCTCACAGATTCTGGCCGCAAAGCCAAATCTGGACGCGCGTCACTGGCGCAACCAAGATGTGCCAGACTTCATCCGGACCTATCGTCCGTCTTTGGCCTATCGACTGGCGCTGGTGGCGCAGGGGCGGTTCGACGGTATGCTGACCCTACGCCCGAGCTGGGAATGGGACATCGCCGCCGGAGACCTTATCATTCGCGAGGCCGGAGGAGCCTGCACTGATCGTACTGGAGGCCTATTGCGGTTCAACAACCCGAATCCGCGCCTGAACGGGGTCATCGCTGCGGGTCAGCGGATTCACACCCGATTGTCGGAAAGACTAGCTCCGGAAGGCCCAGGAATACAGGCATGAGCAAACCGCGCTCTCTTAGCCTTGCGGCCTATCGCGTTCTGTCCTGGGGCGTTCGAAACGGGACGGACAAACCCTACATCCCGCGCCCCGAAGGTGAGCTGATCTGGATACATATAGCCTCTCAGGATCGCCAGCGCGTGGTCGAGGGCTTCTGCCAACGTCTGCGCCAATCTCGTCCCAACCTGTCGGTCTTGTTGACTGCGCCCCCTCAAGCTGACCTGATCCGTTGGGATGCAAGCAGCCATCCTTTGGTCAATCTACCGTCCGAACAGACTGGTGCCGCACGAGAATTTCTGGATCATTGGCGTCCCGACCTTGGTCTATGGGTCGGTGGCGGGTTAATGCCCAACGTGATCACCCGCGCTGAAGAACGTGGGCTACCCCTGATTCTGATCGAAGCCGAGATTGATATCCACGTGGCACGCGGCGCACGATGGTTGCCCGATATCACACGATACACCTTTGATTGTTTTCAAACAATTCTTGCCACATCACCCGAAACAGTTCGACACATTCGCAGGCTCGGCGTCCCGGCCTCCAAAGTCGACACGGCCCCGCCGTTGCACGTCAGCCCCAATCCAAGTCCCTGGCCCGAAGATGAATTGATCGAAATGACGCACGCGCTGTCCAGCCGGCCAGTGTGGTTGGCAACCTGGGTTCAGGACAAGGAATTCATCTCGGTCCTCAGCGCGCACCGCCAGGCAATGCGGATGCTGCCGCGCTTGGCTCTTATCCTACATGTCGCCGACATGTCCGAGACCGAACCACTGCATCGCAGGCTGCTCTCGATGGACCTTAGATGCGTCAATTGGGACGACGGAGGGACAATCGAAGATACAACACAGGTTATACTGACATCGGACCCTGAAAATCTGGGTCTGTGGTATCGTCTGTCACCCGTAGCATTCATGAGCAGCTCGCTTGAACGGGGTTCAGGTGGGCGCGATCCGCTGACAGCAACTGCTCTGGGATCCGCGGTCATTCACGGACCTTTCGTGCATCGTCATCAGCAGCTATATGATCAGCTAAACAGAGCAGGTGCGGCTAGATTGGTGCGCACCGCGACCGAACTGGGCGATGCAGTGGTGGAACTTCTGGCACCTGACGAGGCTGCGAGAATGGCTCTGGCGGGTTGGGAAATCGTGTCAGAAGGCGCTCCGCAAACGGATCACCTGATCGAAATTGTACAGGACAGTCTGGACCAGCGGGGCCAAGATCATGCGAGCACCTGATTTCTGGAATACTGCGCCGGACAAACCGTCATTGGCGGCCCGGCTTCTGTCGCCGCTTGGGCACCTCTATGCGGCAGCAACCGCTCGCCGCGTTGCAAGCGATCCCGGCTTTGCCCCCGGTGTGCCGGTAATATGTGTCGGTAACCTGAACGCAGGCGGCACTGGCAAAACGCCTACGGTCATCTGGATGATCGAACAACTGCGCGACGCCTGGCATCAGACCCATGTGGTGACCCGCGGCCATGGCGGATCGCTGGACGGGCCGGTTCGCGTCGATCCCGGCAAACACACCGCAGCAGATGTTGGCGATGAGCCGCTTTTACTGGCGGCATTCGCCGATGTTTGGGTCGCCAAAGATCGCGCCGCCGGAGCAAAAGCCGCAGCCCAAGCCGGAGCAACGGTTATTGTGCTGGATGACGGGTTTCAAAATCCCTCGGTCGCAAAGGATTTCTCGGTCATCGTTGTGGATGCGGAACGCGGGTTCGGGAATGGCCTGTGCCTGCCCGCAGGCCCGTTGCGCGAACCGGTCGACGTAGGACTGCAGCGGGCCGATCTGGTTTTGTCGTTGGGTGATACAGATGCGCAGGCCCAATTCTCAGACCGTTGGGTAGAGGATTTGACTGTTCCACATGTCACCGGTGCGGTCGAGCCTCTGCAAACGGGTATGGACTGGAGCGACACTTCCGTATTGGCGTTTGCCGGTATCGGCCACCCGGAAAAGTTCTTTGCTACCTTGCGCAATCAAGGCGCGACACTCTCGCGGGCCGAAGCCTTGGACGATCATCAACCGTTGACCTCGGCGTTGATGACCCGCCTGGAAAACGAGGCACGTTTGTTGGGCGCTCAAATGGTCACAACGGAAAAAGATGCTGTTCGTTTGCCCGCCGCCTTTCGCAGCAAAGTAATAACGTTGCCCGTCCGTTTGCGTGTCAATGAGGCCGACAACGTCAGGCAGATGCTACTTAAAATCGCACCGTCGCCGTAGGTAGCGGCCGGTCCTAAGACCGGCCAACCCATATTAACTGCCTAATTCAGCTTCGATCAGCTTCTTGAACTCGTCATAAGACTGGTTGTCGACCTTTCTACCGTTCACGATGAACGAAGGTGTCGACTGGATACCATCCTTTTCGGCATTTTCCTGATACCAAGCGACCAGAGTACGCGCCCGGTCTCCGTCCTGCAGACAGGCTTCAAGCTGATCGTTGTCGATCCCTGCCAGACGCCCGATCTTGCGCAGTTCATCCACGATTTCAGCAGGACCGCCAGCGCGCGTCCATTCGGACTGGCCTTCATAGATCAGGTCCGAGATGCCAAAGAATTTATCGGGTCCGGCACAGCGCGCGACCATCGAGGCCCACAGGCCGTAGCGATCGAAGTAAACCTCGCGGTAGGTGAACTTAACCTTACCGGTGTCGATGAAATCCTTCTTGAGCTGCTTATACGGCCCTTTGTGGAAATTCGCGCAATGCGGACAGGTGTAGGATGCGTATTCGATGATCTCGACCGGTGCGTCTTCGGCCCCCAGGGTCATCTCGACGATGGTCGAGGTGTCCAGCTCGGCCTCTTGCGCCTCGGCGCTGCCGATCAGCGAAAATGACGCGTTCGGTGACGACAGCAAAAAGCTGCCTGCGGCAATGGCGACGGCCGCGCAAATTCCGGTTGCAATACGGCTCATGTATCAGCCCTTTCTCAGCGTTTTTGTTTGGATAGAACGTTACGGCCCAGACGTTCAAGGGCTGCACGCAGATCGCCATCATGGACGCCTTGCGCTGCCCGGTCCGCCTCGGCCGCGATTTCAGGTTTCAGTATGGGTTTCGCCGCCTTCGGTTTGTGATCGAAACTGGCTTGCCCCTCGGCAAATCCTGTCGGAGCGGTCTGGGTGATACGCACCCGGCTGATGGCGTTATAGCCGTAGACCGCGTTCACCTTGCCGCGCAGCTGTTCCTTTTGCATCTCAAGCATCGGTGCCTGCGGGCCAGTGGTCAGCACAGTCAGCGTCGCCCCCATGCCGCCCTTACCATAGCCCACATTCACAGGCCGCGCGATGGCGGCCATATCCTGTCCCACGATCTCGGCCCAGTGAGTCAGGATGCGCGACACGGCAAACCCGCGGCTTTCGCCCGCACGCCTGATCTGCGTATTCAGCAATGTCGCGGTGCGTTTGAACCCGCGGGTCGAAGAACGTCTGCGCTGCATCTGGTTTCCAACTCCTGCACCACTATTGTAGAGGGCAGAACACCGGGCGCCAGCGAAACCCGACACGGAGATGATTAAAAATTGCGTGACTCAAGTGAATTTGATGTCAGCAGCGAATTGCTGGCCTGGTACGACCGCCACGCCCGCGAGATGCCGTGGCGCGTCAGCCCCGCTGACCGCGCCGCCGGAGTGCTGCCCGACCCCTATCGTGTCTGGCTGTCCGAAGTGATGCTGCAACAGACCACCGTGGCCGCCGTGCGCGACTATTTCATGCGGTTCACGACGCGTTGGCCCACGGTGCAGGCGCTGGCCGCAGCCCCAGATGATCAGGTCATGGGCGAGTGGGCTGGCTTGGGATACTACGCCCGCGCTCGCAACCTGCTGAAATGCGCCCGCGTGGTGGCGGACGAACATGGCGGTCAGTTCCCCGACACCTACGAAGCTTTGCTGACGCTGCCCGGCATCGGCCCTTATACTGCCGCCGCTATCTCGGCCATTGCCTTTGATCGCCCCGAGACGGTGCTGGACGGCAATGTCGAACGTGTCATGGCACGGCTGCACGACATACACGACCCCCTGCCCGGCTCAAAACCGCAGCTGAAAGACAAGGCCGCTGCACACACCCCGCAGGCCCGACCCGGAGATTATGCTCAGGCCGTGATGGATTTAGGCGCAACGATCTGCGCGCCAAAATCTCCGGCCTGTGGAATTTGCCCTTTGCGCGAACCCTGTCGGGCCCGCAAGGCTGGAACACAGGCGGACCTGCCGCGCAAAACGCCAAAGAAGCCAAAACCAACGCGATACGGCCATGTTTACATCGCCCAGCGACGAGACGGGGCCGTTTTGCTAGAACGCCGCCCCGACAAAGGACTGTTGGGCGGAATGCTAGGCTGGCCTGGCTCTGATTGGTCCGACGCGCCGGTCGAAACGCCCCCTTTTGCTGCCGATTGGCAAGTTCTGCCTGCAGAGGTGCGCCACACCTTCACTCATTTTCATCTGATCTTGCGCGTCTGGACGACCGACCTGCCAGACGACACGTCGCCCGACGGTCTGATAATCTTAGACAAACACCAGTTTCGCCCAGGTGATCTGCCAACGGTAATGCGCAAGGCGCACGACCTGTGGCGCGGTCGATAACGCGTTGTACAGCAATTCGAACTGTGGCTAGACTCGCCTCAATCTCTGCGGAGCCTGATACATGATCGCACCAGACATCCTGTCCCGATGGCAATCAGCCCTGCCGTTCTGGGTTTCATTCCTGCTAATCCCACTGATCTGGGTCACTGCTGTTCTAGGCGGGTGGTGGGTGGTTTTGGTGCCACTTTCAACATGGTGGGCCTTTGCCGCACTGGATAAGCTAACCGGGCTGGAACTCAGCAACGCCGACCCCGACACTCCCGACACTGCGCTGCACTGGTATATCCTGTTGACCAAAGCGTGGGTGCCGGTTCAGTTCCTGACCCTGTTCGGGTTGATCTGGTTCGCGACACATACAGACCACCTGTCCACGGCGTCCAAGATCGGGCTGTTCTTTGGCATGGGCGTGATCTCGGGCACGATCGGGATCAATTACAGCCACGAGCTGATGCACCAGAAAGGTCGGGCTGAGCGCTGGCTGGGTGATATCTTGCTGGCGATGGTGCTGTATTCACATTTCCGATCGGAACACCTGCTGGTCCATCACCGCTTTGTCGGCACCCCCCGAGATCCTGTCACAGCCCGATATAACGAAGGCTTCCATCGCTTTTACCCTCGTGTCCTGTGGCAATGCCTGACCTCGGCCTTCCGCGCCGAGCGCGACAAGCTGGCCCGCAAAGATCGCCCTTGGACAGACCCCGCAAACCCGTTCTGGCGCTATTGGGCGTTGCAGGCAGGAATGCTGCTGCTGGCCCTGCTGATCGGAGGTCTTTCCGGCCTTGCCTTGTTCCTGATTCAGGCGGGCGTTGCGATCTGGCAACTGGAGCTGGTGAATTATGTCGAACACTACGGCCTGACCCGGAAACACCTGGGCGAGGGCAAATACGAGCATGTCCAGCCGCGCCACTCGTGGAATGCCTCGCAAAAGGCGTCGAACTGGCTGCTGATCAATTTACAGCGCCACTCGGACCACCACTACAAACCCAACCGCCGCTTTCCCCTGCTGCAACACCATTCACAGGACGCAGCGCCGCAATTGCCCTACGGCTATCCCGTTATGACTGTTGCCGCCATGATACCGCCCCTGTGGAGGCGCGTGATGAACCCCCGTGTCAAGGCATGGAGGCGGCAATACTACCCCGAGATAACCGACTGGACGCCCTACAATAAGTCGCGAAACCCGTTGCCCTCCGCATGACCGCAGCGCGCTCCCGCGCGCTGCGCGGCCCAACTGTCTTTAGGGCATCTTTGATGCCGTGCAGACTGGCGGGAGCACCTACATCACCCAAATATCCATCGGATGTTCTACACCCCGCACGCTCTGACCCGTATGTCGCACAAATCCTTCGGTCAAAGTCGCAGCGTTTGATCCTTCCTCGGAAAGCTGGGTACAAACCTCGTCACTCAGCACCACTTTGACGTCAAAATCGCGGGTCAGCGCCTCTAGTTTTGCGGCCACGTTCACCGCATCGCCTATGACGGCAAATTCCAACCGGTTCGCCCCAATATCTCCCAATACGACCGAGCCGTAATGAACACCGATCCCAACCCGTATTTCCGGCTCGCCCAGCCGCCGTCTTTCAACATTCCAACGGTTGATGACCCCCACCATGTCCCGCGCGCAAGCCACAGCATTACTGGCGTCCAGCGGCGTGGGCACCGGAGTTCCGAACGTGGCCATCAACCCGTCCCCCAGATACTTGTCCAACGTGCCGTGGTGACGAAACACCTCGGTCTCCATCCGGGCATGAAACCCGCGTAGGACTTCGATCACTTCATATGGATCGCGCCCGGCCGCGTATTTGGTAAACCCAACGATATCTATGAACAAAACCGCGACATTTTCCTTGCGCACCTGTTTGAGCGGCTCATCATTTTGGCTCAGCTCTTCCACCACATTGGGCGAAAAATAGCGCGACAGGTTGGCGCGCTCCCGCTCCAACCCGGCATTTGTCATCAACAACCGGTTCAGCCGTCGCATCGAGATACCCAACGTCACGGCAACCATCACGAACACAATGACCTGCTGAATGCGCAGCGACGGCATAAAGCTGTTTGGGTCCATGAACTCGGCCACGTCAGGATAGCCAGCCAACGCCTGAGCAACCCGCTCGCTGAGACCAGGGATCGGAGTCGCAACCCACCACGCAACGATCCAGCCGATCGTCCACATCATCGCAGTCCACGACCCGATTGCCACAACTGTCCGCCAGGAATAAGCAAGTGTTCCCGCCGCCAGAATAATGAAGAAATACTGAAAGTTATCGAACCTGTACTGCATGGCCAGTGGCCGGACGTCGTCGCTGAACGGGTTCGGGATGATCATGCCCAGCGTCATGATCAGAAGATCCACAAAGATCAAAAGCAGTTCGACCCGCGATTGCCCGACACGGCCCGCACGTCGGATGAACCAACCGTTTGCGCAGATCAGCAGTAGAATGAAATGATACCACATCACCTCCCACTGGGGATTCAGAAAGACCAAAAGCACACCGGTTAGTCCCATCGCGACCCAACGTGCGCGTACGGCCAGTTCCAACCCTTCGCGTTTGTGCTTTTCCAGCGCGGCCTCGGTGTATTTGTTGTCCAGATCGTAGCTGTCTGGTTGTGTCACAAAAAACCGGCCAAACCGGGATTCGCTGGCTGTGGTATCCGACATGGCTGAGGCTCCCTCGGTGCGCGGCGGGCTATATCGAATTCATACCGAAATGGGAATGTGATGAAAACAAAAGACCCCGCCGAGAACGGCGGGGCAAGGCTTAGTGCCTTGTGTCAGGCCACAGGCACCGGCGGTATTCAGTTGTGCATTTCAGCCCGGATCTGCTGGCGCAGCACGTCGATCGGCACGGTCTTGCCGTCGCGTTTGAAACACCAATAGGTCCAGCCATTGCAGGACGGCGCGTTTTCCAGATGCGCCCCCACCTGATGGATCGAGCCTTTGACGTTGTCGCCCACCAGTGTGCCATCAGCGCGGACCTTGGCTTTGTGGCGCTGGTTCATGGAATACAGCTCTTCCCCCGGACGCAGCATGCCGCGTTCAACCAACTGGCCGAACGGCACGCGCGGCTCGGCGCGTTTGCTGGCGCTGACCTCCAGCGCCTCGCGGTCGAATTTGCGAACCTTGGCGATGCGCTTTTCGGCGACCCTGCGATAGCTTTCCTCGCGCTCGATCCCGATGAACTCGCGGCCCAGCATCTTGGCGACAGCGCCGGTCGTACCCGTACCAAAAAACGGATCCAACACCACATCGCCCGGATTGGTCGAACCGACCAGCACCCGGTGCAGCAGCGATTCCGGCTTTTGCGTCGGATGCGCTTTGTCGCCGTTTTCATCTTTCAGACGTTCATGACCGGTGCAGATCGGCAGCACCCAGTCGCTGCGCATCTGTACGCCCTCGTTCAACGCCTTCAGGGCCTCGTAATTGAACGTGTATTTCGCGCCTTCACGCTTGGACGCCCAGATCATCGTCTCGTGCGCGTTGGTAAAGCGTTTGCCGCGGAAATTTGGCATCGGGTTCGATTTGCGCCAGACGACGTCGTTCAGAATCCAGTACCCAGCATCCTGAAGGGCCGAGCCAACGCGGAAGATGTTGTGATAAGAGCCAATCACCCAGATCGCCCCATTGGGTTTCAACAGGCGATGCGCTGCTTTCAGCCATTCGCGCGTGAACTGGTCATAGGCCCCGAAGCTGGAAAACTGATCCCAGTGATCATCAACTGCATCCACCTGAGAGTTATCCGGGCGGTGCAGCTGGCCTTTCAGCTGCAAATTGTACGGCGGGTCTGCAAAGATCAGGTCAACCGACGCCTCGGGCAGACTGTTCATCACATCGATGCAGTCCCCGGATAGAATCGTGTTTAAAGGGAGCGCTTTTGCGCCCTTTTTGGTGGTTATGGTCATTATACTGCCTCAAGTATCCACGGCGCTTTTGCGCTCATTTGGTTGAGACAAGGATGAGTCAAAGACGAATCGCCGTCAATTTCTTTTTTGAATCAGCAGCTTACGATTTACTCTTGATACAAGATATTGTGGACCGGTTTGAACGAACGTCTATGGTGTGGGGTCACACCAAGATTTCGCAACGCTTCGCGATGCATTTTTGTCGGATAGCCTGCATTCGACTCCCACCCGTAGCCGGGATGCTGTTGCGCCAAATCCACCATCGCCTGATCGCGCCAGTTTTTCGCAAGGATCGATGCCGCTGCAATTGAGACCGACCGCCCATCCCCCTTGACTACCGCCTGCGCCGGGATCGTCAAACCGCGCGGTATCATATTGCCGTCGATCAGCACATAATCCGGGGGCGGGTCCAAGGCGGCCACTGCGCGCTCCATCGCGATATGCGAGGCGCGCAAGATGTTGTGTGTATCAATCTCGGCAACTGTGGCCTGGGCCACCGCAAACTCGGCCCGTTCACGTATTGAAGTGTCCAACGCAGCGCGACGCTTGTCGGTCAGCTTCTTGGAATCGTTCAGCCCCTGCGGAATGTCCCCAGGGTTCAGAATCACTGCAGCAGCAACCACGGGTCCGGCCAAGGGGCCCCTACCCACCTCATCCACGCCCGCGATCCGCACATACCCATGGGCTTTGACTGATTGTTCGATGTCATAATTCGGAGTCGTCATCCTTTCTGGCAAACCGTGTTTCGCCACCGTCCGCAACAAAAAAGAGAGGGCAGCCTGCGCCACCCTCTCCTGCACGGCGCTTCTGTGGCGCCGCTCCTGCTCGAAAACGGTTACTGGTAAACCACGCGGTACCCATGATGGCGCAGGCAGGCGGGCTCGTAGGCGCGCTTGACCTTTTTTCCATTCCAGAAACCGACTTTGCACTCTTGCGGCAGGCTATTGGTGTATTTGTAATGCTTTTTCAGACAACGCGGCCCCAAAAGCGCATGGTGAGGCGAGTAACGCTCGTACGTCCGCAGGCAGTGTTTCGGCAAATCATACTTGGCCACGTGGTGGGGTAGCGGGCGAACCGGGTGATGGGGGTGAACCGGCTTGGGTGTCTGAACGTGCGAACGGTGGCGACGGTCACGGTCTTTGTCTTTTTCTTTGTTGTAGTAATGCACGCCGGCGCCAATGATCGCGATGGCGGCCAGGCCACCCAGAATGTCCTTGGCATCTGCGGCCCGCGCCTGCGACACTGAAACCCCTGTTATGGTGATGGCAGTTGCTACGATCAGGGCGATGAATTTCCGATGCATGGTGCTTGTCCTTTTAGTGCTGGGGCGATCCGTGAACGATCGCGAATTCCTTGCACCGACAATGAGGACGCCCCTCTCAGACAAGCAATAACGGGCAAATGTTATCGAATATCAGGACACCAAAACCCCTTGGGTTATTGAATATCAGGCCAAGCCATGCGCAGGATGCGGCCTATGAAACAGATCCTATCTTTCTTGGCTGTTCTGGCCCTGATATCGGTCGCAAGCTCTGTGGCAGCCGCGGATTGTTATGCCGATTACAAGGCAAAACAGGACAACCCCCTGCGCCTGCACTATGGGGTGATGCAAGTGTCGGCCTGCGACAAGGGCAAGGCGACTCAAGAAGTGTCGCAACGGCTGCGCGGGTCGGGCTGGACCTTGCTGAACGTGATGTCGGTGTTTGGGCCGGAAGGGCTGGGTAAAAGGAAGGCAAATGCCGGACAATTCTATCTCCGTTACTGAGGCCCGACGATCCGGAGTACGTCTGGTCGGCGCAGGAATTGCAGCAATCGTGTTGATTCTGGTGACGGCCGCCATCTTCCTGTTCTGGACTCTGCCCGATGCAAACGCCTTTAACGCCCGCGTCGAACGCTTGTTTGTCGAAAGCGATCTGACCGCGCAGACCGAAATCCGGCTGCTCGAGATTCTGGCCCAATCGGGTACGGCGTTTGCGGATACGCTCTCAAGCTATCGGATGGTGATTTTCGTGTTGTTGGTGTTCGCCAGCGCGATGCTGGTCACCGCGCTTGTGTTTCTGGTCATGTTGGTTTTGCTGAACCGGCGCATGGCCCAGATCGAACGTAAGGGTATACAAGTTACGTCCCTTTTGATCAGCCGCGAAGAAAACACTGTTTACCTCAACAACATGGATTTCAAACTGACCCCCGCCGCGATGGAGACCTTGTCTGTTCTGGCTGAATCCCGGCTGGATGACGAGATGCTGTCAGGCGCCCAGATTGAGGCTGTGATTTCAGGCAAGGACGCTGCCGATTGCGACGAGGCCGCGGGCGCGACACGGATCAAACGGTTGCGGGATGCGTTGGGCAATCAGATGGTCAGCGAGTTGCTGGTCAAGAACATCGCCAAAAAAGGGTACATGCTGTCCATCGAGAAAGACGTCATTCAGATGGTTTGATTGCGCGGTTCACGCTCTCGAAAAATGCGCCGCGCCCCTTGGAATAACTGCGCAAAAGCCCCATCCTTTAGGAACCTGTGCCAAGGAGGTTACCTATGAACGTCCACGCAGCACCACAGTCCAGTGGCTATGGAATCACTGTCGAACGATTGAATGGCTTGGTCTCGGTATACCGAGGTGACATCCTGCTGGCGCAAAGCGCGGACGCCAAGGTGATGTACGAAACACGGTTGCCGCCGATGATTTATATCCCGCGCCAGGATGTTCTAATCGACCTGAGCGCTGAAACCGATCTGCAAACCTTCTGCCCGTTCAAAGGCACCGCCACCTATCAGGACGTGTTACTGCCGGGCGAAACCTTGGCAAATTCAGTCTGGGCTTACGAAGATGCCCTGCCTGAAAGCAAGATCATTCAGGGCCATATAGGGTTTGCATCAACCGCCTATGATCGGATGGATTTGGGCGACAACCGGCTTAAGACGCCGGATGACGGCAATATCAGCGGCCCGCTGATCGACTGGTTGATGCGGGGGGCCTCGGACATCAAGACGTCCGAGGAGTTTACCAAGGCGCTGGCAGAAAAGATGCTGGAACACGGGATCGCAATTCAGCGGCTGAGTATTCTTGTCTGGTCGCTGCACCCTTTGATCGCAGGAAAACACTACATCTGGGAAAAGGACAAAGACGAGATTTCGACCAATGTGCCGACCTACGAAATCCATGATCATCCCGCTTACATCAACAGCCCCCTGCGCCATGTTTCCAATGGGTTGGGCGGTGTACGACAACGCCTGAATGATGAGAACCCGCACAATAGCTTTCCCATTATCGAGGATCTGCGCGCCAAAGGTGCGACCGATTACGTCGCTATGCCGCTGCCGTTTTCTGACGGGCGCACCAATGTCATAACGCTGACCTGCGATCATCCGGATGGCTTCACCACCGAGAATCTGGGGCTGGTATTCGAATGCTCCTCGGTCATCGCGCGGTTCTACGAGGTGTTCATGCAGCGGGAAAACGCGCAGGTCCTTCTGGAAACCTACGTGGGCAAACGCTCGGGCGCGCGAGTGCTGGGCGGTGAAATCCGGCGGGGTGACGGGGACGAGATTGATGCGGCAATCATGTTCTGTGATCTGCGCAACTCGACCAGCCTTGAAGAACGGTTGGGGCGGGAAACCTACATCAGTCTTCTGAATGATTTCTTCGAAACCGTCTCTAACATCGTCCATGAGAACGCAGGTGAAGTCCTGAAATTCATCGGAGACGCGGTTCTGGCTGTCTTCCCCGCCGGGGAAGATGCCCAGTCGGCACGTGACAATGCGCAGAAAACGGCTGTGCAAATAGTCGAAAAGCTGGGCGAGTTGCGTCAATCGGGATCAGACATTCATTGTGATTGTTCGATCGGCGTGGCCTTTGGGCGCGTGACTTACGGCAATGTCGGGTCGCGTGAACGGCTGGATTTTACAGTGGTCGGCCAAGCCGCCAATATTGCTGCACGCCTTGGGGAGTATGGCAAAACAGTCAATCACCGGATCGTGGTTTCGGCCGATATTGTTCCCGCATGTGCCGACGCTATCCCACTGGGTGATGTTAAGCTTCACAATGTGTCGAAACCGGTCGAGTCCTATGCGCTGCGAACGGCTGCTGACGCCGTCCTGAACGGCTGAAACCACAGTTCCTGTTTGAACGGGTTTCGATTAATCCTGCTGGCGTGACGCCAACGGCTAACCACCCAGCAGGATCAGGGCTGTTTGCGCTGGCGAGATCGTGCTTTGCAGCTGGGAAATCTGACTTCGAGCCAAGTACCTGTCCGTCAATTGGTCGATTGCAGATTCGTCAGTGAACTGGCTCAGATCTTCTGATCCTGTTGCACGAGACAGCCGGTCTTTGAACACCTCTAACTGCCGGTCCAGGTCGAGTTGCGCGAAACTGGATGGCAAACCAAGCGCTGTTTCCATCACGCTGCGCAACGGAGGCAAACCCATCAGATCAAACCATTTCGTATCCGCGCTTGTGTCTTCCGCCGCGAGATCAGCCAAAGCATGGCGCGCATAGAGCGAAATACGCATCGTATCGTCGCGTTCTCCAACGGCAACTTCGAACCGCGAGACAACATTGTCGCGCGCGATGTCTTCCATGAACGTGACCAGGCCAGTGCGTCGAATTTCACCTGGGCCCAAACCAAAAGCTTCGGAAAACTCTCGGTACCGGCCATCTGCCAGCCGATTGGACAAGGCGTCATCCGCGCTGGTGCCGTCCGACAATATCTTCTGGATGAAGTAGCGATTATTGATATCACCCTCCAGTCCAAACGCACCCAATGCAACCTGAAGCAACCGTCGGTCTGAAACCAGATCCTCGGCGGTTTGCACTTTGCCAATGTTGTCCAAGAAGTATTGCGACTCACGCTCATTGACGGCAGACGATGCAAAGCTCTCGATCTGCGCGTCATAAGTGCGCTGCAGAAAACGCCAGCCAACAATGCCGCCAGTGGGAATGACCGGCTGGAATGTCATTGCTGATAGGCCATCAACCGTTCCTCACGCGGCAACAGCGCACGCAAGGATTTGAGACATTTGTAATACTGCTCGGTCAGTAGCGCTTCGGTTGCTTCAGCCAGAACCTTGCGACTATCTGCGTCGGTAAACACCTGGCTCAGTTCCTCAACCCGGCGCAACAGCTGTTGGCGGGCGTCTCCCGGCTCCATATCGCCCGACAGGACAAGCTGTGCGGCATAGCAAACACGGCGGACAGGTGTATTGACCTCATTCGGGTGAATTGCATCGCGCAAACGCAACACATTCGCCTGTGGGGTCATGATCGAAAATCGGCTTCGACGATCGCCATTTTCAACGACTACCCCATTGATTAACACTCTCTCTTTCGGGGCGAGTTTTAGAACAAGTCCTCCCATCAGGCAGTCCCCCTCTGACGGAGACCACGCAGTACAGCCATATTGATCTCGAGCAATGGCTCAACACTTGCCTTGTTGCCCAGAACCTGGCTGCTGTGTTGTTCGGTAAACTCGGCCAGATAGAAAATCCGGGCGCGCAGCTCATTTGGTAGCGCGTTGTCGGAATCTGTGACGCCACTGGCCAGTACCGTCCACAGGCGGCGGTTTTCGTGCAACGCGTGAACGAATGCCCCAAAATCCGATTTCTGGCGCGCAGCCGCTGCCTTAAGGCGATGTGTGATCTTTGAAATCGCCTCATACTCGGTGTCTCGCGGTGTGCGGGTCGGGGCGGCGGTTTGTGCATACGCACGCTGTGCAAGAGTTTGCGGAGTCACTTGAAATCCTTCCAATAGGCCGTCTGCGGGCGATCAGGGACGGGGCGCGAAACCACGCCCCGTCCAGGTTCCTGAACTTAACGGAACAGCGACAGGATCGACTGTGGTGCCTGATTGGCGATCGACAGCGACTGGGTGGCCAGCTGCTGTTGCACCTGCAGGGCCTGCAGACGGGCCGAGGTCTCTTCCATGTCGGCGTCAACCAGCGAACCGATACCGGATTTGAACGAGTCCGCCAGGTTCGAGATGAACTCTTTCTGGGTTTCGATCCGGCCCTGCGACGAACCGAAGGCCGCCGAGGCATCAATAGCCGTGTCGATCAATGTCTCAATCGTACCCAGAGCGGCGGTGGCACCGGCACCGGTGGACACATCAATCGAAGACAAAGCACCCAGACCACCAGAACCAGCATTGGCGAACTGACCACTGACAGTCAGGTCATTGCCACCGGCATTGGTGAAATCGAGTGTACCTGGTGTGCCGCTGTCATAATCCACGGTCAAACCGGCGATACCCAACTCGTCAACTTTGCCTTTCAAAGCAATGGCAACGATGTCAGCCGTTGTTGTCGCTGCAGCATCATCAGCGGTCACGGTATAGGACACGGTCTTGTCGCCAACAGTAAGGCTAACGCTGTCTCCGGCTGCAAATGCGGTGGCGTTTTCGGCGATTTCAATCTGTTCGTTACCGCCACCATTATCCAGCGCGATCGCGACAGTGTCACCGTTGGCCGAGGCACCCGCTGAGCTGCCCGAGAAAATGTCATTGGCCGTATAACCCCCAACCGACAGATCCTGCCCCGTCACGGTAATGGAAGAAGCCGTAACAGCGCCCGTCGCATCACGATCCAGCGAAGCCAGAATAGAAGCTGAACCCGCCGACCCGTTAACCAGGTTAAGCCCGTTGAACTGGGCCGCTCCGACAACAGCGGTGATCTGATCGCGCAGCGCGGTTACGTCGTCGTTGATCTTGCCGCGATCCACGTTGTCTTCCTGCGCCGCGACGATCTTGCCTTTCATCTGGTTCAGCAGGTCAGTCACGGTTTCCGATGCGTTCCGCGCCACCGCGACAGTGGACTCACCCAAGGCGAGGCTGTCTTTGATCGCGTTGAACCCTTTGACGTCGGATTCCATGACTTTCGAGATTGCCCACACAGCCGAGTTGTCTTTGGCCGTAGCAACATCTTTACCGGTCGAGATCGCGTTCTGGGTCATCGCCAGGTTCTTGTTGACCGATTTCAGAGTCTGCAGCGCAACCATTGCGCCATTGTTGGTCAGAATGCTGGACATAGCTTCTTCCTTTTTTCGTATGGGCCCTTTGCGCCCGTGCTAACCCCGCACCACATGCGGGCTTTAACGTCTTTCTGATCATTGCGATCCGCCGTCGGGCTGTTCGCGCCACCTGCTGTTTCAGATGCCCGACCACCTTTGCCGCCGATCCCCTAACGGAGTGCTAAAACCCAAACGCGGAAAAATTCGGATTTGAATCAAACCGACATCTATGCCCGTTTTTCCAGTTTCGGGTGACTACGGACCGCGAAGCCGTTGCGTTGCCCATCAGCCCCGTAAGTGCTGAATTCCTGACGCACCCGGCGCAGTTCGGCCATGCGCGCGGCCACAGCGCGAATCCCATCCGCCGCGCTGTTCAGCAGTGCCTGGTTCCGCTCGACCTTTTTTTGCACGCGAATCAAATCCTCGCTGTCGAACACATCCAGTTCGTTGATCGCCCCAATCAGTTTTTCCTTTGCAGGGACCATATGATTAAGGCGATCCAGATCACCTTCGATCAGAGCAGAGCGCTCCAGATCCAAAACCTCTTCAAGAGACTGCACCAGATCAGGTTCAGATTTTGTCGGCATTGGTTTTCTCCATCATGGACCGCAAAAGAAATTCTGAAAGGCCAACGCCACCGGATTCGGCCAACTGGCGTGCTTGGTGCTGAACAAGAAAAGATGAGAACTGGTCTTCGCCCGCACCGCCACCAAAGGCTTTGCGCGCTTCACCCAACCCTGCCGACTTGAGCATTTCCGAAAGAAACGCTGCCTCAATCTCGACCGCGGCAGAGCGCAGCCTGTCGGATGTGGTGGGTGTTTGATGCGTAGGTAAGGTCGCAGAGATCTGCATTGTTTTCTCCGAAATTTACGTCGAACTTTCTTGAACAAAGGCGAAAGCGGTTAAAATAAACGTAACTTCCTGCAGGTAGATTTCGGGTCACACAACCGGAGTCGGAGCAAAATGCCCAACCCTCTTACAGCGGCGATGTCAGCGCCGACCACCCATGCAAAAGGCAACCAGAACGCGCAGGAACAGCCTGAACAGAAAGAGGCGGGTTCGTTTCAATCCGTTCTGGACGAGCAAACAGAAACGACCACCGGTGATGCCGAAACGCCGGATGTTCCGACGCCAGAGGCTGAGGCGGTACAACATGAGCTGCCCATCAGCGACGAACCTACAGATGCCGAGCCTTTGCCAAGTGACCAACCAACCTCGTTGGCCAATGGCAATCCTGAGGTCCAACCAGATCGCGCCATTCTAGATTTTGGGAATGCACTAGCGCCGGAAAAACCGGCGGTCAGGGGCGAGGCGGCGGCTGCCATCATCGTCAAGTCGGATAAACCAACCCAACATTCCGGCCGTGTCGCGTCTGATCTGCCGCATGTTTCACCGACCAAGACTCCCGTGCCCGTAGCGCCTGACGTTAATCGGGCGGTGAATTCGACATCACTGGCCCAAGCAACTCAAACGTCGAAGCCGCCTACACCGGTTCTGTCAGAAAATGCAGCCGATCCGAATCTGGTCGAGCCAGTTCAGGACGCTCCGGCCGCGCAGCCACGCACGCCAATCAATACAGCGACCAGCCTTGTTCAAATGCAGATCATGGCGACAGAAAAAAACCCTGTTGTCCCCGACGTTACCAACACACCCGAATTAGACGAAATCTCGGCTTTCAAAGATGTATCACCCACATCCTCAGCCCGCGATACGTTGGCGGCCGCGCAAGCTTTGACCGCATCTGCTCGCGCCGAGACGGCCCGCGCCGTCGCGGGTCAAATGGCTGCGGCAATCCACGCGCGACCGCAATCAGGTATGATCGAGATCGCTCTTAACCCCGAAGAACTGGGGCGTGTTTCGATCGTCATGAATGGCCGTGACGATGGGCTGCATCTGACGATCGCCACCGAACGCCCCGAAACACTGGACATGATGCGGCGGCACATCTCGTTGCTGGAGGCCGAGTTCAAGTCCCTTGGACTGGGGGATTTGTCTTTCGATCTCGGGACTTCGTCTGACACGGGATCGGACGAACAGAACGATGCGCACACTGCGGCATCAGAACCCGAACACGCGACCCAAGCGCAACCAGACCCTTCGGCCCGACCAATAATTGGCACCCTAGGGCGCATCGACATAAGGCTTTGACAATGATCACTCCTATTCAATCTGCAACTCAACCCGGTAACACGGCACAGACCACCGCACCTTCGGTTTCATCCGGGCTGGCCTCGGATTTTGAAACCTTCTTGCTGATGCTGACGGCTCAAGCAAAGAATCAGGACCCTCTTGAGCCGTTGGACTCGACGGAATACGCCTCGCAACTGGCGCAGTTTTCGATGGTCGAGCAACAGGTCCAGACCAACGACCTTCTGACTGGTCTGGCCTTGTCGATGGGCAACGTGGATATGGGCGAGCTTGCCAGCTGGGTCGGGATGGAAGTCCGGTCACCGGCCGCGTTCCGCTTTGATGGCCAGCCCGTTACTTTGCTTGCGCAGGCCAGCGCGGCGGCGGACAGCGCCGTCATGGTCATCCGCGACAAGGACGGGGCAGTGATCGACCGCATCCCCGTTCCGACCGATCAGGCAGAGTTCGAATGGGCAGGCACAGACGGTACCGGCACGCCCCTGCCAACCGGCTCTTATTCGGCCACTTTGGAAAGCTATGACGGCGAAGAGCTTGTGTCACAACAGCTGGCCGCGGTCTACAACCGGGTGGTGGAAGCACAAATTGGAGAGGGTGCTGTCCTTCTGACCTTGGAAAGCGGGCAGGTTGTGCCGGTTGGAGACGTGACTGCAGTCAGAGCGGGCGCTTGATCTAAGAGGCGAGACAGGCCAAAGGTTTGCAACCCTCGACTCGTTTTTCAAACGGTGATCCCGCTGCCTGACCAGACGCCTCCTCCACAAGACCTTGTCAACCGGCTGCGGGACGCCGGGCTTATCGGAGCGGGTGCGCAGTTTCGCACCTTGTATGGCGGGCGCACCAATCAGGTGTGGAAAGTGCTCGGCGGAGATGGTGACAAGGTCCTAAAGCTCTACCGTGCCAATCCGTGCAATCCCCTGTTTCGCAATGATCCCGAACTTGAGGCGCGGTGTCTGCGCGCATTGGAACAGACCGGCTTTGTGCCGCGTTTGCGAACCACCGGGACGCATGGGCAGGGTCATTGGGTATTCTACGACCATGCGCCGGGATCGCCCTGGTCGACCGGGCCAGAGGCTGTCGGTGCATTATTGCGCGATTTGCACGACCTTAAAATCCCGGTTCAGGCCCCAGCCGGGTGCAACGGAAGCACCGATTTGGAGGCTCACACGCTAAACATTCTGAGCGGGTGCGAGTCCGCGATGAAGGCCCGCCTCAACCGAATGCGCCCGACGGCATCGGTTCCGCCGTCTCACCAAACCTGCTTGATCCATGGAGATCCGGTGGCCGGCAATATTCTGGTCGACGGTTCGGCATTGACTTTGATCGACTGGCAATGCCCCGCACAGGGCGACCCCTGCGAAGACCTTGCCATGTTCCTGTCGCCTGCCATGCAGCAAGTCTATCGCGGCGCGCCCCTGACCCCCGATGAGGAAAACGCCTTTTTGGCGGCCTATAATCACCCGGCCACAACGTCACGCTATCTTGCGTTGCGTCCCTGGTATGCCTGGCGCATGGCGGCCTATTGCCTGTGGCGTATCGAGCGCGGGGCCGAAGACTATGCAAAGGGTCTGGAACTGGAACTCGAGTCACTGTGACCGGGTCACATGTCCGCAAGCCCCATCATCCAATAGGCGGGCGGCATCAGTGCCCTCCGCCAGGGCCCCAGCGGAAACCGGGGAGGAGTGCGCGTCATCGGAGTGGGAAGCTGCGGGCCTTGACCAATGGCCAACTGGGCAAGTGCGCGCCCGCAATAAGTCCCCATTGCGACGCCGTTGCCGTGGAACGCAAACCCTGCAAACATGCCAGGCTGGCCCGAAACTGGCCCCACATAGGGCGTTAACCCCCGTGTCAAACACACCATTCCCGACCAGATATTGGTGATATCCACTGCGCTCCATTCCGGGAACGTCTGTGTGAAGTCACGTTGAACCTTATGGCGAATCGCGGCCTCAGCTCGGGGTGAGGATCGCAGCCCGCCGCGCATTCCAAACAGGAACCGCCGGTCGGGCATCAGCCGGAAATAATGCAGCAGGTGCCGCGTGTCATAAGACATCTGATCCGTGGTCCAGCCTTGCGCCGCCAACTCGAAATTGGTCAAGGGACGAGTCACCAGTACCGTGGACTGGGCGGGCATGTAGCGCCCGGACATCCAGTTCGGCACATCCTCGCTGGAATACCCATTGGTGCAAATCAGGACATTTGATGCACGCACTTTCCCTACAGGTGTTGTGACCTCAAAACCCTGAGCGATCTTTTGCAGTGTCTGAACGGCGCTTTTCTGAAACAGTTTTGCACCATTTCGCTGCGCCGCTTCGGCCAGTCCGAACAAGTATTTCCGGGGATTCAGGCCAAATCCCACAGGGTTCGTATACCCGCCATGAAACGCGCCACCAAAACCGAGACCGGGCAAGTCCTTGGCTTCGTGCAAAACTCCGGTCGAATCCGCACCTTTCCTAAGGGCTGACATGGCCCGCGCATTGTGCGCCAGCTGGGTTTCTCCTTTCGAATGGACATCCGCCTCAATCCGATGGTCCCTTAGGAGACCAGCCACGAGATGAACGGCGTCCGCTTCGGCTTGTCCGTATTCACGCGCAGCAGAAGCTCCGAACCTGCGGGACATTGCCTTCGGGCTGAGTTTTGAACCACCCAGACAGCAGAACCCACCGTTTCGCCCGGACGCGCCCCAGCCGGGCGTCTCGGCCTCAAGCACAGCAACAGACGTACCCGCTTGCGCCAAATGTAGCGCCGCGGAAAGGCCCGTGAACCCACCACCCACAACCGCGACATCAACCGTCAGGTCTCCTTTCATTTCCGGCCAATTCAGGCTGGGAATGGTTTCATCCCACCAGCATCCTTCCCGGGGTCCGGGGCCATAAGTGTAGTCCGGGAACAGCCGTTTCATTCGGTACGCGCCGCGGCCATTTCATCCTGCTTTTGTCGCATCATGGCGCGTTTTGTCACCAGCGACGCGGTAATGACGCCCACTGTCACGACGGCGATCATCAACGTTGACAGCGCGTTGATCTCGGGGCTGACGCCCAACCTGACTGCCGAGAAGATCTTGATCGGCAGGGTTGTGGCCGACGGCCCCGAGGTAAAGGACGCAATCACCAGATCATCCAGCGACAGAGTAAAGGCCAGCAACCAGCCGGAAATCACGGCAGGCGCAATGATCGGCAGTGTCACTAGGCGAAACGCTTGCGCGGGCGAACAACCAAGGTCAAGAGCGGCCTCTTCCAGCGACTGATCGAACGTGACCAAGCGCGACGAGACAACGACCGATACGAAACACATCGAAAAGGTCGTATGCGCCAGAACGATGGTCAGGATACCGCGATCCAGCCCGATGCCTATGAACAATAGCAGCAACGACAGGCCGGTGATCACTTCGGGCATCACCAGCGGGGCGTAGATCATACCGGAGAACAGCGTTCGACCGAAGAAACGCCCGCCGCGCACCAGCACATAGGCGGCGGCGGTGCCCAGAATGGTCGCCAGCGTAGATGAGAACACAGCCACCCGGACTGTCACCCATGCCGCATCCAGAAACGCCTCGTTCTGGACCAGCTCTCCATACCATTTGGTCGAGAAGCCAGCCCAAACGGTGACCAGCTTGCTTTCGTTAAAGGAAAAGATGATCAGGATGATCATCGGGATATAGAGGAACGCAAATCCCAGCGTCAGCGAGACCGCGTTGAACCAGCTTAGCCTGTTCATTGCTCGGCCTCCGTCTGTTTCTGCTGGTTTCGCTGGAACAGCACGATTGGGATCACAAGGATCAGCAGAAGCACTACCGCCACGGCGCTCGCCACCGGCCAGTCGCGGTTCGAGAAGAACTCCTCCCACAGTACCTTGCCAATCATCAGCGTGCCTGACCCGCCCAGAAGCGAGGGGATCACGAACTCGCCAATCACCGGGATCATCACAAGGAAACAGCCTGCTATGATACCGGGGCGCGACAGCGGGACTGTCACAAGCCAAAAGGCCTGAACCCGCGAACAACCAAGGTCTTCGGCGGCCTCGATCAGGGATTCGTCCATCCGTTCCAGCGCCGAATAGATCGGCAGGATCATGAACGGCAGATAGGTGTAGACGATGCCGATATAGACGGCAGTGTTGGTGTTCAGAATGGTCAGCGGGGTCGAGATCAACCCCGTCCACAGCAGCAACTGGTTCAGATAGCCTTCGTTCGACAGGATGCCCATCCACGCATAGACGCGGATCAGGAACGAGGTCCAGAAGGGCAGGATCACGAGCATCATCAGCGTCGGCCGCCATTCAACCGGAGCGCGGGCCATGCCATAAGCGATGGGATAGCCAACCAGCAGCGTGAAAAACGTGGAAATCACCGCGATTTTGACGCTAGAGAGGTAGGCTTTCCAATACAGGTCATCCTCGGTCAGCCAGACGAAGTTTTCGAAATCCAATTGGCTGAAGAACTCTTTGATTCCTGACCAGCCCTGCGAGAAGTCCAGCGTCGGCGTGTAAGGCGGGATCGCCAGTTCGATATCCGACAGCGAGATTTTCAGGACGATAAAAAACGGCACCAGAAACAGCGCCAGCAGCCACACATATGGGACGGCGATCAGAAAGGCGCGGCGCATCAGTCGGCCAGCAGAACCGCAGCCGTTGCTGTCCAGGACAGCCAGACCGGGTCTTCCCAGGTAAAGGACCGGCGCGAGATACGGCGGGTATTGGCCGTCTGCGCCTTGATGATCGTGCCGTTGGGCAGCTCCACGTAATAGGTGGACAGGTTGCCCAGATAGGCGATGTCATGGACCTTGCCCTGCACCGCATTGATCGCGTCCGCCGGGCGGTCGGCCGAGATAGTTACCTTCTCGGGGCGGATCGCCAGATGACAGGCCTGCCCCTGCGCGAACCCATTGGCCGAGGTCGCTGTCAACGGGGCCTGCCCTTCGGCCCAATCGATCTGATAGGTGTCTTCGCCATTGGCGGTGGCGCGGCCTTCGATGATATTTACGTCGCCTATAAAGTCGGCGACATAGACCGAGTTGGGGTTCTCATAAATCCGGTCCGGCGTGGCGACCTGCATCAGCTGTCCCTGATCCATCACGGCCACGCGGCTGGCCACGGTCATAGCTTCCTCCTGATCGTGGGTCACGATGACAAAGGTGGTGCCGGTCTTTTCCTGAATATCCATCAGTTCAAACTGCGTGTCCTGCCGCAGCTTCTTGTCCAGCGCCCCCAACGGCTCGTCCAGCAGCAACAGCTTGGGCGCTTTCGCCAAAGACCGCGCCAGCGCAACCCGCTGTCGCTGCCCGCCCGAGATCTGGTGCGGTTTACGACGCGCGAATTGCGTCAGCCGGGTCAGACGCAGCATTTCCTCGACCCGCTCCTCAAGATCATGCTTGGGCATGTTGTCCCGGCGCAGACCAAAGGCGATGTTTTCCCAGATGCTTAAGTGCGGGAACAGCGCGTAGGACTGGAACATCATGTTTACCGCCCGCTTATTTGGCGGGATCGGGTCGATATCCTGACCGCCCAACATGATGTGGCCCTCGGTGGGTGTTTCGAACCCCGCCAACATCCGCATCATCGTGGTTTTGCCGCAGCCCGATGGCCCCAGCAGAGCGAAAAATTCTTTCTCGAAAATATCCAAAGACAGGTTGTCGATTGCCGTAAAGTCTCCAAACCGCTTGGTGACATTCTGGAATTGGATCAAGGGTTTCGCCTGTGGGTCTTCCCACGGCGCAAAGACGTCAGAGTTCACTACAGCCCCCGTTCGGCAATTTTGGGAAAAACGGCAGGGCGGAAAACCCGCCCTGCCTTAGGAAATCGGATCAGGTACCCGATTTGATCTTGGTCCACAGACGGGTCACAACCCGCTGCGTTTTTGCCGGGTAGGGCGTGGTGATGTAGAGATTCTGCATCGTTGCGTCGTCCGGATAGATCGCCGGATCGCCGATTACGTCTTCCTCAAGAAACTCTTGCGAGGCCTTGTTGCCATTGGCGTAGTACACATAGTTCGACGCCGCAGCCATGTTGTTGGCATCCAGGATGAAGTTCAGGAACTTGTGCGCGCCTTCTGGATTCGGAGCATCTGCCGGGATGGCCATCTGGTCAAACCACATCAGCGAGCCTTCAGCGAACGGATGGTATTCTATCTCGACCCCGTTATCGGCCTCGGCCGCACGGTCGCGGGCCTGTAGAATGTCACCTGACCAACCCACGGCCACGCAGATATCACCATTGGCCAGAGCGTTGATGTATTCCGAGCTATGGAACTTCTGGATATGCGGACGCACGCTGGTCAGAACTTCTTCGACCTTCTTGATGACGTCTGGATCGTGGCTGTCCGGATCTTCGCCCAGATATTGCAACGTCATGGGGATCATCTCGGCAGGCGCATCCAGGAAATGCACACCGCACCCGGCGAGCTTCTCCATGTTTTCCGGGTTCAGCACCAACTCCATGCTATTCAGCGCGACGTCATCGCCCAGCGCCTCTTTGACCTTACCAACATTGACGCCGATCCCCGTGGTTCCCCACATGTAGTTGATCGAGAAGGCGTTGTCGGGGTCGTATCCTGCGGTCCGTTCCTGAATGACGTCCCAAAGATTCCCCGAGTTATCCAGCTTGGAAGTATCCAGTTGCTGGAAAGCCCCCGCTTGAATCTGGCGCTGAAGGAACGTGCCGGACGGAACCACCACATCATAGCCTGACCCACCGGCCAGCATCTTGGTTTCCAGAACCTCGTTGCTGTCGAACACGTCGTAAATCAGCGTCAGGCCGGTTTCTTCCTCGAATTTCTGCAAAAGGTCTTCGTCGATGTAATCCGACCAGTTGTAAACACGCACTTCTTCAGCGAAGGCCGCCGAAGTCCCCAATGCGATGACCGCTGTCAGTGTCAGCGTTTTGATTGACATTTTATTCTCCCTGCAAGTGTGCGGGTATTTTCCCGTTTTTTTGGATTTGATCAAGTTTTGCGTTTTTCCCCGATCCGTCGTATGGTTTCACGAGGTCAGGCACCTGGCAAGTCAACACAATCGCAAACAGGGCAAACCAATTGGATTTGATCAAAAATAAGGCACCGAGGCCAGTGGCCGATGATCAGAAACGACCTGCCCACGAGCAGGTCTATCAGACGCTGCGCGCCCAGATCATGTATGGCGATCTGGTCCCCGGACAGCCTGTCACCATTCAAGGGCTGACTGATTCGCTGGACGTTGGCATGACCCCTGTTCGCGAAGCGATTCGCAGGCTGATCTCTGACGGAGCACTGATGTTTCAGGGCAATCGCCGGGTCAGCGTACCTTTGCTGAAACATAGCGATGTTCAACAGATGATTTTCGCTAGAATTTCAATAGAATCAGAGCTTTCCAGACGCGCGACAACCAACATGAGCGCTGTCGAAATAGATCATCTGGCTCAGATCGATAAACAGTTGGACCGTACCATCGCCGACGGCGACGTCGGCGGATATCTGCGCCTCAACCACCTGTTTCATGAAACGCTCTATTCCTACGCAGACGCTCCGATTCTCAACGATTTGGCGGAACGGTTATGGCTGCGGTTCGGCCCTTCACTGCGTGTCGTTTGCGGTCGTTTCGGAACCCAAAGCCTGCCCGACCGCCACAAAGATATCATAACGGCGCTCCGCCGTAAGGACCCCGACAGGGTCGCGAAAGCCACCGCGCAGGACATCGAACAGGGAATGGAGCTGATGGCAGGTGCCTTGTCATCTACCTAGATAAATGCGATTCGATTGACAGAAAAAAATTTGATCATATTGTGACCGCTAATCGCTCTTGCAGGAGATTCCCCGATGTCGACCATCACAAATCACATGCCGACTGCCGAATTGCAGGCACTGGATGCCGCCCACCACATGCACCCCTTTTCGGCCAATGGCGCGCTCGGGAAAGAGGGTGCCCGCGTCATCACCCGCGCCAAGGGCGTCTATCTGACCGATAGCGAAGGCGAGGAAATCCTGGATGCCATGGCCGGTCTTTGGTGTGTCAATGTCGGGTATGGCCGCGACGAGCTGGCCGAGGCAGCTGCGCGACAAATGCGCGAACTACCCTACTACAATACCTTCTTCAAAACCACGCATGTCCCCGCCATCGCGCTGGCTAAAAAGCTGGCCGAACTGGCGCCGGGCGATCTGAACCATGTGTTCTTCGCTGCTGGCGGGTCTGAAGCAAATGACACCAATATCCGTCTGGTTCGCACTTATTGGGCCGAAAAAGGCCAACCCGACAAGAATATCATCATCAGTCGCCACAATGCCTATCACGGTTCGTCCGTTGGCTCGGCCTCGCTGGGGGGTATGGCGGGGATGCACGCGCAGGGTGGTATTCCGATCCCGAACATTCACCACATCAACCAGCCGAACTGGTGGGCCGAAGGCGGCGACATGACGCCCGAAGAGTTCGGTTTGGCCCGCGCGCAGGAACTGGAAGAGGCAATTCTTGAACTGGGCGAAAATCGCGTCGCGGCCTTCATCGCCGAGCCGGTTCAGGGCGCAGGTGGCGTGATCGTCGCCCCCGACACCTATTGGCCCGAAATCCAGCGTATCTGCGACAAATACGATATCCTGCTGATCGCGGATGAGGTCATCTGCGGCTTTGGTCGCACTGGCAACTGGTTCGGGTCGCAAACCGTGGGCATCCGCCCCCATATCATGACCATTGCCAAAGGCCTCAGCTCGGGTTACGCGCCCATCGGAGGTTCTATCGTCAATGATGAGATCGCCGAGGTGATTGGCGGCACCGAATTCAACCACGGCTACACCTATTCCGGCCACCCGGTCGCCGCCGCGGTGGCACTGGAAAACCTACGCATCCTCGAAGAGGAAAAGATCGTGGACCACGTCCGCGACGTCGCCGCCCCCTACCTGAAAGAAAAATGGGAGGCGCTGGTCGATCACCCGCTGGTGGGTGAAGCGAAAATCGTAGGTATGATGGCCTCGATTGCGCTGACGCCCGACAAAGCAAGCCGCGCTAAGTTCGCCTCAGCCCCCGGCACCGTCGGCTATGTCTGCCGCGACCGTTGCTTTAGCAACAACCTGATCATGCGCCATGTGGGGGACCGGATGATCATCTCACCTCCGCTGATCCTGACCCCATCGGATATCGACGAGATGTTCGTGCGCATCCACAAATCGCTGGACGAAGCCCAGGCCGACATCATCGAACAAGGGCTGATGAAAGCCGCCAGCTGATCCGCGCAGTTTCATCTGGCCAAATATATCTCGGGGGAATCGCGGCTTGCCGCGATGGGGGCAGAGCCCCCTCCTCTACCTCAACCGTTCTAGCAACCGCAGGGTTGGATAGCCATCCGGTACCAAACCCTGCGCCAACTGATAGGCCCGCACCGCGTTGACAGTATTCGGGCCTGTGCGCCCATCGATTCCTTGGGTATCGAACCCAGCCTGGGTCAAAAGGCTCTGCAGCTCTTTCTTTTCGGTAAAGCTCAGTATCCGGTCATCGCGGGGCCAAGATGCCTGAAACGGGCTGCCACCGACCAGCCGATCCGATAAATGACCGATCCCGATCACATAGGCGTCGGCACCGTTGTATTTCTCGATCACGTTGAAATTGTCGAATATCATCAAGGCCACGCCTTGCCCGCCTGCCGGCAAGAGAATGGCCGCCTTCCCATGATCCGGAATGGCCTGCCCGTCGCGTCCAACAACACCAAGCGCGGCCCATTCGGATGGCATCAACCTGTGGTCCCGCTTGGCCGAAGCAAAATCGAAACCGTATGGCAACTGCACTTCGATCCCCCAGGGTTGACCCTTTTTCCACCCATGTCGCGCCAGGTAGGACGCCGCCGAAGCCAAAGCGTCTGTCGGGTCGTCGGACCAGATATCTCGCCGTCCGTCGCCATCAAAATCCACCGCATGTTCCAAATACGAGGTCGGCATAAACTGCGTATGACCCATTGCGCCCGCCCAACTGCCTGTCATAGCACCGGGCACGACATCGCCAGCCTGAATGATCTGCAAGGCCGCCACCAGTTGCGCCTCGAAGAAAGACGCCCGACGTGCGTCGAACGCCAGCGTTGCCAGCGACCGGATCGTCTGATCTCCGCCCCGAAACGAACCATACGAGGTCTCAAGCCCCCAGATGGCCGTTACAACTTCTTTCTCGACGCCATATTGCGCTTCGATCCGGGTCAAGACCGCGTCATGGCGCTCCAACCCGGCGCGTCCATTCGCAATTCGCCGGTCTGATACGGCAGAGTCCAGATACTCCCAGATTGGCTTCGAGAACTCGGCTTGATTGCGATCGCGCTTGATAACGTCCCAATCGTAAGTCAGCCCCGCCAATGACCGGTCCAACGTCGTCGCAGATATACCTTGCTGCAACGCGCGTTCGCGGAACGCTCCCAGCCACGCCTGAAAGCGCGCATTCCCTTCGGTTGACACGCGGATCTCCTTAAACTCTGGCCGAACAACCGGCCGTATCGACACGGTGACATCGGCCGATGCGAGCTCGTGAATCTGTGGGCCATTGGCCGAGTTGATAGGATCCGCCTGCACTATGGATGCCCATAATGCAGCGGTCATGACGCCGCTTACGCATTTTTGCATTCCGATTTTCCTGATTACTGCTCAACACCAAGGTAGCGCATAATGGCGAAATCACAAAGAGCTCAGGTTTCGTCCTCGCGGAGTTTTGCTGCCCGCTCGGCCCGCAACCGATCCAGCGCTAGCCGAAGCAGAGGCACCCTGTTGGGCCGGAAAAAGTCTTCGGTCAGGGCCATGTCGCGCATACGGTCCAGCCGGAATATTCTGAAGTCCTGCCGTAAATGGCACCAACTGATCAAAACGCTTGCCCGGTCCATATATACGATACTCAGCGGATTCACCCGACGACGGGTGGCATCCCCCTTGGCATCGGTATAGGCAAACTCGACTGTGCGTTCATCCCATGTGGCTTGTCTCAGATCGCGCACATCGATGGTTGGCCGGGCCGGGCGATCAAACCGGGTGGCCGTCAGGACGGCGTGTGACAGGCGATGCGACTGGCGGTGTGGCAAGCGTCCCTGCAGCTTGCGCAGAACCGCCCCAGCCGCATCTGCCAGACCTGGATCGCCAATGGATTGCACCTCGCGCAAGCCCAGAACCAGTGCCTCTAGCTCGTCATCGGTGAAGCCCAAAGGCGGCAGAGTCGCATCCTCGATCAGGGTGAACCCAAACCCTGCCTCTCCGTCGATGACAGCTCCCAGTCCGCGCAAAGCGTCGATGTCACGATGAACGGTGCGGGCTGAGACGCCCAGATCCTGCGCCAGTTGGACCGAAGTCTTGGGCGACGGGCCAGAGCGCAAGGCTTGCATCAATTGGAACAGGCGAGCGGTGCGAGACATATCGCAATCTAGACTAAGGCTAATGACAGAAACTGTCATTATGGCATCTTATCCAAACGGCATCTTAACGACTCCGGAGCCAACGATGCTGACCCTTCTGACCTTCCCTGCCGCCTTTGGCCAATTCAGCGCCAGCCCTTTTTGTGTCAAAACGGCTTATATGTTGCAACTGTCCGGCCAAAGCTGGCAGCGGTCCGATATGCTGAACCCATCGAAGATGCCCCACCAGAAATTGCCTGTTTTGCGCACGTCTCAAAGGCTGGTGGCCGACAGCGACCTGATCCGGGACTGGCTGGAAACACAAGGGGCCAATTTCGATGCAGACCTTAGCGACATTCAAAAGGCCCAGTCCCGCGCCCTGATCCGCATGGCCGAAGAACATATCTATAACCACGTCGTTCTGGATCGCTGGGGCAATGACGAGGTCTGGCCGATCCTGCGCGATATGTTCTTCACCGAGGTTCCTGCACTGATCCGTCGCCCCGTGACCCACGCAATCCGCAAATCGGTGATGAAGCGAATGGACGGGGCCGGTGTCTCGCGGTTCTCGGATACTGAACGCACAGATCGCCTGGAACGTGACCTCGAAGCGATATCAGCTTTTCTGTGGCAGTCGCCCTTCCTGTTCGGTGAAAGCCCAACCGCCGCAGACATGAGCGTCGGGCCTGTACTGGCCGCGATGCGCGCGACGCCAAAAGAAACTCAGCTGACGCGACGCATCAAAACCGATACCTTGCTTAACAGTTATTTGGACCGGTTAGAGCAGGCGATCCCGCTATGACGCCCTTTCAAGACCCCGCTGTTCAGTCCGTTTTCGACGGGTACAAGCCAGACACCCACAAGGGTGTGCTGGCCCTGCGTGAATTGATCTTTGAAACGGCCCTAACTCTTCCCAGCGCCCAACCGCTGCAAGAGGCCTTGCGCTGGGGGCAACCCGCCTACCTGGCACCCAAAGGGTCCACAATCAGGTTAGGGGGCCACAAGACCGCCAGTTTCGCCCTGTTCGTCCATTGCCAAAGCCGTCTGATCAGTGATTTCACTTCGGCCTTCCCAGACGAGGATCGGCTGGAAGGCAACCGGGCAGTTCTTTTCGAAGACCCCCGCCAGATTGACGCGAACCGCCACGGATGGCTGATTGCGCGGGCGCTGACCTATCACCTCTGACGGCGTTTGCGTTCGACTTTGCGTTTGATCTTGTCTTTCTTGCGCTTGTTGCTGAGCGCCTTTCGGCGCGCGCCACGTTTCACCGGACCTCGCCCACGCGGCAGGGCCTGATCGTCGATGGACAGCAGCTCCAGCTCCAACCCGCCCGTAACCGGCGTCGCCTCAGTCAGGCGCACCGTGACGCGTTGGCCGATGGCGATAATCAGCCCGGTGTCTGATCCCATCAGCGTCCCGGCCTCGCGGTCGAAATGAAAAAACTCACGCCCCAAGGATCGCACGGGCACCAACCCATCAGCGCCGGTTTCGTCCATCTTCACAAAGGCCCCGAACCGCGCAATACCACTGATGCGGCCGGTGAACTCGTTACCCACCCGCTCGCTCAGATAGGCGGCCAGATAGCGGTCGGTTGTGTCACGCTCGGCCATCATCGAACGCCGCTCGGTGTCCGAGATATGGGTGGCGGTTTCGTCCAGCCGCGCGATTTCATTCTCAGTCAGACCATCCTTGCCCCAACCATGGGCCGAGATCAGCGCGCGATGCACGATCAGGTCCGCATAGCGGCGAATGGGCGAGGTGAAATGTGCATAATTCCGCAGCGCCAGACCGAAATGGCCGAAATTCTCTGGGTTGTAGTAGGCCTGCGCCATCGACCGCAGGGTGGTCAGGTTGATCAACTCGGCATCTTCAGTGCCCGCAGCAGCGTTCAGCAGCGCGTTGAGGTGGCGTGTTTGCAGCACCTGCCCTTTCGCAAGGTTCAAACCGGCAGCCTGCGCAGTTTCCCGCAGGCTTTCCAACTTCTCGGGCGCGGGTTCTTCGTGGACACGGAACAACAGCGGGCGGCGTTTGGCAATCAGCGTTTCAGCGGCGGCCACGTTGGCGAGGATCATGAACTCCTCGATCAGCTTATGAGCATCCAGCCGGTCGCGAAACGCCACGCTAGTCACTTCACCGGTGTCGCTGAGGACGATCTTGCGTTCGGGCAGGTCCAGCTCCAATGGCTGTCGCACCGCACGCGCGGACTTCAACGCGGCATAAGCAGCGTAGAGAGGTTTCAGCACTGTCTCCAACAGGGGCCCGGTGCGGTCGTTGGGGGTGCCATCGATGGCCTCCTGCACCTCGGCATAATGCAGAGATGCAGCCGAGCGCATCAGCCCCCGCACAAACCGGTGGCCGATCTTGTTACCCTCGGCGTCGATCTGCATCCGCACGGCGATACAAGCGCGCGGGACGCCTTCGTGCAGCGAGCACAGATCGCTCGACAGACGGTCGGGCAGCATCGGCACAACGCGGTCTGGGAAATAGCTGGAATTGCCCCGCTTGCGCGCTTCACGGTCCAGCGCGGTTCCGGGCTGCACATAGGCGGCAACATCTGCGATGGCGACCCAGATTACATGACCGCCGGGGTTCTTAGGGTCGTCATCAGCGTGCGCGTAACAGGCATCGTCGTGATCCCGCGCATCCGAGGGGTCGATGGTTAGCAGCGGCATATCCCGCAGGTCATCGCGGCCCTTCAGACCGACGGGTTTGGCCTTATCGGCCTCGGCGATCACCTTGTCCGGGAAGTCGTCCGGGATGCCGTGCTGGTGGATCGCGATCAGAGAGACCGCCTTGGGCGCGGTGGGGTCACCCAACCGTTCCACGATGCGGGCACGGGGCAGACCCATGCGGTTCTTGGACCCGGCCTGTTCGGCCTCGACCAGCTCACCGTCTTTGGCGCCATGCACCGCACCATCGGGGACCAGCCATTCATTCTGGCCCGCTTTGTCGATGGGCACGATCCGCCCGCCCTCGGCCCCTTTGCGGAAAATGCCGACGATCTTGCGCGGGTTGGTGCCGATCCGGCGGATCAGGCGTGCCTCATAATTGTGGTCTTCCTCATGCACCACGGTCAGGCGGGCCAGAATCCGGTCGCCCTCGCCCAGAGCCGGGTCACTGGCGCGAGTGATCAACAAGACGATGGGCTCAACCCCTTCACCATGCCATTCCAGCGGGCGGGCGAACAAGTCTCCGTCCGCGTTCGGAGCCTTCACTTGCAGCACACTAACCGGCGGCAGACGATCCGGGTCGCCATAGCTGCGCTTGCGCTTTTCCAGATGGCCGTCGGCCTCAAGCTCGCGCAGGATGCGTTTCAGGTCGATCCGCGCCGCGCCCTTGATCCCAAAGGCTTTGGCGATATCGCGTTTCGAGGTCAGGGTGGGGTTCGCCGAGATCCAGTCAAGGACCTCCTGCTTGGTGGGGATACGACTCATATATTTGGCGTAACACGGGCGTGCGACGGCGTCATGACCAAAAACGGATCAGGGTTTCAGATCCGCCACCGTGTCCACATCGCGCAACGGGTCCAGCAGCGCCACCCGTGCGCCGGAGATCGAGGCCAGCGTGTCGGCCAGAGCATGTTCGGTGGACCAGCGCACATCGCGGAACAGGTTGTTGGGAAGCGCGCCATATCTTTGCGCACCCACCAGCCAATAGCCGCCATCCGGGGCGGGGCCGAATGCCATCTGCGCGGACCCCAACGCCTTGAACGCGCGGGCAATGTGGCTGCGGGTAATGCCCCGAATATCCGCGCCGATCAGGCAGACCGGCCCCGGCGGCATCCCGCGCAGCATCCGACCCATCCGGTCACCCAGATCTCCGCGCCCCTGCGCCGCCCGCGGCAGATCAGCAGGCCAGATTCGGCTGGTCAGACCTTCGCGGTCAGGCGCGACCGCCAGCGCAATCTGCCAACGCGGATCACGCAGCCGCCGGATCAACGAGCGTGTCTGGTGGCGAAACCACCAAGCCGCCCCAACCATACCGATATCGCGGCCCAGCCGGGTTTTCACCCGACCGGGGCGCGGCTCTTTCACCATGATCACGAGAGTGCGCTGCATGTTAGGCGAAATAGTCCCGCAGGATGCGCGTGTAGATGGCCTTGAGCTGTTCGATCTGTGCCACCTCGACGCATTCATCCACCTGATGCATGGTGCGGCCCACAAGGCCGAATTCCACCACCGGGCAGTGGTTCTTCACAAATCGCGCGTCCGAGGTACCGCCCGTGGTCGACATCTCGGGCACCACACCGGTTTCCGCCTCAACCGCCTTGGCGACCAGGGCGGACAGAGGCCCCGGCGGGGTCAGAAAGCTCTCGCCCGAGATCTTGATGCGCAGGTCGATCTCAACCCCGAACTCATCGGCCACTGCAGCGGCCTCGGCCCGCAACCAATCGCTGAGGCTGGCCCCGGAATGCAGATCGTTGAACCGGATATTCACCGCCCCTGTAGATTGCGCGGGGATCACGTTGGTTGCCGAGTTGCCCGTGTCGATCGTCACCACGGCCAGTGTTGAGGCGTCGAAATGGTCTGTACCCTGATCCAGCTCGTGGC
The DNA here is from genome assembly GCF_013033355.1 of Ruegeria lacuscaerulensis. Lineage (GTDB taxonomy): Bacteria > Pseudomonadota > Alphaproteobacteria > Rhodobacterales > Rhodobacteraceae > Ruegeria > Ruegeria lacuscaerulensis_A. The sequence continues at coordinate 158,658 of NZ_WQDY01000007.1, forward strand.
TGGCCAAACGATCCATCAGCCGCGCCATTGCGGGCATCGGGTTCTTGGCGCGGTGCGGATAGGCCGCGTGACCCTGTACCCCGGTCACGGTGAACCAGATGTTCATCGAGCCACGCCGCCCGATCTTCATCATCTCGCCCATTGTGTTGGGGCAGGTCGGCTCGCCCACCACACAGACCGACATCTTTTCCCCGGCGCTGTCCATATAGTCCAGCAGGGCGGTGGTGCCGTCCAGCGCATCGCCTTCCTCATCCCCGGTGATGGTCAGGATGACGGCCCCGTCGGGCGGCGTGTCGCGCACAAAATCAACGGCCGCTGCGGCAAAGGCCGCCACTCCGGATTTCATGTCCGTCGTGCCTCGACCAAACATCACGCCATCTTTCACCTCAGCCCCGAAAGGTGGCATGGTCCATGCAGCCTCATCCCCAACCGGCACGACGTCTGTATGGCCATTAAAACCAAAGCTGCGCGGATGCCCCTTCTCGCCCCAGCGTGCAAACAGATTGCAAATCCCGCCGCGATCGACACGGGTGCAGGCAAACCCCGCCTCCGCCAGCAGCTTTTCCAACAGAACAAGGGCGCCCCCTTCATCAGGTGTGACCGATGGGCAACGGATCAGGTCCGCTGTCAATTCTACCGCATCTGTCATTTCTTGCCCTTTCTCTGCACTGAACTGCATCTTCGCGCACAGATTCAACGAATTGGCGGGATTGCCAACCCCCGCACGGCACGCTTCACACGCTTTTTTGCAGTCTATCTCGCGATGTCATGTCAACAAAACATTGGCGTTTCCGTTGCGATTGCCTTGCCGCCCAATTCGAAATCGCGTTAGAGGGCCGCGAAACAGGTAAATTTCGATGACACGCGCTTTTATCGCTTGGATCTGCCTGACTTTCGCCGTTCTTGCACAGCAAAGCCAGGCTCAGACTTTGACGGTCACCACTGTGACCCGCCAACCGTTCTCGTATGTCGAGGACGGGGCAGAGACCGGATTCTCGATGGATCTTCTGGCTGCATTGGCACAATCGTTGGACTGGGACTACCAAATCAACCGGGTCGAGGGGTTCGGAGATATGCTGGTCGCAGTGCAGGACGGATCAGCAGATTTGGCCATCGCCAATATCTCGATCACGGCTGCGCGCGAAACCCAGATGGATTTCAGTCAACCGATTTTCGAGGCCGGGCTTCAGATCATGGTGCCGTCGGACGCGATGCGCCGCCCGTCACTGTTGCAGGCGTTGTTGTCGGTCGAGCTGTTCATCGCCATCGGGCTGGCCTTTGCCATCCTGCTGGGCGGAGGTATGCTGATGTGGGTGTTCGAGCGCCGCTCGCAACCCTATTTCGATCGCAAGCTGGACGAAGCGTGGTTTCCGTCCTTCTGGTGGGCGCTCAATCTGGTCGTGAATGGCGGGTTCGAGGAACGGATGCCGCGCACACCCTTTGGGCGCTTGCTGGGTGTTGTTTTGGTCGTATCATCCCTGTTCATCGTGTCTGTCTTTACCGCGCGGATCACCTCGGTGATGACGGTGGATGCGATCAGCGGTAACGTGAATTCGGTGAATGATCTGTACGGAAAACAGGTCGGAACGATCTCGAACTCGACTGCAGCCAGCTTCCTGAACCGGCGCGAGATCGAATTTACCGGATACGACAGTCTTGAACCCATGCTTGACGCATTCCGGGCCGAAGAACTGGACGCGATCGTCTTTGATGCGCCCATCCTGTCCTACTATGCATCGCACGAAGGACGCAGATTCGCGTCCATGACCGGCGGGGTGTTCCTGCGCGAAAACTACGGCATAGCCTTTCCCACTGGGTCGCCTCTGGTCGAGGATGTCAATCAGGCGCTGCTGGCGCTACGCGAAGATGGAACCTATGACGAAATCTACCGCAAATGGTTCGGGGCGCGGAACTAAGCTGGTTCCTCATCCCCGAAAAACGGTGTCATCTGGGCGACAATAACCGCGTTTTCGTCCAACGCGCGCTGCATCAGGGCGCGCTCATCCGGGTCGATGTCATGCCCCTGCGCCTCGCGTTCAGCCAGCGTGCCATAGCCGGTCACATCCAAAGGCGCTGTGTCAGCCTGTTTCAGGATGGCGACGGTTTCACGAACGGCCTCGGCTTCGTCCACGCCACTGGCAAAGCACATCAGCGCCGCACCGGTTGCACCTTCAGGCAAACCATCGCCTTCCTTGCGACCGATCTGCACAAGCAGGGTGTAAACTTGCTGACGAGAGGGTTTCTTTTGCTTTTCCATGCGCCCGGCCTTATCGCCGCGCCGCGTGTTGGTCAAGCGCGGGGCACTAACGCTCGGCCGTCGCCAGTTTGAGCGCCAGCGCCACGAAGATCACGCCCGAGATTCGGTTCAGCCACAGTTGAACGCCTGGCGACCCGCGCAACAGCCCGCCCAGAGTACCCGCGGCCAGCGCCACAGCACCGAATACCACGACCGTAGCCAGAAACATCAGAGCGCCCAACTGATAGAACTGCCCAATGATCGGCCCATTATTCGGGTCGACGAACTGCGGCAGAAACGCCAGCATGAAGATTGTCACCTTGGGATTGGCAATATTCATGATCAAACCGCGCAGAAACAACTTGCGCGTCGCGATACGGGGTGCATTTGCACTGTCCAGCCGGGTTTCGGTGGCCGTGAAGGCTTTCCACGCCAGATAGACCAGATACCCCGCCCCGGCATATTTCAACATGGCAAAGGCCGCCTGCGAGGTCTGAAACAGCACCGCAACCCCGAACGCTGCCGCAGTGGTGTGTATAATCAGCCCAGATGCCAAGCCAAGCGTCACAATCAGCCCTGACATCCGGCCATAAAGCGCCGATTGGGTCAGTACAAAAATATTGTCCGGCCCCGGCACCGCGGCCAAAGCGATGGCAACGCTCATGAACAAAATGACCACGTCAACGGGAATCATGAAAACCTCAAAAGGTGCGGGAAAGAGCCGGTCAATTCTTCAGACTGCAGGAGAAGGCCACATCCAAAAAACATGGCCTTTTCCCGCGAACGCTCGGGATCAGTCGCGCAGCAGCTCGTTGATCCCGGTTTTGGAACGGGTCTTTTCGTCTACCCGCTTCACAATGACGGCGCAGTAAAGGCTGACATTGTTTTTCGACGGCATCGAACCGGCCACAACCACCGAATAGGGCGGCACCTCGCCATACATGACTTCACCGGTTTCGCGGTCTACGATCTTGGTCGATTGGCCGATGAACACGCCCATCCCCAGAACCGACCCTTCGCGGACGATACAGCCCTCGACCACCTCGGACCGGGCGCCGATAAAGCAGTTGTCTTCGATGATGGTCGGCCCGGCCTGCATCGGCTCCAGCACGCCGCCAATGCCGACGCCACCCGACAGGTGAACGTTCTTGCCGATCTGCGCGCAGGATCCGACGGTGGCCCAGGTATCAACCATGGTGCCTTCGTCCACATAAGCGCCCAGGTTCACAAAAGACGGCATCAGCACCACGCCCGGCGCAACATAGGCCGATTTGCGCACCACGCAGTTTGGCACGGCGCGGAAGCCGGCGGCCTTCCACTGGTTCTCGCCCCAACCGGCGAACTTGCTGTCCACCTTGTCCCACCAGCCGCCATCTTGCGGGCCACCCGTTTGGATTTCCATGTCCTTGATGCGAAAACCCAGCAGAACCGCCTTTTTGGCCCACTGGTTTACGTGCCAATCGCCGCTGTCCAGCTTTTCGGCAACCCGCAGGGAACCGCTGTCCAGTGCATTCAGCGTATCTTCGATGGCTTCACGCTGTTCACCGGTGGTGGCGGGGGTCATTGTATCGCGTGCCTCCCAGGCGGCTTCGATGGCGGCTTCCAGTTGCGCGTTGGACATTTCGGGGCTCCCTGACGAATCTGTTCATGTTGGTGTTGCCTATACGCAAGCGCCAACCTTGGCGCAATGCGACGCAGGTGGGCGCGTTTGCGTCGGGCCGATCGCAATCAAAGGCTACAGTAGTTCAACGCGCGCGCCGGATGTGCCGGACCAGAAGCCCAACCGCCCCTGCGGTGTCTTTCTTTTGGATCGCCTGCATGATCGCCGCATGATCCGTATCCGCCCGCTGCACCCATTTTGGCCGCCAATGCGCGAACAGATGGCGCGCGCTGGCAATGTGCAAATCATCAATCGTCCGCAGCAGCCGGGGCAGCGCGCATGGTGCAAGAATGGCGCGGTGGAAAGCGCGGTTTTTGGCTTCCCACTCGGGCATCGTTTCAGCCGCATCGCAGGCCAACCGCGCCTGTTCTGCCCGGGTGACCGCGTTCATCGACATGTTCTGCACCGCGTATTGCAAGGCCAACGGTTCAAGGGCGACACGCATTTCGATCACTTCGCGCACTTCAACCGGATCCAGTGGCGTCACACGCATCCCGCGTCGGGGTTCGCTTTTGGCCAGCCCATGGGCTTGCAAACGCAGCAGAGCTTCGCGCACCGGGACATGGCTGGTATCAAAAGCCCGCGCGATGTGGTCCTGACGCAGCTTTTCCCCGGCGGTCAGTTCGCCGGTTATGATTTGCTGGCTCAGGCTGTCGTAGATGGTGTCGGCAATGGTCGCGCTCATGGATTATAGATAAAATCCGACCCCACAGATCACAAGCCGCATTCTCAGCCCATCAGCGGGTCGGGTGAGATATTGCCCCCGCACACCAGCACAGCCACTTTTTCCCCCGGCGCGGGCTTATACGCGCCAGAGGTCAACGCCGCCAAAGCCGCAGCACCTGCCGGTTCGACCAGAATCCGATGCGCTTGCCAAAGCCGCTTTTGCGCATCGGCAATGGCCGCGTCGCTGACCAGGACCGAGGTCATGCCCTGCGCCAGACCAAAACAGATCGACCCGATCCGCCGCGCGCCCAGCGCATTGGCCACAATACCCGAGACCGAGACATCGACCGGCTCCCCCGCCTGCAACGCGGCGTTCAATGCGCATGAGGTCTCGGGCTCGACCGCCACGACCTTGCGCGCACCCTGCAACCACGCCAGCGCACCGGCGATCAGCCCTCCGCCACCGACAGCGACCAGAACTGTGTCGGCTTGCAGGCCTTGCGCCTCCCATTCGGCGAAACACGTGCCTTGCCCGGCGACGGTGCCCGGCGCGTCATAGGCGTGGATCTGCATCGCGCCGGTCTGCGCTTCATGATCTTGCGCCGCCGTAAGCGCGTTCGCGTATTCGCCAGAGACCACACTCAGGTCCGCTCCCGTTTGTTCGATCAATGCGATTTTGGACGGACCCGCCAGTTTGGGTACGAAAATCTTGGCCGGATAGCCCAGCGTCTGCGCCGCATAGGCCGCCGCTGCCCCGTGATTGCCACCCGATGCGGCCACCACACCGGCCTCGGGGACATCCATGCTGAGCAACGTGTTAAACGCCCCGCGCGCCTTGAAACTGCCGGTGTGCTGCATCTGCTCCAGCTTCAACTCGACCGGATAGTCCAGCCCCAGCGCATGGCTTTCCATTACGGGTGTAACCTGTGCATATCCGGCGATCCGGTCTGCGGCCGCTGAAATTTCGTTCTTCCAATTCATTCTTGTACTTCCGTGACTGGCACTCTGCCCGCGAACCCTATAGCTGTTTTGGAAACACGCAAGCAGGGATCGATCACCTATGAGAGAAGACCGCCACAGCCCGTTTCGCGACGCGCAGACCGACCGCTCGACCGCGAGCGAGGTGCCGGATACGCCGCAGACGCGCTCCCCCGCCTATCGCCTTGCCTTTGCCGATGACGAGTTCCTGTGCCGCGATGAGCTGCGCCCGGTGCGCCTGCAGCTGGAACTGCTGAAGCCTGAGATGATCATGAGCGAACGTCAGATCACCTCGACCATCGTCATGTTCGGCGGTGCACGCATCCCGGAACCGTCGCAGAAACACACCGCCCGCACGAAAACGCTGGCTGATTTGTCGGAGTATTATGACGAGGCGCGCGAATTCGCCCGGCTGATGACCGAAAAGTCGAACCAGACTGGCTGCCGCGAGAACGTGATCGTCACCGGTGGCGGCCCTGGCGTGATGGAGGCTGGCAATCGCGGCGCGCAAGATGCAGGCGGTTGTTCCATCGGATTGAACATCGTGTTGCCGCACGAGCAGGCGCCGAATGAGTACGTGACGCCCGAGCTCAGCTTCAACTTCCACTATTTCGCCATCCGAAAGATGCACTTCCTGATGCGCGCCCGCGCCATCACCATCTTCCCCGGCGGCTTCGGCACGATGGATGAGCTGTTCGAGTCGCTGACCCTGATCCAGACCGGCCGGATGGACCGCGTGCCCTTCCTGCTGTTTGGCCGTGAATTCTGGGAGAAAGTCATCAACTGGGAAGCGCTGGCAGATGCGGGCACCATCTCGGACGAAGATCTGGACCTGTTCCGCTTTGTCGACACCGCGCAAGAGGCTGTCGACATCATCGAGAATTGGGAACCCGCCCCGCCCCGCGACGACATTCCGGGGCGCTGAGAGATGGCCCCCAAACCCGGAGAGATGCTGCACCTGCGCGGCAATGCCCTGAATGCAGGCGACCCTGTAGCGCTGCCTTTGACCCAAAGCAGCATGTACCACCTGCCAGGCGCGCCGGATGGCCTGCCGACCTATGGCCGCGTCGACAACCCCACATGGGTGCATCTGGAACATGTTCTGGCCCATCTGGAGGGCGCGCCTTGCCTCGTGTTCCCCTCGGGCATGGGGGCGATCTCGGCCGCTTTGTTTGCCGCCATCAAGGCCGGGTCGCGTATCCTGATCCCATCCGACGGCTACTACGTCACCCGCGTGCTGGCGGATCGATTTCTGTCGGGTCTGGGCGTGTCGGTCACCGAACGCCCCACGACCGCGTTTACCGAGGGCGGGTTTGACGGGTTCGACGTGGTCTTTGTCGAAAGCCCCTCGAACCCCGGCTTGGACATGATGGACCTGCCCGCGATTGCACAAGCAGTACGCGCAAGCGGAGGGATCACGATTGCCGACAACACCACCATGACCCCGCTGGGCCAGCGCCCGCTGGATCTGGGCGTGGATGTGGTTGTGGCCTCAGACACTAAGGCGATGGGCGGGCATTCCGACCTGCTGATGGGCCACGTGAGCAGCCGCAATCCGCAGATCATGGAGCGGGTCGAGGAATGGCGCAAAGTCTCGGGCGCGATCCCCGGCCCGCATGAGGCTTGGCTGCTGCATCGCGGATTGGAAACGCTGGATGTGCGGTTCGACCGGATGTGTGCCTCGGCGCAGGTACTGGCAGAACGGCTGGCGGATCACCCCGCGGTAAAGGCCATCCGCTATCCCGGTCTGCCCTCTGACCCCGCGCACGCGCTGGCCAAAGCGCAGACCGCGCGGTTCGGGTTTCTGCTGTCGATCACGCTGGACAGTGAAGACAAAGCCGAAACCTTCATCAACGCCTGCCCGATGCTGCGTCCTGCCACATCCTTTGGCGGGGTCCACAGTTCGGCTGAACGCCGCGCGCGCTGGGGCGACGATGTGGACCCAGCCTTCATCCGCCTTTCGGTCGGATGTGAACCGGTCGAGGAGTTGTGGCAGGCGGTAAACGCCAGCCTTAACGTGCTGTGATTACTTCTTGGGCTCGCGCAACTCAGTGAACACATAGATCGGCAGCACGATGCTGGCGATCAACGCCCCCAGCCAGACCAGCAGGGTTGAGGCCAGCAGGTTGGAAATCCCGCCTACAGTAAGGCCGTTTGTGATCAGATCGGTCAGCAACAAGCCCACAAACGTCACGATCAGCGCGATGCCACCCTTGATCGCAGGCGCGCGCTTTGCCCCCAGTTTCAGGATCAGCGGCTCGGCGATCCATTGAATAAGCGTGAAAACGATCACCACCACAATGAACGAGATCGGTCGGATCGCGAACTCGGGCAGTAGGATCGCCGCCAGCAGCAGCCCGATGGCGTTCCCGGCCAGCAGGGCCAGAATGGATTTCAATCGGCGCGTCATGGGGCCTCCGGTCAATCTATAAAAACATGCGTATGTTAGCAGACCTATAGGGATTTGCGAGCGGTTTCAAAAGCCTCTTCCTTTTGGGTCGTTGAAAACGCATGATAAAACCACCCTGTTCCTCCGAGCCGCGAGAGGTGAGATGAGCGACGATCCCTATTCCGCCCTTGGCGTCACCAAAGACGCCAGCGATGCCGAGATCAAAAAAGCCTATCGGCGCATCGCCAAAGACTGCCACCCCGACCTAAAGCCCGGCGATGCCGAGGCCGAGGCCAAGTTCAAAGCCGCAGCCGCCGCTTATGACCTGCTGAAAGACCCCGAAAAGCGCGCGCAGTTTGATCGGGGCGAGATTGACGCTTCGGGTCAGGAACGCGCCCAGCAGCAATACTATCGCGACTATGCCGAGGCCGCCGGAAACCCCTATCGCGGGCGTCAGACAGATCCGGATGACATGTCGGACATCTTCGCCGAGTTCATGCGCGGGCGTGGCGGCTATGGCCAGCGCAGCCAAGGCTTCCACGCGCCGGGGCATAACCGCAGCTACAGCCTGCAGATCAGCTTTCTAGATGCTGTGTTTGGCGCCAGCCAGAAACTGACATTGCCTGACGGCGACCGGATCGAGGTTAAGATCCCGGCAGGCATTACAGACGGCCAAACCATCCGACTTCGCGGCAAGGGGGATCCCGGGTTTGGCGACGGGCCTGCAGGTGATGCCCTGGTCACCGTGACAGTCGCACCTCATCCGGTGTTTGAACGTCAGGGTGATGACATCCACATTACCCTGCCCATCACCATTGACGAGGCTGTTCTGGGCGGCAAAATCCCCGCGCCAACTATTGACGGCGGCGTCAACGTCAGCGTGCCGCCTGGCACCAGCAGCGGCAAAACCTTGCGGTTGCGGGGCAAAGGGGTCAAAAAACGGGGTTCGGCCGACCGGGGCGACCAACTGATCGAATTGACCGTCGCCATGCCCGACCAGATCGACGATGACCTAAGGGCTTTCATGGAAAATTGGCGCGACACGCACAGCTATGATCCTCGCAAAGGAATGCCGTCATGAACCGCACCTTGACCGAATCCGAAGTGATCGCATCCGTGACCCGCCTGACCTCGGCCCGGTTGACCGAGTATCTGGCCGCCGAAATCGTGATCCCTGAGAACACTGAACAAGGGCTGGTCTACCACAGCCTCGACGTGGCCCGGCTGGAGTTGGCCTGTGAATTGCATGAACAATACGACATGGAGACCGACGCGCTGTCGATGATGATCTCACTTATCGACCAGATGCACGGTTTGCGCGCCGAACTGCGTGAGGTGCTGAGCGCCGTCGAAGCGCAGCCGGAACCAGTCAGGCAAAACCTGATCGATGTGATCGGAATCGCCCGGTTCGGGTCAAAGTAAGGTTCAGTTCTGCACCAAATATTCTTCGGGTACGTAAAAAGTATAATCCCGATCAGCCACAGCCTCGTGGCAATCGTGGCAATAGGCTACGGCGCTTGCGCGATCTCCCATCGTGTCACCGAACACCGACCCGTCCGGCATCACCATGATGTACCGCCAATCCGCCGTATCGGGGCTAACGCCTTCGGCCAGCTTTTCCATTACGAACAATGCGCCGGGATGCGTATTGCCGGTATCCGTGACGGTCATGCTGTCCTTCGCCAACACAGACCCCATGGGCAGTTTTTCGCCCTCAGTCAGAGTGCCATAGTTGTGTGCCATCCGGTTTGCATAGCTGTTCACGAACCGCCGGCCATGTGTCTCAGAGATGTAAGGCGCATCATTGAACAGCGGCCAGCTTTGGTAGTTTCTGATGATTTCCATTTGCGCGGAGGCATATCCCCGCGCCATGCGCTTTTGCAGCGAGCTATAGATGCCGGACGCTTCTTCCTTGGACAGTTCAGCAGGATTTTCGATGGCAAGATGTGCGCTTTCACTCTCGGACTGGGCTGCAGCAGAAACTGCAACCAAACAGCCGACACATAGCCCCGGAAATATGCCGGGGATTCGTCGTATCAATTCCAATAGCATTCTATGGCCCAACCGGTAATTCGTTTCACAGGAACGCAGCACGTCATGTGAGTGGCAAGTGGATAGCGGCCACGCTTAATCTTGCCAAAATGGGTAAAGCTTGCGCTTGGTCAGGCGCTGGTATGTCAGTGCTTCAACCACTCAGGCCATACAAACATACCAAATTCCGCATACAATAGACAGCGGATGGCGCATTAAATCTGTTCAAATATCGCTGAAATATTGCGCTTACTGCCTGTCCAACCCCGCTTCGGCTGCGATTTGCTTGCGAGATTTGCGCGCGCGTTCCGTCGCTGACTTCAGCTGGCCGCAGGCCGCCATAATGTCCTCGCCCCGAGTCTTGCGGATGGGTGAAGCATAACCCGCCTGATAGATGATATTCGCAAAAGCCCGGATTCGGTTGTTCGAGCTGCGCTTGTACGGCGCGCCGGGCCATTCGTTGAACGGGATCAGGTTGATCTTGGCCGGGATCTTGTGGCGCTTGATATGGTCGATCAACCGGTGCGCGTCAGCGTCGCTGTCATTCACACCATCCAGCATCACGTATTCAAACGTGATTCGTTCAGAATTCGAGACTTTAGGATAGCTGGCCAGCGCCTGAAGCAGTTCCTCAATGTTCCAACGCTTGTTGATGGGGACCAGCACATCGCGGGTCTGATCCGTTGTCGCATGGAAAGAGATTGCCAGCAGACAGCCGATTTCCTCAGCGGTGCGGGCGATTTCAGGGACAACGCCCGACGTGGACAGTGTAATCCGGCGGCGCGACAGAGAAATCCCTTCGGGGTCCATGGCTATCTTCATCGCATCGCGGACGTTTTCAAAGTTATAGAGCGGCTCGCCCATACCCATCAGAACGATGTTCGACAGCAAACGGGTTTCATCCTTGGGCGCACCGGGGGTGGGCCATTCGTCCAGATCATCGCGCGCCATCATCACCTGACCAACGATTTCCGCCGCTGTCAGGTTGCGCACCAGTTTCTGCGTACCCGTGTGGCAGAAGGAACAGGTCAGCGTACACCCCACCTGCGAGGAAATACACAGCGTGCCGCGGTCATCCTCGGGGATATAGACCACCTCGACCTCATGCCCGCCGGCGATGCGGCACAGGTATTTTCGGGTGCCGTCCTCGGACACTTGCCGCGTCACGACCTCGGGGATTTCGATGACGAAATTCTCGGCCAGTTGGGCACGATAGGCTTTGGCAAGGTTCGTCATATCCGCAAAGTCGCGCTTGCCCCATTGATAGATCCACTGCCAGATCTGACCGGTGCGCATCTTGGCCTGCTTTTCCGGCGTGCCATGTTCGATCAAAGCCGCACGCATCTGGTCGCGGGTCAAGCCGACAAGGTTCACCTTTCCCTCGGGCAGTTTGCGAGGGAGGGTCAGGACGTCTTGAGTGATCGGCGCTTTGGGCGACATGGGGCTATCTCGGCAGATTCTGGCTTGGGATGCGCCTCTATATAGGACCTAGCGCAAAGATCAAAAGAAATCGTCGCGTTTAATTCGCGTAGCGCAGCAATTCGTCCACACGTGCCCGGCCCAACTCTACCCGACAGGCGGTAATGCCAATGCCGGTACCTGACCCACCGCCGAACGACGCGCCAACAGCCTCGCATTGGGCATCGCGGTAAGCCAGCCACGCGGTCTGAGCGCTGTCCAACGCGGGCACTGCCACAACACGTCCGGTAACATCATCCAGTTCTTTGGCCGACTGCATGGCGATGCCGTAACTTGCATCTATCGCCTGATTGACGCGGTCCTCCATCGCGCCCACGCATGCGCCGATCTCTACCTGAGACCCAGCATCCAGACATTCTAGTGCTGGATCGGCACTGGCAGCGGAGGACAGAAACAAAATCAAAAATGCAAAGCGCATCAGGCAGCTCCCTTTTGGTTGCCCAATACTAGCACAGGCCCGGGTTCATCCCAAAGCTACGAAGCCCCAGGCACGACGACATGGCCGTGCCACGATGGGACCCGCATGCGTCAAATGCCCGGTGGCAGGATATTGCAATCCGTTGCGTCCAGCGTTTGAACCGGATCATCCGGCCCGCATTGCTCGCCCGTGACCGGATATGTATCGGCCTCTTTCTCGCAGGCACTCAGGGTAAGGGCGGCCATCATCAAGACGGTGGTGAGTGATTTCGTTGGCATTTCGGGCTCCTTCACTAGTTCAGAGCCTTATACATGCAGATATTTGCATTCATTTCTTTGACCGGAATCAAGTTCTGAATACGGGTGCCGCCTCCAGAACGCTGCACAATGCCTTGTCACAAAGCAAAAACCCCGCCGAACTGGCGGGGCAGCGGTCAGGCAAATGCCCAGTTTAGCTAGTGCAGCGCTTTTCCGCGTCTTCAATCGCCGCAGTGAACCCCAGCAATGAGAACGTGTCCTTGGTCTGTGTGCCACGCTCAGAGCGCGCAGTCAGTACAGCCTCGGTCCCGCGTTTCATCGCGGCAACAACCTTCAGATCTTCGCCTTCGGTCGCAGGCCAAGCCCATTCGCCTTCGGTGATCAGCTCGAACTTGGTGCCATCGACATCAAGACTCACGGTTGACCCTGCCGCGAAAGGATAGCCACCCGTAAAGGTAACCTGACCTTTAACCTCGGCGTTGGGGCGGTAGAACACGAACAGCAAAATATCACTGCGGCGCACCGAGACTACGCGACCGCCACGGGTATTCACTGTCTCTTTAGGTGCAGAAACGCTCCAGCACTCGGTTGGGTCGTCTTCGACGAAAACGCTCCAATCGGTTTTGGCAGCCACCCTGTTGGTGCTTGTTGCCTGTTGAGCGGTTGCAGTTGTGGCCAGCCCCGCCACGCAAAGGCCCGCGATCACGCGGACAAGCTTTGATCCCATCGTCCAGCCTCCTAGCTCGACTATTACCTCATACCCACCATCGTCGCGTGCGAACCCTGCCTGGTTCGTCTGTAAGTTGCGTCTTCTGGTGTTTGCCGACATACACACTGTAACGCAGGTTTCGCCACAGGCGAAAGGGCGATTGGCAGAATTTTGCGCATGTTTAGGAGGGTTCGCATGACACAAGCCGTACCAATGACAGAACTGTGGCGTGGACCCCTGTTGGAAAGCCTACATCTTGGGCATGCGGTGATCTGCGACGATACCGGCCAGATCGTTCAAAGTTGGGGGGACCCGAACGCTGTGATCTATCCGCGATCCTCGGCCAAGATGATTCAGGGGCTGCCGCTGATCACCTCGGGTGCTGCGGCAAAATACGGGCTGAATTCGGAACACTTGGCGCTGGCCTGCGCCTCGCATAGCGGTGCACATATCCACACGGATCGCGTCTCGGCCTGGTTGGACCATCTGGGTCTGGCGGAACCCGATCTTCGCTGCGGCCCGCAAGAGCCACAGGACATGGCTGCGCGCGACGGGTTAATTTTGGCCGACGACACGCCCTGTCAGATTCACAACAACTGCTCAGGCAAGCATTGCGGGTTTCTGACCGTTGCTCAGCATATGGGCGCCGGACCGGAATATCTGGAAATCGACCACCCCGTACAACAAGCCTGCCTGTCCGCGCTGGAGGAAACAACCGGCGAGACCAGCCCTGCCTATGGGATTGACGGCTGCTCGGCCCCGAACTTTGCGACCTCGCTGGCGGGGCTGGCGCGTTCGATGGCGTGGTTTGCCAGCGCCTCGGATCGGTCAGATCGGGCCAGCGACGCGGCGCAACAGCTGACGGCCGCAATGATGAAACACCCCGAGCTGGTCGCCGGTGAAACCCGAGCCTGCACCGAACTGATGCGCGCCATGGGTGGTCGCGTTGCCATCAAAACCGGTGCCGAGGCCGTGTTCGTCGCGATCCTACCGGATAAGCGCATGGGCGTGGCACTGAAAATCACCGACGGCGCCACCCGCGCCAGCGAATGTGCCATTGCCGCGATTCTGGTCAGCTTGGGCGTGCTGGAGGCCGACCATCCAGCCACCCGCAAATTTCTGAACGCCGCGCAATACAGCCGTCGCGGGCTGGAATGCGGCGTGATCAAACCCGCACCGGGGTTCCCCAGCTAAAGGCTACATCTCAATCTCGTGAATCTCGGCCACTTCGACCGAACCGGATCCGTTCACAACCATCGGGCAGCCCTTGGCCATCTCGGTCGCAGCATCCATGCTGTCGGCTTTGACAACTGTGAAACCCGAGGCCGGATTGGCGCCGCCATTGTCGACAACACCGCTGCTGCTGACGGTGTAAGACTGGCCAACCGGGTTTCCGGGGATATCCAGTGCTTCGCCCATTCCGCCAAACCACGCGCCCCAGGCGGCCATGGTCGCTTCGATTTCAGCGGGGTCGGTCGGGGTATGACCGCCGTGATAAACAAATAGAAACTGTGGCATTTATTTCCTCCCTGATGAAATCCTATGTCAGCTGTGCCGCTAGCTTGTTCAGCGTCGACGTCCAGCCTTTGCTGTGGTTCGCTGCGATTTCGTCATCGCCCAGCTCGCGGTGGTCGATGATCAACTTTGCACCCTCTTCTGCTGCCTCGACCACCAACATCACATGGCTTTCGGCTCCGCGCTGGTCCTGATCGTCATGCCAGCCCCATGTGAACGCAACTGATTTGGGCGGATCGACATGCGTCACGTGACCCGAAACCTTGAACCGCTGCCCTTCGCCATTTTGCATCACCGAATACCACGGCCCCGTGCGAGAGAAATCCAGGTTGTGCTCGGGCACATGCATCCCTTCGGGTCCCCACCACTGCAGAAGCTTGTCGGGGGTACTAATCCACGCATACAGATCGTCCGGTGCAAGCGGGTAAGCGCGCTCCAGTTTCAAATCGGCCATGAGGTCTCCTTTTCGATTGCATCACCCAGGCGGTCCAGGCTGCTTTCCCAGAATTGACGTTTCGAGATGGTCCATTCCGCAATCGCCCGCAGCCCCTCGGCGCGGATCGAATACATCCGCTGGCTGCCCTGCACGCGCTGATTTATCAGCCCCGCCTCCCGCAGCAGTTTCAAATGGCGCGAGATCGCAGCGCCGGACATACCGCGTCCTTCAATCAGGTCTCCGGCGGGCAATTCGCCATCCTGCATAAGCTGCTCGACGATGGAAAACCGTGTAGCGTCAGACAACGCGGAAAATGTGGTCAGAAGGGTGTTCATGACCACTATTTAACATTTTTGTTAAATAAAAGAAAGCCGCGTTGTGCTATCCGACCGCAAACTCAGATCGTGCATAGCCTTGCAGGAACAACAAAGCCGTGAGATTTCCATGGTTTACCCGCACCTCACACTGTTCCGCGACCGAAGTTTTCGCGTGCAGCGCCACGCCGGTGCCGGCCCGTCCCAGCATCCCCAGATCATTCGCACCATCACCCACGGCGATCACATCCGATTCGGACAGGCCCAACCGCGCAGTGATCTGTTCCAGCGCATCCACCTTGGCTTGACGTCCCAGAATAGGCCGCCCGACCTCCCCGGTCAGCTTGCCGCCCTCGGCCAGCAGCGTGTTGGCGCGGTTCTCATCAAAACCCAATTCGGCCCCGACCTTGGCCGTAAACGCCGTGAACCCGCCCGAGACCAATGCGGCATAACCACCATTGGCCCGCATCGCACCGACCAGCTCCCTACCGCCGGGCATCAGGGTAATACGCTCGGCCAGCACCTTGTCGATCACGGCCTCGTCCAAACCTTTCAGCAACCCGACACGCTCGGTCAGAGCGCCCTCGAAATCCAGCTCGCCGTTCATGGCGCGTGCGGTGATATCCTTGACGCGTTCGCCAACGCCCGCCTCATCGGCCAGTTCGTCGATGCATTCTTGCTGAATCATGGTGCTGTCCATATCGGCCAGCAGCATCTTTTTGCGGCGACCGTCGGCGGGTTGGACCACCAGATCGACACCCATGTTCTGCAAATCAGCCCACACGTCCCACTGATTATCCGGCAGGCCCGCCAGAGAAAACTCTGCGGCCTCATCCGGGCTCAACCACTTCACATCGCCGCCGCCCCAGGCATTACGCAAGGAATCGACCAACGCCTGATCAAACGTGTTCTTCTCGGGGTTGGTCAAAAGGGTGGCAACGTACATCTTCAATCTCCGGCAAGCTCACCTGCGGGATATCGCAGGTGCAGCATTTTCACCAGAGGACAGATGCGCCCTAGCCCAGAATACCCGGCAACCGCAGCCCATGCGCACGGGCGCAATCCTTCGCCGCCTCATACCCGGCATCCGCATGACGCCACACGCCCGAGGCCGGATCGTTCCACAACACCCGCTCGAGCCGCCGCGCGGCGTCCTCGGTCCCGTCAGCGCAGATCACCACACCCGCGTGCTGACTGAAGCCCATGCCAACGCCGCCGCCATGATGCAGCGACACCCATGTCGCCCCGCTGGCCGTATTGATCAACGCATTCAGCAAAGGCCAGTCACTGACCGCATCCGAGCCATCCGGCATCGCCTCGGTCTCGCGGTTCGGGCTGGCGACCGAGCCGCTGTCCAAGTGATCCCGCCCGATCACAACTGGGGCCTTCAACTCACCATTGGCCACCATCTCATTGAAGGCCAGCCCAGCACGATGCCGATCCCCAAGCCCGATCCAGCAGATGCGCGCGGGCAAACCCTGAAACGCGATGCGGTCCTGCGCCATATCGAGCCAGCGGTGCAGGTGCTCGTTCTCGGGGAACAGCTCTTTCATCTTGGCGTCGGTCTTGTAGATATCTTCGGGGTCGCCAGACAGGGCGCACCAGCGGAACGGGCCGATCCCTTTGCAGAACAGCGGACGGATATAAGCAGGGACAAAACCGGGGAAGGCAAAGGCGTTTTCCAGCCCCTCATCCTGCGCCACCTGGCGGATGTTGTTGCCGTAATCCAGTGTCGGGACGCCTGCATTCCAGAAATCAACCATGGCCGCGACATGCTGTTTCATAGACGCACGTGCGGCTTTTTCCACCGACTTAGGCTCTGTTTCGCGCTTTTCCCGCCACTGTGCCATGGACCAGCCGATAGGCAGGTATCCATTGATCGGGTCATGGGCGCTGGTCTGATCGGTAACGATATCGGGGCGCATGCCCCCCTCGGCCATGCGACGGTAGATCTCGGGGAAAACCTCGGCGGCATTGCCCAGCAGACCGACGGATTTCGCCTCACCGGCTTTGGTCCAGCGGTCGATCATCTCAAGCGCTTCGTCCAGCGTCTCGGCCTTTTCATCCAGGTATTTGGTGCGCAGGCGGAAGTCGATGCTGTCGGGGTTGCATTCCACCGCCAGACAACAAGCCCCGGCAAAGACGGCCGCCAGAGGCTGCGCGCCGCCCATACCACCCAAGCCGCCGGTCAGAATCCACTTGCCGGTCAGGTCGCCGCCATAGTGCTGACGCCCGGCCTCGGCAAAGGTCTCATAGGTTCCCTGAACGATGCCCTGCGTGCCGATATAGATCCACGAGCCGGCCGTCATCTGGCCGTACATCATCAGGCCCTTCTTATCGAGCTCGTTGAAGTGATCCCAGTTGGCCCAATGCGGCACGATGTTGGAATTGGCGATCAGAACGCGCGGTGCATCCTTGTGGGTGCGGATGATGGCCACGGGCTTGCCAGACTGGACAATCAGAGTCTCGTCCTCTTCTAGATCCTTCAAACCCTCAACAATTGTGTCGAAATCCTGCCATGTACGTGCGGCGCGACCAATCCCGCCATAAACCACCAACTCATGCGGATTCTCGGCCACGTCCGGGTGCAGGTTGTTCATCAGCATCCGCAAAGGCGCTTCGGTCATCCAGCTTTTGGCGTTCAGCTCTGGCCCAGTCGGCGGATAGATATCTCGCGTGTTCTTGCGGGGATCGTTCATGGCGTAAGCTCCAATACTGTGTCTTGGATGGCATCCAGAATATCGCGCAACCACGGGCGCAGACGGTCGGCCTTCGCAGTGTCATAGCGCCACGGCGCGCGCTCGGCGGTTAAGTACGCGGACTGCGCAATCTCCATTTGAATGGCGTGTACACATTCGCTCGGTCGACCGTAGTGCCGAGTGGTCCACCCGCCGCGAAAACGTCCGTTCAAAACGGTGCTATACGGCGACGAATCCGCAAATTCGTGCGCAATAGCCTCGATTTCCGGCGCGCAGGTCGTTCCGCCGTCTGTTCCAATGTTCAAGTCTGGCAGTACACCCTCAAACAGGAACGGAATGCGACTGCGGATCGAATGGCAATCAAACAAGACCGCCACGCCATGTTTAGCCCTGACGCGATCCAGCTCTGCTGCAAGCGCCACGTGGTACGGCGCGTGGTATGCACTGCACCTTTTCTGGGCCTCATCGGCTGAGGGCACCTGACCGGCTTGCCAGATCGGCTGACCGTCAAAGTCCGTCTCGGGCACGAGCGTTGTCGTATTCTGCCCAGGATAAAGCGAGGCACCTTCGGGATCGCGATTTGCATCAACGACATAGCGGTGGATATGAGATTGCACCACGGTCGCACCCGGCAATAGCCCGTCATAGAGCCTGTTTATGTGCCAATCCGTATCTGTCAGCGCAGCGCCCGCTGCGTTCAATCGCCCAGCTACTTCGCCTGGAACAAACGTCCCGCAGTGAGGTTGGCCCAGCACAACCGGACCGTCACCTTGTTGGACACTAACGACCTGCATCAGCGCAACTCTGGCATCGGGTTGCCAGCCGCCTTCACAATGTCACCGCGCGCTACCAGTGCTTTCGCGGCCTCAAGGTCTGGCGCCATATAGCGATCCTGATCCAATGTAGGCACCTCGCGGCGTAGTCGGTTGATGACTTGCTGCAGCGGGGCGCTGGTCGCCAACGGCGCGCGAAACTCGACGCCCTGCGCGGCGCACAACAATTCTACCCCAAGGATGTAGGTCAGGTTTTCGACCATCCGTCCCAACCGCCGCGCCCCATGCGCAGCCATCGAAACGTGATCTTCCTGATTTGCAGAGGTCGGCGTGCTGTCGGTGACGCATGGGTTGGCGAGATGCTTGTTCTCGCTCATCAATGCGGCGGTGGTGACTTCGGCGATCATAAGGCCCGAGTTCAAGCCCGGATCGGGTGTCAGGAAGGGTGGCAGATCAAAGCTCAGCGCAGGGTCCACCATAAGGGCGATCCTGCGTTGCGCGATCGCGCCGATCTCGGACAGCGCCAACGCGATCATGTCAGCGGCAAATCCAACGGGTTCAGCGTGGAAATTCCCACCAGAGACTATCGCATCTTCAAGAACCAATGGGTTGTCAGTCGCGGCATTTGCCTCGATTTCCAAAGTCGCAGCGGCCTGACGTATGACGTCCATCGCCGCCCCCGTGACCTGTGGCTGGCATCTGATGCAATAGGGATCCTGCACGCGACTGTCTCCCTCGCGATGACTTTCGCGAATCTCTGACCCGGCCAGCACAGCGCGCATGGCGCTAGCGGCTTCGGTCTGGCCGCGATGTCCGCGCAGGGTGTGGATTTCGGGCCGCAAAGGGGCCGTAGATCCCATGATCGCATCAGTGGATAAGGCCGAAATGACGAGCGCAGTTTGCGCTGCTTGCCAGGCTTCGAACATGCCCGCCAAAGCGTAGGCTGTCGAAAACTGAGTGCCGTTGATCAAGGCCAACCCTTCTTTTGGGCCCAGCGCAACAGGTTCTAACCCTGCCGCTTTCAACGCGTCACGCCCCGGCATCATCTTGCCGTTCCAGTCGGCCTCACCCTCGCCAATCAGGACTGCCGCCATATGGGCCAAGGGTGCCAGATCGCCAGACGCGCCGACCGACCCCTGCGCCGGAACGACCGGGATAACACTGTGTGCCAGCATGTCTTGCAACAGCGCAATCAGTTGCCATCGAACGCCCGACGCGCCGCGGCCGAAGGACAGCAGTTTCAGCGACATCATAAGCCGAACGATACGGCGCGGGACAGACGGCCCAACACCGCAACAATGGCTGAGGATCAGGTTGCGCTGCAAAACCGCAGTATCCTTGGGGGCGATCTTGTGGCTGGCCAGCTTCCCGAATCCGGTGTTGACGCCATAGACGGCCACGTCGCCCTCGGCGGCGTGCTGAACGCGCTGTGATGCGCGCTGCACGACGGTTTCGCAAGCAGGGTCCAGTCGCACAGATGGCTGGCTCCAGTAGATCTCGGCCAATTCCGCAAGGGTTACGCTTCCGGGTGTTACGGTGAGGTGCGCCATCACTTCCCTCCGAAGATTCGCTGGTGGAGGGGATTGAACCCGATCCGATACGCCAGTTCAGCCGGGTGCCGCACATCCCAGACAGCCAGATCCGCCCGTTTGCCCACAATGATTTCGCCCGTGTCCTGTAAGCCCAGCGCACGCGCCGCATTCCGGGTCACACCAGCCAGCGCCTCTTCGGGCGTCAGGCGGAACATGGTGCACCCCATATTCATCGTCAGCAACAAAGAAGTCAGCGGAGACGACCCCGGATTGCAATCTGTCGCCAATGCCATCGGCATGGATTTGTCTCGCAGTCTGTTCACGGGCGGAACCTGAGTTTCGCGTAGCGTGTAAAACGCGCCCGGCAAAAGCACGGCAACCGTGCCCGCCTCCGCCATGGCCGCGATACCGTCCTCATCCAGATACTCCAAATGATCAGCCGACAGGGCTCCGTAACTGGCAGCCAATCTGGCCCCGCCAAGATTGGACAGTTGTTCAGCATGCAGCTTGACCGGCAGACCAAGAGATTGCGCCTCATCAAAGACAAGCGCCATCTGGGCGGGGGTGAAGGCAATACCCTCACAGAAACCGTCAACCGCATCCACGAGCCCTTCGGCGTGGGCTGCGTGCAGGGTCGGGATGCAAACCTCGGTCAAATAGTCTTTAGGGCGGGACTTGTACTCGGGCGGAACAGCATGCGCGCCCAGAAAGGTGGTTTTCACGCGCATCGGACGCAGTTTTTCTATTTTTCGTGCAACCCGAAGCATTTTTAGCTCGGTTTCTACGTCCAACCCGTATCCCGATTTCACCTCGACACAGCTGACACCTTCAGAAACCAAAGCATCGGCACGGGTCAAAGCGTCGGACAACAGGGCCTCTTCGGATGCTTCGCGGGTGGCGCTGACGGTCGACAGAATGCCCCCTCCGGCGCGCGCGATCTGTTCATACGATGCACCGTTCAACCGCATCTCGAATTCAGCCGCCCTGTTGCCCCCGAACACCAGATGCGTATGCGCGTCGATCAAGGCCGGGGTCACCAGCCTTTCACCATAATCCGTGGCCTCCCAACCCGAGAATCGCTCGGGCAACTCATTTTTCGATCCGACCCAGACAATTCGACCACCCTCGATCGCGATCGCTGAGTCCACGCACAAACCGTAGGGCTCCCGGTCGCACTCCATCGTTGCAACATTTCCCGCAAAAATGACCATATTTGTCATCATCGAAGCTCTTTTCGGTTTCCGTGGTTGTTTATTTTTAAGTATACTTATAAAAATTTAAAGTCTACACAAATTGGATATGCCATGACGATCCACGCGAAGACAGCCTTGTTGGGAACGGGATGGGCTAAGAACATACGAGTCCACGTTCGGAATCGCCGGATATCCGGACTTGAAACCGGCGCGGCAGTCTCTGGGGATACCTGCGTCGACCTTTTGCTGCCGGCGCCGGGAAACCTGCATAGCCATGCGTTTCAACGCGCCATGGCCGGCATGACCGAAACCCGAGCGGCAGGGCGTGAAAGCTTTTGGACCTGGCGCACCTTGATGTATCGATTTCTCGACAGGCTGACGCCCGATCAAATCCAGGCCATAGCTGCGCTGACGTATGTGGAGATGCAAGAGGCCGGCTTTGCCGCAGTTGGTGAGTTCCACTATGTCCATCACCAGCCCGGCGGGCAGCCCTATGACACGCTGTCCGAACTGAGCCAACGAATCTTTGCCGCAGCGGATCAAACCGGGATCGGCTTGACACACCTGCCGGTCCTTTATTCCTACGGGGGCGTACAGCAACAGGCTTTAGAGGGCGGGCAGTTGCGATTTGGGAACAGCTTGGACCGCTATTGTGACTTGACCGAAGAGTGCCGCACGATCCTGCCGCATGCAGACAGCAAGATCGGTGTTGCGCCTCATTCGCTGAGGGCGACCTCGCCCGGTGACCTGAAACAGCTAATGCAACTGGACCCAACTGGCCCGGTCCACATCCACATCGCTGAACAGGTACAAGAGGTTACCGATGTCGAGGCCGCATTAGGCCAACGCCCTGTGGCTTGGCTGTTGAACAACATGGATGTCGACCAAAGATGGTGTCTGATCCACGCCACCCACATGACCGATGCCGAAACCCGCATGCTGGCGCGATCCGGGGCTGTAGCAGGGCTGTGTCCGATAACCGAGGCGAACCTTGGCGACGGTATTTTCAACGGCTCCGCCTTTATCAACGAAGGGGGTCGGTTTGGTGTTGGTTCCGACTCTAACATCAGAATTTCACTGCCCGCAGAACTGCGAACGTTGGAGTATTCGCAACGCTTGCGCGACCGCGAACGCGCTGTTCTGGTTCGCGGAGAAGGGTCCGTGGGCCATGCGCTTTATACAGGCGCCACCAGCGGAGCAGCGCAGGCGTTGGATCGGGATTCTGGTTCGATAGCCATTGGTAAGTTGGCCGATCTTGTGGCCTTCGATCGCTCCCATCCGTCCTTATGGCCGCTGACGGATGATCAGGTACTGGACGGGCTGTGTTTTGCGGGCCCCGATGGGTTGGTAACGGATCTTTGGTCCGCCGGGCGGCACATGGTGCGCGAAGGCCGCCATGTCGCACGCGACCGCATTGTAGATACCTACCGCGCTGCGATTGCCGAGCTGCTGACTGACGTCTAAAACGAATCCCTGAAAGCAGGACGCACATGACCCAGACATCCGAGACCACCAGCTACAAGGACATCAAGAGAACGGTCCTGTCTCGTATTCGGTCCGGGGATTGGGGGCCGGATTCTCTGCTGCCCAACGAACAGGATTTGGCCGCCGAGTTTTCATGTACCCGCACCACAGTGAACCGCGCCCTGCGCGAACTGGCCGACGAAGGATATCTTGAGCGTCGTCGCAAAGCAGGCACACGGGTTCTGAGCGCCCCTCAGAGGCAAGCCAGATTTACCATTCCGATGGTCCGAGACGAGGTTGAGGCCCTTGGCGGGACCTATCGCTATGCGTTGGTCTCTTCGGCTCGGGAAAACGCGCCCGACTGGCTGGCGGCCCGGCTGGCATTGCGTACGGGGCAACCGGTGATGCATGTCAGGTGCATGCACTTTTCGGGCAACACGCCATTCCAATACGAAGACCGTTGGATCGTCGTCGATAGCGTTCCGCAAGTGATGCAAGCGGATTTCTCGCAGATCGGACCGAATGAATGGCTGATCCAGACAGTACCTTTCACAAATGTCGAACTGACGTTCCTGGCCAGCCGTGCCGACGCAATGGTTGCCGGATTTCTGGACGTTCCTGAAGGCGAGCCCGTTTTCACCGGTGAGCGCATCACTTGGCTGGAAGGCCAGCCTGTAACTTTCGCCAAGATGTATTTCGCGGCCGGCTACCGCATGACGACGCAGTTCTGATTTCGTCACGAATTGGCTTTACCGTCCTGCCGATCCGCGCCAGATTTCCACGAAATTGATCTGGCGAAAGGAACATCTGTCATGAGCAACCCGCTTTACGATCGCTTGTTCGGCATTCACGCGGGCAAAGACACACCGTTCCTGCATCTTCCGAACGGTCAGACTGTGACTCATGCCGATTTTCTGGACATGTCAGCCCGGCTGGCCAATGCGCTGATCGGGTATGAGCTTGAGCCCGGCGACCGTGTGGCTGTTCAGGTGGAAAAATCCCCCGAGGCGCTGGCGCTGTACGCCGCCTGCGCGCAGGCCGGACTGATCTTTTTGCCTCTCAATACCGGCTACACCACGGCCGAGCTGCAATATTTCATCGAAAACAGCGAAGCCGCGCTAGTGGTTTGCGATAACGCGAAATCCAAGGGTCTGGCCCCCATTGCCACTGCCCAAAACGCTCGGCTGGAAACACTGAACGCCGATGGATCGGGCAGTTTGATGCGACGCGCGCTTGGGATGCTGCCCGCGTTTGAACCCGTGCGCCGGTCCGAGGAAGATCTGGCCGCCTTCCTGTATACCTCAGGGACAACCGGGCGCTCCAAGGGAGCGATGCTGTCGCAGGCCAACCTGCTGTCGAACGCGGAAACGCTGGTGCGGGAATGGCGGTTCAGCGCAGATGATGTGCTGCTGCACGCCTTGCCGATTTTCCACACGCACGGGCTGTTTGTGGCGACGAATGTGGTGCTGGCCTCGGGTGGGTCTATGATCTTTCTGCCGAAGTTCGATCTGGATGACATGCTGCGCCTGATGCCGCAGGCGACGTCAATGATGGGGGTGCCGACCTTCTACACCCGCCTGTTGGGGGATGATCGGTTCACCGGTGATCTGGCCCGGCATATGCGACTGTTCATCTCGGGCTCGGCCCCCTTGCTGGCGGAAACCCATGAGCGGTTCGAAACCCGTACCGGCCACCGCATCCTTGAACGCTATGGCATGACTGAAACCAACATGAACACCTCGAACCCCTATGACGGCGAGCGCCGCGCGGGCACAGTTGGCTTCCCCCTGCCCGATGTCGAATTGAAAGTGACCGACCCCGAAAGCGGAGAGACCCTGCCGCAGGGTGAGATCGGCATGATCGAGGTGCGCGGTCCGAACGTCTTTCAGGGTTATTGGCAAATGCCCGAGAAAACCACCGCTGAGCTGCGCGAGGATGGGTTTTTCATCACCGGCGATCTGGGTCGAGTGGACGCCGATGGCTATGTCCATATCGTCGGGCGCGGCAAAGATCTGATCATCTCGGGCGGGTTCAACATCTATCCAAAGGAACTTGAGATGCTGCTGGACGATCAGCCCGGCGTGTTGGAAAGCGCGGTGATCGGCGTGCCACACCCGGACTTTGGCGAAACGCCTGTCGGCCTGCTGGTGGCGGAACCCGGCGCAACACCTGATCTGGACGCGATCATGGCCCGTGCGCAGGCCGAGTTGGCGCGGTTCAAACATCCCCGCAAGCTGATCGTTCTGGACGCGTTGCCGCGCAACACGATGGGAAAGGTGCAGAAAAACGCCCTGCGCGAGCGTTTCGCCGAACTCTTCACCTAAGCGGCACGCGTCCCGTCGGGGTCAAAAGCCGGCACTTGCGATCCTCAAATACCGCCGTGGCCAAGGGGCGGCCATAGCCTGCGCCCGCATCCAGATTTACCCGGTTGCCGCAATGCTCGGCCTGATCGACGGGCGTGTGGCCATGGACAATCAGCCACGGATGCGGCGCGGCTTCGATCAGGAATTCGTTGCGGATCCAGATCAGGTCATTCTCGGATTGCTGCTCCAGCGGAAGGCCCGGCCGGATACCCGCGTGAACGAACAGCATTTCGCCCTCTTGGTGATAGTTCGGCAGAGCATTGAGGAAATCCAGATGCTGCGGTGGAACAGTCTCGACCGCGCGTTGATGGACATGGATGATGCGGTCATTGTCGGTGATATCCACACCGTAAGAGGCCAATGTCTCGCGCCCGCCCAAACGCGGATGCAACCAACTGAGCGTGACCGGCAAGTGGCTGTCCGCGACCTCGCAATCCTGCACGAACCGCGCCATCATCCGGTCGTGATTGCCCCGGACCATGACCCAGTTACGCCCCGCACGCTGACCTTCGTTCAACAGGTCAAGAACGCCGCGACTGCTCGGACCACGATCAACATAGTCACCAAGAAAGACCACACGCGCATCCGGCCCGCCATCCGCTTCGATCCGCGCCAGGGCGTCTTTCAGCATGTCAAGCTGCCCGTGGATATCTCCGATGGCATAGATGGGGGGCTTCACGGCTTTACCTTTCCTGAAACTCTGCTGTCTTGTGGCGCATCTGAGTAACTTAAAAAAAGACAATGCCCGCGCATTCATCGGCGCGGGCATCAGTTGTTTCCTCTTTGCCGCAGATCAGGCCACGTCAAATACCAAAGGCTTGATCTGAGTGAACAGCCCGGTTTCGGCCAGCTTGGCGCGCGCTTCAGCCGGGACCGGCTCATCGACATAGAGCAGCGCGATGGCCTCGCCCCCTGCCTCGGACCGGCCAAGGGTAAAGTTCGCGATATTCACATCGTTCTCGCCCATCGTCTGACCCAGCGCACCGATGATGCCCGGCACGTCTTCGTTGGTGGTATAGAGCATATGCGCCCCGACCTCGGCGTCGATATTGATGCCCTTAATCTGGATGAACCGGGGCTTGCCATCGCTGAACACTGTCCCACCGATCGAACGTTCGCGTTTCGAGGTGACAACGGTGACTTTGATATAACCCTCAAACGCACCGGACTTGTCCTGATTGGTGGTCGAAATCTTGATCCCGCGTTCCTTGGCAACGACCGGCGCCGAGACCATGTTCACATCGGGATTGACCTTTTTCATGATCCCCGCAACCACGGCGCAGTTCAGCGCGGCCAGGTTCATCTCGGCGGCCACACCATCATAGAGGATGTTGATCGCCTTGATCGGTTCATCCGTCATCTGGCCGATGAATCCACCCAAATGCCCGGCCAGCTTGATCCACGGGCCCATGATCTTGGCCTCTTCGGCGGTGACGCTGGGCATGTTCAGAGCGTTTTCAACAGCCCCGGTCAGCAGATAGTTCGAGATTTGCTCGGCCACCTGCAACGCTACGTTTTCCTGCGCCTCGGTCGTGGCGGCGCCCAAATGCGGCGTGCAGACGACGTTGGGCAGGTTGAACAAAGCGTTTTCCTTGGCCGGTTCCTCGCTGAACACGTCAAAGGCCGCACCAGCCACATGGCCCGAATGCAGCATCTCGGCCAGCGCGTCCTCATCAACCAGACCCCCACGAGCACAATTGACGATGCGCACGCCCTTCTTGGTCTTGGCCAGATTCTCGCGGCTCAGGATGTTGCGGGTCTGGTCGGTCAGAGGCACGTGCAAAGTGATGAAATCGGCGCGGGCCAGCAGGTCATCCAGTTCGACCTTTTCAACACCCATCTTGGCGGCTTTCTCTTCGCTGAGATAGGGATCATAGGCGACGACCTTCATCTTCAGGCCCAGCGCGCGCTCACAAACGATGCCGCCAATGTTGCCTGCACCAATGACACCGAGGGTCTTGTTGGTCAGCTCAATCCCCATGAATTTGGACTTTTCCCACTTGCCGGCGTGGGTCGAGGCGCTGGCCTCGGGGATTTGCCGCGCCACGGCGAACATCATCGCAATGGCATGTTCGGCGGTGGTGATCATGTTGCCGAACGGCGTGTTCATCACGATCACGCCTTTTTTCGAGGCCGCTTCCTTGTCGACATTGTCTGTGCCAATCCCGGCGCGACCGATCACTTTAAGATTGTCGGCTTTCTCCAACAGGGTCGGCGTGACCTTGGTGGCCGAGCGGATGGCAAGGCCGTCATACTGACCGATCACCTCGGCCAGCTTGTCTTTGTCCTTGCCCAGATCGGGCATGAAATCCACATCAATGCCGCGATCGCGGAAAATCTGCACGGCGGTTTCGCTGAGCTTGTCAGATACGAGTACTTTGGGGGCCATTTCTCTGGTCCTTGAATATAGGGAGATGTCCGGGCCACAGGCGGGCCCAGATTTTTCGTCGAAAAATCTTGTCAGGCGGCTGCCGATTGCGCAGCGATCTCGGCCTCAAAGGCCCAGGCCAGCCAGGGCAGCATGGCCTGAATGTCCGAGGTCTCGACCGTGCCGCCGCACCAGATGCGCAGGCCCGCAGGGGCATCGCGATAGGCACCTATGTCCAGCGCAATATTCTCGGCTTCCAGCCGTTTGGCCACGGCCTTGGCAAAGGTCGCGCCATCCTGAATGCGAGGATCGGTGAATTTCAGGCAGACGGACGTGTTCGATTGCGTCGCCACATCCTCGGCCAGATTGGCGATCCAGTCGTTCTGGTCACAAAACGCATGTACCGCACCGGCATTGGCATCGGCGCGGGCGATCAGGCCCTGCAAGCCACCCACCGAACGCGCCCAGTCCAGCGCGAACAGGTAATCCTCGACCGCCAGCATCGAGGGCGTGTTGATCGTGGCCCCGGTGAAAATGCCATCAATCAGCTTGCCGCTTTTGGTCAGGCGGAAAATCTTGGGCAGCGGCCATGCGGGGGTGTAGCTTTCCAGTCGCTCCACCGCACGCGGGCTGAGGACCAGCATGCCATGCGCTGCTTCACCACCCAGCACCTTTTGCCAGCTAAACGTAGTCACATCCAGCTTGTCCCACGGCAGGTCCATCGCAAAGGCAGCCGAGGTTGCATCACAGATCGTCAGACCCTGACGGTCATCCGCGATCCAGTCGCCATTGGGTACTCGCACGCCCGAGGTCGTGCCGTTCCACGTAAACACCACATCGTTGACGAAATCGACCGAGGCCAGATCGACGATCTGTCCGTACTCCGCCGTTTTCACCTCGGCGTCGATTTTCAGTTGCTTGACCACGTCGGTGACCCAACCGGCACCAAAGCTTTCCCACGCCAGCATCTCGACCTTGCGTTCGCCCAGCAGCGACCAAAGCGCCATCTCGACCGCGCCGGTGTCCGATGCGGGAACGATACCGATTTTGTAATCCGCCGGAATACCCAGCACCTCGCGCGTGCCTTCGATGGCCGCTTTCAGCTTGTCCTTGCCCACGGCAGCACGGTGCGACCGGCCCAGCGCGGCATCGGCCAACTTGTTCAGATCAAATGTGGGGGGTTTGGCGCAGGGGCCCGAGGAAAAACGCGGATTCGCCGGCCGCGTAGCCGGTTGTTCAATGCTCATGTGTATTACCCTTCCAGATACACGCCCCTCGTTGGGGAGGGGTGTCCCGCCGCCACACCTAGAAACCCCTCGGCAGTGCAGCAAGCAGAAAAGACGTTTGAATGCCGAAAAACGACATCACTTTTCGCTCCGCACACGGTCATAGGTTTCCGATAGGCGAAAAGATTTGCGCGCCATGAACATTCACGCGGCGGGGTTGACTGTTTTTTAGGCACTCTGTCTCGCGTCCCGACGGAAAAGCCACCGAACTCTTGAGATCGCGCAGCCACCCGGTGAAAAGGTGCCATGCCAGACACCCTGACCATTGTCGTAGTAGAGGAAGACCGCGAGCGTGCGATTGCCATCGTCGACGCACTCAACGCGTCCGGGGCCTATGATGTGCACGTGATCGGCAATGTCTCCAGCCTTGCGCGCAAGATTGCCGCCTTGATTCCGGATGTGGTGCTGATCGACATCGACAACCCGACCCGCGATATGCTTGAGGAACTGACGCTTGCATCCGGGCCTCTAGAACGGCCCGTGGCCATGTTCGTCTCGGGCGCAGCCGGAGATCTGGCCTCGACCGCGATTGAGGCGGGCTTGTCGGCTTATGTGGTTGACGGGATGCAGCCGGATCGGCTGAAGCCCGTGCTGGATGCCGCCATCGCGCGGTTTCAGATCGTGCGCCAGATGCGCCGCGAACTGGCCGAAACCAAACGTGCGCTGGAGGAACGCAAGGTGATCGACCGCGCCAAGGGTCTGCTGATGAAGGCGCGCGGGGTTGAGGAAGAAGAGGCCTATGCCCTGCTGCGCAAGGCCGCGATGGATCAGGGCCGCCGCGTCGCCGACGTGGCCGAGGCGTTGGTCACGGCCTCGGGGCTGTTGTCATGAACGCTGTGACGCTGCCCGTTGCTTATGTTCCGCTGGTGGACGCCGCCCCCTTGATCGTGGCGCATGAGATGGGTCTGGCCCGGGCTGAAGGGATCGAACTGGACCTGATCGCAGCGCCCTCATGGTCATCCGTGCGCGATATGCTGGCCTTTGGGCGGGTGGATGCCGCGCACCTGCTGTCGCCGGTCCCTGTTGCCATGGCCTTGGGGCTGGGCGGGGTGACACAACCCTTGTCCGCCGTGTCGGTCCTATCGGTAAACGGCGATGTGATCGGTGTTAGCCGCGCGTTGGAGATCCGCTTGCGCGACGCAGGCTATGAGTTCGATTTCCGCGATCCGTTCAAGGCCGCTACTGCGCTGGCCTCGGTCGCGGATGGGCCATTGGTCTTCGGCGTGCCCTTCCCGTTCTCGCTGCATGTGGAACTTCTGCATTGCTGGCTTGAGGCCACCGAACTGTCCAAAATCGGGGTCGAGGTGCGCACCATCCCGCCGCCGCTGATGGCGCAGGCCTTGGCCGAGGGTGATGTGGATGCGTTCTGTGTGGGTGAACCCTGGGGTTCGGTCGCTGTGGAATCGCAGGCGGGGGCGTTACTGCTGCCCGGTCAGGCGATCTGGGCCTTTGCGCCGGAAAAGGTGCTGGCCGTGCGCACCGACTGGGCGGATACCGAGCCGCACCTGCTGGGCAAGCTGATGCGGGCCGTCTGGCGCGCCGGACGCTGGCTGGGCCAGCCGGGCAGCCACACCGCCGCCGCTGAAATCCTTGCCCGAGACACCTATCTGAACCTGCCTTCGGAACTGATCGACCGGGCGCTCTCGGGGCGCTTTACCATCACCGGCCACGCCGAACAGCGCGAGGTGCCGGGATTTGTCGAGTTCCACGACGGGGCCGCAAACTTCCCATGGCGCAGTCAGGCCAAGTGGATCGCCCACCGTCTGGCGCAAAGATACGGTCTGGACCCACATCTGGCGCTGGCCCAAGCGGGCAGCGTGTTCCGCAGCGATATCTACCGCAATCAACTAGCAGGATTGGGGGCCGATCTGCCCGGTGCGTCGGAAAAGCTGGAAGGCGCGATTCGTGAGACCACGCCCGTTGCTTCCCATAACGGGCAGCTGTCGCTAAAGCGGGATGCGTTCTTGGATGGGCGCATTTTTGATCCTCAGGATTTCTGACGCCTAAGAATTAGGCAGACGCGAGCGCAACACCGCGCGATTGCAGCATTTAACGCCGCGTTGCAGCAAAATCGCTTGATCGGCAACGGCGCATTTACCACTCTGGACCCATCGGCACACAAAGGCGTGTGTCGCAAGAATTCCTCCCAAAGTTTGGGAACGACTGAGCAAAGCCGCTCACTCTCTGGTCACCTCCTCCCGGCCAGAGCGTGCAGCGGCTTTTTGTTTTTCACCCGCCCGGTTGACCGGGACCAAGAAAGGGACAGACCCACATGAAGAAATTGCTTGCAGGCCTTGTCGCCA
The DNA here is from genome assembly GCF_013033355.1 of Ruegeria lacuscaerulensis. Taxonomy (GTDB): domain Bacteria; phylum Pseudomonadota; class Alphaproteobacteria; order Rhodobacterales; family Rhodobacteraceae; genus Ruegeria; species Ruegeria lacuscaerulensis_A. Next base: position 189,727 of record NZ_WQDY01000007.1, read on the forward strand.
CCAGCGCCCTGATCAGCCCCGCGTTGGCAGAAACGCTGGAGCTGGAGAAGGACGAGCTGACCTTTGGCTTTATCAAACTGACCGACATGGCCCCGCTGGCCGTGGCTTATGAGAATGGGTACTTCCTGGATGAGGGCCTGTTCGTAACGCTCGAAGCGCAGGCCAATTGGAAAGTGCTGCTGGACGGCGTGATCGACGGACAGCTGGACGGTGCGCACATGCTGGCCGGTCAGCCGCTGGCCGCAACTATCGGATACGGCACCGAGGCGCATATCATCACCCCCTTCTCGATGGACCTGAACGGCAACGGCATCACCGTGTCGAACGAGGTCTGGGAAGAGATGAAGCCGAACATTCCGAAAATGGATGACGGTCGCCCGCAGCACCCGATTTCGGCCGAGGCGCTGGCGCCGGTGGTCGAGAAATACAACTCCGAAGGCAAGCCCTTTAACATGGGCATGGTCTTCCCGGTTTCGACCCACAATTACGAACTGCGCTACTGGCTTGCCGCTGGCGGCCTGCATCCGGGCTATTACAGCCCTGAAAACGTAACCGGCCAGATCGGCGCGGATGTGTTCCTGTCGGTGACGCCTCCGCCACAAATGCCGGCCACATTGGAAGCAGGCACCATCTATGGCTATTGCGTAGGTGAACCGTGGAACCAGCAGGCCGTGTTCAAAGGCATCGGCGTGCCGGTCATCACCGATTATGAGCTGTGGAAGAACAACCCCGAAAAGGTCTTTGGCATAAATGCCGAGTTCGCCGAGCAGTACCCCAACACCACCCGCGCTGTTACCAAAGCTCTGATCCGCGCTGCGATGTGGCTGGATGAAAACGACAACGCCAACCGCCCCGCCGCGGTCGAGATGCTGAGCCAGCCGGAATATGTGGGTGCTGACTATGACGTGATCGCGAATTCGATGACCGGTACATTCGAGTACGAGAAAGGCGACAAGCGTGAAGTGCCCGATTTCAACGTCTTCTTCCGCTATAACGCGACCTACCCGTTCTATTCGGACGCCATCTGGTACCTGACCCAGATGCGCCGCTGGGGCCAGATCGCCGAACCGCAGACCGACGCGTGGTATGACGAGGTCGCCAAGTCCGTCTACCGCCCGGACATCTATCTGGACGCCGCCAAAATGCTGGTCGACGAAGGCCTGGCGAATGAGGCCGACTTCCCCTGGGACAGCGACGGCTACAAGGCCCCCACGCCCGCCGAGGATATCATCGACGGCATTCCCTATGACGCCCGTCAGCCCAACGCCTATCTGCAAAGCCTGCCGATCGGCCTGAAAGGCGAACAGGTCGTCGTCGGCACCGAAGTTCAGGGTTAACTCCCCTGCCTCCCGGCCCTTGGTGGCTGGGGGGCTTCCCCATTCACACAGAATTCCACCCCCGCCCGGCGCTGAACGACCGGGCCAGGAGACCGCAAGATGACAGCCATCGACCACGACACGCTATCCGCTGATGCTGAACGCGAGGCCCGACGCGCCCGCCTGTTCACCCGGATCAACGCCGCCGATAAATGGTTTCAGGTTCTGGGCTTGGCTTGGATCACCCCCATCCTGAAGGCCGGTGCAGGCGACAACCCGCGCGCCCAGATGAGCGAGATTTGGCGCCTGCTGGTCGTGCCGCTGCTGGCCATCTTCGCCTTCCTTCTGATGTGGGGCACGCTGGCACCCAAGGTGCAAACCTCGCTTGGCGCGGTGCCTGGACCGGCGCAGGTTTGGTCCGAGGCTGTCAGCCTGCATCAGGACGCGCAGGCCAAGGCCGCCAAAAAGGCCAAGTTCGAGGCCATGGTCGAAAAGCGCAACCAGAAGTTCATCGACGCGGGCCAGCCCGAAAAAGTCAAAGAGGTCGCCTATACCGGCGCGCCGAGCTACTACAACCAAATCTGGACCTCGATCAAAACCGTGTTCTTCGGTTTTCTGATCGCCACCATCGTTGCTGTTCCGCTGGGCATCGCTGCGGGCCTGTCGCCCACCGCAAATGCGGCGCTGAACCCGCTGATCCAGATTTTCAAACCCGTCTCGCCGCTGGCCTGGCTGCCAATTGTGACCATGATCGTCTCGGCCGTTTACGTCACCAATGACGGCTGGTTCGCGAAATCCTTCCTGATCTCGGCCATCACCGTGACGCTGTGTTCGCTGTGGCCCACGCTGATCAACACCTCGCTGGGTGTGGCGTCGATCGACAAAGACTTGGTGAACGTCTCCAAAGTTCTGAAAATGAACACCTATACCAAGATCACCAAGCTGGTGCTGCCCTCGGCCCTGCCGCTGATCTTCACCGGCCTGCGTCTGTCGCTTGGCGTTGGCTGGATGGTTCTGATCGCGGCTGAAATGCTGGCGCAGAACCCCGGTCTGGGCAAGTTTGTCTGGGATGAGTTCCAGAACGGCTCGTCCAGCTCACTCGCCAAGATAATGGTTGCCGTCTTTACCATCGGCATCATTGGCTTCCTGCTGGATCGCGTGATGTATGCGCTGCAGTCGCTGTTTACCTTCTCGAACAACCGGTGACCCAAATGGCTGTGATCGACTTCAAGAATGTCAGCAAATCTTTTGGCACCGGCACCGCTGCGACGGATGTGCTGAAAGACATCAACCTCTCGGTTCAGGAAGGTGAGTTCGTGGTACTGCTGGGCTTTTCCGGCACCGGCAAGACCACGCTGATCAACCTGATGGCGGGGATCGAATTCCCCTCCAAGGGCAGCGTAACCTTTCGCGACAAAGCCATCACCGGCCCCGCGCCGGAACGGGGGGTGATCTTTCAGAACTACTCGCTGATGCCGTGGCTGACGGTGACGGGCAATGTGCGGCTGGCCGTGGACGCGGTCTTTCCCAAGATGCCCAAGGCTGAGAAAGAGGAAAAGGTTGCCCACTACATCCGCATGGTCGGCCTTAGCCACGCCGCTGGTCGCCGCCCTGCCGAGCTGTCGGGTGGGATGCGGCAGCGGGTGAACGTGGCCCGTGCTCTGGCGATGGACCCCGAGGTTCTGCTGCTGGACGAGCCCCTGTCGGCGCTGGATGCATTGACCCGTGGCAATCTGGCGGAAGAGATCGAAAAGATCTGGGAGGCCGACCGCAAGACCTGTGTCCTGATCACCAATGACGTGGACGAAGCGATCCTGCTGGCCGACCGCATCATCCCGCTGAACCCCGATGGCACGTTGGGGACCGAGTTCAAGGTCTCGATCCCCCGCCCCCGCGACCGGTCCGCCATGAACCATGACGAGACGTTCAAGGCCCTGCGTGGCGAGGTCACGAAATACCTGATGGATGTGGGGATCGAAGCCAAGGTCGAAGGCACCAAGACCCTGCCCGACGTCACCCCGATCCACGGTGTCCCGGCAGCGGTGAAAGAGGCGCAATCGGGTCTGATCGAAGATCGCTATCTGGATTTCAGCCAGTTGCACAAGGTCTACCCCACACCCAAAGGCCCGCTGACCGTGGTCGAGGATTTCAACCTGAAACTCAACCGAGGCGAGTTCATCTCGTTGATCGGCCACTCGGGCTGCGGCAAGTCCACGGTGCTGACCATGGCCGCCGGTCTGAACGAAATCTCCCAGGGTGCGATCAAGCTGGATGGCCGCCACGTCGAGGGCGCCGATCCGGAACGCGCCGTGGTGTTCCAGTCGCCCTCGCTGTTCCCTTGGCTGACCGCCAAAGAAAACGTCTCGGTCGGTGTGGACCGCGTATATCCGCGCGCCAGCCAGGCCGAGCGGCAGGATGTTGTGGAATATTACCTCGAACGGGTCGGTCTGGCCGATGCGATGGACAAATCCGCCGCCGACATGTCGAACGGGATGCGCCAGCGTGTTGGCATCGCCCGCGCCTTTGCCCTGTCGCCGAAACTGCTGCTGCTGGATGAACCCTTCGGGATGCTCGACAGCCTGACCCGATGGGAGCTGCAGGAGGTTCTAATGGAGGTCTGGTCACGGACCAAAGTCACCACGATCTGCGTCACCCATGATGTGGACGAGGCGATCCTGCTGGCTGACCGCGTGGTGATGATGACAAACGGCCCGCAGGCCACCATCGGCAAGATCACCAATGTCGACCTGCCGCGCCCGCGCACCCGCAAGGCGCTGCTGGCCCATCCCGACTACTACGAATACCGGCAAGAGGTGTTGGATTTCCTTGAGGAATACGAGCACGGCGCGAAACCCAAGCCGAAAACCCCTTCCCCCAAAGCCATCGCTGCGGAGTGACTGACATGAAACAGAAACTGGTTGTCATCGGAGCCGGCATGGCCTCGGGCCGGGTGCTGGAGCACCTGACCGACGCTGCCCCCGATGCGTTCGACATCACCCTGTTCAACGCCGAACCACGCGGGAACTACAACCGCATCATGCTGAGCCCGGTTCTGGCAGGCGATCAGACCTATGAAGAGATCGTCACCCATGACGACACTTGGTACGCGGAGCGCGGCATCGCCTGTCGATTCGGCGAGAAAGTGGTCAAAATTGACCGTGATCTGAAGGTGGTCGAAGGCGAGTACGGCCATGTGCCTTACGACAAGCTGATCTTCGGCACCGGATCGAACCCTTTCATGATCCCGATGCCGGGGCATGATCTGGACGGCGTCATCGCCTATCGCGATCTGGAAGACACAGAACAGATGATGGGCATGGGCGCGGGCAACAAGGTCGTCGTGATCGGCGGCGGTTTGCTGGGGCTTGAGGCCGCCGCAGGCATGGCCGCGCGCGGAGCTGATGTGACCGTCGTGCATATCATGGGCCACTTGATGGAACGTCAGCTGGACCCTGCTGCAGGGTATCTGCTCAAGAAATCGCTGGAAGAAAAAGGCATCACCGTTCTGCTGAACGCCAAATCGACCGAAATCGCGGGCAAGGATGGCAAGGCCCGGGCGCTGTTGTTGGAGGACGGCACGGAATTGCCCTGCGACCTGTTGGTGATGGCTGTGGGCATCCGACCCAACACCGCGCTGGCGCAGGAAACGGGCCTTGCCGTGGGTCGGGGTATCCATGTGGATGACCAGATGATCACCTCGGACGCCGATATCTATGCCGTGGGCGAATGCGTCGAGCATCAGGGCGAGGTCTTTGGCCTTGTCGCGCCGCTGTACGATCAGGCCAAAGTGCTGGCGCAGACCCTGCTGGGCGAGGATGCGGCGTTCAAACAACGTTCGCTCTCGACCAAGCTGAAGGTCACCGGCTGCGACCTGTTCAGTGCAGGGGACTTTGCCGAGGGCGAGACCCGCGAGGACATCGTCTTCCGCGACCCTGCTCGCGGCGTTTACAAACGGCTGGTGCTAGAAGGCGACACGCTGGTTGGCGCGGTTATGTATGGCGACACCGGCGACAGCAACTGGTTCTTTGGCCTGATCCGCGATGGCGAGGACGTGTCCGAGATGCGTGAGACGCTGATCTTCGGCCCGGCCTATCAGGGGGGCGGCTCTGCGGACCCTCTCTCAGCCGTTGCAGCATTGCCGCCTGAGGCGGAAATCTGTGGCTGCAACGGCGTTTGCAAATCCGACATCACCACCGCTATCGAAGGCGGCGCAACCGATCTGGGCGCCATCCGCGCGACCACCAAGGCCAGCGCCTCCTGCGGAACATGCACCGGACTGGTTGAGCAACTGCTGCAGGTCACACTGGGCGATGACTTCCAGATGTCCACTGCACAGCCCATCTGCGGCTGCTGTGACCTGACCCACGAAGACGTCCGTCGCCTGATCAAATCGCAAGAGCTGAAAAGCCAGGAGGCCGTCTGGCAGGAGCTGGGCTGGAAGACGCTCAACGGCTGTCATGTCTGCCGCCCGGCGGTGAATTACTACCTGCTGGCCGACTGGCCGGTGGAATATCAGGACGACCCGCAAAGCCGCTTCGTCAACGAACGCAAACACGCCAACATCCAGAAAGACGGCACTTTCAGCGTTGTGCCCCGAATGTGGGGCGGCATCACCAACCCGGCGGAACTGCGCGCCATCGCCGATGCGGCCGAGAAATACGATGTGCCCACTGTCAAAGTCACCGGTGGTCAGCGTATCGACCTGCTGGGCGTGAAAGGGTCCGACCTGCCCTATATCTGGTCCGATCTGAACAAGGCCGGGCTGGTCTCAGGTCACGCCTATTCCAAGGGTCTGCGTACGGTGAAAACCTGTGTCGGCACCGATCACTGCCGGTTCGGCACGCAAGACAGCACGGGCCTCGGCGTGAAGCTTGAGAAAATCCTGTGGGGTTCGTGGACGCCGCACAAGCTGAAGCTGGCGGTCTCGGGCTGCCCGCGCAACTGCGCCGAGGCGACCTGCAAGGATATCGGTGTGGTCTGTGTGGACTCGGGCTTCCAGATCAGCATCGGCGGCGCGGCTGGCATGGATGTCAAGGAAACCGAACTGCTGGTGCAAGTCCCCACAGAGGACGAGGCGATCGAGGTCGTGATGGCCGTTACCCAAGCCTATCGCGAGGGCGGTAAGTATCTGGATCGTTTGTATAAATGGATGGCGAAGGTCGGCCTCGACTGGATCAAGGAAACCGTGGTGGATGACCTCGAAAACCGCCGCGCATTGGTTGAGCGGTTTGAACTCAGCCAATCCATCTATCGCAAAGACCCATGGGCCGAGCAGGCCAAAGAGGCCCCGCGCTTTGCGCCCATGGCCGATCTGACACTGGAGGCCGCAGAATGAGCTGGATCGACATCGGGCATATCGACGACATCCCCCTGCGCGGCGCGCGCGTGGTGAAAACGCCCGTGGGCTGCATCGCCCTGTTCCGTACTGCCAAAGATGAGGTCTTTGCCGCCTCGGACACCTGCCCCCACAAGGGCGGTCCGCTATCTGAGGGCATCGTGCATGGCCAGTCCGTCACCTGCCCGCTGCACAACTGGGTTTTCGACCTGAACTCGGGTCAGGCACAAGGCGCGGATGAAGGCCAGATCGCCACCTACCCGGTGCAGCTGGACGGAGAGCGCATTCTGCTCGACAGCACCTCATTGGGGCAAAGGAGCGCCGCGTGAAAGACCTGAGTGCCTGCGCCACACGCTCGACCTGCCCTTATTGTGGGGTGGGCTGCGGGGTTCTGCTGCAACCGGATGGCGCGGGTGGCCTGACCGTCACCGGCGACCCGGATCACCCGGCCAATCAAGGGCGGCTGTGTTCCAAAGGCTCGGCTTTGGCCGAAACGGTGGGCCTGTCGCAGCGACTGCTAGCACCCTTGGTAGCGGGCAAAGAGACTGGCTGGGACCACGCGCTGCAACTGGTCGCGGACCGGTTCCGCGAGACCATCGCCGAACACGGGCCGGATTCAGTGGCTTTCTATGTATCGGGCCAGTTGCTGACCGAGGACTACTATGTCGCCAACAAGCTGATGAAAGGTTTCATCGGCTCGGCCAATATCGACACGAATTCGCGGCTGTGCATGGCCTCAACCGTTGCGGGCCACAAACGCGCTTTTGGCACCGACACCGTGCCCGGCACTTATGAGGATCTGGACGAGGCCGATCTGGTCGTGCTGGTCGGATCCAATCTGGCGTGGTGCCACCCGGTTCTGTATCAACGCCTGATGGCAGCCCGGCAGGCGCGCGGGACCAAGATCATCGTTGTCGATCCGCGCCGCACGGCGTCCTGTGACAGCGCCGATCTGCACCTGCCGCTGGCCGCGGGCAGTGATGTCGCACTGTTCAACCATCTGCTGTCACAAATCGACACTGCCGGTTTGGTGGATGTGGATTCCCTGACCCACACCACCGGTATTCATGAGGCGCTGGACAGTGCGCTGGCCGACGATGTGTCGGTCACCAGGCTCAACCCCGACGATATCGCGCAGTTCTGCCAGATGTGGATGGGCACTGAGAAGGTCGTGACGATCTTCAGTCAGGGCGTGAACCAATCCAGTTCGGGCAGCGACAAGGTCAACGCGATCCTGAACTGCCATCTGGCCACGGGGCGGATCGGCAAGCCCGGCTGCGGGCCTCTGTCGGTCACCGGTCAGCCCAACGCGATGGGTGGGCGCGAGGTCGGCGGTCTGGCCAATATGCTCGCCTGTCATCTGGATATCGAAAACGCCGATCACCGCGCCGCCGTGCGCGATTTCTGGTCGGCCCCGGCCATGCCCGAGGCCCCGGGCCTCAAGGCCGTGGACCTGTTCCGCGCCGTGGGCGACGGGCGCGTCAAGGCGCTGTGGGTGATCCACACGAACCCCGTGGTTTCAATGCCCGAGGCGGACGCGGTGCGCGATGCTATCGCCGCCTGCCCGTTCACTGTGGTCTCAGACATAACGGCCCGCACCGATACGGCGCGGCTGGCCGACGTGCTGCTGCCTGCGGCCGCGTGGGCCGAAAAAGACGGCACAGTCACCAATTCCGACCGCACGATCAGCCGACAACGTTCGGTCCTGCCCGCACCGGGACAAGCGCGCGAGGATTGGGACATTCTGGCCGAGGTCGGACGACGAATGGGATGGGTCTCGGCTTTTGACTATCAAACGCCCGGAGAGATTTTTCGTGAGTATGCAACCCTGTCCGGCATTGCCGCCAAGTTTGGACGCGATTTCGATATCTCGGGCCTCAGCGACTTGGATGCTGTGGGTTATGACGCTCTTCAGCCGACGCGCTGGCCTGTCACCGCGACACGGCAGGGCGGGCGGTTCTTTGCGGATGGGCAATTCTATCACCCCGACGGCAAGGCGCGGCTTTTACCAGTTACATGGCGCGCGCCTGCGGCCAAAACAGAACCGCGCTATCCGTTCTGGCTGAACACCGGTCGGCTGCGCGACCAATGGCACACGATGACCCGTACCGGTATGTCCGCGCGCCTGTCCGCGCATCTGCCCGAGCCGTTTTTGGACATTCACCCCGATGATGCGCACGTTACGGGGATAAACCCCGCCGATCTGGTGCAGGTCGCAAGCCCGCATGGAACATCCATCCTGCGGGCGCGGATTACCAGCGATGTCACACAAGGACAGGTCTTTGCGCCTATACACTGGACCGGAGAAACCGCCCCTTCAGCCCGGATCGACGCCGTGGTCGCTGCGGCGACCGACCCTGTATCCGGGCAGCCCGAAAGCAAAGCGTCCGTTGTAAATGTCACCCGGTTCAACGCCGAGTGGTACGGGTTTGCGGTGTCAGATCGCGAAATGCAGCCGTCCTGCGAATATTGGGCGAAGACCCCCACCAAAACCGGCTATCGCGCTGAGCTGGCCGGGATGGGCACAATAAATGACTGGCAAACCACCGCGCGTGATCTTTTCGGATTGCCCGAGGCGCAGACAACCATAGTTGAGGACCCGGCGCGCGGCATGGCGCGGCTGGCGTTTCACGAACACGGACAACTGGTCGCTGCACTGTTCATTTCGCCCGAGCCAGTGGCGGTGATGCGCGACTATCTTGCGACTCTGCCACAGGTGCCCGACCTGCTGTCAGGCCGCGCGCCGGCCGACCGGCCCGATCCCGGTCCGGTCCTGTGTTCCTGTTTCGACGTAGGCGTGAACACCATCCTGACCGCTATTGAGACCAAAGGGCTGATGAGCGTCGAAGCCATTGGTGAGGCGTTGCAGGCCGGAACGAATTGCGGCTCATGCCGCCCGGAACTGGCGAGCCTGCTTGCGTCAGCACATCAGAAAGAGGCCGCTCAGTAGTTCTAGAACCAAACCGCCTCTCCGGTCTCCAGCGCCTTTTGCGCGGCCAGACCCATGCGCACAGCCCACATCCCGTCCTGCAGAGTCACCTCGGGGGCGGGTTTATCACCACGCAGGACGGCTAGGAATCCTTGATGCTGATAGAAAGTAGACCCGTTATGGTCACCCGCGGCCAATAGCGTTGGATCAACGGGGATGTCCTTGGCGACCGGTCCCTTGGGCGCACGTGGGCTAACGATCAGTTGCGGCACCGGCGCATCACCAAGATGCTCGGGCCAGAAACGGCCGGGTCCGGGCACCTGCGCTTCAATCTTGGCGTCTGGTCCGACGGCCGAGATCTCCTCCTGATACCGCGCGCCTTCGGCGAACATACACAGCTCCAGCATTGCTCGCGCGCCCGAGGCGAAATCGACCATGACATAGCCATGGTCCAGAATGTCGGGTGTTTCTCCGTCATACGCCTCGTCCAAATGATTGACAGCCTGCCCCCCGCTGGCTGTCACGCGCACAGGGTCCGATTGCAGGATCAGGCGCATGAGGTCGAAGAAGTGACAGCATTTCTCGACAAAGGTACCGCCCGTATTGCGGTTGAAGCGGTTCCAGTTGCCGACCTTTTCCAGGAAGGGAAAGCGGTGCTCCTTGATGGTCAGCATTTTGACACCGCCGGTCACCTGCGCCCCCTCAATCAAGGCTGCGATGGGCGGCATATAGCGATACTCCATCGCCACCCAGATCGGATGAGGGTAGTCACGCTGGATGGCGTCAAGCCGCGCCGCATCTGCCGGGTCGGTGAACAGAGGTTTCTCGACCAGCAAAGGCAAAGGTCGCACCCGCGCGATCTGCTCGATCTGGTCCACGTGCAGATGGTTGGGGCTGGCAATCACGATGCAGTCCAGATCATCCACGGCCAGCAGATCTTCGACCGAACCCACCATCTGCGCATCCGGTACAATCGTCTGCGCTGCCTTGGCCATCGCGGCATCGGGTTCGAAAATCGCCGAGACGCGCGTACCTTCCAGCAACGCGATATTATGCAGGTGTTCCTGCCCCATCATACCGCAACCGATCAGCCCGTAATGGATGGTCCGGGTCATGCGTTTTTCCTTTTATTTCAGACGTTGGACATAGGTGGCCCGATCCGGGTCGAACCACGTTTTTGAAAACTCGACCGGTTCTGGCCCCTCGGACCAGCTGAACCGCTCAATATAACCGGCCGTTTCGCCAGCGGGTTTGGTGAAGGTCTCAGGCGTCCAATGGGGCAGCGCACGGACCGATACCCGATCCTCGGCCCGCGTGATCCAGAACCCAAGCTGCTGCTGGTAATAGCGATAAAGCGAATCCGACAGCAGCGCCTGATCGACCTTTCCGGCGGAATCATCCAGCCAGATTTCCTCGACTGCGATGATTGTGTCATTCAAATAGCGCATCCGGCGCACTCGCGACCCCTTGGGCGATGTACCGAATTCCGGCAGATCGGAGGGCTTTTCCAGATGATCCACCGACAGGATATCTGCGCGCGGCAGGCCCCCGCCTTCGGGTAGTTCCAGCCGGAACATCGCATAAACGCTGTTCTGCGTCCCGGTCTCGCGGATGTAATTGCCCGAGCCTTGGATACGCTCCAACATCCCTTTTTTCTCAAGCTCCGCCAGCGATTTTCGCAGCGTCCCGACCGAGACATTGAGGTTCGCAGCCATGTCTCGTTCGGGTGGCAAACGTTCACCGTCGATCAGCCGACCCGCGGCAATGTCGCGGATCAGAAGCTCGGCGATCTGCACATAGATCGGCAGCGCGTTGGGGTTGCGGCTGTTGGCAGTCATTTTCGAGGTGCTTCACCGAGTCGTGGAAAAAATTGATACACTATTGATCTACATCAAAGTGATTGCTACGCAAGAGGAAAGTCAAAAGATGCACGGAGAACGAATCAAATGACCATCGTCCCCATCACATCCCCCGATCTGGATGCGGCCGAGGTTTCGTGGTTCGCCGCGCTGTGCTCAGACGATTATCAGTTTCTGGGTGTCCCGGATGGTGACCTGCGATCGAGTTGGGAGCATTGTTCCGGCATCGTCCGCGAGGCCGAGGCGCAAGGGTTCCGCAACATCCTGTGCCCGTCTTCCTATCAGGTCGGTCAGGACACGCTGAGTTTCGTGGCTGGCTGCGCGCCGATCACCGACAAGATCAATTTGCTGGCCGCCGTGCGCTGTGGCGAGATGCAGCCGATCATGCTGGCGCGTACAATTGCAACGCTGGATCACATGCTGCAAGGGCGGCTGACGGTGAACATCATCTCGTCTGATTTCCCCGGCGAGAAAGACGATAGCGCGTTCCGCTATCAGCGGTCCCGCGAGGTGGTCGAGATCCTCAAGCAAGCTTGGACTCAGGATGAGATCAACCATTCGGGTGAGGTCTATAACTTCTCTGGCCTGACCACTGACCCGGCCAAGCCCTATCAGACTGGGGGTCCGCTACTGTATTTCGGAGGCTATTCCCCCTCTGCGCTCGATCTTTGCGGCGAGCATTGCGATGTCTACCTGATGTGGCCCGAAACCAAGGATCAACTGGCCGAACGGATGAAGGCCGTTCACGCCGTGGCTGAAAACTACAACCGCACGCTGGATTACGGTCTGCGCGTTCACATGATCGTCCGCGATACCGAAGCCGAAGCGCAGGAATATGCGGACTACATCGTTTCGAAGCTGGATGACGAATATGGCCGTGCGATCCGGGAGCGGGCGCTGGATTCAACCTCACTGGGCGTGGCGCATCAGGCCAAAAACCGTGATCTGGCGGATGAGTATGGCTATGTCGAACCGGGCCTGTGGACCGGCGTTGGGCGCGCGCGATCCGGCTGCGGCGCGGCTTTGGTCGGGTCGACCGATCAGGTGATGTCCAAGATCGAAGAATACCAGAAGATGGGCATCCGCGCTTTCATCTTCTCAGGCTATCCGCACATGGATGAGGCCAAGCATTTCGGGACCCGCGTCCTGCCCAATCTGAAAACCTGCTCGCTGCCCGAAGAATACGGGCGCGTGCCTGCAAAGACCCCGGCCACCCCGCTGGGCAATGGAGTTCGTCGCTGATGCACCGTGTGAAACTATCCGACACGCTGGAACTGAGCCGCATTGTATATGGCATGTGGCGCATCGGGGATGACGATGACACATCGGCCGCGCATGTCGAGGCCAAGATACAAGCCTGTCTGGATCAGGGGATCACCAGTTTCGATCAGGCAGATATCTACGGCGACTACACGGCCGAAGGCATTCTGGGTGCCGCCCTGCGCGCCAATTCGACCCTGCGGTCAAAGATGGAGATCGTCACCAAATGCGATATCGTCGCGCCCTGCGGACGGTATTCGGACGCGAAGGTCAAGTACTACGACACTTCGCGCGCGCATATCCTGAAATCGGTCGATACTTCTCTGACCGAGATGGCCATCGACCATATTGACCTGTTGCTGATCCACCGTCCTGATCCGTTCATGGACCACCATGAAACCGGCGCCGCACTGGATGAGGTGGTCGCCAGCGGCAAGGTGCGCGCTGTCGGCGTGTCGAACTTCCGTCCCTGGGACTGGAACCTGCTGCAATCGGCGATGAAGACGCCGCTGGTCACCAACCAGATCGAGCTGTCTCTGGGTCAGATCGACCCTTTCACCAATGGCGATCTTGCCTTTCATCAGCAGCACGGCCAGCACGTTATGGCGTGGTCTCCGCTGGGGGGTGGGTTGCTGATGGCCGGAAACCCTCCGGTCGGCATAGTTGCAGATGAGATAGCTGCCGAATTCGGCGTGGATCGCGCGGCAGTCGCCATCGCTTTCCTATTGGCGCACCCAGCAGGAATTCTTCCGGTTATGGGCACGAACAATCTGGACCGGATCAAAAGCATCTCGGACGCATTGAAAGTAAATCTGGATCGCGAAAGCTGGTTCCGCCTGTACGAGGCGGCGCTGGGGCATGAGGTACCATGATGAACGCAATCTCAAAGGACATCACTCACACATTCGTCCCGCACAAAGACGACACCCGCACCTTGCGGGACGCTTTTGGCAAGTTTGCGACCGGCGTGACCATCGTCACCTGTGACAGCGACGATGGCCCGGTCTGCATCACCGCCAACAGCTTTTCATCGCTGTCGCTGGACCCCCCGTTGGTGATGTGGGCAGGCGACCGCAATTCGCGCCGGTTCCCCTATTTCCACAAGGCGCGCCATTTCAGCGTGCACGTGCTATCGTCGGAACAGGCCGATCTGTGTTTTGGCTGCTCGAAAGACGCATTCGCTCTGCGGGATATCAACCACGACCGCTGCGGGAACGGAACACCTCTGCTGCCGGATTGTCTGGCGCGGTTTGAGTGCGAACAGCACGCCTATCACGATGCAGGCGATCACGTGATCGTGGTGGGCAAAGTCCTGAAAGTCAGCATGGCGGACGGAGACGCGCTGACCTTTTACGCCGGGAAACTCGGCCAATTCGCGCAGCACTAGGCGTGATTTGACGACCGCGGGACAAACCTGCGGCTGAACAAGGGAGGATCCGCATGGGCGGACTGGCAACGGCGCTTGCGCCGATTGCATTCGTGAACGAAACCGTGCTGCGTTTGGGCCGCGCGGTTGGTGTCGTTGCGATTGCATTGATGGTGATCGCAATCCTGATTCAGGTGTTCTTCCGATACGTTTTAGGCAACGCCCTACCCTGGCCAGATGAGGCCGCGCGCTTCTGCATGTTGTGGATGACCGGGCTGATGGCCCCCACCGCGTTCCGACGCGGCGGGTTTGTGGCTATTGATATGCTGCCCATGATGCTGCCGCGCGTGCTGGGGCAGGTGTTGATGCTGTTTCTGCTTTTCGTCTCGCTGGCAGTGTTGGCCGTCGCCGTGAATATCGGCTGGTCCGAGGTCACGGGTTTTGGCGGCCGCTTCGCCACGGCGGCGCTCTATATTCCGACCTCGCTGGGGTTTGACGAGTGGTACCGCGTCCCGCGCAGCTGGATGATGGCATCGTTGCTGGTGGGGGTCATCCTTCTGCTAGTCGTCAATATCGAGCTTATCCTGCGGTCGATCGTCAAGATGATGGGCGGCGGGGACTTGCTGCCCGAAATCGCAGATGCACCGGTGGGGGCTGAATAGATGCTGATCTGGTTCCTGCCCACCTTCCTGATTTTCCTGATGATCGGCCTGCCGGTCTTTTTCGCGCTTTTGGCCGCGCCCGGCATTCTGCTGTGGCTGAACGGTCAGACCGCCGACATCACTCTGCTGTACCGGAACGTCTACAACGGTATGGACAGCTTCCCGTTGATGGCTATTCCCTTCTTCATGCTGGCCGGAGAGCTGATGAACCGTGGCGGCATCACCATTCGTCTGGTCGAGTTCTCGCAGGCCCTGATGGGGCACCTGCGCGGCGGTCTGGCCCACGTGAATGTCCTGAGTTCGATCCTGTTTGCAGGACTATCGGGCTCGGCGGTCGCAGATACCTCGGCACTGGGGTCTATGCTGATCCCGGCGATGGAAAAACAGGGCTATACCCGCCGCTTCGCCGCTGCGATCACAGCGGCCAGCTCGGTGATCGGGCCAATCATTCCGCCCTCGGGCATCATGATCATCTATGCCTATGTGATGGGTGAAAGCGTGGCCGCCCTGTTCCTTGCGGGTATTGTGCCGGGTGTGATGGTGGGCGTTGGCCTGATGCTGATGATCAAAGTGATGGCCGACAAATACGACTTCCCCGTCGCCAGCCGCAAATACACATGGGGCGAGCGTCGTAAGGCCAGTCTCAAGGCGTTCTTCCCGCTGCTGACCCCCGTTATCATTCTGGGCGGGATCCTCGGCGGCATCTTTACTCCGACCGAGGCTGCTGCGGTCGCTGTGGGCTATGCCTTCATCATCGGCTTCTTCGTCCTGCGCACACTGACCCTGAACGAAGTGCCCGAGATCCTCAGTAATGCGGGCCTGACCTCGGCCGTGGTTTTGCTGCTGGTGGGCGCGGCGATGGCATTCAAGACCGTAGTCAGCCTTAGCCATGCGCCTGAACAATTGGCGGCACTGATCCTTGGCCTGTCAGAAAACCCGCTGATCCTGCTGTTCCTGATCAACCTGTTGCTGTTTGTCGTGGGCATGTTTCTGGATGCAGGCCCGGCAATCATCATTCTTGGTCCCATCCTTGGCCCCATCTTCACAAGTCTCGGCGTGGACCCGATCCACTTTGCCATTATCATGAGCGTCAACCTGACCGTCGGTCTGGCAACGCCGCCGATGGGGCTGGTCCTGTTCGTGGCCGCCGCCGTATCGCGCGAAAAGGTCGAAACTATTGCCAAGGCGATCCTGCCGTTTCTGGCTGTCGAAATCATAGTGATCTTCCTGATCACCTATGTCCCCGCACTATCCATGACGATCCCGAGGATAACGGGATTTGCAAACTGAACTGAGTATCACAGGGAGGAAACGAATGCTCAGAGACTTCATCAAAACCGCTGCGGTGGCCACCTCGCTGATGGCCGCGTCCGCACTTGCCGCCACCGCCGCAGATTATACCCTGCGCGCGACAGCGAACTCGAACGAAAACGACGAAGACTATGACGGTCTGATCGTCTTCAAGAACTATGTCGAGGCTGCCTCGAACGGCGCCATCGAGGTGGAATTGTTCATCGGCACGCAGTTGTGCTCGAACGGGGCCGAGTGCCTGCAAGGCGTGGCTGACGGTACGATCGACATCTATATTTCGACCTCGGGCGGCGCGTCGGGCATCTTCCCCTACGTGCAGGTTCTGGACCTGCCCTATCTGATGGCCGATGACCGCGTGGCCGAGCATGTCTTGTCCGGCGATTTCACCCGCAAGGTCCGCGACATGGCGCTTGAGGATTCTGGCGGCGCGATCCGTCTGATGACCATTGGCAACACCGGCGGCTGGCGCAACTTTGCCAACACCCAGCGTCGCATCGCCGAACCTGCGGATATGGAAGGTCTGAAAATCCGCACCGTGGTCGCTGACCTGCCGCAAGAGCTGGTCAAGGCACTGGGTGCATCGCCCACCCCGATCCCGTGGCCTGAACTGTTCACCAGCTTCCAGACCGGTGTGGTTGAAGGGTCCAAGAACGGGATCACCGACATCATGGGGATGAAATTCCCCGATGCCGGTCTGCAATACGTCACGCTGGACGGCCACGCCTACATGGGTGCGTTGTGGTGGATGAATAACGCCAAGTTCCAGGAGATGCCCGAGGACATGCGCCGCGTGGTGGTCGATGGCTTCTATGCTCTGCAGCAGGCCACCTTTGCCTCGCCCAAGCGCAAGTCGATCCAGGCTTATGAAGATTTCGTCGCCGGTGGCGGGGATCTCTATGTGCCGACACCTGACCAGAAAGCAGCGTTCAAAGAAGCCGCAACGCCGGTCTATGACTGGTTCCAGTCCAACGTGGCCCGCGGGGACGAGGTGTTCAACGCCCTGACCGAAGCGGTTGCAGCAGCCGAGGCCGATATCAACGCCTCTCGCGATGCGGATCTGAACTAAGCGAAAGGGGCCGGGCGCTGCGTCCGGCCCTTACCGAAACGGGTACATCCACCCTTTGTAATCATTCACCAGCACATGCGCCCTTTCAATCTGCTCCGGCGACATTTTCTTGACCACTTCCTCAAGGCTGATCGCCGCATCGGGATCACCACCAATGGCACTGAGCGTGTACCACATATACGCCCGCACCAGATCGGGCGCGGGCATGCCCAGACCCAGCTCATAGTACCAGCCGACACCCGACTGCGCCCCCGGATGCCCCTTCATCGAAGCACGCAGATACCAGTCAAACGCCCGCTCGTAATCCTGCTCGACCCCCAGCCCAAGGCCGTACATGACGCCGATCAGTTCTTCGGCCTCGGCATTGCCAGAGCGCGCCGCTGGCAGCAGTTCCTCACGCGCGGCCTCAAATTCGCCCGCTTCCATCATGTCGCGCGCTTGTTCCAATTCGGCCAGCGCCGGGGTCGCAAAAAGGCAAAGGGCAAATACAAGCTGGCGCATGGGGTTTTTTTCCTTTTCGTCGGAGCGGCTGCGGCTCAGGATTTGCCGCGCCCACTGACCGATGATGACTTTATCCTCTTTGATATGGAACAGGCCGCGATTGGTCATCAACTGTTTTACGACCCCATTCTGTCGGGCAACCAGAACATTTCCTGTGCCCACTGCCATCATCCTGATTTCGGCACCTCGGACGGGTTATCGCTGGGTATTGGTGAAGGCGGGCAAGGCTTGGGGCCAGATCGGACACCGGGCGTAGGAACCGATAAGATTCGCAAACGCATCCCCCGTAATTCACCGGGGCTGTGGAACCTTGGCGCGAAAGAGATTCACACCGTATTCCACGATGGCCGCCTGAGTATCTCGGATGTCTACGGCAACGGGTTTAACTCTCCGGCGCAGGAATGGTTGCCTGAGGGGCTGAACTCGCTGCTCGCCGCACAGGCGCTGTTCCCGCTGACCTCGCAATTCGAAATGGCCGGCAATGTCGGCGAAAATCAGGTGACCGGAGCGGTTGCAGACAGGATTGATCTGGGCTGGCCGATCCTTGCCAAGCGCGTGCGCACCGATCCGCGCTATGGCCCGGCCATGGTCGCCGCTTTTGATGAGGTCAACACGACCGAGGACATCACAATCACTCAAATCGCCAACGCGCTGGCCGCGTTCATGGCGGTTGAATGGCGCAGCACCGACAGCGCGTTCGATCAATACCTCGCGGGTGACTCCTCGGCGCTGACGGCAGAGCAGAAAGACGGGATGGATCTTTTCTATGGCAAAGCGCAGTGTTCGACCTGCCATTCCGGGCCGCTGATGTCAGATCAGGAATTTCACGCCTTGGCCTTGCCCCCTTTTGGGCCGGGCCGCACGCGGCAATGGGACCCCTATGTGCGCGACGTCGGCCGCATGGGGGAAAGCGACCGGCTGGAGGACGCCTATCGCTTTCGCACGCCGATGTTGCGCAACGTGGCCTTGACTGCGCCCTATGGTCATAACGGAGCTTTCCCCGACCTCGAGGGTATGATCCTCCATCACCTGAACCCCGAAAACAGCCTGTCGAAATGGAATCGTGATATGGCTGACCTGCCGAACGTTCCTTGGTTGCACAAAGCCGATTTCGTCGTCTGGGACGACCGGTTGGAAATGGCGCGTGTGCGCGGCAAGGTAGACATCACGCCATTGGAATTGTCCGAAGCTGACATCGCAAGTCTCGCGGCATTCCTCAACGCACTGACGGGATCCAGCGTGGACTCCCCGCCATTCGGGGTGCCTAAAGGCTTCGTTCCCTAAGAAAAACCCCCGCCAAGGCGGGGGTTTTCTGTTTATTCCGCCGCTTCCGCGTATGCGTCCATTGGCGGACATGTGCAAACGAGGTTTCGGTCTCCGTATGCGTTGTCGACGCGGTTGACGGGGGACCAGTATTTGTCGACACCCATCGAGCCAGGAGGGAAACAGGCCTGTTCGCGGCTGTAAGGCCGGTCCCAGTCACCAACCAGATCGCGCACCGTGTGGGGGGCGTTCTTCAACGGGTTGTTCTCCGCGTCGATCTTGCCGTCGATGATATCCTGCGCCTCGGATCGGATCGAGAGCATGGCGTCGCAGAAGCGGTCCAACTCATCCTTGGGCTCAGATTCGGTGGGCTCGACCATCAGGGTGCCTGCCACCGGCCAGCTCATCGTCGGGGCGTGGAAACCTGAATCGACCAGACGTTTGGCAACGTCATCGACGGTCACATGCGCCTCGGCGTCCAGCGGACGGGTGTCGAGGATGCATTCATGCGCGACCCGACCGGACTCGGAGGTGTAGAGGATCGGATAGGCTTCCTGCAGACGCGCTGCGATATAGTTGGCGTTCAGGATCGCCACTTTGGTCGCCTGCGTCAAACCCGCACCACCCATCAGCAGCACATAGGCCCATGACACCGGCAGGATCGAGGGCGAGCCAAAGGGCGCCGCCGATACCGGCCCCACGGCGGTGCCGTATTCTGGGTGACCGGGCAAGTGCTCTTCAAGGTGTGCCTTGACGCCGATCGGGCCCATGCCGGGGCCACCACCGCCATGCGGGATGCAGAAGGTCTTGTGCAGGTTCAGGTGGCTGACGTCACCGCCAATATCACCGGGGCGCGACAGGCCGACCATGGCGTTCATGTTGGCGCCGTCGATATAGACCTGACCGCCGTGGTCATGGGTGATCTGGCAAACCTCCTGCACGGTGGTCTCGAACACACCATGGGTCGATGGGTAGGTGATCATGCAGCCGGCCAGATGATCGGAATGCTTCTCGGCCTTGGCGCGGAAGTCATTCAGGTCGATATTGCCGTTCTCATCCGATTGCACCGGCACCACCTGCCAGCCCACCATCTGCGCCGAGGCCGGGTTGGTCCCGTGTGCCGAGGTCGGGATCAGGCAGACATTGCGGTGCCCTTCACCGCGGGCGAAGTGATAGTTGCGGATGGTCAGTAGACCTGCGTACTCGCCCTGCGCGCCCGAGTTGGGCTGCTGGCTGATCGCGTCATAGCCGGTGATCTGGCACAGCTTGTCGTTCAGATCGGCAATCATCTCGTGATAGCCCTGCGCCTGATCTTCGGGGCAGAAAGGGTGCAGATTGCCGAACTCGGGCCATGTGACCGGGATCATCTCGATCGTGGCGTTCAGCTTCATGGTGCACGAGCCCAGCGGGATCATCGCCCGGTCCAGCGCCAGGTCGCGGTCGGCGAGACGGCGCATATAGCGGGTCATCTCGGCCTCGGCCCGGTTCTTGTGAAAGATCTCGTGGGTCAGATAGGGCGTCTCGCGCAAGGCATAATCCGGCAGGCGGTACGCCACGTTGGAACTGTCATCCTGACGGTCGATGCCGAAGGCCCCCCAGACGGCCTCAATCGTTTCGGCGCGGGTCTGTTCGTCCAGGCTGATGCCGACTTTCGTCTCGCCGACCTTGCGCAAGTTGATGCCACGGGCAACGGCGGCCTCCATGACGGTGGTCTGCAAGTGGCCGACCTCGACTGTGATGGTGTCAAAGAACACCTCGGGTTCGACCGAGAAGCCCGCCTCTTCCAGACCGGCGGCCATACGCGAGGTTTTGCGGTGAACAGATTGCGCAATCGCCTTGATGCCGTCGGGACCGTGATAGACAGCGTACATCGAGGCCATCACCGCCAGCAGCGCCTGTGCGGTACAGACGTTCGAGTTGGCTTTCTCGCGCCGAATGTGCTGCTCGCGGGTCTGCAGCGCCAGGCGATAAGCCTTGTTGCCACGGCTGTCGATGCTGACACCAATGATCCGGCCCGGCATCGCGCGTTTCAGCTTGTCGGTGGTCGCCATATAGGCCGCGTGGGGCCCGCCATAACCCATCGGCACGCCGAACCGTTGGGTCGAGCCGATGGCGATATCCGCGCCCATCTCGCCCGGTGACTTCAGCAGCGCCAGCGACAGGATGTCAGCGGCGACAATGGCAATGGCTTTGTGTTCATGCAGCGCCGCAATCTCGGCGGTGAAGTCGCGCACATGGCCGTGGGTGCCGGGGTATTGGAAGATCGCGCCAAAAACCGCGCCCGCGTCTAGTTGATCCGGGTCGGCCACCTGCACGTCGATGCCCAGCGGCTCGGCGCGCGTTTTGATCACCGCGATGGTCTGCGGGTGGCAGTTGCGGTCGACAAAGAAGGCGGCGTTGTTGGCCTTGGACCGACCACCGCGCTTGGCCATCGCCATGGCCTCAGCCGCGGCGGTGGCTTCGTCCAGCAAGGACGCATTGGCCACGTCCAGCCCGGTCAGATCGCTGACCATGGTTTGGAAGTTCAACAACGCTTCAAGCCGGCCTTGGCTGATCTCGGGCTGATAGGGCGTATAGGCGGTGTACCAGGCCGGGTTTTCCAGAATGTTGCGTAGGATCGGAGCAGGCGTGGTGGTGCCGTAATATCCCTGCCCGATCAACGAGGTCAGAACCTTGTTCTTGCTCGCCACCTCTTTCATATGGAACAGAGCATCGCGTTCCGTCATCGCCGGACCCCAGTCCAGCGGCTCTTTCTGGCGGATCGCGGGCGGGACGGTGGCGTCGATCAGCGCGTCCAGCGTCTTGAAGCCGATCACCTTGAGCATGTCGCGCATCTCGGTCGGGCTGGGCCCGATATGGCGGCGATTGGCAAAGTCATAGGCTTCGTAGTCGGTCAGTTTGAAAGCCATTGCAGCGCTCCTATGAATAAGTCAGACACGGCGGAGGCTGCGGGAGCCTCCGGCGGAGGTATTTTAGCCAGATGAAGGGCGGATCCGTGTAAAGATCCGCCGTTGAATTAACCGATGAAGTCCTTGTAGCCGGCCTCATCCATCAGATCTTCGAGCTGCGACGCGTCCGTGATCTTGATTTTGTAGATCCATGCATTGCCTTCTGGGTCTTCGTTCAGCGCGCCCGGATTGTCGGCCAGCGCCTCGTTCACTTCGATGATTTCACCATCAACCGGAGCATAAAGCTCGGACGCCGCCTTGACGGATTCGATCACGCCGATCTCGCCGTCCTTGGCGAATTCTTCGCCGACTTCCTGCTGTTCCACGAAGACCACATCGCCCAGCTGTTCCGCCGCGTGTTTGGTGATGCCCAGAGTGGCGGTGTCACCATCGACGTCAATCCACTCATGCTCTTCGGAATAATAGGTTGCCATTGGGTTTTTCTCCTGACTTCAACGCTTGTAATTCTGGGTAACGAAGGGCAGCGCCACGATCTGCGCCGGTTGCGGCTTGCCCCGAATGATCAAGTTGACCACCTCGCCCGGCTCGCCATGGCCTGCGGACACATAGCCCATTGCCACAGGGCCACCGACCGTGGGGCCGAACCCGCCAGAGGTTATCTGACCGATGGTGTTGCCTTCCGTGCACTGGATCTCAACACCCTGACGGGCGGGCGCGCGGCCTTCGGGTTTTATGCCGACCAGTTTGCGTGCGGCGCCCTCAGTTAGTTCTTTCTGGATGCGGTCGGCACCGGGAAAGCCGCCCTCTTCCTTGCGGCGCTTTTGGATCGCCCAGCCAAGGCTCGCCTCTATCGGCGAGGTCGTTTGGTCAATGTCATTGCCATAAAGGCACAGCCCAGCCTCCAGCCGCAGGCTGTCGCGCGCGCCAAGGCCCGCCGGTTCACAATCCTCATGCGCCAGAAAGGCGCGGGTGATATCGATGGCCTTGTCCTCGGGGATCGAGATCTCGTACCCGTCCTCACCGGTGTAACCCAGGCGCGAGATACGGCATTCAACGCCGTTGATATCCGCCACAGTGGTTTCCATGAATTTCAGATCCCGCGCCACAGGGCAGAGCGCGCCCACCACATCCTCGGCCTTTGGTCCCTGCACCGCAACCAGCGCACGGTCGAAAATCTCGATCACTTCGACGCCGTCCAGATGTTCGCGCATATGCGGAATGTCCTGATGACGCAGCGCCGCGTTCACCACCACGAAGTAGTGATCCCCTGCATTCGACACGATCAGGTCATCCATGATCCCGCCTTCCGGGTTGGTAAAGAACCCGTACCGCGCCTTGCCGTCCTTCAGCGTAGCATAAGCCTGCGGGCAGAGCGTTTCCAGCTTCTCGCCCACATTCTCGCCGCGCAGGATCACCTGACCCATGTGACTGACATCGAACACCGCCGCCTTTTCGCGACATTGCTTGTGTTCCCCCATGATCCCCAGTGGATACTGAACCGGCATCTCCCAGCCCGCAAAATCAACCATCTTGCCGCCCAACTCAACGTGCAGATCATACAAAGGCGTGCGCTTAATCTCGGTCATGGGTGGTCGCTTTCCTAAGCCGTTGTCACAGACTGTCGCAAACGCCCCGTCCTGCAAAAAGGCGGTGTTCCGCCAGCTTCCCACTCCTTTGCTGTAAGTCAACAGAGTTAGACACGTGTTCCACGCCAGAGTGGGCTGCAGTACCTTCGGGAATGGTGTATACACCCGCATGCCACAGCTTGGTTTCCTATAGGAAACTTTTTTTCGTAGCGCAATAGAAAACCCCCCTGTCCCGCGTAAAAAACTGACCATGGGGAAAGCTTCGAACGGCCAAGATTTTGCAAACAGAATTCCAAACGCCTCTGGTCCCGGCCCACAACCTGCCCTAAGACTTTGCGGCAAGAGGGACGACCATGTCACATATTACACTGGTGCGTCACGGGCAGGCCAACACCGCCGCGCGAGACGAGCAAAGCTATGACAAACTCAGCGATCTGGGTCATCAGCAAGCACGCTGGCTGGGCGGGCATCTGCAGGACACCCGCGCGCACTATCCCCGTGTCTACAGCGGCACGCTGACCCGGCATGTGGAAACAGCGGCGAGCATGGGCTTGCCGGAGCCGATCCGCGATCCGCGTCTGAACGAGGTCGAGTATTTCAACCTCGCGCAGCTTTTCGAACAACAGCACAACGTTATGGTTCCCACCGACCGTGAGGGGTTCGTCGAACACCTGCCCCGGACATTCACGGCATGGGCCAATGGCCAGATCGCGGATGCGCCCGAAACCTTTGCCGCGTTCGAGGCGCGCGTCGCAGACGCCTTGCACGATATCGGAACCGAAGGCGGGCCGGCGATTGTGGTGACCTCAGGCGCGCTGATTTCGATGGCAGTGCGCCAGGCGATGGGGCTGGACATTCCGGCGATGGCGCGGGTGGCGCTTGCCATCATGAACACGTCGATGCATCGTCTGCATCCGATTGGCAGCCAGTTGAGTCCGGTATTGTTCAACGCGGTGCCCCATCTGGAAGCGCCCGACCGGCACTACGCCCAAACCCACCTGTAAGGAGGCCCCGATGCAGCTTTATTACGCCCCCCGCACGATTTCGGTCGCCGTGGCCATCGCTTTGGAAGAAGCCGGGCTGGAGTACGAGGCGATCAAGCTGGACTTTGCGGGCGGTGAGCAAACCAAACCTGCCTATAAGCAGATCAACCCCAAGGGTCGCGTGCCTGCGTTGGTGGTGGATGGCGGCATTCTGACCGAGACCGGCGCGCTGCTGGATTACATCGCGGCGGTTGCACCGCAGGCCGGGCTGGTGCCGTCCGACCCGATCATGGCCGCGCGGATGCGCGAGGTGATGTATTACCTTGCCTCGACCATGCACGTGAACCACGCCCATAAAATGCGCGGGGAGCGTTGGGCCGACAAAAAATCCAGTTGGCAGGATATGCAGGGCAAGGTCGCGCAAACGATGACCGCGTCCTGTGACTATATCTGCTCGAACGGGCTGCGGGGGCCATTTGTGCTGGGGGATGAGGTCTCGCTGGCGGACGTTTACCTCTATGTGGTTTGCAGCTGGCTGGAAGGTGACGGCGTCGACGTCGCAACCTTTCCCAAGATTATCGCGTTCCGCGAAGCGATGGAGGCACGGGCCTCGGTTCAGGCCGTGCGCGCCGCCGGGATGCTCTGAACAAAAGGAACTGACATGACACATCTCTGGGTCCGGGCAGAACAGCGCCCGAACGAGGAACGGGTCGGGCTGACCCCCGAAGGTGCCGCCGCCCTGATCGCCGCAGGCATCCGCGTGACGGTCGAGGAAAGTTCCGTGCGCGCCATTCCGTTGCAGGGCTATACGGACGCAGGCTGTGAGATCGCGGCCGAGAATTCCTGGCCCGAGGCCCCGCTGGATGCGGTCATCTTCGGCCTGAAAGAACTGCCCGAGGACGGGACACCCCTGCCCCAACGTCATATCATGTTCGGCCACGCCTATAAGGGGCAGCATTCCGGGCGGGCTTTGTTGGAACGCTTCAAGGCCGGGGGCGGCACGCTTTATGATCTGGAATATCTGGTGGACGAAAACGACCGCCGGGTCGCCGCCTTTGGCTATTGGGCCGGATACGCGGGCGCGGCGGTAACGCTGAAAACATGGGCCGCACAGCAGCGGGGGCAGGAATGCCCTCCGGTCGGGGTGTACCCGAACAAAGACGCGCTGAACGCCGAATTGCTGACCGAGTTGGGCGCCACGGGCACCCGCCCTCGCGCTATCGTCATCGGCGCTTTGGGCCGCGTGGGCACGGGCGCGGCTGATATGTGCGAGGCGATGGGCGTTTCCGTCACCAAATGGGACATGGCCGAGACCGCCAGCGGCGGGCCTTTTCCCGAAATCCTTGACCATGATCTGTTCCTGAACTGCATCTTTGCCCGCCCCGGCACGCCGGTCTTTGTCCCGCGCGAGGCGCTGAACGCACCGCGCAACCTGACCGCCATTGGCGACGTGGCCTGCGACCCGGACAGCGATTACAACCCGGTGCCGGTCTATGACCGCGCAACCACATGGGACGCGCCCGCCCTGCGCGTGGCAAACGATCCGGTGATGGACGTGATGGCCATCGACAACCTGCCCTCGATGCTGCCGGTCGAAAGCTCGGAAGACTACGCCGCGCAACTGCTGCCCTCCCTGCTGACCCTGACCGATCTGAACAGCGGCGTCTGGGGCCGGGCTGAGACAACTTACAAAACCCATATTGAAGGGATCTGAGCGATGACAATTCACTGGTGTGGCACCGGCCTGTCGGCCATCCCCGGCCTGCGCCGCTTGATCGAGGGCGGACATAAAGTCACTGTCTGGAACCGGACCATCGACAAGGCCCGCGCCGAGGTCGGAGACCTGACCGACGACATCCGCGCCTTTGACATCGACGCCTTGGGCGCGGTGCTGGAACAGGGCGACGTGATCGTCTCGATGCTGCCGGGCGACTGGCACGTGCCGCTGGCGGAACTGGCGATATCGAAGCGCGCGAACTTCGTGTCTTCGTCCTACATCGCCCCCGAAATGCGCGCGCTGAATGACAAAGCCCGCGAGGCCGGTGTTGCACTAGTCAATGAGGTCGGGCTGGACCCGGGCATCGACCACCTGATGGCGCACGCCTTGGTGGCCGATTATCGCGCGTCCGACGCGTTCGATGCGCAAAACCACCTGAGCTTTATCTCCTATTGCGGTGGCATCCCGAAAAACCCCAACCCGTTCCGCTATAAATTCAGCTGGTCGCCTCTGGGCGTTCTGAAAGCCCTGCGGTCGCCCTCAAAATCCATCCGGGACTACGCCCCGCTGGATGTGGCCCGCCCGTGGGACGCGATCACCAGCTATGTCGCGCCGCTGCCCACACCCGAAAGCTTTGAGGTTTACCCAAACCGCGACTCGATCCCCTTCATGGCCGAATACCAGTTCGAGGATCACTGGCCGGTCAAAGAATTCGTCCGCGGCACCCTGCGCCTGAACGGCTGGGCCGATGCGTGGTCGGATGTGTTCACCGAGATCGAGACCCTGTCCGGCCCCGAAGGCGACGCGCGTCTGAAACAGATGTCGGACCAGTTCTGGGATGAGAACGCCTATGATGAAGGCGAGCCCGACCGCGTTGTTCTGTGCGTGGGCCTGAAAGCCGAGAAAGAAGGCGTCGAGACCTGGCACAAAACCTATGTCATGGATGCATGGGGTGACGCGCGAGGCACGGCGATGGCGCGTCTGGTCTCGATCCCGGTATCCTTGGCAGTTGAGGCGGTTCTGAACCGTGCGATCCCCGCCGGAGTGCATGCCGCCCCCAGCGATCCGAAACTGGTGCAAGCCTGGATGGCCGAAATCGAGAAGCTGGCCCAACATCTGCAAGTAGTCGATCACCAGGCCTGACCACACCACAAACCTTCATGCGAATAAAAGCCGTTCTGAAACCCTCAGAGCGGCTTTTTTGGTTCTCTCGCGTCCTACATCATTGTCGGCAAGGGATGGGGCAGGCATCTCAGATATACCTTGCGATCATCTCGTCAATATCCGTGCGATTGATCCCCATCTCAGAAAGCTGACGATCACTCAGGCAGTTCAGTTCTTGCGCGGCTCGAACGATATCGGCACGGATAGCATGGATTTTCATTGCCCGGTCAAACAGCACCAAAGCGCTCGTGCTTGGGGTTGCGCCCGAGCAAGTATGTGTATCAAGCATCATATCCCTCCACCTTCAAATCCAGTTTCAACAATGCGACGCTTATTGCACGCGATGGTCATACGGCATCTGGTGATAGACGCTTTGATAAGCGCGCTGCTTGATCTCGCTCCGGGGGATGCCGATGTCCTCCAGCTGTTGATCGCTCAGCTTCTCCAAAACGCGGACTGTATTGCCATAAATTTTACGGCGAAATTGTTCGACGCGCGCTTCTGCATAGTTCGAAAACAAGCTAAAAAACAAACCCTTCCGAGGGCTGGCTGTCTGTGCGTAGTCCATCTTCTCCTCCTTTATCATTAAGGTGATGTTGTGGGGTACACAGTCGATAAAGGTTGGCCCGATTAACGAATGTCTGGCGGAGAGTTAAACTTTGTTAATGTCAGTAGCTCTGCTATTGAGGCGCAAAGTCCTATTCAAACCCAGCGCGACGCGGACGTGACCTCAAATCAGCAATTCCACTGGGGAAGTTCGCGACGCGTCCGTCACCTCTTCGCAATCTAAACCCAAGGCACCGAAACCATGGTGATGGCTAAGTGAGCGCAGCAGTCCCCGCGAGCCTTAAAAAAGTGTCGCGCAAACCAAGAGATTGATCCGACCCGGACTTGCGCTCAAGCAAGAAACCCAGCCTTCTTTCGAAAGCTGGGCTTTGGAGTCTTGTGCCGGCAGGCACGCCGCATCTGACTTATTCGGCCGCAACGGATGGGCTGGCGTCGTCAGTTTCTCCGAACCCTTTAGGCACCGGAAGATCAGGCAGACCAGCAGCGCGTTTCTGCAGCGCCCGGCCGATCACAACCCGGCTGATCTCGGTCGTTCCGTCCACAATACGCAGCATCTGCGCCAGACGTGACAAGCGATCAAGCCCGTAGGGTTGCAGCAGGCCCATTCCACCAAGAACCTGTGTACAGGTATTGGCCGCCTTGACCGCCGCATCCGGCACGAACCGTTTGGCATGGGCTGCCATCAACGGGCCTTCGGGCGTTCCCAGCGCTTCTGCCGCTTTGCGGTACAGCAGCTTCGAGACTTCAAGCTCGGTCGCGACCTCACCCAGCATCCACTGAATTCCATCCAGCTGAAGGTTTGTGCCACCAAACATCTTGCGGTTTTTCGAATAGGACAGCGCGGTATCCAACGCCGCCTGCATCAGCCCGCAACACCCCGAAGCAATCGAAACCCGGGCGATATCGATCGCCATCAATGATCCCTGAAGTCCCTGACCAACCGGCAAAATGATGTTGTCTTCGCTGACAACAACCTTGTCGAGATACATTTCACCAATCGGGAGGAAACCGTAAGAGGGTGTGTCGTACAATGGCCCGAAGCTGACACCCGGTGCGTCAGCGGGAATCGCGATCATCGCCATGTCCTTGTGGCCCGGCGCGTCGCTTGTCTTGACGACAGTGAAGTATACATCCGCCTCAGTCGCCAGGCTGACCCAGGCCTTGGCACCGCTGATCGTCCACGTACCGTCCCCGTTGATGGTCGCTCGGGTGTACATCTTCATGGGGTCAGACCCGGATTGAGGCTCGGTCAACGCGAAGTTCGCCAATTTGCGCCCAGAGGTCAGATCACGTGCCCATTTTTCCTTGAATGCATCGGTCCCGTAACCACATCCGGCGAAAGTGCAGATGTTATGCATGGACAATGCAAAAGCATAGGCGCCATCGCCAAGCCCTAGTTGTTCGTAGACCTGAATGCCTTCTGACAGAGGAAGACCCTGACCGCCCCACTCCTCAGGAGCGTACAGGCCCGTCAACCCAACAGCACCCGCCTTGTCCGATGCGTCACGAGGCCAGGTTCGTGCCGCGTTCCATGCATCCACGTTGGGTGCAATGACATCCTCGGCATGCTGGCGCGCGGCCCCGAGAATTGTGGCGAGTTTTTCTGACATTGGAAGTCCTTTCACAAGCAATGTTGCCCGAAATCGTCAACTCACCGACCACCCTAGAAACAAGCGAATTCGGCACACTGAACGTTTCAGTTATTTTTAAAGGTTCTATCCGCGCGTCAGGATGCTCGCTATCTCATGAGGCGACAGGCAATTGTCCAAAAGTGACAAAATCATCGAGATCCAATCGGCGACCGCCTGTAGGCACTCGGAGCAGCCCCTGTCCATCTTTGGAACGCTTTGTGAAAGCTGGCCGACGACGAAAATCCAAGATCCTGAGCGATCGCCTCAACGCTTTTGCGCCCTGCCTGAAGGTGCCCAATGGCAATGTCCCGGCGCAGTGCGTCTTTGATCGCCTGAAAGGATGTGCCGTCTGATTCCAATCGGCGCATCAAGGTACGCGGTGTCATATTCATTGCTTTCGCAGCCGCCGACAGGTTCGCGTGATCCCACCCCGTTTTGGTTAGGAAACTGCGCACCCGCAGAGACTGGGTGTGTTCACTTGATCGCGTGAATATCCAATCTCTTGGCGCGTTTTCCAGAAACAGGTCTAGGTCGCTCGTCTGGCGGGCATGAATCGGACCCAATACACTTGCGTCAAAAGAAATGAAGGAGGCCGGCTGAGCGAAATATACCGGCGCAGGAAAGATAACCGAATAATCCTCGTCAAAGACCGGACGGTCGAACGAAAACCCCACGGCTTTGACAGGCACTTCGCCTCGGGCCAGCCAGGACATTAGGCCGTGGGCCAGCTTTAGGATCAACATATGACCAAACCGCTGGGCCTCGACCTCGTGCACAGGCATAAGCGCCAGTTCGACGGCTTGATCGGCCTCGGTCAATTTGAACTGAAAGTCGTCCAGTAACAGGTTCCAGAAGGTTGAGAACCGATAGAGCGCCGATGACAATGACGTCGCTTCGCGAACAGACGTCAGCAAGTGCTGCAAAGCTCTGGGTCTAATCGGCCGCGACCAAAGACCCATCATCTCGTCTCCGGTTTCAACAGCCGCCAGCTGATACAGGTCGACAATCTGATCCAGTGTTACCCGGTCCTGACGCGTATCGCCCGCCAACGGCAGTTCGGACCGTTCCAATAACGACCCAAAATGTGAAACCGTGCAAAGTGGCTCCAACGCCGACAGCCAGTCGGCGATAAAGTCACTTGAAACCGTCGAAAACAGATTGGGTGATTTTTCGTTCATTCACGCTCTCTGCCACAGACGATCCAAGACCGCAAAATTCCAAGTGAGCGGCTTTCAGGGGTCAGCCATTCAAAAGCCCCGCGACCTCATCCGCAAGCGCGCGCACCTCTTCTGCAGCGGAACTGGCGCGCTTCGCCTCAAGCACACCCAGCCCTTGACCTAAAGCTTCTGCATATATCACCCTGTTGGCCAATGAGGATTGAAACTGCGCCGCGCCAATCTCGCTAAGGGATTTCGCAACATCTTCGCCGACGCGAGTGCCGGCCCGGGTTCGGTTCAAAACGATTTGCGTCGGCTTCCCGATACGGTCAGCCAGATCCAGAATATCATGAGTTGCCCAAACATCTGCCTGACTGGCCGAGACCGGCACCAACACAAGGTCAGACTCGCGCAGGACCCACCGCACGTCACTGTCGGCTTTGGGCGGCGTATCGACAAGCACGATATCAGCATCCCCGCCGACGCCACGAATTGCCCGTGAAATTCCATATGCGGTCGCCGTCGAAAACCGAAGGTCTACGTTCTCGCCAAACGTTTCTTCGCGCACGTCCAGCCATTTTCCAAGACTTCCCTGCGGATCGGTATCCACAAGCGCGACGCTTTTCCCTTCTTGCAGGAAGGCGATTGCCAAGTTCGAGACAAGCGTCGTCTTCCCCGCCCCGCCCTTTTGCTGCGCCACACAGATTATACGATCACCCATAGATCAAGCCTCCAACAGCCATTCTGCACCGCAGAATAGCGTGTCAGACAGGGAAAGGCGATAGGAGCGTTTGGGGATCATGTCCGGCCAACAAGGCACCGTCAAAAATCAATGGCAACAACGAGTTTGTTGCGGCGTTCGCCTCAGTCTGAGTTCGCTCCTGTTTGCATTCACGGTGCTTCCAGTTGTGATGGCACAAATAGAAACACTGCCCGAAGGCGGCGCTAGAGCTTTGCTATCTATCTGAGATTATTGGTTGCGGGAGCAGGATTTGGCCTTCATCGAACAACCGTCCCTCGAAGAAAAGGAAAGTAGACTACGTCTCGAAACACAAACTGAGGCTCCGAGGCAACTCAAGTGTCGAAAGCCTCCAAGCGACCGACCAGCAACTGCTCTGCACAATAAAGTAATCCAGCATTCTAATAAATTCGAAACCGCAGGCCAGCTGCAGTCCAAGGGCTCTTTGGCTCAGCGGTCAATTCTCTCGATCTGATTTGGCTCACGGGCCGCTCAAAAAGGAAGCCACACCGCTAACACTGGCTCAACGAATTACATGAACCGAGCACCTGGCGTGATGCACGACTCTGTTCGCGGTGGAACCTAAAAATATGTCCTCAAAACCAGGCTTGTGCGAAGCCAAGACGATGCAATCCGACTCGTTCTCATTTGCGAAGTCGACAATAGCCCTGCCCGCGTGCCCAGAGATAAGCCGAGCCTTCGCACCCGGAATTTCAGAAGCAGTCTGATGCAGGTTTTCTAGGATTTCATGCCGCGTATTGGCAAGTACCTCGCTGGGAATCTGAGACCCCACATACGCCGGAATTGGTTCTTGGACGTGTATCACGGTGAATACAGCTTCCGCATCAGCCAATTGGCGCGCGGCTTCGAACGACGCTTGTGTATCGTGTTCTTGGTCAAGAGCAACCGGGATCAGGATGTTCTTGTACATTTGACCTCCTATCTACTGCTCCGATGATTTCAGTTTGGTTTTTCGGCAGCACGAACCCTAAACAGGTTCGGACTTTGAAGATTTCCCGGCGCTCTTTGTAGCGGCTGCAACATCACCAACTGTTTTCTCAACAGCTGCAACTTCGGTTTCAGTGACATAAGATGCACAACGGGACACGGTTTCGAACCATTCCTGCGCGTCAGCAACCAACCGCTCAGCCGAATGGCGCTGCCATTCCGTCATACTCTGAAGGGCTTTCGTTGGATCGGACGGGTTCGCAGAAGACACTTTGCGTGCAGCTTGTAGAGCCGTCCGAACCGCCTCGTGACGCCGTTCGAACCAATGCTGCGCAAAGGCCTCTGTTTCTTCGAGCAATTTTTCTTGCGCGTCCCAAAATTGTTCGATCTGGGCGCCGAAAGCCGGATTGCCAGACATGGGCGGCTGCATTTGCTTGAAAACATCCACAAGTGAGGTCGGGCTATTTGTGCTAGATTTCTTTGTCGGCATCGAAAATTCCTCCTCGTTTCCTGAATGAGCTATTGTGCCACCTGCTGCGCGCTTTCGCCTTAATACAGATCAATATCCCTATTTTTAGGATCTTCAGCTTAGGCTGCGAATGGAATTTGCATTCTCTCCGACACCGGTTCCTAGCAGGCAGTGTTGGAGTTAGAGTAGTCTAGACAAGAACTTAACGCTTGGTTTTCTATGCACACTGCCGGCTTTTTGATTACCCTTGGCATCCTCTTCGTTGCCGGATTGGCGGCTGACCAACTTGGCCGGGCCACGCATCTTCCTCGTGTTACAACCTTACTTTTCCTCGGTCTGATCGCAGGGAACGCCGGAATTGGTTTGATCCCACTAGAAGTTGCAATGTGGTTCGACGAGATTTCCATTGTGGCCTTGACGATGGTCGCGTTTCTTCTTGGAGGTTCTTTGACCCGCGAGAACCTGGTTCGGCATGGTCGAGCCATCCTTACGATTTCTATTTCAATCGTGGTTGCAACCCTTGCTATTGTGTCTGCTGGACTGACCGCCATTGGCGTGCCCTTCGGGTTGGCGTTGGTGCTGGCGGCAATTGCTACGGCTACAGCTCCGGCCGCCATGACAGACGTGATCAATCAATCTGGAGTGTCCAACAGCTTCACCGAGACATTAAAGGGCGTCGTCGCAATTGATGACGCTTGGGGTCTGATCGTTTTCAGCATCGCCTTAGTTCTGTCCGGTCATTCGGATGGTTGGGCCACAGTCACGACCACAGCGATGTGGGATTTCGGAGGGGCTATTTTGTTGGGTGCCGCACTAGGCGTGCCATCCGCTTACCTGACCGGCCGCTTGAAACCGGGAGAGCCGATGCAGGCAGAAGCAGTGGGTATAGTCTTTCTGACAGCGGGCCTCGCGCTTTGGCTGGAGGTTTCATTCTTGTTAGCAGGCATGGTTGCGGGCGCAGCTATCGGGAATCTTGCCCGCCATCATGACCGTGCTTTTCATGAGATCGAGCACATTCAGTGGCCATTCATGATCCTGTTCTTCCTGTTGGCGGGTGCCACGTTGGATATCGAAGCCTTCGGCTTGATGGGTTGGGCTGGTGCACTTTTCCTGATCTTGCGCGCCGTGGCCCGTCTTGTCGGAGGGTATTGCGGAGCGAGACTGGGCGGCCTGCCTCGCCATCAGACCCGCTGGTACGGCCCCGCTTTGTTGCCACAGGCTGGTGTCGCGGTAGGAATGGCCCTCGTTGCCGGAGAGCAATTTCCGAATTGGGCCGCGTCCATCATGGCCTTTACTATTGCCAGCACTGTGGCCTTCGAAGTGTTGGGGCCGCCACTGACTCTCATGTCAATCAGACGCACGGCTGATACAGATTAGCAGATTGACCCGTGGCTATTCAGCCTGAATCGATTCCAAAAAGGCGAGCAAATTCGCCAACGGCAGGCCTACCATCATTCGTTGCCCACTAGGCAAAGCCACCGCGATTTGTTGGTCTGTCTCAAACACCGCACCAAAGATTGGCATTTCGCCCCCATGGGCGAGCAATTGCGAACGGCCGTCAATCTGTTCAGCTATACGATCTATCGGAAACACACCGTCGTTTTCGCCTGCCAATTTGGTGAGGTCAGGTGTTCGAATAGCAAGCATTTCCGCCATTGGCCCGTCTCCGGTTGCTTCGAAACCGTGACATTGCCAGCAATACGTCCGATACAAATCTCGCCCCTCATCGACGCTGACCTCCTGCGCCAGTACGGGCCCCGTGACGAACAGTGCCAGTAAAATCCCGCGAACAATCTGCATACGCTCCTCCAATTAGCTGCCCCGGATGCAAATCTTATTAATGCGCATCCTTAAGAAACTTCTTTGACCTCGCTCATGTTGCACCCTTCAGCACGAAGATTGGCGTTTAGGTCGAATAGCGCTTGAGCAAGTGCCGAATCTAATCAAGGCCAGCCTCCAACTACGCCACGCTGTCAGTGACCTCACCACCCTTGCGCCCAGACGGCACTCCTTCCAATGCGTTCATGTGCCAGCGAATTCGCCAGAGGTGATAAGACACACGATGCAACCATCTGAGGGCATCCAAGCGAGCCCAGACCACTTCATCCGGCAGACTGTCAGTCGCAGCGTCGGAGATGAGCAAGTCTCTGCGAAGTTTCCTCTGTCGCCGCATAAAACGGCGAAGACGGTTCAGCGTGCTTTCACACTGCACTGGATTGTCGATCTCTAAATAGCCGTCAGTCGCTGTAATCAACACCGAAGCAAGCCGTTTCAAACGCCGGTCTTTTGGTAACTCGCTTATCCGATCATCTTGGCTACACCGGTAAAGCAGCCGGTCAAGATGGTCGAGGACATGGTACATACCCTTGATGCTGGATATCTCTGCGTCGGACCTGCTGGGCAGTTCAATCTTGTCTAGGTACGAGCGCGCTTCCGATACAGCAGTCTCAATGCTGTCCCGCCCATAGTCGGGTCCGCTTGGCTGAGATGCCCCGATACATGACCGAAGGTGCGCCACTTCGGCCCTTACAATTTGTTCGACTGCGGCTTTTGCTGCATCCACCGCTATTTCCGGCATCCCGAGGACGAGAGGATCCAGAGGTCTCGTTAAGTCAGCCCCTTTGTCGGGTACGAGCGCCTCGACAAATCTGGCGAAAGGTTTCGCGAACGGCAAGATCAGCGCCACACCTATGGCGTTGAAGAAACTATGGAACGCGACAAGCGCAGTGAGAGAGTTTCCAGCCCCCGACCCGCTTACAAAGACCGCAGTAAACGGCCCCAGCAGGAAAAATGCCATTGCCCCTGTCATCACGTTGTAGATCACATGAGCAAAACCGGTGCGGCGCGCCATCGTGCCCCCACCCAAGGTGGCCAGAACAGCGGTGAAAGTTGTCCCTACGTCCATTCCAATGACCAGAGCCGCCGCTTGGGGGAAGTTCACGGCGCCGGCGCTCAACGCAGCCAATGCCGTTGCAACACCAGCACTCGAAGACTGCGTCACCATGGTGATAACGACACCGATCAATACAAGCTTCAGCCTGCCCAGCAGCGTATCAGGTGGAAAATCGGCAGGGGTAACTACGCCGCGAAAGGCGTCAAGCCCGGATTTGAGTTGCTCGATCCCAATGAAAATCAAGCTGAATCCGGCCAACGCCAGCCCAAAGCCGGCAACCGCTTTCCTTCCCGAAAGCGCCAGCAAAGCCCCAACAAAAACAACGGGCAACATCACTTGCCCCAAATCCAGCTTGAACCCCAAAAGCGCGACAAGCCAACCTGTCATCGTCGTTCCGATATTGGCCCCAAAGATGATCCCAAGCGCTTGGGGAAACGTGAGCAGACCAGACGCGACAAATCCAACGGCCGCAACGGTGGTCGCACTGGAAGACTGGATTGCAGCTGTCGTGACCGCGCCCGTTACCGCCCCGGTAAAAGGTGTCGATGTGAATCGGCCCAAAATATCTCGCAGTTGCGCCCCTGCCAAAGCCTTCAAACCGTCCGTCATCAACAGCATGCCGATAAGGAATAGGCCGATGCCACCCAGGGCTGGTAACAGGTTCCAGAGCATCACGAATTGCCTTCCACCCTAAATCTCACACCACCTAACATGTTTGCTTTGCCTTTAAGTCCGACGACAAACGATAGTTGGTTTGCGTTCAGCCTCGCAGACCCGAAGCCGCGAGTTGATTGACATAGATCAAAGCACCAATACGATTTACATAGTGAAATTCGAATGTTTCAACATACTCTACGTTCACCCTCCTGTCCCCAAGTAAACACAAAGGTGAACGGAATTTTGAAGGAGTGGAGGTTCCACCCACGGGGGCTCGGCAGGAGTGATGGCGAGCCCCCCAGTTAGTTGATTGGCGCCCAATGCGCCCAGACGTTGAGACATAAGGCATTCGGTGTGGCTTGGACCATAGGACTAAGCCGCTGCGCCAATCGAGACAAAAAGAGAAGGACGCTACTGACGACGTTCGGAATGGGCAGTTGGCGGAAATCACTTATGAACTCTGTTGATCCAAATGAACAGAAACTCAGACGAGCCCTTACTACCCCATTGCTCACGCTTTATGGCCTTGGGGTAACGGTCGGAGCGGGCATTTACGTTTTGGTCGGTGCAACAGCAGACATTGCCGGACCGTTTGCGGCGTTGTCGTTTGTTGTAGCCGCCCTCGTCGTATCACTCACCGCGCTTTCCTATGCAGAACTCGCAACTCGATTTCCTGTGAGCGCAGGTGAAGCGGCCTATGTTGAAGCGGGATTTCAGAAAAGATGGATGGCGGTTTTCGTTGGGCTTGCGGTGGCAGCCTCGGGCGTTATCTCCGCCTCTGCCGTTGCAATTGGCGCAGCATCATACCTTCATGCTTTGACCGGTTTTGCGATCCCTGTTTTGACCATCAGCGTCGTTTTGATCATGGGTCTAATCGCGCTTTGGGGGATCACTGAGTCGGTCTTTGTTGCGGCTGTCATCACGATCATCGAGATCGCAGGTCTTCTCTTTGTGATTGGCTGGGGCATGTCGATCCAGGATCCGCAGGGATACGAGATCAGTTCGATGCTTCCGCCGCTGGAACTCGACGCGTGGAGAGGCATTTTCGCGGCATCACTTCTCGCCTTCTTTGCATTTGTTGGCTTCGAGGACATGGCCAATGTCGCGGAAGAGGTGAAAGACCCAGTGCACACCATCCCAAAAGCGATTTTGCTAACGCTCGTTCTGGCAACCGTGTTGTATCTGGGAACTTCAATGACGGTCCTACTTGTTGTTCCGATTGATGTTCTTTCGACGTCCGCAGCACCCCTCGCGCTTGTGTTTTCAAACGCCCCTGAGATGATTAAACAGGGCTTTTCCGCGGTCGCGATTGTAGCGACGGTCAATGGAGTACTGATCCAGATGATTATGGCCTCACGGGTGATCTACGGACTAGCTGACCGTGACCATCTGCCGAAGGTTCTGGCGATTGTCCCGAAAGCAACGCAGACACCAGTAGTTGCTACTTTGCTGGTCGTGCTGATCATCGTTCTGCTGACCCAAACTATACCGATTGGTACTTTGGCAGAGCGCACATCCCAGATCGTTCTGGGCGTCTTTGTGCTCGTCAACATTTCGCTGATCCTGCTGAAGATGCACCCGGATGAGGCCACCAAGCACTTCCGCGTTCCTTTTGTGGTACCGATCCTTGGGGTGATCACCAGTGCATTGCTTTTCGGATCTGGATTTCTCTAACTAAATACAACGACCCAAAGGCTTCCAAGAGCTACCACGGCATATGACGACTGACCAAACTTCCATAGGATCAAAACTCTCAGGCTGGTGGCATAGAACATTTGTAGATCTGATTCAGCAGCTGCGATGGTCCTATTTGCCGCCATTGATGGTCTATTTCGCGGCCGGCGTGTCCGGCCTGACCTCGGTCGTCGGCGCTTTTTTCCTAAAAGACTATCTCGATTTATCCGCCTCTTTCGTTGCAGGACTCGCGTTTTGGGCTGGTATCCCGTGGATACTCAAAATGCCGCTTGGTCATGTCGTGGACCTGTTTTGGCGCTGGAAGTCCCTGCTGATCCTGTTTGGCGCATCCCTGATCACGTTGTCTTTGCTCACAATGTACGGTCTCGTGACCGCGCCTGCCGTGTTGTCCAATTTCATGCCACTGGAAGACTGGTATGTCCTAGCCCTGCTGCTGGCGCCTTCAGGCTATGCCATTCAAGACGTTGTTGCGGACGCCATGACGGTCGAAGCGGTCCCCAGGGTTAACCAGCACGGCCTTCCGTTTACGCCTGAAGAAACCCGTGCACAGCACACGACAATGCAAACCTTGGGCAGAGTTTCGATCATTTCCGGGTTTGCGGCGGTTGCGGCTGTGAACATCTGGATTTTCTCTGGAACTGAAGATCTGGAAAAATCGGAACGTCTTGCGCTTTATGGCCAAGTGTACCTGATAGCTCTGGCCATCCCGGTGTTGTCCGTCAGTGGAGTGGTTCTTCACAGCTTTTTCCAGCGTCAACTTATCAAGCGCGGCCACTCGTCTCACAAACCGGATGAAGTCACCGAAGTCAAATGGTCCATATTACTGGGCGGCCTGGCATTCGTTGTGCTTAGCATCGTGTTGGGAACCGCCGATTTCGAGTTTGCGCAAGAAACAGTCTTTGCGGTTTCTCTAACGGTGATCCTGTACCTCATGTCGCGTCTGCTGAAAGAGCTGGAACCGGCCCAAGCCATGGCCTTGATCGGGACAGCGACAATCATTTTTGTATTCCGTGCCGTTCCTCTGCCGGGGCCAGGCCTGACTTGGTTTGAAATCGATGAACTTGGGTTCGATGAACAGTTCCTGGCAATCCTGGCACTATTAACTTCGCTGCTGGCGTTGTTGGGGTTAATCGTTCTCCGGCCATTTATGGCCAATCGCTCTATTGCGCATGTGGTGGTATTGTTAACGATCGCCGCGGGCGTTCTCGCCATGCCCAACCTCGCCTTATATTACGGCGTGCATGAATGGACGGCAGCGCGTACCGGCGGAGTTGTCGATGCAAGGTTCATTGCCATTCTTGATACAGCTGTTGAATCGCCGCTTGGGCAGATTGCCATGGTCCCGATGTTGGCTTGGATTGCACGCAATGCCCCTGTTCAGTTGAAAGCGACCTTCTTTGCGGTGATGGCATCGTTTACCAACATGGCATTGTCGGCCAGCAGCCTCAGCACCAAATACCTCAACCAAACATTCGTTGTGACTCGCGCTGTCACAAATCCAGAAACCGGTGCGGTCACGTCGACCGCAGACTACAGTCAACTTGGATACCTGCTGATCTGCGTGGCCATGATCTCAGTGATCGTTCCACTCGCTACTGTGTTCTTCGTACAAAACTCACGCTTCCGAACGAGCGAATGATTACTGGCTTTCCACCTCTCCCAGCAGAACTCTGAGATGTGAGACCGGGACGCCGATGTTTGAACCACCGAACTCGGGCAGGATCGCAGCATTGATGGCAACGACCTCGCCCCGCCGATTCAATACTGGTCCTCCGCTCCCACCGGTCGTGGTCTCAGCGTCATAAACGATGGCGCTCTCACTTGTCCGCGCAACGATCCCCCGGCTTGCTAGCGGATGAATCTTGCTTTGTGTGGAAAGCCGGGACGCTATCGACCAAAAGTTCAACGTACCGTCTGCCTCCAATCCCTCTAAAAAGCCCGGGCCAGCCTGCGCGATCAATGCTTTCAAACCCGTTGGGTATCCCAACAGATAAAGCTCTTCACCTACGCGCGACTTGGTATCCGCCAACGGAATTCCAAGTTCCTGAACGCGGCTTGGCTCAACTTCCAAAATCGCCAAGTCTGCCGCTTCGCTGAACCGGAGCAGCCGCGCCTCTATTGGTTCCGTCTGATCAGGCAAATAGGCCAGCAGCCTTAACATCTCTGGCTCAAGACCAGCGTCGCTCAGCGCTTTTTCTCGGTTCCCCGAGGTCCAGGGCAAAGCGACATGGCGGTTGGTCGCCATCAACGGAACCCCAGCGATCAAAAACCCCGTTCCGGTGAACTGAAACTCTGCGGGTTCGCCGGTCCCGTCCGGTTCGATCCAAGGCTGACCAAACGGGGTTTTCAGGTTTTCTCCGTTCGGTCCCAAAACGTGCCGTAATATCTTCCCACTTTCCACGTGGCGCAATCCATAAGCTCCCTGAAGGAAAGCGACAGATCGAGTGGAGGCAGCCATCACTCGCGTGGGTGCCCCCGCGCGTTGCTCCAAGGTTCCAAGACGCCGCTCGGTCGACAGAACCTGGTTCTCAAAAGCGTCACGCAACGAAAACAAGTCA
The DNA here is from genome assembly GCF_013033355.1 of Ruegeria lacuscaerulensis. GTDB lineage: Bacteria > Pseudomonadota > Alphaproteobacteria > Rhodobacterales > Rhodobacteraceae > Ruegeria > Ruegeria lacuscaerulensis_A. The sequence goes on from NZ_WQDY01000007.1 coordinate 230,268, forward strand.
TCAGGCGTAAGTGCATCTTCTCGCGTCTGGGCAAGCATAACCGCGACCGCTTCGATCTTGCGGGACTCCTGTTCGATACTATCCGCCAAGCGCCGGTCGTTTTGGTAAAGCAGGTACCCAAACCCCGCGATCACAAGAAGCGTTGCAAGAACCGTGATCCTGAACAGTATCGTGGTTTGAGAGGCAAGCCGCCGCCCACTATCGCGCAAGGCACCAGACATCTTTTTGGCGAAGGGTCGACGGCTCGTTCGGGTGTAAGCATATGCGTCGCTGAGGATATCTTCGACAGTGTGGTGTGCGGGAAATGAGTGATCGCACAACCTGTATCGAGACATGGGGCCCTTTTCGCCGAACTCGATCATGTCACCATGCCTAAGAGACGCCGCAGAGGCTTTTTGCCCGTTTACCCATACATTGCGCCCAACCGATGCGGCTATTGTGTAACTGTCGTCAGCCCACTGTAGTGTGGCAATATCGTTGTCATGGGGAGGCAGGTCATCTTTGGGTCGAATGCTTAACACCCTGCCATCACCAACAGAGACAGTCAGGGCATTGTCGACAAGCCAGTTCACGTTTCCGCGCGATGGACCTGTAAGGCTCTCCAGAAAGGCCCGCACCTCACCTTCACCACCATTCACTGAGGGTGTCATGTCGCTCACTTCTGGTTTGCGCATTGTGGCCCCCTATCCAAACGCGTGAGGGCATTCTATCACGCCGCAACACCAAACCCATGGTTTGACGCGAATGTACAAAAAAGCAGATTTAAACAAGCACCTGCGATGCCTGCCCGGATTCAACCAAAAACAACTATCAGACCGCAGTTCGAAGAAGGCCGATCCATGATCGGCCCTCTGCTTTGGCATTTGCAAGCACCGTATCGCGCCAACAGTCTGTCTATTTCGACGATACCTTGATCTTACGGCTTGGATCCTGAGGTTCAGTCTTCGGCATTTGAATACGCAAAACGCCCTTGTCGAATGTTGCTGAAACCTTGTCGACTTCCACAGTATCTGGCAGCAACATGGCTCTGGAAAAGCTGCCATAGCTTCTTTCGCTGACACGCAGATCGCCCGTTTCGTCATGCGCAATCTTCTTCTGACCGCGCAGGATTAGCCTGCGATCCTTGATTTCAATTTCTACATCATCCTCCTCGAGCCCCGGCAATTCAGCCGTAAGGACTATCGCAGAATCCGTCTCTTGGACATCGATTGCCGGAGAAATCGCGCCTGTCATATCAAGAGACGGAAAACCCGTGCGTTGCGCAGCCGTTTCCATAGGTAGGAAAGGTGATCCTCCCCCAAAAAACCGCGACATCAGGGTTTCCATTTCACGTCGAAAATTGTCGGAGAGCGGATGCGTTCCAGTGAAAAGTTGCGGGGACTTTTTGTCTTCTAGCATTTTTTGAGCCTCCTCCTTTGGTCGGATTTCGCGCGCGCAACATTATGACAGGAAACGCGGTCAATAGCCTTGATCTTGCGCAAGCATGCAGCCTCAGCTTCAGCCAGATCGCACGTACCGACCGGACGAACAGAAATGGGAACCGTCGGCAAACACTCTTGCCCTGTCATGCTACAATTCAGACCAATCTCAGCAGTCTTGATCGGAGTCCCATGTCAGCTTAGCGTCTATTCTGAATGAGCCCGGGTTGCCTACCTTTAGAAATTTGGAGCAAAGCCGTATGAAATGGCCTTATCTGGCGCTGATCTACGTTTTGCTGATCTTGGCCCCCTTGGGTTTTTCTTGGTCTCTGGGTTGGCAACCGCGATCATTTCATCAAGAGCTCGCGTCCGGGCTTGGAATGCTTGCTTTTTCAATAATACTAGTTGAGTTCTTGCTGTCTGGGCGGTTCAGATTCATCTCTTCCGGTCTGGGTATGGATGTGACTATGCGGGTGCATCAGATGATGGCGCGTACAGCGCTTGGCTTTGCGCTAATGCACCCGCTGCTGTACCAGGGTACGCCATCTGGCGGACGCCGCCCGTGGGATGAAACAAACCAACTTACGATTTCGACCGACTTTTCTACGCTAGTATCGGGCATCGGCGCATATTTTTTACTGTTCATTCTGGTTGCCTCGGCAATTGCCCGTAAATCCCTTGATTACAAGTACGAGACATGGCGCCTATTGCACGGGCTGGGAGCCTTGGTGATTGCCTGCCTGCTGTTGCACCACACAGTCTATGCCGGGCGCTACGGCGGACATCCGCTAATGACGTTTCTCTGGCTTGCCCTGACCACTATTGCAGTAGGGACTTTACTGTATGTCTATCTCGTTTGCCCTTTGCGTCAGAGGAAAAGGCCGTGGCGCGTTGCTTCTCTATGTCGACTAACACCAAAGCAATGGGAGTTGCGGCTCAAGCCCGATGGTCACACCGGACTAACTTTCGAAGCAGGGCAGTTTGCTTGGCTAAATGTCGGCCACAGTGCTTTCTCGCTGCACGAGAACCCATTCTCGATTAGTTCGGCACCAGCCGAAGGCCCCGAAGTGTCCTTTGTGATAAAGGAACTTGGGGATTTCACATGCGGTCTCGGACAGATCGCTCCGCAAACCTCGGTCTATCTGGATGCCCCACACGGAAACTTGCCGATTAGCCACCGTCCTGAGAAAGGCATTGTTCTGATCGCAGGAGGTGTGGGTATCGCGCCGATGTTGAGCATTACGCGTCAAGTAAGGTTGAGCGGAACACAACGCGATCTCAAGCTTATCTATGGCAACCGGGTGGAGGAGCAGATTGTTTATCCTCGGGAGTTGTCCAAAGAAGAAACAGTATTTGTTCTATCCGAACCGCCCAAGGATTGGCGCGGCGAAACTGGTTTGATCGACGGTCCCCTGTTGGACCGCAATTTGTCATCTGAACAATTTGAGAGCTGGCTTTTTGTTCTCTGCGGCCCCCCGGCCATGATGGACGCCGTCGAAGATCATCTGATCGCTCGGGGCACCGCGTCACACCGGATTTTGTCTGAAAGGTTTGACTATGACTAGACTGCTCAGAAATCTGCCCGCAAGCCAACAAGTGAAGGTCACGGTGTGGTGCATCAGTTTTGTAATCCTCGTCGCTGTTTTGGCCTTTTCCTTAAGGTAGCAAAACAAACCATCGGGCCATAGCCAGCTTCAAAAATTGTCAGCCCAGAAAAGCCGACTTGCTTCGAGATGTAGGTCGTTGCGATCTTCCTTAAAAACATGCTTTGCGTGGACAGCAAAAGCGAACCACAACTCTCGCGATACGCTCCCAAGTAACGCCTTTGATGGAGATCAAGGGCAAACCAAACCACTTATTCATAATCAGCAATCTATTCAGACCGATTTATGGGAGGATCGGAATGATCGTACTCATCGCCTTCGCTACAGTCGAAGGCCAGACAGCAAAGATTGCGCGCTTCATCAGCAGTGTCGCGAAGAATGCCGGATTCAACGCAAAGCTTATCAATACCGATGAAATGTCCAGCCACATATCACTTGACGATGTGGTCAAGGTTGTTCTTCTGGCCCCTGTCCACGAGCGTAGGCATCCCGAGTCATTCGAGGCTTTTGTCGCTTCAAATAGAAATGCCCTAATGGAACGAAAGTCTCTCGTGCTTTCCGTCGGTCTAAAAGCTGCTTTCGCGTCAGGTCGAGAAGAAGCGCAAGACTATCTCAACGAAATGCTAATGCGAACAGGTTTTGAACCAGATGCAACAGCGTTGGTCGCAGGCGCAGTGAGGCCCGAAAGCTACGGATATTTCGAGAGGGAGATCCTAAAGCACGTTGTCTTGCTGGGTCGAAAAATCGATCCACGAGATGGTGCACGGGAGTTTACTGATTGGGACGAATTAACGTCTACTGTGGTAGATTTTCTTGGTGGAAACGGCCGGGCCAATCAGCATTAATCTCAAACGATATCCTAACAACAGCTGGCTACTCTCGTATTTACCAGAAAATCACAGTCGCCGGTTCGCTTCATTAGTGTCCTAATAGCACTGGCAACCCTGTCTGCTCCAACATTGCTTGCGTCGTTCCCCCAAAGACTGACTCGCACAGATGGGAATGCCCATACGCGCCCATAACAACGAGGTCGGCTCCCAATTCTGTTGCGCTATCCTGAATGCAGCGTTCGATCGAGTCCCCACCACACGGAAACTGCGACACGGTCACTTTGCAACCGTGATGACGGAGCCATCCAGCAACGTCGGTTCCGGGCTGTTCGCCTTCTACGTCATCAGACGACCGCAAATCGAAACACCCAACCACAACTTCCTTGGCCGCCAGAAAAAAGGGTAAAGCTAAATGCGCAGCCCTGGACGCAGGCAGGCTATCATTCCATGCTAAAAAAATGCGTTCACGTTGGGCAAACGGGTCTCCATTGATCATTAGGGCGACCGGTGAATGGAACAATACTCCGTACGCGACCTTATGAAACAAATCGGGATCTTTTCGCAACTCAGCGTCAAGAAAGGCGATATCACAGCATTTGGCTTGGCCTGCCACAAGATGCTGTAAGTCAGTTCCAGATCCAATAAAGGCGTTTACACTTGCCGATACACCCTGCGCGGCCAGAAGCGCTTCAACTTCGGTGGCGCGGGACTTCAAGGCGGCATTTTTTAAGTCTAGAACATCCAACCAGTTTGAAGGGAGACCCGCCTCAACGAACCTGTTTGATCCATACTTTAGGTAAGGCAGGTTGGGTAAAGCCGCAATCAATACACAAATCAAGTGGCCGTTCTGGATGCGGGCAGTTTTAGCGCATTCCAAAATCGACGCGTCGTCAGCATCAACTCCTACATAATATGCCACTGTTCTGTGTCGCATTCCCGACCTCCGTCCGGAATTTCACTTCGCCCAAGCGCCGTGCGCACTGATTAAACCAACAAATAGAAGATGTTGTCAGTCGCTCTACTTACTTCGGCAGCATGAAGAACTCTTCCAGCACAATCTTGCCGTCCGCCACCGAATACAAAGCGATCTCGCGCAGCGAAATGCGCTCACCCGTAGACTTCTGAATCACTTCAGCCCTGAAACGCACTCCAAAGCGGTTGGGTGGGTGGACGTAGGGACCATCCACGTCGAGTTCCTGGATTTCGTGCGAGGCCAACCAATCCTCTCTTTTTCCCTTGATGGCTTCTCGCCCCTTTGAAACGCGGAATTGTCGAGCCGGAGGCACGACTGCCTCTATCGACTGTGCGTTTTCGGCATACATTTCATCAACACTTCCAAGGCCCCTGCGCTCACGTATGGCCTGGACGAAGGATCTACCGATTTCAATTAACTCTTCCATGAATCCCCCCCTGAGTTATCATTGAGTGTACCACTTCTTGCCCGCTCAAATCTTGACAAGGATCAATGAGCATAAGGGGAGATGCAATGAGGCCGAATCGTACTCAACTCTGCTCAGCCAGAAGTAACTTACTTAATACCGCGCCACATTCGCATCAATCTACAAGAAAGGCGGACAGGGTCAGCGCGCTAGTGTCGCCGTTTCTATGGCGTGTAGATCGAACTGGAGGGTGCCCTGGCAGCAATGAGCAGCAATGATTGGGTTGGCCCAGAACGAGAAAAGCCGCCCTAAGGCGGCTGGCACTAGAGATTGGTCTTTGGAGTATGCTTTGGCCCACTTTCTTTGAGGTTGTGAGCCTGGCGCGGTGAAGACGTTAAGCAATTGATCCGGGGGATCAATTGTAGTCTGACCGGGCTGTGTAGGGGATTTCTGACGCTGGTTGCGGGAGCAGGATTTGAACCTGCGACCTTCAGGTTATGAGCCTGACGAGC
>NZ_WQDY01000008.1 GCF_013033355.1 Ruegeria lacuscaerulensis
TCTTCAATGAAATCAATGTTGGGAATGCAGCGTTATGAGCGCACCTACAGTCGGTCCCGGAAATTACAAAGTCCTGTTACGAATGTCCGCTTCTCTAATTGGGCGTTTGGGTCAAGCTCGTTTTCCTTCTTTGGTCGGGATCATTGTCTCTCATCCGGGTCACGCTTCTCTTCGCAGTCTGGGTGATGCCGGGTGGGGCATCGCTGCACGCATGTGTCGGATTGGTTGTGGAGAACCTGGCTTGGGGACGCGCTTCTCGTTGCGCAGCAGACATTTTCGGCTTCATCCACGAACCTCGTCCGGTGAGGACGATCCCGCTCGGTTTTGGTGTTTGGCTTTAGGTCATGCCATGCCCTCCACCTTTTCTGAACGGAACTCGGTGCCATCTGCCCACATGCGGTGGAGCAGAACGGCCAGTTTGCGTGCAACGGCGACGCCCGCACGGCGACGCCCCTTGGTTCGCATCAATCGCATCCCCCATGACTTGTTCTGCGATCCGGCCATGGTTCGCATCAGCAAGGCGTTGGCAGCAGCATAGAGAGTTGCCCTCACGTCTCGATCCCAGGCTTTGGATATTCGACCGGGATTATCTTGCTCACCGGATTGGTATCTTCGGGGCGTCAAGCCAAAGTGTGCGGCCACGGTGCGAGACCGTTTGAAGCGCGTGGGATCATCGACGGCAGCCTTGAAGGTCAATGCCGTAATCGGGCCTACACCGGGGACCGTCATCAGGCGCATGCACACTTCATCCTGGCGGGCCGCACGTTTGACCCGTCGGTCCAGTTCCAGACAGTGCTGATAAAGAGCCAATCGGGTGTCGAGCAGTGGCAGCAAGGCATGGGCCAACACCTCGTCTATCTCGACCATCGGCCGAACCGTTTGGTCAAAGCTGCCGTGCTGCACCGTTTTGGGCAGACGGATACCGAAGATCTTCAAAAGACCGCGCACCTCGTTGGCCAGATCAATGGTCTTGCTCAGCAAGGCTTTCCGCGTGCTCAGAAGCGCCCGAACCCCGTGCGCCTCTCGGCTCTTGATATGAATGGGGCTGAACCAACCCGTCCGCAGGATCTGGGCAATTCCACGAGCATCGTTCCGATCCGTCTTGTTACGCATCGCCGATAGGGCGGCACTCACCTGGCGCGCTTCCATGCAGACAACTTCAAACCCTTCTGCCTTCAAACCGTAGTAGAGATGCTGGCTTAACGTACCGGATTCAAAGCCAACGCGCGCAATCGGAAAGCGAAGCGCAGTCAGATATCCAGCTATCTCCTCAATCTCACGAGGCAGTTCTCGCTCATGCAGAACCGCGCCCTTGCTGTCGACAACACAGATCGCGCAGGACCGCAGTGAAACATCCAAGCCCGCAAAAAACTCCATTCGAAATCTCCCATGTACACTGATCTCCTGTGATCATATTGGGAGCTCGACCTCTGATCAGGGTCAGCCCAATTACGCATGCTTTGGGCTGACTGCGGTCCTTTGGAGAAAAAAATGCGGATGGCAGCAGTGTCCCGCAAAACGGTTCCTCATGCCGAGTGTATCGAATGTCTGCCTTGAGCCCAAAGCAGTCGGGAGATCTCTGTTACTTTGGCGTCGACAAGCGGTCATGGCTTTTTGGATGGCTATCCAACTTGTCCTCACACTAGACAAATCTCTTCACCCGTAGGAACCTGTCGCCAATCAGAAAACAGGGAGACGCTTTGATGAAACTGCTTTCCGGCACAGCTCTGGCCTTGATTGTCTCTGCGACGACGGCACACGCCGCGGGCCATGGGGCCTGCGCGGCGGACAAGACCCTTGTAGAAGGAACTCTGACCATCGCCACAGGCAACCCAGCCTACTATCCGTGGGTAATGGACGACGCGCCCGAAAACGGCGAGGGGTTCGAAGCTGCGGTAGCCTATGCCATCGCTGATAAAATGGGATTCAGTTCGGACAATGTCACTTGGGTACGCACGAGCTTTGATGAAGCGATACAACCGGGTGCAAAGAACTTTGACTTTAACATCCAGCAGTACTCAATTACCCCCGAACGGGAGGAAATGATTGATTTCAGTCTGCCATACTACAGCTCTGCCATGGCGGTGTTGACAACCCAAAATGTGGTCGATGCTGGGGCCGAGGCGACGCTGGATAGTCTCAAGGGATTGAATTGGGGGGCCGTGGCCACCACCACTGCGCTTCCAATTCTCAACGATGTGATTCAGCCAGCAAGTGACCCGTTACTTTATAACGACAATGCCGACGTGAATGCTGCAATCATGGCCGGTCAGATCGACGCTGCTCTTTATGATTTACCCACAGCACTCTATCTGTCGGCAGTGGTTGTAGAAGGCGGTGTGCTGCTGGGCCAATTCCCGCCGGAGCAATCAGATAGCCCCGACCAATTCGGCCTTCTGATGGAAGAGGGCAACCCGCTTAAGGAGTGTGTCGACGCTGCTATCTCGGAACTGACCGAAAGCGGTGAACTTGCCGCGATCGAGACCCAGTGGCTGGCAGAGGCCACAGGTGTTCCGGTCATTGAATAAATGGACGAAACATCGGTGCAGAACAGACCGGCCAAGCGGTCTGCCGCAGCGCCAACGCGCCGCGAGGTCTATGAAGCCGGAGTGCGTCGACGCTCGAACCGCATCGCGCTGATCTCTACCATTAGCGTGGTGCTGGCCATTGTCGTTCTAGTTCCGCTCTCACCCGGTTGGGATGCTGTGCAGCGTGCCTTCTTCAATGGCCGTGTCTTTGTAGCGACGTTTCCTGGGCTGCTTGATGCATTTCTGTTGAACGTGATGATTTTTGCGTGGTCGGCCCCGCTCATCGCAATCACCGGCCTCGCTATCGCACTCTGCAGGGACACCCGTGCACCCGCGCTTTTTCCACTTCGCCTGTTTGGGATTGCCTACACAGACATCTTTCGTGGCCTGCCGGTGGTTCTTGTCATCTACATCATCGGGTTCGGCGTGCCCGGGCTGGGCCTGCCAAGGCCTTGGAACAGCCCCTATATCTGGGGGACCTTGGCGCTGGTATTGGTCTACTCAGCCTATGTCGCTGAGGTTATTCGCTCTGGCATCGACTCGATCCACCAGTCGCAGCGTTCCGCCGCCGTCTCATTGGGTCTGAGCGATCAAGACACAATGCGCTTTGTTGTGTTGCCGCAAGCCATTCGAAACGTGGTGCCCGCCAATATGAACTTGTTCATCGCCTTGCAGAAGGATGTGGCACTTTTGTCTTTCATCGGTCCGGTAGAGATTTTCCGTCAGGCCGGAGTCTACAAGTCACTTTACGCGAACTTTACGCCTTATGTAGGCGCGGCACTCATCTTCCTGGCGCTGACCGTTCCCGCGACGCGATATGCGGATTACTTGATGAACAAGCAGAACCGGGCACGCAGATGAAGCCGAAGTTGTCGTTACGGGGTATCCGCAAGCGGTTCGATGATCACGAAGTTTGCAAGGGCATTGATCTCGATGTGGCCGAGGGCGAGATGGTGTGTCTGATCGGCGCTTCGGGCTCGGGCAAGTCCACCCTTTTGCGTTGCATGAATCTGCTGGAACCTATCGATGATGGGACGATCTGGCTGGATGGGAGGGACATATCCGAGCCGGGCTTAGACCCACAGCCAGTGCGCCAAGAGATCGGCATTGTCTTCCAAAGCTACAACCTCTTTCCGCACATGACTGCGGCAGAGAACGTCATGCTCGCCCCGCGCCGCGTGCGAGGCCTGAGCCGAGAGGATTTGCGCCCCAGGGTAGCTCAGCTTTTCTCACGCTTTGGGCTTAGCGACCGGATGGAGCATTATCCCGACCAACTGTCAGGTGGGCAACAGCAACGCGTGGCGATCATCCGAGCGCTGGCAATGGACCCTCAGATCATGCTCTTTGACGAGATCACAAGCGCACTTGATCCTGAACTGGTGGGCGAGGTTCTCGACGTATTACGTGATCTGCGGCAGCAGGGTATGACGATGGTGCTTGCCACGCATGAGATGGGCTTTGCCCGGGAACTGGCAGATAAGGTGTGTTTTCTTGATGCAGGCCGAATCTTGGAGCAGGGGCCACCCGAGGAGCTCTTCGCCTCACCGCAAGAAGCGCGCACCAAGGCATTCCTTGCGCGCGTACTCTGACGTTTCTTTTAGTTCCTGAATATATGGCAAAACTATCTGCAGGAACTTTCTTCCTTGATGTGGCAGTTTCAGCCACCAACGGTGCGGCAACCACAGCGGTGGAGTGTAGCAACGCCGGAGGGTTGGTCAACAAATCCACCAATATGTGTCTATGAGAGCGGTAGAAATTCTGAAGGCGATTGCACCAAGAGAAACAAATGCGAGGCGGACCGATTTGTTCGGGTAGCCTGCACCAAATAAGTTTGAGGGGTTGCTCCAGCGAATCCAAGAAATCTTGAAAAAATTCATTCGTGCATCGTAGGCAGCACAGATGTTCGCCTTGAGCAAGTGTTGCAACTCCAAAAAATTGGCTTCGGGCAAATACTGATGGCAGCTAAGTCCGCAGAACGGTCATTCGTCGCAACTCTGTTCAATGTCTGCTTCGCGGGACTTTGCAGACATCCGCAGTATTGCTTCAAAGGACCGCAGTCAGCCCAAAGCGGACCTTCAAAACCGAGTTTGCAATGTCCGAGAGGCGAACAAGTTCGTTCATCCGCATTTAGCGCTGCAATACCTGCAACCGGCCCGGCCGGGCATTTTCGGCTAAAAAGTCCATTCGAACAAACCTTAAAGCAGTTTGTTAATTGGGTTTTGAAACTAATACGCTGGTTTCTGGGTTTAGGTCATCATTCGGATCCGTGAAAATGCCAGCGGGAAAGGAAACCGAGATGGATCGATCCTTTGTATCAAGGCAGAGCATGTGGTTATTGTCCCCGTCACCCAGATCGGCAAGCGCCGCGGGAGTTACTATGCGTTGAGATCCATCCTCGGCCTCTACGATGATCCTGTACAGATCACGTTCCGCATCGCCAGGTTCCTTGCCGTTCGCCAGCGTGACGCCACCCGCCCAAGTTACCCGAATGGCCTGTACGATGTTGTCACTTGGACAAAGGCTTCCTCTGGTTCGGCGTGGCCCCAAGTTTCCGACCAAAGTCCAATCTTCAACAACCTCGGCAAAGATCATTGACGGCCCGTCTTCCAGCGGAGTCACGGCTACAGTGGCACCTCGAAAATCAAGTGTTCCATCGATGGAATGAAGGTGTCCAATAACCTCGACTTGAACCGGTGGATCCTCGGAAGCGTTCCCAAAATCCCCGATGAGAAGCACCGTGCGCAATTCACCGGGATCGGTGGCAGGCAATACTGATGCGCAATGCATTGTTCCGATCTGGCCTGATTTTGTTACGACTCTGAAGTCGCCAGCTTGCAAAGTTTCCAGATCTACCTCGGCAGAAAAAACAACAGGCATCCCATCTTTGCCCCTAGAACCTCTGCAAATGAGATTTGCTACTCGGGGCAACGCCTCGAGCCCGTGGAACGCAGAAAGCAACTCGGCATCTTGTCCTCCAGCTGAACTCGGCAATCCGAGGTTTGGGGTTGTGTCTTCAAGTTCTCGACTTGAAACGTCCTGCGCGCGCACAGCCGTTCCCGACAGGGCAATCGCAGTGGCAAGTGCAAGCAATCTGATCGCTTGGCTCCATTTCCTAAACTGCTTAAGCAATAGGGTATTTCTCCACTTTTGGTCCTCAGCGCTGTGGGCTTTCGAGCTGTTACGTGTTGGAATTCAAGAAAAACACGCAAACAAGTTTTGTCGAACTTGCCGCTATGCGCTTGCTAACAACGCATCGGAAAGCTCGTAATCCGAAAGAGCTCCGGGTGCGCCTATTGCAACAAGCCTTGTTTCGGGTTTTCGGTGGCCCCATGCGCCATCCCTTGCGATGTCCATGCGTTTTCCGACTACCTGTACAAGAATGCGATGATCCGGATCCTCCTCGCTAAAAACAAAGCCCTTGAGGCGATAAACGTCGCCGGGAAGCTTTCGAATTGCACTCCGAAGAGAAGACAAGCTTATCGGGCTTTCAGCTTTCATCATAGTTGTTGAGAAGCTGTCCGAATGATCAGAGTGGTGGCAACCACAATCCGGTCCATGCTCGTGATGATCGGGTACTTCTGTTTCTAGCTGTTCGGCGGCGAAGCGACCAACGGAAAGAAGTATATCCAGTGGGACGTCTGCGTTGACAGCTTCGACCAGACGATATCGACGGAAGCGAGACCCGAGCCAATCGTGCACCCTTTGAACGGCCGCCCTGTCGACGAGGTCGACCTTGTTCAAAATAACCATGTCCGAGAACGCGATCTGACGGAGCTTCAGTTCCATTTGTTCTGGCGCAGAAAAGAGCTGTTCCGCATCGACCAGGCACATGAGGCTGTCTAACCGGATCATGTCCCGAAACTTTTGATCGGTGAATGTCATTGCAATTGATGACGGGTCCGACACTCCGCTTGCTTCAAGGACGATGTATTCCGGTTTCTCAGGCCGGGCGAGAACAGCCTCTACCGTTTCGATCAGGTCATCTCGGATCGAGCAGCACACGCAGCCATTTGCCAAACTCATCACATCATCTTCGAGACCGACGACCAAGTCGGCGTCTACGTTTATTGATCCAAAGTCATTCACCAGAACCGCAACCCGCAACCCGTGATTGCCGGTCAGGATGCGGTTCAAAAGCGTTGTCTTACCGGCTCCGAGAAAGCCGGTAAGGATCGTTACAGGGATTGCGGATGACGACCCAAATTCGATCATGTCGTTACTCCGCCTTCTTCTTGCGGTTTGGAATGACGTCATCGACCTTGATCACGAAATCGCTGGGCCACTCGGGATCGGGAGCGCGGAATACGTCAGCTGGATAGTATTCTTTAGGATCGATCTCCATGTCCCGGTATTTCTGGTCTTGCTGTTCGGCACGTGACGACCGCGGCGCAGGCGGCTTGATTTCATCCGGCAACGTGATCTTGCCTTCTGCTTCCATTTTACCCAGTTCGCGGAAGGGCGCGACCGAACCAGATTTTCCGGGAAGCGTCGCCTTCCGATACCAGATTGCATCCTTGGTTACGTTGACGACGGCGACGTCCAACCCCCAGGCGAACAGCCCATCATAATGGGCTCGGATTCCTGCCAGCATTTCGGCATCGATATCCTCGTCTTGCGTATAGTGGGTCACCATTGCAAGCCGTGGGCGCGCCTCGGCCATCATCTTACCAACAGCGTAGTGAGAGGTATGGTGCGTATCGATTGTATAGTTGAACAGCTCTTGCGGCAGACCGTACTTGTAGGTCATCAACTGACCGATATCCTGTCCGGACATTTCGGTCACAAACACATCGACGCCTTTCCCGTATTCAAGACTCAGTTCATCGGGGCGGCCGTCGCCGGTCCAAACAAAGCTCAGTCCGTTCCAATCCAGCCGATACCCGACTGCACCGTCTTTGGCGTGGCTACGAGGCCAGGACCGAACAGTCACGCCATCTTGGTCATAAACAATGCCGCCTTCTTGGCGGAAATCGAATTCGTTAACTTCGATCTCGTAGCCGTCCCCAATCGGGAACACATCGAAGGCCTCAAGATGCCATTTGAGCATCTGCTGCATGCCTTTCACCATTCCGGCTGTACCAAGCTCTGGCGTCCGACCAGAGGGGCCGTGAATGCGCAGCGGCGTGTAGCCACCAGACCAAGCCCGAAACGGGTAGATGTAAGGGATGTCGGCATAGTGATCGACATGCAGGTGCGTAATGAATATGTCGTTGATCAACTGACCAGGAACTTGCATCCCGATAATGTTGCGGACGCAGCCCGAGCCGAAGTCGAAGAAAAACCTCTTTCCGTTACCCAGTTCGACCATGATACAGGTGCCAGCCTGATCTTCGCGAGGCGGAAATGGGGTGGAACCACAGAACGATATCCGCATTTCGTCGGGCCCGAGGTCCTCGGACAGCGGGAAATAGTTCGCATTCGAACCTGTCATGTATTTAGTAGGGCGGAAATACTCTGGCAGAGTGATGCCCCCGGCAGGCCGACCGCCGTAAGGGTTCTTTAGGCTTTCGCCCAGTGGTCCATCACCGGGGTGCGCCTGTGCAGTTCCTGTACCGTAGCTTATGGCGCCGGTTGCGACCGCACCTGCTGCCAGTCCCTGCATAACGTGTCGCCGGGCGGGGTTTTCGATGTCGTCAGATTTCTGGATTTGTTCGTGCTTAAGTTCTTTGCCGTTGTCTTCTTTTGTCATGGCTGTGCCCTTAGTTGGAAATGCTACGAAGGTTGCGCTTCACCATCCGGCGAAGCTCGTTCACGAGTTCGGATCTGATGTGGGCCCATTCCGCGCGCTCTGAGGCTGTGATCGATGTGTCATCCAACAGCGCAGTAACTTTCTTTAGGTCTTCAATTGCCTCGCTGAGCAACGCATCCGTTCCGATACGCCCTGAAAGCGCATCGGAAAGTTCTGGAAGATCGTCACTCAGTTCCCAAGTCACTGGATAATCCCCGGTTCCCACTATCTATTCTCACATCAAGATGAGTGCGGTTGACGACATGCGCCAAGTGAGTCACCGTGAGTTGGGGGTGAGTTTGCTTTGAACCAAGCTAATGAATTGCCGATAGATCAAGATGTTGCACCGCCATCGCCGGAGCTTGTCCGACAGGCACTTCAGAGCGTTGTTTCCAGCGTCGCGTTCCAAGCTTCGCCTCGACTTCAGCAGTTTCTTTCTTACGTGGTCGAAGAAACTCTTGCCGGTCGTGGTGCTCAGATTCGTGGCAAAGCAATCGCGGTCGAAGTCTACGGTCGGAGTATTGATGGCACTGGTGGTCGAAACCTTGTCCGCGTCGAAGCCAGACGGCTGCGACGACTGCTAAATGAGTTTTATGAAGATCAATGGGACGGTCAGGGAGTTCGAATTTTTGTTGATTCCGGCGGATACAAGCCACGGTTTTCGCAAGGAAGTACGACAAGAAGCGACAACTCAAATGCTCAGGACAGCGAATTGCTTGGCGGGCATCGACGTCTACAGCAAGTGCTGCCACTTGGGCTGGGTTGCTTGGCGTTGATTGTGGTGACAGGCTTTTGGTTCACTCGGGATAACAAGGTGGTCTTGCCCACAACTCAATCCATCGAACAGGCTGAGCGAACTGCTCTTGGCGAGCAGTCTTTGACAAGGCTTCAAGCGGCTAATCTTGCGGATCAGGCCCGAGGAATGTTTTTTCCTGTTTTTGACGTCAAACGCCAGCAAATAGCACTGGGAATGTTTCAGCATGCCGCGGAGCTCGACCCCGCACTCTCGGACGGTTATGCCGGATCGGCACAGGTCCTGGCGACTTTGGCCATGCTGTCCCCTGATAATGCACAGAGAGATGACCTCTTTAGCCAAGCTTCCGAGATGTCGAGAAAAGCGCTTGATCTATCTCCCACTGATGCGTGGGCAAACGGTGCAAATGGTTGGGTATTGGTCATCCAAAACAAACCAGTCGAAGCTATGAAATACGCAAGAATGTCGGTCGAGCTTGCGCCGAATGATGGTCATATTCTGGATCTTGTCGGCATCACCGCCATCATGGCGGGTGCCCCAAAACTTGCGGCTGAGGTTAGCGATCCAGAAAGATCAAGGTCAGGATCGGGCCGCTTTGGCGCGCGAAACATCTGGGGTGTATCGCAACTGATGCTCGGGAAATACGAAAAGGTAGTAGACGCCTTTAAAGGAGCGCCCGCAGCCGGTGCGCCTGTGAGTGCTCCTTCTCTCCTGTTCCAAGCCGTTGCGCAGGATCAGTTGGGACATGCCGAAGAAGCTCAGCGACTTATCACCGAAATGCGCAAAACGTGGCCGGAGTTTCCATCTGAGTTTCTCGCCGGCAGGATTTTCCAGAATGATGACGCAACGCGGCAAGCGATAGTGGATACTCTGATCAGATACTGATGAAACGCGTCGCATGGTTGTCGACGCAAAGTCTGCTTTCTACGCATTGCTATCATTGGGCAACGCGCAGCACCGGCCAAAGTGGGCTCTCAGCAGACCTTAGCCGCAACGTCAATGAATGGCTGCAATCGTTATTGGGTCAGAAATGCTTGACGTTTGGGTCAGAATTGAATGACGTGATTTCCCCATTTATTGGGTTTTTGTGCGTCGATTGAGTCAGAAATTAGTGACGCTCCATAGTGATTTGTCAGGCGACACATATTTCTGCCACAAGCGACAGAACCTTACCATTTTCGCCTCACTTCCTTTATCCAGCACCTTACCCCTGATGGCCAGAGGCGTTTGGCTCGTCCAAATCCAGCTGGCCCTAAAAAAGTGCGGCGGAGCAGGCTGCGCCGTTACTTTTTCCGCCACAACACGTTGCTTTTCAAAAGTATCGTAGGCAATGTCCAAAACGGGGGCGGTCGGACGACAAAAAGTGACGACAACCTCATGAATCCTACGAAAAGACATCAATGATGCACCCAAGAGCACAGCAACGGCACAGTCCACCGGCAAGCGGTGCAAAGCTCCGGCGGTTCGAGGCTGGCGCGTTTGCCGAGTTCATGGTGCAGGCGGCGGGCATGCATCAGGACCTGACCATCCGTCCTGGAGACATGGACAAAGGTCCAGAGAAGCTGAGGAACTGCGCAAGACCATCAATGAATTGATCCGAACAGACAAGACACTGCAGAAGCTGATCCATTGATTGGGCAGGGGTTGGTAACCGACACAAAGTAGTCATTCGACAGAACTAGTCGGATGTCTGCACCGAGCCCACTTTGACCGATGCCGAGCGATGCCCCAATCGCAGCAGTGCGCAGAAAGCTGACTTTGCAATGTCTTGGGTACAGGTCGTAACAGAAGTCTATTTTCTAAGTATTCCGCGCCTAGCCGTCTTCAACCCAACCGTTTCTTGAATCTTAGAGTGGCCGCCAACAATCCGAATACCGCAAATCCGATCATCCAGAGAATGGCCCAGCGCAACTCGTAGAGTGAGGCGTCACGAAGGACCACGCCGCGGATCATGTCCATGAAATGGGTTGCCGGCAGGATCTGAGCAATCACCTGGACGGGTTTTGGCATGCCGTCGAAAGGGAACATGAAACCCGACATAAGGATCGAGGGAAGTAGGACGAAGATGGTCATCTGCATCGACTGCAATTGATTCTGCGCAAGTGTAGAGATCACCAGTCCAAGTGACAGGCTGGCAATGATGAACAGCAATGTCACCACCAGCAAAACGCCCAGCCCGCCATTGATCGGAACGTCGAACAGGAAGTGGCCAAGGCCAAGGATAATTGCGACCTGTATCAAACCCAGAAAGATGTAGGGGACGATTTTGCCAATCATCAGTTCGATCGATTTGATCGGGGTGTTGATAAGCATCTCCATATTGCCGCGCTCGCGCTCGCGGACAATGGCGGCCGAGGTGAACAGGATCATCGTCATAGTCAGTATGACTCCAACAAGGCCCGGCACGATATTCACCGCCGATCGCTGTTCAGGGTTGAAGTAGAGCGTGACTTCGAACGTGGGTACTTGCCGGTTTGGAGGCTGTTTCAGCAATTCGGTTAAGGGCATCGTTCGCAGAGATTTAATTGCGCTGGCGACCATCGTGTCTGAGCCATCTACGATCCAATGGGCTACAGGCCGGCTGCTGGTCTGAACCGTTGCGTTGGGCAGGCTCAGCCCTAAGGACGGGCTGCGGGCAAGGCGTTGGCTGACGTCTTGAGGTATGATCAGCGCGGCACGTACGCGGGATTCGGTGATCGCGCGCTCGGCTTCTTGAGGGGTGGTCAGTTCTTCGGTGATGGTGACGACCTGCGTGGCCTGAACGATTTGCGCCAGCGTGCGAGACAGCTCGGTTCTGGATTCATCTACCAGCGCGACAGGCACGTGACGCAGGTTAGTGTTGATCGCGTAGCCAAACAACAGCAGTTGGATTAGCGGGATCATGATGACCATGGCGAAAGTCATCCGGTCCCGCCGCAGTTGCAACAGTTCTTTCTTTAGCACGGCGACTATGCGGCGCGCAGAGATCACGGTTCTTGCTCCCGTGTTGCACTGACGAAGACGTCTTCCAGATTTGGGCGTTGCGGCGTAAGCGACAGGTCCGAAAACCCAGAAAGCTGCTTTTGCAGCATTTCCGCAGGCTGAGTCTCGGACTTGTCGACAAGCACACGCAGCCGCGAACCCACTTGTGCTGTCGAAAGCACCTTGGGCTTGCCGTCCAACGCGTGTTTGACCTTTCGCAGGTCGGGACCCTCAACTTCGACAACATCGGCCTGTAAATCATCCATCAACTGACGCGGAGACCCGTCTGCCTTTTTGACGCCATGCTGCAGGATTGCCAGCCGGTGGCAACGCTCTGCCTCGTCCATGAAATGAGTGGATACAATCATGGTCGCGCCCTGATCGACCAGATCGAACAGTTGCTCCCAGAAGGTGCGGCGGGTTTCGGGATCAACGGCCGAGGTCGGTTCGTCCAGAAACAGCAGTTTCGGTCGGTGCATCACAGTGGCCGCAAGCGCCAGCTTTTGTCGTTGTCCGCCGCTCATGCTGCCACTGAGCTGATGGACGTTCGTCGTCAGGTCGTAGGTATGTAGCAGCTCGTCGATCCGGCTTGCGGCCGATTTCGCTGGAATGCCATAGATTTCCGCTGCGAAGCGGAGGTTTTCCAGCACTGTCAGGTCGCGGTAATACGAGAAAATTTGGGTCATATAGCCGATCTCGTTCTTAAGCGGCTCTGCTGCCTCGGGCATCGACCTACCCAATACCGAGATCGCCCCACGACTGGGGGTCAGCAAGCCGGTCAGCATCCGCATGGTCGTGGTCTTGCCGCAGCCATTGGGGCCGAGAAACCCGTAAATCTGGCCGGTTCTGATCTCAAGGTCCAGATTGTTGACTGCGGTGTTTTCCCCAAACCGACGGGTCAAACCCTGCGTTGAGACGACGACATCGTTCATGGCATGGGAACCTGCACTGGCACACCGGCGGGCAGGTCCGGTGTTGCAGTGGGCAGGTCAATCTCGGCCAAATAGACAAGCCGGGTTCGGTCATCCTGGTTCAATCCGTAATATGGCGTGAAAGACGCGTCGTCGCTTATCCAGCGGATAACGCCGTCCAACGGATCGGCTAGCCCGTCAACGCGCACTTCCAGCGTGTCGCCGGGTTTCAGATTGACGCGATGCGGCTCCGGAACATAGACGCGCGCGTAAGGCGTCTGGCCCGTGACAATCACGGCCACCGGGCTACCGGATGTTACGCGTTCGCCCAAATTCCACGGCAGGGAATCCAGCACGCCGTCGCGGGTAGCTGTAACCATCAAGTCGTCCAAAACGGTTTGCTCGGCGGAAACCATCGCTTCGGCGGCCCGTACGTTGGCTTCGGCAACCGCAAGGTCTTCGGGGCGGGTGCCGTTCTGCAGCTCTTTCAGCGATTGCTGAGCGCTGGCCAGTTCTGCCCGCGCAGAATCGCGCAGGGCCAGATCATTTGCCACCTGCGCTTCGGTCACGACCGAGTTCTCGACCAGTCTGGCGTTTCGGTCATAAATGGCTTCGGCATCGGCAAGGCGTGCAACAGCGCCCGCGACTTTAGCTTCGGCTATCGCAATCTCCTCCTCACGCGGCCCCACCTGCAGTTTCAGAAGCGTGGCCTGCGCCTTTTCCAGCTCAGCCTGCGCCAGTGCCAGCTTTGCGCTTTGCAGGGTGGGGTCAAGCTGAACCAGCGTGTCGCCTGCCTTGACCACAGTTCCCTCTGCAACCGGTAATTCGACGACGACTTCGCTGGCCGTCGCGGTCAAGGCCACCCGGTCGCGCGCCAATACACCCAAAGCAACGCTGGTATCGGACCCGGAGCACCGGTCCAGAAAGGCGGGCAGTACAGCCGCCAGTATCAAGGGTATCGGGATCATCAGATTCAACAGTGTTTCCCTCCGGTGCTTGGCCTTTGAACGCGCTGGATAATTGTCAAAGCATACAATCAGGAAATCCGATTTATGTATACGGTTCAACCGCTACACGTCGCAGCACTGGTTTATGTGGGCAGTCGTGCCAACCACTCCTCCAGTTTTTCTCCGATCAGATGGGGGTTATCCTCCTGCAGGAAATGAATACCTTTCCCGATATCCACCACTTCCAGATTCTGGATGGTCTGACGGCACCATTCGACCTCTTTAAGCCCGATGGTGCCTCCGGGCGTGGCGTGGAACATCAGCATCGGGGTTTCTGTGTCACCCAGCCAGCGGCTATAGGCGCTGACGATCTCATGAACGTCAGAAGGCGTACCATCGATCGGAATTTCGCAAGGCCACGCACGAACCGGCTTGCGGCTGCGCGCTGTGGGAAAAGGCGCACGATACTGCGACATTTCTTGCGGTGTCAGATCACGCACGATGGCACTTGGCAGAATTTTTTCGACGAACATATTCAGCCCCGAGATCATCAGCCACCCAAGACCGGGCGTCCGCATCATGCGAAACCCGGCGCGGAAATCTGGCGGAAATCCGGCCCAGGTCATTGGACGCACGACACCTTCCATGAAGGCAATGCCGCGTATGTTGTCAGGATGCCGGTGCGCATGATGGAACCCCAATGCGGAGCCCCAATCATGAATGACGAGCGTCACGTCCTTCAGCCTCAACGCCTTGATGAACCCGTCAACGTAGGGAACGTGGTCGATAAAGCGGTAGGGTATATCCGGCTTATCCGACTTGCCCATACCGATCAGATCCATTGCGATAGCGCGGTTCTGCCGGGCGGCATAGAGGATGATGTTGCGCCAAAGATAGGATGAGGTCGGATTGCCGTGCAGAAATAGAACGGGCGCGCCTTCGCCTTCGTCGACATAGTGGATGCGCTGCCCATCCACCTCGACATACTTCGATTCAAACGGGAAGTGGGGTGAGATCTCTTGTTCAGTATTCATTGAGCCGCCCTTTCAGCATTGTGCGTTTCTTCGACCAAACCCAGCGCCTCGTCATACCATGCGGGGCGGGACGCCCAGCCGACAATCGCTTTAGCGGGTTGGGACGGCGGGCGTGACAGGCTGCCAAGGGGACAGCCAGGAATTTGCCGTTCCGAGTCTCGAATGGCAGCGTCGTCCCGCAGTTTCGGCAAAACACCCGACGAACTTGGGAATTGGGCACATCGAAAGATGTAAATTGCTCTTGGCCTTCCAGCCATTCGAGCCGGTCGGGCGAGTTGAACGCCTTCGCAACATGGGCCGAGCCCGAGGCCTTCTTGCAAAAGTTGCAATAGCAGAGTTTGAAGGCGACCATGTCGTCCTGCACTCGATAGCGCACTGCGCCGCAGACACATTGCCCCTCGATCTTGTTCTGGTGAACCGTCGAAGTGCTCATCCTAGCTACGATACGCAAAATACGCGCCGACAGATGTGGTGAATGTCAGGCCCATGCTGATGATAGCGATGACACAGCCGATGACCGCGGTGGCCGGGATCGAGACCAAAAAATCAACAGCAATCGCCGAGCGGACACCGACCATACTGCGTCTGATGATCGACGCGACAATGCAGGCGAACGTCACCATGTACCCCAGCATCGTATAGAGCATCAGGCTGGCGGCCTGTGGGCCGACCAGCTCTCCGACCTGCAGGCCGTAGAACTTGAAGGCGGCGAAGAAGCCAAAGGCCAGCAGGATTTTCAGCGCGTTCAGGATGAAGATCACGCGCAAAGTGACGGGCTTTGTGGCCCCGGTTGTCGGGTCAATGGCGGTCATGACAGGTCTCCGTTTCAGCTGGGTCGCACGGTATTTGCCGCCGCGCGCCTACGATGCTATCCATGTGGATAGGAAAAAATTACTATCCATGCGGATAGAAAAGGCAAGGAGAAATCTGTGGCGCGCAAACGCAAGACGGATCACGACAGTGCGGTGGCAGGGGCGCTGGACCTGTTCTGGCGGCGTGGATACCACGGTGCCAGCACGCGGGAGCTTGAGCAGGAGACGGGGCTGACCCGGTTCACGCTTCAAACCACCTATGGTGGGAAGGAGAAGTTTTTCCTAAAGACTCTTGATACTTATCTGGACAATGCCGAGGCCCGACATTTCCCTGATCCCGAAACCTATTCGCTGGATGATCTGGCTGGTTGGTTCCGGGGCATCGCGTCAACCCAGCGGATGCCAAAGATTGAGGATGCCGGGTGTCTTGCCTTTAATTCGATCAGTTCATTCGATCGCTCTGACCCAGAGGTCAACGCGCGAATCGAGCGGTACCTGACCGCACTGGAGGGACGGTTCGCGACGATACTGAGGCGAGCAAAGGCTGACGGGGCCATCCGTTCCGAGGTCGATCCGGATGAGGCCGCACGGGTGCTGATCGGTCTTTTGCTGGGCCTTCATACGATCATGAAAGCTCGAACCTCGGATCAGTTTCCGCGGAGCTACGCCGAGGCGGCGGTCGGTCTGATTGAAGGATGGAAAAACCAGTAAGTTATCCAACGTACAGGCGCGCCTAACCTCTTGTGGCGTAAGAACTGCGCGCCTGCAGCGAATTTCTGGATGGTGGACTGCCCCTGCTGTATTCTGGTTGGCTGTTGAGTGACCGCGATGGTGAAGCCGTAGTGCCGCGCGCGCAACTTGCTCAACGGCAGGTTTGGGCCGTCATCACAAATCCTAACGAACTGACTTATCCGCAGCTTTGCCCCGCGCTGCGGTAATTGATGCACTACACAGCAAAAGACTGTTTCGAGCCCAACGCGGACCAGCACCAAAATCCATAATTTTCTCGCACCGGCGATAGCTTCAAGCGTCGGTCAATTTTACCATAGTAGCAGGCTTGCTTTTTGCGCCTCGAAACCTTTTGGCGTCGGAAAAAGCGAGCGCATCCTGGCAACAAGTTCAATCTCGCCATCCAGCATCTTATGGACTGTGTCTAACCAGTTGTTGAAAGTTTCAGAGTCCCAATAATCCTGAACTGCAGCTTCGTTCCTGAACACTTCGTAGAAATAGAAACGATTTGGATTTGCCTCATCCACCATAATTTGAAGCTGGAAAACTTCGGGTTCTTCACTGACAACATTTTGCGCTTGGAAGATGCTGGCCTCCAAAAAGGACTGCCGAAACTCGGGCTTTACGTTGATCACGAAGAATCCGCCAAACATTGCATCGTCCATATTTGTCTCCCTCATTGACCTAAAAGCAGCGAAGGTCGCAAAACACACCTGTCCTGCAGAATGGCGTTAACCTACAGCACTGCGATACCCATGAACCTAAGCGGGTATCCTTTCTTTATCTGCTTCACCCCATCCTAGCGCGCGTGCAAGTTCGTGTGACATTGTGGTAAGTGTATGCCCAATCTTTTCTCGCTTCGAAGGTGTAAACACCCGAAGAGACGCCGTAGCGCCGATTGAAAGCGTTGCACCAACACCTGTCTTAGTCAGCGTTGTTGCGACAGAACTGATCCCGCGCTCGAGCTCTTCAACACATTCGGCATACCCTTTTGCTCGAATGACATCGAGTTCCGCGGCCAGATCCTTAGGGTCTGTAATCGTGTGATCTGTGTACCGCTTAAGCTGCCCATCCAATCGGTCTTGAGACAGCAGCTCAGGCGACACGGCGGCGATTGCCTTGGCGCAAGAGCACGCGTGCATTGGTCGTTTGCCCATACCTGGATGAAGAAAAGACACGCCCGTCTGCGGTGTCTCCACATGAATAATCTCAACCCAATGGCCCCGTAGCCGAGACAAGAAAAACGCAGCGCCGTAGTCATTCGCGGCACCAGAGAGGACAGGCGCAATCACTTGCAAAAGAGCGGGATCAGAGTGATCGCTCAACGTGATACGCTTTAGCCTAATCCCAATCGCGAACTCACCGCGGGTTGGTGATTCAAGGAGGCCAGACAAAACAAGGTCTTGTACCAGCCTGTAGGCCGTCGGTTTAGGTATATCGGACTGGGCGCAGATATCCGCTACGGACGCACGTCCTTTTTGGCCCACGATTTCCAAAATCAGCGCTAATCGTTCGAGATGCATTTTTCTCACTTTATGATAACTAAATTTTCGATATACGATACATTTTAGGGAATCAAGGGAGGAGCACTCGATGGATGGACAATGCTGTGGGCCGGGCTTCAAGAGTCCGCAAGAAGCCATCAAAGCCCCCCGAGAAAAACTACTCTACACGATCGCCATCTACACTGGGACAGGGATCCAGAAACCTGATTACCTTGCTACAGTGGATGTCAACCCTGACAGCCCGACCTATTCCCAGGTAATCCATAGGCTGGAAATGCCAGAGATTGGGGACGAGCTTCACCACATGGGGTGGAACGCCTGTTCGTCCTGTCACGACGACGGCTCAATGTCCCGCAAATACCTGATCTTGCCGGGCGTACGCTCTAACAACCTTCACATCGTTGATACAGCCACTGACCCGCGTGCGCCGCGGTTGCATAAGGTCATCGATGGGGCCGAGATCAAGGCCAAGGCAGATCTATCGGGCCCGCATACGGTGCACTGTTTGGGCTCGGAAATCATCATTTCCTTCCTTGGAAATGCCAAGGGTGAGGCTCCTGGAGGCTATCTGCATCTCGACAAAGAGTTCAACATCGTCGGTCGCTGGGAAACCTCGATGGGCGATATCAAGTTTGGCTACGATTTCTGGTACCAACCGCGCCACAACGTGATGGTCAGTTCCGAATGGGCTGCGCCCAATACCTTCATGCCAGGCTTCGATCTGGAAGAAGTGGGCCATCTGAAATATGGGCGGGAGCTGCATTTTTGGGATTTTGAAAAGCGCGAACCGGTCGAAAGCTTCTATTTGGGTGAAGACGGACTGTTGCCACTGGAAGTCAAGTTCCACCATGACCCCGACAGCACGCATGGGTTCTGTGGCGCAGCTCTTTCGACCAATGTGATCCATTGGTGGCAAGACGATGGTAAAAAGTGGCGGTGGGAAAAGATCATCGACGTGGAAAACGAGATGCACCCCGAATGGCCGATCCCGTTGCCGGGGGTTATGTCGGCGATCCTGATCTCGATGGACGACAAATATTTGTACCTGAACAATTGGCTGCATGGAGATATGCGCCAGTATGACATCACCGACCCGCATAATCCCAAGCTGACCGGCCAAGTGTTTATGGGGGGCCTTTTGGGTAAAGCTCCGATCGTTAACGGGGTTGAGGTAGCGGGTGGTCCGCAAATGTTCCAGCTCTCTCTCGACGGGCGAAGGCTTTATGTCACGACCTCGCTGTTCTCGACTTGGGATAACCAGTTCTATCCCGAGATCCGCGAAAAGGGTGGGGTTATGGTGATGATCGATTGCGACCCTGAAAACGGCGGTATGAAGATCAACGAGGATTTCATTGTGAACTTTGGCAAAGAACCGAATGGTCCATCGCGCTGTCACGAGAGCCGGTATCCAGGCGGTGATTGCACAAGCGACATCTGGCTATGACTATGTATACCGTGACGATCGCGAACAGAGATGGCGCGCAATACTGTGTGGATGCGCGGCGTCCACTTCTGGAAACGCTGAGAGAACAGGGCGTGGACTTGCCTTTTGGGTGCAAGTATGGCGGCTGCATTACCTGCGCGGCAAAACTACAGACTGGCGCGATCGATCAACGCCGACAGGTTGCGCTGAATAATCGGCAAATCGCGAACGGCTATGTGATCCTTTGCGTGGCGCGTCCGACATCCGACATCACGCTTGAGATCGGGGTCGAGAGCCATGACAAGCTGTACCGCAATCCGTTTCTCGACCCTCTCAAACCCCACGAACTCAAGGCTGACATTGCGACGCCGAAGGAAGGTTAACCGATGCCCGAAGCAGATATCGACCGCATCTACGATTACGACCCCAAATACCTCGCAGACATCCTGCAGTCGGTTAAAACCATTGCAATGGTGGGGGCTAGCGCAGACAAAACGAAATTCAGCTATGGCGTTCTGCGACAGCTGAGTGAAATCGGCTATGATATTCTACCGGTGAATCCTAACCCGAATGTTTCGGAAATTAGAGGGCTCAAGGTCTACCACTCGCTGGAAGAGATCGACAAACATGTTGATATGGTAGACGTTTTTCGCCCGAAGGAAGAGTTTTATGCCTTTGCCGAGAAGGCTATCGCAATCGGGGCAAAAGTTCTTTGGGGTCAAATCGGTGTGTACGACGACAAAGCAGCGCAACTCGCCGAAGCGGCGGGCCTTAAAGTCGTGATGAACCGATGCCCCAAGATTGAACTCTTCCGCCCGTTTTGGAAGCCGCGCCTGGACCTAAAGATATGATGGAAATTCGATTGGTAGCGACCTCCTCAGCATCCAATAAGGGTGCCAATTGAGATATTGTGCTTTCGGAAGAGAAGACACGTAATCCTGCCCGCTTTACGAAAACCGCATACTCTAAACCCAAGAACGGCCGTTTTGTTTATGGAACCAACGGCCACCTTGTCCGCGAACCGGGTATTCAGGCTACGTCCCAGCGCCGCGCAACGGCGAACGGCAGCTTTGTCCGCAGAGTAGTCATTCAAAGAAGTAGCAGCCAACTTTCGCTTTGCGAACAAAGTGGTGGTTCAGACTCAGCCGCGAGAAAACCTCCGCACACATATGGCAAACTGGCTCGATGCCGTGATCAGAACCTGACCCTAAACACCAGCCCAACCAACGGCGCAGTGTCATAGCTTTGCCGACTGATTTCTGCTCCATTCGCATCATCTAAAGTCAGGCGGCCATCAAATTCTGCGCCCGCAAATACGCTCAATGAAACTCCAGGATTCGGATTGTACCGAAGAGAAAGAACTACAGGGATACTCTTATCTTCACCCACCCCATCCGGGGCGAGGCCATCCCCATCCAACCTGAAACGAATTCTCTCTGATCGTGCGGTTAACGAAAGGTCGATAGCCTCATTTAGAGCGTAGCTCAGCGACAACCCGGGACCTTGCGTTGCTCCGACACCAGAGCCAGTGTTCAAATTCCAGCGTTCATTTATGTCCCAGTCGATAAGCAGAGCCGGAAAAAAATCAGTACCGCTTTCGTCTAATTCGGAAAACGCACCAAAGGCTGGGCCTATCGTTAGGCGCTCGTTCAGTTGCCATGCAATACCTGCAAAAACACCGTAGGTTCTACCGTCAGATGAAGAGGCCCCGCTTTGGTAGTCCCACCTGATCTGTGGCGAAACAAAAACCGTTGTTGTATCCCCCACACGAAACCGGACAGGAACAGCTACGCGAAGGTCCCGGATGTTTTCCCAAGGCTGGTTGTTAGATTGGCTGAAATTGTAATCCAGCTTGCCAAAGCTGGTGGAAAGCCCAACGCTGCTTCCGCCTTCTAGTTTGTAAAGTGCGGTAGTACGTAGAAACGCTCGACTTGCAGAGAACTTGCCGCCGCCACTCAAATCCGCATCCCCTTGAAACGCGGCAAGCCCATCAACCTGATACGCCCAGCCTAACTGAGGCTGGGCGGCCGACGGAAGCGAAGTGAACCCAAGAAAAACAAATCCAAAGCAGCACGTTAGAAGAAGGTTTTTCATCTGACATTTTCCACGTGAGACTGGTTTCCTTTTGGGATGCCATTGCTGGACGAGCGGTTCAAGTCCTATACCCGCACAATCATCTGGGTGCTTGCGCTTTATGATGAATGGGCAGTGTGATCCGGCTGGAGCGGTTTTTCATGGCAGGAGTTCCTCGATCTCGTTCGTAACGGACGCCGAAAGCGGATCAATGATCGAGCCTTATGTTTCGACAACTGTACCACCGGGGCCAATCAAGACCTTGTTGAAATTCCACCTTGGCGCGAATCCTTCTTCCTCTTTCAAGGACCGGAAGAAAGGGTGAGCGTCAGGGCCAGTCACGTGTGTTATCACGCTCATTGGAAAATCGGTACGGTATTGCAGTTCGCAGAAATCGCGCACTTCGTCGTTGGTTATCAGTTCTTGCTTGAAGTCATCCGAAGGGACCGCGGCGACAACCAGTCCCAGGTTGCGATACCGATCATAAAGGTCTCGAAGCCCCTGGTATTGACGGTTGAACGCGCATTGGGATGCCGTACTGACGACTAGAACCGGTTGACCATTCCAATCTGACAAAGACAAGGTTCCCCCGTCGATCGAGTCAAACTTCGCGTCAAGTTCAAGGGCGCGAACGTGTTCGCCTGGCAAGAGAAAGCCGCAAAGCACAGTTATCCGAAACATTCCACGCCTCCATTTTCATAGTTGGATACGGAAGAACAATGCGGACGGATTTCATTTTGTGGACATAGCGCGCGGGTCGCGTGCGACTGCCGGCGGTCGCAACTCAGAGATAGAAAATTGGGGACGTTCGAAAGCTCGATTCAGGCCCATGATCAAAAATTATCTTGTTCCTCAGTGGCAACGTCAAAATGGCTTTATCCAAATGTATTTAAAATCGGTCGTCGCTAGGAGGCAAATAATCAAATCAGAACTTGGAATGCATTCGGCACTTTGAGAAGCGCAATACTGTAATTTGCACCTCTTCACTTTGAACTTCCGCGCTAAGGCGGGCTTTAGACGCAATAAAGAAAAAGACGTTTTCTGCAGGCTAAACAACGCCTGCATTGCTGACTTGGTCGCTTTCGATACCTGTCAGATAGCTACCCGTGGATCAACGCTGAAGGGTCAATCAATTTGCCTGCAATGGTCGTGAATTTGGCAAACTCAATTTGACTTTTCTGTTGTTAAGTAAACTTCTACTTGCAGATCATTTTGTTGAAACTGATCCTTGGTCCACAACAGTTGAAGGGAACAACAATGTCGCACACGCCTCGATCCTTTTCTCACATAGGTCTTTCTGTGCCGGACGTGGATGAAGCAGTAAAATTTTATTCCGAGGTATTTGGCTTCTACGTCATCATGCCGCCAACGGACGTTCTGGAGGATGATAGCGATATTGGTGTAATGTGCACGGATGTCTTTGGACCAGAATGGAAAAAACTGCGCATAGCTCACATGGCGACTGCGGACCGTGTTGGGATTGAAATTTTCGAGTTCGACGGGAATTATGCGCCAGAAAACAATATAGACTACCGGCGCAATGGGACATTTCACTTTTGCATCCAAGATCCCGACGTGGAAGGTCTGGTGAAAAAAATCGTAGCAGCGGGGGGAAAGCAGCGGATGCCCATTCGTTACTATTACCCGGGCGATAAACCTTACCGGATGGTCTATGTAGAAGATCCATTCGGTATTGTGTTCGAACTGTACAGCCATTCCTACGAATTGACGTATTCGTCCGGTGCTTACAATTGAGAAACGGTTCAATTTGAAGGCTGCTTTGACTCCAAATAACCGTTCTCTGCGTTGCAGCGTGTCTTGAGTTTTTGAGCGACTGCTTTGAGGTCTGAGTGGTCGCTAGTTTCAATTCGCTTCAACGACCGCTTTGCGGACGAAGCTGACATTTCGGGCTAATGTACTTAGCTGTCATTCTGCTGCAAAAGACTGCGTGAGCGCCCCATCGAACTGTTCTCTGTGCGGCAGGAAACCGTTATTCAACCCGCTTTCTTTTGGCATGTGGCATGCCCGCACACAGCAGAAACGGCTCCCTACATTTATCGGGAGCCGTGTTTGCTGAATAGGTGGGTCTTTCGAAATTCAGGCGTGTCCACCACCGATCAAGCCGATACCCGAAGTCAGGCCGAACCAAGCTTTGACCCGCAGACCAACCGCCTTGATGATACCCAGTGCCTGGATCCCATGCGCAACAAGTGTTCCTTCCATGTCACCTTCAAAATTGGTGGTGTAGGATTGAACGATACAGCCGCTGCCGGGCACCAAAAGCTCCCGGTGCTCTGGGTGTACGAGGTCCAGATGAACGACGATCTGACCCCGTTTTGCCTTTTCGCTGGGCTCAATCAGGCGACCGCTGGGCGCAAGCTGGCCGGAAGAGATCGAGTCTTGAATACGCACGATCCTTGCTGGAAGAACCGTATTGCGCATCGAGATGTTGAAGTTACTTTCACAGGCAACTTCCGCCGCCATGCCTTCGTACAACTCAGTGTGGGATACCTGCGAGAACCCAGCCACGATACGTCCACGCTCGGCGTCTTTGCGGTCAGGGACGATCAGCATGGCTGGGCTCATGGCCGCCTGAGCGGCACGCGATCCAACGTTGAGCGTGACCTGCTCGACTACACCGTCCACCGAGCTGAGCGTCAACGTCTTGGACAGTTCCACCTGGGCCTGTTTCAGCGATGCACGCGCTGACGCAAGCTGGGCTGGCAAAACGGCGTTCGCCTGAACTTGCGCTACGCCCAATTGTGTCTCAGCGGCTTCAACCTCTGCCTCACGCGTATCCAAAGTCGCCTGGGCGCGTTCCAACTGGCTTACCTGAAACGCGGCAGATGCTTTGGCCTGCAAAGCGCGGTGATCCAACAGAACGAGTTTTGCCTGTTCTCTGGCGGTGAGCGCCGCGTCCAGAACGGCCTGTGCCGTTTCGACTTGCAACTCGGCCGCCAGTTTCGCGCTTTCGATTTCCTCGACTTTGCGCTGCGCGAAATCAACCGCGGCCTGTTCAGACGCGTTCTCGACAGCGAACAGCGGATCACCAGGCTGCACATGGTCTCCGCCCTTTACGAAGACGTCCGTGACGGTCCCACCATTCTCGGCCACGACAGGTACAGTCCGGAACGGAACAAGGCCGGTGTAAGATTTGGGATAGTAGTAGAACACGGCAAAAAAGACGATCAGGGCCAGTACAAACCACATAAAGACGGCACGGTGAACGTTGTAGAGCGTTACGGGCATCCCGCGCCATTTCAGATAGATCACGCGCAGGACAAACGGAAAAGATGTGACGAGAAGTTCGATCACTTCACCATCTCCTCTTTCGATGGGCGCCACCACAGCATGAAGTCGCGAGCGATTGCGGTCAGGATCAGGGCGCCCGGCAGCAGGCTGCTAAAGTGGCTGAGTGCAGGCATCAGCTCATACGCCAATGCCACGGTCAGCATCGTCGGAATAGTTGTCCGCAGCGGAGTGCCGATTGATTTGTGTTCGGTATAGCGTTCAAAGCGCGCATACAGGTGCACGACCAGCAGTATCGCAAGGGCGAGAACGATCAAGCCTACCCATGCATAGGTATCGGTTTGATTGGGCGCGACCCACCATCTGGGATCGCCGCCAGCGGCAAAGGCAGGAGTTGAGATGAGCCCTAGTATGGGCGCCATCAGGAACGCGGGTGGTTTCATGTTTCAGGTCCTTTTGTTGCGCAGCCATTCCGTGCGCGAAGATGAAAGTGTCCGAAGATCGTCAATTTTCGGTCGGTTGTTTTGAGGGTTCCGAAGGCTGTTCAGGCGGCTTGTAGGGGGGATCCCAGCGGCGCCCATTCGGGGTTTGTTCGCCAAGCGACGAAGTGTGCAAGCCGCGCATGTTTCCGCCGGAACATTCCTGTCGGGCAGAGTCGTGGATTGCCTTAAATACGCGGTAGTACCTTGCGAAGTAGATCATTGCCTTGTCCTTTCTGATGACCCGGACCTAACCGTCGTCACGCCCCCGATCCTTAGGGTTCTGGACATTTGTTGTTGGCTTTTGGACAATTGCAGCGACTGCAAGGGTTTGCGTGCCAATCAGAGGAGGACGCAAAAGTGCCACGCGTCAGTGCTTACAGGCTGCAAAACGTCGGGCCGCGTTATTCGCAAGAACCCGGCGCGAGTATTCCGTTTCCGGAAATTCTGGAAATGGCAGGCGCGCTTTCGGATATCCTCGACAGCCCTGACGCGACCATCGAGCTGCTACATGAGGCAGGCGCAGTCGAAACAGCGTGCCGGGTTTTGGAAGATAAAACCTTTGCCGCGCGGGTGGGTCTTTCGGCGCAAGGTCCTGGGACGCTTTTGGCGTATATCGTACGGGCGGCTGAAACGATTGAAGATGCGCTGGCACTGACCCAGCGCTTCTATGCAATGCAAGACCCTGACCTGCGCCTGGACGTCGTAGGAACACCTGATGAGCCGAGGATTACGCTGGAAAGCAATGTGATCCCAGCACATCAATACCCGCGCCACCGCGAAATGCTGATCTTCGGTCTTTATAAACGCGTTCAACAGATCACCTCGGGTGGGCTTGCCCCGATCTCGATTGAACTGGAAACGGACGATACCGAGCATTGCAAGAAGCTGGCCGAACTTGCTGGCTGTCCCGTCGAAGGGCGCAAAGCAGGATATGCTTTGGCCCTGCCTCCAAATGGCATGAGTTTTCGGATCCCGACTGCGGATCCCAACTTGCTTGGGCATTTGCGTCGGCACGGGGAAGAACAGCTGAAGGCTCAGCCTGATGCAGTCCGCAGCCTGTCCGACCGCATTATGGATATGCTTGGCGAACGTCTTCCCGGACCAATACCAAACGGCGACGATATAGCCAGAGAGCTTGGCCTGACGCGCCGCACCATGACGCGGCACCTGTCTTCCGAGGGTACTAGCTTTAAAGCTCTTCTGGAAGGTGTGCTGTGCGATCTGTCCAAACGCTTGCTGCGTAGCGGTGAGGGCGTTGCCCGTGTTGCCTTCATGCTGGGATTTGCGGATCAGGCCGCCTTTTCGGTGGCGTTCAAGCGCTGGACAGGTGAAACGCCTGCCAGATTCCGTAAAGCTGGCCGCTAGAGGGGCTGGCACCGGGTGTCGAAAGATGTCCAAGATCCACAAAACCTTGTCCCGTCTCCAAAAGAAAGCGGGCCATCGGGTCACCTAGTTCAATGGCACACAGCAGCCGCGGTGGCTGCTAACCCAGAACAAGGATGAACCCTATGAAGACCTCGAAAAAATTCTTTATCGCCCCGATCTCAGGCGCACTTCTGATCACCATGGCGGCAACAGCTCAAGCTGACTACGTCACCGACAAAGCGATCAAAGGCGCAGTTGTCGGTGCCACTATCGCCGGAATCGCTGGCGAAAGCATCGTAGGTGGCGCGGCCGCTGGTGCCGCAGTCGGAGCTGTGGGCGGCGCGATCCAAAAGGACAATTTTGAAGACGCGCAAGACGAAGCCCAAGAGCGTCGCGACGACTTCAAAGAAGAACACAAAGACTGGAACGAGTAAGACACCACCCCCAGTGAAGCAAAAAAGGAGAAACACAACCAATCAAACCTGACCGGTTAGCCTGCGCCGTTAGCATCCGGACGCAGTTTGACTGACCATCCCCCACAGAACTCGCATAGTTTCTGAGAGGTTGCCATCCAGCTCGTAATCGAGCTGGGTGGCAACTTTGTTTTGCGCCTTCGAACGCCCCACGTCCTAGGCGCTGGCGGTTTTAAATTTCAGTCGCCCATCTCGACCCGGGTTTTGTCCAAAACCCAAAAACAACCGTCCAGAACCCAAACGAACTTAACCAGACACCACCCCAAATCCGGCTCATCTGAATGACACCGACGAGTTGGCAGCCGAGACGCCCCTGTTCACTGCCGCACTTTGCAACCCAATGCCAAAGGAAACGGCAATGAACCTATTCGCAAACTTCGACGCAGAGACCCTGGCACGCATCCAGTTTGCCTTTACTGTGTCGTTTCACATCATCTTCCCGGCCTTTTCCATTGGTTTGGCAAGCTTCTTGGCCGTTCTCAATGGCCTCTGGCTATGGCGCAAGGACAAGGTCTACCTCAACCTTTTCAACTACTGGAAAAAGATCTTCGCCGTAGGCTTTGCCATGGGCGTCGTGTCCGGCATCGTGATGTCTTACCAGTTCGGCACGAACTGGAGCGTATTCTCGGACACTGCAGGTCCCGTAATCGGTCCCTTGATGGCCTACGAGGTCATGACGGCCTTCTTTCTCGAGGCTGGGTTCCTCGGCATCATGCTCTTTGGTCGTGAACGCGTCGGTCCCGGCTTGCACATGATGGCCACGGCGATGGTCGCCCTCGGCACTCTGATTTCGGCTACGTGGATCTTGTCGGTCAATTCCTGGATGCAGACCCCGGCCGGGTTCGACATCAACGAACTGGGGCAGTTCATTCCCGTCGACTGGTGGTCGATTGTCTTCAATCCGTCTTTTCCCTACCGCCTGACACACATGGTTCTTGCCGCCTATCTCACCACTGCTTTTGTGGTAGCCGGGGTTGCGGCCTGGCACTTGCTACGCCGCAATCGCACAGCTGAGGTCACCCGAATGTTTTCGATGGCAATGTGGATGGCCGTTCTGGTCACCCCACTGCAGATCGTTGCCGGCGACCTTCATGGTTTGAACACGCTGGAGCATCAGCCGCAGAAAGTGATGGCGATGGAAGGTCACTTCGACAGCCATCCCGAAGGTGCACCGCTGATCCTGTTCGGCATTCCAAACGAAGATGAAAAGCGCGTGGATTATGCCATCGAAATCCCGAAACTATCATCGCTGATCCTGAAACATGATCCCAACGCGCCGCTTGACGGGCTGGATACTATCCCCGACGACGAAGAACCCCCGGTCGCGATCGTGTTCTACAGCTTCCGCATCATGCTCGTTATCGGTTTTGCCATGCTGAGCGTCGCCTTGTGGTCGCTTGTTCAGCGAGTACGAGGCCGCCTCAACGAAGATCGTTGTTTGCACCGCACATCCGTCCTGTTGGCGCCCAGCGGGTTTGTGGCGGTACTGGCCGGTTGGGTCACCACCGAAGTGGGGCGCCAACCTTACACGGTGTATGGGCTGATGCGGACATCGGACTCACTCTCACAAGTGGATGCACCTTCAGTTGCCACGTCTCTAATAGCCTTCATCATCGTATTTTTCGCCGTTTTCGGAGCAGGCACGTTCTACATGCTGCGCCTTATGGGGAAACCACCTGTCGAAGGTATCCAGAAAAGTCACAAACCCATTGAAATCTCTATTTTGGCGGAGGCAGCGTAATGCTTGAACTTTCAACAATCTGGGCAGGTATCATTGCCTTTGCTGTTCTGACTTATGTGATCCTAGACGGGTTCGATCTTGGAATTGGGATCCTCTTTCCCTTCGCGAAAACCGACAAAGATCGGGATGTCATGATGAACTCTGTCACACCGGTATGGGACGGGAACGAGACTTGGCTGGTTATGGGCGGCGGAGGTTTGTTCGCCGTTTTCCCGCTGGCCTATTCTGTGGTGATGCCCGCGATCTATTTGCCCGTTATCGTGATGCTTCTCGCGCTTGTCTTCCGCGGTGTCGCCTTCGAATACCGGTGGCGTACGGTACGCGCGCGTTGGTTTTGGGATGTTGCGTTTCACGGCGGGTCAACCCTAGCCGCCTTCTGCCAAGGCATCGCGCTTGGCGCGCTGGTCCAGGGTATCCCGGTCGAGGATCGGCTGTATGCAGGCGGACAATGGGACTGGCTGACGCCGTTCTCTATCCTGACGGGTGTGGCCTTGGTGATAGGTTACGCTTTGCTAGGAGCAACCTGGCTCAACATGAAAACCAAGGGCGAGTTACAGCGGCAGATGCGCTCTTTTGCCCGCCCGCTAATGCTCATGACGCTTGCGTTGATTGGTCTGGTCAGTCTTTTGACCCCATTCCAAGACCCGATCTATCTGATTAGATGGTTTTCGTGGCCCGGTGTCGTTTTCTCTGTACTAGTGCCAGCTATCGTTGCTGTTGTTGCTTGGATTCTTGATCGCAGCCTGAGGGAAAAACGAGACTATCAACCCTTCTTCTGCGCTATTGCCTTGTTTGTCGTCTGCTTCATTGGCATTGGGATCAGCTTCTATCCCTATATGCTACCCCCAAGCCTCACGATTGCGGAAGCCGCAGCGCCAGATAGCAGTTTGGCATTCGCACTGGTCGGAGCCGTCGTTCTGCTGCCTGCGATCCTAGCCTACACCGCCTACACGTACTGGGTTTTCCGCGGGAAGATCGATCCAGAGGAGAGCTACCATTGAAACTGCTAAAGCAAGTTTTTTGGTTCGGCGCGATCTGGTTCGGCAGCGTCTTGTGCCTAACCACTGTCGCTTACGTAATCAGGATGTTCATCACTTGAAATGGCAAGGATACCAATGTTCGCGCATCGGCATGTTTAGATCACGCAAATATTAGTCCAAGCGCCGAAAGAAACTCCGTTCCGGCCCACCAGATTCCCAAGAACAAGCGGCTGGCTAGGTCGTCTCAAATTCAACAATTCAAGGGGGCTTTTATGCTTTCTCGTGCAAAACCAATGCCTGTGCAGTGGGATCAGATTGACCCGGCTCTGCCCATACCAGCTAAAAACAACCACGGTGGCAGCCTTTCGCCTGGCATGTTGCCAAAGCTATTCACAGGACTCGTTTCTGCAGGGCTTGTGACCTTCGTTCTATTGCCCTTCACCTCGGCCGTCAGCGGGGCGGTCTCGAAAGACCTACCCCCAATTATGGACCTGTTGTTCGTCTTGTTCTCTGTACTTGTAGTTTTTACTTCCACAGCTGCGATCGTACTGAAAGGGTCAACACTGCGGGCCGTCTTCGGCCGAGGATTGGCTTCTCTCGGCACAGCGCTTATCATTTCGCCCATAGGGCTCTCGGTCCTATTCGCACTATACCTTCAAGACTGGGTATCGATCGTAGTAGGTACGTCTATCGAACAAGCGGGAAGAACAGCGATATCCTTGTTTGGTGGCATCTTAGTAGCCAATGCTCTCGCTATGGGATTGGCTTTTGGATGCTTGTCTCTGCTACTTGGGATTAGGCTAATACCAAATCGTCCAAAATCACTCATTTCGCCTTAGGCGAGTGAATTTCCACTTCGGGCTCAATGCAGTCATTCGGTGTGCAATGTATGAACGACTTCTCTGCGGACTTTGCCGTCATTGGCCCGCTTTCACCGAAGGACCGCAGACAGCCTAAACCGCACATTCGCAACAAGATTTTGCAATTTCCGAGATGCGGGACATTACCGACAAAAAAGACAAAACTAAAACTCTGGTTTACGATAGGATAAACCGTTGCTTAGACAGCCAGTTTTTGATTTCAACCTAGTTCAAGCGCTCTTGGGATTTTGCGCCACAAACTTAATCTTCAGGGATACTTGACCCGAAGAACTCGAACTTTCGAGTGCCACCCACTGTGATCGGTTTCTCGTTGGCAAAAACACTGCTATCAAATGAGAACGAATTATCTGTTCCGATCATCTGAATGTGAGAATAAATGCGCTTAGCTCTTTTCATTCTCTTTCCGATTATGTTTGTCGGGTTGCTTGTTTTTCTGATCTTTGGCTTGAAACCGCCCAACAGTATTAAGCTGGCTGCTGGCATAAGCGGCGGCGGATATTGGCAAGTTGGACAACTCTACAAAGCAGAACTTGCACGTGACGGCATTCAGGTAATTTTAGTTGAAACCGAGGGGTCTGTTGAGAACATTCAGAAACTTGTTTCTGGCGAAGTGGATGCCGCATTTGTTCAGGGTGGCCTGGAAATACCTCAGGACGAAAACTTACAGTCTTTGGGCGCCATTTTTCTTGAACCCATGGTGGTGTTCCGCGGAAAGTCTAGTCCAGTCGGGGCCAATGCAGGAGAATGGGGAGACATTCGCTTAGCTGCAGGAACCAAGGCGTCCGGTACTCGCGCCGCCGCTTTAGCGCTAATTGAGGCCGCCGAGTTGCAAAATGTCGGCATAAACCTCGTCGACGTCGGGGGCAATGATGCGATAAAGGCGTTATATGCCAACGAAGCGGATGCGGCGTTGTTTGTCGCTCCACTCGATGCACCTTACCTTATGGATGCGATTTTTGATCCAGAAATCATTTTCGTCCCTATGGCTTTGGTCGATGCCCTTGCATTGAAACTTTCCGGAGCGAATTCGGTAACTGTACCGGCGGGATCAATCACACTTGACCCTCCAAGACCACCAGAGGACGTTAAGATCTTAGCATTGCGAGCTTCACTTATCGCCGCATCCGATCTGCACCCTGCAGTAACCGATAGGTTAGTGAATGCAGCAAAGAACATTCATAGCGAACCCAGTATTTTGCAAAGTGCGCGCGAGTATCCGAACACGGCTTCACCGCCTGTACCACTGAACAAAATTGCCACAGAACTCATAAACTCTGGCCCAAACTTTTTGCATGGCGTCTTGCCATATTGGATCGCAGCACAGTTTGGCAGCGTGCTGTTATTGCTGTTGCCTTTGTTGTTCTTAGTACCGTTTTTACGGATCGTCCCGTCCAGTTACGTGTGGTTTCAAAAGCGCCGGGTCTGGCGTTTTTAT
Organism: Ruegeria lacuscaerulensis; assembly: GCF_013033355.1. Classification (GTDB taxonomy): domain Bacteria; phylum Pseudomonadota; class Alphaproteobacteria; order Rhodobacterales; family Rhodobacteraceae; genus Ruegeria; species Ruegeria lacuscaerulensis_A. Next base: position 32,012 of record NZ_WQDY01000008.1, read on the forward strand.
CAGCGTATCACGGCGCTTGAGGAAGAACTCAGCAAGGCACAGACCTCAACTGAGCTTGAAGAAGTCGCCAAAAATATCGAAGACGTGGACACCGCCCTTGCAAATCTGAATCTGCCGCTCGCATACCGCCAGGGAGCATATGATGCACGTTTGCACATAGGCCTAATTCGACAGGAGATTGCGCGTCGTCAAACTGCAAAAAGTTGATGAAACCTCAACGTTCGCAAGCTTACCACGCTAAAACACCTTTTTAATTTGAGACTTCGATACAGGTGTGTGCTTTAGTTATTGCGTGTACGCCGCTTTGGGGTCGCAGCCATCGTTCGCAGAGTTTTATTGAGCGGCTGCTGTGCTGGACGAATAGAGCTCAGATTATGCGTCATAGCTACTTGTATTGAGCGTTGTAAACTTTGAGCAAAATATGAGGTTAGGAAATGATCCGTTTAGCATCTATTCTGACTATCGCGCTTGCGGCTGGTGCGCACGCCGAAGACGTCCCAAGCACTCAACCTGGCGACACAGAGTATTCCCCCTACCCACAACAAAACTTCCCTAATCAGGTCTATTTCGGCGACACTCATTTGCATACATCATACTCTGCCGATGCCGGTATGATCGGCAATGTACTTGGCCCTGATGAAGCATACAGGTTTGCCAAAGGTGAAGTCGTTACATCCAGCACCGGTGTCGAAGCGAGGTTGCGCCGACCATTGGATTTTCTGGTTGTTGCCGATCACGCCGAGAACCTTGGTCTTGCGCCGCTGCTCTCGGCCAAAGATGCCACGCTGCTCTCCACGGAGTTTGGCCAGCAACTGAACGCGGCTGTCGAAGCCGGTGATCCCGTCGGCGCATGGTCCATTTGGAGCCAAGCCAAGTCCACTGGCACAGACCCATTGGCAGATTATCAGGAGATTTACCAAACAGCGTGGAGCAACATTACCTCTGCCGCTGAGGCACACAATCAACCGGGTTTGTTTACCGCGCTTATCGGGTTCGAGTGGACCTCAAACCCACAGCGGAACAACCTGCACAGGAATGTCATATTCAACGGTGGCAAAGAGGGCGCTGACAAGATCATCCCGTTCTCGAACTTTGATAGCTTCGACCCCGCAGACCTTTGGGCCTGGATGGAACAAGCCGAAGAGACAACAGGCCAAAAGCTGCTTGCGATCCCGCACAATGGCAATTTATCCAACGGGTTGATGTTCGACGAAGTGCGCTTGTCCGGCGAACCGTTCGATGTTGAGTATTTCAAACAGCGTGCCAAGTGGGAACCGATTTATGAAATCACGCAAATGAAAGGTGACGGCGAAGCACATCCCTTGCTATCACCAGACGATGAATTTGCTGACTTCGAAACGTGGGACAAAGGACAACTTGGACCAGAGCCCAAGACACCGGGGATGCTTCCACGCGAGTATGCGCGGGCAGCATTGCGGCGGGGGCTTGGATACGAGGCGGAAACAGGGACAAACCCGTTCAAGTTTGGCGTGATCGGTTCAACCGATGCTCATACATCGCTGTCCACGGTTGGCGAGGACAATTTCTTCGGGAAAGTCGCGGCTGTTGAACCTACTGCTGACCCGATCCGATTTGAAGAAGTCGTCGGCGGCATTGGTGGTGACGAGAGTGTTGCCCAATATGCATGGCAGACTTCGGCGTCGGGTTTGGCGGCCGTTTGGGCAAGGGAAAACACCCGCGAGGCCATTTGGGATGCTTTTGCTCGGAAGGAAGTCTATGCGACCACGGGGCCGCTCATGCGTATTCGTGTTTTTGCCGAATTTGAATTCGACGAAACAGACCTGCCACGTGCGGATTTTGCCGCGTATGGATATGAACATGGCGTCCCGATGGGGGCGGATTTGCCAGCGGATAGTGACGGTCGGTCTCCGCGCCTTCTCATCCGTGCGCTCCGTGACCCCGATGGGGCTAACCTCGACCGTATTCAGATTGTCAAAGGCTGGCTGAACAGTGACGGCACAACGTCGGAACGTGTTTATGATGTTGCTTGTGGCGGGCGTGAACTTCTAAACGCGGGGTGTGACGGCCCGGTTGGCAATACGGTGGATGTAGAAAACGCGTCTTGGACAAATGACATCGGCCAGGCAATTCTCACCGGATATTGGGAAGACCCGAACTTCGACCCAACGCAAAACGCGTTTTACTATGTCAGAGTGCTGGCAATACCAACGCCGCGATGGACGACATACGATGCAAAGGTGTTCGGAACGGAGATCCCAGACGAAGCACCGCACTCGATACAGGAGCGGGCCTACACATCACCAATTTGGTACACACCCAGGGATGAGTGATATCAGGTTAAGACTAAAAAATCACTTAGTCTGCTCTGGGCTCACAGCAGTCATTCGGCAATTTCAGATGAAAGACCGCTCTGCGAACTATCCGATCATTCAGTTTAAACGTGTTAAGGCAGAAGAATGGATCAAACCGTAAGATGGACAATTTGCTCGCAGTCACAATGTGTGTTGCAAGAGCGATCCAGGCTGAACCTGTTCGGGTATACGTAACCATCGAATTGAAGCTTGTTACACGATCCGCAAATAGTGGCCTCAGCAAAGCAGCAGAGCTTAAGCGCCACTATCAATCCAAACATTACTCCACCGGTGACCAATTAGTGTCTGGATCATAGGCAGTAATTTCAGCAGCAATACTGAGTGTTTCCGGGCCAAAATCTGCCTCGTAGACTATGCCGTTTTCGCCAACCAGAAAGGAATGGACACCAGTTTCTCCGTAGTCTGCCGGTATTGCCAGCAAGGCATGTCCTGCAACGAAGTGATCCCCGACGAAATAAGGGTAGGCACCCCCAGGAGCGTTAGGACCCTGCTCTTGCAGGATTGTGTAATAATAGCCAAGAAACGGCTCGGCTTCATAGTCAGCCTGACCGTCACTCCAACCCGAAGCTGCAGCGCGGGCGAGCGCTGCACCGACAAAGCTGTCTTTTCCGGGCCAGAAGAGACCGTTCTGCTCTTCGGGATCAGAAATGATCGTCTGAGCGAATTCCATAACGCCATTCCCGTTATGGTCCACAAGCCGGAAAGCTGCCTGCAGGTCAACATAGGCCTCAAGCAATTCGATCACTTCCAACTCATTCAAGCCTATTTCACGAGCTGAAAGTTCCTCGATACCAGCCTCCAGGTCAAAGCGCCAACCATCAACTTTTCGCAGAATTGGGATAGGAAAAGGCCAACCGTCTTCACCCAGAAGAAGTACAACGCCATCGTCCTCAGGCCGGAAACGATACCCCTCGGCATACATGCCAAGCATTTCCTGCCTTCTTTCTTGATCTTCCGCCGGATCACCCGTTCCAACCAGATCCTCGGCTTCAGGCCCGAAAATTTCGATCAGCTTTCTTTGATCATTAGCCTTCAACGCATCAACAAAAGCATCCAGTGCGGTTTGCGGCGTATCAAATCTGGCTCCTTCAGAGAGAGCCGGGCTGGTGGTCGCGGCAAGCAACAAAATTGAAAATACTGATCTACGCATCTTATCGTCTCCGCTTGCCTTTAGCGGCGTGTCCACGCTTGGACGCGCTTTGAGTTCTGCTGCCGGACGCCTTTTTCTTCATCGCTTGCCCTTTGGATGCCGCGGGCTTGCGCTGCGTCGATGCGGCTTTCTTCGCCTGCGGCTTCTTGGCGGTCTGCGGTCTTTGTGCGACTGGCTTTTTCGCTGAATCTGGACGTTTGGTACGATCAATGGCCTGTTGCTTTGCAGCGGCCTTGTCCCGATTAGCGTTTCCCCGGTTCGCTAGTGCCCCGCCTGCTACAGCCCCTGCACCGGCACCGACCGCAGCTGCTGCCGCCCCGCGGTCCCGGCTGATATCTGCAGCACCAGATTCTCGGCTCAACTTTGCACGCAGCTCATCCGTGCGACCGTCAGGACGGCTAACCGGCAAGTCGCCGCGGCCACCTTCAGGTCTTTTATGATCCGCTATTTTGTTCCGGGCCTCCTGTTGCCGGTCAGGATCGGGGTTCCATCCGATATCCGTTCGGTCACCTAAATCTATATCATTGCCGATATTGACGTTGCCATCGACGTCTATGTCGATGTTTGGATTTCTGTAAATAGGACCACCGCCCCAGCCACCGCAATTTCGGCACCCCCAGTAGTCATACCAATCATCGTCGTCGTCAAAAATTTCGTCGATCAGGGCAACGGCGCCAAACGTTAGTAGTGCTGCGCCCACAACATCTCCGGTTGACGGGCCAGTATAAACCGTCTCGGGATTGTATTGTGGGACGTATACCGTTTCGGGTTCTGTCGGTGTAATTACTACTGTGTCGTCGTTAGACACTTCGACAGTTTGCTCGGGGCCTGAAACAAGAGCGCCGCTGTCAATTGCCTGATCCCGCATGACCTGCACCGCATCCATCACATCATCGGACTGGGCCAACATGGCTGTGCCGACTGTCTCGGTCCAGTCGATATGGGTGGCCATCTGCCCAACAACTTCGGGAAACGCCGTTGCCAACACGCTGACAGAAGGATCCCATCCCATTGCTTCGATTTCCGGCTCAAGTTCAACGGGGTCGCGGTCGGCGTTATCCAGCAAATACCGCTCAGCCTTAACAATTTCCAATGGCTGGGTGGCCGCGACAAATATCTGTATGAGTAACGTGTCGGGATAAAGAGCAACCGGGGCGACCAATGTCTGCAACTCAGCGTCAGTTAGCAGGCTGGACGAGGTCGCCGAGGTATCATCTTTTCCCGCCACATCTTCGGACGACTCTTGCGCTAACGCGAAAGTAGATACGCAAACACCGAATGCAATTAATAGAAACCTAAACATATTGCGATCCTTCGATTTCTTGAAGGATCACCTAAGACTGCGATTCTGGCAACCGGTCAGTCAAATAGACGGTTTTGGGATAATAATGACCCCCAAATCAAGTTTGAGCGAGTGTTCGCTTTGGCTCGAAGAAGACGTTCACTGCACTTTGTATGAGTGTCTGCTATTCTTAGTTACCGGTCGTTCCGTCATGCTCGAACCTGAGGCTTTGAAGCGCCAGTTCCAATGATTAGTGTGGTATATTTAGTGGTATCCATTTTAACTTCTAAGGTTTTATAAAATTTTAACAAAAGGTTATATAAAATATATGGTTGCTCCTCGGTTCGCCATTTGTATCCTTGTCAGGCGACACATAGATCTGCCACCAGCGACAGAACCTTGCCATTTTCGCCTTACTTCCTTCATCTAGCACCTAGACCGATTTCAATGATCCTGATTTCTCTTTTGGAAAAATCAGGGCTGATTTGCAGATCAGACGCCGAAGGCGCCTGTTCCTGCTGATCTGCCACGTGGCGAACGCGGATATCGGCATTCAATTTTGACTCGCTTAGTGATGAGCAGGCCCCGGCGCTTCAAGCGTACTCTAATTGATGGGAAATTGGATCCCAAGATCAAAGCGGAAACCACCCGCACAGCGACCTGCAATGGAAACCGCCGCGCAAGTTCACAAGAGCCAAAAACCAATACCGCTTAGTTGTCCGGTGAAACGGGGGCTGGATCACACACAAAACAATGCCTCGCATTCGTCTGGGTGGAAACTCAACGAGTCCTTTGCCAGTGACGACTTGTTTTGTCGCGCCAACACAATTGAAAGCGAAGCGTTGTGGTTTAGGTCTCCTAAGCGAACTTCTGAAGCGACGCTCGAACGTCAGGGGGTACGGCTGTAAAGCGAACGGTAAAGCATCCGTCCTGATCGTTTTGATCCAGTACTTTCGCAAACACCGTCAGGGGTTCGGTAGAACCGTTTGCTTGCGTGATTTGAATTTGCAGATCCGTAAGGGGGCTGGGTGCCTCTGTCGTCATAATACAGGCTTCCGACGGGGAAAGTTTAAAAAGCTTGCCCTCTTGGGCGTCGCCAACGACTTGCTTGCCAACGACGGTCCTAAAGTGAACGGGTAGAGGTGGATTTATCTCGACCAATTCGACCGGTTGAGCGGACAGGCTGATGTCATAAGTTCCACCCACGCCAAAAAGTTCGTGCAGCACCAGCGGCTTGCCAGCACCCTTGGGTTCGACTGTGCGCTTGCTGCCAAGTTCCAGGGGCGCTCTTGACGACTTGAGTGTCTCATCTGCAATCAGAATTTGCCCACCGACAGTATAGCTTTCGATCCGCGCCGCCAGATTGGTCGTGCTACCGACAACACTGTATTTTGCGCGCTTGTCCGAGCCGATGTTTCCGACCACAACTTCACCTGTGTTCACCCCGATTCCCATCTCGATTTCAGGAAAACCATTCGCGGTGTTCCACTCGTTCACCCGCACCATCCGCTGCTGCATTTCCAAAGCACAGGCCAGGGCGCGTTCAGTGTCGTCGGGTCTTTGCAGGGGGGCGCCAAACACCACAAGGATTGCATCACCGATAAAGGCATCAATCGTGCCGTTGTATTTCTGAATGACGTTTGTCATCTCACTGAGATAGCTGTTCAGCATAGCCACGATGTTTTCTGGCGGCAGTGTGTCGGACAAGGTCGAGAAACCCCGCAGGTCTGACATCAACACCGTGACCGTCGTCTTCTTACCGCTAAAGTCGATCCCGTCCGCAGATTTCAACAGTTGATCGACGACTTCGCTGGCCAGAAACTGGCCAAAGGTCTGTTCTAGGAACTTGGCGTGAACCTCAAGTTGTTCGGTGCGCTCGCGGACTTTGTCTTCGAGATGTTCAACGATCTCGGCATTGCGCATAGATACCGCAATCTGACCCGAAAGCAGTGAAAGCAAATGAGCGCGTTCAGGTTTAAACGCTGCACTGACCAGATTGTTTTCCAGAAATACAAGGCCGATCAGTTCGTTCTGGTGCAGGATCGGCTGACACAGAACCGAACGTGTTTCGTTTTCCTGGACATAGGCGTCCACCATGAACCGCTCATCAATCTGAGCGTCGTCCACAAGGACAACATCATGCGTACGCGCCGTATAGTTGATCACGCTGGCCGGGACCAAACGTGCGCCTTCAGCCGAGTCGAGCCGAACGGGTTCCTGAACGCCAGTTCCGTCGGATATGACGCTAACCTCGGTTTCGATCACCAGATCGTCCCCGCGCGCCAGTAATAGAACGCCGCGCTGCGCACCGGCGTTCTCGATCAAAATTCCAAGCAGCCGATCCAATAGGCGCCCCACAACCACTTCGGCTGAAATGGTTTGCGCGGCCTTAAGTAAGGTGTTCAGGTCAAGATCTTGCCCAAGCAAGTGATTGGTCGCGACTTGCGTACTCGCAGAAATGCTTTCTGTCACAGGCTGGCTGGTGGCGCGACGCTCGCGATGTTCGGCAAGCAGTTGCGGGAACTCCAGCTCAAGCTCTTCGACTTTGCGTTGAGCCCCCCAAAGGCGGTAGGCATGTCGTGCATCCCGCAGATACATCATCCCGATCCGGGCATTCGGTCGTGGGGTCATGATGTATCGCGCGGCCAGTTCGCAGGCCAACGCTTCGTCCTGAAGGAACCGACCTTTTTGAGCCGCCTCAATGGCCCCGTCAAACAGATCGAGGACTTCGACATCTTTGCCATCCAGACGTGCGACTTCAGCAGCGACCATTAGGCGTTTGGCTTCAAAGTTATCTGGGCCGGACTCAGCCCATTGTCCCAACCTTTCAAGATTTGCATCAAGCTGGGCTCTGAGATCCGGGTCGGGGTCACCGTGCTGCAGAATAGCCGCAATGGACAGAGACTGGTAGAGCAGTTGATCGGCAAGACAAGGATGGTTGATCACAAAGCTCAGAAGGGGCTCAACGAGTTTTGTCTCGAGCAGTGCGTCATGAGGGCGTCCAAAGACATACAGAGCCTGCGCTTTCAAAATCCGATAGAAACAGATGGCCATGGACATCTGGTTCTGCTCGCACGCTGACAGAAACGCGGCTTCGTCCAGGTCGTCAGTGGAGAAATCGGCACTGGATTGCGTGCGCCCGGCGAGGGTCGAAAGCCCCAGACGATAGGCGTTGATACCTGCGGCTGCCCCATGGTTCTGGGCTTTGTGCAGAGCGTCCAGTTGCGCGGGCATCGCATCCAGAACCTGGTCCAGCGGTTTGCCGGCAAAACTGTCTATCACGACCCGATACATGACCAGATAACCGGCCCACAAGATATCGCCCGAGTTCATTCCCTCGCGATAGCCTCGTTCGATCACCGGAATCGCATTGCGAACATGTTGGACCCACGGGATCAACTCGACACCTGTGACCAGGCAAACGGTTGCAGTCGGCGCGCGCGCTCCGAACTTGTCACACAACCGCAGGGCCAATTCCCCAAAGGCCAGACCTTCGCGGTACTTGCCCATGAATGCACCGATGATCAGGCCAAAATTGGCAAAGAACAACGCGGATTCCGGTGCGTTGCCATGCTTGAGCGACAGTTGAACCGAGGTGCCGACGATCTGTGGGAAAAGTTCCTGCCTGTTCAGGAAGGCCGCAATGGTCAAATGCCGCAAACAACGTTGGGCCAGCGCGATTTCTGGGCTGTCCACGTCCGGGTTTCCGAAAAGATCTGCTGGGTTGCCCTCGCCCAGCACACCGGCTGCCTGACCGATAGCGTTTTGCCCAGCCTCTTCGAGGTTCTCGAGGCTCATCTGAACCCCGACAAGCTCCAGCGCTTTTATCCCCGCATTGATGGCTTCGTCGAACTCCATCAAAAGGGTGTGCTGGGCGATCCGTGTAAAGTAGATCTCGGCTTTCTCTAGGTCGGTGCGCGCATGTTCAAGGGTTGCGTTAACGATTTCGGTGCAACGTTCGAAATTACCAGTTAGATATTCCAGAGATGCTGACAGGTTTTGGGCCTCGAACATCAACTCATAATTCTGGTTCCAGCCGTCCGACCCCAAAAGCTCTGAGGCGGTGTTCACGAAAGACAGCGCGGCACCGTAAGCGGCCGAGTCAAAGGCCTTGCGGGCGGCGATCAGGTCAAGATGGGCAAGATCAAGCTGTTCTGCTCGGTCCTCCATATCGTCCCGGCCGATATTCAACTGATCGACCACCTCGAAGATACGGTCGTTTATTTCATCTTCCGCAAGCCGGGCTCTCAGTTGGCGTCCGATTGCAAGGTGCACGCTGCTGTGACCGTCTGTTTCGATTAGGCCATACGCCGCCTGTTGCACTCTGTCGTGCTGAAATGCGAAATCCCGAACGACAAGCGGCGACAGCGCGTTGTCCATTTCCGTCACCACAAGATCGGACAATGGCTGAATCATCTCTTCCCTAATTGCGGGCAACAGACATTCAAATGCTTGTTGAGGTTCGATCTTGAGGATCAGTGCTAGTGTTTCAATATCGAAACGGTTGCCAATACAGGCCGCAATTTGCAGGACGTTCTGCGTATCTTGTTGAAGGCGCCGCAGTTTTTCAAGCAACAGATCAACCACGTTGTCGGTTATTTTGGCAGCGCGGATCGCCTGGATGTCCCAAACCCATTTCGCGGGTTCACCGTTTGACTCGGATTGCTGGGTGATCAGTTTTTCATGGTGCAGATCCGTAAGGAACTGACGCACGAATAGAGGATTACCCTGCGTTTTTTGTACCACAAGTTGCGCTAGGTCGATCAGTCGTGATGCGTCGGCGTGTAGCGTATCTGCAATCAGGCTGGCGATATCCGACATACCCAATGGGGCAAGGGACAGGCTGGACAGACGTCCCCCGGCTTCTTTTACAGCATCCAGAGCACGGGTCATCGGATGCATCGCGTCCACTTCGTTGCTGCGGTACGCTCCGATCAGCAGAAGGCGCCCGATTTCTTCATCGGTCAAAATCACGGACAACAAACCAAGCGTTGCGCTGTCGGCCCATTGCAGGTCGTCCAGGAAAAGCACCACAACCCGGTCATGTGCACACAAAGCACGCAAGAACCGCCGAACTGTTTGATTGAAACGGTTCATCGACTCGGCGGCGTCCAGTTCCGGAGCTTCCGGCTGCGGGCCGATGATCAGTTCAAGTTCGGGTACAACGTCCAACAGAACCGAGGCGTTGGGCGCCAGGGCTTCGTTCAGTTCTTTGTGCCAGGTGGCGTGGCGTGTCTGGCTTTCGGTCAAGAGCTGCCGCACAAGGTCTTTCAGCGCGACTGTCAAACCCGAATATGGGTCGTTCTTCTTGAACTGTTCGAATTTGCCTTTGATGAAATACCCGCGTTCACGGGTGATCGGTTTGTGGACTTCGTTGACCAGCGCGGTTTTACCAACGCCTGAATACCCTGAAACCAGCATCATTTCAGCCGGTCCCTGCCGAACGCGTTCAAAGGCCTCTAGCAAGGTTCGCACTTCGCGGTCGCGACCGTATAGCCGCTGGGGCACAGTGAAGCGTTCGGTCTGGTCCCGACGTCCCGGTTCAAACCGGTCCAGGTTCACGCCAAGGCGAACGGCTTCGAGATCGGCAATAATTCCTGCGGCGCTCTGGTATCGGTCTTCAGCCTTTTTGGCCATCATACGCCCGACAATCTTCGACAGGGGCAGCGATACATCTGGATTGCGGCGATGCGCCGGAACCGGTTCACGCGCTACGTGGCAATGCACCAGTTCCAGCTTGTCTTCGGCCTCAAACGGGGGCACGCCGGTCAGCATCTCGTAGAAAGTCGCACCCATGGAATAAAAGTCGGTGCGATGATCAAGGGTCCGGTTCATGCGTCCGGTCTGTTCCGGCGAGATATAGGGAAGCGTACCCTCCAGAACTTCGGGGCTTTTCAGAACAGGATGTTCGGTCGAAAACTGCGTCGCAATTCCAAAGTCGATCAGTTTGACCTCTCCCGTGCCGGGATTGATCAATACGTTCTGAGGCGAGATATCCTTGTGAATGACGTTGGCTTGGTGGATGCCCTCTATGGCGCGGGTGATCTGCAGGGCGGTCTCAAGGAATTCGTCATGTGACAGCGCCCGGCTGGAGAGCAGTTCACCGACTGAAATGCCATCGAAGTCTTCCAGCACCATCATCAGCGATTTGTCGTGACGATTGAGTTGAAGGGCACGGATGACGCCCGGCAAGTTCAGGCTGTTGGTAATCTCAAACTCGCTGCGGTATCGTGCAAGTCGGCTGGCGCTGGGGAAGTCGTTCTTGAGGATCTTGATGACCACATGTTCCCCGTCCGAGTCCCGTGTTGCGCGAAACACAAAGGAGTTGGTGCCTTCATAGAGACGTTCGGACAATTGGAAGCCCGGGACGAAGGACATATTGATACTAGACATGTGTGCCGTTACCCGCCGACGTATTGTTTGCGTTATAATAGCCTATACCATGGCCAACTTGTGCAAAATTTAGTTCCGAGAAGTTTCCGAACGGGATGAATTTAGTCAGCTTGGGCAAGATGTCCTGCTCCCAAATATCCTGTTTCGTGCAAGCGCCGATTTCCGTGCCCGGTAAGTCGCGTCCGACATCCAGAAAATCACTCATGGCACCGATATGCCCCCTCAGGTACGCGTGTTTTCCAGCGTACTCAAGACTGCGCGCAGCCAAATCCCAGAACGGGCTGTTCCAGCGTGAACCACGCACATAGTGCCAGGCGATAAACAACGAGTTGCGCAAGACATAAGCCCGCATTGTTCTGTTGGCATGATCGACGGCTTGGATATCTGTTGTGCTTTGGGGGTGATGGTCCGTCATCCAGCGCTGCGCAATACGGACCTGCATGATCGTTGCGCCAATGGCGGTGGCCTCAAGCGGTTCAACGAACGAGGCCGCGTTGCCGATAGTAAAGACGCGCCCATCAAACCACGTGCGCCGCATGAAATTCGGAAAACTGACCCGAACGCGAATTTCGGCCAGTTCCGCACTTTCTTCTTTGAGGAAGCTGTCGAAATCCGCCAATACGTCCTCATCGCTGCTTAGCGAGGGATTGAACACATATCCGCACGATGTCCATTCCCTGAGCGGTATCTGGAAGATCCATCCGTGTGGCCGGGCAACGATACGGGACATGCTGGTGTCCGGGCTGGGCGGAAGGCGGCGCACCATCGCGCGGCCTGTTGGGATCCAATCCATTCGGATTATGTCAGGGTCTGCCGGTGCTTGATCCCACGCCCCCGGAGGAAAACCGCGCGCGTCCAGAACATAGTCGCAGTGCAGATGGCTGCCATCCTCAAAACCAATGTTCACGCCGCCGGGCAAGCTGTCCAACGAAACCACCCTCGCATCCATCTGGGTTGCGCGCACATGGTCTCGGATAATGCCAGTCACGCGACCGGCGTCAAAGTGGTATCCGAACAGGCGCGGTGGCTGGAAACGGTTCACGAAATCCACGTCCCGTGATCCCCAACCTTCATAATAGGACCCCGATTTGACCGTCGCGCCGCACCGTTCCGCGATTTCATCCGGGCCGACGCCGGTGACTTCGTCTAGCCACAACGGGAACCGCGGTGTGGTTCCCTCACCAACGCCGATCGTCGGAATGCGGGAATCGTAGATATGCCAAAGCTGCGCCTTTGGGAAATAGCGGGTCATATGGGCCGCAGCGATGAATCCGGCGGTGCCTCCGCCCAATACAGCAACTTTCATGCTACGGCCTCATTCAAAAGGGATTCGGGTGCGCGTAGCATATGCTGAAACTCCAGCAAAACTATGGCCAACGCTGGGTCAAACGGCGCGGCTTGAACAAGACTTTCGATCTGAGGTGTCAGGTTGGTATTTGCTTCAGGGTCTGTCCATGTTCCGGTGGCAATGCGCCACGGCCATTCATTGTGCCGGGCCAATTGAGACTGGAAAGACCGCGCGTGTGGTTCTGGCTGATCCAACCATCGCGAAAGCAGCTGGACCCCCCGCGCGGCCGCAGTCATTCCTAGCCCGGCATAGGGATCCAGCGCGCAAACACTGTCGCCGAGAGCAAATAGGTTTTCGGGCCACGAGGGATAGTCCTCATACCGACGTCGACGGTTTGCCGTGCGCCCAAACAAATGCGGCGTCGCGACTGTTTCGGCGTGTTCCAATATGTCGCTCAAGGTGGGGTCGGACAAACCTGCCGCCAGCTTCAGTACACCCGGCCCATCAGTGGGCAGAGGTTCAGTTTCGGGCGTTTGCAATACCACGCCCCAAAGGTCATTTTCAGCACGCATTATCATTCCCGCTCGTCCGCTCGATTGGCGGGTAGGGGCCAGCGCAAGCCCCTGCCAGTCAGGGGCTTTATCCGCAGGTAGGCGAACCCAAAGTGAAACGTATTGCCGACCGGGCGCGATCTCGGTTCGGGTGATGTGATGCGTGTCTCCGAAGTGCTGGGCTAGCCACCGCGGCAGACGCGAGGCCGCGCCGCTGGCATCGATGACAAGGTCGGCATTGTCCAAGACCTGAACAACGCCCGTGGTCGTCTGAACCCGGACACCAGAGACGCGCGATGCGTCTGGCGTGAGCGTCAGACCCATGACGCGATCGCCTTGCCGGATGCGTATATTTCCGGCGCGGCTCAGTAATCGGGTCAGCGCCGTTTCAATCAGGCACCGCGAAGCGCCGTACAGAGTTATGCCGGTTTCAACCCTCGGGAGCCATCCCGAAGATACCCGCATCGCGACATCCGCGCCCGCATCGTATGGTACTGCACCCAGCTCGATCAATTCCGCGCGCCAACCGGGCACCAGATCGTCAAACGCGCGGGCCCCGGCACCCATAAGCATGTGCAGGCAATGGCTTTGCGGTACGGCTGAGCGGGCCGCTGGGGCGCTGCTGTTTGGTTGGGCATATTCAGACCGTTCAAGCACCGTGACGCGCGTATACCGGTCTTTCAGCATATGGGCGCATAGCAGCCCTGCTATGCCGCCACCAATTACCAGCGCATGTGCGCTTTCCTTGGTTGGCGTAAAGGGCTGAGAGGCTGCTGGCGTGACCATGCGTGTCAGAATGCGTCCTTGGGGACATCATAAGAGATGCGTTCGAAGGTCTGCGACACGACAAACTGAAAACCATTGGTTTTACCTTCCTCATCCCGCGGGACAAAAGGCCCAATAATGCGCCGTTGGTTGGGATTCAGGAAATACTGGTTGTTGTAGTAGTCCCCGGTCGGAAAATTGAGGTGGAACAGATACGTCCCCGGTGAGCTTTCGACACCGTGGACCTTGACCGCGCCAGTAATCGATTGGCACGATTTGCCATCAACCTGCAGTTCAAATTCTCGCAGCACAAAAAGGTCTTCAAGGGCTTTTCCGTGTTCGTGTTCCTGGATCAGTTGGTCAAGGCTGCCAAGGTCTTCCTGCCGGTAGTGCATGACCTTCCCGGGCTCTTTCCAGTCGATGGTCAGGATGCTCGGGCCAGTGTACAGGTATTCACCCTTGTTATCGTAGACGATCGAATGACCGGTCCACATCCCGATCATAATGTCGAAAGGGCGGGCATAGTCAAAAGGGGTAGGGCTGATCATATCCGAATTCCTATTTGGTTGCGGTCAAAACTGTATCACATGCGGGTTCAGGTCATTCTCTTGCGTCCGCTCAGCAAGCCAACCCTGCTCTACGGGAACGTCATAAAGCCGTCCGGTGCCGAACCGGGCCCAGAAGTGGCGCAAGCCCGGTGCAACGACCCGCACAACCGGGAAATTCACGTCCGGTCGGGTCTGATCCAGTACCAGAACGTCGATGTTCTTTGCTTTCAAACGTGAGAGGCAGGTCTGGATATCCACAAGCACGTCGTCAGCTGCGAGGCTGCGCGTTCTGTCCAGCGCAAGCATGGGCTGCGTTTCGTCGGGCACAAGGTAGCGCGCCTCATGCAGCCGTGTTGTGCGCCACCAATCTATTGCATCCGAATTGCCAAGATAGCTTTGCTGCATGGTTGTGCCACACGTTTTAGGAACGGCTTCAAGGGATTGGTTTATTTCCGTCAAAGCTCGCGACAGGGCAATCTCTGGGTCAAGGTGACAACCAAAGCCGTAGATGATGTCTTCTTCTTGTTTGTCTGTTCGGGCCGATATCGCTGCAAAAGTTGGGATCCCGATATCGCTTGTAACGTCTACCACCGTGAGGGTTCGATGCAGATGGGCATAGTGCGCAGACAGGTCACGACCGTAAGGGTCGCGCGCAGCGGCCAGGTCGACGCCTGGCCGGTTCAGCCGGTTGTACCACCAGATCGCGACAGCGTCGCGTTCGATCAGCTCCAATAGCCCCTGCAGAATGGCTTCTTCCAGTGTTCCGCCGGCGGCACAGCCGTTAGAGTCGGCGCGGCCGAAACTTGGGTCGGGTCCTCGATAGCCAAAATAGCACATGGAGGTCGGCAGATGGCGTATGCGCGCTTCTCCCAATGACCAAAGCGGTGTCCATTCGATTTGTGCCTCAGGGTCGAAAGGTTCAGGCACCCAATAGGCCTTGTGCGTCTTGCGATTAAGCTCGGCCCGATCCGCAAACTGCTGGGCGCTATAGCCCTGACACGCGTTTGGCAGGATCGCCGTGTCTAGGTCCCGGTACCGGGCAAGATGCCGAGGTTCCGAGCCGTCGAACACTCCGCAGTACCGTTCCAATGACTCAGCTATCGCGCTAATGCGAGCCTGTTTGGGGTTGCGCCCCTTGCCGCCAGACCGTCGCCGCAGACCCTCGCGCAGGAAGAACTTGCTGTCGTGCAAATCCGAGAAGTTGTGATCGGCGGAATAAGTCGGTGTGATCCACTCGGGGCTGCCGTCTGGCCCGCTGCGGATACCTGGTTCCAGCGCGCCGACAATACCGGTGATCGGACTGACATGCCTGTCCAGAGCAGCCTGAATATCGGCGGGGCGGCGCGATCTGTGCCCGCCATCTGTTCCTTGCAGCTTGGGGCGGGATCGCAGAACCGGTCTATCGGGTGTCGTTTGCGTCTGTGCGGGATCGCCACATACCGGGCATTGAGGGCGACGCGTCAGAACATGGGTCTTTCGTTGCATTGACAGATGATCTGTACTGATCACTCGGTCGGCCAACATCGCTGGTCGGCCTGTTCCGATCCAGCGCGCTACTTCCGTCGCGATTTCGGCCAAGGCCGCAAATTTTGACGCGGCAAGACTACCTTGCGGGGCCAGCCGCGCTTTGTCCAAGCCATTTAGACGACCAATGTGGGTATCGACCCTGCGGTGCCACCGAAGGCGCTGCGTCAAACATTCGAGACATGCGGTTTCGCTCGGAACAAACGCCGGGCCCAGCCAACTTTCCATTCCGCCAGGGCTAACCAATATCCATGGTCTTTGTTCTGCGACGGCCTTTTTGTTCCACTCGGCCAAGTCCCGGTTTAGGTAATCGTCTGCAACAACGACACTCAGTTCACCGCGATCCGCGACACAAAGCCCGTTCCTTTCAAGCAACATGCGCAGATCTTCGGCAGTTCCATCGTCGCAGATTACATCGACCGTCGCGTTTGCTAGACGTTCCGCCGCTTGCGACGGCAATGCCCCAGCGCATTCCCAGAAGGCTTGCTGCTCGCGGGGGATGGAGGCCGTATCTTCAGCTAGAAAGCCGCGCTGTTTCAGAATGTCCAACGCTGAGAATATGTCGGCACTGACATAGCGCCGGCACAGTTGGTCAAATATGTCGTCAACCAGAAAAGACCCGTCCAGCAATGGTGCCAGATCCGAGAAAATTGGGCTGGTCAGGCAAACATGGCCCTTGTGGCTGAAAAGGTACAAGCCCTCTTCCGGGACAACGATCGCCTCTAGGCTTGATTTAAACCGCGGTGCCGCAATGGCACTGGCATACATTGGGGCCCATGCCCTTAGCAGCACGCCGGCGGAGCGACTGCGGTGTTATGCTCATGCAAATCATCGTCATGCACACCGTCTGGCCGGTCGCCGACGTTTACGATCTGAGTGAAGGTTTTGCCGATCTCTTCGCCATACGCCTTGACCGCTGAGGTCGGGTCCTGCTCTAGCAGCGTCCGGAACTCTGGGTCTTTCCAAGCCTTGGCGTGCATTTTGCCCCAGTCTTCATTTGTTGGTGCTGTCATGGAACATCCCTCCCTATTTTAGGTCGCCTTCTGCCAATCTGCATTAGGCCTTAGCGTTTTGTTAACCTTTTCACAGGCTAAGGAGTCGATCAAGGTGCGAGTTGGGTTTCTGTTGTCTTGTTCACAACCGGTTCATCTACATGTCTAAATTCAGGTTTGGTTTCTGCTTAGAACTTCAAACTGACCTTCTGTCCCCGCTATCGGGCGAAGGCTGTATTTTTGCGCAATTACTTGAATTATAACGGCCATCTGCAAAAGTGACTGAGCGGCCGCGACGCAAACTCTTGGACCTGCCCCGAAAGGAATATAAGCTTTGGCTGAGTTGGGCTTTACGCGGCCCGCGGCAAAGCGGTCGGGTTGAAACTGGGATGGCTGAGCAAAGTAACGAGGATCCCGATGCAGCAATTCCGGGCTGATCCAAACCCCAAGACCTTCAGGCAGTTGATAGTCATGCAGCGTAAGGCTTTTGGCGATTTCTCGGTAGAGAATAGGCGCAGGGGGCGACAGGCGCATCGACTCGCGAAGGATTGCCACCGTATCGCTTGCGCCAAGGGTCGCAACGTTCAGGCGTTTCTCTTCATCAAAAGCCGTCGCTTCGGCATGCAGCCCTTCATGCAACTTGTGGCTGGCGACATCGCGCCAAAACTGGGTCAAGGCAAATGGAATCGTGAGATGCCCGGCAAACAGCATCTGAACAATCTCGCCAATAACATCTTGCCTAGACAGAGTTTCAGGCGCGTTGCGCTGGGCCGCAACCAATGCCGACAGAATGTCACCGCGATCGACAAACTCGTCAAACCGCGCATGGATAAGGGCAACCACATTGTCCATGCGCGCGGGCGCACGAGGACGCGTCATCTGCAGTGCTCCAGTGACATGTCTCAGGGTTGCGGTGAAATCCTCGCCATAGGCTTCTTGCATGGTCACAAGTCCACTGCGCCTGTGGTCCGTACCAAAGCCCTGAACGTCGGCATCCAACACGCTGCGCATTGCGAGGCGACTGATCAGCAACCGAACCTCGTGGGGCAGGTCAATCTGTTCACCGCCTTTCCAGCGCGCTATGGTTTCATGTGCAAGCTCAGCTACCAAAGCCAGTCGAGGTGCGCGCAGACTGCTGCGAAACAACGGCAGCAAAACCTGTCGTCGAGCCCGCCAAGTCTCGGGGTCATTCAGTGTTGTCAGGCCGTCGCCCCAATAGCCTGTATTCGAATCTCGCAAAAAGTCGGGCTTACGCAGGTCAGCCTCGTGAAATCGAAGCAACGCTCGCACCATATCGGCGTCGTGCACAAAGACGATCGGGCCAGCACCCAGGTCAAATTGCGACACGCTACCGAAGGTGTCGAACAGGTATTCCAGAAACGTCAGCGGGCTGCGTTGGAAGAACTGTGCGTTCAGACGCGCGTGTTGAGCCCCAACCGGGCCGGGCGGCAAAGTCACGGCGATAGCCTGGCAGGAGGAATATGATGGAGCGACCGACGATCTGGGCCTATGGGCTGGCGCCTGATGTTCTGCTGGAAACGATAGCGGGGGAAACGAGGCTCAATAGTCCGATGGGGTCGATCAACCTGACAGACGATGCCCATGTGACGCTTGCCCAGAAGCTTGCGCTGGGCTTTATGAGTGAAACAGACCTCACGAATTTCGTATCCGGAAACCCGGAGGCAGAGGATGTCTGTGCATCGTTTTTGTTTCGTCTGGATCAACGCGGGTTTCTCTGTCGGTTCGTTATGCAGGATGACAAGCCTATCGCGGTTTGTGTTCCGCAACGCTCCCCTGTCTCGGGCCTTCCGAATTTCACGCCTAAAAACAGTCTTAGGCTGTCTCGTGAAACACTGTTGTCTCCGCAAAAGCAAGGGTTGCAGGCGCGGGTACCAGGAAGCTGGGCTTCGATGCAACTTTTGGACGCCAAACTGTCACCGCTGATTTTCGAGCTCTCTGCCGGATCAGACTCCGCAAATGCAGCAAACAGTGTGCCCGAGATTGAGCAGGAAGTTTTCGAGGCTGTTATCTGCCTGTTTGCTTGGTGCGGTTTGCTGGAGTGCGACGAAAAACCCGCTGCGCCGGTTCACGAAACCCTATTTGTCGAGCGCACCCGCCTAGGGTTCACCCGCGCGCATATTGGCAAAACCGGAGCAGCGCAGCGCCCAACCCAAACCCCGGGCAATGACCCGGAAATAGTCCTGCCGAAACATGATGTAGACGCCCTTGCCGCAGGTGATCCTCCGTTCACCGTGGTGTCCCGCAATCGCCAGAGCCGCCGTGAACAAGGGCGCACACCAATTGCGAAGGATCAATTGAGCGAGTTGTTGTTCCGGTGTTTCCATCCGTTGGGTCAACACCATTCTTATCCGAGCGGAGGCGGCCTTTACGCGTTGACCGCGTATCTTTTGGTCAATCGTTGCGAAGGTCTAGAAGCCGGTCTGTACGTCTATGACAGTGCTGAGCATGGCCTTAACATGATCGCAGAAGTTAACGCCCTGTTGTGTAGCATGCTGAAGGACGCCGCCGCGTCGGCAAACCGCTCTGAACATACGCAAGTTCTGCTACTGCTCTCTGCGGATATGACTGCCGTCCGAGCGGCCTATGGCGATTTGGCCTACGCGTTGGTGTTGAAAGAGGTTGGCGCGGTTTATCAGAACATCCAACTTGTGGGTACGGCGATGAAACTGGCGACCTGTCCTCTGGGAACGGCAAACTCGGTTGCGTTCGCGGCTGTTAGCGGCCGTGACCTACACAATATGCCTTTGGTTGGGGAAATGATGATTGGATCAATCGACTAAGCGGCCGACGACCCCCGCAGAATTTGGCTGGCCACGTCTGTTTCAAACCACCTATCAGTTCCTTTAACCGAAACAATACTGATGAGCCGATGCAATCGATGTGGCCCGCCCCTTTGAAAAAACGGTTTGCGCAATGAAATTATCCAGTGAAACACCGGCACTGCTGCGTGTCAGAAAATTTGACCCTTAGGGGCCACTGGCGCTGCCAGAAGAGCACATGCAGTTGCGTAACATGTTCCGGCTGATTGAGAACACTCGAGGCGCTGTACCCCTTCCGTTAGCTGAAGAGATTTACGGTCTGGGCGTTGCGGTGAGAGCACGGCAGGCTCTCCGATCATGCCCTATAACTAACAAGCTCATTCCAAAACAATTCAACTGCGGCAGATGTGTTCTGCGACTTGCGCGCCGCACAGATGTTCCAAGTCAAATTCTGTTTCATCGACACGGGTCTGACAGTCTTTGTGCGGATCAGTTCCGCGAACGAGTCCGGCATCCCTCCCACCACGAAGTCAGGCTCCGCCAACAGCCCGGTCAGGAGGTTGTAGTCGTCGCATTCGATATGCGGCTGTGAATTGACCTTTTCGACGGCCTCAACACCGCCACCAAGTGCCTTCGTCAGGGCAGCTTTCCAGTGTTTATGCAGATGCGGTGACGCAAAGGGAAAGTCGAAAATACCTGCCATGGTTTGCGGACCGCGCTGGTGAATCTCATGGTCTCGATGAGCGACGAATTGGATAGTTTGCTTCTCCATCACCATGATCTCGACGTCTTCGGCTTCGGGTGTGTAAGTCAGATCGCCGAGGAACACGTCGAATTCGCCCGCCTGCAATAAGTCTAGTGGACGCGCGTAGGCACTTACCAGAATTCGGAAACGCAGGTCAGGTACCGCCCGTCGCACGACGCGTAAGACAGGCAGGATCAAAGTTCTTGTGGTGAGCGGCCCGCACCCAATTAGCAAAGTGCCCGGCCCGGATTCACGCAATCCAGCCACGCGAGTTGCATAGCGGTTCAAATCTTCACGGAGCGCCTGCGCAATTGGCAGAAATTCTTGCCCCGCGCGTGTCAATGTGCTGCTGTTGCGGCTGCGATGGAACAAAACAAGGCCCGTTTGATCCTCAGCCTGCCCGACATAGCGGGACAAGGACGCGTTCGAGACACCCATCACACGAGCCGCATTTTGAAAGCTGCCGGTTTCCGCTAATACCAGAAAGGCGGTCAATGCGTTTTCGTTCATCGTGCGGCCAATTTCATTTCAAGTTTCGTGTTTTAGATTTCACAATATGAAATCATGGTAAAGCTCTGTTGCGACAAGAATGTCTCAATCGCTATCCCTGATGGACCCTTCGATATTTCCACCATCGAGATCTTTTTCTAAGTCCACAGAGGTAACAATGTTCGCTCTTCGATCTATTGCGGTATCCGCCACGCTGGCCACGGCGACGGTTTGTGCCCTGCCGGTATTGGCCGAAACCGACCAGCCCAATATTCTTGTCATTATGGCCGATGATGTCGGCTGGGCCAGTCTTGGCAGCTATCATCAGGGTGTGAAAAGCATCCAAACCCCCAATCTTGATCAACTGGCCGCCGACGGTATGCGTCTGACGGATTACTACGCGCAGCCAAGCTGCACTGCCGGGCGATCCGCCTTCATCACCGGGCAGTTGCCGGTACGTACCGGAATGCACACGGTCGGCCTGCCCGGAGACCCTGAAAAAGGTCTGAGCGAGGATGATCCAACCCTGGCCAATATGCTGAAGTCTCTGGGCTATGCGACCGGGCAATTTGGCAAAAACCACCTGGGAGATATGAATAAATTCTTGCCGACGGTGAAAGGTTTCGATGAATATTGGGGCTGGCTCTATCATCTGAACGCGATGGAATACACATCCGATCCAGACTGGCCTAAGGACCAGAACTTCAACGATACATTTGGCCCTCGGAACATCATTCATGCCTATGCCACGGATACAGTCGATGAAACGGTAGATCCGCGTTGGGGTTTGGTTGGCAAACAACGCATCATCGACGATGGTCCAGCCCCGCCCGAGCGGCAAAAGACGCTGGACGACGAAGTGACAGCCCACACGCTGGACTTCATCGACCGCGCAGTCGACAGCGAAACGCCGTTCTTTGTCTGGATGGCCCCGGCGCGCGCGCACGTCTGGACGCATCTGAGCCCCGAATACGAGGCCATGCTGGGTGACGGGCGCGGCCTGCAGGACGTCGTGATGAAAGAGCTGGACGACAACGTGGGCAAAGTCATGGCGCGACTGGAAGAATTGGGGGTCTCGGACAACACTATTGTGGTCTTTACGTCTGACAACGGACCGGAAACCATGACCTGGCCGGACGGTGGAACAACGCCGTTCCATGGCGAAAAGGGCACTACCTGGGAAGGCGGCTTCCGCGTCCCCGCCATCATTCGCTGGCCCGGTAAAGTTCCTGCCGGAACTGTGAGCAACGGTATTTTTGCCGGTCTTGACTGGATGCCCACCCTTGTTGCCGCTGCTGGCGGGCCCGATGATCTGACCGGTTCATTGCTGGAGGGTTACGAGGGCTATCAGGTGCACCTGGATGGGTACAACCAACTGTCGTTCCTAACTGGTGAGGGGGAGAGTAACCGGGAAGAGATCATCTACTATGAGGGCCCCGATCTGCAAGCCGTGCGCCATGGCGATTGGAAAGCACATTTTACGATCCAGACCGAAGGTTGGGCAGGGCCAAAAGAGGAGCTGAACGCCCCTTTGCTGTTCAACCTGCGTCGCGATCCCTACGAAAAAGCGGCCGAAGAGTCGGGGATGTATACACGGTGGATGGGCAACAAAATGTGGGCCTTTGGTCCTGCTGCCAAAATCGTCCAAAACCACCTATCTACGTTCAAGGACTATCCTCCGCGGGGTTCGGACATAACCAATCAGTCTCACGTTGAAGAACAGATTTCGACCGAAGGCGGGATGTCACAGTAGAAATCAATTCTCGGGAGGCACCAGTCGTTGTCTCCCGATCCTTAATAGAACTCGCGGGAAACACCTGCTGACGGAGGTTCGCTTCCTCGATAACATCTTTGTCGAGCGGCTCCGGTGGTCGTTGAAATACGAATGCGTCTACCTGCACGTCTGGGAGACCGGATCAGATGCAAAAGCGGGCGTTGAGAAATGGATCGAGTTTTACAACCAAAAGCGTCCTCATTCCGCTCTTGGCGGCAAGCCACCAGCCGTGATCTATTGGCTGCGAAAGGAATAAAACCAAACCAATCATCAGGAGCAAAAAGTAGCTTAATCTACGCCGCAGACTGTCCAATAATTGGGGGGAAGCTCAAAGTTCTGCGATGCGGTAAGCAAGAATTTGTGTGCACAAGGTGTGTCAAGTCTCGGACGAAAGCCCAAGGAGCATGTCGGCAGAGCGGTCCGCAGCAACTAGAAAGACTAGCTGACGGACACAATTAGCTCTGCCCTCAAGTCGCGCCTACAGTGTTTTCTTATAGAACTCTGTGTAGTCAGCATCGTACACGGGTTTCTCAACTGGTAGATTCAAAGCCGCGCGCAATTTATTGGCAATATGGCGTCGCGACCAGTTGACAGCAGCAAGCCCCGAGCCATGATCGCTTTCAAGCTCCTCAATCAGAGTTGCAACTTGATGGTACAAGTCATCCTTCGGCGTATCAAACGCTAGCGCGGCTGCCGGGACAGCTGCGGTTAAGGTCATTCCGGACCCCGCTGCCAAAAGGGTGCGGCGGTTTATTGAAAGACGGTCGTGAGAGTTTGTCATAGAGAAAGTCCTGAAATTTGTGGAAAAGCCCGACTGCGTAGCGCACTCCGGGCCGGGTGTCGTTACAGGTCTGCAACATCGCCGAGATTGATTCCCAACGCGTCCGCGATGCCCTGCGCATAGGCCGGATCGGCCCTATGACAGTTACGGATGTGACGGTGCTTGATCTCGATACGAGCCGGAGCGATGGCTCGCGCAGTGTTGTCAAACAGCTGTTGTTTCTGATCTGCAGTCATCAATTGAAACAAGGCACGGGGTTGCGAGTAGTAGTCTTCATCCTCGCGATGGTTCCAGTGATCGGCCTGACCCTCAAGCGACAAGGGCGGTTCGGAAAAATCGGGCTGTTCTTGCCACTCTTCGAACATGTTCGGTTCATAACCCAGAGTAGACCCATAGTTGCCGTCGACCCGCATCGCGCCATCGCGGTGATAAGAATGGAAAGGACAACGCGGCGCGTTGACCGGAATTTGCGAATGGTTCACGCCCAGCCGGTAGCGAGCTGCGTCACCATAGGAAAACAGCCTCCCCTGCAACATTTTATCCGGTGAGAATCCGATGCCTGGTACTACGCTGGAAGGCGCGAACGAGGCCTGCTCAACCTCCGCATAATAGTTTTCGGGGTTCCGGTTCAGCTCGAACTCACCAACTTCGATCAGAGGATAGTCCGCTTTGGGCCAGATTTTGGTCAGATCGAACGGGTTGATGTGATAGCTGCCCGCTTCTTTCTCGGGCATGATTTGCACAAACATCGTCCACTTCGGAAAATTGCCCTGCTCGATGTTGTCATACAAGTCACGCTGATGGCTTTCACGGTCTGCAGCGACGATTTCAGCTGCATCGGCATCGGTCAGGTTCTTAATCCCTTGCGCGCTTTTGAAGTGGAACTTGACCCAGAAGCGTTCGTTGTCTGCATTGATCAGGCTGAATGTGTGGCTACCAAAACCGTCCATGTGCCGATAGGTTGCGGGTAGGCCACGATCCGACATCACAATGGTGACCTGATGCAGGGCTTCAGGTAGGTTAGTCCAAAAATCCCAGTTGTTGTCTGCACTACGCATGTTTGTGCGCGGGTCTCGTTTGACCGCGTGGTTAAGGTCGGGAAATTTCAGCGGATCGCGCAAAAAGAAGACCGGGGTGTTGTTGCCGACGAGATCCCAATTGCCTTCGTCAGTATAGAATTTCATGGCAAAGCCACGAATGTCTCGCTCAGCATCTGCCGCTCCGCGCTCACCCGCTACGGTTGAAAATCGAACGAACATCTCTGTCTCTTTTCCGATTTTGGAAAAGATGTTGGCGCGAGTGAATTTAGTGATGTCATGGGTTACCTTGAACGTTCCGTACGCTCCGGAACCTTTGGCGTGCATGCGGCGTTCCGGAATCACTTCGCGGTCAAAATGCGCCATTTTTTCAAGGAACCATACATCCTGCAGCAACGCGGGGCCGCGACGACCTGCTGTGATGATGTTTTGGTTGTCAGGGACCGGGGCCCCGAATGCGGTGGTTAACTTAGGTTTCTTAGCCATTCACTTTCTCCTCTATTTGTGCGTCGAAGCTATCGTCAGGGGAAATTTTGTGAACCGGGCTAAATTCAACTTATGGTCGCATTTTAAACACGTGTTAGGGATCAAATTGTGTAAAAATATTTTTGAATAAAAGTCCAAAATGTAGCTTACTTACAAGCTGACGAAGGGGACTGTTGCATTAATCTATTTGGTCTGGATTTGCGCGGGCGAGCGTCGATGAACTACGCGGCTTCGAATAGCTTTGCGATGAACTGGCGCTCTCCAAGAATGCCTGATCGTTTGTGACGAATGTGGCCTTGTTTGAGGGTCTCCAGGCCGCTTAGGGTCGCTTTGGCCGTTCGCAAAGAGCGAAAGCTTTGGCGGTATCCAAACAGTCTTTTCATGGCGGCATGATAACTCTCGATCAGATTGTTTCGCCACTTTCGGTCGATGTGCCGAATGCCGTCAAAATGCGGATCATAACGATGATTGATTTCGCGAACGACACGCCGATACTTTCCACCTTGGTGTGGACAAAGCCGCGTGAGGCTGTCCTGACGCTTTGGATGGTTATGATTTTTGGATGGTTATGATTTCAGCGGGACAAACGTTCCCATGTTAAGCGAGTCATCTGTTTCGTCTGCCGCTCACACACCTACGATCGGAGCTGACCTGACGGGTTGCGATGCTAGCAAAGACCCTGAGAAGGACACCGTTCCCTCAAGGGCAACTGGAGTTTACACGGCGGGGTCCTCCCGGCTTCAGGTAGCGGCAGTGTCCGCGCAGCCCGTGAGAACCAGCGTGTCACATACTTGTCATATTTGTGCGTTAGCCAAAAACTGAAAAAGAGAAAACACAGGAGGCTCCGATGACCTCTCTCAATATTCAGCTATGGGAGCTGATTAAGACGCACAAGATGCCTGATGATGCTGCAGGCAAACCGTTCATTGAACAACTGATGGACGAATACCGCATCTCTCTCGATACCGCCAAAGTAGCGATCGCCGAATATCAAAAATTCATGTATCTTTGTGCTACACGGCACGAGCGTAATGTGCCCTCGAAGGCGGTGGATTTGGTGTGGCATTTGCATATGCAGCACAGTCGCGACTATTGGGATGTCTTTTGCAAGAAGCTGGGCAAGCCCGTGCACCACAATCCTGGTAGCCTGGGCGCGCAACATCTGGATGACTACAAGGCCACCGTCAAAGCCTATTCGGCCCTGTTCGGAACGCCCCCAAAAGGGATCTGGAGACAAAAAGACAGGCTTGGAACTTTTCTGATGTTGATCTTCTTGGCGGTGTTCATTTGCATCGGCGGTAGCTCCATCGTGCAAAGTGACAATCTACTATTTGGATTTCTTTGGCTGACTGTACCGGTCGTTTGTTTTGTGATTGCCCTCAACAGCCTGACGTCGACAAGTGAACTCACGCTGATATTTGAAAGCGGCGACCCGTTTGCCGACGACGATGCAGGTGATTGTGGTTCGGGCGATGGCGGTGGTTGCGGCGATTGAGCCGTAAGTCGTGCATGCTGGTTACGGTTGCTCAGGGTCGTAGCACGCTCAAAGAATGACAAACTCGCCCTTGATCGGTTTAGCCAAAAACCCCAATCCGATCCGCGAGGCCGCAAATCATGCGCAGAACGACCAGCGCAAGATTGACAAAAAATCTCAAATATCAAACCTGCAACGAT
Organism: Ruegeria lacuscaerulensis; assembly: GCF_013033355.1. Lineage (GTDB taxonomy): Bacteria > Pseudomonadota > Alphaproteobacteria > Rhodobacterales > Rhodobacteraceae > Ruegeria > Ruegeria lacuscaerulensis_A. The sequence continues at coordinate 58,625 of NZ_WQDY01000008.1, forward strand.
GCGTTCCCAGCCAATTGATACAGCCGGGCCGATAGAGGGTGATGAAAATCGTGTGCCAGGTGCGACACGCCGCGTCAGCCTGAAAATGGAAGAAACACGCATATTTATGGAAGAACTATGGAGGATTTTCCAGTTAGGTTTTGGTGGAGCCTAGGGGAAACGCCGCCGAACGCCTAATGCACTGATAGTAAACACTATTGCAGCGCGTTGGTTTGCAGTGTGTCTCACCTTAGTGTCACACTCTAATATGCACAACCTCTTCCGCCAAGCTGTGCAAATCAAAGCGTGCAAACCTCTTTACTGCCCTGCTTGGTCTACTGTTCAGACCTACTGCTTTTTCCATTTTGAAGTGTTGCGAACGATGTGGAGCGGTTGTGTGCAGGTCTGCTCGCCAACAACCTTAATCACGCGGTACCAAGCCGTATCAAAGCCACTTCGCCATCTGCAGCGAGATTGGTCTTTTTGATTTCAATCAGTTATATTCGAATGTGATCACTTGGATTTTTGGGGGTACAGGTGAACAGTTCTATTTCTGATGAGGCGATGGCGAGGCTCCCATTCTGGGTAACACCTCCGGGGGAGACAGACGGGTTTCTGATCGTTGTCGGATTGGTTCTAGTGATAGTGCTGCTGGGTTTTGGTGCACTCTACTTCACCGTACAGGCCATTCCAGACCGCATGGCGGCAGGTGCTCATAAGGTCCAAATGCAGTTGGTCGGTGTGCTTGGGTTGATCTCTCTCTTCACCCTGAACAACGCTTTCTGGATCGCGGCTATTTTGATCGCCGCCGTGCCGTTGCATGAAATCTTTCCACTCAAGACCGAAGTAGACGTCTCGGAGAGCGACGATGCTTGAGTTGGTCTTCTCTGCACTGATCACAATCGTCCCGGACTATCTGTATCGCCGCTATAAGCAAGGCAAGCGTTGGGGGCACGAAATAACCCTGTTCAATGTCTGGTATGAATTGCGGTGGGGTTTGACCGCCTGTGCAATATTGGCTGTGACGCTGATCACGGTGATCTTCTATTTCCACCCCTCAACGCGGAATGTCTCTGCGGCGTTTCGCACAATTACTATTCTGTCGGATCGCGCGGGGCGGGTTGCGGAAGTCTATGTTGCCAATAATGAAGACGTTTTAGCTGGCGAGGCCATTTTCCGACTGGACACCACACGGCAGGAGGCAGCAGCGCAAACTGCTCAGCGTCGTATCGAAGAGATTGAGGCGGCCTTGGGCCTGACCGCAACGGAAGTCGCGAGCGCCACCGCTCGGGTGGAGGCGACGGAAGCTGACCTTGCACAGGCTACGAGCGATTTGGAGCGACGTCTGGAGCTGGCGGAGCGAAACAACTCCGTTGTTAGTGAGCAGGAACTGGAACGCTTGCAAACAGCAGTGTCCGGCGCGGAAAGTCAGCGTGCTGCCGCTAAGGCCACGCTGGATGGTGCCAAATTGCGCCAAACCACTCTTCTACCTGCCCAGCTTGAAACTGCACGTGCGGTTTTGAGCGAGTCGGAGAACGAGATATCAAAATCCACTGTGTTTGCCGAGGTGGATGGGACCGTAACTCAGTTCCTCCTTAAGCCGGGCGATATCGTTAACCCAATTCTACGCCCTGCCGGGATTTTAGTGCCTGAGGTCACGGGGCAGGGGCGTTTTATCGCGGCTTTTGGTCAGATTTCTGCCAGTGTACTAAAGCCGGGTATGCTGGTGGAAATTACCTGCGCGTCTAAACCGTTGACCATCGTCCCGATGGTTGTGGATGACGTGCAAGGGGCGATTGCTGCGGGGCAGTTCCGACCGGGTGATGCGCTGCTGGATCAGCAGGATCGAGCGCGACCCGGTACAGTTACAGCGTTCCTAGCACCTATTTTTCCAGAGCATCTTGATAGCATCCCGCCCGGTAGTGCGTGCGTTGGCGTTGCTTATACGAGCCGAGCAAAGGAAATCGACGCTGGTGAGATCACAGGCCTGTCCGCCTTCATTGCAAGAATTGTGGATGGCATGGGTATAGCAAATGCAATTGTCTTGCGTGCGCAAGCCATCCTGCTTCCGGTGAAGACATTGGTATTCAACTAGGCCCCAACCGGCAGAGAGGTAAAGTTTCGCTATGGGTTGCGACGCCAGCTACATTTGCACGTTTCTATCGGTTTTCTTTTACGACCTAATCTACCTGTCACCCATAATTGTGTTTTTATTGGTTCTGGTTAGCACACTGGGGATATCGATTGGCAAGATCGAAGGCTGGTCAACTGGATCGAGCCTCTACCACGCGTTTATAAACGCTACCACGGTAGGTTACGGCGACATTAAACCTGAGAAACCTGCGAGCCGGGCTTTGGCCGTTATCAACGCATTTGTTGGGCTGATCTTTGTCGGAATTATTGTCGGTATAGGCGTCCATGCCGTCGAGACCGCGATGACGGCAGAGTTCTAATTTTTTAGGCTGAACTAGTCGATTGAGATTGCGCATCCGCACATTGCCGCTGGCGTAAGGTAGCGAGTGTAATGTCGGCAAACTGGGCCTACAGCCTTCTACTGGTGCGGAAGGTTGCGGCTGGCCTGCATTTGCTGAACATCGTCGGGCCAAGTGGAGCGTATGTAGGCCAGCACGTCCCATATGTCTTCGTCAGTCAGGGTGCCTTCAAAGCCGGGCATGCCACTGTTGAAGTCTTTAATACCACGTGCTGCCAATGCGTCTGCTCCACCTTGTTTGGTATACTCAAACAGTAGCTGGTTATCATGGTGCCATGTGTGCCCTGTCACGTCATGTGGTGGTGCAGGTAACACTCCGTCATCGTCGGGTGTTTGCCAGTTGGGTTGGCCTTCCAGATTAACTCCATGGCATGAGGCACAGTGCTCTGCGTAGAGTTCCTGCCCATTCGCAAGGTCTCTGTCTATCAACTCATGATCTGCAGCGACGCTAGTACCAATACTGCATATAGCGAGTGTACACAGGTGTTTGTTCATTTCTGCCTACCTTAACTCGGAAGTGTTAATACGCTGGTGAGTGTCGCCGTTGTCGCCAAAACCACTAATACGACTATTGCCTCCGCCTCGATAGATCGGGCGAGGTGCCGCGCTGCCTTAGCCTCTCCACTTTGCATGGCGGGAACAAATCGAAGCTTGTTGGCAGCGGCGAGGATCATCAGCAACGCCACAAGAAACACTTTGAGCAACAGTGCCCGCCCGTAGCCAGTAAACAAGAGCCCTTGGAGATTGCCGACAATTAACCAAGCAATCCATAGGCCCGCACCGATTAAAGTCGGCACAACCAATGCAGCAGTTTGCCCAAACCTATGACCTAATTCAGCAGCATCTGACAGGTGTTCAGGCATGAGAGCCATACTCCGCAGCGGGCTAAAGATGCCCACCCAGAAGGCTACACATAGCAGGTGCAACAGGAGCAAGAGTTGAACGCCAAAACTCTCTAGTTCGGGCACGTGCCCGATCTGAGCAAAGGACCACAATGCCACTGTGCCACCCAACAGTGCGATCGGTAGACCAACGCGAGGAACAGACAGCCCCACAATGATCATCGCTGCGCCTACAAGGCGGTAAACAAGGACGTCACCCACGGATGTCTGCCAAAGTAGACCAAGCATCTCTGGATCGACCATGCCGTCAACTCCGCCTGTTAAGGCGGCTCCACGAAGCATGAAGCCAATTGCCGTTGCGGCGAGAGCAAGGCACGCTAAGGCCCTAGCTTGGCGCTTCATTACTCGGTGTATCGGGGCGACAAAGCCGGAATAGAAGCAGCTAACAATGATAAGCCCGGTGGAGCCCGCAAAGCCGATGTAGAGCCCCAGCTTTACGAAGACTGCGGCAATACCCCAAATATCTGGCATGCTCATTCCACGGTAAAGGAAAACTCGCCCTGCATCGCATGGCCGTCTTCACCTAAACCACGCCATTCGATGACATAGGTGCCCGTTCCATTGCTCGGCAGCGGGATCGTGAACTCTTGACCAAAACTTGTCTGGTCGCCCAAATCCAGGCTTACTGCCGAGTGTTCTTCATGGGCCATCTCTATCCGTGTCAGCCGGATGTCCTTAGAGAAGTTGAGGCCAATTTCAGCGGGCACAGCCGTTATTGTTGCTCCGTTGGCAGGGGTTGTTTCTTCGACCTTGGAATGCGCCAGCACGCCGCTGGGAAGAGCAACCATGAGTGCGAGCGTTATGATCTTTTTCACGGTCCAGTCCTCAATTTATCCCGTTGGCACGTTGAATTTCACGAATGCACGCGATCACCGGATAGGTTCGCAGTTTCCGCAGCAAACTGAGACTGGTTCGAATTGGTCTGACAGCACCCGCAATACGTCCGTCAGACAATGGCCCGGAGATCATCACTCTGCTCCTCTAAGTATTGTACAGTCTTACCTCGAAGAACGTCATAGGAAATGACGATGCTGCAAAGCGCAGCGAAGAAACACCACACCGAAGGTAGAACAAACAATTCATAACCGAAGAGCGTGACCAAAAACGACGCTGTAAGCGCTAGGCCAAACTTGAAAGCGGTGGGGTTCGATGAGGCAGCGAGCGCAGTACATGCAGTAAAGAAGTAAATGTATTGGATGTTTGGGATAAGGGTCATACCTTGTAGGTACAAAATATGCCCTCCCCATTCATCGCTAGAGGTGGGAAGTACGGGGTGATTGATTGCGTTCAACATAAGGTAAGTTCCCACAGCCAAACCACCAATGATAAGTCCACCGAATAAGTGTTTACGCCACTTTCGCTTTTCGATCAGAAAACCTGCAGTTGGGCCAGCAACAGGCCAATAGAAAAACGCGAAAAAAATGAAGCCATAGTTTACTATCGTTAAAAGTCTCAAAGACAATTGGTCGGATATCCCGAGCCAGACCAAACCCTCAAGACTTTGTTGTAAACCGAAAACTAACGGAAAAGATGACAGGAATATTAGGCCACACCCCAACTTCTGTCTGCATGCAGAAATCATGGTAGCTGCACCGGCAACGGACAATATTCCCCCCGCGACAAAACTTGCCGTAGCTGAAAAGCACATGTTTAACTCCATTCAGTACATATATCTTTAGCCAGCATCATATGTCGGTGATTGTAGCAGCCAAGCTTTTCATCTCACTATAGGCACACAAGGTCGGCTTTTAGCGGCCTTTTGACTTTGCAGATTACGAATTTGGTATTCCGGAAACAGCGGCAGCATTGGGAATGTCGGTTCGGACTCTGCAATCCGGGTTGCGAAATGCGGGCACAAACCTGTCGGATACTCGGCAGGAAAGGGATTGCACTCTCCAGTTCCTGAACTATCTGGGTCATGGTGATTACTTGGAGCCGAGATGTCCCCGCTGCTCTTTTCCACTGCAGAGTGTTCAGCAGGATGCATATGGTCCTGACAGTGAAGGCCAGCGCAACCATTTGATAGAGCGTGAGCGACGCTGCCAAGGCTGGTCAGGATGACTAGAACGCTAACAAATAGCACAAGTGACTATCGCCGGATGACCATGGGGCTGGACGCTACTGCACGGGAGCGCCCGTGACAACGCCATACAGTTCGTCTCACGAAGGAAGGTCTCTCAATTGCATTCCAGTTATAGAACAAGTCAGTGTCAACGTGCTGTTCTGTACCTGATGCAGTCTCTTTGACTTGGTTGTGAGGCTGCTTTCGCTCGTGGGTTTTCAACTACAGAATTTAACCGAGTGCAGTGTCGAAGCTATTAAAAGATAAATAGATACGGTTAATGACCGTACTGTGTTTATACAAGGTGCATTAACATAGTGATTACTATCGCTAACCTATTCGGTTTACGTTGGCTGATTTGCACTGCATAGGTAACTTAGTACTAAACTTTGCTATATACCAAACCATATTATGTACATCTTTAGTATATGCATACTGGTAATAAATATCTGCATTTAGTATCTGCTATCGAGAGCATTAATATGCATATTCAGGTAATACAGTAAGGATTATACTAAGCATGTGATACTTAAGAGTGCATCTAAGTATCGGTACTAAATGTATATGTCAGACATACCTATTAGGCTCGGATACACATCTTGTATCTAATCCAATCTATATCCGTGCAGCGGCAGACAGATCACGTTTTTGCAATCTGTCCGCTCGGTTTATTTGCTCAACTGAGGGAGGGATAAGCCAGTATCGGCGCAAATGTACATGACTTGCAAAGAAGATAGATGACCCGGCATGAGCATGCATCTGTTCAGGTTCAGATCGGCACTTGTCCAGCCAACTAACAACTAAGGTGGCAGCGGTCAGCTTTGACCTGCATTGAGTATCCGGTACACCGATGCACGGCTGATACCGAGGTCTTGGGCAATCTTGGTAGCGCCGACGCCTTCGCCTGCCAGAGTAAGCACCTCGTCCGACCTTGCCAATGCGGTTGGCTTGCGTCCTTTGTACTTTCCGGCAGCTTTGGCCTTGGCAATTCCTTCACGCTGACGTACCAGCATGATCTCACGCTCAAACTCGGCCACGCTTCCCAACAGGTTCAACATCAGCTTGCCTTGGGCAGTGGACGTGTCGAGACTTAGACCCAAGATCGTTAGGTGCGCCCGGACGGCGTCAAGCTGGCTGCGGATTTCCATCAGGTGGGCCATGGAGCGCGCCAGACGGTCCAATTTGGTGACTACTAGGTGATCACCCTCTCGAATGAAGTTAAGCGCCTCTGTGAGCTTCTCACGCGCTCTCACATCCACTGAGGATACCTGTTCGGTGAGTACCTTCTCGCACCTGGCTTTTTCCAGTTCCCTTAGTTGAGCATCAAGCCCAGCCGTTTGATCCAAAGTGGAAGTCCTAGCATAGCCAACAAGCATGATCTGTTCCGTCTCTCAAAGTCCTAAATATTGAAATGCATACTGTCTCAAAACCCGAAATCAATTTATGTGAGACACAATTTGCGTGTGTGCCAGTTGTGCCTCTGGGGCAGGGCCTTGTGAAACAGCAATACTAAACAAAAGGGCCAGGACGTATGCTGACTACCCCATGGGGGAACTCAGCCTGTCCAGAACTATAGATACGAGCTCGAAAAAATTCGACAAAACATCACAGTAAGTTCGGCCTAAGCAGCGGACATTGAAGCTGTATGCCGCGAATAACCGCCCTGAGCCCATCCCGCCCGATGCCGCACATCGCACCTATGCCCGCTTTCCGGGCCGGTGCACTGGCAGTCGACTTCTATAAATTTGTCAGAGTTTCCACTCGAACCCAACGGCTTTTTCGGACACCCCCCAGAGGCGCGACATGACAACCTTGTCATGGGCATGAGCGTTTAGTGTCCCTTTGCCGACCGGACCGACCGCTTCCATGCGGCCCGTCGGACCGTAGAGGGCGCGCTGCTCCGTCAATGCCCCTTCGGTAGCGCACATGACTTCGGGGTATGAGCCTTGTTCTGCGGTCTGGACCATCGGCGTTTTGGTCATCAGCCACCAGATGAAACGCATCGTGCGGCTGCCGCTTGTTGTGATCAGAGACGTCGCCGATGAGCCGGGATGGCAGACGAAGACTTCAACATCTTTGCGCCCCACAGCGGCCAGACGTTCCTGCAATGCGTAGGCAAACATCATCTGCGCCAGTTTGCTTTGCGAATATGCGGTATTAGCGCCATAACCCTCATTCCAATTCATATCGTCGAATTTGATGGTCTTGAGCCCAAGGTTGTAGCCAAGGCTCGCGACGACCACGATCCGGCCTTTGCTTTCCGCGATGCGATCAAAAAGCAGGCCATTCAGTAGAAAATGTCCGTAGTGGTTGGTGCCAAGTTGACTTTCGAAACCGTCGACGGTCAGATTGCGCGTCGGCACCTGCGCGATGGCCGCGTTGTTGATCAGTGCGTCGATGCGGGGCACAGTCTTCAGGACCTCTTTGGCCGCCTCGCGCACGCTGGCCAGAACAGACAGGTCCATGCGGATGAAGCTAACATCAGCTTTCGCACCGAGTTCCTGTTTTAGGTCCGCGATTGCCGCCTCAGATTTCTCGGCTGAGCGGTTCAGCATCACCACCTTAGCGTTCTTCTTCAGGAGAATGCGCGCGGCTTGAAAGCCTGCGCCCGCGTTAGCGCCAGTTATGATGTAGGTCTTACCATACTGGTCGCCGAGGCGCGCGGGTGTCCAACCTTTGGGTCCGAATGTCGTATCTACCATTTTCTGTCTCCTGCCAGCCCAAACCGGCGGATTGAAGTGCTGTTGTTTGAAAGCATAGATAGAACCTGACTTGGCACGCAAACAGACGATATCCTCTCGATTACTTGCCCAATCGTTTCAACTCCATTGCAAAGATGAAAGTCCTCTGCCAGCTAGAGTGCATGAGCAGAGCACAGATCAAAAACCTTATCGAGCGCCGTCTGCCAGAGGCAGGCCTCGTCGATACCGTGTTGAAAGGCGTTCAGCTTTTCCGGGTGACCGAGGCTGTGCCCTGCATGCCTGCTGTCTACCAGCCAACGGTGGTGGCTATTCTCAGTGGCACCAAGGAAGCTGTTCTTGACGGTGAGCACCATGTCTATGGCAGCGACAAATACCTGCTGTGCCCCATGACGTTACCAGTGGAGGCGGGCACGCCAAAGGCGTCCGAAGAAGATCCTCTGCTCGGTGTGGTGATTGCGCTGGAGCCACGGATGATGCGGGAGCTTACAATGGAAATTGAGACCGCCGCTGCTGGCAACAAACAATCGCGGGATTGCGCGCCATCGGCTTTAGCTTTGGCGTCCTGGGATGTTGGTTTCACGCAGGCTCTGCTGCGGCTTATCGAGTTGCTCGACAATCCGGTTGATCTGGAGGTGCTCGGACAGGGGCGTATGCGAGAGTTTTGTTACGCGGTGCTCATGGGCGAGGCCGGGGCCGCCGCAAGGAGGGCCTTTGGCGTCGGCAACGAAATTGCGCGCATCATCGACTACCTCTCGAACCACCAGAACAAGCAGGTCACTATCGACGACATGGCCAACCATGTCGGCATGAGCCGCGCGGTACTCCATCGGCGGTTCAAAGAAGCCACGACAATGTCCCCGATACAGTTCGTGAAATCCATGCGTCTGAACTACGCCGCCATGAAAATCGCGGAAGGGAAGACCGTGTCGGAGGCGGCGTGGGATGTAGGCTACCAAAGCTCCTCTCAGTTTAGCCGCGAGTTCAAAAGGATGTACGGCCAATCGCCCCGGCAATGGAGCAACGCGGTGCAGGTGCCAGAATGATTGACCTAAAGTGCACCCGATAGCTCAATTCTGGCGAATGTTCGATTTGAGTGGTGCAAAAGTCACTGGGCGTGCAGCACCGAATGACGGGTTTGTCCGCAAAGTGGGCCTTAAAGCTAGTTGCAGCAAACGACCGCATTGTCCCCAACTTCAGCCTCCAGCTCCTCGGTACCCATTGACGTGCTCTAAACGCAGTTCTCTGTACCTAATCTTGCAGATCGCTTCGGTTAGCACCGGCAAAGGTACGTTGCCGTCGCCATAGCGCCCTGCCATACTGGGCAGCTTATGACCCAAGAGGATGTCATTGGTGTCAGGTTGCACACCAGCATGACGGCATGCATCTTTGAAGTTATGGCGGAATGAGTGGAAAGAGGTCTTGGCCGTCTTCACACCAATTCTGTCGATGTAGCGGTTAAAGTCTTTGCTGGCCTGATCTGAGTAGTAACCTGTCGCTCCCAGCTTTAGTTCAGGGAACAGTCGCTTGTGCCCTGTCTGTCTTTGAGCCTGTACGAAGCGGAGGAAGCCAAGCCGAACTAACTCGGGGTGTATGGGAACAAGTCTGCTTTTGCCGAACTTGACGCGTTGGTCTTCGTCGCTCTCTTGGACCCGAATTAGGGGTATACCCTCTTCATGGTCGATATCTGCAACGTTCAACTGGCATAACTCGTTCAGACGTGCGCCAGTCCATAGGCCGAGCAGTGGAAGCCAATACCAACTGGTATTGCTCAAGTCTGTATATCCCGGCACTGTGCGGAACCGCCTTGATTTGCACCCCGTGTACAGTGGGCTGTTGAAGATGGTCTGCAGTTGCTCTTTGCTGAACGGGTCGTGTTGGTTTCTGGCGTTTTTGTTATCAGCTATCTTCATCGGCCCAAAAATGTCGGCAACCTCTTCGTCCAACTGTTTGTCTGCCCACTTCCATATCCCTTGCAGCCTTCCCAAGGCCTTGTTGACTGTGCTTAGGGATAGCGTTGGTAGGCCTATGCCGACAAGATCGTGCAGCCGTCCCTGACTATCTATAGCAGCTCAGCATTCACGGCCCCTTGTTCAACGCAGTTTGTCGAGAAGTTGACCAATGAGCATGAGGAATTGGCGTTTGATGAGTTCTCCCATGTGGACTTCTACTACAAGCCCGAGGCCGTGAAGGCATCAACCGATGCTGTTGCTAAGTCCTTCAATAGATGAAGTGATGAGGCAGAGGTCACACAATGGTCTCTGCCTCCTTGCCGACCAGCGGAAGTTAGCGCGAGGTTATGCAATGGCCGCTACGGGCTCAAACCAGACCTTCGATGCGGCTGGCGCAAATGGCCGCTTTGGGACGTCCTTGATTGTGCTTAGCTGTTCACAGTGAGCCGAAGCTGCGCCGTCTCCGAGGTCGGCAGTGAGCGCTTTCCACCATTTGGTTGACGAGCAATCTCGCAGCCGATAGCCAGTGTTCTATGGAAAACACTACGATCATCTCAATGACTTGGTGGCTGGCCTCCTGACAGGGCGGCCGGATGACCAAACGTATTCCGAGGCCGCCGCATGGGCGGCCTTTTGTTTTCCGAGCTTCCCGATGCGCCGTCTCCCTTTTCATAAGAAGACGCAAATGAACAGACCAACCATTCTTACAGGTGACCGCACCACGGGACCGCTTCACATCGGGCACTATGCGGGCTCGCTTGCTAATCGGCTGCGCTATCAGGACAGTCATGAACAATTTCTGTTGCTGGCGGATACCCAAGCCCTAACCGACAACGCCAATGACCCGGAAAAAGTCCGGCGCAGCGTAATGGAGGTAGCGCTGGACTATTTGGCCGTGGGCATTGATCCGTGTCGCACCACCATCTGCCTGCAATCGCATCTTCCGGCGTTGGCGGAGCTGTCGATGCTCTACCTGAACTTCGTCACGGTTGCGCGGCTCGAACGGAACCTGACGATCAAGGACGAAATTCGCGTGCGCGGGTTCGGGCGGGACATTCCCTGAATCGACACCGCACGGCCAACTCCTGAATGTCGGCAAAGAGATCATCAATGCCGTCAGCTGCATCGGTGAGCTGCAATTCCCGCATACCCGGGGTGTCCAGTATCAGACATCCATTGGGCATCGCATGGAGCTCGCGCCGCGTTGTCGTATGCCGCCCCTTGGCGTCGTCCTCGCGAATAGATTGGGTCTCGATGGATTGGCTCTAGAGCAATGCATTGGCTAACGTCGATTTCCCAACGCCAGATGAGCCGAGAAACGCCACCGTCTTGCCGGGCCTGCACCAAGAAGTAAGTTTTGTCCGGGGCGCGTCTCCGCGGGCGTAAAGTGCGACCACATCGATCATGTCCGACACCGTGCGAGCCGAGTCGATGTAGCTTTGCGAGTCCGTCAGGAGGTCGGTCTTTGTGACGACGATGACAGGCGTGATCCCTGCCTCAAAAGTGAGAGCTGCATAGCGTTCCAGCCGGGCCACTTTGAAATCCTGATTGCAGGACGTGACGATAAAGGCGGTATCAATGTTCGCCGCGATCAGTTGTTCCTGCCAGTCGGTTCCGGGCGCAGGCCGTTTGATGAGGCTCGTGCGCTCTAGAACCCGACTGGATCGCGGGCGCAAAGGATCCAGCATCAGCCAGTCCCCTAAAGTTACATCGGCTCTGGGAGGAAGTATCGTATCGATGCCGTCACCGAGGGCGTGCAGCCCATTGCGATGCACTTCGACAATTCGAACGGGCGGTGTCACCGACAAATCTTCTACGCTGATCTGCTGGGCGAAAAACGGTTGCCATCCCAATGCTTGAAGAGGGTTGAAGTCGGAGTGTCTTCCGGCGTTGCGTGCGCGAAGCGGAAGGAAGTCTGAGTAATCCCTTATCATGGGGTGTCACTTTCATGTCTCTGGCCCAAGTCTGATCTGGGCGCTGTTGGTGAGAAAAAAGTTTTCACATCAAACCTCACCGTCGGCCATAATGTGACAGTGTTTCTTCAGATGTTGAATGTGCTCCGGGAGGCGCGCTGCCTCCCTTCCTTACCGGGACATGAAATCTCCATTTCAGATTATGTGCACATAGGATGAACGCGTGCACAACACAACAGTTGACGGCTGATTTGGAACTCTTCTTCGGTTACCGTAGCGGCAATTCAACAGGAAAAAGACTATGTCAGCTTTTGTGCGCTGAGCAGTCATTTCGCGAATAACTACTTCGAGCCAATACCTCCCAAGAAGCCGCGCTATGGCGAAGGTCTGTTTTTGCGCTTGGTCGGCTGCATCATGCTTCCGCGTGCTTATGGTCGGTCATTTCCCGGCGCTCAGCCAAGGCTTGGCGCACAATTTGGAAAGCAGACGACAGAAAGAGCCCGGCCATGACGGTTGCCACGACAAGATCAGGCCAACCTGTTGACGTGCCCCAGACACCAAGTGCTGCAAACATCACTGCCACGTTCCCAATCGCGTCATTGCGCGAACACAGCCAAACCGACCGAACATTGGCATCACCATCTTTGTAGCGGACCAAAAGCAAGACGCTTGCTAGATTGGTAAGCAACGCGAGAAAGCCGACGCCCCCCATGATCTCTGCAGTTGGAACGCCAACATAGAAGACGCGATAGACAGTCGATCCGAACACCCAAAGGCCCATCATCAGAAGGCTGATGCCTTTGAACAGTGCTGCATTCGTTCTTGCGCGGAGAGAGGCCCCGATAACAGCAAGCGAAATGCCGTAGGTGAGCGCATCGCCTGCGAAGTCGAGTGCGTCTGCCTGCAGCGCTTGGGATTTGGCCAAATGACCCGCTGTCATCTCGACAAAGAACATCGTCGCGTTGAGCGCGATCACGATCCAAAGCCGTCTTTTGTAGTCATCTGAAACACCGTCAAACTTGGCGTCATGTCCGCAGCAACCAGCCATGGGAATCCTCTTTCATCTTTGGTTGTTCAAGATGTAATGTCTCTAGTGACTAGAGGTTCAAGAGGTTTCTTCATGTTTTCCATTGGCGAGCTTTCTAAGCGCACAAAGGTCAAAGTTCCGACCATCCGGTATTACGAGGAAATGGGACTACTGCCCGAGGCAGAGCGCTCGTCAGGCAACCAAAGACGATACGACCAAGCTGGGTTAGAGCGGCTGAGCTTCATCCGCCATGCGCGTGATCTTGGGTTTTCAATTGAAGCAATTTCTTCGCTGATCGAATTGCAGGAGCACCCCGACCGGTCGTGCGAGGCTGCGACGGATATCGCAACATCTCAACTTGAAGAGGTCCGCACCAAGATCAAACGCCTCCGAACACTTGAAAAAGAACTCAACCGGATATCGAAGGGCTGCAATGGTAAAGGCGTTTCCGAAGACTGCTACGTATTAGCATCGTTGGCCGACCACGGCTTGTGCGACAGAGACCACTAGAACACCGAGGGAAGCGGACATTTGACCGCTAAAAGTTAACGGCAGCTAAGTCCGCGCAGCGGTTGTTGGGATGGGGCGTAGCGAATTAGCGGTTTGAGCCCAGAGCCGCCGTTAATCCGGCATAGGTGCCCGCCTGATGAGGCGACCAACCCAAAGCGTTCTGTGCCCCGCGCTTTGTCTCGAAGCCAGGCCCGTGCTTCGGCTAAACCTTCTTTCGGGGAGAGGCATTAGGGAACACGTCAGGTCGTCTTATCGAACCCTACTTTGAACTGGCGAACCAAATCGTCGGCGAAACCATTCACCACGTCCTGATAAGCTTCAGGAAGAGATTTTCCTCCACTGAAACTGGAGCGCACCGTGCTACCGAAGGTGTGCTCGCCGGGATTGTCATCTCCAAGAAAATTCCGCCGGATCAACAATTCACCAGACTGTGCGTCATGCACCTGAACCTCCGCGACGATCCGGCTGTAAGGGTAAGGCGTGATTAGCGGACTTTGCAGAAGGCCAGGAATTGTGCTGTCTAATGTCAGGTCAATCAATGTGAGCTTCACAGCGACCGTCCGACCTCCGCCTTCCGGCGGTGACCTCAAGGCTTGGCTCGCAGCCAGGCGTACGTCCTCTGCGAAACGCTCACTTGTAACTCCGATATCCCAACGAGCCAATCGCTTGTCGATTGATACCGGGTCTGCCAGAGCGACTTTAACGGACGTGACGCTGAATGTGCTGGAGTCTGCCGAAACAACAGGTTCAGTCATTTGGCATCCAAAGAGTAGTGACGCAACAAGTATTAAGTTGAACGGCCTTCTAAGCATTCTCCAAATCCTCCCTTTTGGCCGAGGAAAGAAACTCTGGAAATGGCTATCAATCGCTCTGCTCTGATACTGAATGGATGGCGCGTGAAACCGCCAACCCACCAGTATTCTGATTGAGCGATCAGCTACTACGGACACCTCGAGCCAAGTAGGTTCTAGCTAACATGCCGAATTTCGCATGTGATTGACGTGGATCAAAGTCGAGTGACGCACTCAGGGTTCACCCCCTTTTGGGTTACTAAAGCACGCGATCCTATCCATGTTTTTCTTCCTTTTCCGCGTGTCGCAGAAGCCAAATGCCCAAGGCGGCTAAGTCCGCATTTAAGTCAGATGCATCTTCTCAGCCCAAAGCAATCTCATGTGAATGAGGGTGCGAGAGAGCTTGAAACGAAATTGGCTCTACGGGTCTTCGACAACCAACTTGGCCCCGATCCTCCCCCGCCACCGCAGGATGCTAGCAAACAAATTAAGCCAAAATGACAAGGCGACTTCATCGAAATCTCTCGTATGTGTCCCTCCTTTTACTTTGGCGATTGTAAAGGGTGGAGGGAATGCAAAAAAATGACATGTCTCAAATTGGCAAGATTTTGTCAGTCGAGCTGCGTCGGGCCGCATTGTCCGCAATGCCGACGTTGGAAGACCTGATGAGCGAGCAAACAATGCGAACGACTGCTCTGAGCCCCGAAGCGGCCAAAGCGCTGAGCCGTGCGTTAATGGCAAGTCGGGCGGGTCAATGTTGGGCGATGCTCGGATCTAGCTGGTTACAAAAACGAAGAGAGCCATTGATCCAGATCGCGTGCCACCGCATCTTTGTAGGGAACCAGTGAACCGAACGCACAGAGCATAGGACATAAATTGAAGGGAGATTGGACCGAAAGCTTTCTTGGCACCAGAAATCTACCTCGGCGGGTCAGGGATAAGCTTCTACATGAAGCACGCGTGGTTTCATACAAGCAGGGTCAGCAAGTTTTTGGACCCGACAACATCCCGGACAGTCTGATGTTTTTGCATGCCGGCCGCATACGCGTCTCTCAAAGTTCTGATGCCGGGCGAGAAATCGTGCTGTATCGCGTTGAAGCTGGAGAGAGCTGCGTGCTGACCACCGCCTGCATGCTGTCCGAGGAAGCTTATAATGCTGAGGGTATTGCGGAGACTG
Organism: Ruegeria lacuscaerulensis; assembly: GCF_013033355.1. GTDB lineage: Bacteria > Pseudomonadota > Alphaproteobacteria > Rhodobacterales > Rhodobacteraceae > Ruegeria > Ruegeria lacuscaerulensis_A. The sequence continues at coordinate 74,128 of NZ_WQDY01000008.1, forward strand.
ACGTCACTGCTATCACATTACCTAAAACTTCATTTGATAGGCTGGCTGCTGAAGAAGACAGTTTTCGCGGTTTCGTTTTCTCGGCTTATTCTCGTCGGTTGATTGATCTTTTGCGCGTAGTAGACGATGTCGCCTTTGGCAGAATGGATGTTCGACTGGCAGAGCGCCTTTTGGCGCTAGGAGAAGGCCATTCCGAAATCCAGGCGACGCATCAGGCTTTAGCAAACGAGTTAGGGACAGCGCGTGAGGTCGTTTCACGCATACTGAATGACTTTCAAAAGCGAGGACTTATCCTTCAGACGAGGGGGCGGATCACCCTCCGGAACAAACCTCAATTGGAGCGTTTGGCGAACAGCGCATGAATTCTTTGCGTTAAGTGACATTGTCACTGAAGAGTGAGGTGCCGACCGGTAATCAGGTTGCAACATGAACAACCGGAGACGCCTGATGGAAACCGTGTTTACGCCGATCGCCTCATTTGGAGGGGGGCTCGCAATTGGACTTGGATCCGTGCTTTTGATGCTCGGACTGGGACGGATCATGGGTGCAACGGGCATATTGTCTGGCTTGGCATTCCCTGAAAACCGCGAGGAATTCGCCTGGCGAACGGCCTTGGTTGTGGGAATGATGCTCGCACCGGGCCTGATCTACGCTGCGACCGGTGCAATGCCTGAACTTACAGTACCTGTCAGCCCGATTATGATCGTGATCGGCGGTGTGATCGTCGGTCTGGGCGCCAGTCTCGGATCTGGCTGCACGTCAGGGCATGGTGTTTGCGGACTATCTCGGCTGTCTGTTCGCTCTTTGGTGGCAGTGCCGACCTTCATGGTCACAGCTGCAATCACAGTCTTCCTGATCCGTCACGTCTTTGGAGTATAAAGCAATGAAACTTGTGTTTGCTTTGTTTACCGGCCTGATCTTTGGCGTTGGTATCGCTGTTTCGGGCATGATGGATCCGGCCAAAGTTTTGAATTTCTTCGATATTGCCGGGACGTGGGATCCTAGCCTCGCCTTTGTTATGGGTGGTGCGCTCCTGGTCACGTTCTTCGGCTACAGACTTGCCTGGCGGCAAACAACGCCGCTCTTTGTTGGGCGTTTTCAAATCCCAAACGCGACGGCCGTAGACAAGCGATTGGTTGGTGGTTCGGCTCTCTTCGGCATCGGTTGGGGAATTGCAGGCTTCTGCCCCGGCGCTGCGATACCGGCACTTGGTACCGGGCGTTGGGAAGTTGTTCTCTTTCTGGTTGCCGTTCTTGCCGGATTTGTACTGCGCAGGCTCCTTTTCGCGCGTCCTGTTCAGTCGGCGGCTTAGTCACCGATTTCCCTGAACCTCCCTGGAGTACAATCAAATGACGTATCCCGTGAACATGAACATCAAGCCGGACGTTCAGGCCTTCTTCGATGAGGCAACGAACACCATCAGCTATATTGTGAAGGATCCCACCTCGAATTCATGTGCCATTGTCGATAGCGTAATGGACATTGACTTCGCGGCGGGGCGCATCACTCACGATCACGCAGACGAGCTCGTCCACCAGGTCGTAAGCCAAGATCTGAATTTGGAATGGATCATTGAGACCCATGTTCACGCCGATCATTTGAGTGCCGCGCCGTATATCCAAGAAAAGCTTGGGGGAAAAATCGGCATTGGTTCAAAAATCATGATCGTGCAGGACACGTTTGGGAAGGTCTTCAATGAAGGTACCGAGTTCCAGCGTGATGGCAGCCAGTTCGATCAGCTTTTCGAAGACGGCGATACGTACACGGTTGGCAATATGCAGGTGTTCACAATGTACACCCCCGGCCATACGCCGGCTTGCATGGTACATGTCGCAGGAGATGCGGCTTTTGTGGGCGATACTTTGTTCATGCCGGATGGGGGATCAGCGCGCGCAGATTTTCCCGGCGGCGATGCAGCAACGCTTTACGATAGCATTCAAAGAGTCCTGAGCTTGCCGGACGAGACACGACTTTTCATGTGCCATGACTACGGACCAAACGGGCGCGACATCGCCTGGGAAACAACTGTCGGCAATGAGAAAGCCCACAATATCCACGTTGGTGGTGGCAAATCAAAAGAAGAGTTCGTCAAGTTCCGAGTTGAACGAGATGCTCTGCTGGAAATGCCGAAGCTGATCATCCCATCTCTTCAAGTAAATATGCGCGCGGGTGAAGTGCCAACGGACGTGGACGGCAACCCCATGCTCAAGGTTCCGGTCAACAAACTCTGATTTTGAAAGGATGAGAGCGATGGAAATCACCCAAATTTCCCACGACTTCAGTACTTGCGGTCAATTGGAGACCGATGACTTGGCGGAAGTCAAAACGCTTGGATTTCGCTCGCTAATCTGTGTGCGTCCTGACGGCGAACATAAGGAGCAGCCTACTTTTAGCCAGATCCAAGAATGCGCCAAGGCGCAAGGTCTGCAAGCTCGCTATGTGCCGGTTAAACCCTCCGGCGCAACAGAAGCGAACCACATTGCATTTTCTGAGGCGTTGGCAGAGCTGTCCGAGCCTGTCCTTGGCTACTGCCGAAGCGGTCAGCGCGCTGCAACGCTGTGGCACGCACGACGAGACACTGCGGCGTAGCGGGAGGTAAGGATGCGGACGGCGCAATATCTGCCGGTTCTGAGTTGGGCTCGCAGCTATGGACGGGCAGAGCTTTCTAACGATCTGATGGCGGCGGTGATCGTCACCATCATGCTGATACCCCAATCCTTGGCCTACGCGCTCTTGGCTGGATTGCCTCCAGAAGCAGGGCTGTATGCATCCATCGCGCCAATTATTCTTTACGCAATATTTGGAACCAGTCGCGCCTTAGCGGTTGGCCCGGTTGCCGTTGTCTCACTATTAACAGCGTCGGCTGTCGGTCAGGTTGCTGAACAAGGCACGGCAGGTTACGCGGTTGCGGCACTGACCCTCGCATTTCTTTCTGGCAGTTTCCTGTTGCTTTTGGGGTTCTTGCGGCTGGGCTTCCTGGCTAATTTTTTGAGCCACCCGGTGATCGCCGGGTTTATCACAGCATCTGGGATCTTGATTGCGGCCAGCCAACTCAAGCACATTTTGGGTGTAAATGCGCACGGACATACATTGCTCGAGATCGTCGCATCGATTGCAGCGCACTTGCACGAGGTGAATTGGGTTACGCTCGTAATCGGCCTCAGTGCGACGGCCTTCCTTTTTTGGGCCCGCCGATGGTTAAAACCCGGATTATTAAGGTTGGGTGCTCCGGCGGCGCTTGCCGATATTCTAACGAAGGCGGGACCTGTTGCCGCCGTAGTTGCCACTACGGTTACGGTTTGGGCACTAGATCTTGTCGAAATGGGTGTGAAAATCGTTGGGGAAGTCCCGCAAAGCCTGCCGCCGCTTACATTGCCAGTCTTTGCGCCCGACTTGCTTGCAGCGCTGTTGGTTCCGGCGGTCCTGATTTCAGTGATTGGCTTTGTCGAATCCGTCTCAGTCGCGCAAACTTTGGCAGCCAAGAAACGTCAACGGATTGATCCGGACCAGGAACTCATTGGACTGGGCGCAGCCAACATAGGCGCAGCGTTCACCGGAGGCTACCCTGTCACGGGGGGATTTGCGCGATCAGTCGTCAATTTCGATGCTGGCGCTGAAACTCCAGCTGCTGGCGCCTATACTGCGCTTGGCCTCGCAATCGCCGCCTTGGCGTTGACACCATTGGTGTATTTCCTGCCAAACGCCACGTTGGCCGCTACAATCATTGTGGCGGTTCTGAGCCTCGTGGATTTTTCAATATTTCGCAGAACATGGGACTATTCCCGTGCAGACTTCATCGCGGTATCAGCAACGGTTTTGCTGACGCTCGGTCTGGGTGTCGAAGTCGGCGTCGCGTCTGGAGTGGCGATTTCAATACTTTTGCATTTGTACAAGACGTCTCGACCGCATGTTGCGGAAGTGGGCCGCGTGCCCGGGACAGAGCACTTTCGAAATGTCCAGCGCCACGATGTCGAAACCGCACCTACGGTGCTAACGCTGCGCATCGACGAGAGTCTTTACTTTGTAAACGCCGGCTTTCTGGAAGAACTGATCTTCAGTCGCCTTGCCGACCGGACGAAGGTCAAACATGTTGTTTTGATGTTCTCCGCCGTTAACGAAGTGGACTACTCAGCGCTGGAAACTCTCGAGGCGATCAATCACCGCCTTAGGGAGCTTGGCGTTGGCCTACATCTGTCCGAAGTCAAGGGTCCTGTTATGGACAGACTCAAACGGTCTCATATTGTCGACGGTCTGATCGGCAGGGTTTTCTTGTCCCAGCACGATGCGTGGACAACGCTCATTGCAGAAGCGAGCGAGTGACTAAGATCAGCTTGGTTTGTGAACGTGATCAGAACGAGCGCTTTGGTTCGCATAGCTAACGTATAAGCGCATTTGATTAATGAACGTCTCGTGCCGATATGTCCATCAAAGGCAATCGCTTTCTGAATAAAAGAGAACCGCCGAAACCGTCCTTCACACGTGAATTTTTGTTTGAACTGTGACCTCAACGCTCAGTTATGAAAGACAACCCATACATGAGTTGTTTCAAGCCAAGCGCCGCACCGGCGAAGATGGCAGCGAATGTTACAGGCGCGCTGTAGGCCAAAAGTGAGAAGGCAGAAATACCTTGTCCGACGCTGCAACCGACTGCGATGATCGCACCTGGCCCCATAATCGCCGCGCCGAGCATTTGACGCTTGAGTTCGCGTGGATCCTCGCATGCTTCCCATCGGAAATGACCTTTGGACCAGGACCCCAAAAATGCACCAATGAGAACGCCGGAGACTGATCCGACCGCAAAGGACAAAGTGTTTCCGGACGCTGTCATGAGGTAGAATAACGTGTCGCCAAGTGGTGCGGCGAAGGTATGGGTTTGAACCGGTTCACCATCGAAACCGTGCGTCGCAACCCAATTCGTGCCGAGCCACCCTGATACGATCGCCAGCCCAACTACAGATCCCCAAAATACCTGTGCGGGAGCGCGGCGGAAGCGTCGGTTTGCCAAGGCGAAAATCACCAACGCAATGCCGATGACCGCGCCAATGAGCCAAGCTGGGATAGAGGTCAGTTGTTCGGCAAGGAAGCTAATGCTCTGAGGGCCTTCAAGATCCATTTCCTCGGGGAAGACCCATACGCGCAAATATGCAAGGGGCCCGGACATGACAACGTAAGCAGAAAGACCCATAATCAAAACGATGACGAATGATCGAAGGTCGCCGCCTCCAAGCCTTGCCAGCGCGCCATAGCCACAGTTTCCGCTGATGGCCATTCCGTAACCGAACATGAGACCACCTATTATCGACCCAAGTGGGTTCCAGGTCTGTGCAAGATACCTTGTTCCAAGAGGGTCCAGCCAACCTAAAGCCATAGCTAAGTGGCTGCCGACAATTGCTACGCCAATCGCAATTGCCCACATACGCAGCCGCCGGTCATCATCTGCGTAAAGGTAGTCTTCGATTGCACCCAACGTGCAAAAACGGCCAATGCGTGCGGCCAAGCCCAACACAATGCCACCGATCAAACCGATCAGGGCGACGGCGTTGGCGTCTCCCAATGCTTCAAACATTGCCAGTCTCCTCCCAAAGCTGGCGGGTGTTTTGGCGGCTTCTATTTCTCCCTGCAGAACAGATCGTAAACGACTTCCAGGATCTGTGTCGATCGATCATCCGCCAATCTGTAGTAGATCGTTTTCCCCTCGCGTCGCGTTTTGACCAAGCCCTCAAAGCGTAGGCGAGATAGTTGTTGAGACACGGCGGCCTGGCGTGCCGAGAGCATTTCTTCCATCTGCGCGACAGATTTTTCACCCGAGGACAGATAGCACAATATCATCAAGCGTCCTTCATGGCTGATTGCCTTGAGGAAACTTGACGCAGTCTGAGCATTTTCCATCATTCTGTCCATGTCTTCGGCGCACATGTCCGGGGAGAACACAGGCAGTTTCGAAGATTTGTCCAACAAGATCGCCTCGCTTTCATAGCTTCACGCATTCATAACAGTTTATGTAATGCGCCGCAGTTTATCCAGAGCTCTCGATCGGTACCCCAGCGTCACGCAGCAAAACGCCCAGCAACCCCCAGAAAAAATCTTCGCCGGGATAGCCTTCGATCCGGCCGACCTCTTGGCCATCGTCCAGCAGAACAAAGGTTGGCGTGTAGTAGAGAGGCCGCTCCAATGCGATGCCTTCAGGCACGGCCGCGTGGATATCGATGCGTTGAAGTGGAGCGGCATGTCCTTCCGGTGTCTTGGGGTAGATCTCCGAGATGTCGGTGTCCCAACGTGCGCACCACATACACCCATCTTCTTCGGCCATCAGAAGAGTCATTTCTGCCCGTGAAACCACGGGAGAAACAAACAACGTAATTGCAATCAGAAGTAGAATTAGGTGGCGCATCTCAAGCTCCGATTGACCGCAGCGACATATCTTTATTATTTTGAATGTGTGAATGATAGCGTGCCAGGACAGGTTTGACCATGCTCGACATTACATTTGCGGGAGCTTTAATTGCAGGGCTATTGTCGTTCCTGTCGCCCTGCATCCTACCTATAGTACCGTTTTATCTCAGCTATCTGGCCGGTGTCGGGATTGATCAGATATCTGCGGGTTCTACAATTCCCGGCGGCGTTCGTCGCAAGGCAACGCTTTCTGCGATAGCATTTGCAGCCGGGATCATAACGATCTTCATGGCGTTAGGTGCGACGGCTTCGATATTCGGGCAGCTGGTACGAGAGTATTTCGACATCCTGCGTTGGATCGCTGCGGCCATCATCATTGTGATGGGCATGCATTTCTTGGGGATTATCCGCATCGGGTTCCTGTATCGCCAATTTCGTGCGGATGTTGGTGATACATCAAATGTGAGCCTTGTTGGAGCATATGTTCTTGGATTGGCGTTTGCTTTTGGCTGGACCCCCTGTGTTGGGCCGGTGCTCGCTGCAATCCTGTTCACAGCGGCCGGAACCGAAACGGCCTGGCGTGGAGCGGTGCTTCTATTCGTCTACGGTGTTGGAATGACCGCACCGTTTGTTCTGGCGGCCTTCCTGGTCCGCCCCTTCATGCAGTGGATGGCACGGTTCAGAAAGCACTTGCCCCTCATCGAAATGGCAATGGGTGGCTTTCTGGTGCTCTTCGGCATCCTCATCGCAACCAACTCCATCAATCACATCGCACAATGGATGCTCGACCATATGCCTTGGCTTGCAGCCATTGGATAACTCGGGAGGAAGACATGAATCGAGTTTTGTCATTATTGATCGCTTGTCTGATCGGCGGGGCAGTTTCCGCCGCTGAACTGGGCGACGACGGTTTGCATAAAACTCCGTGGATGCGCGACACCTTCAAAGACCTTCGTGAGGATCTTGAAGAGGCGTCAAGCGAAGACAAGCGGTTGGTTTTATTTATTGAGCAACAAGGCTGCATCTATTGCAAGAAAATGCATGAAGAAGTGTTCCCCCAGCCTGACCTTGCAGCGTTCATCGAAGAGAATTTCTTTGTCGTCCAACTAGATTTGCATGGCAGCACCACGGCCATCGACTTTGACGGTGAAGAGAATGAGCAAAGAGCGCTGATGCGAAAATGGGGGATTCTGTTCACCCCGACGCTCGTATTCCTGCCGGAAGAGGTGCCAGAGGACGCTACAGCCATCGATGCTGCGGTCGCTGTTATGCCCGGAGCGTTCTCAAAAGGAACAACCTTAGACCTTTTCACCTGGGTCGAGGAAAAACGATATGAGCTTGAAAATGGTGAAGATTTCCAACGCTATCATGCGCGGCGCATTCAAGAGCGAAACAATGTTTCTCAGGATTGAATGCTGCCATTATAAATAAAAAAATTCATTATTATGAATTTAATGTTGCGACAAGCGGTACTCGTCGACTACGGTACACAAGGCTTTGGGTCGCAAGGCGCCGTCGGCGCGTTAGCACATGGGAGGGATCATGAAGCTGAGACTCTTAACATTGGTCTGCGCAATGACAGGCGTTGCCGCAATTGCGGCAGAAACAGACCCGCAAGACGTAACCTATGACGACTATGGTGCCATTGAGGCTTCGTTGACCGGAGCTGCTGGCGACGCGGCGAATGGCGCGCTGATCGTTGGGGACAAGTCAAAAGGCAACTGCGTTGCGTGCCACGCGGTTTCGGCTTTAGCTGACATCCCGTTCCATGGCGAAGTTGGTCCGATGCTGGATGGCGCCGGTGATCGTTGGACCGAAGCAGAACTTCGCGGATTGGTCGCAAATGCCAAGATGACGTTCGAAGGCACGGTGATGCCTGCGTTCTACAAGGATGACGGTTATATCCGCCCGGGCGACGCCTATACCGGAAAAGCCCCAACCGCGCCTTTGACGTCGATCCTGACAGCGCAAGAAATTGAGGACGTGGTCGCGTTTCTTGCGACCCTGAAAGAAGAATAGCTGCGCTTTCAAGCGCAGATTTTCGAAGAATCAAAGGAGATTGAAAATGGAACTCTCTCGCCGCGAGACACTGGCCCTTGGGCTGGGCGCCGCGTTCCTGACAATTATGCCGCTTCGGGCAAATGCAGCTGCTGAAGATGCCATTGCGGCATTTACAGGCGGGGCAGATGTGGCTGATGGCGGTGTTACGTTGACTGCACCGGAAATCGCAGAAAACGGAAATACTGTACCTATCGAAGTGAGTGCCCCGGGTGCCGCTGCAATTCTGATCGTGGCTGCAGGCAACCCCGAACCGGGCGTCGCGACATTCAAATTCGGCCCATTGGCGGCTGAACAAGCCGCATCAACCCGCATCCGTCTTGCCGGAACGCAGGACGTCATTGCTGTGGCGAAGATGGCAGATGGCAGCTTTGCCAAAGCGTCCGCGACCGTAAAAGTGACAATCGGCGGCTGCGGCGGCTGATCGCCACGCGCCCTGAAGAACAGGAGATTAACCAATGGCATCCGGTGTAAAACCCCGCGTCAAGGTTCCAAAGACAGCCGCAGCTGGTGAAACCATAACGATCAAGACACTGATCAGCCACAAGATGGAAAGCGGCCAGCGTAAGGACAAAGAAGGCAACGTCATCCCGCGTTCGATCATCAACCGTTTCACCTGCGAGTTTAATGGAGAAATGGTGGTGGATGTGACGATGGAGCCGGCGATTTCGACCAACCCGTACTTCCAGTTCGAAGCGACGGTGCCCGACGCCGGTGAGTTTGTCTTCACTTGGTACGATGATGACGGCTCTGTTTACGATGAGAAAAAAACGATCGAGATCGCCTGACGGCTCAAACACTAAGGCAGATCAGCGCTGGTAGGAGGAGTTGGCGCTGATCCACCAAGGGAGGAACGCAATGAATACCAAGGCACTTACGGCGATCGCGGCAATTCTGGTTTTCCCGGCTGCAGCGATGGCTGGACCGGATGAAGACAATTTGGTTATCAATGATGAGTTGGACATGACCTCGGTCACTGAAGCTCCGGCGCATCTGGAAAATTTGGACACGATCTACTCGGGTTGGCATTTTCGCACGGATGAAACGCAAGCGCTTCAACTTGATGACTTCGACAACCCCGCAATGATCTTCGTCGATCAGGCCACCGATCTCTTCGGGACCGTTGATGGTGCCGCTGGCGAGAGCTGTGCCTCTTGCCACGATGGGGTGGAAAGCTTCAAGGGATTGCAGGCGTCCATGCCGAAGGTGGATGCCGAAACTGGTAAGCTTGTCGTCATGGAAGATCTGATCAACAAGTGCCGCACGGACCGCATGGAAGCCGATGCCTGGAAATGGTCCGGGGGTGATATGCAGGGCATGGTCGCTTTGATCGGTCTGCAATCACGCGGGTTGCCTATGAACGTAGCGATTGATGGCGATGCCGCCCCATTTTGGGAGCAGGGCAAGGAGATGTATTATACCCGCTATGGTCAGCTGGAGTTGAGCTGTGCCAATTGTCATGAAGACAACTGGGGCAACATGATCCGCGCCGACCACCTGAGCCAAGGTATGATCAACGGGTTCCCGACGTATCGTCTGAAACAGGCCAAGCTGATCTCGCGCCACAATCGTTTCCGCGGCTGTATTCGCGATACGCGGGCGGAAACTTTTGCCGAAGGATCGGACGAGTTTCGCGCGCTTGAGCTCTATGTGGCCTCGCGTGGCAACGGGCTTTCAGTCGAAACTCCTGCTGTACGTCAATAACGAACGAGCCGCGCGGGCGTTGTCCTGCGCGGGTTTTTCATGCATATAACATTCATACATTTATATGTGTTATAGGGAAGCTGATAGATGATTTCTCGACGTGACTTCTTGCAGGTTTCAATGGCAGCTTCGGCCCTGTACGGGGCGTCCGGGTTTGGCAAATGGGCCAAGCTTGCCGCGCAGCAAAGCCTAACGCAGGATCAATTGCTGGAGTTCGAGACCTTCGGCAATATCAGCCTGATCCATGTCACCGACATCCACGCGCAACTCAAGCCGATCTATTTCCGTGAACCCGAGGTAAACCTTGGTATTGGCGATGCGCGAGGGCAGATGCCGCATGTCACGGGGGCGGTTTTCCGCAAGGCGTACGGGATCGAAGATGGAAGCCCGTCGGCCTATGCGCTGACCTACAATGATTTCTCTGCGCTGGCCAAGACCTACGGTCGGGTTGGTGGATTGGACCGGGTCTCAACTGTCATCAACGCCATTCGTGCTGACCGTCCTGATGCCCTTTTATTGGATGGGGGCGATACCTGGCACGGTTCATACACCTGCTATCAGACGGCCGGTCAGGACATGGTCAATGTCATGAACGCGCTGAAACCCGATGCTATGACCTTCCATTGGGAGTTCACGTTGGGCAGCGACAGGGTTAACGAAATCGTCGAAAGCTTGCCTTTTGCGGCCTTGGGTCAAAACATCTTTGATGCCGAGTGGGACGAACCTGCAGAATTGTTCCAACCCTACAAGTTTTTTGATCGGGGCGGTGCAAAGGTTGCTGTTATCGGGCAAGCGTTTCCTTACATGCCCATCGCGAACCCAGGCTGGATGTTCCCAGAATATTCATTCGGTATCCGGGATGAAAACATGCAGGTAATGGTGGACGAGGTTCGCGATGCCGGTGCCGATGTCGTCGTCGTCCTCAGCCATAATGGCTTTGACGTGGATAAGAAGATGGCAGGTCAGGTGCAAGGGATCGACGTGATCCTAAGCGGTCACACGCATGACGCGCTACCCGAGCCGGTTCTGGTCGGTAAAACGCATATCATTGCGTCTGGCTCGAACGGAAAATTCGTTAGCCGCGTCGATCTCGACGTGAGGGGCGGGCAGATGATGGGGCTGAAGCACAAGCTGATCCCGATCTTCTCTGACGTCATCGCTCCTGATCCTGCGATCACTGCTCTGATAAATGATCAGCGCGCGCCGTACGAGGCTGCGCTGAGTGAGGTGATTGGCAAAACGGATTCGTTGCTCTACCGCCGTGGCAACTTTAACGGCACCTGGGATGACCTGATTTGCGATGCTCTGATCAATGAGCGTGAGGCAGACATCGCGATGTCGCCCGGCGTCCGTTGGGGGCCGTCAATACTGCCTGCGCAGGATATCACGCGCGAGGACATTTGGAACGTCACATCGATGTCGTATCCCAATGCCTATCGCACAGAAATGACAGGCGAATTCATCCATGTGATTCTCGAGGATGTCGGTGACAACCTGTTCAATCCCGACCCCTACTACCAGCAGGGCGGCGATATGGTCCGCGTCGGTGGGCTTGGCTACCGCATCGATGTGACCAAACCACAAGGGCAGCGGATCAGCGAAATGACCCTGCTCAAAACGGGTGAAGCGATTGATCCGTCGAAAACCTACGTCGTGGCTGGTTGGGCCAGTGTCAACGAAGGCACTGAGGGTCCGCCGATCTGGGATGTCGTCGAAAACCACATTCGCAACCTTGGCACCGTAACGGTGGAAGAGAACACTAGTGTCGATGTTGTCGGCGCTTAAGAAACAGATGGAGACCTAAGAGATATGGATGACGCGTTCAAACCGTCCCGCCGGGCCTTCCTGAAAGGCAGTGCTGCGGTCGCCGCAGGATCAGTCGCGGGTGCGGCAGCCGCAGACACGCCCGATCCACTGATAACAGAGCTTCAGGATTGGGCGTCTTATACGGGTGCCGGTGTCGATGAGTCACCTTATGGCCTGCCGATCAGTTTCGAATCTCATGTCGTTCGGCGCAACGTGGAATGGCTGACCGCCTCTCCGATTTCGTCGATCAACTTCACACCGATCCACGCCCTTGATGGTACGATCACTCCGCAAGGATGCGCTTTTGAGCGTCATCATTCGGGCGCGATTGAGCTGCGCAAAGAGGATTATCGCCTGATGATCAACGGGCTGGTCGATCGCCCGCTTGTGTTTACTTATGAAGACATTGAGCGTTTCCCGCGCGAAAACCATGTGTATTTCTGCGAATGCGCGGCGAACACTGGTATGGAGTGGGCTGGTGCTCAACTCAATGGCGTCCAATTTACGCACGGCATGATTCATAACATGGAATACACCGGCGTTCCTCTGCGCACGCTGTTGCAGGAAGCAGGCGCCGATTTCTCACCAGACAAATGGGTCTATGTTGAAGGCGCAGACGCGTCATCAAATGGCCGCTCCATCCCGATGGAAAAAGCGCTGGATGACGTGTTGGTGGCTTTCAAGGCAAATGGTGAAGCGCTGCGCATGGAGCATGGATATCCGGTGCGACTGGTTGTTCCTGGCTGGGAAGGCAACATGTGGGTCAAGTGGCTGCGCCGCATTGAGGTCGTCGATATGGCGGTCGAAAGCCGCGAAGAAACATCAAAATACACTGATGTCTACGCTGATGGCACAGCCCAGAAATGGACGTGGGTGATGGATGCAAAATCCGTCATCACCTCACCCAGCCCGCAAATGCCGATCAAACACGGACCGGGACCTTTGGTCATTTCCGGGCTTGCTTGGTCAGGCCACGGGCAAATTACGCGGGTCGATGTGTCCAAGGACGGTGGGATCACCTGGGAGACGGCGCGTCTTGGCAAGCAGGGCGGCAGCAAGGCTTTGACGCGTTTCTATCTCGATACGAATTGGGACGGAGCACCAATGTTGTTGCAGGCCCGGGCGATAGACGAGACTGGCTATGTGCAGCCAACCAAAGACCAGCTACGCGAAAAGCGCGGAGAAAACGCGGTCTACCACAACAACTGTATCCAAACTTGGTACGTGAGCGCAGAAGGGATCGCTGAGAATGTCGAAGTCTCTTAGTCATGTTTTCCTGCCCGTATTTGGTGGCACAGCCTTTGTGCTTGCGGCAGCGTTGGTATTTGCCAATCGGAACTACGGCCAGTCGAAGATAGACACTTTGGAAACCCGGATAGGTCAGGTTGAAGCGCATGCAGCATCAGCTCTAGAAAACGCGCAAGCGGAGGCCAGTCGAGCGGCTGAACTCGAGACTATAGTCGAAGAAATCCAAGCGGCCGCCGCGGAACGGGTTGCAAATGGTGCGAACCTAACTGCACCGGCGCCCATTCGCGACGGTACTATTGGGCTTGGACGTCCTGCATTGGAGGAAGAGATCGCTGCCTGGAACGTTGACATCTTGCCCGACGGGCGTGGCTTGCCGGTTGGATCAGGCGATGTCTGGACCGGAGAAGAAGTGTTTGTCGACCGGTGTGCGTCCTGCCACGGAGAGTTTGCCGAGGGCGCCGACAATTGGCCTGTTCTGGCCGGTGGATTCGACACGCTTGCCGACGAGGATCCTGTAAAAACCATCGGGTCTTATTGGCCTCATTTGTCGACCGCTTGGGACTATATTTCCCGCTCAATGCCATTTGGTGAAGCAGGTACGCTTACGGCGGATGAGACCTACGCAATCGTCGCCTATATCCTTTATTCCAACGATCTGGTGGATGACGATTTCGTTCTCAGCAATGAAAATTTCGCCGAATTCAGGATGTACAACAAGGATGGATTTGTCGTCGACACGCGACCTGAGACTGAGTACGCAGAATGGCGAGAAGAGCCCTGCATGGAGAACTGCAAAACAGAGGCCGCGGTTACTATGCGTTCTGTCTTTCTGGTTGAGACACCACCAGAAGGCGGTTCGAATTCGGTCATGAATGAAGCCAGTGCGGACGAGTTACCGACGTTTACGGCGGAAGGGCCCTCGTTCATTCCAGCCGCAGCGCCAAGACCTGAGGAAGAAGCTGCCGCTACACCGGCTGTTCAGGAAATCGACGAGGCTGACCAGATTACGGAACTGTTCGCAGCCGGTGAGAAGGTCTTCAAGAAGTGTAAGTCCTGCCATCAGGTTGGTGACGGTGCTAAGGACAGCACGGGTCCCGCGCTGAACGGAGTTATCGGGGCCAACGCAGGGTCGGTTGAAGGGTTCAAATACTCCAAAGCTATGAAAACAGCTGCCGAGGCCGGTCTTGTTTGGACCGAAGAAGAAATGGCGGCCTTCCTTACAAAACCCAAGGACTACATGAAAGGCACGCGCATGTCATTTGCGGGTCTAAAGAAACCGGACGATATTGAAGCCGTGATCGTCTACCTCAAGTCTTTCGGAAGCTGATCGTGCGGTGGTCGTGCATTCTAACCTGCGCAACACTTTTGGTTGCGATCGCGCCATCGACCCACGCGGCAGATGACCTTGGTGATGCTGAAGCTGGCAAAGTGGTGTTTGCCAAATGCAAAGGTTGTCATCAGGTTGGAGAAGGAGCCGAAAATAAAATCGGGCCGCATCTGAACGGTGTTTTTGGTCGGAAAGCCGCAGGCCTCGATGGGTTTAATTACTCCAAGAGCCTTGTGCGTGCAGGTAGCTCGGGTCTGGAATGGCACGCTGACACTCTGTCCGCCTACATCGAAAACCCACGCTCATTTGCGTCAGGCACGAGGATGAGTTTTCGCGGTTTGAACGACCCGGAAGACCGAGCCAACGTGATCGCGTATTTGCGGGGTTTTTCAGACAATCCCCGAGATATCCCGGAAGCGGATCCAACCGCGAAAGGCACGGATCATTCGATCGATCCTGCGATCCTGGCGATACAAGGAGATCCTGAGTACGGCGCATATCTCAGCAGCGAATGTACAACATGCCACCAGATTGAGGGAGGCGATGAGGGCATTCCTTCGATTGTGTACTGGCCTGACGAAGACTTCGTGGTCGCCATGCACGCTTACAAGGACAAACAGCGGCCACATCCGGTCATGCAAATGATCGCTGGACGGCTGAGCAATGACGAGATCGCGGCATTGGCCGCCTACTTCAATAATCCAGAATGAAAGTGCCTAAGGGGAGGAAACGCGATGACACTCAATAGACGAGTATTTCTTGGAGCCGCAGGGGTAGTGGCCGCCGGGCTATCCGCTCCGATGGTGCTGGCTCAAGGCAAGCCCCGTGTAGTGGTTGTTGGTGGCGGTGCAGGCGGTGCAACTGCCGCGCGGTACATTGCAAAGGACAGCAAAGGTGAGATTGACGTGACGCTGATTGAGCCGTCTCGGACTTACTATACCTGTTTCTTCTCAAACCTTTATTTGGGAGGTTTTCAGGAGCTATCGGACATCGCCCACAGCTACGGCACGCTTGCCGCGAACTACGGTATCAACGTCGTGCATGATTGGGCCACTGGGGTCGACCGCGACGCAAAGACGGTGTCCTTGGCAGGTGGTGGGTCAGTTCCTTATGACAAACTGATCCTCAGCCCGGGTATCGACTTTGTTGATGGCGCGGTCGAGGGCTGGGACCTATCGGCCCAAAACAAGATGCCACATGCGTACAAGGCTGGTTCTCAGACTGAGCTTTTGAAAGCGCAGATCATGGCGATGCCCGAAGGCGGTACCTTCGCGATGGTCGCTCCTCCTAACCCGTACCGTTGCCCGCCCGGGCCGTATGAACGGGTTTCGATGGTGGCGCACGTGCTGAAGGCAAACAACCCAACAGCAAAGATCATTGTCGCCGATCCGAAGCCGAAATTCTCGAAAATGGCTTTGTTCCAAGAGGGCTGGGGAAACAACTACGAAGGAATGGTCGACTGGATCGGCGAAGATTTCGGCGGTGGCATTGTATCCGTGAATCCGGATGCAATGACGGTGACTATCGACGGCGAAGAGACGAAGGTTGATGTCTGCAATGTGATCCCAGCGATGAAAGCAGGTCGAATTGCGGAAATGGCGGGAGTGACCGATGGCAACTGGGCACCAGTAAATGCTGCGGACATGTCCTCCAAAGCCGATCCGGATATCTACGTTCTTGGTGATGCCAGCCAGCAGGGTGACATGCCGAAATCCGGTTTTTCGGCAAACAGTCAGGCAAAAGTATGTGCGAATGCGGTGCGAGGTGCGTTGACCGGATCTAAAGTATTCCCGGCCAAGTTCTCGAACACATGCTGGTCGCTGATCGATACCGATGATGGCGTTAAGGTTGGCGCAACCTATGAGGCGACGCCAGAAAAGATCGCGAAAGTCGATGGCTTTATCAGTCAAACCGGTGAAGATGCCGATTTGAGAAAAGCGACTTACGAAGAGTCGCTGGGTTGGTACGCCGGTATCACGTCGGACATGTTTGGTTGAGGCAATCGGGGGCTTTGACCGGTGTCAAAGACCCCGATGATCAATCTGAGAAAATGCGGTTCAGGAGGAGGACTAAAAACATGAAACACTTTATCGCCGCAGCCGCGTTTTCCACTGTTCTGGCGAGCCAAGGGCTTGCAGAAGAGATCATCACTATCCCCTTCGACGGCAGTTTTGATGATGCAACGTTCGCCGTCGAGTCCGCTATTGTGGGACAGGGACTGGTCATCGACTATGTAAGCCACGTCGGCGACATGTTGAATCGAACAGGCGCTGATGTCGGCAGCGACAAACAGATATTTGCAGCTGCAGACATCTTAATCTTCTGCTCGGCAAAAATTTCGCGCGAGGTCATGGAAGCCGACCCAATGAATATTGGCTTCTGCCCCTATGGGATTTTTGTAGCCGAAGACGACAATGGTGTGATGGTTGGATACCGAAGCTATCCTGATGGACCAATGCAAAAGGTTCAGACCCTGTTGTCCGGGATCGTAGAAGAAGCCGTTGAGAACTGAAATGAACTACCAGCGGTTTTTTCGTGATCAACTCGACCAGCTTCAAGAGGAAGGGAACTATCGGGTCTTTGCGGATCTCGAAAGGCAGTGTGGCGCGTTCCCGCAAGCGCGTAGCTACGCGGAAAATGGTCCCGAGAAAGTCACTGTATGGTGCTCTAATGATTATCTGGGGATGGGTCAGCACCCCAGTGTTATTGCAGCAATGCACAAGGTGATCGATGAGTGTGGTGCCGGGGCAGGCGGAACGCGGAATATCTCTGGAACGACCCACGAGCATGTTTTGCTGGAACGAGAACTTGCTGACTTGCACCGAAAAGATGCTGCTTTGCTGTTCACCTCCGGGTACGTCTCGAACTGGGCTGCCTTGGGAACTTTGGCGTCTCGCATTCCTGGCATCACAGTCCTGTCTGACGAGTTGAACCATGCCTCGATGATCGAGGGCATTCGCCACAGTCGGTGCCAGAAGCGTATCTGGAAACACAACGATGTGGCGGACCTTGAAAGGCACCTTGCTGAATTGCCTGCCAATGCACCGAAGCTCATTGCGTTTGAGAGCGTCTATTCCATGGATGGCGATATTGCACCAATTGCCGAGATCTGTGATCTGGCTGATCGCTATGGTGCGATGACCTATTTGGATGAGGTTCACGCCGTAGGGCTTTATGGACCACGCGGCGGAGGCATTGCCGAACGCGAGGGTCTGATGGATCGGCTAACCGTCATTGAGGGGACATTGGGCAAAGCATTCGGCGTAGTTGGTGGATACATCTCGGCGTCGAAAGAGCTTGTCGACTTTGTGCGATCCTTCGCCAGCGGGTTTATCTTTACCACTGCATTGCCTCCAGCCGTGGCCGCAGGAGCTGCTGCTTCGGTTCGGCACCTGAAGCAAAGCAATTCGGAACGACATCTACACCAGCAGCGCGTGCGCGAGGTGCGAGACAGGCTGGACGATCTGGGCATTCCGCATACACCGAACCCAAGTCACATAATTCCGGTCATGGTCGGCGATCCGGTCAAGTGTCGCTTCATCTCTGACGTGCTGATGCGTGACTATGGAATTTATATCCAGCCGATCAATTATCCAACCGTCCCCAAGGGAACGGAACGTCTACGGATTACACCTTCCCCAGTGCATTCCACCGACGACGTGGATCGACTGGTGTCTGCCTTGGGTGAGCTATGGACACAATGCCAGTTGGCGCGCAGACCAATGGCCGCTCAATGACAACTTGACCGAAGACAAGGACGCGCAAGCAACCAAGTGAGAGTCTCTGTTGATGGAAAGACTCATCGATTTGTTGGGAGACCCTGGCGCTTTGGCATTTGCCGGTGCGCTTGTCGGTATCTTGTTCGGCGTGACGGCCCAGAAGTCTCACTTTTGTTTGAGAGCGTCGACCATCGAAGTCGCCAAAGGCGAGCTTGGTCCTCGACTGGCTGTCTGGCTAATCGCCTTCACCGCAACGCTCACCTTAGTGCAGGCGTTTGTCGCGTTTGAGTGGTTAGACCTTTCTGAGACACGCGCGATTGCGTCGACGGGCAGTCTCAGCGGCGCGATAATTGGCGGAGCGATGTTCGGCGTTGGTATGGTTCTGGCGCGTGGGTGCGCATCTCGCCTGTTGGTATTGGCCTCCTGCGGTAATCTGCGCGCCCTGATTGCAGGATTGGTTTTAACCTTAGTGGCTCAGGCTGCTTACACGGGCGTTCTTAGTCCCGCCCGCGAATTGCTTTCTGGGATCTGGACTGTCTCAGGGGGCGCCTCGAGAGATCTTTCAGAAATACTTGGATTTTCGTCAGTTGCTTATACAGCCGTTGCAGTATTGGGATTGGTGTCGGCAATTGCATTCGCATTCCACCGGAGAGTTGCTCCAATCAGGATCGTAACAGCCGCAGGAGTTGGCGTGGCGGTGGCGCTTGGCTGGTTAATGACATTTGCCATCGCGCAAGCATCATTTGAAGTCGTGCCTGTTTCGTCAGTCACGTTCACCGGACCGGCTACGGATACACTGATGGCGTTGGTTGCCGAGCGAAACGTCGTGTTGTCCTTCGGTATCGGCCTTGTTCCAGGCGTAGCAATTGGTGCTGCAGGCTCGGCCCTAACTGCAGGGGAGTGGAAGATCGAACGTTTTGGTCCGGATGCTCCGATGGAGCGCTACCTTGTTGGAGCTGTCCTCATGGGGTTTGGAGCCATGCTGGCCGGAGGTTGCGCCGTGGGTGCAGGGCTTTCAGGAGGGTCCGCCCTGTCATTGACGGCTTGGCTTGCCGTTTTCTTCATGTGGGTTGGAGCGATCAGCGCGCATAGGTTAATGCGCCGAATTCCTGTTCCTCAAACGTCCTGAGTTATTCGAATTCCATCTGCTCAAATACCCGCCCGGCATTTTTTGTCGCCAGTTCCTCAAACGTGTCCAAATGGGCATACGGTGATTGATCGACATAGTAAGCCTCTGCCAGATCGCCGCCGGCATCCATGTGCTCTTGGATCTTGCCGCGCAGGTAGACTAGGTAGTCGCGTGTATAGCGGCGCACCTGATCCATGTTCGTCGGATGACCATGTCCGGGGATGACATACTTGGCTCCCAAAGCTTCGAACTCGTTGTCCCATGTTTCAAGCCAATCCGCTGTATAGGTCTCTTGAAAGATCGGCAGCATTCGCTCGTGAAACGCCATATCACCCGCGATAACTAGGCTTTGGTTCGGCAGCCAAATCGAGATATCGCCGGGACTATGGGCCGGCCCGAGATATTTGGCCTCAATCCGGAAATCACCCATTTCAATCACGTATTCATCCTCGAATGTCTCGGTTGGGCCTGCCAGGAAGGTTCTTTCAGCCTTGTCCTGGTTGTACCGCTGCATTCCTTCAAGGATCTGTGGGCCGTATTCCTCGAATTCAGCCGCAGCATCCGAATGGGCGATGATCGGAATACCGAGCTCTGACCAGTAGGCGTTGCCAAGCGTCGCGTGCCCCTGACCATTTTCGTTGAAGACAAGCTTAACCGGCTGATCCGTGATTGCCTGAATTTCCTGGTGAAGCGCTTCAGCAAGCACATAAGCCGCGCCGCCGTTTATGACGATCACGCCATCTCCGGTAACTATGAAGCTGAGGTTGTTGTTGTGACCAGAGTTCTCGTAGGTCGGCGGGGCGGTTGCGCCAATGGCGGAATAGACCCCGGGGATGTACTCGACCGGTTTGGAATACAGCACACTTTGCGGGTATTGGTCTGCAATATCCTCGCTTGCCCAAGCTGGTGTGGCTAGGGCCAAGAAAATCGCCAGCGATCGCATCATTATTGTTCTCCAATGAACTTATAAGCAGACCCAGTCTTCTCGATCCGGCCGATTCCACCATTCGGCAGGTGGAAACCAATTATTTTCATTTGCTCGTGTGAAATCTGATCCAGCAGTGAATTCCGAGTTGCTGCCGCCGCCTGCGGATCCTGATCCGTGCCGCTGTGCCAGTCGGGGCGTTCAAAAGCTACGTGTGGATTTCCCAGCGCGTCGCCGACAATCATCACGGATTCACCCCCGCTGCGAATTTCAAACGCCATGTGACCGGGAGTGTGTCCAAAGCTCGCGCGTGCGGCAATACCGGGAAGGATCTCTTGCCCGTCGTCAAAGAACGCGGTCTGATCTTCAATTGCTTCCATACGCCGTTTTGCGCCTACTGCGAACGCAGCGCGATCTTCTCCAATGGTATCCACCGTTGAGGGGTTCCACCAATAATCCCACTCATTACGGCCAAAGTGATGCGTGGCGTTGGGGAACAGAAGGTCGTCGAAATCATCCAAAACACCCCAAATGTGATCCGGGTGCGCATGGGTGAAGATCACGTGCGAGATGTCTTCGGGCGACAGGTCGGTTGTTTCAAGAGCCTCCAGAAGATTACCAGAAGTGGGCATGAAATCTGGCCCAGATCCCACATCGAACAGCACGGAGTTTTGATCGTCTTGATAAAGTGCCACGTTGCACTCTGGCTCGTACTTGGTAGCGTCCACCTTGTAGTTATCCAAAAGCTGCCTGAGCTCTTCCTTCGGCATGGCGCCAAAGACCATTTCCGAAGGCAATGACAGGTACCCATCTGACATGGTTGTAATCCGAGCCGAAGCACCGAGTTGTAACTCTGCCCACCCGATCTTGGATTGAACTCCAAGCGCTGCGATACACGTGGCGCCATACAAGAATCTGCGTCGTGAAAACTCATTTCGATCCATTAACAATCAATAAAATGAATATATTAATTTGTAAATGACGTAAGGTGGGGTCTTTCCAGAAGAACTAGAGTTGGGGCGGGCAGGGGCTTTCGCAGCATTTACTCTATGAAATAAAAATCGCCAATTTAGCACCTCAAGACCAGCTTCAATGTCATTCGCTTTCCGGTGGTGCCGTATACAGGCATCACGTCCTATGCAATTTGCTCGTCGCTCGATGTCTGCTCTGTCCGCAAAGTAGACGTTCAAGCAAGGCGCAGCGAACGACCGCATGGAGCCCAAAGCGGAAACGAATATGTATCTCGTAAAGTGGGCCCACAAGCCTAACGCAACGATGAGTTCAGTCGTGCAGTTTCTGGCAGTTTCTCATATCGACAATTAAGGATCAGGAAGAGGAGGAATGGTCCGTAGATACATTACAATGGCCTCAAGGTCTTCGGGCGACATTGTTGCGTAATAAGCGTAACCCATCGGCGGTAGCATCTGCGTCCCGCTTGGGCGTTTACCCGAGACGATCATTGTTTTCAGCTCTTCGTCCGAATAACCGGCGAGTCCATCCTCGTGGCTGGTGATATTGGGGGCCACTGATACCCCCCACGGTCCATGAAATTCGAAACCGCCTGCACCAAGATGCGTGTCGAACATCGGGCCCTTGGGTCCGAATGTCGTATGACATTCTGTACAATGCGCGACCGGTCCAGCGAGGTATTCGCCGTATTCGACAGTTGCGCCTTGCAATGGAGCCGAAACACTATCAATCGGCGGACCGTAGTTTGGAGGAAGAGGGAATCCGTACGTTGAAACAGGCGTGGAATTGCTACTATCCGGTATCGTCCGAAGAAACATAACCATAGACATGAGGTCTTCATCACTCAGTCCGCGATACAAGCCGATGGGCATAGGCGGTCCAATGACGGTGCCATCTGGACGGATACCTTCACGAATTGCTCGGGCAAGTTCTTCATCGCTCCAACCCGCAACGCGGCTCCCTGGTGTTATGTTAACCGCCCAGGCCTCCATCATGTCGTTTTTTTCAACCATCATGCCGCCAAGCTCATTGGACATATCAGGCCCGTTCGGTCCTTGCGGCGTATGGCAATTGCCGCACGCAGCCGGTCCTCGCACGAGATATTTTCCACGTTCCAAACTTGGTTCAGCCAAGGCGGTAATCGGAAAATAAACAGCTGAAATAGCTATGAGTAGTTTTTGCATAAATTATCCCCCCCAAGAAAAAGTTGGGCGCGTACCGATCAACAAAGACGAACTATCCAGCGTCCCAACAATTTGAAATCATACACTACTTCGAGAAAATCCAAATACTTTGCTGCTCCTCGCTGGGTTTATGTACGACCTTGCCACTGGATTTGCGGGGAAAAAAGTCAATTCAAGAACTTGTCCTGAACTCCCCAAAAATCTTGCATGGGTCGAGCGTTCGCCCACTACAAATACCAACGAGAGGTTGGGTTGCAGTAAGTCTAATTTGAGGGGGGAGTGTCCTCAACATGGAAATCTACCACTACTTAGCAAATGATTGCATCGAGCCTTAGCCGACTTCTTTGCTAATCATTAATCTGGCAGTCCTGCGGCTTTCAGGCCCGCAACGACTTTTTGTCTGTGCTCTTCTTTTGCGTAAGGCAATTGGGAACTCAATGTGGATACCGTAGCTACAGGGATCAGTTCGAGAAGTCTCATGCCGGCTTCCTCAGCTTCTTTCAACTTGCCCTGCGCAGTTTTCACTGCCGACAGAAATATGTAGTTCATAGGGAACTGAGGTGCGTTTCGTATTGCCGCTTGCAAATATTCGATAGCTTCTTCATAGCGGTCAAGTTGCAACATCAAGTGACCATAATTCAGAAGGTATATCGGTGGAGTATGCGGTTCTAGCCGCATAGCTCGGTCCATTGGAGCAATTGCCAACTCCGGTGTTCCCGCGTAGATGAACGACGAAGCCTGCCACAAGTGACCATCGGAAGAATTGGGGTCCAATGACAAGGCTGTTTTATGCTCAGAAAGGGCTCTTTTGAAGCCTTCGCCCCACATATGCATCCAACCCAGAAAAGCATGAGCAGCCGCCAGGTTAGGGTCGATTTTGGCGGCAAGCTCAGCCTCAGCCAACGCCTCTTCGAACGCATTCTGGTGGCTGTTCCACTTGAAGAACCAAGCATGGAATTTTAGGTAGCTTCTAACGGCCATGGCGTAAGCAAAGTTTGGGTCAGCTTCTAAAGCTTTGGTGAATAGTACCTGCGCTTCGGCGTTGGCTTGCGGACCCGGTTCACGATAGCGCTGGCGGCCTTTGAGAAACCAGTCGCGAGCTTCAGTATTACTTGTGTATTGACTGCCAAGACGCGTTTCCTCGCCTTCCCTTAATTGAACAGACAGCGCGTCGACAATTTCCCGTGTAATCTCGTCTTGCAGGTCAAAAACATCTTCTAGCGTTCCGTCCCTGCGATTGGCCCAAACGTGGCTTCCATTTCCGGTTTCAATTAGCTGCGCGTTCATGCGAATTCGGTTGCCTGCCCTGCGGATACTACCCTCTAGGACATAATGCACGCCCAACTCTTTACCGACGAGTCGCAGATCCACCGCCTTGCCTTTGTAAACAAAAGAAGAGTTGCGGCCGATGACCAACAAGCCAGACAATTTTGAGAGGTCGGTGATTAAGTCCTCTGTCATGCCGTCTGCGAAGTACTCTTGCTCTGCATCGCCCGACATATTGTCAAACGGCAAAACTGCGATAGAAGGAATTTCCGGCAGGCTCGGGGCTGAATTCAAAGCTGAATCTGAGGTGGACTTTTTACTTCCTGCGTCATCATTCGCCGAGTTCGTCCATTTCCAGATGCGGATTGGCTCTACAATGTTTTTAACCTGCTGAGCTCCCGCGTCTTGAAAAGGCACATTCAAGCGGTGCTTGATCTGTTCATGGACTGAGGCCGAAATGCAAATCCCGCCAGGATCGGACAGCGTCTCCAATCTTGAGGCCACGTTTACTCCATCGCCATGAATGTCATCACCTTCCACCACAACGTCACCGATATTTATGCCGACACGAAAAGTTATCTCCTGATCGCCCAAGGCTTCTCTGTTGCGTGAATGGATAGAACTTTGGATTTCATACGCGCATGAAACTGCGTCGACGGCGCTGGCAAACTCCGTCAATACTCCGTCGCCCATCCATTTGACTACTCGACCTGCGTGTTTTGCAACGGCGGGCTCGACAACACTTTCCCGAAGTTCTCGCAACTTCGCTAATGTCCGTTCTTCGTTAGAGCGGACAAGGCGCGAGTAACCAACGACATCTGCCGCAAGTATTGCAGCAAGTCTTCGTTTCATACACACAACCCTCCCAAAAAAAGGAGATTAGACTTACGGAAAACTGAAATCCAGTTCTGAGTTGCATCTCGCTCAACAAGACCTGAGTGGTCAAAAGGGGCGCGTAAGCTGGCTACACAGTGGCTGTTTTGTCCGCATTGCGAATAATCATCTGAATGGATCGGGTGTCTGCGTAGACTTCAAAGCGGTCTTTCGTGCTAAGTGCATCAAATAGCCAAGCAGCTGATGTACTCTCGGCGTAACGAGTTTGTAGTCGCGCGGGGGTGGCCATATCTCACCTGACCTGGCAGTCAAAAAGTCCAGATACCCCGCGCTTGGTGTGCGTGGGGTATAAACAAAATTGCGCCGCGTCCGGATGAGGCCGGGGGGTGGGGTGCGACATTCCGACTCGGTTGGGCCTCGGGGATACGACGCTGGAAGCCTCGGCAAGCGGCGTGAATTTAGGGTTAGAATAGGGGCAGACGCGCAATAACGCGAAATAGTTCAATAAAATCAATGGTTTTTGGTGGAGCCTAGGGGAGTCGAACCCCTGACCTCTTGCATGCCATGCAAGCGCTCTCCCAACTGAGCTAAGGCCCCATCTAGGGACTGCCGAAGCAGTGGACGGACGTTTATGAGACGGCGGCAGCGAGTGCAAGTCCAAAAATGGATTCTGGCAAAATCTTTCCGCTCATCGTCCGGGAAGGTTCGAGGCGGCGCTGGGCCGCCTCTGAACGGTATTAGTTTTCGTCTTCAGACGACATGTCTTTGATGTCGTCCAGAGAGACGTCATCATTGTTGTCGTCATCATCATCCAGCAGGTCATCGTCCAGATCGACGTCGACATTGTCGTCATCGTCCAGAACAATATCCTCGTTCGACGCATTCTCGCGCGCTTTGGCCGAGGCCGCATCTTCCGCGTCAGCCGCAATCATCCGGCTTTTGCCGGTGTCCAGCTCAACGATCTCGCCGGTATAGGGGCTGACGATCGGGTCCTTGTTCAGGTCGTAAAACCGCTTGCCGGTTGTTGGGCAAACGCGCTTAACGCCCCATTCTTCCTTGGGCATGTGAAATCCCCTTGATATCAGGTGAGTCGTAATAACGATTCAGGTCACGTGCCACATGCAGCGGGCACTGTCAAAGCCTTTGCACAGGAGAACATAACCAATGGGAGAGCACGCACTACCCGGCACACCCCGTGTGCGGCTGACACTGCGCAAATCAGCGCGTGCCAGGCGGATCAGCCTGCGGATTTCCCAATTGGATGGACGTGTTACACTAACTTACCCCGATGGTGTGCCCGAGTCTGAGGCGTTGAAGTTTGCGCATCTCAAGGCAGACTGGATACGCCAACATCTGCAAGATCGTCCGGATCCTGCGGTGGTGCAATTTGGTCAGATGTTGCCAGTCGAAGGAACCGAACGGCGAATCGTCCCAGCAGAAGGGCGGCGCGTGCTTCTCAGAGGCGACGAAATCGCCGTGCCCGAGGGCGCCGAGGCAAAGCGTTTGGCCCGGTTTCTGAAAGAGCTCGCTCGCGACCGGTTGACCGGTGCCTGCGATGACTACGCGGCGATGTTGGGGCGCAGTTACTCTGGCCTGACTATTCGCGATACGCGGTCGCGTTGGGGGTCATGCAGCTCGGCTGGTGGTTTGATGTTTTCATGGCGGCTGATCCTCGCGCCGTCTGAAATTCTGCACTATGTCGCTGCACATGAAGTGGCCCATCTGGTCGAGATGAACCATTCCCGAGCGTTCTGGGCTCAGGTTGAACGGATATTTGGTGACTACCGTGAACAGCGGCGTTGGCTGCGCGACAACGGGGCGCAGTTGCATCAGTACAGATTTGACGCTCCTGTGAGTTGACCCCAAATCAATTTGTGATCACATGGTCAAATGTTAAACACGCGTTCTTCCGACTCGCAGACAGCTACGCATGACAGGGTGTATCGGACCCTGCGTGCGCGGATCATGCATGGGGAAATCGCTCCGGGTCATGCGTTGACCCTGCGTGGGATCGGTAAAGAATTCGGGGTGTCCATGACGCCCGCACGCGAAGCTGTGCGGCGTCTTGCGGCCGAAGGCGCCTTGTTCCTGTCCTCATCCGGGCGGGTGTCGACACCAGAGTTGACCAATGACCGTATCGAGGAACTTGCAGCTCTGCGCGCGCTGCTAGAGGTCGAGCTTGCCAGCCGGGCCCTGCCGCGCGCGCACATGGCCCTGATCGACCGATTGCAGAGCATCAACATGACCGTTGCCGAGATGGTTACCAAGCGCGATGCCGTTGGCTATATCCGCACAAATCTCGAATTCCACCGCACTTTGTACCTGAGGGCGCAGGCTCCAGCGATGCTGGCGATGGCCGAGACTGTGTGGCTGCAACTTGGGCCGACCATGCGGGCGCTTTATGGGCGGCTGCGGCGTACAGAACCCCCGCATTATCACAAACTGATCATCGCCGCGCTCAAGGCCGGGGATGAGCCCGGTTTGCGTCTGGCGGTGCGTTCGGACGTGACGCAGGGTCTGCGGATGCTGGTAACTTAAGCGGCGATTTGCCGACATTGCCGCGTGCGTTTGTTTCGATACAGCAGTTCTGGCTTGGACGGGTGGTCTGGGTTACTCTGATCCCAAACCACAACAAGAGCAGATTTCAATCATGATCAATCGTCGGGTATTTTCTGTCGGTCTTGGATCGACCCTCTTGGCCGCCTGTTCAGGTGGCACGCAAACCACAGCTCCTGCATCGCGGATGCGGCCGGTTCCGAATGCCGGGTGGGACGCCTGGGTAGCCGGTTTCAAAACTCGCGCCGCATCGCAGGGGATTTCGCAAACAACCCTAAACCGTGCGTTCCAGGGGGCAGGCTATTTGCCCGGAGTTATCGAACGTGACCGCAATCAGGTCGAGTTCAAGCGTTCGCTCGAGGATTATCTGGCTATCGCAGCCTCGGATGAGCGGATCGAGACAGGCCGGCAGATGATGGTTCGGCACGCCGCAACTCTGTCGCAGATCGAGGCGCAATATGGTGTCGACAAAGAGGTTGTCGTCGCTGTCTGGGGGTTAGAGAGCCGATATGGCGCGCGGCGCGGGGATGTGCCGGTGGTTTCGGCAACATCCACATTGGCCTATGACGGGCGACGCGGTGCGTTTTTTGAAAAACAGCTGATCGCGGCGCTTCAGATCATTCAGGCGGGGGATACGACGCCGGACAAGATGACCGGCAGTTGGGCCGGTGCAATGGGGCATACTCAATTCATCCCGACCTCGTATCTGGCCTTTGCAGTGGATCATACCGGCGACGGCAGGCGTGACATCTGGTCCGAGGACCCCTCAGATTCGCTCGCGTCGACAGCGGCCTATCTGGCCCGTTCGGGATGGAAGCGTGGGCAGCCCTGGGGGGGCGAGGTCGGCACGGTTTCCGGTACACCCGTCGCGGTGCTGCAGCCGCAGGTGCCGGGGCCGCGCATTGCCGTGTTCCGCAATTTTCAGGTGATCAAGCGGTACAACAACTCGGATAGCTACGCGATTGGCGTCGGACACCTGTCAGACCGGATCGCGGGGGGCGCGCCGTTTCAGGCCTCGTTCGGGCCGGATGCGACCGGGCTGACGCTGGAGGACCGCAAAGAGCTGCAGCACCGTCTGACCGCTGCGGGTTACGACACGCAAGGCGCGGATGGGGTGATTGGTAACAACACTAAATCCGCCATCAGCGGCTATCAGAGCGCCAATGGCCTTCCGGTGACCGGAGAGCCCTCGGTCGCGCTGTTGCGCAGGTTGGGCGGCTAGGCGCTTTAGGCTGCCAGACCTTTCGAGCCGATATCCAGGAATTTCTGGCGGCGGTCGCGTATCAGGGCTGCCGGGTCTTTGCCGTCGAGCTCTTGCAGCATCGAGGCAATCGCTGCACGCACCGAATCAACAGTGGCCGAGGGATCGCGATGGGCCCCGCCCTTGGGCTCGGTAATGATCCGGTCGCAGACGCCAAGTTTGTATAGGTCTTGGGCGGTCAGGCGCAACGCCTCGGCGGCCTCGCGCATCTTTTCGGCATCTTTCCACAGGATCGAGGCACAGCCCTCGGGCGAGATCACCGAGTAGACCGAATGTTCCAGCATCGCGACACGGTTAGC
This sequence comes from Ruegeria lacuscaerulensis, assembly GCF_013033355.1. Classification (GTDB taxonomy): domain Bacteria; phylum Pseudomonadota; class Alphaproteobacteria; order Rhodobacterales; family Rhodobacteraceae; genus Ruegeria; species Ruegeria lacuscaerulensis_A. Next base: position 102,806 of record NZ_WQDY01000008.1, read on the forward strand.
CGTCGCGAACGCAACCGCACCGCCCGAACCTCCTTCTCCGATGATCACGGAAACCAGCGGCACACCGATCTTCAGGCACATCTCGGTTGACCGCGCGATGGCCTCGGACTGGCCGCGTTCCTCGGCCCCTTTGCCGGGATATGCCCCGGCCGTGTCGATCAGGGTGATCACCGGCAGGCCAAAACGCCCCGCCATTTCCATCAAGCGAACGGCTTTGCGATAGCCTTCTGGGCGGGCCATGCCGAAATTGCGCTCGATCCGCGATTTGGTGTCTGATCCCTTTTCGTGGCCGATCACCATCACGGGCTGATCGTTGAACCGCGCCAACCCGCCGATCACCGCGAGATCGTCGGCAAAATTGCGGTCGCCGGCCAGAGGGGTGAATTCGGTAAACAGCTCTTTGACATAGCCCTGACAATGAGGGCGCATGGGGTGCCGCGCCACCTGGCATTTGCGCCACGGGGTCAGATCGCCATACAACTCATCCAGCAGCTTGGCGGCCTTGGCATCCAGCGCGGCGGCTTCTTCGGCCACGTCCATTTCTTCGTTGGCGCGGGCCAGCGCGCGCAGTTCCTCGGCCTTGCCTTCGATCTCGGCCAGCGGTTTTTCGAAATCCAGATACTGGGTCATGACGCCTCTCAACGCGGAAGTTCCCTGCTATATGACCTGACGTCGCCTGGGATGCAACTCAGCAAGATTTGTGGATCGGCAATATGTTTGTGTGAGGGGGCAAGGAAGAAGGACGAAACCGGATGGCAAACAGCTATGAAACCCGCATCCTGCGTGTGCTTGAATATATCCACGACAACCCCGCAGGGGATCTGTCATTGGATGCACTTGCGGATGTGGCGGCGATGTCGAGATTTCACTGGCACCGTGTGTTTCGGGCAATAACGGGCGAAACCTGTGCGCAGGCAGTGCGCCGGATCCGTTTGCACCGTGCCGCCAGCCGGTTGGTGCAGACCGACGTGCCGGTTGCGCAAGTGGCCAACGACGTGGGCTATCCGAACCTGAACTCCTTCGCGCGGGCGTTCTCTGACGCCTATGGCACCAGCCCTGCCGCCTTTCGCAAGGCCGGTCTGTTCCTGCCAGCACATCCACATTTCAAAACAGGAGACTACCCGATGCACCCCGTTGAAACCCGTACTGAACCTGCCCGCCGGATTGTCGCGTTGAAGCACCGCGGCAACTATGCCGAGATCGGCAGGAGTTTTGAAACTTTCGGCGCGTTGTGCGAATCCCGCAAGCTTTGGCCTCAATTAGGCCCGGTCATTGGTCTTTACCTTGACAGCCCCGACGAGGTGCCCGAGCAGGACCTGCGCAGCTACGCAGGCGCGGAATACCGTGGAGACGCGGCCCCGGACGGGATGGAAGACCTAAGTATCCCCGGCGGTAAGAAGGCTGTCTTGCGCTACAAAGGTCCGTATTCCGGTATTCACGCCGCCTATCACAGCCTGTTCGGCAATTGGCTGCCGGACTCAGGCGAAGAGCCTGCGGATCAACCCTGCTATGAGATTTACCTCAACGACCCACGCGATACGCCGCCCGATGAATTGCTTACCGAAATCTGCCTGCCGCTCAAGTAAATCAAGCAGGCCAAAGGACCGGATAGAGCGACGCAACCAGCAACGTGGCCATGGTCCAATTGAAAACCAACAAACGGCGCGGGTTCGTGAGGACTCGTGCCATCTGCTGCCCAAGTACCGTCCATGTGCTGACCGATGGCAGATTGACGGCGCCAAAGACCAGAGCCACGATCAAAATGGCCTCGGGCGTGCGGCCCGGTGAATAGGCCGTGGTCGCTGTCAGGGCCATGGCCCACGCTTTGGGATTAACCCATTGAAATGCGGCAGCTTGCAGAAACGTCATGGGCGTTCCAGCCTCGGCCGCTTGACCTGAAGGTGCGGCATTGGCGATTTTCCAGGCCAAGAATAGCAGATAGATTACGGATGCGATTTTCAGCACCGTGTAACTGGTTGGGTATTGGTCGAAGACAGCCGCCAGACCCAGCCCAACTAAAACAACCATGAAGGTGAAGCCCAGTCCGATCCCAAGCATATGAGGGATTGACCGGCGGAACCCGAAATTTGCACCCGAGGCCATCAGCATCAGGTTGTTCGGTCCCGGTGTAATGGAAGAGACAAAGGCAAAGGTGATCAGGGCCAGAAGCAAGTCGTAGGTCATGGCGCGCAGCATTGCCCAGAAAACGGCAAATGAAATTGCAAAATTGTGCGTTTGTCTTTAGTTTTAGCAACAAATGTCGAAAATAAATCAAATTAACCAACATATATTGCGTGAATTGAGCCGAGATGGACGTGTCAGCAACCTGGAATTGGCCGACCGCGTGGGTCTGTCCCCCTCGGCTTGTTTGCGCCGGGTGCAGGAGATGGAGCGCTCAGGCGTAATTTCAGGTTACCGCGCAGTATTGAACCCTGCGGCGTTAGGGGTGGGCTTTGTGGCCTATATCGGTGTGGGGCTGGGCGAGCATACAAAAGCGGCGCAGGAAGGGTTTGAACGCGCACTGCAAAACGCGCCCGAGGTGGTTGAATGCCACAACATCACCGGGACGATCGAGTACCTGTTGCGCGTAGAATGCCAAGATCTGCCCGCCTACAAAACATTCCACACCGACGTTTTGGGAACACTGCCGCATGTCACCTCGATCACGTCATACGTGGTGATGGGTTCTCCCAAAGATATGCGCGGATGACTGCGAAAATGTGATTGTTAACTCTCTTGCCGGGTAATTTCCGACGTCCTAGTGTTGAACAAATGTCCCAACCAAAATGGGGAATAACCTCAAAGGGACCGTATCAGGGAGAAGAACATGAACCTCGTTCGAACCGGAGCACTTGCCGCTGCCTTGGCGATTTTCGCCGGGGGTGCGTTGGCTGCACCCTTGAAACTGCAACCGGCAAACCCGCAACCCAATCCCAAACCCGGGTTGGATGTGAAATACGCATGGGAAGGGAACCCTCCTCGCAAAATTCAAAACTTGGCCAAAGTTGGTTTTCTTCTGAAGAAAGCCAAGTCAGGTAAACCACTGCGTGGCTTGGATTATCGTGATACGACCGAAGGCGATCCGGTTTTGACATTCAACGAGGCGTTCAACGTCGCAGCTGAAGTCACTGGGTATATCAAGTTCGACTCACCCGGTGTCTATGAGCTTGAGACTTGGTCGAATGACGGTATCGACGCTTGGGTCGGGGGGCAGCAGATCGGCTATGTCAATGGGCGGCAAGGCTGCGAAGCCAATCAGAGAACCGAGGTCGAAGTGCCACAAGCCGGGTGGTATCCGCTGAAGATCACATATTTTCAGAAATATGGCACATCCTGCCTGATGATGAAATCGGGCAAAAAGGGTGAGCGTTTTACATGGACGCCCAACGACGTCTTCGGTCGGTAAAGAAAAAGGCGCCCCGGGGGGCGCCTTGCTTCGTTAACCGTTGGCGGCGATCAGTTCGGCCTGTGCCACGATCACCTCGGCCTGTTTGATCGAGGCGATATCGACCAAACGCCCTTTGTAGACGGTTGCGCCTTCGCCATTGGCCTTGGCCTGTTCCATTGCCGCCAGGATCTCGCGCGCCTCGGACACCGCTTCGTCCGACGGGGTGAAGACCTGATTGGCCAGCGCGATCTGCTTGGGGTGAATCGCCCATTTGCCCACCATACCCAGCGTGGCCGAGCGCTTGGCCTGTGCGATATACCCCTCATCATCCGAGAAATCGCCGAACGGGCCGTCAACCGGCAGCACGCCATGGGTGCGGCAGGCGGCGACGATGGCGGCTTGCGCCCAATGCCACGGATCGGACCAGTGCTTTTCGCCCTCGCGCAGCATGTAATAGTTTTCCTGCGTGCCACCGATGCCGGTGGTTTGCATCCCCATCGAGGCCGCAAAGTCTGCTGCCCCAAGGCTCATGGCCTGCAGACGCGGGGAGGAGGCCGCGATGGCTTCGACATGGGCGATACCAGCGGCGGATTCGATGATGACCTCAAAGCTGATCGGCTTGGTGCGGCCCTTGGCGCGCTCGATCGCCGTGACTAGCGCGTCAACGGCATAGACGTCCTCCGCACAACCCACCTTGGGTATCATGATTTGGTCCAGACGGTCGCCGGCCTGTTCCAGCAGATCAACCACGTCGCGATACCAGTAGGGCGTGTCGAGGCTGTTGATGCGGACGGACATGTATTTGCCGCCCCAGTCGATTGTGTTCAGCGCCTCGATCACATTGGCACGGGCCACGTCCTTGTCGGTGGGGGCGACGGAATCCTCAAGGTCCAGATTGATCACATCGGCCGCCGAGGCCGCCATTTTGGGGAACAGCTTGGTGTTCGATCCGGGGCCAAACAGCTGACAGCGGTTGGGACGGGCGGGGGCGGCGGGTTGAAGGCGAAAGCTCATCTGGACCTCGTGCGAGAAAGGAAATTACGATTTTCTTGCTTTATGAGGTATTAAATTGCGCAACCCGGCGCAAGCACCTTTGTGCAGTTGCGGCATTGCGTTCGCAGCATTCACCAAAATACGCTGCGTCGCGGACGGTTAAAGTTTAATCGGTTTGAAAACATGAAAGGTTTTTGCGTAGTTCGTGACATATGTGCAAAATTATCCCACACGACCTGACGTTGCCCAAGGAATTCGCGAAACTCTCGCCTGCCAGCTCCACTAGCCTGCGTCGGAATCAAAGGAGTGCACCGCAATGATCGAGACACCGTATCTGTTGTTTTTGGGCGATGCGCCCGACCAGCTGGCCGCTAAGGTTGCCATCGGCATCCGGGACTGGCGTCCCGAGAACGCTGTGGGTCAGTACCGGATGGAGGGTTGCAAGGCCGATCTGGGCATGACCGACCTGACTTTGGCCGAGGCCAAAGCTGCTGGTGCGAAAACGCTGGTCATTGGCGTTGCCAATCGGGGCGGCGTGATCAGTGCGGCGTGGAAGAAAGTGCTGATTGAGGCACTTGAGATGGGGTTTGATCTGGCCTCTGGCCTACATAACCTGTTGCGCGACGAGGGCGATCTGGTGGCCGCGGCGCAAACCCATGGCTGCACGTTGCACGACGTGCGCGTTCCGACCGTTGGATATCCGATTGCCAATGGAAAAAAGCGCAGCGGCAAGCGGTGTCTGGCCGTGGGGACCGATTGTTCGGCAGGCAAGATGTACACCGCCATGTCGATGGACGCCGAGATGCGCAAACGGGGCATGAAATCCACCTTCCGCGCCACAGGGCAAACGGGTATTCTGATCACTGGTCAGGGTGTTCCTTTGGACGCGGTTGTGGCCGACTTCATGGCTGGTGCGGTCGAGTATCTGACGCCCGAGAATGACGCCGATCACTGGGATCACATCGAAGGGCAGGGGTCGCTGTATCACGTATCCTATTCCGGGGTGACCATGGCGTTGATCCATGGCGGTCAGCCCGACGCGCTGATCCTGTGTCACGAACCCACTCGGACGCATATGCGGGGCTTGCCCGAGTATTCTCTGCCATCGTTGCCGGACTTGCGCGATACGGCCCTGCCGCTGGCGAGGATCGCCAACCCGGCCTGTCAGGTTGTCGGTGTGTCGATTAACACGCAGAACCTAAGCGAAGACGACGCGCGTGCCTATATCGCCGAGGTTGAGGCGGAGATGGGCTTGCCCGCAACCGACCCGTACCGCTTTGGTGCGGGTAAGCTGGTTGACGCGCTGGCGGCGCTGTAACACGGTCTGGCTAAGATTTTCGTCGAAAGATCTTGGTCACTCTGCAGGGGAAAGATTTGTGATGCGGATAGACATTTCGCGGGATGTGTTTCGGTTGGCGCAGGTGTTTACCATCTCGCGCGGGTCGCGGACCGAGGCCAAGGTGCTGACCGTTCGGATCTCGGACGGGGTGCATAAGGGCTGGGGCGAATGTGTGCCCTATGCGCGCTATGATGAAACGCTAGACTCGGTCGAGGCCGAGATCGCGGGTCTGCCTGCGGACTTCACTCGCCAATCCCTGATGGATTTGCTGCCCGCCGGGGCGGCGCGAAATGCCGTAGACTGTGCGCTGTGGGATCTGGAGTGCAAGCGCACTGGCAAGCGGGCCTGGGACCTGGCCGGTCTGCCGGTGCCCGGCCCCGAGATCACCGCCTATACCCTGTCGCTGGACACGCCCGAGGCAATGCAGGCGCAAGCTGCGGCCAATGCGCACCGCCCTTTGCTCAAGATCAAGCTGGGCACGCCGGATGACATGCCCCGGCTTGAGGCCGTTCGCGCGGGCGCGCCCGGTGCGCAGATCATCGTCGACGCAAATGAGGGTTGGTCGGCCGCTGTTTATGCCGACCTTGCCCCGCATCTGGTGCGATTGGGTGTGGCGCTGGTCGAGCAACCCTTGCCTGCCGGTGAAGATGAGGCGTTGATCGGAATGGCGCGTCCAGTGCCCGTTTGTGCCGACGAGTCCTGTCATGACCGCAGCAGCCTACCCGGTCTTAAAGGCAAGTACGATGTCGTCAACATCAAGCTCGACAAGACCGGTGGTTTAACCGAAGCGCTGGCCCTGCGGGAACAGGCGTTGGCCGAGGGCTATAAGGTCATGGTTGGTTGCATGGTCGGCAGCTCGCTTGCGATGGCCCCTGCGACCTTGTTGGCACAGGGTGCGATGGTCACAGACCTTGACGGCCCGCTTCTTCTGGCCGAAGACCGCACCAACCCGCTGATTTTTGATGACGCCGGAGTGCATCCGCCAAAAGCGGCGCTCTGGGGCTGAGGAGAGTGACATGACCCGCACCGTTTACGTGAACGGAGAGTACCTGCCCGAAACCGAGGCCAAGGTCTCGATCTTTGACCGTGGTTTCCTGATGGCCGATGCCGTTTATGAGGTGACTAGCGTGCTGGACGGCAAGCTGATCGATTTCGAAGGCCACGCCGTGCGCCTGAAACGCTCTCTGGACGAGCTGCAGATGGCCGAGCCATGCAGTAAGGATAAACTCCTGGCTATTCACCGCAAACTGGTCGAGCTGAACGGGATCGAAGAAGGTCTGATCTACCTGCAGGTCTCGCGTGGCAGCGACGGGGACCGGGATTTCGTGTTCCCTGCGGCCGATACCAAGCCGACGCTGGTTCTGTTCACCCAGAACAAGCCAGGATTGGCCGACAGCCCGGCGGCGCAGAAGGGCGCCAAGATCATCTCGATTGATGACATTCGCTGGGGCCGCCGTGATATCAAGACAGTGCAGTTGCTGTACCCGTCGATGGGCAAGATGATGGCCAAGGCCGCCGGATGCGATGATGCGTGGATGATTGAGGATGGCTATGTCACTGAAGGCACTAGCAACAACGCCTATTTCGTAAAGGACGGCAAGATCGTGACCCGCCCGTTGTCCAATGACATCTTGCACGGGATCACCCGCAAGGCTGTGTTGCGTATGGCTGCCGAGGCGCAGATGGAAGTCGAAGAACGCCTGTTTACGATCGATGAGGCGAAAGAGGCGGATGAAGCGTTCACCACCTCGGCCAGCGCCTTTGTTATGCCAGTGGTCGAGATTGACGGTGTCGCGCTGGGCGATGGTACGCCGGGAGCGATTGCCAAACGCCTACGCGAGATTTATCTGGATGAAAGCCGCAAGGCGGCGATCTAAGGAAAAGGCCCGCCAAACCGGCGGGCCTTTTTGATTTCAGCGTTCAACCTTTTTTGGTGACGTTTTCGTCAAAGGCGACCTCGAAGGCTGCCTGTTTTTCGGGGCTGGCTTCGGTCTGATAATTGGCTTTCCACTCATCCATGGTCATGCCGTAGAAAATCTGACGGGCTTCGTCCTTGCCCATCTCGATGCCTTTTTCGTTTGCGGCTTCCTGATACCAGCGCGACAGGCAGTTGCGGCAGAACCCGGCCAGGTTCATCATGTCGATGTTCTGCACGTCGGTGCGGTCTTCCATCAGGTGCTTTTGCAACCGGCGGAAGGCTGCGGCCTGAAGTTCGATTTCGGTTTGCTTGTCCATGTGCTGACTCCGGATGACAGTATCGTTGTCCTTGACCTAGCGGCCCGGAGGCGATGTTTCAACAAACAGGATGTCAGGCCAGTTTCAAGGCCAGCCAAGGTACGATGCAAAAGATCAATGTAAGGACCTTGTAGTTGGCCAGATACCGGAAATACGTTCGTTTCACTTCCGACCGCTCCATCTGGAATAACTTGCTGTGAATGCCCGCAATCTGCTCCTGCAGCAGCAGGACCATTAATGTTGTGAACAACAGTACTGCGATGTTCAGCGCGGCTATCCAACCAAACACAGAGGTTACGAATTCCTGGGTCATGGCGATCCCCTTTCGACGAATATATGGGGATCAGGTGGTATCCTCACAATGACGTGTGATCAAAGGTCGCTGGTATCCAGCGCGTCCTGTAGCACAACGGCCAAACGTTCCGCCCAAGCCCGTTGTCCAGCGTGATCGGCGATCAGATCATTGCGCAGCTCGATCAGGGCATTGGGGCGACCAAAGGCGGTGCAGTGCTTGTCGATGGCATCTCCGGGCAGGACACCGGTATAGGGTTCGTTTACGCCGACGCACAGGTCGTCTTCTGCCTGCAACCGGGTGATCAGCGGGCGCGCAAAACGCTCGTCCGGGGTGTGCAAAACGCCCACATGCCACGGGCGGGGGTCGCGCCCCCGCAGCTGTCGGGTAAAGGAGTGCACGGACACAATCACCGCATGGGGTAAGGCCGCCAGCTCGGCCAAAGCATTGTGATAGGGGCGATAACACATGTTCAGCCGCCGTTCCCGCTCGGCCGCGTCGGCGTGACGATTGCCGGGGATGATCGACCCATCATACAGCTTCATCAGCAGGGTCGGGTCATCCTCGCCCCGGTTCGGGTCGATCACCAGACGCGAGAAATTGGCCGCCACTACAGGCGCGTTCAGGATTTCCCCAAGATGTTTCGAGACCTCGTACGCCCCCACGTCATAGGCGATGTGACGCTCCATATCCTCGCGCGGCAGGCCGAGGTCTCCGCCGTTGATGTCATGCGGGACGGTGTTGGTGGCGTGGTCACATGTGATCAGCCAACGCGAAGGGCGATCTGCGCCGTGGATAAAAAACGGAGAATACGTCATAAGCCTGTCATCTGGTTCGTCGCAGGTGTAGGGCAGTTGCTAATAAAAGGGAATTGCGCAATAAGCAGCTTGAAGCAATGTTTGCGGTAACATTTGCGCGACGCCCAGGGAATACGTGAGGAGAGCACCAACAATGCGACGCCTGAGAAATGTGAAAATCGTGGCGACGCTGGGTCCGGCGTCGAATGACTATGACATGATCCGAGCCCTGCACGAGGCCGGGGCCGATGTGTTCCGCTTGAACATGAGCCACGGTAGCCATGATGAAATCCGCGAGCGGCACCGGATTATCCGTCAGGTTGAAAAGGATCTGGACAGCCCGATTGCCATTCTGGCCGATTTGCAGGGACCGAAACTGCGTGTCGGCGTCTTTGCCAACGACTCTGAGGAATTGGAAGAGGGGGCGGCGTTCCGGCTGGACCTTGACCCGGAGGCCGGGGACATCAATCGCGTTTGCCTGCCGCATCCCGAGATTTTCGCTGCGTTGGAACCCGGCGCACGCCTGCTTGTCAATGACGGTAAAATCCGCCTGATCGTGCAGGAGTGCGGTCAGGATTTCGCCAATTGTACCGTTGAGGTGGGTGGCACGATCTCTAACCGCAAAGGCGTGAATGTGCCTGATGTGGTGCTGCCGTTGGCGGCCCTGTCGGCCAAGGACCGCGACGATCTGGAATTTGTTTGCCAATTGGGTGTCGACTGGCTGGCGCTGAGCTTTGTGCAGCGCGCCAAGGACGTTTTTGAGGCGCGCGCGCTGGCCGATGGTCGGGCGGCGATCCTGTCCAAGATTGAAAAGCCCGCCGCGGTCGAGGCATTTGACGACATTCTGGATGCGTCTGATGGGATCATGGTGGCGCGTGGCGATCTGGGGGTTGAACTGCCCGTTTCAGCAGTACCGCCCATTCAGAAACGTCTGGTGCGCAAGTGCCGGGGCGCGGCCAAACCGGTGATTGTCGCGACGCAGATGCTGGAAAGCATGATTGAAAGTCCAATGCCCACGCGGGCCGAGGTTTCGGACGTGGCAACCGCGATCTATGAGGGCACCGATGCTATCATGCTCAGTGCCGAGTCGGCTGCGGGTTCCTACCCGATCGAAGCCGTGCAGACAATGAACAAGGTCGCCATCGAGGTCGAGGCGGACCCGACATATGGCCAGATTATTGCCTCGTCTCGTACGGCCAAGGGGACAACGATCGCCGATGGGATCGTTGCCGCTGCGCGCGAGATTGCAGAAAAGACTGATATCAAGGCGATCTGCTGCTTCACCCAAAGCGGGACTACTGCTTTGCTGACTGCCCGAGAAAGGCCCGAAGTGCCGATTATCGCCATGACCCCGGCCACCGGCACTGCGCGGCGACTATGCCTGAGCTGGGGGTGCCATTGTGTGATGACGCCCGAGCTGGAGCGTTTCAAGGGCGCGGTTGTGAATGCAGCCCGTGCAGCTCGTGCTGGGGGCTTTGCCGCTGAAACTGATCAGATCGTGGTGACTGCTGGTGTGCCGTTTAATGTGCCGGGCACCACCAATATCCTACGTATCGCGCCCTGTGATGAGCGTTTGATTTACAACACAGATCCGGGTTGAAGCCCTGTGTTGCTCAATAAATAGGCAAAATATACACTTTAAAAACATATATATAGATGAAATTTGAGGGTAATCAGCAGTTTCCCCTCTGTTTTTCGCTGTTTTTCTCGGATACTGATTTTCACGGGTAGTCTATTGAATTCGTTCCAGACTCCGGCTGCCCGCCCGGGGGCACGGGCCCCGGTATAATCAACAATATTGGAGAAACGTCATGACAACCAAGATTGTCATCGGACTGGACGGGACAGAAACCGGAGAGCGCGCGATCGCCTTTGCCAAAGACTTGGCTGAGCGGATCGGAACGTGTGAATTACTTGTGGTTTACGTCATCGAATGGTCCCCTTTTACTTTTCAGACACCTGAAGAAAACGCCCAGAGACACAAGCGGCGCGAAGAAGAAGTTGCATTGGCGACTTCGCGCATCGTTACGCCTGCGGTTGATGCTTTGACCTCGGGCGGGTTCACGGCCCAGGGCATCGTGCGCCACGGCGACGTGGCCGAAACGCTGAACGCGATCACGGTCGAAAATGGCGGCACCCAGATCATCGTCGGGCGAGCATCGGCAGATGGGTTCAAGAAACGGCTGTTCGGCAGTTCGACCCAGAATCTGGTCATGCATGCCGATGTACCGGTCACTGTCGTGAACTGAGGAGAGCGATGAAAATGAGTATCTATCAGAAAACAGCGCTGGCCGCCGCCGTGATGCTGGGCGCAAGCCCCGCAATGGCGCAAGAGGCCGCGGGTCTGGACGACAGGATCAATCAGGCTTTTGCCGATTTTACCGGCCCGTTCGTCAGCTTTATCTTCGCGCCGTTTCCCGGCACTGGTTTCCCATGGATCGTGGGGTGGCTGGTTGTCGCCGCGACGGTCTTTTCAGTGTATTTCGCCTTTGTGCAGTTCCGTTTCTTCGGGCACGCGATCAGCCTAGTCAAAGGCGATTATTCCGACCCGAATGACGCCGGCGAAGTCAGCCACTTTCAGGCTCTGGCGACTGCGCTTTCGGGTACGGTCGGTTTGGGCAACATTGCCGGTGTGGCCGTGGCCATCGGGATTGGCGGGCCGGGCGCGACTTTCTGGATGATCATGGCGGGCCTTCTGGGCATGGCCTCGAAATTCACAGAATGTACGCTGGGCGTGAAATACCGAAATGAATACGACGACGGCACCGTGTCGGGTGGCCCGATGTATTACATGTCCAAGGGCTTTGCTGAACTGGGCCTGCCAGGTGGCAAGATTCTGGCGGTTCTGTTTTCGATCTTCTGTATCCTTGGCGCGCTGGGCGGGGGCAACATGTTCCAGGCCAACCAGGCGCACCAGCAGATTGCGGGCATCGTCGGAGATTATCCCGGCTGGATCACCGGTTTGGTCTTTGCGGGTATCGTATTCGCTGTGATCGTGGGTGGCCTGAAGTCCATTGCGCGTGTGACCGAAAAAGTCGTGCCGTTTATGGGTGTCATGTATGTTCTGGCCGCTCTGGTCATTATCATCATGCATGCGGATCAGATCGGGTGGGCCTTTGGTCAGATTTTCGCAGGCGCCTTCACCGGCCTCGGCGTTGCTGGCGGTATGGTCGGTGCGCTGATTCAGGGCTTCCGCCGCGCGGCATTCTCGAACGAAGCGGGCGTGGGCTCGGCTGCGATCGCGCACTCGGCGGTGAAAACCAGCGAGCCGATCACCGAAGGGTTCGTGTCCCTGCTGGAGCCGTTCATCGACACGGTCGTGATCTGTACCATGACAGCGCTGGTAATCATCATCACCCAACAGCTGATCGTTGATCCGGCAACTGGCCTGTACGTGCTGAACGAAGCGGGCAACGGTATCGCAACCGTTGACGGCAATTCGGGCGTCAGCCTGACCTCGGCGGCCTTTGGCAGCGCCTTTGGCTGGTTCCCGTTCGTGTTGGCCATCGCGGTGGTTCTGTTCGCCTTCTCGACCATGATCAGCTGGTCCTATTACGGCCTTAAGGCCTGGACCTATCTGTTTGGCGAGGGTCATACCAAAGAGCTGATCTTCAAGATCATCTTCTGTGTGTTCGTGGTGATCGGTGCGGCGGCCAACCTTGGTCCGGTCATCGATTTCTCGGACGCGGCGATCTTTGCCATGGCGGTTGTGAACGTCTTTGCGCTGTATTTCCTGATGAAGGTCGTGCGCGAAGAGCTGGCGAGCTATGCGGCCCGGCTGAAAAGCGGCGAAATCCGCAAATTTGGCCACTAAATCATTTCACCGGGGCGGTCTGCGTCGCCCCGGTGCCTGACCAGTTGCAGAATCCGCAGATTCTGGTCCAAACCCCCTTGCCAGTATGATCGAACTTGCGTAAACGGCGCATCTGTTGCGTGACCGGCCGAGATGGCATGCCGAGTCGCGTCTGAAACCGAACCCTGGAAGGAGACGGAAATGCCTAAGATGAAGACCAAGTCGAGCGCCAAGAAGCGCTTTAAGGTGACTGCGACCGGTAAGGTCCTTGCTGGCCAGGCCGGCAAACGGCACGGCATGATCAAGCGGACCAAAAAGTTCATCCGCGACGCCCGTGGCAACACCACCCTTTCCGCCCCCGACGCCAAGATCGTCAAGGGCTACATGCCCTACGACCGCTAAGAGGAGATACCAACATGTCCCGCGTTAAAGGTGGAACCGTAACTCACGCCCGTCACAAGAAGGTCATCAAGGCCGCCAAAGGTTACTATGGCCGCCGCAAGAGCACCTTCAAGGTTGCCCGTCAGGCCGTCGACAAGGCCAACCAGTACGCAACCCGCGACCGTAAGAACCGCAAGCGCAACTTCCGCGCGCTGTGGATCCAGCGTATCAACGCTGCTGTCCGTTCGCATGACGAGGCTCTGACCTATTCCCGCTTCATCAACGGCCTGAACCTGGCCGGTATCGAAGTGGACCGCAAAGTTCTGGCCGACCTGGCCGTGCACGAACCGGAAGCGTTCGGCGCGATCGTCGCCAAAGCTCAGGCCGCTCTGGCTGCCTGATCCTCTGATACAGAGACAGTGAATGAAAGGCCGTCCCATTCGGGGCGGCTTTTTTGTTCGGCGGTTGTCTGAAAGTTGGCTTTGCTCTGCCGGCAGACTTATTTGTCAGGAAATGTTAGATGTCGAACCACTGGTTAAACTAATTTCTTCGGGGTCGGCGACATGCTTGAGTTTGATGAGGAGACAACCCGTCTTTTGGATAGTGTCTATGAAGGCGCCGACGTAACGCGTCGACGTCGCGGTTCCTTTGATGCGCTAAAGCCTTCCCCCGGTGATACCATAGCGGACATAGGATGCGGCAACGGCCTATTGACGGCAGAGCTAGCTCGGGCAGTTGGTGGAACCGGCCATGTCATAGGAATTGATCCTAGTGACGCTATGCGGCATTCGGCCGAAAATAGATGTCAAACTTATGATTGGGTCAAGATCGTTGAAGGCGAAGCCGGACGCCTTCCCGTCAAAGACGCCTCGGTTGACAAGGCCGTATCAGTGCAGGTGTATGAGTACCTGGACGATATTCCGGCCGCGGTGGGCGAAGCCTATCGGTGCTTAAAACCAGGGGGGGTGCTCGTCATAGGCGATATCCATTTCGACAGTTTGATATGGTTCAGTGAAGATCCTGCTCGGATGGCGCGGATGGTAAGGGCATGGGATGAGCATTTTGTTGAGAGAGGAGTGCCAGCTCTTTTGCCTCCAATCCTGACGGATGCTGGTTTTGAAGTGGAGGGAGTAGCTCCCGTTACCGTTTGCGATACTCAACTCCGGCCAGATGGGCTGGCCAATATGTTGATTGTCCTGATGGAACGGTTCACTAAGTCCAAGCAGCTTTTACCTGATGAGGAAGCGGCCGCCTGGGCAGATGAACAGAGAGCCTTGGCTATGCAAGGAAAGTTTTTCTTTTCTCTAACTCATTTCGTCGTCAGCGGCCGTAAGCTATAGCAACGGAGCAGTAGAGCTATAGTTGGCTCGTTGTTTCTCGTTACGACCAAAAGACCGGCGCCATGGGCACCGGTTTCTGGGCTGTAATCAACTAGTAGTCTACCCAAACACACGCCCGAGCGCACCGTCCACCGCGTCGGTGATCTGGTCGATATCGTCCGGAGTGGCAATCAGCGCGGGTGAGAAGCACAGCGTGTTGTTCTTGCCTGGCACCGAACGGTTGGTCACACCGATGATCACCCCCTGCGCCATGCAGTCGGCCACAACTGCTTGTGCCATCTTTTCGTTCACCGGCTCGCGGGTGGAACGATCAGCAACCAGTTCTGCGCCAAGGAACAGGCCCTTGCCGCGCACGTCGCCGATGACTTTGTGCTTTTCCATCAGCTCTTGCAGGTTACCCATCATGCGCGCGCCCATGTCGGTGCAGTTTTGCAGCAGGTTTTCATCTTCGATGATCCGCATGTTCTCGATCGCCGCCGCCGGGCCTGCAGTGCAGCCGCCGAAGGTAGAGATGTCGCGGAAATAGTTCATCGGGTCGTCTGCATTGTCTTTGAACATGTCAAAGATTTCCTCGGTGGTGACCATGCAAGCGATGGCGGCGTAACCCGAGGCGACGCCCTTGGCCATGGTCACAAAGTCAGGCTTCACACCATATTGCTGATAGCCAAACCATGTGCCGGTACGACCAATGCCACAGACAACTTCGTCGATATGCAGCAGGATGTCATACTTGTCGCAAATCTCCTGCACGCGCTGCCAATAGCCTTCGGGGGCCTCAATCACACCACCGCCAGCGGTCACGGGTTCGAGGCACAGTGCGCCGACAGTATCGGGGCCTTCGCGGAGGATGACCTCTTCGATCTGATCAGCAGCCCATTCGCCGAAATTCTCTTCGGGGGCGCCGTCCAGCTCGTGCTTGCGGTATTCCATGCAGTGCGGCACGCGCACGAAATCCGGCGCGAAGGGGCCGTATTGAGCGTTACGCTCATCCTGACCACCCGCCGACATCGCCGCGAGGGTCGAGCCGTGGTAGTCGCGATCGCGGTAAAGAATCTTGGTCTTCTTGCCGCCGTATTTCTTGTGGGCGATCTGGCGGACCATCTTAAAGGCTTTCTCATTCGCCTCAGAGCCTGAGTTCATGTAGTAAACGCGGCTCATCCCCGGCATCTTGCTGATCAGCTTTTCCGCAAAGATCGAGCCCGGAATCGACCCGGCCGAGTTGGCGAAGTAACACAGCTTCATCAGCTGGTCGTAGACCGCCTTGCAGATCGATTCGCGGCCATAGCCCACGTTGACCGTCCAGACCCCGCCGGATACGGCATCCAGATGTTCCTTGCCGTTCTGGTCCCAAACGCGCATGCCTTTGCCTTCGACAATGATGCGCGGATCATTGGTTTCAAAGGGTTTGTGCTGGATCAGGTGGTGCCAGATATGGGCGCGGTCGGCTTCGACCACGCGGGAAAGATCGTTTTCGTTGAACGTGCCGTCCATGACATGTCCTTTCACAAAGTATGGGTGCGCAAGGTGCGGGAGCTGGGTCCCGGCCTGTGTGTTCTTGATGGCTCAGATCACCGCGAATGGCCATCCGTAGATAGGGCCAGATTGCATCATCGCGTATCGCCAGTCCATGACTGAGCGCGTATTTCTACGAATTTGTCTTGCCTGCGGGATTGTGATCAAGTCCCGTGCAATAAGGGAGGGGTAGCTGATGACCGAAGCCAATATTTATGAGCGTCACCTGGACAGGAACCGGGCAAATTATACGCCCTTGTCGCCGCTAAGTTTTATAGAGCGGACTGCGCAGATTTATCCCGACTATCCGTCCGTTGTTTACGGCGCGCGCCGGTACACATGGGCCGAGACATATACCCGGTCTCGCCGAATGGCTGGCGCTTTGGCCGCGCGCGGGATCGGCAAGGGCGACACCGTCTCGATCATCGCCGCTAACATCCCCGAAATGTACGAGGCGCATTTCGGTGTCCCAATGTCCGGGGCGGTGCTGAACGCCATCAACACGCGACTGGATGCACCGATCATCGCGTTTATCCTGAATCACGCAGAGTCCAAGGCCCTGCTGGTTGACCCAGAATTCTCGGGCGTCGTCAAAGAGGCGTTGAAACAGGTCGATCACGACGTACTAGTGATCGACATAGAAGATGACAGCTTTGAGGGCGGTGAAAAGCTTGGGGCGCTGACCTATGACGCGCTGCTGGCTGAAGGCGACCCAGAGTTCGCGTGGTCTTTGCCAGATGACGAATGGGACGCAATCACCCTGAACTATACGTCGGGTACAACGGGCAATCCCAAGGGTGTTGTGTACCATCACCGGGGTGCGATGCTGAACGCGCAGTCTGATCTGTTGGATTGGGATATGCCCAAACACTCGGTCTATCTGTGGACCTTGCCAATGTTTCACTGCAACGGTTGGTGTTTCCCATGGGCGATGGCGGCGAATGCGGGGGTTTCGGTCTGCTTGCGCGCTGTGCGGGACGAGCCGATCTATGCCGCTTTCCGCGACGAAAAGGTCACGCATTTCTGCGGCGCGCCGATCGTTCTGAACATGCTGGCAAATGCGCCGGATCACCTCAAGGATTTCGACCACCAGATCAAAGTGATGACCGCTGGTGCTCCGCCACCTGCGGCAGTTATCGCGAATATGGAAGGGATGGGGATCGAGGTCACCCATGTCTATGGGCTGACTGAGACATACGGCCCTTCGGTTGTCTGCGCCTGGAAAGACGAGTGGAACAGCAGGGGCGCGGACGAACGCGCTGCGTTGAAGGTACGGCAGGGTGTGCGGTACACGGCTTTGTCCGGGCTGATGGTAGCCGACCCTGAAACGCTGGCCCCCGTGCCTGCCGATGGCGAGACCATGGGCGAGATATTCATGCAGGGCAATGTGGTGATGAAGGGGTATCTCAAGAACCCAGATGCGACCGACAAGGCGTTCAACGGCGGATGGTTCGCCTCGGGCGATCTGGGGGTGATGCACTCCGATGGCTACATTGCGCTCAAAGACCGGTCCAAAGACATCATCATCTCGGGGGGCGAGAACATTTCATCGGTCGAAGTGGAAGATATCCTGTATAAACACCCCGCCGTGATGGAGGCTGCCGTGGTCGCCCGGCCCGATGATAAATGGGGCGAGACGCCCTGTGCATTTGTCGAACTCAAGCCCGGCGCGCAGACGAGTGACGCAGACATCATTGCATTCTGTCGCGATCACATGGCCCATTTCAAAGCGCCCAAGACGGTGGTGTTCGGGCCGCTACCCAAGACGTCGACCGGCAAGGTCCAAAAGTTCAAGCTGCGGGATCAGGCTAAAGCGCTGGGCTAAGCACCCATTCGGTCAAAGATCGACAGGTCCAGCTTCAGCATCTCGCCCATCCAGATGGCGCGATCCCGATGGTCCTCAAGATGATGACCGGTTTCGGGATGCGTAAAGATGGTCAATCCTTGTCGGTTCAGCATCAGCCACGGAATGACCTGATCGAAGGCGTCCGGGGCAAATGCCAATTGGCAACTCCACCGCGGATGCGGGCCAACATTTTTGGCGTGCATCCGACCTATCTCAACAGGGAACAGGCGACCTGCTTCTTGGCAAAGCTGTTGCGCGATTGTTTGAGTATCAGCATCGAAATAGACATGGGCGTGATAGCCGGTGATCTCGGGCATAGGGGCCTCCATTCTTGCTGAGAAGACTTTATGCCACCGCGGTTCTATTTCCTACTAACGTGAGCACACAGACCCTGTGCGGTCAGTCAGGCGCGTGCCGGTCCGGGTGCGCCTGTGCAAAAGCGGGCAGGTCTGCGCAGGCAGCGTCGACACTCAGGATACGGGGTAGTCCGGTCAGATCGACCTGCCAGCGACGTGCGTTGTATAGCTGAGGGATCAGACACAGATCGGCCAAACCGGGCTGTGCGCCTGTGCAGTAGGGGGATTGTTCAAAATCGCCCAAAAGGGTTTCGAACGCCAAAAGGCCGGGACGGATGAAATGGCGCATCCAGTCGCCGGGCATATTGTCTGCATCGTGGCTCAGCGAGGTGGCGTGGCGCGCAACCGATAGGTTGCAGACCGGGTGCAGATCCACCGCGATGGATTGTGCCAAGGCCAATGACTGTGCGCGGGCTGCGGGTTCGGCGGGCAACAGACCCAGCCCCCGCGTGTTGTCCAGATAATCTATGATCGCCAGCGATTGAGTCAGCCGCAGGCCGTCAATCTCAAGCACGGGAACCAACCCCTGCGGATTACGTGCCAGATGCGTGTCAGACTTTTGGTCACCACTGGCCAGATCGACAGAAACCGCGCGATACGCGACCCCAGCCAAATTCAGCGCGATGCGCACGCGGTAACTGGCTGAAGAGCGCCAGAAATCATACAGTATGACGCTCATCCTTACCTCCTGTCAGTCTTGGTTGTCATGCAATTCTGCCGTTTTCAAAGCCTGAGACAAGACGCCGGCGTCACCGATATGGTTGGCCAACACCAGGACCAGCCGTGCGTTGAGCGCGTCGCTGTCTGTCTTGTCCAGCCCGTCATGCAGGGCCAGCAGGTTGGCATAAAAGTCGTCCGCATTGTCGAAATTCGGTGTGAGTATCAAGTCAGCCATCCCACTTACTCCTTTCCGGTTGCACGGCGCATCGCCTGCCGAAACGCGTTTTCTTCGAAAGTGTCCCGCCGGGCGGCCACATGCTGGTCGGGGCGGATCAAATAGATGGCGCTGTCCGCATCCCCCAGATAGCGACGCTTTAACTCCAGCGTCAGGTCATCCTTCACGGACAATGCCAAGCGCGTGGCTTGGATGCCGCCTTCTTCAAGGCGCTCAGGCGCTTCGGCGTCTATCGTCAGCAGCGTAAATTTTCCGGCCAGTTTCGGCAGCAGGAATTCGTCGCCCAAAGGCGCGTCCGGACAGGCCGAACCCGGGCATGTGATATCCGGGCCATTCAATGCGTCCGCCGAACTGAGCGATGATCCCTTGTACGTGCAGGGCGCGCTAAGACGTCCGGAATTTACCAGAGGGCGTGCGAATTCGTATTTCTCGCTCAGGTCCAGTACCGCGTCGCGCAGTAAACGGGACATTTCGGATTTGGGCGTGATAAAATCGGTCGAGCGGGTCGACATGGTGATGTTCTCATCTGCTGCCTGAACGCGCTCGCGGCTATAACTATCAAGCAGCAGTTCAGGTGCTTTCCCGTCGATCACCAGTTTCAGCTTCCAGCACAGGTTGTCGGTGTCCTGAATGCCCGAATTTGCCCCGCGCGCGCCGAACGGGCTGACCTGATGGGCGCTGTCCCCGGCAAAGAGGACACGTCCATGGCGGAACTTCTCCATCCGGCGGCACTGGAATGTGTAGATCGAGACCCATTCGAGTTCGAACTCCACATCCTCGCCCAGCATCGCCTTAAGGCGAGGGATGACGTTTTCGGGGCGTTTCTCGCGCTCTTTGTCGATGTCCCATCCCAGTTGCAGGTCAATGCGCCATACATTGTCAGGCTGTTTGTGCAGCAGCGCGGATTGACCCCTGTTGAAGGGCGGGTCGAACCAGAACCAGCGCTCGGACGGGAAATCGGCCTCCATCACCACATCGGCGATCAGGAAGTTGTCTTCGAATATCCGCCCGTCGAAATCCAGCCCCAGCATCCGGCGGGTCGGAGAATGCGCGCCATCGCTCGCGATCAGCCAGTCGGCTTCGACGTTATAGGGGCCTTCTGGCGTCTCGACCTCAAGCTTGACGTGGTCGTCATGGGTGCCGATCGCCTCGACCTTGTTGCGGCCGCGAATTTCGATCGGTGCACCTTCGGCCTGCAAAGCGCGGACACGGTCGACCAGAATTTCCTCAAGATGATATTGTTGCAGGTTCACGAAGGCGGGGTTGGAAAAGCCTTTTTCGGGCAGCAAGTCGAACTCGTAGACTTTGCGGTCGTCGAAAAAGACCTTGCCCGCCTCCCATTGCACCCCGGTTTCGGCCATCGGATTGCCGCACCCCAACCGGTCGGCGATATCCAATGTGCGTTGCGAAAAACAGATCGCCCGGCTGCCAAAGCTGACCTTGTCGTTGTCGTCCAGAACGACGACCCCAACACCTTGCTGGGCCAGGTCGATGGCTGCGGTCAGGCCGACCGGACCGGCGCCAACAACGATCACTTTGTGGCGTACAGGTGTCGCAGTGTCCTGATCCGGGCTGCGCTCATAAGCATAAAGCGGTGTTTCGAAGATCTTGTTCATGGTTTCTCTCCCCGATGCGTTGACGCAACTGCTTGCCTCTGGCGAGGCCAAGCCAGAGCCCTATGGGAATGGTTCCATCGAATACGCCGACGAAAAACGATCTGGATCAAATGCGACGGTTTGTCCTTAACCTTGCAGGGCCTCCCACATGTCCAGATCGCGTTGGGCGGTCCAGATGCGTGGCGTGTCAATACCGCGCGCCTCGTCATAGGCGCGGGCTACGTTGAAGGGCAGGCAGTGTTCATAGATCGCGTAATCCGCGAATTTCGGGTCACATTCAGCGCGCACGGCGTCCCATGCTTCTTTCAAAGAACCACCACGTGCCGCGATCTTTGCTGCAGGGCGATATGTGCTGTCGACGAAATCACGGGTGCTTTCAATAGCTGCATTCACCATCTCTTTCCCGATCAGGGCGTCTCCGCGTCCCGGAGCGATGGCGTCGACGTCGAACAGGCTGATTGCATCCAAGGTATCACCCCAGTCGCCGAAATGCCCATCGCCGCAATAGCAAGCCGAGTGGTATTCGACGATGTCGCCGGTGAACATGACGTTCTGATCGGGTACATGAATGACGATATCACCCGCCGTATGAGCGCGGCCCAGATGCATTAGGTCAACCCGGCGATTGCCCAGATAGACCGTCATTGTGTCGCTGAAGGTGGTGGTGGGCCATGTGAGGCCGGGAATGCTCTCGTGCCCTTCAAACAGGCGAGGGAAGCGTTGGAATTCGCTATCCCAATCCTCCTGCCCGCGTTCCACGACCATCGCACGGGCCATGTCCGACATCAGGATCTGCTGTGCTCCATACGCGCTGGCGCCCAGCACACGCACGGCGTGATAGTGGGTTAGCGCCACGTGGGTGATTGGCTTGTCAGTGACCGAGCGGACGCAGTCGATGACTTTTTGTGCCAAACGTGGTGTCGCTTGGGCCTCGACAATCATGACGCTGTCATCGCCAATAATCACGCCGGAATTCGGGTCGCCTTCGGCGGTGAACGCATAGAGCCCGTCACCGATTTCGGTAAATGAGGTCTTCTTCTCGGACATGTCCCCCTGGGACGCGAATGCTTTGGCCATGTTGGGTTCCTTATCGTGCGAATGGGTTTTCTAGTGCGGGCAATACTGTTCCCACGCAATAGCCAAAGCCGATCGAATAACCGTCGCCTTTTGCCGCGCCGGTCAGGGTCATGGTGTCGCCGTCTTCGATAAAGCGGCGGGTCTCGCCCGTGTCCAGCGTCAGCGGTTCCTTCCCGCCCCAGCTGATTTCCAATAGCGAGCCGCGTTCAGGTTTTGTTGGCCCCGAGATGGTGCCTGAGCCTAGCAGGTCGCCCGTGTTCATTGGGCAGCCCGATGTCGTGTGGTGCGCCAGTTGCTGCGCGGCAGAGTAATACATCTCACGGTAGTTGGTGCGGGCGATGGTGCTTGCTGGTTTTCCGGACGGAGCCATCGTGATGGAAAGGTCGACGTCGTACAACATTGGGCCGCAATCCTTGAGGTGATCCAACAGCTCATGCTCGCGCGCGGGTGTGTCACAGCGGAAGGGCTCAAGCGCTGCCTTGGTCACGATCCACGGGCTGATTGACGTGGCTGTAGCTTTGGCCTGAAACGGTCCGAGCGGCTGGTATTCCCACGCCTGGATATCGCGCGCGGACCAATCGTTTAGCAGAACATAACCAAAGATGTTGTCGTCCGCCTCTTGGACCGAGATCGGACCGTCCGATGGTGTGCCTACGATGGCGCCCATCTCAAGCTCAATGTCAAAACGGCGGCTGGGCAGAAAGGCGGGACGGTCATGATCGGGCGATTTCAGCTGGCCCCAGGGACGGCGAATATCTGTCCCCGACACAACGACAGAAGAGGCGCGGCCATTATAGCCGATCGGAATGTGCAGCCAATTGGGGGGCAGGGCATTCTCTGACCCGCGGAACATGGTGCCGACATTTTGCGCGTGGTGACGACCTGCATAGAAGTCTGTGTACTCACTGACCGCGAAGGGCATATGCAATACGGCGTCGCTCTGCGCCACAAGCAGAGGCTCAACCCTGTCTTGCTCTTCTGATCCCTCGGCCAAAAGGCTGGTAAGGCGCGCGCGAAGGGCGGCCCAGACGGCGGGGCCTTGCTCCATCAACGGGTTCCAGAAGGGCAGGTCGAACAGGGGTTCGTCAATCAGGTTAATCAGACCTTCGGCCTCGGCGCTGGTGATGTCGAAAATCAAGTCCCCGATTGCAACGCCACAGCGCGGCTCGGCACCTTCTGTCGCGAAAATACCATAAGGTAAGTTGTTCAGCGGAAAGGGATGGGTCGCGTTATTGGCCGAGGCGATCCAGGATTTCAAAAGGGTCATTGGCGTTCCTTGTCGTCTTTTTCGGCGCGACTCGATAAGGGGCGCGCCGTTTGTGCCTGTTTCTGTTGATCAGTCGTTCAAGTCGGTTCCGCCGGATGAGCCGTCCTGCCGGTGGCCGGGCATTGGATTGTGGTTGTAGTGGTCCCGCTTGCCGTTCCAGCGCGCACGCCGACTCCAAAGAAACAAGCATGCAAAGCCTAGGAAAACAGCAATTACTATGTAACCAGCATCCATCACTTTTTCCCTGCCGTTCCGTCGAACTTTTTCTCAAGAGAGGTCCAACAGTCAATGTAGTCGTCCTGCAGGGGCGCTTCGTTTGCGGCAAACGGGGTCAGGTGCTGCGGAAAGCGGGTTTCGAACATGAAGGACATGGTATTGTCCAACTTGTCCGGCCCGAGGTTTGCATTCGACGCTTTGTCAAAGGCTTCGCGGTCCGGCCCGTGTGGCAGCATCATGTTGTGCAGGCTCATCCCGCCGGGAACAAAGCCCTGCGGTTTGGCGTCATATTGGCCGTAGATATTGCCCATTAGCTCGGACATGATGTTCTTGTGATACCAGGGCGGACGGAAGGTGTCCTCGGCCACCATCCAGCGTTCCCGGAACAGGACAAAGTCGATATTGGCCGTCCCCGGCTGACCTGATGGGGCCGTCAGAACGGTAAAGATCGACGGGTCGGGATGATCAAACAGGATCGCGCCGACCGGGCAATAGGTGCGCAGGTCGTATTTGTAGGGCGCGTAATTGCCATGCCATGCGACCACGTCCAACGGGCTTTGGTCGATTTGCGTTTTATGGAACTGCCCGCACCATTTGACGGTGACGGTCGAGGGCACTTCTCGGTCTTCAAACGCCGCGACCGGGGCCTTGAAGTCACGCGGGTTGGCCATGCAGTTGGCGCCGATCGGGCCACGTCCCGGAAGTTCGAATTTCTGCCCGTAGTTTTCGCATACAAAGCCGCGCGCAGGACCGTCCAGAACTTCTACGCGATACACAAGTCCGCGCGGTAGAATAGCGATCTCTTTGGGTTCCAAATCAATGATCCCTAGCTCAGTTGCGAAACGCAGGCGGCCTTCCTGTGGCACCACCAGCAGCTCGGAATCGGCCGAGAAGAAATATTCGTCCACCATGGAATCTGTGATCAGATAGATGTGGCTGGCCATGCCCACTTGCGTGTTTACGTCGCCCGCCGTGGTCATGGTGCGCATACCTGACAGCCATGTCAGGCCCTCGTCGGAATGCGGTACTGCATCCCAGCGATACTGCCCCAGGCTGATCACATCGGGATCAACGCAAGGGGCAGATTTCCACAGTGGCAGATCGACCTTTTCATACCTGTGTGAATGCTTGACCGAGGGCCGGATGCGATAGCACCACGTCCGTTCGGGCGGGTTTGCAGTAAAGGCCGTTCCGCTCAGCTGTTCGCCATAGAGGCCGTAGTTACAGCGTTGTGGGCTGTTCATGCCTTGTGGCAACGCGCCGGGCAGGGCTTCGGTTTCAAAGTCGTTCCCGAAGCCGGGCATATAGCCTGCATGTGTGCCAATGGTGCTGCTGGCTTGGGTCATCTGGTGTGGATCAGTCGGACGGTTCATCCTGTACTCCTCCTCTTTGTTGCTTGTGAAATAATAGTTGATTTTGTAACTAACAAGCATGACAGACACTGACCCCGAAAAAAATGATGCCTTTGATCTGCAGGATTTCCTTCCTTATCTGCTGAACAGAGCGGCCGAGGAGTGCTCGTTGGAGTTTCAACGGGTCTACAAAGAACGGTACGGGATGCTTCGCACCGAATGGCGGGTGTTGTTTCATTTGGGTAACTACGGTGAGATGACGGCCAAAGAAATTGGTGAGCGGGCTCGCATTCACAAAACCAAGATCAGTCGCGCCGTCAGCAAGCTTGAGCAACGGCGATACTTAACGCGCACACCCAGCCAGAACGATCGCCGGGTCGAGCACCTGACGCTGACCTCGACGGGGCAGTCGGTTTACCGGGACCTGCGCGAGGTCGCCAAGCGATACGACGCCAGATTGGCGAACATGATAGGGCTGGATGACGCCTCTCAGCTCCGCGGGATGTTGAGAAAGCTGGCGGATATGGGGTGACCTCTGGTAATTGTCGTCCATTGCCCCCAGATGACGTGCAGAGCGGACATAGGATAACAATAAATGACAGCCCCGGACCCCAACGCGGCGAAATCAACCGATTTGATCAACTGGATAGTGACACGCGGCCTCGAGGGCGCGGACAAGGAAGAATTGTTGGATGGGTATTGTACCCGTCTGGTCGAACTTGGCGTGCCATTGATGCGGTTTCATGCGGCCCAATCGGCCCTGCACCCTGTCTATGGCGGTACTGGCTATAGCTGGTATCAGGGACGAGGCGGAGATTATCAAAAATTCAAGTATTCCGAAGATGTCAGCGAGGATTGGCAGAACAGTCCTTTGTTCGCGATCCTCAATGACGACATCGACTATGTGCATGAACGCATCGTCGATCAGAACGAACCCAGTAAATACCCTCTGATCAATGAGCTTCGAGAGGTTGGCGCAACTGATTACTATGCCACCAGCGTGGCTTTTGACGTGCCAACGCACAACATGCCGCCCGATGCCAAAAAGACGGTGGACGGGGTGCTTTTGTCCTGGACGTCGAACGCGCCGGAAGGATTTCGAGACAGCGATCTGGAACTGATCCACACCGCGTTGCCTCATCTTGGGTTGGCGCTGAAATCGGCTTCGAATGCACGAGTCTCCAAAGATCTTATGCGCGTGTATCTGGGCCGCGATGCCGGTCGCCGCGTGCTGTCCGGCGAGATTCGACGCGGGTCATTGCAGCAAATCGATGCTGTGATTTGGAATTTCGACCTTGAAGGGTTCACCAGCCTGTCCGAAGAGCTGCCGGGAAACGAGATCATCGACATGCTTAATGATTACCTCGCGGTTGCGGTGGGCGTGGTGCATGACAACGACGGAAATATCCTGAAGTTCATGGGCGACGGGTTGATGGCCATGTTTGATGTTGGCGATATTGATGCGGACGCGCGGGCTGCGCTGAAGGCTGTGCCGATGCTGCAATCCCGGATCGAAGAGTTGAATGCCGCGCGCGAAGCAGATGGTTTGCCGGTGGCCAATTACACGCTGGCCCTGCATTCCGGCGAAATTCTCTATGGCAATATCGGGTCGGAAAGCCGGTTGGATTTCACTGTCATTGGCCCGGCGGTGAACCAGACTGCGCGTATTGCCGGGATGCATCGGTCTTTGGGTCAGCGCATTTTGATCTCGGATGACGTGGCTCGGGCTGCTCAGCCTTGCGGCAAGGAATTGATCTCGGTCGGGCGCTACATGCTGCGTGGCGTGCCCGAACCGAAAGAGCTGTTTACGGTCTACCGGCCAGGAGATTAGGCGTCGGCTGCGAGCGCACCGCAGCCGGTTCCGCTTAACATCAGAAAACTGCTACTGACGAAAGGTTGTCAATGAAGGCGTCGATCCAGTCGATCTGCTGGCATAACAGTGAACGTCTCTTGGATGATTAGCGACGCATTCGATTATTGAAAACGGCCATCATCGAATTTCTCAATCGAGACACGTCTTCGTCTACTGAAGCGGATGGGTCGCATTCGAATGGCGGCAGAACCTCGACCCGGATCGTTCCACTTTTTGGGAGGTGTTTGCCGCGTGGCAACAAGCGATCAGAATCGTGGATGACGATGGGTCGGATTGTCCGGCCCGTATTGCGCGCGGCCAATACAGCTCCCGCCTTGAAGGTGCCAAGACTTTCGGACCGGGTGCGTGTGCCCTCAGGGAACAGCACGACAGAGCAGCGTGCGGGCATTGCTTGGATAGCAGCGGTAAGTGTTTCCAGCGCTACACTGCCGCTCTTGCGGTCAACCTCAACAAGCCCGGCCCCCTTGAACCCACGGCGTAAAAGGACCGCGTCGCAGAGTTCTTTCTTGGCGGCAAAGGTGATCCACTTGGCCTCTGGCAGAGCATCCATCAGGGCGAAGCCATCCAGATGGCTGCGGTGGTTGATCACAATGATGCTACCGGTGTCGGCGGATAACATTGCCACTTCTGCCTGTGTCATCTCGGTCCGGATGCTCAGCAACCATAAAAGCCGCGAACAAGCACGTTTGACCAGTCGCCAGTACCAGCCGCGAAAGCCCCGCCGTTTACTGCAGAGTAAGGGCACAAACGCAACGAAAAGGAAATAAACCGGGCCCAGCAGGAACAGCGCCATGCGCTTGATGATGCGCACGCCGGTTGAGTCTATTGCCGCAGGTGCGGCTCGTTCTTCCGGACGTTGGAGTGACATGGATTCCGTTGCAAGTGTTGCTGTCCTGGGGATGGCCACAAGGGTCCTTCGTCTGGCTTTCGCTGCCTGCCCTCTGGGCGCGTGGCCTAACAAACACCCAGCGCACTGCCTCTATGGGGCAATGGCGAAGACACATCAACAAAAAGTCGCGCACAGACTAGACTTCAATAATTGGTTCGGACTTCACAAGCGGATACTTCGCCGGGCGCGAATGTCCAGAAACACAGTTTGTGA
The DNA here is from genome assembly GCF_013033355.1 of Ruegeria lacuscaerulensis. Lineage (GTDB taxonomy): Bacteria > Pseudomonadota > Alphaproteobacteria > Rhodobacterales > Rhodobacteraceae > Ruegeria > Ruegeria lacuscaerulensis_A. The sequence continues at coordinate 130,476 of NZ_WQDY01000008.1, forward strand.
CAGTTCGATCCGAGGGCTTGAGCGGCAGAAAACTCCGCAGATTTGACTCGCGAGAGGTACCTAAAAGTCGATTTCGACGCCCGGCAGGTTCAGCTCTTTCATCATGTCTCGCAGTTCCTGACGGGCCGCGATGTTCGAGATGTTGAGCTGTTTGACCCCGATATCCTTGAGGTCCAGCAAAGTCAGGCCGCGTGGGAAAAGTTCGCGAAAGACGACCCGTTCGGAAAAGCCCGAGGCCACGCGGAAGCCGATGCGTTGCGACAGCATCTCGATCGCGCGTTGCATTTTTTCCTTGTTGACCATGCGCTGGGTTCCGACACGGTTTCTTACGACGACCCAGTCAATGGGCTTCAAACCTGCCTGTGCCCGCAACTGGCGCGCGTTCCATACCATCTCGGAATAGACCGAAGGACCAAGGATTTTCTCGCCTTTCGAGTCAATGCGGGCCAGCAAGTCAAAGTCGATGAAACTGTCATTCAGCGGTGTGATCAGCGTATCGGCCAACGAATGTGCAACCTGGCTGAGACGGGTGTGCGAGCCTGGGCAGTCGATCAGGATGAAGTCACTGTCGCTTTCCAGTTCTGCCACGGCGGCTGAAAGGCGGTGGTCATAAATGTTCTCGCCCGGTTTCAGCTTGGTCGCGTCAATCTCGGGCAGGTCATGATGGCGGGGGCTGGGAAGAGACAGGTCCGAGTTTTTCAGGAAATTGGCACGGTTTTCGAAGTACCGGCCAAGGCTGCGTTGGCGCAAATCCAGATCCAGAGTGCTGACCTTGTGACCCAGCCGCGCCAGCGCAGTGGCCACATGCATCGAGACGGTCGATTTGCCCGCGCCGCCCTTCTCGTTCCCCACTACGATAATGTGTGCCATGCCTGTATTCCCAAGTCCCGCCGTGTTTGACCACACGTTGTTGAACACCACTATATGTTGTGGAAACGTGGAAGGGAAGAACCCGAAACGCCATTCTGAAAGCCTGTTGCGAATTCATAGACCCAAGAATGGACGTGCTGCTTGCCAGTTTAGCACCCTTGTCTCACTGTGGGTCTGAGGCAGCAGCGGGAAGGGCTTGAGATGGAACAGATATTCCTGAATGTGCTGAATGTGGTGCTGCCTGTACTTATATGCGCGGGGATCGGTTACGTTTTGGCCATCACTCGGGCGCCTTTCGACAACACAGTTGTTGGCGGGATCGTTTCTCGGGTCGGGTATCCGACGCTGATTATCTCGCATCTGTCGACAACGAATATTGCCGTTAGCACATTTGTCGACGTCATGGCTGCCGCGGCTCTGGCGATTGCGGGCTTCGGCATCTTGGGATTGGTCGCGCTTAGGGCAATGCAGTTGCCGGTGCGGGCATTTCTGACTCCGTTGATGCATGGGAATGTCGGGAATATCGGTCTGCCGATTACTCTGCTGGCGCTGGGCGATGCCGGGATGGCCTACACGATGGCGTTCGTGGTCGTCGTGTTGATCAGTATCTTTACCGTAGGCATGTGGATACCGGCCGGAGCGTTCTCGGCCAAAAAGCTGGTAACCTCGCCTATTATCTACGCTGTCGCCATTTCGCTGGGCCTGATGGCGACTGGGTACAGCCTGCCTGCACCCGTGGCCAAATCGTTTGACATTCTGGGCGGCCTTTCGATCCCACTTATGCTTTTGACGCTGGGCCACACACTGGCTGGTCTACGCGTTCAAAGCTTGGGCCGGTCAGTGGTTCTGACCATGCTGCACCTTGGGATGGCGGTACTTATTGCCTCAGTTTTGGTTTGGACCTTCGGGTTCACAGGGGCTGAACGTGGGGCGGTCATCCTGTGTTGTCTGATGCCGTCATCGGTCGCAACTTATCTGTTCGTTGATCAGCACATGCCCGAATACGGACCGGACGTTGCGGGGTTCATTCTGGTTTCGACATTGGTAACCATTCTCGTTTTACCGTTGGCGTTGTCTTACTGGATCTGACCTTATGTCGAAGGATGAACTCTGCTAAGATTCTGATGTGGCGGGTAAATACCCAGCGGATACGAGGGCTTGGCGATGTCGGATGCGAAATCACCTCAGCACAAAGCGCGTGTTGTTTTGGCAATGACGGCGATTTGTATGATGGTGGTTGGTTTCAATACGACGGCTGTTGCCACGATCCTGCCCAACCTCAAGGCCGAGTTTGACCTTACTCCCGCAGAGCTTCAATGGGTGATGGCGACCTATACCGTCGCTAGTGCTTCGCTTGTTACAATTGTTAGCCGACTGGGCGATATAACGGGCAAAATGGGCGTGTTCTTCTTTGGAATGATAGTGTTTGCCCTAGGTTCAGCTACTGTACTGTTTGCGCATGACGGCGCGATGCTGCTGAGTGGACGCGCCGCGCAAGGTGCAGGGGCAGCGGCTTTGTTCGGAACGTCTCTGTCCTTACTTACGGCTGCAACGCCCGAAGATCAGAGGGCAAGCGTCACCGGGGCCTGGGGCGCAATTGTAGGGTTGGCGATTGGCGTGGGCCCTATCTTGGGTGGGGCATTTGCTCATTACATCAGCTGGAGAGCCGTTTTTGCCACCGACCTGATCTTGCTGGCTGGCGCTTTTGCCATAGGTCTAACGGTCAGCAGGCGGGGTTATGTACCCGACACGCGGCTTGCGGGCGCAAGATTTGACTACGTTGGCGCAAGCGCTGTTCTGTTGTTTCTTGGGCCGTTGTCTTTTGCACTCAGCAATGGCGAAAGCGCTGGATGGGATACGCCTTCGACATTGGTGCCGCTGGCGGTCTCTGCATTCGCAATGGTTTGTATTGTCATCGCTTCGCGCCGCAGCCAAGACCCTCTGATCGAACTGCGATACTTTCGCCATCCACGTTATTTCATGGCTGCGGCTGGCATGTTTTTGACCGGATTTACCCTGTTCGGATTTTTCGTCTATTTCAACACGTTCGTCCAGTCACCCGACGCCTTCGGATATACGTCAGTCGAGGCCGGGTTGGCGATCATGCCGCTTAGTCTAAGCATGTTTGTCATCTCGGTCACCGCGCCGCGTTTCCTCGCGCCCTACAGTTTCCAATGGCCTGTTGCGATAGGGTTGGGGTTGATGGCGGTTGGGTTCCTTTCGCTGACCGCAACTACGAACACAACACAATACGCCGAGATTTGGTGGAAACTTATGATTGTCGGCATTGGTCTGGGCATCTGTTTTTCATTGCTGCCACGCCTTGGGTTGCGCCTGCTACCCGAAAGGCACGTGGGGCAAGGTTCCGGTGTGATCAATGCGTGTTTGTATTTCGGCGCTACGCTTGGTGCCGTCGTTTGTGGCCTGGCCGAGGCCCTCACAACCCGTAAGGGACTGTCAGAAGTAATCAACGCCTTGCCTGTCGGATCGGCCCCGCGCGAGGATCTGGCGCATGCGCTCACCCATGGTTCACCCAGTCAGATTCAGCAGATTCTGGCGGATCTGAAGCCAATTGCCGGAAGCGCGCTGGCCAAGGCCCTTCGGGATCTTCAGGACAATGCCTTTGACAGCGCCATGGTCTTTACAGCGATGGCAGCCTTGTTGGGGATGGCGTTGGCGCTGCTATTGCTGCGTGGACCAATTCCACCACTGCACAGCGCTGCCGATCTGACAGCCAATTAGACTAGAGCCACTAGCGTCGAGGAGCACCCAAGTGGGATGGTCACTTGGGAATTAGGGATCAAATTAGGATGTGAGCATTGGCTGTTGAAGGCATTTCCCCTGCTGTTAGTTTTCCCGAAATTGGGACTGTAAAAAGCCCCGCTGTTTTCTATGACGGGCGAACTGTATTTTTGTCTTACGAAATTGCACCGGTGTCGGGCGGCGGGGTCGCGATACTGAAATTTGATGATGTTATCGAATTTCGGATAGATCCAATGAATGTCGAAGGTTTGCGGGCCGCCGAGTTCCCTGTCAAACCATGGGACTTTCAAGAGGTCACGGGATCAGAAAAAACCGAACGCTGGAAGGCTTTGAAACCCCGCTTTTGGACGATCTCCTTCAACGATGAAACGATTGAAGTCGTCTTCAAGCAAGTTGAACTGATTGACCGAACACATGAAGCCACAGCTCCTGATGCGGCTTTGATGGAGCTGCTCGCATCGAACCAGGCGGATCGATTCCAACCGTAGCCAGCGCCACATGCCGCTGAGAAGATAAACAAAAAGGCCGCCCCTTGGGACGGCCTTTCGCATCTGAAATGGATCTGGCTTAGAAGCCCAGACCTTCGTATTTCTTCTTGAATTTCGACACGCGGCCGCCGGCGTCCATCAGGCGGGCGCCGCCACCGGTCCATGCGGGGTGCACGGAGGGGTCGATTTCCAGGGCCAGCTGGTCGCCTTCGGCACCCCAGGTGGATTTCATCTTGATCACTGTGCCATCGGTCAGTTTGACGTCGATGAAGTGGTAGTCGGGATGGATGTCTTTTTTCATCTTTCCGCTCCTTACGCCTCGGCGCCTGCCTTGGGCTTGTAGTTGGTGACTTCGGCGATACGCGCGGATTTACCACGGCGCGAGCGCAGATAGTACAGTTTGGCGCGACGGACGCGGCCACGGCGGACAACGGTGATGCTGTCGATGTTGGTCGAATGCAGCGGGAACACACGCTCCACGCCTTCGCCGAACGAGATTTTACGGACGGTGAACGAACCGGCGATGCCGCTGCCACCTTTGCGCGCGATGCAGACACCTTCGTAGTTCTGCACACGGGTACGCGACCCTTCGGTCACTTTAAAGCCGACACGGATGGTGTCACCGGCTTTGAAATCGGGGATGTCTTTCCCCAGGGCGGCAATCTGTTCCGCCTCAAGCTGTGCGATCAGGTCCATCGCATTCACTCCTATCTGCTCGTGGTTGGTCCACGAAGTTTGGGCACGGGCTGAGAGCTCTTGGTCTTCACCGGGTCCTGCATGCAGCCCGCCAGAGGTCAGATCGAATGTTCCTTAGTCCAGTTTGTTCCGCCGCGCCGTGGCCGAAGAAAGCCGGGCGTCACGACATGGACCAAACCAAAACACCGGAGTCGCATGACGCGGCACCGGATTGCGGTCGTTTAAGGGCATTATGTGCAGGGATCAAGCCCAAAATGCTGAGAAACGGTGGGATTCCGCCGCCTCAAAACAGCATCGTTGCTTTGATCCGTCGATCAGGCATTCTGAGGGGAATTACAAGAGCAGTCATTTCAAACAGGAACAGAACATGCGCACTGCATTGATGCTTGCTGTCGCGGCTTTTGCCATCCTGTCCTGCGGTCGCAGCAGCCCGCCGCCGCAACAGGTCGCGGCCAACGCGTTTCTGGACACGACCTCACCTGCGGTGATCTTCCCGGCTTTTGGCGATGCTGATCCGCACCCGTGGGAGGGGCGTCATCCTGGCCACTATCCGGTGCACGGTCTGGACGTGTCGCGTTGGCAAGGGCCGATTGACTGGCACAAGGCCAAGGCTTCGGGGGTTAGCTTTGTCTTCATCAAGGCGACTGAGGGTGGTGATGTAGCTGATCCGATGTTTGCAAGTCACAGCAGCGGGGCGAAAGCCGCCGGGGTGCCTTGGGGGGCTTATCACTACTACTATTTCTGTCGTCCTGCGCGCGAACAAGCCCGGTGGTTCATCCAGAATGTCCCTAAAGGATCGGACCTGCCGCATGTTCTGGATATGGAGTGGACGCCGCATTCCAAGACCTGCACCCTACGCCCGGATGGCGCGACTGTCCGGGCTGAGGCGAAGAGGTTTCTGGATATTCTCGAACGTCACTACGGGCGGCGTCCGATTGTCTACACCACCGTGGATTTTTACGGCGACACCGACATAGGGCGCCTGCCCAAGACAGAGTTCTGGCTGAGGTCCGTCGCCGGGCATCCAAGGAACGTTTATCCCAATGCGATTTGGCGGTTCTGGCAATACACGGGCACGGGGCTTGTGCCCGGTGTGCAGGGACCAGTGGACATCAACACCTTCAACGGCCCGCCCGAGATCTGGGCGCGGTGGAAGAACGGCTAGTCTTCGGACTTGGCTTTGGAGTAGGCGTCCCACAGGTCGGGGCGGCGTTCCTGTGTGATCCGCTCGGACATCTCATGCCGCCAATTGGCAATACGCCCGTGATGGCCCGACATCAGAATGTCCGGGATCAGGCGGCCCTTCCATTCGGCGGGGCGTGTGTATTGCGGGTGTTCCAGCAGGCCCGAGGAAAAGCTCTCCTCCTCAGCCGAAGCCTGATTGCCCAAAACGCCGGGGATCAGCCTTACGGTGGCGTCGATCAAAGCCTGCGCGGCAATCTCACCGCCGGTCATGACGAAATCGCCTAAGGAGACCTCTTGCACGCCGTAATGCTCCAGAACGCGCTCATCGACGCCTTCGAACCGGCCACACAGCAGGGTCATGCCGTCACAGCGCGCCAGATTCTGCATCATGCGCTGATCCATCCGGCGGCCACGCGGGCTGAGGTAGATCAGCGGCCAGTTACCCCGCGCCCCCGCCATCGTGTGTTCAATCGCCTCGCCCAGTACATCGGCGCGCAACACCATGCCCGCGCCGCCGCCGGCGGGCGTGTCATCCACATTGCGGTGCTTACCGACGCCGAACTGGCGCAGATCGACGGTTTCCAACTGCCACAGACCCTCTTGCAGCGCCTTGCCGGTCAGGCTTTCGCCCAACACACCGGGAAAAGCTGAAGGGAACAGAGTGATGATCTTAGCCTTCCACACCCCATGCAGGTCGGGCGTTGGGGTCAGCAGCTCACGCGGTTTCAGGGTCGGGCGGATCGCCTTGCGCCCATGAGATTTCGATGGTTTTTCGGTCATGTCGCACCCATCAGCGCCTGCTGCGCCCGTTCAACTACCGCGGCCTTTTGCGCGACCAAGGCGGCTTCGTCCAGACGTGATCTGTTCAGGTCCAGTAATTCGGCCAAAACGTCCTCGGGCAGTCGAGTGTTCGATTTGGAGGGCGGAACCAGCTGCTGCGCCTTGTCATGAGGCAAGTCCAGATACTCGGCAAAAGGCGCACCCGGCCCGAATTGACGCAATTGCAGCTCCTCCAGCCAGTCCGTGTTCACGGTGACGGTGGGCAGCTTGTCACGAATCTGGTTTACGGTTTCTTGCAACGAGGGCAAATGGTCGATGCTGTCGCGGAATGTATCGAAATCCTGCACTTGTCGCATTCGCTGCAAATCATGGGCCCAAAGGCTGCGCAACCAACTGCCCCGCTGACGCAAAGACAGGTAAAGCGTGATCTCGATCTCTTGCCCGGAAAACCTCTGGTGGATCGAATCCACAAGACAGGCGGCCAGATCGGGGGCTGCCGCGTAGCCCTGTTCCAGATTGCGACTAGGGCGGAGGCCCGCGAAGTTTTCCTCGCTTAGGATCAAACCGCGCTTTTCCCCGAAATCCAGCGAGTCGAGGAAGTCGCGCATCTGGCTGCCGAACTCGGACAAGGTGCCGACGGTGCCATAAACGGAATGGTTGGTCGCTGCCCGCGACAGGCCCGAATTGCGCGTTCGATAGGGCAGGACCAACGCGAAATGCGGCCAGATCAACTCGCGATTTTCATAAAGGAAAGACTGTGCCGCAGTGGTGCCGGTCTTGTGCAGGCCCAGATGCAGCAGGACGCGGCGCATCAGATCAGCCCTTCGGGCGGGTCGGCGATGATGCGGCCTTGATCCAGATCGACCGTGGGGACGGCCTCAAGCGTGAAGGGCAGCAGAACGGTCGCCTTCAGCCCCGGCCCGTGCAGTTCCAGCAGGTCGGCAGCGCCGTGGTTTTGCACCGATTTTACCCGGCCCAGCAAGGTGCCGCCGGTGTCATAGACCTCCAGCCCGATCAGGTCGGTGTGATAGAATTCATCATCGGGCAACGAGGGCAGTTGATCACGCCGCGCAAACAGGCGCAAACCTTTCAGCGCGTCGGCCTGTTCTTTGGTTTCAACTCCGCCCAGACGCGCCGCAAAGCCATTCTTGATCGACCGAGTCAGGACCAGCGGATAGCGTTCGCCACCGGCCTCGTCCGTCAGGGGGGAATAGGCCTCGATATCCTCGGGGATGGCGCAATAGCTCTTTAGCCGCACTTCACCGCGTACGCCATACGATCCCGCAATGCTGCCGACGCAGATCAGATCACTCATTTGCCCCATCCGTAACACAAAACCCATCATCCCATTGTCCTATCCCTTCGCACGCCTCGCGTTGGTTCGAGCGTTCGAAGAATACGCCGACAATAAAGGCGATCATCAGCAGGATGGGAAGGCGAAATAACCCGAACATGCGCCTATCGCACCTCGATGGGCAGGCTGTCATCGCGGTATTCCCAACCGACCTGTTCCAGCTCGGGCGTGTCCGATTGCGTTTCTGGCAGGCCAACACAGAAATAACCGATCAGGCGCCAATCCTCGGGTACGTCCAAATCACGCGCCATCTGGTCCGGGTCCAGAATGGATACCCAACCCAACCCCAGACCTTCGGCCCGCAAGGCCAGCCAGAACAGGGTGATGGCCGAAACCACCGAATAGCGCCGCATCTCGGGCATCGTGTCTGCGCCCAGACCTTGCCCCTTGTCCGTGGCATCGTCGCAGAACACGGCCAGTTGCACCGGGGCCTCTTGCATCCCCGACAGTTTCAGGCGGCTGTAGAGTTGCGCCTTTTCGCCGGAATACCCTTCCAATGCCTGCGCATTGGCAGTTTGAAAATTTCGCAGCGCCGCGTCGCGCGCGGCCTGACTTTCGACGCGGATCACGCGCCAGGGTTCGCTCAGCCCCACCGAAGGGGCCAGCCGAAACGCGTCGAGGCAGCGCGTCAGCACTGCCTCGTCAATCGCGTCGGTGCGGAACCGACGGACATCGCGCCGGAGCCGCAGCAACAGGTCAAACTGCGCGCGAAAATCGTCAGTGAAAGTCTGATCCCGCACGCGCCTGCCTGCTTATTCTTCTGCAGTCGCTTCTTCAGCCGGTGCAGCAGCAGCTTCTGCCGCCTCAGCAGCCTTGGCCGCTTTCTCTTCGGCGCGTTCCTGAGCCTTCTTGCCCGGGGTACCCTTGTTGGGGTTGTTGCGCTCGGCTTTGTCGCGTGCGCCAGCTGCTTCCAGCATACGTGCGATCCGGTCGGTGGGCTGGGCGCCCTGGTCCAGCCAGTACTGGATGCGCTCCAGGTTCATTTTCACGCGCTCTTCGCTGTCTTTGGGCAGCAGCGGGTTGTAGGTGCCCAGTTTCTCGATGAAACGGCCATCGCGAGGCATACGGCTGTCAGCCGCAACGATGCGATAGAAGGGACGTTTTTTCGAGCCGCCGCGGGCGAGACGAATTTTCATTGCCATGGTGGTATCTCCTTAAGATGGCGTGACCGGTCACGGACCGGGTATTCTATGGGTGGAAACGACGGGTCATTCCTGGTGTTTCCGGTGGTGTCGGATGACTTCCTGAATGATGAAATTCAGGAAAGCCTTGGCGAAGTCGGGGTCCAGATCGGCCTCTTTCGCCAGGTCTTCAAGCCGAGCGATCTGCGCGGCTTCGCGCGTAGGATCAGACGGGGGAAGGTCGTGTTCGGCCTTGAGCTTGCCAACGGCCTGAGTGTGCTTGAAACGCTCGCCCAGCGTATAGACAAGGATCGCGTCCAGCCGGTCGATGCTTTCGCGATGCTCTTTCAGCAGCGCGGCAGCTTGTGCAACGGGGTCGGTCATGCGTAAGCCTCCATGCCGCCATTCACCAGATCGGCGGGGGCGGGGTGCCGCCAGATTTCGGATGTGCCGAATTTCGGATGTTCATAGTGATAGTCGAAGGTTGCCCCCAGACGGTTGGCCACGGCCTTGCTGGCGTGATTGTCCGGGTCGATCAGCGAAATCGCCGTGTCCCAGCCCAGCACGTCATAAGCGTGGGCGCGTGCGGCCATCGCGGCCTCGGTCGCGTAGCCTTTGCCAGTGGCGTGGTCCATTAGGGTCCAGCCGATTTCCGGCTCGGGCCAGCCCTCGGGGAACCACAGGCCGACGCGGCCCACATAGGTGCCGGTGTCTTTTTCCTCAACGCTCCAGAACCCATAACCTCGGATTGCCCAATGGCCGAGGATGCTGGCGACAAGCCGCCATGTCTCATCCCGCCGCAGCGGGCCGCCGACGAACTGCGACGCCTCGCTGGCGAAGAACGCGGCATCCGCGTCCAGATCAGCCTCGGAGGGCGCGCGCAGGATCAGGCGCTCGGTCTCAAGCCGGGGGATATGAGGGGTGAGGGTGTTCACTTTTTCTTCCCGAACCCGCTAAGGCCCGGAGGCAGGGCCATTCCGCCGCCCATGCCGGGCATGCCGCCGGGCATCTTGCCACCCATCGCTTTGGCTGCAGCCTCAAGCGCCTTGGGGTCCATGCCTGCGGCCATGTCCTCGGGCGACGGGCCGCCTTTGCCGAACATGCCCTTCATGGCCTGTTTCAGCATCTTGCCTTTGCCCATCTTACCCATCTTTTTCATCATGTCCGACATCTGCCGGTGCATCTTGAGCAGCTTGTTGAGGTCGCTGACCTCCATCCCCGAACCCGCCGCAATCCGTTTCTTGCGGCTGGCCTGCAACAGTTGAGGGTTGGCGCGTTCGCGTTTGGTCATCGACTGGATCATGGCGATCTGCTGGCGCAGGATCTTGTCGTCCAGACCGGCCTGATCCATCTGCTTGGCCATTTTACCCATGCCGGGCATCATACCCATCATGCCCTGCATACCGCCCATCTGGATCATCTGCTCCAGCTGCATTTTCAGGTCGTTCATGTTGAACTGACCTTTGACCATGCGCTTCATCATGCGCTCGGTCTGTTCGATCTCCATCGTTTCCTGGGCTTTTTCGACCAGAGCAACAATGTCGCCCATGCCCAGAATACGACCGGCGATCCGGTCCGGCTCGAAGGTCTCAAGCGCGTCCATCTTTTCGCCCAGACCAACAAAGCGGATCGGCTTGCCAGTGACCGCACGCATCGACAGCGCAGCACCGCCGCGCCCGTCGCCGTCCATCCGGGTCAGGACCACACCCGAGATGCCGACCTTGGCGTCGAACTCTTCGGCCACTTCAACGGCGACCTGACCGGTCAGGCCGTCGACGACCAGCAGGGTCTCGCGCGGGTCAACGACATTGCGGACCTGCTCGACCTCGTCCATCAGGACTTCGTCGATGTGCAGACGGCCTGCGGTGTCCAGCATGTAGACGTCGTAACCGCCCAACGTTGCCTGTTGCTTGGCGCGCTTGGCGATGTCGACGGGTTTCTGGCCGGGAACGATCGGCAGGGTATCGACGCCAACCTGCGTCCCCAGAACGGCCAGCTGATCCATCGCCGCCGGGCGATAGACGTCGAGCGAGGCCATCAGGACCTTCTTGCCTTCTTTCTCTTTGAGGCGTTTCGCCAGCTTGCCGGTGGTGGTCGTCTTGCCCGAGCCCTGAAGGCCGACCATCAGGATCGGGGCGGGCGGGTTGTCGATCTTCAGCTTGCCGGGATCTTCTTCGCCGCGCAGCGTATCGACCAGCGCGTCATGCACGATCTTGACGACCTGCTGGCCGGGGGTGATCGATTTGGTGACGGCCTGACCGGTTGCCTGTTCCTGCACTTTCTTAACGAAGGCGCGCGCCACCGGCAGCGAGACGTCGGCCTCAAGCAGCGCAACCCGGACCTCGCGCAGTGCGGTCTTCACGTCCTCCTCGGACAGAGCGCCCTGTTTGGTCAGCCGGTCAAAGACGCCGGAAAGGCGTTCGGATAGATTTTCAAACATGCCTTCGGCCTCCTTAGCCGGTTATCTGGTGGCACTTCCTAGGTAAGAAGCACCGGTTAAATACACAATTGCCCCCACGGGCGAAACTCGCTGGTGGGGGGCGATCCCTGAACGACTCAAGGGACCGGAAGATCAGACGCTTCCGGATGTTTGAAGGGGCTTTAGGCCGATTGGCTGTCAGAGTCAACCGCTCGCGCCGGAAGCCAGTCATTGACCGCATCCGCCAGCCGCTGCGCCCCGTGCCCGCTTACATAGGCTTCGACAATCGGGTGTCGGCCTGCACTCATGCCCTTTTCCAGGATCAGAACGGGTCGGTGCATCTTGGACGTGGTTCTGTCGCGGGTCGATGTGGTGGTTTCCACCTCGGCATGGGACAGGTTCGACAGCTCATGTTCTACGGTGTCATAGCCAAAGACGGATTGGCGGCGGATCAAAACGCTGTTGCTGGGTCGATCTAAAATCACCTGTACGCGCCGCACAAAGACGCAGAAAGCGCCGATGCCCATCCCGCCGCCAAACACAGCAAAGAACAGACCGAACAGAATGCCCTCGCCGCCTTCGGTTGCAATGAACAGACCAGCGCCGACAAAGGCAAGGATGAAGAAGATCAGTGAGATGCCAATGAACCAGGGCGTATTAGAAAGGATCAATTGGTTCGGAGTATTGCGCGTGACTTTCATGGCGGCACGCTAGCACTGAATTCCGACGCTGTCTGGCTTGAATTTGTCCGCACGTTGCGCGATGAGCACGCCAAACAGGAGATACCCATGGACGCATCATCCGCCTTTCAGGACACATTACCGCTGAGTTCCGACGCGCTGCTGGCGCAGCTGGACGATTGGGGCCTGACTTATACGCTGCACACCCATGTGCCTTTGCGCACGGTTGAGGATTCAAAGGCGGTCGAGGATCAGTTCATGGTGCCCGGCGAAAACGCGTTGCGGGTCAAGAACCTGTATCTGCGCGACAAGAAAAAGCGGAACTATCTTGTAACGCTGGAGCAGAACGCCGAGATCGACCTTAAGGCGTTGGGGGCTGAACTGGGTGTCGGTAACCTGTCCTTTGGGTCGGCGGATCGTTTGCTGCAGAACCTTGGTATCCGTCCCGGCGCGGTGAGCCCTTTGGCGATGATCAACGGGGTGCAGAACGAGGTACGGTTCTTCATGGACGGCGCAGCCAAGCAGGCGGATGTCATCTATATGCACCCGCTGGTCAATGACCGCACCGTTGCAATGCCACGGGACGATCTGCTGGCGTTTTGTGATCGTATCGGGGTCGAGATTAACTGGTTGCCTTGATCAGTCCCCTAGCGCTTGGGCCAAGGCGGCCGAGACATGTGCTGCGGAAGGGTTGATGAAAAGATGCCCGTCTGCCTCAAACACCGGATCGTCCAGATGATTGGGGAAGGCTAACGGCAGTTCGGTGCAGGCCAGCAGGATCGCGGTGCCAGTGCGCGCATGTTTGTTGCAGAACGCAAGCAAACGGGCATGCGCTTCGTCGGACGCCCCACCGTAAAAGTTGCTGTCGATCATCGCTTGCATCTCGGCGATCTCGGCGTCGGGCAGCCGCTTGTTGGCGACAACGCCATGTTCGGCCAGCTTTTCGGCATAGTTGGTCGCTTCCATCGTGACGGTTGTTCCCAGAACCAGCGCTTCAGAGGCTTTGGTGCGCGCTGTCACCTCTGCAGTGGCGTCGAAAATACTGAGAATCGGCATCGTCACGCCTTGTCGTATCGAATGAAGTCGAGCGTGGGGGGTGTTGGACGCGATGATGCCGAAATCACATCCGGCCTGTTCCAACGTCCGCAGTGCCTCGCGAAAGGCTGCGTCGAAGGCCGACCAACTCTCCTCGTCCCCGGCGATACCGCGCAAAGCGCGCGTTTTGGCCTGCGTGACGGATTCGATGGTCATCGGAGGGATGGGCAGCGGAGATGTATGACCCCGTTCAGCGAAATGGCGGCTCGCGCCCTCGGCAATGGCGCGGTAGTAGTCCACGGTCGAGGCCCAGCCCACACCGCCCAGAATTCCGATTTTTTTCATGCCCGGTGTCCAGTCTGCAATTGTCTGTTCAGGTGCAGACTGGACGTTTTAGGGCGTAACGGTCAATCAGGCCGCCAATTCCGAAACAGCCTTTTGCGCGTTGCTAAGGGTCGTTTCAGCGTCCAGTGCCATTTTATCGGCTGCGATGACGTCGACATTATGAATGCCGATGAAGCCCAGAACATGCTTGGCATAGTCGGTGGCAAAGTCGATCTCGGACCCGACTGCGGTGCCGCCAGAAGCGATGGCCAGAACTGCCCGTTTGCCATCCAACAGTCCCTTTGGGCCGTTTTCACTGTAGGAAAAGGTCAGTCCGGCGCGGGCGACAAGGTCGATCCACGCCTTGAACGCCGCAGGCACCGAGAAATTATAGATGGGCAGGCCGATCACGACCGTATCGGCCTCTTGCAGTTCCGACACCAGAGCGTCGGAAAGGGATAGAAGGTCACGCTGGACCGCGTCGCGCTGATCAGCGGGAGTGAAATTGGCATTGATCCACGCTTCGGTCAGTAGCGGTAGCGGAGTCGCCAGGTCGCGGCGGATGATACGGCTGGCACCGAGGTGCTTGACGATACGGTCAGAAAGGTCACGGGTCGTTGACCCTGTTCGGCGGGCCGAGGCGTCAATGTGCAGAACTGTCTTGGTCATGATGGTCTCCTTCAGGCGGTGAATTCTGTGTCTGGTCCCAATATGAATGTTGCGTTGGTGAACAAAACTCTGATATCCCAACAGTAAGTGTTAAAATTTGCACAATGGACAAGATGCAATGGACAATTGGGATGAAGTGAGAACCGCGTATCAGGTGGCGCGCATGGGGACGGTCAGCGGTGCCGCCGAAGTGTTGGGCGTTCACCACGCCACCGTTATCCGCCATATCGACGCGATCGAGGCGCGGCTGGGGGTCAAATTGTTCCAGCGCCACGCCCGTGGATACACGCCGACCGAGGCGGGCGACGACCTTCTGCGCGTAGCGCAAGCGACCGAAGATCAATTCAACCAGTTGGTTGGGCGCATGAAAGGCCGCGGAGATGACGTATCCGGAGAGCTGGTGGTGACTTCTCTGTCCTCGTTGGCGCCGTTGGTTGTGCCGGTGCTGAGCACATTCCAGCGCCTGCATCCTGATCTGATCGTCCGCTATCTGACTGGTGACCGTCTATTCCGGCTGGAATATGGTGAGGCACATGTGGCGATCCGCGCCGGGTCGGCGCCGGATCAGCCCGACAATGTTGTGCAGCCATTCATGAAACAAGAGGTCGGCTTATATGCGAGCACGGCATACATCGAACTTCACGGCAAACCAGCCGGGGTCGAGGATTTTGCCAGCCATTTCTTTGTCAGTACCGATGACGAAACCAGCCGCGCGCCGTTTTCGCGTTGGTTGCGCGAAACGGTCCCTGCTGATCGCATCACTTTTCGCTGCACCAACAATTTCTGCATCCGCGAGGCCGTTCTTTCTGGAGCAGGCATTGGTTTCATGGCGCGGTGGGAGGCTGCCCGTGACCCCAATCTGATCGAGGTGATCCCGCCGCTGTCCGAGTGGTTCGGCAACCTTTGGCTGGTGACGCATGTGGATTTGCACCGCACGACCAAGGTGCAGTCGTTCCTTTCCTATTTGAAAGAGCAATCCAAAGGCTGGCAGCCATGACCCCTCCGGCGCGTGGCCATTTGGCCATGCTGGTCTTTTCTGCCTTGGTCGCGGGCAGTTTCTCACTAGGCTCAATGATTGCCAACCAGATCTCGCCCGAGGCGGTCACTGCCGTGAGGTTTGCAATTGCGGCCATCGTGATCGGGGCAACAGCGTTGATGACCACAGGCTTGCCGCGCAGCGCTGCGCAAGCTCCTTGGCGTTACCTGGTGCTGGGCGGGCTTTTTGCGACCTATTTTGTTCTTATGTTTCACGGGTTGAAAACCGCCCCTCCGGTCAGCGCGGCTGCGGTTTTTACCCTGACTCCGGTTTTGTCAGCGATCGCCGGATGGTTTCTGTTGCGTCAGGTCACCACGCCAAGGATGGCACTGGCGCTAAGCATTGGTGCCGTTGGGGCGCTTTGGGTGATCTTCCGGGCGGACTGGCAAGCGTTCACGGCTTTTCAAATCAACAAGGGTGAGTTCATTTATTTCTGGGGGTGTATAGCTCATGCTGTTTATACGCCGATGGTGCGTAAACTGAACCGCGGTGAACCCGCCGTGGTGTTCAGTTTCGGAACCATGGTAGCAGGTTGCCTGCTTTTGACTATCTATGCGTGGTCCGACATTCGCGACACCGACTGGGCCAACCTGCCCATGATCGTGTGGGTCGGGTTGCTGTACCTGTCGATCTTCGCGACCGCCGCCAGTTTTGTTCTGGTTCAGTTTTCGGCCCTGCGTCTGCCGTCGGCCAAGGTTATGGCCTATACTTATCTTGTCCCCAGTTGGGTCATTCTATGGGAGATTGCGCTGGGCAACGGCGCCCCCGTGGCACTGGTTTTGGTCGGCGTCGCTCTGACATGCGTTGCATTGTTGATGCTCCTCAGGCCCGACGGACCCAAAGGGGCGGAACCTGTTTTTAAGGCCGATCGAAACTGAACTGAAGGTTGCTCAACAGGCCGAGGCCGCAAAACGTCTCGACCTGTGCGGCATGAACCGTTTGCGTCATCCGCAGAAGAGATAGATTTGGTTTTGGCAGCATACCACGAAACATGCGCCTGCCATTGTCAATCGGTCAGGTGTCGTCTGCCAAAGGCAATTGGCTTTCCAGAAACCGTTCGAACGCATCCAGGTTGACCGGCTCGAATTGTCCGAACCCCTGCATCCAGACCGAGGCCGACCGTAGCGCGTCGGGTTCCAGCTTGCACCATTTCACCCGGCCGCGTTTTTCCTGGCTGATCAGCCCGGCCTTGGTCAGGATCATCAAATGCTTCGAGATCGCGGCCAGTGACATCTCGAACGGTTCGGCAACATCGGTGACGGCCATGTCATCCTCCAACAGCATTGCAAGGATGGCGCGGCGTGTGGGGTCGGCAAGGGCCGCGAAAACGGTATCGAGATCACTGGACATGCTTCCGCTCAATCACAGCGGTCTGCTTTGGTCAACCATTTGGTTGAATATGGAAGATCCGGTCCATTTATGCCCGCGCAGGATCAACGGGTGCGCCTGCGGCGAGACAGTGGAACATTGTAATATTTAAAATCAAAGGCTTAAATGCAATTCGAGTGCGACCTATACACCGTTGACTCTATGCCCGCATCGCCTTAGCACCCTACCCAAGACTGTGCGAGGGAAACGCCCGTGACCGATGACGACCAAAAGCAGCGTATGGCGCAGCTGGAGGCCAAGATCGACGCGGCGAAAAAGGCCAAACAGCCCCCCAAACGCGCAGACAGTGACATATCCGGTGGCGAGCTTGCCTGGAGGATGGTCATCGAAATGGTATCCGGTCTGGGGATCGGGTTTGGCATCGGATACGGGCTGGACAGCCTGCTCGGGACGATCCCGATCTTTCTGGTGCTGTTTACATTGCTGGGCCTTGTCGCGGGCGTGAAGGTTATGCTCCGCAGCGCGAAAGAGGTCCAAGAGAAACAAACGGCGGCGACGGCTGCCGAGAAGGACGAGAGGGACTGAACGTGGCAACCGAGACCACCGCAGCAGAAGGCAGCAGCCTGGTATTCCACCCGATGGACCAGTTCATCGTCAAACCGTTGTTCGGCGACGGTGCGGTGGGCATGTTCACCATCACCAACGTGACGCTGTGGCTATTCTTTGCCATCGTAGCGATTGTTCTGCTGCTAATCGTGCCGACCTCGAAGCGCGCGATTGTTCCGACCCGAATGCAGTCGGTGGCCGAACTGGCCTACGGCTTCATCTACAAGATGCTGGAAGACATCTGCGGCAAGGAAGGCGTCAAGTTCTTCCCCTATGTCATGACCCTGTTCATGTTCATCGTGACAGCGAACTTCCTGGGCCTGATCCCGACCTCGTTCACCACCACATCGCATTTCGCCGTGACCATCCCGCTGGCGCTGGCTGTCTTCCTGACCGTCACCATCCTGGGCTTTGTCAAGAACGGCGCGGGCTTCCTGAGCCTGTTCTGGGTCTCCAGCGCCCCGATGGCGCTGCGTCCGATCCTGGCGATCATCGAGCTGATCTCGTACTTTGTGCGCCCGGTCAGCCACTCCATTCGTCTGGCCGGTAACGTCATGGCTGGCCACGCGGTGATCAAGGTGTTCGCAGGCTTTGCCGCGATTGCCGTGATCTCGCCCGTGTCGGTTCTGGCAATCACCGCAATGTACGGTCTTGAGGTCCTGGTGGCCTTTATCCAGGCCTACGTATTCACCATTCTGACCTGTGTTTACCTCAAGGACGCTCTGCATCCGCATCACTGATTGGGTCTTGCACCCAGCACAGGAACGATAACCAAACATCGAAACTTCCAATTCGTAAGGAGATACATCATGGAAGGCGATCTCGCACACATCGGCGCAGGCCTGGCAGCAATCGGTTCCGGCGCAGCCGCAATCGGGGTGGGCAACGTTGCAGGCAACTTCCTGGCCGGCGCCCTGCGCAACCCTTCGGCGGCTGCTTCGCAGACCGCAACCCTGTTCATCGGTATCGCATTCGCAGAAGCCCTGGGGATCTTCGCATTCCTGGTCTCGCTGCTGCTGATGTTCGCCGTCTAATCTGCGGAACCTGATCCTTACGCGCAGGTGGGTCCAAGCCATAGCGGCCCACCTGTTGTAAAGACAACGTTCCGACGGAGGACATCATGGCGACTGAACCCCTAGCCAAAGAAGTAGCAGGCACCTGTGTAGACTCGCATGGCTCTGCCATCGGGATGCCTCAGCTCTGCTTCGATTGGTTCCCCAACCAGATTTTCTGGCTGGTCATTACGCTGGTCGTCATCTTTCTGGTCCTGTCTCGCGTGGCTCTGCCCCGCATCGCGGCAATCCTGGCTGAACGTCAGGGGACCATTACAAATGACCTGGCTGCGGCCGAAGATCTGAAGGCCAAGGCGGTCGAGGCCGAAGAGGCCTATAACAAGGCGCTGGCCGATGCCCGTGCCGAAGCGCAGCGTATCGCTGCCGAAGCACGTGCTGAAATCCAGTCTGGTCTGGATGACGCGATTGCCAAGGCGGACGCAGAAATCGCTGCAAAAGCGGCTGAATCGGAAAAGGCAATTGCCGAAATCCGTGCCGGTGCGCTGGAAAGCATTCAAGTGGTTGCCAAGGATACGGCAGCTGAATTGGTTACAGCACTGGGTGGCGAGGCGGATGCCAAAGCCATCGACGGTGCCGTTGACGCGCAGATGAAAGGATAAGTGACATGCGGAATACTCTTGCCCTTATCCTGACCCTCGGCGCTGCCAGCCCAGCGCTGGCCGCAAGTGGCCCGTTCTTCTCGCTTGGCAACACCGACTTTGTGGTCCTGCTGGGCTTCATCGTGTTCATCGCGGTTCTGTTCTACTTCAAGGTGCCCGGCATGATCGGTGGCGCGCTGGACAAGCGGGCCGAAGGCATCAAGTCCGAACTGGACGAAGCCCGCGCCCTGCACGAAGAAGCGCGTAGCTTGCTGGCCTCGTATGAGCGCAAGCAGCGTGAAGTGCAGTCTCAGGCGGATGCTATTGTGGCCGCTGCCAAGGACGACGCGGTATTGGCAGCTGAACAAGCCAAGGTCGATCTGGAGAAGTCCATTGCTCGTCGTTTGGCGGCAGCACAGGACCAGATCGCATCGGCGGAGGCTTCTGCCGTGAAAGAGGTGCGCGATCAGGCCATCACCGTTGCTGTTTCCGCAGCCAACGCGGTTCTGGTAAAGCAGATGACAGCTACGCAGGCCAACAAGCTGATCGACGCGGCCATCGCGGATGTAGGCGAAAAGCTGCACTGACCGCTGAACATAATTCGAAACCTTGACCCGAAAGCCCGCTTTCGGGTCAAGGCGCTTTGAAAGACCCCTCGCCTGAATTGCTGGAATTTTGATGAACATTCTCGGCATTGTTCGAAATGGTGGAGAATCCCTGACCGCAACGCTCTTGCGCATCGAACAGCTGCGGGCGCACCTTGAGAGCAGCCGCGTGATCATCGCGACCAACGATAATAAAGACAATACCGACGACATCCTACAAGATTACGCGGCTCAGAACGCGGGAGTAGATGTGCTCTTTCTGGACAGTATGTTGGACCTGTTCGATGAACGCGTAGAGCGTATTGCCGTCGCCAGAAATGCAGTTCTTGAACGTCTTCTTGCCACCAATCCGGTCCATCCTTTGACACTGGTTCTTGATATGGACGGACCCAATACGCAAATGGAACCAAATCAGGTGTTGAACGCGGCAGCGCGTCGGGTGCCACAATGGGACGCCGTGTTTGCCAACTCATTGCCTGCATATTATGACCTTTACGCGTTGCGATGTGCGGGCTGGAGCGACCAAGACCCGTGGCGAGAGCTTACGGCGCTAACGCGACCACGGATGTTTCGCAGTGTCTGGTGGCGACGGATGCAGCGGAAAATCATCTATAATCGTCAATACTCAATACCAACCGACGCGCCTCTGATTGAGGTGGAGAGTGCTTTCGGCGGGTTGGGCTTGTATAAGACCGAAGCTTTGCGCGGTGCGACGTACCAGCCACGGGATGAGACCGGTCAAATCACCTGCGAGCATACGACTCTGCATCATTCGCTGCGAAGCGCGGGAAAACGTCTTTTTATTGACCCCGGTCTTATGACTTTGGCACAGGCCGAGCATATGGGCCCCGGCAGCGGAAAGCGCATTCCAAAGAAGCTGTTGCAATGATCAGATTGTCAGAAATGATGCAGTCGCACAGAAACCCTTTTGCTGCACCAATGCAGCTTGGTCTTGGGTGGTAGGATTACGCATGACGAATATGCCCAAGATAAGTCTGGTCGTTCCAAACCTGAACTGCGCCGAATTTCTCGAGCAGACCATTACGTCAATTGTCAGCCAGTCTTACCCCAATCTTGAGCTGATCTTGTCGGATGGGGGAAGCACAGACGGGTCGCTTGATATTGTCGAAAGATATCGCGGCGCATTCACACTTATCATATCCGAGCCAGATACCGGGCAAGCCAACGCGGTCAACAAGGGGTTTGCTCTCGCCACTGGCGAGGTCATGGGGTGGATCAATTCCGATGATGTCCTAATGCCGGGTGGGCTCGGACTTGTTGGGTCTCTTTTTGCGCTAAAGTCAAAGTTGGACTGGGTGACGGGTAAGCTCACGACGATAGACGAGGCAGGGCGTATCTTGGCCTCTCGACGCCCAAGACCAATTTCGTATCAACGGTTTCTTGCGGGCGACTATCAGTGGGTGCAGCAGGAGTCGACATTTTGGCGACGCAGCCTTTGGGACAAAGCCGGAGGACAACTTGACGAGCGCCTGTCCTTGGCTGTGGATGGCGAACTTTGGCTGCGGTTCTCACGCTACGCTGAACTGATCCCCGTTCACGACAAGATCGGTGCGTTTCGGTTCCGCACAGGCCAACGTTCAGAAGCAATAGACGCCTATCATGCAGAAATGCTGGCTGTAATAGCCAACGAAAAGCAGAGTGCAGATAGCCCTGACGCCGTTACGAAATCCGTTCTGGCCGCGCCTACCAAGCTGCGGAGTTGGTCCGAAGCTGATAGCAGTTTCCCGGGACTGATCAATTGCGATCCAAAACCGATAAAGAGCTTGAGTCTTTGGAAGCACAGGTTTGCACGAGTTATTCGCAAGCTGTGACCATTGCTGAAACTCAGGCGGTGCCGCGTACCAGGTCAGCGTGTTTCGTGATCCAGCCGTTGCCTTGCGATTTCTTCGTTTCGTAGGGCTTTTTGGTGATCCTGTGTGCATTGCTGAACGAAATTCAAGTGTCTCTGGACGGCTTTGCGGGCACCTTCTGGGTCACGCGCCTGTAGCGCGGTATTGATCGCTCGATGCTGGTCCAAGATGGCTTCTCGGGTTGTGCGCTGATTGAACATCATTTGGCGGTTGTAAAAGACGCCCTGTCGCAACAGATCGAACATCGACCGCATCATATGCAGCATCACGACGTTGTGGCTGGCCTCGATGATGGCCATGTGGAATTGGGCGTCCAGATTAGCTTCATCTTCCGGCGCATTGCGGGCATGGGCGGCCTCCATCTTTTCAAAAATCGTCTGGACGACTTTCAAGTCGCTTTCAGAACCCATTCTCGCTGCGCGCTCAGCTGCCAAGCCCTCCATATCCCGTCGGAATGAGAGATAATCGAAAACAGCCTCTTCATGGCTGCCGAACAGTCGGATCAGAGCAGGGGAAAACGCCGAGCCCAAGACCTCGGCGACGTATATGCCCGAGCCTGCTTTGGCCGTCAGCAACCCTTGTTCTTGCAGTTCCGAAATCGCATCCCGCAGCGACGGCCGCGACACGCCCAGTCGCTCGGCCATTTCACGCTCGGCAGGAAGTCGTTCACCCGGACGCAGGATGCCCCGAAGGATTAGCAGTTCGATCTGTCGAACCACCGCGATCGATAGCTTTTCGGTCTGAATTTTTTGAAAGGGCATCGGGACACTTTTCCAGATTGGTCAAATCATATGACCACGGATTCAGGCCCGGTTCAAGAATGCCTAGAAAGGACATAACATTACTAGGTCAGCAATATTGACATTAATTCATTATCTATTACGCTGCCTCTAAACGGAGGAGCCTTATGTCAACGCCAGATTTGTTTGCGACCAGGGCCTCACGGATGAAAGCCTCAGAGATTCGTGAATTGCTGAAGCTGCTGGATCAGCCGGGGATTATCTCGTTTGCCGGGGGTATTCCCGACCCGGCTTTGTTTCCTGCAGATGCCTTTGCAAATGCGTTCCAATCGTGCCTTGGAGATGGGCCTCATGCGCTCCAATATTCGGTCAGCGAAGGATATCTTCCCCTTCGTGAATGGCTTGTCGGACATATGCAGCAGATCGGAATCGAATGTTCCGCGGAAAACATCCTGATCACCTCGGGTTCGCAGCAAGCGCTGGATTATTTAGGAAAACTTTACCTGTCCCCCGGAGATACAGCTTTGGTTGGCTGGCCGACCTATCTGGGCGCAATCAACGCATTCGACGCATATGAGCCCTGTTTTGATCGGTTGGACTTGAAGGCGAACCGCCGGGCGGCTGAATATGCAGCTGCGTCCGGTGATGGAAAGATCAAATTCGCTTATTTGTCCCCGGATTTCGCAAACCCGACGGGTGAAACTGTTGACCGCGCTACACGTGAGTCACTGCTTGATCTTGCTGAGGACCTGAATATCGCAGTGATCGAGGATGGCGCGTATCAGGCCTTGCGCTATGACGGCGAAGACATTCCGCCGATTCTTGCCTTGGAGCTTGCCCGAAAGGGAACGATCGAGGCGTGCCGGACAGTCTATTGCGGCAGTTTTTCGAAGACACTGTCGCCCGGTTTGCGCGTGGGTTGGGTTGTTGCTTCGCGAGAGGTCATTTCGCAGTTGGTTTTGGTCAAACAGGCGGCTGATCTGCATTCGCCAACGATCAATCAGATGTCGATCAACGAAGTAGCACGTGCTTGTTTCGACACGCACATCTTGCGTGTGCGGGCAACGTATCGCCGGCGGCGCGATGCGATGCTGGACACTTTGCGGCAGGAAATGCCCGAAGGGGTGCAATGGACCAAGCCCGAAGGCGGAATGTTCGTCTGGTTGACCTTGCCTCAAGCACATGACGGAGCCGATCTTTTGTCACGGTCGTTGGAAACGGTACAGCTGGCTTTTGTACCTGGGCGCGCATTTTTTCCTGATGGCTCGGGTCGGAATACAATCCGGTTGAGTTTTTCCAATTCAGACGAGGCCACGATACGAGAGGGTATTAAACGTCTGGGTCAGGTTCTGCGCCACTAGTGGAAAGGGTTTGTTAACCATTCCACCTCACCATAGAGAACATGATCCGATACTTCGCCCTGCTGGTCCTGGCTGCATGTTCGGCGGGCACGCCTCATTTCCGCGATGTGCCCGCGACGCGTGTGGCGGTGAATGGTAGCGTCTTTGATGTGCGCGTGCGTGATGATCTGGCCGAAGCAGTGCGGGTGAACATTCAATACGCCCCGCGGCTCGGGCCGATCCGTGGTCGCGCTGCTCAGGCGATGGCACAGGTGTCGGGGTGCCCAATTCTGGATGTGCTAGGCGATGCCGCTGTGACGGTTGGGGTGTTGGGTTGCGACCGAGAGGTGGGTGAGCGCTTGCTGCAGACTGCGGTGGCCATCCCGAACTACGAATGCGTGGACACAGGTATTTTCGATCACATCGGCGATGGCTACGGTTATCAGGTGTTCGAGTGTACTGCATACTGACATACGCGAATTCCTGCGTATTTTGCCAAGATATTGTGGATAACTTGGGTTGATATCCCATATCCTGCGCAAGTTCGTTGACTCGACCCCAATCCGTTGCGCAGACTTCCAGCGTATAGGAATCACGGGACTCATTGCCTTTGCGTTTTAGCAAACTCAAACTCACCGGCTTCAAAAGCTTTGTCGATCCGACCGATCTGATTATCGCGGACGGGCTGACCGGTGTGGTGGGACCGAATGGTTGCGGCAAGTCCAACCTGTTAGAGGCGCTGCGCTGGGTGATGGGCGAAAACCGCCCCAAATCCATGCGCGGCGGCGCGATGGAAGATGTGATTTTCGCCGGGGCGGCCACGCGGCCCGCGCGCAACTTTGCCGAAGTGGTCCTGACCATGGACAATTCGGAACGGCTGGCGCCTTCGGGGTTCAATGACACCGATCAGTTGGAGATCATCCGCCGGATCACCCGCGATGTGGGCAGCGCCTACAAGACCAACGGCAAGGATGTGCGGGCGCGCGATGTTCAGATGCTGTTCGCGGATGCCTCAACGGGGGCGCATTCGCCCGCGCTGGTAGGGCAGAACCGGATCGCCGAGCTGATCAACGCCAAACCCCGCGCTCGGCGGCGCATTCTGGAAGAGGCCGCCGGGATCTCGGGTCTCTATCAACGTCGGCATGAAGCCGAGCTGAAGCTGAAGGGCACGGAATCCAACCTGACTCGCGTTGATGACGTGTTGGAACAGTTGGGCACGCAGCTGGCGCAATTGGCGCGTCAGGCCCGTCAGGCTGCGCGCTATCGCGAGATTGGTGAGCAGCTGCGGCAAGCCGAAGGGATGCTGCTGTACCGCCGCTGGAAAGAGGCCGACATGGCCCGTCAACAGGCCGAGGAAAAGCTGCGCGACCGGATCACCGAAGCCTCGCGCGCCGAGGCCGAGGCGCGCGCCGCCGCTGCCAAACGTGCCGAGATTGAGGAAACCCTGCCGCCCCTGCGCGAGGAAGAGGCCATCTCAGCCGCTGTGTTGCAACGTCAGCAGGTGCAGCGTGACCAGCTTTCAGATCAGGAAACCCGCGCGCGTCAAACGATTGAAACCCTGACCAACCGTATTCAACAACTTGGCAATGATATCGAGCGTGAAAGCGGTTTGAACCGTGACGCGGGCCAGATGATCGAACGCCTGGAATGGGAAGCCCGCGAGCTGGCCAAGGCGGCTGAAGGTCACGATGACAAGGTGGCCGAGGCGGCGGAAATCGCGCGTGAGGCGGCCTCGGTGCTGCAGGACCGCGAGGATCACCTCTCGCAGCAGACCGAGGATATGGCCCGTCTGGTCGCCCGTCACCAATCGGCGCAACGTTTGGTCGAGGACAGCCGCAAAACGCTGGCCCGGTCCGAGGGCGAAGAAGAAAAGGCGCGCGGTGCCGTGAATGAGGCGCGTGAGGCGTTGACCCGCGCGGCCGAGGCGTTCGAGGCCGCGCAAGAGGGTGAAGAAGAAGCCCGCGAGGCCGCCGAGGCCGCCGAGGAGGCACTGGCTGCCGCCGATGAGCTGCGCAGCGAGACGCAGGCGCGTGAGGCTGAAGCTCGCGCGCAACGGTCCGAGGCAGAGGGTGAGTTGGGGGCCATTCGGGCCGAGACCACCGCTTTGGCCAAGCTGGTTGAACGTGACACCGCTGAGGGCGGGCAGGTGATGGACCTGCTGCGTGTTGCCCCGGGCTATGAAAAGGCGCTGGGTGCCGCGCTGGCGGATGATCTGCGCGCGCCTTTGGTCGACGGTGATGGGCCATCGGGCTGGGTGGAGGTCGCGGGGTACGACGCGGATCAGCCCTTGCCTGAAGGAGCTGGGCCTCTGGCGCTGCATGTGTCGGGGCCGGACCGCCTTAGCCGTCGGATCGCACAGATCGGGCTGGTTGATGCAGATCAGGGCGCGCGGTTGCAGGCGGCGTTGAAACCCGGTCAGCGGCTGGTGTCGCGCTCGGGCGATCTGTGGCGCTGGGACGGGTTCCGCGCCTGGGCCGAGGACGCGCCGAGTGCCGCCGCGCTGCGGCTTGAACAGCTAAACAAGCTGGAAGCGTTGAAACAGGAACTCACCCGGACCGAAGCGCAGGCCGATGGCGCGCGGGCGGCGCATGAGGCCCTGTCGCAGCAACTGGCCGACGTGACCGAGGCTGACCGCCGTGCGCGCGACGCCCGACGGGCCGCCGATCAACGTATGGCCGAAACTGCACGCGCGCTCAGTCGGGCCGAGGCGGATCGCAATCTGGCGCAGGGCAAGCTGGAAACCCTGACGCTGGCCGTGGATCGCCACAAGGAAGACGCCATGTCCGCCCGCGCCCAACTGCGCGAGGCCGAGGGCGCGCTGGCCGGATTGGGCGATCTGGACAGCGCCCGAGCTCAGGTCGAAGACATCAAACAAACGGTCGAGGCCGCGCGGATCACCATGCTGACCCATCGCTCGACCCATGACGAATTGCGCCGCGAGGGCGAAGCACGGACCCGTCGCAGCCAGGAGGTCAAGAAAGACCTCAGCGGCTGGAAGCACCGGTTGGAGACAGCGGAAAAACGTATCTCGGAACTGGCTGAGCGTAAGGAAAGCTCTGAGGAGGAGCTGACCGACGCGATGGCCGCCCCCGGCGAAATCGCTGAGGCGCGCGAAGAACTGAACGAATTGATCGAAGCTGCCGAAGCGCGCCGTGCCGAGGCTGCGGACCATCTGGCTCAAGCCGAGGCTCAGCAGCGCGAATGGGTGATGGCCGAACGTGATGCGGAACGTCTGGCCTCGGAAGCGCGCGAAAGCCGGGCCGCCGCCGAGGCGCGCTGTGACGCCGCCAAGGAAAGCGTGACCGCCGCTGCGGAACGCATTGCCGAGGATCAGCAGCTGACCCCGAACCAGTTGTTGAATCAGCTGGACGTGAACCCGGACCAGATGCCCGCCGCTGACGCGCTGGAGGCCGAGGTTAACCGCCACAAACGCCAGCGCGACGCGATGGGGGCGGTGAACCTGCGGGCCGAAGAGGACAGCAAAGAAGTCCAGGAAGAATTCGACACGCTGAACAGCGAAAAGGCCGATCTGGAAGAGGCGATCAAAGCCCTGCGCAGCGGCATCGCCAGTCTCAACCGTGAAGGTCGCGAGCGTCTACTGACCGCGTTTGAACAGGTGAACTCGAACTTTGCCATGCTGTTCAAACACCTGTTCGGCGGCGGTGAGGCCAATCTGGTCATGGTTGAAAGCGACGATCCGCTGGATGCGGGGCTTGAGATTATGTGCCAACCACCGGGCAAGAAACTGTCGACGCTCAGCCTGTTGTCGGGCGGTGAGCAGACCCTGACCGCGACTGCGCTTATCTTTGGTGTGTTCCTCGCCAACCCCGCGCCGATCTGTGTGCTGGACGAGGTCGATGCGCCTCTGGACGATGCTAACGTGACGCGTTTCTGCGACCTGCTGGATGAGATGTGCCGCCAGACCGACACGCGGTTCCTGATCATCACCCACCACGCGGTGACGATGGCACGGATGGACCGGCTTTTCGGTGTGACCATGCAGGAACAGGGTGTTAGCCAGCTGGTTTCGGTCGACCTGAAAAAGGCCGAACAGATGGTCGCCTGATCTGTCACTGCAACGTTATGCCTGTTGCAGAGCAGTTCGGTCTAGACTGACTTTATGACGCGCTTTTTGATCCTCGCCTTGCTGAGTGCTGGCCCCGCCCTTGCCGCCGAATGGCCCACCAAACCCGGAGACGTCCCCCTGTCGCCCGAAGAACTGGATGCCTTGGCTGGACGCACGTTGACCTTCTTTGATGACGGGCAGGCCAAATTCTCGGCTGGCGGTGCCTATTCCTACACCTACGCCAGCGGAGACGCCGCCTTTGGCACCTATTCCATCGCCGAGGACGGCAGCGTCTGCATCGCTTACCGCAACGGGTTCGGTCGCTGCGATCTGTACGTGCGCAGCGGCGACCGTCTGATCCTGATTGACGAAAAAGGGGATCGATATCCGGTCCGGCCGGAATGAACCGGATCGGGTGTATCCCTGTTCACATGCCTTTCGGCCACGAAACAAACGAACAAGACGCCCTTGGCGGATACTCGGTCTGAAGGAAATCCGATCATAGGTATCGGTTGATCCGAAGCGCAGGGACTTTTTTCCAAGTCGTTAGTGCTTGGTGAACGAACCGCTGTCTGAGGCTCAGGTTTCCGCGCATTGCAGCTCCAAACCACGCGTTCAGCTGAGTGTTGTGCTTTTCAGCATATTTGGGTGGGTTTCAGGTGTGGATATGATGCGCGCTGTGTGTTGAATCGGCATATCCCGCGTTGTTCTACTCAACAAGCTTTGCGAGAACTAACCGTTTTTCTTAACTGGTTATATCTTCGCGATAGTAAATGTCGCGTCCGATATCAATACAAACAAAGTCATCCGGAACCGGAATCATCGCGCGTAGAAACGAATGTGGGTAAGCGAAGAAATTGAAGTGTGGATTGAAAGTATACAGGTATTCTCGTTCGCGCGGAACGATTATAATCAGTCTCTTACGAGTGATGCGACGTAGTTCGGCAATTGCTGCGCGGTAATCCAGAATATGTTCGATCACATGCGTGCAAACCACGTTGTCGAATTCACCGTCCTCAAAAGGCAGTTCCTCGATGCAAGCTGAAATACCTTCGATAGCTTCCAATGCGGCGGCATCATCTACAACGAAATCTACGCCAACCTTACGGATCATCCGAACGCCGGAAACTTCTACGATGACTGTCTATGGCGTGCGCTAGCACTGCCCGGTGGCCATTTTCAAACTCCTAGAACCGCTTCGACCTTGTCCAAAGTTGCTGTGCTGACAGCTACGCCATTTGCCTGCGCCGTGGCGCGGTTGGCGGCTCGGCCGTCTCCTGGAAGGTGAGCGCCGTCCTGGGATCGGATCGCGTCAACCAATTCGCCAAGACCAGAGGCAAATACGCCTTGCGACGTAGCCGCTGGATCAATGGCAATGAAAAACTGCCCGGTTTTGGGTGGTCCGCCAACAGTACCTGAAAACGGAGATGCGTTAAGGCCAAGAGTGGCACCCGTAAGCGCGGCAGCCAAAACCTCGGTCAATAGGGCGACGCCGACACCCTTATAACCTCCGGACGGTGCCATCGACCCTTTCAATCCAACTGCCGGGTCTGTTGTTGGATTGCCGTCTGCGTCCAGCGCCCAGCCTACCGGGATCGGTTTGTCTTCTCGGGCGTGTTTCATGACTTCGCTTTTCGCAATGGTGCTGGCGCTTTGGTCGATCACCAGCGAAGGTTGCCCGTTCGCGCCCGGAGCCGCGATCGAGAACGGATTAGTCCCGACCACAGGTTTTGATCCCCCGGACGGAGCGATCGAGGCCGGCGCGTTGGTGAAGCCCAACCCGACCAGACCAGCCTGTGCAATCCGGAAGGTGTGATATCCCAGAACACCGCAATTGTAGCTGTTGCGAATGGCGAGCGCCGCTATTCCCTGTTCGCGGGCGGCAGGCAGCAGCGCCTCGAACCCCAAATCAATTGCGGGATGCGCAAATCCCGTGGCGGCGTCCACGTTCACAACACCCGAACGTGGGCGTGACAGCACCGGTTGGGCGGCACCGTCGACTTTCCCGCATTGAACATGCTCGCAGTAGATCGGGATGTAGGCAAGCCCGTGGCTAGAGACGCCGTCTGCTTCGGTTGCAGCAGTTGCAACCGCCAAGGGGCGCGCATTTGCTTCGGTCGTACCAGCGGCAACGAGGGCGCGAAAAGCCAGATCTTCGATCTGGATCAATGTCAGGGTGCGGGTCTCGGTCATTTTGGGTCTCATCAATCGTTGTCAGACAGACCCGCTCCGGCCCCGCGCAGGCGGGAGTCCTCGGTTGCGGGGGCATAGGTGAAGTGGGCAAGGCGATTCAGCTCGGACCAGTCTGCAGGGTCGGGCGTGGCACGTGTGCACTGAGGATGGGTTTGGATCATTATCCCGCCCCGCTTTATTGTGATCTGGCTTGCCTGTTCGGGGACCGAAAAGGCCGTGGTGAGGGCAAACCCATCGGTCACAAACTGTGTCTTATCCATTGTCACGGAAACGGGGGTATCCAAAAACCGCGCCACGTTGGCTGCGAAAGGCAAAAGTAAAACCGGGAAGACAATGTCCTGCAACGTGATGTCTTCTTTGCGCAACTCAGCAGCTTGGTCCGAAAGGTGTGCTCCTGCGGCAATTGGGCACTCAGCTACGGGCAAACTTGGTTGCGCGCTTTGTAGTTTCGTCAGTTTTGCTAACGCCCCGATCCCGTCCATGCCCTGAGCACAAAGCCAGCGAGTAGCCTTGGCGGCCTCTTCCGCGGGACCCCAGCTATGTCCGACACCGCGCATTGCCCGTTTGGCAGTGGCTTCGACCTCGTTCAGTGACAGGTTCATTGTAGCGCCTCGGGGTAAACCCAAAGATCTGCGTTTTCTGTGTTCAGTTCGTCCGGGTAGGGCGCGCCCGAATACATGCAGATGCGAACCCACCGGTCCGAGCGCGGGTCGAACTGTGTTGCTCCAAAGAATGATAGTTTTGCCCTTAGCATGTCGATGGGCAACACGTTTGCACTGATTGTGTTGTCGCGGATTTCTCCATACGGGGCGACGCGACCGATCTGCGCGCGTCTTATGGTGTGGCGATGTTCCGGATGGTGCAGGAGAAACGCGGCAATCTTGTCTGTGTCCGCCCAATCCTCAAGGGCGCGATAGGCAGCGGCCGCGTCCCGTGCAGGGGCCAGAGGTTGTTCGTACTCCGCGATTGGTTCTTCGAAACGTTCGCCAAGGCGGGGTTCCAGCTTTTCTTCGGACACGTACCATGCGCGGGCGCAGTTGGCTTGTTCCTGCCAGTCAAGATCAAGCGCCCAGTCAAAACTCTGCCGGATCAGCGCGCGCACTTGTGCGACGCTCATACTGCCGTCGATCATCTGCGCGCCTGCGTTGCTGTCGGCCATGCAATCGACCAGACCGTCGACCAAATCGCCATAAGGTTCCAGAATTAGCGAGGCCAGCAATTCTTGCCCCTCTTCGCTCAGATGATCCTCGGACCAGCAGATAAGAGCGTCCCATGGGTGGTGTTCGGTCAGGTCGCGCTGGGTCAGCTCGGCGGTGAGCATGTCCAGATCAGTTCTGAGCGCGGCCAGTTTGTCGATTTGAACCGGATGATCCGAGCGCCACCACGACACCGATAGTCTGCTGCGTTCGAAAATCGCGCGGAACTGCGCCATGCGGTCCGGTGTGGCGTGTGGCACGGACCGCACCCGCGCGATGGCTTCTTCGCGAACCATGATCCAGTTGTTGAACAGAACGGGGTGATTAATGATGAACGGCGCCATTCCCAGACCGGTCGAATTGCCGATGCCCAGCCACTGCGCAATCGCCGGATCCAGACTGGCTGTTTCATCGCCCCCTTTGGCCTGCGCCATGTGCTGCACCAGATCGCGCACGAAGGTGCGAGTCAGATAGACCGAAAGCATCTCGGTCTGGAAAGGCGCGCTTAGTTCCGGGCGGTCGGCGGTTGTCTCACGATCAGCCGCCCCGAACTTGCCCGAGCCATATACGGCCGTGGTGCGCATCAGGTAGCCCACCTTATAGATCTGCTCGGGGTCCGGCTGTTTGCCTGCTGCCAGAGCGTCGACCACATACGCCCAAAGCCGAACCGAACGGTTGGCGCGAGACAGAGACAACTCGTTTTCGCTGACCCGACCGGCCTCTTGCAGGGGGACGTTTTGGGAAAGACGTTCGATGTCTTCGGTCGTAGGGATGCCATCGAACAGGGTAAAAGTGGCGTCCCAAGCCTCGGCTATCACGCGGTCGGAGCGTTGCTCGGGCGGCAGGTCATGAGCGAAAGCAACCAGTGAATAAGCGCGCTCGGGGCCATGCGCGGTATAGACCGCATGACCCACCCCGTTCGTGTCGATGTCAAAAACGGGCCGGGTAAAACGCCAGTTCTCGCGGGCCATCCGCCGGGTCAATTGCCGCATGAAACTGAGGCGACATTGGTGCAGCGACCCCAATCGCGACAGCCGCATGACCTGCGCGGGGCCACGTCTGGCGATTTGGGGGTGCGTATCAGTCATGCGCGTGGTCCGAAGTTTTCAGCAAAGAAACGATACCAGTTGCCGCCCATGATACCTGAAACCTCATCTTCGTTCATACCCACGCAACGTAGTCCGGATTCGATATTCCCAAAGTCGCGGTTGTCCTGAAACCAGCCGGGCATGGGGGGAAATCCGGGGGCCGAGGCCGAGCCTTCGCCATAGTCGATTTCTTTCGTCCAGCGCCCGACGCGCATCCATTCCACGATGCTGTCAGGTTGGTCCTGACACAGATCGGTGCCGATCCCCAGATGCTGAACGCCGTATTTGTCGGCGGTGCGGGCGATCATCTGACAGAAATTGTCCAGCGTGCAGGCGGATTTGTCTTTCAGATGATGCGGATAGACTGAAAAGCCGAGCATCCCGCCATGGTCCGTCACCGCGCGGATCACCGCATCGCGCTTGTTGCGCAGCGCAGGCGACCAGTCGTGCGGATTGGCGTGAGTGATGGCGATGGGACGCTCGGACAGTTCAGCGGCCTCGATTGTGGATCGGTCAGCCGAGTGACTCATATCCACGACAAGGCCCACGCGGTTCATCTCTTTGATCACCTGCTTGCCCATGCGGGTGATGCCGGTATCTTCGGCCTCATAGCAGCCGGTGGCCAGCAGGGATTGGTTGTTATAGGTCAACTGCATGAACCGGGCACCCAGATCGTGCAGGATTTCGACCAGACCGATATCGTCTTCGATGGGCGAGGGGTTCTGAAAGCCGAAGAAAACAGCCGTCCGTCCGGTTTCGCGTGCTTTGTCGATGTCGCTGGCCCAACGGCCTTTCATGATCAGGTCGGGGAATTGCTCGAACCAGCGGTTCCACTTTTCAAAGTTCAGGACGGTTTCGCGGAAGTTCTCATGATATGAGATGGTGACGTGGATCGCGTCCACGCCACCTTCGCGCAGTTGCCGGAAAATCTTTTCCGACCAGTTGGCATATTGCAGCCCGTCGATACGCATCAGACCGGCGTCCCGGCGCTGATGTACGCGGTTTTGACAGTGGTGTAGAACTCAGCTGCCGCCTTACCCTGCTCGCGCGGCCCGTAAGAGCTGTCCCCGCGTCCGCCGAAGGGCACGTGATAGTCGGTGCCAGCTGTCGGCAAGTTCACGGTGACCACGCCCGTGCGAGCGTTTCGGCGGAAATGCGTGGCGCGGGCGAGGCTTTGGGTCACGATGCCCGAAGTCAGGCCGAAATTGGTGTCGTTGACGATGCTCAGCGCCTCATCATAGCTGCCGACTTTGATGACGCTGGTCAGCGGCGCGAACATTTCTTCGCGGTTGATTCGCATGTCGTTGGTGGTGTTCAGGAACACACCCGGCGACATGTAGAATCCGTCATGAGGCATCTCCAACCGCGCGCCGCCACAGGCCAATTCGGCGCCCTCAGACTTGCCCAGATCGACATAGGCGAGGTTTTCCTGCAACTGCTGCTCGCTGACGACCGGCCCCATCTGGGTGCCATCCTCCAGCGCGTGACCGACTTTCATCGCTTGCGCACCGGCGACCAGTTTCTCGACGAACGCATCATGGACGCCCGCATGAACAACCAGCCGCGACGAGGCAGTGCATTTTTGTCCGGTGCCTCCAAACGCGCCACCCAGCGCCAGCGTCACCGCCAGATCAAGATCGGCGTCGTCCATGACGGCCAGCGCGTTCTTGGACCCCATCTCCATCTGCACCTTGGTCAGGTTATGGATGGCCGCTGCCGCAATCCCTTTTCCCACCGGCACCGACCCGGTGAATGAAATCGCGTTCACCTTGGGGTTTTCCACCAGACGCTGACCGATGCTGCGCCCCGATCCCATCACCAAACTGAACAGGCCCTTGGGGATATCCTGCCGTTCAATGATCTCGGTTAAAGCTACAGCCGATGCAGGGGTGATGTTAGCAGGCTTCCATACCACCGCGTTGCCGTAGCACAGCGCTGGTGCGATTTTCCATGAGGCGGTCGCAGTGGGAAAGTTCCATGGGCTGATGATGGCGACGACACCCACGGGTTCGCGCCGCACGTCAATCTCAACGCCGGGGCGGACAGAGTCCGCATTCTCACCGATCTGACGCAGACACTCGGCTGCGTAATAGGTAAAGAACTGTCCCGCGCGATAAACCTCGCCTTTACCTTCGGCCAGCGGTTTGCCTTCCTCGCGCGACAGCAGCGTGCCCAACTCCTCGGCGCGGGCCATCAGCTCGTTGCCGATGGCGTTCAGAACAGTTTGCTTGCGTTCAGGCAGATACGTCGCCCACTCAGCCTGCGCAATGCGCGCCTGCTCTAGCGTCGCGTCCAACTGGTCCACGCTGGCTTGGGCGAACATGCCGACAAGATCGCTCAGATCCGACGGGTTGCGGTTTTCGATTTCAGAGTCACCAGCCAGCCAGTTGCCGGCAATCAGGTTCAGTTTGGTCACACCACGCCTCAGAGAAAACAAGAGTTACACAGAGCATGGCTTTTTCGTTTGTCATCAGTCAAATTCAAACAGGTGAAGAAAACTTCAGGGAAATTGAAGTATGGCGATTAAAATCGAAACCCTGCGATGTTTTTGTACCGTGGTTCAATCCGGAAACTTGACCGAGGCTGCGGACCGGCTGGGGCGAACTCAGTCAGCCGTTTCCATGACGCTTAAGCAACTTGAAGGCCATTTGGGTCGCAAACTGTTCGAAGGCGAACGCAAGAATCGTCTTTCCCCTTTGGGAGAGCAAGTTTTTGAGCTTGCGTTGAGGCAGGTGCGTCAGTTCGATCAAGCCGTAGGTGACATTGAAGCCGTAGCGTCGGCCGAGCAGGGGTTGCTGCGAATCGCATCGGTGCCATCTGTCGCAGCGCTAGTGTTTCCGCGTGTTCTGAGGCACCTGACACAACGCTTTCTTGGGGCGAAGGTTGATCTGCGGGACACTGACACGCAGCAGGTCCTGGATGCATTGGTCGAAGGGAAGGCGGATATCGGTATTGCCTCGGGGCATCACGCGTTGAACGGTTTTAATACCAAACCCTTGTTACAAGACCGGTTCGGGCTGGTCTGTGCTGCCGATCACCCGCTGATCCGACAGGTTGAACCCCCGTGTATTGCCGATCTGGGGACCGTGCCGTTCATTCGAAACAGCCTGTGCGACCTGATCACGTCGCCGCAGTTTCACCAAGCGATTGATCAGGCTGACATCACGATCCGCAACACACATTCTTTGATTACGATGGTCAGGACGGGCAATTGGGCGACGGTCTTGCCTCAAACGGTGGCAGAGTTCATTCCCGAAGCCACCGCCTTTCGCGAGATAAAAGACCTGCCGGATCAAAGGCAGGTCTTTTTGTACGTCAAAGAACGGTCACGCTTTCCCGAACTGACCGAGGCCGCAGAGCACCTCATTCTCGCATATGATGCTTAGGGCTTCTATTTTTTGACGTCGCCCGCAAACCGCGCGGCGTTTTCTTTGGCAAAGGCCGACGCATCGGCGCTTGAGTCCCAGAATTGGGGGTTTGCCTTGGGAATGGTCAACGCTTTCTGAACGGCGGGCCGGGCGTCGATGCGTTCGAACCAGGCGTTCAGATGAGGTAGATCGTCCACCTTGACCCGTGCCCAGACATAGGCCCGCGCCCACGGGTAAAGCATCATATCGGCAATGGTGTATTCATCTGCGGCGATCCAGTCGCGCCCTTCAAGCCGTGTGTCCATAACCTCTAGCAGGCGGCGGCTTTCATCAACATAACGGCGGATGGAGAACGGTTCGTCGTGCCCATTGGGGGCGGCGATATGTTGGAAATACATCGCCTGTCCCATCATGGGCCCGATATGACCGACCTGAAAGAAAACCCATTGCATGACTTCGGATCGTTTGATCGGGTCTTCCGGCAGGAACTTTCCGTATTTTTCGGCCAGGTGCCACAGGATCGCGCCGCTTTCGAATATGGCGCGCCCCTCGGACCGGTCATAAATCGTCGGTATCTTACCGTTGGGATTCAGCGCCAGATAATCTGGCGCTTTTTGTTCTTGTTTGGAAAAGTTGATATGGGTGAGGTCGTAAGGAATTCCGGCCTCTTCCAGAAAAATGACCGGTTTATAACCGTTCATCGTTCCTGCGGTGTACAGGTGAATATCAGGCTGCGACATCGTCTGCCTCGGCGAATGTAGAAATCAGATGCGTCTGGAATCGGGCAAAATCTGCCTCGATCGTCGGGTTCTTCATAACATCAAACGCGGCAAAAGTTGGCAGAGGCTTCATCGCCATGAATTTCGCCGTTAGGTGCAGCGGTTTCAGCAGGTCATCTACAGTATCGCCGGCAAAGAAGGGCTCGGTCGGGTTGTCGAACGCTTCGACCGGGGCGTTGAACGTGACTGACAGCATATAGCTTTTGTCGTGCAAAACGCCGCCCATACCGTAGTTGGACTTAGGGGCGTCACTGGTGCGCCCATCGCCATGCGCAAACCGTCCATCCATGGCCGAGGTATAGACCTCGTCCATGTATTTCTTGAAGACCCACGGCACGCCCATCCAGTTCACCGGGAATTGCATGATGACAGTGTCCGCCCACAAGTGGTTCGCGACTTCTGTATCGACATCATAGCCTTCGGCGACCGTAGTCACCCGGACATCATGGCCCAGCGTGCGCAACTGGGTGCTGGCTTGTTCGGTCAGGCTGGCGTTCAGAGCACCGGGGGCCGCTTCATAAGGCTGTGTGCCGTTGAGGATCAGGATATTGCTCATGTCTATGCCCTTTTTCCAATCTTGGGAATGTCGTGTCGAAGCAGTTGGGGGTGGCGGAGATAAAAAGCAACCAGTATACTTTTAGTAACCTTCTTTTTCATAAGGGATATGCCATGCGTGCAAAGGTCAGTCAGGATAATCGGGGGCGAAAACAAGTGGCAGAAGCCTGCCTCGAGCCTTGCTCGGTCGAGCGCGGGATGCGGATCATAGGCGGTAAGTGGACGGGTTCGATCCTATGGCACCTGAAAGACGGGCCCGTGCGATTCAATGACTTGTCCCGCATGATTGCAGGTGCCAGCAAAAAGATGATCACCGAGCGTTTGCGTCAGCTTGAGGCACAAGGTTTAGTGAAGCGACACGTGCT
The DNA here is from genome assembly GCF_013033355.1 of Ruegeria lacuscaerulensis. GTDB lineage: Bacteria > Pseudomonadota > Alphaproteobacteria > Rhodobacterales > Rhodobacteraceae > Ruegeria > Ruegeria lacuscaerulensis_A. The sequence goes on from NZ_WQDY01000008.1 coordinate 167,648, forward strand.
ACAGACATCTCCCGTTTCGGTCGAATACTCTGTCACCGAGCTTGGCCGCAGCGCGCTGGGCGTTCTGGACGATTTGAGCAAGTGGAGCGAGACTTTGCCTGCGGCCGTCGTTTGAGACATTGGTTAATAGTTCGGAAATTTTCGAAACTAATATACGATGATATCAAATACATGTATTTGTCCTCCGTAGGGCTTGATGGGTGTTGCGTCACCATGCTTCACTTTTCTGGCCAATCCGGCGCGTCGAGCCGCTGGCCAAAAAATCCGGGGAGTTAGAGCTTCCCGAGACTGTTTGTAAGGTGCGGGACCGGCATTTGCCGACAGAACAGCATCGCGAACGCCCAACATGGAGATATCAGATGAAGAAACTCACCACACTTATGGGAAGTGCAGCAGCTCTTGCCGCAGGTCCCGCGCTTGCCGCAGATATCGTGATCGGTGTGCCAAACTGGGCATCGGTGAACGCCACGGCGCATATCCTTGAAGTTGTGATCGAAGAAAACCTGGGCTTGGACGTAGAGCTTCAGAACGGCACCAACCCGATCGTGTTCGAGGCGATGGATTCTGGCGCGATGCATGTCCACCCCGAGGTTTGGATGCCGAACCAGCAGAACCTGCACGACACCTATGTCAAAGACAACGGCACCGTGGTTATGAACGAAAACCCGGTTCAGGCCGAGCAGGGCATGTGTGTGCCCACGGCGACAGCTGAAAAATATGACATCAAGTCCATCGACGATCTGAGTGATCCGGACAAGATGGCAATCTTTGACACCGACGGCAACGGAACGCCCGAGGTTTGGATCGGTGCGCCGGGCTGGGCTTCGACCGTGGTCGAAAAAATCCGGGCCAAGTCCTATGGCTATGATCAGATTTTCGATCTGACCGAATACGAAGAAACCATCGCCTATGCGAATCTGGCCAACGCCGCCAAGGCCGGCGATCCGTGGATCGGTTTCTGCTACAGCCCGCACTACATCTTTGTGACACAGGACCTGACCGTTCTGGAAGAGCCCGCCCATGATCCGGCGACCTGGACCATCGTGCAGCCCACAGATGATCCCGACTGGCTGGATAAATCCGAGGCATCCTCGGCCTGGAACGGCGCCACACTGCACCTTCACTACGCCAAGGAGCTGGAAGACGCCTACCCCGAGGTGGCCGCTCTGTTCCGCAACTACCAAATGCAGGGTGACGACCTGAGCGCGATGGGCAAGGCCCTTGCTGTGGACAATGTGGAAGCAGCAGACTTTGCCCGCGATTGGGTGGCCAACAACGAAGATACCGTTCTGAACTGGCTGACCAACTAAGACGCATTCCCAGGGGGCCGTCGCGACCAGTTCGCGGCGGCCCTTTGCATATAGATCGGGGAAAACCCCGCATATGAGGGGCAAATGGACGAACCTGTCGTAAAACTTGAAAATGTCTGGAAAATCTTTGGCGCGCGCGCCGAAGAGGCCATGGCGGCTGTGCGCAGCGAGGGTATTGGAAAACCCGAGGTACTTGAACGCTTTAACTGTGTCGTAGGTGTGCAGGGCGCAACCTTCGAGGTGCCACGTGGCGAAATTTTCTGCATCATGGGCCTGTCAGGGTCCGGCAAATCCACTCTGGTTCGACATGTGAACCGCCTGATTGAACCGACTGCGGGTAAGATCGAGATCATGGGGCAGGATGTCTCGAAAATCTCGGAGTCCGAATTGCGTCGCATTCGCGCCCAGCAGATCGGGATGGTGTTTCAGCATATGGCGCTGATGCCGCACCGCTCGGTCCGCGACAACGTGGCTTACCCGCTAGAGATTAGGAAGGTGTCGAAATCCAAGCGTTGGGCGGTGTCCGACCACGCGCTTGGTCTGGTAGACCTGACAGGCTATGAGGATCGCTTGCCCAAAGAACTGTCGGGCGGGATGCAGCAACGTGTTGGCATCGCCCGCGCGCTGGCTTCAGACCCCGAAATCCTGTTGATGGATGAGCCGTTCTCGGCCCTAGACCCATTGATCCGCTTGCAGTTGCAGGATCAGTTCAAGGCGCTGGTGGCGCAACTGAAAAAGACCACGCTGTTTATCACCCATGACTTGGACGAGGCCATACGGATCGGCCACCGCATTGCCATCATGAAGGACGGTGTGATCGTGCAGATCGGCACGCCCGAAGATATCGTGATGAACCCCGCCGACGATTACGTGCGCGAATTTGTGCAGGGGATTTCCAAACTGAAACTGGTCAAGGCCCATTCGATCATGGAGCCTCTGGCCAGCTATTCCGGCCCGACCGAGGGCGCGCCGCGTGCCGATGAAGGTGCTGATCTGGACCAGTTGATTGATCTGGCCGTTAACACCGAACTGCCGGTGATCATCACGGATGGTGGCAGCGACGTGGGTGTCGTGACCAAGCCGCGTCTGCTGCGCGGTATTCAGGGGGGCAAAAATGACTGACGCAACCACCGAACTGAAAGTCACTGCCGCCTCGGATATCGAGGTGGATCGCGACGCACTTGACCGCTCGATCCACGAATTTGCGGGTCCGAACGGGGATTACTACGTCAACGCCTTTCACAAAATCCACGATGCGACCAGCGCGGTTCCAAACACGTTCAATAAATGGGCGGCGGCGCTGGGTCCGTTCTGGTCCGCCTCGCGGGCGATTTGGGGGATGTTCTGGACCTTCCTGATTCTTGAAATCATCGCATGGGTGCAAATCGGACGCGGGGCCTGGGGCAATCCTGGCGCCGACATGGCCGAACGCGCCGAGCGCCAACAAGCCCGCGCGAACGAGCTGTTGGAACGCGCCGCCGCGGCGACCGAACAGGGGGATATCGACCGGTTCACCAAATTGGCCGAGAATATCCAGAGGGCAGCAGACAGCAGTTTTGAAAAAGCCGCGGCCGCCCAGTCGGAATCGCTGGGGATCATGCTGACTGGCTTGGTGATGTTGCTGGTGTTCAAGCTTGTGCAGGGGCTTTACGCGGACCGCATCTACGAAAAACAGTATTCGCGCTGGCGGATTGATCCCGACAGCACTGAAAGCGGGCGCTCTACGCGCAACACGGTTCTGGGCGCCGTTCTGATTGCCGCAATCGGGCCTCTGATCGTCTATAAATTTACCGTCAACGCTTCGCTCGCGATGCTGGATGCGTTCCCGGAGAAAGAGGTCTCGGCCTTGTTTCTGGGCGAAGATGGCGGCACGCTGTTCTCAAGCCTCGCCAGCTGGATGGAGGCCAAGATCGACGCCGCAGCCCTTGCGGGCGGGGACGTGTTCGACGGGATCGTCGCTGGGGTGCGCTCGGTCCTGGATGCGTTGACGATTGCACTGATTGGATCGCCATGGCCGGTCGTGATGCTGGTGATCTGCGTCACCGCGTGGCGTGCGGCGGGGCCGCGTGTGGCGATTTTCACCGCCGCCTCTTTGGCTTACATCGCACTTCTGGGTTACTGGGATGTCGCAATGGAGACGGTCGCTTTGGTAGGTGCAGCCGTGTTGCTATGCGTGGTAATCGGCATTCCTCTGGGTATTTGGTTCGGTAAATCGGCGCGGGCTTACCGCGCGGCGGAACCGGTGCTGGACCTGATGCAGACGCTACCGGCCTTTGTCTACCTGATCCCGATCATCGCCTTCTTTGGCACCGGAAACCCGCCGGGCATTCTGGCGACGATCATCTTCGGGATGCCGCCGGTGATCCGCCTGACGGCGCTGGGGATGCGGGGTGTGCCGGACAGCATCAAAGAGGCCGCAGTGGCCTTTGGTGCATCGAAATGGCAGTTGCTGAAGGATGTTGAGATCCCACTGGCGCTGCCTTCGATCATGACTGGGGTGAACCAGACGATCCTTATGTGTCTGTCGATGGTGGTGATCATCTCGCTGATCGGCGGCGGCGGTCTGGGCAAGGAAATCCTTGAGGCGCTGCAATATGCGGCCAAGGGTCCGGGTCTGTTGGGCGGCTTTGCCATCCTGTTCTGTGCCATGGTCATCGACCGGATCGTGCAGGGGGCCTTCCGGCGAGAAGACGAGAAAATCTAAACACAAAACGCCCCCGCCAGCCGGGGGCGTTTTTCATTTAAGGGGATGCAGATGACCGACCGCTATGAACAGTCGATGATGGATAACCTGTATTGGTGGGGCGTACCGACCCTGTTTCGCTGTCCCAATACCGGCCCCGAGGGGCAGGACATTGCGCTTGTCGGCGTCCCGCATTCCACCGGAAACGGCACGACCGAGCGGGATCAGCACTTGGGTCCGCGCGCGCTGCGCCATGTCTCGGCGGTGCAGCGGCGGGTGCACTCGGTGTTCGAAATCGACCCGTGGAGCAGCGCCAAGATCGCCGATGTGGGCGACGTGCCCTTTCCGCGCGCGAATGACAACGAGGACTGCATCGAGCGTATTACGACCTTTTACAAAGACATCGACGCAGCAGGCGCGCGGCCTGTGTCGGTGGGTGGAGATCACTCGATTACGGGCGGCATCGTGCAGGCGCTGGGGCGTGGTCAACTGGCCGGGGGAGAGCCCGTCAGCTTTCTGCATCTGGATGCCCATACGGATGTGTTCACCAAGGTCGATCACTTTCTGGGCGCCAAGAAATCCGCCGCCCATTGGGGCGCGTATCTGGCCGATCAAGGGCAGGTTGATCCGACGCAATCCATGCAGATCGGTCTACGGGGTCATCCGCGCAGTCTGGACTGGCTGCAGCCGTCTTATGACTATGGCTACAACATCGTCACCATGCGCGAGTTCCGACAGCGCGGGCTGGAGGACGTGGTGGCGCAAACGCGCGAAGTGCTGGGCGACCGTCCGGTCTATATCACCTTCGATCTGGATTGCCTTGACCCGACCGTTGCGCCTGCGGTGTCCAATCTGGAACCTGGCGAGAAGGGGTTCGATATTGACGAAGCCGTAGGGATTTTGCGCGCCGCGCGCGGGTTGAATATCGTGGGCGGAGACGTAGTCTGCATGATGCCCACCAAGGACAGCCCCAACAATATCACCGCCCTGACCGCAGCGGCGGTGATGTTCGAGATGATTTCGATGATCGCCGAAAACGTCCGTTAGCGGCGGGCCTCGACGGCCTGCGCCAATACGCAGAGCAGTTCGAACATGAGCGAAATCCCCAGCCACGCGGTGCCGCCCGAGGCGTCGAAAGGCGGTGAGACCTCGACCAGATCGGCGCCCACCAAGTTCACCCCGGCCATCTGGCGGATCACCTGCTGGGCCTGAAAACTGTTCGGGCCACCGATCTCGGGCGTGCCGGTGCCGGGGGCAAATGTCGGGTCCACAAAGTCGATATCATAGGTGCAATAGGTCGGCGCGTCGCCGACAATGCTGCGCACCTCGGCCATGACAGCGTCGATACCCCGGTCGAACAACTCTTCGATACGGATGATGCGGATGCCCTGCGCTTCGCCCCACTCGATATCCTCGGTGTTATAGGCGGTGCCGCGAATGCCCACCTGAACAAAGCGTTTGGGATCGACCAGCCCTTCTTCGACCGCACGGCGGAACGGGGTGCCGTGCGTAAACTTGTGCCCGCCGAAATAGCTGTCGAACAGGTCGGTATGGCTGTCGAACTGGATCAGCCCCAGCGGGCCGGATTTGGCCAGCGCGCGCAGGACGGGCAGGGTGGTCAGGTGATCCCCTCCGGCGGTCAGGGGGGTGATGCCGCGCGAGGTCAGGTCGGCGTAGAACGACGTCACGCGGTTCAGCGTGTCTTCGATATCCACCGGGTTAGGGGCCACGTCGCCCAGATCGGCGCAGTTCATCATCGCAAAGGGCGCCACCCCGGTTACAGGGTTCATCGCGCGGATCATGGTCGAGTAATCCCGCAACTGGCGCGGTCCGTGGCGCGCGCCGGGGCGGTTCGTGGTGCCCCCGTCCCAGGGGATGCCGACCAGCCCGATATCAACCTCGGCGATCCGCGCGTGATCCAGCGTCATGCCCGGCAAGCGCATAAAGGTCGGCACGCCGGCAAATCGCGCAAGTTCCATGGCCGAGACGGGCTGAAAGAAAGGGTCGGTCATCGGGGCCTCATTCCTGTGTATTTAAGCCGACCCTAGCCGCCGGGGGAGGCTTGGGGAAGGTCAATCAAGGATATGAAACCGGGCGCGGATTGCTTCATCCTGTTCGGGGGTCAGGTATTGGGGGTGGTGGGTATTCAGGATTTCTTTGGCACGTGAGCGGGCAGTGGTCCATGCGTCGCTGGCGCCTTCATCTGCCCAAGTGCGGGGCTCGGACCGGTCTGCAAGCTCGGGGTAGTAATAGTCGCGCTCCATGGCGTCATAGGTATGGGCGCTGCCCAGAAAATGCCCGTCGCCCAGAACCGACTGGCAGATTGCGTCGAACCCAAGGTTTTCCTCGGTCACTTCGATCCCGCGCAGGGCGCGATAAGTGTGGGCGTGCATCTCATTGTCCAGCACGAAGCCCTCGAAACTGGCCCCTAGCAGAGACGCCGTCATGCCCGAGCTTTCATAGATCAGGTTCCCGCCCGCCAGCGCTGCCGCTAGTGAGGTGATGCCCTTTTCCGTCCCGTATTGCGCGTCAATCGCCTTGGCATCCGTCATCGAGGCCGCCACACCCGACGGCAGCCCCAACCAGTTGGAAATCTGCGCCGAGGCCGCGTTCAGGATCGCCGTCTCACCACTGCCGCCCGCAAAAGACCCGGTGCGCAGGTCCACGATGAAGGGCCAGTTGGAAAACACCATCGGAAAGCCCGGTTTGATCGTGTTGACCATGACAAGGCTGGCCAATGTTTCGGCCAGCGACTGCGCCAGAAACCCGGCCAGCGTGGCCGGGGCGGTCGCGCCCGCTTGCGCTGCGGTGATGCAGGACATGGGGATATTATGGGTAATGCATTCATAGACCACGTCCACCGCATCTTCGCCATAGCGCAGGGGCGAGATGACCGGGCTGATATGCGCTTTCAGGAAGGGTCGCGCGGCGAATGCGCCGGGCCCTCCGGCTACGATATCCAACATGTCGACGATGGGCGCGACATGTTCGGCCAGCGTAAAGGACGTGGCAATCGGCTTGGTCGTGTTGCGGATCAGCGCATAGGCGGTGTTCACGTCCAGATCGAAATTATCCGGCACATCGGTGGCCACGCAGCAGCGGGTGAACCAGCTGACATTGGGCAGCGTGTCCTGTAGCCGGGTAAAATCATGCAGATCGGTCAGGGTTGAGGGGCGATATAGCCCCGTGTCGATATCCAGCGTCTGAACCGCCGCGCCGCCGGTGCCGAAATACACCCGGTCTCCGCCCACCTCGACCGAACGCGCGGGATCGCGGCCATGAAAGGTGAATTGTTTGGGGGCGAATTGAATGGCCTGTTTGACCATGGCGCGCGGGAACAGCAATCGGTCGTCAGGGCCGGGTTGCGCTCCGGCAGCCCGCAGGTCGCCGGCCAGCCGATCCGGCACCTCGCCCATCCCCAGGGTTTCTAGCAGGCGCAGGGCGGTGTCGTAAATTTGCGCGATCTCGACGTCTGTTAGCGGCTTGAAGGCCCCACCGATCTGGCCGGGCGGGCAGGGATCAATCACGGGGGCGGCCGCGCGCTGCGCGTGCCGGGCGCGTCTGCCGCTTCGTTTGCTGCCCGTGCTCATCCGGTTCCTTTCCCGTTGCTTTTCCCGAAACCTAAGCGCCACATTGCGCCCCACGCAAAGGCGAAGTGCAATTTGCAGAATCCGCAATCGCGGTTTCGATTTTTCAATACAAGCGCCGGGCGGCTTGTCGTGCGCGCGCATTGTTCCGCAAGACTTGGGCGGAACAGAACAGGAGCCGCGCCCATGAAATCACGCACCAAGGTCGTTGTCATCGGAGGCGGGATCGCGGGCTGCTCGACCCTCTATCACCTGACGCAGGAGGGGTGGAGCGATGTGGTTCTGGTGGAGCGGAACGAGCTGACCTCGGGCACCACGTGGCATTCGGCTGCGCAGGTGACGAATTTCGGGATGAACCAGACGATGGTCGGGCTGAAATCGCACTCGATCCGGCTGTACAAAGAACTGGCCGACGACCCGGACTATCCCATCAATTACCACCACGGCGACGGCGGTATCCGTCTTGCAAATACCGAAGCGCAGATGCATGGCTATCGCCATTTCGCCTCTATGGCGCGCGGGATGGACGTGCAGTTCGAGGTGATAGACGCCGAGGAATGCGCGCGTCGTCACCCTCTGATCTCGACCGAGAACCTGATCGGCGGGCTGTGGGATCCGATGGATGGGGATATCGATCCCGCGCAGTTGTGTCAGGCGCTGGCGCGGCGGGCGCGCAAGGCAGGGGCCGAGGTATATCGCAACACGCCGGTCATCGGGCTGAAACAACACGCTGACGACACATGGACGGTGCTGACCGAAAAGGGCGATATCGACTGCGATATTGTCGTGAACGCGGGCGGCTATCGCGTGAATGAGGTGGGCGCAATGATGGGGGTGCATCATCCCGTCGCCTCGATGGAGCATCAGTATTTCCTGACCGAAGAGATTCCGGCCATTCGCGATGCGGGACACAGGATGCCGCTGCTGCGGTGCCCGATCAGCGATTATTACTGTCGGCAGGAAAAGAACGGGCTGCTGCTGGGGTTCTATGAGCAGGACTGCAAGACCTGGGGCATGGACGGGATTGACCCGAATTTCGTCAACGCGCTCTGCCCTGACGATCTGGACCGGGTGACGGATGTGCTGGAAGGCGCTTTTGCCCGGATGCCCGCGCTGATGGAGGTGGGCGTGCATACGGTGGTCAATGGCCCGATCACCTATACGATTGACGGTGCGCCTCTGGTCGGGCCGATCCCGGGCAAGCGCAATGCGTTCTGTGTCATCGGTCTGCGGGCGGGGCTTGGCGAAGGTGGTGGCCACGGCTGGCTGCTGGCGCAACAGATCGTGCATGGTGAGGCGTGCTATGACACGTGGTGCCTTGATCCGCGTCGGTTCACGGGGCACGCGAATGTGGAACTGACCGCGCTGAAGGCTATCGAGGATTATCAGAACGAGTTCCGCTTTCACTTCCCACATGAACACCGCCCCGCTGGGCGGCCCGCCAAGACGACGCCTTTGACCCCGGTGCTGGCGGCAGAGGGGGCCGAGTTCACCGTCGTGAACGGGTGGGAAAGGGTGGATTACATCAAGCCATCGCCCGATTTCGCGCCCACTCACAGTTTCGATTTTGACGAAACCTTCGATCTGGTGGCCGCCGAGGTTGCCAATGTCCAAACCAACGTGGGGCTGGCCGAAGTGAACGGTTTCAACCGGATCGAGATCACCGGCGCGGACCGTCATGCGTTTCTTGATCGGATGTTCTGTGGGCCTGTGACAAAGCGCGACGGACGCGTGGCGCTGGGCTATCTGCTGAACCACCATGGTATGGTCAAGGCTGAGGCTACTGTGGCCAATCTTCCCGCCAGCGACCGGGGGCCAGCGCGTGTCTGGTACGGCTCGGCAGCAGCCAGCGAGTTCCACGACATGGACTGGCTGACCCGCCATTTGCGGAGCGACGAGGACGTCCAGCTGCGCAGCCTGACCAACGACCAGACGATCCTGATTTTGGCGGGCCCAAAAGCACGCGACGTTCTAGGCGCTTGCGCGCGTGGGGACTGGTCGGCTGAGGCGTTCCCATGGCTTGGTGTGCGAGAGTGTTTCATCGGCATCGCCCCGGCGACTGTGATGGGTGTCAGTTTCTCAGGCGAGTTGGCCTATGAAATCCACGTTCCCAATGCCTCGCTTTATGCAGCTTATCTGGCATTGCGGCAGGCGGGCGAAGCATATGGGCTCAAGCTGTTCGGCGCGCGCGCGGTCGAGTCAATGCGCATGGAAAAGAGCTTTCTGCATTGGAAGGCCGATCTGATCACTGAGTTTGACCCGTTCGAAACCGGGCTGGACCGGTTTGTCCGACTGGACAAGGGCGATTTCATTGGACGCGATGCCTTGCTCCAGCGACAGGCCGAGGGCCCGCGCCGGAAATTGGTGGCGCTGCAGGTTCAGACGGATCAAGGCCCGGCGCATCCCGGCGCTTCTCTGATGCGGGGAAATGAGGTCATCGGAACGATCACTTCGGGTGAATGGGGGCATCGGATTGGACAGAACCTTGCCCATGCTTTTGTTGATCCCGGGCTGGCAGACGTCGGGTCGGAAATGGAGTTGGACCGATGCGGTGAGCGTGTGTCGGCGGTTGTGACTGCACCGTCGCCTTACGATCCGGATTTCGGTCGGATCAAATCCTGAACGCGATACAAGCTCAACTTCCGGATTGCTCTGGGGATCATTCTCTGGTTCGATAGTTTCGAAGTAATCGAAACTGTAGGTGGTCCTCGTGTCCAAATCCTTGAGCTTGCGCTGGCTGGAAGTCTTTCAGTTGATCGCCAAATCCGGATCTATTCAGCAAGTTGCGTCGGAAACCGGTTTGTCGATCAGTACTGTGTCAAATCACTTGCGCAGTCTTGAAAAGGCATTGGGTATCGAATTGGTTGATCACAGTCGACGTCCGATGGGTCTAACCCCGGCTGGTGAGGTCTTTTCGCGTTACGTTCGCGACGGGCTCACCACGTTGAAACGAGGTGAGGCTGAAATCCGCACGGGAAACTGGCGGCACGCTACAGATTTACGGTTGGCACTGATCGACGATTTCGACAATCAGATCGCACCAGATCTGTTCCGGTTTCTAGCCCAGGCCCTGCCGCGCTGTAACTTCCGCCATTTCACCCGGCCCAGCCATGAGATCATCGCGAAGCTACAGGAACACAAGTTGGATGCGGGGGTTGCCACGCGCCCGTCCGAGCGGACGGATGGTTTGATCGAATACCCTCTGATGCGGGATCCGTTCATCGTTATCCTGCCCGCTGGTTTTGAGGGAACGGCGAGCGATTTGTTCACGCCGGATGCGCAATTGCCCCTTTTACGCTATTCGCGGGACTACATGATCGGCAAGCAGATCGAAATCCAACTGGCGCGAAGCAAGTACAACTTGCCCAACCGTTTCGAATTGGAGTGCAACCAGTCCATCATCGGTCTGGTCGCGGAAGGGGCAGGGTGGGCCATTACGACCGCCGCGTGTTTCCACCGCGCCCAAAGGTTCCACGATAGCGTGAAGGCAATGCCGTTCCCGGGGCGTAACTTTGTTCGTACGGTGTCGCTGTTCACAACCGAAGTTTACCCTGAAACCACATCGGCGCTGATCCAAAAAGCCATGGGAAAGCTCATTCGTCAGCATTTCACCGATCCGATGTGTGCCACCCACAGTTGGCTCAAGGATGATTTCCGTACAATGGAGGCCGAGGCCGCTTAACCTTGGGGTGGCGGTCCAAGTGATCCGCCCGATACTATATTGGTCGCCAGTTGCTCGCCTTGTCCGGGGCTTTGCGTTTCAACCATCTCAACCAGTTGTAGCGCCGCTTTGCGCCCCATTTCACGATGTGGCACATGCACTGTCGTCAATGCCGGAGAGACGATCCGGGCCAGTTCGATATCATCGAATCCGGTGATGGATACATCCTGAGGGACACGCAGGCCCATGTCTTGTGCGCGCCGCACAGCCCCCACGGCTAGAACGTCATTGCCGCACAGGATTGCGGTCGGTGGGACAGGTTGTGCCATAAGTTCAGCAAACGCGGCACCACCGTTTTCGATTTCGTAAGGCGTTTCGACTATCGTGAAACCGTCTGGGCTTAGACCGCGCGCGTTGGCGGCGTCTTGAACGCCCTCAATTCTCAGCCGGGCGCGATCATTGCCTTCGCGGATCCCCGAAATCATCCCGATTCTGGTGTGACCCGCCGCAATCACGCGCTCTGCAAGGTTGCGCATTGCCTTTCGGTTATCGAAACCAATAGAAGGTGCCAGTGCATTGGGCCGGTAAGACCACGCGATCAGCGTCGGAATTCTGCGGCTTTCCAAATACTTGTAAATCTCTGGGTCACGGTCGTGGCCGATCAACAATAGGCCATCCGCACCCCGCGCAGCCAGTTTTCGGATTTGTTCTTCTTCAATATCAGGTTTGTAGGCGGAACTGGACACAAGCAGCGTGTAACCGCGCAGATGCAACTCCTCCTGGAATGCCTGCAGGCCCCTTGCAAAAATAGCATTCTCCATGGTCGGAATGATCGCCCCGATGGTGAAACTGCGCTTGGCCGCCATAACCCGGGCGGCGAAGTTGGGGGTATAGCCCAAAGCGTCAACGGCGGCCTGAACCCGTTCGCGGGTTGTGGCGACAACGCGATCGGGGTTGTTCAGGCATCGTGACACCGTCGCGGTCGAAACTCCGGCCATTTTGGCGACATCATCCAGCGTCGGGGCTGAGCGCGGTTTCGACATTTCCAAATCCGTAATTCACCTTTGCCAATGAGTGTACATCTATGGATGTGATATGGAAAGCAGATATGTAAGCGCTTGCATTTTGCATGTAAGCGCTTACAAGTGAGGTTGAGCCGAATCCACCATGGGACCCGGAATATGTTTCTGTTTGCCTCTATCATCGTGTTCGTCATCTATTTCGCGAATGTTGCGATGGGCGCGTTTGCGAGCGGCGCATTCCTAGGAGACGTGGGCGAGATGTTGGTTCTATTCGCGGCGTCGATCCTGTTCGTTGTCGCAATTCTGAAAAAGGAGGCTGACCGCAACGCAGAACGCGACAGCTGACTTTTTTGCTTGGGAGGGCAATCAATGAACAAGGACAAACTGGAACTGGCGTCGGCCGAGCGCCGCAACTTCCTGAAACTCAGTGCCACGGGCGCATTCACTGCCGCGCTGGTCGCTGGGGCCGGTGGGGTGTTGTGGTCGACCGAAGCCGCGGCTCAGACTGCCAAGGAGGAAAGCGAGCGCGAAAAGGCAGCCGACCACGTGATGACCATCGCCACCGCCTATGTGCTGGGCGCATCGCGCAGCTATCCAATCATGCAACTGGACCTGAAGGAAAACATCCAGAACGCTACAAACGGCAAGGTCTATGTCAAACTAGCTCCCGGCGGGCAGTTGGGCGCGGGCGGTTCGCTGGTTCAGAAGGTTCAGGGTGGTACAATTCAGGCCGCACAGCACTCGCTGTCGAACTTTGCACCGTTTGCCTCGACCGTTGACCTAATCAACATGCCGTATCTGTGCGGCTCGAACCAGAAATTCACCAACCTTGTGACATCCGACACCTGGAAAAATGAAGTGCATCCCAAGGTCGAGGCGGCCGGCTTCAAGGCGCTGTTCTACGTGGTGATAGACCCGCGCGTGGTTGCGGTGCGTCAGGGTGGCAATGCAATCATCACGCCGGGCGACATGAGCGGTGTGAAGTTCCGCGTTCCGGGCTCGAAGATGCTGCAGCAATATTACCGTATGGCGGGCGCGAACCCGACGCCGGTTGCTTGGGGTGAGACCCCCTCGGCCATCAAGCAGGGCGTAGCAGATGCGCTGGACCCGTCAGTGGGCGCGCTTTTCGTGTTCGGCTTCAAGGATATCCTCAGCCATGTGACCTTCACGCAGGCCGTGCCGGACAGTCAGGTCTATTCCTGCAATCTGGAATGGTTCAACTCGATGCCGCCTGACGTACAGGAAGGCATCATGTGGGGTGCGGAAATGACCGCGCATCAGAACCTGGCCAAAGTGCCCTCGGCCCGCGCCTATGCCATGGCCGAGCTGAACAAGGCGGGAGTCGAGTTCCACTCGCTCAGTTCCGATCAATTGGCCGAATGGGAAAGCGTCGGCGGCTATCAGAACGCCGAATGGGACCCCTTCAAGACCGAGCTTGCCGGGTCGATGGACGCGTTCGAAAAGCTGGTCGAGGCCGCAGGCACGCAGGGCAAATACTACGTCCACGACGCTTAACAGACAGGCAGCGGGCGCAGCGAGTGAGCCCGCGATCTTTCAAAGCAGCCGGACCTGAAGCAGGCCCGCCAAAGAAGGCTATGGCCCGGTTGCTCTTTTGCCGAGGGAACAGATGACCCTACTTCAAAACATAGACCGCAACGCCGAGCGCTGGCTGCTGCTGGTGTTCTACGTGATGCTGGTCATCACCATGGCCATCGAGGTTCTTCGGCGTGAGATTTTCGCTTTCTCGTCTATCTGGGGCGAAGAGATCGTCCGCTATTCTTTCATCTACCTTGCGTGGATCGGTGCGGCAGCAGCCGTAAAGGAACGCGCCCATATCCGCATCGACGTGATCATGCACTACCTCGGGCCGCGTCCCAAGGCGCTGCTGTATATCTTTGGTGATCTGGTGATGTTCGGCGTGGCGGTCATCGCGCTCTACTGGTCGTACGAGGCGGTGCATGTTTCGGCCAAGTTCGGTTCGGTGACGGACGGGCTGCGGGTATCGAAGGTGTGGTTCCTGATGGCCGTGCCCACCGGTTTTGCGCTGATGATCTGGCGTCTGATCCAGTCACTGATGCGCGACCTGAAATGCCTGAGGGACGGCACGCCCGTCTTCGAAGGCGACAAGCTGTTTGACTGAGGGGACACGCGATGCTCTGGGGTTCTCTCAATCAAACTGTTGAACTTGGGTGGGATTTCTACCTGCCTGTGATCTTATTCGTTGGTCTGATTGCCTTGGCTGTGCCCGTCTGGGCGGCCATCGGCACCGCCGCCATCGTGATGCTGGTCATGTCCGGCGACCTGCCGTTGAGTCTTGTGGGCGAAAGCCTGTTCACCGGCATCGACGCCTTTGCCCTGACCGCCGTACCTCTGTTCATCCTGACCGGGGACGTGCTGGTGCGCACGGGGTTGTCGCGAAAGTTTCTGGACGTGGCCGAGGCGTTGACTTGTTTCGCCAAGGGTGGCTTTGGCTCGGCCACCGTTCTGGTCTGCGGCATGTTCGCGGCGATCTCGGGCTCGGACGCGGCGGGCGCTGCTGCGGTGGGCCGAATGACGATCAATCGGCTGGTCGAAAGCGGTTATCCCCGCCCCTATGCCTGTGCGCTGGTCGCGGCAGGGGCCTGTACCGGCATCCTGATCCCGCCCTCGATCGCCTATATCATCATCGGTCTTGTGCTGGGTATTTCGGCCTCGACCCTGTTTCTGGCCGCCCTCATCCCCGGATTGGCCATTCTTGTCTCGATCCTTGTAACCAACATCATCATGAACCGCATCTACGCCTATGAGGGCGGCGGCATGATGACCATGGGCGAATGGCTGACCAATCTGGGCAAGGCGCTGAAATCCGGCTGGTACGCGTTCATCGTGCCCGGGATCATCTTCTACGGCATCTTCTCGGGCCGCCTGACGCCCACCGAGGCCGGTGCGACCGCTGTCGTCGTCACCATCATCATGGGCTTCATCCTGCGGACGCTGACGTTGGCTGATTTCCCGTCGATGCTGGTCAGTTCCGCCAAGGTGAACGGGGTGATCCTGCCGATCATCGCCTTCTCGGCCCCGCTGGCCGAGGCACTGGCGATCATGGGCGTACCGCAGGGGTTCGTGACGGCCGTGACCTCGCTGACCGATGATCCGTATCTGCTGATCCTGCTGATGATCGGTATCCTGATCGCTGCGGGCTGCGTCATGGAGACGACGCCGAATATCGTGATCCTCGCCCCGATCCTGAAACCGCTGGCGGACAATATCGGCATGAACGAGATTCAGTTCTGCATCATGATGATCACCGCATTGGGTGTGGGCTTTATCACCCCGCCGTTGGGTCTGAACCTGTTCGTTGTTTCCGGGATAACCGGAGAATCAATTCTAAAAATTGCGGCGCGCGCCGTGCCCTTTGTTCTGACCATGCTGATCGTGGTAATCCTGATCGCCTATGTACCGGCGGTTTCGACCACCTTGCTTCCTGAAATCTACCAATAGGACCTGCTGACCATGCCCCGTGACTATTTGAAAAAGGCGACATTGACGGCGCAATCTCATGCGTCCGAAGTGCACGACACGGTCAAGACAATCCTGGCCGATATCGAGGCGGGTGGTGATGCCAAGGCGCTGGAATACGCCGCCAAGTTCGACAAGTTCGACGGCAATGTGCTGATGACGCAGGCCGAGATTGATGCGGCCATCGCGTTGGTGCCCGAAAAGCTGAAGGCTGATATCCGCTTTGCTCATGACAATGTGCGCCGCTTTGCAGAGGCTCAGAAAGCGACCGTATCAGATGTCGAGGTCGAGATCGTGCCGGGCGTCATCGCCGGGCAAAAAGCGATCCCGGTGGACGCGGCGGGGTGTTATGTGCCGGGCGGGCGGTATAGCCATATCGCCAGCGCGATCATGACCGTGACCACGGCCAAAGTGGCGGGTTGTCGTCATATCACAGCCTGTTCGCCGCCGCGCCCCGGTGAAGGAGTGGCGCCAGCCATTGTCTATGCCGCGCATATCTGTGGGGCAGACAGCATTCTGGCCATGGGCGGTGTGCAAGGCGTGGCGGCGATGACCTATGGCCTGTTCGGCCTGCCGCGCGCGAATATCCTTGTGGGCCCGGGCAATCAGTTCGTAGCCGAGGCCAAGCGCATCCTCTATGGCAAGGTCGGCATCGACATGATCGCCGGTCCCACAGACAGTCTGATCCTTGCCGACATCAGCGCTGACGCGCATGTGGTCGCGACCGATTTGGTCAGTCAGGCCGAGCACGGATACAATTCACCCGTCTGGCTGGTGACGGATGATCGACCATTGGCCGAGAAAGTGATGCAACTGGTTCCTTCACTGATCGAAGACCTTCCGGAACTGAACCGCGAAAACGCCTCGGCCGCGTGGCGCGACTATGCCGAGGTGATCCTGTGCGCCGATCGCGAAGAAATGGCCGCCTGTTCTGACTCCTATGCGCCTGAACACCTGACTGTGCAGGCCGAGGATTTGGATTGGTGGCTGGACCGGCTGACCTGCTATGGGTCTCTGTTTCTGGGCGAAGAGACGACAGTGTCTTATGGCGACAAGGCTACTGGCACCAATCACGTCCTGCCGACGTCCGGCGCGGCCAGTTATACTGGGGGGTTGAGTGTCCACAAATACATGAAGATCGTCACGTGGCAACGCGCAACGCGCGAGGGATCGAAGCCCATCGCCATTGCGACCGCTCGCATTTCCCGGCTGGAAGGGATGGAGGGCCACGCCCGCGCGGCTGATGTGCGGTTGGCGAAGTATTTCCCCGATGAGCAATTCGACCTGTCCGCAGATGGATGACCCGCGCGCGTTGTTTGACCTGACCGGGCGGGTGGCTTGCGTCACCGGGGCAAGCTCGGGCCTGGGCCGACGGGCGGCGCAGGCTCTGGCCGCCGCTGGGGCACGGGTAGTGGGCGTCGCGCGCCGGGCAGAGGCGTTGGCAGGACTGAAAGCCGAACTTGGCGACAAGGGCGCGACAGTGACAGCTGATGTGGCCGACCGTGCGGGGCTTGGAAGGCTGGTTGAACAGATCAGCTTAGCATTCGGTGCGCCTGACATTGTCATCCATGCTGCCGGGATCAACACCCGCGAGGTGGCGGATGAAGTCACGCCTGATGGTTGGGACGCGACGCTGGCGCTGAACCTGAGCGCGCCTTTTTTCCTAAGCCAGGCATTGGTGCCCGCAATGAAGGCGAAAGGTTGGGGGCGCATTGTCAACTTTGCTTCACTGCAGACCACGCGGGCCTTTCCAGGGGGGATTGCGTATGGGGCGTCAAAGGCCGGGATCGGGCAGCTGACCCGTGCCATGGCAGAGGCATGGTCGCCACATGGCATCACCGCCAATGCCATCGGACCGGGGTTCTTTCCGACCGAGCTGACTCAGGCCGTGTTCGACGACCCTGACCGCGCCGCGCGCAACGCCGCGCAGACCTGTATCGGACGTAATGGGTGGGTGGAGGATATCGACGGGCCGATCTTGTTCTTGTGCTCAGAAGCATCCAGCTACGTCACCGGGCAGGTGCTGATGGTCGATGGGGGGTTTACTGCGAAATGAAAGCTCTGGTTTATGAGGGGGTTGAACACCTGGAATTCCGGGATGTTCCGGACGCAGTTCCCGGACCAGAGGAACAGCTGATCCGTGTCGAAGCCGTGGGTATTTGCGGATCGGACATGCATGCCTATCTGGGACATGATGCCAGACGTCCTGCGCCATTGATCCTGGGGCATGAAGCGGCAGGCGTGATTGTTGGTGGGCCACGCGAGGGGGCACGGGTGACGGTCAACCCTCTGGTCACGTGCGGCACGTGCGCGGTGTGCGAAGCGGGGCGGGAAAACCTGTGTCAAAACCGCCAGATCATTTCAATGCCGCCACGAGAGGGCGCATTTGCCCAATTTATCTCAATGCCCGAACGCAATTTGGTTGATGTGCCAGATGATATTCTTTTGTCGCGCGCGGCTTTGGCCGAGCCGTTGGCGGTTAGTTGGCATGCCGTACGGCTGGGGTTGGAAGCCTTGCACCCAGCGATGGAGCGTCGCGCTCTTGTTGTGGGCGGGGGGGCGATCGGACTGGCCGCAGCTTTGGCCCTGCAGGCGATGGGCGTGCAGGATGTCGTCATAGTTGAACCGAACGCGCTGCGACGGGCATATTTGTTGAATTTGCGGGCATTCGACGTAGTCTCTGAAACATCAGAAACCTTCCCTCTGGTGATCGATGCAGTGGGGTTTGCGGCGACGCGCGCTACTGCGTCGGCGTTGACGCAACCTGGTGGGGTCATGGTTCATGTCGGACTTGGCGAGGGTGCCGGAGGTTTGGACATTCGCCGCATGACCTTGCAGGAGATCACATTTATCGGCACCTATACCTATACGGCTGAGGATTTTCGCCAAACGGCTGCAGCTATTTTCGATGGACGGCTGGGTGCTTTGGACTGGGTTGAGGAGCGGCCGATGTCAGAGGGGGGCCGGGCGTTTCGGGATCTGCGTCGGGGAATGGTCGCCGCGCCGAAAATCATCCTCGCACCGGAGCACTGACCGCGCCAGAAAGAGAGGTAATATGTATCGCAAAATTCTTGTACCCATGGCTTTGGACCACGGCATATCGCCACATACGCTGGAAGTCGCGCGGGCCTTGTCAGCGGAAGGCGCCGAGATAGTCGCGCTACACGTCTATGAAATGCCGCAGGGATCGGTCAGCGCATATCTCGACAAAGATATGGTCGCCGAAGGGTTTCGCTCCGCCCGTAATTTGTTGCGTGACAAGGTTTCGGGGCTGGACGGGGTCAAGCCCGAGATCATCAAAGGGCATACGGCCCGAACCATCATCGATTTCGCCAAGGATAACGACGTTGATTGCATCGTCATCGGGTCGCACAAGCCGGGCCTAAGTGACTATTTTTTGGGATCGACCGCGTCTCGGGTCGTTCGTCATGCTGGCTGCGCGGTCCACGTGCACCGCAGGCCATAACACTTCGAACTGCGCCTTGTGCGCCAAAACAGGACTGACTGACAGGATATGAATATAGACAAGAAGATCACGGACGATCTGGTGGCCAACGATATCTCGTTCGTCACTACCGTTCCTTGCAAACAGCTGGCCGGCGTTATTGCCGAGATCGACGAACGCGAGGGTATTTATCACATCCCTTCGAACAAAGAGGACGAAGGAATGGGCCTGTGCGCGGGTGCCTGGATGGGTGGCAAACGCCCCGCGATTATCATGCAGAACACGGCGATCGGTGTGACGATCAATACGCTGGCCACGCTGATCCAGTATTACAGAATGCCATTGCCCATGCTGATTTCGTACCGGGGTGAGCTGCGCGAACCGATCGCCTGTCAAGTCGAAATGGCCGTTCACACAAAGGCACTGCTGGCGCAGCTGAATATCCCGACCTATCACTTTCATCACAAGTCTGACGTAGAAGAGCTGGACGCGATCCTGAAATACACGTTCATGTGCAACAAGCCGGTCGCCATCCTGACCGACGCCAATTTTTGGGGAGGCTATGGCGACCAATGATCCGTTCTGAAATCCTGAAAGAAATCGCCCCGATTCTGCGTGATCAGCTGGTTGTCTGCAATATTGGCATCCCCAGTCAGGAACTGCATGCCATCGATGACCAGCCCTCTAATTTCTACATGTTGGGGACGATGGGGTTGGCGTCGTCCATAGGTCTTGGCCTTGCACTGTCACAACCCAAACCGGTCATCGTGATTGACGGGGATGGGTCGGTTCTGACCAATCTGGGTACGCTGCCAACAATCGCAAACAACGTGGCCGACAACTATATTCTGCTGATCGTTGATAACGGATCATATGGTTCTACCGGCGACCAGCCTACTTACGCGGGACAGAAAACCTCTCTTGCGAAAATGGCAGAAGCGGCCGGTTGCGACAGGGTGATCGAGTGTCAGGCCGAAGACACCGGTCGGGTTGTGCAAGAGGCGTTGGAGGCGCGAAAGATGACCATCATCGTTGCCAAATGCCAAAGCGGAAACGCAAAAATGCCGCCGATTACCATGGATCCAGTCGTCATCCGGGACCGTTTCATGAAGGCAGTGCAAGCCTGACTTTGCGGTTTTGATATGTGACCTTGCACGCGCGCCGCCCCGGCCAATGGGGCGGCGCTTTTGCGTCGGTTGTGGCGAAAATTTCGCGACGTTTTGTGATCACGGTCAGTTGACATTAAGTATTAATACTGTAAACATGATGCAAAACATGGGGTATGTCCTCCTGGCAGGAACGGGTTGGACAAGCGACATCCGGCGATGGGGAAACAGTACCGGATGTGGTTTGCAAAACCTCGGAAAGGTGAAAGATGGTAACGGCTTACACAATCTCTGGCGTCAATCCTCGCGATGTCATGACGGCCTTTGCCCAATACGGTTTCCGCAAAACTTCGATGGAAGATATCGCCCGGGCGGTCGGGTTGTCGCGGCAGTCGATTTACAAGAAGTTCGGTTCGAAAGACGCGTGCTATTCGTGGTCATTAGTCACGTATATGCAGGCATTGTACCAAAACGTCTTTGGAATTCTGGATGAGGCAAATGGCGACCCTATCGACGTTCTGGCCACGGTTTTAACCTCGGTGGTCGGAGACTCGGTCGAGCTGGCGAAAACACGACATGGGGCAGAGCTTTTGGAAGATGCCCTGAAACTGTCGGCAGACCAGCCGGAAAACTGGCCCAAGGTCTACGTCGAAAACCTTGCCCGGTTCATGTCAGAAAATGGTTTGGCGACGACGCCAGACCGGGCGCTCGATTTGGCGCATTTGCTGGTCACATCGACCCGAGGAGCCTTGGTTGTTTCGACTTCTCGTGACGAGTTTTCAGACGACATCCACCGCATTCTGCGGACTGTGTTCTTGGACACGTAAGCAGCGCGCCGAGGCTCAGCTGCTGTTCGGAAATCGCCAATTGTGCAGCGCGTACGCTATGGCTGCATAACCAACAGCAAGCGCAAGCTGCAGCTTCACGATTGGTATGATCATTGAAAGCGACGCTCCCATTTGGTCGACGCGGATGATGGCGGACATAGCCGAAGTTGAGGGCACTGCCATCGCCAGCCAGCGAATTGGATCTGGCACACTTTCGATCGGCCATGAGACGCCGGTTATGAAGAACAGCGGCAATCCCTGCACGACAAGAAAGAAGATCATTCCTTCCCGGGTAGGGATCACCTGAACAAGCGCAAAACCCATTGCGGTCACGGCCATTAGAAACGGCACCGCAATGGCAAACAGCGTTATCGGGTGGCCGACCTGCGGCAGCCCATAAATCACTGGCAGCAGCAACTGTGTCACCGCGACCCAGAATGTATACAGAAGAATGTAGGCGGTGGGTGTTGCCACCCTCGCTATGCCCGGTCTAGCCGGTTTGCCTGCGTGCATTATTCCTATTCCGATCAGCAGCGTTTGCTGGATTATCAGTATAAACGCGGCTGGAACTGCGAAACTGGCATATCCTCCGTTCGGGTTGAACTGAGGAACCGAAGTAATCACCACCGGCGAAACAAGAGCTGCAGCCGTGCCTGCGTCAACGCCCAGAGCGGTCAGACGGCTTACACGGATTTCGGCCCCAAGACTGTTCGCAGCAGATGACACAGCCGAGGAAATCGCTCCATAAAGAAGGAAATAACTGCCGTCTCCGAAGGCTGCGATTGGGGATTGGCGCCCGTGCAAAAGATCTTGTTCGAAATCAGGCGGTATGATCAGGACACCATAGACCTTTCGCGCGTTGAACATCTCTTGCGCGGCTGGCAGTCCGTCGGTGTGCGCGACCACTGCGACCTGATCCGAATTGTCGACACGTCGGCGCAGTTCTCGACTGGCGGTTGATCCGTCCTGGTCAATTACGACGATAGGGACATCCCGAACCACTTCGCCTGTATAGGGTTGGGGGTAGAGAAACGCATAGATCAGGATCGAAACGACCATCGTCATGCGCGCACCCTTGTCGGCAAACAGCCTGAAGATCGAGTCTAAAACAGCGTCGAGAAAGCGTCTCATTATGCAATGCTCGCCTGTTTAGCTG
Source organism: Ruegeria lacuscaerulensis (assembly GCF_013033355.1). Taxonomy (GTDB): domain Bacteria; phylum Pseudomonadota; class Alphaproteobacteria; order Rhodobacterales; family Rhodobacteraceae; genus Ruegeria; species Ruegeria lacuscaerulensis_A. The sequence continues at coordinate 189,943 of NZ_WQDY01000008.1, forward strand.
GCACTTGCGCCGAGCGGGCCACCAAAAACATTAGAACTGAACCGTAAAGCAGTATCTGCCCCAGCAACCATCCAAAGGCAGGCAGAGATACTTCAATCGGCGCGCCGCGCAGTACCTGATCCGTGCGGAGTTGCAGATAGGCGGTCAGCGGCAGCAATCCACCCCAAATCCATGCAAAAGTGTTCATTGTAATGCGCGGAAAACTGATGCCGGCAAAGCCGAAGGCTGGGCCGGTCAGCACGCCGGTCAAGCCTAGCGCGCCCACGGTTTCTCCGGCGATCATCGCGAGCATCCCGCCCAGACACAGGCAAGCTAAAACAAAGCTGGCCGAGTAAGCTCCATGCAGCCAAATGTTTCCGTTGAACGGAGCATCAAATGCCCCAAAAATGATCACGTCCGCAAAAATAAGGGTCAGCAAATAGGCTAACCCGTAAGGGGCCAGTTTTCCCGCGATACCCGTGATCGACGAGCCGCCAATCCGGGTCAGCCTTGCCATGCCATTGGGGTGCTGGACGTCGCTGCCGATGGTCAGTGCAGCGCTGGCTGTTATGAAGATTTGCAATACAGTGGGCATAAGGGCGGCAAGCAGGAACTGGACATAGTCCAGAGCCGGATTGAACAGAGGACTGCGCTGAACCGGGATCGGTACGACCGCTTCAACTGCGGCCTCGGGGACAGCCCCGTTTGCGACCAGAGCCTGGGTTGCAACACCTGCCGAAAAGGTCCCCATTGCCTGCCTGCTAGCCCTTGAAACGATGCCTCCGACGGTCAGGAATTGGTTGTTATAGAAGGTAACAAGCTCGGGCCGGTTGCCTTGCAGCAAGTCGCGCCCCATTGACTGGGGTATGAAAATAACGGCGTACACCGCGCCCGAGACGAGAGCGTCCTGCGCCTCGCCCAGAGACGTCGCGCGGACAGTGACCGCTAGGTCCGCAGTGGCGTCGATCATGCGAACAGCCTGGCGCGACAGGGTTGTCCCATCCTGATCGACAACGGCTACGGGCAGGTTCGAAGGAAGCCCGGGCGCGAAGACCGCAGAAAGCAACAGCATCAGGATCAAAGGAAATGGCCCCAGCATAAATGCTAGGCGAGGTTGATGGGCAATCCGGCGCAGCTCTCGACGAAAGGTGCGCCGAAAACCGGCTGGTAGCGGACGCGACATGGCCTAGCGTGCCGCCCAATCCACCAAAGCGCTCATACCCGGCCGCAGGGCCGCATCGCGCGTGACCGGCTCAGCCCTGATCGAGAATGTGCGCAGGTCGAAATCACCCGTGGCTTTCGTGGCGCGCCAATTGGCATAGCTGCCTTCGGCATTGATGGCAGTAACGCGAGCAGGGATCACCAGATCACCCAGGGCCGGTACGCGCACATTCAATTTCTGCCCAATTTCCAGCCCGTTCAGCAGGTCTTCGCGCAGGTTGAACGTGAACCAGGCGTTATCAATATCCACTATGGATAACAAAATAGCCCCGGCCGAGAAAAGCTCGCCAGGTTCTGTAAGCCGGGCGGTGACCTGACCGCTGATAGGTGCTGCAATTTGCAGCTCTTCAAGATCAGTTTGCGTGCGCAGCAAGGCGGCCTTGGCTTCTTGGACCTGAGCCTGAGCGACGGCTTTTTGTTCTATGCTGTTGCCATTTTCAGCGAGTTCTAGATTGGCCTGCGCCGCGTCGACCCCACGTTGCGCGGCCGCCAAAGTGTTCGAGGCCTCGTCAAGCCTTTGCAGCGAAGCAAACGAAGTTTCGCTGAGTTTTTCGATCCGGTCATAAGTCTTTTGCGCCAAGTCCTGATCGGCTTTGGCGCGCGCAAGCTCGGCCCGGCGCGCGTCGATGACTTCGGGTCGGGTTGCGAAAACCAGATCACGATTGGCAATCGCAAAGTCGACAGCGGCTTGTGCCGTCTTCAGACCCGCTTGCAATTGCGGGCTGCCCAAGGACACGACCACATCGCCTATCTGTACGGTATCCCCGAAATCGACATTCACTGCGGCGACACGGCCGCCTATTTTTGCGGCCAGGTCAATGCAGGTCGCCTCGACTTCGCCTTGAACCACCAGCGGTTTTGGCACTGTTGCGATCCAGGCCAGGGCGCCACCCGCGACCATTGCACTTGCAATGATCGCAGCGAACAACTTGGGTTTTGACATGGCTCGCTCCGTTTCAGTAGATAGCCAGAGTTGCGCTTCGGCTCGTGCACTTAGGTGTCTTTGGTTTCTGGAGGACGGATGCCGTGGAAAAGGGCGTAGTAGACCGGAACCATCAGCATAGTTACGACTGTTCCCACGGTCAGACCGGCAGCGATTGTGGTCGCCATGGCCACCCAGAAGATGTCCTGCAGCAGTGGCAATACACCAAGGATTGTCGTGGCTGCCCCAAGGAATACGGGATTCAGACGCGAGACTGTTGCCTCGACCAGCGCATCATAAGGCTTCATACCTTCTTCCAGATTGACGCTGACCTGATCCAGCAACACGACCGCGTTCTTGATCATCAGGCCGACAAGGCTCATCGCGCCCAACAGGGCCATAAACGAGAAGGGTTGATTGAATAGCAGCAGGCCACCAGTGATCCCAATCATCGCAAAGGGAACGACCGTAAAGACAACCAGCGCCGGACGGAAAGCGTTGAACAGCGCAACCACCAGGAAGACCATGATCACCAGCGCTGGGCCGGACCCGGGTTTCAGCGAATCCTGGGCATCTGCTGTGCTGAAGGTCTCACCTCTCCATTCGATCCGATATCCGGGGGGCAGCTCGATTGCCTCGATGTCAGCGCGGACCTCATCAACCAAAGAGGGTAGGGTAACGCCTTTCGAGCTGGCCTGAACCGTAACCGCGCGCTGGCGTTGCCAACGGACGATAGTCGGATCCTCCAATTCGATCTCAACCCCTTGCGTTACAGAAGACAATGGCAGCGACTTAGTCGAGAAGGCCGGCTGGATCTGGATTTGCTCAAAGTCACGCCCGACGGTCTGCCGTTCGTCTTCGGTCCGACGTAAGATGATGGGCAGCAGATCCTCATTCTCACGATAGAGACCAACCGGCAGCCCGTCGTAGGCAAAGCGCGCGGCGCTGGCTATGTCGTTGCGGGACGTACCCGTCCAGATGCCGGTTGTCTGATCATACTCCGGAACCAGTTTGGCGACGCGGTTTCGCATATCGCTTCGAATGTCCTTGGCATGGGGGGAAGCGCGTAAGACATCCATCGTCTGTTCCGCCAGGTTGCGCAGTACTTGCGGGTCAGCATTGACCGGGCCGCTAAAGCGAACCTCGAACGGCCATGTATTGCCAGGCCCAGCCGTGTATTTGCGCACCCGCGTCATCGCCTCGGGGATTGCGCCTTCGATCCATGCGTCCAGTTCTGCGACAAGGTCGTTCACGACCTCAAGGCTTTCAGTATTGACCACAAGCTGCGCGTAGCTGGCATAAGGAAGCTCGGGGTCGACCGGCAGATAGAACCGGGGACCGCCTGCGCCCATGAAGGTCGATACGCCTTTCACACGCGGATCGCCATTCAGTTTATCCTCGACTCTACGTGCCAATTCCGAGGTCTGGTCGATCGTACTGCCTTCCTCGGCCCAGACATCGACCATGAATTGCTGCCGTGTGGCGTCGGTAAAAAACAGGCGGTCGACATAGCTGAAGCCGTAGATCGCGCCGCCCAGCAAGGCCAGAAACACCATCGCGGTGATGCCACGATGACGCAGGCAACGCCCCAATACAGCACGGAACCCCGAGGTAAAGGCGCTTTCGGTATGCGTCGTCTCGACCTTGGGGGTGGGCAACATGTCAATGCACATCAGCGGCGTAATCGTCATGGCAATGATCCAGCTGATCAGCAGCGAAACGGCCACAACAACAAACAAAGATCCCGCGTATTCCCCGGCGGCTGCCGACGAGGCGTAGATAGGAAAAAAGGCCATCACTGCCACTATCGTGGCCCCCAGCAAAGCCATGCTGGGCTGGCCCGCGGCTTCGATCGCGGCTTCGATCTTGCCCATGCCCTTTTTCATGCGTGCGGCCATTCCATCGGCTACGACAATGGCGTTGTCCACCATCATCCCCAGCGCGATCACTAACGCACCCAAAGAGACCCGCTGCAGGTCGATCTTGAGAACGACCATTACCATGAACGTGGCCAAAATGGTCAGAAGCAGTGCACTGCCTATGATCAGGCCCATGCGCCATCCCATGAATACAGCAACGACTATCAAGACGACCAATACGGCCTCGAGAAGGTTGACCATGAACGAGTTGATCGACTCGGTCACCAGATCGCTTTGCCAGGCAACTCGGTGCAATTCGATGCCGACGGGGAGGCGGGACGAGATTTCTTCGAGCGCCGCATCGAGGTTACGCCCGGTATCCACGATATTTCCTCCGGATACGTTTGCAATCGACAAGCCGATTGCAGGCTGTCCGTCATAGCGCATCTGGGTCAGGGCAGGTTCCAGATATCCTTGCCGGATGTCCACGATATCTTGAAGTCGGATCACATCGGAGTCGCGTGACACAGGTAGTTGGACAGGTATGTCGGCCCCCTCTGCCACATCCAAAACCCGGTCTGTCAGGCCGGGGCGTAGTTGCAGGTTGCCGATATCCTCAGGTGATTGAAATTCCCCTGTCGGCGCGATCCGCAGCCTGCGATCTCCGATTGTGAGCGCGCCGGAGTCGACCACCTGGTTCTGCAAGTTCAGGGTTAACAGAAAGTCCTGCGCAGACACGCCAAGATCCAGCAGTCGCTGCTCGGAGGCATCCAGATAGATCACCTTGGGCTGCAGGCCCCAGGTCTCGACACGGGATACGCCTTGGACCAGACTCAGTTCCTTGCGGATGGCTTTTACGTGTTCCTCAAGCTCTGCATAGGTGAACCCATCTCCGGTCACGGCCAGAACGAACCCGTAGACAAAACTAAAGTCGTCGATAACGTTCGGTGCACCAGCGCCGGGCGGTAAGCTGCCTTGCAAATCGCCTACTTTGTTACGCACTTTGTCCCAGACCTGGGGTAGGCGGTTTGCCCAATATTCTTGCTGAATTTCGACTTTTACGATGGACAGACCTGCATGAGAATACGAGGTTAGGAAACGCAGTTCCGGCAGTTCTTGAATGGCAGTTTCAATCTTGTCAGTAACTTCCAGTTCGACCTCGGTCGGGCTGGCGCCGGGATATTGGGTTACGACCAGCGCCGTTTTAACCGTAAACTCAGGGTCTTCCAGCTGACCCAGTCGAAAATAGCTGAGCGTCCCGATCACGAGGATCAGCGCCAGCGCAAAATAGGTGACCGTGCGGTTCTTGACCGCGACCGAAGCGAGCGACATCAACTTATTCTCCGCCTGTGGTCAGAGTGACTTTCTGACCGTCCTTCAGAGTGTTCGCGCCGGCAGTCGCGATCCGCATACCAGCCTCAAGGCCGCTGACCAAAAATCCCCGGTCGTTGAATGCGTTAACGGTTACGGGTGTGGCGGATACGGTCAGGTCTTCGGGGTCGATGACCCAGACAAATGTTTCGTCCGGCGATTTCTGGTTGGGTGAAAACACGGCGCTTGAAGGGACGTGAATGCCCTGATCGCTCCAGCTATCCGGCAGATGTACCTTGGCTGTGGCGCGACCGGCCATTCCGGGTTGAATAACGTCACCCTCTGGCTGTTCCATGATGATCGTCACCGGATAAGTCCGGGTCGCTGAAGACGCTTCGTTCCCGACATGTGCGACTTGAGCAGGTATCTTCAGTCCAGGCAGGCTTGAGAATTCAACTTCGATACCTTCGACAAAGGGCTCGAGGTTGATGAAGTTCTCAGGGACTGCAACCTCCATTTCGATGCGCGAGGTGTCGAGCACCCGAACAATGGGTTGGCCAGCGATGGTGTTTTGGAATTGTTCCACATAAGTTGCGGATATCGCGCCGTCAAAAGGGGCGACCAGTGTCGTATAGCCAAGATTCAGCCGTGCTTCATCCAATTGGCCTTGGGTGGCTTCGATATTGGCTTCGGTCGCCCTGACGAGAGCGATCTGATCGTCAACGCGTGCTTGGGCAATATGATTGTTTTTCACCAGCTGCTCGCGCCGCTCCAACTCGATCTTCGCATTGGTCAGATTGGCTTTCAGCGCGTTGCGCTGCCCTTCCAATGCGCGCACACGCGCTGCGTAAGGGTCTGAGTCCAAAGTGGCCAAAACATCACCAGCCTCGACCTGCGATCCCACATCGACGGGACGTGCAAGAACCTTTCCGGGAACTTCGAAAGCGATGTTGACCTCGCGTACAGCTTTGGCCCGACCCGGATAGCTAGCTAACCGAACCGCATCCACATCCGCAACGACCGTTGACAGAACTGGTCTGACTTGGATCTGCGTTGTCTGTTCTTCTTTGCATCCTGCGACAACGATCATCGCTGTCAGGGCGAACACGGTAACTGGGAACTTTGCTGTCAGCATCTTTGATGGCCTTTTCGAACTGAAGCCCAATGGAAATCACACGAGGCGAAATTTACAACTTTAGTATATTTTGTCAACTTTAAGTTTGCTGTCTTTGAAAATGTGACCCAACGGCACACATTTGGCGTTTCCCTGCCAGTATTGATGATAGTTGAGTGAAATTTCGTTAAACTCTTCTTGAAGCGGGGATGTCTTTGCCTCAGGTGAAGCCGCTGACCGCGGATCAGCTCTCCAAGCGTGACAAGTCACAAGGCTTACCATCGGCATTGAAAACTGAAGTGACGTAAGGTAAAGCGCGTATTACACTAGGGTTTTTTGCGAGCATGTCACACCGGGGAAATGAAATGCGATCCAAATACACAGACCAACTCGGTTGTTTCGGCGACGGTTTGGTCGGCGCATGCCATCGCATCTCGGGGGTTCGCACAATCCGTGCGAAACTGCGAATGAGCCTCCGGTCAGTAAATCTGTACTGTGTGAACAGAAGCGGTGACGATTGCAGAAGCTTCCGATTTACTTTGGAGGCTATTTAATAATGCAGCGACCCCAGATCATGACGGGACTTGCCGGGCTGTTGGTCCTGATCATAGGCGTCTGGGCAATCCTGGCCTCGCGGGATGTCCGGGACAAAACGGTGACGTTGACCTTTCAGGCGCAAATGGGTGGTGAGCCTTTGGTCTACGACCAGTTCATCTACGACAACCCCGGCGGGGAAGGGGTGTTTGAAATTCACGACTTCAAGTTCTTCATCAGTAACCTGAGCCTGTCGCAGGGCGGCGAAACGTATGTCGTGCCTGACAGTTACCATTTGTTGCGTTTCGACAACGACTCGTTGTCGCACTCGATCACGTTGACAGATGTGCCACTGCGCGACGTTGAGTATCTGCGTTTTCTGGTGGGATTGGATGCGCAAGCCAATACGTCGCCGGAAATGCGGGATAAGCTTGACCCCGAAGGCCAGATGGCTTGGAGTCGAGAAGACGGCTACAAGTTTGTAGTTTTCGAAGGTGCGCTTCGGATTGGCGAAACTGTGTCGCTATTGACCTATCATGTAGGCTTTTCGGAAAATACGAGAGAGATTTCTGTGTCTTTGCCTGCGCAGCACGACACAGGCGGCAAGACTGAAATTGCACTGACCGTAGATCTGTCCAAAATGTTTGCCGGGTCGTACGAAGTCGACATGGGGGAATTGCCTTCGGTCGATTTCGATCGCGATGGCGCAAGGATGTTGGCGGACAACTACGCGTCAATGGTCTCGTTCGGGTTTTGACGGACGTCCCGGCCGAAATTCGGTTCGCATTCGCCCACAAAGTCAAATTTCCGCCCTTTTTTCGTCAGACCAACCGCAAATTCAACACCCAGAAAGGTTCTTGGCATTGGGCAGAGGGTCTTTGTGGTGAAGCGGATCTTTACACATTTCGAGCAGCAAAAGCGCAGGCTTTACTCGATCGCTTTTCTCGCCTTCTCTGCTGGTTACGTTCTATATTCGCATATTGACGTGATGCGGTATGGAATGCCGTTGCCGGTGTTGACCGGGTTGGTCTATATGTGCGCTATTGTTTGCGCCACTGTGGTGACCACTTACTTTCTTCCGGGCTTAACCAAAGTGACCGACGCCGTTGCAGTGACGCGGCTTGGCTTTGCGCTTTGGATCGCCGCCACGCAAAGTCATGAACTGGCGGCATCGCCTGTACTTGGCGCGACCATCGTGGTCGGCGGTGCGATTGTGTTGTTGCAGGTTTCGACATGGGCAAAGGCAGTGTCACAAGTACTGTCAACCGATATGCCGGGCCCGCTTTGGACATCCCCAACGCCGCAACCTGTCGCCGTGCGCAGCGCCTGATTATCTAAACGGTTCGTGTTTCAGAATTGGTAGGTTGCTCCAATCAGGGGGCCGGACTGATCGAATTTGAAATCATCCCCATCTATCTCGTGATCAAACGAAATGTAGCGATAACCGCCGCGGATCATCCATCGGTCGTTGATCTCATAATCTGCGGTCAGCAGTACCTGCCATGTTTCACTGCCGCTTCTGAACCCACCGTAGTCGAAAAATGCTGCTCCCGACCACCGGTCAGCCAAGTCGAACCGAGCCCTGACCCCGATAACAGGATCCGTCCAGCTTTCGTTGACATTCACGGAGCGACCGGGGGCCGCACCCGGTAGAACCGTCAGATCGGTTTCCGTCTTGAACCAACGAAACCCGGCAGCAAGATCCACGGTGGACTTTTCTGTGCTCAAAACCCGGTACCCCAAAAAGCCGCTTAGAAACTGCGTCGTCAACGACGTCTCCAACCCTGAGCTGTTGGGAGTCGGGGCGCTGTTGCTGAACGACAAGTCCGTATAGTTGTAATCCCCCAATATGGACCATTGGCCGTTGGTCGCCGCGAATGTACCCATAAAGGCCAAATCAAGGTTTTCCAGCGCGTCCGAAAACGAGAGTGTCCCTTCTAAAGTACCAATTGCCGTTTCAGTCGATACGTTTGTTTCTGGCGTAAACAGGTAGATCGTCGCCTGATATGACCAATCCGACTGTTGCGCCAGCGCAGAGATCGGAGCGCAGGCGGCAAACATCAAGCCTGCGGTTGCGTCCCTTAATCTTGTAATCCGGCCCATTTGTTTCCTCCTGTCGTTCAAACACTAGTCGATGTGCTTTAAGCTGCGGTGCTGGTATCCTGCTTCTGTCCTAGGCTGACGCGGTTGATATCAGTGCTTGGAAAGAACTCGGCCCAGACATGCCAAAAGACACCTGCGCGCAGCGTCTCGACACGTCGTAGCCTGCCCTGATCCGACATGCCCCAGAAATCGCACCGGGTTACAGGTACGCCACTGTCGTTGTACCAAATCCCCAGGCTTTCATACTTGGGGTCCAAGCTCACGACCACATCGCGCCCGCCGACATTCGCATTCACGATCCAGTTGTTGTCGATCACAAAGTCATCGGTCCAGCAGGCGGCGTCCTTACCGATCGTAATTCCCCAGACATAGGTTTTATTTGGCAAACGCTCGTCCGTGCGGTCCATGTTGTCCATAACGGGCGCGTCCTCTTGGTGTTGGCGTCCGATTCCCCATCCGAAAGTGATCTCTGTGACCATGTCCAGCAGCCGAAGCATGGGATTGGGCGAGGGTTTGTTCAGAAAAACCTCTCCGGCCGGGAATGCCTTTTGAAAGCCGCGAAAGGTCATTCTGTAGGTTGGCCAAGGCGTCATCTGTGCCTCGGGGCGCACAGGGCAGGCTGGGCCTTCGGCGTATTTGTCGTGATCGGCTTCGCGAAACCCATAGATATGCTGGATTGGCTCACCAGATTCGTTATCCCGCAGGATCAGGTTGTTGCCGTGCTGGGCCAAGACCTCGAGGTTCAGCCGTTTGCCTTCGATCCTTGGGATGTAACCCTGCCCAAGGTTGGCCATCGCGCAATAGGTCATCACGATATCCTCGCCCCCTAGACCGTCTGTATTCCCAGCAAGATGCGGCCGCATGATCTGTGCGTCCGGGTGCGCGCGGGCAAAGCCGTTATTTTCGATCACGATGACAGGAGCGGTTGGACCGACATATTTGCGGGCTTCGTCAATTGGGAAATAGGCGGCGTCGTTTAGTTGGTTCCTTAGTCCCAAATGCACCCACACATAGGGAAAGCCATAAAGGAAAACCGTCAGCAATGCTGCAATCACCCACAGCCAGAACGGTCCGCTGCCCGTAATGAAATGCGCCAGAGTGGCGACCACGAAACCGCCAAGGCCAACTGCGATCAACTGATATTCATGTCGGATAAACCGTATCATGTTCTTGCGTTTTACGGTCAACACCATCTGGGATACGTCGCCCAGATCGCGAAAATAGACAAAGCCGATACCCAACGAAATGACTAAGCCAAGCGCAAATAGAATGCTTCCGACCATCTGCTTCTCCTGAATTGAAACCAGTTACCGAGTTATTGCTGAGGTGACGCGCGTTTGATCAAGAACGCGTCGACGGCTTTCTGAGTTTCGGGGCGAATGTTCTCGATCCCCTCATACGGCGCGCCATACGCGGGTGGGGTGTCGGGGAACTTTTCCTTGCGGGCCATGTGACGCCCCAAAATCCGCGCGAATTCCTGCCCGCCCCAGGCACCCACCTCGGTCGAAACCGAATATTCTTCACGTGTGTCGCGGTAGAGATCGAAAAACTTTGCCAGAATCGCGCTTTCACCCGGGCCAGGGAGTTTTAGTTTTAGCTGATCTTTTACTACCGCCTCAGGTTTGTTGACCGAATAGATAATGACGTGGTCGCGGCGCGCCTTGGTTTCATCAGCAAACAGCAAAGCAGCAGACTGATCGACCCCGTCCACCAGCCGATCCCGAGGGATGTACTGATCAGCCCCTGCGAAACGCGATAGTGTCGTATAGAGGTCTGAAACATGGATTATGCTGTTCAGCAGACCATCAGCTTCGATCATGCCTGGCCAGCGGATAAAGGCATCGACGCGGACACCGCCTTCGGTCGTATCGCCTTTCCCTCCTGCGTAGATCAGCGGCGTGAATCCGGATTGCGGCGCGTATTTGGTGAAATGACCGTTGTCGCCCATGACGACTACGACAGTGTTTTCGGACACGCCCAGGTCATCCATTCGCGTGAACAGCTCGCCCAGCCACTGGTCCAGCAACTGCATCTTGTCAACGTAGAGGCCACCGTTCACACTTTCGGGGCCTGATCGTCCGGCGCGGGTATTGTCCAGTGGTATCATTGGCCAATACTGCAGAAAAAACGGCTCGTCGCCTTCAGCGAGGCGCTCGAGTTCTTCCAGAGTCTTGTCCTGAAATGCCTGGTTCATTTCATCATATTTTTCTGCGTTCCACCTTTCGCCGGGCTGCATTCGGATCTCGCGGATCGGCCCGCCGGCTTCGCCCTCGATCACGGTCATCATCGCGGCGGCATCAGGGCGGAACCAACCGTCCAGAGTGTACTTGTCATCAAAGTCCCGGATCGCGACCGAGACCTGTTCTTTTATCGCGTCGTCATTGAAGATTGTAAGCTGGCCCTGTTGATGGATCGCGTGTTGGGCGTAGTCGAACCCCTGGTTCATAGCCCAGCTTTCAGCGATATCGCCCATGTGCCATTTCCCAACATGGCTAGTAGCGTATCCCGCTTGCTTCAGAACTTCGGCGAGCGTGACTTCACCATCAGGCAGCCCGAACCCGGCAATGTCGACGGTTGTGTCGCCCATACCCATTCGCACTGGCAAGCGTCCTGTCATTTGCGCCACGCGGGTTGGGGTGCATGATGGCTCGGTATACATCCGGACCATCCTTAGGGCCTGATCCGAAAAATCGTTGATATTCGGCGTTTCATAACCACGAACTGCGTTCAACTCGGGGATTCCCATGTCACCAAACCCCATGTCGTCGATCAATACGCTGACGATATTCGGGGGTCTACCACCGTTCTGGTCCTGAAAGGCTGCCAATGCCGCATCGACCACAGAGTCGTCCTGCGCCCATTGATCGGCGTGTTGGGCGTGAAGAATATAGTATTCAGCATCGTGTTGAATCGCTTCGTTTTGCGCAGAGGCGAATGAAGCGCTCAAACTTGCTGTCAGAACAAGAAGGCAGGACAATCTCATTAGTTTCCCCTTGTTTTTAAATGAATCTCCGGGTGAGAAAGGCAATCGTATATCACATTGAAACATCAGAATGTGACGCAGGCAAGAGAAATGCCTTAGACGGAATGACCCTCAGACACTAGGGATCTGAGATCGGTAAGGTGGCTGTTCGTTCAGAAATTGTGAACAACGACCATAAGTCGTCGGAATTATCTTCGGCCAAGCGCCAAAAAAAGGGTGATTTTGGCGCAAAATGCCTGGTTAATATTGGGTTAAAGTTGCACGGGTAATTTGTATTCGTGGTTAAAGTAACGAGTAGAATATGTTTAAATCTATGTTGAGAGAGCCGTTCCCGGCACACTGGAAAACTGCCATCGCCACGCGTCTGGGGAACGGCTCTTCTAAGCAGAACAGAGAAATGCTTGAACTGGCTCTGCCAGCCGCCGCATGCGTATGCCTGCTGCTGTACTGGCTGAAAAGCGCCTCCGTCGAAAGCTATGTTTCGGTCCTGATGTAAAGCGGGTTGCTACAACCTCGGTATTGCTTCGAGTCCTCGGTATCAGACCGCAGCAGTGGTTATAAATTCTGATACATGTCGGCAGCGCTTTGAGTAAGCTGAAGAGCACCTCATACGAGCGCTAAACTGCACCCTTAGGGCCGGACCCTGACGCTTTCTGGTGCCTTTCAAAATTGAAGTCTTCCGCAAAATGACAGGCTACGAAATGGTCTGTATCCAGTTCTCGCCACGCCGGAACTTCGGTTTTGCAGCGATCTTTTGCAAAGGGGCATCGGGTGTGAAACCGACACCCTGACGGCGCAGCCAGCGGGTTCGGGATTTCCCCCTTTAAACGGATCGGGTCATAATCTGCGTCGGGGTCCGCCGTGGGAATCGCGCTAAGCAGCGCGTGTGTGTAGGGATGTTTTGGCGCAAAAAACAGCTTTTCAGTCGGGGCATATTCCACGAATTTCCCGACATACAATACCGCCACGCGGTGCGACATCTGTGCGACGACACTCAGATCATGGGCGATAAACAGGAACGAGACACCCATCTCATCCTGTAGATCTTTTAGCAGATTCACGATTTCTGCCTGAATCGAGACATCCAGGGCCGAGACGCTTTCGTCGCAAACGACAAACTTTGGCTTGGACACCAAAGCCCGTGCGATACAGATTCGTTGCCGTTGCCCGCCGGAAAAAGCATGAGGAAAACGGCGCAAGTGTTCGAGGTTCAATTTGCATCGCGCGGCTATTTCACGAACGCGGGCGTCGATCTTGGCTCGGTCTTTGAACTTGCCTGACGCCACCAACGGTTCGGCAATTATATCGCGGACTGTCATTCGTGGGTTTAAAGACGAGTAGGGATCCTGAAACACGAGGCTCATTTCAGGCCGAAAGGCGCGCAGAAGGTCGCCAGCAAGGTTGTGGACGTTGATCCCTCCTTCTCGGAAGGCCATGTTCATTTTCGACCTTACCTTGCGCAGCTCAGTCTCGGATGCGTGGGCCAGATCGATGTCAGCCTTGTTTTTGCGGTGAAAAATCACCTCGCCATCCGTCGGATCAATCGCGCGCAGGATCGCGCGGCCAACGGTTGTTTTACCCGATCCGGACTCTCCGACCAGTCCGACAGTCTCGCCACGTTTGATATCGAAACTGACACCGTCAACCGCACGCAGCATCTGCACTTCGGTTCTGAACAGCTTGCGCGTTTTGATCGGGAAATGGACCGAAAGGTCTTTCACCTCGATCAGAGTATCGTGTTTCGGGGTCATGCGGCGTTCCGATCTTTGTCGCTGTGCAACCAGCAGCGTACTGCGCGGCCGGGAATAGTTGAGACCTCGGTCGGCGCTGTCACGTCGCAGGTCCCCGCGATCGCTTGGGCGCATCGGGTATGAAATGGACAGCCTGTTGGGCGCGCGGTCGGGCTGGGGATATCTCCCGGCACCGGTTTCAGGCGGTCGTGCAGGTGTTCGACGCTGGGGATCGCGTCCAACAAACCCTGGGTATAGGGATGCTGCGGATTTCTGATCACGTCCCGGGCGGGGCCGCGCTCGACGATAGTTCCCAGATACATCACGGCAACGTCGTCGGCGATCTGGGCGATCACGCCAAGGTCATGGGTGATGAAAATCATGCCCATGCCAAGATCGCGTTGCAGATCGCGCATCAGGTCCAACACCTGAGCCTGAATAGTCACATCCAGCGCCGTAGTCGGTTCATCTGCGATCAACAGGGCAGGGCCGGCAGACAGGGTCAGTGCGATCATGGCGCGCTGTCGCATCCCGCCAGACAATTCGTGCGGGTACTGGTCAACCCGTGCAGAGGCATTCGATATGCCGACTTTGTTCAGCATCTCGATTGCATATTCTCGCGCGGCGCGCTTTTTCAGCCCGCGATGCAACATGATGGCTTCCATCATCTGATTGCCGATCGTGTAAACAGGCGAGAAACTGGCCATTGGTTCCTGAAAAATCATCCCGATCTCGCCGCCCCGAATCCGGCGCAGTTCCTTGCTGCCGGTTTTCAAGCGGCCAAGCGCGATCTCTTTCCCGGCCTTGTCTGTGTAAGTCATCCGGGTTTCACCGCTCAACGAGGCGTTGCCGGGCAAAAGCTGCATCAGGGCCTTGGTTGAAATCGACTTGCCCGATCCGGACTCCCCCACCAAGCCCAGCGTTCTGCCCGCCTCGACCCCAAAGGTGACGTCGTGCACCGGGGTGATGACACCTTCGCTGGTGCGAAACGAAATCGACAGGTTTTCTACAGTCAGCATTTTCGGCATTTCAGTGCGCCTCCGAGTACGGATCGGCGGCATCGCGCAGCCCGTCGCCAATCACGGTAAAGGCCAGTACGGCAACAACGACAAAGATCGCGGGGATGAACAGCCAGGGTGTCTGTTCGATTGCCCGCACCGATTGCGCTTGTTGCAACAGCACCCCCCACGAGACCGAGGGTGGACGCAGACCCAGCCCAACAAAGGAGAGCGCCGTTTCCGACAGGATCATGTAAGGAAAGCTGATCACCAGATCGACGATGATGAAACTGGTAAAGCTGGGCAGCATGTGTTGCGCGATAATCCGACCGGGCCGCGCACCTGCCAGCCGCGCGGCGATCACATAATCCTCGTTCCGGATCGACAGCAGCTGCGACCGTATCCGCCGCGCCAGCGTGGGCCAGCCGAACAGGCCCAGGATCAGGGTCATGGCGAAATAGACCTGCGTGGTCGACCACTCCTTGGGCATGGCGGCGGCCAACCCCATGTAAAGCGGGATGATGGGGACCACGCGGATCACCTCTGTCACGCGCTGGATGATATTGTCGATCACGCCCGCGAAATACCCCGCAATGCCGCCGATGATCAGCGCCAGAACAAAAGAGATCATCACCCCGATCACCCCGATCGACAATGAAGTTCGGGTGGCATAGATCGTTCGGCTGAACACGTCGCGACCCAGATCGTCAGTGCCCCAGAAATGGATTTTCTGGTCAACATCGGGGTTTAGCCCCACCAGATGCCGGTCCGTCGGAATAAGACCCAACAGCTTGACTGGTTCACCTTTGACAAAGACATGCAGATAGTGCCGCACTTCGGGATCAGGGACCGAGATGGCACGCAGGGTGACCGGATCACGCTCCGTCTTGGTGCCGTTTACAAAGGGAAAAACGGAACAGCCCCCCGCATCGCAGAAACGCGGTACCTGCGGTGCGCCTTCGATATAGTTGGTATCCCGCGTCACTGGTCCGTAGGGGGCAACAAACTCGGCGAAAATCCCGGCCAGAAACATCAACCCCAGTACCGAGGCTGCCATCATGGCGGCGCGGTGACGGCGGAACCGCCACCAGATCAGGGTCCATTGCGAGGCCGAGTAGTATTTGAGCCGCGCTTCCTCGGCGGTAGTGTCTGTTTGATGTGTTGCATCGGTCATGGATCAGGCCCCCAGTTTGATGCGCGGGTCCAGCCATGCCAGCAACAGATCGGACACGAAATTCATGAACACGATGGTGAAGGTCAGCATCAGCAGGATGGCCCCCGCCACGTTCATATCCAGGTCCAGATAAGCACGCAGCAACAGCTCTCCCAGTTCGGTCAGGCCCAGCACCACGGCAACGATGGGCAGTTCGGAAAAGATGCGGTTCACGTCGAACCCGATGGTCGAGACCACTGGGTTGATCGCCAGCCGCGTCGGGTATTTGATCAGCAGCCGTAACTCGGGCACGCCGCGCGCGCGGGCGGCTGTGACGGACAGCTTGTTCAGTTCGTCCGACATGGTGGCCCGCACGGTCTGTATCTGGATCGCCACCGCCGACCAGGCCAGTACGACCGCAGGTAGCCACAGATGCTTGATCAGATCCCAGACTTTGCCAACCGACCAGGACGCATCGCGGTACTGGTCGGAAAACAACCCTCCGATATCGGCGCCAAACCAGCGGTTCGCGAAATACAGCATCACCAGGGCCAGCAGGAAGTTTGGCAGCGCCAGACCCAGGTAGGAGAACACCGTCAAACCATAATCGACTGCTGACCCACGTCGCACCGCAGCAAAGATGCCGATGGGGATCGACACGATGTAGGTCAGCAGCAGAGTCGAGAACAAGATACCGGCCGTCAGCCAGACCTTGTCCCCAATCACTTTGGCCACCGAAGTTTCAAACGCAAAAGCCTGCCCGAAATCGCCGCGCAGAACGATGCCTCCGATCCAGTCGAAGTATCGCAGCAGCATGGGCTTATCCAAACCCAGATCGCGGCGGATCGCCTCGATATCTGCCTCGGTGACGTTGACACCGGTGCCCGAATATTTGCGGAACGCATAACGGTCAGCATAGTCGCCAGGCGGCAGTTCCATGATCAGAAAGACCATCACCGATACCAGCAGCATCGTGATGACCATCCCGACGAGACGTTCCAGAGTGAATCTCAGCACTTAAAAATCCCCCATCCGGTCCCACAAGAGGGGCCAAAACCGGAGCGCAGTCATCCCGCGCTCCGGTCCGGTTTTCAGACTGTGTTCTGTGTTACTGCTCCAGCCACCACTGCGAGGGGCGGTAAGGATAGGTCCAGTAGAAGTCGTAGGTTTTCGACTTGATCGGCTTCACGTTCTTCAGGTCGTTGCGATACAGGAACGGGGCGACGATGTCGCCGACAGTGCCGATTTTCAACATGTTGTCGGTGTGGATCTTGACGATCTCTTCGCCCAATTGGTTGCTTTCGTCGGTGCCCATTTCGACCTGAATGAACTTTTCGCTCAGATCCCATAGTTTCTGGATATCCACCGGCGGCTCGATACCTTCGCTGCCACCGCTGGTTTTCCAGGCGGCCCAGCCGAAACCCGTGCCAGGGTTGAAGAAGTCACCGAACGGCGGGACAAAAACCGTGACGTCCTGGCTGATGGTCGGGCCGGCATTGCCGTCATATTTCCAAACGGTCAGGTCCAGGTCGTTGTTGTTGCCCGAGGCGCGGTATTCGTCCGAGGTGACCTCTTTCAAGTCAACCCGCACGCCCACGGCCGACCAGTAGTCGCGCACCAGTTCCTGCATCTTTACCGGCGCACCCTGCGAGGAATACACCAGACGCACGACCAGCGGCTTGCCGTCAGGGCGTTCCACGGTGCCGTCGCCATCTGCATCGGTCAGGCCCATTTCGGCCAGCAGAGCTTTGGCAGCCTCGGGGTCGTATCCGATGTCGCGGTTCAGCACTTCGTCCGAGACGAAGGACACGGTTTTGGGCTCGGCAGGCACGCCCTGCATCGGAGTGCCCTGACCCAGATAGACGATCTCGTTGATCTCATCGCGGTTCATCGCCAGCGACATGGCGCGGTTGAAACGAACGTCCGAGAAGATGTCGCGCAGGACCGGATCCTGATGGGTGCGATTGAACGAGTAGAACACGTTCTCGCCAAAGGTCGGGGCAAAGTTGATGGTGTACCCACCATTGGCCTCGTTTTCCTTCAGCAGCGGGAAGTCTTCCAAGAAGACCGCCTGCTGTTTCCAGACCACATCCCCATTCATGATCTTGAGGTTCTGGACTTCTTTGTCGCCGACATAGGTCTCAACGATTTCGTTGATATAGGGCAACTGGTTGCCTGCGGTATCGACCTGGTGGAAATAGGGGTTGGCCACCAGTTTACGGCCCTCAGCGGTCTCTTCGACAACAATATAGCTTTCCAGCGTCGGCACCACGGCACGACCGATCTTGGCAGCCTTGTCAGCATCTTTCAGCAGAGGGCTGGGCACGTCTTTCCAGTCGGAACCGCCGTAATAGAAGTCAACGGCAGCAGCAGCATTTTCAAAACCGTATTCCTGCGCCAGTGCTTCGGCGTTTTCGTTATGCTTGGCCATGAACTGGCCTAGGAAATGCTTGGGTTGGAACGGCTGGCCGTAGTCCACGGCAAAGCGGTTCAGAATGCCAGGGGTCGGCACCGGGAAGGTGAATATAACGGTGGTGTCGCCAACGGCCTCGACCTGAGCCTGTTCACCTGCGAACAGCCACCGATCCGGTGTCTTATCGTACACGTCGGGATTATAGATGATATCATTCATCCAGAACTCGACGTCCTTGGCAGTAAACGGCGCGCCGTCAGACCATTTGTGCCCGGCGCGCAACGTGATGGTCAGCTGGGTATAATCGTCATTCCACGACCACGCTTTTGCTATATTGGGAACCACGGTCTGCAGATCATCAGCATAGCGCACAAAATTCACATGGCGCACCGACAGCAGGTCCGAAGTGCCGGACTCGGTCGCTTTGGACAGGCCGGTGATGGCTCCGCCATACTGACCGATTGAGTCGTAGGGCATAACGACCAAAGGCTCGACTGGCAGACGATCTGCCACTGGCCCAAGATCCGCGTTCCCCAAAATCCGGGCGTTCAAATCGGCGATCGCCGGGTTTTGTGCAAAACCCAGCTCGCACGAGGCAGCGGCCTGCAGCTCGACCAGTTCCAGCTGCTGCGGGAATACGGGTTCCAGACCCATCGGGTCGGCTACGGTTGCAACGGGGCAGTTGGCCAGAACCGGGGTTCCCAATGTGGCCAATGCGGTGAATGAAAGGAGAGAGGTGCGAAGCTTCATAGCCATCCCTGCGTTTGTGTGACGCAAGAGCGCTAGAGATGAAAGTTAACAAATTTATGATGGTTTGGTGGGTATAGTGAAAAGCTATGTCGGATCAGTTGACATGAAATCGTTACAAATGACGCTTTCCTTCAGCAATCCGGAAAAAGTTTGATACCGCAGATGTATGGCGCATAGCTGGCAGGCAGGCCAGAAAGTGGCGCGCCGTCAGGTTCTTGTCTGCAACCGGAACGAAAGCGAGCCCAGTTTCATTTTGGCATTCCTGCCCAAAAGCGACGCCAACGCCTACGCCTGTGGTTACGAGTGTTCGGATGGATCCCCATGATCCCAGGCCCAAAATCGTGGTCAGTTTAACCCGTGCAACCTGGGCGGCGGCATCAAAAATTTGCCGTGTCGAAGAACTGGGTTCACGTTGAATCAGCTTCAATGGTGCGACCTCGGCCCAAGAGACGGGTCCGTTGTCTGCCAAAGCATGATCTTTGGGAACAACCAGGCCGATTCTGGTTTCAGATATCTCTTTGCCCGACAGATCTGGTGGCAATTCCTTGGCAGTGATTAAACCCACGTCGAATTCGCCGGTGTAGAGTAGGGGAAGCAGGTCATGCGAGGCCAAAGCGCGGGCTGTCACGTCGACCGCTGGGAAGGCACGGACAAACTCGGATATAAAGGGCATCGCTATCTGGTACGTGGAGTAGCCTATCTGGAAGGTTCCAGAGTGCAAATTCCGAGCCTCCGTCAATCGATCGTCAATGTCATTTCGCAAGGCGATCAGCGCTTTGATGTCACCTCGTATGCTGTTCAACAAAGGTGTTGAACTGATAACCGACCCTGACCTGTCTAGCAGTCGGCACTGATAGTGTTGCTCCAACGAATTGACGAGGTTTGACACCGTGGGCTGGGACACCCCAAGCTCTTTTGCCGCCAGGGTAAAGCTGCCCAGTCGCACGACGGATTCCAGTGCTTGTAACTGTTTGAGGCTGATCTTTGACTTCATTCGACAGTGTCGTCCTATACATCTGACAGGCGACCCAAAGTTGGATCACCAATTCTGACCATTCGTGGGTCAGCAGAAACAGCTGAGATCCAATCGCCGACTCTGGCATGTGAGTAGCATAGTGGAATTGAGTATTCCAAAAGCAACTCGAACAAAAGCTGCTTACAACTCTCACTCGATTTGCAAGGCGCGAGTGCTACAGATTTTTGTAGACGTACAAAGAAATTCAATAAACACTATGTATTTATGAAACACTTGATACTGTAGTAATATGAATTCACTAACCAGAATAACGCGAGGTGTCCGCGTTGCCCTTAAAGATGGCAGAGTGAAGGGCCTTCTTGCCTTTACAGCCGGTATGATCCTATGGGCGTCGGTGTTTTACCGCTATGTCGAAAGTTGGAGCTGGTTAGATTCTATCTATTTTTCTGTGGTGACAATTTCGACTGTGGGGTACGGCGACTTTTCTCCTGAAACCGCGGCAGGGAAAATCTTTACTATGTTCTACATCATTGTGGGGCTCGGTATTTTCGTAACCGCAGCGACCACTGTCGCGGATACAATTCTTTCCCAGGATGACAAGAACGAGGACGACTAGGTTTTTGTCTCGTTGAGCCGATGTGATTTGATGCGCAGACCATAATTTGACCGGCTGGCCCCTCTGAATTCTGAATTTACGAGAGATTTCAAATTTTTGCAGAGCTACTCGAAATTTTTAAAATTTATATATTAAGTTTTTTGAGTATAATGACCAAAAAACAAATGTTGGAGGGATGGTATGGAAAAGACTCAGGATGCGAGGATCGTCGATCTCGCAATTAGGTTACTATTTCTAGGGCTATTCCTTTATAGCGCTTTGGCGATGGTGGCCCCACTGGCGAGCGTGGTCATCTGGGCTACGATTCTATGCGTAGCGCTGTACCCAGTTTTCGATTGGTTGCAGTCCAAGTTGGGCGGGCGGAAGAAACTTGCCACGACTATACTGGTATTGTTGGGTCTCGTTCTGACTTTGGGGCCGGTCGCTACTGCTGTATCCGGAGCGGCGGAACTTGGGTCTGAATTTGCGGAACAAGCAGACAAAGGCGAGCTTAAAGTCCCACCGGCACCCGATGGCCTACGAGAGCTTCCGCTGGTTGGAAACAAGATTGCTGAAGTCTGGGGCTTGTTTGAACGAAACCTCGATGGCGCACTTGCAAAATACGGCGCGCAGATTCTTGAGATTACCAAATCACTGTTCGGAAGGGTGTTAAGCATCGGGCTTGGGCTCTTGGCGCTGGCCCTGTCCGTTTTGATCATGGGGGCCTTGTTCAGCCCCGGTCCAAGCCTGGTGCAAGGCCTTCAGCGTTTTGCCAACCGTATCTTTGCGCCTCGCGGTGGCGAGTTCGTGACACTGGCCGGCGCGACAATCCGCAATGTGACAAAGGGTGTGATTGGCGTTGCTGCGATTCAGGCTGTCGTTGTTTGGGTATTGTTGGCGCTGTTCGGGATTGGCTCGGCCGCAACGCTGGCGTTCATTTGCCTGATCCTCTCGATTATCCAGATCGGCCCCGGCTTGGTTCTGCTTCCAGTAGTCATCTACGCCTGGAGCACCATGTCCGGTGGCACAGCGTTGATCTTCACCGTACTGGCCGTTCCCGTGGCGATAATGGACAGCTTCTTGAGACCTGTATTCATCTCAAAGGGCCTCGAAACTCCCATGCTGGTTATCCTTATTGGTGTTCTCGGTGGCATGATGGCGTATGGCTTGATCGGTATTTTTATGGGCCCTGTTCTGTTCGCCGTTTTCTATGAACTGTTCAAGGTCTGGATCGATGCGCCCGAAAAAGCCGAAAGCGCGGCTGAAGGAGCGGCGGAATGAGAAAGACGATTTGGACCACCTTGGCCGTCATTCTTGTTTTCCTTGTCTGGTACCTTGTCGCTGACCGAAAAACGCCGTTTACCGGTAATGCCAGAGTAAAGGCCATTGCGACCCAGATCGTTCCACAGGTCACCGGTACAGTGACCGAAGTTCTTGTTGAGAATGGACAGGTCGTCTCGGCAGGTGATGTTCTGGTTCGGATTGACCCCAGGCCCTATGAAATCCAACGCGACAAGGCGGAAGCTGATCTAGAAGCGGCTACGCAGGAGGTCGGTGCATCCTCGGCAGAGGTGAGGGCCGCGCAAGCTAAATTGGCGCGGGCCCAGAGCGATCTTGATACGATGCGTCTTCAAACAGAGCGTGTGTTTGCGTTGGAAAAAAAAGGCTTGATCGCCGTTTCAAAAGCCGATGATGCCCGAGGTCAACTGACAGAGTCAGAGGCCAATTATGAGAATGCCAGAGCGGATTTGGAAAAAGCAAAGCAGAGGTTGGGCGAAGAAGGAATAGAAAACCCAAAAATTCAGCGCGCATTGGCAGCCTTGGCAGATGCAGAGCTAAACATCGAATGGACTGAACTGCGTGCCCCGGCGACGGGTGTCATATCCAATCTATTGATCGCCCCTGGTACATATGCACGGTCCGGTCAGGATCTTTTGACGTTCCTAGATGCAACCGACGTTTGGATCGAGGCGTATTTTACTGAAAACAACTTAGGTCGGGCAGAGTTGGGTTCTCCTGTTGATGTCGTATTGGATATGCACCCCGGTCAAATCATTCCAGGTGTCATTGAGAGCTTTAGCGCGGCTGTATCTTTGAGTGGTGGCGATGAGCCTGGCCAATTGGCGAGCCCGCCTAGTACCAAAGGGTTTCTGCGTGAACCAGAAAGATTCCCCGTTCGGATCGTGTTGCCGGGTTATGAGGCCGGAAGCGCCGAAGACGATCTGCGCTTTCAGCTCAACGGGCAGGCCGACGTGATTATGTATCTCAGCGACAATGGGTTCCTGAACCTCGTGGGTCGAACCTACATCCGCGTGGTTTCCATTCTGTCCTATGCGTACTGACGACCGCCAAGCCGTTCTTCGCCTTGCGCTGGGCGTAACCGGTGTTTTTTCGATGGGTTTACTTCTGGGGTGGCCGCTTGCTGTGGTGGGGGCGGTGTTTACAGCACTGTTTTTGCAAGCCCCTGCTGCGTTGCCCTTGGCAGCCTTTGGCAAGCTGTTCGTGTTCTCGATTGGGCTGATGTTCCTATCCTTTCTGCTGTCGTCAGTTTTTGCCCCATATCCTGTTGTGTTTCTGATCCTCGTGGCCATTGGAATCATTCTGTCGTTCACTTGGTCCGTTTCCGGTGCTGGGGTTTTGCCCGGTGTTATCGCCCTAATGGGAGCATTGATGATCCCAAACCTTGTGCTTCAGTCACAGGATCTGGCATTGGTCTTGGTGTTTTGGATTCCTCTGAACCTGCTGTTCGCTGGGTTTGCAGCAACGATGATGTTTGTGCTCATACCTGCTGAACCACCGACAGCTGCCCAGCAAAAAGCAGCAGTGGCTCAGGATTTCGATCCCCATCGGCGCATTGTCCGCATGTCACTTGTCACCGTTCCATTCGCCTTGGTTTTCTTTGTGTGGGGTGCTTCAGCGCTGCTTGTCCTGTTCTTTGTCGCACTTCTCAGCCAACAACTTGCTGCAATGCCTGCTGCGGGCAAAGCCGTAGCCAAGGCGATGTTGACGGCCAACCTGCTGGGCGCGGCGGTGTCGATCGTTTGTTATGAAGCGAATGTCATCGCACCGGTCATTTTGACACCCATATTGCTGTGCTTTTTCTTCTGCCTGACCCTTGGGGCGCTTGGCAAAACCCAAACGCCTTTGGCCGCAGCTGCCGGATCTGCTATTACAACGACCCTGATTGTCTATGGCGGATCAATCGCACCTTTTTCGGACGAGGCAGATGTCAAAAGCATTGTCCGTGTTTTGCAAGTAGCCAGCGCGGCATTCTTTGTGATCGCCGCATATATCGTGGTGGATGAGTTCTGGCCCGAAAAGAAACGTCAAAATGCCCCGCAAATTCCAGGTGTCAAAAGCCACTGATGCGTTCGACAAGCCAATAGACTGACACCGCGCCGATCACGTAGCCGGTGGTTGGCGTCGCTATCATGTGGAGGCGCGAACTTGCCGCCGGAGCTAACATTCGCCAGATAAATACCACTAAGGATAGTGCCGCAATAAACGCCAGCTGGCCTCCTTCGACACCAAGATTAAACGCAAGCAGCGCCGCCGGAATATCCTGAGCGGGCAACCCAATTTCGGACAGAGCGCCAGCAAAGCCCAGCCCGTGTAACAGGCCAAAGCAGAAGCTGACGATCCATGGGTATTGTTCCGCCAATCTGATCTTCCCTTCTTTGCGTTTGAGTATTTCAAGGGCCAAAAAAACGATGGATAGCGCGATTATCGCTTCGACAGGCCCGGAAGGGACCCGCAGAACCCCCAGGGTTGCCATCGCAAGCGTCAGGGAATGAGCTACGGTGAAAGCCGTAATTGCCCCCACCAATCGCCACGGATCGCGCACGAGTATGAACAAGGCAAAGACAAACAAAAGGTGGTCGACGCCTTCCAGGATGTGTTGGAAACCTAACCAGAAATAGGTGCTCATGGTCGACCAGGTGGAGGGGCTTTCCGGGATTGTCAGTGACGTTGTGTCGGGTGTGAACCGCATGGTTTTGGGTGCACCGTTCAAAGGTTGTATGCGTAACAGAACATCATTTCGCTGTCGGCCTAACCCCTCGATTGAAACGACCTGACCCGCCAACGGGACATCGCATTCGGCAACCCAAGTGGATACCCAAGCGACATTGTCTGCGGTCAGACCGGTACTGCGCGCCGGAGAGCATTGTCCGGGTAAGACAGCATCAATTTCCATGGGCTCACCATTCACATCCGGAACGCGCCAGAGGATTTGCCATGTTTCCGGACCCAATTGGCGAAGGTCCAGAAACCCCGGGTCAAGCGCGTGTGGGTTTCCGCGCTGCGGTACACAGCAAAGCCAGAGGGCGAACAAGATGTGCAGGCACAGCTTCACTGACCAGCCTCGTGGTCAGGTGGCATTTCCACTTGGTATCCAGCCGCAAAGCTCTCGTATTGGGCTTGTGTCAGTTTTTCACCTGTTTCGCGGCGCCACTCCCGCAACACAGTATCGCGTATTGCTTCCAGGGGCGGTACCTGGCCGGCCTCAGACGCGGTAACCCGGACAAAATGCAGCCCATACCCCGATTGTACCGGACCGGACCAAACCATTGGCTCCAAATCTTGGATAGCGGCAGAAAACCCGCGGCCAAAGGTGGAGTCTACCACGTTCATTGCTGACAACGGCATCGTACTGAGCAAAAGAGAAGAGATGCCAAGGCTTGACCAATCCTCTTTGGCATTCAACGCAGACAGGGTCTGGGCGATCTGGCTCTGTTCAGGGGATTCACCCAAAAAAACCTGATCGAACGCGACCATAGAAGGGGTTTCGAAGCGGGTCGAATTATCCGCGAGATAGGATCGCAGTACGGCGTCTTCTGGCGTCACAGACGATGCTATGGCCCCGGTCAGGAAGTCCATCTTTTGCACAAGCCGCGCCCGGATCACCTGATCGCCACGATCCAATCCAAGCTTTCTTGCTTCGCGTACAAGCACCTCTTCCCGGACCAAATCGCCTATCAACACCTGTAGTTCGGCGTCGTCGGGTGCCCGTTTTCGCATTTGTTCAAATCGTGTGGCCAGTAGGGCGACGTCTTCCGCGCCAATCGTGATCGTTTCGACGTTCTCGGCTGTTTCCTCTTCCGGAGACACCCAATAAAACCAGCCAAAGATAGCTATTCCAATCAGAATGAAATGGAATAGAGGCTCTCTCATTACCCGCATAGGCAACCTTACTTAAACTGTTGTCCGGCACCGGATAGGCGACCCTTACAAATGGGCTTGGCAACCGCGCCGCTGCCCATTCCAAGCGTCAAAAATGCTTGTGGTGCAGAAATTTCTGCCCTTGATACAAGAAACTCAGCCAAACTTGGTCATTCGCTAGGTGTGTACCAGATTGGTGAAGAATACGCCCGCTCCTGATGGGTCAACTGGGCGTTTTCTGGCAGATCAGTTCCAAAGCGAACTTTATCATACAACACCCAGCGTGGCGTCGGAATTTCGATGGCGCGAACATAGTAGAATGACCGAACATCCGGGTCGAAGTCCGGATCAGTCCAGACAGTTACCAGTTCAGCTGATCCGATCGTGTTAGTCCAGCTTGCCGTGTCGATATCCACCGTGTTTCCAACGGCAGGTATCTTGCCGCTGTCATCTGCGGTCCGGTCATCCGACCATACGACATCATAGACTTTCTCGTGCAGCTCTCCTTCGGAATCCAGCCAACCCTTGATTACCTGGGCCCGGTCCAGATTGGCGCCGACTGGATCGCGCAGTGCTGCAATCAGGAAAGAGGGCGCCGTGTCGCCTTCGCGCGGTCTAAGGTCCGACCCCATCGGAACACCCTTGGTATAGCCGACATCAGCAAGGAAGCGGGTTTCGATATCGGAATCGTCGAACGCCCATCCGCCAAAGAACCGCAGGCCGATCCGAGGGCCGGTGGTGGCATAGGTCTCGCGCCGCTTGAATGCATCGAAGATCGCTGCGCGCGTGTTTTCAGTGGCCCAGACGGCTGTATATCCCGAGGCCACAAGAAGATCACCGGGAATTTCGCCCAAATCATTGGCTATAAAGGGATGCTTGATCCGTTCCGCTGACGGTTCGACACTGACGGATTTGCCGAAAAAATTGTCCTCTTCGGCGGTCGCTAGTGAAGTATGGCTGTCGGTCGCTCCACCCATTCCGAACTTATACGGGTTCACGCCGAACTTCTCTTCCAGCAACAAGCCGCGCTTCAACGCCTCTCTGGCGTATTCACCGGCCAGCATATCGTCTGTTTTTAGTTCGGTGATATCCAGATTTCCAACGTCCCAGTTCTCATAATCGGCGAACTCATCATCCGGGCTTAGGAACGGGTGCGCTTCACCGTCGCCCTTGATCTGGGTGACTTCATAGTGGGGCTCCCATTTTGCGCGAGCCTTCACGTATTCCTCATCAACCTTGCCGCCGTGATAGGTGTCTTCGGTTGGGAACATCCAGCCATTGGACAAATTTCCGTTGTGGGCAAAGGCAACAGCGCGGCCGCCAGTTTTCGCCTGATACTCTTCTAACCACGAATAGAGCGCTTTTGGGTCGGTATTCCCATAAGGCGGCTGCGTCACTGGTGGCACCATTTGAAGCGCCCGAATTGGCCCGTCGCGCAGCATGACATTCCGATGTAGATTGAACCCCTTGGGTACCGAGGTCCATTCAAACCCAATAAAGGCTGTAAAGGTGCCGGGATCATTATGTCTTTCTGCCGCCAGAACGATGTTCTCCCAGGTAAATGCAAATGCGTCAGCGCCGGGGCTGTACGACTCTAGGAGGATTTCGGGCAGGGTCATCTGCGAGAAATTGGTGATGATGTCGAAGGCGGTTTTTCCGGCTTCTTCTCCTCCGGCTTTGTATCCTTCGTACCATTCCAGTCCTTTCGGATCGGAAATCACGCCGGGCTTTCCGGCCTGTAGGTCGGGCGCAAATCCCATCAGATCGGTATGATCGGTCAGAACCATCCAATCTAGTGGCCGTGCCAACCTTACCGGTTGACCTGTCGAGGAAATGACTTGTTCACCCTTTGCAAACCGCCAGGCTTCATCAGGCAGCAGTGTATTTCCAAAGGCACCTGCATCTAGCGACAGGCCAGTGTGCAAATGTGTATCACCCCAAAGTGGCCGTTCAGGGAACGAGCGGTTGGCATATGGGGAAAACGGTCGTTCCGCAAAGGTCCCTTCGGCAGCCTCTTTCGTGGGTATGGCGTCGGCCCATGCACTCAGCGGAACACCTAACAAAGTCAGCAAACAAGCATAGCGCCCAAGCATATGAACCTCCCAATTCAAGATTATTGAACACGCAAGAAGTGTTGTATTAATAAATATTCACGTTTTATTATATCATTTTGCAGGTACCCTCTGTCAAAAATTTTCTCAATTGCGTCCTGTTGCAGCGATGAAAAAATGCGAATTGCCACTTAGGACAAAAAAACCAATTTCAGTTCGTCGGGACGCTTTTTAGCCTGACAGTATCGCTTGATCCTACGGCGAAACTATGGATGCGCCCGAAGGGTAACAAATTTCCGATCACTAACAGGTCTGTTGGCTTGGTGTTGTCTTGCTTTTGTTGGCAAGGATTGAGCCCGAGGATTCATCTAGCTTTCCGAGATGCGGAAGCCTACTGGCAATGGCTGGCTGACTATGTCGTCAACCGTAGACCACCCTGTATACCAACCCTCGGCGCATCTTAACGAGTTGCCGCGGGAGTTCTGCTTCTCTTTTCTTTTTCCAAAGTGGGCATTGTTTGACGGTTGGTTAAATGACGGTACTGCGGACAAAGCCGTCACTCAGTCATTGGGTGGTTCATAGGGATCCGGCGTTCCCGGGGGGATCGGAGGAAACTTCTCGAATGTAGCGAGGTGCTCCTGCAACTGCGGCAGCGCCTTTTCGGCTGCCCATGTGTGCGGGAAGAGTACGCTTTCACGCTCGTGTGGATCATTCAAAAGGTTGTAGACCCTTGGTGTGTCGAAAGACTCCGTTGCACCAAAAGCAGTCGTATTCTCTTTGAAAAGAACTTTCCAATCCTTCCATTTTACGCCGAATATCTGCTCACCCATGTAGACGATAACACCTTCTCGGTTTGAGTTTGGTTGGTCACCAAGAAAGAACTTTGACTGGTCGACACCATCAAAGGCCCTGTCATCAGGCACCTTGCCCCCTGCGAAAGCCGCAAGAGTCGGATAGAGATCCATTGAGTGGACAACATCGTTGCTTTCAGAACCGGCAGGGATCTTTCCCGGCCACTTGATTGCAAAGGGTACACGCATACTTCCTTCGAGGCTGGTGAACAGAGTACCGCGCCAAGGCCCGGCCGTACCATGTACCGCTGGAACTGGCGAGACGTTGGCATTTCCAACCGGAAGAGCTTCTGGGCCGTTGTCAGCAGTAAATATCACCACGGTGTCGTTGGAAACGCCTGCCGCCTCAATCGCATCAACGATGCGTCCGATATAGCTATCTGTTTGAAGTAGAATGTCGGCCCAGACGCCGTTTCCAGTGGCGCCTTCAAACTCTTCGGACACGATGTTTGGATAGTGGGTCTGTGTGTAAGCAAGATAGATGAAGAATGGTGCATCTTCCTGGCTCTGGGTTTCGATGAAATCGATGGCCTTCTTTGTTAGGTCGCCATCTATCTCACCGCGATAATCCAGATCATAGTCGCGCGCGACTGTCGCCGGTTCACCTGCAACACCTTGCATCACCACAGGGTCTTCCATGTTCGCTTCGGCAAATCCCGGAAGCGTGCGCCAGACCGTGACATCAGTAGTCTCAACACCGTAGAACTCGTCGAAACCTTGGTTGGTTGGATAGCGCCCCTCGGTCCATCCAAGGTGCCATTTCCCGTACATGGCCGTGTTGTATCCTACATCCTTCAGCATCTCGGCCATCGTGATTTCCCACTGAGTCAGACCGTAGACTCCTCCTCCCAGTGGAACTGTGTGGTTGCCGCTCCGGATACCGTACCGTCCCGTCATCGTCGCTGCGCGGGAGGGAGTGCACTGACTTTCAACGTTGAAGTTCGTGAGCCGTAATCCTTGTGCGGCGAGGGCGTCCATCTCGGGAGTCGCAGTACCACGGATTATGCCACCTCCATTGAACCCGGGTTCGCCCCACCCAAAATTATCTAGAAATATGAATACGATGTTAGGTTTTTCTTGAGCCGAAGCGGCCTCGGCAAATAGAAGAGATAAGGACAGTAGGAATGTGCGGGACAACCACTTCATAACAACATCTCCAATTAAGCTCACGGACTCAAGACTGTCGAACGAAGCTGCCAGTCGTCAAGAACGGCCACTCGTTGCGGTATTTTCTCACAGCGGTAGAGCGTCAGATTTGCGGGCGAAGCTGCGGTCCGGTTTTGGTCGAATCTCCCTCAGGCTCTCTTTTGCTCAACAACGAAAACCGTTGTTTTCCTTGACGAACAACCGACTCAGATGTTGCCATAAGCTGGCATTCATCTCGGCTGGGAGGTTCATATGAAGTTTTTTCTAACGACATCGACAGCAATAGTTTCCGCAGCATTCATAACAAGCTCTTCACATGCTCAAGAGGCCGCACAAGGTGGGCAAGTTGGAGAAATGACCATATCGGTTGATGATATGCGTGAGCCCGCACCCGCCGATTTCTCACCCTATGCAGGTCGGGATTTTCCTACACGACCTTTGTGGGGGGACACTCACCTGCACACATCAAATTCACTCGATGCCCGCGGATTTGGCGTTATTCTTAGCCCCGACGATGCCTATAGGTTTGCACGTGGTGAGGAAGTCACCACATCACATGGCCTCCGTGTGAAGTTATCGCGTCCGCTCGACTGGCTTGTTGTATCCGATCATTCTGATGCCATGGGGGCAATGAACGAAATCATCGCGGGAAACTCCACGCTGATGCGCGATGCAACGCTCCGAGACTGGAGCGAACGGCTTAATGCGGGCGGAGACGTTGCACTTGGAGCCACTATGGAAGTTATTGAAACCTTTGCCGGCATCACCGGCGAGGCACTTCCCGAGGCTGTTGCAGATCGAAGGTTTGTACAATCCGTATGGGACGAGTTCACACAAACTGCGGATCATCACAATGACCCTGGCACGTTCACTGCGTTCATCGGATACGAGTGGACGTCCACCGAAGCAGGCAACAACCTCCACCGCAATGTGATCTACCGGGATAATGCCATTCGCGCTCGGCAAGTGTTGCCCTTCACAACTGCAGAAACATTTAATCCGGAACGGCTTTGGGACTGGATGGAAACTTATGAACTAGAGACTGGTGGTCGTGTACTGGCCCTTGCCCACAACGGCAACGTCTCCAACGGCTTGATGTTTCCGGTCGAGACAAACCCCGAAACGGGTGAGCCTTTGACAGAAGACTACGCAGAGCGGCGTGCTAAGTGGGAGCCGATGTATGAGATTACCCAAATCAAAGGTGATGGAGAAACTCACCCGTTTCTCAGCCCGAACGATGAGTTCGCAGACTATGAAACCTGGGATAAATCCAATCTGGGTCCGACTCCCAAAGAAGACTGGATGCTTTAGTACGAATACGCCCGCGCGGCCTTGAAGAACGGTCTCAAGCTAGAAGCTCAGCTCGGCACCAATCCATACAAGTTCGGAGTAGTGGGCTCGACCGACAGCCATACTGCTTTGGCAACGGCGGAAGAAGACAATTTCTTTGGCAAACACTCTGGCGTCGAGCCGGAACCTGGCCGTTGGCAGCATGTCGTTGGCGAGTTCGATGCCCTGAAGATTCTCGGGTGGGAAATGGCAGCCTCTGGCTATGCAGCGGTCTGGGCTCAGGACAACACACGCGAAGCCATCTTCGACGCGATGGAACGGAAGGAAGTTTACGGGACAACCGGTAGTCGCATCGTGGTTCGTTTCTTTGGTGGTTGGGATTTTACGGAAGCTGACGCAAGATCTCGTTTGCCCGCAGAAATAGGATATGAAAAAGGCGTTCCGATGGGTGGGGACCTCGCGGACGCGACACAAGGCGCGGACGCCCCGACCTTCCTGGTTGCTGCGCTGAAAGATCCGTTCTCCGGCAATCTCGACCGTGTTCAGATTGTGAAAGGTTGGCTAAATTCCAGCGGCGAAACTGAAGAGCGGGTCTATGACGTGGCTTGGTCGGGAGACCGAGAACCCGATGCGGACGGCAACCTGCCAGCGGTGGGGAACACCGTGGATGTTGCAACGGGTACGTTTACGAATTCAATAGGTTCCCCGGAACTGATCACCGTTTGGAAAGACCCCGATTTCGACCCTTCTATGAGCGCTTTCTACTATGCCCGTGTCTTGGAAATTCCCACACCGAGGTGGACAATTTACGATGCCGTTCGGTTCGGCGACGAACTGCCTGCCGAGGTGCCTACGTCAACTCAGGAACGTGCTTACACTTCGCCAATTTGGTATACTCCGGGGGGTTGAGACATTTTGAAAAACTCACGTTGGTCACAACTGGTGCCCTGAACGCCTCGGGCCATTTCGGTTGCAATGCTCTACCCACAAGAACGTGCATTTAGAGTTCTCAACGGTCCTTCACCGCACTAAGCTGGAACGTCTACTTCACCCCAACTCGCCTGCACCTGCAAGCCCCCGGAACGACCCGTTAGCGGTGGTCAGCGCCAGTGAAGGTCCTCTAGCGGTCAGAACGCCCGAAACAACTGGGGCATTTCTCGGAGGGTTTAGCCCCAAGAGCCTGTCGTCGTTCCATGCATGAATGAACTGGCTGGGGTGGTAGGAATCCTTGCCGATCGATGATTGTTATAGGCATTTCCAACCGGCGGCAGAAACTGGGGCGGTTTCGGGGGCGGAATGGAGCGTCAGCGGAATGAGCACGGGGCATTTTGGCGATAGAGGGGGCGCTTATTGTAACTTGAGGGACAGCCTACGAGACCGCTGGAGACCCGCCCACCGGCGCTGACGACCCGCTGACGAGTCGTTCCGGGGGCTGAAGACTGGTCGCTGGTGCTGGCGGGTGGTGGGGGTTAGCTCTTTCAAATAGCTGCAATTTTTTAAATATTATGAAGGGTTAATTATTGAAGGAATTGCAATAATGGCAATTTGCTGGATTAGTGTTCGTACTCTGGAAACGGAAGTAGAGGGGCGCGTCGACTGGACTCTGGTCCCGAGCAGAGACGCTGATTTCAACGAAACTTTCTTTCCTGTGGACGACCCATTTAACACTAGAAAAGCCGTTGTTCCGCTGTTTTACGCAGGGCGCAATGGCGAACTTACGGGACTAGCGACCGCGTTCGGCTTAGACGCCAACGGCCTTTTGCTGACAGCAGATCACGCTATCTCAGATTTTCGCCAACACTCGGAATTGTCTGTATCCGATAGACTATAACCTCAGTTTGAGTATTCCGGTGAAATGTCAGTAGTCGCTTTTTTGTCGCCCGGAGCGATTTTCGGGACGCCTCATGTTTCTCCAGATTACTTCGCTTTAGTTGCTTTGGCGCATGCCCCTATAAAAGAAGGTGATGATCCGATGAAGGATCTGCGTGGAGAGCCAAATTTCGATACAGCGGACGTCGCTATACTGCGTATGCATGAGCTTAGCGACCTGCTCCCCTAAAATGTCCTCGAATTTTGTTTAGCCTGTTCTCTACCTGAGGAGACAGACGATGAAGAGAAGCCGTTTCAGCGAAGAACAGATCATTGGTATCTTGAAGGGACATCAAGCCGGGTTTGGTGCGAAGGAGCTGTGCCGCAAGCAAGGGATCAGCGATGCGACGTTTTACAAATGGCGGTCGAAGTATGGCGGCATGGAAGTGTCCGACGCGCGGCGTTTGAAGACGCTGGAATCTGAGAACGCCAAGCTTAAGAAGATGCTGGCCGAGCAGATGATGGATGTAGCGACGCTGAAAGAGGTGCTCGGAAAAAACTTCTGAGGATGTGGCCTTTGTCCGCCATTGGTCCGAGGACAATGGACGCATGTTCGAGGAGGAATGCTGTGAACTGGGCGATGAAGACCAAGGGTTACAATCAGAGGCGCGCCTGTGCGTTGGCCGGGATCGATCCTGGGGTCTATCGGCGCACATCCAAGCGCCCCGCTGACACGGAACTGCGGGCAAGGATGAAGCAAATAGTGTCCGAACGGCGTCGGTTCGGCTATCGCCGCCTGCACATCTTGCTGAAACGTCAAGGGTGGGAAGTGAATTGGAAGAAGCTGTACCGGCTCTACCGCGAAGAAGGGTTAACCGTTCGTAAACGGGGCGGACGCAAGCGCGCAGTCGGCACCAGAACTCCTATGGCCATCCCCCAGGGCCCAAACCAGAGATGGTCGCTCGACTTCATGTCGGACGCGCTGGAAGACGGACGGCGGTTCCGGGTGCTGAATGTGATCGATGACTTCAGCCGGGAATGCCTGGCTGCCATCGTAGACACATCAATTGGCGGTGCGCGTGTCGCCCGTGAACTGGATCGCATCGCTGAACTGCGTTGCTATCCCTGTATGGTGGTCAGCGACAACGGCACGGAACTGACTTCGAACGCGATGCTGAAATGGCAAGAAGACCGTTAGGTCGGCTGGCACTACATCGCACCCGGCAAGCCGATGCAGAACGGATTGGTCGAAAGCTTCAACGAAAGGAAGCGGGAAGAATGCTAGAACGAACACCTGTTCCCGTCTCAGTGCCATGCCTGCCGCATGATTGCGGCATGGCGCAACGACTACAACCATCACCGCCCGCATTCGAGCCTCGACGGGCTCACCCAGCGGGAGTATCACCAACGGTCAAGAAAGGACCAAACCCTGAACAGAGCTAACTAAAAAATGCGGACTCAAAGGGGAGCAGGTCACCGCAGGGCAGGTCAGCGACTACATCGGTGCTGGGGCTCTGCTTAGCGGCATACCGAAAATCGATTGGCTTCTCGGAGATCGCGGATACAATGCCCATTGGTTCCGAGAAGCGTTACAAGGCAACGGGATACGCACTTGTATCCCCGGTCGGAAGCAGCGAAAGACAACGGATAAGTACTACACGGGTCGTTACAGACAGCGCGACCGGATCGAGATCATGCTCGGCAGGCTGAAGGATTGATGCCGTGTAGCAACCCGTTACGTCAGATACCCGAAGGTCTCCCTCTCAGCTCTGGTCATCTATTGGCTATGAGTCCTGACCCTAAGCGCAGCCAGCATCTAAAAGCGCGAAGTTGCCATTTTCAACAGTTTTTTGTTACTAGCTCTCAAACCAGTGCTGGCAAACAGTATCGGTGTTGGGGGGCGAACAAACCGATTTTAAATGAGAATTTGACTCCGACGCTAGCATCATGAGGGCAGAGTATGACCCCTTCTTGGAAAACAATACTTCGACCCACATTTCTCCATGGCCATTCGACTTCAAAGTTTCATCCAGAAAGGTCTTCATTTCAGCCAACCGCTCGTCTTTGAAGAAATGGATGCTCCAAAAGAGAACGGGGCAGGTTTCGGGGTCTCCAGCCACGCGCAAGACATGGTTTTTTAGCGCGAGCATTTCAGACGCAATATTTGATTGCTGACGCGGTATTTTCAACCACTCTCTTTGCGCATTTGGTTCCAGGTAGAAGCCGTAAAATCGTTCTGGGTCGTCTTCCGAAAAATGTTTTTGTTCAAACCATGAAATCGGAATTTTCGAAGACGAACAGCTGTCCAGAGATGCGATGTATCGCGCTGATCGTTTCCATGGTTCCTTCAGAGGTGTGCTCCCGATCATGTTGTGTGCGGTCACAATGATCAACGCAGTCGATAAAGCCAAGGTTGTTGTGATTTCAAGTACCGGTGGAGTGTCGCGCAGGGAGATCATGCGGCAAATCCATTCCATGAAATAAGCGACGGAAACCCAAAGTATCGGCGCAAAAATGAGAAAGAGCCGAAACGAAAACACGGGTACAAAAAGAACAGAAACGATTATTCCAAGAACAATCGTTAACGCAATTACGGAAAATAAGAATAATACCCCCGCAGACAGATCTGGGGTAAGAGTTGATTTGAGAGACGCCAAATCCCAAGATTTTACAATCAAAATTGTAATTAGGCACATGAGTAGAACAAAGATCGCGACCACCATTGGCGAGCCCGATATGTTTACTCCCCGCGCGATGTGTTCCAAAATAAATGGCACGCTGGCTTCGAACCAGGTGTTCTGTACGTCAACGACAATTTTGGGCATGTGCCAAATCACAAGACAGACTGCAAAGACTAAAACTGCAAATCCTGAGCAAGTAACCAGAACCCGTTGTGACCATTTAGTACAACTTAGAAGTAAAACTCCAAAAATCGCCCCGGATAGTAAAATCGAATAATAGTGAATAAAAACCGTCAATATGGAAGTGACAGTTAACGAGGAGAGCCAAACAGCAAAAGGCAAATTGTTTGAAAAGCTGCGACGACACCGAAGGCCAGTTAATATTGCAATCGCGACAAGGCAATAAACGAACCCGTAAGAGCGAGCCTCATCAGCAAAATACCACCAGTTCAACGAAGTCACTGCAACTGCAAGGGACACCAAGCGCGCTTGCCACCTGACAGTTGGGAGTGGGGCTAGATACACCAGAACAAGAGCTATTGTCGCAGTTATTGCGGAAAAGCCGCGCGCGACGGTCACGAATTCACCGTCTACCAAGCGCAAAACCGTCCAGAGGATAATGTAGTACCCAGGGGGGTGGCCATCTTCGGTCGCGCGCGCAAGCAAATTATCGAAATTCGCCAGCTTTGGGTCGGCAAAATATGCGGTGAACAGTTCGTCTGTCCACAAAGAGGCGTGCTCCAGCCCTGAAAACGCCCGCAACACTGAAAGAAAAACGATTGAAAGGCTAACAAAGCAAAGTAATTTCATTATCCTTGACGCGTTTCGTATGCGACCCAGTGCCAGTTTTTGATACAAGCGAAGTGGCCTTGAATACGGTTTCCAATCTATATGTATTAGAGAGAACATTCCGAGCAATCCGGCGTCAAGCCCGAGCTAAAAAATCCCGTTGAGTGTTGGACATTTGCAGCAAATCCAGCTGCTCGCGCCCTGTCCGATGTCGGATCGTTTCGGTGATTAGCAGGTGTATCGTAGTCTGAGGTATGGGCGTTCAAGTGCCAATGAGAGCTCAGCTATCCGGTTGGTGTATCTGGATAGCCTGATGGCGGAACGCACCCATTTTTGGTGCGGTCATCAGGCATGAACAGCTCTTTCGCCGCACGGGAGCTGCATCATCGATTTTACGCGAGTTGGAGAGTTAAATGGGGGTGATGGTTTAGAAACAGGACCCATTGATTTCTGTTTTGCGGCGTGATTCACGGTTCAAAAACGAGCGGTGAACATGTCTGATCTCTTCTGGCTTACGGATGCGTAAATGGCGCGTCCGGAGCCCCTCTTACCCAAGCCCCACGGCAAGCCGCGCGTTGATGACAAGCGTGTGTTGAGCGGGATTGTCTCCATCAAAAGCAAAGGTTTGCGGTGGCGGGATGCCCCTGCTGCCTATGGACTGCACAAGACACTGTACAACCGATGGAAACGGTGGAGCAACAAGGGCATCTTCGCGCGAATGATGGCTGGCCTGGCCGCCGAGCATGGCGAACAGAAGACTGTGATGAGGTGGAACGAAAGACACCCAGGTTGGTCGATGACTACATGGACATGCGTTATCTCCCTCGCCACCCAGCCTATAGGGTTCGTCAGCATATCTTCAGCGAGCGGTTAGAACACCCGATGTTCCTATCAAAGGCACCCACACCAAAACCACCAGCACCAGCGACCAGTCTTCAGCCCCCGGAACCAGTCGCCAGCAGTCGTCTCAGCCCCAATGGACGGTTGCTCTAGCGGTCTAGTCGCTCCTGTTGGCACCCGCTAACGACCTCTCTAGCGGTCAGAATACCCCGTGCTCACCCTCGAAATGCCCCCGTTTGTGCCCCAGTGGATTCGGGTGTCACGGGTGCCGAGGGTGGGCCCTCAGAGGTCGTTGAAGGCCCATGCCACGGGTTATAGTCGATCGCGA
>NZ_WQDY01000009.1 GCF_013033355.1 Ruegeria lacuscaerulensis
TCGCTCTAGCAGCAACCGTGCTATTCTGGCTGTAAATCAATGAGGCCAGAACATAAAGACGGTCGTCCAAGACTATCTCCCATGCGAGTGGTTACTTGCAAACTTGCTACATTCCTACCTCACCCCGGCTGAGCCTCCCCAACTGAACTGATTCACCTTCACGTAGCACGACGGGTTCCTTCGGTTGAGTGCTAGGCGGCGGGTCTTGGTTGGCAAGCCACTCCGTCAAAGGATGAAAAAATACTGCGACTGTATCGCAAGAATTCCAAAGTTTTTCGACAGGTCTCATGTTGGTATCTGTGCGAACGCGCCTGGAGTAGGAAGCGTCGTAAATGACGACCGGAAAGCAACGTCAAGTGGGATACTTCAGGATTAGGGATTAACATCCTGTCGTTGCCTCGCCCACAGTGTCAAAGAATAAGGTCGGCCAGCATCTTCGAGCGGGTGGCCAAGGTACTCGGATAGCGAAAAGTACCAAGCACGAGAAATTTCCGAGACAAATCCATGTTCCGCGAGGCGCGTCACCAGCTGTCCGAACAATGCCTGATTTGTTGCATCCACATGCACCTCACATACGATACGTCGAACAAGGTGAAACTTGTCTTCGATATCCTCAAACACATCGTATTCAGCCCCTTCGATATCAAGCTTTAGCAGGTCAATAGGGCCATCGATCCAGTCCCTAAGCCGGCGTAGATAGACTTGGATTACAAAACCGGAATAACGCAGCTTCTGACAGTCCAAAGTTGCGGAGGAGAGCACCACTCAATGCGTTAATCTGTCTTACACAGCCATCAGTCAAATAATGAGATCAAGCATCTATGGTCGGTTTCCATACAAAAGCGCTGAGGGGATTGAGTTTTCGTCGATCCTTCCTACTGGAGGTCCTGAGAAGGACAGCATAAACCCAGATTGAGTCAGCTGCGAGATCAATGTCGCGAGACGGTTTCCTGCATCTGGGATATCAAAGTGAATTTCGATCGCCAGTCGGCGAACTCTAGAAAGGCAGGCAACGTCATCGATGAGTGTGTCATATTCCGCGCCTTCAATATCAACTTTCAAGAAATCAACTTCTTCTGTTATTAGGTCCGCAAGCCGGATGCGAGGGACCTCGATAGTTCTCAAATCCCTTGAATCAAATCGTTGACGGCTCTGGGTACTTGCGCCCAATCCACCCCAAATGTTGTAATCTTGTGGAACAACAAGCTCTACGTTAGGCGAGGTACCGGATGCTACCGCGCCGCCAATAATGTGAACTCTATCCGATTTATACGGCGAAAGATTTTTTTTCAAAAGTTCTACGTTTTGGGGATCGGCTTCAACCGCAATAACCCTTGCATCCTTAAAACTCTCCAAAACCGAGGCAGCGAAGATACCATTGGAAGCACCCAAATCAACGATTAATGGATCTGGTTGACTCGGCACATAGCGGTAACAATCCTGCAAGAGAATTTCATCAATCAACATTACTGCATCATTCAAGTTCGCAAAAGTGAACTCACGCCCCAGTAGGCGAACCGGCCCATCTCCAAAAACTTTCTGCAACAGAATTTTGCGAAAATTAGGCGCCTCTACGATCGCAAAGTCATTCCGTTCGCACACAGCAATGCAAGCGTCGTAATCATCATCAGATAAGTATGTGTGTAAAGACGCAACAAAATCGAGCAGTGCTGATACTTCGCTGTAACGGTTGTCAGAAAGCAGTGTCGCGTAGGACGCAGAGGGGCCGGGTTGAACCACTGCCTCCCTTGAAAACGACAGTGTTTCTCCGTCGAAACAGACGTTCACCGTAACTGGCATTAAATCGGAGAGTTCGCCAAAAAATATAGTCTGAAGTTCCCAGCCTGGCGCAGGATCTTCATACTCCGGAAACTTGCTGGAAACATCTGTGCGACTCTTCCTAAGAATGACAGAGAACGAACTGTCTCCTGATGCTGTTACCAATTCGACAGATTGCAGATTTCCAAGAGCCCATCCAGAAACCAGCAAAAGGCCAGAGGATGGCGTATACTCACATCTGCTGAAACCGGCTCTGTTTGGAAGGGGGTCGTTTTGCGGCAGATTAGTCATTCGATTTCTTCCTATTGGTTTCTCGCCACCTAAAAGTTGACGCAGCCTTTGATAAGTTCCCTCCCCAAAAAAACGGCCTATCGAACCCAAACACAGAAACCGGTTACTTTAAAGTACCTTCGTATCTGACAGCCACCAAACACAGCGCGGACATGGTTAAGTTTTGCGAAGTGCCCGTCCGCCCGCCTTTCAAAAGGAAAAATTGTTAAGACAGCGCAATCAATGATGCGTCACTATTTTTTCTAAACTCGTGATCAAAAAACTCCAGATCTCGCGCCATCACGATGCTCCAAGAATTCATAAGATATTCGGTATGAAAGTCTCCATCGTCGTCAGCCAGCTTCTGGTTAAATCTGTCCACATACGCATCTAGCGCCGATTGCGCATGGGGTCGGTCATCCGCTTCCAAATAAGAGAGTATCTCTGATTCGAACTGTGCCTGGAAGTTTGCAACCGCCGATACCGCTCTTTCACGGCTCATAAATTCCGCACCACTACGAAAGTTTCGTTCAGGACTAACCATTGCACTGTGCCAACCTTGTTTTGAAAATACACTGGTCTCGGGCCATTTATTCACGACGTATTCGGCAGGACTACTAATCCTCTGTTTCTTCAAAAGAATTTTTATCACTATGTCCGTTGGCATAATAGTGAGAAATGGAATGCGGTAATGTGGCTCTGAAAGCACAATCGGTATTGCACGTGAGTTACCCTGATAGAAAAATATGGTTCCCTTTTCCGGTGTCATATTGCAAGCGCGGTCTATTGATTGATCGATGTCAACCACATGCTCGAGAACATCGAAGAAAGTAATGAGTGAATATGGAGGATTCAAATTCTCAGTCATGAAATCTCCAAACACATAGCCAACGTTACCCTCCGTTCCGGCATCAATGAGAGACAGGCCTGTATTGGCAAATGCTTGGTCGACTTCCACACCGTGAGCCTTTTGAAAACCAAGTTCCCGTGCGGCCATCATGGTGAAGCCAAGGCCACAGCCAACATCAAGATACCCCGTTTTGTCTTCGCAGAGAGAGGATAGCTGTCGCATCACATTCAAGTTCTTTTCGTATACTGCAAAGCGAGCCGATATCTTTTCTCTCAAGCTATCCCAACGCCGAGCCTCGCCGTTAACAACAGCGTTCTTCCAGGCGAGCGTATCGCGAACAATAAGCTTTTCGACAATAGTTCTATCAAGCGAGACAGCTTCCGCAATGTAATCGATGAAGGTGTCTCTTTTTGCTAGCATAAACCAATTAAAGAGAGCGTCATCATTCCACAATGCAGCATCAAATTCTTCATCAAGTATAGGCGCAATGTCGTGGCATAGCCGGTTACTGATATCGCCACGAAGCTGGTTAAGTTTGTCTTCCATCTTAATGACCGCCTTCTTTGTCCGATTTGTTTAGTTGGGTTGGCGACTTCTCAATTTGGGCCAACACAAGATTATGTCTCAATTGCTTTGGCCAGTCCCCGCAACATCGCGGCGATTTCCGTACGTGCGTCATTTTCCGGAAGCCCTTTCGCCAGCGCAGCTGTTAATTTGTTCAACCGTTCCCGCTCGTAGATTTCCGCAGCTTTGGCGCGAAATTCATCTGCTTCGAAATTTGATGCAGCTCGACTTGGTCTTACCAGCATCCTGGCAAATAACGAATCGATATCTTGGGCGAACCTCTGCCCTGAAGCAACTTGGGAGATGCCTTCATGGAGCCGGCGAGGCTCAGTCTGCGGTTTGGTGATCATTGAGGCAAGTGCTGAGCGCATCGCTGTAATGTCTCCCCGGGGAACAAACGTCGTCAACCCGTCGCTGAATTCTCGAAGGACTGGCAAATCATAGGCGATACAGGGCCGCCCCATATAAAGTGCTTCGATCGGTGGATATCCGAATCCTTCGAAAAGAGTCGGGAAAACCATGCATTTGGAGCGAGCAATCTGTTCGAACTTTTCGATGTCCGAGATTTTATGGAGCAGTTTTAGCTTCACATCATGAGCGGCGAATGCGGCACGTAATTTGTCTATTTCTTCGCCGTCGGGCAGATCAGCTGTTCCGACAATCAGCGCAAGAGTGTGCCCCCGGGTCGCGTCCGACAAAAGTGACGTCATGGCCCGGATGTTCTTGTGCTCCGAACCGGTGCCAAAACGGCTGATGCAAATGATTTGGTTTTCGGGCTGGAGGTCGCGAGCACGCACAAGATCCGCGATCGGTGTGTTTATCGACGGCGGTACCGCTGCGAACTCGCAGGAATCGGAGACTGTTGTATAGTAATCTTTGGCATAACCGACCGCCGCTTCAGCCGACGAGACGATGGCGTCCACATGACTCGACATTGCCTTCCAGAAACGCCATTTCGCAGGGTCTCTAGGGATCTTTGCGAGCTCGTTGAACCAATTCGGAGTCTCGAAATTGATCAATGATGTTATGGCACCAGTATCGCGTGCGAGGGTGAGCGCCTTTTCAAAAGGTGTAGAATCTGCGCTCATATCCGGAACGATAATCACGACATCGAAATCGCCAGCCGGCGGTTCACTGAATGGATTAACATGCAACTGAAGCCGGTAATGAGCAGGCTGGAGTGTAAGATTATTAAGCCAAGACGGATAGTTGTTTGTCCAGACAACAACGTCATCTCCCAATGAGCCAAGCGCCTCTGCCAACAACAAGGCATGATACCGTCCACCTGAGAAAAGCGCGTGTGGAGCTCGCATGACTAGACATATTCTTCGGCCGCTTGAAGGAACGGCGGTTACCGGCGTGTCCCTCAGCGCAATCTTCCCTTCCCCGCCATCTTTGAGAAAGGAACCGGGAACCGGTCGAGCCTTGAGAGCGGGCGTGTGAGACGGTCGTAATGCAAAGTAACGTTTGCCCTGAATTTCCCCTTCGACGCAGGATCGCTCCGTGCTGTCTAGAAAGCGTGCATGCGTTGCGATCTGGCGCCGCGCATTGAAGGTTGGATGGCACAAATGACCCGTGTCGACGAGTTCATGGTAATGAGCTCGAGGCGAATGAGCCCAGAAGTCCTCGTTCTTGTCCACGTCCGGATTCTTTCCATCGCATCCCAGAAAATAAATCGTTTTTGCGACTGTGGCGGCCAAGGGCAGCATGTGAATGTTCAATGTGCTATCGAGCCGCGGAAGGGCGAAGAAGGCCTCGAGGTCCGTGACTGGGTCGTCCGTTATTTGTTCTATGAGGATAATCCGTTCGGCGATCTCGGGGTGATGCGCGGCGATGACATAGCCAAGCCGCGCTGTCGTTACGAACCAAGCATCTGACCTCAAGATAAAACTGCACAGATCGGACCGAAATTGCCCAGCGTATTCCGACACACCCATGTGGCTGACGGCGTCACCCGCACAGACGAATTCGGGGCGAACATGGGCCAGAAGGGCGGGGTCAGAAACCGCAGTATTGCACACAATCGTCAGGCAATCGCGAAAATCATAGTCGAACGCGTGGTCGATGGATGGACCGGTTCCAAATACGACTGCTTTTTTGAGACCGCGCGAGCGACAAGACTCAATTGCGCGCCCAAGCCGGCGTTTACTCTGTTGCAGAATGTCTGTCCGCTGATCCGGGGTGAGCGCTTGCCAATTCGCTCGGGCATAGTTCCCGAATTCGACGGACGTAGGATCTTCTGTGGCCACGGGTAAGATTTCTGCGCCTGGGAGCATCTGCCGCATCGCGCGCAAGGCGTCGTCAGATATGGTCTTCCAGACTAGGATCAGTCGCGCTTTGGAAACGCGCTCGAAATAGTCTGCTTCATCAGAGATTAACTCGACAATATCCGGCCGTCCTGACGTTACTTCTGCAAACCCCGCCGGGCGCAAGTTGGGCCGTTCTAGCGACGTCCCTATCGTGCACCTGCGGACTTGGCCCGCTGGGCCCGTCAGATACCAAACCGCCCGAAAATAGTGATTAGCGAGGTCTTCTGGTGCCTTGAAATCCGGAAAAAGGGCGACGTCGTTGGACCCTTCCCGCTCTCGCACCGATATTCTATTGGGTGTATTCTTAGCCAGATCTTCAAGGTCTTCGGTCGATATAGATGAAAGTGATGGATCCCGCTCAATCGTCACGACTGGTGGCTTGTTGGGATTTTCCACCTTGATCGGTTGAGGCGATGACCGCACAACCCGTTCCCCTGGTATCTCTGCAATGACCGACTCTTTGTCCAGTACGCCAGCAGAGAGGCCTTCGAAAATCCAGCGCCTCACGGTTCCTTTC
Organism: Ruegeria lacuscaerulensis; assembly: GCF_013033355.1. Classification (GTDB taxonomy): domain Bacteria; phylum Pseudomonadota; class Alphaproteobacteria; order Rhodobacterales; family Rhodobacteraceae; genus Ruegeria; species Ruegeria lacuscaerulensis_A. The sequence continues at coordinate 6,290 of NZ_WQDY01000009.1, forward strand.
GATTGTTGCAGGCTTACCGCGAGCCCCGTCGAGGTTCGCCCAGAAGAAAAAGTCAAAACAGGAACCCGGTCGCTTTCCTGCGACTGAAGTTGGACCTCTATCCTCAACCACCGGCGGTCAGCGAAGTACGTAGCATTGACCGATGCATATTGCAGAATTTCAGGCCCGCGGTTGATTTTAGCATCTGGTGCCACTGCCTCAAGTGAGTCGGCTCTCCCGTGCGCGCTTAATTTACGCAGCGAGGAAAAAAGATCTCCGATCTGAGCCTTGATCAGAGATCGTCGAAACCGCAGCTTGGTACTAACAGGCAGACCAGGCAACTTAAGTGCAAGCCGCAGCACAGCTTTTTGCAGAATGGACTTTCGCTTTCGTTCTTCCGCCGGAACAACGTCTTGGATCACTTTGAGTAGTTCAGGATACATAATAGTTCGGTATCAGCCTCAGGTTCATGGAGCCGTAGTGCCTGAGAATGCATACATTGTGGTCGAGCCAGCGGCAACCATGTGGATTTTCCAATTTACTCAACATTCTGTCCTAAGCTGCAATTGGTTTCGCGCCCCACTGAGATGGCACACCCACCTGTCTAGGTCTTTGTTTCAGTACCACTGATTTGAGGTCTCTCTAGTACAGTTCCCGGAATTTGATGGGCGCAAATTTAATGCTTGTGCGGTCGGATTTGGTTTTATTGCTAGTGCCAGGCATTTGTGGTGACTTGGGCTTGCCTGGTGTGGAACCACTATGAATTGAGGCGTTGTCGACGTAGAGTTCCGTTGAAGCGTTGGTTGTTTCCTTTTTACCAAGGGATATCCGGGTAGATCTGCATCGGTTGGATACCAACCCGTCTGAGCCGATCCTGCAGATGCCTGGCAATCAACTCGGGGACATTTTTTTGATCGCAAATACTCAGGTTTGCTTTGTTTCATCGGCAGCCGATGTATTACATCCGGAATATCGTTGGCATTCATCTTTGATCGCCTAGCATCGGTCATTAGAGCTCAGAGCGTTCATTCGCTGCATGGTGAATCAGTGACAACTGCGCCGACAAAGCGTACACCTCGGTTTCTTTATTGCGCAGCCAATTTCAAACAAGGGCTATCGTCCGGCCACAACCGTTATAGACGAGCTCATGGATGGAAATCCTTTTCGCTGCTCATGCAGTCCTTAGCGTCGGAAGCAGTTCGCGGAAGTATTCGACAGTCTTGATCAGTCCGTCTTCCAGCAGTACTTCCGGCTGCCACCCAAGTACATCAATTGCGTTCGAGATATCCGGTTTACGCTGTCTTGGATCATCTGGCGGTAGTGCCTGCCGATCAATGCTCGACTTCGAATCCGTTAGGTTTACGACCATCTCGGCAAGTTGGCGGATAGAAAATTCGTCCGGGTTTCCTAGGTTTATGGGACCTGTCACCGAGGTATCTGTTTCCATCATGCGTAATAGCCCCTCTACTAGGTCGTCGACATAGCAGAAGGATCGGGTCTGCCGTCCATCGCCGAATATCGTGATTGGTTTGTCTTGTAGGGCCTGAACGATGAAGTTCGAGACTACGCGCCCGTCGGCGTGGTGAACGCGAGGACCGTAGGTGTTGAAGATACGAGCGACTTTGATCTTGATGTCGTGTTGGCGCCAGTAATCGAAGAAAAGGGTCTCTGCGCAGCGCTTTCCTTCATCATAGCAGGAACGAGGACCGACAGGGTTGACATTGCCCCAGTACTCTTCGACCTGTGGATGGGTGTTCGGGTCGCCATATACCTCGCTGGTCGAAGCTTGAAGGGTCTTGCAATTTAGACGTTTCGCCAGCCCGAGCATATTTATCGCGCCATGAACAGAGGTCTTTGTCGTTTGAACTGGATCGTGCTGATAGTGGAGTGGCGCCGCTGGGCACGCGAGGTTATAAATCTCGTCAACCTCGACGTAGAGCGGAAACGTCACATCGTGGCGCATGAATTCAAAAAGAGGATTGCCGTGCAGATGATCGATGTTCCGTTTGGTTCCAGTGAACAGGTTGTCCACGCAGATCACTTCGTGACCCTGATCCAGCAATCGATCGATAAGGTGCGAGCCTAGGAATCCCGCACCGCCTGTCACGAGAATCCTCTTTCTGCTGTCTTAAAAACGCACCAAAAATTTTCTCCATAAGCCTTTTGCTAGGCGTTCACGCGTACCCGTTACCTGCTTGAATACAACGCTTCAATATCTGGAAAAGCTGTATGTGTACCGCCTGCGAAGTGCATCATTACCCCGGGACGAACCGACCTTGGCCATTTCACCTGGATCGTGCTGATATCATCGCCCTTGATAGACACATCGTAGAGGCGGTCTGCGGGTGGATTCGTAATCGCGATATCGATAGGGCTGAGGATATTCAGCGTAGTTTCAAACTCAGCATTCAAGGCTGAGAGGCAGCGGAAGAAATCTTGGTCATGCCAACCAAAACCAAACTCATTACTATTCTTATTCGCGTTGAATGGCTCTGAAAGCATAAAAGCAGTCCATGCCTCCAACAATTCGAGAAATTGCTCACGATTTGCCATAAACAATCCGGTGCAGACCTCGGGTTTGGTTCGAGCAATTCCGATATTTTCCATCTGCCCTGCGTCGACAGCCTTCTGGAGGCGAGACACGCACGTATGCGCTATAGTTGGCAAGAGGCTCTGCGATACAGTAACCCTGTCAAGTTTATGTAACCCGAAGAGCTTTGAAACGGGGGCCACCATCAAGGTGTCGGGATCAGTGTAAATGTAGAGTCTCGAATGACGATGGCTCTCAAGAAACCATCTCAGGAAGAAAGGTTTGGCAATCTTTCCAAGCGGATGCACGTTTGAGGCAAGCACAGCATTGAGTCGTCTATCTCGCCGACTGGCAGCATTTCGACCTGAATGTCGGCCTCAGTGAGCCGATCAATTGATTCCACCGAGAGGTCGTCCGAAACCACAACTGTTTCCAGCTCCGTTTCCAAGTCCCAAAATGTTCGGAAGGACGCGAACATCGCCTCTATCATCTGAACTTGACCGTCGTTCCCATTTGTGACGACTGTGATACTATTGGACGTAAATTGAGTGCCTCCATTGGCGAGCAAAGGCTGGATTAGATCAGCTTTTGGTGGTCGTACCACGTCAAACATGGAGTATCTAGTCGTTCTCCGGGGTCTATATCGCAGTTTGTACTCCGCCTATATTGTCCTGTTGAGCTCTGGTGTGCATCGGCGGTGGTAATTCGCAAGATGCAAACTATCCACAAGTACGGATGGTGACTGTTTTTTCAGTTAGCTGTAGTGCAGCGATTGGCCCTACTGGGCCTATTTTGTTGAAAAATTCTTCCTTGATCGACGCATGAACTGCTGATCCGGATGCTGCTGGTCGGCTATAGCTTCGGCATCCGCTCCGAGCGGCGGCTGTGCTATTCTGGCTGTAAATCAATGAGTCCAGAACCTAAGGGCCACCAAACAGGAGAGCCCAAATGACCCGAATCTTACGCCCCAATCGCCGAGCCTTTCTGGCTGGCAGCACCGCCTTCGCCGCATCACTGTCCATGCCGGCCATCAGTCGCGCATCCTCGCGCCCGGTTTTCACCCACGGCGTTCAGTCGGGTGATGTTGACACCACCTCGGGTATGATCTGGACCCGCACGGATCGTCCCGCCCGCGTGATGATGGAAGTTTCCACTACCGAGAGCTTTGCTGATGCGCGCAAATTGACTCCGATGGATGCAATCCCCAACAGTGATCTGGCTGTCAAGCGACTGGTCGATGGGCTGCCGTCGGATCAGGATATCTTTTACCGTTTTGTGGCCGCCGATTTGCACGACATCAACGCCGTATCAGAGCCTATTGTTGGCCAATTCCGCACTGCACCGACCTCACGCCGGAATATCCGTTTTGCCTGGTCGGGTGATACGGCCGGTCAAGGCTGGGGGATCGACGACGACGGAATGCGCACCTACGCCACCATGGCGCAGCACAAACCAGATTTTTTCATCCACTCGGGCGACACGATTTATGCCGATGGTCCGATGCAAGATGAGGTCGTCAAGGATGATCAACTGATCTGGAAAAACACCACCTTGATCGACGAGAAACGCAAAGTGGCTGAAACGCTGGACGAATTCCGTGGTCAGTGGAAATACAACATGATGGACGAGCATGTGCGCGCCATGAACGCCGTCTGCCCGACCTTTTTTCAGTGGGATGACCATGAGGTCGTGAACAACTGGTCGGATGCGAAAGATCTGATCTCGGACGACCGCTATACCGAGAAGTCGGTCCACGTGCTGCAATCCCGCGCCGCGCGCGCCTTCCACGAGATGACACCGCTGCGCATCACCCCGGCCGAGCCGGGGCGGGTGTATCGCAAGATTTCATATGGGCCGATGCTGGACGTGTTCTTTTTGGACCTGCGCAGCTATCGCGGGCCGAATGGTGCCTCGATGGAGGATGAGATCAACGATCAGTCCCGCATTCTGGGGGCCGAGCAACTGGCTTGGCTGAAACGGGAACTGGCCGCATCTGAGGCGACGTGGAAGGTTATCGCGTCCGACATGCCGATTGGGTTGATCGTCTGGGACAACTGGCGCGAAAAGTCCGGGGCCGAGGCGATCTCGAACGGCGATAGTGGCCCAGCCAAAGGGCGCGAGTTGGAGATTGCCGAACTGCTGCGATTTATCAAAACTGCTGGGATCACAAATACGGTTTGGTTCACGGCTGACGTTCACTATACTGCTGCGCACTACTATGACCCTAACAAAGCGCAATTTCAGGACTTTGAGCCGTTCTGGGAATTCGTCTCGGGCCCGCTGCACGCTGGAACCTTTGGTCCGAACGCGATGGATGGGACCTTTGGTCCCGAGGTCAAATTCGTCAAAGCCCCGACTGAGGATCAGGGTGCCAACCTGCCGCCCAGCGCTGGCCTTCAGTTCTTTGGATTGGTGGATATCGACGGTGCAACCGAACAGATGACTGTACGCCTGATGGACCGTGCCGATACCGAGCTTTGGTCGATCACGCTGGACCCGAAGTCTCGCGCAATTTGATAGGATCAGAGCGCCCCTGACTTATGATCGGGGGCGCTCTTTCATCCCAATGTTTAGTAGTCCACGCCGCGCTGGGCCTTGATGCCAGCTTGAAACGGGTGTTTTACTTCGGTCATTTCCGTGACCAGATCGGCATAGTCTCGCAGGGCTTGCGGCGCGTCGCGGCCCGTCAGGAACACGCCAGTCTTGACTGCCCGTTCGTTCAGACCGTCAATCACCTGATCCTCCGTCAGATATTCATAGCGCAGGGCGATGTTGATCTCGTCCAGCACCACAAGGTCGTATTCGCCACTGGCCATCAACGCCCGCGCTTTGTCAAAGGCCGCGTTGGCGGCGGCGATGTCACGCTCGCGGTCTTGCGTGTCCCAGGTAAAGCCCTCGCCCATCGTGTGCCAGGTGACCAGATCGCGCTCTTCGAAAAAGCGGCGCTCGCCCGTTTTCCACTTGCCCTTGATGAACTGCACCACGGCCACTCTCTGACCCCAGCCAAGCGCCCGGATCACCACACCAAACGCAGCCGAGGATTTGCCTTTGCCCTTGCCTGTGTTGATCAAGACTAACCCGCGATCCGGGTCTACGGCCTCGGATACTTTCTTGCGGTGCTGGGCCTGCACCTTTTGCATCTTTTCCTTGTGATCCTGCGCGTCACTCATGAGAGGAACCTTTCATTCTGTTGCGCCCAACCTAGGTGAAGTTCGGCAAAGGTAAAGATCAGGTCTTGGGATCGGTTGCAGATTGGGCTTTATTGCGTTCCAAGCCCAGCTGACGTTCGCGTAGGATCACCACAACGTTGCCCGCAATTACCAAAGTGGCACCGATCAACATGACGAGTGTGGGCAGTTCGTCGAACCAAACGTACCCGATAACCACGGCAAACAGCATCGTTGTATAGTCGTAAGGCGCCAGCATGGAGGCCTGCGCGAACTTGTAAGACGTGGTCACCAAAATCTGAGCAACACCGCCTGTTATTCCTATAACTGCCAGTGTCAGAGTCTGTTCAAGGGTTGGTGTCGTCCAGCCCCACAAGGCCGTACAGGACGATAAAAGGGTTGCTGTCAGTGAAAAGTAAAAGGCCACGGCGGCGGGGTGATCGACCTGCACCAATTGTCGGATTTGGATTTGTACAAACCCACGCGCCATCGTCGCAACCAAAACGCAAAGCGCCCCGATCGCCGCTGTGCTTTCCATGTTGTTGCCGCCCAGCCGGGGCCAGATCATGATCAATACGCCGAGCAGCCCAAGACTGACTGCGCCGATGCGGATCATACGAATACGTTCGCCCAACATGAAGGCCGCCAGAATCAGGGTGAAGATCGGTGTGGCATACCCAATCGCCGTAACCTCAGGCAGGGGTAGTAAAGCCAGTCCGGTGAAGGTTAGTCCCATGGCTGACGTTCCCAGAACCCCTCGCCAGAAATGCCCCATGGGTTTTCTAGTGATTAGACCTTTTGCCAGTTCTCCGCGCCAAAGCAGCCAGCCAACGACAACCGGTATCGCAAAAAGTGATCGGAAGAACACGATTTCGCCGGGTGGAAAGTCATCCGACACCGCTTTGACCACTGCAGCCATCGCCGTGAACAGGAACAAAGCGCCCAGCTTCAGACCCACCGCCAGGACGGGTCGATGCGATGTTAAGGATTTTGCCATGGGCCGAACCCTGCGCCTTTAGTCGGCAAAGATCAACGGGTGGCCTCGCCGTTTATCCATGTATTGGGTAGTTCACTGCCGATTTCTTCGGCGAAGTCTTCCAGAAACCGGATCATCCGCGCGGTACGGCGTTTTGCAATCTGCCGTCCGGATTCGGTGAGCATATCGTCGGACAAGTTCAGCAATTTCACTTTCCAATGGTCCAGTGAAAAGTGCAGATCATCTAGCGTGCGATCAGCGGCAAAGGGATCAGCTGCATCGTACAGAGTGCGCCCCAAAGCGCCCGAGACCGAGAAGTTCCGTGCAATCCCGATGGCGCCCAATGCGTCCAGCCTGTCGGCGTCGCGCAGAATGCGGGCCTCGGGCGTTTCGGGTGGAATATTTGCCGAATAGCTATGTGCCTCAATGGCATGTTTGGTGGCGTCGATCTGGGCGCGGCTATAACCAAAATCTCCCAGAATAGGCTCTGATTCCAGGGCAGATTTACGTGAAGCCAAATGGCGATCCGGGTCATCTTTTGGCAGGTTTACCAGATCGTGGAGATAGCTGGCCGCCAGCAGAACAGTCATATCTGTCCGGTCATCAGAAATGGCCTGTGCGTTCACCCAGACGCGGTCCAGATGGGCCAGATCATGGGCCGGGTCTGTTTCCATGCGCTGCGCGACGACGCCGCGCAAGCGGCCGCGCAGGTCAGCCGATATGTCCACGGTTTTCTCCGATCTGGCCGCGATGTAGCAGCAGATGATCAAAGATCACACAGGCCATCATCGCCTCACCCACCGGGACGGCGCGGATGCCGACGCAGGGATCGTGGCGACCTTTGGTGATGATCTCGGTTTCCTCACCCGATTTGGTGATCGTCTTGCGCGTCGTCAGAATGGAGGAGGTCGGCTTGACTGCAAACCGCACGACGATGTCCTGTCCGGTCGAGATACCGCCCAGAATACCGCCCGCGTGGTTGGAGCTGTATTGTGGGCCGTTCTGACCCATGAAAATCTCATCGGCGTTGGCCTCACCGGTCAGTTCTGCGGCGGCCATGCCTTCGCCGATTTCGACGCCTTTGACGGCGTTGATCGACATCATCGCTGCGGCCAGATCAGTGTCTAACTTGGCGTAAACCGGCGCGCCGATCCCTGCGGGGACGCCGCGCGCGACGACTTCGACCACAGCGCCAACCGAGTTGCCGGATTTGCGCAGATCATCCAGATAGGCGGCCCATTCGTCAGCGGCTTGGGCGTCGGGTGCCCAGAACGGGTTCTGTTCGATCTGCGACCAGTCGAAGTTGGCGCGGTCGATTTTGTGTGGGCCGATCTGGGTCATATAGCCGGTGATCTGCACATTTGGCGCGATCTGTTTGATGGCCTCGCGCGCCAATCCTCCAGCGGCAACACGAGATGCGGTTTCGCGCGCCGAGCTACGCCCGCCGCCGCGATAGTCGCGGATGCCGTATTTCTGCCAATAGGTGATATCAGCGTGGCCCGGACGGAACTTGTCCATGATATCGCCGTAGTCTTTCGAGCGTTGATCGGTGTTCTCGATCATCAGCTGAACGGGCGTGCCGGTGGTCTGCCCCTCGAACACGCCGGACAGGATTTTGACCTGATCGGGTTCGCGCCGCTGGGTGGTGAATTTGTTCTGACCCGGTTTACGCTTGTCCAACCAATGCTGGATCATACCCTCGTCGATCGCAACGCCCGGAGGGCAACCATCCACCGTCGCCCCTAAGGCGGGGCCGTGGCTTTCACCCCAGGTGGTGACGCGGAAGAGGTGTCCGAAACTGTTCATCGACATGGGGCGTGCTCCTTTGAGGGTTGTGATTAGCGGGGAGAGCCTCTGGCCTCAAGCGGATTTGCGGTTGGGGCGGGGTGCGCTGCCCTGTGGGCAGCGCGTTTGAGTATTTGCGAAAAGATGAAGATCAGGCCGCCTGCGCAACTTTTTCGCGGGTTTCGGTGATTTTGAGTGCAGCCTGCGCGGCCTCGCGCCCTTTTTCCACGAAATGCGCGCGGTAGATCGCGTTGTGGTGGTCAGTTTCCTGATATTGATGCGGGGTCAGCGAGACCGACAGGACCGGTACGCCCGTGTCCATCCCGGCGCGCATCAACCCATCGACCACGGCCTGCGCCACGAAATCATGCCGGTAGATGCCACCATCCACCACAAAAGCGGCACAGGCGATGGCCGCATAGCGCCCGGTTTGTGCCAGGTCGCGGGCCAGTAGGGGCATTTCGAACGCGCCGGGGACGTCAAACACGTCGATCTGGTCGGCGGGGATAAATTGCAGGAACCCTTCCAGCGCCTGATCAACGATATCGGAATGCCAGTTGGCTTTGACGAAAGCATAGCGGGTGTGTGTCATCATGATCTCCTACGTAAACAGACACGTCACCCAAGGCGATCACGAGCAGCCGCGCCGAGGGGCACGCTGCGCGTTCTCTTTCATCCGGACTGTAACCGTCGGCTCTGGCTTCTCACCAGATCTGCTTGTCACCTCGTGTACCGAGGCCGCTCGCGGGCTTACGGATCAGCGCCCGCATACCGCCGGTGGGGAATTTCACCCCGCCCTGAGAACGACGCGGACCTTGCCAAGATCGCTGCGAATCTGCAAGGCGTTCCGTTAGGAGATTTGATATGCACCCAAACCCGGCTTTCCGCTCTGAAGATCAGGCCCTAAGCGTCGAATTTGCCCGCGCGCGGACCTTTGGCGTATTGGCGCTGTCCACCGAAGGCGCGCCGTTGATCAGTCATGTACCTTTTCTGCTGAGCGAAGATGGCGCGGTCGTAGAATTGCATCTTGTGCGGTCAAACCCGATTGTCCGCGCGCTGACAGTCCCGCGCGCGGCGAAAATCGCCGTCGCCGGTCCGGACGGCTATGTCTCACCCGATTGGTACGGGGTCGAAGATCAGGTGCCTACGTGGAATTATGTCGCCGTTCACTTGACGGGAAAGCTGGAACTGCGCCCGCATGATGAATTACGGGATCTTTTGGACCGTCAGTCGGCTTTTTATGAGCAGCGGTTGTTGCCTAAACCAGCTTGGACAACCGGCAAGATGACCCCTGATGCACTGGACCGGATGATGCGCATGATCGTGCCGTGCCGGATGCAGGTCAACGATATTCAGGGCACATGGAAACTGAACCAGAACAAACCCGAAACCGTGCGCTTGGCCGCGGCGGATCAGGTGGCAGAGGGGATCGGTTCAGAGCTTTCGAGGCTGACCGCGCTGATGCGGGGTCAGCGCTAGGGTCAGTCGCTGAACGTTGCCAGGTAGGCCGCGATGTCCTCGGCCCCTTTTTTCAGCTTTACGCTCATGTTGGGACGGGCCGTTTCGTCGTCAAGATAGTCTTTGATAAAGCGAATCGGATCTTTGGAATAAGCGGCGATGTTGTCCTCGGTCCAGATCAACCCTTCCTGGCCCGCAAGGATCATGTCGTCGGTGAACATTCCGATCGGCAGCCGTTCACTGCCATTCAGGTAGTCGGTTTCGGTGCCAGCTATGCGCCCGACAACACCAAAGAGATTCGGCCCGGTGATTCCTCCTTTCACCAAAACCTCACCATCCTTGATGATCGCGTGGCAAGAGGAACACCTGTTGTAAAGCGCCTCGCCCTTGGCTGGATCTCCGGCCGCGAGGGCCTGTGTCGATAGTAACAAAGCGAAAAGCAGCGTGATCCGTGAAGTCTGTGGCATGGGAAAAGTCCTGCTAAAAGTTGTCCTGACCCGCGCCTTCTTGCATTCGCGTGCCACGTGCTATCCAATTCCGAGCGTATGGGGTCATTCTGAAATATCTATTTTTAATTCAATAATTTATACGCTCTGATTTTAGCTGAAGTTGAAGAAAATAAGGCAAGAATTGGGAATATTCTTGAAAGTTTGACCTCTTCGGTTTCTGCTTTGTAAAGCCTGACGGTTCGCGCGCGAACCTGCCCGTTAATAGCGCGAATCACCTGAGCAGAGACATGGCCCTGGTGCTCGAATCCTTTGGCTAAAATCAGCTCCAACCTTGAAAAAAGTACCTGACGTAGTGACATGAATGCCCAGATGCGGCGTAGTGCGCGCCTATGACCGCTGGACGAACCGATTTCTCCCGGCTAGATAGCCGCGATGAGACGCCGCTTTGATGCGGTGCTGATGCATGTTTGCCCGGTATCCTCCGGGCGCCGGAATCGGAGAAAACCTCGTGTCCCACGCAGAAGACAACGAAGGCACCCGCAGAGATTTCCTCTACTACGTCGCTGGCGGCGCAGGTGTCGTTGCGACGGGTGCAGCCGTATGGCCCCTGATCAACCAAATGAATCCCTCGGCAGACGTTCAGGCGCTGTCCTCGATCCGTGTGGACGTGAGCGGCGTTGAGCCGGGGACGCAGCTGACTGTGAAATGGCTGGGTAAACCCGTCTTTATCCGTCACCGCACCGGTGCCGAGATCCAAGAGGCCAAAGAGCAGGACGCCGAAGGTCTGGATGCGCTGCCCGATCCGCTGGCGCGCAACTTCAACCAACCGGCTGATGCGCCCGCGACCGACGAAAACCGCGTCATGCCCTCGCCTGAGGGCGAAGCCCCCGGTGCCTGGCTGGTTCAGATGGGCGTATGTACGCACCTGGGCTGTGTGCCGCTGGGCGATGCCGGTGACTTTGGCGGCTGGTTCTGCCCCTGCCACGGTTCGCACTATGACCTTGCCGGTCGTATCCGTAAGGGCCCTGCGCCTGAAAACTTGCCTGTTCCGCCCGCTGAGTGGACGGACAACAGCACCATCAAACTCGGCTAAGGGAGACCCAAATGTCCGGAATTCCCCACGATCATTACGAGCCGAAGACAAACGGCGAAAAGTGGCTGAACAGCCGCCTGCCCATCGTCGGCTTGCTGTACGATACACTCATGATCCCCACCCCCAAGAACCTGAACTGGATGTGGATCTGGGGTATCGTGCTGACATTCTGTCTCGCACTGCAGATCATTACCGGCATCGTTCTGGTGATGCACTACACCCCGCATGTTGATCTGGCCTTTGCCAGCATCGAGCACATCATGCGCAACGTGAATGGCGGCTATATGCTGCGCTATCTGCACATGAATGGCGCATCGCTGTTCTTTGTTGCGGTCTACATCCATATCTTCCGTGGCCTGTTCTACGGCTCGTACAAAGCGCCGCGTGAGATTACGTGGATCATCGGGATGCTGATCTACCTGATGATGATGGGTACTGCCTTCATGGGCTATGTTCTGCCCTGGGGTCAGATGTCCTTCTGGGGTGCGACCGTGATCACCGGCCTGTTTGGTGCGATCCCCTTCGTTGGCGACGCGATCCAGACCTGGTTGCTGGGCGGACCCGCAGTGGACAACGCCACGCTGAACCGCTTCTTCTCGCTGCACTATCTGCTGCCGTTCGTGATTGCGGCGCTGGTCATCGTGCATATCTGGGCCTTCCACACCACCGGCAACAACAACCCCACAGGTGTTGAGGTTCGCCGCACGTCGAAAGCCGATGCCGAGAAAGACACGCTGCCCTTCTGGCCCTACTTTGTGATCAAGGACCTGTTTGCGCTGGCCGTGATCCTGGTCGTGTTCTGGGCGGTTGTGGGCTTCATGCCGAACTATCTGGGCCACCCGGACAACTACATCGAAGCCAACCCGCTGGTCACACCTGCACATATCGTGCCTGAATGGTACTTCCTGCCGTTCTACGCGATCCTGCGGGCCTTCACCGGTGAAGTTTGGGTTGTTCAGTTCGCAAGCTTCATCACCGGCGGCATCATCGATGCCAAGTTCTTTGGTGTGATTGCGATGTTCGGTGCGATCCTGGCGATGGCTCTGGCACCGTGGCTGGACACTTCCAGCGTGCGTTCGGGCAAATACCGTCCGATGTTCAAATGGTGGTTCTACCTGCTGATCGTCGATTTCTTTGCCTTGATGTGGCTGGGTGCGATGCCGGCCGAGGAGCCCTATGCGACCTTCTCGCTGATCGCCTCGGCTTACTGGTTCGCCTATTTCTTCGTGATCCTGCCGATCCTTGGTGTGATCGAGAAACCTCTGGCCCAGCCCGAGACCATCGAAGAAGACTTCAACGCGCATTATGGCAAGGCTGACGCCGAAGCCACGCCGGCCGAGTAAGAAGAGGGACCGGAAACATGTTCAAGAAACTTGCAATCGGTGCCGCGTTTGCTCTGGCCCTCACCCCTGCTGCGTCCTTCGCGGCAGGCGGCGGCGAGCAGCATATCGAGGACTTCAGCTTTTCATTCGAGGGGCCGTTTGGCACCTGGGACAAGAACCAGCTTCAACGCGGCCTTCAGGTCTATACCGAAGTCTGTGCGGCTTGCCACGGTCTGCAATATGTACCTCTGCGTGACCTGGAAGCGTTGGGATATTCGGAAGAAGAAGTCATCGCCTATTCGGCAGAGAATTTCGAAGTATTCGATCCGGAACTGGATGATTTCCGTCCTGCGATCCCAACCGATCACTTCCCGGCAAACACTGGTGTCGGTGCACCGGACCTGAGCCTTATGGCAAAGGCCCGCGCCGGGTTCCACGGCCCTTACGGCTTGGGGATTAACCAGTTCTTCAAAGGCATGGGTGGTGCCGAGTACATCGCGTCCCTGCTTGATGGCTATACTGGTGAGGAAAAGGAAGAGGCAGGCACCATTCTGTACGAGAACAAAGCCTTCCCCGGTGGTTGGATCTCGATGGGGCCGCCGCTGTCCGAGGATCAGGTCGAATTCGCCGATGGCCATCCTGCCACGGTAGAAGCCATGTCCGAGGACATTGCGGCCTTTCTGATGTGGACGGCTGAGCCCAAGATGATGGAGCGTAAGTACTCTGGCTTTGTCGGCGTGATCTTCCTGTCGGTTCTGTCGGTGCTGCTGTATCTGGTGAACAAACGTCTGTGGGCCGGTGTCAAAGGCAAGCGTCAGCACTAAAGCTTTTGCATTTCTGAAATTGAAAACCCCCGCGCCATCCGGTTGCGGGGGTTTCTTGTTTCTGGCGGGATAAAGGGGCCAGCCCCTTCTTGGCCTACGGCCAATTCAACCCCGAGATGTTTTTAGCCAGATGAAGGACGGATCAGGCTTTGAGTTGGCTGTCCGTGTAATCGGTGATCGAGGCGGTTACGATCTGACCTTCGGGTTGGGGCGTATCGAAAGTGACTTCGGTGAACTGTTCCGTGCGGCCCATATGTGGGTTTTCCATCAGGATGTGATGGGTTTTGCCCAATTGTGCGGTCAGGTGTTTCGCGACCTGAGCGTCTCCGGCAGCGCGCAGGCGCGCGGCGCGGGCTTTGATGATGGTGCCGTTGATCTGCTGCGGGATGCGGGCCGCGGGCGTTCCTTCGCGTTTGGAGTAGGGGAAGACATGCAGCCAGGTCAGGTCACAATCCGTGACCAGTTTCAGCGAGTTTTCGAAATGGGTGTCTGTTTCGGTGGGGAAGCCTGCGATGATATCCGCGCCAAAGGTCATGTCTGGACGCAGTTTGCGGGCCTCTTCGGTGAAGCGGATGGCGTCGTCGCGCAGGTGGCGGCGTTTCATCCGTTTCAGGATCAGGTCATCGCCATGCTGCAGCGACAGGTGCAGGTGGGGCATAAGGCGCGGTTCGGTCGCGATGGCCTGCATCAGGTTTTCATCCACCTCGATCGAGTCGATCGAACTGATCCGCAGGCGCGGCAGGTCCGGCACCAGCTTGAGGATGCGCATCACCAGATCGCCCAGCTTGGGCTGTGCGGGCAGATCGGCGCCCCACGAGGTCAGGTCGACACCTGTAAGCACAACCTCGTTATAGCCCCGGTCCACCAGCCGCTTGATCTGATCCAACACGACGCCCGCAGGGACGCTGCGCGAGTTGCCACGCCCGTATGGAATGATGCAGAAAGTGCAGCGGTGATCACAGCCGTTCTGGACCTGCACATAGGCGCGGGATCGGGTGCCGAAGCCATCGATCAGGTGACCTGCGGTCTCGGTCACGGACATGATGTCATCGACCTGTACCGCCTCTGTCTGACCGATGAAATCGGCGGCCATGCCTTTCCAGGTGTCGGGTTGCATTTTTTCGGTATTGCCGATGACCGCGTCGACCTCGTCCATTTTGGCAAAGGTTTCGGGTTCGGTCTGAGCAGCGCAGCCGGTCACGATCAGGCGGGCATCGGGGTTCTCGCGACGCAGCTTGCGGATTTCCTGCCGGGCTTTACGCACGGCCTCGGCCGTCACGGCGCAGGTGTTCACCACCACGGCGTTCGACAGACCAGCCTGTTGCGACAGTTCTTTCATCGCCTCGGTCTCGTAGGCGTTCAGGCGGCAGCCCAGAGTGGTGAATTTGGGCGCGCTCATCCCAGCGACCTCAGGAATTCAGGGGTCAGAGTGCCCGAGAAGACATGGACCGTGGGGCCGGTCATCCAGACGCCGTCGTCGCGCCAGTCGATCCAGATCGTGCCGCCATCCAGTTCGATCTGCACCTTGCGCCCGGTCAGGCCGCGCCGGGCCGCCGCCACCGCCGTGGCACACGAAGACGAGCCCGAGGCCAGCGTAATGCCCACGCCACGCTCCCACACGCGCATACGGATGTGATCGGGGCCGATGATCTGCGCCACCTGAACGTTCGTGCGTTCAGGGTAGAGCGGATGGTATTCGTAGCGCGATCCGAACTCCTCCAGTGGGATGGCCTCGGCATCGTCCACAAAGAATGTGCAGTGCGGATTGCCCATTCCGGTTGCCGAGGGAACGCCTTCGATAGGCAGTTCCAGCGTATCAACCTCTTCAGCCAGCGGAATCTCGTGCCACTCCAGCTGCGGTGGGCCCATGTTGATCGAGGTCAGCCCGTCGCCCGCGTCGCGCGCATAAAGCGTGCCGCGTTCCGTCGTCAGGGTCAGCTCGGGCTTGCCGGTTTCCTCCATCAGGAAGCGGGCGATGCAGCGCGTGGCATTGCCGCACGCGGCCGAAGTCGACCCGTCCGCGTTGTAGAACACCAGATGCGCATCCGATTCGCCGTTTTCGATTACTGCCAACTGATCAAAGCCGACGCCAAACTGACGGTGCCCGATTCCCTTTGCCAGGGCGGGTGTTAGGTCAATGCTTTGCGCACGCGCATCCACAATGACAAAGTCATTGCCTAGCCCGTGCATCTTCATGAAGGGCAAACCCGAGGTCAGTATTCGTTGCATGGCGGGCATATAACCCTGCCTTTGAAATGAATCCACCCTATCGCGAAGATTCCTGAAAAAAGGGGTTGACCCCCCAGCGTCCCCTGCCTAATTAGGCCGCCTATCGGATCGCCGGAAAGTAAGTAATTACAGGCGAAACGAGGCGTGAAATAAGGACTTGCACCCAATCGGGAAAATGCCTTAGAGAGCGCCACGGATCGAAAGATCCTAACAAAAGAGTGGGCCGTTAGCTCAGTTGGTAGAGCAACTGACTTTTAATCAGTGGGTCGCAGGTTCGAATCCTGCACGGCTCACCACTTTTTCGAATAAACACAAGCTGTTGATTGGTGCACAAAGGTGGCCATACGTTCTCACTTGGTTTCCGAAAGCAATACGGAAGCATAGTGACACCAATTAAACTGTACCCAAGGAACCACAGCGAGAACGCCTTAGCAAAGGGCCTAGATTTCGAACTCTTCAAGGATCACCGCTTTGCCGGAAAAGCGATATCCTTTTGGGAAAGGACCTCAGACACGAGAGCGACGCGGCCCGGCAAAGGCCGAAGCTAAGGTATGGGTAGTCCATATCGCTTTCACTCGGCAGCGGAAGCTTGGAAACTATCGGGCCTATGGGTAGGCGCTTAGATGGAATAACTCGATTTTCGTACCCGTCTTGCGACAAACGACGGCCGAGTTGCGAGAGAAATGCAAATGTGCCAAGTTTTCCGAGTAAGGTTTTACCGACAACGAAGCTACGTTCTTTAGCGGGAACGACAGACCAGCCAATGGTCAAAAAGCTTTAGGTGTCTGTTAGCGAAGCAAGACGGCAGTTTTGAAACTTCGGATTGTTACTCTGTTTTAGACTGGAATTCCATTGTGTTAAAAGAATTCGCCAAGCAAGTACTGCAGATTTCTCCGAAGATACCGCTTTTTATCCTCGATCGGCTAATTAAAGAATCGCAGCCAACCGACAAACGCGCAAAAGTCGTATTTTCGGCCCTGACAAAGGCTGGGCCACTCGCCAACGGAAAGGTTTCGGCATTCGAGTTCCTTCCGACGTTCTGTGACACTTTGCGAAGGAATGGGTTCGCAACCGAATGGGCGTCGAATGTTGCTGAATTGGATGCGTCTCTGAGCGATGAAGTGCCGGTTTTTCTGGTCCACCTATTTGGTGAAGACCATAGTGATATTTTCAGTGCGAAGGTGCTGGATCTCGAAAAGAAAGCCATCGCGACATTCAATACCGCCGAGGCTGGTCAGTTGTTGGCGGACAAGCTGGCGTCGCACAAGGCATTTGTGGATGCTGGTATCCCGGTTCCGACGCTCAGGGAAACCGGGGGCTTCGTCAGAAGTCGTTTCGGGACGGCCTTACCGACCGAGATTCAAGAGGGAACCGATGCATTACCTGCTGAGGATGAACGGCGGATATTCACTGACTTCATTGACACGCGGATCGAGTACGACGGCCGACTGTTCTACACGACCGTCAGAATTGTTTGCATCGACGACACGATCCTTCATTCATATCCAAGGGCCCGCGACGCGAAGGAAGAGAACCCTAGTGTGCATGCCAAAGATACTCCCCTTGAACCCGCTTTGGTCGAATACCTGAACGACGTTCTGGTCGTCCCAAATGCTGAGGCATTCGAAGGCATAGCGCGGAACCTACACCATGTTCTTGGCCACGGTTTTTTCGCGCATGACTTGGTAATCGATAACGTTTCAGGTGAAATCTTTGTTTGCGAAGGTGGATTTAAGTTCGACGACCCTTCCTACTGGCGGCATATGAAGCGCATTTCCTCTGATTTACCCAGTCAAGCTGTCCTGTTTCCAATTCAAAGCTTTGCAAAACATTCGTCGGAAACATTTTGTCGACGCTGCCTGTCCATTCTTGAAGAAACTCAGGTCAAAGCGGCGTCGGCAGCAGGCCTAGGGTCCAATTGACAGAGCAGACAGACGCGGAGCGCACCGAGCCATTGATCACGAGGCGAGTGACGCATGGTTCGGATGGTTTTGAGCAAGCACACCACAAATCCGGCGGTACTTTTGACTATTCTTTGGACAATCCTTTGGAATGCGCCGTCTTCAATCATCCACTGAATGCTCAGATAAATCGAATCGTTTATGTGAATCACGATTCCAGTTTATCCTTTGATCAAGTGCTTGTGAGCAAAGCGCGTTGGTTTGCGCAAGGCCCAGTCTGACTAAAGTCTGCCACTTGCTATCCACTGGCGCAAAGATCGAACTGTTAGTTGTTTTATTGGTTGTATGTAAATGATCATTGTCGATACCCTTCTCAAGAACCGTGCTGCCGAGAATAACCCAGTCCGGATCGGTGTATTTGGCGCCGGGTTCATGGGGCGCGGTCTGGTCAATCAGGTTGTGCGATATACCCCCGGAATGCATGTCGGCGTCTTGTGTAACCGCACTGTTTCCGCCGCGCGGAAGGCATTGCTGGATGCCGGCGTTCCCCCCAGTGATATCGTCGAAGCTGAAACTGTCGCTGCCGCTGACATAGCTGTCGAACAGGGCAAGTTCGTGATCACCGCAGACCCTTTGGTGGCCTGTGCGATGTCACAGGTCGATGTGTTGATCGAAGCAACTGGCCATGTGGAATACGGCGCTCGGGTCACGACAGCTGCTATTGAGAACAGCAAACACATGGTTCTGATGAATGCCGAGTTGGACAGCACGGTCGGGCCTCTGCTTAAGCAAATGGCAGATCAGGCGGGCGTTATTCTGACCGGATGTGATGGCGATCAGCCGGGCGTGCAGATCAACCTGCTGCGATTTGTTGAAAGCATCGGTCTGATCCCTCGGGTTTGCGGCAACATCAAGGGCTTGCAGGATCGTTACCGCAATCCGACCACGCAGGAGGGTTTCGCCAAGCAATGGGGGCAAACCCCGCACATGGTCACCTCGTTCGCGGATGGCACCAAGATCAGCTTCGAGCAGGCAATTGTGGCCAATGCGACCGGGTTCAAAGTGGCCCAACGCGGTATGATCGGGATTGAGCACAAAGGTCATGTGGACGAGTTGACCGGGGCCTATGATCTTGACCAGATCCGCGCATTGGGCGGGATCGTTGAGTATGTGGTCGGTAGTCAGCCCAGCCCCGGCGTGTACGTCTTTGCCGAGGCGCAGGACGATATGCAGCGCCACTATCTGAACTATGGCAAACTGGGGCAGAACGACCTTTACAGCTTTTATGTGCCTTACCACCTGACGATTTTTGAGGTACCGTTGTCCGCCGCGCGTGTGGCTTTGGCCCAGGATACCGTGATTGCGCCTATCGCCGGTCCGGTCGTGGATGTAATCACCTGTGCCAAGACCGACCTGAAAGCCGGGGCCAAACTGGATGGTCTGGGCGGATACATGACCTATGGCATGTGCGAAAACTATGACGTGGTGCGGTCGCAGAACCTGCTACCGATTGGTCTGGCCGAGAACGCAACGCTAAAGCGCGATATCTCGAAAGATGCCGTCCTGACATATGACGATGTCGATCTGCCAACCGATAGCCTCACGGTCAAACTGCGCCAGCAACAAGACGAAATGTTCCCTGTTACCAGTCCTTAACTTTAAAGAGAAAACTCTCGTGAAAACTGCTCAAGATGTTGTTTCTGCTGATTTAGACTATATCGCCCGCAAGATTGGGCCCGAGTTTCAAGCCATGTCGGGTCAAAACCTTCTGATCCTCGGAGGCGCAGGGTTTCTGGGATTTTACCTTGTCCAATCCGTCCTGCATTGGAACAAGCTGTCCGGCCAAAAGCCGATCTCGTTGACCGTTTTCGACAATTATATCCGGGGCGTTCCCGATTGGCTGAAAGCGATCGAAGGTGATGCCAACCTGACCTTGGCCACGCATGACATCACGAACCCCCTGCCGGATGATATGGGCGATTATGACTATATCATCCACGCGGCCTCGATCGCGTCACCGATCTACTATCGCCAACACCCGCTCGAGACGATGGACGCGAATGTCGGTGGCCTGAGGTATATGTTGGAATATGCTTTGAAACAGGCTCAAAAGGGCAACCCGATCAAAGGGTTCCTGTTCTACTCGACCTCCGAGATTTACGGCGATCCGACCCCCGAAAACATTCCCACACCCGAGACGTATCGGGGCAATGTGTCCTGCACTGGCCCACGCGCCTGTTACGACGAATCCAAGCGGTATGGAGAAACGCTGTGCGTCGTGTTCGCGCAACAGCACGACCTGCCGATCACGATCGCGCGGCCCTTCAACAATTATGGGCCGGGGCTTAAGATCTCGGACCGGCGGGTTTTGCCGGATTTCGCCCGCGATATCTTTGCGGGGCGCGATATCGTAATGCTCAGCGATGGCGCACCAACCCGGACGTTTTGCTACGTCGCCGATGCGGTCTGTGGCTATTACAAGATCATGCTGAACGGAAAACCGGGTGAGGCCTATAATATCGGGATCGAAGAACCTGAGATTTCGATGGCCAATCTGGCCGAGCGTGTCACCGCGATTGCCAAGGATGAATTCGGGTATTCCGGCAAGGTCGTGTTTCAGGTCTCGGACGACAAGGACTATCTGGTCGACAACCCAAACCGCAGGTGTCCGGTGATCGCCAAGGCCCGCGCCGAAATCGGATATGATCCCGAGATCGGCGTGGATGAGGGCCTGCGGCGTGCGCTGCTGTGGTACAGCGACAATCAAGAGTCAGAGGATAAGTGATGCGCGTCTCGGTTATCGGAACAGGGTATGTTGGGCTGGTTTCAGGCGCTTGTCTTGCGGGTAAAGGGCACGATGTGGTTTGCGTGGACACGGTTCAGCAAAAAATCGACCAGATCAACGCCTGTACCCCGCCCATACACGAAGACGGACTGGCCGAGCTGTTGCGCGAAACTGTTGGCAAGACCCTGCGCGGAACAACAGACCTGCGCGAAGCGGTGCTCAACTCAGACATTTCACTGATCGCGGTTGGAACGCCGTTCGACGGCAGTGAAATTGACCTCAAATACATCCGCGACGTGTCCCGTCAGATTGGCGAGGTGTTAAAAGACAAAGACGCCTACCATGTCGTGGTGGTCAAAAGCACGGTGGTGCCCGGCACGACGGATACGGTGGTCACGCCCATTCTTGAGGAAGCCTCTGGCAAAAAAGCAGGCCAGGATTTCGGCACCGGTATGAACCCCGAGTTTCTGAAAGAGGGTGAAGCGATTGCCGATTTCATGCATCCCGACCGGATCGTGATCGGCGGCAATGACAGTCGCGCAATCGCCGTGATGGATGAGCTTTATTCGGTTTTCCCCGGCGTCGACATTGTGCGGACAAACCCGGCGACAGCGGAAATGATCAAATATACAGCCAACTCTTTGTTGGCGACGTTGATTTCCTTCTCGAATGAAATCGGAAATCTCTGTGCCAAGGTCGGTGTCGACGTTGTCGAAGCGATGGAGGGGATGCATCTGGACAAGCGGTTCACGCCGATCCTGCCGGACAACGCGGAAAGGGTCTGGCCGGGGTTCATAACCTATCTGGCGGCGGGTTGCGGCTTTGGCGGAAGTTGCTTTCCAAAGGATGTAAAAGCGTTGATTGCCTATGGCGAAAACGCAGGTGCACCCATGCCTCTGCTGAACGCGGTAATCCAGACGAACACCAAACAGCCGCATCAGATGATGGACCGGCTCAGATCGCATATCCCGGCTTTGGCCGGGCGGCACGTCACTGTTCTGGGCGTAGCCTTCAAGCCGGGTACGGATGATATCCGCGAAAGCCCTGCTTTGACCATTATCAGCGAGTTGTTGGCAGATAAGGCTGTTGTGACCGCTTATGATCCAATTGCCCGGCATGAGGCCGAAGCACTGTTCGGGGACAGGATTACCTATGAGGACGATCTGAAACAGGCTCTAAATGGGGCAGATGCAGTCATGATCGTCACGCGTTGGCCCGAGTTTTCCGAGCTTCCCATGCTGTTGAACGGTCAAACGGTACAGCCTTTGGTGATCGACGGGCGCCGGATGATACCCAAGGACAGCGTTTCTCGGTACGAAGGTATCGGTCTGCAGCCTGCGGTGTCCTAACCAACGGCAGTGGAAGGGAAAGGGGACAACGATGATCTTTCAGGAAACGCCTCTGTCCGGTGCCTATCTGATCGAGTTGGAGCGGCGCGGCGATGATCGCGGCTTCTTTGCCCGGACGTTCTGCGCGCAAGAGTTCGCAGCGCAGGATCTTGTGACCAATTTCGTGCAGGGGAACATGAGCCTCAGCCGTGACGCAGGGACTTTGCGCGGTCTGCATTTCCAACACGCCCCGGCGCAAGAGACCAAGTTGATCCGATGTGTTGCGGGCGCGTTGTTCGATGTAATTGTTGATATTCGCCCCGGTTCCAAGACCTATCTGCAGAGTTTCAGCGCTGAATTGAGCGCACAGAACGGACTTGCCATGTATGTGCCCAAGGGCTTTGCACACGGCTTTCAAACGCTGCAGCCAGACTCAGTCGCCAGTTACATGGTTGACGAATATTACTCGCCGCAAGATGAGGGCGGGTTTCGGTACGACGACCCAGCGCTTAGTATAATGTGGCCGCATGAAGTGACTGAGATTTCAGCCAAGGACACAAGCTGGCCGCTGATCGAAAACGACTGATACGGGGAGCGTGTTCTCAGGCGAACGCGATTCCTGAAAGCGATCAATCGAATCGGTTTTCAAGCGATAGTTTCCAAAAAGTTAACAATCAGTTTCCATTCGAGGAGTGGACACAATTTTGCCACAATGTCATTCTTCTCGTGTGGGCGGCAAGTTTGATTTTAGCACGTTCTGGTTTTTTGACTGGTTTTGAGGGGGTACTGAGTGCGACCTGCCGCCCCACGACTTCACCACAGAAATGGGATGGATCAAGTGGCCGCCAAGGCATTCGGACCAAGTGTCTGTTCCTGTTGCGTTGCACCTAGTTTCCCGGCGATATCTGAAAGGTGCTGACGACGTTTTAGCATACCGTCGGGCTCGGGCAGGTTAAGATGGTCCAACACTTGCGCCCAACGATGCATCCAGTCGTGTTTTTGCAGGCCGTGCGCAAAATTAATCCTGCGAATCCGATCCTGTTCGGCGGGATCATCCCAAAGGGCCACGATCCTTTCCAAGGCTTCATCGGGGTCTTCGGGCAATCTGATGACCGAGTCGGGCCAGTCGAAGAACCGATGATAGTCCTCCATATCCGGGGCGTATCCGACCTGAATAGCACCGCCTGCAAAGCCCTCAATGTGTCGCGGGCCCCAGGCGATATTGCCTGCTTTTTGGTCTGCATGGCCCAGTTTGGCGATATCCACCATGAACAGCTTTGAGTGCTGAATCAGATTCGCCAGCAAATCGCGATGCACCGTATGATCGCCGGTGATCGGGGGTTTGGTGGCAGAATCGTAGATGTAAAAGCCCCGTCTCTGCTTGATCGCGGCAAGCAGGTTCTGGTGCAATTCAGCGCGACGTCTGCCCATGGAATACATGTCGACCGGCCGATCGACGTTCAGCGAGTCGGGCGCGAACCGGACCATATCCGCGGCGGCGGGCATCTGGATGACGGGGGTGTCGGTCAGATCCTGAATCATGCCGCAAGTTTCGGCAAAGGCGCAGGCGATCAGGTCGAATTGCGAGAGGGACTTGATCAACGGAGTGTATAGATCGATATCGCCGCTCCACACCTCTTCCAGTACACAGACTGCCGTGTCGCACTGGTCGCGCCAGTTCGGTACTGCATCCAGTACCAATAGCTCATCAGGTCTTTGAACATTGCAAAGAAAAAGATCGTAATCTTTGGTCAAGCGAGATTGCGGCACACCAGAGGGCCAGTGCTGGAAAAGGTCCGTCCGTTTGGATAACCATCGCTTGGGATTCAACGGAATGCGAGGTTGTCTGGTACGGGTCGGTGTCAGAACCTGAGCGTCCTCGATCTCGGCAACGACATCCTCGAACTCATAGCCCGAGCACCGAGAGATATTTGCGTTGAGTTTGCGTTGCGAGAATATCAATACCTCGCGTCGCACCGGTGCGGAAACTGCGGAACTGGTCACACTTTTACTCCTTACACACAACGCACGCCTGGACCTGATCCAAGCTTCGCGCCTTATCGCAACGCCTTTCTGACAGACGGTCTATGCCCGGCCCTAATGGCGGTTTGTGTCACAGGGACTTGTATCGCACCCAATCGCCGGGATTGCCGCCTCGGCCTATTCCGGGGCGGTGTTTTCCGTTGCCATCTTCTGGGGCCTGGGGCGCGTTGCTATTCGCGTTTTCCCAGGTTGCCCAGGGCCGGTTGCCGCTTTTCCACATATCTTCAAGGCGACGTTTGTCGGCAAGGTGATCCATGCAATACCAAAAGCCGGAATGGCGATAGGCCATTAGTTGGCCCAATTCCATCAGCTTGGGCAGAGGGCCTTCTTCCCACATGATTTCGTCGCCATTGACGTCTGCCACTGCGTCGAACACTTCGGGTTCCAGTACGAAAAACCCGCCATTGATCCAGTCAGCGGCCGTTTCGGGTTTTTCCATGAAGCCTTCGACCAAACCATCTTCGCGGACCTGCAAATGGCCGAACGTCGTAAGGGGTCGTACCATGGTGATCGTGGCCAGCTTGCCATGTGACCTGTGGAAGGCCAGCAACGCATCAAGGTCGACGTTGGACACGCCGTCGCCATAGGTCAGCATGAAAGTTTCGTTGCCCAGATAAGGCTGCAGTCGGGCAAGGCGCCCGCCGGTCATGGTATTGGTCCCAGTATCAATAAGATCAACCGTCCAGGGCGGCATCTGCGCGTCCAGCACACTGTTGTGATATTCGGGCTCGCCGAACAATTCGCGTTTGGCGAAATCCACTCGGAGGTTTCCGTCGTGCTGGCATAGATCGGATATATACTGCTTGATCAGATCGCCCATATACCCAAGGGCCAAGACAAAATCGTGATGCCCATAGGTCGAGTAGTGCTGCATGATATGCCAAAGGATCGGCCGGTTGGCGATTTCAACCAGAGGCTTGGGGCGGATGCGGGTTTCTTCGATCAGGCGGGATCCTTTGCCACCTGCAAATATTGCTGTCTTCAATTGGGCCTCCCCAAAAGTTCCTAAGATTAGAAAAAGACTCGAATTTTCAATATTCAAAGTCGACAACACTTGGCGGGTTGCTGTCAATCTTCCCGCAAGATCAAAGCGCGATTGCAGAAGCAGTTTTTGGAAACATTACGCAAAAAATGCAATATTATTTCCATAACGGAAACGTGCCGCGCGAGTTTTATTGTTGGGCTGAAGCTTGACCAGTGCGCACGGTTTTAACGATCAAGTTCATCTTGGTCGCATAAGCCACGAAAAACATCCAAGTGGCGGAAAGCCTCTCCAGAATAAAACTTTCAGTTATGTTGCCAAAGACGAACATCATCCCAAGAACTAGGGTGAAGGCGATCGAGTCGCGGTTCTGGATGAACCACAGGCTGTAGAAAATCGCATAGAAGAACCGCATGAGCGCAAGAAAAAACAAAACAACGCCGACAAATCCGACATTCAGAAAAGTTTCAATCAGGCCATTGTGGGAATAGAAAGGCTGAAACACCAGCTTTATGAAGTAAATGCGTAAGTGCGGTGCGTCTTCGTACCAATGCGCGACATAGCCGTATCCCAGCCAAAACCTGTCCATCGCGTAAGGCCACACGGCTTCCCACAGCGGAATACGGTCCGAAAGCGTTGGCTTGCGCCCGATCAACGCGAACAAAGGCTCTGCGACAGGTGATGTCAGAACAAATGCAGTCACGCCTACCAAAAACAGCGAGATTAGTATGAAGCAGATGGCCCACATGATTTCGCGATTTGGGAAGAGGCCGCGTAAAAAAAGTGCAGACATCGTCACCACAGCCAGAATCTGAGAGGTTCTGGATTCTGATGCAATAAGCAGAAACAGGGACAGCAATGTTAGCAAAACAAACAGAGTTTTCAGTTTTCCCGTAAGTGTTTTCACTGCATAGGTGCAAGACAACAAGGCAGCTGTGGCCGCTGCCCCAAGCCCATTTTTGTGCATATAGATCCCATTCCAAGTGTCCCCCCACGGCGGGATACCCCTTGCTTGCGGGAACGCAATGATTGCCCCCATTGCCAGCACCATGGATAAGCCGAAAAATGTCGCAATGAACAAAAGCAACCCTCGCAGCGACATCATACTGCCCAGGGCCAGGCCGAATGCGGTTGTTACGATCAGCGGAATGCTGCGTTCCAAAGACTCGGCGGGATAGGTGCTCCACGTTACTGATGCTGCAGCAAGGATCACAATCAACACGATCTCGGGTGATGCGACGGCCCCCCGGAGCAAATGCCGATAGTAGAGGCACGTGATTGCAAGCATCGGCGCCAGAGATAGGATTTCGATTTTATTCGCCAGCGAGTTTTGCCACAGCACGATGGACAAAAACCCAGTTCCCGTCAGAACGATCAGAACCTGGCACACCATTAATACGACCTGATGGAATGTGTTCCCATCCAGGGTCTGGCTCGAAAATGTGCGGTATGTTGCTTTCATAGGGTCAAGGCACGATTCGGGGTCCGGACTAAAAGTGGCCTATAAGCTCCAATAGACGGCTCAGGCCTGGAAAGCGTACTAACCACCCTACGCCTTGTCTATCTTCGTGAACTCAATCGAAACGGGTCGGTCCCTAGAACGCTCGTTCAAGTCTGCTTCAGAGCCCGCTTTGCCTGCTCGAGCAAGGGGGAAAGTTGACAGGTCAAAAGGAGGGCTCCATCCTTGCTGCAATTCCAGTGCAGTTGTTTATGAGTCGTGTAAGTGCCTGATCACGGCAGTTAGGTTCTAATGAGTTTCAAAGAGGCGACCACAGGGTGCCGGTCTCGATGACTTGGTTCTTTGTTCCCAGAATCCTGTCCGCAGTTTTTGTGGTGGCGATCCTAGTCGTAATTACCCGTGTTTTGGGGCCGGCAGATTTTGCCAAGTATAATCTGACAATGTTACTGGGGACTATTCTGTTCTCGTTTACGTTTCTCTGGCTGGTTATCGCGATCAGCCGATTTCACCATGCTAAAGAATTCGAAGGTACCACGATTGCAATGACCTTGGGCGCGGGCGCGATCTTGTCGGTCATGGTATTGGTCGTTTCCGTAATTGCTTCCTTGATTTTGCCCGGAGCATGGGTGGACGGGCTGTTTTACGCTGCGATCTTCAGCGTCAGTCTGGCAATGCACGAAGTGGGAACAACGTGCCTTCGGCTGTATCACGAAGGCCCGAAATTCGCTGCGGTCACCCTGCTGCGTCATGCGCTTGGCGTGGCCTTCGCGATCGGGTTTGTGATGAGTGGCGGGGGGTACAAAAGCGCGGTGATCGGAATGTCACTGGGGGCTGCGCTGACGGGTGCCTATGCGCTGGGTATCGCGTTAAAGAAGTCTGGTATCGCCTGGCCACAGCTCAGCGCAATAAAAACCTACCTGTGGTTCGGTTTTCCGCTGGCCGTGGTTGCGTCAAGCTCAACGTTTTTCGCGATGTCGTCGCAATCTCTTTTGGCTGCGTTGGCCGGGTTAGAGGTTGCCGGATACTTCGCCGCTGCGCAGGCACTGGCTACACGAACTTTGGGGCTACTGATGAGCACCATAATGCGCGTTGTCGCGCCCTCTGTCTTTGAAATGCAGGAAAAGCATGGCACCGCAAGCTCGAACGCTTATCTGGAGCGTTACTTTTCGTTCTTGATGCTGGTTTCGATTCCCCTTGCTGCGGCGCTGATCTGCGCTCCTGAGGTCTTGGCCAGTCTTCTGTTCGAGGCTGATTTTGTCGAGAATTCTTCAGAATACCTTCGGATATTGACGCTTGGTTCGTTTATTTTCGGGCTTCAGGGTGCCTATATCAGCTTTTCTTTCACGCGGGCGAAACGGACGGGGTTGCAACTGACCATAACCTGCTGTGCCCTGATAGCGCATGTGATCCTGTCTTACTTAATCATCGAGCTCTTGGGCGCGCGAGGCGCCGCTCTTGCCTTTGCACTGAGCGCCCTCCTGAGTTTTATGGCCTATCAGTATTTCGGTCGCAAAATTGATCCGGTCACTGTGCCAGCGCCTGAAATCTACAAGGCCATTGCCGGGATCGTTGCCTTTGTTCCATTGGGGCTATTGGCCAACTCGTCATCGGGCTTGCCGGTTCAACTTGGCTTGTTGACCCTTGCCGCAGTGGCGATGTTTGCCACTCTTGTGGCCGTAAAACAAACTGCCGCTCTTGTTGTCGTCGCAAAAATCAGGCGCGGGCTGAACATCGGCGAATTTCCCTCTTTGAAATAGCGTATTATTAACAGCTTCTTAACCAATGCCCGCAAAGCTCAATAATATTGGGTGGCACAATTTTGCCTAACGACGCTGCGTATTTTGGTTTTTTGTGCCGGATGAGTCGTTGTTCCAGAGATATGATGGTAATATGACACCAGCTTCAAAATTATGTGTCAAAGCATAACGAAAGGATTCACTGACCTATATTGGTGAGTGGATGCCCCAAAAAACGCACATTTGAGGCGCATGATAGGCAGAGTAAAAATACGCGAAACACCAAGAGCAAGAGCTTAGAGAACAATGCTAGCAGTCTACTTACTGGCAGGTCCGTTGATCGCCGCAATGTGTTTTGTAGCATTTCTTATTTCCGGAACGACCATTGGATCAGCTGCGTTGACCAGCTTGTTCATCGGATGCTGTGCTCCGGTTCTGATCGCAGGTCTTAATTTTGCGTTCAACGTAAAGTTGCGTGAAAAATTCACGCGTAAAGTGTCGATGAAAACCGAAAACTCTTCTGGTCGCAATGCCTGACGGCGTATTGTACGATTAGCTAATCTGACTCTTCGAGCAAAAAAATTCTACATCGTCCTGCGAACCGTCGGCGCCCGGATTTTGCGGAAAATTCAGGCAGCTGAGCCTATCCACTTTGTCAATTAATAACAAAAAAGTTGTTTCGCCTCGTCAGAAGTGCGATCATCTTGTGGGGCTACAATTCTGACCACGTTTTTTAGTGAGTCGGGAGAATATAATGGGTGGGTAAACGCGCAACCCTGCGCGCGACCTCGAATCTATTGAGCGAGAATTAGGTTTGCTGGAACGTCGTGAGCCATTTGGGTTCCAGGCGTTTCTCGGGTGCATTTTGTTTGAAGAATGCTCCGTCGATGTGGCCGTTGTCCGAAAGTGCTAGTTTTGGGGGTTACCATGAACCAACTTCGAGGTTCTTTCCAATTAGAAGACGCTGAAATTTATCAAAATAATCAAGCTTCTGTGCAGCTTGAGAGTGACAAAGACAGTTTGAAGAGTTTTTATGCCGTAAAAGGGAAGCGCATTCTGGATGTTTTTCTGGTTGTGATTGGTGCCCCATTTGTCCTTCCGTTGATGGGTTTAATTGCCCTTATGATCAAGCTTGAGGGGGGGTCTGTCATCTACCGGCAAAAGCGCATTGGATTGGGTGGCAGGGAATTCGACTTTTTGAAGTTTCGCTCGATGGTGCCTAACGCCGATCAGCTTTTGCAGAAACATTTAGACGATAATCCTAACTTTGCGTCTGAATGGGAAACAAAGCAAAAGTTGGACGACGACCCAAGGGTGACGAAACTCGGGCGATTTATCCGCATGACCTCCTTGGATGAACTGCCTCAGCTATGGAATGTTTTGATTGGTGACATGAGCCTTGTTGGACCACGTCCCATGCTGCCTGAACAGCAGAAGATGTATCCCGGGAAGGAGTACAATCTGATGAAACCGGGCATTACCGGACTTTGGCAGGTTTCCGAACGCAACGACGTTGGATTCTCGCATCGCGCGATTTTTGACAGCGACTATTCGCGGAAGATCAGCCTTTGGTTTGACCTTAAGATACTGGTTCGAACCGTTGGGGCGGTTTGCAACGGTACCGGCTGCTGACTGCGACGTGTCACGGTGTTTTTCGGTAAGAGATATTTTGAAATGAAACGCGACGAAAGAAACGGTGACTGCGGCGTGCAACGGGCGAAAGCCATTCGCTTGGTCTCCGGAGTGATTTTGGGCTTGTCCCTTAGCCAGTTGGTGGTGACCACGGCAGCCGCAGATTTTGATCTTGAGCCGGGGGACGAAGTGACTGTCGCCTTCACCGGGCTCGAGGATCTGTCCTTTGACGCGACCATAGATGCGCATGGGGATGTCAATTTAAAATGGTTGGGACAGTTTCAAGCTCAGGGCAGGTCCACGGATGAACTTGAACAACTCGTCCGACTGGATGCGGCCGGAAAAATCGTCAAGCAATACGACCAGAACGGCGAGATCTACATTATCCAGCTGGACGGCGATGAGATTGAAATCGTGCGCAACGGCTACCGGCCGATTATCGTAGGGGGCGATGTTGCGCAAACCGGTCAAATCGATTTTCGGGTGGCAATAACCGCGCGCGAGGCTGTGGCTTTGGCCGGTGGCGTCCGAAGCCGCCTGCTGACTGACGATATCACCATTGATCCTATTCAATTGCTGCGATGGCAAACCGCTTACGGACAAGCAGCACTAAAACATGCAGAAGGTATTGTTACAGCGTGGCGTGCCTCGTCCGAGATTGCTCAGGACATGGATTTGCTGCCGCCGGTGGAAACTGCGGTTTCGGTATCACCTAAAGTTCTGAGTGAATTGGTGGCCGAGCAAATCAGAATCCGGAAAATCAACCAGGAAAATGAGGCCGGTGAGCGCGAATTTTTTACGAATGCAAAAAAACAAGCTTCTGAAAGAATTCGGATTCTCGAAGAGCAAAAGACCGAATTGGCCAAGGCGCTGAAGGCCGACGAAGAGGAAGAAGCTAGAGTCGTCAGCCTTGTCGACAAAGGTCTGGCTCCTGGGTCCCGTTTGGCTGATACGCGGCGTACGACCGTTCTTTCAGCGACCCGCCTTTTGGATGTCGAGGAAGACCTCGCAGGCACAAGTCTGATCATGACCCGGCTGATACGGGACCAAGAGCAATACGAACAAGAGCGATCGTTGCGGCTGCTTCAGGAACGAAGGGCAGCTACTTTGGACGTTCGCGACGCGCGGCATCAGATGGACACTATTTCGAAGTATCTTGCGGGCGCCTCGGATGAAATCGGTACTGAAAGCCTGATTATGGATATCGACTACACCGTTACCGTTTTTCGGATGGTAGATGGCCAGTTGCAATCCCGAGAGGTCGACAAGCTGACTCAGTTGCTGCCTGGGGATAGCCTTGAGATCTCGGTCCAGGAAATCGCGCCGGAACCTCCGCTGACGGAGTGATCGCGTTCTCTTCCGGCCTTGTGCTGAACCGAAACTGGCTAAACTGTGTTTATCGGCAGGTCGTATTCAAACGCACGACGGCAGACGTTCTGCACGCTTGAAACCACCGGCTAACCCGGCTTACGCCATTAGCGGATCGCCATATTTTCTAATTTGCTTCATATCCACGCGAGTTGCGACCAAGGCAGCCGGACGTACCCCTGCATTTTCCAGCTCACGCATTGCCTGCATAACATAGTTTCTGTCAGTCTTGTTCCAGCGCGTGAACAGAATGACACGCTGCGACACCTGAGAAAGATAGGCGGACTCCACGGCCTGCAAAAGTGGTGGCGTGTCCAACAGAATGACCTCGTATGAATCCGCCAACCCATGCAGTAGGTTCAGGAAAGTTTGAGAACACAGAAAATCCTCAACGGACTTGATCAGTTTGGTGTCCTTTTGCGTTCCGACAAGGGGAAGAACATCCAACCCGTCCTGTGGTGTTCCAACTATGAAATCCTGCAGAGATAACGGGTGGTTGGCAGCGTATTTCAGAGACTCTTCGGTGACTTGAGACAGGTCTCGATAAGTCGAAGTTACTGTGTCGCAATCCACGATCAATGTTCGATACCCCGCCTGGGCACCGACAGCACCAAGCAGTAGAAGCGTAGAGGTCTTGCCTTCATCCGCCAGAGCGGTTGCGCCTGAAAAGATCATGCACCCGTTTTCCGGAGTACGATGGTTGCTTTTGATGTCCAGACTCTTCGAAAAAAACTCAGCAGCTTGAGACGTCGACAATTCCCCATCCTGGCGAAGTGTACGTAAGCCAAAATCGGCGTTCGCCAAAAGTTTGCGCCCGTAGTGAAGAAGCTGGGAATCAATCTTACCGTTCTTTGTAAAAAATGTTTCGAACGGACGGTTCCGTTTCATTTCTGGCACAATCGCCGACAACTTGATGCCAGTAGCGTTTTCAAGCTCGTAAGTCGTTCTCAGGCGTTTTTGGAATATTTCGCGAAGAACAACATATGCCAACCCAAAGAAAACAACCACGAACATGACCATAAGCGCAGTAACCGAGCGCCGTGGTTCGGAAGGCTCAACGGGAACCCGTGCGGTTTCGATAATATGCGCGCCAGCGTCCAGGTACTCTCCTTGCTCTGCACGACGGCCAAGCTGAGAAACAAAATCTCGATAGATTGCTTCAGCGACCAAAATTTCGTTTTCAATTCTCTTGGTGACTGAATCGTGCTGAACTTGACGAACCTGTTGTTCCTTGAAGTTTTCGATAGTGAGATTCAGTGCCGCAAGTTGCCCTTTCAGAACGTCAGATCTGCGTTCTGCAGCATTTTGGGCATCTTCGAGCACCGCAACGCTTTCCTTAGAGTCGAGGGCCTTGCCCGGAACTTGGGACATCAGCCCGGTCTCTGTCGCGAACTCGACCGCCTCAATCAGTTGATCATTGCTTTTCAGGAAACGCAGGGCCTTTAACTTCCCGTCGATCTCGAACAGTTCATCACCAACCAGAGCTGCTCGTTTTTCGGCCTTAATTCTCTGCGCCTTGATTGTCGCGTATTCGTCCGGAGTGAAGGGGGTATCAATCGAGTGCGCCTCGAGATCCGAGCTGAGCGTGTTCAGGTCCTCGCGTATTTGACCGATCCGGGTGGCAAGCCATTGCTGCGATTGCACAAGGTCGTCGCGCTTCATTCTGGTCAAAAGCGTCATATATTCACTGGCCAGACTGTTTGCGATTAACGCCGCTTTTTGCGGAGATTCCGAGGTTACCCGAATTTCGTAAACCGCCGAAAGATCGCCAATCTGTTCAATACTTCTTGAGTCTTGCAGGTTTTTTATGGTGGTTTCCCGCGTCAGGTCCAGTTCTGGCTGACCGTCACCGCTGGTCGCCAGCTCGTTGTCTTCTCCAACAAGGTAGGCGACCAGCTGGTCTTTCAGCCCCCGTGCCAGATCAATCGGAGACAACGAAATAGCTTCGTCTTGCCCTGAAAACTCGGGGTCGTTCTGCAACTCCAACCGGTCAACGACAGTTTCTATCAAGTCAGTCGAGCGCAATAAGACCAGTTCGCTTTCAAGGGAAGTTAGCGACAAGGGCAAACCGGATACTTGCGGTGTGAATTCAGTTTCCGTCTGAACGCGGGTTTCGATCATTACCTTGGCGTTCGATGTATATTTTGAAGCCGATAGATACGTCAGGGCATAGGCCACAACTGCCGCCATGAAGCCTAAGCATAGTACCCAAAACAAAGAACGCCGGATTGCCCAGGCAATGTTTGACAGAACCCTAAGCTCCGGGTCGCCTGCCGAGGTCAGTCCCAGTCCTGATAGTTCCGCATCCAAACTTCTTCGGTACTGATCGGTCATAACTCACAAACAAACTAAATATCTATATCTTGAAACATAAGCCGAGAGGGGGGCATTCAACAGAAAAATCTGCAATTGCGCGAACAATGGGCTAAAATTTTAACTATTGATGCTAAAAGTCGAGATAACGTGATAACAATAGTCTTAACTTAGGTTAATTCGCCCGCAATCCGGGTTTCAGAGCCAAATTTAATAGTAAGAATCACTACGCCTGCTAACCTTACGCCGTACCTAGTATCTACCTTTGTTTTTAGGGACGACTGATTATGAGTAAACATGCCGAAATGCGTTTGCCGCATATTTTGGTGGGTGGAATGCCTGTCGCAGTTGCAAGTGACGAAGAACTCACGTCAGCCATGGTTGAAGACGTGAAGCAACGTAGGTCAGGACAGCTGGGCCGTGCGTTGACGGTGTTTTCGTCCAATGCGCATGCAATTTCTGCGTATTCCACGGATGAACGGTTCACAAAGGTCATGAACTCTGCCGATATTGTTCATGCGGACGGCCAGATTGTTGTCTGGGCCTCCAAGTTCATTAAGGGTCAACCCAGAATCCCTGAACGAACTGCGACCACTGACTTTATTCATTCGGCGGCAAAAGTCGCCGTGAAGAATGATCTTAGTTTTTATTTGTTGGGCGGCGTCGAAGAAATAAACCGCGACTGTACTGAAAAACTCA
Organism: Ruegeria lacuscaerulensis; assembly: GCF_013033355.1. Lineage (GTDB taxonomy): Bacteria > Pseudomonadota > Alphaproteobacteria > Rhodobacterales > Rhodobacteraceae > Ruegeria > Ruegeria lacuscaerulensis_A. The sequence goes on from NZ_WQDY01000009.1 coordinate 40,348, forward strand.
AGGATTTGTATCCCGGTTTGAAGATTGCCGGACGGCGCAATGGGTACTTCGATGAAAGCGAAGAAGATGCCATTATCGAAGATATCAATGCGAGCGGCGCGGATATTCTTTGGGTTGGGTTGGGTAAGCCGAAAGAGCAATATTTCGCTGCGCGCATTGCTCCAAAGTTGGAAAACTGCGCTTGGATTGTGACCTGTGGCGGGTGTTATCATTACATAGTTGGTGATTACGCTCGGGCGCCTTTGTGGATGCAAAAGTCGGGGCTGGAATGGTTGCACCGAATTGCAACTGGTCCGCGATACCTGATCAAAAGGTATGTGCACACCATTCCGCACGCGCTGAGTATTGTTCTGAGAAAAGACATATCCCGGCGATTGCGGCGGCAATAACACACACCGCCGGCGTATTTCGTATTTCAAGTCGTCGGGCGGGTTCTGTTGATGAGTTGGAAGGTGTTTTAAAGTGGCGAAAGTCGGATTTATTGGCATTGGCGCGCAAAAAGCCGCGACAACATGGCTGCATCATGTCCTCGCGGAACACCCGGAAGTGGTAACCAGCGAAACGAAAGAGCTGAACTTTTTCACTGCAAATTATGACCGTGGGTACACGTGGTACGAATCCTGTTTCGACGACAATTCTGAGGGCCGTATCAGGGGTGAGTGTTCGCCCACCTATTTTTTCAGTCGCGACGCAGCTCAGAGGGCACGGGCCTACAACAAAGATCTCAAACTGATCTGCATTTTGCGTGATCCGATCGAGCGGGCGTTTTCGAACCATATGCACGAAATACGCAAGGGCCACATTGATCCGGCAACTTCGTTCGAGACCGCATGGGCGCAAAACCCTGCCTATGCGCTTCAAAGTCACTACAAGGCCAATCTGGAAAGTTGGCTTGCCCATTTTGATCGAGATGCGCTGCTGTTGCTGTTCTCCGAGGATATTTCCGCCGATCCTCGTGGCACCTATGACAAAGTTTGCGACCACCTTGGCGTCGCGGCCGAGGCCAACCCCGTGTCCCTGGGTGCCCGTCACCACGAAAGCATCACGTATAGGATGCCCGGGGTGCAAAAAACACTCCGATATGGCGGCGATACAATCCGTTCGTTGGGCATGCCGGGTCTGGTAAGTTCCCTGAAGGAATTGCCGGGATTGAAACAGGCGCTGTCGATGAACAGGCAGCACCTGAAAACCAAAGTGGCACCGCCAATGCCGGAAACGCGGCGACGCCTGGCAAGTCAGTTCATGCCGGACATGGAATATGTGGCCCAACAAGCTGGTCGGGATGTCTTGCCGTGGCCGACATGGCGGGACGTGTTTGCTGACCGTTCGGAATCCCAAGGGTGAGTCATGGGGTTCTTCCAACCAGTTGGGGCGATTGAAAATGTGCGCTAAGGTTCAGCAAGACCCCATTCTGCATGTCGCGATTTGCATTGCGACTTATCGGCGACCGCATGGGCTGAAAATGCTGATCGAAAGCCTGAATGCGCAGGATCTGGACGGTTGGAATGTCCGGATCACGCTGGTCATCGCGGACAACGCGCCGGATGAAACGGCACAATCCCAGTTGGGTGACATACAGGGGCTTAGCCTTTGGCCGGTGATCTACGTGATCGAGCACGAGCGTGGCATTGTTTCGGCGCGCAATCGGACTCTGGCTGAGGCCCCATATGATGCAAGGTATTTCGCCTTTCTGGACGATGACGAAACGGCCTCTCCTACTTGGTTGGCGCGCATGCTTGATGTGATTGAAACACCCGAGACGGTTGCTGTGCAGGGCGCAGTCCAGCCCAAATATCGGCAAAAACCGCCAGATTGGGTGGACGCACTAGGGCTGTTTCAAATGGGGCCTTATGAACATCGGGCTCAGTTACCTTCTGCCGCTACGAACAATTCGATTGCTGATGCTGCGGTCATTCGGGCGCATGGCCTGCGGTTCGATATGCGCTTCAACACGACCGGAGGCGAGGATGAAGAGTTCTTTTCGCGGTTAAATCAAACGGGCGGCATGATCCGGTCTGCAGCCGATGCGCTGGTTTGGGATGATGTCCCGGAAAACAGGACCACCATGCGTTGGCTAAGCCGACGTTGGTTCCGCAAAGGCAATACATTGGGGCGCATCGCGTTGATCCGGCGTCAGGGGGTGGTTCTACGGATGGTCAAAGGCGTCGGGGCCATCGGGTGGGGGGCAACCTTGTGCCTGTGTTTGGGTTTCGGCTCCAGAGCAAGGATGTATCGGGGTGTTCTTGAAGTCTGTCGTGGTGCGGGAATGCTGGCGGCGATGGCGCGATTAACCTTTTCCGAATATAGCGCGGCGGCCGTTCGGGTCGATCGCATAGGGGGGCGTTGACATGCAGCAGGCAAACCCGGTGTTTTCGGTGGTTATTCCCGCACGCAACATGGAACGTTTCATCGAAGAAACGTTTCAAAGCCTTGTTGGCCAGACCTTCGCAGATTTCGAGGTTCTTTGTATTGACGACGGCTCGTCCGACGGAACTCGAGGCATCATCGAAGAGTTTGCCGGTCGCGACCCGCGTTTCATTCCCGTTGTCGGGCCGGCCAAGGGTGTTAGCGCCGCACGAAACTTGGGTCTAAGTCTGGCGCGTGGTGTCTACGTGTTATTCCTGGATGCGGATGATCTGCTGCATTCTGATGGGCTGCTGTTTTACAAGGACGCTCTCGAAGGTTCTGACGCAATCGGTGCGCTGGCGGGCGTCCAGCGTATTAATGTCGATGGTGAACATCTGCGCGGTGCTGATAACAGGTCGCTGGTACCGGACGGAGAACAACTGCCTGCCTTGTTGAAAAAGAACTTTGTCGTAAACGGAGGCGCGCTTGCCCTGCGCACCGAGGTGGCACGGCTGTCCGGAGGATATGACGAAGACCTGACCGCCGGGGAAGATTGGGAATTCTGGTGCCGTGTCTTGCTGCATGGCCAATTCAGCGTGATCCGAGGCCCGGCTTTGTTGTATTACCGTCAGGTCGCAAACGGGGCGAATTTCAAAACACGCAGTTCGCTGTTTGTGCAGCAGGTGCCTTGCGTCAAGAAGATTGCGGTTAATCCTGAGATGCAAAAAGAATTCGGCGCGCGTTTGCGTTTTCTTTTACGTGCGCGGCACATAGATGCGTTTTGGTCGGGTGTCCGAAATCAGTACCTGTATGGGCGCAAACCCGTCGCCTTGTTCGAAGGCTTGTGTGGCGTGATCATGTACCCGGACAGCTTGTTTCGCCCGAAATTGATCTGGCGCTTCGTTCGCAGTTTGGATCGAAGGGTGTAAGATAGGCGAATGATCAGAAGGGGGCGCATGATCAATGGCTTTGTCTCGGCGTATTTTTTTGTTGCAAAGCACCTGTTTGGCAGGGCTTTTGTCGATTGGGGCCGCGCCGGTTCATGCTCAGGCGCGACAGCATGTGACAGAAGATAGTGTTGGATTTATTGGCGCAAGTACTATCCAGCTCACTCTTGTTGATACCAAATTGGCAGCACCTGAATCTGTTGAAGTGACCCCTAGTGACCGAGTCGTATGGTCGCCGGACCCAACAAAGGATTTCGGTTCGGTTGGGAAGTTGAATGGTCGTTCAGGGAACTTCTCGGGGAATGAGAGTGCAACCATGCCTCAACTTTTCACAAGTTGGGCCAAAGTCGAGAAGGGCAGCCGCTTGGGCGGGTTTCGTCTGGGCAAAGAAGACCATCAAAAGCACGCTTTGGCTGATGAGGCCGATCAGTGGCAAGTGACCGTCGACGGTACAGCCGTGCAGGTGACCGCGCTGTACCGCAAATCTACACCTGTTCAGACGATGGCAGTCGCAAACGGACGTTTCGAAAGCACGAAAAGGCATGTTGTAACCTTCGAACTGGATCAAGACATTCCCGACGGTGCGGTCGTTGCTATCAAGGGGCCATCTGTAAAAAAGATCGAACACCGCCGAGAAAAAAACCCGTTCAGCGAAGCGATCCACATTTGTCACGCCGGATATCCTCTGACCGGGCCAAAGAAGGCATATGTCGGTGCGTGGTGGGGTCAGGACCAGAACGGCCGGGCCGGAAACACGGATGGCGCAGTATCGGAAGACACGGTTTGGCGCCTTACGTCCACCCAAGACGGGGCCGAAGCGATGTCAGGTCGTTTGCGACTTGTGAAACCTGGGGCCGAGCCGCATCGGAAAGACCTTAATTTCAATGGCTGCGATATATATGAGGCTGACTTTTCTGACCTGAATCTCGAGGGAGATTTTCATCTTCATGTCGACGGGTTAGGTCGGTCCTTTCCCTTCCCTGTATCACTTGCACCTTACGACAAAGCCCTGCGACTGGCTGCCCGCTGGTACTATTACCAGAGATCCGGTTGTGAAATTGTGGAACCATTCGGCGAGGGGATATCGCGGCCGCGCGACGGCCACCCCGACGATGGGCTCAGAATATGGCAAACGGACGTTAAACTGGGCGTTACAAGCGAGGGCTACGGAAAAGCGCGCGTTTTTGAATTGCTGTCCGAGTATGTGCAGGGGGCAGGAGGTACCGACGCCGCGCCCGAACTGTCGACGATGTCGACCAATCCAAGCGCATGGGGTGGATGGCATGACGCGGGTGACTGGGATCGCCGCGTGCAGCACATGGATGTGGTCTTTCACATGGCCGAACTTGTCGAGGCTCATGATCACTGTCGAACTCTGGACCTGAATCTGCCTGAAAGCGGCAAACCTTTCGCGCATCCGGCCGTGAAGGCCAAAAAGAACGCGCAGGATATCGGAGATGGTCAAACCGTCCTGCCTGATCTGATCCACGAGGCACTTTGGGGCGCGTCTTTGTGGCGTCGCACACAGCACGAGGATGGTGCGATCATAGGGGGCGTCGAGTATTCCAGAAGCGGGATATTTGGATCGGTTTCATGGAACCCGGTGCAGAAAATCTATGCCTATGGACCCGAGGTCTGGGCCGCTTATCGGTTCGTCTTCGGCGCAGCCAAGCTGGGGCATGTGATCAAGAACACCTGCGCAGACCAGGTGCTGGGCGATGCGATCATTGCCGAAGCCCTGTCGGCGTGGAATTGGGCGGAACAGCAACCCGTGCCGGACATGGACGAAGCTGATGAGACGGCCGTTTTGTCGAAAAGCAGGGTCGCCGAGGCTCGTGTCGCTGCCGCGGCGGCTTTGTATCGGGCGACCGGTAACAAACAGGCGCGCGCCGCGTTTGAAGCTCATAACCCGTTTGCCCCGCAGGCTGATACGCCTGCGGACGGCGTTCGATTGGGTGTCTATCCCTACAGCAATACCGAATATATGAAGGCCGCCAAAGAAGGCAGGCCCGTAAACAGCAAGGTGTATTCCGCGATCGGTCGATGGATAAAATCGCGCGCTTTAAAAGGCGAAAGAATGGGGCGGGATTTCGGGTTGCACACGACGGCCACGTACCCTTGGGGCCGGGGTTGGATGCGTTTTGGTCCCGGCTCGAACTGGAGAGCGGGGCAGTTTGCCATGTACGGTGCGTTGGTAGAGGACGTGCCGCAGGATTTGCTGGACAAGGCTGCGGAAGGCATGTGGTTCGGGCTGGGCTGCAATCCCGCCAATGTCAGTTTTGTGCAAGGAATGGGGCATCGCGATTTTTCGGACCCTTTGATGACCGACCGGCGTGGAACGGCCACGATTCCCGGCCAGATCAGCTTTGGAGTAGCCGGAGGCAAGATGCACAAATGGGAGCAGAGAAAGACACAAGGGTCGATTTACCCTTCTCTCCAGGATGACTGGCCGATTTACAATCAGATCTTCGAAAGTCGCAGTATCGCCGTGACAGCGGAACATGACATGAAGGCGAACGCGATGGAATGGTTGGTTGCCTGTGCATTCGCAACGCGTCGACCCTCTGATGAGGCGTCGGGAAATGGTGACACTACAACCGAATAGGCGCAGGTCTGCCACGAAATTCACAAAGCCGTCTGCTGCTCTTTTACCGGCTTGCGGTGTTCGCTATGTGTAGCTGATCGCCAGTCAAGTGTCGTCGGTTTTCGATGTCCACTTTGAACAATCGGGAGCACGTAAATGCCGTTTCTCCGCCCGGCCCTTGTGGCTTTGATCTTCTGTAGCTTGCCGTTCGCGTCTGCCGCGCAGTCTCAGGACAGTGGGCCGGGGAATTTGCAGATTGAATTGAATGCCTTGCAGGATGTCGAACAGGGCTGTCGTATGAACTTCCTGGTCGAAAACAAAACCGGTGTCGACATAGAAGACGCCAGTTTCGAAACGGTTATCTTCGACACATCCGGCAGTCTGATCACCCTGACGCTGTACCCTTTTCGCGAACTGCCCGTGGATCGTCCCCGGTTACGGCGATTTGACCTGCGCGACGTAAGCTGCGCGTCCATCGGCCAAGTGCTGATCAACGGTGCAAAGAAATGCTCGGTCGACGGCGCAGACAGTCCGATCTGCATTGAGGCACTGAAGCTGAGTACCCGCACAGATGTGGAGCTTCTGGGATGAGCCCGATTGACGCGCTGCGCGAAATCCTGAACCTTGGCGGGCCGGTTGTTGCAATCCTGATTGCCATGTCTGTCGTGACCCTTGCGGTGACGCTCTATAAGGTCTGGCAGTTCACTGTGTCAGGTGTTGGACGGCACCGGGTGTTGTCGCAGGCATTGGCCGCCTGGGATGATGGCGACAAGCAGACGGCGCGCGCGCGGCTGGCCAAAAGCCGCAGCTATCTGGCCCCGTTGGTCGAAGTGGCCATGGATGCGCCGGATGCACCGGGGCTGGACCAACGTCTGGATGCCGAAGCCGGGCTGGCGCTGGCCGGGCTTGAACGCGGCTTTCGCCTGTTGGACACGGTGGCGCAGTTGGCCCCGCTGCTGGGTTTGTTCGGGACTGTTCTGGGTATGATCGAGGCGTTTCAAAGCCTGCAATCCGCTGGCTCGTCTGTTGATCCGTCACTTTTGGCGGGCGGAATCTGGGTGGCCCTGATCACGACTGCTGTAGGGTTGGCCGTGGCAATGCCGACCTCAATGGTCCTGTCTTGGTTCGAAAGCCGGACGGCACGTGAAAGAGTATTCGCCGACAAGGCGCTGCGCACGATCCTTGTGCCGGGGCAAGCGATCCCGCTCGCCGATACTGACCAACCCATGGAAACCGCACCGGGACATGCGTAACAGGGCACCCTTTGTCAGACGACCGCTGTCGATGACGCCGCTCATCGACGTGATCTTTCTGCTGCTGCTGTTCTTCATGCTCACGTCAACTTTTTCGAAATACGCCGAAATCGAGCTGAGTAACGCGACCGGCGGCGGCACTCCCTCTGATACCCCGACCGAACGGTTTTTTGTTCAACTCGGGCCCGAGACGCTGACTTTGAACGGTGCTGACATTACGTTTGATGATCTGACGGCGCAGGTCGAAACCGGCCAGATTCTGATCAGTTTGGGCGAGGCGACCACCTCGCAGCGGTTGGTGGACCTTTTGGTCCGGCTCAGGGGGCGCGAAGGTCTCAGCGTTTTGGTGCTGGAATGATCCGCTCAATCCGTCCCCGCCGCAAACGCGACTCCACGATCGCTCTGATCAATGTCATCTTTTTGATGTTGATCTTCTTTCTGATCGCCGGAACGGTTGCGGTGCCGCTGGATCCGGATCTTCAGCTTGTGGATACGTCCGAATTGGATGGGCGCGAACCTCCCGATGCTTTGGTAATGCACAGTGACGGCAGCCTGAGTTTTCGCGGAACAGAGATTGAGCCCGAAGCCTATATGCAAGGTCGAGAGCCCGGCCCGGTGCGGATCGTCCCCGATCGCGAGGCGCTGGGCGCGCGTCTGGTCGAAGTTACGGGGACATTGCGTCGTCTTGGGGCAACATCTGTATTCGTGGTGACCCAAAAGGCGTTGGAATGATCCGGGGGTCCATTTTCATCGCGGTTGTCGCCGTGCTGGTGTCATTGCTTCTGCATTTCATGGGGCTTGCTTTTACGACGCCAAATCTGGTTCAGGATGCTGGCACTTCGGACGCGCAAGATACGGTTGAACTGGGCAACAGTTTCGAAGACCTTGCCGAACCCGCATCAGCACCGGAAGAGCCGGAGCCTGTCCCCGAGCCCGAGCCGCCAGCCGAAGAAGAAGTTGTCGAAGAACTGCCAGAGGAACCTGAAGTGCCGGTCAGCGAGGCGCTAGTCGCCTCGGAAAACCCTCAGCAGACCTTCTCACCGGATGTTGGTGAGGCCGAAGTTGTGCAGCCCGTAGAAACCGAGCCAGTCGAACCGGATGTGGCTGAGACCGAAGATACATCTGAAGGCGAAGAAGCCGCGAGCGATGAAATTGAAGAAACTCCGTCCGTGGAAACAGCAGAGGTGGTCGAGATACCCGAAGGCGATCCGGACGTTTTGCCCGAGGAACTTGAGGCCCCCACCGAAACGCCGCCCGTGACACCGGAGGTCGAAGAACTTGCAGCGCTTCCTGAACCCGAAGCTGAACCTGTGCCCGAAATTTCCGTCGTGCCGGTTGTGCCGCTTGAAGATGAAGCGGTCGATCCCGTTCTGCCCGAAGCAACCGCCGAGCCGGAAGAGACCGAGGCCGATTCGGAACTGGCTGTTCGGTCCTCGATCCGGCCACAACGGCCCGAACGCGAGCCGACACCCCGACGGCAGGGCGCAAGTAATGGCGCGCGGGATTTCAGTGATCTGAGATTCCCTTCGCAAGAGATCGAGTCGCCCTTATCCACCTATCGGCGCAGCGGGGTCGATAACTTCACCCGAGGCAACAGTGGCACTCGGTCTGGTGGGCGAGGGCCCGGGAATTCGGACACCACCAACTATGCGGGCGAGGTTCTGGTCCATCTGAACCGCGCCCCGGTCGTCTTTGTCTCGGCGCGCGGCTTTGCGCAGGTTTTCTTCCGGATCAATCCTGACGGATCACTGGCCTTTGTCGATGTGGTGGACAGTTCCGGCTCGCCCGAAGTCGACCGCGCTGCCCGCGCGCAAGTTCGCGCCGCCGAGCCGTTCCCTCTGCCGCCCGGAGGAACCAGCCGCAGTTTGTCGTTCTTTTACACCAGCAATTGACCACCATCGGACATGCAGATCGTTTTATCTGCACTCAAAAATTTGGGTTTTGAATTTACCCTTATTTTCAATGCGACAGTCCGGCGCTTGGCCGTTTCAAGGCCCGCCGCCATTTTTGTTGATCACACCTTTGTAATGTTTCTGGTGAATCCCCGAATGGTTCTTAAATAAACGCTAACCGCATGCGGCGGGATCAACGATCAGTGCAAAGATGCAACAAACTCCATTGCGCTGACAAAAAAACGCAAGATACATATTGCGTAATTTCTGTAAATCTAAGAATGGAAGCTCAAGTCGCAATTGCGCGGCTGTCCTCCTCTCGAAATTTATGGAATCACACCATGAAAAAACTCCTCATCGCATCGACCGCGCTGATCGCAACCGCAAGCGTTGCTGCCGCGGAAGTTAAATTCAGCGGCTACGGTCGTTTTGGTATTGGCTACGAAGAAGATCGTTCTGCACAAACCACAACCACGACCGCCGGCGGCGCCGTCAACGTGAACAATCCTTCGACCGACAATACCATTCTGGTGTCGCGTTTCCGCCTGAACATCGACGCCAATGTCGAAACCGACAGCGGTGTCGAATTCCAGGGCCGCGTTCGTTTGCAGGCCGACGACGACTCGTCCACCGGTGAACAGAACGAAGCTGGTCTGAACGGCGCCCGTTTCTCGGTCATCTACGGCGGCTTGCGTGTTGACGCGGGCAACGTCTCGGGTTCGTTCGACAACCTGGATGACTATTTCGGCAACGAACCCGGCCTGGAAGAATTCCTTGGCCAGTACGTTGGCGTTAACTACTCGTTCCTCGAGTACAGCTCGACCGGTTCCGGTGCAAACGCGGTATTCTTCCGTTACACCGTCGGCGATTTCGCGTTCTCGGCCTCGTATGATCAGGACACTCAATTCCTGGGCGCGGGTCAGACTGACGATCGCGATCGCTGGGACGTAAGCGGTTCGTACACATTCAACAACATCACCGCGTCGCTGGCCTATGGTGAGACCGACGAAGGCGCTGGTGTTGAAAAAGAAAGCCTGGCCGTTCTGACCATCGGCGCAGAACTGGGCGATTTCTACGGCACCCTGTTCCTGGCAGACGACGACGTTGCTGACGATGCCGAAAACGGCACTGCCTATGGTCTGTCGGCATCCTACAACGTTGGCGCAGCAACCACCCTGCAGTTCGTTTACGGTGACGGCAATGCGGATGACGATACGCGCAACATCGGTGTTGGTGCCATCTACGACCTGGGCAACGGTGCAACCCTGCGTGGCGCTGTTGGCGAGATCAAAGACGGTGACGAAGACGGCCGCATCCGCGCTGACTTTGGTGCTCAGTTCAACTTCTAAGTTGATTTGAACCATACAGACTATTGGGCGGGTCCTTAGATCCGCCCTTTTTCATTTCTTTTCAAAGAACAGAATGACTTCGCCCAAGCGCACGCCGTAACGCGAAACATAAGCGCGGTTCAGCAACCGGTCATCCGACAACAGCCACATCCAATCGTCGAAGTTCACGCGCATTGTGCCTTCTTTGATGGGCAAGTCGATTTTGTATTTCCAGTTGAACGTATCCCCACGCTCGACACCCGAGGCGGTGCCAAGCACGCCCGGAGCGGTTCCTGTCCACGTATCTTCACCTGTTTTGGTCAGAGTCCAGATCCGCTGTTCCGTGGCGCCATCGTCATAAACAAAATCTTCGACAAGCGTCAGCGTTTTGCCGTCCCATGTGCCGTCTATATCCACAGTAAACCGTCGCGGGACATTGCCCAGAACGTCTTGGAACTGCCCATAGGCTACGGTTTCACCCTCAAAGAACTCTTCCAGATTCAATTGCCGGTCTGACAGGAACGTCTTTGGAACGCGCGGCTTGGCGGAACAGGATGCCAAAGCCACAATCCCCACGATCGCCAGAGCTGAGACAGTAAGCCGCCGGATCATCATTGCAGCGGCCTCACGTCGCTGTCTGCATCATAGCCGTTCGCCCCGTTCAGATGCGCGGTCTTAACCTCGGGCGCAGGTCGCATCGTGGCAACCAGTTCGGCAACCTTTATTCCGAACTTGCGCATCTCGGATCGGTTCATGATCACACCGTTTTCGGTCAGATACATCCAATCGGTCACGTCCAGAGTATGCCCGCCTGAATCTTGCGGCAAAATGATCCGGTACTTCAACTTGACTGTAGACCCCGAGATCGTGCCTTGACCCTCGCCCACGATGTCATCTGCAGTGGCGGTAAACGTGTTGCCAGTGCCCAGTGTCAGATACCATTTGCGGGTCATCTGCTTGCCGTTGGAATAGGTGAAATACTCGGCCAGTGTACCGGTGTTTCCGTTCCATTCGCCAACCATACGGGCAACAAAGCTGTTGGTCATCTTGCCGTTGGGTCCATAGATCAACCCCTCGGACAGGATTTCCCCGTTTAGGTTCTGTTTCATGTTAAAGGCAGGGCCTGTGCTTGCGTAGTCCGCAGGTACCTGTGAGCGAAAGCTCAGGAACCTCCGCTTTGCAATGATCACCAAAAGGATGGCGGCAAGAAGGATGGCAACAAGTGTCATTTGGAAGTGACCTCCGTTGGCAACGTCAGAACCATTCCGAACGCGCCGAGTTTCAGGATGCAGGGCAGCACTGCGTAGGCGAGGTTGAGCGTATTCAGAGCCTCGGCCGAGTTTGCTTGTCCCGGAGCGAATCCGCTGCGTTCGAGCAGCGGCAAAGTGAAGAAGGCGGCCAATGCAAGGCCCAGTTTGCCCGCAAATGACCAGATGCCAAACGCCGCGGATGCGTTCAGGCCAGCGCGCGTCAGTACGACCGAGAACATCGCTGGCAACACGACCATATCCGCGCCCAATGCGGCACCAGATGCAATACAGATCACCGCGAACCCAGTCAGGTTCCCCGCCGACAGAGTGGCGGCACCGATGAAGCCTGCGATCGAAAGGGGCATGGCGATTATCAGAGTCTGTTTCGGGCCGATTCGGTTGCTTAGGCGTGCCCAAAGCGGAACGCTTGCCCCGGCGCTGAGGAAAAACAGGATCAATAACGGCCCGGCTTTTCCAGGCAATTGCAGGCGATCTTCAACGAAGAACAAAAACAAGGTTGATGTGATGGCCACAGGCAAACTGTTCACCAGCGCCAAAGCCAACAGACGCAGCGCACCTGCCTGACCCAGCCCTGCAAAAGATAACCCATCGCCGGTAATCGGCGTACGCAGCCAAATGGGGTACGTCACCGCGCATGTCAGCACCGCTAACAGGCCCAAGAAAATGCCGAAAGCTGGATATCCCTGAGCGGCCGCTCCGAACGCCAGAAACAGAGCAGGGGCACTGGCTGCGACGACCACTCCCAACAATTGGCCGCCTTCGCGCCATGCGGCCAATGTCATCAGTTCTTTCGGATCTGTCTGTTTTGCAAGGGTGGCGCTGCGGCCATACAAAAGGATCGTGCCGAGGCTGTAGGCCGAAAACAGTAACACCAGAACAGAGACTAATGCTGCGATGCTTGCGCCTTCGGGCAAGTTAAAGAGGACCGGAAAGCCAATGGCCAATCCCAGCGCAGCCATTGCTGCGAATACAAGTTGGGCCTTGGGCCAACGGTCGATGGCCCAGCCGATCAAAGGATCCTGCACCAAATCGACCAACCGGATCACCAGTAGGACAGAACCGATTACGCCCAGTCCGATACCAAGATTGACGGCGGCGAAACGCGGCAGATGAATATAAAGCGGGATACCCGCTGCCGCGAGCATCAGCGCATAGAGGCTGACCCGCGGATACAGCATTATTGTCCCCGCAACTTCTGCGAGAAGGAGGCTGAGCGCGTGTTTTCACCCAAGAAAACAGACATGAAACTGCGCTTGATGCCCGGATAGGACATCGTGCAGGTCTTGGCTCCATTCAGCCAGAAAGATACGCGATCTGGTCCATCTGATACGGCCAGGTATCGGTCGCCTTTCTTCACGGCCTTGAAGCAGGTTTCAAGCTGATCGCGCACTGGGGCCGGGCTGCCGATGCGCTCCATCTCATCCAGTGTCGAATTGATCAGCGCCTTTTTCGTCACGTTGCGGCGGTATTGAAGTTCAAGGGCAAAGTCCTGCCCCCAATCAAACGACGCACCGCGCTGTGTGAACAGCTGCGCATTATACAAAGGCAACCCCAAGTACCGGTAGGTTGCCGTGCCATGCAGTTGAGGGTTGTCCAGCGTGTTAAGGCCCGGTGAGGCTGCAAGCCCGCCAGGGGCCAGCAGCAACACCGAAATCAACGCCGCGCGGAAGCCACCCTTAGGCAGGGATGGCCGGGCCTTTTGCAAGAGTGTCATTTTCAGCTCCGAGGGTTTGCGGGGTGCCGTTCAGCTGCGCAACAACATGCATCGCGCTGGCAATCCCGTCTTCGTGAAAGCCGTGCCTGTTATAGGCGCCGGCAAACCAGGTTCGGTTCTGTCCCTGCATCTCGCGGATTTGCCCTTGTGCTTTCAGGGCTGCTTTGTCGAATACCGGGTGGGCAAATTCGACTTGATCATAGATTTTATCCGCAGGAATTTCTGATGAAGCATTCAGCGACACGAAAAGGGGGTCACTGTCCGGAATATTCTGAAGCCGGTTCATCCAGTAGGTTACGCCAACATTTCCAGCCTGCGACCGATAGGTCCAACTGGACCAGCAGGCGCGTCGCCGTGGCATCTGGCGTTCGTCGCAATGCAGAATCGCTGTATTGGGCTGATACCGGATTGCGCCAAGTGCCGCGCGCTCGGCTTCGGTCGCGGCATCGCCCAGAATGGCCAGTGATTGATCGGAATGCGTGGCGAGGATAATCTCGTCAAACTGATCCGCGTGACCTTGGCTGTGGACCGTAACACCCACATCGTCGCGTTTCACGTGATCAACCGGTGCAGCCAATCGGATATCACATCCGCGCGCGCGCAGGGCGGCATCGATGCGACGCACATATTCGATGCTACCGCCTTTGACGGTATACCATTGGTGCTGCTTCGCGCGTCCACTGGCCAGCAGAGCGTGGTTTCGGAAGAATTGCACCAGCGAGCGGGCCGGGAACTGATCCACGAACTCAACTGGGGTCGACCAGATCGCGCCACACATGGGCATCAGATAGTTGTGGCGGAACCAATGGCCCAGGCGCAGCTGATCCACCAACTCTCCGATTGTGGTGTCATCGTCTTGGGCGGCCTCTGGGGCCTCTTTTCCGAACCGCAGGATGTCGGCGATCATTTTGTAATAGGCGGGGCGGGCCAAGTTGCGTTTCTGCGCCGTCAGGGTGCGCAGGTTGTTCAGCCCGTATTCGATGCGGCCATTGTCAATGGTGGCGCCAAAGCTCATTTCCGACTTGATGACCGGAACGTTCAACTCGTCAAATAGCGCGGTCAGGTAGGGATAAGTCACATAGTTGAAGACGATGAACCCGGTATCCACCGGTTGGTCGCCATTCTTTCCGGCCATAACCGTGCGCGCGTGACCGCCCAGCCGGGGTTCGGCCTCAAAGACGGTTACGTCGTTGTTTTCTGACAGGTAGTAAGCTGCGGAGAGACCCGAGATGCCTGCGCCAATGACTGCGATTTTTTTCCGGCCGCCCCGGGATTCGTCGAACATTCAAGCCTCGTTATGTAACGTATTACAATAAGATACGCAGGATATGCGGGGGTGGATCAATCGGATTAGGTGTTTTTCTTGAATGCACTATGTTGTGACCTCGGGTTACAGAAGACCTGGCGGATCTGCTTTTGATCCAGCGCCCCGTCGCGGTCGTAAAAGAAACACAACATATGAAACGGTCGCGGAATGAGCAGCTTTGACGGAAAAACCTATTGGATCATTGGTGCCAGCGAAGGTCTGGGGCGGGCTTTGGCCCAAGCTCTCAGCCGTCAGGGCGCGCATCTGATCTTATCCGCGCGCAATGCCGACCGTCTGGCCGAGATGTGTGAGACTTTGCCCAACGCTCGCGCAATCCCCATGGATGTGACCGATCTGGATTCGGTTCGCGCCGCAGTGGCCGGGGCGGGCGCGGTGGATGGTCTGGTTTATAATGCCGGGGCCTATGATCCCATGCGCAGTGGCGATTGGGATACGGAAACCGCGCTGAGGATGGTCGATGTGAATTATCTGGGGGCCATGCGCGTGTTGGGGGAAACCGTGCCCGGTTTCGTCAAGGTCGGACAGGGTGAGATCACGCTTATAGGGTCTCTGGCCGGATACCATGGGTTGCCTGCTGCAATTGGCTATGGGGCCAGCAAAGCCGCGCTGGTGTCTCTGGCAGAGACGATGCGGCATGATTTGGCTGGAACTGGTGTGACTGTGCGGATCGTCAATCCGGGCTTCATCAAGACCCGCCTGACCGAGAAGAACAGCTTCAAGATGCCCATGCTGATGACGCCCGAGGACGCGGCGGATCGCGTGGCCAAAGCCATGGCGCGTCGCCGGTTCCGCACCGATTTCCCTGCGCCGTTTTCCTGGGTGATCCGGCTGATTGATTACCTGCCGGATTGGCTGGTGTATCGCGGTAAGTAGACTCTAATCAGGGGTTTATCCAAACTGACCATGGCAAAACCAGCCCGCCGACATGGTGCCGCCGTGTCCGTAAAACAGCCACAGCCGCTCGCCCTGTTCGGTCACAACCACCCAGTAATCGCGCACGCCGCTGCGCCAGTTAGGGTCATCCAGCCACCATTCCGGTGCGATCCGTTCCGGCCCGGTGGCTTGTGTCAGTTGCCAGTTTCGCCCGCGCCAGCGAAATGTGTCTGGCACGTCTGGGGTATCTGGAGCGGCTACTGGCTCGGGTTGCCACATCTGCAAGGGACGCGGACGCGGTGGTGCAGGCCAGTCTTGCGCGGGTTCGGACCACGCAGCAGCCAGCACCTGTGCGGTTTTCTCGGGGATATGCGAGGCCGCCGGGTGCCGCCTTGTGATCGCCTCCAGCCCGACCCGCGCACCTAGTTTTCCGATCAGGTCTTCGACAGCGGTGTTACCGTCCAATCGGTTGCGGGCGACGCGGCGCGCCTCGGCATGACCGGCCATGGTGCGGGCGTGGATGGGTTCCGTCTGCACCGCCTCAAGTCGTAGCATGTCGATGCCATAGCCCGCATCGATTTGGTCGATTTTCATCTCTAACAAAGGGCGAATGCGGTGTTTATCATAGGTTGGACGGGCCAGCCCGACCTCGATGATCTCAGCCGCCTGATCGGCGCGATGGGCTTCCAGCCGCAGAGTCCGCACCCCGCGCGCTTTCTCCTCTAGCTTGGTGCAGAGCGTTGGCAGAACGCGGTCGATGGCGGCCATCACATCCTCGGTCAGGCCGATCGGGTTGGGTAGGGTCATCCGCACCGCAAAGTGATGCGGCGGGCGGGCGGGGGAGACCGGCTCGGGCGCGCTGCCCATCGCCTGATCCAGCCGTAGCACCAGCCCCCGCCCAAATCGCCGCGCCAGCGAGGCACGCGGCTGCCCCAACAGATCGCCGATCCGGCGCAGACCCAGACGGTTCAGTTGTGCGACCACCTGATCCTCAAGCCGCAGCGCCGCGATGGGCAGGGGGCTGAGCGCGCCATAGGATTGCCCCGGCGCTGCGATCCGCGCGCCACTGCCCACAGCCACCACTTGCGGTGCGGCCCCGCCCTTGGTCCAGTGCCGCCGCTTGGTGGCGCGGGCGCGGGTGGCGCGAGCCTCTTGGCTGATGGCGTCGCCATTGCGGTCGGAGGTGGCCTGTTGCCCCGCGTAGCGCGCCAGCGCCCAGGCCGCGCCCAGCGTGTCGGCGATGCCCATCTGTACGCTCAGCCCCATATCTGCGCAGTCGGTTTCGATCACGTTCAACAACGCTTCTTCCCCGCCGAACAGATGCGCGCAGCCTGACAGATCCACGATCAGGCCGTCGGGGGCTTCTTCGGCAACCCATGGGCTGAACTTGCCCACCCACCGGCGCAGGGCGGTCAGAAACGCAGCCTCGGCCGGGGCGTTGCGGGGGCGTGTCACCAGATTGGCGCACATGGCATGGGCATCGCGCACTGGTTGGCCCACGCGCAACCCGGCGGTCTGCGCCGTGGCGTTCAGCGATGTGATCACCTGCATGTTCGACTGCTCGGTCACCACAGCCAAAGGCCCATCCTGCAGCCCCCGCGCAGCGCGGATCAGCCGTTCAGCCCCCAGACGAGGAAACCAGAGTGAAAGTATTCGGCGTTTTGGCATCGGCAGACATCAAAATGTTCCCATTTTGTTCTTACCGTAGAATCGTCTGCCGAGTCCACGCCTAGCCGCAGGTCAGGCGCTGAATGATCCCGGTCTCATCTACAAACACATTCAACCGGTCGATCCGGTAATCCTGTGTGGCAATGCCGTCGGGCCCCAGAACGCGGGACCGTTCAGGCAATTGGGCCTGAATGGTCGAGACAGGTTGACCGATAGAATTGGCAAAGGGCTCACCCAGACAAAACGCCAGATCAACCGGCGCAGGTTCGGGCGACAGGGGCGCGTCCTCGGGCGCGGGTGTCTGGGTGCAGGCGACCAGCAAGGCCAGCGTGGGGATAAAACGGTACATTGGCGTTCCTTTTTCCGGCAATGTCGTTTCTGCAATATCAGATGTTTAACAAACCTGTCACCAAAGCGCAGTTGAAAACCTCCTGCGATTGCCGCAGGGTCGGGGCAAAGAAGACAGGGAGACAACGATATGCGTACCCGTGCCGCCGTCGCCGTTCAGGCGGGCAAACCTTTGGAAGTGATGGATGTGAACCTTGAAGGCCCCAAAGCGGGTGAGGTTCTGGTGGAAATCAAGGCCACCGGCATTTGCCACACCGATGAATTCACCCTGTCGGGTGCCGACCCCGAGGGGCTGTTCCCCGCGATTCTGGGCCATGAAGGCGCAGGCGTCGTGGTTGAGGTCGGCCCAGGCGTCACCAGCCTGAAGCCAGGCGACCACGTGATTCCGCTTTACACCCCCGAATGCCGCGAGTGTGAATACTGTCTGCATCCCAAGACCAACCTGTGTCAGGCGATCCGTGAAACGCAGGGACAGGGCCTGATGCCTGATGGCACCTCGCGCTTTTCGACCCTGGATGGTGATCCGATCCTGCACTATATGGGCTGCTCGACCTTCGCCAACCACACGGTTCTGCCCGAGATCGCGCTGGCCAAGGTGCGTGAGGACGCGCCCTTCGACAAGATCTGCTATATCGGCTGCGGTGTGACCACCGGTATCGGCGCTGTCATAAACACTGCCAAGGTGGAAATCGGCAGCCGTGCCATCGTATTCGGTCTGGGCGGCATTGGTCTGAACGTGATTCAGGGCCTGCGTCTGGCTGGGGCCGATCAGATTGTTGGCGTTGACCTGAACCCGGCCAAGGTCGAGATGGCGACCAAGTTCGGTATGACCAATTTTGTGAATCCGGCCGAGGTTGAAGGCGATCTGGTTCCTTATCTGGTCAACCTGACCAAAGGCGGCGGCGATTACACCTTTGACGCCACCGGCAATGTGGGCGTAATGCGCGCTGCGCTGGAGTCGGCGCATAAGGGCTGGGGTGAGTCGATCATCATCGGCGTGGCACCTGCGGGGGCCGAGATCTCGACCCGTCCATTCCAGCTGGTCACGGGCCGCTCGTGGCGCGGGACGGCCTTTGGTGGCGCGCGGGGCCGGACCGATGTGCCGAAAATTGTCGACTGGTACATGGAAGGCAAGATCGAGATCGACCCGATGATCACCCACACCATGGGTCTGGACGACATCAACCACGGTTTCGACCTGATGCATAAGGGCGAAAGCATCCGCTCGGTTGTGGTCTACTAAGGCCCTGAACCTGCGATTTTGAGGACGGCGCGCTGTGAACGGCGCGTCGTTTTTATTTGCCGGGACGGCTTGCGCCTGTGTCGGACCGGGGCGAGCGGACCCTCAGAACCGGGGTATTGACCGACGAGGTGTTCGCCCGGCTTTCGCGCCAGACCACATAGACGCCTGAGGCGATGATGATGCTGGCCCCAACGGCGACCCAGCCATCGGGCCGCTCGTTGAAAAAGACCATGCCGAACAATGTAGCCCAGATGATCTGACTGTATTGGCTGGGGGCGACCACGCCTGCAGGCGCGGCGCGATAGGCAAGGATGATCAGGTGTTGGGCGATGACCGAAAACACGCCCACCAGCGCCATCATCGCCAGATGCAGCAGCGAGGGTGGTTGGTAAACAGCGGGCTGCATCAAGCTCATGACCACAATGGCCAGCAGCATCGGATAAAGGATCAGTACGGCCGAGCGTTCCTCATTCCCGATCTTGCGTACCAAAACAGACCCTAACGCGCTGGAAAACGCCGCAGTGAGGGCCGCGAGATGGCCCAGAGTTATATCCGTGGCACCGGGGCGCAGGACGATCAGAACTCCGATCAGGCCACAGCCGACGGCGGCCCAACGCTGTGCGCGCACGACTTCCCCCAGGATCGGGATCGACAGGACTGTGACGAACAGAGGGAAGGCGAATAACAGCGAGTAGACCTCGGCCAGCGGCAGCGCCGAGAAAGCGTAGAAGGCGCAGACCATGGATGTCACCATCAGGGCCGAGCGCAGCAGGACTAGCCACGGATGATGTGGTCGGAAATTGCCCGTTGTCCGGTCGGTCAGGATCGTCACCGCCATTGGCACAAAGGAAAACAGCGTTGCGAAAAAAATGATCTGCATCACCGAATAGGTGCTACCCAGCACTTTGATCAGCACATCGTGGCTCGCAAAAACGGCAAAGCCCGCAAACGCATAGCCAAGCCCCCGAAGGGTGGTGTTCTGAGTGCTCATGAGGCGGCCTCGGGTGATGTGTCGGTGTAGGGGCGCAGCGCATTGGGGCTGTCGTACCCCTGAGTAAACCCATTTGGCCGACCCGCATAGCCCCTATTTTACCGCTAACATGGCAAAACCGCCATGTCCTGGGATCAACGCAGGATGGGAGGGGCGTCTTTGGGTTGGCGTGCAGATTGCACACCGGCCTTCATCCCCACACCGATCCGCCGGGCCAGAGCAACCCAAGGAGTCGCGGTTTCAGACGGCAAGGTCTGGATTGCGACCTCTTCGAACAGGTCCAGCCAATGCGCGAACATGTCGGGCTGCACGTCGGGCCGTTCAATATGGACCCGCTGCGGATTGCCGTCATAGCTGCGCTCATACAGGATGGCGTTGCGCCAGAAGGCGGCGATCTTTTCCTCATGCGTGGACCAGTCTTGGACATGTGGGTTGAAGACCGGTCCTAGCACCGCGTCCTCGCGCACGCGGGCGTAAAAGGCGGCGACCTGAGCATTGATCTGATCTGGGGTCGCGGGAAAGCGCGGCGGCAGCGTGGGGCGGGTCATGTTTGGTCCGTTTTCGACTCTGTTCTGGGCGATACCCGGTTTGGGCGTCACGCAACAGGTGTGGTTTTGTCGCGCGGCTCGGGCGTCAGCAGATGCCGGATCAGGGCCACTGGATGCGCCTTGAGGCTGAGGCGGGTGGCCACGTAATCTTCGACTACCTGCTCGCCTAGCGTCATCTGTGGCAGATAGGCTGCGGGCTCGTCCATCGCCTCGCCCTCCAGATCCTGCGAGAACAGCGGCAAGGGCTTCGCGGTGGCAATCGCTTTGGCCTGCCACAACGCCTCGCGCCTTGTCAGATCGCAGGCGGAGAAGGCATCGGCCTCAGCCAACCGTTCGATTACCGAGGGGCCAAGTCCGGCACGACGCCACACATCATCCACCTGATGGTAGCCATTACCGCGCGCGGCGGTCAGCCAGCTGGCATCTTCCTCGCTCAGGCCCTTGATCTGGCGGAACCCCAGCCGCAGAGCCAACCCGCCGTGACCGTCGGGTTCCATCACATTGTCCCAGAAACTGGCATTGATACAGACGGGGCGCACCTGAACCCCATGTTCACGCGCATCGCGCACGATCTGCGCTGGGGCATAGAACCCCATGGGCTGTGAATTCAGCAGCGCGCAGGCGAAAATCCCCGGATGGTGGCATTTGATCCAGGCCGAGGCATAGACTAGCAGCGCAAAGCTGGCCGCGTGACTTTCGGGGAAACCGTAAGAGCCGAAGCCTTCGATCTGCGAAAAACAGCGTTCGGCGAAATCCTGTTCATAGCCGTTCCGCTCCATCCCGCGCAGGAACAAGGACCGGAATTCGCTGACATTACCATGTTTCTTGAACGTCGCCAGCGACCGCCGCAGCCGGTCCGCCTGTTCGGGGGTGAAGCCCGCGCCGACGATGGCGATCTGCATCGCCTGTTCCTGAAACAGCGGCACGCCCAGCGTTTTGCCCAGCACCTCACCCAGCGCGTCCGAGGGGAAGCTGACCTCCTCTTCGCCATTCCGGCGGCGGATGTACGGGTGGACCATGTCGCCCTGAATGGGGCCGGGGCGGATGATGGCGACCTCGATCACCAGATCATAGAAATTGCGCGGACGCATTCGTGGCAGAAAGTTCATCTGCGCGCGCGATTCCACCTGAAACACCCCGACCGAGTCCGCCTTGCACAGCATGTCATACACTGCCGGATCCTCGGGCGGCAGGGTGGCAAGGGTATAGCCCGTCTGATGGTGCTGGGTGATCAAATCGAACGCCTTGCGGATACAAGTCAGCATCCCAAGGCTGAGGACATCGACCTTCAGAATACCAAGACTGTCGATATCGTCCTTGTCCCAGCAGATGACTGTGCGGTCCTCCATCGTGGCGTTTTCGATGGGGACGAGTTCGTCCAACCGCCCCTCGGTGATGATGAATCCGCCGACGTGTTGCGAGAGGTGGCGGGGGAAGCCGTCGATCTCATAAACCAATGTTAGAGTCTGTTTTAAGCGGCGATCTTCGGGATCAAGGCCGATTTCGCGCATCCGTTCCGCCTCGAGCCCCTTGGCCGAGAAGAACCCCCATAGCTGTGAGGACAGAGCCGAGATCGTGTCTTCGGTCAGGCCCATCGCCCGCCCGACCTCGCGGATGGCGCGCTTGCCGCGATAGTGGATCACGGTGGCGCAGAGGCCCGCGCGGTGGCGGCCATAGCGGTCATAGATGTGCTGAATCACCTCTTCGCGGCGTTCATGTTCGAAATCGACGTCTATGTCGGGGGGTTCGTCCCGCGCCTCGGAGACGAAGCGTTCGAACACCATCGTGCCCAGCTCGGGGCTGACCTCGGTGATGCCGAGGCAGTAGCAGACGACGGAGTTGGCTGCCGAGCCGCGCCCCTGACACAGGATATCGCGGGATCGGGCGAAGGTGACGATGTCACGGACGGTCAGGAAATAGGGTTCATATTTCAGCTTGCCGATCAGGGTCAGTTCATGCGCCAGCATCTTTTTGGCTTTTTCCGAGGCTCCTGCCGGATACCGCCATTTCAGCCCCTCATGCGCCAAACGGTGCAGGCGTTGGGTCGGGGTTTCCTGGTCACTGCCCTCGCTGGGGTATTCGTAACGCAGCTCATCCAGCGAGAATTGCAACTGTTCGCTGAGCATATGGGCGCGGGTGACAGCGCCTTCATGGCCTTTGAAAATGCGCAGCATCTCGGATTCCGAACGCAGGCGCTGCTCTCCATTGGCCAGAGCGTCGCGGCCCAGATCGTCGACCTTGCGGCGCAGTCGGATGGCGGTCAGCACATCGGCCAGTTTGCGACGGGTACCATGGTGCATCATCGGCGCAGCGCTGGCGAGGGTGGGAAGGTTGAGTTGCTTTGATTCAGTCTCTAATAAAATGAAATATTCACTGTCTGCGCCATCATACCGAGGATGCATCAACAGATGCATCCGCCCGGCAAAGCGGCGCGTCAGCTGTTGCGCCTGTGTCCGCCAAGCACTCGCGCCGCCCTGCGACCGGGTCGCTTGTGGCCAGAGCAGCAGGTGCAGACCGTCAGAGAATTCCAACAGGTCGGACAGGTGCAGGATGCAGTCGCCTTTTTCCGCACGCAGGCGGCCTTTCGACAGGATACGGCACAGGTTGCCCCAGCCCTGCCGGTTCAGGGGCAGGGCGGTGACGGTGGGCGCGTCGGTGAAGATCAATCGCGCAGCAGGGATCAGGCGTGGCACGGCGTGGATCGGGTAGGAGGGCGGTTTGGGAATGTGATCGGGGCAGGGCGGGCCGATGGGCGTGTTCTGCCCTTCCCATTCGATACGTTCGCGCACCTTTCGGGCAATCTCGCGCGCCTGGGTATGGGCACGCACGATCCCGGCGACCGAGTTGTCATCGACAATCGCGATGGCGGGCAGACCAAGTGTGACGGCACGCTGCATATACTCCTCGGGGTGCGAGGCCCCGGTGAGAAAGGTGAAATTCGACGTGATCGACAATTCGGCATACATGGCGATTCCACATTATATTCACCTTTTGTTCTTTTTCGAGTCCTTTGCGCAGGAAACGGGTCGCTTGCAGTGTCCCCTCTGGGCAGGGTGGCAGAAAAAGGAGACCCGAGATGTTCAAGATCACAGCATTGCCCACCCGCCAAGTCCGCGCGCTTCAGGCCGGAGGGCCGGACGCATATGGCGCCTCTCCCGAGCGCGCCGTTTCCGAAGGTGCGGGCAATCCATGCCGCCATTGCCTGCAGAACATTCCGGAAGGAAAAGAGATGCTGATATTGGCGCATCGCCCTTTTTCAGAGACACAACCCTACGCGGAAACGGGTCCGATCTTTCTGTGTGCCGCCCCGTGTGAACAGTATGAAGGGGATGAGATGCCCGAGATTCTGACCACCTCTCCCGACTATCTGATCAAAGGGTATGGGTTGGATGATCGGATCGTCTATGGCACCGGAGAGATTACGCCCACAGATCGGATCGGCGCAAAGATCAGTGATATCTTTGCTCGTCCCGATGTGGCCTATATCCACATCCGGTCCGCGCGGAACAACTGTTATCAGGCGCGGATAGATCGAGTCTAACGGTCAAATTCTTATCCGCGTGCAGATGTCAGGGCGAGGAACACATCCTCGAGGTCTGCCTCTTCGGTGCGGACGTCGCGAATACGGATGCCTGCGGTGCGGACCGATTCCAGAACTTGTTCGGCGCTGGTCGCAGTGCTGCGATATTGCAGCACCAGGCTGCCATCGTCACGCAGAGTGGCCTCGACCCCTTGCGTTGTTGGCAGTTCGGTCACCGGGCTGTCCGGAGCAATGACCATTGTCCGGCTGTCCATGCGACTCAGCAGGTTGGAGGTGCTGTCCTGCGCGATCTTTTCTCCGTGGTTGATGATCGCGATCTCGTCACACATTTCTTGCGCTTCTTCCAGGTAATGCGTGGTCAGGATGATCGTCATGCCCTGTTCGTTCAGCTTGCGCACATTGGTCCAGAGCATCTGACGCAGTTCTATGTCCACGCCCGCCGTGGGTTCATCCAGGACCAGAATGCGGGGATGATGCACAAGAGCCTTCGCCAACAGCAGCCGCCTACGCATACCCCCAGACAGAGTGCGCGCATAGGCTTCGGCCTTGTCGCCAAGGCCGACCAGTTCCAGAATCTCGTCGCTGCGGCGCTGGGCCTTGGGGACGCCATAAAGACCGGCCTGAACCTCTAAAGCGCCACGCGGGGTGAAGAACGGATCGAGGTTCAGCTCTTGCGGCATTACGCCAATTGCTGCGCGGGACTGGCGCGGATTTTTATCTTGATCAAACCCGCCGATAGAGACCGCTCCGGCCGATTTAACCACTAGCCCGGCAAGAATGTTGATCAATGTCGATTTCCCGGCCCCGTTTGGCCCCAGCAATCCAAAGACCGACCCGCGCGGGACCGTCAGGTCAACGCCTTTTAGCGCGTGCTTCTCGGGCTGTGCCTTGCTGCCGCGATAGGTCTTGTGCAGACCTTCGATCCTGATTGCCGCATCGCTCATGTGGCTCTTGCCCCCGGTTTGCTCATCGCTCATAAACGCACCTAATACATGCCCGCGAGGCCGACAACCGAAGAAGGATCGCCAGCCGTGACCATCGAAGCGCCGGAAACCAAGATCGTGGAAACCACCCGTGTCGCCTGTGACGGTGGCGAAGGGGCACTGGGCCATCCACGTGTCTGGCTGCAAATCCCTGAAGACACTGGTTGGGTCGAATGCCCCTATTGCGATTGCAAATACATTCTCAAAGGGTCCGCGGCCGAAGAGGCGCAATCAATCTGACATAAAACTGTTACAAGGGCTGACGCCGGGCAGGATATGCTGTAGCGTGCTGCGTCAGAATTCTTGTGTCATTTCCACGCGGATCCGGAATGATCTTTCCAGTGCAACTGGTTCACCTGTCCGACAAAGATCTTGTTGCCACAGGTGGCCACAGAAACGTCTACGCCTACCCTGACCAATCCGATCTTCTGATCAAGGTGACGCGCCCGCGCACGCGGCCCAACCGATCTTTTGCCAAGCGCGTTGTGCGGTATTTGCTGCCGGACTCGGTCTATCGCAATGCATTGAAAGAGCTGGAGTGCGAGATGAAGGCGGCGTTGAAAAGCGGCCCGGATATCGCGAAAATGCCATTGGCGCGGTCTTTTGGCGTTGTGCAAACGGATGCCGGGCCGGGCATTGTGGTCGAGCGTATGGAATCTGAGGACGGCTCGCTGGCGCAGGATTTGATGTCGTTGTCCCAGCAGCGCCGGCTGCCCCCCGAGGTTCTGAACAAGCTGAATGATTTTGTTCACAAGCTGTTCGACTTTCAGATCGTGGGTCGCGATATTCATGCGCAAAATATCGTTTACGGCAAGCGCGACTCAGTGCCGATGTTCGTGCTGATCGACGGGTACGGGGAACGCAATCTGGTCCCGTTGCGCAGCCTAAGCCGTCGACTGAATGACAGGTCGTTGAACAAGCAGATGCACGAGATCGCTGTAAAAACCGGATTGCGATGGGATGCGGCAACCAGAGCGTTCAGCGCCCCATAGCTTTGGTTTGCTGCTTGCCTGATGGCGGATCGCTGAATCGAAGAGATATGGTCATACAGGCACAGTTACGGTGCGTTTTCTGCAAGCAATAGTGTTCTCCCAAATACTGCCGTGGTTTTATGCTATGGCCGATTTGCAGATATTGGGATGAGTTCGATGACGGATGTTGCATCTACTGACACAGCCAGTCCGGTTTTCGGCTGGATTGGGTTTGGTATTGGTGCCCTTGCGCTGTTTGCCGCGTTGTTCGTGTTTTGGGCAGGGCCGTTTGCGCCGCAGCAATCGACGGGCGTTTCACTGGGCGAATTGGCCGCCGAGATCGGCAAGTCCACCCTGCGCTCGGCCGCGGGGCTGGAACAGCCCGAGCCCGTCGCGCGCAGCCGTGATCTGGATGACTTTCTACAGATCGGCGTGGCCATGCTTGGGGCCTTGGCAATCGTTGTATCTGTGATTGGGCTGCTGCGTCACGAAAGACGGCGCCCTGCAATTGCCGGTACCGTGATTGGCGTAGGTGCGATTCTGTTTCAGTTTTTTGCCATGGCCTTCTTCGCCTTTTTGGGCGTGCTGGTTATCATGGCGCTGCTCAACAGTTTTTCTGACATGTTCAGCGGCTTGTTCGGTGGCTGACGCGCGTTCTTGACTGGCCACCTGATCGGCCCTGTGGCACAACGTCCCCTGACCGACAGGGAGAGCGCGCATGAGAAATTTCGGAAAAGGATGTCACCTGCATCTGATCGACGGATCGGCCTTTATTTTCAGGGCCTACCACGCGCTGCCTCCGCTGACACGTAAGTCGGATGGCTTGCCAATTGGCGCGGTGTCAGGTTTCTGCAACATGCTGCAGAAATATGTCGAAGGGAACGCGGGGCCGGATGCGCCGACCCATGTGGCGGTGATCTTCGACAAAGGGTCACACACGTTCCGCAATGATCTCTATGACCTGTACAAGGCCAACCGCGAGGCCATGCCCGAAGATCTACGCCCGCAGATGCCCCTGACCCGCGAGGCGACCCGCGCCTTCAACATCGCCTGCAAAGAGTTGGAAGGCTATGAGGCCGATGACATCATCGCCACGCTGGCCGTGCAGGCGCGCGAGGCTGGGGGGCGGGTGACTATTGTCAGCTCGGACAAAGACCTGATGCAGCTTGTGGGCGGCGGCGTTGAGATGCTGGACGCGATGAAGAACAAACGTATCGACAAGGATGGCGTGTTCGAGAAGTTCGGTGTGGGTCCCGAACGCGTGGTTGATGTGCAGGCGCTGGCAGGCGACAGCGTAGATAACGTGCCCGGCGCGCCGGGGATCGGGGTCAAGACCGCCGCCTTGCTGATCAATGAATATGGCGATCTGGAGACCCTGCTGGATCGCGCTGAAGAGATCAAGCAGCCCAAACGCCGCCAGACCCTGATCGAAAAGCGCGACCAGATCGAGCTGTCGAAGAAACTGGTGCAGTTGGACGAAAACACGCCGCTGGATTTCACGCTGGACGATTTGGAGGTGCAGGACCCCGACCCCGAAACCCTGCTGGGGTTCCTGGCGGATATGGAGTTCCGCACCCTCACCAAACGCATTGCCGACAAGCTGGGGGCCGAGGCTCCGGTGATCGCTGATGCGCCTGCGCCCGAAGTGGTGACCGAGGCTGAGGATATCCCCTTTGACGCCTCGAAATACGAATGTGTGCGCGATGCGGCGGCGCTGCAGGCGTGGATCGACCGGGCCTATGAAACCGGCTGGGTGGCTGTCGATACTGAGACCACCGGATTGAACGAAATGATCGCCGATCTGGTGGGCATTTCTCTGTGTGTCACGGCGGGCGAGGCTTGTTACATTCCGCTGACCCACCGCGATGGGGCCGCTGATGATCTTTTCGGGTCGGATGCACTGGCCGAGGGGCAGATGCCGTTGGATGAGGCTCTAACTTTGCTCAAACCGATGCTTCAGGACGCCTCGATCCTGAAGATCGGGCAGAACATGAAATACGACGCCAAGATTTTCGCGCGTTATGGCGTAGAAGTGGCGCCGATCGACGACACGATGCTGATGTCTTATGCGATGCATGGCGGTGAGCACGGGCATGGGATGGATACGCTGTCCGAGCGTTACCTGAATCACACGCCGATTCCGATCAAACCGCTGCTGGGGTCCGGCAAATCGGCCATCACTTTCGACAAGGTGCCGATTGACGAGGCGACGGCTTACGCCGCCGAGGATGCGGATATCACCCTGCGCCTGTGGAAGCTGTTCAAACCGCAACTGCATCAGGTGCAGGTGACGACGGTTTATGAGACGCTCGAACGCCCGCTGGTGCCGGTTCTCAAAGAGATGGAGATGCATGGCATCAAGGTGGACCGCGATGTCCTGAGCCGCATGTCCAACGCTTTTGCGCAGAAAATGGCCGGGCTAGAGGCTGAAATTCATGAACTGGCTGGTGAGAACTTCAATGTCGGCTCGCCAGCGCAACTGGGTGAGATCCTGTTCGACAAGATGGGACTTGAGGGCGGTAAGAAGGGCAAGACCGGGAAGTTTTCGACCGGGGCGGACATTCTGGAAGACCTTGCCACCGAACACGAGTTGCCCCGCCGGGTGTTGGATTGGCGGCAGCTTTCCAAGCTGAAATCGACCTATACCGACGCGCTGCAGACCCATATCAACCCGGATACAGGCCGGGTGCATACATCTTATTCGATCACGGGGGCGAATACGGGGCGTCTGGCCTCGACCGATCCGAACCTGCAGAACATCCCGGTGCGCACCGAAGAAGGTCGCCGCATCCGCGAGGCCTTTATCGCCGAGCCAGGTAATGTGATGGTCAGCCTCGACTACAGCCAGATCGAGCTGCGCATTCTGGCTCATATCGCTGAGATACCCGCGTTGAAACAGGCCTTTGCCGATGGTCTGGACATTCACGCCATGACCGCCTCCGAGATGTTTGACGTGCCGCTTGATGAGATGACGCCTGATATCCGCCGCCAGGCTAAGGCGATAAACTTTGGCGTGATTTACGGGATTTCAGGCTTTGGTTTGGCGCGCAACCTGCGCATTCCACGCGCCGAGGCGCAGGGTTTCATCGATCGGTATTTCGAGCGGTTCCCGGGTATCAGAGCCTATATGGACGACATCGTCGCGTTCGCCAAAGAACATGGGTATGTGCAGACGCTGTTTGGCCGCAAAATCCACACGCCCGAGATCAATGCCAAGGGGCCGCATGCCGGGTTCTCGCGTCGAGCGGCGATCAACGCACCGATTCAGGGGACAGCGGCAGATGTGATCCGGCGGGCGATGGTGCGGATGCCGGAGGCGATCAACGGGCTGCCTGCCAAGATGCTGCTACAGGTGCATGACGAATTGCTGTTCGAAGTGGCCGAGGATGCGGTGGACCAGGTGATCACTGTGGCGCGCGACGTAATGGAGGGGGCATCGGACCCCGCTGTTAAACTGGATGTCAAGTTGAGCGTCGATGCCGGACAGGGCGCCAACTGGGCCGAAGCGCATTAAGGGCGCGCTGCTCATCAGGCCCGGCGGGCCCTCTTTGCAGCGGGTCAATCCTGCGTCTTGACCCAACCTTCGACCATACGTTTGACGAAAGGTCCAAGGCTTAGAATAACAAGAAATGCGATGGGCCAACAAAAGGCCCAGGACCCGAACCAGTCACCCAGGGTGGTGGGACCAAAACCAACTGCCTTGACGGTTGCGATACCTGTAACGATACAGGACATCAGTCCTGACATGATCAGACCGAAAAGGGCGTGGGCGAAACGGGCTGGTATCATTGAGGGCGCTTTCGAAGTCGAGACGTTCTTCATTTGCTGGATTTTTTGTCAAGAATCCAGAGTTATGGGGTCATCCAACCAAGACTGTCTGCGGAATTTTGCGTGGACGGGGTGTATTCGGCACTGACCCAACCTGTGTACCCATGTTGGTCCATTGCCGCGAACAGGGCCGCGAAGTCCGTTGGGCCTTTGCCCGGTTCAGCCCGGTTCGGTGCGGCGCCGATCTGAGCATGAACAACATGTGGGCGATAGCGGTTCCAGATTTCCAGCGCGTCGCCATGGATCATATGCGCGTGAAAGCTGTCGTATTGCAGGCCGATATTGGGGCGGTCTACCTGGGTCAGAACCTCGGCGGCAAGCGCGTAGTCGTTCAGGAAGTAATCCGGTTGCGAGACAGGGTTCAGCGGCTCGATCGTGAACTGCTGCTGTGGCGCTGCATCGGCGGCCCATTGCAGGTTACGCACAAACGTCTCAAGCGCATCAGGGCCCGAAGAATAGCCCGACATGATGTGGATCAGCCCCGGTTTCAGCACTTCCGCATAGCGTATCACCCGGCGGATATCGGACTGAAATCGCCCTTCGCCGCCTGGTACGGCCGCATAGCCCGGCTGCCCGCCGGTATAGTTGGGCGGCGGGGCGTTGATCAGCACAAGTTCAAGCCCATTGGCCAGCAGGGCGCGGCGGGTTTCCTTGGCGGCCAAATCATAGGGAAACAGGATTTCGACGGCTTTGAACCCGGCCTCAGCCGCCGCTTGGAACCGGTCGAGATAGGGCAGTTCGGCGAACAGCAATGAGATATTGGCGGCAAATTTCGGCATGATCAGACCCGGTTTGATGGTGGCTGGACCTTAGCGGGCCGGGTTTGGCGGTGAAAGGGCCTGAAAACGACAGATTGTCGAAAATCGGCCAGAACGCCCGGCGCAGATCAGAGACATTCGGGACAATGCGGCGAATCATTTCCGGTCGCCGATCCAACAGAAGGTCTGACACCATGGCGATGAGCCCTGACCCCGTGCGCGGGAACGCTCTCTCTGTGTCTGCCGGGCGCAGTTCTGCCTTATCGGGCAATGGCTTGGCGGTCGCCAGTATGCTGACGTGGGCGGCAGGGTTTCCGGCGGCTGAGGTGCTGCTGCAAAGCTGGCCTCCGGTCGCGTTGCTGGTGGCGCGGCTGGCGTTGGCGGTGCTGGTTATGGTGCCGATCTGGGTGCTGTTTGACGGCCCGACCCGTGTGCTGCGAGCACGTTGGGGTCATGCGATGCGGGTCGGCGGCACGCTGGGCGTGGCAATGTTCCTGATCATCCTCGCGCAGAAGCTAACCGATCCCGTGACCGTGGCGATCATCGCATCCTGCGCGCCCTTGTTCGCAACGGTATTAGAAGTGGCGACGGGCGCACGGCGGCTGCGGTGGAATTTTGCGTTGGGCGTGATCGTGTCGATTGTCGGTGGTTTAATTGCCACCAGCGCGGTGGCCCCGGCGCAGCTGGGCTTGGGTGCGGTTTGCGCCATTGCGTCCACGGGCCTGTTCTGTTGGGCCAGCATGGCGATTGCGCGGGATTTCCCCGATCTCAGCCAGACAGGGCGCAGCACCATCACCTTTGTCGGGGGGCTGGGAACCGCTGCCGTGTTGTTCGCCGGTGCCGCGCAGATGGGGATGGAGGTGATGCCTACAACCGCACTCGACATGCAGCAGGCGGGGATGCTGGTGATTTATGCGCTGATCTCCATGGGGTTGAGCCAGGTGTTTTTCATCGCATCCGTGGGCAAGATCGGCGTTGCGTTGGCCTCATTCCACATCAATATCGCGCCATTTTAC
Organism: Ruegeria lacuscaerulensis; assembly: GCF_013033355.1. Classification (GTDB taxonomy): domain Bacteria; phylum Pseudomonadota; class Alphaproteobacteria; order Rhodobacterales; family Rhodobacteraceae; genus Ruegeria; species Ruegeria lacuscaerulensis_A. The sequence continues at coordinate 71,778 of NZ_WQDY01000009.1, forward strand.
GTGATGCTGATCATGCTGGTGCTGGGCGAGGAGTGGAACTGGACCCGTGCGCTGGGCGCGGGGATCGTGGCAGTGGCCGTGATACTGGCGCAAGAGCGTCGAGCGCAGGTGGTTTAATCCGGTAGATCATCCGAGCGGATCAGATGGAAAAACTGCCCGCCGGACCAGACGCCGAACCACTCACCACTATGCTCGGCGATGTCGACCAGCCGGTAAAAACTTTTGCGGTCGATCCGCGCCTCTAGGTTTGCGCGTACCAATATATAGGGGGCAGGCTCCTCTGTTTCGGTATCAATGACAATCCGGAGCGGATGGTCCGCACCTGCGACTGCCGTGTCGCCCACATGTGTGGTGAATGTCAGCTTTTGCGTCTCGCCGCTGCCTTCGACCTCGAAATCGACGGCTACGAAAGGCACGTCCTCGACAGTGATTCCCACCTTCTCGACCGGGGTGACGAGGTAATATTTTCCGTCTTCTTTCTTAAGAATTGACGAAAACAGCTTCACAAGCTCGAACCTGTTGATCGGCGACCCTAGATAAGACCACGAGCCATCTTTGGCGACATTAATGTCCAGATCGCCACAAAACGGAGGATTCCAAAGGTGAACCGGCGGCGAACCCCGCGTTTTGGCAGCTTTGACTGATGCTTCAATGCCATCTGGTGACGGGGTCACAGGTTTTTGTCCGCTCATTGCTTTTGCCATTTCCTCTCAGCGCGATACACTCTGCTTATAATAGTCCACGGAAGGGAAAGTCATGACCGAACCTGCCGACCTCGTGTCCGAGATCGAAGCGCTGGAATCGAAACTGCAAGAGGCGAAGGCCTCGATCACCCGTCGCTTTATCGGACAGGAAAGGGTCGTGGACCTGACCCTGACCGCGCTGCTGTGCGGCGGGCATGCGTTGCTGATCGGTCTGCCCGGTCTGGGTAAGACGCGACTGGTTGAAACGCTGTCGACCGTAATGGGCCTGCACGGCAACCGCATCCAGTTCACGCCGGACCTGATGCCTGCCGACATTCTGGGGTCCGAGGTTCTGGATACCGCCGAAGATGGCAGCCGCCATTTCCGCTTTATTTCGGGTCCGATCTTTTGCCAGTTGCTGATGGCGGATGAGATCAACCGCGCCAGCCCCCGAACGCAATCGGCACTGCTGCAAGCGATGCAGGAGCGTACGGTGACAGTGGCGGGCGAGGATCGCTCGCTGGGTACGCCCTTTCACGTGTTGGCGACGCAGAACCCGATTGAGCAGGAAGGCACCTATCCGCTGCCCGAGGCGCAGTTGGACCGCTTCCTTGTGCAGATCGACGTGGAATACCCCGATCGCCAGACCGAACGTGACATTCTGCTGGCCACCACGGGCGTCGAAGAAGATGACGCGCATGAGATTTTCACCAAAGAAGAGCTGCTGGCCGCTCAGGTTCTGTTGCGGCGCATGCCCGTCGGAGATTCGGTGGTTGAGCTGATCCTCGATCTGGTTCGCGCCTTCCGCCCGGATGAGGCTGGCGTGTCCGAACGGGTGGCGGAAACGGTCGCTTGGGGGCCGGGTCCACGTGCGGCGCAGGCGCTGATGATGACAGTGCGCGCGCGGGCGATGTTGCAGGGACGATTGGCCCCGAATGCCGAGGACGTCTTGGATATGGCGCGCCCTGTGCTCAGCCACCGGATGGCGCTGAACTTTGCCGCCCGGGCGCGCGGGGACAGCCTTGCTGATCTGATCGAAAGCACCGCTGCCGGCTTGATCCGCACCGAGGCTGCGGCGTGAATGCTGCACTAACCCTTCGTGAAAGATCCGAGGCCGAGGCGTCTCGGCTGCCGCCGCTGTTGGCGCGGGCTGAGCATCTGGCCGGAACCGTTCTGCTGGGCGATCACGGGCGCAGGCGGTCGGGTCTGGGTGATGATTTCTGGCAGTACCGCCCGGCTCAGATCGGGGACAGCCGTCGGATGATCGACCATCGCCGCTCGGCGCGCGGGGATCAGCAATTTGTGCGCGAACGCGAATGGCAGATTGCGCAATCGGTGATGCTGTGGGTCGATCAGGGTGCCTCGATGCGATTTGCGTCTGACAAGAACCACCCGACCAAGGCCGACCGTGCGCGTCTGCTGGGGCTGGCCACGGCCATCCTGCTGGTGCGAGGCGGAGAACGCGTGGGCCTGACCGGCACCACCCTACCGCCACGGCGCGGCAACGCACAAATCGTGCGGCTGGCGCAGGCCTGGTCCGAAGATGCCGAGGCCGATTATGCGCCGCCCGAACACCGCGCCATGATACCACATGCGCGGGCTGTGTTCATTTCCGATTTTCTCGGACCGATGGATGAGGTCGAACTGGCCCTGACCAAGGCTGCCGACCGGGGCGTGCGCGGTGTTCTGTTGCAGGTTCTGGACCCAAACGAGGAAAGTTTTCCCTATCGCGGTCGGACAATATTCGAAAGCGTCGGCGGCACGACCCGCCACGAGACATTGAAAGCCGGAGAGCTGCGCGATCGCTATCTGGATCGGCTTGCCAAACGCAAGGATGCGCTGACGCAGTTGTGCCGCGCGACCGGTTGGCAGCTTGGGTTGCACCACACGGGTGACAGCGCGCAGGCGGCTCTACTGTGGCTCTATCGTGCGTTGGATCGGGGGTCTGTATGACGGTTTTGGCGGGTATTGGCTTTACTGCGCCTTGGGTGCTGCTGGGTTTGCTGACCTTGCCGATCCTGTGGCTGATCCTGCGTGCTGTGCCACCTGCGCCGATCCGTCGGTTGTTCCCGGCGGTGACGTTGTTGCTGGGCTTGAAAGATGAAGAAAGCGTCTCGGATCGGACACCCTGGTGGCTATTGCTGTTGCGAATGCTGGCAGCTGCGGCGATCATCATCGGGCTTGCAGGTCCGGTTCTGAACCCCTCGCGTGATCAAGCCGGGTCAGGACCGTTGATGTTGGTGCTGGATGCCAGTTGGGCCGGGGCCACGCAGTGGCCGTCGACGCTGGACCAGATCGATGCGCAACTGGCTGAGGCTGGGCGCGCTGGGCGGACCGTTGCAATCCTGAGCCTGACCCAACCTGAGATGCCGGTGTTCCAGTCTGCCGAAGACTGGCGCGGCAGGTTGCCCGGTCTGGCGCCCGCCCCGTGGCAGCCAACCGAGATCCAGATAGAACAAAGCGCTGCTGCGTTGAACCAGCTAGATGGCGGGTTCGATACGCATTGGTTCAGCGACCGATTGGACTATGACGGGTATGACGCGATCCTTGCAGAGTTGCAGCGGCGGGGCGAAGTGACGGTGTATCAGTCTGCCTCGCCTGTATTTGCGATCCTGCCGGCGTCTTATCAGGACGGGCTTATACAACTGACCGCGCAACGGTCTGAGGCCGGACCGGCTGAGGAAATCTCTGTTCTAGCACAGGGCCGCGATCCAGCCGGTGCGATGCGTGTTCTGCAGTCGGTGGATATGACGTTCGACAGCGGTGAAACACAGGCCCAGGTCGATCTTTCCTTACCGTCCGAGTTGCGCGCCCGCATCACGCGGTTCGAAATCCAGGGCCAACGCTCGGCCGGCGCTTTGACACTGACCGATGACAGCCTGCGGCGACGCGAAGTTGCCCTGATCGCCGGCACCTTGAACCGCGAAGGGCTCGAGCTGTTGTCACCGCTGCACTACCTGACGCAGGTGCTGATCCCAACGGCAGATTTCGTCGAGGGTGGTTTGCTGGACGTTTTGCCCGCCAACCCGGACGTGATCGTTCTGGCTGATGTGGCGAAACTGTCCGCGGGTGAGCAAGAGGCCGTGGTCGAATGGGTTGAACAGGGCGGGTTGCTGTTGCGCTTTGCCGGGCCACGTATGGCCGCCAGCGATCTGGGTCGCGACGCCGAGGATGCTTTGCTGCCGGTGCGCCTGCGCAGCGGGGGCCGCTCGGTCGGAGGTGCGATGAGCTGGGGCGAGGCCAAGGGGCTGGCTCCGTTCCCGGAAGAATCGCCCTTTTACGGGCTCGAGGTGCCGTCGGACGTTTCGGTGACCACGCAAGTAATGGCCCAACCCGACCCTAATCTGGCGGATCGGGTGATTGCCTCGCTTTCGGATGGCACACCGCTGGTGACGCGCAAGGCTTTGGGTCTGGGTCAGGTGGTGCTGTTTCATGTGACTGCAGATGCGGAATGGTCCAGTCTGCCGCTGTCGGGTCTGTTCGTCGAAATGCTGGACCGTCTGGCGGTCGCGTCGGCGGCCAAGTCACGGCAAGAGTCACAGTTGCAGGGCACCACGTGGGAGCCGATTCAGGTAATGGATGGCTTTGGTGCCCTAACGGATGCGGGCAACCTGTCCGGTGTGGACGGTGTCGATCTTGTCTCGGGCCAGATCGGCCCGGATCTGCGTCCGGGGCTGTATGAAAGTGGTAAACAAAAGCTGGCGCTGAACGTTCTGACCGAGGATGCGGCTCTGACCCCTATTTCCTGGCCAGCAGATGTGCCGATCAAGGGGCAAGAGATCAGTACCGAGACCCCGATCGGCGGTATCCTCCTGAGCCTCGCGCTTTTGCTGCTGACGTTGGATGTTATAGCGTCACTTGCGCTGTCAGGACGTCTGGGATTGGCCCGCGCTGCGGCTGTGGCGCTGGGCGCTGTACTGATTGCGCCGGACGCGCAGGCGCAGACGCCCGAAGATACCGAGTTTGCCTTGAATGCCACGACCGAGCTGGTGCTGGCGCATGTGTTGACGGGCAACGCAGAGGTTGACGATATCGCAGGCGCGGGCATGCGCGGGCTGGCGCAGACGCTGTTCTACCGTACATCGGTCGAACCGGCCGACCCAATCGGAGTGGATCTGGAACGTGATGAGCTAGCCTTTTTCCCGTTGCTATACTGGCCGATCACTCCGGATCAACCGCAACCCTCGGCCGAGGCATATTCCAAGCTGAACGCCTATTTGCGGTCGGGCGGGATGATCCTGTTTGACACGCGCGATTCAGATGTGGCGCGGTTCGGCGCCGCCAGTCCCAATGGCCGCAAGTTGCAGCAACTGGCAGGACCGCTGAACATCCCATCGCTCGAACCTATTCCCCGTGACCATGTGCTCACGCGGACCTTCTATCTGCTGCAGGATTTTCCCGGTCGGTATGCAAGCACGGATGTTTGGGTCGAGTCTGCACCGCTGGATGCCGAGCAGATCGACGGGATGCCGTTCAGGAACCTCAACGACAACGTGACGCCTGTGGTGATCGGCGGCAATGACTGGGCCGGGGCATGGGCCGTGGATCGAAATGGTCAGGCGCTTTTGCCCGTTGGGCGCGGCTATGCCGGGGAACGTCAGCGTGAGCTGGCCAACCGCTTCGGGGTCAATCTGGTGATGCATGTGCTGACCGGAAACTACAAATCGGATCAGGTACATGTACCTGCGCTGCTAGACAGGTTGGGACAATGACCGGAACCGTACTTTTTGATCCGTTGATCCCGTGGACGGTTTTGGCGGTTGTGGCTGCCATTGCCGTGGCGGGTGTGGCGTTGGCCCTGTGGCGTGGGCTGTCGGGCTGGGCGTTGCGTGGTTTGGCGGCGCTAGTGGTGGTCGCGGCATTGACTGGGCCCGTTTATCAGGTCGAAGATCGCGCTCCGCTGACCGACATCGTATTGATGATCGAAGACGAAAGCGCCAGCCAGACTTTGTCGGATCGGGCTGAACAAACGGTCCAAACTGTCGATAATCTGGCCGCCGAGATCGAGTCTCGCGACAATACCGAACTGCGTCGTATCAAAGTTGGCGACGGCGAGGGCGACGAGGGTACTCAGGTCATGGCTGCGCTGAACGAAGCGCTCGCCGAAGAGCCCCGCGCCAGAATTGCGGGCATTCTGGTCGTCTCGGACGGTATCATCCACGACGCAGAGCAGGCGCCGGACCTTCCTGCGCCGATGCACCTTTTGCAGACGGGACGTGCCGATGATTGGGATCGTCGTCTGATCGTTCGTAACGCTCCGGCCTTTGCCATTATCGGCGAGCCCGTCACCCTGACATTGCGGGTCGAAGACAGCGGTGCCGCTCCGGCGGGTGCGGCAACCGCCCCGCTAGAAATCTCGGTCGATGGCGCCGAGGCAGAGCAATTTACCATTCCCATCGGTGTCGATGTCGAGTTGCCCATCACTCTGCCCCATGGCGGGCGCAATGTTCTGCAGTTCACGGTACCACAGGCCGAGGGCGAGCTGACCGACCGCAACAATACAGCGCTGATCCAAATGAACGGTGTGCGCGACCGGTTGCGGGTGCTGCTGGTCTCGGGCGAGCCGCACCCCGGCGGGCGGACTTGGCGGAACCTGCTGAAATCCGACAGCTCGGTTGATCTGGTGCATTTCACCATTCTGCGCCCACCCGAGAAACAGGACGGTGTACCGGTTGACGAACTTTCGCTGATCGCTTTTCCAACGCGCGAGCTGTTTCTCGAGAAGATCAACGATTTCGACCTGATCATCTTTGACCGCTACAAGCGTCGCGGCATTCTTCCGGCGATCTATCTGGACAATGTCAGCAACTATATCAACGAAGGTGGCGCTGTGCTGATCGCCGCGGGGCCGGATTTTGCCAGCGCCGACAGTATCTTTCGATCTCCGCTTGCGCCCATACTTCCCGCACAGCCGACCGCGCGTGTGATCGAGGAGCGGTTTGTTCCGATGGTAAGTGATCTGGGTCGCAGGCATCCGGTGACGACCGATTTGGGCGACTCGGATCAATGGGGGGCGTGGTTACGCCAGATCGACGTCAAGCAACGCAAGGGTGACGTGCTGATGACCGGAGTGGAAGACCGGCCATTGTTGGTGCTGGACCGGGTGGGCGAGGGTCGCGTGGCCATGCTGGCCTCGGATCACGCCTGGCTGTGGAGTCGCGGCTTCGAAGGCGGCGGGCCGCAGTTAGAACTGTTGCGCCGTCTGGCGCATTGGATGATGAAAGAGCCCGAGCTGGAAGAAGAGGCCCTGTGGGCCGAAGCCAACGGCCAAGTCATGCGCATTATTCGCCAAACTTTGGAAGATGAAGTTGGCCCGGTCACTGTCACGCAACCCAATGGCGAAACGCTTGAGGTGACATTGGACGAGGTCTCACCCGGTCGGTTCGAAGCGCAATATTACGGGCCTGAGATTGGCCTTTACCGTTTGCAGGAGGGTGAGCACTCGGCGGTGATCGGCCTTGGCCCGGCCGCGCCAAAAGAGTTCGAGCGCACGATTGCCACCTCGGAGGTGCTGGACCCTATTCTGGCGGAGTTGCGCGGAGGCACCATCCGGATCGAGGATGGTATGCCGTCAATCCGCAATGTGCGGGCCGGTCGACCGGCCTCGGGTCGCGGTTGGATCGGCCTGACGCCGCGCAACGCTTATGAAACGCGGGATGTGACTCAGGCCGGATTGTTGCCGCCATGGTTGGTTTTGCTGTTGGCTGGCGGTTTCCTGATTGGTGGATGGATGCGCGAAGGGCGGCGTTGATCCCGAAGTCTCTGACGACAAGGCCCCGTTTGGTCAGAGCACCGAGCGTCGTTCCGCCCGCTGGCAACAGGGTGGTCAGAGTATTTGGCATGCAAGCTTGGGCAAACCGATCTGGCCGTCTGTTACGCATTCTGACAGCGTCGAGCGACAGGGCCGATGGCTGACAATTTTCTGTGCGCGGCATGAAGCTCCTTAGGTTTCATCCAATCCCTGATCCACGATCAGCTGCTCAGGTGACGGCTTAAACACTTCTTCACGCTCTGCCGCGATGCTGGGTTGGAAATGCTTTGGGATCGTCACGGATGAGTCTTGCAACAAAACTGGCACAGGAAAGACGCGCGCGGCTGGCTGCCGAACGGTTGCTTGAGATGAAACAGGCCGAGCTGTCGGCGGCCAATCGCAAACTTGGCTTGCACGCGATGGCCCTGACCAAACGTATTGGCGAAACGCAGGCCGAGGTTGAGACCGTTCGCGATGAGAACGAAAAGGTCAAATCTGATCTGACGCTGGCCAATGCCAAGATCGAAGTGGCCGAGCGTCGGCTGTGGCATTCGATACAGACATTCCATGACGGGTTTGCGTTTTTCGATGGCGACAATCGCCTGATCGGAGCGAACACGGCCTACCTGAGTGTGTTCGAAGGTATTGACGAGGTTGCGCCCGGTATCGCCTATCCCCGTATTCTGGAAATTCTCACGACCGAGGGATTGATTGATCTTGGCGATGAGGCTGCGTGCGATTGGATACGGCGAATGCAGGCCAGGTGGGCGAAAACGAACCCCGAGCCTGAAATTATTCGCCTTTGGAACGGCCACTACTTCAAACTGATTGACCAGCGCGGCAACGGGGGGGACGTGGTCAGCCTGGCGCTGAACATTTCTGCGTCGGTCCAACACGAGGCCGAGCTGAAAGCCGCACGTGAAAGGGCTGAAGCCGCAAACCGCGCAAAGTCTGCGTTTTTGGCAAATATGAGCCACGAGATCAGAACCCCGATGAATGGTATCGTGGGCATGACTGAACTGATGTCGGAAACGCCACTGGATGAAGAACAAAGGCTCTATCTCAATACTATCCGCAATTCCGGCGAGGCGTTGTTGGTCATCATCAATGATGTTTTGGACTATTCGAAGATCGAAGCTGACAAGCTGATCCTGCATCCCGAACAATTCGATTTTGAGCGATGCATACTGGAAGTATCTATGCTGCTGCAGCCCAGTGTTCGGGACAAGGGGCTGACATTGCTGGTCGACTACGACCTGTTCCTGCCTACTCTTTTCGTGGGGGATCCGGGGCGCGTGCGTCAGGTTTTGACCAATCTGGTTGGCAACGCAGTTAAGTTCACGTCACACGGTCATGTGCTCATTCGGGTAACAGGAGTACCCAATACGGATCTGCGCACCTGCGATATCCATTTGGCAATCGAGGACACCGGGATAGGTGTCGATGCCGAGAAAATTGACCATATTTTTGGTGAATTCAACCAGGTCGAGGATGAACGCAACCGGCAGTTTGAAGGAACAGGGTTGGGTCTGGCCATCACTAAACGGTTGATCGCTTTGATGGGTGGCACGATCTGGGTTGAAAGTGAACCACGCGAGGGCTCGTGCTTCGGGTTCCGAATTTCTCTGCCGACAATTGAAGGCCCCCAGCCCGAACCGCCTGATCTGGCGGAGGGGCCGAGGCACGTCATCGTGGTCGAAGATATGGCTGTAAACCGTGCCATCCTGGCCAAACAGTTCAGTCGTCTGGGCGCTCGGGTAACGGTTTGTAGCTCTGGCAGCGAAGCGTTGTCGAAGATTGACGACAGCGTGGGACTAATTCTGTGCGATCACGATCTGCCTGACATGGATGGAATAGAGCTTGCCACCACACTCAAAGATCGGGGATGGGACGACCTGCCCATTGTCCTGATGTCGGCCAACCCAGCTATGATCCACGCCAATCCAGCCCGCCATCTTATTGAAGGTGTTCTGCAGAAACCCATACCCAGAGCCGAACTCTATTCGCGACTGACCGCTTTGGGTCGCGCAGCGCAAACGGATGACGTGCCGCCTGTTACAATCATAGCGGCTTCCTTGTCCAACGGGTCGCAAAAACGGCTCATGCGGGTTCTGGCCGCCGAAGACAACAGGACCAACCAGTTGATCCTGCAAAAAATGGTCAAAGATCTGAACATCGATCTGCGCTTTGCAGAAAACGGGACTGAGGCTGTTGAGGCTTATCAGGACTTCGACCCCGATCTTGTTTTCATGGACATATCTATGCCAGGCATGGACGGCAAACAGGCGACGGCAGAAATCCGACGACGAGAGATTGAGACGGGCCGCCACGTTCCCATCATCGCCCTGACTGCGCATGCAATGGCAGGAGATGATCAGGGTATCCTGTCGGCAGGGTTGGACCATTATCTGACCAAGCCGCTGCAAAAGCGGAAAATTCATCAGATGATCCAAAACCACCAACCTGATGGGACACACCCGTTGATTGCCGAGGCGTATGTGCCGGGCTAGGCTTTCACAATGACTGAACTCCGCGGCTTTCACCCTCGCGCCTTGGGCGAGATCGCCATCCGCTGCGCTGATATGGCGGCGATGGTGGCATTTTACGAAGACGTCATCGGCCTGCAGCGCCTGAGCGGCGACCACAACAGCGCCATCACCTTTTTCCGCATTGCCGAAGGCTTTGCAGGTCATACGCAGGTGCTGGCCCTGTTCCATTATGCTGCCGCCCCACGACCGGGGCTGCACCCCAGCGCTGCCGACCGACCTGCCACAGGGGCCGGATCATCGCTGCACCACATCGCGCTGTCGCTACCGTTCGAGGAGCAAGAGGCCGTGATGCGCTGGTATGACAAAATGGGCCAACCCTACCGGGTTGAGCAGTTCGGCTGGATCGGGTGGCGAGGGATTTTCACCGAAGACCCCGAGGGCAACACTGTGGAGTTGGTAGCCTATGATCCTTCAATGCTGAATCAGGACGAATAGGGGCGCACAAAGACCGGTTTATCGTCAGACGAAAGGTCGGGACGATAGGCATATCCGCCAGTGTTGAAATCCAACAGACCAGCCGGATCGGTTAGGCGGTACTGAATGATATAGCGGGCCATGGCCCCGCGCGCTTTCTTGGCGAAAAAGCTGACGATCTTGGGGGTGCCCGCCTTGTCCTCCATGAACACAGGAGTGATCACCCGCAGTTTAAGCGCTTTGGGATCAACCGCGCCGAAATATTCCTGACTGGCGCAGTTCACCAGCACGTCCGACCCAATCTGCGCGCCCTGCGCGTTCAAAGCCTTGCTCAGCTGATCGCGCCAGTATTCATACAGGTTCTTGCCGCGCCGGGTTTTCAGCTTGCTGCCCATCTCAAGCCGATAGGCCTGAATGGCGTCCAGCGGACGCAGCACGCCGTAAAGCCCCGACAGAATGCGCAGGTGATCCTGTGCCCGTGCCATTTCATCTGCATCCAAAGATGCGGCTTCAAGCCCCTGATAGGTGTCACCGGCAAAGGCCAGCGCTGCGGGGCGGGTCAGATCGGCCTCGGGCGCATCAGAAAAGGTGCGATAGCGGTCGCGGTTCAGGCGTGCCAGATCATCACTGAGGTCCATCAGCTTTTTCAGATCGCCCAGCGTCAGGTTGCGGGCGGTTTTCGACAGCCGGATCGCGTCGTCCTGAAAATCGGGTTGGGTGACCGTCACATCGCGCTCGGCCCAGTCCAGCCGCTTGGCCGGGGAAATCACTACCAGCATATCCGCCCTTACTCCTTGCCTGATAGGGCGTATTTAGCCCGCCTGTTCCAGCACGTCCAGAAAGGCAGCGCCAAACCTTTCGTGACGACGGCCGCCCAGCACCTGTTCCAGCCCGCGCTGATCGCCGGGCCGCAGTTGGGCCACCTTGGCCAGTTGCGAGGCCGAACATGTCAACGGTTTGTCGATCCCGTCCGGCCCGCGGGTCAGGTCATTCTGTGCGGCCAGAAGCTGGTCGTAAATCTCGCCCTGATCGCGCCCGGCCAGTTTGCGGCGGGCCGGGTGCAGGGCGGCGGCCTCACCCGCGATCACTTCAAGGAAAGTATCGCCATAGCGTTCCAGCTTTTTCGCGCCAATACCCCCGATCCGGGCCATATCGTCCAGCGTCATCGGGCGGGTTTCCGCCATTTCGATGAGGGTGCGGTCGGGAAAGATGACATAGGCCGGAACCCGTTGGGATTCTGCCAGCGCGCGGCGTTTGGCCTTGAGCGCCGACAGCAGCGGCGCGTCTTCTTCGGCCACCATAGCCTTGACGGCGGGGCGCCGGGTGGCTTTGCGGATAGTGTCCTTGCGCAGGTTGATCTGCGCCTCGCCCTTCAGGATCGGCTTGGCGGCCTTGGTCATGCGCAGCGCGCCGTGGCGGTCGGGATCGGGACGGACCAGATCATGTCCCATCATCTGCCGGAAAATCGCCTGCCATTGCGGGCGGGACCAGTCCTTGCCAATGCCCCATGTGGACAGGGCGTCATGCCGCCGCGCGCGGACCTTGTCGGTTTCATTGGCCAGCAGGATGTCGATCAGATGGCTCGATCCAAACCATTCCTCGGTGCGCAAGATGGCAGACAAGGCCATGCGGACGGGGGTGGTGCCGTCGAACACTTCGGGCGGGGTGTCGCAGAGATCGCATTTGCCGCAGGGCTCGGCCTTTTCGCCGAAATAGCCCAGCAGGGTTTGACGGCGACAGACCAGCGCCTCGGCCAACCCAAGCAGAGCATTCAGACGGGCATGGTCGGCCATACGCCGTTCAGCCGGGGCCAGCCCTTCGTCGATTTGCGAGCGGCGCAGGCGGAAGTCATCGGGTCCAAACAGGGTCAGAGTCTCGGCCGGGCCGCCGTCGCGGCCCGCGCGGCCGATCTCCTGATAATAGGCCTCGATGGACTTGGGCAGGTCCGCATGGGCGACCCAGCGGATGTCGGGTTTGTCGATGCCCATACCAAAGGCGACGGTCGCGACCACGATCAGCCCATCTTCGCGCGCAAAGCGGGTTTCGACAATGCGGCGATCTTCGGGCTCCATACCGCCGTGATAGTGACAGGCTGAGTGCCCCTCGGCGCGCAGGGCCTGCGCCAGCACCTCGGTCTTGTTGCGGGTGCCGCAATATACGATGCCGGATTGCCCTTTGCGCGCGGCGGCGAACTCCAGCACCTGTTTGCGCGGGCCATCTTTGGCGGCAAAGGCAAGATGGATGTTGGGCCGGTCAAACCCGCGCAGGAACTTGCGCGGCGCAGTGCCATCGAACAGTTTCTCGACAATCTCATCCTGCGTTTCCGCATCCGCTGTGGCGGTGAAGGCTGCCAAGGGGACGTTCAGCGCGCGCCGCAGCTCTCCGATCCGCAGGTAATCGGGGCGGAAATCATGGCCCCATTGGCTGACGCAATGCGCCTCGTCCACCGCAATAAGGCTGACATTGATCCGGCGCAGCATCCCCAATGCCGACCCGGCGGCCAGACGTTCGGGGGCCATGTATAGAAGTTTCAGCCGCCCGGCCTCCAACGCCTGCCAAACCGCATCGGTTTCTTCGGGAGTGTTGCCCGAGGTCAGCGCGCCAGCCTCAACCCCGGCCTCTTGCAACCCGCGCACCTGATCGCGCATCAGGGCGATCAGGGGGGAAATCACCACCGTCACGCCGTCGCGCAGCAGGGCAGGTAGTTGGAAACACAGGGATTTGCCGCCACCCGTGGGCATGATGGCCAGAACGTTCTCGCCTGCCGTCACGGCGTCGACGATCTCTTCCTGACCGGGTCGGAAATCGTCGAATCCAAAGACATCTCGCAGCAAAGGCGCGGAGTCGAACATCTGCGGGGTTGCCCTGTTTTAAGGTTTATCTGCTCTTAAGACAGGACAATCACATACTAAGATTCGGTGAACAAGAGGTCAGACGAAATAGACCATATTGTTGATCAGAATGATCCGCGCCGCATAGACGCCGACCAGCACGACCAGAGGCGTCAGGTCCAGCCCGCCCATATTGGGTAGGATACGGCGGATCGGGCCGTATATCGGCTCGAGTATGCGGTTCAGGCCGTACCAGATTTGCGCCACCAGCTGTTGATGCAGGTTTAGCACCTGAAAATTGATCAGCCAGCTCATGATCACATGGGCCAGAATGATGAACCAGACAATGTCCAGGATCAGCAGAAGGATTTGGATCAGCGACAGCATGGGGCCTCCGGGGTATTGCTTTGTCGAGACGTAAGCGCCCCGGCGTCAAAGAGCAAGCCCGCGCCAACACAACCCTTGCGAATTGGGGTAAAGCCCCGTCTTATAAAGACAACGATAACAGGGGCAGTCATGGCAGAGATTTCCAAGCGCAAGCGCATCTGGGGCTGGTGGTTTTTTGACTGGGCCAGTCAACCCTATCACACATTGCTGGTCACTTTTGTATTTGGCCCCTATTTTGCAGGCGTTGCGGCGGGGTACTTCAGCGGCACCGGGCTGGATGCACAGGCCGCCGCCGCGCGGGCGCAAACGGTTTGGGCCAATTGCCTGACGATCACCGGGCTGATCATCGCTTTTGGTGCCCCCTTGTTGGGCGCTATGGCGGATGTATCTGGGCGGCGCATCCCATGGATATTTGCGTTCTCGGTGATGTATGCGGTGGGCTCGGCTGCGCTGTGGTACACGCTGCCTGATGGGTCGAACATGTGGCTGATGCTATCGGCCTTTGGTCTGGGCTTTGTGGGGGCGGAATACGCGCTGATCTTCATCAATTCGCAATTGCCTGATCTGGGCGATGACAGCGAAGTGGGTGAGATTTCGGGATCGGGCTTTGCCTTCGGTTATTTCGGCGGGCTGATCTCGCTGGCGATTATGTTGCTGCTGTTTGTGGAACAGCCCAATGGCAAAACACTGATCGGTCTGGACCCGGCCTTTGGATTAGACGCCGCCGCGCAGGAGGGGACGCGCTTTGTCGGCCCCTTCACCGCGTTGTGGTTCGTGCTGTTTATGGCGCCTTATTTCTTGTGGGTTCGCGACGATCCGCAGACCGAGAAAACAGGTAGCCTGGCTGAGGCGCTGCGGTTGCTGGGCAAATCCATCTCGGATCTGCGGCACCGGGTCAGTCTGGCGACCTATCTGGGGTCATCCATGTTCTACCGCGATGCGCTGAACGGGCTTTACAGCTTTGGTGGCGTTTACGCGCGGTTGGTGCTGGAATGGGATCTGATCAAGATCGGCGTTTTTGGGATTGTCAGCGTTCTGGCCTCGGCCATCTTTGCGTGGATCGGGGGCAAGGCGGACAAGAAATACGGCCCTAAACCAGTGATTTTGATCGCGATCTGGGTGCTGATCTTTGTCTGTATCACAGTGGTGTCGATGGACCGGACACAGATTTACGGCATTGCTTTGCCCGAAGGGTCGGGCCTGCCGGATATGGTGTTCTTTGGTTGTGGCGTCCTGATCGGCGGTATGGGGGGCATCCTGCAATCGGCCAGCCGGTCGTTAATGGTGCGCCACACGGACCCAAAAGCCCCGGTCGAGAGCTTTGGCCTGTATGGCCTGTCGGGCCGGGCCACCGCATTTGCCGCGCCTTTGTTGGTGGGGATTGTCACGGCGGCCACAGGAAGTGCGCGTCTGGGGGTGTCACCGATCATTGCTTTGTTTATTCTGGGCTTGTTCCTAATGCGCTGGGTTAAACCGGAAGGGGATCAGAGCAGATGATTTTATTACGTTTTTTGACCGTATTGGCGGCCATAGCATGGGCAGGCGCAGTGGGCGCACAGCCGCTGGCCAAACAGCTTTTCGGGGCGCAAAAGCAAAGTTCGCAGCAAAAACCAGCCGCGTTCGGCAGTTATTCGCGCGGATGTGCCGCCGGTTCGGTGCAGCTGCCCGAAACTGGACCCACGTGGCAGGCCATGCGCCTGTCGCGCAACCGCAACTGGGGGCACCCAGTGGCGATCGACTATGTGCAGGATCTCAGCCGGTTTGCTGCGAAACAGCCAGGCTGGAATGGGCTTTATATCGGGGATATCAGCCAGCCGAGGGGCGGGCCGATGACATCCGGTCACCGCTCGCACCAGTTGGGCCTCGATATCGACATCTGGATGCTGCCCGGCGACAACATGCGACTGGGGCGCAAAGCGCGCGAGAACATCTCGTCAATTTCCCTGCGCCGGTCCGCAGGGGCCTTTGTGAATGACAACTGGACCCGACAACACCACGAGATCCTGAAAGCCGCCGCCAAGGACAAGCGCGTGGCGCGGATTTTTGTCTTTCCTGGCGCCAAGGTGCAAATGTGCAAGGATGAAAAGGGCAACCGCGCCTATTTGCGAAAAATTCGGCCATGGTGGGGGCATCACTATCATTTCCATGTTCGACTGGCCTGTCCGCGTGGTTCGAAAGGATGCGTCAATCAGGACCCGCCACCCAAGGGCGATGGCTGTGATCAAGCGCAGCAATGGGTGAACAACATTCTCAACCCGCCTCCGCCCGATCCCAATGCGCCTGCACCGAAGCCCCGGCGTGAATATCGTTTGGCCGATCTGCCTCAGCAATGCGCCGCCGTTCTGCAATCCAACTGATCTGCGCGCTGCCCTTTGCGGGGGCAGCAACAGCGGTCGAGGTCAAGTCCGCGATCCATCTGCAAAGCCATGTGTGGCGTCACACCGCTGATTGGTTCGGCGGGTTTTCGGCCCTGCAGATGTCAGAGGGTGGCCGCAAGATGGTCGTGCTTAGCGATCGGGCGACGTTGGTGAGCGCGACCATTGCGCGGGATAAGAACGGTATCCGAGATATCCAAATCACAGGCCACTGGCCGGTTCTGTCCAGCAAGGGGCGACCTTTGACAGGAAGGGTTGGCGATTCCGAGGGTATCGCCTTTGCGTCCGATGGCAGCTTTTACATCTCATTCGAGGCCCTGCACCGCGTGGCGCATTATCGCGCCCCAAGTGCCAAAGCCAGTGTGCTACCCCGGTCGCAAGCATTCCAAACCCATGACCTGAACGGGTCTTTCGAAGCTTTGGCAATTGACGCTGCAGGTCAGCTTTACACCATGCCCGAGAAAAGCCGGACTCCGCATGGCGACATCCCCGTCTATCGCTGGGATGGGCAAGCGTGGTCGACACCGTTTGTGCTGCCGCAGAGCGGAAAATTCCTGCCTGTATCGGCCGATTTCGACCCCGACGGCAGGCTTTACGTGTTGGAACGGGCGCTGGGGTGGACGGGGTTTAAATCCCGGTTGCGGCGCTGGCAGATTGACGCAGACGGGCCTCAGACCGAAGAAACCCTGTTCCAGACCGGCACCGGCGCGCATGACAACCTGGAAGGTCTGTCCATCTGGCGCGACGATCAGGGGCGGCTGCGGGCAACGATGATCTCGGATGACAACTTCCTGGCCTTACAACGCACCGAGCTGGTGGAATACCTGCTGCCCGATTGACTTAGGTCCCCCAAACGTCTAAACGCACGGCTTGCCTTGGGATACCCCCTGGCCAAGTCGCCGCTACCTTGACAAAACGGGCATCAAAATATGCAACGCGCTTATATTCCCGGCATTCTTGCCATGGCCGCCATCGTCGTGGCCTCGAACATTCTGGTCCAGTTCCTGATCTTTGACGGGCTGTTGACCTGGGGTGCTTTCACCTATCCGCTGGCCTTTCTGGTCACAGACATCATGAACCGCGTCTACGGCGTGGCCACGGCCCGCAAGGTTGTGTTCGCAGGTTTCATCACCGGTATCATCTGCTCGCTGATCGGCAGCCAGATCATGCTGCAGGGCGACGGGTTCACCTATGCCGCCGTGCCGCTGCGCATCGCCGTGGCCTCGGGCACCGCGTTCCTGATCGCGCAGCTGACCGACGTCACCGTGTTCAATGCAATGCGCGGAGGCCGCTGGTGGCGCGCGCCGCTGGTCTCGACCCTGGTCGGATCGGCGCTGGATACGGCGCTGTTCTTCACCATCGCGTTCTCGGCCTCGATCACCGTGTTTGGCGCCAATGCCGACGCCGCGATCAACTGGGCGTGGGAGCCGGTACCCTTCATGCTGACCGGTCCAATGGCCCCCCTGTGGGTGACGTTGGCTTTCGCGGATTGGCTGGTGAAACTGTCGCTGGCCATGATCGCGCTAATCCCGTTCAAAGTGATCGTCTCGCGCCTGACCGCACAGCCTGCGTAAAAAAACGTTTGGAGATTGGCGCATCTTGTGTCACCATCCTTATCAACCGCAACAGATAGATAAGGAGGTGATCCAGTGTCGAGAAAGAGATTGGAGAGAGGTGTCGGAACAACCGGGGGGATCGCCTGTTAGGGCAGCCCTTGGCGGAGCGCTCGCTCCGGCTGGTCGATTGATCTAACCGACCCAACCTCCTGAACTTTCGAAGGGCTGTCCCGCCGGGGCGGCCCTTTTTGTTTTGTGCTCGGGCAGTTAAGGTCGCGCCTATGTTGCGCATCACCGACGATATCATTCTGCAAGACTGGGAAATGACCGAAAGCTTTGTGCGGTCCTCCGGTCCCGGCGGGCAGAACGTGAACAAGGTCTCAACTGCCGTTGAGCTGCGGTTCGAAGCTGCGCGGTCTCCGTCGCTGCCTGATCCGGTGAAAAACCGGCTGAAAAAGCTGGCCGGGCGACGCTGGACTAAAGAGGGCGCGATCATCATCCAGTGCGAGGAAACCCGCAGCCAAGCCCGCAACCGCGAGTTGGCCCGTGCCCGTCTGGCCGAGCTGATCGCCCGCGCACTGGTCAAGCCTAAACGACGGGTTGCGACCAAGCCCACCTATGGCTCGGTCAAACGGCGGCTGGCGGCGAAAAAAGCGCGCGGAGACGTCAAGGCGCTGCGTGGGCGGGTCAGCGAAGATTGAACTGGCAGTTTCCCCGCGCCTTGCTAGTCTGACCTCCAAACGGGAGGGCAAGACCATGAGGCTTCAGGGCAAGACCGCAATCGTCACCGGCGGCGCGTCGGGTTTTGGTGCCGGTATCGTCGAGCGGTTCCTTGAAGAAGGCGCACGGGTCATGATCGCCGATATCAATGGCGATGCGGCGCAGGCATTGGCGCAACAGCACGAAAACGCCACCGCCCAAACGGTCGATGTGGCCAACGCGGCCTCAGTTCAGGCCATGGCCGATGCGGCCGGCGATGCGTTCGGCCCCGTCGATATTCTTGTCAATAATGCGGGCGTCACCCATCTGCCAACCCCGCTCGAGGACGTGTCCGAAGATGATTTCGACCGTGTCTTCAACGTGAATATGAAATCCGTCTACCTGACAGCGCGCGCTTTTGTTCCGCATATGAAGGCGCGCGGCGCGGGTGCAATCCTGAACGTGGCCTCGACGGCGGGCCTGTCACCGCGCCCGAACCTGAACTGGTACAACGCTTCGAAAGGTTGGATGATCACCGCCACCAAAACCATGGCCGTCGAACTTGCCCCATCAGGCGTTCGCGTTAACGCCATCTGTCCCGTAGCGGGCGAGACTCCGTTGCTGAAATCCTTCATGGGCGAGGACACCCCCGAAATCCGTGCCAAATTTCTGTCCACCATCCCGCTGGGCCGCTTCTCAACCCCGCAGGATATGGCGAACGCCGCCCTGTTCCTGTGCTCGGACGAGGCCAGCATGATCACCGGCACAGCTTTGGAGGTCGACGGTGGCCGCTGTATCTGATCCGCTCTTCATCTGGCCAAAAATATCTCCGCCGGAGGCAGCGCGCCTGCGCGCTTCCCCTCCCCACACGATTACCTAGAAATGACGCCCGGACCGAAAAACCTGATCACCGATATCCCCGGCCTGCGCGTCGGCAACGCGCAAGACGGCGCGTTGAAATCCGGCACAACAGTGCTGACGGCGGACGCGCCCTTTACCGCCTCGGTACATGTGATGGGCGGTGCGCCTGGGACACGGGAAACCGACCTGCTGGCCCCGGACAAATCGGTGCAGCGGGTGGATGCGATCACCCTCTCTGGCGGTTCGGCTTTTGGGTTGGACGCGTGCTCGGGTGTCTCAGACGCCTTGCGCGCGGAAGGCAGGGGCTTTGTCGTCGGCCCCGCCATCGTCCCCATCGTTCCCGGAGCCATCTTGTTCGATCTGCTGAACGGGGGTGATAAGACATGGACCGAGAACCCTTATCGCGCGCTGGGACGCACCGCGTTCGAAAACGCAGCCTCTGATTTCGCGCTGGGCACAGCGGGCGCAGGCACAGGAGCTTTGGCCGCCCGACATAAAGGCGGGCTGGGTTCTGCCTCGGTGGTGCTGGAAAACGGTGTCACTGTCGGCGCATTGGTTGCCGCCAACCCGCTGGGCAGTGTCACCACGGCCAGCGACCGTCATTTCTGGGCCGCCCCGTTCGAACAGGGCGGCGAATTCGGCGATTTAGGGCCTGATCCGACCTCGGGGCTTGGACAGCCCGCGCCCAGCCTCAAGGCGCAGGTCATGCACCCGGCAGCACCTGACAAGGGCAATACAACCATCGCCATTGTCGCCACGGATGCAACCCTATCGAAACCGCAATGTCAGCGGTTGGCGGTTGCGGCTCATGACGGCATCGCCCGTGCGATCCTGCCCGCCCACACCCCCGGAGATGGCGATCTGGTCTTTGGAGTCAGCACCGGCGCGCGACCCCTGACGTCGGATGCGGATCTGGCGCTGATCGGCCACACGGCCTCGATCTGCCTTGCACGGGCCATTGCCCGCGCCGTCTATCTGGCCACACCCGAGTTGGGCGATCTGCTGCCATGTTGGTCACAGACGCACGACTTTGGTTAAGGACGACTAAAGTCGGGTTGTGACACTGTGTCGTTGCGCGGCAATCTGCGCGTTGACTCTTTTCTGTGCCGGCGTTCCATTCGGTGCAGCCAATATGTATCGGAGCAAAAGCCATGAATCGCATTCTCGCGACTGCAATTGTCGGCCTTCTGGCCCTTCCTGCCTATGCTGAAGGTGACGCAGAAGCTGGCAAGAAAGCCTTCAACAAGTGCAAATCCTGCCACATGATCGCTGATCCGGATGGCGAAGTGATCGTTAAAGGTGGCAAGACCGGCCCGAACCTGTACGGTATCGCGGGCCGCACTGCTGGCACGGTTGAAGACTTCAAATACGGTGACAGCATCGTGGCCGCAGGTGAAAACGGTCTGGTCTGGGATGAGACAACCTTTGTCGAGTACTCTCAGGACCCCAAAGCCTTCCTGAAAACCTATCTGGATGACACAGCGGCCAAGTCGAAAATGACCTTCCGGCTGAAATCTGGCGGTGAAGACGTCTATGCCTATATCGTCAGCGTTTCGGGCGAATAATATCTGACACCGATCTACTGAGATTCATCGAAAGGCCGCAGTCCCCCTGCGGCCTTTCGTGCGATTGATAAGAGTGCTCAACATCGCCACCTTGGAAGTACGCAGCCGAACGAGTCCGACCTGTCCGTCGGGCAGGCAGCAGGAGTTGAAAGATGGGAATCATGATCCCGGCCTGGGTCGATGGCGAGTTGACCCCCGTGGACAAGCTTGAAGCGCATGAAAAGGGTTTGCGGCACAAGGCGGTGTCGGTCTTTGTCGTGCGCGGGACCGAGATTTTGCTGCAACGTCGGGCGATGGGCAAATACCACACGCCGGGCCTGTGGGCGAATACCTGCTGCACCCATCCTGACTGGGGTGAGACGCCCTCGGAATGCGCGGTGCGCCGCCTGCGCGAAGAGTTGGGGATTACCGGGCTTTATCCAGAATATCGCCACCGGCTGGAATACCACGCTGATGTGGGCAATTCGATGATCGAGCATGAGGTGGTGGACGTGTTCCTCGCCCATGTACGTGGGCCATTGCAGATCGAACCGAACCCAGATGAGGTGATGGATATCCGCTGGATCGACTATCACGACCTTCTGGCCGAGGTGCAGCGCCACCCCGCGCGATTCACGCCCTGGCTCAAGATTTATCTGCACAACCACGCCGACACGATTTTCGGCCCCGACCTGATCATCTCGGCCAAGACCTGAGGGCTTGCAAGGCCGCCCCAAGCCGCCTAAATCAACGCGTCATGGCCAAGCAAAAGCAGAAGACCGACCCGAATTACAAAGTCATCGCCGAAAACCGGCGGGCCCGCTTCGATTACGCGATCGAAGAGGATATAGAGTGCGGCATCATGCTGGAAGGCTCCGAGGTCAAATCCCTGCGCGCAGGTGGCTCGAACATTGCCGAAAGCTATGCCTCGGTCGACGACGGTGAGCTGTGGCTGATCAACAGCTATATCGCCCCGTATGAGCAGGCGAAAGTCTTCAAACACGAAGAACGCCGCCGTCGCAAGCTGTTGGTTTCGCGGAAAGAATTGTCGAGTCTGTGGAACGCTACTCAACGCAAGGGCATGACGCTGGTGCCGCTGGTTTTGTATTTCAACCACAAGGGCCGGGCCAAGCTGAAGATTGGAATCGCCAAGGGTAAGAAACTGCACGACAAGCGTGAGACGCAAGCCAAACGCGACTGGTCACGTCAGAAACAGCGGCTGATGAAGGATCACAGCTGATCCTTCACCGGATTCAGAACGCCATCGCGGCCGACACGGCCCGTTTCCAACGGTCATAGGCGGCGTCGCGGTCCTCTTGCGACATCTCTGGTTTAAACCGGCGATCCAGCGCCCATGTTTCCGAAAACCCTTGCTGATCGGGATAGACCCCCGCGCGCATTCCGGCCAGCCACGCCGCACCCAGAGCAGTTGTTTCCTGCATCACCGGACGGTCAACTTCGGCCCCCAGATAGTCCGACAAACCCTGCATCGCCCAATCCGAGGCGCTGGCGCCACCGTCGACGCGCAGCGTCACATCGGTATCCGCGCCCCAGTCGCCCTGCATGGCGTGCCACAGATCGCGGGTCTGGTAGGCGATGCTTTCCAAGGTGGCTTTGGCGAACTCGGCCCGACCTGAGTTGCGGGTCAGACCAAACACTGCGCCCCGGCAGTCAGGTTTCCAGTAAGGCGCGCCCAGCCCGGTAAAAGCGGGCACCAGCACGACATGCTGATTAGGGTCTGCTTGTTGCGCCAATTCTCCGCTTTCGGGGGCCGTTTCGATGATCTGCAACGCATCACGCAGCCATTGCACCGCGGCCCCGGCGACAAAGATCGAGCCCTCCAACGCATAGGTCCGTTTGCCGTCCAGCTGGTAGGCGATGGTAGTCAGCAGGCGGTTTTTCGACTCAACCGGTTTGTCGCCCGTGTTCAGCAGCGCGAAACAGCCCGTGCCGTAGGTGGATTTCATCATCCCCGGCTGAAAACACGCCTGCCCAATGGTGGCAGCCTGTTGGTCGCCCGCCACGCCCAAAATGGGGATATTCCCCCCTAATAGAGTCGTTTCCCCGAAGTCCGAGGCACAATCATGGACCTGCGGCAGCATATTCATCGGCACGTCCAGCAGATCACAGATCTCCGTGCTCCATTCGCCTTTGTGGATGTCGAACAACAGGGTGCGGGCGGCGTTTGTGGCGTCTGTGGCGTGGCTGCGGCCTTCGGTTAGACGCCAGATCAGGAAGCTGTCGATGGTGCCGAACAGCAGCTCTCCGGCTTCGGCCTTTTCGCGCGCGCCGGGGACAGTATCCAGCAGCCATTTCACCTTGGTGCCCGAGAAATATGGGTCCAGTAGCAGGCCGGTCTGGGCGGTCACATCATCCTCGCACCCGGCTTGTTTGTAGCGCGCGCAAATCTCGGCGGTGCGGCGGTCCTGCCAGACGATGGCGTTGTGGATCGGTTTCCCGGTGGCGCGATCCCAGACCACCGTGGTTTCGCGCTGGTTGGTGATGCCGATGCCGGCGATCTGGTCGGAGGTGACGCCGTTGGTGTCCATCACTTCGCGGCAGACGCGCAAAACGCTGTCCCAGATTTCCTCGGGGTCGTGTTCGACCCAGCCTTCCTGCGGGAAATGCTGGGTGAATTCGTGCTGTGCGGTGCCCGCGCGCTGCATTTCAGCGTCAAACAGAATGGCCCGCGATGATGTGGTGCCCTGATCAATAGCGAGAATATAGGTCATGCCCCGCGCCCCCCTCCGGTATTGGTTTTGCAGGAGTTTAGCGCAAACAATAGCGCGGGTGCCAGA
Source organism: Ruegeria lacuscaerulensis (assembly GCF_013033355.1). Lineage (GTDB taxonomy): Bacteria > Pseudomonadota > Alphaproteobacteria > Rhodobacterales > Rhodobacteraceae > Ruegeria > Ruegeria lacuscaerulensis_A. The sequence goes on from NZ_WQDY01000009.1 coordinate 95,226, forward strand.
GCGTTCAGACCGGAATATTGTCGATCAGTCGCACGCCATCTGCCCAAGCGGCCACAAACAGCCGGGCGGGGCGGTCGGCGTGGGTCAGCGGTTCCAGCGTCTCGGCGCAGCGCAGTTGGATATATTCGACCTGCGTAAACCCTGCGGCCAGCAGATCGGTCTGCGCCTGCGCGGCCAGAGCGTCAAACTCTGCCCCGTCTCGTAGTGCGTTGGCCAGATCACTCATGATCCGATGCTTGTTGGCAGCAACCTCCAACCCCTCGGGTGACAGGCGCAGGTTGCGCGAAGACATCGCCAGCCCCGAGGGTTCGCGAACGGTAGGGCAGCCAACGACCTCAATCGGGATGTCCAGATCGCGGGCCATACGGCGCACGACCATCAGCTGTTGATAGTCTTTTTCTCCGAAATAGGCTCTGTCTGCCTGAGTTTGTAGGAACAGTTTTGCGACGACAGTGGCGACGCCGTCGAAATGTCCGGGGCGGAATTCACCCTCCATCACATTGGTCAGGCCAGTGACGGACACAGTGGTGGCAAAGCCCTGCGGATAGATCTCATCAGGATCGGGCACGTATATCGCATCCACGTCAAATGGGCCCAGTTTCTGCGCGTCCTCATGTTCCGTGCGCGGATAATTGGCCAAGTCTTCGGGGTTGTTGAACTGCTTGGGGTTCACAAAAATCGTGACAATGACGCGGTCGGCCCCGGCCTTGGCGGCCTCAACCAGCGACAGATGCCCCTGATGCAGCGCGCCCATGGTGGGGACCACGCCGATGACCTCGCCGTTGCGGTGCCATTGGGATGTCAGCGCGCGCAGATCGGCAAGGCGGCGCAGGATGGGGGCTGTCATGTCTTTGGTCCTTTGGACGGGGCCTGATCCGCAAAAACATGTTCGTCCGCCGGAAAGCTGCGGGCGCGCACTTCGGCGGCGTATTCGGCGATGGCGGCCTCGGCCAGCGGGCCAAGTTCGGCATAACGTTTGACGAATTTCGGTTTGAAGGCGGTGAAAAAGCCCACCATGTCGTCGACCACAAGGATTTGCCCGTCACAGCCAGCCGAGGCGCCGATGCCAATGGTGGGGATCGCAACGTCGGCCGTGATGCGGTCGGCCAGACCTTGCGGAACTTTCTCTAACACGACCGAAAACGCGCCTGCGCCTGCGACGGCGTGGGCGTCGGCCAGAACCGCCTCGGCCTGATCATCGCGGCCCTGTACCTTGTAGCCGCCCAGCGTGTTGATCGATTGCGGGGTCAGGCCGATATGGGCCATCACCGGAATGCCGCGTTGAACCAGAAAGCGGATGGTCTCGGCCATCTCGACCCCACCCTCCAGTTTGACGGCCCCCGCGCCGGTTTCAGCCATCAGTCGCGCTGCGTTGCGGAACGCGTCGGCAGGCGAGTGTTCATAGCTGCCAAAGGGCATGTCGATGACCATCATCGCATTGCTCAGTCCGCGGGCGACGGCTTGACCGTGCATCACCATCATCTCCATCGTCACGCCCAACGTCGATTCCAGTCCGTGCAGGACCATGCCGACGCTGTCGCCGACAAGAACGAAGTCGCAATGGTCGTCCATCAATCGGGCCATCGGCGTCGTGTAGGCGGTCAGCGAGACCAGAGGCTCGCCCCCTTTGCGCGCCCGAATATCTTCGGCGTTGGGGGCTTTTTTGCGGGCGGTGGCGCTCATGATCGCTCCTCCGGGGTTTATGTTGCAGCGCGGCATAGCAGATTGCGGCACCGCATAGAAACCCCGGTTGCGCGAACATTTCCTTGATTGACTGTAGGTTTATGGGAAGATTGGTCTGACAATAGCCCGAAAAAACACGCGGCTGCATATTTCAGTGGGGAGTGATTTTCATGACAAAGCAGAGATTTCGGTCCTTTGCGTCCGCTTTGGCCGTCGGTGCCAGCTTGTTCGCAGGCGAGGCATTGGCCAAATCAGATATTACCATTGCGATGCAGCTTGAGCCGCCGCATCTGGACCCGACAAGCGCCGCCGCGCAAGCCATCGATTCGGTGGTCTATACCAATATCTTCGAAGGGCTGACCCGTTTTATGGGGGACGGCTCGGTCGTGCCCGGTCTTGCGGAAAGTTGGGAGATCTCGGAAGACGGGACGATGTATACGTTCAAGCTGCGCGAAAGTGTGACGTTCCACGATGGATCGACCATGGATGCCGAGGACGTCAAGTTCAGCCTTGACCGCGCTCGCGCCGAAGACAGCGCGAATGCGCAGAAAGCTCTGTTCGCCGGGATCGACAGCGTCGAGGTGGTCGATCCGCTGACCGTCAAGGTCACTTTGTCCGCGCCGAATGGGAATTTCCTGTTCAATATGGCTTGGGGCGACGCAGTGATTGTCGCGCCCGAGAGTATCGACGACATCAAGACCAATCCCGTGGGAACAGGGGCCTATACCTTTGGCAACTGGGTGCAGGGCGACAGCATCACGGTGAATCGCAACCCGAACTATTGGGGCGATCAGCCCAGCCTTGAGACAGCAACGTTCAAGTTCATCTCGGACCCCACCGCAGCCTTTGCCGCAATGATGGCCGAGGATGTGGACGTGTTTGACAACTTCCCGGCGCCCGAGAACCTGCCGCAATTCGAGGCCGACCCCCGTTTTCAAGTGCTGGTCGGTTCGACCGAGGGCGAAACGATCCTGTCCACCAACAATAAGAAAGCACCATTCGACGACATAAGGGTGCGGCAGGCTATGGCCCATGCGATCGACCGTCAGGCAATTATCGACGGCGCGATGTTTGGCTATGGAACCCCCATCGGCACCCATTTTGCGCCGCACAATCCAGCCTATGTCGATCTGACCGGCAATTCGGCCTATGACCCCAAGAAAGCTGCGCAGCTTCTGGCTGATGTTGGCTATGCCGACGGGTTCGAGACCACGCTGCATCTACCGCCCCCCTCTTATGCCCGTCGCGGCGGTGAGATCATCGCCGCGCAGTTGGCCGAGGTTGGGATTAAAGCCGAGATCATCAATGTTGAATGGGCGCAATGGTTGGAATCGGTGTTCAAGGGCAAGGATTTCGGCCTGACTATCGTCAGCCACACCGAGCCGATGGACATCGGCATCTATGCGCGGCCCGACTATTACTTCCAATATGACAGCAGCGATTTTCAAGCGTTGATGGAACTTCTGAACGAGACCACCGACCCTGATGAGCGCAAGAACCTGTTGGGCGATGCGCAACGCCTGATAGCCACCGATTTCGTCAATGGCTACCTGTTCCAGCTGGCCAAGCTGGGTGTTGCCAAAGCCGGTGTGCAGGGCCTGTGGGAGAACGCGCCCACAGCTGCCATCGATCTGACGCAGATCAGTTGGTCTGAATGACCGGAACTGGGGTCGCATTGTGCGGCCGCAGTTTTTCAAGGGTCGGGGTGAACGGTATCATGACGTCTTTTCGTGTTCTTTTGCTATGCGTGTTAACGCTGTGCGGGCTGGCCTCGATGGCCAGTGCGCAAAATGCGCTGAGCACCCGGTTGGACGCACTGGCTGGCACCCCTGAAAATCCGCTGAATGTGGGCGTCGGGATCAGGATCGACCAGATCACCGGCGTTGATCAAAAAGCGGAAAACTATGGGGCGGTGGCGGTTTTGCGGTTCGAATGGACGGACCCTCTGCTGGCGTTTGACGCAGAGCAGACGGGGCGGGACATTCGGGTCTTCAACCCGTCTGACCTGGCGGACCACGCGGCCGAAATTGGCGCCGTCATGCCCGCTTTCGTGATCCACAATCAGCAATCCAACAAATGGATACACGAGGCCGCCGCCTCGGTGCGCAGTGACGGGCGAGTGGTTTATGTCGAGAAATCCTCGCTCACCTTGCAGGCACCTCACTTCGATTTCCGTAAGTACCCGTTCGACACGCAGGATTTCTATTTCGAGGTCGTTTCAGTCTTTCCCGCGGATTACGTGACGTATTACCCGCTGGAAGACTACTCGGGTCTGGGCGATCTGCTGGGCGAGGAAGAATGGGTTCTGGGCAATGCGCGAATGGTGAAAACCCAGGTTCAGGGTCTGTCGGGGAAAGATAGCGATCAGTTGGCGCTGGCCTTTCAGGGCAGCAGGCATCAAACCTACTACATGATCCGGGTGTTCATGCCCATGCTGGTACTCGTTGCTGTTGGCTGGGCGCTGTTCTTTCTGGACGAATACCGCAAACGGATCGAGATTGCGGGCGGCAACCTGCTGGTCTTCGTTGCTTTCAACTGGGCGATTTCTGCTGATCTGCCCAAGCTGGGCTATCTGACCTTTCTGGATTTCGTTCTGCAATGGATGTTCCTGATGACCGGGGCGCTGATCGTGTTCAATGTCGCCTTGCGCAGACTCAAGGTCGCCGGGCGCGAAGACACGGCGCGAAAGCTGGACAATTACGCGGTTAAGTGGATCTATCCTCTGGGCTATGCCGCGATCGTCGGCTACGCGGTTTCTGCTTATTTGCTGATACCTTAGACGCTGGACCAACGGCTCCTGTGACCCTAACGTGCGATCTATGCTGCGCTACGCTCTCAAACGCCTGATATCGCTGATGATCAGTTTGGCCGTTGCCTCGGTCGTGATCTTCGCGGTGATCGAGGTCGCGCCGGGCGATCCGGCGTCCTTCATGCTGGGCGTAAACGCGCAAGAGGACACGCTGGCTGCGCTACGGGCCGAGCTGGGCTTGGATGGCTCAAAGCTTGAACGCTACTTCAACTGGGTCAGCGGAATGCTGGTGGGTGATTTCGGCACGTCTTATACCTATCGCACGCCGGTCTCCCAAATGATCGCCGACCGTATGTGGGTGTCCCTGCCGCTGGCGCTATACGCGCTGACCCTGTCGACGCTGATCGCGTTTCCCGCCGGGATTTATGCTGCTGCGCGTCGGGGCAAGCCTGGCGATCTGACCGTAATGGGTGCGACGCAGCTGGGCATCGCGGTACCTAATTTCTGGTTTGCCATGATGCTGGTGCTGATCTTTGCCATCAACCTGCGCTGGTTCAACGCCGGAGGGTTCGCTGGCTGGGATCAGGGGCTTTGGACCGGGCTGCATTCGTTGACTCTGCCCGCCATCGCGCTGGCCTTACCGCAGGCGGCGATTCTGGCACGGGTCATGCGCTCATCCCTACTGGATATTCTGGGCGAGGATTTCATGCGCACCGCCCGCGCCAAGGGTCTGTCGCGCCGTCAGGCCCTGTGGCGGCACGGCGTTCGCAACGCGCTGATCCCGGTGCTGACCATCATTGGGCTGCAGTTTTCATTCCTCTTGGCTGGGTCGATCATCATCGAACAGGTCTTTTACCTGCCCGGCCTTGGGCGTTTGGTGTTTCAGGCGATCTCGGCCCGTGATCTGATTGTGGTGGAATCGGTTGTCATGTTGCTGGTCTTTGCCGTCATCACCGTGAATTTCCTGGTCGATCTGGCCTATGCCGCCGTCGATCCCCGCCTCAGGAGTCGGACATGAGCCGCAACCTGATCCTTGGCGCCTTGCTGGCCTCGCTGGTTCTGCTGGCGGCTTTGGTGTCCTTTGTCTGGACACCTTACGACCACGCCGCGTTGGATATTCCCGGCAAGCTAAAGACGCCAAGCGCACAGAACTGGTTCGGGACGGATCATTTCGGCCGCGACATGTTTTCGATGATTATGGTCGGTGCGCGCACGTCGATTGCGGTTGCTCTGGTTGCCGTGGGGATCGGTATGGCGCTGGGCGTGCCGCTTGGCCTGACAGCGGCGGCGCGCAAAGGATCTTGGCTGGATGAGGTGATCATGCGCGGCAATGATCTGGTCTTTGCCTTCCCATCGCTGGTCATTGCGATCCTGATCACAGCCGTATTCGGCGCAGGGGCGATCAACGCGATTATCGCCATCGGTATCTTTAACATCCCCGTCTTCGCCCGTATCACCCGCGGCGCGGCGCTGTCCCTGTGGGAGCGTGAGTTCATCCTCGCCGCCCGTGTCTCGGGCAAGGGTGCTGCGCGCATATCGGCGGAACATATCCTGCCCAATGTCGCCAATCTGCTGATCGTACAGGGCACCATCCAGTTCTCGCTAGGGATACTGGCCGAAGCCGGGCTGTCTTACGTCGGACTTGGTGCGCAACCGCCCACACCTAGCTGGGGCCGCATGCTGGCCGATGCGCAGACAATGGTCAGTTTTGCCCCGCATTTGGCTCTGATACCAGGGCTGGCGATCATTGTCACGGTGCTGGGTCTGAACCTGCTGGGCGACGGGCTGCGCGATTGGCTGGACCCTCGGATCAGGGTGGCGCGCGCATGAGTTTGCTTGAGGTCGAAAACCTGTCGCTGTCCATCCACGGGGCGCCGATCCTGAAGAAGATTAACCTGTCCATTGATCCCGGCCAGATCGTCGCTGTGACAGGTGAAAGCGGCTCGGGCAAGTCGATGACCGCTTTGGCCGTGATGCAACTGTTGCCCAACGGGGCGCAGACGCAGGGCGAGATCCGGCTGGAAGGGCGCGACGTGCTGACCACTCCCGAAGCTGAGATGTGTGCCCTGCGCGGGGCCGCAATCGGGATGGTGTTTCAGGAGCCGATGACAGCCCTGAACCCGGTGAAGACCATCGGCGATCAGGTCATGGAAACGATCCTGATCCATAAGGCCATGCCTGCCACGCAGGCTCTGGACCGGACGAAGGAAGTGTTGCGCCGCGTGGGCCTTCCCCCGGAGCGCTTTCCCCTGTCTCGCTATCCGCATGAGTTGTCGGGCGGGCAACGCCAGCGCGTTGTCATCGCCATGGCCATTGCCTTGCGGCCCACGTTGCTGATCGCGGATGAGCCGACAACCGCGCTGGATGTAACAACGCAGGCGCAAATCCTCGATCTGCTGAAGGGGTTGGTGCGCGAATACGGCATGGGTCTGCTGATGATCACCCATGATCTGGCCGTGGTCGCTGACATGGCAGACCAGATCGTCGTGATGCGGCACGGCGAGGTCGTGGAAGCTGGCCCCACCGACGATCTGCTGCGAAACATGCAGCACCCTTATACCCGTATGCTGTTTGAGGCCTCGGGTCATCAGGTGGCCTTGCCCGACACAGCGGGGGATCGCCCGTTGTTAGAGGTCACTCAGGTCGTCCGCGACTATCACTTGCCGCGCAAGGGTCTGTTCGACAAGCCGGGCCACCACCGCGCGGTGGATCAGGTCAGCTTTACGCTCAATCGTGGTGAACGACTGGGTTTGGTAGGTGAGTCTGGATGTGGAAAATCGACCCTAACGCGTGCGATTCTGGGCTTGGAAGAGGTGCAAGCGGGGGAAATCCGTCTGGATGGCGCACCCGTTTTCACGGGCCACAAACCAAACCCTGCGGTGCGTCGTAAAATGCAGGTGGTGTTTCAGGACCCCTATGGCAGCTTCAACCCCCGCCACAAAGTCGCGCGTTTGATCACCGAACCGTTTCATTTGCTGGACACGCCGCCTACTGGGACCGAGCGGCAGGACCGGATCGCAGAAATGCTGACCGCCGTCGGCCTCAGCCCTAATGACGCTGGGAAATACATCCACGAGTTCTCGGGCGGGCAGCGTCAGCGTATCGCCATTGCCCGTGCCTTGATCATCCGCCCCGAATTGATCCTGTTTGATGAAGCGGTCTCGGCCCTTGATGTTTCAGTTCGTGCGCAAATCCTGGATCTGCTGGCCGAGCTGTGCGCGACCTATGACCTGACCTATCTGTTCATCAGCCACGACCTGAGCGTGGTGCGCACGATCACTGATCGGGTGATGGTCATGCAGGCGGGCAAGATCGTGGAACAAGGCGAGACCGAGCAGGTCTTTACCCATCCGCAGCACAGCTATACCCGTACCCTGATCGACGCCGCGCCGGTGCTGCCTGATATCGGGGCGCTTGCTGGCTGATATGTATGATTAGAGCCTGAATGGAGAGAAACATGCCCAATCCTCTTTGGTTCAACCCCGCACTTTGTTTGATCGGTGGAGAGTGGATCGCGCCCTCTGCTGGCGTCGACCTGCCTTTGATCAACCCCTCGGACGGTACTGAAATCTGTCACATCGCTCGGGGGGATGCGTCCGATATCGATGCGGCGGTCGCTTCTGCGCAGGCGGCACTGGATGGGGATTGGGGTCGAAAAACCGCACTGGAGCGCGGGCGCATCCTGACTCGTTTAGGTCAGTTGGTACTTGAACGCATGGACGATCTGGCCGCGTTGGAGGCGATGGATGTGGGCAAACCGCTGACTCAGGCGCGCGCGGATGCGGTGGCCTTGGCGCGGTATTGCGAATTCTACGGCGGCGCGGCGGATAAGGTTATGGGCGAGACGATTCCCTATCTGGACGGCTACACCGTTTATACCCTGCGCGAACCCCATGGGGTGACGGGCCATATTGTGCCGTGGAACTACCCGATGCAGATCATCGGGCGTTCGGTCGGGGCGGCACTGGCGATGGGCAATGCCTGCGTCCTGAAACCTGCGGAAGAGGCTTGCCTGACCGCGCTGGCCTTAGCTCATCTGGCCCAACAAGCGGGTTTGCCAGCTGGTGCGTTAAACGTGGTGCCAGGTTTAGGGGCCGAAGCCGGAGCGGCACTGTCGGCGCATCCGGGCGTCCACCATATCTCGTTTACAGGGTCGGTCGCGACAGGGGCCTTGGTGCAGCAGGCGGCGGGGCGCAATGTTGTACCAGTAACATTGGAATTGGGCGGAAAATCCCCGCAACTGGTGTTTGATGATGCCGATCTGGACGCGGCCCTTCCGTTTCTGGTGAATGCGGGTATTCAGAACGCGGGGCAAACCTGTTCGGCCTCGTCCCGTATTCTAGTGCAGCGTGGGGTTTACGAGCAGGTCAAGGCGCGCATGGTTGCGGCCTATGCTGATCTGACCGTTGGACCTGCGGCGCAGGATTTGCGGGTGGGGCCGTTGATCTCGGCCCGTCAAAAAGAGATTGTCGAAGGGTTTCTGGCCAAAGGCAAAGATCTGACCATCGCCGGCCAAGGACAGATCGTTGAGGATGCTCCGGCTCAAGGTGCTTATGTGCGGCCAACCCTGTTCGCCGATGTGCCGCCTGATCACATGTTGGCGCGGGAAGAGATTTTCGGCCCGGTGCAGGTGCTGATCCCTTTCGACACCGAGGACGAAGCCGCAGAGATCGCCAACAGCACCGACTATGGGCTTGTCGCCAGCATCTGGACCCGCGACGGCGCACGGCAGATGCGGCTGGCGAAACGGCTGAATGCGGGGCAAGTCTTCGTCAATAACTACGGGGCAGGCGGCGGGGTCGAGCTGCCCTTTGGCGGCGTCGGCAAATCCGGTCATGGCCGAGAAAAGGGTTTCGAGGCGCTATACGGCTTTTCACAACTTAAAACCGTGGCAAATTACCATGGTTAGGGTCTAGACGATCACCTCAATCGCTTTTTGCGCGCCAACGCCGAAGACGCGTTTGTAACGTTCGATCTCGTCTGCCGGTCCCATCGCCTTTTCAGGGTTGTCCGACAATTTCACCGTCGGACGGCCATTGGCCGAGACCGCTTTGCACACCAGCGAAAACGGTGCCAGTGCGTCATGCGAGACCAGCCCGCGGAAATCGTTGGTCAGCAATGTACCCCAGCCAAAGGACACTTTTGTCCGTCCGGCGAATTGGCCATGCAGCTCTCGGATCTTGTCGACATCCAGCCCATCCGAGAAGATGACGCGTTTTTCACGCGGGTCCTCGCCGCGTGACTTCCACCAGTTGATCGCGGTTTCCGCCCCCGTTGCTGGGTCGCCACTATCGACACGGATGCCAGTCCAGCCTGCAAGCCAGTCGGGCGCACTGTCCAGAAAGCCCTGTGTTCCATAGGTGTCCGGCAAGATGATGCGCAAGTTGCCGTCATGTTCTTCATGCCAGTCGCTGAGAACATCATACGGAGCTTGCGCCAGTTCCGCGTCCGTATCGGCCAGCGCGGAATAGACCATGGGCAGTTCATGCGCGTTGGTGCCGATGGCTTCAACCTCGCGCCGCATGGCGATCAGGCAGTTCGAGGTGCCGGAAAATGCAGACCCTAATCCTTCGATCATGGCTTGTACGCACCAGTCCTGCCACAGGAACGAATGACGCCGCCGGGTGCCGAAATCCGCAATGCCCAGTCCATCAATGTCGCGCAATTGTTCAATCTTTTCCCAAACGCGGGTCATTGCGCGGGCATAGAGCACCTGCAGCTCGAACCGGCGCATGTCGTTCAGCACGGCGCGCGAGCGTAGCTCCATCAGTACGGCAAGCGCGGGAATTTCCCACAGCATGACCTCGTGCCATTTGCCCTCGAACGTCAGCTCGTACTGATCGCCCTTGCGTTCCAGATGATAGGGGGGCAGGCGCAGATTCTCGAACCACTCCATGAAATCGGACCGGAACATCTGTCGTTTGCCGTAGAACATATTGCCCCGCAGCCACGTGCTTTCGCCACGGCTGAGGCTGAGTGAGCGGATATGATCCAGCTGTTCGCGCAGTTCACCCTCGTCGATGAGCTTGGCCAAAGGGATGTGATTCGACCGATTAATCAGCGAAAACACAACATCCGTTTGGGGCCGATTTCGAAACACTGACTGGCACATCAGCAGTTTGTAGAAATCTGTGTCGATTAAAGACCGTACAATCGGGTCAATCTGCCATTTATGATTGTACACACGTGCCGCAATATCGACCATGAGGAACTCCTGCGATTTCCGTTGTTAGATCAATCGGTGCGTGGAATGGCAAGAGTCGCTGGTTTGGTGACAATGACAATGTCAGGTCACAAAGCGAGCATATTGTGTGTTCTTTTCACCGGTTAGTGAGAAGAGAGGTCGAAGGACGAGGTTAAGTTGGTGAATGGTTCTCGAGTACGATTTTGACATTGTTGTCGTCGATCCGGGGGAAGGGGATTCAGATTCGGGCCCGGATGGTTTTTCGAAGAAACCAGTGCTGCGTGCGATGTTTCGCAGTGTGAAGACTGCGGATGCTCTGAGGGCGGCCTCTCCAAAAATTCGCAAGATTTTTCAGGATGCGGGCTTTGGTCTGGACGCAACCGGCAGCGATCTTGTGCACGGCCTATACCGGCCAAGGGATGAGGCTGAACGGGAGCGGATCCTGCGCGCTCTGTTTGCCAATATTCGCAAGATGGGCGTTCAGGGCGAATATTGCGGCGAGTTCGATTTCCGAAAGTTCCTTCGGGACATAAAAAACGCCCGTCCGCGCAATGGTCAGCGCCGTACAGTTGCGGACTGGACGCCAAACCCTCGGTACAAATCCCCAGCATCGCCCGAACGCCGTACCTTGCCGGGACGGATCGGCGTGGCACTTGGGCTGGCCGTAATTCTGTTTGTTATTGTCAAATACCTGGCCGAGCGTGGCGCGACCCCTTAGGACAGCGTTACACCGGCGTCACGCATCGCGGCTTCAGCCGTCGCCAGTGAACCATCCAGATCAATAGCGCGGCAAACGTCCAACCGAACTGTGACCTCGAATCCCAGCCGGGCTGCGTCCACGGCCGAGAAGTGTACACAGAAGTCTGTTGCCAACCCTACAATCGTCAGTTTTCGTATGCCGCGCGTGTTCAGGTATCCTTCCAACCCTGTTGGGGTGGTCTTGTCGTTTTCGAAAAAGGCAGAATAGCTATCGATGGTTGGGCGGAACCCCTTGCGGATGATCAGGTCCGCATCTGTGCGCAGATTGGGGTGAAACATGGCACCGTGCGTATCTTGCACGCAATGATCCGGCCAGAGCACTTGCGGGCCATAGGGCATTTCTGTCGCGTCAAAAGGGTTCTTTCCTGCATGAGAGCTGGCGAATGAGGAATGCCCTGCCGGATGCCAGTCCTGCGTCAGGATCACCGCGTCGAACTCATCCATAATCGCGTTGATCGGGGCGACGATCTCATCGCCGCCGGGAACGGCCAACGCACCGCCGGGGCAGAAATCGTTCTGGACGTCGATTACGATCAGGGCATGGGTCATTGTGCTCTCCTTTTCGGTTATCGGTAAGGGCGCGCGCGGGGGGCGTCAATCCGGTCCCTTGCGACTCTGCGCGCGTGGGGCTAGACCGCGCGCATGTATACCATCGCTGCCCTCTATCACTTCACCCGTTTCGCTGATCACGCCGCCCTGCGCGAACCCCTGTTGGACCTTTGCCTCGCGCAATCCGTCAAAGGTACGCTGCTGCTTGCGCAAGAGGGGATCAACGGCACCATCGCGGGCCCCCGCGCCGGGATTGACGCGGTGCTGGCCCATATCAAGGCGCTGCCGGGTTGTGCCGATTTGGAGTGGAAAGAGGCCACCGCCGACCACCCGCCCTTTGGCAAGATGAAGGTGCGCCTGAAGAAAGAGATCGTGACCATGGGCCAACCGGATGTCGATCCGCTTGCCCGCGTCGGCAATTATGTCGAGCCTGAGGAGTGGAACGACCTGATCCGCTCGGACGATGTGGTGGTGATCGACACGCGCAACGATTACGAGGTGGCGATTGGTACGTTTGAGGGCGCTATAGACCCTGAAACAGCCAGTTTCCGCGAATTCCCGGCGTGGTGGGAAGAAAACAAGGAGCGCTTCCACAACAAGCGCGTGGCCATGTTCTGCACCGGCGGTATCCGCTGTGAGAAATCAACCAACTTCCTGCTGGGGCAGGGGGTCGAGGATGTCTATCACCTCAAGGGTGGTATCCTGCGTTACCTTGAGGAAATGCCCGCCGAGGACAGCACCTGGCAAGGTGAGTGCTTTGTGTTCGACAACCGCGTTTCTGTGGGGCATGGGCTGGTCGAGGGGCCTCATAACCTGTGCCACGGCTGCCGCCGCCCGATCCGGCCCGAGGATATGAAACGGCCCGAATATGAGCACGGCGTTGCGTGCCACCAATGCGTAGATGAGACCTCGGAAGCGGACAAAATGCGCTTCCGCGAGCGGCAAAAGCAGATCGGTCTAGCACGTTCGCGCGGGCAGGAACATCTGGGAGCAGATTAAGCCAATTCCGGTTGCAGGCCCCGGTGCAAACCGGGATGATCACACGCAGACCCTGTGACCGGAGGCCCAATGTCGCGCAAACCCACCACTCTGGAGGAATGGAAATCGACCCTGCTGGCGGCGGGTGGCATGGTTGTGGCCAGTTTCGTGGCGTGGTTCGGCCTATCACGCCTGAGCGAGGCCACCGCAGGCGATACGATCGGTACCCTCGCCTCGGTCGGTTTGCTGTTGTGGATCGTGTCGCAGTCCTGGTTCTACATGACCCAAGTGAAATCGCCGCGTCGTGTGCTGTTCTTGATGGGCGTTTCCTTTATTCAGGTCGTCCCCTTCCTGTTCGCCGCCGTCTACGGTGCGTTCGGCTATAAAGACAACTGCGTGGTCGGTGCCAGCGGACCGGGGGACATCCTGTATTTCTCATACGTCACCTTCACCACCGTTGGATATGGTGACATGGCCCCGACCGGCCTGTGCCGCGCGTTGGCCGTGTCCGAAGCGGTGACAGGCTACATCTTGCTGGGCCTCTTCGTCGCCGCTGCAGTGGCACTTTATGCCCGAAACCACTCGGATTAGAGCCTATTTGTTGGTGTCAATCCACCGGGACATCATGTGCTTGTCGCGGAAACACTCAGACGGTATCGGTCTGCGTTTGGAACGCGAGATCCGTTCAGCAAAAGCGACCTGTTTGCCAGTGGGGTAATTGGCAAATGGCGACGGGTCATCTTGTTTATGCGCCGAAATCCACTGGGACATGGCCCTGCGGTCGCGTTGTGCCTCGACCGGGATTTCAAGCGCCGATTGCTGGGCAATCGCGCGCGCATAGCGCATCTGCCGGTCCGTGACGGGCAGCATGTGATAGTCGTTGCTGGGTGCGTCGTACCAGCTTTGACGGGCAGCGTTGGCCATAGCTCGAATACCTCCGTTCCACCTCAGACATTCATGTGGAACAAATATAGAACATTTTAGGAACTTTTCAAGATTTCTGCTGATCCACGCGGTCTTCACCGTGTTTCAAACCAGCCTGTCCCGTCGCGTTTCGACCAATTCGGCACGTATTTTCGTGCTTCCTAATTTAATCAAAGAATCAGTGCGTCTCATTTCAAGACACAAACGCTCACGACATCGCGCGTTTGGTGCCACCGGGCGATGATCCGCCGACGCGGCCTTTGCTTCCGGCGTTTTGATCGTCATTACCGACATTTTGCGTCGGGAACAGAGCATCAGTAGCCCCTGACCTGTGGCTGACTTTCCTGCAAGCTCTGTAGGAGGTGCGCCAATGAAAACCCATGCTCAGGCCGTTGTCATCGGAGGGGGGCTGGTCGGCTGCTCGATCCTGTATCACCTGGCCAAGCTGGGCTGGACTGATGTTGTCCTGCTGGAACGCGATGAGCTGACCAGCGGATCCACGTGGCACGCGGCGGCCAATATCCACGGGCTGCACGACAACAACAACATCACCCGTATCCAGCACTATACGATGAACCTGTATAAGCAGCTGGAGGCTGAAACCGGGCAGGGCTGTGGCGTGTTTCAATCCGGCTCGCTCTATTTGGCGCAGACTGAGGATCGCGAACACCAACTGCGCCTGCAAGAAGCCAAGGCGCGTTTCTACGGTCTTAACTTCCACGAGATCAGCCGCGAACAGGCCATGGAACTGCACCCTCTGGCGCAATTCGATGATATCCGCTGTATCATGTTCGAACCCGATGGCGGCAATGTTGACCCCTCGGGCGTGACCCATGCCTATGCGGCCGGAGCACGCGCGATGGGTGCCAGCATTGAGCGATTTTGCCCTGTGTTAGGCACTGAACAGCAACCAGATGGATCGTGGATCGTACGCACCGCAAAGGGCGATATCCACACGCAATGGGTGGTGAATGCCGGCGGCCTGTGGGGGCGTGAGGTGGCCGCATTGGCGGGTATTGAACTGCCCCTGCAACCGACTGAACATCAGTATTTCGTCACCGAAGCGATTGATGAAGTCGCCGCGTTGGGCCGCCGCTTGCCGTCCATCGCCGACCGGGATGGCGAGTACTACTTCCGGCAAGAAGGCAACGGTTTGCTGATCGGTGCCTATGAAAAAGACATGCAGTTTTGGGCTGAGAACGGCACGCCGCTTGATTTCGCCCATGATCTGTTCCCCGACGATTTGGATCGCATCATGGAGAACGTCATCCGCGCAACCGACCGTGTACCAGTGGCCGCGACCGCCGGTGTGAAGCGGGTGATCAATGGCCCGATGATCTGGTCGCCGGATTCGAACGCGATCTGGGGGCCTGTGCCCGAGCTGCAGAACTATTTCTGTTGCACCGGCATCATCCCCGGATTTTCGCAATCGGGCGGGCTTGGCCTGTTGTCGGCGCAATGGATGATCGAGGGCGAGCCGCAATACGACATGTTTGCCTGGGATCTGGCGCGGTTTGGCGACTGGGCCGACAAGGCCTTCACAAAAGCGCGGGTGCAGGACGTTTACACGCACCGCTTCGCCATTCACTTCCCGAACGAAGAACGCAGCGCGGGCCGCCCCGCCCGTGTGCGCCCTGCCTATCAGATGCAAAAGAACATGGGCTGCGTCTTTGGCCTGAACTGCGGGTGGGAGCACCCCCTCTGGTTCGCCGATCAGCCTGGTGTGATCGAGACTGCCGGCTTCACCCGCCAGAATTGGTGGGAACCGGTTGGCCGTGAAGTCCAGATGCTGCGGGACAATGTGGGTGTGATCGACATCTCGAACTTCGCCAACTACGTGATCAAGGGATTGGGGGCGCACGATTGGCTGGATCGTCTTGTTGCTAACCGGGTACCGACCGAGGTTGGACGCTCCTGCCTGACGCCTTTGATCTCGGTACGTGGTGGCGTGGCGGGCGACTTTACCATCACCAAAGTCGCAGATGACGAATACATGATGATCGGTTCAGGCATGGCCGAGCGGTACCACCAGCGGTTCTTCAACATGGTTGATCTGCCAGAAGGCACCAGTTTCGAGGTTGCCACAAACCGCATCGCTGGCTTCAACGTTGCCGGCCCCAGATCGCGCGATCTGTTGCAACGGCTGACGAATGCAGACCTGTCTAACGAGGGGTTCCGTTTCATGCGGTCTCGTCAAATCGAGGTGGCGGGCGTTCAGTGTTTAGCCATCCGTGTCAGCTTTACCGGGGATTTGGGGTGGGAGTTGCACTGTGCCGAAGAGGATCAAGTTAGGCTCTATACTGCGCTTTTAGACTCTGCAAACGATCTTGGCGGAGGCCCTGTTGGTGGTCGCGCGCTGGGGTCTTTGCGCATCGAAAAGGGGTATGGGTCGTGGGGTCGCGAATATTCACAGGAATATTGGCCGCACGAGGTCGGCCTGTCAGGATTGATCAAACTGGATAAGGACTTCCTGAACAAAAACGCCTATCTGGCAATCAAGGACACTCCGCCCCGAGAAGTACTGTCGATCTTTGAGATTGATGCCAAGATAGCCGATGCGTCGGGGGGAGAGCCCATTTTCACGCCTGACGGACGCCCGGTCGGGCGCGTCACATCGGGTGCTTATGGGTATTCCGTCGGCAAGTCGCTCGCCATTGGATATGTGAACCCCGACGCTGCGCAACCCGGCGACAAGGTCGAGGTATTCATTCTGGGCACTCCACACAGCGCAACTGTCTTGGCAGAGCCTCCGTTCGATCCGTCCGGGCTTCGCTTGCGCGGCCTCCATCAACCCGCAGCAGAGCCCGCCGAATGACCAATGCTTTCACCCGTGTTGCTGAGTTTACCTTGGACCGGCCAGCGGCGGATATGCCAGAGTCCGCCAAGGAAGCGGCTGCGCTGATGATGCTGGATACGATGGGTATCCTGATCGCGTCCGCCCAGATGGAGGCTGGTGTGATCGCGCGGGATACCGCAGCGCTGCTCTATGCCAGTTCCGATCCTGGTTTCAGCGCGCACATGATGTTTGACGGGCGGACCGTAAGCCTGGCCGGCGCGGCCTATGCTGCGGCAACGCAGATTGACAATCTGGACGGCCATGACGGCTACAACCCTACCAAAGGGCATATCGGCGTGGTGGTTTTACCGGCTCTGGTCGCTCTGGCTGAACATTGCCCGGACCTGACCGGCCCCGAAGCACTGGCAGCCGTCGTCACCGGGTACGAGGTTGCCGGGCGTGCCGGTATGTCACTGCACGCATCTGCCAGTGATTATCACACATCGGGCGCCTGGAATGCGTTGGGCGTTGTCGCCATGGCATCCCGGATGCGCCGCCTTTCTAGCGAACAGATGCGACATGCCATGGGCATTGCCGAATATCACGGCCCGCGCAGTCAAATGATGCGCGAGATTGCGAACCCTACCATGTTGCATGATGGCTCGGGCTGGGGGGCATTGGTCGGGCTCTCTGCCGCCGTTCTGGCCGAACGCGGGTTTACGGGCGCTCCAGCGATCACGGTCGAGGCCGAGTCGGCCGCGCAGTACTGGGCTGACCTGGGCCAGTTCTGGCAAGTCGAGCATCAATACGTGAAGCCTTACCCTATCTGCAGATGGGCCCACGCTGCCATTGACGGGGTGCGAATGCTGATGCTGAACAATGCACTATCGGCGGATCAGATCAAAACGGTGCAAATCAACAGCTTTCATGAAGCCGCCCGTTTATTCGCAGGAATGCCCGATACGACGTCTCAAGCACAATACTCGCTGCCTTTTGCGGTTGCCGTTCAGGCGATTTACGGGCGGATCGGGGTCGAACATATTTCTGGCGCGGGTCTGTGCGATCCAAAAGTCGCCGCCTTCATCACCCGTATTCAGGTATCCGAGGATCAACGTCATTCCCTACGGTTTCCCGAAGGACGTTGGGCTGATGTGCGTATTACTACAACTGACGGCCGTGTCTTTGCGTCGGGCGACGTTCACGCGCGAGGCGGGCCAGAAGATCCGTTCAGCCGCGCAGATGTGATCGCAAAGTTCAAGGACTTTGCCATGCCTGCGATCGGTGTCGAGCGCACAGACGCCATCGCCGCGGCTATTTTGGGCTGGACAGGTGAGTCTTCACGATTTTCCGATCTAAGCCCGCAGCTTTTTGCACCTGCTTATAGAAAAGCACAGTAAATTTCAGAGACTCAAAAAGTTAGTCTTTCAACGTTTCAAGAAGCGTCGAGATATTTTCCCGTGTATCCGCACTGTCCTGCAAAAGGCCCTCTGCATCTGCCAAGGGTTCTCCGGGGTGTCGTTCAGGCGAACTGGTGAGAGTCTGCGTCAAGTCGTTGATCGTTCCATATTTGGCTTCAAGCTCTTTGGTGATTGCGTCGGATTGACCAGCTAGCCAGAATAACCTGTTGGCTTCATCATGGTCGTTAGCATCGCCCAAAAGTTGTCCCGCTTGTACAAAATCCCCGATGTCCTGCAAGGCCCGCGTCTTAAGAGCCAGCGCGTCTTGGGATACGTCTCCTTCCAACTCCAGCAAAGCTTGATGTGGACGTCCCTGCAGTATCGATGAATGCGCCCTGACCCTTGCTCTTTTGGACCTAAAAGACGTGTCCTGAGGCCGGTTCGCTAGCGCAAATGCCCGGCTGGCGAACCCAAGTTCTACCAACCGCTCTGCGACAGAGACAGCGGTTTCAGTGGTCAAAACCTTCGAGATATTGCTGGATAAGCCGATTGTATGGCGCAGAAATGTTATGTCATCGGACCGCTCAACCAGAATTTGCACAACGCGGTTAACGGCTCCCTCGTGGTCTTGCCCATCGGGTATTTGCAGTGCGGTATCCATCGCCTGATCAAAATCATTGCTTAGGCTTAGTGCAACCGCATGCGCACGCTGTAACGTTGGATGCATCTTGGACTCGCGATATTCTATCTCAAAGGCCGCAGCCAAACCCAATTCCTTGGGTGAAACCGCACCGCGTTCAGACCAACGTTTTTCAATAAGGCGCGCCAACGAAAGGGGCGCTTCGGAACCCGCATCTTCCGCTTCGATTGCTTCTTTCAGACGGAGCTCTGTTTCTTGACCGTCGCCTTCCGCCTCAGCTATCGCGGCTTTAGCTATGGACGTATCGGCGCTGCTGGCGTTCTCAACCCGATCAACGGATCGAAGCACCCGTCTTGCGGCTTCCAATTGGCCGCCTTCCACCATAATTTCCGACAGTCTGGGACCAAGTTGCTTGCGCAAATGATCAGGGAGACGAGAAAATGCACGTTCGATTGACCTCAGTTGCGCATCTTTTGCTAGTACGCCTTCCGACAATACAGACCAAAAGGCTGCGTCACTGTCGCATCGCTGTTGCCCCTGAAACGGGTTCGGCTCATCTACCGAGCGTTCGTCAAGAATCTGGGCGATTGTTGCAATCATATGCCGCTCGCTTTCGTCAGGCGTCGCAAGGTCCAACATGGCGAGCGCCTCAACGCCAAACCCGTGATAGGCATAGAGCCTTGCAAGCCCTAACGCGCGTGCGCGATCGACGCGGTCAAATTCATGAAACAGAGCGGCGCGGGCGCTTGCCACTTGTTTCGAGAACGGTCGCAGGTCAGACCAGGTGTCAAACCCAATCTCGGCGTTGGTAATGCAGGACGGCTGACGTTCAAGTTCAATGAGATCTGGGCCAAGCAGATCGTTCAATTCGTCAAGAATTGAGGTGACATTGATATTCGCCCCCAGATTTGAAGGCAGAAGAGGCGCGTTTTGGAATCCGGTTGATCTTGGGCCAGCAGGAGTAATGTTCAGATCGACGATAGAACGATCTGCACCTTGCAGCAGTTTTGTGGATAGCTGATTTTCAAATTGCCGCGCGTTCAAATTAAGCAAGGGAAGCGCCACCACCTCGGTTTTCTGGACTGTCTCAAGCGGGTTTTCCTGCACAGCCGATTTGGGGAGCAAAGGCCGTGGGATATCTTCGCTGAGCGGTGGAAGGGAGGCAGCGGGCGCAATATCCACCACGATCATCGTGTCTTTGTAAAGAAATGAGGACGCCACACAGTCGCAACCAAATTGCAACTCTAGCGCATCCCCCGGTTTCTTTTGTGATAATGCCGACAGGCGATTTTGCGTTAAACGGCGGAACACAGACCCAGTTTCGAAAGTCACGTCATCAAGTGCCACGTTGAGGCGGGCACCATTTTTCGTTTGAGCCAGAATCCAGCCGGTATCAGGCGGGATCTGTACAACCAATCGGGTATAACCGTCATGTTCACCCGTCCGGACGGTCAATTCCTCGGCGGAAACGGCTTGAGCCGCCCCAAGCAAGATGGCCGCTATGCCCCAGGACTTTTTCATGCGGCTGCTTGCTTAAGCTCTTTCAGCGCCTCTTCAAGTTCCGAGAAGCCGGGGCGGTTATGCGTCGGAGTATTCTGTCGGCCAACCTCGATACACATCGCGGCATTATGGTTGTGTAAATTGGCGACCAGTACTTCTTTGATCAACTGGTAGAAATGGTTGTCCTCTTCAACCACGGCCTTCAGCTTGCCAGCGAAGGGTCCGACCAGACCATAAGCCAGAAAAACCCCTAGAAACGTACCGACCAGAGCACCACCGATCAACTTACCCAATACCTCGGGTGGTTGGTCAATCGAGCCCATTGTCTTGATAACCCCCAGAACGGCAGCAACGATACCCAACGCGGGCAGGCCATCGGCCACCGTTTGCAAAGCATGGCTGGAATGCATGGCGTGATGGAAATTCGCCTCCATCCGCTTTTCCAGAACTTCCTCGACCTGATGCGGATCGTCGTAATTCATCGACGCGGATCGCATTGTGTCACAAATCAGGTCAACGGCTTCCTTATCCGATTGGATCTTGGGATAGGCGGAAAAAAGAGACGAGTTTTGAGGGTCTTCAATGTGCTGTTCGACCTCGACCGGGTTCGCCTTGGCAATACGGATCATCGAAAACAGAAGACAAAGCAGATCGCGATAGTCTTGGGGTTTCCACTTGGGACCTTTGAAAACCTTGCCCATATCCTTGATGGTGTGTTTTACGGCGCTCATGTCGTTACTGATCAAGAAGGCGCCCACGGCCGCGCCTCCGATCATCATCATCTCGAATGGCAATGACTTAAGGATGATCGTCATTTTGCCACCCGCAGCCAAATAGCCGCCGAACACCATGGCGAAAATGACGACGATTCCGATTATTCCGATCATGTGTGCTCTCCGACGAAGTCAAATGCGGGATTAAAGGACATAGAGTTTATTCCTGAGGGGCGGCAGCATTTCGCCCCGCCATGATGACGCTGATCGTATAGGCCGCCTCGGGGCTGAGCCCGGCAAGGACGCCGGCAGCTGCGTCCGGCGGCATGCGCGACAAAAAACCTGCTGCGAAACCCGGATCCATTGTCTCAAACAAGGCTGCGGCGTCTTTCGGTTTCATGCTTTGGTACACATCGGTCAGCCGCGTCAGATCGGTCTCTGCTGCTTTTTGGGCATAGGACAACGTTTCCCGAAGGCTCGTTTCGGCGTCCCGCAATGCAACAAGGCGCGCCTCGATCGCCTGATCAGCGATATCGAGGGCTCTTTCCTTTTCCAAAATCGCCGCCTCACGCTCTTTCAATGCTTGTTCGCGGCGCAACAAAGCAGTCAGCAATTCTCGGGTTTTGGGATGGTCGTCCATTATCGGTTTCGCGGCAGTGACCGACGGCTCAGCGGCCTTAGCCAAAGCAGGTCCGGCTTCAAGCCCAACGCGTATTGCTGCAGACCCGACCATCAACAACGAGATCACTGTAAGAACGCCGCCTTTGGGCCGGTTAGAAGCCTTGCGAGTCATGCCGTTCCCTCACCGACTTTGCGCGTATGTCGCATAAACATGAGACCCATCGCGCGTTTGGGCTCGGGCTTTACTGTCAGCTCGGTCGTGGATTCGGGTTCTGTCGAAACCTCGTCCTTCGGTAAATAAGCGGTTTCAGTCGCCCCTGCTGTGTCTGTTTCTTCAACCGCGTCTTTTTCTGGAATGACGTCGTGCATCGACGCCATCATCAACTCTAGCTGCTGGGCCACAGATTCCGCCCTGAGAGTTAGCGACTTGAGTTCATCACTGGCCTGATCTGACGTCGCACGAGCCGAATCCAGTGATTTCTTAAGTTCGTCCGCCTGCGAAGACAAAACGGCCACCGCTCCGCCAACGCCTTTTTCAAGATCCGTGAAACGCCTGAGGCGGCGCGATAGAACAAAACAATACAGGCCTGCACCAAGAGCGCTGGCAACCAGAAAAATATCTGCGATCAATTCCAATTTCGCCTCCTAGTTCAGTACGAATTCCATCACGAGAACATCGCGCACGCGGTCTTCTCCGACGACGATCCCGATTCGACGCAGCAGATGGCCGCGTATGCGCATCAGCGCCAGGGAATCTTCCAGATCCCCAACTTGAACGGCACGCAAATATCCATTCAGGACGTCCATGATTCGCGGCTTCATTTTTTCAACGTCGCTCAGGTGTTCTGGATTCACCTCAAGCTGCGCATGAAACTTCAGGTGCCGCGAATCGCCCGACTTGATCGAAACGATGACCGGCGGCAGATCGACAAAAACCACGTCGGGCAGGGCCTTGAGAGGTTTTTCCGTACCTTCTTTCACAGGTGCGTCAGCGGTTGGTTTCGGGCCAAAGGGCAACATTCCCGACGTGGTCAGGTAGTATCCGCCAGCTGCCCCGGCCACGGCTAGAATCGCACCGATAATCAACCCACTTTTCCCTGATTTTTCAGCCTCTTCTGCCTGTTTTGCAGTCGCGTCGGTCATGACGTCCTCATTCATCCGTTCCGCAACTGTCATAACCCGGCAGGGACTAACCGATTGTTAAGGGCAATCGTTCAAACAAGGGATGTGCCGGGCAGAATGCCGGCGAGTCGGAGGTGAGCGTGCAGCAGATCGGGACTGTCTGGGCAAGTTTGGACAGGCGTAAACAAATCATCGTTGCCGGTGCAGTCGTGCTGGTGTTTCTTGGGGTTCTAACGATGTCGCGACTGGTAAGCGCGCCGTCGATGACCTTGCTTTATGCGGGGCTGGAAAGTGGCGCAGCTGGCGATATCGTGCGGTCGCTGGACCAGCGTGGTGTGCCGTATGAGATTCGCGGCGGCTCGATCTATGTACCGGGTTCGCAGCGTGATGAACTGCGCATGACCCTGGCCAGTGATGGACTGCCTGCGAACGGAAATAGGGGATATGAGCTGCTAGATTCGCTGAGCGGCTTTGGCACGACGTCCCAGATGTTCGACGCTGCGTACTGGCGCGCGAAAGAGGGGGAACTGGCACGTACCATTGTCGGTGGTCCGCACATCAGTCAGGCACGGGTTCATATCGCGAACGGATCCTCGAATCCGTTCCAACGCAGCGTTGCTCCGACGGCATCGGTCTATCTGGTATCCTCAGGGGCCGACATTACTTCGGATCAGGCCAAGGCAATCCGCTTTCTTGTGTCGTCCGCTGTCAGTGGCTTGGCGCCGGAAAACGTCGCTGTGATCGACTCGAATGGTGCGGTCATTGGTGCGCAAGACAATCCTGTGGCGGGCGATACGGCCGACGACAAAGCCCAACAGCTGCGCGAGCGTGTTCTGCGCCTGGTTGAAGCCCGCGTGGGGACCGGCAACGCCGTGGTCGAAGTCAGCGTTGACACCGTTACCAAAACCGAGTCGATCCGTGAGCGTCGATTTGACCCTAGTGGCCGTGTCGCAATCAGTACCGATGTCGAAGAACGATCGGATAGTGCCCGGAACCAATCTGCAGATGTGACCGTTGCATCGAACTTGCCTGATGGGGACGGGGCCGGTGGCGATGAATCGAATTCGAATGCAACCCAAACGCGCGAGCGGGTGAATTATGAGGTTTCGGAAACCGAGCTGGAGGTCCACAACGCGCCAGGAGCCATCAAACGTTTGACGGTTGCCGTTCTGGTAAACGGTACGACATCGTCAGACGCAAGTGGCGTCGAGAGCTTTGTGCCGATGCCGAAAGTCGAGATGGAAGCACTGAAAGAGCTTGTCGCTTCGGCTGTTGGCTTCGATGCCGAGCGTGGTGATGTTATTACACTGAAGTCCATGAATTTGCCCGTGGTTGAACCGCAGGGAACCGTGGCTTCTTCCTCGATTTGGGGGAGTATCCATCTTGATGCGATGTCGTTGATCCAGATGACCATTCTGGCAGCGGTTTCGCTAATCCTTGCCCTGTTTGTCATTCGACCCATTCTGATGAAACCGGCCGCCGTGCCTGCCTTGTTGCCGGCAGGTTCCGCGACAGAACCCGAAGCGTACCTGACCGGAGAGATCGCGACCGATGAAGTTGGCCAATACCAGCCGGTGCCTCGACAAGCTCCGGCAGGTGATGTTCCGACCCTCACCAACGCGCCCGGCGCCGATCCTGTGGACCGGTTGCGAACGATGATCGGCGACAAGCAGGAAGAGACCGTGGAAATCCTGCGCAGCTGGCTTGAAGAAGGTGAGGAGCGTGCTTGATGTCGATAGCCCATCTTCTTGAGGATTTCACTCTGCAAGCCGGTGGAGGAAAGCTCCACCTGTTGGATGAAGACGCGCTTGAAGAACAGCGGTTGGCCTCATTCGAACAAGGCTACAGCGCAGGTTGGGAAGACGCTCTGCAAGCGCAAGAGCAAAGCCGTAAGCAAGCCTCAGCCGAGCTGGCCAAGTCGTTGGAGGACATGTCCTTCACCTACCATGAAGCCGTGACGCGTATGACTTTGTCGCTGGAGCCCATGTTCAACAGCCTTGTGAACGCGGTTCTGCCCGACACGCTAGATCGCGGGTTCGCCGCGCGGTTGGTTGAACAGCTCAGCGAGATGGCACAGGAACAGATCGGACAACCGATGCAAGTGTTTGCTCCCAAGGGGCGCGCGGTTGAGGTTCAGAAGTTGATCCCACCCAGCCTGTCAACGGCGGTGAAGGTGATCGAAGATCCCTCGCTCGAAGCCGGACAGGCAAGGCTGCAGGTCGGCGTGGCTCAGCGTGAAGTTGATACTGATGGGCTGCTGGCATCGGTCGCCGGGGCGTTCGACGCGTATGTATTTGAGGCAAAAGAGGCAATGAGCAATGAGTGATCCCCAAACCCCAAAACCAGAGAAAGCCAATCCGTTCGAGTCTGTTCCGATCGAAGTCACCGTATCCGTGGGGCGCGCCCGACCTTTGATCCGCGACCTGTTGAACATGGGTGAGAATGCGGTGCTCACGTTGGATAAACGTATCGAGGACCCGGTCGACCTCTATGTCGGCGACCAGCTTGTTGCACGGGGTCTTCTGGAAGAGTTGGAAGGGGATCAGCCGGGCCAACTGGCCGTACGCCTGACCGAGATTGCTGACCTGCAGAACGGGATCGGCTGATGCGCGTATTGCCGTGGCTTATCGTTGCGCTGATAGGGATGACTCCGTCCTTTGCCATGGCGCAGGAGCTATCTTTGTCGCTGGAGGACGGGGGCTCGATCTCGGCTCGGACGGTCCAGTTGATCCTGTTGATCACCGTTCTCAGCCTGGCACCCGGATTGGCGATCATGATCACCTGCTTCCCGTTTCTGATCACGGTACTAGCAATTCTGCGGCAAGGGATCGGGTTGCAACAATCGCCCCCCAACATGCTGATCGTCAGCCTGGCTTTGTTTCTGACCTATTTCATAATGGAGCCCGTCTTTACCGAAGCCTGGACCACTGGCATCCGCCCCATGGTCAATGAAACGATGGAGGTTGAGCCCGCTTTGGAACGGGCGTTGCAGCCATTTCGCGCCTTCATGGCCGCAAGGCTGGACCCCGATACATTTCACGCAATGGCTGCGCTTCGACCAGAAGGCATTACAGTCGATGTGTCACCGGATGCTCCGCTGTCGATCCTGATGCCATCTTTCATGCTGTCCGAGATCGCGCGCGCTTTTCAGATCGGCTTCCTCATCTTTCTGCCGTTCCTGATCATCGACCTTGTCGTTGGGGCGGTGCTGATGTCGATGGGTATGATGATGGTACCGCCGGCCACGGTATCACTTCCGTTCAAGCTGGCGTTTTTTGTAATTGCGGACGGATGGTCGTTGATCGCAAGCGCCTTGGTCCGAAGTTATATGGCCTGACAGATCAGTGCCGTGTAATCGTCAATCGGGCGCGCAATCCCTGATCTCCGGCCTCAAACCGCAGCGCGCCGCCATGCTGTTCCGCGACCGTCGCGGCAATGGTCAGACCCAGGCCGAACCCGTCTGACGACCCTGTATTGGTTCCGCGCTGGAAAGGGGCCATCAGAGCTTCGATATCCTGAACCGACAGATCGGTACCCTTGTCCTCGACCGTGATCGTGGCAGAATGCGCGTCGGTTTCAAGCTGGACCTCGGCATGGCGGCCGTATTTCAGCGCGTTGTCGATTAGGTTGGTCAAGGCCCGTTTCAGCGAAATCGGTCTAGCGGTGACCAGCATGCGCCGCGCTTCCTGCAAGGTGCCGTGCCCGCGCCGGGACATGAAAACGGATGGCGCACCTTCAACCGCAACAGGATCAATGTTCTGCAAGGTCACGGGGCGATCCATATCCTGGTAGTCGTCGACAACCGACTCGACCAGGGATGTCAGTGAAATCTGACGAGGCTCTTCGACACTCAGTTCGGAGCGTGTGTATGTCAGGACACTTTCAATCATGCCTGTCATCTGATCCACATCCGCTTCGAGCTTTTCACGCAGTTCGTCATCCGCGATGAGCGCAGCGCGCAATCGGACTCGGGTTGCAGGGGTTCCCAGATCATGGCTGACGCCCGAAAGGACAGTGGCACGTTGTTCCAACTGAGCGCGCTCTGCATCGAGATGGGCGTTTACGGCAGACACGATGTCCCGCAGCTCGGTCGGGCCATCCGCGTCGTAACTGTCGGGTCCCCCGCGCCTCCGACGGTCGCGCAGGGCGTGGGCAAATCGCGTGAACGTATCAGACACATTACCGACCGAGGTCAGGATCACCGCCAGCGCTACGATTCCCAGCAATATCGCGGGCAGGCGCAGATCGGCCGGGGCCGCGCCGCACCCCCAGATACCGGTTCCGTCCACGCGGTACCATGGTCCACGTCCAAACTGCGCGATCAGGATCGGCTCGCTGCAATAGGTGGCCAGCAATCGTGTCAGGTTACCCATCTTCTCGGACCCTGTCTGATCGCTACGCGAGACGATATCTGACACCGGATAGACTAGACGATCGGACAGGATTGCCAGCGTCAATTCACGCCCGTTGAGCGGCGCGGAACTGTCTGTCAGGATCGAAAGGTTGGTTAGGAACCGACGGCCCGAAGACCCAGGAAATTGTTGGAACTCTCCCTTATCGGCCAGGACGGCATCCGCCGGTGACAAGGGCGTAATGGACAGCGGGGCTGCTGGGGCCATTCCGGTGCGCAGGTCTTCGTAAACCGTAAACCCCGCGACGAAGGATTGCGTCAGGAACTGATTCCAGGCGCGGGCCGAAGCAAACCACAGGCTGGCCGATACCAGCCCTGTTGCGAAGGCTGAGATCACCCAAAACCAGCCTAAATTGCGTAGGCGCAGTGTCATTCCTCTTGCACCGACACGTCGGCGGCAAAAACATAGCCGACGCCGCGTTCGGTGCGCAGCATCTGCGGGTCCTTCGGGTTGACTTCGATCTTTGACCGCAGCCGCCCCACCAGCATGTCGATGGCGCGGCCCTGCGCCTCGGGCTTGTCGGTGCCGCCGGTGACATCCAGCGCGGCGACGATCTCATCCCGTGTCAGGGGGATATGCGGATTGGCCAGCAAAACCTTGAGCAACGCCGTCTCACGTTGTGACAGCGCCACCAAATAGCCCTCGGGCGAATGCACCTCATCGCGTTTGCCATCATAGAGCCAGCCGTCAAAGCGGAAGCTGTGGATGCGGCGGCGGTAGGCCAGTGACGATGACCGCCGCGCACGTTGCATCACTGCCCGTACGCGAGCGAGCAGAAGCTGCGGGTTGAAAGGCTTGGCGATATAGTCATCGGCCCCGACCTCATACCCCGCCATGCGCTGATGGTCGGCTGACAGGGCCGAGACCAGAATGATCGGCACATCCTGTTCGGCGCGCAGGCGGGCGCAGATCTCGACGCCGTTTTCATCGCCCAGCATCACGTCCAGCAGGATCAGGTCGATGCGGCCGGTGTTCAGGTGGCTGCGGATTTCATTTTCAGAACTGGCGGGTAGGGCGATGAACCCGTTCTGCTGCAGGAACTGGGTCATCATCGCCCGCATCTCGGGGTCGTCATCCACCACCAAAAGTCGCGGGATACTCACGCGGTTTGTCCTCCCAGTCACTGTTCCTCCGATATCGTCAATTGTAACGAACGGAAACAGATTCAATGTCAACGTAACACGCGGTAACAGAAGCGGTGAAAAATTGGGCTGATGCACGGGTTTGGCGCGGATTCCAAGTTGCCAGACGGCCCGTGCGCCCCAGTATGGCCGACATCGCTGCTGCGGCAGTCACTTCGTTCTCTAGGGAGGAGACAAGAAATGAAACGTTTTGCATTTGCCACCGTATCGACGCTGGCTGTTGTGGCCGGATCGTCGGTGTTGGCGGGTCCCCAGGCAGAAGTTCTGCATTGGTGGACATCGGGGGGCGAGGCCAAGTCGGTTGCCGTCCTGCAAGAGGAATTCGCAGCCAATGGTGGCAGCTGGACCGATATGCCCGTTGCTGGCGGTGGCGGTGATGCCGCGATGACTGCGCTGCGCGCCCGCGTTCTGTCGGGCAACGCGCCGACCGCCGTTCAGTTGAAAGGCCCCGCCATTCAGGAATGGTATGAAGAGGGCGTGCTGGCCGATATCTCGTCCGTGGCCGAGGCCGAAGGCTGGGCCGACGTTCTGCCCGCCTCGATCGCGGGTCATATGAAATGCGAGGGCACGTGGTGCGCCGCGCCGGTGAACGTACACCGCGTTGATTGGATCTGGGCCAATGCCGACGTTCTGGCCGCAAATGGCATCGAGATGCCGACCACGTGGGACGAATTCAACGCTGCCGCGGATAAGCTGCAAGCCGCAGGTGTGATCCCGCTGGCCCATGGTGGTCAGGCATGGCAGGACGCGACCGTTTTTGAAACCGTGGTACTGGGCATTGGCGGTCCCGAGTTCTTCCAGAAAGCGCTGGTTGATCTGGACCCTGAGGCGCTGACCTCGGACACGATGGTGCAGGTGTTCGACCAGATGCGCACAATGCGCGGCTACGTGGACGAGAACTTTTCGGGCCGCGACTGGAACCTGGCCACCGCGATGGTCATGAACGGTGAGGCGGCGTTCCAGATCATGGGTGATTGGGCCAAGGGCGAGTTCCTGGCGGCGGGCAAAAAACCCGGCGAGGATTTCCTGTGCGCCTCGACCCCCGGTGACGGCTATCTGTACAATGTCGACAGCTTTGCAATGTTCGATGTGGACGGAGATGACAAGAAAGCCGGTCAGGACCTGCTGGCCAAGCTGATCGTCGCACCGAACTTCCAGAAAGTGTTCAACCTGAACAAAGGCTCGATCCCGGCACGGACCGACGTGGCACTGGATGACTTTGACATCTGCGCCAACTTGTCGGCCGAAGATATGGGTTCGACCTCGGACGCAGGCTCGCTGCTGCCGTCTTATGCCCACGGCATGGCGCTGCGCGGGTCGCAGTCTGGTGCGATCACGGATGTTGTGACCGCGCATTTCAACTCGGATATGTCGTCGGCTGACGCGGTTCAGCAATTGGCGGCAGCAGTGGCTAACAGCTACTGATCCATATCGCTCTGCCCCCTATACTGACGGGGCAGAGCATCTTTCCCCGGAGGAAATCATGTCCGAATGGCTGGAAAACCACCTGCCCAAGGTGGTGCTGGCACCGTCGTTCATTGCCGTATTGATCTTTGTCTACGGCTTTATCGGATGGACGGCCTGGGTGTCACTGACTCGATCGAAACTGTTGCCGAAATACGAGATCAAGGGATTCATCCAGTATGAACGCCTGTTTGACTCGCCCCGTTGGGATACGGCGATTAACAACTTGTATATCTTTGGCGCGCTTTTCATCATCATTGCGATGGTGTTGGGTCTGCTTCTAGCCATTCTGCTGGATCAGAAGATCCGCGTCGAAGGGGCCATCCGCACGATCTATCTGTACCCGATGGCGCTGTCGATGATCGTGACAGGCACCGCGTGGAAGTGGATCTTGAACCCCGGTCTGGGGATCGAGTCCATGGTCCAGGGCTGGGGCTTTACCAATTTCGAGTTCGACTGGCTGGTGAACCCCGACTACGCCATCTACACCATCGTGATGGCCGCGATCTGGCAAAGCTCAGGCTTCGTCATGGCGCTGTTCCTCGCTGGTCTACGCTCGGTGGATGGTGAGATCATCAAGGCAGCCCAGGTCGATGGTATCCCCACATGGCGCATCTACACGGCGATCATCATACCGTCGATGGCCCCGATCTTTCTTTCGGCCTTCATCGTGCTGGCCCACCTTGCGATCAAGAGCTTTGACCTTGTCATCGCCCTCACGGGTGGCGGTCCCGGATACGCAACCGATCTGCCAGCGACCTACATGTACGCCATGGCGTTTTCGCGCGGCGATATTGGTCAGGCGGCATCGTCCGCGATGATCATGATGCTGGTCGTCTTTGCCATCGTGGTTCCTTATCTTTACTCAGAGCTGAGGGCGAAAAATGACTGATCTGTCGATGCCCCA
Source organism: Ruegeria lacuscaerulensis (assembly GCF_013033355.1). Taxonomy (GTDB): domain Bacteria; phylum Pseudomonadota; class Alphaproteobacteria; order Rhodobacterales; family Rhodobacteraceae; genus Ruegeria; species Ruegeria lacuscaerulensis_A. Next base: position 125,746 of record NZ_WQDY01000009.1, read on the forward strand.
ATCCCAAACCCAAACCCGTAGCCAAAGTGCCGTTGGCAAGATTGCCCTGCGTTGGTTGCTCTACGTCCTGCTGGGTCTCTTTGCGCTGTATTACCTGATGCCGCTGTTCGTGATGTTGACCACATCGTTGAAAAGCCTTGAGGAAATCCGCACCGGCAGCCTGATTTCCTTACCGCGCGAAGTCAGCTTTGATGCCTGGAAAACCGCATGGTCCGGTGCCTGTACCGGCATTCAGTGCGAGGGCCTGCGCCCCTATTTCTGGAACTCGGTCCTCATCGCGGTGCCTGCGGTGGCGATCTCGACCCTGCTAGGTGCGCTGAACGGCTATGTCGTGGCGCAGTGGCGGTTCAAAGGCGCGAACATCATTTTCTCGCTGATGCTGTTTGGCTGCTTCATCCCGTTTCAGGTGGTTTTGCTGCCGATGGCGCGCCTGTTGGGCATGATGGGGATCGCCGGGACCATTCCGGGCCTGATCTTTGTCCATGTGATCTACGGGTTGGGCTTCACCACGCTGTTTTTCCGTAACTACTATGTCACCATCCCGTCCGAGCTGACCAAGGCCGCACGCGTTGATGGGGCCGGGTTCCTGCGGATCTTCTGGTCGATCTTCCTGCCGCTGTCGCTGCCGATCATCGTTGTGACCGTGATCTGGCAGTTCACGCAGATCTGGAACGACTTCCTGTTCGGCGTGTCGTTCAGCCAGGCGGGTACGCAACCCGTGACAGTGGCGCTCAATAACATCGTAAACTCCACCACCGGCGTCAAAGAATACAACGTCGACATGGCCGCCGCGATCATCGCGGGGCTACCGACGCTGCTCGTCTATGTCGTTGCCGGTAAGTATTTCATACGCGGCCTGACCGCTGGTTCTGTGAAGGGATAAGACCCATGGCACCCATCCTTGATATCAACAAACTCTATAAGAATTACGGTGCGACCGAGATTCTGAAGGACATCAACATCTCGATCGAGCCGGGCGATTTCCTGGTGCTCGTCGGCCCCTCGGGCTGCGGCAAGTCCACCCTGCTGAACTGCATTGCCGGGTTGGAGGAGATCACTGGCGGCACCCTGTCCATTGGGGGCAATGACATGACCCATGTCAGCCCCAAGGACCGCGACATCGCGATGGTGTTCCAGTCCTACGCTTTGTACCCGACCATGACCGTGGCCAAGAACATCACCTTTGGCATGAAAGTGCGCGGGGTCGATCAGGCGACGCAGGATGCCAAGCTGAAAGAGGTCGCCCAACTGTTGCAGATCGAACCTCTGCTGAACCGCCGCCCCAGCCAATTATCGGGCGGTCAGCGTCAGCGTGTGGCAATGGGTCGGGCGCTGGTGCGCGATCCCAAGCTGTTCCTGTTCGATGAACCGCTATCCAACCTCGACGCCAAGCTGCGGGTCGAGATGCGGACCGAGATCAAGAAGCTGCACCAAACGCTGGATGCCTCGATCGTTTACGTGACCCATGACCAGATCGAGGCGATGACACTGGCGACCAAGATCGTCGTGCTGAAAGGTGGAGTCGTTCAGCAGATCGGCACACCGGCCGAGATCTATAACAACCCGGCCAACCTGTTTGTGGCGGATTTCATGGGCTCACCCGCGATGAACCTGATCCCGGCACAGGCGCGCAAGAATGGCTCGGGCACCCAGATCGCCATCGCGCGTGAGGGTGGCGACCTGCTGTTGACAGAATCGCGTGATCTGGCCCTTCCGCAGGATGTGATCCTGGGTCTGCGTCCCGAGGACATTGCTGAGGCCGGGTTCCGCGCAGGCGACGGGGTGCAAGAGGCTGAGTGTCTTGTCGATATGGTCGAACCTGCAGGGGCCGACACCTATGTGGTCTCGGAGCTGGGCGGCAAGCAGGTCACGGCGCGTCTGCACGCGGAAACCAGCGCGCAGGCGGGGAAACCTCTGAACCTCGCCTTCGACATGAGCAAAGTGTCGTATTTCGCCAAAGAAACCGGCGAGCGCTTGAACTAAGGGTGTTCAAGCGCCAACAAAAAAAGCGCCGCGCGATGGGGGTCGCGCGGCGCTTTTGTCATGTGAACCCGATCAGCTCAGCTTGTTCTGCTTCATGTCCTTGATCAGACGGTTCAGATCGCCTCCGCGCGCGTCTAGCAGCGCGCCAACTTCGGTGCGCTCGGTCAGCAGCATGTTCACCCCTTCGATGAACATGTTGAAAAACCGGTCACGGCCCGATTTGTCCGACACCAGGAACGTCACCTCGAACGGGGACGAGCCCTGAAGTTTAACCGAGGTGCGCACCTCATACCCTGCTTTGATCTTGCGGGCGTTGCGCACGGTGACCTGACCGCCGATGAATTCACGGAAGCGGCGGCCATATTTGTTCGAGATATAGCCCTGAAAGGCGTCGGTGAATTGTCGCAGCTGCGCCGGGCTGGCAGATCGGCCATCGGCCCCCAACACGTAACGTGCCATAATTGGTACGTCGGCATATTGCGCAAAAATCTTCTCGAAATCGCGGATCATCGACTTTTCGGACTTGCCCGAGGCGATCACGCGGTTGATATCGTCCACCACACTGACCACCAGCGCCTTGGCGCTGGCTTCGGTCTGGGCGTAGGCGGGCAGGGCGGCCATCAAAACACCGGCCAGGCCAGTGGCGACAAATCCGCGTCGATTTAGATGGTTATTCAGCATAGGGGTCCTCGTAGGGGTCTAGGTAGGGGTCCCTGACAGGGTCGGTTCCGATGTCTGCGTAGGGGTCGTCATATAGGCCCAGATAGGCGTCTTCATCGTCTCGCGCCAGTTCAAACCGGCGGTTTTGCAGGTAGATGGTCTGTGACTGCGCATAACTGTCGGCGCTTTCATACAGGATCGAGTCGACCGTATCCGAGAACCGACCCCGATCCCCGGCGCGCCGCACAACCTCGGCATAGACGCCGATATTGTCGATCGGGCGCACAGGCGAAAAGTTGATCGGGTTCGAGAAAAGATTGACCACAACACCAATTGCGTCGCGCTGGGTCGATGGGCCGTATAGTGGCAGTTCCACATAAGCGCCTTCTCCGACACCCCAGACATGCAGTGTCTCGCCAAAGTCGGTGTCAACCGGCGGCAGGTTCAACTCGTCCGCAGGTTTGGATAAGCCTGCCCCGCCAACGGTAGTATTGATTGCAAAGCGTAGCAGGGCATTGCCCGACTGTTTCAGATTACCCTGCAACAGATAGTCCAGCGCCTGCCCCGGCATGGTCAGGTTTTCCGCGAAATTGCTGAAACTGGTCACAACCGGATCGGGGAAGATCTTCACATAGCCTTTCGAGGCGGGACGGAACAGAAACCGGTCAACGCCCAGATTGAACTTATGAATACCCCGATTGTTTCTTTCGTAAGGGTCAAACACCTCACCCGGAGGGGTGCCTTCCGGTGGGCGTGTAGCGCAGGCGCCGAGAGTAGCCACTAGGGACAGGAGGATAAGGGGCTTCAAGCGGATTTTGCTTAGCACGGTCTTTGCCACTCCAACACGTCAGGAACGTATGCGCCTGAACGTTCAATCAATACTGCCTTTGGCCGCTTCTAACGGCGCAATTCAATGTCACATAGGTGTTTCACAAATCTATTGAAACAGCCAGCGTGTAACCCGGTTAAGAGGTCAAGGTAAAGTGACACGAGTTCAACACTAAAGAATAAGAGAAGTCATGCTTACAGCAGCAATGACGCTTAATTCGGCGGTTTGGTGCTTTTCGAACCGGTCTTTCCCGGTTAGCGTCCGACCGACTCGAATTAAGGTGAGGACCATCACATGAGCATTGCAGCAAAACTGGACAGCATGGGCGTTACGCTGCCCGACGCGCCGGCACCGGCGGCCAACTATGTGCCTTTCGTGCGCGTTGGTAACATCGTCTATGTTTCGGGGCAGATTTCGAACGATGGTTCGATGATCATCGGCAAGCTGGGCGATGACATGGAGGTCGAAGCTGGTGCAGCAGCCGCCAAAGTGTGCGCGATCAACCTGCTGGCGCAAGTCAAAGCGGCCTGTGGCGGTGATATCGACAAGCTGGTGCGGGTGATCAAACTGACAGGGTTCGTGAACTCGACCCCTGATTTCACAGCACAGCCACAGGTCATCAACGGCGCGTCGGACTTTCTGGTCGAAGCGCTGGGTGAGGCTGGTCGCCATTCGCGCTCGGCTGTCAGTGCTGCGGCGCTGCCTCTGGGCGTGGCTGTTGAGATCGAAGGTATTTTCGAGGTCGCATGACACCCGCCTTGCCTGACGTGTTCCTGCAGGCTCCGATCGCGCATCGGGCATTGCACGACCTCTCGGACAACCGCCCGGAAAACAGCCGGGCGGCCATTCGCGCGGCTGTCGAGGCCGGATATGGTATCGAGATTGACCTGCAACGCACCAGCGACAACCGGGCGATGGTGTTTCACGACTATGACATGACCCGTCTGACGGGCCGTTCTGGCCCGATTCAGCAAATCTCGGCGGCCGAGGCGCAGACGACGCAGCTTTTGCATGCCGCAGACGGTATCCCGACGCTGGACGAGGTGCTTGACATCGTGGCCGGGCAAGTGCCTCTGCTGATCGAATTGAAAGATCAGGACGGCGCGATGGGCACTGATGTTGGCCCTCTGGAGCAAGATACCGTGCGTGCTTTGCAGGGCTATGACGGGGCCGTGGCGCTGATGTCATTCAACGCTAATTCCGTCGCCGAACTGGCACGAATTGCCCCCCATCTGCCGCGCGGCATCACAACCTGTTCGTATCAGCCCAAGGTCGAACATCTGCCACAAGCAATCTGCGACCATTTGCGTGGCATTCCCGATTTCGAACGGGTCAGCGCCAGTTTCATAAGTCATGAGGCTGCAGATCTGGCGCGTCCCCGTGTGGCCGAGTTGAAGGCGCAGGGTGTGCCGATCCTGTGTTGGACCATCCGCTCGCCCGAACAAGAGGCAGAGGCCCGCAAGGTTGCCGATAATGTGACCTTCGAGGGGTATTTGGCCGCCCACCCGGGTTGAACCCCACCCCATCCGTCACAGATAAAGACAAGACGCGGAGGGCACATGGATCAGGCGCAAATCGAGGTTCGGGTACTGGGGTCGCTGTCGCAAATCCCTGCTGCAGAGTGGGACAGTTGTGCCTGTCCCGAGGCGGCCGATGGCGGTCGCCCACTGGATCCGTTTACCACGCATCGGTTTTTGTTGGCGTTGGAAAACAGCGGCTCGGTCGGGCGCGGCTCAGGCTGGCAACCGCAATATCTGACCGCGTATCTGGACGGAATGCTGATCGGCGCGGCCCCAATGTATGCCAAGTCGCATTCGCAGGGTGAGTACATCTTTGACCACAACTGGGCGCACGCTTATGAGAATGCGGGCGGGCGCTATTACCCCAAGCTTCAAATTGCGGTGCCCTTCACACCCGCCACGGGGCGACGGTTTCTGGTGCGGCCGGGGTATGAGGGCGTTGGCCTGTCGGCCCTCGTGCAAGGTGCGGTGCAACTGGCGGCGGATAATCAGGTCTCATCCATCCACGCGACCTTTTGCACCGAGGCCGAGGCCGAAGCGGGTGAAGAAATGGGCCTGATGGTGCGTCATTCGCAGCAGTTTCACTGGCTAAATCATGACTACGCGGATTTCGACGGGTTCCTGGGGGCCCTTTCGTCGCGCAAACGTAAGAATATCCGTAAGGAACGTGCGCAGGCCTGTGGATTTGGCGGTCAGATTCGCACCTACACGGGCGATGACCTACGGCCCGAGCACTGGGATGCGTTCTGGCGGTTCTATCAGGACACAGGCGCGCGCAAATGGGGTGCGCCCTATCTGACCCGTCAGTTCTTTGACATTGCCCATGAAACCATGGCCGACGACATGGCGCTGGTTCTGGCCGAGCGTGACGGGTACCCGATTGCAGGCGCGCTGAACTTCATCGGGCGCGAGACGCTGTATGGCCGCTATTGGGGTTGTGTCGAGCACCATGCCTGTCTGCATTTTGAATTGTGCTATTATAGGGCGATCGACTTCGCCATTGCGCTGGGTCTGGCAAGGGTCGAGGCGGGCGCGCAGGGGGAACACAAGCTGGCGCGCGGTTATCTGCCAACGCGCACGCACAGTCTTCACTGGGTCAATGACCCCGGTTTTGCCGACGCGATCCGAAAATATCTGGACGCCGAGGCCCGCGCAGTGGGAGAAGAGATCGAGATTCTGACGGACTACGGCCCGTTCAGAAAAGCGAACCCGGAGGAACAGCAATGACCGAACTTTTGTCAACGGAAACGCGCGGCCCCCTTCTGGACCCTCTGTTTCAAAATGGCTGGACCATGGTGGAAGGCCGGGACGCAATCACCAAGACTTTCATCTTCCAGGATTTTGTCCACGCCTTTGGCTGGATGACCCAAGTGGCCATCTTTGCTGAGAAATGGAACCACCACCCGGAATGGTTCAATGTCTACCGAACGGTCGAGGTGACACTGTCCACCCATGATGTGGGTGGATTGTCTGCGTTGGACGCAAAGCTGGCCCGAAAGATGGACAGTCTGGTTTAACCCCGGTCGCTTGCCGAGCCGACGCCACCCGCCAGCGAGGCGGCCACACCCATTTGCCGGAATTCATCAGGCGTTACAGTGCCACTGCTCACGTCGATATTTTTCGGGATGCGAGTTTCTCGAAGGCCATTCGATCGCACCGACCGCGCCGCCGGGTTAATGTCTAGACACCGCGTGTCATAACAGGTCAGCCCGCTGGTGTTTATTTGTATCCGCTGCTGACCATCCGGTCCGGTTACAATCGGCGCTTGCGGCACGTCACACGCTGCAAGCAAAGCCAGAACACCCAGAGAAATCCATTTGTTCATAGCGCGCTCCTGTCGGGTTGGGGCGGTCCTAGTCCAACTGACCGTTCCTGTTTTTGTCGGCAGATGAGAAATCCTCAGTCATCTGCGCATCATATTCTGATCGAGAGATAACGTTATCCCGATTGCGGTCAACGCTTTGGAATTGCTTTATGTCCAGAAAGGGTTTGGCTTCCTCCAGACCCAGCGTGCCACTCTTGTCCTCATCCATCGCCTGAAATGCATAGTCTGAAAAGGCGTTGAACTCGTCTTTGGACAGAAAACCGTCATTGTTGGCGTCGATGGCTTTCAGTTCGTTCTCATGCAGCTCTGCCACGGTTTCGGCCACACTGGTGTTGGCCAATAGGGTCAGGCCAAGTGTCAAAATCCCAAGTCTCATGATGTCCTCCTCAGCACGCGAATTTCTGACCTTCGATCCCGCCGACGGCAGCCCCTGCTGCTGTCAGGATCGTCTTGCCGGACCCGCCTCCAAACTGATTGCCGATGGCGCCACCCAATAGCGCGCCGCCGACCGTGCCGCTGAGGCAGGCGATCTCATGCTGGCGGGCGGCTTGTTGTTGCGGTGTGGGGGCCGGACCGCACGCGGCCAGTACGCCTGCCGTTCCCAGACATAGGGTAATGGACTTGAGCTTCATAAAAGGACTCCCTGAACAACTAGGCCGAGTATTTGCCGTTCAGAGTTACCTATCAAGTTAAATAGGGCAAAGGCCCCGACAGAACCGGGGCCAAACCGGATCAGATGACGTCCAAAAGGCCCTCACCAGCAGAGATTTCGCACGCGCCGGGGCTTTCTTCCAGGTTCAGCGCGGTGACTTTGCCATCCTCGACCAGCATCGCATAGCGTTTCGAGCGCGCGATCAGCCCGGCCGGCGGTGCGTCGAAATCCATACCGATGGCCTTGGTGAACTCGGACGCGGCATCCGCCAGCATGGTCAGGCCCGCATCGGACGCGCCGGTGGCCTCGCCCCAGGCTTTCATCACGAAGGGGTCGTTGACCGACAGGCAGATGATTTCGTCCACGCCTTTGGCATCGAACTGATCTTTGGTGCGCATGAAGCTGGGCACATGAGCCGAATGGCAGGTGGGCGTGAACGCGCCGGGGACGGCAAAGATCACCACTTTGCGCCCGTTTGTTTTATCGGAAATCCGGACCTCCTCGGGGCCTTCCGCACCGATCTGGGTCAGTGTGGCGTCGGGCAGCGTATCACCTGTTGAAATCATTTTTGTGCTCCTGTCGTTTGGATTTGCAGAGTCGGGCTTAGCCGCAATATAGGTGGTCGCGTGGAGGAGACCACGGGAATTCGACAGGGTGAGGGGAAGATGAGCCATATTGTCGTGATCGGTGCCGGGCAGGCGGGTGCATCGCTGGTGGCGCGGCTGCGCAAAGACGGGTTTGAGGGCGATATCACCCTGATCGGGGCCGAGCCGCATCTGCCTTATCAGCGCCCGCCCTTGTCCAAGGCTTACCTGCTGGGCGAGATGGAGTTGGAGCGCCTGTTCCTGCGCCCCGAGAGCTTTTATGCCGAGAACAACATTACTCTGCGTCTGGGCCAGCGCGTGACTGCGATTGATCCGCAAGCCAAGACCGTGTCGCTGGGCGAGGAGGTCATTTCCTATGACGAACTGGCTCTGACCACCGGGTCCGACCCGCGCCGCCTGCCTGCCGCGATTGGTGGCGATCTGCAAGGCGTACATGTGGTGCGCGATCTTGCCCATATCGACGAGATGGAGCCGCGCGTGACCGACGGCGCCCGCGCGCTAATCGTAGGCGGAGGTTATATCGGGCTCGAGGCGGCTGCGGTTTGCGCCAAGCGCGGGGTCAAGGTGACCTTGGTCGAGATGGCCGACCGCATCCTGCAACGGGTCGCCGCACTTGAGACCAGCGATTATTTCCGCGCGCTGCATTCCGGATACGGGGCCGATATCCGTGAAGGCGTCGGGCTGGACCGTCTGCTGGGCGAAGATGGCAAGGTGACAGGCGCAATTTTGACCGATGGCACCGAGATTGCCGTTGATTTCGTCGTAGTCGGCGTGGGCATCGCGCCTGCGACTCAGCTGGCTGAAATGGCGGGGCTGGAGCTGGAGAACGGCATCAAAACCGACGCTCATGGCCGCACCTCGGATCCGTCGATCTGGGCGGCGGGCGATTGCGCGTCTTTCCCGCATGGCGAAGGGCGTATCCGTCTGGAGAGCGTACCCAACGCCATTGATCAGGCCGAGATCGTGGCCCAGAACATGCTGGGCGCGGCCAAGGATTACACCGCGACACCGTGGTTCTGGTCGGATCAGTATGACGTCAAACTGCAAATCGCCGGTTTGAACACGGGCTATGATCGCGTTGTGACCCGGCAGGGTGAGGGGCAGACGGTGTCCTTCTGGTATTACAAAGGCGATCAACTGATTGCGGTGGACGCGATGAATGACCCGCGCGCCTATATGGTCGGCAAACGCCTGATCGACGCGGGCAAAACCGCCGATCCGGCTGTGGTTGCCGACCCGGATGCGGACCTGAAACCGCTGCTCAAAGCGTGAGGATTATCGCTGGCGAATTCCGGGGCCGGGCCTTGGCCTCGGTCGGTAAAGGGGATGCCGGGGCGCATTTGCGACCTACGACGGACCGGGTGCGTGAAAGCCTGTTCAACGTGCTAAGCCATCAGATTGATTTCGACGGTCTGCGTGTGCTGGACCTGTTTGCGGGCACCGGCGCGCTGGGGCTTGAGGCACTGTCGCGCGGTGCGTCCCATGTGACCTTCGTGGATGACGGGCGTGTGGCGCAGGGGCTGATCCGCAAGAATATCGACCTGACTCGCAGTGCTGACCGAACCCAGTTGATTCGCCGCGATGCAACCCGGCTGGGTGACAATCCCGGCACGCCTTATGACCTGATCTTTCTTGATCCGCCTTATGGCAAGTCCATGGGCCAAAAGGCCATCGCCGCGCTGCCCGACTGGATCGAGGATGACGCCCTGATCGTGTGGGAGGAAAACGCCCCCATGCAGCCGCCTGAAGGGTTCATCCTGCAAGACAGTCGGAAATATGGCGACACGCATATCACGCTGATGTGGAAGGGTGGTACAGATGCATGATCTGGTGATCTTTGACTGCGACGGCGTGCTGGTGGACAGTGAGCCGCTGTCCAATCAGGTGCTGGTCGAAAACCTTTCACGCTATGGGCTGGACCTGACTCTTGAAGACAGTGTGGGGTTCTTTCTTGGCGGCACCATGACCGGGGTGCGTGATAAGGCTCGCGCGCTCGGCGCGGACCTACCCCAGGATTGGGTCGATGAAGTCTATGCAGAGACCTACGCGCGTCTTCGCGGCGGAGTGGACCTGATGCCGGGTGTTGCCGATCTGCTGGTCACGCTGGACGCGCAAGATATCCCATTCTGCGTCGCCTCAAACGGCAGTCCCGACAAGATGCAGATCACACTGGGCCAAAACGGACTGTGGGACAGGTTTCGGGATGTGGCCTTCTCGGCCCATGTTCTAAAGGTGGCGAAACCCGATCCAACCCTGTTTCTAACGGCGGCTGAACAGTTTGGGGCGAAAGCTCCCGTCGTGATCGAGGACAGCCCTAGCGGCGTCACCGCCGCAATGCGCGCCGATATGCGCTGTCTGGCTTATGCGCCACAGGGCGGAGGGCAAAAACTGGCTGATCTGGGGGCCGAGCTGTTTACGGATATGGCTCAAGTTCCGGTGATTTTGGGACTCTGACCCGGATGTGGTAAGCTGCGGTATGGATCGCGCACTCACCCCTCCGTTCTGGGCACCTTCGCAGGATGCCGACACCTCAACCAGCCCCGAGCGCAAGCCCTTGCGCGCCCCTGTGTTCATCCATGACGCCGTCATCCCGTGGCGGGATGAAACTTTGTTGCTGAAACTGCTCCGCGATCAGGCGCTTGATCAGGACGAATAGGTCGGGTGGAACATATCGCCCGGTGACAGGGTGAAAATCTCGACCCCATTGGCCGTTACACCCACCGAGTGTTCAAACTGCGCTGACAACGACTTGTCGCGAGTCACGGCGGTCCAGTCATCGGCCAGCGTCTTGGTCTCGGGTCGGCCCAGATTGACCATCGGTTCTATGGTGAAGAACATGCCCTCTTCCAGAACGGCACCGGTGCCGGGACGGCCGTAATGCAACACGTTGGGCGGTGCGTGGAATACACGCCCCAGACCGTGACCGCAGAAATCGCGCACGACGCTCATCCGGTGCGCCTCGACATAGGCCTGAATCGCGTGGCCGATATCACCGAAGGTGTTGCCGGGCTTGACCATCTCGATGCCCTTGAACAGGGCGTCATGGGTCACTTGAATCAAACGCTCGGCTTTGCGGGGCAGCTTACCGGCCACATACATGCGTGAGGTGTCGCCAAACCAGCCATCCACAATAACCGTGACGTCGATATTCAGGATATCGCCGTCTTTCAGCCGCTTGTCGCCGGGAATGCCGTGGCAGACAACATGGTTTACGCTGATGCAGCTGGCGTGCTGATAGCCCTTGTATCCAATGGTTGCCGAGGTCGCGCCCGCGTCCTCGACCATCTGGGTGATCAACCCGTCAATCGCGCCGGTGGTCTGGCCCGGGAACACATGCGGGGCGATATCATCCAGAATCCGTGCAGCCAAGGCCCCTGCCGCATGCATGCCGGCAAAGTCACCCTGTTCATAGATGCGGATACCGTCCTTGGTCAGGCGGCCACGATGCTCTTTCATCGACGCTAGGCTCCAAATGTTTCGCGCAGCACTTTGTTTACGCTGCTTGTGCAGAAAGTTCCAGAGGGCGATGGGTCGCGGGTCTGCAGATCAGTAAAAATGGTTTGATACTGCAGAAATTCAAGCATGCCTGCAGTTTAGATGCAATTGGATTGGCAGTCGGCGAGTAATTTCGCGCAGATCTTGTGATCTGCGCACTCGCAGAATGACGATAGATTCACGCTGTGCAACAAAGGACACGACGTTTGAAAAGAAACCTGATCCTCGCCCTTTGCGTCCTTGCCGGGTGCCGAGAGGAGGTGCAGATGCTGTCCGCGGATGACCTGTCTGCTTTGTTGACAACGGACCGCAAAATCGCGTTTCAGCGGTTTCATATCACCGGATCCGCCCGGATACATAGCGACGGCGGATTTCAAATCCGTGTGCCGCAGCTGGGGCAGGACACTGGCGATTGGTGGTTGGAAGGGAGTGAAATTTGCAGCCGTTGGGCCACTTTCCGACAGGGCCGCAAGCTGTGCGCGGTCGTGGGACTGGCAGAAGATGGCAGTTATCGCGGGTTCAATCCGCAAACCGGTGCATATCTGGGCGAATTCCGGTTCTCTGGTTAAGTTATGTGATTTGCCAGTCTTTGCCTGCGTCGACCCAAACACCTTGGGGCGAAATCGCCGTGCCGCAGATCAGCCGCTCCACTCCTCTAGCGGCTTCAAAAGCTGCCACATAGGCGGGATCGATGTCTGCAGCCAGAGCAAACCTGCCGCAATCGGTGCGCTGCACCAGATACAGCATGATTGCCCGATGTCCTTGTGTTGCCATCTCAGCCAACTCGCCCAAATGTTTGGTGCCACGCGCCGTGACGCTATCGGGAAACTCGGCCAGACCGGGTTGGCGCGACAAGGTAACGCTTTTGACCTCGACATAGGCGTCGGGCAGGCCGGGTTGGGTCAGTAGAAAATCAACGCGGCTGTTTTGTCCGTATTTGACCTCGGGCCGTACGGTTTCATAGGCAGCCAAAGCCGGGATGTCACGAGCCTGCAGTGCGGCGCGCAAGGCTTTGTTGGGAACGGATGTATCCACCCCGGTGAAATGCCCGTTTTCATGGTCGACCAGCCGCCAGCCGTATTTCAGCTTTTTCTTCGGGTCGTCATTGGGTTCCAGCCAGATTTTCTGGCCAGGCTCCGCTAGCCCCATCATCGAGCCCGGATTGGCACAATGGGCAGTCACCTCGCGCCCGTCTTCCAGCTGGCAATCGGCGAGAAAGCGTTTGTAACGGCGGATCAGGCGGGCGGGGACAAGAGGGGTTTCAAATCGCATGTCCCACGGCCTATACCTGCCCGTAGGGTCGATCAAGAGAGGGTATGCGCCATGGCCAATCCAACCGCTGCAATGCTGGTGATCGGGGATGAAATCCTGTCGGGCCGCACACGCGATGCCAATATGCACTATCTCGCCGGTGAGCTAACCAAACAAGGCATCGACCTGAAAGAGGTGCGCATTGTCAGCGACGACGCTCCGGCGATCGAGGCGGCCATCAAAGCGTTGGCGGACGCACATGACCATGTTTTTACCAGCGGTGGAATCGGCCCGACACATGACGATATCACTGCCGATTGCATCGCACGGGCCTTTGGTGCGGCCATTGATGTGCGCGCTGACGCCCGGGCTCTGCTTGAAGCACATTATAAAAATTCCGGGTTAGAGCTGAACGCGGCTCGCTTGCGCATGGCACGCATCCCGGATGGCGCGACCCTGATCGACAACCCGGTATCGACAGCACCCGGTTTCACGATCGAGAACGTGCATGTCATGGCCGGGGTGCCTTCGGTGTTTCAGGCCATGGTGGCCAGCGTTTTGCCGGGCCTGACCGGTGGAAGCCCGCTACTGTCTCAGACGCTGCGCGTCAATCGCGGCGAAGGCGACATCGCGGGGCCTCTGGCCGTCTTGGCTGCTGATTTTCCAGATTTGGCGATTGGCAGCTATCCATTTCAGGTCAACGGTGTCTTCGGTGCCAATATTGTCGTCCGAGGCACCGATGGGCCGCAAGTCGATGCCGCAATCACCCGGCTTGCGAAAGAGCTTCAGCTTTGACGCGCTGGGCCAGTATCGTTGATGGCACATGGCCTGCCGCACGGTACGAACGGCTTGGGCCGTTTCAACTGCGCGAAGGGCAGGGCGGCGGTTCTCGTGTGTCGGCGGCCAGTGCTCTTGGACCGGCGACCGAGGCACAGATCGACTCGGCCGAGACGGCGATGCTGGCGATGGGTCAGAAGCGCATCTTTTGTTTGTGGCCCGGCGATGAGGTGCTTGATCGGCAACTCGAGAACCGAGGCTATGAGGTTCTGGACGCCGTCAATATCTATTCCTGCCCGGTTGGTCACTTGACGGATATCCCGATTCCGCGTGTGACAGCCTTTGCCATCTGGGATCCGCTGGCCATCATGAATGAGATCTGGGCCAAAGGCGGGATCGGACCTGCGCGATTGGCCGTGATGGCTCGTGCCACGGGGCCGAAAACGGGTCTGCTCATGCGGCGTTCGGATCAACCCGCAGGTACGGGTTTTGTCGCCATGCATGACGCTATTGCCATGGTCCATGCGTTGGAGATCCTGCCCGATCATCGTCGCCACGGGTTGGGAAAATGGGCGATGCGTGCAGCTGCGTTCTGGGCGCAGGAACAAGGCGCGCAAGCCCTAAGCGTAATCTGCACCAAGGCAAATGCTGGGGCCAATGGTCTCTATCACGCACTTGGAATGGAGATCGTCGGAGAATACCATTACCGTCAGTGTATCTAAGGAGAAAAGCCTGACGTGACCGACCATCCTTTGCCGACTGCGCTGAATTTACCGATGGCTGATCCTCTGCCACCCGAAACGCAGAGGTATTTCGATATCTGCGTCGAAAAGCTGGGATTTGTGCCTAACGTGTTGCGGGCCTATGCCTTTGATGTCGACAAGCTGAACACCTTTACCGCCATGTATAACGATCTGATGTTGGCCGATAGCGGGTTGTCCAAGCTTGAACGTGAGATGATTGCAGTGGTCGTTTCGGCCATCAACAAGTGCTTTTACTGCCTTGTGGCGCATGGGGCTGCGGTGCGGCAGATGTCGGGCAACCCCCAACTGGGCGAGATGCTGGTGATGAACTACCGGGTCGCGCCTCTGGACGCGCGGCAACGGGCGATGCTGGACTTTGCACGCAAAATAACAACCGCCAGCGCCGAGATCGAGGAGCCCGACCGCCAGCTTTTGCGCGACGTGGGGTTCAGCGATCGCGATATCTGGGATATCGCCAACGTCACAGGCTTTTTCAACATGTCAAACCGGGTCGCCAGCGCAACAGCGATGGCTCCGAATGACGCGTATCACGCGCAGGCCCGATGATCCGCCGCGCGGTCCTGATATCCATGTTGCTGGCGGGGTCGGCGGCGGCGCAGGAAGTTGCTTTGCCGTCGGGGTCGCGTCTGGTGAGCGATCGCACCAGCGCACTGGACAGTTATAACATGCCCATCGGTCGCTTTGAATCGGGCAAAGTCCCAGATCGCGTGATTGAAGGCCGGGTTGAGCGGTTGACGTGGCGATTGCAGTCCGGGTCCAGTACGACCCTGCAGATACTGGCGCCACTGCGTCAGCAAGTCGTGGATCAGGGTTTTGACATAGCATTCGAATGCGAGGCGATTACCTGCGGTGGCTTCGATTTCCGTTTTGGCACCGAAGTCGTACCCACGCCCGACATGTATGTGGCCATTCAGGACTATCGCTTTCTGTCCGCCACACGCGGCGAAGAGGCCCTGAGTTTGCTGGTAAGTCGTACCCCCCCCGATGGCTACGTGCAGATGATCCGTGTGACGCCTGTGGATGCACCCGAACCGCCTGCGCTGGTTGTCGAAGAAACGGTAAATCAGGCCGGTGGTCTGCTGTCCGAGCTGGAGCAGAACGGTCATGTCATTTTGGACGACCTGCATTTCAGAACCGGAGAGATTACGCTGGGCGAAGGTCCCTTTCCGTCGCTGGCGTTGATTGCGGCCTATATGTCCGAAAATCCCGATGTTCGGCTGGCGCTTGTCGGGAACACCGACGATACCGGCACGCTCGAGGCGAATATCTCGGTCAGCACGGGGCGGGCGCAGGCTGTCCGGGTCCGATTGATTGAGGGTCATGGCGTTGCGGGAAATCGTCTTGAGGCCCGCGGGATTGGGTATCTGGCACCGATGACAACGAACGCGACGCCAGAAGGCCGTGATCAGAATCGAAGGGTCGAGGCAGTCCTGCTGGTGAATTGAAAAAAAGGCCCGCACTTTCGTACGGGCCGTTCAGTCTTCACCGGGGAGAAATTACCAATCCATTGGTCCTCTGTCCTTGAAGGACTCGACCAGGAAATCAATGAATGCACGTACTTTGGGTTGCGTAAAGCGACCAGGCGGATAGACCGCAAAGACACCCTGAACCTCGTCTGGCAAAGATGGCATCGCGTCCAGAACTTTGCCGGATTTCAACGCACTGGCATAAAGGTAGCTGGGCAAATGCGCGATCCCAAGGCCCGAGATCGCCGCGTTCAGCAGAGACTGCCCATCATTCACGCTCAACCAGCCGGCGGTCCGAACCTGACGCTTTTCGCCAGACGGGGCGGTCAGCTTCCAGACATTGCCCGAAGACTGGCTGGAATAGTGCAGCAGCTTATGTTCGTTCAGGTCATCAATCTTCTGCGGTAAGCCGTATTTTTCCATATAGCTTGGCGCAGCAACCATTCGTTTCACGGTTTCTGTTAGTTTGCGTGCGCGCAAGGTGCTGTCTTCCAGCTCTCCGATACGCACCGCGACGTCGAAACCTTCCGAGATCAGTTCAACGTAGCGGTTGTTGAGGACCATGTTGACGGTGATATCGGGATAAGCTGACAAAAACTCGGACAGAACCGGTGACAGGTGATTGACGCCGAAATCGGTCGCCACACTGATCCTGAGCAGGCCGGACGGAGCGGACTGCATTGACGTAACCAACGCATCGGCTTCGCCTGCGTCATTGAGCACCCGACGGGCACGGTCGTAATACGCAAGGCCAATCTCGGTCGGTGAAACACGGCGCGTTGTGCGGTTTAAAAGGCGTGCGCCCAAGCGCGCCTCCAAGCTCGAGACGTGCTTTGACACGGCCGATTTGGAGATGCCCATTTTTTTCGCCGCATCAGTGAAGCCACCCTGGTCCACCACGTTGGCAAAGGCTTCCATTTCGGTCAGTCTGTCCATTCTCGTTCCCCAGGTCTTTTCGTTTCAACCAGTTTGGCCAGCAATCTGGGCGGAAACAGGGCATATTCGGGATAATAAAAGGGATTTAAAACGGATCGTTCGAATATAGGAAACGTGGAAACGGTGGTTTCTAAATTCGCCACAAACCCAATAAACGCTGGGTTTTATGGGGATCAAGGCAAATATGCTAAGATGAGAATGGCAAATTTGTGACCAAGGAGGAGATTATGAAAGCCTTTTTTTCCATCGTTGCTCTGATGTTTTCTGCCAGCATCGTTCTGGCCGCAGGAGAGACCCCATCGAACCCAGATGCCGAGGTTTATTTCGTTAATCTGTCCGACGGTGATTCCGTGCAATCCCCAGTAACAATCGTCTTTGGCCTGAACGGCATGGGTGTGGCGCCTGCCGGGACAGAGGCCGAAAATACCGGCCATCATCACCTTTTGATTGACCGTCCGCCTCTGGGGCAGGGCGAGGATGGCGCGGATGAGCTGGCCTATGGTCTGCCCGCAGATGACAACCACATCCATTTTGGCGGCGGCCAAACCGAGGTGACGCTTGAGATGGCCCCTGGAGAACACACGCTGCAGCTGGTGTTGGGTGATGCGGGACATGTGCCCCATAATCCGCCCATCGTCTCCGAGGTGATCACAATCACCGTCGAATAAAAGCAAGTCGGGCCCCGCAACGAGGCCCGGCTTGCCGCTTTAGAAACCAGCCGCCAGTCGTGTACCCTGATTGATTGCGCGTTTGGCGTCCAGCTCCGCCGCCACATCCGCGCCGCCGATCACATGCGGGGTGATACCGCGTTCGATCAGCGCATCCGCAAGGCTGCGGTCCGAGACCTGACCGGAACACAAAACAATCGTATCCGCCGCGATCACGGTCGGGTCGGCACGCTCTTCGCCAAAGCTGACATGCAGGCCGTCATCGTCGATGCGTTCATAATTCACGCCGCCGACGAAATTGACGTCCTTCATCTTCAGCGTGGCGCGGTGGATCCAGCCGGTTGTTTTACCCAGACTCTTGCCATGCGCTTGCTTCTTTCGCTGCAGCAGAGTCACCTGGCGCGCAGGCGCGGCGGGTTGCGGGCCTTCGGGGGCCAGACCGGCGCGATGCTCGGCGGGGTCGGTGACGCCCCATTCCTTCATCCAGGCAGGCAGGTCAGTGGTAATGCTGTGGCCGTCCTCCAGCAGGAATTCGGACACGTCGAACCCGATACCACCCGCGCCGATCACGGCGACGGATTTGCCGACCTCGGCCTTGTGGCGCAGCACGTCAATATAGTCGATCACGTTGTCCCGATCCTGTCCCGGAATCTGCGGGTCGCGCGGGGTGACGCCGGTGGCAATGACCACCTCGTCAAAGCCGGTCAGGTCGTCAGCCGTGACTTCGCGGTTCAGTTCGACCTTTACTCCAAGATCAGCGATCATGGTGCGGAACCAATCGACCAAACCCCAGAACTCTTCCTTGCCGGGCACCTGTTTGGCCATGTTCAGCTGGCCGCCAATTTCGCTGGCGCGGTCGAACAGGGTAACGTCATGGCCGCGCTGGGCGGCGGTCATTGCGGTGGACAGACCCGCGGGGCCTGCACCGACGATGGCCACGGTTTTGCGGGTCTCGGCGGGTTCGATCACCAGCTCGGTCTCGTGACAAGCGCGCGGGTTGACCAGACAGGATGTCAGCCTGCCGCTGAACGTGTGGTCCAGACAGGCTTGGTTACAGGCAATACAGGGCGCGATCTTGGCCGCGTTGCCGTTCATCGCCTTGGCGACGAAATCCGCATCCGCCAACATCGGACGGGCCAAGGAAACCATGTCAGCACATCCGGTCGATAGAACGTCTTCTGCCACTTCGGGCGTGTTGATCCGGTTCGAGGTGATCACCGGAATGCTCACCTTGCCCATCAGCTTTTTCGTCACCCAGGCAAAGGCCGCGCGGGGAACGGATGTGGCAATGGTCGGAATCCGCGCCTCATGCCAGCCGATGCCGGTGTTCAGGATAGTGGCACCGGCCTTTTCGATCTCTTGCGCCAGTTGCACAACCTCATCATGGGTCGAGCCATTGGGCACCAGATCAATCATCGACAGGCGATAGATGATGATGAAATCGCTGCCCACGGCCTCACGCGTGCGGCGCACGATTTCAATCGGCAGGCGCATCCGGTTTTCATATGATCCGCCCCAACGGTCGGTGCGTTTGTTGGTATGGGTCACGAGGAACTGGTTGATGAAATACCCCTCGGACCCCATGATCTCGACGCCGTCATAGCCTGCCTTTTGGGCCAGCGTGGCGGCGTTGACGATATCGGCGATCTGCTTTTCGATCCCGTCCTCATCCAGCTCATTGGGCGGGAAGGGTGAGATGGGCGATTTCACCGGGCTGGGGGCCACGCATTTAGGACCATACGCATAGCGGCCCGCGTGCAGGATCTGCATGGCGATCTTGCCGCCCGCCTCGTGTACGCGCTGGGTCACGATGGAATGCTTGGCGACCTCATCTTCATTGGTCATCATAGACGCGCCGGGCAGGACCGAGCCTTCGAGGTTCGGGCCAATCCCGCCCGTCACCATCAGCCCAACTTCGCCGCGTGCACGGTCGGCATAAAACTCGGCCACCCGGTTCCAATCGCCCGTTTCCTCGAGCCCCGTATGCATCGAACCCATCAGGACCCGGTTTTTCAGAGTGGTGAAGCCCAGATCCAGCGGGGCCAGCATGTTTGGGTACGCAGTCACGGCGAACTCTCCCTCTCGGTTGTTTGAGCGTTAGATTGACGTTCACGTCAACGTTGTCACGTGAAACCTAACGTCAAAGTCTTTGCTGTTAGTCTGGCAGTTGATACAGAACCTGCATAGGAAAATTACGAGGCCGAGCATGACCCCCGACCAGATCGCTAAACTGCCCTATCGTCCCTGTGTCGGGTTGATGCTCATGAATGCAGAGGGCAAGATTTTCGTCGGGCAACGTAATGACCGCCACAAGGACGCATGGCAGATGCCGCAGGGTGGTGTGGACAAAGGTGAAGACCCGCACGATGCCGCCCTGCGCGAGTTGTGGGAAGAAACCGGCGTGACCGCAGATCTGGTCGAGGTGGTGGCCGAAACCCCCGGCTGGCTGCCATATGATCTGCCTCATGACATCGTGCCGAAGATCTGGAAGGGGCGCTATCGCGGGCAGGAACAGAAATGGTTCCTGCTGCGTTTCACGGGGCGCGATGATCAGATCAATATCGAAACTGAACACCCGGAATTCACCCAATGGAAATGGCAGGAGCCCGCACATCTGGTGGACGAGATCGTGCCTTTCAAGCGGGGCGTTTACGAACAAGTGGTCGCCGCTTTTGCGGATCACCTGGACTGAGCGATTTGTTCAAACCCGTCCGGTTTGAGCCGCACATGTGCATTCTGACCAGCGGGGTCCAACTCATATAATTCAGGCTTGGATTTCAGGTATTGCCGCCAGGTTTTCTCGGGGCGGTCGCTAATCCTGATGCCGTGCTGCCGGTGCATTTTGGCCCCAAGGATGGTCAGTTGCATCCCTGTCCCGGTTTTGCTGTTGCTCGCAATAATATTGCGGATTTGGCAATCCAAATCCGAGACCGATTTGGGTCGCAGCGCCTTAGGTTCCGAAAGTATTAACTCGACGAAACGAACACAGGACGCGCGTATGCTTTCAGGAGTTTTGCCCTCACCTGCACCGATTGTGGTCACGCCACGCTCGCGCAATCTCCGGTGCAGGTGAACGAAGTCCCCGTCCGAGCTTGCGATCACGACAACGTCGATACCTTGTTGCAGAGCCACGTCCATCGCGTCGATGGCAAGCAAAAGATCGGTCGCGTTCTTTCCGCTTCCGCTGTGGATCAGTTGAAAAGCGCCGACCTCATGCCAGGAGGAATTGCGCCTTGCATTCATGTATACCCGCGCGAAGTCCACCCGACCCGCCTGATGACCGGCCTGTAGGATCATATCGCTGTGATGGGCACTCAAATTGTCGCCATCGACCAATACGGCAACGCGCTGTGTCATGCGTATTAAATATCCTTTGTTCAATTCTCGGTTTGATAGTTTCGGTTTAAGGCGAAACTTGGGCCCCCCCCCTTCACTCACCCTGCGACAACTTGCCGTGAGGGGGCGTAGTTCGCACGTCGGCCCGTCTCTAGCTTGGTGCGCATGAGAGACACCGTTCACAGCCCCCCCGCCATCGTCCCCGCCGGGCGCAAATTCACCGGTTCCGACCGCCGCGCGCCTCTGCGCGAGGGATTGCAAAGCTGTGGGGAATATCACGCCGGGCAGACGGCGGGGCGGTTCTATCCTATCGCCTGCGTCGCGCTTGAGGTCACGCAGCGATGTAATCTGGATTGCACGCTGTGCTATCTCTCGGACCGGGCCGAGATGACCTATGACCCGCCTCTTTCGGTTCTGTTCGCGCGGTTGAAGACGATCTACAGCCACTATGGTACCGGAGTGTCGGTTCAGCTGACTGGGGGCGACCCGACCCTGCGCAAGGTCGAAGACCTTGAGGCGCTGTGCCGCGAAATCAAGCGCTTGGGGATGCGGTCGTGCCTAATGACCAATGGTATCCGCGCCAGCCGCGCTTTCCTGACGCGGTTGGCGGCGGCGGGGCTGGATGATGTGGCTTTTCACGTGGATATGACGCAAGAGCGCAAGGGGTTCACCTCCGAGGTCGAGCTGAACACCGTCCGCCGTGCTTATATCCGACGCGCGCGCGGGTTGGGCCTGCGCATCCTGTTCAACACCACCGTGTTCGAGGGGAATTTTGATGACCTTCCCGCATTGGCGCGGTTTCTGCGTGACCGACCCGAGGTCGCCTTTGTCTCGTTCCAGATGCAGGCCGATACCGGGCGCGGTGTGTTGCGCGAACGGCCCGAGATGATCACGCAGGACAGCGTCGCGCGTTCGATTGAAGCTGGATACGAGGCCCCGCTGCATTTCGGCACGGCAGCTGTAGGGCATTCCAAGTGCAACAGTTATGCCAGTGTTGTAACAGCAGGCGGGCGGGCTGTTTCGTTGTTGTCAAACCAACCGCTGGTGCATCGGGTGATGACAGCGCTGGAAGGGGTGGACGACAATCAGGATGCCCATATCCGCATTCGTCCCAAGGTCATGCGAATGATCCGGCGGCATCCTTTGCTGGCCTTGCGCGCATTGGGTCAACTTGGGCTGAGCATCACTCGTCTGGGCACTGGTCTGCTGCGTGGCCCGGTGAGGAGGCAGGCGGTTTTCATTCACAATTTCATGGCGGCAGATCAGTTGGACGAGGATCGCTGCGCCTCGTGTGTGTTTATGGTGGCCACGGCGAATGGGCCGCTGTCGATGTGCGCCCACAACGCTCAACGCGATATGCACTTGGCCAGTCCTGATCGTCTTGACGGGCCCACCGGCCCAAGCTGGTGGAACGCCGCTGTTCCGCGCTTGTCGAATGGGCCGGACCTGCCCGAGCTTAGCGACCCAGCTCTTGCCCCGATGAAACGGCTGAAAGGGCAGATGCGCGCCCTGCGCCAAATCCGAAAGGATGCCTCATGAGACGTTTGCTGATCCTTCTGTTGCTGCCCTTGCTGCCCGCCTGTGCCAGTGTCGAACGACTGGCCCTTCCCGCGCCCGAGCCTTTGGCAAATAGCGCTCTGACCCGCGCAGCCCAACCACCCGGAGAGCGTGTGGATCACCGCGACTGGACCGCCTTTCTGAACCGCTATGTCGCACCCGATGCGCAGGGGGTGAATCGCGTGGCTTACGGGCAGGTCTCGGCCGACGACAGGGTGCGTCTGGACGGGTATATCGAAGATTTGCAAGCGGTGGACCCTGCGGCGCTGACCCGTGATCAACAGTTGGCCTATTGGATCAACATGTACAACGCGGTGACGGTGGATGTGATCCTTGAAAACTACCCCGTCGCCTCGATCCGCGACATCAAGGACGGGCCGCTGTCGATCGGGCCGTGGAACCGGCCTCTGGTCACGGTCGCTGGGCAGAGCTTGACTCTGAACGAGATCGAGCACCGCATCATCCGCCCTGAATTCAACGAGCCGCGCATTCATTATGCCCTGAACTGTGCCGCGGTGGGCTGCCCCAACCTGATGGACCGTGCCTGGCAGGCCGACACGCTGGAACGTGACTTTGCCGCCGCCGAACGCGCCTATATCAACGACACGCGCGGGGTCCGATTCAATGACAATGGCGGGCTGATCCTGTCCAAGATCTTCATCTGGTTCCGAGAGGATTTCGGACCGAACGAGCAGGCGGTTCTGGCGTATATCCAGACTGCCGCCGATCCGGATCTGAAGGCACGATTGCAGGACGTGCCGCGTGTTCGGGCCTATCAATATGATTGGGCCCTGAACGACGCGGCAGCGGGGTCTTAGGCGCTTACAGCAAGCCTTCTGCCCGCAGCAGCTCCTGCATGTTTGCCTCGGGGCGGGGGCCGATATGGCTGATCACTTCGCGGGCGCAGACGTTGCCGATCTTGGCGCAGGTCTCGTAATCGCGGCCCGTGGCCATACCAAACAGGAACCCTGCCGCGAACTGATCGCCCGCACCGGTGGCGTCCACGGGCACAACCTTTTCCACTGGTACATCCACGCGCTGACCGCCGAACAAAACCGTCACGCCATCACCCGACCGGGTACATACGACCAGAGGGCAAATCGCGGCGGTTTTGGCCAGAGCGTCCTCAAGATCATCGGTTTCGAACAGCGATTTGATCTCGGCCTCGTTGCCGATCACGAAATCCAGCTCGTTCTCGATCAGCAGCAGGAAATCGACCCGGTGACGTTCCACGCAGAACGGATCGGAAATCGCGATCCCCGCCTTGCCTCCGCCCCTGTGACAGGTGCGCGCGGCCTCAAGAAACGCGGCTTTGCCCTTTTCCTTGTCGAACAGATACCCCTCAAGGAACATGATCTGGCTGTTGCCTGACACGTCCTCGGATACGTCCAGAGATGACAGTTCCGATGAAATGCCCAGATAGGTGTTCATTGACCGTTCGCCATCGGGCGAGACAAAGATCATCGAGCGTGAGGTCGGCAGCTCGCCACCCGGCACCGGCGGGTTGACGAAATCAACCCCGTCCTCGTTCATCGCATCCGCATAGAACCGCCCCAGCGCGTCGTCATGCACCCGGCCAATGAAGGCCGCATCCAGGCCCAACGCACCTGCACCCGCGATTGTATTCGCGACCGAGCCACCCGGCGTCTGCACGCGCCCCTCCATCGAGGCATAGAGCACTTCACCGCGTTCCTGCTCGATCAGCTGCATGATGCCTTTTTCGATGCCCATCAGCTCCAGAAAGCTGTCATCGGCCTGAGAGATCACGTCCACAACGGCGTTGCCGATACCGGTGAGTTGATACGTTTTCATAGGGTCTTGTCCTCGAATTGACAGAGATCGCGGATGATACAGGTTCCGCACAGTGGTTTGCGCGCCTTGCAGTGATAGCGCCCATGAAGGATCAGCCAGTGATGCGCGTGAAGTTGAAAATCTGCGGGAATATTGTCTTCGACGGCGCGCTCGACCGCGTCCACGTCTTTGCCGGGGCAGATACCGGTACGGTTCCCGACGCGAAAGATATGCGTGTCCACCGCCTGTGCCGGTTGCCGCCACCACATGTTCAGCACCACATTGGCCGTCTTGCGCCCGACACCGGGCAGCGATTGCAGCGCGGCGCGGGAATTGGGCACTTCGCCACCATACTCATCGACCAGAATACGACTGAGTTTGATGACGTTCTTGGCCTTCTGGCGGAACAGGCCGATGGTCTTGATATGCTCGGTCAGGCCCTCTTCGCCCAGATCCAGCATCTTTTGCGGCGTGTCGGCGATTTTGAACAGCTCTTTGGTGGCTTTGTTGACGCCCGCATCGGTGGCCTGCGCCGACAGCGCGACGGCGACGACCAGAGTGTAGACGTTCACATGATCCAACTCGCCCTTGGGTTCGGGGTCGGCGTCCTGAAAACGCGTAAAGATCTCGCGGATCGTGTGGTAGTCGAGTTGCTTTGCCATCCGGGCCTTAATGCCGCCCAAGGGCCTGTGACACAAGCCCAAAGCCAATGCGCAGGTTTCGGGTCGCGGGGATGAGCGTGGCGGGATATGGTCGGGGACAGAAGATGAGGTGAGATATGAACGTCCAGACACCGGAAAGCGGATACCATTACAACGTCATGCGCCGCGCGATCGAGTTGATTGATCAGGGCGGCGAATCCCTGTCGCTGGACGAGCTGGCCCGCCAGATGGACATGAGCCCGGCCCATTTTCAGCGCCTGTTCTCGCGCTGGACCGGGGTATCGCCGAAACGCTATCAGCAATATCTGACGCTGGGCCACGCCAAGGCGCTGCTGCGCGAGCGGTTCACCACGTTGGAGACGGCGCATAACGTGGGGCTGTCCGGGTCCGGTCGCCTGCACGATCTGTTCCTGAAATGGGAATCCATGAGCCCCGGCGAATATGCCCGCAAAGGCGATGGCCTGACGATTTGCTGGGGCTGGTTCGACTGCCCCTTTGGCCCGACTTTGGTGATGGGCACCGACAAGGGCATCTGCGGCATGGCCTTTGGCGCGGAAACCGGCGAAGCGGCGGCGATGGAGGATATGACCTCGCGCTGGCCCAAAGCCCGCTATGTCGAGAGTGCCGAAAAACTGCGCCCCTGGGTCCAGGCGTCATTTGGTGCCGATCGCGCGGTGACGCCGCTGCACCTGATCGGCTCGCCCCTGCAGATCAAAGTGTGGGAAGCGCTGATGCATATCCCTTCGGGGCAGGTCACGACCTATTCCGAGATCGCGCAGCGGGTGGGGTCACCACAGGCGGTGCGGGCCGTGGGCACGGCGGTTGGGCGCAACCCGGTCAGCTGGCTGATCCCCTGTCACCGGGCGTTGCGCAAATCGGGCGGCCTGGGCGGTTATCACTGGGGTCTGCCCGTCAAACGTGCGATGCTGGCCTATGAAGCCGCGCAGGCGGATGCCTGAAACAGAGCGAGGCACCGCAAGGTGCCTCACTATTGGATCACTAGGGATGCTTACTCGGCGGCCCAGCCGCCGACGGCTTTGACCTCAAGGAAATCCTCCAGCCCCCAAACGCCGCCTTCGCGCCCGTTGCCGGATTGCTTCATCCCGCCAAACGGAGACCCAGCACTGCGCGACTGGCCGTTCATCTCAACCATGCCGGATCGCAGCACGCGGGCCATGCGGTTGGCGCGGTCACCGTCCTGTGTCTGGACATAGTTGGTCAGGCCATAAGGCGTGTCATTGGCAATCTCGACGGCCTCTTCTTCGGTGTCGAAGGGGATCATGGTCAGGACCGGGCCAAAGATTTCCTCTCGCGCGATGGTCATCTGGTTGGTGGCGTCGGCAAAGACGGTGGGGCGCACGTAGTAGCCCTTGTTCAGACCCTCGGGCCGTCCGGTGCCACCGGCAACCAAACGAGCGCCTTCGTCGATGCCCTTCTGGATCAGGTCTTGTATCTTAGTCCACTGCAGTCCGTTCACTACGGGGCCGATATGGCGACCTTCTTCCAGCGCGGGACCGACGGCGACTTTGGCGGCCACCTCGGCTGCGGTTTCAACCGCTTGGTCATAGATCGGGCGCTGAACCAACATACGGCTTGGCGCATTACAACTTTGGCCGGTGTTGTTCATCATGTGCAAAACGCCACGTTTGACCGCTTTTTCATCGGCGTCCGCAAAGACAACGTTTGCGCCTTTGCCGCCTAGTTCCAGATGCACTTTCTTCAGTGTATCTGCTGCATTCTTGGAAATCGCAGTTCCCGCGCGGGTCGAACCTGTAAAGCTGATCATATCCACGTCCGGGTGCGCCGACAGCTGAGACCCCACGCCCACACCATCACCGTTCACCAGATTGAACACGCCTGCAGGAAAGCCTGCCGCGTCCATCATCTCGGCGAAGATCATCGCGTTCAGGGGGCTTTGCTCGGACGGCTTCAGCACCATCGTACAGCCTGCAATCGCCGCTGCGCCAACTTTCAGGGTAATCTGGTTCATCGGCCAGTTCCATGGCGTGATCAATGCGGCAACACCCACCGCCTCGTAGATGATCCGGTCATTGGGCGCATGATCGCCCAGCGGGCGTTCAAATTGGAATGCCTTTGCGGCGCGGATAAAGTTCTTAAGATGGTAAACCCCTGCGCCTGATTGCTGCGTACGGGCCATGTCGATTGGCGCGCCCATTTCCATAGACATCGCCTGCGCAAGGTCTTCTGAACGTGATGCGTAGACCTCGACCAGTTTCTCGACCAGAGCGATGCGGTCTTCTACCGGGGTTCCCATCCAGCCCGGGAGGGCCGCCTTTGCCGCCGCTACAGCAGCGTCGGTATCCGGTTGTGATCCAAGGGAAATGACCGCACAGGGCTCTTCGGTCGAGGGGTTGATGACTTCGAAATCATTGGTCGCTGCAGGACTTGTCCATTCGCCATTGATGTAGAAGTTACGCTTTTCGATCATGCTGCAACCCTTTCGTAGTTGACCCGACCGGTTGGTCGGTTTTTCGCCGCAACCTTGTCACCATGGTAGACGCCGGGCAAGGGACAATTCCGTGTGGGCTTCAAATCGAAATGCGTGAATTTAAACTCGATCTGGAAACAGCAGTTTAACTTATGGGCAAATTGATTAAGTTCTCATCAGGCTTACCAGTATCAGAAGGAGAGGCCCCATGGGTTTGCGTATCAATGACACCGTCCCGAATTTCACCGCAGAAACGGATCAGGGCACCATTCAGTTTCATGACTGGATTGGCGATAGCTGGGCGATTCTGTTCTCGCACCCAAAGGATTTTACCCCTGTCTGCACCACCGAGTTTTCCGCCGTTGCGCAGTTGAATGACGAATGGGCGGCGCGAAACACCAAGGTTCTTGGCGTCTCGGTCGACGGCGTAGAGGACCACAAGAAGTGGAAAAAGGACATCGAGGCTTACGGCAACGCCAATCCCGGTTTCCCTATCATCGCTGATGACGGGCTTGCGGTTTCAAAAGCCTTTGACATGCTGCCCGCCGAAGCGTATTTGCCCGACGGCCGTACCCCTGCAGACAGCGCCACGGTGCGCTCTGTCTTTATCATTGGCCCCGACAAGCAATTGAAGCTGTCGATGACCTATCCGATGACAGTGGGCCGCAACTTTGCGGAAATCCTGCGTGCGCTGGACGGTCTGCAAATGAGCAGCAAGGGCGTTGCAACCCCGGCCAACTGGGTACCGGGCGAGGACGTGATTATCCCGCCTGCAGTTTCCAACGAAGAAGCCAAAGAGAAATTCGGCGAGTTCGAAACGATCTTTCCCTATCTGCGCAAAACCAAAGCGCCAAGCTAATACACAGAGCGGGGCGTAAAGCCCCGCTTTTTTAACTGCGCGTGTTAGGCGTTAACCCGCTGAGGGTGTTGCATCAGTTTTGCCCTGTATGCCGCGCGTTTGAACTCGCGTGTCAGCTTGTCGCTGACCGGGGGTCGGAATTGAATAGTCGAGCCGCCAATCTCGCCCGCGACTTCCTGATTGCCGCTGCCTTGCAAAGAATGGATCGGTTGTCCGGTAAGCCAATGCATCTGCAGGAACGTATCTATCGGGCGGTCGATTCGATTTGTCACCGCAAGCAAACGTTCCGCAGCCCGACGCCCGACCAGTTGGCAGACGCATTGCAAGCCAATGACTTTGGGCAAAATAAGCCTCAAATCCTTTCGTCTTGCCAGCACCTCCGCAGCGGTTTCACGCTGTTTGACAGGGATACGTATGTAGTGATCCGGAGTGGCAATCGGCTTGATCAGCTCAAGGGCCTGCTTCATGCGTTCTGGGTCGATGCGCAGGTCGTCTTCGGTGGTGATGGCCAGATCAATCTTTTCATCGACCATTTTTTGCCAAATTCGCCGATGGCTTTGAAACACTCCGATCTCGGCCGGGCGCAATTTAAACGGGTATTCGGGGCGGTGCAGATTACCCGGAAATAGTTGGACATCGTTTATTTGTTGCGGATCGCGACCATCCACGGCCTCGATTAACTCGCCATTTGGCAGATCCTGGCACAGCTTTGCAGCGTTCTTCTGCCGGGCGGTGCTGGAGGACATATGAATGATAAATGAACGCATGCCCCCGTGCATAGAGCACAGGAACACGCGGGGGAAGAGAAACCGGAGAGAAACTCTTCCCCTATGCTATCAGAACTGCTGGCGGACACCGAAATTTACGCTAAACGCGTCGATATCGTCTTCGACAGTTCCGGTCAGCGCTCCGTTCGGGGCCAGACGATCAGACGAAACGTCAAAGGCGCGCGAATAGCGGGTATCCAGCGTCAGAGAGGTGTTGGCGCTGACGTCATAAGATACACCTGCGATGATCTGGGCTGCAAAGGTCGTGTCGCTGTCGTCCAGTTCGACACCCGGACCATAGGCGAAATCCAGGTCGGTATAGGTCGCACCCAGGCCCAGGCCTACGTAAGGGGTGAAGGCCCCGGCCTGCTTGAAGTCGACCAGAACGTTCGCAAACAAAGAAGTCTGGGTCACATCGCCCGAAACGTTGCCTTCGGCGGCCGGGCCGTTTCCGGAAAAGTTCACACCGTCCACATCGTTGTCACGATAAGACAGTTCCAGTTCGATCCGGGTACCAATGGTGTCGTTGCTCCATTGCGGGATCTCTTTGCCAACGGCCACACCCAGGCCGAAACCACCGTCGAAATCGGTGTCGACATTTTCTGGGCCGCCATTGACGGTGCCGCTGAAGTCGCTGTCCTGCAGCTGGCTGTAACCAGCGAAGCCCTGAATATACAGGCCGTCTGCCAGACTCTGTGCCGACAATGCCGATGCGCTGATCGTCAGTGCCGCCGAGGCGAGAAGAATACGCTTAACCATGTCCATGTCCTTTGTTCCAAATGGTTATGAGCGCACATGTGGGCGAACGCTTCGGCAATAGGAAGGCATGAAGGCTTCACTTCGATTCACAGGTATTTGGGGCTGTGTGAGCGAATAATCGCAACCCGTGTTGTCATACGTTTTGCGGGGCTGACAATTCCACCGGTTGCATTACTGCATCCTGAATTGCGCGTACAGGTTGAACGGGCCGCAGTCGGTCATAAACGATGTGAAATACATAGGTATAGACGGAGTATGTGATCGTCAGGCCGAGGTTGAAGGCCAGCGCGGTTTTTAACGAATGCCCTCCGACATACATCATCAACGGGCACGTGATGATCACCGCTGTGACCTCGTGCAGAACGGCGTGAATAATTCGCATCCGGTGCGGCCGGGCGCAGGCCAAACGGCAGGTTTGGTTCCTTTCCAGCAGGTCGAACAAGGTGTTGAAGACCGGAGACCATATCAGAATGACGATGGACAGCAGTGTGATCAACGCAAATCCATGCGCCATAGAAGATCCGGCGATATAAGCGTAAACCGGTGAGACAAAAGCAATGCCTATAAGCTCAAAACTGCCGGTTTGAATGACGCGTTCTTTGAACGTCCTCAGTGTCATGACCCATCCCTTCACACACATGATGACCTTGCTAATTCGGTCTTTTGTCCGAACCTGTCTTGTAGGTCGGCAGGAAATTGTTTCCCTTGGGTAAACTGTCATGCTGAGATCTCGTTGGCTGTGAACTTGGACACAGACCTTTGAGGCGTTTCAGATGATTGGCGCCTTGGTTCGGAGTTCTGGGTTAAATGTGCTAGGATACCGGCGTCGGGGCAGATGAAGACAGGTATAGGGCTTTCACTTCAGGAGGGTCACGATGGCACTTACAGATTGGTACGTTGAGGGCGCGGCATTCGGGAACTGCAATTGCGGTTACGCCTGTCCCTGCCAGTTCGAAGAACTACCCACCCATGGGAATTGCCGAGGGTTCGAAGTGCTCGAGGTGTCCAAAGGGCATTTCGGCGAGATCGACCTGACGGGCACCAAGGCGGCACTGATATATGCCTGGCCCGGCCCGATTTTCGAGGGCGGAGGGGAAATGCAGGTGATCATTGATCCGGGTGCGACAGACGCGCAGCGGAATGCGCTGGAGAAAGTGTTCCACGGGGAAGAAACCGACGAAATGGCCACCCATTGGTTCGTGTTCCGTGCCATGTGCAAAACCGTGCATGATACCCTGTATCTGCCGATAGACTTCGATATCGACATCGAAGGGCGCAAGGCCAATGTCACAGTAGGCGACGTGTTGCGATCAACCGGGCGCCCGATTCAGGCCCCGCATGGTGGCGGAGAGCACCGGGTGCGCATTGATATTCCCGGTGGGATCGAATTCACCATCGCCGAGATCGGCAGCGCCTCGACCACGGCGAATGCTGCGATCACGCTGGACCTCAAGGATAGCTTTGGCCAGTGGCATGTGTTGAAACACGGGCCGTCGGGGGTCGCCCACTAGGGGCGTTCTGACCGTTTCCGCCCCCTGTTTCACTGAGCCGTTAACGCGCTGCTTCAATGCGGTAAAAGCGTTTCGCCGTGTTGTGAAAGACATCGGTATGACTGGCGACCGGGACGATGGCCTCATGCCGGGATACGGTATCCTGATATGTCGCGCTTAGGCTGTCGACCGGGAAATTCGACCCGAACATGCAGCGGTCAGATCCGAATTGGGACAGGCAGGTCTTTATGATGGGCGAAACGCTGTTGGCGCTCCAGCTGTGATCAAACATCCCCAAACCGGACAGCTTGCAATAAACCTGCGGCAAACAGGACAACGACGTCATGGCATCGGACCACTGGCGCAAGCCTTCATCCGTTCGATCATGCGGTGATCCGGCATGGCACAATGCCACCTGCGTCTCGGGGGACTGGGCAAGAACGGCAGCGGTCTGTTGCATCAACTCGGGCAGAAGTTGCAGGTCAAAGGACAGGCCACGCGCCCCCAATTGTTGAAGGCCGGATAGGAATTTGGGGTCCTCTAGCAGTGCATTGGTGCCAGTGACTGCGTCCTCGCCAGGCGCGCGGCCTATGATCTGTCGAACACCGCGCAGGGACGGCAAGGTTTGAAGGCGATCGAGTTGTTCACTCAGATCATCAGCCGTCAGATCGCAGAAGGCCACCTGTACCAGAGGCCAGTCCGGAAACTGGTCGGCCACGGATTGAACCCAACGCGCTTCGGCCCACGGGTCTGCTGCTCCTACCTGGATATGTACCGACGCGCCAAAGCCCTGGGCTTCGGTATCCGCGCGGAACTCTGGCAGCAGATAATCCCGTTGGATAGACGCGGGGTCACCAAAAAATCGAACAACACCTTTTTCGACCAGCCACGGATATGTCACAGCGGACAGGTCCCAAAGGTGGTGATGCGCATCTATCTTCATGGCGTTTCTATCCCTGTGCTGCGTTCCAGAATGTCGACGCCTTGCCCTTTCCAGAAATGCAGCAGGTCAATGAAAATCCAGTTCTCAGCCAATTTGTCAC
This sequence comes from Ruegeria lacuscaerulensis, assembly GCF_013033355.1. Lineage (GTDB taxonomy): Bacteria > Pseudomonadota > Alphaproteobacteria > Rhodobacterales > Rhodobacteraceae > Ruegeria > Ruegeria lacuscaerulensis_A. The sequence continues at coordinate 157,890 of NZ_WQDY01000009.1, forward strand.
CATCACGGCGATAAATATCGATCACCCGAAATTCGCCGGTCTGGCCGGTGGCCGGCATCCCCATGAAACCGCCGGTTGGAATGGCCGTAAAGTTGGGCCAGCCAAAAAAGCCGCCGTAATGTCCCTCGGCCAGTCGGCAAATATGATTGGTCTTGGAACGGTTCGTGAAAGCGGCGCGGAACGGGCCGGAGTGCTGCTTGGCATAGCGTTCGATCGTATAGGTCGCGCCGATACCTTCGGGGCCCCACCACAGCATGTCGTCGTGCCAGCTTTGGGCCAGTTCATCCTCAAGCGATAGCCCGCTGTTCCATTGGCCCAGATCTGCAATCATCGCATTGATCACGGTCAGAGTTTTCTGCCCCTCTTCGATGGGCTGTTCAGCTATCAGCAGCCCGTCATGCGTTCTTGGACCTGGCTGCACCACATGCATGGCGGTCTGCGGTGGGAAGGGGTTCTGCCCGGCCTGCACCATCAGATGCGGAATGTCGAAATACATAGCTGTTTCGACAATCTGCCCCTCGGCGATCCGATAAAAGGCACAATATCGTAGGAAAGTCAGCTTGCCTGTCGGGCGGATGCCCAACCACGGTTGGTCAAACAACCCCATAAGATGCCCCATTGAGACGACCCAGATATCGGCCTCGTCCCGCAATGAGTTCTGTCCGGCAAACAGAATGTCCTCGCGTATTTGAAGATGGGCTAAACTGTGTTTGAGCGGCTGCCAGAATCGGTCCCCTACTTGCGCGGAACCGCTAAGCTGATTGAATGGATGAAAGCCACGCCACAGCATATCTGGTGCGCAAAATTGGCCCAGAACCTGCGTGATTTGATGCTTGCCTGCGCCTTCCAACTTCTTGTGAAAGGCAATGATTAATTTTTTTGCTTTCTGAAAGTGTTCGGAATTTACCATGTTTCTCAGTGTTTTATCAGGTTCATCCGCCAGGGATGAGTCGGGTTTCAGCTTCATTTTTGCATACGTATGCAAAAAAGTCTTGCTCGATTTGATACATGCGAATTACAGTTTTGCAAACGTATGCAAAGCGAATCCTTGTTGGGGGCACCATGGCGGAAATCAAATTGCGCAACGTCGGCAAACGCTGGGGTACCTTCGTGGGGGTCCACAATTTTGACCTGACGATCGCAGATCGCGAGTTTCTGGTGCTGTTAGGCCCGTCGGGCTGCGGCAAGACCACCACGATGCGGATGATCGCCGGGCTTGAGGATGTGACCGAGGGCGAGATTCTGATCGACGGCAAGGTCGTCAACGATCTGGAGCCCAAGGATCGTGATGTTGCGATGGTGTTCCAAAGCTATGCGCTTTATCCCAACATGAACGTCTATGAAAACATCCGCTTTCCGCTGAAGGTGCGCGGCATCGACCCAGCGACCCATGACGACAAGGTGCGCCGTGCCAGCGCGATGGTTGAACTGGACGATTTCCTGCATCGCAAACCGGCCGAACTGTCGGGCGGTCAGCGGCAGCGTGTGGCGCTGGCCCGCGCCATTGTGCGCGAGCCCAACGTGTTTCTGATGGACGAGCCGCTGTCGAACCTTGATGCCAAGCTGCGGGTTTCGACCCGCGCGCAGATCAAGAACCTCAGCCACGAACTGGCGGTGACGACGATCTATGTAACCCACGACCAGATCGAGGCGATGACACTGGCTGACCGCGTTGTGGTGATGAAACAGGGCGTAGTGCAGCAGGTCGGCAGCCCGACCGAAATCTATGACCGACCAGCGAATACCTTTGTGGCCAGCTTTATCGGCTCACCGGCCATGAACCTGATGGAGGGTGAGGTCGCGGGCGGGGTGTTCCGCGCGGAACATGTGGAGATACCGGTGGACGCGCCGGACGGCCCCATGACGCTGGGCTTCCGGGCCGAGGATGCCAGCCTTGCCGAAGGCTCGGGCCAGATTACCGCGCCGATTTACACGCTCGAATTGCTGGGCGACGCGACCATGATTTCGGTCCGGGTTGGCGGGGCTTTGGTGTCGGTCAAGGCCGATAAATCTTTCCGCGCCGAGATTGGGGACAACGTCTCGTTCTCGGTGCCAACGGAAATCTGTCACCTTTTCGAAGCTGGAAGCGGTGCGCGGATCGGGGGCTAACCCCAAAAACAGCCCATACGGGCATAACAGCGGTCCGGACGTCGACGACGGACCCATCCTGACAGGGAGAAACGCATGAAACTCAAGACGATCCTAATGGCAGGCGCCATGGCCATCGCGGCAAGCGGTGCATCTGCGGCCTGTTCTTACGAAAATGAAGTTCCGCTGAAATCGCTTTCGGCAGGGTTTGAGGCCTGGAAAGCCGTCACCGATGCGATGGCCGAATGCGGCAATTTCAGCGCATCGCTGGATCAGGAATTCCGCGAGAAGCAGCCCGAAGCCTTTGCGGCCGACCCGTCACTGTATCAGATTGGCGGCGTTGCGAATGAAACCATGATCCCGCTGCTAAACGCGGGCACGATCCGTCCGCTGGATGATCTGGTTGCGAAATACGGTCAGGACCTGCTGCCCAACCAGTTGATCAAGGTAGATGGCAAGGTGATGGCGATTGCTATGATGGTGAACGCGCAGCACCTGATGTACCGCAATGACGTTCTGGCCGATCTGGGCATCGAAGAGCCCGCCACCTATGACGATGTTCTGGCGGCGGCGGCCAAGATCAAAGAGGCCGGCGTGATGGAATACCCCATCGGCGGTACATTCAAGACAGGTTGGAACCTGGCCCAGGAATTCGTCAACATGTATATGGGCGAAGGCGGCACGTTCATCGGCGAAGGCAACATGCCCTCGATCAACAATGAAAAGGGTGTCAAAGCGCTTGAGACGATGAAGGCCATGACCGAGTTCATGGATCCGGAATATCTCGTGTCCGACTCCACCTATGTTCAGCAGCAGTTCCAGCAGGGCAAGATCGCCATGGCGAACCTGTGGGCCAGCCGCGCAGCTGCCATGAATGACGAGGCCGAAAGCCAAGTGGTTGGCAAAGTCACCATGGCCTCGGCCCCGATGGGGTCCGAGCGTCCCTCTACCACGATCTGGTGGGACGGCATCGTTCTCGCCTCGAACATGAGCGATGAAGAGGCCGACGCTGCTTTCCGTCTGGTCATGGAAGGCATCGACGGTGACATGGTCAGCGCCAACAATGACACCGCCGTCTGGCTGAACGCCGCCTATAAGCCCGGCGATCTGGCCGCTGGCGCTGCGGCTTCGGCGGAAAACGGTGCTGGGGCCTACCCGGCCAGCGCCGCAATGGGTGTTCTTCACAGCGCATTGGGCAATGGTCTGGCCGATTACCTGACCGGTGCCAAGGACGCACAGACCGCGCTGGCCGATATCGAGGCGGATTACATCACCGCAGCGAAAGAGGCTGGTCTGATCAGCAACTGATCCTCTCTGGGGAGGGCCCCGTGCCCTCCCTCTTTTCCCACTTGAGAACCATGAGAAAGGCAGAGCCATGAATTTCCGGACATTTGCCGCCTTTGTTGGCCCCTCTGTCTTTATGATGCTTCTCTTTATCGCGTTCCCGTTGGTCAGCGTGTTCAAACAGAGCTTTTACATCACCCAACCCGTCTATGAGACGGTCGAGGTCGAAACCTGCACCCCCGGCTTCCTGACCCAAACCTGCGTGATCGAGCAGAAATCGCAGCCCAAGCTGGATGAACACGGCGAGGTGATCACCCAGACCGAATATGTCGGCCTGCAAAGCTATCGCAATGTGCTGGAGCCTGAACGCGCGTGGCGCGCGATCACCGAGGGCAACTGGTCGGTCCTGTCCACCATCAACTTCTGGAAGGCGCTGCGGTTCACTCTGACGTTCACGCTGATCACGCTGCCTCTGGTCATCGGGTTCGGGCTGGGCATCGCGGTTTTGATCAACAACGCCGCGCGGTCGATCCGTGGGCCGGTGATCTTTATCTCGCTGCTGCCCTTCATCATCACGCCGGTGATCGGTGCGCTGTCGATCAACTGGCTGTTCCGTGGGGACGGCATCCTGACGGCGCTGCTGGAGTGGTGGCTGAACCGCGACATAGCTCTGTTTGCGCAGGCGTGGACGATTGAAATTCTGATGATGTTCTACCGCGTCTGGCACGTGGCCCCGTTTGCGGCCGTGGTGTTCTATGCCGGGCTTCAGACCGTCAATCAGGACAGTCTGGAAAGCGCCGTGATCGACGGAGCGACCCGCTGGCAGCGCATGAAGTACATCGTCATTCCGCATCTGATGCCGCTGATCATCTTCGTGTCGATGATCCACCTGATGGACGCCTACCGGGTGTTCGAAGAGATCGTCGGTTTCTCCAGCCAGGCTTACGTCATCTCACTGCAATGGCTGACCTTCGACTTCCTCGTGCCGGATCAGGCGGGCAACCGGTCGATCAGCCGGGCCTCGGCCAGCGCGATGCTGACCATGATCGGGATCGTCCTTCTGCTGATCCTGCCGCTGCGCCGCACTTGGCGCGACCATAAAGGAGGCCACTGATATGTCCTCGCGCGCGCTTCGCCAACCTCTCAGCCTGCGGCTGACCTCGAACATCTTCCTCGCGTTCTGGTGTCTTGTCGCCGCCTTCCCGATCGTCTGGATCGCGATCATGAGCGTCAAATCCCCCGTTGACGCCTATGACAGCAACGCGCTGAACGTGATCTTTGGCCCGGCGACGCTGGCCACAGGGAACGGGCTTTCGGTTCTGGATATCATCGTTGGCATCGCGGTGATCTGGGGCGCGGCCATGGTCGTGACCAAAGTGCTTCCCGCGAAGATCAAGGAATACACGTCACCGGGCCAGGAATGGTTCGGTTGGGTGGTCGGAGTGCTTGTCGCCCTGATCGCCTTCCTGCTGGTGTTCTTTGTGGTCTTGCCTGCGGTTCTGAATGTGCTGAACCCGCTGTTCGGTCCCCTGGGTCGCGACGTACTGGGCATGACTACTGAACACTATAAAACCGTCTGGGTCGATCGGGGCTTTTCCAACAACTTCAAGAACTCGCTGATCGTGACCGCCGGGGTTGTGACCGTATCGCTGACCGTAGGCACACTGGCCGGTTATGGTCTGGCGCGGTCGGGCTCGACACTGGCCTTCTGGATCCTGCTGATCGCGCTGATCTTCCGCGCGCTGCCCCATTCGGTTCTGGTTGCGGGCTATCTGCCGGTCTTCATCAACTCGGCCGAATGGCTGGCGCCTATTCTGGGTGAAAATGCACCGACGCTCTATGGCAAGCCTTTCGCCGTGATCGCGGTGCTGGTGGCGATCAACCAGCCGTTCACGATCTGGATGCTGCGCTCGTTCTTCCAGAATATTCCGGCCGAACTGGACGAGGCTGCACGGGTTGATGGCTGCAACCACTTTCAGGCTTTCCGCCGCGTGATCATGCCGGTGATGTGGCCGGGGGTGATCACGACCGGGCTGTTCAGCTTCCTGCTGGCATATAACGACTTTCTTGTGACCTCGCTGCTGCTTGATGCACAGAACCAGACGATGGTCCCCGCCATTGCGGGCATGTTCAACCGCGAGACAACGACGACCGATCAGGTGGTCGCTGTGGCCGCTGCGGTGTCGATCATCGCCCCGCTGTTCTTCCTTGTGATGATCTTCCAACGCCAAATCGTTAGTGGCCTGACCGCTGGCGCAGTAAAAGGATAAAGAAATGAAGGGTTCCCGCCCGGAACAAGCCGTTCTGACCCGTGATACGGACATGTCCAAAACGGATGAAACGCGCCGTGTGATCGAGACGATGGTCGATGGTCTAAATGACCACCGCATTGATGATATCGGCGAGTTCTTCTCGCAAGGATTCCGCTGGTTGGGCAATCAGGGCTGCGGTACCAAGACCGGCTTGAAAGAGTTTCAGGACAACTGGCAGCGCCCCTTCCAGGCCGCGTTTTCCGACAAGACCTGCATCGATGAGGCTCGTCTTTACATGGGCGAATGGGCCGCCGCCTTTGGCCGGCAAGAGGCCACGCATTCCGGCGAGTTTCTGGGCATCGCCCCCACCGGCAAGCGGGTTGAAATCCGGTACATGGATTTCTGGAAAGTGGTCGATGGCAAGATCGTCGACAACTGGGTGAATGTGGATTTCGCCCATGTGGCCGCACAGCTGGGGGTCGATCTGTTCAATGGCGAGGGCTGGGAAGCCTATGACCGGGGTGAGAAAACCGCCCCCCGCCCCGACAAGTAAGGATCAGGACTATGGCAATCGAGTATCTCAAACGCGGCAAATCCGACGCTGACCGGGCCGAGGATGACGCCAAGACCCGCGCCGTGGTCGAGGCCACGCTGAAAGACATCGAAACCCGTGGCGACGCCGCCGTGCGCGAGCTGAGCGAGAAGTTCGACAATTACTCGCCCGCCTCGTTTCGCCTGTCGCCAGATCAGATCGACGAGCTGATCGGCCAACTGACCGAGCGTGAGCTGGACGATATCAAATTCGCGCAGGAACAGGTGCGCAACTTTGCGCAGGCGCAGCGGGACTCGATGCTGGATATCGAGGTTGAAACCCTGCCCGGCGTCATTCTCGGCCACAAGAACATCCCGGTGCAATCGGTTGGCTGCTATGTGCCCGGCGGCAAGTTCCCAATGGTGGCTTCGGCTCATATGTCGGTGGCGACAGCCAGCGTGGCGGGTGTGCCAAGGATCATCGCCTGCACACCTCCGTTTCAGGGTAAACCGAACCCGGCAGTGATCGCCGCCATGCATCTGGGCGGCGCGCACGAGATTTACGTCATGGGCGGCATTCAGGCCATCGGCGCGATGGCGCTGGGGACCGAAACCATCGACCCGGTTCACATGTTGGTCGGTCCCGGCAACGCCTTTGTGGCCGAAGCCAAGCGCCAGTTGTTTGGCCGCGTGGGGATTGACCTCTTCGCAGGTCCTACCGAGACCATGGTGATCGCAGATGAGACTGCAGCGGATGCAGAGCTTTGCGCCACCGACCTGCTGGGTCAGGCCGAACATGGCTATAACAGCCCCTGTGTGTTGCTGACCAATTCGCGCAAGTTGGCCGAAGATACTCTGGCCGAGGTCTACCGCCTGCTGGGTATACTGCCAACCGCCGACACCGCGAAAGTGTCCTGGGAAGAATATGGCGAGGTGATCGTTTGTGACACCTATGATGAGATGCTGCAGGTCGCCGATGACATCGCCTCTGAGCATGTGCAGGTGATGACCGACCGCGATGACTGGTTCCTTGAGAACATGACCTGCTACGGCGCGCTGTTCCTTGGGCCGCGCACCAATGTGTCGAATGGGGACAAGGTAATTGGCACTAACCACACACTGCCCACCAAAAAGGCCGGGCGCTATACCGGCGGGCTTTGGGTGGGTAAGTACCTGAAAACGCACAGCTACCAGAAGGTTCTTACTGATGAGGCGGCGACGCTGATCGGCGAATATGGCTCGCGCCTGTGTATGCTGGAAGGCTTCGTGGGCCATGCCGAGCAATGCAATGTCCGCGTCCGCCGCTATGGCGGGATTAACGTCCCTTATGGCGAGGCGGCCCCGTATCGGGACGCCGCCGAATGAGCGACCCCCATACACAGCACAAGGCCCTGATCGCGCAGGTCAGGGCGGCTATGTATGACTTTACCGAAACGGGTGTGCGGCAGGCGCTGGCCAAGGTCAGCGCTCCGGATGCCCTGTTTCGGTTGTGCCATCCGTTTGGCGACAGCACCGGCAGCGATGCCTTCTACGACACTGCCTTTAAGGGTCTGCTGGACGCATGGCCTGACTTGGAGCGGCGCGACTACATCGTCATGGCCGGGCCGGATGAACACGGTGCGGATTGGGTCGGTTGCGGCGGCTATTATACCGGTACCTTCACCGGGCCGTGGTTGGATATCCCGCCGACCGGCCATCAGGTGACAATGCGGTTCCATGAATTCTATCGCTTCCGTGACGGCAAGATCGTCGAGATGCAGGCGCTGTGGGACATCCCCGAAGTGATGATGCAGGCCAACGCCTGGCCCATGGCCCCCAGTCTTGGGCATGAATGGCAGGTGCCGGGCCCCGCGACGCAGGATGGTCTGGTGCCGGGGCCATATGATGCCGATAAAGGTCAGCAGACATGCCAGCACATCATCGACATGCTGGATCACCTCAAGAAACACCCATCAGAAGGTGGGCCGGAGGTGATGGAGATGGAAAAGTTCTGGCATCCCCGCATGAACTGGTACGGCCCCGCCGGGATCGGAACCGGGCGCGGCTATGCTGGGTTTCGCAACTGGCACCAGATTCCGTTCCTGAACGGGATGCCGGATCGCGGGAAGTATGTGGATGACATCACCTATCACTTCTTTGGCGATGGCGAATACGCCGCCGTCACCGGCTGGCCGAACATGATCCAGACGGTGACCCATGACGGTTGGATGGGGATTGCGCCCTCGGGCCAGCGGATCACCATGCGCAGCCTTGATTTCTGGCGGCTCGAGAATGGCCTGATCCGCGAAAACTGGGTTCTGGTAGATCTTCTAGACGCATACCGCCAACTGGGAGTTGACGTGTTCGCCCGTCTGCGGGAATTCAACAAGGCCCGAAATATGGGCCGTATTGAAATACCGGATGGAATGAGCTGATGACTGACCTGCCCCGCACCCCTTCGTTTTCGCTAAGCGGTAAAACCGCGCTGGTTACCGGCGCCTCGTCGGGTATCGGTCAGGGCTGCGCCGTGGCGCTTGCCGAGGCCGGGGCGCATGTGGTCTGTGCTGCGCGCGGGGTGGATCGGCTGGCTGAGACCGTCGCCGCGCTGCAGGCGCAGGGCTGGTCGGCCGAGGCTGCGGTGGTGGATCAGGGCGACTTGCAGGCGCTGAAACAGCTGTTCGAAGGCCGCACTTTTGACGTGGTCGTCAATTCCGCCGGAACCGCCCGCCACAGCCCGGCTGTCGAGACCACGCCTGAAGATTTCGACGCAGTTACCAGCGTCAATCTGCGTTCGGCCTATTTCCTGTCGTCCTATGCGGCCAAGGCGCTGCTGGCGGCGGACAGGCCGGGGTCGATCATTCATATCTCAAGCCAGATGGGCCATGTGGGCGGCGTGGACCGGGCGCTTTATTGCGCCACCAAACACGGGCTTGAGGGCATGGTCAAAGCGATGGCTATCGAATGGGGCAAACAGCGCATCCGCATCAACACGGTCTGCCCAACCTTCATCCGCACGCCACTGACACAATCCACGTTTGATAACCCCGAACGCGCCGCGTGGATCATGGACAAGATCAAGCTGGATCGCGTGGGAGAGGTCGAAGATATCATGGGTGCCGTAACCTATCTGGCCTCGGACGCTTCGGCGCTGGTGACGGGCACCTCGATGTTGATTGACGGGGGGTGGACGGCGGACTGATGCGCTATGACGACAAGGATATCAGCATTCAACGCCGTCTACGGGATGCGATCCTTGATGCTATCGTCGAAGAAGGCAAAACGATGATCTATCGACCCTCTGCCGGGATGGCGAATGAAGAACCGCATCACTTTTGGGGGCGTTTTGGCCCGATCTTGGACGAATACGGATTGAAACAGATCGACAAAGACTCTGTTCGGGAAGATGCGCAGCAACGGATCGGTAAACTGAACGAACCCGATGCCGATACGGTGCATCAGCTATTTGTTCAGTTTCTGGGCGAGCGCCCCGGAAGCCAACTGCCGGACACCCGGGGTGACTTTCAAGTACCGGACAGTCTGCGTGGGGTCATGGATGCCTGTTGCGATTTGACCTTTGCGGTTCCTACGATCTCGCGCGGTTTTCGTTGGACCGAGCGGGTTGCCCCCGTCATGCGTGACGCAAAACGTTGGGACCATGAAGGTGTGTCCAAGCAGGACGAAAGCCAGGCTATGGTTTCCGAATTTCGTGCGCAACGTGAACAGCGCGGTCGTGAGTTTGAAAAAACGGCACCGATCCATGCCATAGACGGTCTGCGGGACATAGCAAAAGCCGAAGGCCCAATGGCAGCATTGCAATCCCTGAATCAATACCACGATGGCAATGCATGGCTGAGCATTCACGACCCGACCGTACCGCGTGGTATGCCGACGATGGGGCTAGATGCTGGGATGATATTGCTGGCTGCATTGTTGAGAGAGAAACCGGATGGCTGAAAAGGTCACATCCCTGCAGGTTGCGCAACTGGCCGGTGTCAGCCAGTCAGCGGTCAGCCGGGTTTTCACGCCCGGTGCCTCGGTCAGCAAAAAGACCGAAGACAAAGTGCGCAAGGCAGCTGCTGAGCTGGGTTACAGGCCCAATGTTCTGGCCCGTGCCATGGTCTCGGGCAAAAGCCGCATCATCGGTTTGGTGGTGGGGTATCTTGAGAATTACTTCTATCCCGAGGCGCTTGAGAAGCTCTCCAACGCGCTGCAGGAACAGGGCTATCACGTGCTGATCTTCATGGCCTCACGCTCGGCCGGGAATATTGACGACGTGATGGATGAAATTCTGGATTATCAGGTCGATGGGGTCGTTCTGGCCTCGGTTCCAATGTCGTCGGATATCGCCACGCGCTGTCAGCAGGCCGGCGTTCCGGTGGTGCTGTTCAACCGCACGCAGGATCTTGACGGGATCACCACAGTGGCCTCGGACAACTATGCGGGCGGGCGCAAAGTGGCCGAGTTTCTGCTGGCCGGAGGGCATGAGCGCATTGCTTATGTTGCGGGCTGGCAGGGCGCCTCGACCCAGCGCGACCGCGAGGCGGGGTTCCGCGCGGCATTGGCTGAAGGCGGGCAGGATGTGTTCGCCCATGATGTCGGAGATTTCCATACTGAGAACGCCCGCGCCGCCGCCCGTCGGATGTTTGATGTTGCCCCCGGCAAACGGCCCGACGCGGTGTTTGTGGCCAATGATCACATGGCTTTGGCGGTGATGGACGTGATCCGCTTTGAACTGGGCCTGCGCGTGCCCGAGGATGTCTCGGTCATTGGTTATGACGACGTGCCGCCCGCCGGGTGGCCCGCCTATAACCTGACGACCATCCGCCAGCGCGCCAATCTGATGGTGGCTGAAACCGTCACCGCATTGCTTGACCATATCGACACCCCGGCCACGGCCAAACCGCGGAAAGTGGCCATTGACGGGCCGCTGATCGTGCGGACCTCCGCGCGGTTGCCGAAGGGGTGGGAACCACAAAGGACTGAGACATGAAAGGCTTTGATCCGAAATTCCGGGATTTCCCGGACTACATCATCGGCATCACCAAAGAAATTTGGGAGGATCGCGGCATCGCGACCCTGCACGAGTATTACGGCAAGGATATCGTGGTGCGGATGCCGGGCAGTGTCTCGACCGGCAATCAGGGTGTTATCGGCGCGACCATGGCGACACTGGCCGAGTTCCCCGACCGTACCCTTCTGGGCGAGGATGTGATCTGGTCCGGTACGCCCGAGGATGGGATGCTGTCGAGCCACCGCATCATGTCCAGCGCCACGCATCTGGGCGATGGCGCGTTCGGCAAGGCGACCGGGTCCAAGCTGCGCTATCGCATTCTGGCCGACTGCCATGCCCGCAACAATACCATCGACGATGAATGGCTGATCCGCGACAATGGCGCGATCGTCCGGCAGATGGGGTGGGAGCCCAAGGAATTTGCCCGCGACCTGATCGCGCGTGAGGGCGGGGCCGAGGCATGCGTCAAACCTCTGACCCCGGCCAATGATCTGGACGGGCCGTACAAAGGGCGGGGGAATGACAACGAATGGGGCCAGCGCCATGCTGACCTGCTGACCCGGATGATGGGCGCGGATATGGGGGCGGTTGAACGCGACTATGATCGTGCCGTGCAAAGTGAATATCCCGGTGGGGCCACCGGCCACGGGCGCGACGCGGTGGACCGGTTCTGGATGTCTCTGCGTGCCGCGCTGCCCAATGCGACCTTTACCATTCATCACCAAATCGGGCGCGAGGATGCCAACATGCCGCCCCGCTCGGCCATCCGTTGGAGCTTGCATGGCAAACATGATGGCTGGGGGGCGTTTGGCGTGCCCACCGGGGCGGACCTTTTTGTGATGGGCATCAGCCACGCCGAATGGGGCGAACTGATCGGCGGCGATATCCGCCTGCGCCGCGAATGGACCCTGTTCGATGAAACGGCGATCTGGAAGCAGCTTCTTCTGACGACCGGAGACCTGTGATGCCAACCTGCCTCAAACCCAGCGAACAGGCGCGGCGGTATCACTGCCACCGCGCCGCGCTGCGGGCGCGCCGGCTGAACAATCACCCTCCTGGGGCGACGGGCTAACCCCCATCGCAACACACCCCCTTTAGGAGATCACCATGAGCACCATCCAACAACGCATCGTCCGCTACGGCGAGTTGCAGCCCTGCAAAACCGCCTTTATCGACGCCCATACGCCGGGAAGCGATCAGAAAGAGAACTTTACCATCATCGGCGGCGGCGTTTCTGAAAGCCCCGATCAGCATGTCCATATCACCGACAAGATCGGCTTTAATATCGGTGCGGCAGGCCAGCCTCCGAAATGCCGCAACTCACTGCACAGCCACACCACGGCCGAGGTGTTCTTTGTCGCCAAAGGGCGCTGGCGGTTCTTCTGGGGGCGCTATGGCACGGCGGGTGAGTTCATCGCCGAAGAGGGCGATATCTTCAACATTCCCACCGGTATCTTTCGCGGGTTCGAAAATGTGGGTCAGGATTACGGGATGATCATGTCCATCCTGGGCGGCGACGATGCCGGAGGCGGTGTCACTTGGGCCCCGCAAGTGATCGAGGATGCGCAGGCCCACGGCCTGATGCTGGGCGACAATGGCGTGCTGTATGACAGCAAGAAAGGGCAAGAGCTGCCCCACAACGTGCGCCCTATGCCTTTGCTGACCGAGGAAGAGCTGAAATCCTATCCCGAGGTGCCGGTCGAGGATGTGGTCGGCAAATACGTTGCGCGGTATTGGGACTTGATGGCCCTGTCGGCCAACAAACCGGCAGTGGTGATAGGCGAGAACGGATGGATCAAGGACAAACCCGGTTTCGAAGTCGATTTTCTGGGCCGAGGATCGTGTGTGCCAGACGCAGTCACAAGCGACAAACCCGTGGTTCTGATGCCGGCCAGTGGGCATTGGCGGATTGCGGTAGACGACCATGAGACCACATTGTCCGTGGGCGACACCGCTCTGGTTCTGCCGGGTGAATCCTATAGTGTTGTCCCATCCATGACCGGGCAGGCTGGCCTGTACCGGATTACCGCAACCAATGATCCGGCCGGAGCAACCTGGACAGGATGACCGCAGACCCGCAGGATACCCATGCAGTCTATGAGCGGCAGGCGACAGAGTATGACAAACGTCGTTCCAAAGCTCTGTTCGAAGCGCGCTGGTTGGCGCGCTTCACGGCCAGTCTTAAACCGGGTGATCACGTGTTGGATCTGGGGTGCGGAACAGGTGACCCAATCGCCCGTTGGTTCATGGCCGAAGGGTTTGACGTCACGGGCGTCGACTTTTCCAAGGCCATGCTGGCCATCGCCCGCGACCGGTGGCCTGACGGAGACTGGCTGCATTCCGATATGCGGGATTTCGATCTGGGTCGTCAGTTCGATGGTATTATCGCATGGAACAGCTTTTTTCACCTGACGGCCGCAGAGCAAAAAGCCTGTATCGCCCGCATGGCGCGCCACTTGCGATCTGGTGGGATGCTGATGTTGACGGTCGGTCCGCGCGCAGGCGAGGCAAGCGGTACAGTTGGCGCAGAAATGGTCTACCACGCGTCTCTTTCGCCTGCCGGATATGCCGGGTGCCTTGAGGACAACGGGCTTCAGATGACCGGATTTCTGGCCGAGGACCCTGAAACGCAAAGCCACACCGTGTTGATGGCGCGAAAACTATAAGGAGGCCAAAGATGCCTGTAAAAACCACGCATGTCGGGTCTTTACCACGTAAGCAAGAGGTAGTGGACTTTATCTTTGCCCGTGAAAATGGCGAACCCTACGACGCAGCAGCTTTTGATGCCTGCATGGCGGGCGCCGTAGACGAGACCGTCCGCCAACAAACCGACGCTGGTATAGACGTTGTCAGCGACGGAGAGACGTCGAAGATTTCTTATGCGACTTATGTCAAAGATCGCTATACCGGATTTTCCGGAGACAGCCCGCGCAATGCGCCGGCGGATCTCAAGATGTTCCCAAGCTTTCTGCAACGGCTGGCCGATGATGGCGGCACCCCGAAATATGCGCGACCCATGTGTACGGGCGAGGTCCGCTCGAAGGGGCAAGGTGAATTGCAGAAAGACATCGCCAACCTCAAGGCGGCCATGGCGCGGCACGATGTTGGTCAGGGTTTCATGAATGCCGCGTCACCGGGTGTGATCTCGCTGTTTCTGCAAAATGATTTCTACCCAACCCGCGAGGCTTATCTGGCCGCATTGGCAGATGCGATGAAAGAGGAATACGAAACCATTGTCGCGGCAGGTTTGGACATTCAGCTGGATTGCCCCGACCTTGCCCTGTCCCGCCACATGTTGTTCACGGACCTGTCGGATGACGAATTTCTCAAGATCGCGGATATGCATGTCGAGGCCCTGAACCATGCGCTGCAAAACGTGCCGCAGGACCGGGTGCGAGTGCATATCTGCTGGGGGAATTACGAAGGCCCGCATTGTTGCGATATCGCGATGGACAAGGTGTTCAGCACCCTGATGGCAACAAAATCGCGCTATGTCCTATTCGAGACGTCGAACCCGCGCCATGCGCATGAGTGGACTGTGTTCCGGGATCGTAAAGCCGAGATCCCCGATGACAAGATTCTGGTCCCTGGAGTGGTCGACACCACCACCAATTTCATTGAACACCCCGAGCTTGTGGCGCAACGGATTGAACGCTTTACCGGTATTGTCGGTGAGGATCGGGTTATCGCAGGCAGCGATTGCGGTTTTGGAACGTTTGCGGGATTCGGCGCGATTGATCCGCAGATCGCCTATGCCAAGCTAGAGGCGCTGGCCCAGGGGGCAGAGCTGGCCCGCGCATGACACCGTTGATTCTGTTACCGGGCATGATGTGCGATGCGCGGCTTTTCGGCCCGCAGATTGACGCGTTGTCCGGCAAGGTACCGATGATGACCTTTCCCCTGTGTCAGCACGACAGCGTACAGGGACTGGCAGTGGATATCCTGCGCAACGCGCCACCCAGATTTGCACTGGCGGGTTTGTCGATGGGCGGGATTGTCGCCATGGAGGTTCTGCGTCAAGCCCCCGAGCGTATTGAACGCCTGGCCTTGCTGGACACGAACCCGATGGCCGAGCTGCCCGATGTCAAAGCCCGCCGTGCTCCGCAGATGGACGCGGTGCGCGAAGGGCGGCTGTGGCATGTAATGCGAGACGAAATGAAGCCCAACTATCTTGCAGACGGGCCGCGTCAGGGGGCTGTTCTGGATTTGTGCATGGAGATGGCAATTGGTCTGGGCCCTCAAGTCTTTCTGCGTCAATCGCAAGCCTTGATGGACCGACCCGATCAACGTGCAACCTTGGCTGCCTATACCGGACCCGCGCTGGTTCTTTGCGGTCGAGAGGACGGGTTGTGCCCGGTCGAGCGCCACCAGTTGATGCACGATCTACTGCCAAACAGCGTACTGCACGTCATTGATGGGGCTGGTCACCTGCCCACATTGGAGAAACCAAACGAAACAACGGCGGCTTTGGCGCGCTGGTTGGAGGACATATGACACCATCCCTTTTGTCACTGTTGCGCAAAGTGGATACGCCCACTGTCTGCAACGCCATAGAAGTCGCTCAGGGTAAGCGAGGATTTGACAGATTTACGCGCGGTACCATGATGTGTTCGGCCCCGAATGAGCCTGCAATCGTGGGCTATGCGCGCACGGCAAAAATTGCAGCAGTTGCACCCCCGACCGAGGAGCCCGACGTTATCCGTGCCAGACGCATGGACTATTACAAACACATGGCTGAAGGCCCCGCGCCCTCGGTCGCTGTGATAGAAGATGTGGATTACCCCGACTGCATCGGCGCCTATTGGGGCGAGATTAACACCACCATTCACAAAGGGTTTGGCATGTCAGGGGCGTTGACCAATGGCGTAATGCGCGATCTTGGTGATCTGCCAGACGGGTTCCCGGTTATTGCAGGCTCAGTTGGTCCAAGCCATGGTTTCGTCCATGTACGCGATCTGGACACGCCGGTCTCGGTATTTGGCATGACGGTAGATCCGGGTGATTTGATCCATGCGGATCGACACGGCGCATTGGTCATTCCCGAGGATATCGTCGATCAGCTGGAAGGCGCGATCCAAAAGCTGCTGACGACAGAGCGTATCATTCTGGACGCCGCCACCCAGCCGGGTTTTGATTTCGACGCGTTCGAAACCGCATGGACGGCCTTCGAAAAAGCAAGGGTCTGAACCCGAACTGCCGTGTTTTAAAGCTGCGAACCGATCGGTAAAATGGCCAGAACGCCCGAGATTATGTGATCCCATGCCGATCCTGTCGGCTCGGCGTCATATCGCAGGACAGTGCCGTCCTGTTGCCGGGTTGTCCAAACCAGTTTGCCAGCCTCTTCAAGCGTCACATTGTACGTGTACGCGGGCAGCGCCTCGTCCAGCGCGCCCATTGTCCGAACCGCCAAGTCGGGCGAATCGATCAGGATGCCCATCTCGGTGTTGATATTGACGGATCTGGGATCCCAATTGAACGACCCGACGAAAACGTAGCGATCATCAATGGTGAACGCCTTGGAATGCAGACCCGAACGGGATTGTGCCCAGTTAATACCGCGTTGTTGAACCTGATAGGCATCCGGGCGCAGCTCGTACAGCTCGACGCCGGCGCGCAACAGGGCGCGGCGCTTTTTGGCGTAATGGGCATAGACCGGTGCCACGTCGTTTGAAGCCAGCGAATTGGTGACGACCTTGATATCGACGCCGCGGTTTTCCAGCTCGGACATCCATGCAACCCCTTTGTTTCGAGGCACAAAATACGCCGAGATGATGTTGACCTCGTTTTTTGCTGTCTCAAAATAGGGCAACAATTGCGACGCGAGTATCTGTTCGGGATCATCCGCGCCGGCTGCTTTGGATGGAGGGTCGGCGTATAGCCGGGCCTGAACCCAATCAACCGACAATGCGTTGCCGGCAAAGGTCTCTTGCGCTGACCTGCGCAGGGCGTTGCCATAAGGCGTATCGCGCGCCTCGTCGACAAGGTCATTCAGCCGGTCGCGTGCCTCGTTCAGTGAAACGCCCTGGGGTTCATCAATCACCACAGCGGCAGGAACGGCGAATTCACTGTTCCAGTAGGTATCGAAACTGTCCGAGACCTGACGGACCACTGGGCCAGTGGCCAGCACATCCAAATCCGCATAGTTCATTTCCTCGCGGGCCAGAAAATACTCGGCACCGATATTGCGCCCACCTACAATGGTGAATGTATTGTCTGCGGTCATCGACTTGTTATGCATCCGACGGTTGATGCGTTTAAAGTCGGTCAGACCGGCGATTAGCAGGCTTTGATCTCGCCAGAACGGGTTGAACAGCCTGATCTCGATATTCTCATGCAGATCAAGGGCGGCAGTCATCGCATCGTATCCGGACGTGTCCATATCGTCCAACAACAGGCGCACGCGGACACCCCGGTCCGCAGCACGCAACAGGCTTGCAGCAAACAGATGCCCGGTCGGATCGTCGTGTAGCAGATAGTATTGCGCATCAATCGTTTGCTCTGCCGCTGCCGCCATCAGCAGCCGAATGACCAGCGCCTGTTCCCCATCGCTGACAAGTCGTACGCCCGATCGCCCGTCGCCGGGATCGCCCAACCTGCTGGCCGCGCGATAAAGCTGGCTTGTCGGTTCGGCGGCGACGGATCGCGTCACCGTCTTTTCATAGGTCCGGGACGTGGGCGCGCATGCAGCAAGGGCCAGCATGCAGCAGACATGAACCGTTATGATCCATGACTTCATGAGTTTTTTCCGATCTTCATACTGACAGTGACACTCTAAACGGGCTGTTTTTCAAGGTTGTTGTTTTGAATCCCTGCAAATTGCCTGCGGCTGCGGTTCGATTGCAGATGCCGTCAGGTCCGTTCCTCAGGGATCTCTGTCGGATTTTTGATTGTTGAATTCATCGGGTTCTGATCATCTGCGATCTGAAAAAACCTATGCTCAGCCGATGGAAAGACGCGGATATGAAATTGGAATTCCACCATATCAACTTTGTCTCGCAAGATGTGGATCGCCTCCACGATTTTTACACGGGCGTTCTTGGGTTGGATGACATCCCGATCGAGAATTTCCCACGATCCGAGGATACGAAGGATCGGGGCTATAGCGGCAAGATCCGCTTTGCGACCGACGGGCAGATGCAGATGCACCTGGCCGAGAAAGACCTCGGCGTCGCCTTTAAGCATGGCGAAACGATAAACCCGGTCGAACGCGGCCACATCGCTTTTAGGACTGATGATATCGCGGCCTTCATGAAGCTGCTGGACGACAACGGCATTCCCTATTCGGATTATGGAACTGCCTTTGCCAAAGAATGGCATCAGGTGTTCTTTCACGACCCCGAAGGCAACGTCATCGAAGTCCATCAGGCGGTCTGAGTTTGGGTCTTAGGATGTGGCCTCCTCGAACCGGTGCCGGGTGGCGTCGAGATGGGATTGCATCGCTGCGCGGGCTTTACGGTGGTCGCGCTCCAGAACCGCCTGAATGATCTGCAGGTGATCTGAGGTCGCGGTCAGGTGATGGTGCATCTGATCTTCCAGCGGCCAAAGGTAGTGGTGGTTGAAGATCATCGAGATCGCGTCCTGAAACCCCACGATCAGCCTATTGTCGGCATGCGCGTTCAGAAACCGATGAAACTTGGTGTCCAGGGCGGGGAAATCCAAGTCAGCGAAATCGGAGTGCGCCGAAATCTCGAGATGATCCTGTTTCAACCTGATGAGCCCGCCCCAGAACGGGTCATTCTCGGGGATCTGGCAGAGCTTCTCGACTGCTCTGCTTTCGAACATCACGCGGACCTCATGCAGCTCTAACGCGTATTTTCGGGTGACGCCTTCCAAAACCCATCGGCGGTGGTGGTCCTTGCGGACGAAACCGAACCGGCTGAGCCCGATCAGAAATTCGCGCATGGTCTGGACCGAAACGTTGAGCTGTCGCGCCAGAAGCCTCTCGTTCAGCAGCGCGCCCGGACCGATATCCTCGCTTCGGATCATTTGCATGAACGTGGCCTCCAAGGCATCGCGCATGTCCATGGTTTCGCTGGCGGCGAAATAATCCCGCCGCTGAGGGACCCGAAGCAATTGCCGCTCTGGCCCGGCCTGCGTCAATATCCCTGCTTTTTCCAACCTCTTCAGAATTGCGCGCGCGGTTGTTCTGCTGACATCCAATTGTCGCGCGATCGCCGAGATGTTCTGGATGCTGGGATTGGCGACCAAAGCGTCCAGCATGGCATTATAGGCGGCTTTGAAAACGCGATCTGGGCGTGCCATGGCCATGTTCCTGATGTTCAATAAGATGTTTTTAATAGGGTTAAAGACATTTGAGCGCAAGTCGCCGACGGAATATGATCCGGGCAACCTGCGCTGAACATCAGCTACGCATTTGGTGTCGTGGCGAGCGCGGGGTGCAATGACATCACTGATTCAGGACACCCGAAAATGACGTCGAACACCTATGTGCCCAGCGCGACACGCTATGCGGAGATGACCTATAATTATTGCGGCAACA
Source organism: Ruegeria lacuscaerulensis (assembly GCF_013033355.1). GTDB lineage: Bacteria > Pseudomonadota > Alphaproteobacteria > Rhodobacterales > Rhodobacteraceae > Ruegeria > Ruegeria lacuscaerulensis_A. Next base: position 177,535 of record NZ_WQDY01000009.1, read on the forward strand.
GCGGTCTGAAACTGCCCGCGATCTCGCTTGGGCTGTGGCATAATTTTGGTGCTGACCGGCCTCATCAGTTGAAACAACAACTTTGTCGAACGGCATTTGACCTGGGGATCACGCATTTTGATCTGGCCAACAATTATGGCCCGCCTGCGGGCAGCGCTGAAGAGGCGTTTGGTGAAATCCTGAAAAATGATTTTGCCGGTTACAGGGATGAATTGGTGATCTCGTCCAAAGCCGGATATGACATGTGGCCAGGCCCTTACGGCGAATGGGGCAGCCGGAAATACCTTATCGCGTCCTGTGACCAAAGCCTTTGGCGGATGGGTCTTGATTATGTGGATATCTTCTATTCGCATCGGTTTGATCCGAACACGCCGCTCGAGGAAACCATGGGCGCGCTGGATCAGATCGTACGCTCTGGCAAGGCGCTTTATGTGGGGATTTCGTCCTATAATTCCCAACGCACGCGCGAGGCTGCGGCGATCTTGAAGGACCTTGGCACGCCCTGCATCATTCATCAGCCCAGCTACAACATGATTAACCGGTGGGTTGAGACGGACGGGCTGAAGGCCACGCTGCAAGAGTTGGGGATCGGGTCGATCGCGTTCACCCCTCTGGCGCAGGGGATGTTGACCGGCAAGTATCTGAGCGGCGTGCCCGAAGGCAGCCGAGCAACCGAAGACAAATCACTGAACCCCGATCTGCTGACCGAAAGCACGATCGAGAACCTGCGCAATCTGGATGCGATTGCCAAGAGGCGCGGTCAGACGCTGGCGCAGATGGCGATTGCCTGGGTGTTGCGCGATGGCGGGATCACCACGGCGTTGATCGGTGCATCCCGCAGTGAACAGATCGTCGACTGCGTCGGGGCGCTGAACAATATTGAATTCACGGCCGATGAACTGGCCGAAATCGACCGCTATTCTCAGAATGGCGAGGTCAACCTTTGGGCTCAATCCTCGGACAGCTAAGTCCAAACGCCGGATCAGAAAAGGACCGAACATGAACGAACCCGTTATCGGATTCATTGGCGTTGGGCTGATGGGTCATGGCATGGCCAAAAACATTGTCGAAAAAGGATACCCCCTTGTGGTGATGGGGCATCGCAACCGACAACCCGTCGAAGATCTTGTGCAGCGTGGTGCGACCGAAGTCACCTCGGCGCGTGAAATGGCCGAAGCCTGCGACATCATCCATTTGTGCGTCTCGGGCAGCCCGCAGGTCGAACAGCTGATCCGTGGCGAAAACGGTATCCTGGCCTCGGGCAAACAAGGGTTGGTGGTTGTTGATTGTTCGACATCGGATCCCGTGTCGACCTTGCAACTTGTGCAAGAGCTGCGGGCTGCGGGCATGGATCTTGCAGACGCACCTTTGGGCCGAACTCCGAAAGAGGCCGAGGCCGGAACGCTGGATACAATGGTCGGCGCATCGCCCGAAACCTTGGCGCGCATCAAACCGGTACTGGAATGTTGGGCCGGTCTGGTCGTGCACATGGGTGAGGTCGGGATGGGTCACAAGATGAAGCTGGTCAACAACTTCGTCGCCATGGGCTATGCTGTTCTGTATTCCGAGGCGCTGGCCGTTGCCCGCAAGGCTGGGCTGACCGTTGAACAGGTGGATTCTGTTCTGCGTCCCAGCCGCCTGTCCAACGGGTTCTACGATACATTCATGAAATGGACGCTCGAAGGGGACGAAAACGCCCATCGCTTTGCCATCACGAACGCGCATAAAGACATGCGATATGTCGCGAACCTGGCCAATAGTATCGGCGCGGTCACGCCGGTACAGGCGACTCTGCGTAACGCGTTTGCGGCGATGGAGGCTGCAGGTCGGGGTGATGACTATGTACCCATGCTGGCTGATTTCGTTGCGGAAACCAATGGTCTGATCACGGACAAGTCCAAAGCTTAGGGCTGTACGCGCGGTTGTGGCGCATTCCACCTGTCAGGCAACGCCCTTATCCCGGTTCTCAACGGGATAGGGGACAAACATGGACAGCAACCCCCAACAGGAAGATGGATCACTGAAGCGGCCTCTGGCTGTTGCATTTGTGATTGGCATCGCTTTGGCGATCATTCTGTCCGTTTTTCTGTATATGTCCCGTGAAACCGGGAACCGGATAGGTGACATGCGAATGGCATGGCAGGACTATTCGGTCGAGACCACACCGCGTGGCTACTGGATATCGGACATTCGCGAAGACTTTGGCTATGGCGGACTGATCCACAACTTCAAGAATTATGTGCTGCGCAATGACCCCGATTTGGGTCCACGCCTGCGACGGCAGTCCCAAAGTCTGCTGGATACCATCGCAGCCTATCGCGCCTCGGACCCATCCCCCACTGAATTGGAAGCGTTAGCGCAGATCGAAGCGGTGGCCATGGAATACACTGGCAATATCCCTTTGATCGAGGAGGGTATCGGCGCAGGCCTGAGCGCAGAGCAGATCGATGCATTGGTGCGTGTGGATGACCGCGACGCCCTGGCGGCGTTGCAGACCCTTGAAACCCTGTGGGTGCAAGAGCGCGACCGCAGTCTGTCCAGTATGGTGCGCGCGTTCTCGGACGGAGAACGTCTGGTCCGAAATTTCTCGTTTCTGCTGGTGGGGTTGATCGTTTTGGTGGGCGTGATCGCGATCCTGACCACTTTGCTGATCGCCAATATCTTGCGCACCAACCGTCGCCTAAAGGCCGAACTTGCCTTGCGTGAACAAGTGGAACTGGCCGAGCGCAAACTGGCGCGGGCGGTTGAACAAAGCCCGGCCTCGATCATCATCACCGACACCGACCTGAGGATTGAATACGCCAATCGCAAGTTCTTTGACCTCAGCGGGTACGGTCCGCACGAGGTCTATGGCCATTCGCCCAAAATGCTGCAATCGGGGCATTCGGGGCAGGGGGTCTATAGCGACCTGAAGGCCAAACTGAAAAGCGGCCAAAGCTGGTACGGTGTGTTTCGCAACCTGCGCAAAGACGGGACGCATTACTGGGTTTCGACCGCGATTTTCCCGCTGGTCGATCAGAATGGCAGCATCACCCACTATATCGGTATCGGCGAGGACATGACCGAATCCCGCCGCACGCGCGAGCAATTCGCTCAGGTCCAGAAGATGGAGGCTGTGGGCATTCTGGCCGGTTCGGTCGCGCACGACTTCAACAACGTGCTGATGAGCGTGATCGGAAATGCCGAGCTGATCGAGTTGGACGCCGAGGACAACGAGGACATTCAGACCTCGGTCAACCATATTCGTATCGCGGCACGTCGCGCTCAGGCGCTTGTGCGCAAGATGCTGACCTTTGCCCGCCAGCGGCCTCGAAATCCGCAACGCGGCGATATGGTCAAAGCCACGCAAGAGGCGTTGGACCTGATCAAGGTTGCCGCGCCTCCCAGCGTGAAGACCCGCTTTGACATCGACATTGAACAGGCTTTTGCTGAATTCGACGGTACATTGTTTTTTCAGACCCTGCTGAACCTGTGCCACAACGCGTTCGAAGCCATCGGCGATCACCCGGGCGACGTTGTGTTGCGCATCAGTCAGGCCGAGGATGAATCCCTTGACGATCTGCCGGACGATGCGATTGGGGTGATCCGACTGGATGTAACCGATGACGGGCCGGGGATGACGCCCGAGGTGCAAGAGAAGATATTCGAACCCTTTTTTTCTACCAAACCGGTCGGGAAAGGCACCGGTCTGGGTATGGCGATCGTCCGCAACAGCGTCGAGGAATGCCGCGGGCGGGTCGAACTGTCCTCGACGCCGGGCAAGGGGACCCGGTTCAGCCTGTTCTATCCCATGATGCCGATTCTGAGTGGGCAACAGCAGCAAGAGGCCCGCGCCGTCACCGGGGACGAACACATCCTGCTGGTCGATGACGATGAGAACATTCTATATGTCACGCGCCGGTTGCTGACGCGATATGGCTACCGGGTCGAGGCCTATTCGCAACCAATGCGCGCGTTGGACGCCTTTCGGGCGGCGCCCGACAGCTATGATGTGATCGTGTCAGATTTGATGATGCCAGAGCTTATGGGCACTGACCTTATCGCCTCGGTCCAGGCCGTCCGACCGGATGTTCCTACGATTCTTGTCAGTAGTTATTTCGATGATGCAGACAGTCCGGCTGAAAGCGATCAAACGGTACGGGTGCAAAAACCGTATGATGTTCAAAGTCTTGCACGTATTATCCGGAGCCTTATGGCCTAGGGTCTCGTTACATTTCTTCACAACTCTTCACACTCTTTAATCCATTTCAAATTCTGGTGACACATCTGCCCCCTAAGGTTCGCTCAGCCGGTCCTCGGCCAAACCGAGTGATCGGAATAGCGATAAAGGGGCTTTTAGATGATGACCAAAGCCAGAACATGGTTCTCGGCGCTGTCGACAGTTTCGCTGCTGACGATGAGCGCTGCGTTCCCGGTTCACCAGGCCCAGGCGGATGAGCCGGGCCCGGTAGAAGCCATAGAGTTCGACCCAGCCAAGGCGGCCCTTGGCAAACGACTTTTCTTTGATCCGCGACTGTCCGGCGACGCTGCGCTGTCCTGTTCCAGTTGCCACCAGCCGGAAAACGGGTTCACCGACGGACAGGCCCTGTCGGACGCCTATACGGGCAACCTGCATTTCCGCAACGTGCCGACGCTGATCAACAGCGCCAAGCGCGAGGCATGGTTCCATGACGGGCGGATAGGCACCAACCTGAATGACGTGACCCGCGAAAGCATCACCGAGACCTATTCCATGAACATGGATATGCGTCTGATGCAGGAACGCATCAAGCAGGACCCGGTCTATGTCGAGATGTTCGAAGCTGCCGGGTTTGGCGAGCCTTCTAATGGCGGCGTCCGTAACGCGATCCCGGAATATCTGAAAACGCTGATCTCGCGCGGCGCGCCCTTCGACACTGGAGAGATGTCGGACGAGGCCAAGGCGGGGTATGAGCTGTTCAACGCCAGCGGCTGTAATTCGTGCCACTCGGGCGAACGGTTCACCGATGACCTGCCGCACAATATCGGCGTCGGTGACAACCCTGACATCTGGGCGGACCCGACCCGTCACATCACCTTCGTGACGATGATGAAGTTCCTCGGCGTCGAGAACTACATGAACCTGCGCGCCGACCCCGGAGCGTATATCCGCACCCACACTGCCGACACGTTCGGCACCTTCATGACCCCCACGCTGCGCGAGCTGACCTATACCGCGCCGTATATGCACAACGGCACGATGGAAACGCTCGAAGATGTGGTGGCCTTCTACAACGCCGGTGGCGGTGACGATGAAAACAAGGATCCGCGCATCAAGCCGCTGAACCTTTCCGAGACCGAACAAGCGCGGCTGGTGGCCTTCCTTAAGGCTCTGTCAGGCGAGCCGCTGACCGGGCCCGAATTCGTCGCCGAAGAGATCGATACGGACTATGCGCCGATCGAAAACTGGCGCGAAACGACAAACTGAGGAGTGGACCCATGAAAGACCTTAAGTCTTACCTTTCAGGCACAATCGCCACCGCTGCCTTGTTTGCCGCCATCGGTTCGCAAGCGTTCGCTGCGGACAGTATCGCGATTGAGGCCGGTATCGGCGGCGCAGACCCCGACCCCGATGCGCCGCTGGTGGCGCTGGGCGAACCGCCCATCCCGCTGGATAACCCGCAGACCGAGGCCAAGGTCGAACTGGGCAAGATGCTGTTCTTCGATCCTCGGCTGGGCGGAAACGAGACAACGCCGTGTTCGGCCTGTCACCTGCCCGATGTGGGCTGGGACGTCGAAGCGCCGATCTCGTTCGGTTATCCCGGCACGACTCACTGGCGCAACAGCCAGACCATCGTGAACTCGGCGTACTACGGCAAACTGTTCTGGGCGGGATCAAGTAAGAGCCTTGAAAGCCAGGCCAAATCCGCTGCAGGCGGTGCAGTCGCCGGCAACGGCGAGGCCGACATGATGGAGGCCCGCCTGGCCTTTGTGCCCGAATATGTCGAACGCTTTAACGATGTCTTCGGCGATCAATGGCCGCGCATCAGCAACGCATGGCGCGCAATCGCTGCGTTTGAACGCACCATCGTTCAGACCGACACGCCCTTCGACAACTACCTGCGCGGGGATGATGCGGCGCTGACCGACGAGCAGAAACGCGGGCTGGAGCTGTTTGCCGGCAAGGCGCAATGTTCCGAATGCCACAACGGCGCGCTGCTGTCGGATGAGAAGTACTACAACACCGGCGTTCCACCTTATAGCGGCTGGGAAGATGACGGTCTGGCGCAAGTGACCTTCCGGTATGAGCTCTATGCCAAAGGCTCGACCGAGGATTTCTATCGCCACACCAAAGACGACCCCGGTTTCTATTTCCGCACCAAGGAAAAGGCCGATCTGGGCAAGTTCCGCACGCCAAGCCTGCGCTACACCCTCTACACCGAACCCTACATGCATAACGGCATGTTGGAGACGCTCGAGGACGTGGTTGAATTCTACAACCAGGGCGGTGGCGAGAATGAATTCGCAGCAACCAAATCCGATCTGATCCAGCCGCTTGGCCTGAACGATCAGGAAAAGGCGGATCTGGTGGCCTTCCTGATATCCCTGTCCGGTGACGAGATCTTGGTCGAAGAGCCCGATCTGCCGGATTACCAGCCGCTTTCTGCGGTTGCAGCAGAGGAGTAAGCGTCATGAAAGATCATAACGCAACCGGATGCAGCTGTTCTGGCGAGGCCAAGAAGGCCTGCACCGTGAACCGCCGCCAGTTCCTGTTCGCCTCGGGCGCAACAACCTTTGCCGTGATGGTGGCCATGCCCACTCGCCACGGCCAGGCTGAACAGGTTCCTGCCCTTGTGTCCACCTATCCGCGCAAGCTGATCGGCAAACTGTCCGAGCTGGAACAGGATGTCCCGGTCGAGTTCTACTACCCCGATGAGGGAGATTATTCGGACTCGATCCTTGTGAAAACCGGAGTGGAAAGCGGCGGTGGCATCGGTCCGCAAAAGGACGTTGTGGCCTTCAACCTCACCTGCACCCACCAGGGCGGGTCGATGTATGACAGCTACAAACCCGAACATAAGGTGCTGGGCCCGTGCCCGCTGCACCTGTCCACCTATGACGTGACACGGCATGGCATCCTCGTTTCGGGGCAAGCCTATCAGTCGCTGCCGCAGGTCCTTTTGGAACTGGACGGTGATGACATCTACGCCGTCGGCATGTTCGGCCTGATCTACGGCCGCTACGACAACCTGATTGCATAAGGGAAGGGGATACTCACATGGCAACCCCGTATTACGTACCCGAAACCAACGTCCCGCTGCCGCCCAAAGGCGCCGAGGTCATCTCGACCGCCTGCGACTACTGCATCGTGGCCTGTGGTTACAAAGTCTACCGCTGGCCCGTGACGGCCAAACCCGGTGGCCCCACCGCGGACGAAAATGCATTTGGCGAGGATTTCCCCGTTGCACCGCTGGGTGCATGGGTCGCGCCGAACCAGCACAATATCGTTCTGCACAAAGGTCAGCCGCACCACGTGGTGATCATCCCGGACAAGGACACGCAATACGTCAACACCGACGGCGACAGCTCCTTGCGGGGCGGGTGTATTGCGCAGAAATGCTATAACCCGCAGACACCGACACGTGACCGTCTGAAGACACCGCTGATGCGGATCTACGGCACGCTGATGCCGGTTCCGTGGGATCTGGCGCTGGATGTGGCGGCTGAGGTAGGCAACCACGTCATCGCCAAGCACGGCACCAATGCCTATGGCGTGAAAACCTTCAGCTATCAGTATATCGAGAACACCTATGCGATCTCGAAATACGCGCTGCGTCATATCAACACCGCCAACTTCACCTTCCACGACACGCCGTCCGACGTGACCTCAACCCCCGGCTTCCGGGATGCGGGTTTCGACAACTTCGGCCCGTCCTACGAAGACTGGCGCGATGCAGAGACCCTGCTGGTCTGCGGTACCGACCCGTATGAGACCAAGACCATCCTCTATACCCAGTGGATGATGAAGGGGATGCAGAACGGTCAGAAAGAGATCTATCTGATCCCGCGCAGCTCGGCCGGTGTGGCCCATGCGGTCAAGATGGGTGGCCTGCATATCGACGTTCTGCCCGGTACCGACCTGCTGGTCGTCAACGCCATTGCCCGTGTGATCGTGGAAAATGGCTGGGAAGACAGCGACTGGATCAAGAAATGGGTCAACAACAAGTGGGAAAGCTCGTCCGGCTTCGGTCAGGGCACCCGGAACACGCCATGGCAGTGGCGCACGACCTGGGGCAAGTTCCAGACCAAAGGCTTTGAGGACTGGAAAGAGTGGCTGCTGTCGCAGGACGAGTTCGCGCCCGAGACCGCTGCCGAAATGGCCGAAATCGACGTGCAGAAAATCTATACTGCCGCCGAATGGTTGGCCAAACCCAAGGCAGATGGCACACGACCCAAAACCTCGGTCATGATCGAGAAAGGGTTCTACTGGTCCAACAACACCGGCAACACACAAGCGATTTCCGCGCTGGGTATCATCTGTGGCTGTGGCGGTCGTCCGGGTCAGGTCATTGGCCGGGCCGGTGGTCACCAGCGGGGTGGCGTGAAGGGCGGGAAGTACCCGCGCAACAAATCGCCCGAGAAACTGCCCGGTCGCCGTCGCCGCGCCATGGATACCGACCGGTATCTGATCGCAGGTCATACCCGCATGGCCCATGTGATCGGTACCACCTGGATCCAGTCCATGTGCGGCAGCCAGCAACTGGCCGACAAGTTCGAGGAACTGACCGTCCGCAACCCGCACCAGATCGCCTCTTTCGACAAGCAAGAGATGATCGATACGCTGAAGGCCCGCGCCGACAGCGGCGGTATGGTGGTGATCAACCAGGACATCTATCTGCAGGACCCGATCGGCAACCGCTATGCCGACATCGTGTTCCCCGCAGCGACCTGGGGTGAGGAAGATTTCCTGCGCGCAAACGGCGAACGCCGCTTGCGTCTGTACCAGAAGTTCTATGATGCTCCCGGTGCGGCGAAACCTGACTGGTGGATCATTGCGCAACTGGCACAGCGGATGGGCTTTGACGGGTTCGACTGGCAGAACTCGAACGAGGTCGCGGAAGAGGCCGTGCGCTTTACCCGCGGGTCGCGCAAGGACTTCCACGCGGTTTATCGTCTGGCCAAGAAGGAAGGCAAAGGTCTGCACCAGAAGGTCCGTGAGTTTGGCACTGATGGGGTTCAATGCCCGGTCATGCTGGATGCCGATGGGGTCACGCTGATTGAGACCAAGCGTCTGCATGACACAACCCGCGAACTGCCCGATACCGGTGCGGCTGGTGCGGATGTGTTCAACAAGAAGCTGACGCATTTCAACAGTCAGACCGGCAAGTGCAACATCCAGAAATCGCCGTGGGGTCTGTTCTCGGACTATTGGGAATGGCTGAAACCCAACAAGGAAGAAGGCGAGTTGTGGGCGACCTCCGGTCGGATCAACGAACGCTGGCAGTCCGGTTTCGACGACCGCCGCCGCCCGTATATCGTGCAGCGCTGGCCGGAAAACTGGGTTGAGATTCACCCCGATGATGCGGCCGAGCGCGGCATCGAAAGCGGCGACTATGTGATGGTCTATTCGGAACGCGTTCCGGGCAACAAGACCACGCTGCTGGGTGTGGAAGGCGATGACTTCCAGTTCTCGAAACTGATGGAGAACGGGCATATCGAACTTACCAAAGCGGCGATCACCGCCGTGGCCATGGTCACGCCCGCCATCAAGAAAAGCGTGGTCTACATGGACTTCCTGCACATGCAGCAGCCCGCGAACGCGCTTGAGGGCCGGATCGTCGACTGGATCAGTGGCAACTACAACTACAAGATGGGCGTTGCCAAGCTGCGGAAACTGGGGCCGAGCCCCTACAAGACCTCGTTCCGCACGATGTCCTTCGCACCGCGCGACATCGCCTGACGGCTTTCCGGGGGGCGGTCGCCATGCCGCCCCTCGGGTCTGGTCCCACTGCAGAAGGGACCATGGGCCGGGCGTCCCCGGCCTAACTGGAAGGCAGGTATCGGTTGGGAAATCTGCCTTCCACTTTCACCCAACCCCACCCAACCGCAAAACATGGCAGACCCGATATGAACATGCATTCCGATACCGCCCTGCGTGATGAGGCCACCAGCCTGTTCTCTGACTACGCAAAATCCGAATATGACGTGATCCGCCTGCGCGCCATTCAGGCCCTGAGTGCCATTGGCGCCGCCAATAGCCCGGCTTTGGTCGAAGCGCTGTTGGATGACGATGAAGACGTCCGGCAGGACGCCGCTCAAGCGCTGGGCGCCCTGGGCATTAAGGACGCAGCACCTCAACTGCTGGAAAACCTGATCCACGATCCGTGTGGCGAGGTAAAACTGGCCTGCGTCACCGCTCTGGCCGAGTTGAAATCCAAAGACGCTGCCCCCTATCTGCGCACACTCGTCACCGGGCGCGGCGAGGACATCACATGGGACGAGGACGAGCTACACCAGGACGAATGGGACGATTGGCTGGACACGCAGATCGCCTCGATCAAAGCGCTGGGCCGGATGGGCGATGTGGCGGCGATTGAACCCATCGTCATGGCCCTGATGGATGAAGGCGGGCAGGAACTGGGCGATGTAGCCTGCGAAGCGCTGGGCCGGATTGGTGAGGCATCAGTGCCGACGCTGGGCGTTTTCACCCAATCCTCGAACCGCCGCCTGCGCCATCGTGCCTTGCGGACGCTCGCCGCCATCGGTGGGGCCGAGGCCGAAGCGATCCTGCGCGAAGCCACCACCGACAAGGATGGGGCCGTGCGCCTGATCGCGTATGAAGCACTGATGACAAACGATGCCGCGCTGGTCGAACAGGCGCTGACCGATGCGGTAGAGGACATCCGTATTGCCGCGCTGAACCAAGCTGGGTTTTCGGAACCCGAGCTGCTGGACCGCATGATGCGCGACCCCGGTGCCAAGGTGCAACTGGCGCTGATTGAGCGGCTGGATCGCACAACGCCGATTGCCGACCAGGACGATCTGCGCTGGCAGGTGCTGGATTTCCTCGCCACCGGTCAACAGCCCGAAGTGTCCGCGCAGGCGCTGGGCCTGCTGGCGGCGCTGGCCCCGGAATTGGTGGCCGACCGGCTCAATTCGCTTTTCTCGGTCGATGCCGATGACCTCAAGGCCGAGCGCCTGCAATGGGCTATCGTCGATGCGCTGGCGAACTCGCCCCTTCGTGAGGCGACAGAATGGCTGCAACGCGCCTGCCGCGCGCCCTTCCGGTCAGTACGGTTGAAGGCCGTTGCATCGCTGGCGATGATCGTCACCGATACGGACCGTCCGCATGTGAACCAGCAACAAGGGCGCGAGTTGCTGCTGTCCTTTGCGCTGGCCCCGATGCCTGTGGCCGCAGAAGAGGAACCTGAAGAGACCCAGCCAACCGATATCGCCGCGCTGGAAGAGGCCGGGTTGGATGTGTCCGAGGGCGGCGAGAATGGCCCGACCTCAAGCCTTGGTGCGATTCTGGGACATGACGCGATTGCCGCCGAGATGACGCAGGAAGCGCAAGAGGATGAGGTGCAACCCCTGACTCCGCGCGAACAGGCGCTGCTGGCCAAGGCAACCCGTCATCCTAAGCGCCGCCGCGTGGCACTGGACGACGATGCCGATGCGCTGCAGCGTGAAACCCGCATGTCCGCCATCCGCCTGTTGGGCGAGGTCAAGGGAATGCAGGTTATGCTGGCGCAGATTGCGCAAGACCCGGAAACCGAAATCGCGCAGCAGGCTTTTGCCGCGCTGGGTGTAGCCGTCGCGCGCCATGGGGCGGAACTGGATCAGGGCCAGCTGGTCGACCTGATCACCAAGGGGTTGTCGCACACGGACTCCGCGCTTTCTCTGCAAGCATTGAAGCTGCTGCAACAGGCGGATCTGCCATCGCAAGACGCGCTGCGGGGCAAACTGCGCGCGATGCTAAAAACCGGTGATACGCCGTTCCGCATCGACGCGATGCATATCCTGACCCGATGGGACGGCACCCCGGATGTGGCACGCAGCCTGCTGGACGATGTCTCGGCCCCGGTGCGGCAGGCGGCTATGCGGCTGCTGTCGGAAACCGCGCCGGATCAGGCGGGGGCGGCCATCGTACCTTTCCTGCTGGCCAACCCCGAGCAGCGGATAGTGACCTATGTCAAGGACAGCACCCCTGCGATCGTGTCCATTGGCCGCGAACTGCTGGCCGAACTGCGCGACGAAGACCGCCGCGCGCAATGGCCAGTGATGATTAACGCATTGGCTGATCTGTTGGGGGAACCTGCACGGGCAGCCTGACTGCCCGGAGGGACAAATGAGCATTTCGCTGAAACTGGCTGCAGCGATACTGGCGGGCGCAATGGCCATTGCTCCCGCCCTTTATGCCGATGACCTTCCCGAGGTTGCCGTCGTTCACCAGATTATCGACCTGAATGCAGACACCCCGGCTCATGCGTTTCGATTCGAACCCAAGTTCCTGCAAGTGCCCGCTGGTTCCACGGTGCGGTTCAAGGGCTCGACCGGGCGGCACACGGTGACATCCATCCGTCCGATGATCCCCGAGGACGCACGCAGTTTCGAAATTCGCGGCAAGCCCGAGCTGGATCTGACCTTCGAGCATGAGGGTGTCTATGGCATTCGCTGCCGCGTTCATGGCCGGCACGGCATGGTTATGCTGCTGGTGGTGGGCGACCCCAACGCAAATCTCGAGAACGCCCGCGTCCACCTGCCCAATCTGGGCGAGGCGGAGCGCGCGGAGTTCGAGGAACTCTTTACATATCTGGAGGCTCAAAATGGCTGATGGCTGCGCCTGCGATCGGCAGGCTCATATGTTTCTGACGGTTTCCCAGGCCCTGACCAAGGGCCTGTCGGTGGCCGACCCGATCATCGAAACGGAAACCCTGCCGCTGATTGACGCTATTGGGCGGGTGCTGGCCGAGGATTGCACCAGCAAGGTGGATATGCCCGCTTTTGATAACTCGGCCATGGATGGCTATGCGGTCCGCACTGCCGATTTGGGCGATGGTCCGCTGTTTGAACTGCCCGTCGCGGGACGGATCGCTGCCGGGGATAGCGGCGCGCATGACGCTCTTGCGGGCAGTGCGCTGCGGATCTTCACGGGCGCGCCGGTCCCGCCGGATTTCGACGCCATTTTGATGCAGGAAGATTGTGATGTCACCGCCCAAGGCATTCGGTTCTCGCGTCGCCCCAAGCCCGGCCAGCACATCCGCCGTGTGGGCGAAGACCTGAAGGCTGGCGCCCCGATCCTGCGCCGTGGTTGTGAGATCACTGCGCGTGAGGCTGCCGCGCTGGCATCGTCCGGCTATGGCGAGGTCACGGTTTATCGCAAGCTGAAAGTCACGATCTTTTCCACCGGTAGCGAGCTGCAACAACCCGGCGAGGCGTTGGGACCGGGGCAGATCTACAACTCGAACCGCTATATGCTTCGGGCGCTGCTGGACAAGCCGTGGATCGCCCTGACCGACAAAGGCCCGGTCGAGGACAACCCCGCCAAGCTGGAACAGGTGCTGCGAAAGGCTTGCGACAGCTCTGATCTGATCATTACCACGGGCGGCGTATCGGTCGGAGATGAAGACCACATGCCGCGTCTGTTCGAGGCCATCGGCGGCAAGCCGGATGTGATGAAAGTGGCGATGAAACCGGGCAAGCCGATAATGTTCGGGCGGCGTGGGGATGCGCTCTATGTTGGGCTGCCGGGCAATCCGGTTTCGGCCTATGTCACATGGCAGATTGTTGGATCGCACATGATGGCGCGGCGCGCCGGTTTGCATCACGCGTCTCAGACCCCGGAACAAGCGGTTCTGTCCGAGCCACTGAGCCGCCGGGCCGGTCGTCAGGAATACCGCCCCGTTGTGATCGAGGGGGCAGAACCTGACGGAACACCGCGTCTGCGCCTGATGGCGGCGTCCTACAGCGGACGTGTTGCGCTGTTGGCGCAGTCGGATGGGCTGGCGGTGATCCCTGCGGAAACCGAAGCCTTGCCGCAGGGCCATAGCTTGTCTTTCCTGCGGTTCTGATGCCGGGGCAGAGCTCGTTCTTGCAAGTGTCGGGGGGCTGCGGCTACAACAGTTCCGCGCCAGCCCACTTTGCCCGCCCGGACTCGAATATGGTTCAAGAACATATCCTTGTGGTCGATGACGACCCGCAGATCACGTCTTTTCTGCAGCGCTACCTTGAAAAGCAGGGCTGCGCAGTCACGTGCGTGGCCGATGGCGATGCGATGGATGCTGTTCTGGCCCGGGCCGAGGTTGATCTGATCCTGCTGGATATCGGATTGCCTGGCCGCAACGGGTTCGACATCACGCGCGAGTTGCGGATGAACTCGAACATTCCAATCATCGTGGTCTCCGGCCGGGATGAGATTTTCGACCGGGTCGTCGGGCTGGAATTTGGGGCGGATGACTACATCACCAAACCGTTCGAGGCGCGCGAGGTTCTGGCCCGCATCCGTACCGTTCTGCGTCGGTCAAAACCTGACGACAAGCCCACCAACGGTTCCGAGTCCCAAACGATCACCTTCGGGGACTGGGTGCTGAACGTGAACGAGCGGACCCTGACCGCGTCCGGCGCGCCCGAGGCCACACCACTGACCACCACCGAATTCGAGGTGCTGTTGGCCTTTGTCACCAATCCTCATGTGGTGTTCTCGCGCGATCAGCTGCTGGACAAGGCGCGCGGGCGAGACATCGTCGTCGGAGACCGGACCATCGACGTCCATATCATGCGTCTGCGAAAGAAAATCGAAGCTGATCCCGCCGCGCCGGCCTTTATCAAGACCGTTCACGGGATCGGCTATTGTTTTGCCGCAAATGTCCGGAAAACCAGCGCCTAGTGCAGGTTTTTGTACATGAACGTTGTGGGTTCCAGCCGGGCATCGAACGGGTTGCGGCAATAGTTCGGAATCTCGCCGGCGATCTGGAAACCAAGGCTTTGATACAGTCGCAGCGACGGGTCTGAACTGCGCGTGTCCAGAACCAACACATTGCGCCCGAGTTGAGCAGCGCGCTCTTCCAAGGCGGCCATCAAAGCGCGGCCCAGCCCTTGGCGGCGGGCATTTGGATGCACCAGCAGTTTAGCGACATCTGCCCGGTGCGGTTGGTTCGGCATTTTGGCCGGGATCAGTTGAACCGTCCCCAAGACATGCTGGGCGTTGCGGACCACAAATAGATCCAGCTCGTTCTCGGCAACACCGGACCATACATGGTTTAGCCAATAGGCGCGTGCTTGTTCAGGCGGAAAGGGCAGGATGAATCCTACGCTGGCACCGTCATGCACACAGGCCTGCAGAATACCCGCCAAATCGTCCAATGCGCCGTCCAGATCCGATGAGGTCAAACGTTCGATCATATCAGCACCAACAAGTAACGCGCACCGCGCTTGGATGAGGTTTCAAACCGGGTCGAACCGGAAAGGTGATAGCGCAGGCAATCTCCGGCCGTCAGGTCGTGCGCCACGCCGTCCACTGTTAGCGTCAAAGCGCCGTCCAGCATGATCAGATGGTGTTCCTGTCCCGGCTTCGGGGGTGCGTCATAGGTGATAACTGTCGAAGACGGCAGGTGCCCCTCCATGACCTCACCGCTCAAACCGGTGGCCGGGGGCGAAACCGACCGGCGCGTGAACCCGGTTTCAGGGTCGCGCCATTCAGGTTGACGTTCCAAGGGAACCCGTGGTGCAAAGCTGTCTTCCACCATCATCAACAGGCGCGACATGGGCAAGCCGTAGGCGGCACACAACCGGCCGAGCGTTTCCGCGGTCGGGCTCACGCCCCCCTTTTCGAGCCGGGATAAAGTGGCGCGGCTGACAGAGCTGCGTTCTGCCAATTGGTCCAAGGACCAACCGCGCATCAGGCGCAGCTCGTTTAATCGGTTGGCAAGGCGGTTCGATAGATCATCCAACATTTATCAAATATGAGAATCATTTCCTTTTATGAGATTATTGGCGATTTTTATTCCAATACAACAAAAAAGAGCGCGGAAAACCGCGCCCTTTCCCGTTGTCTGGTCTAGAGGATTATTGCCAGCCAACTTCGTTGAAGATTTTTTGTGCTTCGGGGATGTTCTTGGCAACTTCGGACAGGTTCACTGTATCCGCTTTGAACTCACCCAGCGAAGCAACGTTTTCTGCCAGTGCGACACCTTCGACGGCGGGGAATTCATCATTGCCGTTCGAGAAGTAGACCTGTGCCTGTTCGCCTGCGAGGTATTCAAGGAATTTCACTGCGTTCTCTTTGTTCGGCGCATGGGCTGCGATGCCCGCACCTGACAGGTTCATATGGGCGCCTTCCGCGTCTTGTGCGGGAAACTGAATGCCGATCATGTCGATATCCGCGCTCAGGCCCTTCACGTCTTTACGCAGTGCGCGGGCGAAGTAGTAAGAGTTGGAAACGGCAATTTCGCATTCACCCGAGACGATCCCGCGCAGCTGATCGGTGTCACCGCCCTGCGGGTCACGTGCCATGTTGGCGACAACGCCTTCGGCCCAGGTTTTCGCGGCCTCGGCACCATGGTTGGTGATGATCGCAGCAAGCAGCGTTTGGTTATAGGTGTTGCTGGACGACCGGATGCAGACCAAACCTTTGTATTCCGGCTTGGCCAGATCCAGATAGTTGGCCGGCGGGTTCGCGACGTCGGCTTTGTCAAAGAAGATAATTCGCGCGCGTTGTGAGAAACCGTACCACTGGTTGTCTTCGTCCTGCAGGTTGGCAGGGATACGCTCTTCCAGAACCGCGCTGTCGATCGCTTGCAGGATGCCTGCATTCTTGGCGCGGGCAAGGCGAGAAGTATCGACGGTCAGCAGAATGTCGGCAGGTGAGTTCGCACCTTCGGCTTCCATTCGGGCGATCAGCTCATCGGCCTTGCCTTCGATACGGTTGATGGTGATGCCAGTGGCCTCTTCAAAATCCGAATAAAGGCGTTCGTCGGTGTCATAATGGCGCGAGGAATAGAGGTTCAGCTCGCCCTCAGCCGCGGCAGAGGTCGCAATAAGGGCCGTCAGAGCGGCAGCAATACAAGTGGAGGATTTCAGCATCATGTGTCCCAACTTTGAATGTCGTGGCGGGTAATAACCCGACTGATTTGGTCAATTAAACGATTCTGGCGGGGATGCAAGAAAAACTGACAAAATTAGTTGGTCAAAATGGTCGCTGCTGGAAAGGCGCAACGCACTGACCTTGACGTGGGGAACCTCCGAAAGGCGTTAAGGGTGCCTACGTTGCAAAACAGCGGCCAGAATAATAGCCCATCCGAGTATACCCTGCCCGTGTGCGCTGAGGTTTTTCTGGTGTGAAAAAAGCAAAATTTCAAAGGGGATAAGGGCGTCTTTGGGTGGCCAGATGACCCATTGCAGCGGCAAATCCGGAATGATCATGCGATAATACATGTAGTAAACCTGCGGCGAGGCCGACACAAACACCCAGAAAAGGATCAGCGCCCCCAGAAACCTTGCCCATATCGGCAAACGTCTCAGGCAGCGCCGTGCCAAAAGCACCATCATCAGAAACAGAGTGAGGCTGATGAAGACAAGCCCGACCTGTCCCCAAGCGGACAGATCAAAAAAGGAATCCTGACTGTACATTTTCGCCCTCCGCAAAGCCGGGCAAAAAAGAAACCCGCCTACGCATGCAGGCGGATTTCAAATAGCGCAAGGCGAGATTTAGCTGAGTGGCGCGACGGCCAGAATCACAGTGAATTTCTCACAATAGATATACAGCTCGTTGTATTTGGAAACGTCGATGCCGGAAGGGATCTTGAATGAGGCTTCGCCCTTTTTCACGGTCAGCTTGTCGTGAATCTTGGAGCCCTTCGCGTATTTCTCGCCGTTGCCAAAGCCGATTTTGATATCTGGCGGGTTCTTGCTGGGGTCGAAGACATAATCGCTTTTGAGCGTGACGGTGTCGCCGGAAACGGAAACCGTCCCCTTCACCTTATAGCCGCTGCGGCCGGAAAGGCTGCCGGTGCGTTCCTTGCCTGCGGCAAATACAGAAGGTGTTCCCAGTGTCAGAGCGGCTGCGGAAGCAAGCCCCAGCTGTACGAATTGGCGGCGTTTGATTGTCATAGCGAATTCCCTATCTCATTCTGCGACTGCAGGATGCTGCGCAGACAAAGGGGGCGCTGCCAACTCACATCGCGTCAAGGGAATGTGAGTATCTGAAACATGCAAGCGACCAGCCAAGCGGGAAATCAACGCAACATGCGATTTGAAAACAAAAAAACCGCACCCAACCGGCGCGGTTTCCCTGAATTCGATTTGTGCAGTTCTTAGCCCTGGCGAGCTTTGAACTTGCGCTGCGTCTTGTTGATCACGTAGACGCGGCCTTTGCGACGCACAATCCGGCAATCACGGTGCCGGTTCTTGAGCGAGCGGAGCGAGTTCTTGACCTTCATGGGTCTGTCTCCAATCTGCGGCGCCTTCATCAAAGACGTGGCCAGCGCCTGGGTTAATCGGGTGTCCCGGAGCCCCGGAACAGTGAAATCATGGTGGGCGGTACAAGGATCGAACTTGTGACCCCTTCGATGTCAACGAAGTGCTCTACCGCTGAGCTAACCGCCCACTTTACCTTTGCGTGCCCTGCCCCATAACGAAATGGGGCGCGGAACCCCGCGCCGGTAGCGGGGTCTATAAAAGGAGTCGCAAAGGGGTTCAAGGGGTTTGGTATAACTATTTTCCGGTCTATGTTCAGACCGAACCAAGGAGCCACCATGCCGAACGCCGCCTATGTATTGGATATGCCTGCCAAGCGCACGTCTTGTGTGGTCTTTGCTTCCCCGCATAGCGGCCGGAACTACCCTCAGGAGCTGATGGAGCGAACCATTCTTAGCCGCGACGTGATTCGATCCTCTGAGGATGCGTTCGTGGATCAGTTGTTCGCACCCGCTTCGGATTTTGGAGCGCCGCTGATTTCTGCGACAAAGCCAAGGGCTTATCTGGATCTTAACCGCAGTGCCGAGGAGTTGGATCCGGCGCTTGTGGAAGGCGCGCGTCGACAGGGGCACAATCCGCGCGTGTCCTCGGGGCTTGGCGTAATCCCCCGTGTGGTTGCGAATGGTCGCGCGATTTATCGCGGTAAGCTAACAATGGACGAGGCGCGGCTGCGCATCGATACCTGCTGGCGGCCATATCACACGCGACTCAAGGCATTGTTGGCCGAATCGCACAAGGCGTTCGGGCAGGCGATCCTTGTGGATTGCCATTCGATGCCGCACGAAGCTGTGGCCATGGCCGGCACCGCAAATTCGCGCCCTCAGATTGTGTTAGGGGACCGGTTTGGCGCCGCAGCCTCTGGCGAAGTCGTGGACCGTATCGAAGCCGCTTTTGTGGCCGCTGGTCTGACAGTGGCGCGAAACGCACCGTTTGCTGGGGCGTATGTGACGCAGACCTATGGTCGACCCGCGCGCGATCAGCACGCGGTGCAGATCGAAATAGACCGTTCGCTTTACATGGACGAAGCGCGGATTGAGCCAAACGGGAATTTCACCGCCTTTCGCGAGCTGTTGCGGCAGGTCATTGGCGAAATTACGTTGATCGGTGAAGAGCCTCTGCGCCTTGCGGCCGAATAAGATCAGCGCAAAGATCGCCCCTTCAAGATAGCATCATGTCCGAATCTGCGACGGATTTCATCCGTGGCGCGTTCGGCCTGCGACCGCTGCGCTGCGCCGGGGTCCAGCAAGTCGCCCGTGATATCGGCCTGATCCTCAGGGCACAAATCCGACAAACCGCAGCCAAGCAAGCGATAGGGTCCCTGATCTCCGACCTGATCGAACAAACTGCGGGCCGTGCGGTAAATGCGATCGGCAATCTGCGTCGCATCACGTAACGACACACGGCGGGTGATAATCTTGTGATTGGCTTTCTTCAGCTTGAGGGTCACGACCCTGCCAGCCAGACTTTTGGCCTTGGCACGATCCGCCACCTTTTCGGACATGCGCCACAGATGACCATCAAGTATGTCAGGGCTGGCCGTGTCTTCGAAAAAGGTAGTTTCATTACTGATGGACTTCATTGGTTCATGGGCAGAGACGCGGCGCTTGTCCTGTCCTCGGGCCAGATGCCACAACCGATACCCCATCGCGCCGAATCTGGCTGTCAGGGCCTCCTGATCCCAGCGCAACAGGTCCGAGAACGTACGAATCCCTGCGCGCTCGAGCGATTCTTGTGCAGCTGGTCCGATGCCCCAGATCAGCCGGACGGGCTTGTCGTGCAGAAACGAAGCGGTCTCGGCCTCGCCGATTACGGAAAAGCCACGTGGTTTGTCGAGGTCGGATGCGACCTTGGCGAGGAACTTGTTATGTGAAAGCCCGATTGAACCAGTCACGCCCAGCTCATCCTTCATCCGTTTCACAAGGCGCGCCAGCATCACTGCGGGTGGTGCACTGTGCAGTCGCTGGGTGCCGGACAGGTCCATGAAAGCCTCGTCCAATGACAAAGGTTCGACGACTGGGGTCAACTCGTCCATCATCGCCCGAATCTGACGCGAGACTTCTGCATAGACCGATATGCGGGGTTTGATGACCACAGCATCGGGGCACAGTTGCAGGGCTTTGAACATGGGCATCGCTGAACGCACTCCGCGAATACGCGCCACATAGCAGGCCGTCGACACGACGCCGCGTTTCCCGCCGCCAATAATGACGGGTTTGTCGGCAAGTTCAGGGTTGTCGCGTTTCTCGACCGAAGCGTAGAACGCATCGCAGTCCATATGCGCGATGGTCAGGTCAAACAGTTCAGGATGCGTCTTGATGCGCGGACTACCGCAGGCAGGGCAGCGGCGGTCGTCCGTCACAGTGGTCGGGCAGTCTCGGCACAGACCGGGCATGCGGTGTTCCCGTCTCTCATTCGATCAATTCGCGGGGTTTGAATATACCACCCAATTGGTCAAGAAAAACCCCGCCGCGTGGTTGTTTGATGCAAAAGAAGACCCCCCGCGCGTTGCGGGGGGAGGTGACGGACCTCAGGAAGAGACGGTCCGCGGGGAGTATCACAGGACCAGATTCGCTGAAAATCAGAGGTTTCGATAGGATCGAGTTCACACAAGGAAAACAGGCAGTTTTCATGTGTGTTTTCGGGCACAGGGACGATTTGGCGCGGTTTTCATTAAAAGTTACGTAAGGTCAACTGTTTGACTGACAGAAACCGGGCTTTTCCGCGGTTTCTGACGTCCGCGATTAGTGCCGTGTCAAGGAATTTAACTCGGCAAGAACCGCCTCGGCGGCGGCTTTCGGGTCGTCAGATTGATAGATTGGGCGGCCGACCACGATGTGATCCGCACCGTCACCGATCGCGGTCGCTGGGGTGGCGACGCGTTTTTGATCGCCAAGCGCAGCACCTGCCGGGCGCACACCTGGGGTCACAATCAGGCGACCTTCGGCCTGTGGTAAGGCCCGGATCAGCGCGGCCTCTTGCGGGCTGGCGATGACACCATCTGCCCCGGCCTCAAGCGCCTTTGCCGCGCGTTCGACGACCAGTTCCTGCACGTCGCCATCCTTCAACAGGCTGGCATCCAGATCATCGCGGTTCAGCGAGGTCAGAATGGTTACTGCGAGGATCTTCAGATCCTTGCCCGAGGCACCCTCTTTCGCAGCGCGCACTACGTGGGGGTCGCCATGGACGGTCAGGAAATCCAGATCGAACTGCGCCAGCCCACGTACCGCGTTTTCGACGGTATTGCCGATGTCGAACAGTTTCATATCCAAAAAGATGCGTTTTCCGTGATCCTGTTTCAGCTCATTGGCCAGTGCCAGCCCGCCGCCTGTAAGCATACCCAAACCAATCTTGTAGAAAGAGACGCTGTCGCCCAGCCTTTCGGCCATGGCCAAACCCTGCAGGGCGTTGGGTACATCTAGGGCTACGATAAGGCGATCGTCGGACATGGGGGCGCTCCGTTTTTGGCAAACGTCTGCGTCCTAGCGGGTTTGCAAGGTTCTGTCCATGTGGGACGAGTAGGTGATTCAGTTCACGGCAGAATTTACCAGATGTGGTATAATGTGCGCGGATTGAAGGAATGGAATTCAAAGTGAAACAGTTTGCACCCGCCGTAATCATCGTATTGCTGACAGGATGTCAGGATATGCCATTGGAAACCGAGGCCGCTGACACGGTCGTAAGGACCCCCACAAACGACAACCTGCGGCTTTTTAGAGGCTATCGTTCGACCGATGATGATTGTCAGATCACAGGTGAGACTGCGTTTACAATTGATTTTCTGGATGATGCCGCTGATCTGGTATCTTGTCCAACAGGTGGTGAAGCGGCGCAATCTCTGGTCCAGATGTATGGCGCGCGAGAAGTGGCTGAAACCGGGGGATACACTGTCTATTCGGTTCCGCGCAGGTAGGGCGGAAATAGCGTTTCGACCTCTTGAACCGGGACAGATATTTCCCAGATTGAATGTGAGGCCCAGATCAGAAGCGTGCCGCCAAGCGGGCGCATCGACACAGGGCGCTTGGAAAAGGAGAATACTATGGACTTGAACAAGTTCACCGAGCGGGCACGGGGTTTCGTGCAAGCGGCGCAGACTATTGCGATGCGGGAAGAGCATCAGCGTCTGACGCCCGAACACTTGCTGAAAGCATTGATGGATGACGATCAGGGGCTGGCCAGCAACCTGATCACGCGGGCCGGTGGTGCGCCCAGCCGTGTCGTGAATGCGCTTGCTGCCTCGATGGCGCGTATTCCAAAGGTCAAAGGCGACACCGGACAGGTCTATCTGGACGGCCAGACTGCCAAAGTCTTGGACGAGGCCGAGAAAATCGCGACCAAGGCAGGCGACAGCTTTGTCCCGGTCGAACGCATTCTTATGGCGCTGTGCATGGTGAAATCGAAAGCCAAGGTGGCGTTGGAAGACGGTGCAGTCACCGCGCAGAAACTGAACGAGGCGATCAACGATATCCGCAAAGGCCGCACTGCCGACACCGCGTCGGCGGAAGAAGGCTATGACGCGCTCAAGAAATACGCGCGTGACCTGACCGAGGCGGCGGCTGAGGGCAAGATCGACCCGATCATTGGGCGGGATGAAGAAATCCGCCGCTCGATGCAGGTTCTGTCGCGACGGACCAAGAACAACCCTGTTCTGATCGGTGAGCCCGGCGTGGGTAAAACTGCGATTGCCGAGGGCATGGCCCTTCGCATCGTCAATGGCGACGTGCCGGAATCGCTGAAGGACAAAAAGCTGCTTGCGCTCGACATGGGCGCGCTGATTGCTGGTGCGAAATACCGTGGTGAGTTCGAAGAACGCCTTAAGGCCGTTCTGACCGAAGTGACCGAAGCGGCGGGTGAGATCATCCTGTTCATTGATGAAATGCACACGCTGGTTGGTGCCGGTAAATCCGACGGCGCAATGGATGCGGCCAACCTGATCAAGCCTGCGCTTGCCCGGGGTGAGCTGCATTGTATCGGCGCGACCACGTTGGATGAGTATCGTAAATACGTCGAAAAAGACGCGGCCCTCGCGCGTCGCTTCCAGCCTGTATTGGTGCAGGAGCCAACAGTCGAGGATACGATCAGCATCCTGCGCGGCATCAAGGAAAAGTATGAGCTGCACCATGGTGTGCGCATTTCCGACTCGGCGCTGGTCTCGGCTGCGACCCTGTCACATCGCTATATCACTGACCGTTTCCTGCCCGACAAGGCGATCGACCTTGTCGATGAAGCCGCGTCGCGTCTGCGGATGGAGGTTGACTCGAAGCCCGAAGAACTCGACCAGTTGGATCGCCAGATCCTGCAGATGCAGATCGAGGAAGAGGCGCTGAAGCTGGAAGATGACGCGGCCTCGAAGGACCGTCTGGAAACCTTGCAAAAGGACCTGGCCGATCTGCAGGAGCAGTCTGCCGAGATGACCGCCCAGTGGCAGGCCGAGCGTGATAAGCTGGCAGGTGCGCGGGATCTGAAAGAACAGCTCGACAAGGCGCGGGCCGATCTGGAAATCGCCAAGCGTGAGGGCAATCTGGCCAAGGCGGGTGAGCTGTCCTATGGCGTCATCCCCGAGCTTGAGAAAAAGCTGACAGACGCTGAGAACGCCGAAAGCAATGCGATGATGGCCGAGGAAACCGTGAGGCCAGCCCAAATCGCATCCGTTGTTGAACGCTGGACGGGTATCCCGACAGCCAAGATGCTGGAAGGTGAGCGTGAAAAGCTTCTGCGGATGGAAGACGATCTGCATTCCCGCGTGATTGGTCAGGATGCAGCCGTCACCGCCGTCGCAAACGCGGTGCGCCGTGCGCGGGCCGGTCTGAATGATGAGAACCGCCCCTTGGGCTCGTTCCTGTTCCTCGGACCGACCGGTGTGGGTAAGACCGAGCTGACCAAAGCCGTGGCGAACTTCCTGTTCGACGACGACAACGCGATGGTGCGCATCGACATGTCCGAGTTCATGGAGAAGCATGCGGTCGCCCGTCTGATCGGTGCCCCTCCGGGCTATGTCGGTTATGACGAAGGCGGTGTGCTGACCGAGGCCGTGCGGCGCAGGCCCTATCAGGTCGTGCTGTTTGACGAGGTCGAAAAGGCGCACCCGGATGTGTTCAACGTGCTGTTGCAGGTTCTCGATGATGGTGTGCTGACCGACGGTCAAGGCCGCACCGTGGACTTTAAACAGACGCTGATTATCCTGACGTCGAACCTTGGGTCTCAGGCGCTGAGTCAGTTGCCCGAAGGCGCAGACAGCGCGCAGGCGCGGCGCGATGTGATGGATGCGGTCCGGGCCCATTTCCGGCCCGAATTCCTCAACCGTCTGGACGAGACGATCATCTTTGACCGGCTCAAGCGGGCCGATATGGATGGCATCGTCGATATCCAGATGGCGCGTCTGCAAAAACGTCTGGCCGCCCGTAAGGTCGAGCTGGCGCTGGACGATGGTGCCAAGCAATGGCTGGCCGATGAAGGCTATGACCCGGTCTTTGGTGCCCGTCCGCTGAAACGTGTGATCCAACGCGCGCTTCAGAATCCGCTGGCCGAAGCATTGCTGGCTGGTGAGATCAAGGATGGTGAGACCGTCCCGGTTACTGCGGGCTCAGACGGCCTAATTATTGGCGACCGGTTGGGAACGTCTGATCGGCCACGTCCTGATGATGCGGTCGTGCACTGAGCTTTAAGCCCTAAAAGACCTACCCATTCGGTAGGTCTTTTTCGTTTGCGAAAGCATGTGTTTTGTTGCCCAGATAAACGATCGTTTTCTTTCGCGCCCAAGCGCCAAAGCTGCCCACGCAATAAACCTACGGGCCTTGTCGGACAATTAGCCGTTTCGCACCACCTTGCGCCGCATCCACAAGTAAAGAAACCTGACCCAAGGTTTCCAGAAATGCAGAACCTTCGCGGAGTTTGCGGGTTCTCACGTCGAGAATGACGGCACCGTCGTCTTCGACCACGTCGCGAAAAAAACCTGCATAGGTCTGCGCCGGATAGTGGAAGCCGCACGAGATAAAGCTCATCGCCAAATCAACGGTGCCGATTGATGAGAGTTCGTCTGAACCGGGATTCAGGCAGTTGATGTCGCCGGCGCGGACGCCGTTTTCCATCAGGAACGATCGCGCGACAGACAGATTGGAATAGGCCGCGCCGGTTTCCGCGTATCCGAAATGCCGTTCTGTAGTGGTTTCTAAATCAATCAGGTTCAGGTGACACTTGTGGTCCTGCCACAAAAACAGATCGAACATAGCATAACCACAGCCGATATCTGCAATCGATGACGGAGCGAGGCTTTGTATCGTATCCCGAAGTTCCAGATACTCTAAATAGATAATTGCGGCAGCGCGGCGCGCCAGATCGGTTCCTTGATCCCGCACAAGCGATAGGGCGGGTTCGGGATTTCCGGCGGCCCAGGCGCGGTTAATCCTGCCGGAGCGGGGTTGGTCATGAATGATCTCTGACCTTTGCATGATCAGATTGACCAGATCGTTTTGGGAAAACGCGTCGAAGGATAGTCCGGACACTTCAGGCAGGGCAGTTGCCTTCATCATCCGCTCGGTCGTGATCATATCGTGGTTTCTACATGTCTGGGATTGGAGTTGCAGTCCGGACTTTGTGGCAGGTTTATTCGATGTTCAAGACCCGCTCATTGGCGGTGCCGAAAAGGATCGGGCATTCGATCCTTTTCGACCGTTATCATTCAAACCATCGCGAAAATGCGCGCGGGTCCGCCTGTGCCGCCTTTGTGCTTTGGTGCTCCGATAACCAGCGTTGCGCCCGAAGCGGGGACGCGGTCCAACCCAGCGATGTTTTCGATCCCGAAACGGCCCGTCGGCAGCCACGCGTAGTGGGTGGCAAAGTCGGCCGACATTCCGTGATCAAGCGATAGGGTGTCTGAAGCTAACGACCGCGCGCCCGTTTCCTCGATCAGCATCTGAGCGGCTTCGACATGAAAGCCGGGGTAGTGCTGCGCCTGCCCGTCAAACCCGCGGTAGGCGTCACTGTCGACTTTGGCGGCCCAACCAGAGTATAGGGCAACGCAGGCGCCGTCCGGAATATCTCCGTGGGTTGCCATCCACGCGTTCAGATCGTCCGGAGTCAGTAAAGTATCGGCATCTTCGGCCGCCCGCGCAGCGATATCGACAACACAAAGCGGTGCCACGAGATCTGTAACCGGGATTTCGTCGACCGCTGCCCCATCCGCCGAGAAATGCAATGGCGCATCAATATGAGTTCCGGTGTGCTCGTTTACAGTCATGCGTTGCAGGTTGAAGCCGTGGTCGCCAAAATTGAACAGTTGTTCGGACGCGTAGCCGGGCTCACCAAAATAAGTGGGAAAGTCAGGGCTGATCGTGTGGGTCATGTCCTCAACCTTGCCGTGCCCCGCGGCCATCGCCATTGGCGCTGCTGCACTGGTCGCCGCTACGGCCACGCCCGAGGCTGCGGCGGCTTTGAAGAAACTCCGCCTTGAAAGCATCCGGTCCTTGACCGCGTTCATCACACAGATGTCACACATTTGTCTTCTCCCTTTCGGCTGTCCCGGTTGTCGGGTTTCGAAGGATCCCTACAAGACCCCTTCGGAACAGACTGCATTTTGCGAGAAGCAGTTGTAAAGATAGCGGTCGGAGAGGGTGCAGTGTTTCGGGGAACGATGCTTCAACTCACCGTGATCGGTTCTGTGCGTTTTGGTTAACGTTGCATCTAACGAACAAATGATTTCGAGGACCGCAAACGACAAGAGCCCGCCGAATGGCAGGCTCTTGAATACGTGCATGACCCAGAGGGGCCAAAGGATCGGAATTCTTAGGTGCCGGTCGGCAACGCGTTCAGGTCTTGTGCGTTGCTCTGATCGAGATTGGTATCTTCACCGATTTCCTCGCAGGTCACAGGGAATGTCTCATTCGAGTCGCACCCAGAGATTGGGTAGGTCTCTTTTTCGGCGCATGCCGCGATGAACAGGGCCAGCGACAGGCCAGCTACCAGCTTCATTTTCATGTCTCGTCCTTTCCGATCATATCGTCGTATTTTTTGTGGCGCTATCTGCGTGATCAGCCTTGGGGTGATCTCAACTCCGTCCCTTCACGCCTTGGGAAAACTTAAGCGGCTGGGCTGCGGGTTGGCTAGCGCCAATATCAAGGGTGACGCTAGGTTCTGTTGGGCTAAATGTACATTTCGTATGAAAAAGCGGCTACTTTTAGCCGAAGTTTATGAATGATTAGATGTTTAGTATTGTATTGAGCCTTAGTTGCGCCGCTTGATGGTTCGTTACAGCCTCGTCTCCCAATCGTGAC
This sequence comes from Ruegeria lacuscaerulensis, assembly GCF_013033355.1. Lineage (GTDB taxonomy): Bacteria > Pseudomonadota > Alphaproteobacteria > Rhodobacterales > Rhodobacteraceae > Ruegeria > Ruegeria lacuscaerulensis_A. The sequence goes on from NZ_WQDY01000009.1 coordinate 205,233, forward strand.
GCATGTTGCCTTGGTCCTGTGCTAAGAGCGCACTAACTGACAATTAACAATGTACGATCACGGAGACAGAGATGGCGCGTCGCTGGACCAATGCACTGACACATGCGGATGTCACCCCAAGGGCGATGTTTATGAACCGGCGGCAGGTGATGGCTGGGCTTGCAGGTGCCGGGCTGGCGGGGATTGCGCAAAAGGGTTCCGCGGAAGAGTCTCCTGAGGGTTTGACGCCGAACACTTGGGAAGAGATCACGTCCTACAACAATTACTACGAGTTCGGCACCCGCAAGGATGATCCTGCGAAATACGCCCACACGCTGGTCACCGAACCCTGGAGCGTTCAGATTGATGGTCTGGTGGACCGCCCCGGTGAATACGACTTCAAAGACATAATGTCCGAGATGACAGTCGAAGAGCGAATCTATCGGTTCCGGTGTGTCGAGGCTTGGTCGATGGTTGTTCCCTGGAACGGGTTCGAACTGGCTGATCTGCTGAATATGGCCGGTGTGCAGGAAGGTGCCAAATATGTGGCGTTTGAGACTGCCTATCGTCCGGATGAGATGCCCGGCGTGCAATTCCCGGTCCTGGACTGGCCCTACCGTGAAGGTTTGCGACTGGACGAGGCAATGCATCCGCTGACGATCATGGCGACGGGAATCTATGATCGTCCGATCCCGAACCAGAACGGCGCCCCTTTGCGTTTGGTTGTTCCATGGAAGTACGGGTTCAAGTCGATCAAGTCGATCGTCCGGATTACCCTTACGGATGTTGAACCTCCGACAAGCTGGAACATGGCCAACCCGCGTGAATATGGATTCTATAGTAATGTGAACCCGAATGTGGATCACCCGCGTTGGTCTCAGGCGTCTGAGCGTACCATCGGGGGCGGGCTGTTCTCAAAACGTATCCCGACGTTGATGTTCAACGGCTACGAGGCCGAAGTCGCCGGTCTTTACGAAGGCATGGATCTGTCGGAATACTACTAAGCGCATGCAGACCGTGAACCAGATACTCCGCCGGGTGCCTGTTTGGGCCGTCTATCTGCTGGGCCTGATCCCGGCACCATGGCTGTTCTATCAGGGTCTGACCGGAGGATTGGGTATTGATCCAATCGAAGTGCTGGAACATCGCTATGGCGAGCTGGCGTTGCAGCTGTTGATTGTCGTGCTTGCGGTATCTCCGTTGCGGCGGTTTGCGGGGCTGAACTTGATGAAGTTCCGGCGGGCTTTGGGGGTGCTGACCTTTGTCTATGTCAGTCTGCATCTGTTGGTATGGTTGGTTTTGGATGTGCAACTGCCAAGCCAGATCTGGGCCGACATCCTCAAACGTCCCTATATCACAGTGGGCATGGTCGGGTTCCTCCTGCTGCTGCCCTTGGCTGCTACATCAAACAATCTGTCGGTGCGCCGTTTGGGTCCACGCTGGCGCGTCTTGCAACGTCTGGTCTATCCAGCCGCGATTTTGGGTGGGCTACATTACGTGATGCTGGCGAAGGGATTCCAGATCGAGCCATTGATCTATCTGAGCGTGATTCTGGGCCTTCTGGCCTTGCGTCTGCCACTGTCGAACCCGCTCAGCCGATTCCGACAGGTCGATTCCGCCTGAGTCTGTGGGTAAGCCTGTGCAAAACCCGGGTTACACGGTGAAACGGTGGCGGGGGGAGTTCGTTTTGGAGGTGGATTTATCTGTAAGTATATGAAAACAAATTGAAATTTTAAAATTCTGAGTTTTTTCGAATTTTTCAAATTTTCTGCTTGCGGCTTTGTGGGGTAGACCTTAGAACCCCCTT